>NZ_JBMGQA010000001.1:0-3357500 GCF_049739485.1 Bradyrhizobium sp. USDA 326
GCCATCGACTGTAGGTCTCGCCAATTAAGGACTTGTTAATGCTAGATCTTGATTTGTCGTGGAGGCAGCACGCCGCCGCATCGAGCGTGGGCGGATCCGCCGGATTGCATTTAAGACGCAGATGGTTAAGGCCTTGTTACACCCGCAAAACGGGTGCTGTCGCGATCGGCCGGTCTCACGGCACCCCATAGCGGGCAAAGGCTTCGCCGATTCCAGGGTCGATCCTCCTGGCCGCCAAGATATCGCTTTGGCTATCATCCGTATCGCCGAGCTTGGCTCTGGCAACCCCTCGCCCGTAGAGCGCGCTCGCCAGCTTGGGCGCGAACCGCAGCGCTGAGTTGTAGTCGTCCACGGCTGCGGAGAATTGCCCCATTTTCAGATTTATGAGGGCGCGCGAGTCGTACGTCGCGGCGTTGCCCGCTCCCGATCGAAGCGCCATGTCGCAATCTTCCAGCGCGGTCTGCAAGGCACCCAGAACGGCTCGGGCCCAACAACGTCCGCTCCACACCGCCTCCAGCTTCGGATCAAGGCGAATTGCCTGGTCATAGTCGTGCACTGCACGCTCGTACGCATTCTTCTTCAAGTAGGCTGCCGCGCGGTTGGCAAAAGCAGCGCCATAATTGGGATTGAGCCTGAGCGCCTCCTCAAATGCGCCGAGAGCAAGGTCGAGGGCGCCCGTTCTCAGATAGGCCACGCCGAGGTTATTGAAGGCTTTCGCATAATTCGGGTTGAGCTTGGTCGCTTCGACGAAATCCCCGATCGCGCGTTCGTAATCGGCATGAGCGCTATAGGCATTGCCCCTGTTGTTGTGGGCGACGGCGAAGCCGTTCGCGCTCCCCTCGCCGGCATCGATAAACGCCGTGCAACCTTCGATCCGGGCTTCGGGCAACAAGCGATCCGAGCCGTTACACAGTTCAACATTCTTGAGCGAACTGCTCTTCTTTGGCTTCTGCGCGAGGCTCGACGAGCAGGACAGTACGATGATGAGAATG
This sequence comes from Bradyrhizobium sp. USDA 326, assembly GCF_049739485.1. Classification (NCBI taxonomy): domain Bacteria; kingdom Pseudomonadati; phylum Pseudomonadota; class Alphaproteobacteria; order Hyphomicrobiales; family Nitrobacteraceae; genus Bradyrhizobium; species Bradyrhizobium sp. USDA 326. The sequence goes on from NZ_JBMGQA010000001.1 coordinate 993, forward strand.
AACATCACTGCGTTGATGACACCGGCTCTTGCGGTCATTTTCACACCGTGCGTCAGACTCCGAGACTGAAGCAGATCTAGTCCAAGTCTGTCTGTGCGGCCCAATTTGCGCGGGCATCACAGGCGAGTTCGGCCGAGCAAACTTCTCAGCATCCACGACAGATATTGAGCCGGCGGTTGCGGCTTCGATCGGGCTCCGCCGCCGCGGCAGCCCGTGGCTTCTTCAGGAGCTTGCTTTTGCCCTCTTCGATCAGCGTCGAAAATTTGACTGACCCATCATCTGAAATTTCGATATGCGGCGTTGTGCCCCGGATCCCCAGCGTGGCGACGGGAGTGTCGACCTTCATGTCCCCGGTCTTTGCGACATTGCCCGCAACAAAAGTGAACGTTCCTTTGGCGAGACTGAATAGAGTCGCATTGGCCTTGCCCTCCGGCTCATACACATAATGATCCAACGCCATACGGGCGTTGCTCGACAGGTTGAACGAGGTTCCGTCGGTAAAGTTGATCCCGACGCGACCGTCGGCCCCGGTCAGCACGACATCGCCAAGATATACGGGATCACCCGTCTTTGCCCGGTCGGGCTCGTTCGAGACATTGGCCTGAACGACCACTGCCCCCACATGTTCGATCGTGACCGAGCCTGTGACCGCCGTCACCTTCCCGATCGGTTTTGACGGCGTGCTCGCGACGGCAAGTTTGGCGGAATCGGTTTGCGCTCGAACCACGCTCGGCGAGAAATTGGTAAGCGCCAAAACAACGTAGGTCGCCAAAGTCGCTATTGCTGGTCTGCACATGATCCCCCCTTTCTGAGAAGATCTCGCTATCGGTGGCCCGCTTTCGAACCGCGTAGCGCCGCCACAATAAATAATAAGTGTTGTTTAATTCTATTTATCATTCTAATTTATATCCAGCGCTATGGAAGCGCCACAAATTAAATACGACTCGTTTGTCAATTTAGTCACATTGGCGGGAGGGGCACGGCGGAATGGCGGATACGCGGCGCCGTCCCGCGCGCAATGCGTCTCTCTCGATCAAACTTGATTATTTCGGCGGGCAAGCCTTCGGGCTGCCAGCGCTCAGGAAATTTTTCCCTTGGCGAGGGCCCGAGCAATATTATGGCAGCACGCCGAGCCTGAATCGATCACCCAGGCGAGGTTTGAGCCATGTTAGCTACATCCGACATCCAGGTTGGCACCGGGGCTCACACGGCCCTGCCCGTCGAACGCATCGGCCATATTCATACAGTGACCGGCTGCGTTGCGCTCACCCAGGCGAGCGGCGTCGCCGCACAGGCGGTAGCCGGTGCGCCTATCTGCCGCGGAGACGTGCTGGAGACCGATGCCGACGGACAGATCACGCTGCACTTCATCGACGGCACTCTGTTCAACATCTTCTGCGACGCTCACGTAGCGCTGAGCGAATTCATCTTCGCAGTCGAAGGCAGGACACCGACAGCCCTGTTCGACGTGACCCGTGGGAGCTTCAGTTTCGCACCCGGCCGGCTGACGGAAGCCGGATCGCTCCAGCTGAATACGCCAATCGCTGGCATTCGCACCAGGAGCCACGCTGGCGGTTTTGGGATGCTGACGCTTGCGGCATTGACCTTCTCGGTCGCGCAAGATGCCGAAGCCGCAGATCCGGATGTCACATTTCTGGATGACGACTCCATCACCTACAAGGACCTTGCGCACGGTGCATTTGAGCTCGTGACCAAGGAGCGGATCCCGCGACACATCATCGTCGAAGATCCCGGCGAGACAATCGTCCTCAAGAAGGTGGGATCGACGATCAGTGTCAATCAGGTCGCGAACACAGCTGGTCGCATGGAGGAGCTGCGTGCCGCGCAACAGGACGTGCTCGCCAATCTAGGAGAACAAGGGCCGCGTGGCTCGAGCACGCCTTTCTTCGTCAAATCCCAGCCACTGCAGCCGATCAATTTCATTCAGCCGGAGGCGCCCGCGCTGCAGATCTTGCCGAACACGTCGCCACTCATCACTTTCGCGCTGGTGGACCCTGTACCGCCGATTCTCAGCACCGGGGCTGGGCCAACCGAGCTCGACACGGTCGTGTTTGACACATTCACGGCGACGACGGGAACCTTCAGTGCCAGTAGCACCAGCGGCGGTGGCCAGCTGAGCTTCGGCGTCGTCGGGGCAAATCCTGGCAATACGGTCGTGGGCGGAGTGACGTACGATCTGTCGAAGGCGAGCCCCTACGGGGTGCTCTACGTCAACAGCACGAGCGGCGCCTACACGTTCGTGCCTGACAGCGCAGCAATCAACGCGCTGAAGGCGCCCACGACGGAGGGCTTCGTCATCACTGCCTCCGACGGACTAACCTCTGTCAATCAGACGTTTACGGTCATCATTAACGGTGTCAACGACGCCGCAATCATCGCTGGCACCACGACCGGCTCGACCATCGAGGCTGGCGGCATCGCCAACGGAACGCCCGGCATGCCGCTGGCGACCGGCACCCTCACCGACAACGATGTCGACGATCCGCCCAATACGTTCACCGCCGTGAGCTCGCCAACCGCGAGCACCAATGGCTATGGTACCTTCACGATGACCGCTGCCGGCGTGTGGAGCTACACTTTGGACAACGCCAATGCGGCCGTACAGGCACTCAATGCCGGCGAGACGCTGACCGACAGCTTTACGGTGACCTCCATCGGAGGCACCCCCCAGGTGGTGACAATCACCATCCACGGGACCAGCGACGCGGCGATCATCTCCGGCGAGACGACCGGCACCGTGATCGAAGCTGGCGGCACCGCCAATGCAAACCCCGGCACGCCGACCACGACTGGCACGCTCACCGACGTTGACGTCGACACCACCGCAAACACCTTTACGCCCGTCAGCTTGCCCAAGGCAAGCGAGGCGGGCTATGGCACTTTCACCATGACGGCAGCGGGCGTGTGGATCTATACGCTCGACAACGTCAACGGGGCAGTGCAGGCGCTCAATGCAGACGAGATACTGACCGACAGTTTTACGGTGACCACGCTGGACGGCACCGCTCAAGTGGTGACGGTCACCATCCACGGCACCAACGACGCTGCCGTCATTTCCGGCATGACCACCGGCTCGGTGACCGAAGCCGGAGGCGTTTCCAATGCGACACCCGGCGCTCCGAGCGCAAGCGGCACGCTCCTCGCGGCTGACCTCGATAATCCTTCCAATACCTTCACGGCAGTAACGTCGCCCAAGGCCAGCATCAGCGGTTATGGCACTTTTACGATAACCGCCGCCGGCGTGTGGACCTACACGCTGGACAACGCCAGTGGCGCGGTGCAGGCACTCAATGTCCGCGACACGCTCACCGACAGTTTTACGGTGACAACCGTCGACGGCACGCCGCAGGTGGTAACGGTCACCATCAACGGCACCAATGACGCAGCCATCATTTCCGGCGCCACGACCGGCTCGGTGAACGAGGCAGGAACTTTCTCACCCGGCACCCCCATCGCGACCGGCACGCTCACCGATACAGACGTCGATAACTCGCCGAATACTTTCACCGCGGTCTCTTCGCCGACGGCCAGCGACGACGGATACGGCACCTTCACGATGACCGCGAGCGGCGTATGGACTTACACGCTCGACAACAACAATAGCGTGGTTCAGGCACTCGAGCCCGGTGACACGTTGACCGACACTTTCACCGTGACTTCGATCGATGGCACGACGCAGGCGGTGACCATCGCCATTCATGGTGCCAGCGACGCAGATCCCAACGATTTCGATAATTTGGCTACCGGATCCGCCGTGATTTCCGATCCTCCCTACGTGTATGGAACGCCGGGAAGCGAAACCATCGCGGGCGGCGGCGACACAGGTCAGATCATCTACGCGGGAGCCGGCAGCGATGTCGTTAACGGCACCGGCAAAGGCGACGTTCTCTACAGCGGATCAGGCAATGACACCATCAAAGGCAACGATGGGGACGACACGATCTTCGGCGGCTCGGGCAACGATACAATCAACGGCAACAACGGCGCCGACACCATAACCGGTGGATTTGGTGCGGACCAGCTCACTGGCAGCAATGGGAACGACCGTTTCGCTTATTTGTTCGTCGCGGATTCCAACACAAACCAATTCGACACCATCACCGACTTCGCATCGGGAGCGGACAAGATCGACTTGACCGCGTTTGGCGCGCTCGGGTTCGCCATCCTGGCGTTGAGCTCAACCAGCACCGCGGTGCCGGCACATACGATTGCCTGGTTCTATGACAGCGCGGCGAATGAAACGATCGTGTACGTCAATCCAACGGACCAGACCCTGCACGTCGGCGATTCCAGTCTGCTCGAAATCCATTTGCAGGGCATCGCAACCATCGACGCGTCGGACTTCATCCTGGCGCCGGCGGCACCACCTGTCATGGCGGCTGCCAGCGAGCTCATCGACCCCACCGCAACCGTGCAGAGTGATGCGGCTGCTGTGATGACCGACATATCCGGGACCTCGTCCGATTCGGGAACCGGCGCCAGCACGCTCCTTGCCGACGCGAGTTTGCCCATTGAGGCAAGCGAGCCGGCCCACAGCCTGGACCCAAGCTGGGACATGATCGAACAAACTGAATATTCGAGCCTCTCCAGTTCAGCCGCGGTGCAAACGCCAACGACCGAAGCGCAGCACACTGATCCGGCAACGGCCTCGGCCAGCGGCCTGTCTGCGATCTCGCAACATACCGCCGCACCGGCGGATGTCCACTTCGTCTTCGACCACTTGACGGTACTCGACACAGCCTCGACGGCTGGCAAGGACGGCGCGGTTGCCGGCAGCGGCCAGCTGGCTGACATCGCGATCTCTGCGCTGAATTTTGGCCACGTTGTCGCCGAACAGCACGTCGGGCACGGACTTGCGCTGGGGAGCGAGGCCGGAAGCCACGACGTCCCGCCACCGGGAATCGCCTACCAGGCGGGCGCGCCTCGTGCCCACGGTCGCAGCAGCGATGAAACGGCAGACACGACGTCCAATCCAAGCCTTGTGAAGTCATCGACCGGAGGTGCCAGCCATACGCTTGCAGGCGAGACGCTACCGTTGGGCGAGTCATTTCATTTCAAGGATGATGCTTCGCAGGGCTCACAGCACAGCACGGTGCTGGATCATCTCTCAGACTTCGTCGGTCATCACGACCAGGCCGGGGAATTGCATGGGTCCGAGGCGGCGTTCATGGCTGAAACATCGCCGCCCAATATCGATCATCTTCATGGGGCGAGTACAGCTCACGGCCATGTGTCGCACGATCTGATCGTGTGACAGCCTCGAGCCGATGGCGTCTTCAATGTTTGCTTGCCGGCGCTTTCCGGCGCCGAGGAGCTTGCTTCGTCGAGAGAAGATTGATCATCGTCACCGCCGTCGCCTTCCGGCGGCGCGGCATGCTGATGGTTGAGGGCGGAGATCCATGCGGATGTCATCGCCGCGATGAGCAGCCGGTTGACGGCGTCGATGACGCACGCTGCTGCGGACGAGTAGTTCATGGCCTCCTCCTGCGCTGCCGATTGCGGATGGCCAAAGCGTAGGACCGTGCCTTGAGCGCCACTGTACGCCACTTCACACCTGCGCGCGTCAACTCATCGCAGTCCCAGAGGATGCCGCCAGTTTCGACTTCATCCGGCACGGGAGTTTGATCCGCCGCCTTGACGAGTTGCCGAGAGAGAGCGCACGCACAACCTTCGGGGCGTTGCGGTTCGCGCGCGACTCTGAATCAGATGTCTCGGCGATGCGAATCGCATTGGTTAGCTTTGGGGGTAATCAACGAGCGGAGAAGCCGGTTGCATTGTGTGTAGCAGCGCAAGAGCGGTCGTAGCGATCGTTCCGATCGCCAGAGGATATGCCCTGAAGACGTATGAATGCTCCTGTTGCCACAGCACCCTGCAGCTGTACTCGCGTCACGAAGGCAGCGCTGATCAAGCAGCAGGTCGATACCCTTTCCCGGGGTGCATAAGCAGTTGCGCCCGTCTGTTGTCGGGGCGCAGCAGGCCTTGGCAAACTAGCACGCTAGGACCTTGCCAAACTCCAACTGAACGACCACGCGGCAACGCGCAAGCACGCTTCGCCGCGAGCCATCAATTCGGCTTTTGCGTCGGCTTGCCCTCGATCTTGGGAAGATCGCCGGCCGAGGCCGACTGATCGCCGCCGCCATTGGCGCGGCGGGCCATCTCGACGGTCAGCCGCTCGGCGGCCTCCGACGACATCAGCCCCAGGATGTCCGACATCTTGCGTGGCGCGATGGCCGAGGCGATCTCGATCAGCACGCCCATCTCGAGCCGGTCGAACACCCGCGCGGCATCCTTGGGCTTCATCCCCTCGTACATGGTCACGAGGCCCTTCATGCGCTGGGCTTCGGCGGCCTTCTGCTCGGCCTGCGTTGCGGAGATGCGGGTTTCCACCGCCTTCATCTCCTCGACCTTGTTCTCGATGCGCTTCTCGGCCGACTTGAGCAGGCTTTCGCGAATGTCGATCTCGCGCTGGCGAGCCTCGATCTCCTGCCGCCGCGCCTGCAACCGTTCCAGGATCGCACGCTCCGAGGCCGAAACTTGCGGCTGGCCTTCCTCGATCTTGACCACGGTGCCCTCGGGCTTGGTCTCGGGCGCGGCAGGCTTCGGCGCCTCCTTCGGCGCACCATGGGTCGAGCCGGTGATGTCGGAGTCCTCGCGGCCGGTCGGGAAATTCAGGTTCTCCTCCGCCCAGGATTTCTTGCCCTGGTTCGGCTTGTACTCGAAGACGTAGCCGCCGTTGATCGCGAGGCCCGCCACCTTCAGCGTGGCAAGGCCTGCGACGGCGACCAGGACGACCGGAATGACGCGGATGTTACGAAAGGACTTCATGCCCGGGCTTCATGCGGCAAGGCCGTTGGATCGTCGGCGCTCGGAAAAGGCTTCGGCCGCCGCCGCGACCGCTTTTGCCGACGAGGGCTTGGCCGCAGGCGCAGCAACAGTCTCGGGGTTTGTCACCGGACGCGCGGCGCTCGCGATCTTGGACAGGCGCCGCACCACATTGTCGGCCTCGCCAAGCTGCTTGTAGAGCTGATCCGACATCTGCGTCGCGGCGGCGAGCTGGCTGCCCAGGTTCTCGTTGACGTCGCGCACGGCGAGCTTCAGCCCGCCGATCGCGCGCTCGGCGATCTCCGTCGCTGTGATCAGCTCGCCGATGACCGCCTTCAGCGAATGCTCGTCCGCCTTCAGTCGCGTCAGCCTTTTGTTGAGCATGACGCAGTAGACGATCGTCAGCATCAGCAGGATAGCCACCAGCGTCTCGATCGCCATTCCCAGGGAGTGGTTCATGGGGCCTCCATCATCTTGTTCTGCTCGTCGACCTTCTCGAACATCGCAAGTGTCGTACTTGGCTTGCGCAAGGGTTTCGTCACGCGGATCGCGACGCGGTCGCCGACCCGGCCCATCCGCCCCTCGGTCAGCGTGACGTCGCCGCAGCGCACGGTGACGTTGGCGTCGGCGCGCATGTCCAACGGCAGCGTGTCGCCGACCTTGAGCCGCATCAGCTGCTTGAGCGGAATGTCGGCCTCATAGAGCACCGCATCGACGGCGATCTCGGCCTGCACGATCTCGGTGGCGAAATGGCCCTCCCAGACCGGGTCGCGGCCGAACTTTTCGCCCATGAACATCTGGAGCAGGACGCCCCGGATCGGCTCGATGGTCGCGTAAGGCAGCAGCAGCTCGATATTGCCGCCGCGGTCTTCCATGTCGATGCGCAGGCGGACCAGGATCGCGGCGTTGGCGGGACGGCTTATCGCGGCGAAACGCGGGTTGGTCTCGAGCCGGTCGATCGTGAAGGTCACCGGCGACAGCGGCCGGAATGCCTGCTCGGCATCGGCCAGCACCACCTCGACCAGCCGCTTGACCAGCTCGGTCTCGATCGTGGTGTAGGGCCGGCCCTCGATGCGGAGCTGGCTGGTGCCGCGGCGGCCGCCGAGCAGCACGTCGATCATCGAATAGATCAGGTTGGAATCGACCGTCGCCATGCCGAAGTTCTCCCACTCCTCGGCCTTGAAGACAGTGAGGACGGCGGGCAGCGGGATCGAATTCATGTAGTCGCCGAAGCGCACCGAGGTAATGCGGTCGAGCGAGACTTCGACGTTGTCCGAGGTGAAGTTGCGCAAAGACGTCGTCATCAGCCGCACCAGGCGGTCGAAGACGATTTCGAGCATCGGCAGACGCTCGTAGGAGACCATCGCCGAATCGATGATCGCGCGAATGCCGGAATGGTCGTCGAGCGTGACGTCGCCGACAGTGAAGCCGAGGAGATTGTCGATCTCCTCCTGCGACAGCACCCGCTCGCCGGAGTTCTTGCCGGTGCCGAGATCGCGGCTGCCGTCCTCGACCATGGCCGCCCATTGCAGCGCCATGGTTTCCGACAGCTCGTTCTCGGCGGCAGCCTTCGCGGCCTCGGCGGGATCCTCGGAATCGAGCGAGGCCTCCCACTGGGCGGCAATTGCATCCTGGTCGACCTGGTCGTTGCCCGCCATGATCCCTAGTCCGCCATGCTCACTGGACCACGACTTCCTTGAACAGCACCGCGCTGACCTGGATCGGGGCGACCGCCGCGTTGACGCGCTTGGTCAGCTCCTCCTTGAGGCGGAAGATGCCGGCGGAGCCGTTGAGGTCGGAGGGGCGCAGTTCGCGCACATAGGTCTGGAAGATGTCGGTGACGCGCGGCATCGTCGGCTTGATCGCCTCGATCTGCTTCTCTTCCTTCAGCTCCAGCACGATCTTCAGCCGCAGATATTGCACGCGCTCGCCGGGCGAGCCGGCGAGGTTGACCATCAGGTCGGGGACGTCGACAAAGGCCGGCGGCTTCGGCGGCGGCGCGGCCTCGGCATGGTGCTCGCCCTCGCCGTGACGGAAGAAGAAGAACCAGGTCGCCGCACCGCCTCCGAGGACGGCGAGCAGACCGACGGCCATGATGATGAGCTTGAGCTTGTTCTTCGGCGGAGCGGCTTCCGTGCCGTCGGCGGCTGCGCCGCCTTCCTCATTCTCTGCCATGATTGCCGCGCTCGTTCATCTCTCAAAGGGGTCGAAAGAGCGAAGTCTCCTGGCAGACAGTGACGCGATACAAATGCCCCAGCGCAATGCGCTCCTCTTATGCGCAAACGCTACGGTAATAATGGTTAACGGAACCTTTCGATTGGGCCTCCGCTAGGAAAAATCTGCCGGGCAAACATGGCTAACAGAACCTTTCTGCCGCCCTCCCGCGCCCATCAAAAATCGACAACAAGCTGAAACTACTTGGTTTTTTGAGTTGGCACGGCTTTCGCTGGGAGAAGGCCGAGACCTCACGGTTTGGGAGAACCTGATGTCTCGTTCACGGGATCCGCCAAGACGCTTGGGAGAGCGAGATGGCTGATCTCACTCAGGGGAGATTTCCGATGCAGAACGCGCTTCTGATCGGCTTGTCACGGCAGATGACGCTGGAACGGCAGATGGACGTCATCGCCAACAACGTCGCCAATGCCAACACCAACGGCTTCAAGGCCGACCATTCGCTGTTCGAGGAGTATCTCAACTCGAACGCACGTCATGACAATTTCATCGGTCGCGACCGCCGGATCTCCTATGTGCAGGATCGCGGCACCTTCCGCGACGTCGGCCAGGGGCCGATGGAGGCGACCAACAACCCGCTCGACATGGCGATCAACGGCACCGCCTATTTCGCGGTGCAGGCCAATGGCGGCGAGCTCTATACCCGCGACGGCAAGTTCTCGCTCAACAGCACCGGCCAGCTCGTCACCGCGAGCGGCAATCTCGTGCTCGGCAATGCCGGCCCGATTACCTTCCAGCCGACCGACCACGACATCAATGTCGCGCCCGACGGTACCGTCACGGTGCTCGAGGGGACGGCGCGCACCGACTCGATCCGCGGCAAGATCCGCATGGTGTCGTTCGACGATCCGGCCAAGCTGACCAAGCTCGGCGGCAACCTCTATGGCGCCGGCTCGGCCAACCAGCAGCCCGACACCAGGTCCACCCTGCAGCAGGGCTACGTCGAGAAGTCGAACGTGAATGCGGTCGGCGAGATGACCCGCATGGTCGAGGTGATGCGCAGCTACACCGCGATCGCCAGCCTGCTCCAGCAGCAGAGCGACCTGCACAAATCGGCGATCGACAAGCTCGCCGACGTTCCGGCCTGATTGAAGGAGAACTGACATGCAGGCGCTTCACACCGCTGCGACCGGAATGGCGGCACAGGAACTCAACGTTCAGGTAATCTCCAACAACATCGCCAACCTGCGCACCACCGGCTTCAAGAAGCAGACCGCGGCGTTCCAGGACCTGATCTATGAGCACGTCCGCCGCGTTGGCGCCCAGTCGTCCGACCAGGGCACCATCCTGCCGGTCGGCGTCGATATCGGCGGCGGCGTCAAGACCGTCGGCACCCCGCGCAGCATGACGCAGGGAACGCTCTCGCAGACCGGCAACGATCTCGATCTCGCGATCTCGGGCGAGGGATTCTTCAAGATCCTGATGCCCGACGGGACCTACCAGTACACCCGCGACGGCACCTTCCAGATGGACAATCAGGGCCGCGTCGTCACCGCACAGGGCAACCCGGTGCAGCCGACCATCACCATTCCGAACAACGCCTCGGGGATCTCCGTCAGCGAGCAGGGCCAGGTCTCGGTGACGCTACCGGGTTCAACGACATCGTCGATCATCGGCCAGATCGGCGTCACCCGCTTCATCAACAAGGCGGGCCTTCAGCCCGTCGGCAACAACCAATTCATCGAAACCCCCTCCTCCGGCGCGCCGCAGGACGGCACCGCCAACTCCGAGGGCTACGGCAAGCTCACACAGGGCAGCCTGGAGCAGGCCAATATCGACGTCGTCTCGGAGATGAGCGATCTGATCGCCGCGCAGCGCGCCTACGAGATGAACGCCAAGGTCATCAGCGCGGCCGACCAGATGATGCAGTCGACCACGGCGCTGTTCCGCTGAGGTGATGACGATGATCCGCACCACGCTCGCCTCGATCTCCACCCTTCTCGCGCTGGCATTGCCGGCAGTGGCCGCCGACGAATTCATCCCGCCACCGACGCTGCGCGCAAGCGTCACCGTCACCTCGGACGTGGTGCGGATCGGCGATCTCATCGACAATGCCGGATCAGCCGCGTCGATTCCGGTCTACCGCTCGCCCGATCTCGGCACCACCGGCACGCTGACGGTCGGCCAAGTGCTCTCGGTGCTGCGGGCAAAACAGGTGATCGGCGTCATGACCTCCGATCTCAAGGAGGTCCAGGTCACCCGCCTCGCCCGCACACTCGCGAGCAAGGATATCCAGAACGCGGTCACCGCTGCACTCGAGCGCCGCTTCGGGCTCGGAGAAGCCGCCAACATCACCGTCACGTTCGACCGCGGCGTCGCCGAGATGCGGCTCGATGCCTCCAACACCGGCGCGCTCGAGCCGGTCGCAACCCGCTACGACGCCCGCAGCGGCCGCTTCGACATCGCCTTCGAGATTGCCAACGACAGCAACTCTGCGCCGACCAAGCTGCGCTTCACCGGCACTGCGATCGAGACGGTTGAAGTGGCCGTGCTGACCCGCGACATCGACCGCGCCGAGCTTCTGAAATCCTCCGACGTCTCGCTGGAGCGCCGGCCGAAGGCCGAGGTCACCGGGGAACCGGCGGCGCGCGACCGCAGCATCGGCATGCAGCTGCGCCGGCCGATGCGCGCAGGCACGCCGCTCCGCATGGCCGACATCGTCAAGCCCGACTTCGTGCTGCGCGACCAGGCCGTCACCATCATCTACCAGGTGCCCGGCCTCTATCTCACCACGCGCGGCAAGGCGATCGAGAACGGCGCCGAGGGCGACACCGTCAGCGTGCTGAATTTACAGTCCAAGCGCACGCTGACCGGCGTCATCACCGGCCGCGGCCAGGTGACGGTCCAGGGCGCAAGTCAGTCCGCACCGATGACGCCTGCGGTCGAGCAGACCTCGTCGATCAAGCGTGACGACGTGCCGCCGGCCGCAGCCCTGGCGCAGAGCCTGATCCAGACACCCGCGTCTGCGGCCCAGATCGCCCAGGCACAGATCCCGCAGGCCCAGATTCCGCAAGTTCGCCTCTCGCAAGCTCCAGCCAAGTCAGAGTAAGTCATGTCCACGTTCAGTTCGGCTTTCCGCCTTCGTCGCATCGCGATCTCTGCCCTGCTGCTGGCAACTTGTACGCTGGCGAGCGGCTGCTCCTCGATCGACCGCCTGTCGCAGATCGGCGAGCAGCCGAAGCTGTCGGCGATCGACAATCCGACGACGCAGCCCGGCTACAAGCCGGTGCAGATGCCGATGCCGAAGCCGGAAGTTGCCTCCTACAATCCGAACTCGCTGTGGCGCAACGGCAGCCGCGCCTTCTTCAAGGACCAGCGCGCCCGCCAGGTCGGCGACCTCCTGACCGTGACCGTGAACATCACGGATAAGGCCAACATCGAGAACGATACTTCGCGCAGCCGCACCAACAAGGAAGATTCAGGAATCACCAACTTCATTGGTGCCCAAACAATCACCCAGGCCAACAAGATCCTGCCCGGCCGTATCCTGACCGCCGACTCGACCTCGACAAGCGAGGGCAAGGGCAGCGTCGACCGCAAGGAAGCCCTGCAAACCAACGTCGCCGCCGTGGTGACCCAGGTGCTGCCGAACGGCAACCTGGTCGTCGAAGGCAAGCAGGAGATCCGCGTCAACTTCGAGATTCGCGAGCTGATCGTGGCCGGCATCGTGCGCCCCGAGGACATCCAGAGCGACAACACCATCGACTCCACCAAGATTGCCCAGGCCCGCATCGCCTATGGCGGCCGCGGCCAGATCACCGACGTGCAGCAACCGCGCTACGGCCAGCAGGTCATGGACGTGCTGCTGCCCTTCTAACCTTCTTCAAGAGCTCCCACATCGTGTTCGCGAACCTAGGCGCGAGCGACGATGTACTACGCGGCCCTCGCTAGCTCCCCTGGCGAGGGCCGCACGTATTTTGGCAAACGGGCACTTGCGTGCAGCGTGTCGGGTCCGCGCATCTATTGCGATGCCGCCGTCTCAAACCCGCGTCATTGCGGGCGATCCAAACTGCCACCGCGGAGAGATTCTGGATCGCTTCGCGCGCGATGACGGCACGGAAGGGCTACGTAAACTCCGCCTCCACCGCGCCGAGCCCGTCCAGCTTCATCCGCACCTTGTCGCCGGCTTTCAGCCACAGCGTCTTGACCAGGCTGCCCGTCAGCACGAGCTGCCCCGCATGCAGTCCCTTGCCCTCGGCAGCGAGATGATTGGCGAGCCAGGCGAGGGCGTTGTGGGGATGGCCGAGCACGTCGGCGCCGGTACCCTGGCTCACCTCCTCGCCGTTGACGATGGCGCGGCCCTTGACCGCCTTCAGGTCCGGAACCGACGAGCGCGGCACCGAAGGTCCCAGCACGCAGCCGGCGGCGAAGAAATCGTCGGCGATCAAGGTGGGAGCGCCCATCGTTTCCCACTTCACGTAGCGATCGTCGACGATCTCGATCGCGGGATGATAGGCCTCGACGGCTTCGCCGACCCATTCGGCCGTGAACGGCGCCTCGCCGGCGGCGAGGTCGCGCTTGAGCCGCACCGCGATCTCGCATTCGACACCGACCCGGACATAATTGGAGGTGGCGAGCTTGGCGCCGCTGTCATGGACGCCCTTCTGGAACACGCCGCCGCCGCAGGGGTGCGGGATGCCGATATACTCCTGCATCACCTGGCTGGTGCAGCCGATCTTGTAGCCGACGAGCGGGCCGAGATGCGGCAGCAGGAGATCGTGCACGCCGCGCTGGACTTGATAGCCCTCGGCTTCATCGGCCGGAGGGCGCTCCAGCGTCGCAAGCGGCGCATGATTGCGCCGCGCCAGCGCGATCGCCTTTGCGGCTTGGAGAATCCTGTCCATCGGCGCCGCCTCCCACGCTACGCATTCGAAGGCGGCACTTGAGCATCCCGGCCCGCGCGTGACAAGCCAGGGGCAACCTCACGCCGTGACCAGGCCGAGCCGGATCAGGCTCTCGGCGGTCGCAAGGATTGCCTCGTGGTTGGAACGGGGCTCCCAGCCGAGCAGCGACCTCGCTTTGGCGCTGGTGGAATGCCGCACCCTGCCGAGCATCGGCACGACCGCACGCAGCAGGGGAATCCGGGTCGCGGCCAGTCGCACCAGCCAGTCGGGTGCCTGAAGCCGGGGAACCCGGCGTGCAGACGGCCCGAGTTCCCGCCGCAGCAGGTGTGCGATGTCGAGGATCGACATCGTTTCACCGGAGACCGCGATGAAGCGCTCGCCCTTGGCCTCGGGCGCCGTCATCGCCCGCAGGTGCAGATCGGCGACATCGCGCACGTCGACCACGCCGAAATAAACCCGCGGCACCGCCGGCATGGCGCCGTCGAGCAGCGATTTGACGATCTCGATCGAGCCGGAGAAGTCCGGTCCCACCACGGGACCAAAAATGCCGGCGGGATTGACCACCGACAGTTCGAGGCCATTGCCCTCGCGCGCGATGAAATCCCAGGCCGCCCGCTCGGCCAGCGCCTTGGATTTGATGTAGGGCTGCACGTCGGCACCATCGAGATTGGTCCAGTCGGTCTCGTCGAACGGCTTTTCACGCGGCTGATGGCCGTAGCTGATCGCGCCCAGCGATGAGGTGATGACGACGCGCCTGACGCCGGCCTCGCGGGCGGCACGCAGCACCCGCAGCGTGCCGTCGCGGGCCGGGACGATCATCTCGTTCTCATCGTTGGGCACGCTGGTCGACAGCGGCGAGGCGACGTGCAGGACGTAGTCGCACCCGGCGATCGCCTCGCGCCAGCCCGCGTCGGCCGTGAGGTCCGCCGTGAAGAAGGTCACAGTTTCCGGGGAAGCCGCCCCGCCCTCGCTCAGCATCGCCAGCACGTCGTCCCGACGATCAGGCCGGCGTACCGTCGTCCGCACGGCATGGCCCGCGGCCAGAAGTTGCAGGACGACATGAATACCGACGAAGCCCGACCCGCCGGTGACCAGAACAGTGCTCATTGCCAAATTCCCCTCGATGCGGGGGCCGGCGGATCGATCCCGCCGCGGCCCTGCTCAAGGCGGCATCTGGTCACTATCTCCAAGGGGACAAGTAGAATGGATTTCGAGACCGGTATGGAAAACCTGACCACCAACTGCGACGGCGACTGCGATTGCAGCCCGGATCCTGCCCTGCTCGGCGACTTCAAGCGGGCCATCCACGCCCTCGGCGGCAAGTGGAAACTGGAGATTCTGTTTACGCTGATGAACGGTGCGGTTCGCTTCGGTGCCTTGCGGCGATCGATCGGCGGCATCACCCAGCACATGCTGACCACGCAGCTTCGCGAGCTCGAGCAGGATGGCCTCGTATCGCGCATCGTCCTCGCGGAGAAACCCTTGAGGGTCGCGTACGAGCTGACCGATGCGGCTTACGGCCTCCTGCCGGCATTTAAGGAAATATTGAGCTGGTCCAGGCTTTATGGTGATGCGCGCCTCCTGGCGGCGCGGCAGACCTGATGGCAGCGATGCTGGATGCAGCTGGATCGGCGTCTCACCATTCGAGCCGATGTCGTTGACGCGACTCGCAAAACTCGCCCCACCTGAAGTGAAGGCTGTATCTCATCCGAACTCACGTGAGCTCGGAGAGAACGAGTATAGCCCATTGATCGTGATTCACTTTTCGCGATCACGCCTGCTCGTTGCCGCACACGGCTGCAGGCGACGGGCAAAATAGTGGTCGCGGCGCCGAACGGCACCTTGCGTCGCAAAAACAAAGAGCCGCACTTGGCGGCTCGGGCTCTATTCGTCGCGATAAACCTTCTCGCGTTTTTCGTGGCGCTCCTGCGCTTCCACCGAGAGCGTCGCGATGGGCCGGGCTTCGAGCCTCTTCAACGAGATCGGCTCGCCGGTCTCCTCGCAATAACCGTAGGTGTTGTCCTCGATGCGCTGGAGCGCGGCGTCGATCTTGGCGATCAACTTGCGCTGGCGGTCGCGGGCGCGGAGTTCGATGGCACGGTCAGTTTCGGACGATGCCCGATCGGCGAGATCGGGGTGGTTCACGTTCTCCTCCTGCAAAGCTTGCAGGGTGAGCTTGGACTCTTTGAGGATCTCATCCTTCCAGGCGAGGAGCTTCAAACGGAAGTACTCCTTCTGCCGGTCGTTCATGAAAGGCTCTTTGTCGGTCGGTCGGTAGTTTTTCAACTTTTCCAAGGGAGGCCTATCTTCTTAAGCAACGACTCGGGAACGGAACGGGGTCCGTTGAGCCGGCGGTTATATAGTGGCCTCCCGTGACAGACAATATTTCCCTGCCGCGCCAGTCGTCGCCTCCAAGCCCTTGCACAGGAAGGTTTATCCTTGAGGGCTCGGAGGCGGGTCGACCGCTTAATAGCCGACCGTGAAGCGCTGCTTCGGATGGGCGGGCCGTTCGATCTCGTCGGCGAGCGCGATGGCGTAGTCGGCGAAGGTGATCCAGCTCCTGCCGTTCGCATCTGCGAGAAGCTGGTCGGCCCCAAGCCGGAACTTGCCCGTGCGTTCCCCCTCGACGAACAAGGCCGACGGCGAGATGAAAGTCCAATTCAGGTGCTTTTCCTGCCGCAGCAGGTCGAGGAAGGCCGAGCCCGCCTCCGCCTCAGCCTTATATTCGGCAGGGAAATTGGGAGTTGTGACCAGCTTCACACCAGGGGCAACCTCGAGGCTGCCAGCGCCGCCGACCACGAGATAACGACCGACCTTGGAGTCCTTCGCCGCACCGATCAGCTTGAGTGGGTCACTGACCAGGAAGTGCACGGAACTGACGGCGACGTCGTGCCCGGCCCACAGCTTGGCGAGGCCGGCCTGGTCGAGCACATCCCCCTTGGTCGGGGTGACGTTGGGGAGGGCTGCGATCTTCTCGGGGTTCCGGGCGATGGCTGTGACGGCGTGGCCGCGGCGGGATAGTTCCCTGGTGATCTCCGACCCGGCCCGGCCCGAAGCGCCGGCGACTGCGATTTTCATGGAAGGCTCCTTTGCTCTATAGTAACCAATGGTGACTAGATATCGCAAAGAATGCTGGTGTTAAGAGAGCACTTTGTGCTTACCTGATTACGCAACGGTAACCTGGACGCGCAACCGATCACGCACAGCTGGCGTGCGCACCGCCAGCGGCGGAAATGAGGACCGACGATGAAACCGGACGTCTATGCAGCGAACTGCCCCACCCGTCAGATCCTCGATCGCGTCGGCGACAAATGGGCGGTGCTGATCCTCCTGTTGCTGCGCGAGGAGCCGATGCGCTTCAATCAGTTGCGCCGCACGATTGAAGGCATCTCGCAGAAGATGCTGAGCCAGGTCCTCAAGTCCCTAGAACGCGACGGCCTGATCAGGCGCCATGCCATCGCGACCGTGCCCGTGACGGTGGAGTATTCGATCACGCAGCTCGGTCTGACGCTGGCCGCGGCGGTCGATCCTCTGCGCGATTGGGCCGAGCAGAACCTGAAAGACGTGCTCGCTGCCCAGCGTCGCTATGACGCGCAGCAGAAGGCGGAAGCGGCGTAACGGGACGAGGAGCAGACCCGTCACCGTGAGATACGGATGACTATCAAGCCTGCCCGGCCTTGGCGAGCTCGACCTCGACGCGCAGCTCGATCTCGGAAAGCACCGTATCGAGACCTGGATCTCCCGAGGACGATTTCAGGTCCGCCGCAGCGTCCCGCAGGCGCATCACGGTCGACGCATCGAGATTGCCGGACAGCAGTCCCATCTTGAGATCGTCGAGCACGTCGAGTGCAGTCCTGCCGCGGGCGACCGAGCGCTTGCGGCGCTCGACCGGATCCTCCTCGACGCCCTGCAATGCCAGCAGCGCATCGATGTTGGCGGTGGCCTTCGGCGCGGAGGCGCTCCGCATCTCCTGCGCCAATGAGGTGTCGGGCAGCACGAAGGTGCCGGTGCCCGTCCGCCTGGCCTGACTGGCCGGCGCTCCAAGCGTGGTGCCGTTCGGTCCGTAGATGCGCATCGGAAGAATCCGGATGATCGATGCTCTCACCTTCGCCGTCTTATGGTTAACGGCGCGTAAACAGCCCGGCAAAATCTGCCGACAGGCGGCAGTTTCGCTCCTCAGGCACAACACCGGCTGACATCGGTCCAAACAGATTTATTCAACCTATTCAGCGACCTATCCGGAAGCCCCGGATTGGCACAGCGCTCGCAAGGAAAGCGCCGGACCAGCTCGTCATGGGAGTGTCGTGCAGGTCCGTCCGATTTGAGGAGCCTTTCTAGGAGCCTTGGGGAGCAGAGGATGCCAGGCGTTCGTTGGGTGAGGATTGTTGGGGTGGTGGCCTGCGCCGCGCTGTCAGCGCTGGCGCTCTCGGTCACGTCAGCGGCTGCGACCTCGCGCATCAAGGATCTCGCCAACATCGAAGGCGTGCGGCAAAACCAGCTCATCGGCTACGGCCTCGTCGTCGGCCTCAACGGCACCGGCGACACGCTCAACAACATCCCCTTCACCAAGCAATCGCTGCAAGCGATGCTCGAGCGCATGGGGGTCAACATTCGCGGCGCCACCATCCGCACCGGCAACGTCGCCGCAGTGATGGTCACAGGCAACCTGCCGGCCTTCGCCACCCAGGGCACGCGCATGGACGTCACCGTCTCCGCGCTCGGCGACGCCAAGAATCTCCAGGGCGGCACCCTGCTCGTGACCCCCCTGCTGGGCGCCGACGGCAATGTCTATGCGGTGGCGCAGGGTTCGCTCGCGATCTCCGGCTTCCAGGCCGAGGGCGAGGCGGCCAAGATCGTCCGCGGCGTTCCGACCGTGGGACGCATCGCCAACGGCGCCATCATCGAGCGCGAGATCGAGTTCGCGCTCAACCGGTTGCCGAACGTACGCCTGGCGCTGCGCAACGCCGATTTCACCACGGCCAAGCGGATCGCGGCTGCGGTCAACGACTATCTCGGCGTCAAGACCGCCGAGCCGATCGACCCCTCGACGGTGCAGCTGTCGGTCCCGCCGGAGTTCAAGGGCAACGTCGTCGCATTCCTCACGGAGATCGAACAGCTCCAGGTCGATCCCGATCTCGCCGCGAAGATCATCATCGACGAACGCAGCGGCATCATCGTGATGGGCCGCGACGTCCGCGTCGCCACCGTCGCTGTGGCGCAGGGCAACCTCACCGTCACCATCTCCGAAAGCCCGCAGGTCAGTCAGCCCAACCCGCTGTCGCGCGGCCGCACCGTGGTCGCGCCGCGCACCAGTGTCACCGTCACCGAGGACGGCAAGAAGCTGGCCGTCGTCAAGGACGGCGTCTCGCTCCAGCAGCTCGTCGACGGCCTCAACGGCCTCGGCATAGGTCCCCGGGACATGATCAGCATCCTCCAGGCGATCAAGGCCGCCGGCGCGATCGAAGCCGACATCGAGGTGATGTGATGCAGGCAGGCTCGATCAACACCCCGCGCGTCGCCACCTATTCGGCTTTCTCGGTGGAGAGCCGCAATGGCCGGCCGGACTTCGAGCTTGCCGCCGCGCTGCAGAAAGTCTCGCCGCAGCAGCAGGCCAAGGCGCAGAAGACCGCCACCGATTTCGAGGCGATGTTCCTCAACAGCATGTTCTCGCAGATGACCTCGAGCCTGAAGGGCGAAGGTCCGTTCGGCGATACGCCCGGCACCGGCGTGTGGCGCTCGATGCTGACCGAGCAATATTCCAAGAACTTCGCCCAGGCCGGCGGCGTCGGCGTCGCCAGCGATGTCTACCGTACCCTGATCCTGCAGCAGGCGAAAACGATCCGCACGGCATAAGGTCAAACGAGATGAACCATTTCAACGCCTCACGTCAGCCGATGCAAGCCCAGCGTCCGAACACCGCGCCCGGCAGTAGCGAGGCGCGCAAGCTTGCCGAAGGCCTGATGGACGCGATGAGCGCCCTGCTCGGACTGATCGAGCGCGAGACCGAGCTCGTTCGCGCCGGCAAGGTCCGCGAGGCGATGACGCTCGAGAGCAAGAAGCAGGAGCTGTCGCGCAACTACGTCGGCGCCGTCAGCCAGTTGAACGCGAACCAGGCCCAGCTCGCGAAATCCGCGCCGGAGTTGCTCTCCACGCTGCATCGCCATCACGATGCGTTTCGCGCGATGCTCCAGGTCAATCTCACCGTGCTCGCGACCGCGCACGCGGTTTCCGAGAGCGTCGTGCGCGGCGTCAACGCCGAGATCCAGAAGCGCAACGTGCCGAACACCTATACGGCCGCGGGGCGCCGCGCCGCGCCGGGTCCGCGCCACATCACCCCGCTCGCGGTCAGCCGCTCGCTCTGAGCGCGCAGGAACACGCGATAACTTTACGAAAATTTGCGCGGCGATATCGTCGCGCGATTAGGCACGTTTCCTTACCAGGTCTTCAAACCTGGTGTTCCATGGTTGCGCTATTGGAGGGGTTGGGATTTGACTCACGTAAGGCAACCAGGAGGCTGCCATGAGTACAGATTTCAGCATCAGGCCGGTGGGGATCCCGGCTCCCACGCAAATCGTACCGACGTCCAACGCGGCGGCGAACGAGGCTGTGCAAACCGATCTTCCGGTGAGCCAGACAGTCGCTGCGAGCGATACCGGCGCACCTGTGCGCAATGATTTGCCGAACCACGAGAACGTTTCGCGCCAGGTCGTGTTCGACCAGGCAGCCGCGTCCTTCGTCTTCCAGGTCGTCAACGCCAAGACCGACGTGGTGGTGAACCAATTCCCCGATGAGGCGATGCTGCGCCGGCGCGCCTATTTCCATGCGCTGGATATGCAGTCTGAGCCCTCGCGTCCGCTCAGCACCGACGTCAGCGCCTGACGGCCAGCTGTCGACCGTCACGGATCGGCAACAGCAGACCGGTCGCAAGTTCGGTGGCGTTGTCATTGATCCGGCCCCACCGGCATCCGTCAGCGTGAACCTGGTCCACGGAGGATGCTCGACCGCGATGGCTCTCCGTCACGGCCGTCCGGACAGACCCGCAGCGATATTGCGGTTGATCTCGATCAGCGGGCGGAAATGATCGAACTGCGGGCTCATCTGGAGCGCGGCAGTCTGGCTCAGCACGAACACGCTGATGTTGGCGATCTTCTGCCGGACGTCGATCGGCTGCGGATTGGTGTCACGCATCGCCTCGCTCAGGAAGATGGTCCAGAGCTTGCGGTTGAACATCAGGGCCTGCGTCGTCTGCTCGCTGAACGGATCGGCACTGTTGATCGCATCCTGAAGCTTGTTGGCGGCCTTGAGCAGGGTCTGCGCCTCGATGTCGCGAGGAGATGCGGTGGTCGTTGCGACACGCGCATAAGCCGAGGCAGCGGAATTCGACATCAATCACACCCTGGACGTTACCCAGCGCGTTGCACGCGCTTAAGGATTTCTTTCCCAACCCTAGGCAGCACCGCTTAAGATTTGCTTACGTGTGTGCTTGGAAGCGCTCCGGACAATTACGGGGCGCGGAGCTCTTCGTCAGCGCAACGCTAGATGCACGCACACACGATGTAAACTCGCCTCGCGTCATGCATGTCGATCTCAGCTAATCTTGTCTTAGCGATCTCCCTTAAAAGAACGGCGGAGCGTTAGCCCCGCCGCGAAATCTCGAGTAGCGAACCTGCGCTGCGAAATTAGCGGAGCAGCTGCAGCACGCTCTGTTGCGACTGGTTGGCCAGCGACAGCGCGGAGACCGCGATCGACTGGCGCGTCGAAAGCGCCTGGCTATTCGCTGCTTCCTCATTGGTGTCGGCGAGCGTCAGGTTGGCCGAGCCGGTCTGCAGCACATTGATCAGGTTCTTGGAGAAGTCCTGACGCACCTGCACGATCGACAAATTCGAACCGAGGGTGGATCCTTCCGAGCGCAACGTACTCGAGGCTGCGTTCAGGCTGGCCAGCACCTTGTTGGTGGCGCCGTTGTCGATGAAGTCGACACCGTTGACGAGATTGCTGAGACCGAGGCCCGCCGCATTGAACACCACGCCGTTGATGCTCAGCGTGGAGCTGCCGGTTTCGTTGAAGACGAGCTTCAGCGTGTCGCCATTGAGCAGGTTGACGCCGTTGAAGGAGGAGTCCTGCGACGTCGTATCGATCTGCGCCAGAATGTTGTTGAACTGGTTGACCAGGTTGGAGCGCGCGGTCTGCGCCACGGGATCCTGGACCGGCGGCTGCGCGGTGGTGAAGGCCAGCACGCCGGTGATCGTGCCGCCGACTGCGCCGCCCGCGAGGGTCGAACCGAGCGTCGAGGAGGCGTATTCGTTGACCGTGGTCACAGTGAGCACGCCGTTGGCATCGATCGTCGCCGTCAGGTGGTTGGCCTGCAGCTGCGCGTTGAGCTGGTCCAGCGTCTTGACGGTGCCGTTGGTGCCGTCGCCGAAGGTGACGTTCACCGGCGTGCCGCCGTTGAACGAGGTGAAGGTCAGCGTCTTGCCGCTGATGCCGCCGACGCCGGACGTGCGGGCCGCAGTGAAGGCGGTCGCCGTTCCCGTGTTGCCGCTGAGACCGAATGCACTGAGGGCATTGCCGGTGCCGGTGATCGAGAGATCGGCGTTGATGCCGGTGGAGAGCGCAAGCTGGCCGCTGCTGTTGACCGACGACGGGATCTGGCCCGCCGTGGTCGACAGCGTCGCCGCGCCGTTGAAGATGCTTGCGGTCTTGACGCCGGTCGCGAGGTCGACGGCATTGAGCAGGTCGCTCAGCGTCGCGCTCTGGATGTAGACGGTCGAGTTGCCGTTGCCGTCCGTGACGACGTTGCCGCTGACGCCACCCGACGTGACGCTCGCCGCCGATTGCGGCGTTTGCGCGTTCTTGAAGGTGATGGTGTGGCCGTCGATGTTCAGCGTCGAGCCGTCCTGAACCAGCGTGCCGAGCGAACCTGCGGTGGTCGACCGGGCCGCAGTGACGTTGGCATTGCCGGCGCCGGTTGCGGCCGTCAGACCGAGCGCCTTGAGGAAGTCGGCCTTTCCGGTCACGCTGAGATCGGCACCGGTCGAACTCTTCAGCGTGACCTGGCCGCCCGTGATGGACGATGCCACCTGCAGCGTGCCGACGGGACCGGCAGAGCCGCTGACCGAGATGGTCGCGGCGCCGGCGCTGATCGTCGCGCTCTTGACGCCGCTGGCCAGATCGATCGCACTCAACAGGTCGTTGACGGTACCGGTGGGCGCGGCGGCCGTCCCCATGTAGACGATCGAATTGCCGTTGCCGTCGGTGGCGATGTGGCCGCTGGCATCCAGACCCCAGCCGGTCGGCTGCGTCGCGGGCGCAGCGCCGGTCCGGAAGGTAATGGTCTTGCCGTTGACGGTGATCGAATCCCCGTCGGCAGGCGACGAGCCGAGGGTGCTGGCTGCCGTGGTGCCGATCAGCGTCGCGGTGCCGGTCAGTGCAGTGGTGCCGTCGGCGGCATTGGTGACGGCGCCGAGCAACGTGCCCGCGGTCGAGCCCAACGATGCACCGAGAGCGGCGGCGGCAGTCACCGGCGTCACGCCCCCGGGCGCACCGGTATAGAGCACGTTGCTGTTGGCGGTTGCGCTTGCATACGACGTCGTCCCGCGCAGATCGGCCGGCGTCGCACCGGGAATCGTGGTCGAGACGTTCGACTTGGTGGAATAGCCGACGGTGGTCTGCAGCGCCTGGTTGGCGATCGATTTCGCGCTGTCGATCAGCTTTTGCAGCGAGGTGATGCCGGTGTTGGCGGCCTGGAGCACCTGCACGCCGTTGTTGATGCCGTCGAGCAGGTTGCTGATGTCGCTCGCCCGGTTGTCCAACCCCTGCGCCGTGAAGAAGTTGGTGGGATTGTCGAGCGCCGTATTGACCTTTTTGCCGGTCGACAGCCGCTCCTGCGTCGTGGCCAGCAAGTCGGCCGTCGACTGCAGCGACAACAGGTTCTGGCGAACGGACGCCGAGAGAACGATGTTGGACATTGGCGAGTCTTCCTCTTGAACCGGATACGAATCGGCCGCGCCGTCTGCAAAGCGGGGCTTTGGTCCAGTTTTAGAAGGTGTCCTTTAAAGTATGGTTAACGCCGGTTTAAGGGATAGGGTTAATGGCGGGTGAAAGCCCCTGCCCGCCTCCAACTGCAAAAAGAGCGGCGGGGCAAATGGCCCCGCCGCTCGATTTTACCTTTTAATTTCAGCTGCTTACTAGCGGAGCAGCTGAAGCACGCTCTGCTGCGATTGGTTGGCCAGCGATAGCGCGGAGACCGCGATCGACTGGCGGGTCGAGAGCGCCTGGCTGTTGGCCGCTTCGACATTGGTGTCGGCCAGGGTGAGGTTGGACGAGCCGGTCTGCAGCACGTTGATCAGGTTCTTGTTGAAGTCCTGACGGATCTGCACCACCGAGAGGTTCGAGCCGAGGCTCGAAGCCTCCGAGCGCAGCGTGCTCGAGGCGGCGTTCAGATTGGTCAGCACCCTGTTGGCGGCGGCGTTGTCGATGAAGTCGACGCCGACGGTCAGCGCGGCGAGACCGAGGCCCTTCGAGTTGTAGGTCACCCCGGTGATGTTCAGGCTCGACTTGCCGGTCTCGTCGAACACCAGCTTGAGCTGGTCGCCGTTCAGGAGGTTGACGCCGTTGAACGAGGAGTCCTGCGCGGTCGTGTCGATCTGGTTCAGGATGTTGTTGTACTGAGATACCAGGTTCGCACGGGCCGTCTGTGCGACCGCGTCCTGAACGGGCGTGGAAGCCGTCGAGAAGGTCAGCGCCGAGGTCAGCGTGCCGCCGATCGCACCGCCCGCTGCGGTCGAGCCGAGCGTCGAGGAGGCATAGTCATTGGACGCCGTGATCGTCAGCAGGCCATTGGCGTCGATCGTCGCGGACAGGTTGTTGGCCTGAAGCTTCGAGTTGAGCTGGTCGAGCGTCTTGACCGTGCCGTTGGTGCCGTCGCCGAAGGTGACGTCGACCGCCGTGCCGCCGTTGAAGGAGGTGAAGGTCAGGCTCTTGCCGCTGATGCCGCCGATGCCGGAGGTGCGCGCCGCCGAGAACGCCGTCGCGTTGCCGGTGTTACCCGAAAGACCAAACACCGCCAGGGCATTGCCGGTGCCGGTGATCGACAGGTCGGCGTTGATGCCGGTCGAGAGCTGGAGCTGGCCGCTGGTGTTGATCGACGACTTGCTCTGGCCGGTTGCGGTATTCAGTGTCGCCGCACCGTTGGCGGCAATCGACGCGGTCTGCACGCCGGTGGCGAGGTCGATCGCGTTGAGCACGTCGGCGACGGTGCCGGCCTGCAGGTAGACCGTCGAGTTGCCGTTGCCGTCGGTGATCACGTTGCCGCTCTTGCCGAAGCCGGCTGGAATGGCCGGCGCACCTGTTGAGCCCGGAACTGGGGCGTTCTTGAAGGTAATGACGTGGCCGTCGACATTCAGGGATGCGCCATCGGAAATCAGCGATCCCAGCGAGCTCGCGGTCGTGGTCCGGTTGACGCTCAGCGACGCATTGCCGCCGCCCGTTGCGCCGGAGAGGCCCAGCGCCTTGAGCAGGTCGGCCTTGCCGGTCAAGGACAGATCCGCACCCGTCGAGCTCTTCAGCGCCACGATACCCGCGGCAATCGAGGAGGGTGTCTGGCCCGCGCTGTTCGCGATCGTCGCCAACCCGCTTGCTATGACCGAGGTGTTCACGCCGCTGGCGAGGTCGATCGCGGTCAGGAGGTCGTCGACGGTCGCGGCCGGGGTGCCGGCGGTGCCGAGATAGACGGTGGTGTTGCCGTTGCCGTCGGTCACGAGGTTGCCGCTGAGGCCCGAGCCGGCCGGGACGGCGGCCGCCAAGGGAGCCGAGCCGGAGCGGAAGGTGATGGTCTTGCCGTTCACCGTCAGCGTGTCGCCGTCGGCCGGAGCCGAACCGATCTTGGTGGCGGCGGTGGTGCCGATCAGGGTCATCGTGCCCGTCACAGCGGTCGTGCCGTCGGCGGCGTTCACGGCAACCGTGTTCGAGAACGTGCCCTGGGTCGCGCCGAGGGTGGTGGTTGCGACGGCCGCGGTAACGCCGCCCGCCGTGCCGTTATACAGCACGTTGCTGTAGGCGGTCGCGCTGGCATAGGAGGTCGTGCCGCGCAGATCGGCAGCGGTTGCGCCCGCGATCGTCGTGGAGACATTGGACTTGGTGGAGTAGCCGACGGTGGTCTGCAGCGCCTGGTTGGCGATCGACTTGGCGCTGTCGATCAGCTTCTGCAGCGAGGTCAGGCCGGTGTTCGCGGCCTGCAGCACCTGCACACCGTTGGCGATGCCGTCGAGCAGATTGTTGATGTCGCTGGCGCGGTTGTCGAGCGACTGGGCCGTGAAGAAGTTGGTGGGATTGTCCAGAGCCGAGTTGACGCTCTTGCCGGTCGACAGACGGTTCTGCGTGGTGGCGAGGAGGTCGGCGGTGGACTGGAGAGAGAGCAGGTTCTGACGAACCGATGCGGAGAGAACAATACCGGACATGACTCTTACCCTTCTGGCTTACGCGTCTTCGTTCGATCGCTTCGGATCGAGTGACGGGCACAGCCTGCGCGGACATGGCTAACAAAGAGTGAAACGGATCTCGCCGGCATAAGCCGCGGTTCACCATAAGCTGCCGGAAGGCGCGGATGGCATCGACAACCCGTCTGAAATAATTGGCGTTTCTCTGCGCTTACGCTCCATTAACCATAACCGCTGGTTACTATTCAGAGCGTCTCCTGGTTTCTCGAAAGGTCGAACGACATACGAAAAAGCGGCGGGGCCGAAGCCCCGCCGCCGGATCCTGCTTGCGATGTGGTCCGCGACTTAGCGGAGCAGCTGGAGCACGCTCTGCTGCGACTGGTTGGCCAGCGACAGCGCGGAGACCGCGATCGACTGGCGGGTCGACAGCGCCTGGCTGTTGGCCGCCTCGACGTTGGTGTCGGCCAGCGTCAGGTTGGACGAGCCGGTCTGCAGCACGTTGATCAGGTTCTTGTTGAAGTCCTGACGCACCTGCACGATGGTCAGATTCGAACCCAGAGCGGAGGCTTCCGAGCGCAGCGTGCTCGACGCAGCGTTCAGGTTGGTCAGCACCTTGTTGGTGGCCGCGTTGTCGATGAAGTCGACACCGCTGGTCAGCGCAGCAAGGCCCAGACCCTTGGAGTTGTAGGTCACACCGGTGATGCTCAGGCTCGACTTGGCGGTCTCGTCGAACACCAGCTTGAGCTGATCGCCGTTGAGCAGGTTGACACCGTTGAACGAGGAGTCCTGCGCGGTCGAGTCGATCTGCTGGAGGATGTTGTTGTACTGGTTGACCAGGTTGGCACGCGAGGTCTGCGCGACGACGTCCTGGACGGGGGTGGAAGCCGTCGAGAAGGTGAGCGACGAGGTCAGCGTACCGCCGATCGCACCACCTGCGGTGCTCGATCCGATGGTCGAGGACGCGTAGTCGTTGGTGGTCGAGATCGTCAGCAGGCCGTTGGCGTCGATCGTCGCGGACAGGTTGTTGGCCTGAAGCTTCGAGTTGAGCTGATCCAGCGTCTTGACCGTGCCGTTGGTGCCGTCGCCGAAGGTGACGTCAACCGCGGTGCCGCCGTTGAAGGAGGTGAAGGTCAGGGTCTTGCCGCTGATGCCGCCGATGCCGGAGGTGCGGGCCGCCGAGAATGCGCTGGCGGTGCCGGTGTTGCCGGCGAGGCCAAGCGCATTCAGCGCATTGCCGGTGCCGGTGATCGACAGGTCGGCATTGATGCCGGTCGAGAGCTTGAGCTGGCCGGAGGCGTTGATCGACGAGGCGATCTGGCCCGAGGCGGCCGCAAACGTCGCGGTGCCGTTGGCGGCAATGGTGGCGGTCTGCACGCCGGTGGCAAGGTCGATCGCGTTGAGCACGTCGGAGACATTGCCGGTCTGGAGATAGACCGTCGAGTTGCCGTTGCCGTCGGTGAGGACGTTACCGCTGACGCCGAAGCCGGTCGGGATCGCCGGGGCGTTGGCCGAGCCCGGGACCGGCGCGTTCTTGAAGGTGATGACCTTACCGTCGACATTCAGCGTCGAACCGTCCGTGATCAGAGCGCCCAGCGAGGTCGAGCTGGTCGTGCGGGTCGCCGTCGCCGTGGCGTTGCCGCCACCCGTCGCGGTGGTCAGGCCAAACGCCTTGAGCAGGTCGGCCTTGCCGGTCACGGACACGTCCGCACCCGCCGAGCTCTTCAGCGTCACGATGCCTGCGGCAATCGACGACGGCGTCGCAGCGGAGGCGGCGCCGA
The DNA here is from genome assembly GCF_049739485.1 of Bradyrhizobium sp. USDA 326. Taxonomy (NCBI): domain Bacteria; kingdom Pseudomonadati; phylum Pseudomonadota; class Alphaproteobacteria; order Hyphomicrobiales; family Nitrobacteraceae; genus Bradyrhizobium; species Bradyrhizobium sp. USDA 326. The sequence goes on from NZ_JBMGQA010000001.1 coordinate 29,127, forward strand.
TGGTCGCAGCACCGTTGGTGATCGTCGAGGTCTGCACGCCGCTGGCGAGGTCGATCGCCGTCAGCACGTCGTTGACGGTCGCAGCCGGGGTGCCGGCGGTGCCGAGGTAAACGGTCGTATTGCCGCTGCCGTCGGTCACGAGATTGCCGCTGACGCCCGAGCCGGTCGGGACCGCGGCCGCGAGCGGAGCCGAGCCGGCGCGGAAGGTGATGGTCTTGCCGTTGACGGTCAGCGTGTCGCCATCAGCGGGAGCCGTGCCGATCTTGGTGGCGGCGGTGGTGCCGATCAGGGTCATCGTGCCCGTCACAGCGGTGGTGCCGTCGGCGGCGTTCACGGCAACCGTGTTCGAGAACGTGCCCTGGGTCGCACCGAGAGTCGTCGTGCCCGTCGCAGCCGTCGTGCCGCCGGCAGCGCCGCTGTACAGCACGCTGCTGAGCGCCGTGTTGCTGGCATACGACGTCGTGCCGCGCAGGTCCGCCGCGGTCGCACCCGAGATCGTCGTGGAGACGTTGGACTTGGTGGAGTAGCCGACCGTGGTCTGCAGCGCCTGGTTGGCGATCGACTTGGCGCTGTCGATCAGCTTCTGCAGCGAGGTGATGCCGGTGTTGGCAGCCTGCAGCACCTGCACGCCATTGGCGATGCCGTCGAGCAAATTGTTGATGTCGCTGGCGCGGTTGTCGAGCGACTGGGCGGTGAAGAAGTTGGTGGGATTGTCCAGGGCCGAGTTGACGCTCTTGCCGGTCGACAGACGGCTTTGCGTGGTGGCGAGAAGGTCAGCGGTGGACTGGAGAGAGAGCAGGTTCTGACGAACCGACGCGGAGAGAACGATACCGGACATTGAGTGTTACCCTTCTGGTACGCAACGCAACAAAACTTCGATTAGGATTAATCGATGCCCGGGACGGTGAACGCAGACGGCTAACAAAGCATAAAGCGTGTCGCGCCAAACCTCGCGCGGGTTCACCATATGGCAGCGCGACGCCCGGTCGAGCTCGCACATATCGCTCTGATAAGACGGCGCTTTCTTGCCCAATGGGAAGGCATTTGCCACTCGTCAACCATAACTAAGAGTACGCAATTGGCTGCATTCAATGGGCGGCCTCCGTCTTGGCGAGCGGCATTCAGATGCCGACGCAAAAACAAAGCGGCGGGGCCAAAGCCCCGCCGCCGGATCCTGCTTGCGATGTGGTCCGCGACTTAGCGGAGCAGCTGGAGCACGCTCTGCTGCGACTGGTTGGCCAGCGACAGCGCGGAGACCGCGATCGACTGGCGGGTCGACAGCGCCTGGCTGTTGGCCGCCTCGACGTTGGTGTCGGCCAGCGTCAGGTTGGACGAACCGGTCTGCAGCACGTTGATCAGGCTCTTGTTGAAGTCCTGACGCACCTGCACCACCGAGAGGTTCGAACCGAGGCTCGAGGCCTCCGAGCGCAGCGTGCTCGACGCAGCGTTCAGGTTGGTCAGCACCTTGTTGGTGGCAGCGTTGTCGATGAAGTCGACACCGCTGGTCAGCGCAGCAAGGCCCAGACCCTTGGAGTTGTAGGTCACGCCGGTGATGCTCAGGTTCGACTTGCCGGTCTCGTCGAATACCAGCTTGAGCTGATCGCCGTTCAAGAGGTTGACGCCGTTGAACGAGGAGTCCTGCGCGGTCGTGTCGATCTGGTTCAGGATGTTGTTGTACTGAGACACCAGGTTGGCACGCGAGGTCTGCGCGACGACGTCCTGGACGGGGGTGGAAGCCGTCGAGAAGGTGAGCGACGAGGTCAGCGTGCCGCCGATCGCACCACCCGCGGCGCTCGATCCGATGGTCGAGGACGCGTAGTCGTTGGTGGTCGAGATCGTCAGCAGGCCGTTGGCGTCGATCGTCGCGGACAGGTTGTTGGCCTGAAGCTTCGAGTTGAGCTGGTCCAGCGTCTTGACCGTGCCGTTGGTGCCGTCGCCGAAGGTGACGTCAACCGCGGTGCCGCCGTTGAAGGAGGTGAAGGTCAGGGTCTTGCCGCTGATGCCGCCGATGCCGGAGGTGCGGGCCGCCGAGAATGCGCTGGCGGTGCCGGTGTTGCCGGCGAGGCCAAGCGCATTCAGCGCATTGCCGGTGCCGGTGATCGACAGGTCGGCATTGATGCCGGTCGAGAGCTTGAGCTGGCCGGAGGCGTTGATCGACGAGGCGATCTGGCCCGAGGCGGCCGCAAACGTCGCGGTGCCGTTGGCGGCAATGGTGGCGGTCTGCACGCCGGTGGCAAGGTCGATCGCGTTGAGCACGTCGGAGACATTGCCGGTCTGGAGATAGACCGTCGAGTTGCCGTTGCCGTCGGTGAGGACGTTACCGCTGACGCCGAAGCCGGTCGGGATCGCCGGGGCGTTGGCCGAGCCCGGGACCGGCGCGTTCTTGAAGGTGATGACCTTACCGTTGACGTTCAGCGTCGAACCGTCCGTGATCAGAGCGCCCAGCGAGGTCGAACTGGTCGTGCGGGTCGCCGTCGCCGTGGCGTTGCCGCCACCCGTCGCGGTGGTCAGGCCAAACGCCTTGAGCAGGTCGGCCTTGCCGGTCACGGACACGTCCGCACCCGCCGAGCTCTTCAGCGTCACGATGCCTGCGGCAATCGACGACGGCGTCGCAGCGGAGGCGGCGCCGATGGTCGCAGCACCGTTGGTGATCGTCGAGGTCTGCACGCCGCTGGCGAGGTCGATCGCCGTCAGCACGTCGTTGACGGTCGCAGCCGGGGTGCCGGCGGTGCCGAGGTAAACGGTCGTATTGCCGCTGCCGTCGGTCACGAGATTGCCGCTGACGCCCGAGCCGGTCGGGACCGCGGCCGCGAGCGGAGCCGAGCCGGCGCGGAAGGTGATGGTCTTGCCGTTGACGGTCAGCGTGTCGCCGTCGGCGGGAGCCGTGCCGATCTTGGTGGCGGCGGTGGTGCCGATCAGGGTCATCGTGCCCGTCACAGCGGTGGTGCCGTCGGCGGCGTTCACGGCAACCGTGTTCGAGAACGTGCCCTGGGTCGCACCGAGAGTCGTCGTGCCCGTCGCAGCCGTCGTGCCGCCGGCAGCGCCGCTGTACAGCACGCTGCTGAGCGCCGTGTTGCTGGCATACGACGTCGTGCCGCGCAGGTCCGCCGCGGTCGCACCCGAGATCGTGGTCGAGACGTTGGACTTGGTGGAGTAGCCGACCGTGGTCTGCAGCGCCTGGTTGGCGATCGACTTGGCGCTGTCGATCAGCTTCTGCAGCGAGGTGATGCCGGTGTTGGCAGCCTGCAGCACCTGCACGCCGTTGGCGATGCCGTCGAGCAAATTGTTGATGTCGCTGGCGCGGTTGTCGAGCGACTGGGCGGTGAAGAAGTTGGTGGGATTGTCCAGGGCCGAGTTGACGCTCTTGCCGGTCGACAGACGATTCTGCGTGGTGGCGAGGAGGTCAGCGGTGGACTGGAGGGAGAGCAGGTTCTGACGAACCGACGCGGAGAGAACGATACCGGACATGACTCTGTTACCTTTCTGGTAAACGACGCTACTGTTACGCGTCTGCTTGGATCGAGATTGACCCAGCGACCGGCGGACCGTGGCGCCGAGATTTCTAACGAAGCATGAAATGAAATCCGCGCTTTTGCCGGGTCACGCGTGATTCGGGGCGTGAAGCCGCGCACGCCGCGACACGGCCGCGCAGACATGACATTGGGAAGATTGAGCTTTTTCTTGCGAATGCCGGAGATTTACAGCTCGTTAACTATTTCCGGGCGAGAATCAGGCCTTGATGAGCCGCAACGAACGCTCGGTTACGAAAGCGTTGATGGAGAACAGGCATGGCCCTCAAGGTCGAGCTCAGACCGCACGAACGCATCATCGTCGGTAACTGCGTGATTACCAACACGGACCAGCGCGCCCGCCTCCTGATCGACGGCGACAACGTGCCGATCCTGCGCGAGCGCGACATCCTCACGCCGGAGACCGCCAACACGCCCGCCAAGCTCGTCTATCTCGCGGTCCAGCTCATGTACATCTCGCCGGATCCGCAGACCCAGCACGGCACCTATTTCAACCTGGTGCGCGACATCGTCACTGCGGTGCCGAGCTCCTGGCCGATCATCGAAGGCATCAACAACAACATCCTCAATGGCGACCTCTACCGCGCGCTGAAGGACGCCCGCAAGCTGATTGCCTATGAAGAGAAGCTGCGGGATCAGTACGCGGCCGCGCATCCCAAGGCCGAAGCGGACAAGGCCGACGTGAGCTCTGCCGCCTGACCACACGCTTTCGCGTCGCCCAAGCTGCCAACGACGACGGCCCCGGATCATCTCCGGGGCCGTCGTCGTTTCAGGCACGCATCGATGCTACTGCGCCGCGAGCGGCGGCGCCTCGACCTCGATCAGTTTGCCACGGCTCCGCCGTCCGCCGAACTCCAGCACGGCCGCGACCAGCGCATCGATGTCCGCCTCCTCGGTGCGGTGATTGACGATTGCGGCGCGGATCGCGAGCCTGCCATCAAGCGTCGTGCTCGACGGCGCTGCGACGCCGGACTCCTGGACATCGGCGACGATCTCGCGATTGACCGCATCATCGGCACGGTAGCGGAAGCAGACGATGTTGAGATTGACCGGCGCCAGCAATTCCAGCCGAGGTTCGGCCAACACGCGCGCCTCCAGATATTTCGCCAGCGCACAGCTTCGCGCAATCGCCGCACCAAGCCGATCGGTGCCGAACGTCTTGAGCGTGAACCACGTCTTCAGCGCACGGAAGCCGCGCGACAGATCGGGGCCGAGATCGCAGGGCCAGACCGCGCCCGCCGCAAGCCCCCTCGCCTCGCGGCGCAGATAGGCCGCCGGCTGCGCAAAGGCCTGCCGATGCTGCTCGCCGTCGCGCACCAGCAGGAAGCCTGCGTCGTAGGGCACCTGTCCCCATTTGTGGAAGTCGAGTGCGATGGAATCCGCGAACTCGATGCCGCCGAGCAGCGGCGCGAGCTCGGGCGACAGGATCGCCAGCGCACCAAAAGCGCCGTCGACGTGAAACCAGATTCCTTCCTCGCGGCACAGCTCGGCGATCGCCCTGAGATCGTCGATCGCGCCGATATCGACGGTGCCGGCGGACGCGACCACAAGGAACGGCTTGAAGCCGACCTCGCGATCAACAGCAATCTGCGCACGCAGCGCGGCAACGTCGATGCGATGTTCGGCATCGACAACGATCCTGCGCAACGCATCGGTGCCGAGCCCGGCAACGTCCATCGCCCTGGAGACGCAGCCATGCGCCGCCTGCGACGTGTAGGCCGTGAGCAGCGCACCGTCATTGCCGATGCCGTGCTGCCGCGCCAGAGTGCCGAGCATACTCGTGCGCGCCACCAGCACCGCCATCAGATTGGCCATTGACGTGCCCGTGACGAAGATACCGCTCGCGCTGTCGGGGAAGGCGAACAGGCGGCGCATCCAGTCGACGATCTGGCGCTCGACTTCGATCGGCATGTGATCGCGGCCGCCGAGATTGGCGTTGAGGCCTGCCGCAAGCATTTCCGCGAGCATGCCGACCGCGGTGCCGCCACCATGCACCCAGCCCATGAAGCCGGGATGGACGTTGCCGGTCGCATAGGGCGCGACATGCTCGGCGTATTCGCGATAGACCTCGGCGAGATCGCTCGCCTCGCGCGGCAGGTCGGCCCTGAATGCTGCACGAACGTCTTCTGGAATCGGCTGCCAGACGGGCCGCGCCCGAACGTTGGCGATGCCGTCGATCGTCTCGTCCAGCATGCGATGGGCCAGCGCGCGAAATTCGCTCCAGTCCTGCGGATCGAGCGAGGTGCCCGTGACGGACCTCTGCGTGTTGCGGATGATCTCGTTCATGTTGCGCTCTCCCTGCCCGCCTTTGCGTTCCGCGACAGCATGGCCGTGAACGCGGCAAAGATCTTGCGCATCTGCGGCGGCTTGTAGGGAAACACGGCTGGCGAATCCATGTTGTGCACGACGGCGGTGTTGTCGGCCTCGAACACCAGGAGCTCGCGCCTCTCGTTCTCGGCGCAATCGACGATGAAATAATCGAGGCCGACGCGGCGGCTCATCTCGTCGAGCGCGCTTCTGTGGCGCGCGGCGAAGTCGCGGTCGAAGTCGCGCATGAAGACGGCTTCTTCGGCCCGCTTCTCCTCGCTGAACGCCATGTAGGCGTTGAGATACCAGATGTCCCAGCGGTCGGCGATCGCCATGTGGCAGGCGTAGGGTTTGCCGTCGATCATGGCGAGGCGATATTTGCGGTAGAGCCCGTCGGGACTGACATAATCGACGAAGCGTGCGACAAAGAAGTTCTGCTCCTTCCGTTCGGCGAGATAAGCCGCGAGCGCCGCCGCATCGTCGAGCTTCGCGAGCCCGACACCGGCGTGCGAGCCGCGCGGCCGCGCGATGATCGGAAAGTGCAATCCGCCCGCGATGTCCTCACAGGCAATCCGGCTCAGGGCGAGATCGGACAATTGCGCACGCGTCGCATGGATGGTCGCGGGAATGTCCAGACCCGGCACATCGGCGAGCAGCCGATGCAGCTTGTCACGATCGAGATTGCCGATGCGATCGGGGCGATTGAGCAGCGGCCGCGGCCAGGCCGGTGCGGCCTTCTCGATCAGCGCGAGCGCCTCACGGCATTCCTCGGAATCGGACGCGACCACGATGGCGACGTCGTGCTCGGGCAAGGCTTCCGGCAGACCGACGCCCTTGACCACATAAAGTGTCAGCAACTCGATGTCGGAGCCTTCGAGCAGGAAATCGATCGGCGTGTTGCCGCCCATGTCGATGTCGGCCGCAAGCGCGAGTACGCGCAGGCCCGGCTGCGGGGCCGCGCCGGGCGTTCGGAACAATTGATGGAAGGCCAGCACCTCGGATTGGATCGCAAGCCCCTGATCCTTGTCGCCCAGAAGCTGGGTGACCAAGGACAGATCCAGCCCTTCGCCTGCCAGCGCGGTCCCCGCCGCGATCCGCGCCACGAGCTGGTCGCGCAGCGGATGTAGATCGACGCCCTCGAAGGCCTGGCGTGTCAGCTGCGCAAAGCCGATGCGGTCGGCATAGTTCGCCGCTGTCAAGCCGATCGGCGCGGAAACTGGATGCTGCATTTCACACCTCGGACGCGGACTTGACCGGCACGGCCGCGGCTGCACCACGGTCGAGCAGCAGCTCGATCTTGACCAGGACATGGGCGATGCGGTCGAGAACCTGCTGCACATTGCGTCGCGCCTTCGCCATGTCCGGCGACCAGGCTTCCGTCACGAGCCGTGCGCCGACGCAGAGGCGCAGCACGGCCTGCGGCGTCTCGTCCTGCCGCTCCAGCCGGACCGGCTGGCCGATCAGGCTGCGCTGCGCGGCAACGTCTCGGTCCGCCGTGCTCCCGCTGATCTCTTTGCTCATGTCACGCGCCAGCGCACGATGAACGGCCCGGGTCTCCGCGATCGAGACCGGCTTGCCGTCGCGCAGCAGCGTGAACGGAAAGATCGTGGCCCGAGCGAATTCCTCGTCGTCGGCGTCGTCGTCGGCGTCGGCCAAGTTGACCGCGGTTGGAACGGAGCGCAACGACGGCGACAAGGCGAGCATGCCATCGATGCCGGCGGCGAGCTCGGCGAGCATCTCGGCGCGGAAAACCGCGGGCACGGCGTAGTAGCTGCCGATCTCGGCCAGCGCCGCCTCCCAGCGCAGCCATTGACCGAAATTCGGGCGGCGCTCGAAGCGCGAACGCAGCGCCGTCCAGGCCACCGGCCAATCGCAACGGCCGGCGTAGTCGAAGATGCCGGGCGCGATCTCCTTGCCTCGGTCGAGCGAGCGCGAAAGACCCTTCGGCACCAGCAGCGCACCGCTGAAGGCAGGCCCGCCGAAAAATTTCGAGCCGGTGATCAGCACCATATAGCCGCGGTCGAGATAGGAGCGCAGCCGGCGGCGCCCGAGCCTGGCCTGGCAGGCATCGACGACGATCTGGACCTGGCGCGGCCAGCGCCGCGCGATCTCGTCGAGGCAGGCCGCACTCGGCGCACGCCATCCGAGCTTCGAGCAATCCATGATCTGGAGCAGCACGGGCGCGCCTTGCGCGATCGTAGCCTCGAGCGCATGCAGCACCGCGGCATCGGCGTCCGCGCGCATCGCGATCCCGGGGGCGGCCTCGCGCAGCGGCAGCGCAACACTGGTACCGGCGAGGCCCGGAACCGCGCCGTCCTTGCGAACCGCAACGCCGCTCGCCGTCATGGAGCTGAAATGGTGTCCGCGGGCGGTATGGGTCGTCCCGCTTCCGGTCTGGTCGGCGCCGACCACGATCGTCACCGGCCGCGCGCCGAGGATCGTGCGCGCCAGGAGCAGGGCGTGGAGCTGGGAGTCTGTGCCGGACGGCGAGAACACCACGTCGACGCGCGGCGAGAGCTGCAGATGGCCGCGCAGCTCGTCGCGCATGTCCTCACAGCGTGCGTCGAAGGCGACCTCGACCTCGTCGAACAGGCACTTGTGCATCAGCTCTTCGCGCGCCAGCGCAGCACGGTCATAGGCCGCCCGCGAGATCGTCGATGCCGTCGCGGAGGCGAAATTCCAGATCTCCGGCTCCGGCGAGGCCGCGCAGCCATAGGCGTTGACGCGGTCCTCGGGATCGAGCGCGAGCCGCGGATCTCCGCCGGAGCCGAGCAGCGTGTCGAGCGGCGTGAAGAGATCGCGCAGGCGATAGCGCGACCCGCCGTCGGACGCCCGTTCCCGTTCTGACCAGCGGGACGCGCCGCCGCTCATGCCGCAAACCTCACGCCGCGGCATCGGCCGCCGCCGCAGGCACGGCTGCGAATTGCGAGGCGATGTCGCCGTGGAACACCGAGGGCCCGACGTGATCGAGCGAGCTCTGGATATCGGCCCAGATCTCGCCGCCGATATCGGTCCAGCGCTTGCAGAAGGCGAAGTCCTCGGAAAGATAAGTGCCCGTCGCCGGATCGATCATGCATTCGAACAGCGCGAACCGGTTCCGGCTCGCCGCCAGCGTGTCGTGTGAATGCTCGCGAAAGAATTGCAGGCTCGCATAGTCCGGGTGACGACACATCGCCTCCAGCACGTGGCGCCGGATCATCAGGAAGCCGGTACCGGCATAGCGCACGCGGGTGAAGCCGTTGACCACGACGATGCGGTCGGGATCCTCGATCTCGAGCACGTAATCGAGCGAGGCGGCCGGCACGTCGGTCCGACCGGACTGGATCGCACGCGCGGCCTTGTCCCAGTTGACCCGCTTGATCGGATAGCAGCCGGCCACGACGTCCGCGCCGCATTCCATCAGCCGGAACACCTGCTCCGGCTTGAACCCGATATCGGCATCGATGAACAGGAAATGCGTCGCCTTGGGGTCGTCCAGGAACATCGCGACCAAATTGGCGCGCGCGCGGGTGATCAGCGCGTCGCCGTCGCGCAGGAGCACCTTGAGCTCGAGATTGGACATGCCGTGCACGGCGCGCTGCAGCGCGAAGATCGAGCTCGCATAGATGCTCGACACCTGCCCGCCGAAGCACGGCGTTGCCACCACCAGCTGCATCCTGTCCGACATCGACCGCCCCGCCCGCTCCAATCCTCACCAAGAGGTAAACAGGCATGGTTAACGGCGCCTTAACGCCCTCTTACAGGAACTTGACGAGCGACAGCTGCGCGAGGTTCGACGTCACCTGGTAGGACGCCTGGAGGGCGTTCTGGAGCGCCAGGATCTCGCTCGCGACCTGATCCGGCGAGGCCGATTCCGCCTGGTCGATGATGCCCTGGAGCTGCGCCTTGGCCTGAGTCTGGCGCGTGGTCGCGTCCTTCATCGTGTTCTGGGCCATCGCGATGTCGGTCTGGATGTCCTCGATCCGCTGCTGGCCGGGCTGCTGCGTCAGCGCCTGCGTCACCCGCAGGCTCAGCGCCGACACCTGCCCGCCCGAATACTGGCCGGTCGGCGAAGTCGAGAAGGTCCCGAACACCGCGATCGCCTGCAATTGCCGGCGGATCGCATCCTCGTTCGCCTGGGCGCCATATTGCACCGTGACGGCATCGTCGACCCGCGCCGTCGCCGTGGAGCGCGGCGACCCGGGACCGTCATTGCCCAGGTACCACTTCACGGTTGTGGCCGAGCCGTTCACCAGCGTCGTCGCCGAACTCGCGGGCGAAGAGCCGACGCGCAGCGGCGGTTGCGTGGCGGTCACGGGCGTCGCGCTGAAGCCGAGTGAACTCAGCGCTCCCGTATTCGAGGTCGTGATGTTGAGGCTTGCCGCATCGTCGGTGTTGATCGTGATCGAACCGCCATGGACCGTCGAGGGCTTCGACGTTCCCGTGATCTGGTCGATCTTGCTCAGCAGGGTCTGGATGCTGTCGGTGACGTTGAGCTGGTTGCCGGTCGCGCCCGAGGCCACGAAGGTCAACGTGGTGCCGTTGACGGTGATGGTGTCGCCGGCGACGAAGCCCGGCGAGATCGAGTCCGAGGGGCTCGCGCCCGATAGCGCCGTCGCGCCGGTCACGGGTGCCGGCGGTGCCGCCTGGTTGTTGACCGGCGCGCCGATCGCAGAGCTCGCAGTGTTGAAGAAGTTGTCGCCGGCGACGACCGCCGATGCCGCCACCAGCGAGGTGTTGGCGAGCTTGGTGATCGCGGTGTTCAGCGCGGCGTTGAGGTTGGTCGCGGTGTTGTTCGGATTGACAGGGGTGCTCGCATCGATGGCGAAGCTGCCGAGCGGCGTCGGCGTCGCCGTCGAGGCGGTCAGGTCGATCTGCTCTGTGGTGCCATCCGGCAGCGTGAACTGAATGCTGAGCTTGTCACCGTTGTTCGGATTGACGCCGTTGAGATCGACCGAGAACGACACCGGCGAGCCGCTCGGGCCGGAAACGGTCGCGCCCGTGAGCGTCGAGGACACCGCCTTGATCTTGAGCCCGAACGGCGAGCCGGCAACGTCCTCCGACACCTGCACGGAGCTCGGCGTCGGCTGCGTCTGCACCAGCCGCCCCATCCCGTTGGCCCCTAAGTCGGCGGCCTGGCGCTCCGCCATGACGGTCTTGAAGCCGGCCTGCGTCGTGGTGCCGTTGATGATGTCGCCGGCATCCGCAACCGATTGCGTGTTGACGGCCGTCCCGGAGAACAGATAGCGGCTGCCCGTCTGCGTGTTGAGGACGCCGACCATCGAGCCGAACTGGGCGGCGGCGGTGTTCTGCGCGATCGTCTGGCCGTTGACGTTGAGGTCCTGCGCCGTGTTGGCCGAGCCCGTTTGCACCGTGTTGCGGATCTTCGTCAGCGACTGCAGCGCGGTGTTGGCGAGATTGATGCTGACGTTGACGTTGGTGATCGTGTCGGTATAGCCGGCGATGTTGGAGAGCTGCGCGCGCCCTGCGATCGCAAAACCCTCGTTGGTGCCCATGCCGGCATAGTTCTGCGACAGCTTGCCGGTCGAAAGCTGGGTCGACAGGTCGGTGAGCTGCTGGTTGATGTTGCGGATCTGTGCGCCGAGAATCGACGAAGAATAGTTGATGCTGCTGATCGACATCTTTCAGAGCCCTGTTACTTGCTACACTTGAGCCTGGAGCAACGTGTTCATCATGCTCTGCACCACCGACATGACGTGGGCGTTGGCGGCATAGGCATTCTGAAGCTGGATCAGGTTCGACATCTCCGAGTCCAGATTGACGCTGGAGGTCGAGTCGAACTTGGCCTGTAGCGTCGAGACGACGACGCTCTGGCCCTGCTGGAGCTGGGTCGCCTGGGTGGCGGCGTTGGCCTGGACGCTCAGGAACTGCTGGAGGTAGTTCGAGACGCTGCCGGTGAAAGGCTGGTTCGCCGAGCCGAGGCCGGTCTGCGGTGAATAGGAGAACACCGCATTGGTGAGCTGCGAATAGAGATAGTCCGAACGCGTGGTGTCGCCCGCGGGCGTCACCGGCGAAGTGTTGTAGACCGACAGTCGGCTCGGATCGGAAACCAGCTGCGTGTTCACCGCGATGCGCCCGGCAAGGCCGGTCATCTGCGAGCCGGATGCCGTGATCGCGCCGGTGTAGAGCGCCTGGCCGCCGTCGGTGAACAGCGGCAATTGCGGATTGCCGGAGGTCAGCGACGAGATCGTCTTTGTAGTCGACGCCGAGCTCACCTTGGCAAGGCCGGTGTTGTCGTCGGTCACCCGCAACGTCGTGGCGGTCGCCGGCGCCGGGGCGGCGGAGAACGACAGATGCGTGCCCGACAGCGCGGTGTTGAGCGCGGAGGCGATCGCTCCCATGCCGCCGGAGAAGTTGACGCCGATCCGCATCGGGTTGGCGTTCGTCGCGTTCTGAAGCGGCAGCGCGGCGGGATCGGTCACGTTGATCAGCGTGATCTGGCGCTGCGTGTTGGTCGCCGTGTCCGTGTACGTGATGTTGACGGTGTTGCCCGGCAACGCGCCGGCAAGTTCCAGGTCGAAACCAGCAGGCGGGCCGGTGACCGTGCTTCCGGCCGTGGTCTTGTCGGACAGCGCGCTCGCCATCGTGGCGGCGAGCTGGTCGATCTGGTCCTGCGCCTGCACCAGGGTCTGGTCGCGCAGCTTCAGGTCGGCCGCGATCTGGCCGGACGACACCACGTTGTTGGCGACGACGTCGACCTGCGAGCCGTTCGGCAGCTTGATGTTGAACGCGCCAACGCCGGACTTGGCCGGGTCGATGTTGTAAAGCGAGGTCGCCGACAGTGCGCCGGCGGAGGCAAAGGAGAATTCCGAGGCGAGCCCGGCGCCGACCAGCTGAATGCCCGTCGTGGTGTAGATGTTGGTCTGGTTCGAACCGTCGGTGGTGACGCGGACGTCGACATATTTCGACAGCGTGTTGATGGCCTGGTCACGCTGATCCATCAGCGTGGCGGCCGAGGGATCGTTGGGCGACAGGCCCTGGAGCCTGGTGTTGATGTCGGCGATCTGCTGCATCGCCGCGTTGGCGGCTCGCGCCGAGTTGCCGAGATCCTGCTCGACGTTGGAGCGGAGCGACTGGATGCCGTTGGTGGTGATGTTGAGCTGCTGCGCCAGGGCCTGTGCCGCCCCGAGCGCGACGGTCTGCGCCGACGACGCCCCGGAACTGGTCGAGAGCGCCTGAAGCGCCGTGGTGAATTTGTTCAGCGCAGTTTCGAGCGTGCCGCTGTTGCCGGGCGTGCCATAGACATTCTGAAGCTGCTTCAGGATGTTGGCCATCTGGTCGGCGTAGCCGCTGCCGCCGACCTCCGTGCGCAACTGGTTCAGCACATAGGTGTCGAGTTGGCGGCTGACGCCGGTCGTCATCGCCGTCGAGCCGAAGTCGCCGGTGGTGACTTCGATCTGGTTCGGCGTCTGGACGACGTAGCCGGGCGTCTGCGAATTCGCGACGTTCGACGAGACGATCGAGAGCGCGGCCTGGTTGGCACGCAGGCCGCTCATCGCACTGGCGAGGGCTGAACTCAAACCCATGTTACTTGCCGCCTTTAGTTACGTTACGCGCCGATCAGCGCAACACGTTCAAGAGGTCCTGCACCATCGAATTCGCGGTCGTGATGACCTTGGTGTTGGCAGAATAGGCCTGCTGGGTCACGATCAGCTTGGTGAATTCGTCGGCGATGTCGGTGTTTGATCCCTCCAGGGACGAGCCGCTGATGGTGCCCGAGGCGCCGTCGATGGCGTCTCCCGACTGTTCAGTCGCGGCGTAGGCGCCGCCATCGAGCGCCTTCAGATAGTTGGTGCCGTTGAAATGCGACAGCTGCACCTGGGCGAGATTGAGGTTTTGGCCGTTCGAGAAGGTGCCGACCACGACGCCATTGTTGTTGACGGCAACCGAGCGGAGCTGACCGGCGGCGTAGCCGTTCTGCGTGATGGTGTTGATGGTCACCGCGCCGCTCGTGCTGGCATATTGCGTCAGCCCGCCCGAGGAGATGTTGAAGGCAACCGAGCCGAGCGACTGGCCGCTGACGGTGACGTTGTTGATGGTGATGCCCGAGCCGCTCGGCGAGGTCAGCGAGCCGTCGGCCGCGAAAGTGAAGGTCTGACCGGTGTTGACCCAGCCGACGGTCGTGCCGGTTGCGTTCGGATCGGTCTGGTAGAACAGGTTCCAGCTGTCCGAATGACCCGCGCCCAGCGAGGCACTGTCGGTCTTGGCCCAGCGCAATTGCAGGTTCACAGGCGTGCCGGCGGCGTTGTAGGCGGTCACCGCGCCACCGCTGATCGATTCCTTGGTGAAGGTGGCGATGTCGTTGCCGATCACGCCGCCGGTGCCGGCGGTGCCGCCGCCGTCACGATTCTTGGTGATCGTCGAGGTGAAGCCGAGCGCCGAGAATGCAGCGCTGTTGGAGCTGGACACCGAGAGGTTGGAGACGGTGCCGGTGTTCAGCGTGATAACGCCACCGCTGCTGACCGACGACCCCGAGGCGCCGGAGAGCGCGTCGATCTTGCCGAGCAGGGTCGTGACGTTGTCGGTGATGTTGATCTGGTTCGGTCCCGACGCACCCGAGTTCATGAAGGTCAGCGTCTGACCATTGACGGTGATGGTATCGCCCGCGGAGAAGCCGGATGTGAGCACCTGGGCACCGCCGGCGGTCGCAGTGCCGCTCAGCACTGTCGCGCCCGAGATCGCGGGCGAGGACAGCACGTTGCCGCCGCGCGTCACGCTGCTGATGCCGAGCGCGGTGGCGGCCGTGCCGCTGCCGATCGCCACGTCAGTGCCGGTGCCGGTCGAGATCTGGATATTGCCGCTGACCGAGAGCGAAGCGGTGACGCCGGCGCCGCCGGCAGTCTGGATCGCATTCAGGATGTCGGCCACGGTCGCCGTCGTGCCCGCACCGAGACCAATCGTCGTATTGCTGCCGACGGTCGAGACCGTGGTGCCGCCGTTGAACGTGACGGTGTTGCCGTTGATGGTCAGCGTCTGGCCGCTCAAGGCGGTCAGAATGCTGGAGGCGAGATGGGTGCCGGCGGTGTTGTCGAGCGACGTGGTTGTCGAGGCGACCGCCGACGAATTGTTCTGGAGCGCAACCGTGCCCGTCGCCGTCGTCGACGAATAGGCCGAGCGGATGTTGCCGGTTGCTGCCGCGCCTGACACCGTCGCGTTGGCATAGGGCGCCGGCGGCGTGCCGACCGGCAGCGGGTTGGCGGCGAAATCGGACGGATTGAGCCCACCGGCCGCCAGCAACGTACCGGTCGACGCCGTGGTTTTCGCGACCGTGTTCGGCTGGGTCGGCAGGTTCGCCGCGTACTGGATCGAGGTGGTCGCCTGCGCCGGGATGAAGTTGTTCTGGAACTGCAGCACGTTCGCCACGCTGCCGGTCGGATTGCCGGTCTTCGGGTCGACCGTGACGCCCATCAGGTAATAGCCGGCGCCGTTGACCAGATTGCCGTTGGCATTGAGCTGGAAGTCGCCGCGCCGCGTGTAATAGGTGACGCCGGTGAACACCGGCACGTTGTCGACGACGCCGCTCGCCTTCTGGATCGAGAAGAAGCCGTCACCGGTGATCGCCATGTTGGTGGCGACGGTGGAGGATGAGATCGTGCCCTGCGTGGTGATGGTGGCCTTCGCGTTGGCCTGCACGCCGCCTGCGACCTGCTTGCTCGGAACGGATGAGTCGGGAATGAGGTCGACGAAGCTGGTGCCGATGCCCTTGTAACCGGTGGTGGATGAGTTCGCGATGTTGCCGGAAATGTTCTGAAGCGCGAAGGACTGCGCCTGCAGGCCACCCACCGAGGTGTTCATTGCATCGAAGATACCCATAACTTTGTCTCCAAATCCGATCCCGGCGGCCGGTCGACCATGGCCGCAGTCGGGGGAGACAGTCGCAAAGGCTATGCCAATGCCGGTATTCTCAGAAAATCAATGACTTAATGAAAAAGCCCCGGCCTGACGACCGGGGCACATTTGCCGGGACCGGCAACAATTGCCGGGACGTGACGTCGTTCCGGGGCGAGGCGAAGCATCGAGCCCGGAACCTCGAGATTCCGGATTCGATGCTGCGCATCGCTCCGGAATGACTCTAGAAAGACCTACGTCGCCGACGCCGCCGCGGGATGGAAGACCAGCCCGAAACCATCGATGCAGTAGCGCAAGCCGGTCGGCTTCGGACCGTCGTCGAAGACGTGGCCGAGATGGCCGCCGCAGCGGCGGCAATGCACCTCGGTGCGGACCATGCCGTAGGTGCGGTCCTCTGTCTTGCCGACATTGCCCTCGATCGGCTGGTAGAAGCTCGGCCATCCCGTGCCGCTCTCGAACTTGGTTTCGGACGCAAACAGCGGCAGGTCGCAGCCGGCGCAGGCGAAGATGCCCTTGCGGTGCTCCTTCAGCAGCGGGCTTGAGCCGGGCCGCTCGGTACCGTGATTGCGCAGGATCTCGTATTGCTGCGGCGTGAGCTGGGCACGCCATTCGGCCTCCGTCTTCACAATCTCGAACTTTTCCGCGGCCTTCTCGCCGGCCTCGGCGGGGGATGCTCTCAGCCAGCGAAAGGCCGAAAGGCCAAACAGGCCGGCGACAGTCGTCAACAGGATGCGGCGGTCAACCATCTCATTCTCCGTGCGCGGGGAGTCCACGCCCTGAGATACGGGCTCTAACGGCCGACGTTACACTTCCGGGCGGGATTTTTCTCGGGTTTATCGCGAGATGCCGGCTTCGTGAGGAGCCGGTTCCGTGTCCTGTTCTAAGTTGCCTGTTCTGTGTCCTGCGCTGTGTCTTGCGCCGTGTCTTGGGTCGCGGGTTTCGGCGGCGGGGCCGGCCGCGGCCGAACGCCGGACGGTGGACGGCGCGGGCCGGTGCCGGCGGCTCGGTTGGCCTTGGCGAGGCGGGCCTCGCGTTCCCTGTCCTTGACTCTGGCACGTTCGCGATAGCGGGCGAGCGCGCCTGCCGCGGCGGAACTCGCCCTGCTCCAGATCCCGACCAGCTGGCCCGCGACGCGGCCCGTGGCGCCGCCCGCCCAGACCAGCTCGAACGGCGAGAACAGCCGCCAGCGCTGATCCCCCCGGAGAATGCTGCGTGCGATCATCTGTCCGGCCATGGCGGAAGTGTTCATACCCTGGCGGCCGAACCCGCTCGCCACCCACAGGCCTTTGCGCAACTCGCCGATCTGCGGCATGCCGTGCACGGTCTGGCCGGTGACGCCGGCGAACGTGTCGGCGATCTCGACTTTGCCGAGCTCGGGAAAAATCGTGCGGATCCGCCGCCTGACGGCGCCCGCGAAGCGCTGTGGACGCGCCGCCCAGGTGGTCTCCGGGCTCTCCCACATCAGCCGGTTGCCCTCGACGATCCTGAAATGATCGACGCCGTCGGAATCCATCACCGATCCCTTGAAGGCGATGATCTCATGAAGACGTTCGCCGAGCGGCCCGGTGACGCCGGCATAGCGCCAGACCGGCAGCAGCGTCTCCGAAAGGCGTTTCAGGGGCGCGCCGAGATGAATGTTGCCGGCGAGCACGATGTGGGTTGCGCGCAGCCGTGCCGAGGGCGTCACGATGCGTTTGCGAATGCCGGAATGATCGATGCTGACGACCGGCGTGTCCTCGAATATGCGGGCGCCTGACCGCCGCGCCAGCGCCGCAAGGCCGTGCACATATTTCCGGCCGTCGACCTGGAACGCCTTGGGATAGTACACGCCGTGGAAGTAGCGGTCGGTCTTGAGCAGCCCGCGAACGCGATCGGCCTGCCAGCCCTCGACCTCGGTATCAAAATCCTCGTTCAGCATCTGCAACCGGCTGATCAGCCGGTCGCCGGTATCGACGTTGGAGACCTCCAGCACGCCATCGCTGAGGCCGATTCCCGGCATGTTCTCTTCCGTGGCATTGGCGCGGACGAACTCGGCGCCTTCCTTCGACAGGGCCCACAACTCGCGCGCGTCCTCGAAGCCGATGCGCTCGATCAGGTCGGCGAGCGGCAGCGCGAAGCCTGGCATCACGGTGCCGAGCTGGTTGCCGGAGGCGTTCCAGCCGATATGACGGCCCTCCAGCACCGCGACGCTGGCCCCGAGCCGGGCCGCCTCCAGCGCGATGGAAAGGCCGGCAAGGCCCGCTCCGATGACGCAGATGTCGGCATCGAGATCGAACGTCAGCCGCTCGCGATCGCGAAAGCCGGCTTCTTCCTGGGATGCACTTGTGAAGGTCTCACTCATGTCGTTTTCTTAAAGGACCGATCCGGCGCTTGTCACCTTGTCCTCAACCCGCGCCCGTAGATTATTCTGGACACACAACGATTCGAGAATGCCATGCGCCGTTTGATGCTGCTGCGTCACGCCAAGACCGAGACCGACGCGCCGAGCGGCCGTGACCAGGACCGCCGGCTCGACGAGCGCGGCCACAAGGATGCTGCGCGGATGGGCGACTGGATCGCCGCCCATCCACCCTTCCCCGATACCGTGCTGGTATCGCACGCCGTGCGGGCCCGGCAGACCTGGGACATCGCCTGGGAGGCGATGAAGGACCGCGTCCCCGTGCCGCAGGTCGAGGTCCTGCCGGAACTCTACGGCGCCGATTCCGCGGAGATCCTGGAGGCCATTCGCACTGCAACCGCCCCGGCCGACCCAAAGCGGTTGCTGCTGATCGGGCACAATCCCGGCATGCATGAGGTCGCCCTGATGCTGATCGGCGGCGGCGATCCTGATGGCGCCAGGGCCCTCGCCCACAACCTGCCCACGGCGGGGCTTGCGATCTTCGACTTTGACGTCAAGGATTGGGGGGACGTGGCCTACCGCCGCGGCAAGCTGGTGCTGTTCGTCAGCCCCAAGCTGCTTCGATCGGAGTGATCGCGCGACGTACCAGCAAGACGTGCTGACCGAAAGATTTGGAGGCGCAGATGTTCAAGTCCATCCTCGTGCCCATCGACCTCGCCGACACCGATCTCGCCAAGCCGGCGATCGCAACGGCGGCGACGCTGTCGCAGACCTGGAGCGGCACGGTGCGCCTGCTCAACGTGCTGCCGATGACGCCGGTGATGCTGGCCGAATACGTCCCGGCCGATTTCGACGAGCAGCAGCGCCAGACTTCGGAGGAAGCCCTCGCCATCGTCGCGCGCGAGTCCGGCATCGAGCCGAGCCGCATCTCCAGCGTGGTGCGCCAGGGCGGCATCTACCACGAGATCCTGGAGGAAGCCGCGAATATGAAGGCCGACCTGATCGTGATGACCTCGCACCGGCCGGCGATGCGCACCTATTTCCTCGGCTCCAACGCCGGACACGTCGTGCGCTACGCGAAGTGCTCGGTGCTGGTCGTCAGGCACTGAACGGCGCACTGGGCTCCATTCGTAGCCCGGGTGAGCGAAGCGACACCCGGCACCTTCGTACCCGCTTGCACCGGTCCCGGATTACGCTTGCGCTCCATCCGGGCTACGAGAGTACGCGACTTCAAACTTCTCGGCGTAAATTCGTAAGAGGCTGCCCGTGGAAGACGTCTCCAGTTGATAGCAGCGCAGCATAGCCAGCGACACGCCGAGCGGCCTCCATCGATCTCGAATTGAGGTTAAGCCCGGATCATCTTCAATCATGGAGGCATTGAGAATTTGCTCTTCGGCGATGATGCCGAAGTTCATCTCGGCTGTCACGGCATAACAGTCGCGAAACAACAGTGTTGCACGGCCGCCGTCGGGCCATATAACTTGAAGGCGAACTTCGTCGCGCGTCCCGGGATTACGTCGATCAATCATCAGCTCCAGCAATACCGCATCATGCCACGGCAAAGAATTAAAGCTTTCGGCCATCCAAACCTCGAATACTTGTCTGCTTGGCCCTCGATTTAGCCTCGTAGCCCGGATGGAGCGAAGCGAAATCCGGGACCAGCGTGTCCGCCGGCACGAACCCCCGGATTACGCTTCGCTCCATCCGGGCTACCAGAGCTTGCGTTGCCCGACAGGCAAAACACGCGAGCCCTGGGTCAACGCGCCGCGGCGAAAATATTCCGCTTTCCCGAAATTCGGAAATCGCGTATGTGTCGGGCAACCCGGCCCAAGGAAGAGGGGCGTATCGCGATCGTCACGAACGCGGGCCGGGCGGCGGTGGACGCTGATGGCGTTGGCGCGAAAGGGTTTGCAGGGCGGAGAGCCGTGAGCAAAGACCTCGCGCATACGACCGGTGTCATCTGCGTACGGCAAAATCGTGTGGTCCTGGCGCCCGGGGTCTGTGCGCCAAGTCTTGCGGTGACGTGGTTGCCCGACCGGGCGATGCACATCAGCCGTCCGCAAGGCGACGGGGGCAATAGTGCATCGCTCCCCGGGGAGAGCACGACATAAGCCGTAAAGCCACTGCGCAGGGAAGGCCGGATGTTTGGCTTCACCTGTATGCCGCTGTGCAAATTCTTCGTTGCCACCTTTCGCACAGTGGACCGTGGGTGCCCGGCCGGCACCCGGTCTTCCCTGCGCCCTCTTCACAGAGGGCGAAGCCACCAGGCAAAGCTCGGGCGAGATGCGCCGCGAGGATGCGGCAGCGCGCCTGCGAGTGAGATGCGAATTGAAGAGCCGATGCCGTCGCAACACATTCCGTCATTGCGAGGAGCCCTTGCGACGAAGCAATCCAGAGCCTTTCCGCGGAAAGACTCTGGATTGCTTCGCTGCGCTCGCAATGATGACGCGGAAACGGTTGCGCCCGAAAAACTCCGCTCTCGTGCCCCGGACGCAGCGCAGCGTCTCTTCGACGATGCGCTGCAGAGCCGGGGCCCAGGCGTAAGTGCGATCCGCTGAGTCCCGGCTCTGCGCAGCGGCGTTCCACGCTGCAGCGCGTCCGGGACACGGAGTGATCACAGATATCGTGTCAACTCGGCCTTGAACTGCCCGTACACCGCATCCTCGATCTGGCTGCGCGTGATGCCGATGTCGCGCAGGGCGCGGTCGTCGAGCTCGTTCAGCGTCTTGACGGCGGAGCGGCGCTCGATGCGATCGAACAGCGCAGAGACACCGTGGGCGAGCGTGCTGAAAAATCCGCCCGACGAGGATGGGCGTAAACTCCGCCCGGCAGTTTGCGAAATCGTGGTCATTTTCTTTCTCCGGCGTGTCGTTCCGCGGCGAAGCCGATGCCGTTGGCGCGGACGCTGTCAGCGCCTGCACCTCATTTGCCGTCGGATTGCTCTCGCTCTCCTCGGCTCAATCGCGGATCTTGATGGAACTTAAATGCTCCGGTACATTCCTCGGAGCAAGAAAAACATTGCTCTCGGTGCAATAATGTCCAAGTTCGAGTACGTGAAGCTTGCCGATGCCATTGCGGCCGATATCACTAACGGCACGTTAAGGCCCGGCGATCGGCTGCCGCCGCAGCGCAATTTTGCCTATGACCGTGGCATCGCGGTCTCGACCGCGAGCCGGGTTTATACGGAATTGCTCCGCCGCGGCCTCGTGGTCGGCGAGGTCGGCCGCGGCACCTTCATCTCCGGCGACATCAGGCGCCAGGTCGAGACGACGCGCGAGCCGGCCGAGGCGCGCATCAATTTCGAGGTCAATTATCCGCTGCTGCCCCAGCAATGGGCGATGATCGCCAAGAGCCTTGCAGGGCTGGAGCGCGTCGACGCGCTGGAGTCCGCGCTGCGCGTTTCGACCAGCACCGGCACCAGGAGCGCGCGCGTTGCTGCCGCCGCCTATCTCGCACGCAAGGATTTTACGCCGCAGGCGGACCAGATCTTCTTCACCGCCAACGGCAAGCAATCGCTCGCGGCCGCGCTTGCGGCGCTCGTTCCCACCGGGGGCCGCTGCGGCGTCGAGGCGCTGACCTATCCATACGTCAAGAGCATCGCCGCGCGGCTGGGTGTGACGCTGGTCCCGATTGCGATGGACGAACACGGCGCGCGGCCGGACGCGATCCAGAAGGCGCATCGCGAGGCGCACCTGTCGGCCCTGTATCTCCAGCCCATCATCCAGAATCCGCTCGGCGTCACCATGAGCGCGACGCGGCGCGCCGACATCATGCGCGTCGCCGAAAAGCTCGATCTTCCCATCATCGAGGACGCCGTCTACGGCTTCCTCGCCGACGACACGCCGCTGGCCGCGCTCGGGCCGGACCGCTGCGTCGTGATCGACAGCCTGTCGAAGAAGGTCGCGCCCGGCCTCGCGCTCGGCATTCTGGTCGCGCCGCCTCACTTGCGCGAAAGCGTCATGAGCGCGGTCCGCACCGGCGGCTGGATCGCCTCCGGCCACGCGCTGGCGGCCGGGCAGCGGCTCATGGCCGACGGCACCGTCGCCGAGCTGACGCGCCTGAAGCGCATCGACGCGGCGCGCCGCCAGCAGACCGCCGCAAGGCTGCTCGCCGGCTACCAGCTCGCCGCGGACGCGCGCTCCTATCATCTCTGGCTGACGCTGCCGCCGCACTGGCGTTCGCAAACCTTCGTCGCCGCGGCGGCAAGGCGCGGCATCGCGCTGACGCCGTCCTCGACCTTCGCGATCGCGCATGGTCATGCACCAAACGCGGTGCGGCTCGCCCTCGCCCCGCCTTCACCCGAGCAGCTCGATGCCGGCCTGCGCACGATCGCCTCGCTGCTCGGCACCAAGGAGGAGGATTTCGACTCGACGGAGTAGCGCTCCATCTAAGGCAGCAGAGCCTTCGGCACGCGATCGAAACTGTAGCTCCGCGGCTTGTTGCGCCACACGAAGCCGCCCACCTGCCAGGCGAACAGCGCAGCGAAGCCGACGATGAACAGCGCGCCGGCGAACTCACCGATCAGAAGCGCGCGGATCAACAGCCCCGCCATCGCCACCGTCAGCACCGCCAGGAAAACCAGCGCCGCCGCATAGGTCTTGCGGCCAAGGCCGGCGGTCAATTCGGCCCGGCTGCCGGCCTGCGCCATTCGCGCATGCAGCGCGAGAATGAAATCGCGGAAGCCGCTGTCCTGCGGCGCCATCAGCGCCGCGGTCTGCCAGCTCGTCGAGAGGATCGCGATGCGCCCGCCGCCGGTGCGGCTGACATCGGCACGAAAGCGGTGCTGCTGCATCGAAACAGGGCGGAACGACAGCCGGATCGCCGAGATCTCGTCGTAACGCCACAGGCCGGAGCGTCCCGCGATGTGCCAGGACAGCCCCTGCTCCGTCAGTTCGAAACGATGCGCCGAGCCGATCAGCGAGGCCTTGTAGGCGTAGCTCGTGGCCGAACCGGCTTCAGCTCCCCGCATCTCGATCATCGATCCCATTCGCGATCGGCTTGCGCGATCGCCCTCGCCCATCCTACAAGCGGGGCATGGCTGAGACGACGTTTTTTCCGCGCCGGCTGATTCTCGGCGCCGCTATGATCTCCGGCGTGCTGCTCGCGCTCGCGGTGCACATGCTGGGCGCGCGCTATGGTCTCGATCTCGGCGGCCTCTGGCGCTCCGACACCCGTGAGTTCATGCCCGCGGGAGCGGCGATCGCCTGGTGGCTGATCGCCACGGTCGGCTTCTCCGGCGGCTATTTCACGGCGAGCCTGATGCAGAGCGCCGCCTCCGGACAGATCCCGCAGCGGATGCGGCAATTCCTGATCGCGGTCGGTGTGTTGCTGCTTGCGGGAGCGGGCCAGGCGGCCTCGGCGCCGAGCCCGATCCCGACCGTCTCGGGCGTGCTGGCCGGGCTCGCCGCGCTCTGCCTCGGTGCCGTGATGGCGTTTTGCGGTGCGCATTTCGCACTGCGCCGCGGCTGACGTGCTGCGCAGGCGCGCTCATAGCGCCGAATGATGCACGTGACAGGAAAGCGCCGCGCGTTGGCGCGCGGCGCTTTCTGGCTGCACTGTTGTTGCTAGCTCGCCGCGCGCAGATTCACCTTGCTCTCGGCGAGCGTCGTCAGCTTCTTATCGGTCGCCTTTTCCTCCTCGAGCGTCTTGGCGAGCACTGCCGCGCAGTCGTTGCGGCCGAGCTGCTTGGCCCAGGCGATCAGGCTGCCGTAGCGCACGATCTCGTAATGTTCGGCGGCCTGCGCCGCGTTGATCAGCGCGGCGTCGAGCACCGCCTTGTCGGCGACTTCGCCGGCGGTCTCGTCGGCTTCCTCGATGATGCCGTCGATGGCTGGGCAATCGACCGCCTTCACGGCGACGCCGTGCATCTTGAACACCTCCTCAAGTCGTGTGACGTGCTGCCTGGTTTCCTCGAGGTGCGTCAAAAAGCCCTGTTTCAGCTGCGGATCGGTGGCCTTGCTTGCCATCTTCGGCAGCGCCTTGGTGAGCTGCTGCTCGGCGTAATAGATGTCCTGGAGCTGATGCACGAACAGGTCGTTCATGGTCTTGATGTCTTTTGTGAACAGTCCCATCGTTCCGATCCTCTCGGGTTTCGGGGAACACGGAGGCGCCGGCTTGCACGAGAAATGCCGCTTATTCCGCCCATGTTCGATTGCTGATGGATGCTAACGAGCACGCAGCGTCGACGTTCCAAAAATGCCGATACCGCTTGCGCTGGAACAATGCGGACCGCGCCAGGATTTGAAATCATGTCGGTGCACCAAGCGCGCGAGCGGAGCCGGTTTCACGACTCATATGCTTAACGCGCATCCGATATGAACCGCGTATGACAGAAGTGGCCGGTCCAGCGCAGAACCTATTGTTGTCAAGGGCTGCACAAGCCGCTGATTTTGCCTTAAATGAGCTTGATCATGCCTAGCGATCGATGCCTGCCTTTGGCCATGATCGCGCCCGACCGGCCAAGCCTGGCTCGGCCGGTGTTGCCCCCGCCGGGAGGATGAATGCACGGACTGCTGCCCGCGTTGAAGCGCGGCTTCAAGAGATGGATCGGCTGGCGACGGCTGGGAATTGCCGCGAGCATCTTCATCATCGCCTTCGCGATCACCACGCTGGTGCGGACCCTCAAGGGCATCGATACCGGGGTCATCCTGACCGCGTTGACCGAGATCCCGCGCGGCAGCATCGGGCTGGCGGCGATCTGCGTCTTCTTCGCGTTCTGCACGCTGACCTTCTACGACTTTTTTGCGCTGCGAACGATCGGCAAGAAGCACGTGCCCTATCGCATCGCGGCGCTCTCGAGCTTCACGTCCTATTCGATCGGCCACAACATCGGCGCGACGGTATTCACCGGCGGTGCGATCCGTTTCCGGATCTATTCGGACTACGGGCTGAACGCCATCGACGTCGCCAAGATCTGCTTCCTGTCGGGTCTGACCTTCTGGCTCGGTAACATCTTCGTGCTCTCGATCGGCATGGCCATCCATCCGGATGCGGCCTCCTCGATGGATCAGCTCCCCTCGTCGCTCAACCGGTTGATCGCCCTCGGCGGCCTCGCCTCGATCGGCGCCTATCTGGTCTGGCTCTGCATGGGCGAGAAGCGCCGCGAGCTCGGCCAAAAGGGCTGGAAGGTGGTGCTGCCATCGGCACCGCTGACCCTGGTGCAGATCCTGATCGGCGTGGTCGATCTCGGCTTCTGCGCCACGGCCATGTACCTGTTGATGCCGACCAGCCCATCGATCGACTTCATGTCGCTCGCCGTCGTGTTCATTCTGGCGACCCTGATCGGCTTTGCCAGCCACGCGCCAGGCTCGATCGGCGTGTTCGATGCTGCCATGCTGGTGGCGCTGCCCCAGTTCGGCCGCGAGGAGCTTCTGGCCACGCTGCTGGTGTTCCGCATTCTCTATTTCGTGATCCCGTTCGGCCTCGCCATCTCCATCATGGGCACGCGCGAGCTCTGGATGAACGTGGTCGAGCCTTGGCAGGAGCGGCGGCGGCTGGCGGAGGCCTGCGCGCAGGCCAACCTGCCCAAGCAGGTGACACCGATGGAGCGGGAGCGGTTGCTGCGGCAGGCCAACAAGCGCTAAGGCAGCTGGCGCAGACAAACGTTGCGGGCGGCGGAGCAATGCTCTCTTATTTCCGCCTCAACTTTGCCGTTCAAGACCCGGGCCATGATCCCTTTATCCCTTCGTACTCTCGCCGCGGGCGCTCTGCTGCTCTCCGGGCTCTTGACCGCCTTGCCGTCCGAGCGCGCCGCCGGGCAGGATGCCGGCACCATGCAAATCGATTGGGAGGTGCGTAACCGCTTCCGGCTGTTCCGCGAGGAGCGCGACTTCCTGCTCCATGTCGAGAACGCGCGCAACCGCAGCATCCTCGCCGCCGAGCAATCGCTGGAGCTCCAGAGCGAAGGCCGCGGCTGGGCCCGCAACATGGTCAACCGGCTCTGCATCGACCTCCAGGGCCGGGTCAACCAGCCCTGTACCCGCGACAATGTCAAAGAGAACTACATCACTCCGATCGACCATCCGGTGACGGTACGTCTGACCGGCGCGGTGCCGGTAGGCGCCACCTGCGCCTGGTCGTTCGACGACGGGGACGGGCCGCAACAATCGACCTTCGACTGCGCCGAGCCGATCAATTTGCGAGTCCGCTACGGCAAGCAGACGGTCGCAACCGTCGATGTCTCGGCCGGCTCGGATCCGACCCAGCGCGTCCAGACCGAGATCCAGGTCCGCGACATTTTCGTCGCTGGCCTCGGGGACAGCATCGCCTCCGGCGAGGGCAATCCGGACCGGCCGCTGGCACTCTCGGACGAAGGATTTTGCTTCCGCTCCTATCTCGGTACCGCAGGTGCGCAGTACTACCGGCCGAGCCGCCACGGCTTCAAGGGAGGCCGCGCCTGCGAGGCGCCGGATACCCTCGCCAACTGGCAGCGCTACAGCGCGCTCTGGTTCAACGCACCCTGCCACCGCTCGCTCTACAGTTATCAAGCCCGCACCGCGCTGGCGCTCGCCGTGCGCTACACCCATATCGCCGTGACCTTCCTGCCGCTCGCCTGCACCGGCGCCAGCATTGCCGACGGACTGCTTGGCTCGCAGCGCGCCCGCGAATGCCCGCCCGGCAAGTCCGGCGTCTGCAACACCAGCGTGAACGCGCAGGTCGCCGAGCTGCGCGAAGCGCTCACCGCGGCGAAGAAGCGCCAGCCCGATCGGACGCTTGACCTCGTGCTGCTTTCGGTCGGCGCCAACGACGTCTACTTCTCCGGCCTCGTCGCCGACGTCATCGTCGACACCGCGACCGAGCGGACGCTGTTCCGCCGCTCCGGCGTGATGGCGAGCGTCGATGATTCCCGCGATGCGCTGACGCGTGAGCTGCCGCAAAGCTTCGTCAAGCTGCGCGAGGCGCTGAAGCCGCTCGTCGGCGGCGACCTCTCGCGCGTCGTCTATGTCTCCTACGCCAATCCTGCGCTCGCGGACGGCGGCGTGCCCTGTCGCGGCGGCCGCGCCGGGTTCGACATCCATCCGTCCTTCAACGCCGATCCGCAGCGGCTCGCCCGCGTCTCCACCTTCGTCGACACCGAATTCCTGCCGCAGCTGAAAGGGCTCGCCACCTGCACCCGCGGCGCGCTGTGCCGCGACCCCGAAGCCGACCGCATGACCTTCGTCGACGCGCACCAGGCCGCGTTCGCCGATCACGGCTTCTGCGCCCATTCGGGCAATGACCCCGAATTCGACCGGACCTGCTTTGCCGAGAACGGCCAGAGCTTCAATCCAGACATTGTCAGCGCAGCGAGCCAGCCCATGCTGTGCGGCCGCGGCGCCTCGGAATACCGCGCCTACCTGCCCCGCGCGCGCTGGATCCGCGACGCCAATGACAGCTACTTCGCTGCGATGACCTATCCGCAAGGCCTGCCGGCCGCGAGCCAGCCGACCGACATTCACGATGCCACCTGGGGCGTGCTCTCCGCCGTCTATGGCGGCGCCGTGCATCCGAGCGCCGAAGGCCACGCCGCGATGGCGGATGCGGCGCTGCCGGCCGCGAGCGCCGTGCTTGGTCTCGATGCCGTGCCGCCAAGCGTGACGCGCGGATTCTTGCCGCAGCTGCTGCCGAGCGCAAGTCAGTAGAAGCGAGAGCGAGCTCTCCACACCGTCATTGCGCCCTTGGGGTTGGCGTCCCGCCTTCCTCACAATCGTTCCCCCAACCTGCCGTCCCATCGATCCAAAGACGGCATCGATCGATACTCCCTTGAACTTGGACACTTTGCCGCGCGCGCCTCTAGGACTCGCCTCGAGGAAATGTTCGAGTTCTAAGGAGGCGCGTCATGAGCGCAATGGTGTCCGCAGCGGACGTGAGGAGGTCTCGCGTCAGGCTGTTCATCGTGACCATGTTGTTCCTGGTCACGACAGTCAATTATGCCGACCGCGCCACGCTCTCGATCGCAGGCCCGGCGCTCTCCAGGGAGCTGCATCTCGATCCCGTTGCCATGGGCTACATCTTCTCGGCCTTTGGCTGGTCCTATGTGATCGCCCAGGTGCCGGGCGGCTGGCTGCTCGACCGCTATGGTTCGCGCCTCGTCTATGCCTTCAGCATCATCGTCTGGTCGATCTTCACGATGTTGCAGGGCTGGGTCGGCTTCTTCAGCGCCGGCACCGCGGTCATCGTGCTGTTCGGCTTGCGCTTCCTGGTCGGCATTGCCGAGGCGCCCTCCTTCCCAGCCAACGCCCGCATCGTCGCGGCCTGGTTTCCGGGCAATGAGCGCGGCACCGCGTCGGCCTTCTTCAATTCGGGGCAGTACTTCGCGACCGTGATCTTCGCGCCGCTGATGGGCTGGATCGCGCACGCCTATGGCTGGCGCTTCGTGTTCTTGGTGATGGGTGCGCTCGGCATCGTCATGGGTCTCGCCTGGATCAAGACCGTCTACGGCCCGAAGGAGCATCCTTCGATTAACGAGGCCGAGTTCGACTACATCAAGGACGGCGGCGCGCTGGTCGATCTCGATGCGTCCAGGGACGATCTGAAGCAGAAGCGTGCACCGCAATCCGGCTCCGGGTGGGACCACATCCGCCAGCTTCTCTCCAACCGCATGATGCTCGGCGTCTATCTCGGCCAGTACTGCATCAACACGCTGACCTATTTCTTCCTGACCTGGTTTCCGGTCTACCTCGTCAAGGAACGGGGGCTGTCGATCCTGCAGGCCGGCTTCGTCGCGACGCTCCCCGCGCTATGCGGCTTCATCGGCGGCGTGCTCGGCGGCATCATCTCCGATGCGATCCTGCGCCGGACCGGCTCGCTGACCATGGCGCGCAAGATCCCGATCGTCGGCGGCATGCTGCTGTCGATGTCGATCATTGCCTGCAACTATGTCGACGGCCAGGCGCTCGTGGTGGGCTTCATGGCGCTCGCCTTCTTCGGCAAGGGCATCGGCGCGCTCGGCTGGGCCGTCGTCTCCGACACTTCGCCGAAGGAAGCCGGCGGCGTCTCCGGCGGCCTGTTCAACACCTTCGGCAATCTCTCCTCGATCACCACTCCGATCGTGATCGGCTACATCCTGGCTGCGACCGGCTCGTTCAACGGCGCGCTGGTTTTCGTCGGCCTCAACGCGCTGGTGGCGGCGTTCGCCTATCTCGTCATCGTCGGCAAGATCGAGCGGGTCGTGCTCGAACGTTCCTCCTGAGGGCTCCCACGGGAGCTTGACCAGGCAACTTACGGCGGCTCACCAGCCGCCGTCTTTGTATTGGTGGTGATCGATGTTAGAAGTGCCGGGGAAACGCCTTATCCATCTAAGGCATGTATCGATGTTCGACCTCAACCAGCTCCGCTGCTTCGTGACGGTGGCGGAGGAACTGCATTTCGGCCGCGCCGCCGCGCGGCTGAACATGACCCAGCCGCCGTTGTCCCGGCAGATCCAGGTGCTCGAGCACATCATCGATGCGCCGCTGCTGGAACGCACCAGCCGATCGGTACGCCTCACCCCTGCGGGGCGCAGCTTCCTGCCGGAGGCGCGGCGGATCCTCAAGCTTGCGGAAAGCGCCTCGCAGGTCGCCCGCCGCATCGCGCTCGGCAAGACCGGCTCGCTCAAGATCGGCTTCACCGCGGCCGCGGCCTACGGTTTCCTTCCCGAACTCGTCGCCGCCTGCCGCGCCAAGCTGCCCGAGGTCGATTTCTCGCTGAAGGAGATGGTGTCCGGCGACCAGTTCGAGGCGCTGACCTCCGGCCAGATCGACACCGGCCTGCTGAGGCCGCCGATCGCACGTCCCGAACTTGCCAGCCGCCGGGTCGTCGCCGAGCCGCTGCTCGCGGCGATCCCGAAGAAGCATCCGCTGGCCAGCGCCGACAGCATCACCATCAAGGATTTCGACGACCAGCCCTTCGTGATGTACTCGCCCTATGAGAGCCGCTACTTCCACGACCTCCTGGTGGCGCTGTTCACCCGCGCCGACGTGCTGCCACGTTACGTCCAGCACCTCAGCCAGATCCACTCGATCCTCGCGATGGTGCGCGCCGGCCTCGGCCTTGCCATCGTGCCGGCCGCAGCCGCCAGCCTGAAGATCTCCGACGTGCGCCTGCGTCCCCTGAAGCTGCGCACTCGCGTGCCCGTCGAACTGTTCATGGTGTGGCGCCGCGAGGACGAGAATCCGCTGCTGTCGGCGCTGGTCAAAATCGCCGGCGAATTGTCCTCCGCGGAGCCGACAGAGGATTGATGCTCAATCCGCATCGGTCGATATAGGCTTTGGCTTGGACGCGCATCGAACGGTCTTCTAAACCACGGCGCATGGACGCGCAGGCTTGCGTCCTCCGCAGCACGCACGAAGGGAGCAGCGCCCGTGAGCAAGATGACCCCGCAGGAAATGGCCCGAACGATCGGATCCGGCCTCCTGTCTTTCCCCGTCACGCCGTTCAGGGCTGACTACTCCTTCGACGAGGCGATCTACCGCGCCAACATGGACTGGCTGTGCGGCTACGACGTTGCCGGCCTGTTCGCCGCCGGCGGCACCGGCGAGTTCTTCTCACTGACGCCATCAGAGGTTCCGCAGATCGTCAAGGTCGCCGTCGAGGAGACCAAGGGCCGCGTGCCCGTGCTTGCCGGCACCGGCTACGGCACCGCAATCGCGCGCGAGATCGCGGTTGGTGCCGAGAAGGCCGGCGCCGACGGCCTCTTGCTGCTGCCGCCCTATCTCACCCATTCCGAGCAGGACGGCCTCGCCGCCCATGTCGAGGCAGTCTGTGCCGCCGTGAAGATCGGCGTCATCGTCTACAACCGCGACAACGCCATTCTCCAGCCCGACACGCTGGCGCGTCTCGCCGAGCGCTGCCCGAACCTCGTCGGCTACAAGGACGGCATCGGCGACATCGAGCTGATGACCCGCGTCTACACCAGGCTCGGCGACCGCCTCACCTATATCGGCGGCCTGCCGACCGCGGAGACGTTCGCGCTGCCCTATCTCGACATGGGCGTGACGACCTATTCCTCGGCGGTGTTCAACTTCGTTCCGGAGTTCGCCACCAACTTCTACGCCGCCGTGCGCAAGCGCGACCATGAGACGATCCAAGCCGGCCTGAAGAACTTCATCCTGCCGCTGATCGCGATCCGCAACCGCAAGAAGGGCTATGCGGTTTCGATCATCAAGGCCGGCATGAAGGTGATCGGCCGCGATTCCGGCCCGGTCCGGCCGCCGCTGACCGATCTCACCGAACCGGAGATCGCGGAGCTGACCACGCTGGTGAAGAAGCTGCCCGCCGCACGATCGTCACAACAGGCTGCAGAATAGCAGTCGACAACAGGGAGGAGCGTGCAATGGCCCGGACCGAGATTTCTGGCGCACCTGTTGTCACCGCGATGCAGGTGATCCCGGTCGCGGGCCGCGACAGCATGCTCCTCAATTTGAGCGGCGCGCATGCGCCGTTCTTCACTCGCAACATCGTCATCCTCACCGACAATGCCGGTCACACCGGCGTCGGCGAGGTGCCGGGCGGGCAGAAGATCTGGCAGACGCTGCACGACGCCCGCGATCTCGTCGTCGGCAAGGCCGTCGGCGCGATGAACAACATCCTCGCCGACGTCCGCACCGCCTTCGCCGACCGCGACGCCGACGGCCGCGGCAAGCAGACGTTCGACCTCCGCGTCATGATCCACGCGGTCACGGCGATCGAATCCGCGTTGCTCGATCTGCTCGGCCAGCATCTCGATCTTCCCGTTGCGGCGCTGCTCGGCGAAGGCCAGCAGCGCAAGAGCGTCGAGACTCTCGGCTATCTCTTCTTCGTCGGCGACCGGCGCAAGTCGAAGCTCGACTACGTCACCGGCGAGACCGGCAAGGCGGAATGGTTCAACCTCCGCCATCAGGAGGCGATGACGCCCGAGGCCGTGGTGCGGCTCGCGGAGGCCACCCACGACCATTACGGCTTCGCCGACTTCAAGCTGAAGGGCGGTGTGCTCCGCGGCGAGCAGGAGATCGAGGCCGTCACCGCCATCGCAAAACGCTTCCCCGGCGCGCGCGTCACGCTCGACCCTAACGGCGCCTGGTCGCTCGACGAGGCCGTCAGGCTCTGCAGGGGCATGCACGGCGTCCTCGCCTATGCCGAGGACCCCTGCGGCGCCGAGGCCGGCTTCTCGGGCCGCGAGATCATGGCCGAGTTTCGCCGCGCCACCGGCCTGCCGACCGCAACCAACATGATCGCCACAGACTGGCGGCAACTCTCCCACGCGTTGCGCTTGGGGTCGGTGGACATCCCGCTGGCCGATCCCCATTTCTGGACCATGCAAGGCTCGGTGCGCGTGGCCCAGACCTGCCGTGACAACGGCCTGACCTGGGGCTCGCACTCCAACAACCACTTTGACATCTCGCTCGCCATGTTCACTCATGTCGGCGCCGCCGCCCCCGGCAAGGTGACCGCGATCGACACCCACTGGATCTGGCAGGATGGCCAGGCGTTGACGAAGGAGCCGCTCCGGATCAGGGGCGGCAAGATCGCAGTGCCCGATCGCCCCGGCCTCGGCATCGACATCGACCGCGCGGCCATCGAGGCCGCGCACGAGCTTTACAAGAAGCATGGACTTGGCGCACGGAATGACGCTATGGCCATGCAGGACCTGATCCCCGGCTGGACCTTCGACGACAAGCGTCCGTGCCTCGTGCGTTAAAAAACTTCGGGAATGAACCGGCAAAAGTGGACACCGGTTTTCCGATGGGATCATGCCCTTGAACAGGGAGGAAAAAAGATGACAGCGATCCTGAAGAACTTCATCGGCGGCGAATGGGTCGACGGCTCCGGCGTCACCAGGAACATCAATCCTTCCAACACCAACGACCTCGTCGGCGAATACGCCAAGGCCGACAAGGCGCAGACCGAGAAGGCGATCGCCGCTGCAAAGGCCGCCTTCCCCGCCTGGGCGCGCTCGACGCCGCAGGAGCGCTATGACGCGCTGAACAAGATCTCCGCCGAGATCCTCTCCCGCAAGGAAGAGCTCGGCCGCCTGCTCGCGCGGGAGGAAGGCAAGACCCTGCCGGAAGGCATCGGCGAGGTCGCGCGCGCCGGCCAAATCTTCGCGTTCTTCGCCGGTGAAGCGCTGCGCCTGATCGGCGAGAAGGGCGCCTCCGTCCGCCCCGGCCTCGATGTCGAGCTCACGCGTGAGCCGGTCGGCGTCGTCGGCATGATCACGCCTTGGAATTTCCCGATCGCGATCCCGGCCTGGAAGATCGCCCCGGCGCTGTGCTATGGCAATACCGTCGTGTTCAAGCCGGCCGAGTTGGTGCCTGGCTCTGGACATGCGCTCGCCGAGATCATCACCCGTTCCGGCATTCCCGCCGGGGTGTTCAACCTCGTGGTCGGCTCCGGCTCCGTGGTCGGCCAGACGCTGCTCGAGCATCCCGATGTCGCCGCGATCTCCTTCACCGGCTCGGTGCAAACGGGCCGAAAGATCGCGCAGGCCTGCGTGCTGTCGAACCCCATGAAGAAATTCCAGCTCGAGATGGGCGGCAAGAATCCGCTGGTCGTGCTCGACGACGCCGACCTCAAGACCGCCGTCGAGGTCGCCGTCAACGGCGCCTATTTCTCCACCGGCCAGCGCTGCACCGCCTCCTCGCGCCTGATCGTCACCGAAGGCATCCATGACCGCTTCGTCGCGGCGATGGCCGAGCGGCTGAAGGGCCTGTCGGTGGACGACGCGCTCAAGGCCGGCGTGCATATCGGCCCGGTGGTCGACCAGAGCCAGCTCGACCAGGACCTGCGCTACATCAAGATCGGCCAGGACGAGGGCGCCAAGCTCGCTTTCGGCGGCGAGCTGCTCAAGCGCGACAATCCCGGTCATTATCTCCAACCGGCGCTGTTCACCGAAGCCAACAACAACATGCGCATCGCGCGCGAGGAGATTTTTGGCCCGGTCGCCGCCGTCATCCGCGCCAAGAACTACGAGGAGGCGCTCGCGATCTCCAACGACACCGAGTTCGGCCTTGCCTCCGGCATCTGCACCACCAGCCTGAAATACGCCTCGCACTACAAGCGCAACAGCGAGTCGGGCATGGTGATGGTCAATCTGCCGACCGCCGGCGTCGACTATCACGTGCCGTTCGGCGGCCGCAAGGGCTCGAGCTACGGCGCCCGCGAGCAGGGCTCCTATGCCCGCGAGTTCTACACGACGGTGAAGACGGCTTACACCTTCCCTGGCTGATAGGCCGATATCGTAGGGTGGGTTAGCGCAGCGTAACCCGCCTCTTCTGCTTCCGCGGACACAGACATTGGTGGGTTACGCTGCGCTAACCCACCCTATAAATCCGGAGTCCATCATGGACCAGGACGTCGCGGCGACAGAGCAGCCCCGCTACATCAAGCTCAACGAGCGCGACAATGTCGCGATCGTGGTCAATGATTTCGGGCTTCCCGCCGGCTCGCGCTTCGCCAGCGGCCTGACGCTGCGACACTTCGTGCCGCAGGGGCACAAGACCGCGCTGGTCGACATCGCGGAAGGTGAACCGATCATCCGTTATGGCGAGATCATCGGCTATGCGCTGTCGCCGATCGAGGCCGGCGAATGGGTGGACGAGGCGCGCATCCGCATGCCGGAGGCCCCCGCCCTCGACAAGCTCGAGATCTCCACCGCCGTCCCCGCCCCGCTGCCGCCGCTCGAAGGCTTCACCTTCGAAGGCTACCGCAATCCCGACGGTTCGGTCGGCACCAAGAACATTCTCGGCATCTCCTCCTCCGTGCAATGCGTCAAGGGCACGATGGAATATGCGGTCAAGCGCATTCGCGCCGAGCTGTTGCCGAAGTACCCGAACGTCGACGACGTCGTGCCGCTGACCCACGCTTATGGCTGCGGTGTCGCCATCAATGCGCCCGACGCGGTGGTGCCGATCCGCACCCTGCAGAACCTCGCGCTCAATCCGAATTTCGGCGGCGAGATCTTGGTTGTCGGCCTCGGCTGCGAGAAGCTGGCGCCGGAACGGCTGGTGCCGGAGGGCGTCGGCGATGCCATCGTGCGCATGCAGGACGAGGTCTTCGACGGGTTCGGCGCCATCGTCGATGCGATCATGAGCCAGGCCGAGGCCCGGCTAAAAGTGCTCGACACCCGCAAGCGCGAGACCTGCCCGGCGTCCGATCTCGTCATCGGGCTGCAATGCG
Organism: Bradyrhizobium sp. USDA 326; assembly: GCF_049739485.1. NCBI lineage: Bacteria > Pseudomonadati > Pseudomonadota > Alphaproteobacteria > Hyphomicrobiales > Nitrobacteraceae > Bradyrhizobium > Bradyrhizobium sp. USDA 326. Next base: position 64,263 of record NZ_JBMGQA010000001.1, read on the forward strand.
GCGGCAGCGATGCCTTCTCCGGGGTCACCGCCAATCCCGCCGTCGGCTTCGCCGCGGACCTCCTGGTGCGTGCCGGCGCCACCGTGATGTTCTCGGAAGTGACGGAAGTGCGCGACGCGATCCAGCTCCTCACCCGCCGCGCCATCAACGAGGACGTCGGCCGCGCGCTGGTGCGCGAGATGGCCTGGTACGATTCCTATCTGGCTCGCGGCGGCGCCGACCGCAGCGCCAACACCACGCCCGGCAACAAGAAGGGCGGCCTTGCCAACATCGTCGAGAAATCATTGGGCTCGATCGTGAAGTCCGGGTCATCCGCCATCACCGGCGTGCTGTCGCCCGGCGAGAAGGCGACGCAGAAAGGCATGCTGTTCGCGGCAACCCCCGCCTCCGACTTCATCTGCGGCACGCTGCAGCTCGCCTCGGGCATGACGCTGCAGGTGTTCACCACCGGCCGCGGCACGCCATACGGTCTTGCGGCCGCGCCCGTGATCAAGGTCGCGACCCGCAGCGAGCTCGCGCGGCGCTGGAAGGATCTGATCGACTTCGACGCCGGCAGCATTGCCACTGGCGAGAAGACCATCGAGGAATGCGGCTGGGACCTGTTTCGCCTGATCCTCGACGTCGCCTCCGGCCGCACCAAGCCATGGTCGGACCGCTGGGGCATCCACAACGATCTGACGCTGTTCAATCCGGCGCCGGTGACCTGAGCGCGGCGAGCGACGAAACCATCCTGCAATAGAACCGCGAAGAGTGTCATCTTCGCTCTCATCGCGCTCGCTGCCGCGCCGCCCCTGAACGACATCGAAGATTGATGGCGTCTAGGTCATGCTGCCCGGCATGAAGCAGCGCACGCGCGGATGACCGTCGATATAGTGCTTCCAGACCATGGTGCGGCCGAACTTGTTCGGCACAGTGATCAGCGCACCGTCCGGCACCAGGACCCATTCGTCGTCAATCCGCACGCGGTAGCGGCCGCGATCCGATTCCCAATCGACGTCGGCAATGACGTAGCCGTCGGCATCCGAGCAGCACTGCCCGAATTCGCTGTGCAGACTCTCGAACCAGGGTTTTAGCGGCGAGTTGGCGTAGCGGCCGTCGTCGCGCGCCAGCGCCGAAGCCGCCAGCAGCGTCGTCAGCCCCAGCAGCGTGGCCGCACCTGATATAGCAGGTCTCATGTCGTCTCCGCGGTCGAAGTGATCGCCGCGAGGCAAACGCCACCGTCTGCCCGCAGCACCGCGCGCGACAGGCATGGAGACGGCGACTCGCTCCCCAGCGGCTTTGCCGACAGCTATGCAAATCCGGCGCCAGCACGCATTCCGGGGAACTACTGGAGCAGGCTCGGCACGCATTCGCCTTTCGGCGAACGTGGCCGCGCAGACCGTCTGCCCATGCGGGAATGACCGGGCCCGAAGCTACCGCCGATCAGGCAACACAGTGCTTTGCGGGCCTTACTGCTTCGGTGCCGGCGCCATCATGCCGCCGCCCTTCTTCGTCGCGGGCGCCGGCGGCTTCGCTGCGGCGGCTTGCGCAGGCAGATACTTCGCGACGATGGCGGGATCGACCTGGGCGATGTTGGCGTCAGGCAGGCGCGTCCAGGTCTCGTCCTTGCCGAGCAGCGCGATGCCGAGATAGCCGCGCAACGTCAGGGTCTGGCCGTCGGGGCTGATCCGCATGTTGGCCTTCCAGATCTGACCGTCGCGCGGATTAAGCACGTTGCCGCCTTCGTATTTCAATCCTTCGCGCTTCATGTTGCGGACGAAGGAGATGCCGAGCACCCGGGCGTTCTTGCGGTCGTCGGTGCATTTGCTGCAGACCTCGTTCGGGTCGTCGGTCGGCCGCGGAAAGGTCTTGGCGATCACGCCTTCGAAGACGCCGTTGTGGTCGATGAAGAGGAACCATCCGACCGTCCTGCCGTCTTCCACCTTCTGCCACAGGCCCGCCGCCGTGGGCTCGGTGGTCTGCGCCGCACACGGGCTCACCGTCGCGAGCGACAATGCCAGCGCGAGGAAGGAGAGCAGCCGAAAGCTGGAACAAATTCGCATTAGATCACCTTGCTATTCCACAACCGGAATGGCCGCAGACTACGGCGATTTCGCGAACGGTTCCAGCACCAGAAACATGGGGCATCGCCTCCCCACTGCGTTCCCTCAGTTGACACCGAGCTTCTTTTGCAGGCTGGAGGACGAAGTCGTGTACTGGAACACGAGCCGCTTCTCCGGATAGACGTAGCGATGGGCTTTTTGCGACATCAGTGCGCCCTCGTGGAAGCCGCACAGGATCAACTTGAGCTTGCCGGGATAGGTATTGATGTCGCCGATGGCGAAGATGCCCGACACGTTGGTCTCGAACGCGGATGTCTCGACCGGCACCAGATTGTTCTCCAGCGCAATGCCCCAGTTCGCGACCGGGCCGAGCTTCATGGTCAGCCCGAAGAACGGCAGCATGGTATCGCAGGCGATTTCGCTCACGCTGTTGTCATTGCCCTTGACGGTCGCACCGGTGAGCTTGCCGTCAGCGCCGGAGAGCGCGGTGACCTGGCCGAGCCGCAGATCCATCTTGCCGCCAGCGACCAGCGCGCGCATCTGCTCGACGCTGTGGGGTGCGGCGCGAAACTCGTCCCGTCGGTGCAACAGCGTGATGCGCTTGGCCAAGGGATGCAGGTTGAGCGTCCAGTCGAGCGCGGAGTCGCCGCCGCCGACGATCAGCACGTTCTTGTCGCGGAACGTCTCCATCTTGCGCACGGCGTAGTGGACTGACGTGCCTTCATAGGCCTCGATGCCCGGCACCGGCGGACGCTTGGGCTGGAACGAGCCGCCGCCGGCCGCGATCACCACCACCTTGCATTCGAACACCTTGCCGGTATCGGTGGTACAGCGGAAGGCGGGATCGCCGATCTTCTCCACGGTCTCGACCATCTCGCCGAGATGGAAGGTCGGGTGAAACGGCTTGATCTGCTCCATCAGCGCGTCGGTGAGGCCCTGCCCGGAGACCTGCGGAATGCCGGGAATGTCGTAGATCGGCTTTTCCGGATAGAGCTCGGCGCACTGTCCGCCGACCTTGTCGAGGATGTCGACGAAGTGCGTCTTCATGTCGAGAAGGCCGAGCTCGAAGGCGGCGAACAGACCGCAGGGGCCGGCGCCAATGATCAGCACATCGGTTTTGATCGCGTCGCTCATATCGTCTCTTTATCTATCGTTATCGGTTGGACGGCGCCCGGCGGGCAGAGGTGACCCTGCCTGTCTAGCCAACGGGGATGGATCAGGAAAGGCATAAAAGCAGGAGCGCCCCGCAGCCGCGCCCACTTGCCGCCGCAGAATAACTGGGTTGTAACGACCAAGGATATGACGGAGATCAACCGGTGAACGCACCAAGTCGCCTCGATACGACGCCACGCCTGGAGGACTATCCCTTCCGCCTCAGCGATAACGTTCGCTTCGGCGATCTCGATCCCAACCAGCACGTCAACAACGCGGTCTACGCCACCTATTTCGAGACCGGCCGTGTCACGCTGATGAAGCTTCCCGAATACGGGCTGACTCCGCCGGGTCTCGCCTGGATCATGGTCCGGCTCGACATGCATTTTCGCGCCGAGCTGCACTGGCCCAATGCGCTCGAGCTCGGCCTCGGCGTGGTGAAGCTTGGACGGACGTCCGTGACCTTCGAACAGGTCGTGTTCTCGAACGGGAAGTGCATTGCGTCAGCGACGTCGGTCGGCGTCCTGCTCGACGAGGCCACGCGGCGCCCCGCGCCGCTGACCGCAGAGGTGATCGAGAAGCTCAGACCCTGGCACAAGCGCGGCATCGACGTCGCGCCGCCGCGCACTTGATATATCGAGAGAGGATCAGGCCTGGCGTTCCGGCGTAGCCACCACGAGACCGTCGAGCTCGTCGGAAACCTTGATCTGGCAGGACAGGCGCGAGTTCGGGCGCACGTCGAAGCCGAAGTCCAGCATGTCCTCTTCCATCGGCGTCGGGCTGCCGACCTTCTCGCGCCAGGCTTCGTCGACATAGACATGGCAGGTCGCGCAGGCGCAGGCACCGCCGCACTCCGCTTCGATACCGGGAATGCTGTTGCGGATCGCGGCTTCCATCACGGTTGCGCCGTTCTCGATTTCTACCGTGCGGGTTTCGCCCTTGTGGTCGACAAAGTGAATCTTGGCCATGTGTGCTCGTGCTGCCGAGGTGCTGGGAATGAAGGAGGGTCCGGGCTGTCCTATAACGGGTCGGTTAGCCCGGCGCCATAGCGTTTTGATGCGAAATGAATCCCGCTTTGCGGGAAGAAAACGCGTCAAAACAAACGACTAGGGGCCCGGCTCCGACCGTATCGGCTTACGGCTTCAGGATCGCCGCGATGGCGGCGCGGGCCTCGGTCACGGCCTCTTTCAGAGCGGCGAAGGCATGGGACCGGCCATGGCCGGCCCGGATCGCACTCTCCAGGCTGGCGGCGGCATCGGCAACCGCAAAGGCGCCAATTCCGCGCGCCGAACCCTTGAGCTTGTGTGCGAGCGCGCCGGCCTCGGCCGGCCTCGCAGCCATCGCCGCGAGCAGGCGTCCGGCCTGCTCGCCGAACATCGCCAGCACTTCCTGTTCCAGTTCGGTGTCGCCGAGCGTCATCCGGGAGAGGTGATCGAGATCGAGCGGGCTGTCGATAGGTGCAAGCGGGGGCGAAGGCATCCAGTCCATCCGTTGCAGTTCAGGCGTCATCGCGCAGGCCCCGGCGTCGCGTGGCGACCGCCGTTCCGGCGGTCAGGTTCCTCTCAACCAAGCATGAAAATAGTTAACGAAATGTTTGGGCTGTTTGACGCAGATTCGTCCGTTTATTGACGCAAAGTTGACGCAATCAGCCGAGTTCGGTGGAGAATTCCATTGATTGCTAAGGCGTTACGGCGCGATCCTGTTAACGATGATTAAGATTGTCTTAATCGCAGGCATTTCATTCGCGACGCTCTGCCAATAGGATGTTGCGGAAATTGGCGGACAAGCCGTCCGGGTGGGGACGGCTCGGAGATCCGCGCAAGCGGCATGATCCGGTCTGTGGGCTTGCGCCGAGCGCAGGGCTCGCGGGGGGACGCGCACAAGTAACGAGGGCTCGGACTGAACATGGCGAACACTCCGAAAAAGGTCAAAGACCCCACAGAAGTTGCGCTTTCTGCGATCCAGGAAGCCCTGAACATCAGTGACACGGCTGCCGATACCAGCCGCAACGCCACAATGCGCGACGAAGCGGCGCCCCCGGTGCCGCCCGCGCCGCCGATCTTCGACGAGCCGAGCTTCGAGCCGCGACCGGCCGCCAATGAGCGGGCAACCGTGTTCGATACGGTCGAGGAGCCGCGCACCTCGCGCCGCGCCGCCAATGACGACCGCGAGACCATCGGCCAGCTGCTCCAGGCGCTTCAGAAGGGCCGCCCTGCCCGCAGCGTCTACACCTTCGCCACGATCTTCGCCGGCGTCTGGCTCGCCGCCTGCGCCGCGCTGACCGTCGGCTTCCTGCCTTCGATCCAGGCCGCCATGGGCCAGAGCGGCGGCGTGCTCGTCATCGCCGGTCTCGTCGCGATGTTGTTCGCGCCGATCATGCTGTTCTACTTCCTCGCCAGCCTCGTCTGGCGCGGCCAGGAAATGCGCATGATCGCGCAGGCGATGGCGCAGGTCGCGATCCGCTTCTCAGAGCCCGAAGGCTCGGCCTCCGATTCCATGGTCACGGTCGGCCAGGCCATCCGCCGCGAGGTCGCGGCGATGGGCGACGGCATCGAGCGCGCGATTGCGCGCGCCGGCGAGCTCGAGACGCTGGTCGCCAACGAGGTCGCCGCGCTGGAGCGCGCCTATAGCGACAACGAGGTGCGCATCCGCGCCCTGCTCCAGGACATCGCGCATCAGCGCGACAATCTGGTCGGCCAGGCCGAGCAGGTCCGCAGCGCCATCTCCGGCGTGCAGATCGATCTGCGCCACGACATCGCGCTGATCTCGGACGCGATCGCCTCCCGGGTCGACGAGGTTGCGAAGTCGATCACCGGCGCGCTCGAAGAGCGCGGCGCCCACATCACCCAGGCGCTGAGCAATGCCGGCGACAACATGATCCTGGCGCTCGGTGAGCGCGGCGGCGACCTGCTCGACCGCCTCGAGGAAGCCAGCAACGAGACCACACGCGCGGTGCTCGATGCCAGCGAGCGGCTGACCACCAGCCTCAACTTCAAGACCGGCCACGTCCACGACGAGTTCGTCGACCTCGCCGACCGCGTCCACGAGATGCTGAACGAGCGCATCGACCGCATCACCGGCGAATTCGAGCAGCGCTCCGCCGCAATCGTCGACGGCATCTCCGAGCGTACCGAGCAGGTGCACGATTCCCTGAAGAATTCGTCGGACTCGCTGCTGCTCGAGCTCGAGCTGCGCTCCAACGACCTCTCGGCCAAGATCGACGATGCCGGCAACCGGCTCGCCAACCACATCATGACGAGCGGCGACAAGGCGAGCGAGGCGCTCGACGCCACCGTCAACACGCTGGTCGCCAAGGTCGTCAGCCAGACCGAGACCGCACACGATTCGCTGTCGCTCCAGATGAGCGCCTTCGACGAGCTGGTGAAGAACCAGGGCACCGAGCTGGTCGAGAAATTCGCCCGCGACTCCGGCACGCTCGGCGCGCTGATCACGCGTCACATTTCCGAGTTCGACCGCACCGTGAAGACCTTCGGCGGCGAGATCGTCGAGCGCATGGGCCAGCGCACGCAGGACATCGCCGAGACGCTGAAGACCTATGTCGACAATTTCGACACTCGCTTCACGGCGAACGGCGGCGAGATCACGGCGGTGCTCGACCAGCGCCTCGTGCAATTCGAGACCACGGTCGGGGAACGCGTCAGCAATCTCGACGCCTCGCTGAACGGCAAGATCACCAGCCTCGACGGCACGATCGAAGGCCACATCAGGACCTTCGACGAGCAGCTCGTCGGCCGGGTCGCCGCACTCGAACAGTCGTTCGACAGCCGCGCGAAGTCCATGACCGAAACCATCGACGGACGCATCAGCACGCTGGCGATGTCGCTGACCGATGGCGCCGCGCAGGCGATCCACTCGATCGACTCCCGCCTCAACTATCTCACGACGTCGCTGACCGATGGCGCGTCCCAGGCGATCCAGTCGATCGATAGCCGCCTGACGCACCTCACCACGACGCTCACCGGCGGCGCGACGCAGGCGCTCGAATCCATCGACTCCCGCCTCACCTACCTGACCACCGCCGTGACGAACGGCGCGACGCAGGCCGTGCAGTCGATCGACACGCGCCTGACGCTGCTGAGCTCGACGCTCACGGACGGCACCGCGCAGGCGATCGAGGCGGTCGACCGCCGCATCACCGGCGTCACCGAGATCATCGACGGCCGCAGCACGCACCTGACCGACACGGTCACGGCGCGCTTCCAGGAGATCCATCAGGTCATCGAGACCAGGGTCGGCTCGGTCGCAAGCGACATCGACGTGCGCGTGGCGCAGTTCGAGGACCTGCTCGGCTCGCGCGTCGAGGCCGTCGCCGGCCGCATCGAGAGCAGCGGACGCCAGGCCAGCGAGGACATGATGTCCCGCGCCGAGATGATCTCGACCGCGATCCGCTCGCATGTCGAGGACGCCGAGCGCTCGCTCACCAACCTCGTCGTCAACACCAGCGAGACGATCCAGACCGGCGCTCGCACCGCTCAGCAGTCGCTGCTGACGGTCTCCTCCGACGTCAACGCCCAGCTCAAGATGACCTCGGCCGAGGTCGAGCAGGCGCTGACCGCGGTCGGCACCGGTGCGGCGAACTCGATCCTGACCAGCGCCCGCGAAGCGCAGTCGACGCTGGTCGCGGCATCGGGCGATGCCTCCAACCAGATCAAGGGGCTCGCGGCCGACGTCGAACGCACGCTGTCGGCGGCAGGCGCTGCCACCGCAGCCTCGATCCTGGCCGGCGCCCGCGAGGTGCAGACCACTCTCGTCACCGCCTCCTCGGACGCGGCCAACCAGGTCAAGACGCTCGCCGCCGACGTGCAGCGTTCGCTGTCGCTGGCCGGCACCACCACGGCGGAATCGATCACCGCCGGCGCCCGCGATGCGCAGGGTGCGCTGATCGCGGCTTCGACCGAGACCGCCAACCAGATCAAGGCGCTGTCCTCGGACGTGCAGCGCTCGCTCACGATGGCGGGCACCTCGACGGCCGAGACCATCATGAGCGGCGCCCGCGAGGCCCAGAGCACGCTGGTCACGGCATCCTCGGATGCGGCCGCGCAGGTCAAATCGCTCACGGCCGATGTGCAGCGTTCGCTCGCGATGGCCGGCACCTCGACCGCCGAGACCATCACCTCCGGCGCTCGCGAGGCGCAGAACATGCTGGTCACGGCATCCTCTGATGCGGCGAGCCAGGTCAAGTCGCTCGCGGCCGAAGTGCATCGTTCGCTCTCGCAGGTCGGCCAGTCGACCGCCGAGACGATCACCAGCAGCGCCCGCGACGCCCAGAGCACTCTTCTTGCTGTCTCCGCGGAACAAACCAGCCAGGTCCGCTCGCTCGCGGCCGAGATGCAGCGCGCGCTGGCGACCGCCGGCGGCGCCACCATCGAGGCGCTCACCAGCGGCGTTCGCGAGGCCCAGGGCTCGCTGATCTCCGCCTCGAGCGATGCGGCGAGCCAGATCAAGTCGCTGACGACGGACATCGAGCGCACGCTGACCTCGGTCGGCGCCGACACCGCCTCGACCATCCTCAGCAGCGCGCGTGAGGCGCAGATCTCGCTGACCTCGACCTCGGCCGACGCCGCGAGCCAGATCCGCACGATCTCCACCGAGATCGAGCGGACGCTGAGCGCGGCGGCCGCCAACGCGACCAACGACATCCAGACCAGCGCGCTCAACGCCCAGAACGCGCTGATATCGGCCTCCAACGAGGCGAGCTCGCGGGTCAAGTCGAGCTCGGCCGACGTCGAGCGCTCGGTGCTCGCCGCCAGCAGCAGCTTCGGCCAGGCCATGACCGGCAAGACCGACGAGATCGTCACCTATGTGCAGCAGCAGGCCGACCGCCTGTCGAACATGATCGACGCCAAGCGCGGTTCGCTGGTCGATGCGATCGGCTCGAAGACCAGCCAGCTCACGCTCGACATCGATCGTGTCACCTCCGATGCGCTGAAGTCGATCGAGACGCGCGGCCAGGCCTTCTCGCAGACCATGATGGGCAACGGCTCGGAAGTCGCCCGCACCATCAACGCGGCGAGCGAGATCGCCACCAGCGCGGTCGGCAAGTCGCTCAAGGACCTCGAGCAGGCCTCGCGTTCCGCGATCGACCAGTCGCGCCAGGTCTCGATCGCGGCCGTCACCGAGATGCAGGAGACCAGCAAGATCCTGCGCACCGACACGGTGGCCCTGTTCGAGCGTCTGCGCGAAGGCAACATCCTGCTCCAGGAGGTGCTGACCGGTGCGCACGACAACCTCAACTCGCTCGAGCGGGCGCTGGTGACGCGCGTCGCCGACTTCGTCTCGGCGATGAACGACGTGACCTCGCGCAACGGCGATGCGACGCAGAACCTGGAAGAGCAGCTCAACGTCTTCAACAGCAAGACCACCAAGGCGCTGCAGGATCTCGGCGAGCTGTCGATCCAGTTCGACAAGCACGGCCAGGCGCTGGTCGAGGCCGCGCAGGTCGTCGAGCAGAGCAACAAGAACACCACCGCCTCGCTCGCCGAACGCAAGCAGGCGCTGGAATCGCTCGTCACCACGATCGACCTGCGCACGGCCGATCTCGATCAGCGGCTGTCGCGCTTCACCGGACTGCTCGATGAATCTTTGGCCGCAGCCGAAGAGCGCGCCCGCGACATCGCCCGCGTCGTCGCCGAGACCGCCGGCGCAGGCTCGGCCGCGATTACCCGCCAGTTCGAGGCGGTGCGCGCGGCGTCCGAGGAGGAGCACCGGCAGACGATCGAGGCCATGCACGACATCTACCGCCAGACCACCGACGAGGCGGATGCGATGTTCAAGCAGTCGACCGAGAAGTTCACCAATCTCGTCTCCAGCATGAAGCAGATGGCCTTCGAGATGCACAACGAGCTCGAAGCCACCCGCAACGAGCTGCGCCGCGGCGTGCTCGAGATGCCGCAGGAGGCTGCCGAGAGCACGGCGCAGATGCGCAAGGTGATCGTCGACCAGATCGAGGCCCTCGCCGAGCTCAACCGCATCGTGGCCCAGCATGGCCGCGGCCTCGATGTCACCACGGCGGGCCGCGCCAGCGTGCAGCGCCAGGAGGAGCCGGTGCTGGCAGCCGTCGGCGGCCGGGCTCCCGAGACCCGCATGCGCGACACCGGCAGCGCCTCGACGCTGCCGCCGCCGGACCTCGGCATGCCGGCTCCCTCGCGCCGCACCGAGGCCCCGCCGGTCGCGCCCGCAGGGAGCGACCAGGGCCGTGACGGCTGGCTGTCGGATCTGCTCAACCGGACGGATGCCAACCAGGGCGCTCCGACCGGACGTGAGGCGCCGCGCGGCCGCCCTGCGCCCGCTCCGCAGCCCCCGGCGCCGCAGGCTGGCGCCAATCCGCTGGAATCGCTGTCGCTCGACATCGGCCGGCTGATGGACCGCAACCTCGCGGCCGAGATGTGGGACCGCTACCAGCGCGGCGAGAACAAGGCCTTCACCAAGCGCCTCTACACGCCCGCCGGCCAGAAGGCCTTCGACGAGGTCGCCCGCAAGTACCGCGCCGACCGCAACTTCAAGGGCACGGTCGACCGCTATGTCGCCGAGTTCGAACGCCTGCTCGACGAAGTCGCCCGCGACGGCCGCGGCCCGCAGGAGCTGCGCAGCCACCTGATCTCGGAGACGGGCCTGGTGTACACGCTGCTCGCGCATGCGGCGGGCCGGCTGGGGTGAGCGGAAGCTCGCCAATGGCGGATAGCGAATAGCGAATGAAAACGGAGGCCCCACGGCCTCCGTTTTTGTTTGGGTGCATCATCCGCGCTCTCGTGCCCCGGACGCGGCGCAGCGCTTTCTTCAGCGGTGCGCTGCAGAGCCGGGGCCCATCTCTCAACGTGTGCCGTGTTGCCTTCTGGATGATCCCGGCTCTGCGCGGCAACGCTTATGCGTTGCCGCTTGTCCGGGACACGAACTCACTCGCCGCCTACCGCCTCGGCGCTGCCGCCGGTCTCGGCGGCTCGGGCGGCGGGGCGGGCTGCGACGAGTTGCTGGCGCCAAACAGCACGCGGGTCGGGTTGCGGTCGAAATTGTTCACAGCGCGGCTGATGTCGCCGAGGGTGCGGCGGCCGTCGGCCATCAGCGCGCCGGAGCGCTTGTCGAAATCGTCGGCGAGTTCGCGGATCGACTTTACCGCCTGGAACAGCTCGCCGCCATCCTTGCCGCCAGCCAGCGTGTTGAGGCCGAGCATGAGATTGTCGGCCTTGAGCATCACGCCGTCGACCTTGGCCATGATGGCGTCGATCTTCTCGGAATTGCGCGCCAGCGAGTTGGTGAAGGTCTCGAGGTTCTTCAGCGAGTTCTTCACCGATTCCTGATTGTCGGCGACGATCCTGTTGACGTTCTGCAGCGTGGCGCGGATCGCCTCGGTGACGTCCTGGAGCTTGTTGGGATCGGCGGTGAGCGTCGGGATGCCGTCCTGGTCGAGCGGCGGCGGGGCCGCCGCCTCGTCGCCGCCCTTGAGCGAGATTGCGGCGACCCCGGTGAGGCCCTGGAATTCGAGGCCGACCAGAGTGTCCTTGCGGATCGGTGCGTTGTTCTCGATCATGGCGAGTGCGACAACCCGCCGCGGGTTGTCCAGCTTCACCGAGACCACCTCGCCCACCCTGATACCGTTGAAATTGACGCTCCCGCCGTTGCGCAGGCCCGCCGCCGGCCCCTCGAACACGACGCGCAGAGGGCTGCGCTGCTTGGTGGCGTGCAGCGACTGGAACCACAGCACGAAGCCGATCGCCGCGGCGATCACTGCCAGCGTGAACGAGCCGATCAATACGTAATTCGCCCGCGTTTCCATCAGGTGCTCCGGCTACTCGACCCAGCTATTCAACCCATGACCGCGCGGGCGCGCTTGCCATGAAAATACTGCCTCAGCCAGGGATGCTGCGAGGCCTGCATGTCGGCGATCGACCCTGCCGCAATGATCTTACCGTTCCCTAAAACGGCGATGCGATCACATGCTGTGTATAGGCTGTCGAGATCGTGAGTTACCATGAAAACTGTCAGCCCCAAAGTGCGCTGGAGGGTCCTGACCAGCTCGTCGAAGTCGCCGGCGCCGATCGGGTCGAGGCCGGAGGTCGGCTCGTCCAGGAAGACGAGGTCCGGATCGAGCGACAGCGCGCGTGCCAGCGCCACGCGCTTGATCATGCCGCCGGAGAGCTCGGACGGAAAACGCTCGGCGACTTCCGGCTTGAGCCCGACCATGGTGAGCTTGGCCATGGTGATCTCGTCCATCAGGCGCTGCGAGACGTGCAAATATTCGCGCATCGGAAACTGGATGTTCTGCCCGACGGTGAGCGAGGAGAACAGCGCGCCCTGCTGGAACAGCACGCCCCAGCGCCGCTCCACGTTGCGCCGCTGCGACGTGCTGGAGGAATCGAGGTCGACGCCGAACACCTCGATCGAGCCCGCGACCTTCGGCACGAGGCCGATGATGGTGCGCGTCAGCACCGACTTGCCCGCACCCGATGGGCCGACAAATCCCAAAATCTCGCCGCGCTTGACGTCGAGATTGAGCCCATCGAGCACGCGCGTCGTGCCGAACTGCACGGTGATGTCGCGAACGCGGATGATGGGATCCTGAATCTCGCTTTGAGCTTCTTTTGCCATCGTCACATCCCGATCGAGGCGAAGAAGATGGCGAACACCCCGTCCATGACGATGACGAAGAAGATGCCCTTCACCACCGATGCCGTGGTGTGCTGTCCCAGCGATTCCGCGCTGCCCTGCACGGCGAGCCCTTCGACACAGGCGACGATGCCGATCACGGCGGCCATGACGGGCGCCTTCACCATGCCGACGATGAAATGATCGATCGAGATGGCGTCGCGCAGGCGCAGCAGGAAGGCCTCGGGTTCGACCCCGCCATAGAGCCAGGCGACCAGACCACCGCCATAGAGCGCAGCCATGGCGCCGAGGAAAGCGAGAATCGGCAGCGCCAGCACCAGCGCCAGCATGCGCGGCAGCACCAGAACCTCGATCGGGTCGAAGCCCATGGTGCGCAGCGCGTCGATCTCCTCGCGCATCTTCATCGAGCCGAGCTCGGCGGTGTAGGCGCTGCCCGAACGTCCCGCGACCATGATCGCGACCAGCAAGACGCCGATCTCGCGCAGCACCAGCACGCCGAGCATGTCGACAACGAAGATGTCGGCGCCGAAGCGGCGGAAATGGAAGATGCCTTGTTGCGCGATGATGCAACCGATCAGGAAGGTGATCAGCACGATGATCGGCACCGCGCGCCAGCAGACCTGCTCCATGTGGTGCACGGTCGAGGTCAGGCGGAACGAGCGCGGGTGGATCAGGACGCGAAACCCCGCCGCGAGCACGGCGCCGAGCATGTCGACGAGGCCCGCCACGGTCCCGGCCACACCGGCCACGGCCCGGCCGATCTGCTCCATCATGCCGGAGATGGTGATCGTGCTGCCGTCGACCACAGGGGTCGCCCTGACCCGCCGCACCTCGTCGACGAGGCTGGAATAATTGGCGGAGAGGCCCGCGATCTGCGCTTCGACGGTGCCTTGGGTCAGGCTGCGGCGCAGGCGCTCGATCAGCCAGGCCCCGAACGTGTCGAGCTTGGCGACTTCGGAGACGTCGATGAAGATGCTTTGCGGGGTGCCGGCGAGCTTCTCGGCGTCAGCCACCATCCGCTCCAGGACCGGCGCGAAGCTCGCGGTCCAGGTCCCGGTAGCGCAAAGTGCCAGCGCGTTGCCCTTGGCAATCCGTTCGAGCTTCGGATCGCTATTCAAGATGTCCGCTCCCGTGCCGGGGCGGAGAAAATCAGATGGTTGCGCACGCGCCCTTACCCAGAGAAGGTATCCCCAAGTGGTTAATGTTAGTTCCTACAGGTAACTAGCAGGTTCAGATTTCGCCAGAGTTCAAAATGACTTCCATGAAATTTGCAACTTTGGCGGCGCGAATCGAGCGCTTCCCGATCGCCGGCAGCTTTACCATCAGCCGGGGCGCCAAAACCGAGGCGGTGACCGTCGTGGCGGAGGTAAGCCGGGACGGCCTGACCGGCCGCGGCGAGTGCGTGCCCTATCCCCGCTACGGCGAGACACCGGAGGCGACCCTTGCCGCCATCCAGGCCATGCAGCAGGCCGTCGCGGGCGGGCTGACGCGGCAGGCCCTCCAGGCCGCCATGCCCCCCGGTGCGGCCCGCAACGCCCTGGATTGCGCCCTGATTGACCTCGAGGCCAAGGCGGTGGGCCTGCGGGCCTGGAACCTGCTCGGCCGCCCGGAGCCCGGCGAGCGCACCACCGCCTACACGATCTCGTTAGGTGCCCCCGAGGACATGGCCGCGGCGACCGCCAAAGCGGCGCACCGGCCCCTGCTCAAGATCAAGCTCGGCGGCGACGGCGACCCGGAGCGAATCGCAGCCGTGCGCAAGGCCGCCCCCAAATCGGAGCTGATCGTCGACGCCAACGAGGCCTGGACCGAGGCCAATCTGGAGCACAATCTTGCCGCCTGCGCCGCGGCGGGCGTCACCCTGGTGGAGCAGCCGCTGCCATCAGGCAAGGACGAGGCGCTGGCGCGGATCAAGCGGCCGCTCGCGGTCTGCGCCGACGAGAGCGTGCATGACCGCTCATCGCTCGCGCCCCTGCGCGAACGCTATGATGCCGTGAACATCAAGCTCGACAAGACCGGCGGCCTCACCGAGGCGCTTGCCATGGCCGATGCCGCGCAGGCGCTCGGCTTCGAGATCATGATCGGCTGCATGGTCGCAACCTCTCTGTCGATGGCGCCTGCGATGCTGGTGACGCCGCAGGCGCGTTTCGTCGATCTCGACGGCCCCTTGCTGCTGGCGCGCGACCGCGATCACGGACTGCGCTATGACGGCAGCCTGGTTTATCCGCCTGATTCCTCGCTGTGGGGATGAGCCGTGAACCGGTGCCGCGCCGACCAGATGACGAGCGCCCCGAGGCCGGCCATCGCGGCCATCACGTAATATAGACCGTCGCCGATGCGGGCGTAGATCGCGCCTGACGCGATCGAGGTCGCCGCGCCGAGCAGTCCGTTGCAAGCGGCATAATAGCCCTGCCCCCGCGCGATCTGATGCGCCGGGACGCGCTGCACCAGGAGATTCATTGTCCCGACAATGGTCATGCCGAAGGTGAGGCCATGTCCGAGCTGCACGATCGCGAGCAGCGCGAGCGGCGGTTCATGCGCGGTGACGATCCAGCGCACCACCGCGCTGAGCCCCCCGATCGCGATCATCGTGGACGGGTGGAGCGAAAAGCGCGGCGACAGCGCGAACACGAAAATCTCGGCGATCACGCCCAGCGTCCACAGGCCCGCGATCGTCAGCCCACTGATCCCATGGAGCTGCCAGTTGATGGCCGAGAAGGTGTAATAGGCGACATGGCTGCCCTGGATCAGCGCGGCCGAGGCGATGACCGCGCAGAAGCCGGCATCGCGCAGCAGCGCCTTGCCGGCATGTCTCTCCGTCGTCCTGTGCCTGACATCGTCGAGCGGCTGAAGCAGCAAGCTGGCGAGAACCGCGACGACCGCCCAGGCCACGATGACCCAGATCAGATCGCGCGCCGCGATGACGTCGACGAGATAGCCGCAGGCGAGCGAGCCGGCGGCGAACGCCGCCGAGCCCCACAGCCGCAGGGGTCCGTAGTCGAGCCCGTAGCGGGCGACACCGCGCAGCGCATAGGCATCGGTCAGCGGCATCGTCGGCGTCCACATCATGCAGGTCAGCGCATAGATCAGGAACAGTGCCAGCGGCTGCTGCTGCAAGCCCACCGCCGTGAAGCCGATCGCGGTCGCCAGCACCGACACCATCATCGCAGCGCGAATGGCATGCCGCTTCTCGGCGATCGCCGTGACCTGCGGCAGCGTCGTGAAGCGCGTGATCGCCGGCAGCGCGTTGATGAGGCCGATCCAGGCCGCGTCGATGCCGATCGCCTTGAGCCAGACCGGGAAGAACGGCAGATGCGTTCCCGAGACCGCGAACACGGCCGAATAGAACAGGGCGATGCTCACGGCGAATCGCCGCTTCTTCGCTGCCGCGATGGGAATTTGTGATTCGGACTGCATCAAACCAATTGCGATTCGGTCGATATCGTGGTGATCGTTACAGTAGCGCGCACTGATTTGCGCGACGAGATTGTCATGGCCAACGAAGCATTCGCCCTCTCGCCCATGTCTGCCCGCGCGGCCGAGCCGAACGAGCAGGATTACGACGCGATCCGCGAAGCCTTCATGGAGACCGCGCGCGGCCGCTGGTTCCTCGGCGAATACGCCAAGCGCAACCGCAATGCCGACACAAGCATGGTCCTGGATGCGGTCGCCAGAATCGAAGAAACCCTTGCGGCGCAGCGACAACCCGTCGTCGAGGACCGCCTGCCCGAAGCGCTGGTCGAGATCCGCCGCGCCATTCGCGAGGCCGAGACGATCGCGATCGCGGCGTTCGATCCCGCGGCAATCGAGGCGAGCCTCGCGCCGATCCCGCGCGGGGTGCGCATCATCAAGGAGATCTCCTGGCGCTGGCGCGAGATCGGCGCCGACGGGCGAATCTGCGACCTCATTGATTCGCAGCTCGCCTCGATCGAGGCCGCCTGCGGGCAGATCTCGACCCTTGATCCTCGCGTCGAGCTCAAGGCTGCGTTCGATCTGCTGAAGGATCGGGTCGAGCAGCTCGACGGCGGCGCAACGCCGCAGGCCGCGTCGGCTCCGGCGCAGGAGGCGCCACCATCGGTCGCAGAAGCCTCGCCCGTCGAGACGGCGCCGGCCGCGATGGCGGGCGATGCCCCCGTGGCTTTTACGGAGACGCGCGAAGAGATCGCAGCAGCTCCGGAACTCGATGCAGCCGTCGAAGCAACGGCGGTCCCTGAAGCCGCCGCCATAGCCGAGCAGGCGATGGACGCGGCTGTCACACAGGAGATCGCGGCCGAAAGCCAGATTCCTGTCGAAAGCGCAGCGCTCGAAAACATCGCGCCTGATGATGCCGAGCTCGAAGCCGTCGCGTTTGAAGAGCCGGCCGCTGAGCCGGTGGCATTGACGGAAGCAAGCGAGGAGTTCTCGCTCGACGCCGCTGCCGAGGCCGAGGACGAAGCCATCCTCGAGGCCATCGCGATGGAGATGGCCGCGCCCGATCCCGACTTCGACGAGATCATCGAGCCGGTGGAGATGGCAGCCGCGACGCCGGAGCCGGCGCCCTCGGATGTCGTGGCGCCGATTGCTACCGCGCATCCGGAGTCGGTCGCAGCCGAGCCGGTCATCGCAGCCATCGCCGAAGAGCCCGCCGCGGACGCGCCGATCGCGCCGGACTCGCTCGCGCGTCTCACCGACGCCATCGCGGAAGCCGCCGCCGAAGTGATGGAGCAGCAGGCTCCGGCCATGGCGGCCGCCGCATCAATGGCGGCAGCCCCGACCTCGAAGCTGCCGATGCCCTCGCCCCTGCCCGCATCCATGTCCGACGCCTCGCTGGGCGCCACCATCCTCGCCAGCGGCATCCTGCAAAAACCCCGCGCACCGGCCAACGACCCGCTCGCTCCGATCCGCCGCATGACCCAGGCCGAGAAGATCGCGTTCTTCTCGTAAGGAGCGCGCACTCCCCCCACACCGTCATTGCGAGCGGAGCGAAGCAATCCAGGCTGTCTCCGCGGAAGGATTCCGGATTGCTTCGCTGCGCTCGCAACGACGACGCTCGATTCTTGGACCTCACGCCCATGTCCCCCACCGAAGACACCCTCACCCTTTGGCGGCCCGTCGGTCCAAAAGAGCTGGAATTGATCCAGCAATCCGGCATGCGCGCGTTTCCGCCGCGCCTGCCCGACCAGCCGATCTTCTATCCGGTGCTGACCGAAGACTACGCCATCAAGATCGCGCGGGACTGGAATGTCCCGGCGAGCGGATCGGGCTTCGTGACCCGTTTTGCAGTCAAGCGCAGCTTCATCGAAAAATACGACATGCAGGAAGCGGGCGGGCGCTCACATCTGGAGTACTGGATTCCGGCCGAGGACCTCGATGCGTTCAATGCCGCAATCGTCGGCTTGATCGAGGTCGTCCGCAGCTTTCCCTAGCCGCCCCGCCTCACCCGCAATTCCACACCGCCCCGATCGGCGTGCGCGTCCAGCACGGACCGAAACTGCCGCCGTTGTAGCGGCCGCCGTTGAATCCCGGGCGGCCGAAATAGTGCCACTCGCCGTCCCAGCGGTAATATTGCGGAACCGGGTCGATGTACCAATGGCGCCGGTCGGCGCGCGACAGGCGCCGCATCGCGTCTTTCTGCTTGTAGAGCGGGATGCTGTTGCTGAGCGGCTGCCGATAACCCGGCAGGAAGCCGTAGCCCTTCCAGACCGGCTTGGGACGCTTTTGCACGGGCTCGGCGGGCGCGACGGCGGGCAGCAGAGACAGGATGACAGCAACGAAGAGACACATGAGACGGGACATGAATCGACGATAGACGCTCGCCTGTCGGAAGACCATTCAAATTCGAGTGGGAGGCTTTTTGCCGCTTCGACATGTCGGCCTGTCCCGTTAAGCTTGCCAGCACAGCAGCAGCTGCGCGAATAATTTGCGGAGTGAACGCATGTCTGAAACACCGCACATCGGCGCTTTCGCCATCGTTCCAAGCAACGATCTTGCTGCTGCAATTCCGTTCTGGGAACGCCTCGGCTTCGCGCGCACGGGCGGCGATACCGGCTATGTCATCGTGACGGGCTGGGGATGCGAGGTGCATCTCACGCCAGCCGGGGACGGCCCGTGGCGCGTGCCGGAGCACAACCCCTTTGGCGTCTTCATTCGCACGCCGGAGGTCGAGGCCATCGCGGCGCGCGTGGACGATCTGATCATCCGCCCCGGCGGCGTGCTGCGTCACCGCGAATGGGGCATGTATGAAGTCGGCATCAACGGCCCTGACGGCCTCCTCGTTCGGATCGGCTGGCCCTCGGAGCTGATGAGGCCCGCTAGCTGATCACGCCCTTCCGGATCAGGAAGCAGCCATAGGCTCGGCTGTCGCCGACCTGCACGACGCCAAAGCCTGCCGCCGCCGCCCGATAGAAATCCGCCCGTGAGAGCTTGCCGGGTGTGACGGGGTGACCGGCCGCGCGCGCGATCTCCGCCAGTACCGCATGCTGCACCTCGGGCACCCTACCTGGATCGTCGACCGGCATCATCACGCGCACCGGATCGGGATCGAAATCGTCGAGCGGATAGACCGACATGATGGCGCGGATGGCGACCTCCATCATCATGCCCGGCAATTGGATCAGGCGCTGCGACGAGGTGCTCTGCGCGATCCGGGTGGCCGGGTGATTGGCATCGACCAAAACGAGGTCGTCGCCATGGCCCATCGCGGCGAGCAGCCAGAGCAAATCGGGGGTGAGGATCGGATCGATCGATTTCAGCATGTGGCGGACTTCCTCCCAATCGATCGTCAACCATAGCAGGTTCCGAGCGTGATCCAGATCACGTACGCAGCCACGGTGATAGGGATCACGGACCGCAAGGCTCGAACGCGGTCACGCTTCCTCGCAACCAATCTCGCATCGAGATAAGTGCCAGAGGAGCACGCCATGTTCCGCCTAAAGCCTTTCCTGATGACGGCCAGCCTCGTGGGAAGCCTGTTCGGCTTCGCCTGCGGGCCCGTTTCCGCGCAGGTCGCCCCGGTCCAGCCTGCCCCCACCGTGCTGCAAGGCCCGGAGCAGCGGGTGGCGCTGGTGATCGGCAATGCGAACTACCAGAACGCGCCGCAACTTGCGAATCCCGACGATGACGCGCAATCGATGGCGCAGTTCCTGAACTCCGCCGGCTTCGAAGTGGTCGCCGCGACCGATCTGACCCAGAACGACATGCTCCGCGTGGTCCAGGACTTTTCCGCCAAGGTCGCCTCGCGCGGTCCCAACACGGTGGCGATGGTCTATTACGCCGGTCACGGCGTGCAGCTCGCCGGCGAGAACTATCTCGTTCCCGTCGACGCCAAGGTCTCCAGCCCCGCCGAGCTCGTCAACAATTCGGTGCGTCTCGTCGACGTGATGTCGACGCTGGAGACGATCCCGAGCCGGATGCGCATCGTCATCCTCGATGCCTGCCGCAACAACCCGTTCCCAGAAGTCAACGACGCCGGCCGGGGCCTCGCCATCGTCGACGCACCGAACGGCTCCATCGTCGGCTACTCGACCGCGCCGGGCGCCGAGGCGCTCGACGGCACGGGCGGCCACAGCCCCTATACGCAGGCCTTCCTGAACATCGCGCGCGAGCCCAACGTGCCGATCGAGCAGCTGTTCAAGCGCGTGCGCCTGCAGGTCAACCAGACCACGAGCGGCGGGCAGATCCCGTGGGAGAGCTCCTCGCTCACGAGCGACTTCACCTTCTTCGGTGACACCGCGGTTGCCGCCAACCGCGCGCCGGTGAGGGCACCTGTCGTGCAGATGGTCTCCAACCTGCCGAGCCGTTCGACACGCCAGGCTTATGATTACGTGGTGTCCGAGGGCCGTCCGGAATACTATCAGGAGTTCATCCAGATGTATCCGCACGACCCGCTGTGCGACCACGTCCGTTGGCTGCTCAAGAACCTCCTGATCTCGGAGGCCTGGCACAAGAGCGGTGCTCGCGAACTCGCCGCTTGCCTACAAGAGCTTCTACGACAACTACGGCAACAGCCCCTATGCGCAGGTCGCGCTGAAGCTGCAGGCCCAGCCCAAGCAGATCCCCCTGATGCAGGCGACCAAGTTCCTGGCGCCGCAGAACATTGCGCCGGCCCTCAAGATCGGCAATCTCGGCCAGCCCAAATACATGCCGCTGCAGCAGGGCAATGGCGTGCAGGTGAACAGCAATCTCCCGGTCGTGCAGAAGCCGATCGACGGCAAGGTGATCGGCAAGCTCGGCCATGGCGGCCAGATCGTCACCCTGCCTGCGCCGACCAACACGAGCAAGAGCAATGGCAGCATCGGCAAGATCGTGACGCTGCCCGCGACCAACACCAAGCCGGACGCCGGCAACCGAACCCCGAGCAAGATCGTGAGCATGCCGGTGAATATCGCCAAGGGCGGATCGAAGATCGACGCGAAGCCAGTCAATGTTCAGACGCAGAACCAGCCGGTCCGCATCAACAACGGCAACACCGGCATCGTGAAGCCCAACACCACCCCGGTCAACAAGGTGCAGGTGCAGACCAACGTGCAAAACAGCCGTCCGCAGCTCAACACGGTGCCGAACCGCGTGGTCAGCAACAACAACTTCCGGCAGTCGATGAACCAGGCGCCGAGCATGAACGGCGGCGGCAACCGTCGCGGCGGCTTCATGCGCTGATCGCGCAAGAAAGAAGGTGCGCTCCCTCCCCCGCCTGCGGGGGAGGGTTGGGAAGAGGGTGCTTCCAAAATCGAGGGCCCCCCAAGAGGAAAGAGCCCCCACCCGGCGCTTCGCGCCGATCTCCCCCGCAAGCGGGAGAGGTTGCACCGAGCAAGCCGCGAGTTCGAACCACGAAATGAGCAAAGCGAAAGGGCAGAACGGCGACGCTCTGCCCCTTCTTCATGTCAGCTCTTGAGCATCGTCATTCCGAGATGCGCCGCAAGGCGCAGGCCCGGAACGACGGCTAAGCCACCAGCTTCGCGAACAATTCCGCATCGACATTGCCGCCGGAGAGCACGATGACGACGTTCTTCCCTGCGACGTCGAGACGTCCCGCCAGCAGCGCGGCGAGGCCGACGGCGCCGCCGGGCTCCACCACGAGCTTGAGCTCGCGATAGGCGAACGAGACGGCCGCGCCGACTTCCTTGTCCGATGCAGTGACACCCCGCGCGAGCAGCTTGCTGTTGATCGCAAAGGTCATCTCGCCGGGCATCAGGGCCATCAGCGCATCGCAGATGGTGCGGCCCGCGGGTGCATGCGGCTCGCGGTGGCCGGCGGTGAGCGAAATGCCGTGATCGTCGAAGGCCTCGGGCTCGGCCACCACGATCTCGGCGAGCGGATAGCGCGCCTTCACCGCCGTCGCGACGCCCGCGATCAGGCCGCCGCCTGAGGCCGGCGCCACCACGATATCGGGGGCGAGACCGAGCGCCGCCATGTCCTCCGCGATCTCGCGGCCGGCGGTGCCCTGCCCCGCCGATCACGAACGGATCGTCATAGGGCTTGACCAGCGTCGCACCGCGCTTCTCGGCGATGCCGCGTGAGATCGCCTCGCGGTCGTCCTTGTCGCGATCATAGAGCACGACCTCGGCGCCGTAGGACTTTGTGCGCTCGCGCTTCGACAGCGGCGCATCCGCCGGCATCACGATGGTTGCCTGCATGTCGAGGATTTTTGCCGCGGCCGCCACGCCCTGGGCATGGTTGCCGGAGGAGAACGCAACCACGCCGCCGGCGCGCTTGTCCTGCGGGATCGAGAACACCTTGTTGAAGGCGCCGCGGAACTTGAACGAGCCGGTGCGCTGGAGCATCTCCGGCTTCAAGAACACTTTCGCGCCGACGCGCTCGTTGAGCACAGGGAAGGACAACAGCGGGGTGCGGATGGCGAAGGGTGCGATCACGCGCGCGGCGGCATCGATGTCGGCAGGGCCGACCGGGAGGAGCTGTTCTGTCATGGCGGGATGTTATCGCGGCCGATGAGGCCCCTGCAAGACACCTCCGCGCGAGGCTTCTCCGGATCAGGCCACGAAGCGCGGCTGTTCCGCCCCGGGCAGCACCGCGCCAACCGCCCTGATGCTGTCGATAAAGACCTTCGCCGAGGCTTCCCAGGTGTAGTTGGCGGCGAACGCGACGCAGTCCTGCCGACAGACGTCGAGCGCGGCGAAGCAGGCACTGCCCAGATCGTGGTCTAGCGCGCCGACCGGCGCATCGCCGATCACGTCGCGGGGCCCTTTCACCGGAAACGCCGCCACCGGCAGGCCGCTGGCGAGCGCCTCCAGCAGGACCAGGCCGAAAGTGTCGGTCTTGCTAGGGAACACGAACACGTCGGCGGCTGCGTAGATTTCCGCCAGCGCCTCGCCGTGCTTCTCGCCGAGGAAGATCGCATCGGGATAGGCCTCTTCCAGCGAGGCACGTGCCGGGCCGTCACCGACGATGACCTTGGTGCCGGGCAGATCGAGGTCGAGGAAAGCCTCGAGATTCTTCTCCACCGCGACCCGGCCGACCGACAGGAACACCGGTGCCGGCAGGCAGAGATCGATGGCACGGGGATGGAACAGGCTGGTATCGACCCCGCGCGGCCACAGCACGACATTGTCGAAACCGCGGTCGGTCAGCTCGCCGGCCAGCGCCGGGGTTGCCGCCATCACGGCGCGGCTGGGCGCATGGAAACGGCGCAGCGCGCGCCAGATCAGCGAGCCCGGCACCGGCACGCGGGCGCGGACATATTCGGGGAAACGGGTGTGGAAGCTGGTCGTGAACGGCAGCTTGCGCTGGCGGCAATAGCGGCGGACCATCAGTCCGATCGGACCTTCCGTCGCGATGTGGATGCTGTCGGGACGCGCTTCCTCGATCAGCCTTGCGATCCGGGCCGGGCGCGGCATGGCCAGCCTCACGTCGCGATAGCTCGGCATGGCGAAAGTGCGGAACGATTGCGGCGTCAGGAACGAGAATTCGACGCCAAGGCCTTCAACGCCAAGACCTTCAATGCCAAGACTTTCAACGCTAAGCCCTTTGGCGGCGTCGGCAAGCTTGGTCAGCGTCCGAACCACACCGTTAACTTGCGGGTGCCAGGCGTCGGTCGCGACCAGGATGCGCATCATGCGGCTCTTGTCATGCAGCTCTTGTCATGCAGCTCTTGCCGCGACCTGCGGGACGGCTGCCGGCCTTTGCAAATGATCCGCCCAGGTGATGATCTCGAAATGGCCGTCGTCATGCTCGACCAGGGCCGTGCAGCTCTCGACCCAGTCGCCGCAATTCATGTAGCGGATGCCGGCCTCGTCGCGGATCACGGCGTAGTGGATGTGGCCGCAGATCACGCCGTCGGCATCGTGGCGCCGCGCCTCGGCGGCGAGCGCCTGCTCGAACGCGCCGATATAGTTGACGGCGTTCTTGACCTTCTGCTTGGCCCATTGCGACAGCGACCAGTAGGGCACGCCGAACAGGCGGCGGAAGAAGTTGACGAGGCGATTCATCTGGATCGCGAAGTCGTAGGCCTTGTCGCCGAGATGGGCGAGCCAGCGCGCGTTCTGCACCACGAGATCGAAGATGTCGCCGTGGATGACGAGATAGCGCTTGCCGTCGGTGCCGGTGTGAACTGTGTTCTCGACGACGTCGATGCCGCCGAAATGCGTGCCGTAATAGTTGCGCAGGAACTCGTCGTGATTGCCGGGGATGTAGATGATCTTGGCGCCCTTGCGCGCCTTGCGCAACAGCTTCTGGACGAGGTCGTTGTGCGATTGCGGCCAGTGCCAGCTCGATTTCAGCGCCCAGCCGTCGACGATGTCGCCGACGAGATAGATCGTGTCGGCATCGTGGTAGCGCAGGAAGTCGAGCAGGAGATCGGCTTGAGAACCGCGGGCTCCGAGATGAACGTCGGAGATGAACAAGGTGCGAAAGCGCCGCTCCGGGCTCTCGTCGCTCACAGCGTAACTTCCCATGCGCCAGCCTGTAACAATGTCCCGTGACAGGGGGATGACCGATTGAACCTTGAGGCACCTCAGCTACGAATCAAACTTCGCCTCGCCCTCCCCGCGAATATCAGTCGCATGCGACAATCAGGCGACATGGCGCCGCAGGGGGGCTCAAATACGGATTGCCGCTGGCAACCCAGGAGGTCGGTGCGCTCCTCCCCCGCATGCGGGGGAGGGTTGGGGAGAGGGTGTTTCCCCGGTGGGATTCGCCATGAGGAGAAAGCCCTCACCCGTCGCGCGGGATGATGCTTCGCATCGCTCGGACGCGCCGACCTCTCCCGCAAGCGGGAGAGGTGAACGAGCCCGTGTCAGTAGAACCTGTGGAAATGATGGATCGGCCCATGGCCGTGGCCGACGCTGAAACGGTCGGCGGCGGCGATCGCGGCGCTGATCCAGGCCTTGGCATTGCGCACGGCGTTTTCCAGGTTCTCGCCCCTGGCCAGTCCCGCCGCGATCGCCGAGGACAGTGAGCAGCCGGTGCCATGGGTGTTGCGGGTGGCGATGCGCGGCGCCGCGAGCGCGATCCTGCTGTCCGCATCGACCAGATAGTCGATGCTCTCGGCACCCTCGCCGTGCCCGCCCTTGACCAGGACGGCGCCGCAGCCGAGCGCCAGCAGGCGGCGCCCCTGGCTTTCGATCTCGGCCTCGCTTGCCGCGACCGGCTCGTCGAGCAGAGCCGCGGCCTCCGGCAGGTTCGGCGTGATCACGGCGGCCAGCGGTATCAGCCTGGTGCGCAGGGCGTCGACGGCCTCAGAGGCCAGCAGGCGGTCGCCGGAGGTCGCGACCATGACGGGATCGAGCACGACGTGCCGGGGCGACCAGCGCGAGAGCGCGGTCGCGATGGCATCGATGCTGGCGGCCTGGGCCACCATGCCGATCTTCACCGCGCCGATGTCCAGGTCGGAGAACACCGCGTCGATCTGCTCGGCGACGAACCCGGCGGGCACCGCGTGGATGCCGGTGACGCCGCGCGTGTTCTGCGCCGTCAGCGCCGTGATCACGGAGGCGCCGTAGACGCCGAGCGCGGCAAAGGTCTTCAGGTCCGCCTGGATGCCCGCGCCGCCGCTCGAATCGGAGCCGGCGATGGTGAGTGCGACCGGGGTCGTCATGACGATTTTCCGCGTTTTCGAGCCATGTGCCGTCTTAGCAAGCTCGCGCCGAACCCAGCAAGTTCGCTTGCTAAATCCGGCCGGTTTTGGCCTATTAGCCGGAAGAATACGCTTTCGGAGTGCCCGCGATGGTTCCTTTCTTCGTCCAGATCAAATGCAAGCTCGGCCAGTCCTACACGGTGGCCAATGCGCTTGCCGAAGCCGAGATCGCCTCCGAGATCTACTCCACGGCCGGCCAATACGACCTGCTGGTGAAGTTCTACGTCGACAAGGACACCGACATCGGCCACTTCGTGAACGAGAAGGTGCAGGTGCTGCCGGGCATCCAGGACACCCTCACCATCATCACCTTCAAGGCGTTCGGCACTGGTTAGCTTGAGCCGTACTAGCTGCCCTGCTTGCGCTTCGGCGGCGTCGGCCCGTCCACCGGCGGCAGCGATTTGAGGTACTCCGCCATCGCCGCGAGATCCTGATCCGGCAATTGCGAGATGTTCTTGATCACGCGCGTCATCGCGCCGCCGGCGCTGTCGCCATCCGGCAATTCGCCGGTCTTGAGGAAATAGGCGAGATCCTTCGTGCTCCACTCGCCAAGGCGCTTTTGGGTGATGTTCGGAACCCATCCCTCGCCTTCCGGATTGGGCCCGCCGGCAAAGCGCTCGCCGGAAATGATGCCGCCGAGCGCATTGCGCGGGCTATGGCACTCGGCGCAATGGCCGAAGCCGTTGACGAGATAGGCGCCGCGATTCCATTGCGGCGACTTGCTCGCGTCGGCGACGAAGGGCTTGCCGTCCATGAACAGGAACTTCCAGATCCCGATGTTGCGCCGGATGTCGAAGGGAAAGCCGACGTCGTGGTCACGCACCTTGCCCGCAACGGCCGGCAGCGTCTTCAGATACGCAAAGAGATCGAGCACGTCCTCGCGCCTGGCGTGCTGGTAGGAGGTGTAGGGAAAGGCCGGAAAATAGTGTTGGCCCGACGGCGAGACCCCGTGCATCACCGCGTTGACGAAATCGGCGTCCGTCCATTTGCCGATGCCGTCGTTGGGATCGGGCGAGATATTCGGCGCGTAGAACGTTCCGAACGGCGAGTTGATCGCGACGCCGCCGCCGAGCCTGAGACGATCTGGCTGATTGGGAACGGCATGGCAGGACGCGCAGCCGCCTGCGTCGAACATCACCTGGCCATTGGCGAGATCGGGCGTGCGGGCCGGGATGGCGCTCGCAGCCGCCACCACCGGCGCACTGAGCCACCAGTAAAAGCCGGCAGCGACGACCGCGACGAGCAGCGCCGCGACAATTGTTCGTTGCAACATGCGCACCCATTCACTCGTTGCGGCGAACTTACGACCGATGCCGTCGCGGCTCCAGCCACAAAGAATTTAGCCCGCCCTGGCCGGAGACCGGAATAAACTGAAATGCCGGCTGTTGAAAGTTTGGCAGCCCCTTCGGGTTCAACAGGGAGAATGTCATGAACAAGTCCGTCATTGCCGTGTTCGCGCTCGGTGCCGTTGCCTTTGCAGGGTCCGCCAACGCCGAAAAGCTGAAAGCAACGCTCGACGCCAAGTCCGAGGTGCCGGCGACGACCAGCAGCGCCACCGGAACGGCCGATCTGAACTACGATGCCGCCAGCAAGAAACTGTCTTGGACCGTCACCTATTCCGGGCTCTCCGGGCCTGCCACTGCGGCGCATTTCCACGGGCCTGCCGAGGCAGGCAAGAACGCAGGCGTTGCTGTCCCGATCCCGAACGCGGCCTCGAGCCCGGTCAAGGGCGAAGCGACCCTGACCGACGCGCAGGCCGCCGATTTGCTCGGCGGCAAGTACTACATTAACATCCACACGGCAGCCAATCCGGGCGGCGAGATCCGGGGACAGGTGACGAAGTAAGCCTCGAGGCTGCTTCGTCGGCGAAGGCCGGGCGCTGGAGGGGGCGTCCGGCCTTTTCGATTCCGGCGGACGTCAAGCCGCGTTCAGCGCCTGCGCGAGGTCGGCAATCAGGTCCGACGGGTTCTCGATGCCGATCGACAGCCGGATCGTGGAATCGAGGACGCCGATCTTGCGGCGGATGTCGGCCGGGACGCCGGAATGGGTCATGGTTGCAGGCAGGCTCGCAAGCGATTCCGTTCCGCCAAGGCTCACCGCCAGCTTGAGGATCTGCAACGCGTTGAGGAACCTGACCGCCGCCTCCTTGCCGCCTGCGATGTCGAAGGAAAAGGTGGATCCGGCACCGAGACACTGCCTCGCGAACGCGCGCCCGGCCGGCGAGTCCTCCTCATGATGACCGAGGTAATGGACCTTGGCGACCTTCGGATGATCGCGCAGGAAATCCGCCACAATGCGCGCATTGTCGTTGGCCTTCTCCATCCGCAGGCTCAGCGTCTCCAGCGAGCGGTTGATCATCCAGCAGGAATGCGGATCGAGCTGGGTCCCGATGGCGCCGCGCAAGGCCTTGATGCCTTTCATGATCGCCTTCGAGCCGAGCGCGGCACCCGCGATCAGGTCGGAATGACCGCCGACATATTTGGTCAGCGAATACAGCGAGAGGTCCGCACCATGCTCGATCGGCCGCTGAAACACCGGTCCGAGCAGCGTGTTGTCGCAGGCGATGACCGGTGTGTGTCCCTGCGCCTTTCCGATCGCATCGGCAACGCGGCGGATCATCGCGATGTCGACGAGGCCGTTGGTCGGATTGGCCGGCGTCTCGATCAGGATCATCGATACCCGACCCTTGCCAATGGCCTCCTCCGCGGCCTGCTTGACCGCCGTCTCGTCGATGCCGTCGGCAAAGCCGACGGCGCCGATCGACAGGCGCGCAAGCGTGTTCGTCAGCAGGGTTTCCGTCCCGCCATAGAGCGGCTGCGAGTGCAGGATGACGTCACCGGGGCGAACGAAGGCCAGGATGGTGGTTGAGATGGCCGCCATGCCGGATGAGAATAGCGCACAACTCTCCGTGCGCTCGTAGATCGCGAGCCTGTCCTCGACGATTTCGCTGTTGGGATGATTGAAGCGCGAATAGACGAGGCCTGCGCCCATGCCTTCCGGCGGCTCGCGCCGGCCGGCGACGTAGTCGAAGAAGTCCTGCCCGTCCTCGGCGGTCTTGAACACGAAGGTGGAAGTCAGGAACACCGGCGGCTTGATGGCGCCTTCGGACAGTTGCGGATCATAGCCATAGGTCAGCATCAAGGTTTCCGGATGCAGCATATGGTTGCCGATATGGGTCTTCGACGGGAACGGTTTTGCCATGACCTGTCTCGCTGTTGATTCAATTCCGCGCCGGGCGTTGGAACCTCCGGATGCCGTGAGACATCGATGCCGCATCGGCATCACCATAGATAACCTCTTTGACAGCGATCCGTCAGGCCATGCGAACGGAATTCGTGGCGGGCTCGTGGCCAGTCGCGATCAGACGCCAAGCGTGCCGATGGAGCGCTGGCAATCCGGAACAGACCTATCGGCGTCGACCGGCTGGCGCGGCGATCGCAGCAACCGTAGGTCGCTTGAGCTCAGCGAGATATGCTTCCACCCCGGGTGTCGTTGCGCTCGTCCGGGCTACGAACTTCGGGCCACGAACCGCGCCGTCACTTCAGCTTCACACGATACGTCTCGTGGCAATCGTTGCAGCGATCGTTGATTGCGGTATAGGCCGCCTTCAGGCTCGCGACATCCTTGATCTTGCCCTTGACGTCGGCGATCGCCTTCTGCACCGGAGGAATCTTGGAGTCGAAATCGGCCTTGTTCTGCCAGATCTTTTGCGAGCTGCCGTAGGTCGCGTTCACCACGTCCTGCTTGGGATTGATCTCGAAGGTCTTGGCGATCTTGGCAACATCGGCCTCGATGCTGGCGATGGCTTCATCGGCAGCTTTCTTGTCGAAGGGGATGTCACCCTTGGTCATCTTCTGGATGACACCATACTGGTTCTTCGCGATCGAGCGCATCAGATTGTCCTGCTGGACGGCAATCTCCTGCTGCGCCATCACGGCACCCACGCCCAGCACAAGGGCGCCCGCGACAATCAGCGTCCGTTTCATTGGCTCGTTTCTCCGGCTCTCGAGACGTTCAAGGAATGAGCTTCACGGGCTTCAGGCGAAGCCGGGACCCATCATGGATAGAACCCCGCGCGGCGCGTTTATTCCCGTCCGCGCGGGGATCTTGGCCTAGAGGCTGTGGCGCCGGTGATGCTCGTTGATTGCGATCCACACCCGCTCCGGCGTTGCAGGCATGTCGATGTGGTCGATCTTGTATTCGCGCCAGAGCGCGTCGACGATGGCGTTGACGATCGCCGGGCAGGAGCCGATCGCGCCGGCCTCGCCCGCCCCCTTCACCCCCATCGGATTGGTCTTGCAGGGGATATTGTTGGTCTCGAACACGAAGGCCGGCCCGTCCGCCGCGCGCGGCAGCGCGTAGTCCATGAAGGTTGCGGTGATGAGCTGGCCGTCGGTGGCGCCATACACCACCTGCTCCATCAGCGCCTGGCCGATGCCCTGCATCGCGCCGCCATGCACCTGTCCGGCCAGAAGCAGCGGATTGAGCGTCTTGCCGAAATCGTCGACGATCACGTAGTTGACGATCTTGATGATGCCGGTGGCCGGATCGATCTCGACCTCCGCGACATGGGTGCCGTTCGGATAGGTGCCGTCGGCGCTGGCAAAGGTCGCGCTGCCGTTCAGCTTCGATGGATCGACGCCGGGCCGCTTGGCGAGATCGGCGAACGAGATCGAGCGGTCGGTGCCGGCGATGCGCACCACGCCCTCGGAGATTTCGAGGTCGCCCGCGCTGGCTTCCAGCGCCTGCGCCGCAATCTCCTTCAGCCTCGAACCGAGCTCGCGCGTGGCACGTTCGACGCTGACGCCGCCCGAGGGAATCGAGGCCGAGCCGCCGGTGCCGAGGCCCGTTGCGATCTCGTCGGTGTCGCCCTGGTGGATGTGGACGCGCTCGGGCGCAACGCCGAACTGCTCGGCAACGATCTGCGCATAGG
This sequence comes from Bradyrhizobium sp. USDA 326, assembly GCF_049739485.1. Classification (NCBI taxonomy): domain Bacteria; kingdom Pseudomonadati; phylum Pseudomonadota; class Alphaproteobacteria; order Hyphomicrobiales; family Nitrobacteraceae; genus Bradyrhizobium; species Bradyrhizobium sp. USDA 326. The sequence goes on from NZ_JBMGQA010000001.1 coordinate 95,074, forward strand.
CGGTCTGGTGCCCCTGCCCGCTCGATTGCGTGCCGATCAGGACGGTGACGTCACCATTGGGATCGAGCCGCACATTGGCGGTCTCCTCACCCATGGTGCCGCATACCTCGACATAGCTCGCAAGGCCGATGCCGCGGATCAGGCCATGCTTCTTGGCGAGCTTCGCGCGCTTGGGAAACTCCTTCCACTCGGCGATCTCCATCGCGCGCTTCAGATGCGCGGCGAAGTCGCCGGAATCGTAGACCTTGCCGGTGGCGGTCTTGTACGGCAGCGCCTTCGGCTGGATGAAGTTCTTGCGGCGGATCGCGTCCGGCGTCATGTCGAGCTTTCGCGCGCAGGCATCGACCAGACGCTCGATGACATAGGCCGCCTCGGGCCGCCCGGCACCGCGATAGGCGTCGACCGGAACGCTGTTGGTGAAGATGGTGCGCACCCGGCAGTGGAACGCCTGGATGTCATAGAGGCCCGGCAGCATGCCGGCGCCGCCATGCGGGATGTAGGGCCCGAAGGTGGACAGGTACGCGCCCATGTCGCCCATCAGGTCGCAATCCATGGCCAGGAACTTGCCGTCCTCGGCCAGCGCCATCTTTGCGGTGGTGACGTTGTCGCGGCCCTGCGCATCGCCCATGAAATGCTCGGTGCGGTCGGCCGCCCATTTCACGGCTTTCTTCAGTTTCTTGGCCGCGACCGCCATCAAGGCGTATTCGCGGTACGGGAACAACTTCGTGCCGAAGCCGCCGCCGACATCGGGACAAATCACCCGCATCTTTTCGGTCGGGATCTTGAGCACGTTCTGGCACAGGATGTCGCGGAGCCGGTGGCTGCCCTGGCTGCCGATGGTGAGCGTCAGATGGTCGCGCTTGGCGTCGTATTCGCAGACGGCCGCGCGCGTCTCCATGAAGCTAGCGACCACGCGCGGATTGACGATCGAGATTTCGGCCACCGCATGCGCCTTGGCGAAGGCGGCTTCCGTCGCCGCCTTGTCTCCGATCGAGACGTCGAACAGCACGTTGCCGGGCTTGTCGGGCCAGACCTGCGGCGCGCCTTTCTTCACGGCGTTGACGACGCCGGTCACCGCCGGCAGCGGGCTCCATTTGACATCGATCGCCTCGATGGCGTCGCGGGCCTGGTCGATGGTCTCGGCGACCACGAAGGCGACGGCATCGCCGACATGGCGCACTTCGTCCTTGGCCAGGATCGGGTAAGGCGGGCCGGTGAACGGATCGGTCTCGAGGTTGAACAGGCAGGGCAGATTGCCGAGATCCGCAACGTCCTCGGCGGTCAGGATCAGCGCGACGCCGGGCAAGCCGCGGGCGCGGCTCACGTCGATCGTGTATTTGGCATGCGCGTGCGGCGAACGCAGCATCAAGCACCGAAGCGCAGCCTGCGGCGCGTAATCGTCGGTATAGCGGCCCTTGCCGCGTATGAGCGCGTCATCCTCCTTGCGCAGCACGCTTTGGCCAACGCCGAACTTGATGGGAGCCGCCATTTTATTTTCCCGTTCTCATGGTTGTTTTGCCAGCATATTGCCGTGGAAAAACTGGCAAGGCAAATGGGCATTAGGCTCGCGCGGCGAGCAGGGAATCACCCGGGGCTGGCCTGCGAGCCGGGGTAATCGCATCCAATCTCCGTCTGGCCGTCCTTCGAGACGCCGCCGCTGAGCGCGGCCCGGCGACAGGCTCAACGGTCATCTCGAAGCAAAGGCGTCACATCCCACCGCGGCCCCACAGAGTCCTCGCGTTGTCTCTCACCCTGTCGATGGCACGCTCAGGTGCGATTGCGTCGATCTCGCCGCGCGTCAGGCCGATGTCCATCAGCTCCCTGTCGCTGAGGTCATGCAAGGTGACCCGTACGCGGGACCGCCGCGCCTGAAATGCAAGCCAGTATCGCTTGAGCAGGCTCAAGACGATGGAGAGGTCGAGGCCGTGACTTGCGGCATCGACCTCAAGTTCGGGTGAGATGTGCGTCAATTGCGGTGGCATCGGATGCTCCTGCTGTTGAGCCGGCAGGGAGCGTGGCCAAAGAAAAGGCCCCGTCCGATGCCGGCGGGGCCCTTGTGAAAAGATGTCGTCGTCGAAATCCTAGCGCACGACTCCTTCCACGGCCCAGCCGAAGCGGGTCATGTGGTTGAGGTTGAAGGTGCGCGACGATTTGATCATGCAACGCGATTACCACGGCAAGCGGGTTTAATCAAGAGATGTACCGATGATGGTTGCAGCCTGGAAGCGAACGCCGCGCTCGCCTAGCCGCGCACCAGTGAGATCAGCCAGCTGCGGCCGAACAGGATGAGGATCGCGAGCGCGTAGACGATGGTGCCACCGGCCGCGAGCAGGACCAGCATCAACTCATCGTGGAAATGCATCGAGGCAAGAAATGGAGCGCCGAAGCGCGCGATCAGCCAGAAGGCAGCGGCGAGGATCAGTCCGGTGACGAGGAATTTGACGAGCGACATCAGCCAGGCGCGGTCCGGCACGAGGAAGCCCCGCCGCACGGCGAAGAACAGCACGAGGAGCAGATTGGTCCAGACGCCGATGGCGGTCGCCAGTGCAAGCCCGATCTGGGCGAGCGAGCCCATCAGGGCGACCTTCAGTGCGACGTTGACGGCCATGCCGGTCAGCGCCGCCCGCACCGGCGTCGCGGTATCCTTGCGGGCATAGAAGGTCGCAACCGCGCTGCGGATCAGCACGAAAGGAATCAGGCCAATGGCATAGGCCGCGAGCGTGCCGCCGGCGGCGACGGCATCGGCTTTCGAGAACGCGCCGCGGGCGAACAGCGCACGCATGATCTCGTCGGGCACAGTGAGGAAGGCCGCCACGAACGGGATCGAGAACAGCAGCGTGAAGTCGAAGGCGCGGCGCTGCGCCTTCAACGCGCCGTCATGGTCGTTGGCCGTGATGCGCCGCGACATCTCCGGCAGCAGCACGGTGCCGATGGCGATGCCGATGACGCCGATCGGCAGCTGGTTGAGTCGGTCGGCATAATAGAGCGCCGACAGCGCGCCAGCGGGCAGGAACGTCGCGATGATGGTGTCGGCGAACAGCGCGACCTGCGTGCCCATCGAGCCCAGCGTGGCGGGTCCGAGCGCCTTGAAGAAGCTGCGGACGTCTTCGTCGAGCTTGAGCGGCGCAAAGCGCGGCAAGCCGCCATGGCGGGCGAGATCGCCGGCAAGCAGGAAATATTGCAGGAAGCCCGAGATCAGCACGCCCCAGGCCGCGGCGTGGCCCGCGGTCGGGAACCAGGCGGCGAGCGCCAGCGTCATCATCATCGCGACGTTGAGAAAGATCGACGCCGCCGCCGCGCTGGCGAAGCGCTGCATCACGTTGAGCATGCCGCCATAGAGCGTCACCAGCGTGATCAGCAGGAGGTAGGGAAAGGTGATCCGGGTCAGCTCGATCGCGAGCTTGCGCTGCTCGGCGTCCTCACTGAAGCCCGGTGCGAGAATGCTCATGGCCTGCGGCATGAACAGCCAGGCGACGATCAGCAGCACCACCTGCGAGGCCAGCAGCAGCGTGAAGATGCGGTCGGCGAACAGGTGAGCTGCCGCCTCGCCCTTCTCGCCATGGACATGGGCATAGGCGGGCACCCAGGCCGCGTTGAAAGCGCCCTCGGCGAAGATCGCACGGAAATGATTGGGCAGCCGCAGCGCCACGAAAAAGGCATCGGCGACAGGGCCGGCGCCAAGGATCGCCGCGAGCATGATGTCGCGGGCAAATCCCGTGACCCGCGAGAGCAGCGTGTATCCGCCAACCGTGAAGATGCGTCCGAGCATGCGTCTGTTCTAGAGCATGTAAGGAATAGGTCTAGGTGCAAACCACGGCGCAGGTGCGCTCCCTCCCCCGCTTCGGGGGAGGGCTAGGGAGAGGGTTGTCTCAACAACGAAGACTCTCCCAGAGGAGAGAACCCTCACCCGGCGCTTCGCGCCACCCTCTCCCGCAAGCGGGAGAGGGGAAGAAAGCAAGATCAGCCCGCGAGCGCGCCGCGGACGGCGGCAATGATTCGCTCCTGGTCGGCTTCGGTCACATAGGCGTGCATCGGCAGGCTGATGACGTCCTGCGACAGGCTCTCGCAACCCGGCAGCCCGCCTTCCGCGACCGGATAGTGCTTGTAGGCGGTCTGCTGATGCATCGACTTGCCGTAGTAGATCGCGGTCGGCACGCCCTGCGCCTTCAGCGCGGCGGCAAAGCCGTCGCGGTCGGTCCCCTCGGGCAAACGGATGGTGTACTGCGCCCAGACCGAGGTATTGCCGGGGCTGAGGCGCGGCACGGTGACCACATTGGACAGACCGCGCTCATAGCGCGCCGCGACCTTGTTGCGGGCGGCGATCTCGTCGTCGAAAATCTTCAGCTTCTCGATCAGGATCGCGGCCTGCATGGTGTCGATCCGGCCGGTCAGGCCGAGACGGACATTGTCGTATTTGTCCATGCCCTGCCCGTGCACGCGGATGCTGCGCAGCGTGGCGGCGAGCTCGTCGTCATCGGTGAAGATCGCCCCGCCGTCGCCGAAGCAGCCGAGCGGTTTTGCCGGGAAGAAGCTGGTCGCCGTCGCATGCGCGAGCGTGCCGAGCTTGCGGCCCTTGTAGCTCGCGCCAAATGCTTGCGCGGCGTCGTCGAGAACGAACAGGCCCTCGGCCTTGGCGATCTCGGCGATGGAATCGTGATCGGCCGGCTGGCCGAACAGGTCGACCGGAATCACCGCGACGGGCTTCAGGCCGGCCTTGCGGGCGGTCGCGATGCCGCGCTTCAGCGACTCCGGGCTCATGTTGAAGGTCGCCTCGTCCACGTCGACATAAACCGGCGTCGCGCCGGTCCGCGCCACCGGCGAGGCGGTCGCGATGAAGGTGAAGGACGGACACAGCACGGCATCGCCGGGCCCGACATTCTTCGCCATCATCACCATCAGGATCGCGTCGGTGCCGCTGGCGCAGCCGATCACGTGCTTGGCGCCGCAATAGGCCGCGAGCTGCTTCTCGAGCTCGAAGACCTCGGGTCCGTTGACGAACTGGCAATGATCGAGCACGCGCTTGACGGCCGCATCGAGCGAGGCCCCGAGCCGGCGCCGCTGCGCGCCGACGTCGATGAAGGGAATGGGGTCGGAACGCAGATGCTGGTTCATGGTCTGGTTCTTGGCGCCTTGCACTTTTGAAATCGTCGACATGGAGAGGGATCAGACGGCGACGCGACGCGGAGCCTTCCGGACGGGCGCGGTGGCCGCAGGCCGCGACGGTGTCTCCAGGCATTGCGTGGCGATCTCGAGGCTGGCGACGCCCTCGTCGCCGGTCACCGCCGGCGTCTCGCCGTTGCGCACGGCCTTCAGGAACGCGATCAGCTCGGCGCGCAGCGGCTCGTCGTGGCCGACAGGCAGATGCCGCATCGAGTAGCTGCCGTCCGGCTTGAAGCCGAAGCATTCGGTGACCTGGCGCGTGAGCAGATCGCCCATCACGTATTTGCCGCGGGTGGCGACCGTGACGCTGCGTGCCTTGAACGGCGTCAGCCAGTTGGTGTTGATGTGGGCGAGCACGCCGCTCTCGGTGCGGAACTGCAACAGCGCGATGTCCTCGCGCTCGGCGACGGCGCTCGACAATTGCGGCTGCACCTCGACGATGTCGGATTCGGTGAACCAGCGGATCAGATCGATGTCGTGCACGGCGAGGTCGATGACGACGCCGACATTGGACATGCGCGGCGGGAACGGGCCGACGCGCGTGATGGCGATGGAGAGAATGTCCTCGCCCGCGATGGCCTGCTTGACCGCGGCGACCGCCGGATTGAAGCGCTCGACATGGCCGACCATGAGCGTCACGCCGGCCTTCTGCGCCGCGGCGACGATCTCGCGGCCCTCTTCCACGGTGGAGGCGATCGGCTTCTCGACCAGCACGTGGATGTTCTTGGCGATGCAGGCGAGCGCGACCTCGTGATGCAGATGGGTGGGAGCCGCGATGGTCACGGCATCGACGCCTTCGGCGAAGAGCTGGTCGAGCGTCTCGAAGCTTTCGCAATCGGTCAGTTCCGTTGCCCGCGCACGATGCGCCGGCGAGGGATCGACGACGCCGACGAGGCTGACGCCGGGAAGTCCCGCAAGCACGCGCGCGTGGTTGCTGCCCATCACGCCGGCACCAATGACGCCGACGCGCAAGCCGGCCCTCGCCGGTGCAGATCCTTTGGAACTCATCTGAGCAAACCCCGATTCAACCCAAATCCCCGGCGCCTCTCCTAGCACGGCCGCCACATTTGTGGCGAATACGGAGCTGGCAGCCCGGACACGATTTGATTCAAAAAGTTACACGTTCCCCGGGCCTTAAGCCGCAAAAGATACCGCCTTCGCGGCCCGGGTCGCGTGATTCGGAGCTTGCTGGTTACGACCTTTGATAGTCGTCTTCAATCCGGATGATGTCGTCTTCCCCGAGATAAGAGCCGGTCTGCACCTCGATCAGCTCCAGCTGGATCTTGCCGGGGTTCTCCATCCGGTGGACGGCGCCCATCGGGATGTAGATCGATTCGTTCTCGTGCACCGTTTTCACGGCCTCGTTGACGGTGACCTGGGCCGTGCCCCGCACCACGATCCAGTGCTCGGCACGATGGTGGTGTTTCTGCAGCGACAGGCGCCCGCCCGGCTTCACCACGATGCGCTTGACCTGGTGGCGCTCGCCATTGTCGACGGACTGATAGCTGCCCCAGGGCCGGTGCACCTTGAGATGCTCCTCGGTGACCTTGGGTGCGACCGCCTTCAGCTTGGTCACCAGGCGCTTCAGGCCGTTGGCATCCTTCTGGCGCGAGACCAGGATCGCGTCCGCAGTGGCGACCACGACGAGATCGTCGACGCCTTCGAGCGCGACCAGCGCGGAATCGGTGGTGACGTTGCAGTTGCGGGAGTCCTCGAACACGGCAGCACCATGCGCCGCATTGCCTTGCGCATCCTTCTCCGACAACTCCCACACCGCGAGCCAGGAGCCGACGTCGGACCAGCCGCACGACACCGGCACAACGGCGGCGCGCGCGGTCTTCTCCATCACCGCATAGTCGATCGAGATCGCCTTCGCCGCGCCGAACGCCTCGGGCTCCAGCGTGACGAAGCCGAGATCGCGGCCGGCATTGGTGACGGCATTGGTGACGGCCTCGACGCTTGCCGCATCGACCTTGCGATATTCGTCGAGCAGCACAGCGGCCGGGAACATGAAGTTGCCGCTGTTCCAGAGATAGCCCGAATTGACGTAGTCGGATGCCTTCACCGCGTCCGGCTTCTCGACGAAGCGGGCGACCGCATGCACTTCGCCGGAGATCACCTCACCCGGATTGATGTAGCCGTATTCGGTCGCCGGCCGCTCCGGCTTGACGCCGAAGGTGACGATGCGCCCGGCGTTCGCGGCGGTGAGACCCTCGCGGCAGGCGGCGACGAAGGCGGCGTTGTCCTGCACCACGTGGTCGGCGGCGAGCGCGAGCACGATCGCTTCACTGTCGCGGTTCTGCGCGAACACCGCGCCCGCCGCGATCGCGGGGCCGGAATCGCGCCGCATCGGCTCGAGTATCACGTCGGCCTCGATGCCGATCTCGGCGAGCTGCTCCAGCACCATGAAGCGATAGGACGCATTGGTGATGACGATCGGACGATCGAACAGCGAGGGATCCGACACGCGCAGCAGCGTGTCCTGGAAGGTCGAGCGCGTGCCGAACAGCGGCAGGAATTGCTTGGGGCGAACCTCGCGCGAAGCGGGCCACAGCCGCGTGCCGGCACCGCCGCACATGATCAGGGGGATTATGCGTTTGTCCATCGTGATTTCAAACCTTGAAGTAGTCCCGATACCAGGTGACGAAATTATGGACCCCATGCTCGATCGGCGTTGACGGTGCAAAGCCGGTGTCGCGCATCAAATCCTCGACATCCGCGAACGTTTCCCGCACATCTCCCGGCTGCATCGGCAGCAATTCTTTGATCGCCGTCCGGCCCAGTTCCCGCTCCAGAAGACCGACGACGTGCATCAGTTCCTCGGGATGGTGATTGCCGACATTGTAGAGCTTAAACGGCGCATTTGCGGCAGCCGGATCGTCCGCAGGCACAAGATCGATCAGCTTGGATACGACACGGGTCACATCATCGATATAGGTGAAGTCGCGGCGCATCTTGCCGTGGTTGAAGAGCCGGATCGGCTTGCCCGCCATGATGGCGTTCGCGAACAGAAACATGGCCATGTCGGGCCGGCCCCACGGGCCGTAAATGGTGAAGAAGCGCAGCCCCGTGACCGGCAGACGATAGAGATGGCTGTAGGACTGCGCCATCACCTCGTTCGCCTTCTTGGTCGCCGCATAGAAGCTCACGGGATGATCGGTGCGGTCCGCAACCGCAAATGGCAATTTTGTGTTGGCGCCGTAAACGGACGATGACGAGGCGTAGACGAGATGACGACAGCGATTGTTGCGACAGCCCTCCAGCACGTTGACAAAGCCCTGGAGATTGGAATCGGCATAGGCGTGCGGCTGCTCGATCGAGTAGCGCACGCCGGCCTGCGCCGCGAGATGCACGACTTTGGCAAAACGATGTTGCGCAAACAGCGCCGCCATCGCCTCGCGGTCGGCGAGGTCGGCCTCGACGAAGGAGAAGCCGGAGCATTCCCTGAGCAGCGCCAGGCGCGCTTTCTTCAGCGCCGGATCGTAATAGCTGTTGAGATTGTCGAGCCCGACGACGGGACGGCCTTCGCCCAGGAGCTGCCTGGCGACGTGAAAGCCGATGAAGCCGGCTGCACCCGTGACCAAAATCGCCTGATCCGTCATCCTGTTCCCCGGGGTCCCTGGCCCCGTCCTGTTTAGCCGCCAGCTCGTTCGGATCGCAATAGGCCCGCCGCTGTCCGGACAAGGGCCCAACGACGGCTATTGCAAGATCGGCGCCAAGACCATACCAAAGCGGCCGAATTCGGCGCCTCGCGTCGGGTTGCCTCAAATCTTCGCAAACCCTGTTCATGCGGACGAGATGCGCCGAATCCTGTTGTCGACGGCCAAGGTCATGATTTCCGCGGCGCTGCTCTATCTGGCGCTGCGCAAGGTCGACCTGTCCGAATTGTTTTCGCGCTTCACCGCGACCAGCCTGTTCTGGATCGGCGTCGCGATCGCGGTCGCGTTCCTGCAGATCTTCGTCGGCGTGCTGCGCTGGCGCGAGATCAGCGCCGTCTGCGGCGCGCCGCTCGAGCTCAGCCGCGCCATGCGCTACAACGTGATCGGCTCGTTCTTCAACCAGACGCTGCCGTCGGCGATCGGCGGCGATGCGGTCCGGCTGTGGCTGGTCGCGCGAGCCGGAGCCGGCTGGCGTGCGGCGACCTACTCGATCTTCGTCGACCGCGCGATCGGCCTGATCGCGCTCGCGATCGTGATCGTTGCCAGCCTGCCCTGGAGCTACACCCTGATCACCGATCCGCACGGGCGCTCGGCGCTGTTGCTCATCGATCTCCTGGCGCTCGCCGGCGGCCTCGGCTTTCTGATTTTCGGCATGCTGAAATGGCCCTGGCTGAAGACCTGGTGGGCCACGCATCACATTCACGCCTGCGCCGTGCTCGCCAATCGCGTGATCTTCAGCCGCGCCCGCGGGCCGATCGTCGCAATCCTGTCGGTCCTCGTTCACGTGCTGGCCGTCGTCATCGCCTGGTGCGTCGTGCAGTCGATCGCGGCCCCGGTTCGCTTCAGCGATGTCTTTCTGCTGGTGCCGCCGGTGATGCTGATCACGATGATGCCGATCTCGATCGCCGGCTGGGGCGTGCGTGAAGCCACGATGAGCCTTGCGTTCGGCTTCGCGGGACTTGCCGCCAACGAGGGCGTCAACGTCTCGCTGCTGTTCGGCGCCGTGTACTTCATCGTCGGCGCAGTCGGCGGCCTGGTCTGGATCCTCAGCGCGGAGAAGGCCGCGCAAGGGTCGGCCCCGATTGGAGTGCCGGAGTGAGCTCGGCCGCCGATTCGCTCGCCGTCGCGCCCTTGCTGCTTGCCGTTGCGATCGCCGCACTGATCTCGGCGCTCGTCACCTGGACCAGCCGTCCCCTGCTCCAGCGCTATGCACTGGCTCGACCGAACGCGCGGTCCTCACATCGCATCCCGACCCCGCAGGGCGCGGGCATCGCGGTGATCGCCGCGACTCTGATCGTCGCCTCGCTCTGGGCCGTCTGGGCGAACGTCGCCATCCCGCCGGCACTGATCGGCGCGACGGTGCTGATCGCGCTGGTCGGGTTTGCCGACGACATAAAGTCGCTGCCGGTGATCGTGCGGCTGGCGCTGCAGGCAGCCTGCGTCGGCGCCGTGGTGTTCACCGCGCCCGAGACCGCGCGGATCGTGCCGGCGCTGCCGCTTCCGCTCGAGCGCGGCCTCATCGTCCTTGCAGGAGTCTGGTTCGTGAACCTCGTCAACTTCATGGACGGGCTCGACCTGATGATGGTGGCGGAAGTCGTGCCGGTCACCGCTGCGCTGCTGCTGCTGGGAATCCTCGGGGATCTCTCGTGGCCGGCGGCGCTGATCGCCACCGCGCTGTGCGGCGCCATGCTCGGCTTTGCGCCGTTCAACCGTCCGGTCGCAAAAGTCTTCCTGGGCGATGTCGGCAGCCTGCCGATCGGCCTCCTGCTCGGCTGGTGCCTGCTGGAGCTCGCCTTTCGGGGACAGACGGCCGCGGCGCTGCTGTTGCCCGCCTACTATCTCGCGGATTCCACCATCACGCTGTTCCGGCGCATCATCAGGCGCGAACCGTTCTGGTCGGCACACCGCACGCACTTCTATCAGCGCGCAACCGACAACGGGTTCACGGTCAAGCAGGTGGTCGGCGAGGCATTCGCGCTCAATCTCGTGCTGGCATTGCTCGCCATCGCCACCGTTCGCGCCGGTTCGATGGCGACCACGATCCTCGCCTTGTTCGCCGGCGCGGGCGGGGTCGCACTCGTGCTGCGGCGTTTCTCCCGCGCTCAGGCGTCCTGAGTAGACAGCGCGAGCCGCAACCCCTCGTCCAGAGAGACCGGCGGCTGCCAGCCGGTGGCGAGCGCCTTGGAGATGTCGAGCTCGAGCGAGCCGATCAGGCCGTCATGAACATCCTGCCGGCCCATCACGCGGAGCACCGCGCTGAGCAGCTTTGGCGGTATGGCGAACAGCCGGGCGCGCTTGCCGGAGGCTCGCGCCAGGCGTTCGATGAATTCAGGCGTCGAGATCCGCTCCCGGTCGGCCAGCAGGAAGATCTCGAAATTGCTCCCCGGTTCGGAATGGCCGAGCCGGTGCAGGATGAACGACGACAGGTTCTGCACGGAGAGAAAGTTGCGGCGATTGTTGATCGCCGCGAGGGGCAGCGGCAGTCCCAGCCTCACCGCGCGCGTCAGCAGCGCGAAGTTGCCCTTGGCGCCCCTGCCATAGATCAGAGGCGGCCTGATCACCGAGATTTTCATGTCGCTGTCGCGCGCCAGCGTCCGCAAGCCCGCCTCGGCCTCCGCCTTGGAGGTGCCGTAGAGACCACGCGGCGTCGGAACATCGTTCTCGCGGAACGGCGCACGGCCTTCATTGGTGCGGCCGTGAACGAGAACGGTGCTGATGAAGATGAACTGGCGTACGCCGGCCGTCGCCGCACAGCGCGCCAAATGAAGTGTGCCCTCGACATTGACGTCGCGATAGAGCTGGACCGCGTGTTCCTCGTTCTTGTAGTGCACGCGCGCGGCGAGATGGACGACGGCGTCGACGCCTTCAAGCGCGGCCTGCCAGTCGGTCTCGGGGCCGATCGATCCGATCAGAACCTCGCCGTCGGTCCCATCCGCGCTGCGCACCGCGCGGCGGACCGACCACCCCGCCCGCGTCAGCGCAGGCACGATATGGCGGCCAAGGAAGCCGCTCGCCCCCGTCACCAGCGCGACCGGCTTTGTCTCGCTCATCGTTGCTCCGCCAGAGCCGCGTTGCGCGACAATCCGCCGACCGGAGCGGCACAGGCGGCGACGATCTTGTCTCGGGGCTGCATGGTCAGGCCGCGGTCGACCCGAATTCGGGCACCGCATCCTTCAGGATCGTCCTGATGGTGGCGCGATCGTCGCGGGCGATCGCCTGCTCCAGCGCAGCAATCCATTTGCGCAGCGTCTGCATCGGCGGCTCTTTCGGCTGCGCGGCCATGATGCCGGCAACGCCGATCTCGCGGGTCGGCTCCTCGGAGGCGAACAGGATCTCGTGCAGCCGCTCGCCCGGCCGCATGCCGGTGAACACGATCTCGATGTCGTAGCCCGGCTGCAGTCCGGAAAGACGGATCATGCGCTCGGCGAGATCGACGATCTTGACCGGCCGGCCCATGTTGAGCACGTAGACCGAGACGTCGGGACGCTGCGTTCCGAGCGCATGCGTGGCCGCGGTGATGACGAGATCGCAGGCCTCGCGGATGGTCATGAAGTAGCGGACCATGTCGGGATGCGTCACCGTCACCGGGCCGCCAGCCTCGATCTGGGCCTTGAACTTCGGCACCACCGAACCGTTCGAGGCCAGCACGTTGCCGAACCGGACCGAGATCAGCCGCATCGGCGGCTTGGCGCCGCCGCTGCCTGCGGCCAGCTCGTGATCGAGCGCCTGGCAGTACATCTCCGCAAAACGCTTGGTCAGGCCGAGCATCGACACCGGCTCGATCGCCTTGTCGGTCGAGATCATCACCATCGCCCCGGCGCCGGCCGCCACGGCGGCATCCGCAACGTTGATCGAGCCGAAGATGTTGGTCTTGACGCCTTCGCTCCAGTCGCGTTCGAGGATCGGAACGTGCTTGAGCGCCGCGGCGTGGAACACGATGTCCGGCTTGAACTCCGCCATCAGGCGCATGATCCGCTCGCGGTCGCGAATGTCGGCGATCCGCCCTTCGATCGCGGCTGCCGCCCCCCGCGCGGCGAGCGCTTCCGTGATCGCGTAGAGCGCCGGCTCGGAGTTCTCCACGATCAGGAGCCGCGCGGCGCCGAAGGCGACGACACGCTCGCAGATCTCTGAGCCGATCGAGCCGCCGCCGCCGGTGACGATCACGGCCTTGCCGTTGATCAGCGCCTCCAGGCGCCCATAGTCGATCGTCTCGCTAGGCCGCAGCAGGAGGTCCTCGACCGCGACCGCGGTGAGCCGCGGCGTGTCGCCGCTCTCCAGCGAGGGCATGCGGTTGACGATCACCCCCAGCTTGCGTGCCCGCATCAGGATCGATTCCGGGTGCGCTTCCGGCTCGAATGCCGACGGCGTCATGATGAGGCGCGCGATCGCCTTGTTGCGCTTGGCGAAGTCCGCGATGACGTCCTCGACGTCGTCGATGCCGCCCAGCACCGGCAGGTTGCGGATGATCTGGCCGCGATCCGCCATCGAGGGCGACAATACGCCAACAGGCCAGATGTGCTTGATGGCCCCGCTCTCGATGCCGCGCAGCAGCACCTCCGCATCGGCAGCGCGGCCGATCAGCAGCGTCGGGGCGGCATCGCTGCCCTTCGCGTGACGCCGTACCCGCGTATAGCGAAAGTAGCGATAGGCCATGCGCAGCGCGCTGAGGAAGGTGATCTCCAGGAACCAGTAGAGAACGATCGTCACCTTGCCGAGGAAAAAGGCGCCGCGGACGTTGGGGGCGACGAAGATGTAGTCGAGCACGAGGAGGGCGACGGTGAGCACGGTCGCCGCGCGGATGATGTTCAGCGCATCCGGCAGCGAGATGAAGCGCCACTTCGTCGTGGTCAGGTTCAGGGCGAAGAACACGACCACGCTGAAGACAAGAAAATAGGGCAGGATCTGGAACAGCAGCGGCAAGCGCTCGAAGAAGTCGTCGCTACCCTCGAATCGCAGATAGAAGGCGGCAAAAAGCGCGGCCGTGGTCGCCAGCAGGTCGTGGAGCGCGATCAGGAAATTGCGCGAGGTAAGATGCGAAAGACGCGTCATCCGCCGACCGATGAAAACCCAACTAGTTGCAACCTGACCGCGCTGATACTCCATCTGGACAAGACTTGCCAGCCGCGCGACCGCTCAGGAACCGGCTTCCCTCATCTTCGCCTCGACCTGTTGTGCCCGGATCACCATGCCGCCGGCAACGCCGACGCCGATGACGTACATCCAGCCCTCATGAAAGTCGAACAGATGCGAGTTGAACAGCGAGGTGAAGACGTTCTGCACCACGACCAGTAGCCCGATCCAATTCGTAAGCCCGTCGCCGCGAAACAACCGCAGATGCAGGATCCAGATCGCGTAGAGGACTGCGACGCCAATCATGCCCCATTGCACGGCGACGTTCAATGTCTGGTTGTGCGGATTGCCGATCACCTCGGCGGAGGCCTGGTTGTGGCCCGGGGCCGTCGCGACCCGCTCGAACAATCCGCGCGTCGAGCCTGTTCCGTGGCCGACGATCGGTGCTTCCGCGAAGAAGCCGAGCGACTTCCGCCAGAATTCAAGTCGCATGCCCATTGAGGTCGACTCGCCTCTTTCCACATACCCCGTGTAATCGCTGGCGAACCTCTCGGCGGTCTGGCGCAGATGCGGCGAGGCCTGCCAGGCCAGAACGGCGCCGGCGAGCAGCGCGGCGACCACGATCGCGATGCTGCGCCACTTCAGGTGCAGCAACGCGAACACGCCGAACATGATCGGAATGGTGACGAGCGCGGTGCGCGACACCACCACGAAGGCCATGTTGACGAAGAAGCTGAGCGCGACCGCCGTGAGCAGCCCGGCGAACCAGTATCGCTTCTCGCGCAGCAGCATCACGATCGGATAGGCGAGCGCGACGGCGCAGAGGGTGAATTCCTGGCTCTGGTCGATGTAGTTCTTGACGAAGATGCCGCGCTCGATGTTGTCGGTCTTGAGCGTGAGGTTCGGATAGAACGCGACCAGCCAGGACATCACCGATAATAGGGCACAGGACACCAGGAAGGCGGCGAAGACCCACGGACCGCGCGGCGAGCGCTCGAAATGATAGAGCAGGACCGGCAGCACGAGCAGCTTGACGGTGGGGTTGACGGCATAGAAGCGCGCGCCCCAGGCCGCATCCGACCATAGCGTCCCGACCAGCGCGAGCAGCACCAGCGCGATCGGCGCCACGCAGATCGGACGCTGCAGCGATTGCAGGAAGGCGCGGACGTCGAGGAACGGCACCATGCAGAGCAGCATCAGCGCGTTGAATATCCCCGCAAGCGACGTCGACCAGGGCAGCGAGGCCGCCGTCAGGATCGCAAACAGATCGACCGTCTCGCGCCAGGCTACCGGACTGCGCAGGCGCCGCCGCAACACATCAACGGGAGTCTCGCGGGCAAGCGCCGTCACTTGCTCCCTCCCCGGGCGCGATGAACCAGCGCCGTCGTGCTGAAGCCCTGGAGGACGTCGACCAGCACGACCGTTCCGCCCGCGGCCTCGACGACCTCGTGGCCGACGACCTGCTCGCGGGTGTAGTCGCCGCCCTTCACCAGCACGCCGGGCTTGATCCTCGTGATCAGATCGATCGGCGTGTCCTCCGCGAAGACGACGACGAGATCGACGGCCTCCAACGCGGCGAGCACCTCGGCGCGCGCGCGCTCGTCCTGCACCGGACGATCGACGCCCTTCAGCCGCCGCACCGAGGCGTCGCTGTTGAGCCCCACGATCAGGCGATCGCAGGCCGCGCGCGCCGCGGTCAGCACCTTGACGTGACCGGGATGGAGGATGTCGAAACAGCCATTGGTGAAGCCGACGCGCTGGCCCTGCCTCTTCCATTCTGCGAGCTGGGCATCGAGTGCGGCCGGATCGAGCACGATCTTCTCCTCGGCCGCGAGAGTGGCGTGCGGCAGGATCTTTCGCCGCAGCTCGGCCGCGTTCACGCTAGCGGTGCCCTGCTTGCCGACGGCGACTGCGGCGGCGGCATTGGCCACGCGCAGCGCCGTATCCCAGTCCGCGCCGGCCGCGAGCGATACCGCGAGCGCGGCGGCGACGGTGTCGCCGGCGCCGGAGACGTCGCGCACCTTCACCGGGAAGGCCGGAACGTGAACGGCCCCGCCACCCCGCGGCACCAGCGTCATGCCGTGCTCGCCCTGCGTGACCAGGATCGCCTCGCAATCGGCGAGCCGCATCACGTCCTCGCTGGCCTCGACGATGCTCTGGGGGGTGTCGGCGCGGCTGCGGGTCGCCTCCGAGAATTCCTTGCGGTTGGGCGTGAGCAGCGTGGCGCCGCGATAGATCGCCCAGTTCAGGCTCTTGGGATCGACGACCACGGGCCTGCCGAGCTTGCGCGCGGCATCGATGGTGTGGCGGATCACGCGCGCGGTCAGCACGCCCTTGGCGTAGTCGGACAGCAGCACGATGTCGGCGCGCGCGATCTGCGGCAGGATCGCGTCGATCAGTTTCGTTTCGATGTCATCGGAAGCAGGCGCCGCCTGCTCCCAATCCGCGCGCAGCATGTGCGTGGAAAAATGCTCGGAGACGAAGCGGGCCTTTCGTGTGGTCGGCCGCGACGGATCGCACACCAGCACGCTTTCGATGCCGGCCTGCTCACCCAGCGCCGAGGCCAGCCGCTTGCCCGCATCGTCCTCGCCGACGAGCCCGACGAAGATGCAGCGCGCGCCGAGCGAAGCGACATTGCGCGCGACGTTGCCGGCGCCGCCGATGTGAATCTCGCTGCGTTGGGCGGCGATGACCGGCGTCGGCGCTTCCGGCGAGATCCGCGACACCTCGCCGTAGACGAACTCGTCCAGCATGATGTCGCCGATGCAGAGCACCGTGCGGCCTGAGATCGTTTGCGCGAGTGCGTCGAAATCGAGAATTGGCGTCGCCATGATCAAAGGCCTCAGCGGAAGCGGTCGGGCCGGTCGAGAAAATCCCCGACATAGGCTTTCACCGCGTCCTCGAGCGTCGTGAAGCCGCCGTTATAGCCGGCGCGGCAGAGACGATCGACCTCGCTCTGGGTGAAGTACTGGTAGCTGTTGCGGATGCTCTCGGGCATGTCGATGTATTCGATGTTGGGCCTCGTGCCGAGCGCTGTGTAGGCAGCCAGCATCAGATCCTTGAAGCTGCGCGCCTTGCCGGTGCCGACGTTGAAGATGCCGGACACCGACGGCGTCGCCAGCAGCCACATGACGACGCGCACGACGTCGTCGACATAGATGAAGTCGCGGCGCTGGTCGCCGTCTTCGATGCCGTCGCGATGCGACTTGAACAGCTGCACGAGGCGGCCCGCCTTGACGTCGTCGAAGCGCCGCGCCAGCACGCTCATCATCGAGCCCTTATGGTATTCGTTGGGGCCGAACACGTTGAAGAACTTCAGCCCGGCCCATTGCGGCGGCAGCGGATCGCCGTTCGCCACGCGCCCGGCGACCGCGAGATCGAACATGTGCTTGCTCCAGCCGTAGAGATTCATCGGCCGCAGTTTCTTCAGTGCCGGCAGCGAAGCGTCGTCGCCAAAGCCGGCCTCGCCGTCGCCATAGGTCGCCGCCGAGGATGCATAGATGAACGGCACCGCGTTCATCGTGCACCAGTCCAGAAGGCGGATCGACAGGCGGAAATTGGTCTCGAACACGAGATCGCCGTCGGTCGCGGTGGTCGCGGAGATCGCCCCGAGATGGATCATGGCCTCCAGCTTGCGGCCCTTCAGCCAGTCGGGCAGTTCGGCCGGAGGAACGATATCCACAAGCTGCCGCTTGGCGAGGTTGCGCCACTTGCCCTCGGTGCCGAGCAGGTCGCAGACCACGACGTCGCTGCGGCCGGCCGCGTTCAGCGCGGCCACGACATTCGATCCGATAAAACCGGCCCCGCCGGTCACCAGCAACATTCCAACTACCTGCCCGATTTTCTTAATGCCCGGTCCTGCCGTAGCGCATGATCCGCCAAAGTGTAAGCGGTTTTGGGATTGGCGGTCTGCCGGCTTTACCTGCCGGCCCGGAGCGGCTACCGAACCGCCAACATCGGCACGTCTTCGGTCCTAATAACGAATGAATATTGATTCGCAATTTGCGGGGGATCCAGATCGGAACGACACCCGCCCGATTCTGATCGTTCCGTATATGTGGATCGGCGATTTCGTCCGGAATCACACCGTGGTGCGGGTCCTGAAGGAGCGCTGGCCGAACCGGCCGGTCGATCTGCTCACGACGTCTCTGTGCGCCCCGCTGGTCGACTACATGCCCGGCGTGCGCGCCGGGATCATCTGGGACATGCCGCGCGGCCGTCTCGCCGTGGCCCGCCAGTTCGGTCTGGCAAAGCTCCTTCGGGAGCGAAACTACGGCACCGCCCTGGTGCTGCCCCGGACCTGGAAAGCGGCGATCGCGCCGGCGCTGGCCGGTATTCCTGAACGGGTCGGCTTCGTCGGCGAGTTTCGGTTCGGCCTGATCAACCGCTGGCGCTGGGGCGAGAGGAAGCTGCCCCGCTTCGTCGACAAGAACGCCGCCCTGGCCCAGCCCGACGGCGCGCCCCTGCCTCCGGAATGGCCGGTTCCGCAACTGCGTGTCCCGGCCGAGGAGATCGTGCGCTGGCGCCAGGCCAATGGCCTCGGCGCCGGAGCCGCCGTGGCGCTCGCCCCCGGCTCGGTCGGGGCCTCAAAGCGCTGGACCTACTATCCGGAGGCCGCCCGCCTGCTGGTCGAGCGCGGCCTGGAGGTCTGGGTGGTCGGTGGCCCCGCCGAAAAGGGCCTCGCCCAGGAGATCGTCGCCGCGGGCGGCCCGGCCGTGCGCGACCTCACCGGCACCGATCTGCGCAACGGCGTGCTGGCCATGGCCGCGGCCGGCGTCGCCATCTCCAACGATTCCGGCCTGATGCACATCGCAGCCGCCCTCGACACGCCCACCATGGGCATCTTCGGCCCCACCAGCCCCTACCTCTGGGCCCCCCTCAACAGCCTTGCGGCAACGGTCGTGCAAGACAAGGAAGAGCTGTCCTGCCAGCCCTGCCAGAGTACGATCTGCAAGATGAACGACCACCGCTGCATGCGGGATCTCACGGCAAGCGAGGTGGCGGGGATTGCGCAGCGGGTGCTGCGGGAGGCGCGGGCGAAGGCACTGACCTGAGGCAATCGAGGCTCGCGCGATGGTGGCATCATGCCAGTGTTTTGCCCGACAAGTCAAATTGATTTCGTAAAATCCGTAAAAGGCCGTCGCACTGAGCCAAGCCATTGATTTAGCTACCGCCGGGTACTGTGCATGGGGTTGTTTTCGCGGCTTTTGTTTGCGACCGGAGAAAATCGCCTCAGAGCAGCGGCCGATAGACCTCGCCGATCCGCGCTGCTTCGGCATCGAGGCTGAACCGTTCGAGCACCCGCGCCCGCCCGCGCTCACCCATCGCGGTCGCTGCAGCCACGTCGCGCATCAGCGGCTCCAGCGCCGCGACTAGCGCGTCGGCATCACCCGTCGGGATCAGCACGCCGCTTACGCCATCCTCGACGACAAGCTCGGCCGCGCCGGCACGTGCGGCAACGAGCGCGCTGCCGGCCGCCATCGCCTCGATCAGCGTCAGGCCAAAGCCCTCGTTGCGCGAGGTGAAGGCGTAGATCGTCAACCGCTGATACCAGCGCTGCACCGCTTCGATCGGCAGCTCGCCGGTGATGACGATGCGCGCTTGCAGGCCGGCTGCCTCGATCCGCTTCCTCAGGTCATTGGCAAAGGGCGCCTGCTCGGGCGTGACCTGGCCGACGATGACGGCGGTGAAATCCGGATAGCGCGGCAAGAGGCGGCACATCGCATCGACGAACACATCCGTGCCCTTCTGCGCGCGAACGCGGCCGAAGCAGCCGATGGCGTAGCGGCCCGGCAGCGCGGCTTCCGCGAAGGCAGCCGTGCGGTCGATCGGCGGTGCATAGACGTCGGTGTCGACACCGTGCGGAATCACCGTCGCCTTCACCTTCAGGAACGAGGCCGAGATGTCGCTCGTTGCGATGATCGCGTCCATGCGCCGGATCAGCCAGCGCGTGATCCAGCTGTGATGCCGCTGCGCCGCCGAGGTGAACACGAGTTTCAGCGGCCAGCCGAGCGCGCGCAACGCGACGCCGGCGATCATCTCGTTGTTGCGGCGCGCATGCCAGATCACGGGCCGCTTGCGGCGCCACAGCTTCAGCAAATCGGAAGCGCTCAGCCGCGCGATCCCCTCCGGCGCATCCGAGCCGAACCAGGCCGCGCGGTACAGTTTCGCCAGCCGCGGCGCCACCATCCGGTTGGTCGCGGTGACCCCAGAATAGCGCCTGTGCAGATTTGGCACGATCAATTCGAGATCGCCGGGGACACCCGCCACGTTACGCTCCATTTCGCAAAGTCCCTATACGCAACATTAAGCATAGTGACCAGTTCAGCCGCGCCGATACCCCCTCTTCACCACGCAAGCGCTAGTTTGCGCGTTGATCGAGGACGGGTGAGATCATGACTGTGCTAGTCACCGGCGGCGCCGGCTATATCGGAAGTCACACGGTCCTGGCGCTGGCGGAAGCCGGCGAGGACGTCGTCGTGATCGACGATCTCTCCACCGGTTTCTCCGCCTACCTGCCCGAAGGCGTGCCGCTGTTCATCGGCGATGCCGGCGATGAAAACCTGCTCGAAGGCGTGATCGCCCAGCACGACGTCGAGAGCATCATCCATTTCGCCGGCTCGGTCGTCGTGCCGGATTCGATGCGCGATCCGCTCGGCTACTACCGCAACAACTTCACGACCGCGCGCAACCTGCTCAACGTCGCGGTCAAGCGCGGCATCGGCCGCTTCATCTTCTCCTCGACCGCCGCCGTCTACGGCAATCCGGACCAGGTGCCGGTGCCCGAGCACGCGCCGACGCGGCCGCTGTCGCCCTACGGCTCGTCGAAGCTGATGACCGAGATCATGCTGCACGACGTCGCCGCCGCCTACGGCATGCAATACGTGACGCTGCGTTACTTCAACGTCGCCGGCGCCGATCCGCAGGCGCGCATCGGGCTCGCCACGGTCGGCGCCACGCATCTGCTCAAGATCGCGGTGGAGGCCGCGACCGGCCAGCGCGCCAAGATCGACGTGTTCGGCACCGACTATCCGACCCCGGACGGCAGCTGCATCCGCGACTTCATCCACGTCACGGACCTCTCGCAGGCGCATCGCTCGGCGCTCGCCTACCTGCGCAACGGCGGTGCCTCGACGACGCTGAATTGCGGCTACGGCCGCGGCTATTCCGTGCTGGAGACCATCGACGCGGTGCGGCGGGTTTCGGGCCGCAGCTTCGCCGTGCAATACGCCCCGCGCCGCCCCGGCGACATCATGACGATGGTCGCCGACACCAGCCGCATCCGCAGCCTGCTCGACTGGCGCCCGCAATACGACGACCTCGAGACCATCGCAGCCCATGCGCTGGCCTGGGAGGACAAGCTGTTCCGCGAGCGCGATGGCGACCTCCGCCACGCCGTCTCGGCCTAGAATCATCCCAAGCGCAAGCCCTTAATTGGGCTTGAAAAACCCGGCTTGAGCGGGCACAGAGGCCCATCGATCCCTGACGCGCAGGCAGGTCTTGTCCCGCGCCGTCAATGGACACCGGATGGCCCAGTTTCCAAAGAAAATCACCGACGATCCCTACGCGGCTGCGGTCCTGATTCGCCGCCTGGTCACGGAACAGGGCATCGTCTACTGGCGACGCTACCTCGTCGCCTTCGCGCTGATGGCGCTCGCCGCTGGCGCGACCGCGGGCGCGACCTATGTGCTCGGCCAGGTCATCAACCAGGCCTATGTCGACAAGAACATCCCGGGCATCGCGATGTTCTCAGGGCTGACGGTCGCGTTGCTGTTCATCAAGGGCGTGGCGACCTACGGCCACATGGTGATCCTGACCAAGATCAGCAACGCGATTCTTGCCACCAACCAGCGCCAGCTGTTCGCCAAGCTGATGCGCGAGAGCGTCGGCTTCTTCTCCGAGCGGCATTCGTCCGAGTTCCTGGCCCGGCTGACGGCAGGCGCCAAAGCCATCACCGACGTGCTCAACATGCTGGTCAACGCCATCGGGCGCGACCTCATGATGCTGCTCGCCATGATCGGCGTGATGGTGTGGCAGGATCCGCTGATGTCGTTCATCGGCCTCGTTGCGGTGCCGCCGGCAATGCTGGTGCTGCGCAAGCTGGTCAAGCGCATCAAGGGGCTCGCCTTCAACCAGTTCACCGGCACCGCCGACATCATGGAGACGATGCAGGAATCGCTGCAAGGCATCCGCACCGTCAAGGCGTTCACGCTCGAAGAGACCATGCAGAAGCGCATCGACGAGAACATCGCGGTCGTCGAGCGCAATGCCAACAAGATGGCCCGCGTCGCCAACCGCTCCAACCCGCTGATGGAAATGCTCGGCGGCTTCGCGGTCGCCGGCTGCCTGATGTACGGCGGCTATGCCGTGGTCGCGCTCAACGCCACGCCCGGCGCGTTCTTTTCCTTCATGACCGCGTTCCTGATGGCGACCGAGCCGGCCAAGCGGCTGGCGCGGCTCAACATCGACCTCAACAGCCAGCTGGTCGGCGCGCGCATGCTGCTCGAAGTCGTCGACAGCCCGGCGAGCGAGCGGTCCGACGACGACAAGCCGTCGCTGAAGCTCTCCGATGCCAGGATCGAGCTGCGTGACGTCAGCTTCTCCTATCGCGATGGCGAGACCGTGCTCAACCGCATGAGCTTCACGGCCGAGCCGGGCAAGGTCACCGCGTTGGTCGGTCCCTCCGGCGGCGGCAAGTCGACCGTGCTGGCGCTGCTCTTGCGCTTCTACGAGGTGACGCAAGGCGACATCGTGATCGACGGCCAGTCGATCGGCGCGGTCTCGCGCAAATCGCTGCGGGCACAGACCGCCTATGTCGGCCAGGACGTCTATCTGTTCCGCGACACCATCCGCAGCAACATCGCCTTCGGCCGGCCGGGCGCGAGCGAGGACGAGATCGTCGACGCCGCCAAGGCCGCCTGCGCGCACGACTTCATCATGGGCTTCCCGCTCGGCTACGACACGCCGGTCGGCGAGCACGGCACGCAGCTCTCCGGCGGCCAGCGCCAGCGCATCGCGGTGGCCCGCGCGCTGATCAAGAACGCGCCGATCATCCTGTTGGACGAAGCCACCGCCGCGCTCGATTCCGAATCCGAGCGGCAGGTGCAGGAGGCGATCGAGCACCTCTGCCGGAACCGCACCACCATCGTGATCGCACACCGCCTGCACACCATCATGCACGCCGACGCCATCCTGGTGGTCGAGGGTGGCGAGATCGTCGAGCAGGGCCGCCACGACGAGCTGCTCCGCCGCGGCGGGCGCTATGCATCGTTCTTCCGGTTGCAGCACAGGGACACGGAGGCTGCGCCTGTGCTGGCCTACTCCGCCAACTCCTGATCCATCAGGACGGCGCCAGCCCTGCGCGGATCACGCGCAGGACGTTGCCGCCCATTACCTTGCGGATGTCCTCTTCGGAGAAGCCTGAACTGAGCAGGGCCTGCGTAATTGCAGCAACCTGGCTCGCATCGAAGCCGGTCGTGGTCGAGCCATCGAAGTCCGAGCCGAGGCCGACGTGATCGATGCCCGCGAGATCACGCACATAGGCAATCGCCCGCGCTGCAGCCTCCGGCTTGGTCGAGCAGACCGCCCCTTCCCAGTAACCGATTCCAATCACGCCACCGGTCCTGGCAATACCTTTGATCTCCTCGTCGGAGAGGTTGCGGTTGACTTTGCAGGTGGCCTGAACGCCGCCGTGACTGGAGACCACGGGTCTCTTCGCCATCGCCAGCACCTCGGCAACGGTCGTATGGCTGGAATGCGCGAGATCGACGATCATCCCAAGTGCCTCCATACGCTGCACCACCTGCCGACCGAGTTGTGTCAGCCCGCCCTTCTGCATCCCGTGCATTGACCCGGCCACGTCATTGTCGAAGAAATGCGTAAGGCCAGCCATGCGAAATCCCGCGGCATAGAGGACATCGAGGTTTTCGATGCGACCCTCGAGATTCTGCAGCCCCTCAATTGAAAGCATTCCGCCCACAGCGGCGGATCCGCCCTTCCTGTCCGCGAGCAGCCGGTCGACTTCCGCGGGCGTCGTGATCAGCCGAAGCCGGCCGCTCGACCTCGCGGCGAAGTCCCGCAGCTTCTCGGCATGCCAGAGCGAGCGCTGCAATAGTGAATTCCAGGTTCTTATCGGCTGCAGATCAACGATGGCCAACGAGGTTATCGTATCGCTGTCGGCACTGTTGGCGTTGTAGTTCTGGCCCTTCGGCGATTTGGTCACAGACGAGAAAACCTGGAGCGCGTAGTGCGCTTGGACGAGGCGCGGAACGTCCACATGTCCGCGATCGGATCGCTCCAGCAGGTCGCGCTTCCAGAGCAGGCTGTCGGCATGCATGTCGGCGACATCGAGCGTTGCATGCAGGGCTTGCGCTGCCGGCGTTACGTTCGACGCGACTGGAACGATCCGGTTCTGCCCCTGTTCGATGCGTCCCGGTGCGACCATGAAGAAACGAACGACAAGACCGAAGACCATGATCACGACGACGGCAGTACCCGCCAGTATCCATTTCTTCACGGCCGCCCCCTTACTTACATTTGCGCCGCTGTATCCAATCGGCAATGGCGCGGGTAGTGCTCCTTTTTCCGCCCGGCACCACTAGCCTCGCCCTCTGCAACCGCGTAAATACGACAGCGCCCTTTCTTTGCAACCCGCCGAGACCCTACATGAACGCCGCCTCCTACGTCATCCCGCTTCCGCCCCAGGCTTCGCTTCCCGTCGTCGGGGAGAGCGGTCGTTATCCGGTGCGCCGCATCTGGTGCGTCGGCCGCAATTATCTCGAGCACATCCGCGAGATGGGCAATGACGAGCGCGCCCCGCCGTTCTTCTTCGCCAAGCACGCCGACATGCTGGTGCCCGATGGCGCCACCATTCCCTATCCGCCGCTGACCAAGGACC
The DNA here is from genome assembly GCF_049739485.1 of Bradyrhizobium sp. USDA 326. Lineage (NCBI taxonomy): Bacteria > Pseudomonadati > Pseudomonadota > Alphaproteobacteria > Hyphomicrobiales > Nitrobacteraceae > Bradyrhizobium > Bradyrhizobium sp. USDA 326. Next base: position 119,860 of record NZ_JBMGQA010000001.1, read on the forward strand.
TGCACCACGAGGTCGAACTGATCGTCGCGATGAAGAGCGGCGGCCTCAACATCCCCGCGGACAAGGCGCTGGACCACGTCTACGGCTACGCCGTCGGTATCGATCTCACCCGGCGCGATCTCCAGATCGCCTCGCGCAAGAAGGAGCGTCCCTGGGAGATCGGCAAGTCGTTCGACTATTCGGCGCCCTGCTCCGCGATTCAGCCGGCCTCGAAAATCGGCCATCCTTCCAAGGGCAAGATCTGGCTGACGGTCAACGGCAAGGAAGCACAGAAGGGCGATCTCACCGAGCTGATCTGGAACGTGCCCGAAATCATCTGGCAACTCTCGCAGCAGGTGAAGCTCGCCGCCGGCGACATCATCATGACCGGCACGCCCGCCGGCGTGTCGCAGCTCCAACCCGGCGACAAGCTCGAATGCGGCGTCGACGGCGTCGGAACGCTGAAGGTGAACATCGGCCAGCCGGAGTAGCCGCGGCGAATGGAACAAAGCAAAAGCCCCGGAGCATGCTCCGGGGCTTTCCATTTCGCGAAGGCGCATCGCCGCCCGATCACCGTAGCGCCGACCACACGATGAGGCCGAGGATCAGCGCCGTCAGCGAGTATTTCAGGGTGTAGTAGACGTTGCGGTTCCACTCCTTGACCTTGCGGCTGGCGAGATGGATCTCGTAGAGCTTGCCGAACACCTTGTTGAGCACGCCGACATTCTCGCCATCGACGTTCTGTGTTGCCGATGCCTTGACGATGTGGTGGCTGACCCAGCGGTTGATGGCGGTCATGAAGCCGTACTTCATCGGGCGCTCGACGTCGCAGAACAGGATGATGCGATTGACGTCGGTCGTATTCTCGGCGCTGTGGATGAAGGTCTCGTCGAACATGAAGGCCTCGCCGTCGCGCCAGACGCATTCGACTCCGTCGACGAGAATCCGGCACTTGTTCGAGTTCGGGGTGACCAAGCCGAGATGGTAGCGCAGCGAGCCCGCGAAGGGATCGCGGTGGGCACCGAGCTTGCCGCCCGGGGGCAGCATCGCGAACATCGCGCCGTGCACGCTCGGGATCGAGTTCAGGAGCTCCACCGTCTTCGGGCACAGCGTGCGAGCCGAGGGCAGGAAGTCGTCGTACCATTTCAGGTAAAACCGTTTCCAGCCGCTCTTGAAGAACGAGTAGAAGCCCCAATCGTTGTTCTTCGCGGCGGCGCGAATGAAACCTTCGTCGAACAGTCGCACCGCCTCGTCGCGGATGGTCTCCCAATTCTCGCTGAGGGGCTTCAGCTCGGGGAATTGATCGACGGAGATCACCGGCTTGTTCGGCACGGCCGAGCCCGCATACATCAGCACGTTATAGGGCGCGAGATAGGTCGAGTGATCGCCGAGCTGGCGCGCGAAGCGCAGCCGCTGCTTGCCGCGGAAGTGAACGTAAATCGTCGAGGCCGCCAGCACGTAGAGGATGACAAGTTGCGGCGCAAAAAGCTGTTTCAGCATTTCCCCAGTTCCCGAGTGACCCAGCCGGGACGTCATCTACTCCGGCCGGGCCCGGGCGACAAGATATTCACGGCTGGGTTGCAATCACGCTGGGGAGAACGTCCGGACGGAACTCGGGGCCAAAAGGACCGAAACCGTCCGAATCAAGCCCGTGACAGCGCCTGCAACCCCTTGAAGGTCAGCCGCTTGGGATCGGTGACGCCGGCCAGATAAAGTCGTCGGATGAAGGCGATAACGGCGTCGCGGTCGCAATCGGTCAGCGCGACGACAGCGTCGACCGCGATCTTCTGGGCTTCCATTGGGCTCACCTCGGCTTTGCGAGTAACCCCGGCCGAATCAGGCTAGGACTCATCCGTTAAATCGGCGTTAACCGTTCTGGAACCGTCGCCGATTCAGCTGGGCTGCCGTATACGCAAAACAACGCATTGCAGCAGCGCGAAGCAACTCAGCGCGCCTTGATGCTCTTCTTCAGCAGCGCAAACTGCTTCTTCAGCCGGGGCACCGCGAAGTCGGTGAAGGCCCGCACCTTCGGCACCGAGAGCCGGCCCTGCGGGCAGATCAAATGCGCGGGCATCTCCGGGTCCTCGTCGCCGGCCAGCACGATCTCGAGCTCGCCGCGCGCGACCTGCTCGGCGACCTGGTACGAATACATCCGCGCCACGCCGCGCCCGGCGACGGCAGAGGCCACTGCCGCATAGGTGCTGTTGACGACGAGCCGTGGGGTGAACTGCACCGGACGCGGCACCGATGAACCCGCCTGCGGGGCGAAGGTCCAGGAATTGGGCAGATGCGCCATGGCGACGATCTGGTGCTTGGCGAGATCGCCGGGCTCGGCGATGCGCGGATGCTGCTTCAGATAGCGCGGCGCTGCCACCACGACACGGCTGATCTCGCCGACCCGCATGGCAATCATCGCCGAATCCGCCAAGGGACCGATGCGAAGCGCGACGTCGACGCCCTCCTCGATCAGATTGACCGCGCGGTCGAACAGCAGGAGCTTTGCCGACACGGTGGGATAGGCATCGAGAAACGCATCGAGAATCGGCCGCAAGACCATCTCCCCCGAGACCACGGGAGCCGTGATCGTGAGCAGGCCGCGCGGCGCCGTACGCGGTCCGGCCGCGATGTCGTCGGCTTCCTCGAGCTCGGCGAGCACACGGCGGCAGATCGCGGCATAGCGCTCCCCCTCCTCGCTCAGCTTGATCGAGCGCGTCGTCCGGTGCAGCAGCTCGGCGCCGACGCGTTCTTCCAGAAAGGCGATGGCCCGGCTCACCGCCGCGGGCGAGCGGCCGAGCTTGCGCCCTGCGGCAGCCAAGCTGCCCTCGTCCACCGCAAGGACAAAAACCTTCATCGCATCCAGACGATCCATTCCCGTCCCGTCGCTCCCTGAGCTTCCGCTCGCAGGCTAGGCGTTCGCCGCAACCGCGACAACTCTCGCCGGGCGCCGACCCCGCATTCGTTCGCGCGGCGAAAGAGTGTCTGCCGGACAGCGGATCTTCGCACCCGGGCCACCGCGGCGTACCTCAGCAGGCAAGCCAGCACCTGCTGGCGCAGGTTCTCACAACCAACAACAGGAGCCCGTCATGGGTATCGAGCAGAAGGTCGCCATCATCACCGGTGCATCGCAGGGTATCGGCGCCGCCCTGGTCCAGGGTTTTCGCGATCGCAACTATCGCGTCGTCGCCACGGCGCGCTCCATCAAGCCGTCGGGCGACGATGATGCCCTCGCCATTCCGGGCGATATCGCCGACCGTTCCACTGCCGAGCGCGTAGTCGCGCAGGCGATCGCCCGCTTCGGCCGGGTCGACACGCTGGTCAACAACGCCGGCATCTTCGTCGCAAAGCCGTTCACGCAATACACGGCCGAGGACTATGCGGCGGTGATGGGAACGAACGTCGCGGGCTTCTTCAACATCACGCAGCTCGCCATCGCCGAGATGGAGAAGCAGGGGTCCGGCCACGTGGTGCAAATCACGACCACGCTGGCGGATCAGGCCAACTCCAACGTGCCGTCCGTGCTGGCCTCGCTGAGCAAGGGCGGGCTGAACGCTGCAACCAGATCGCTCGCGATCGAATACGCCAGGCGCGGCATCCGCGTGAACGCTGTCTCACCGGGCATCATCAAGTCGCCAATGCATCCGGTCGCGACACATGCACAGCTCGATGCGCTGCATCCGGTCGGTCACATGGGCGAGATGTCCGACATCGTCGACGCCGTGCTCTATCTCGAGGGAGCGTCCTTCATCACCGGCGAGATCCTGCATGTCGACGGCGGCCAGAGCGCCGGCCACTGAGACGAGGAGAAGCACGATGCCCATCGTCACCATTCAAGTCACCCGCGAGGGAACGACGCCAGGAGCGGCGTCGCTCACTGCGGAGGAGAAGGCCGCGCTGATCAAGGGTTCGAGCCAGCTCCTGCTCGACGTGCTCGGCAAGCCGCTCGATTCCACCTTTGTAGTGATCGAGGAAGTGGACACCGACAATTGGGGCTGGGGCGGCCTGCCGGTGCAGGAATTCAGGCGCCGCCGCGCCGCCCGGACAGGATGATCCGCACACCCTTGTGCGCAGGGAGGATGACATGACCAACGCGGACACGAAGCGACACTCCGAGATCGGTCCGCAAGCGCGGCCGGGCTCGGCCTCACGAACAACCTGGCGGTATGCCGTGGCGGGTTTGTCCGCATCGCTGGTCGGGCTTGGCCTCGCCCGCTTCTCCTACACGCCGCTGATCCCGGCCTTGATCGCCGCAAAATGGTTCAGCGCATCCGACGTCGTCTATCTCGGCGCCGCGAACCTCGCCGGCTATCTCGCCGGCGCGCTCGCGGCGCGAGCGCTTGCCACTCGCATCGGCGCAGTCCGCGCGCTACGGGCGATGATGCTGCTCGCCACCCTCTCCTTCTTCGCCAGCTCGGCCCCGGTGTCGTTCAGCTGGTTTTTCGCGTGGCGCTTCCTCGCCGGCCTCACGGGCGGCATCATCATGGTGCTGGCTGCGTCCGTCATCCTGCCGCATACCTTGGCCGCGCGACGCGGTATCGTCGGCGGTGTGATCTTCGCAGGCGTCGGCGTCGGCGTCGCGGCATCGGGCACGCTGGTGCCATTGTTGCTGCAACAGGGTTTGCAGCAGAGCTGGTACGGCCTCGGCATGCTGTCCGCCCTGCTCACGCTCGCGAGTTGGTGGAACTGGCCGGCTGAGATCAAGGCCGATGCTGCGCCTTCCCATCCAGCCAAACCTCATCGCGTCTCGCCGGCCGCCCGCGCGCTGCTGGTTCAGTACGGCCTCAATGCGGCGGCGCTGGTGCCGCATATGGTCTTCATCGTCGACTTCGTGGCGCGCGGCCTTGGCCAGGGCATTGCCGCGGGATCGCACTATTGGGTGCTGTACGGCCTCGCCGCGATCGTCGGCCCGCTGATCACTGGTCATCTCGGTGACCGCTCGGGTTTCGGTCCGGCCCTGCGCGCGGCCTTCCTGATCGAGGCGGCAGCCGTGCTGCTGCTAACCGTCAGCACTGCGCCGGTTTCATTGATCGTGTCGAGCGTCGTGGTCGGCGGCTTCACGCCGGGCATCGTACCGCTGGTGCTGGGTCGCATTCATGAGCTCGTGCCTCACTCCAGCCAACAGCAACGCGCGATATGGAGCCATGCCACCACCAGCTTTGCGCTGTTCCAGGCCGCCGCCGCTTACGGCTTCTCCTGGATCTACGCCGAGACGGGCGGCGACTACCTGTTGCTGTTCGGCCTCGGCGGCGGGGCCGCGGTGCTGGCGCTCGCGATCGATCTTGGGTTCGCGCTCACCACACGCAAGGCATAGAGGCGAGCGGCGGCGGGATCAGGAATATTGCATCACACCGTCGTCGATCCGGCCGAAGCGCAGGGAGACGATGTCGAGCGCGTAGTTCTGGTGCAGCCGCCACGGCCGCTTGGAACCCTGCTTCGGCAGCTTTGCGACCGAGCGCTGCACGTAGCCCGAGGTGAAATCGAGCGAGGGCTGCGCGGTGATCTCGGGGTCGTCATTGTGCGGCATGCATTGGCGGAAATTATGCCGGTCCATGTAGTTGATGAGCCGACAGACATATTCGCAGGTGAGATCGCATTTCAGCGTCCAGGATGCATTGGTGTAGCCGAGCGCCGAGGCCATGTTGGGCACGTCGGCATACATCATGCCCTTGTAGGTCAGCGTATTGGCGAAATCGACGACACGGCCGTCGACACTGACCTCGAGACCGCCGACAACCTGGAGCACCAGCCCGGTCGCCGTCACGATGATGTCCGCCGCAAGCTCGCGGCCGTCCTTCAGACGGATGCCGTCGCGCGTGAACGTGTCGATCTCGCTGGTGACGACGGAGGCGCGCTGCTCGCGGATCGCCTTGAAGAGATCGCCGTCGGGAACGAGGCATAGCCGCTGGTCCCACGGATTGTAGCGGGGCGTGAAATGGGTGGCGACGTCATAGCCGGGGCCGAGCGCCATTTGCACGCCTTTGAGGATGAGGTCCTTCACCTTGGCCGGACGGCGCCGGCTGAGCTGGAAGAAGAACATCCCCCACATCACGTTGCGCCAGCGGATCAGGTGATAGGCGAGCCGCGCCGGCAGATTGCGGCGCAGTTTGTTGGCGAGGGGATCCTGCGCAGGGCGCGACACCACATAGGTCGGCGAACGCTGCAGCATGGTGACCTGCGCCGCTTTCTTGGCGAGCTCCGGCACCAGCGTCACCGCCGTGGCGCCCGAGCCGATCACGACGACGCGCTTGCCCGCGTAGTCGATGTCCTCGGTCCACTTCTGCGGATGCACGATACGGCCGGCGAATTCCGCGGTGCCCTTGAACTCCGGCGTGTAGCCCGCCTCGTATTTGTAATAGCCCGAGCACAGAAACAAGAAATTGCAGGTGAGGCGCACGAGCTCGGTCGCGCCCTCGCCCGAGATGCGCTCGGCTTCAACCGTCCAGTGCGCGTCCGGTGTCGACCACGTCGCGCGCTTGACGCGATGATGATAGCGGATGTGCCTGTCGATGCCGTTCTCGGCTGCGGTCTCGCGGACATAGTTCAGGATCTGCGGCCCGTCGGCGATCGCCTTCGGATCGGTCCACGGCTTGAACGAATAGCCGAGCGTGAACATGTCGCTGTCGGAGCGGATGCCGGGGTAGCGGAACAGGTCCCAGGTGCCGCCGATGCAGTCGCGCCCCTCGAGGATGACGTAGCTCTTGGTCGGACACCTGGTCTGCAGATGATAGCCCGCGCCGATGCCCGACAGGCCGGCACCGACGATCAGGACGTCGACATGTTCTGGTTGCATGGTTTCCTCCGCCGCCGGCGAGTGTCCGCCCGCCGCCGTCGGCCGTCAATCGGCAATCAGCCGTGCAGCAACTCAAAAGCGAACCGAATTCCATGTGCCGAAACAACGAAGCCCCGGATCGCTCCGGGGCTTCGCGTCGAAATCGATCGAACCAGCAGATCAGTACCGGTAGTGGTCGGACTTGTACGGGCCTTCCTGCTTGACGCCAATGTAGTCGGCCTGATCCTTGCGCAGCTCGGTGAGCTTGACGCCGATCTTGGCGAGATGCAGGCGCGCGACCTTCTCGTCGAGCGTCTTCGGCAGCACGTAGACCTTCTTCTCGTACTTGCCGTCCTTGTTGTTGGCGAACAGCTCGATCTGCGCCAGCGTCTGGTTGGTGAAGGACGCCGACATCACGAAGGACGGATGGCCCATGGCGTTGCCGAGGTTCACGAGGCGGCCTTCCGAGAGCATGATGATGCGGTGCTTGTCGGGGAACTCGATCTCGTCGACCTGCGGCTTGATGTTGGTCCACTTCAGGTTGCGGAGCGCCGCGATCTGGATCTCGTTGTCGAAGTGACCGATGTTGCAGACGATGGCGCGATCCTTCATCGCGCGCATGTGCTCGATGGTGATGATGTCCTTGTTGCCGGTGGCGGTGACGAAGATGTCGGCGCGGGGCGCGGCGTCTTCCATCGTCACGACCTCGTAGCCCTCCATCGCGGCCTGCAGCGCGCAGATCGGATCGACTTCCGAGACCATGACGCGGCAGCCGGCCTGGCGCAGCGAGGCCGCCGAGCCCTTGCCGACGTCGCCGAAGCCGGCGACCATCGCCACCTTGCCCGACAGCATGACGTCGGTGCCGCGGCGGATGCCGTCGACCAGCGATTCACGGCAGCCATAGAGGTTGTCGAACTTGGACTTGGTGACGCTGTCGTTGACGTTGATGGCGGGGAACAGGAGCGTGCCCTTGTTGGCCATCTCGTAGAGGCGATGCACGCCCGTGGTGGTCTCTTCGGAGACGCCCTTGATGTTCTTGGCGATCTCGCCGAAATAGCCCTTCGGCTTCTCTTTCAGCAGGCGCTTGACCAGAGCGTAGAAGATCTCTTCTTCCTCCGATCCCGGCTTGTCGAGGAAGGCGGTGTCGCCCTTCTCGGCGCGGACGCCGGCATGCACCAGCATGGTGGCATCGCCGCCGTCATCGAGGATCATGTTCGGCGTGCCGCCGCCATGCCAGTCGAACAGCTTTGCGGTGTAGTCCCAGTATTCGGTCAGCGTCTCGCCCTTGACGGCGAACACGGGAATGCCGGCGGCGGCGATCGCGGCCGCGGCGTGATCCTGCGTCGAATAGATGTTGCAGGAGACCCAGCGGATGTCTGCGCCGAGCGCTGCCAGCGTCTCGATCAGGACCGCGGTCTGGATCGTCATGTGCAGCGAGCCGGCGATGCGCGCGCCCTTCAGCGGCTGCTTCGGCCCGTACTCCTCGCGGGTGGCCATCAGGCCGGGCATCTCAGTCTCGGCGAGCGAGATCTCCTTGCGACCGAAATCAGCGAGCGAAATGTCCTTGACGATGTAATCGGTGAAGCCGGCCTTCGCGTTCATGGGGGGTTCCTGTTTGTTGGCTGGCCATTCCGGGACGCTCTTAAAACGAGCGAACCCGGAATGAAGCAAGAGAACTAGAGCGCGCGCTTGAGCGGCTCGACGAGGTCGGTCTTCTCCCAGGAGAAGCCGCCCTCATTGTCGGGCGTACGGCCGAAATGACCATAGGCCGAGGTGCGCGCGTAGATCGGACGGTTGAGGTCGAGATGGCTGCGGATGCCGCGCGGCGTGAGATCCATCGCCTGCGCCGCCGCCTTCTCGAGCTGATCCTCCGACACCTTACCGGTGCCGTGGGTGTTGATGTAGATCGACAGTGGACGCGCCACGCCGATGGCATAGGCGAGCTGGAGCGTGCAGCGGTCGGCAAGACCGGCCGCGACGATGTTCTTGGCGACGTAGCGCGCCGCGTAGGCCGCCGAACGGTCGACCTTGGTCGGATCCTTGCCGGAGAACGCGCCGCCGCCGTGCGGGGCCGCGCCGCCATAGGTGTCGACGATGATCTTGCGGCCGGTCAGGCCGGTGTCGCCGTCGGGGCCGCCGATGAAGAACTTGCCGGTCGGATTGATGTGCCAGATCGTCTTCGGCGTGATCCAGTCCCTCGGCAGCGCTTCGCGCACATAGGGCTCGACGATGTCGCGGATTTGCTTGGAGGTGAGGTCCTCGACCAGATGCTGGTGCGAGACCACGATCTCGCGCACGCCGACCGGCTTGCCGTTCTCGTACTGCACGGTGACCTGGCTCTTGGAATCCGGGCCCAGCACCTTCTCCTTGCCGGAGTGACGGGCTTCGGAGATCAGGCGGAGGATCTTGTGGGCGTAGAAGATCGGCGCCGGCATCAGGTCGGGCGTCTCGTTGGTGGCGTAACCGAACATGATGCCCTGGTCGCCCGCGCCCTCTTCCTTGACCTCGCCCGGCTGAAGCGCATCGACGCCCTGGGCGATGTCGGCCGACTGCGGATGCAGGAGGATCTCGATATCGCAGGTCTTCCAGTGGAAGCCCTCCTGCTCGTAGCCGATGTCCTTGATCGCGCCCCGGACGACGCTCTCGATCTGCTCGTTGGTCACCGACTCCGGACCGCGGGTCTCGCCGGCGATCACCACCTTGTTGGTGGTCGCGAGCGTCTCGCAGGCGGCGCGGATGGCCCACGGATCGATGCCCGCCTTCGGCCCTTCACGATAGAACAGGTCGACGATCTCGTCGGAGATCCGGTCACAGACCTTGTCCGGATGGCCCTCGGACACGGACTCGCTGGTGAAGAGATAGGACGCGCGCATCAGTAACCCCTTGTTCCGCCGCTAGCCGGCGGGCGTTTGCGATGTTTACCTTTGATGATGTCAATCACGCCGGCGCGAGATGACGTAGGATTCGTCGAGAAACCAGAGACCATTATACTTTCGCAGCACGTCCCTGGCGGCATCCAGGGTCCGGCCGTTTTGAGTCATTTCCGTCAATCGGTCGTCCTCAATCTGAGCGACATACACCGCCGCATTCCACGCTGCAAAGGCTGTCGAGGTTCCGATAGTGCCGGTGACCTCGTTGGGCAGCGCTTCCATATCATACCTGAAGATCGAACGGTTGTCCGCGTATGCATTAAAATTTAAGTCGCGGCCCACCGATCCAAGTTCATATTTAACTGCGCGCAATAGCTCATGACGGCTCACTGAGAAAGGATTTTCTCCCGGCCAGATCGCCTGGATCATTTCCATGCCGGGATCCTGGCCATGGGAGTGGATTCCGATCAGCCGCCCCCCCGGCCGCAGCGCGCGCGCCAGGGGTGCAATGATGCGCTTGGCCCGGAAATTGACCGAGGACAGGGCGCGGTAAGGCTGGGAAGCGATGACGAGGTCGAAATTGGCCTCGGCCTGTCCCGGCCGCGGAATGGTCGAATCCAAAAGGAATCTGTGGTCCTCGCGATAGAGCACGAGGACGACGGGCCGCTCGTAGAGCGGCATGGCGGTGCGGGGGCTGATCGCGGCACGCCAGTTCTGCTCCAGGAAAGGCCTCAGCTCCGCGATCTGCTGCTCGAACTCGCCCGACGAAGCGCCACGGAGCGGCACTTCGTGCCAGACGGTGGCGGCCGCCGCAGCAGGCGATGCCGGCGTGAGCCAGGGCGCCTCCGCGTAAAACATGTTGGTGAAGACGAATACCGACGCGGGATGCTCGAAAATGCGATCCGGCACCTTCTCCAGCGTCAGGCGCAGGTCCTCCAGACTGAGCTCCTTGCCGGCGACATAGAACGGCATGTTTGGAAAGCGCTGGTGCGTTGCGCGCAGCACCCGCGCCAGCACCGTGCCGTCGCCGACGCCGGCGTCGAACAGGCGCAAGGCCGGCGGGCGCGGATGGATGGAGGCCAGTTCCAGCGCGACCCTGTCTGCGATCACCCGCTTTTCGCTGCAGGTGTGGACGAACAGCAGGTATTTCTGCCGGTTCTCGAAGAACCGGAAATTGCCGCGTGGATCGCGCTTTTCGGGCGGGACCTGAAGTCCGCGCGGCGGCGGCATGCCGCCGGCCATCGATGCGGCCATATAGGCCTGGATCCGCTCCAGCGTGTCGATGGTGATCCGCTTTCCCTCGCGCAGGCGATGCACCAGCTTCCCATCGTTCACCGCGCGTCGGCCGAACGTCGATTCCGCCATGTCCGCCTTGCGGCAGAACTCCGTGATCTGGCTCAGGATTTCGTCGTTCTTCATGGGGTGGGACGCAGTGGGCAGACAGGTTGGGATCCGTGTCTTAGCAAATTCTGCCCACTTAGGGAATAGGCGCATAGGTCCGGCGTCTCGATCGCTCCGCGGCGAGCCGCAGCTGATCGGGTACGCGACCGCGCCGGGCGAGATCCCACCCGACGGCGAAGGCGCGACCTCGCCTTGCTCCGCCGCTCTCGCGCCATGTCGGCACGCCGGGCGTGGCGGCGCAGGAGAATGCTGGCGCGGGTGCGGGCTGAGGTTGGTGTCGGCCGAAGAACAATCAGGTGCCGTGGTCGAACTCGCCGCTGCTTGGGGAGGTCTATCTGGCGGAGAGGTGAGATGCTCTCATGCCCCGGACGCAGCGCAGCGCTACTTCAGCGGTGCGCTGCAGAGCCGGGGCCCATATCTCCAAAGAGCAAGTCGAGCAGCATGGGTCCCGGCTCTGCGCAGTAACGCAAGAGCGTTGCAGCGCGTCCGGGCCACGCGTGAGCCTTGGCCGCGAGGACTTACTAGCCCCACACTTCCTTCGCGATCTCGACCGCAAGGCTGAGCTTGGCCCATTGCTCCTCCTCGGAGAGGACGTTGCCCTCTTCCGTCGAGGCAAAGCCGCATTGCGGCGACAGCGCGAGCTGCTCCAGGGGCGCGAACTTGGCGGCTTCTTCCAGGCGGCGCTTGATGTCGTCCTTCTTCTCGAGCTCACCGAACTTCGAGGTGATGACGCCGACCACGACGACCTTGTTGCCCTTGGGCAGGAAGCGCAGCGGCTCGAAGCCGCCGGCGCGGTCGCTGTCGTATTCGAGGAAGTAACCGTCGTAATTGGTGCCGGCAAGCATGGTCTCGGCCACCGGCTCGTAGCCGCCGGAGGAGATCCAGGTGGAGCGGAAATTGCCGCGGCAGACATGCGTCGTCACCACCATGTCGGCGGGCTTCTCGGCCAGCGCGTAGTTGATGATGCGCGCATAGATCTGCTGGAGGCCGTCGGGATTGTCGCCGCGCTCACGCGCCTTCTGCAATTCGTCCTGCGAACAGAGATAGGCCCAGACGGTATCGTCGAACTGGAGATAGCGGCAGCCGGCATCGTAGAACGCCTTCACCGCCTTGCGGTAGGTCTTGCCCAGGTCCTCGTAGAAGGCGTCGAGATCGGGATAGACGTCTTTGGAGATCGACTTGCGGCCGCCGCGGAAGTGCAGCACCGCCGGCGACGGGATCGTCATCTTCGCGGTGACGTGGGCCTGGTCGGCGTACTTCTTCAGGAAGCGGAAGTGATCCAGCATCGGATGGTTGTCGGGGAAGTCGAGCTTGCCGATGACGCGGACGGCATCATGACGAGTCTGCACGCCCGCGAACTGGATGCCAGTCTCGGGGTGGAACAGCTCGCAGCCGGTGAGCTTGGCCAGAAAGTCGAAATGCCACCAGGAGCGGCGGAATTCGCCGTCGGTCGCGAGCTTCAGGCCAATCGAGGCCTGCTTGTGCACGACCTTTTCGATCTCCATATCTTCGATCTTGCGCAGATCGTCGGCCGAGATCTCGCCCTTCTCGAGCCTGGCGCGCGCCTCCTTGATCTTGGCCGGACGCAAGAGACTGCCGACCTCGTCGGCGCGGAAGGGGGCTTTGGTTCGCTGCATGTGTTACTCCCTGGACATCTTAGTGGGCCGCCGCCCCGGCGACGCCGAGATGGCGCTCCAGGACGGAGGGGTCGGTCTTCAGCGCGGCGCTCGGGGCATCGTGGACGATCGTTCCGCGCTCCAATATCACAACGCGGTCGGCCAGCCCCAGAATCTTTTGGGCATTCTGCTCGACGATGATGGAGCAGATGCCTCCGGATCGCGTGATGGTCCCGATCGCCTTCAGCAGTTCCTCGACGATGATGGGCGCAAGCCCCTCGGTCGGCTCGTCCAGCAGCAGGACTTTCGGGTTCAGGGTCAGTGCGCGGCCGATCGCCAGCATCTGCTGCTCGCCACCGGAGAGCTGGTTGCCAAAGTTGCTGCGCCGCTCCTTCAGTCGCGGGAACATCTCGTAGACCTTCTCGACGGTCCAGGGACCGGGCTGCGCCACCGCGGTCATGTTCTCCTCCACCGTGAGCGAGCGGAAAATGTTGCGCTCCTGCGGCACCCAGCCGATGCCGGCGCGCGCCCGCTGGTCGGATCGAAGCAAGGTGATATCAGTGCCGGCGAGCGCGATGCTGCCTGCGAAACGGCGCGTGACGCCGACGATGGAATTGATCAACGTGGTCTTGCCGGTGCCGTTGCGTCCGAGCAGCGCCAGCACCTGGCCCTCGGCGAGGCGCAAGCTCATCTTCGGCAGCACCACGGCCTCGCCGTAGCCGGCGCGCAAGGAATCGATCGCGAGCAGGTCAGACATTGACCGCCTCCTCGCCGAGATAGACGGCCTTCACCTGCGGATCGCGCGCGACTTGCTCGGGTGGCCCCTCCGTCAGCAACGCACCGGAGACCAGCACGGAGATGCGGTCGGCGAAGGAGAATACGAGGTCCATGTCGTGCTCGATCAAGAGCACGGTGACGTCGCGCGGCAGGCTGCCTACGACGGCGAGAATGTCATGGCGCTCGCTCTCGGGTACGCCGGCGGCGGGCTCGTCGAGCAGCAGCACGCGCGGCTTGGCTGCAATGGCGACCGCGATCTCGAGCAGGCGCTGCTTGCCATAGGGCAGCGTCACGGTCTGCTCGTTCATGACGTCGAGCAGGTGGAAGCGCGCCAGCAGTTCGGCAATCTCGTCATTGACATCGCTGCGCGTGCCCATCCGCCGCCACCAGTCGCCGCCATGGCCGAGACGCTCGGAAACGGCAAGGCCGATGGTCTCGAGCGGGGTCAGGTCGGGATAGAGCTGGTTGATCTGGAAGGTGCGCGACAGGCCGCGCAGCACGCGCCTGTGCACGGGCAGGTCGGTGATGTCCTGGCCTTCGAGCAGGATGCGGCCCGAATTCGGCTTGAGCACCCCGGTGAGCTGGTTGATGACGGTGGTCTTGCCGGCGCCGTTCGGCCCGATCAGCGCGTGGCGGGCGCCCTGCTCGATCTTCAAGGAGAGGTCGCGGGTGACGCGCAGGCCGCCGAACTGCTTTTCGAGATTCTTCGTTTCGAGCGCGATGGTCATGCGTCGCTCTCCGGCACGGCAACGACGGCCTTGCGCCCGGCGACCTGCTTGATGATCAGGTTGGGCACGTAGAGCACCCAGCGATGCAGCCGCTGGCGACCGATCAGCACGATCACGACCAGCACGAGGCCGATCCAGAACTGCCAGTATTGCGGCGTGATGGTCGAGAACAATTCCTGGAGCATGCGGAACACCACCGCGCCGATCAGGCCGCCATAGAGATAGCCGGTGCCGCCGATGACGAGCACCAGCATCAGATCGGCGGAACGCTCGAAGGCGAACACGTCGAGCGAGGCGATCGCGGTGGTCTGGGTGAACAGCGCGCCCGCGATACCGGCATAGAACGCAGCCAGCGTGTAGATCGCGATCAGGCGGCGGTTGACAGGAATGCCGATGGCGGCGGCCCGGAGCGGATTGTTCTTGATCGCGCGCAGCGACAGGCCGAACGGCGAATGCACGACGCGGCGGGCGAACAGGAACAGTAGGAACAGGACAGCCAGCGAATAGAAGAAGCCGGCCTTGCCGAACATGTCGAAGGGGATCACGCCGAAGATCGGCTGCATCTCGATGCCCTGCAGGCCGTCGGTGCCGCCGGTGATGTTGGAGAAGCGCTCGGCGAGCGCCTCCAGCAGCAGGGCGATTCCAAGCGTGACCATCAGGCGCGTCAGGTCGACGCCGCGGATCACCAGGAAACTGGTGGCAAAGCCGAGCACCATCGCCGCAAGACCGGCGACGATCAGCGCCAGCACGGGCTCGTTGACGATGCCATGAAGCGCAAGAAGCCCCGCGGCATAGGCGCCGACGCCGAAGAACGCGGCATGGCCGAGCGAGACGATGCCGGCATAGCCGAGGACCAGGTCGAGCGACATCGTGAACAGCGCGAGCCGCAGGATGTCGGTCATGATCAGGTATCGGTTGGGAAAGGCGAAGCCGCAGGCCAGCACGATCAGCCAGAAGGCGATTTCGCCGTAGTGCCACCGCGCCTGGCGCTGGGCGTGATAACCGACGTCGGACGAAGCGCTCATCGGCGAACTCAACGCGCGGCCGTGCGTCCGAACAGGCCGTTCGGGCGCCAGATCAGGATCACGATCATCATGGTGTAGATCACGAAGGGGCCCATCTTCGGCACGTAATACTTGCCGGCGACGTCGCCGATGCCGAGCAGGAGCGAGGCCAGGAACGGGCCCGTGATCGAAGAGGAGCCGCCCACGGTGACCACGATCAGGAAGTAGATCATGAATTTCAGCGGGAAATATGGGTCGAGGCCGAGGATCTCCGCGCTGAGCGCGCCGCCGAGGCCGGCGAGCCCGCATCCGAATGCGAAGGTAAAGGCGAACACCTGCGGCACGTTGATGCCGAGGCCACTGGCGGCGCGCGGGTCATCGACCGCGGCGCGCAGGCGGCTGCCGAAGCGGGTCTTGGCCAGCACCATCTGAAGCGCGATGGTGAGCAGGCCGCAGATCACGATGATCATCAGCCGGTAGCGGCCGATGCCGATGCCGAACAGGTCGAACTGGCCCTGGAGCGCGGCCGGCAAATTGATGAAGACGCGCGAGGAGCCCTGGATGTAGTCGACGGCCGCCACCGACATGAAAGTCAGGCCGATGGTGAACAGGACCTGGTCGAGATGGCTGCGCGCATAAAGGTGGCGGTACAGCGTGCGTTCGAGCAGGATGCCGATTGCGGCTGCGGAGACGAAGGCGAGCGGCAGGGCGGCGAAGAACGGCCAGCCCATCCGGTTGACCAGCACCATGCAGACATAACCGCCGGCCATGGCGAAGGCGCCGTGGGCGAGATTGACGAAGTTCATCAGGCCGAGCGTGACCGCGAGCCCGCAGGCGAGCACGAACAGCAGCATGCCGTAGGCAACGCCATCGAACAGGTTGGTGAGGATTGCGGTCATCGGGGGCCGGGAATTATTTCAGGTTTAGCCAAGTGCCTTACTGCGCTCCCTCCCCCGCTTGCGGGGGAGGGTTGGGGAGAGGGTGCTTCAACGACGAAGACTCCCCCAGAGGAGACAACCCTCACCCGGCGCTTTGCGCCGACCTCTCCCGCAAGCGGGAGAGGTAAGAGGCGCGCCCCGGGATGACGCGCTCTCGCGCGTCACTTCTTGGTCTTACCGAGGTCCTTGACGGCTTCGAAGGTCGCGAACTCGACATTGTAGAGCTCGCCATCGACCTTCTCGACCTTGCGGATGTAGATGTTCTGCACGATGTCACGGGTCTCGGGATCGATCGAGATCGGGCCGCGCGGGCTCTCCCACTTCTGGCCCTTCATGGCTTCGATCAGCTTGTCGCCGTTGGTATCGCCGCCTGTCTTCTTCAGCGCCTCGTAGATCAGATGGATGCCGTCATAGCCGCCCACGGCCATGAAGCCGGGACGGTTGCCAAAGGCCTTCTTGTAGGCTGCGACGAAATCCTTGTTCATCTGCGAGGGATGCGCCGCGGAATAGAGGTGCGCGGTGACGGTGCCGAGCACGGCATCGCCCATGTTGTTGAGCAGGTCGTCATCGGTGACGTCGCCGGGCCCGATCACCTTGATGCCGGCCTTGTCGAGGCCGCGCTCGGCATATTGCTTCATGAAGTTGCCACCCTGGCCCGCCGGCACGAATACGAAGATCGCATCGGGCTTGGCGTCCTTCATGCGCTGCAGGAACGGCGCGAAGTCGGGGTTTTGCAGCGGCACCTTGACCTCTTCGACCACCTCGCCGCCGCCGGCCGTGAAATGCTGCTTGAAGAAGTTCAGCGCGTCATTGCCCGGCGCGTAGTCCGAAGTCAGGGTCGCAACCTTCTTGATGCCGTTCTTCACCGCCCAGTCGCCGATGATGGTCGAGGACTGCGCCAGCGTGAAGCTGGTGCGCACGATATAGGGCGAGCGCTCGGTGATGATGGAAGTGCCGGCTGCCATCACAACTTCCGGAATCTTGGCCTGCGTGGCGAGCGGCGCAGCAGCGAGCGCGGCCGGCGTCACGCCAAAGCCGGCGATGAAATTGACCTTGTCGTTGACGATCAGCTCCTGCGCGGCGGTCTTGGTCTTGTCCGGGATCGCAGCATCGTCCTTGACGATGATCTCGATCTTCTTGCCGGCGACAGTGTCGCCCTTCTGCTGGATGTAGAGCTTGATCGCGTTCTCGATCTGCTTGCCGGTCGAGGCCTGGCCGCCCGTCATCGGCAGGATCAGACCGATCTTGACGCTGTCCTGGGCCTTCGCAGGCGCGATGCCGGCAAGGCCTGCAATGGCCGCAACCGCGGCGGCCCAAGTCGCCTTATGCGACAGTTGTTTGCGTTCGAACATCAGATGTCCCTCCCCTTCATTCCTGACTCTTGTGCCCTGGACCGAGTGCCCGGCCCTTGCCTTCACCTTAGCTGCCGCAAGTGCTCTGGCGGCGCCACATGGGCGTCTTTCGCGCCGTGCTTGTCAATCGGACGTTCGGCGGCCCTTCGGCACAGCCCGAGTGCCCTGAAGACCGATCGACTGGACGCGGTGCCACCGCATCGGAGCAGCTCGAGCACCGCCTTCATTTGTACGAATGTACAAACAAAATGGACTTGTCAACGAAAACCCCTGCCGCGGGCTAAGCCATGTTGTCGCGAGCCTGGCACCAAGTCCAGAAATGCGAAGGATCGCGTGCATGGAGGATTTCGTCTTTCTTTTGCAGAATCTGTACATCCGCCCGCGTCAGCCGAGCACAACTCGGTAGTAAATTACCTACCTCGAATAAGTCTATTTTACCTTGTTGAAGGCTACTCCTCTCCTCGCCGGCCCGAGCCGGCGTCCAGTGACCGAACGCGCGCGCCCACACAATGCCCAAGTCTCTTCGTTCCGCCCTCGTCCTCGTTGCGCTCGCCGCAGCGCTATCCGGCTGCGGGACGGTCAACGAGAAACTCTCCGCCGGCATGGGCGACTACGTCCCGCAATGGGCCGGCGGCCTGCCCGCCGATGCTCCGCCGCGACCGGGCACGCCGCAATACGACGCCTACATGAAGGAGCGCGAACGCAAGCGCCTGCTGCCGGCGGCAGATCGCGAGAAGGAAGAGCAGGCCCAGAAGGCCGCAACGGGAACGGCGTCGGCTGGCGCGGGGCGCTGAGGAAGCGAATGGCGAATAGGGAATAGCGAATAGGACGCCCCCCGCTCCACTCGCTATTGGCCACTCACTGTTTGCTAGTCCACGAACACCACCGTCTTGCGGCCGTTGAGGATGACGCGATCGTCGAGATGATAGCGGATGGCCCGTGCCAGCACGCGGCGCTCGATGTCCCGGCCCTTGCGGACCAGATCTTCCGGCGTGTCGCGATGGCTGATGCGCTCGACGTCCTGATCGATGATCGGACCCTCGTCGAGATCGCGCGTGACGTAATGCGCGGTAGCGCCGATCAGCTTGACGCCGCGCTCATGGGCCTGGTGATAGGGCTTGGCGCCCTTGAAGCCCGGCAGGAACGAGTGGTGGATGTTGATGCAGCGCCCCGACAGCTTTGCCGATAGATCGTCCGACAGGATCTGCATATAGCGTGCGAGCACCACCAGATCGGTCTTCGTCTTGCCGACGAGGTCGATGATCTGCGCCTCTTGCTCGCGCTTGGTCTCCTTGGTCACGGGCAGATGGTGGAACGGGATGCCGCCGAAATCGAGCCCGGCATAGACTTCGCGCGGATGGTTGGAGACGATCGCCGTCGGGATCATCGGCAATTCGCCGGTGCGCCAGCGATAGAGGATGTCGACCAGGCAGTGGTCGGATTTCGACACCAGCAGCATCACCTTGCGATGCGCAGCGCGATCGCGCATCTGCCACTCCATGCCGAAACGTTCGGCGATCGCGGCAAAGCCGGTCTGCAGCGCCGACAGTTCCACGGCAAGATCGGCTGCTGTGAACACCACCCGCATGAAAAACTTCTCGGTCTCGACGTCATCGAACTGCTGGGCGTCGAGGATGTTCTGTCCGTTGTGGGCAAGGAACGTCGACACCGCCGAGACGATGCCGGGGCGATCCGGACAGGACAGGGTCAGGACATATTGATGGTCGGGCATGTTGATGAACGGGCTTGGCTCGTGATGAAGGTTTGTGCAGCGGAACTACCCGCGATTTGCGTCCTGCTCTAGCACCGACCCCGCCCTTGCGCCAATCCCAAGACTTGCTTCAACATGAAGCGCAGAGTCAGGATGAACGGACGATTGCGATTCATGACCGGAGCATACCCATGGCCGACCGTTTGAACGGCTACCGCATATTGATCCTGGAAACGCGCGAGGAGGCGCAGTTTTCGAAGCTTCTGGTCGAGCAAGGCGCCGATGTCGTGCAATGCCCGATGTTCACCATCCATGATGCTCCGGACCCTGCTCCGGTGGAGGCCTGGATTCGCCGTGCCATCGACAAGCCCTTCGACGATCTCGTGCTGATGACGGGCGAAGGCCTGCGCCGGATCATGAAGCTCGCTGGCGCCCGCGGGCTCGACACCACCCTTGTCGCGGCACTCGCCAAAGCGCGAAAATTCACCCGCGGCCCGAAGCCCGGCAAGGCGCTACGCGAGATCGGTCTCGAGGCAGAGCAGACAACGGAGAAGCCGACCACCGAGGGCGTGATTGAGATGCTGGCCAGGCTCGACCTGAAAGGACGACGCCTCGGTCTCCAGCTCTATCCAGACAAGGACCACGGCGCGCTGACCGGCGCGCTGACCGCGCAGGGCGCCGCCGTCGATACCGTGCTTCCCTATGTCTACGATTCCAAGGCGGCGGATGCCAACATCGTCGCCGCCATCGACGCCATGGCCGAGGGGCGGATCGATTCGATTGCCCTGACCAATCTCGGCCAGGTTCGTCGCCTGATCGAGGCCGCGAAGGCGCATGGCGTCGAGGCGCGTCTTCGCGCCGGGCTTGAGCGCACGCTGATCGCCTCGGTCGGCCCGGCAGTCTCCGGTGAACTCGCCGCGCATGGTCTGCGCACTGACATCTCGCCGCCAGAGGACGCCTATTTCATGCGTCCATTAATTTCGGCAATGGCCGCGGCGCTGGCCGAGCGGAAGCCGACGACCGCCAGATAGGAGCCAAGCGCGGGAGCGGCATGCGGCGGTTCAGATTGACACGCGCGGCGTCGGCCCTAGGTTGCGGGAAATGAAAAGAAATTCACACGGGCAGGGAATCGCCGTGACACGAGCCATCGCGCCTTGAGCACAGCACGACCTTCTGCGCTCGCGCCGTTCCGCATTCGCAATTATCGCTTTCAATGGCCATCCGATCTGCTCACCTCCTGGGCCTTCGAGGTGGAGACGTTGGTGCTCGGCTGGTACATCATGGTCGAGACAGGATCGGTGCTGCTGCTCACCGTGCTTGCCTCGCTCCAGTTCGTCGGGACACTGGTCGCGCCGGTGTTCGGCATGATCGGCGACCGCATGGGTCATCGCGATCTCCTGGTCGTGATGCGTCTTGCCTATACGGCGCTATCGTCGACCATCATGGTCCTGGCACTGACCGGTCATTTGTCGCCGCTGAGCGTCATGATCATCGTCGCGATCATGGGGCTGATTCGTCCCTCCGATCTCGGCGTCCGGGGTGCGCTGCTTGCCGAGATCATGCCGGCCGAGCAACTGGTCGGCGCCATCAGTGTTGCGCGCACGACCCAGGACAGTGCGCGCATCGCGGGAGCATTGACGGGCGCCGGGCTGTTCACCGTCCTTGGAATTGGGCTCGTGTATGTGGCGATTGCCGGACTCTACCTCATGGCCGCTCTTCTGATGCTTTGTCTGACACGGCCGAAAAGGTCCATCACCACGAGCGATCTCCCGCCGAACAGTCACGCCGTTTCGAGATTGCTGGGCGATCTGAAGGAAGGCATCGTCTATGCCTGGAATGGCCCGGGAATGCGCGCGGCGCTGTGCGTCGCCTTCCTGGCCAATCTCACCGCTTTTCCCTTCACGGGCGGATTGTTGCCCTACATCGCGCGAGAGATCTTTCATACCGACCAGACCGGCCTCGGTTATCTCTCGGCGAGCTTCGCCGTCGGCTCGCTGATCGGCTCCATCACGCTCAGCCTGGTCAGTGGCGTGCGCATTGCCCGGCTCCTGATCGGCGCGACGCTGGCCTGGTACGCCATGCTGCTGGTATTCGTCGAGGTCAGGACCTTGCCGGTGGCGATGGCCTGCCTCGTTCTCGCCGGCATCGCCCAGAGCATGTCGATGATATCGGCGGCGGTGATCCTGATGCGCACCGCGAGCGCACATCTGCGAGGCCGCGTCATGGGCGTGCGCATGATGGTGATCTATGGCTTGCCGATCGGACTGCTCGCGGCCGGCAGTCTGATCGACGTCATCGGCTATTCCGCGACGGGCTCGCTCTATGCCGCCGCGGGCTTCTTCGCGATGCTGGCGATCGCGGTGCGTTGGCGCGCCGACCTCTGGCCGGTCCATGCCCCCGCCAATGCGCGGTGACGAATATCCGCCCTAATCCCCATACCCGCGCAGCCGCTCGATATCGAGGATGGTGACGCCGCCATATTCCAGCCGCAGCAGCCCCTCTTTCTCCAGTCGGTTCAGCGCACGGTTGGCGTTCTGCCTGGACATGCCGGAAAGCGCCCCGATCTCCTCCTGGGTGATCTCCAGATGCGCGGTCGATTCGGGATAGAGGATCGGGTTGAACAGCGAAGCAATGCTGCGGGCGAGGCGCGCGGTGGCGTCGAGCGTCCGGTTGACCTCGAGCATGCCGATGAACTGGCCCAGCCGCTCATTGAGCTGGCGCACCAGAAAGCGGTTGAAGCCGACGCTGTTCTCGAACAGCCACATGAAGGCACTGCGCTCCATCAGTGCGACGCGGCTGTCGCGCAGTGCGACCACGTCATAGCGGCGCGGCTCGTTCTTGAGCACGCTGCCCTCGCCAAACCAGGCCCCTGCCGTCAACCCGGCAAGGCTGGTCTCCTTGCCGTCGCGCGAGACCCCGCCCATGCGGGCCAGGCCGCTCACCATGCCGGCCCAGTAAGCAAAAATGTCCCCGCGCATGAACACGGTCTCGCCGGTGCCGTAGGACCGTTCCGTGATTCCGGCACGCGCGACCTCGATCTCCGCTTGCGTGAGCTCGCGCGACCAGGCGGCGACGCGCTTCAGATGATCTTCTGAAATCATGATCTCGCGGCCAGCCGCACGGTTTCGTCACTCCGCCCTCTGCTGCATTGCAACATGATGATTTCGACCGCCATTCGACCAAAGATGAACGCCGCTGCCGTCCGGCAAACTTTGTCGCAGAATTGTCAGCCGGGAGACATTTCAAAATAGCGCTTTCCCCTATTGAGGACCACCTCGGGCGATACGGCTTTCGATCCCAAACGGGAACGAGAGTGCGGGGCTCCGGTCGAGACCATCTGCTGCATGGCCTCACCGTCACCGCCGTACTAGGATCGCCCGACAGAACGGACGAAGAGCGCCGCTAAAATGCGCCATGACCGGGAGGGATTCGTTTGGTGGCTACCAGTCTTGAAGTGCGCGGCGTGTCCTTGCGATTCGGCGGCGTCCGAGCGCTGACCGACGTCGGCTTCGCCATTAGAGAGGGCGAGCTGTTCTCGATCATCGGCCCCAACGGCGCTGGCAAGACCTCGATCGTGAACTGTATTTCCGGTCGCTACAAGCCCACCGAAGGCCAGCTCTTCTACCTAGGCCGCGACATCACTGGTTTGACGCCGAATGCCCGCGCCTCGCTCGGCATCGGCCGCACCTTCCAGAACCTGGCGCTGTTCCACCATATGAGCGTGCTCGACAACATCATGGTCGGCCGCCATCACCTCCTGAAGAACAATTTCCTGACGGGCTCGCTATACTGGCTCACCGGCGCGCGCAAGGAAGAGCTCGAGCACCGCCGCAAGGTCGAGGAGATCATCGATTTCCTCGACCTGCAGTCGGTGCGCAAGGCGACCGCGGGCACTCTCTCCTACGGCCTGCGCAAGCGCGTGGAGCTCGCCCGCGCCATGGCGCTGGAGCCGCGTCTCATTCTCCTCGACGAGCCCATGGCTGGCATGAACTTCGAGGAGAAGGAGGACATGGCCCGCTACATCGTCGATCTCAACGAGGAGTTCGGGATGACGGTGGTGATGATCGAGCACGACATGGGCGTGGTGATGGACATCTCCCATCGCGTCATGGTGCTGGATTTCGGCAAGAAGATCGCCGAAGGCGATCCGGTTACCGTGCTCGCCGATCCCCACGTCAGGCGCGCCTATCTCGGCGAGGAGGACGAGGTGCTGGTCGATCCCGACGACGCTCCGCCGGCGCAGGAGAGCGCGGCATGATGGATTATGCAGGGCGCGTCGCGCAGGCCGACACCTATCCGAAAATGCTCCGGCTCAATGCCAGGGAGCACGGCAACGAGATCGCGCTGCGCGAGAAGGATCTCGGGCTCTGGCGCATCTTCACCTGGAACGACTACCAGACACGGGTGCGCGATTTCGCGCTCGGCCTGGTCGAACTCGGTCTTGGTCGCGGTGATGTCATCGGCATCATCGGCGACAACCGGCCGGACTGGGTCGCGGCGGAAGTCGCGACGCATGCGATCGGCGGCCTCAGCCTCGGACTTTATCGCGACGTGCTCGACGAGGAGGCCTCATATCTCCTCAACTATGGTGAGGCGCAGCTGGTTTTCGCCGAGGACGAGGAGCAGGTCGACAAGCTGCTCACGCTCGCCGAGCGCGTGCCCAGGCTGAAGCACATCATCTATTCCGATCCGCGCGGGATGCGGAAATACGACGACCCCCGGCTGATGGCGGCGGAGAAGTTTGCCGAGCTCGGCCGGGCACGTGCTGCGCGGGAGCCGGAGCTTTACGACAGGCTGGTCGATGCCACCAAGGGCGAGGACGTCGCAATCCTCTGCACGACGTCAGGCACCACCTCGCATCCAAAACTTGCGATGCTCGCCGCCGGCCGCGTGCTCGGCCATTGCGCGACCTATCTCGCCTTCGACCCCAAGGGGCCCGATGACGAATACGTCTCGGTGCTGCCGCTGCCCTGGATCATGGAGCAGGTCTACGTGCTCGGCAAAGGCCTCTTGTGCCGGATGAAGGTCAACTTCGTCGAAGAGCCCGACACGATGATGAACGATTTGCGCGAGATTGCGCCGACCTTCGTGCTGTTCGCGCCACGGGTCTGGGAATCGATCGCGGCCGACGTCCGTGCCAAGGTGATGGACGCAACGCCCTTCAAGCAGCGCCTGTTCGACATCGGCATGAAGTCGGGTCTTGCCGCGCTTGAACAGGGCAAGCGCTCGGGCTTTGCCGACGCGATCCTGTTCCGCGCGCTGCGCGACCGCCTCGGCTTCACCCGCCTGCGGTCGGCCGCCACCGGCGGCGCAGCGCTCGGCCCCGAAACCTTCAAATTCTTCCAGGCCATGGGCGTGCCGCTGCGCACGCTGTACGGCCAGACCGAGCTGCTGGGGGCCTATACGCTGCATCCCGAGGGCAAGGTCGACCCTGATACGACCGGCGTGCCGATGGCCGACAGCATCGAGATCCGAATCGACAATGCCGACGTCCACGGCGTCGGTGAGATCGTGGTGCGGCACCCCAACATGTTCCTCGGCTACTACAAGAATCCCGAGGCGAGCGTCGCCGACATCAAGGACGGCTGGATGTGCTCCGGCGACGCCGGCTATTTCAACGCCGACCAGCAGCTCGTCGTCATCGACCGCATCAAGGATCTCGCGGAGACCTCGCGCGGCGAGCGCTTCTCGCCGCAATTCATCGAGAACAAGCTGAAATTCTCGCCCTATATCGCGGAGGCCGTCGTGCTGGGCGCCGGCCGCGACGCGCTCGCGGCGATGATCTGTATCCGTTACTCCATCATCTCGAAATGGGCGGAAAAGAACCGGCTCTCATTCACCACTTACAGCGACCTCGCCTCGCGGCCCGAGGTTTACGCCCTGCTGCAGAAGGAGGTCGAGACCGTCAACGCCACGCTGCCGCCGGCCCAGCGCATCTCGCGCTTCCTGCTGCTCTACAAGGAGCTCGATGCCGACGACGGCGAGCTCACTCGCACCAGAAAGGTCCGCCGCAGCGTCATCAACGAGAAGTATGAAGGGATTATCGACGCCATCTACCGCGGCGTCGCGGATATTCCCGTCGACACCGTGATCCGCTTCCAGGATGGCACCACGCAGCGGGTGCGTACCACGCTACGCGTGGTGGATCTCGGCGGGCATGGGCACATGGCGGAGGCCGCGGAGTGACACAAGAAGTCGCCATGCGCGGGCTTGACCCGCGCATCCATCCACTTCCGAACACGCTTTCCTCCGCATCGATGGATTGCCGGGCCAAGCCCGGCAATGACGAACTGGGTCAATCGGCATGAACACCGCCTTCCTCATCCAACTCCTGGTCAACGGCCTCGTGGTCGGCACGCTCTACGGCGTAGTCGCGATGTCGTTCGTGCTGATCTACAAGGCGACGCAGGTCGTCAATTTCGCGCAAGGGGAGTTGCTGCTGGTCGGCGCCTGGGTGTGCTGGGCTCTGCTGGCGAAATATCAGGTGCCGTTCTGGATCGGGATGCCGATCACGCTGGTGTTCATGTTCGTATTCGGCATCGCGATCCAGGTCCTGATCCTGCGGCCGATGATTGGCGAGCCCATCATCTCGGTGATCATGGTGACGATCGGCCTATCGACGGTGTTGCAGGCGACGCTGAAGTGGATGTTCGGAGTCAATCCGCAGCCGTTCCCGCGCGTGTTCGAGAGCCAGTCGGTCAGCCTGTTCGGGCTCCAGATCCAGACCGTCTATGTCATGAGTCTCGTCGTCTCGGTCGCGATGATGATCGGCATGGCCTGGTTCTTCCGCGCCTCCAAATACGGCCTCGCGATGCGCGCCACCGCATTCAACCAGCAGGTCGCGCAATCGCTCGGCATTTCCGTCAAGAGCGTGTTCGCGATGGCCTGGGCGATCTCGGCGACGGTATCGGCGGTCGCCGGCGTCGTCGTTGCAGTCGTGAACGGCGTATCCTCGGGCCTTGCCGCCTACGGCATCAAGGTGTTCCCGGCGGCGATCCTCGGCGGGCTCGATTCCGTCGGCGGCGCGGTGCTCGGCGGCATCATCATCGGGCTGCTCGAGAACGTCGCGCAATATGTCGACAGCGAATACCTGCATTGGGGCAATCTCTACGAGATCGCACCGTTCTACGTCCTCATCATCGTGCTGATGATCAAGCCCTACGGGCTGTTCGGCACCCACGACATCGAGCGGATCTGACCCATGGCCGGCCCTGCCCTCATTCCTGCTGGTGATTTCCGCACCTCCTACGCGGCCGACACCACGATCTTCCCGACCGCGACGAGTCGCAACTTCGCCGTCGCTGGCGTGCTGCTGCTGTGTCTGGCGCCGCAATTCTTCAGCGGCTATTGGCTCAGCATCCTGATCCAGATCGGCATCTTCTCGATCGCGGCGCTCGGCCTCAATATCCTGGTCGGCTTCACCGGGCAGATCTCGATCGGCCATGCCGCCTTTTTCCTGCTCGGCGCCTTCACCTCGGCCTACATTTCCAACAACGCGCCGATCCCGGTGTTCTTCGCAATCCCGCTCGCCGGCATCGTCACCGCGCTGGTCGGGTTGATCTTCGGCATTCCGGCGGCGCGGCTGAAAGGTCTTTACCTCGTCATCGCGACGCTGGCCGCGCAATACATCCTGCTCGACTTCTTCTCACGCGCCGAATGGTTCTCCGGCGGCTCGGTGCCGGCGAGCGCCGCTCCCTTCTCGATCTTCGGCTATACGCTGCGCGGCGACCGACAGTACTTCTACGTCGTGCTGGCCTATGTGCTCGTGAGCTATGTCCTCGTCACCAATCTGATGCGCACCCGGGACGGCCGCGCGCTGGTGGCGATCCGGGACCATTATCTCTCCGCCGAGATCATGGGCATCAACCTCACCAAGTACCGGACGCTGTCGTTCGGGCTTGCCGCCTTCTTCGCCGGGATCGCCGGCGCGCTCTACGCGCATTACCAGCTCGTGGTCTCGCAGGAGGGCTTCGGCATCGAGCGTTCGATCCTGTTCCTCGCCATGATCATCATCGGCGGCACCGGCTCGATCATGGGCACGCTGATGGGTACCGCCTTCGTGGTGCTGCTGCCGGAATCGATGGAGTGGCTGAGCCATCATCTGAAGGGCGGCGCGATCGACCAGGCGCTTTCGCTCAACAACAACATCACCTTCCTGCGCGAGATCGCGATCGGGGTGATCATCATCGCGTTCCTGATGTTCGAGCCTGACGGGCTCGCGCATCGCTGGCGACAGATCAAGGCGTATTGGAAACTCTACCCGTTCTCGCATTGAGGGCGGGCAACTTCACTTAAACAATAAAACAGGAGGAACCGACCCATGACGACAAAGTCCCTTTTGAGCACCGCATCGCTCGTGCTTGCGATCGCCGCATTCTCGGCGAGCGCGCAGGCGCAGATCGCGATCGGGCATCTCGCCGACTATTCCGGCGGCACCTCGGACGTCGGCACGCCCTATGGCCAGGCTGTCGCCGACACCTTCGCCTGGGTCAACAAGAACGGCGGCATCGGCGGCAAGCAGGTCAATCTCGACACCAACGATTACGGCTATCAGGTGCCGCGCGCGATTGCGCTTTACAAGAAGTGGTCGGCGCCCGACAACAAGGTCGCCGCGATCATGGGCTGGGGCACAGCCGACACGGAGGCGCTGACCGGCTTCCTCGCGCAGGACAAGATCCCCGACATGTCCGGCTCCTATGCCGCCGCCCTCACCGATCCCGAAGGCGTCAGCGGCAAGGCGAAGCCCGCTCCTTACAATTTCTTCTATGGTCCGAGCTATTCGGACGCACTGCGCGCGATGTTGATGTGGGCGGCCGAGGACTGGAAGGCCAAGGGCAAGCCCGGCAAGCCGAAATTCGTGCACATGGGCGCCAACCATCCCTATCCGAACGCGCCGAAGGCCGCCGGCGAAGCCATGGCGCAGGAGCTCGGCTTCGAGGTGCTGCCGCCCCTGGTGTTCGCGCTCGCGCCGGGTGACTACAGCGCACAGTGCCTGAGCCTGAAATCCTCGGGCGCCAACTATGCCTATCTCGGCAACACCGCTGCATCCAACATTTCGGTGATGAAGGCCTGCAAGACCGCCGGCCTCGAGATCCAGTTCCTCGGCAATGTCTGGGGCATGGACGAGAACGCGGCCAAGACCGCGGGCGATGCGGCCAATGGCGTGATCTTCCCGCTCCGCACCGCGGTGAGCTGGGGCGGCGATGCGCCCGGCATGAAGACGGTGATGGAGATCTCGAAGATGTCCGATCCCACCGGCAAGGTCTATCGCCCCGTGCATTACGTCGCGGCCGTCTGCTCGTCGCTCTACATGAAGGAGGCGATCGAGTGGGCCGCCAAGAACGGCGGCGCCACCGGCGAGAACGTCGCCAAGGGCTTCCACCAGAAGAAAGACTGGGTGCCGGCCGGGATGGAAGGCGTCTGCAATGCTTCGACCTGGACCGGCAAGGACCATCGCGGCACGCTCAAGGTCGACCTCTATCGCACCAAAGTGTCAGGTGCGACCGATGGCGACCTCAACGACCTCATGGCCAAGGGAACGATCAAGCTCGAGAAGGTCAAGACCGTCGAGCTGCCACGCAAGCCGGAATTGCTGGGGTGGTGAGGCCCTAATGCGTCGTTCCGGGACGATGCGAAGCATCGGACTATGGTGCGCAATTGCGCACCTGGGAACCTCGAGATTCCGGGTTCGGTCCTGCGGACCGTCCCGGAATGACAGGATCGAGCAGCGACGACACCGAGAGAGTAACTGACCATGAGTGAAACGGCTCAAATCGAGCGTCCCTCCCCCAGCATCGTCCCCGCGCCTCCCCTCCTCGCCGTGCGCAACATCGAGGTCGTCTACGACGACGTCATCCTGGTGCTGCGCGGCCTCAGCCTCGACGTGCCAAAAGGTGCGATCGTGGCTCTCCTGGGCGCCAACGGCGCCGGCAAGTCGACGACGCTGAAGGCGATTTCCGGGTTGCTCAAGACGGAAGACGGCGAGGTTACGCGCGGCGAGATCCTGTTCGAAGGCGAGCGGATCAACGGCATCGACCCCGACAAGATCGTGCGCCGCGGCATCTTCCAGGTGATGGAGGGCCGGCGCATCGTCGCCGACATGACGTCGCTGGAGAACCTCAAGCTCGGCGCCTTCACCCGCAGGGACCGCGAGGTCGATTCCGACCTCGACATGGTCTTCAACTACTTTCCGCGCCTGAAGGAACGCACTGGCCTTGCCGGCTATCTCTCCGGCGGTGAGCAGCAGATGCTCGCGATCGGCCGCGCCCTGATGGCGCGCCCGAAGATGATCTTGATGGACGAACCTTCGATGGGCTTGTCGCCGCTGCTGGTGAAGGAGGTGTTCTCGATCATCCAGAAGATCAACCGCGACCTCGGCGTCACCATCCTGCTGGTCGAGCAGAACGCGCGCGCTGCGCTCTCGGTCGCGAGCCACGGCTACATCATGGAACAGGGCAAGGTCGTGCTCGACGGCAGCGCGGACGAATTGCGCGACAACGAGGACGTCAAGGAATTCTATCTCGGCGGCGCCGGCGACCAGCGCAAGAGCTTCAAGAACCTCAAAAGCTTCAAGCGGCGCAAGCGCTGGCTGTAGCGTTTTCAAACGGAGTAGGAACCGGTTCGCGTGAAGAAAACGCGTCGATGCAAAAGAGTTTCAATTTTCAAGCACCTGTTCCGCTTCCGTGACTGCGCAGAGAACATGATAGAACGACGACGCAGGAATGATGTCGATCAGCGATTTGCCGTCGCGATCGAACTGGTCGTACCAGCCACCCTTCACGGGATGGCTGAGATAGTGCCGTTCGAGCCGCACCAGCGCCGCGCGCGCCTCATCCGCCGCCCCCACCTCGCCGGACTCGGCTTGCGCAATCCACGCCTTCGCGATCTCGGTCTGCGGCCACAGCCGACGCGTGCTGCGGCGGACGTTGCCGACGTCGTCCCCCTCGTCGATCAGGCAGCCGGTGGCCTCGTCGCGATAGCGCAGCGCGGTCGACAGCAGTTCGGCACGCCGCGGCGCAGTCGGGCAGCCCGTGATGCGCTCGAACCCCTTCAGCAGCCAGACCCATTCCGCCTGGTGACCGGGCTCGACGCTGACGGGCTCGATCTTCGACCAGTCTTCCTCGAAGTACTCGGTCAGGATGCGCTTCTGCTTGTCGTAGAGATTGGCCAGGAACAGTGCGAAGAATTCTCCGGCACGGTTCTGGAACGACAGATCGTGGGTCGCCTCGAAGCACGCGATCATGGCCTCGAACAGATGCATGTGCGGGTTCTGCCGGCGCGGCAGCGAGACCGGAAGACCTTCGTGAACGCCACCATGCGGCGAGCGCAGATGGCCGTCGAGGAAGGCGAGCAGCGCATCGATCTCGCCGCGGACCTGCGCATCCTGGTCAAGGGCGTAGACGGCCGCGAGCGCAAAGAGGATGAAGGCGTGGTCATAGGCATCGCGCCGGGCATCCAGCACCGATCCTTCCGGCGTCAGCCGGTGCACATAGCCGGGCCGGCCGTCGGGCGCCTTCGCTTTGGCCAGCAGATGCTCCAGCCCCTTCAACGCAATGGCGTGCCCCTGGGGGTACCAGCCCATTTGTGCGGCCTTGGCATAGCACCAGATCTGACGGGCCTGCACGAACACGCGCCGGGGCGCGGCCGCGTCCGCCGCGCCGTCGCGGTGCAGCCTGTCGATGAAGCCGCCCGCGGCGTGATCCCAACCGACCGTCGACCACAGCGGCAGCGCCTCGTCGACCATGCGGCGCTTCAGGCGCGCGACGACGTTCGACACCTCGTCCGCCGCAATGATTCCTTCGTCCGCCATCGGGTCCCCTTCAAGCCTAGCCAGTGGCGGTCTGATAGCCATGACGGTGGCGGCGCGCAACGGATGCCAACACGGAAAGAACAGCCATGACCGCCCATTACGACGCCCGCGAGACGCGTGAGCAAGCCGCGCGCGAGGCCGACCTGTTCTCCCGCCTGTCAGGGGTGCTGCGAGCCGCAATGGCCGCCCCGGCCTATGCCGAGCGGCTCAAAGGCTTCGATCCCGCCGCCGTGACCTCCAGGACGGCGCTGGCGGGCCTGCCGGTGTTGCGCAAATCGGAGCTGCCCGCCCTGCATAGGGCCTCTGCGCCCTTCGGAGGCCTTGTGGCGGCCCCCCCCGCCTCGTTCGCCCGCCTCTTCACCTCCCCCGGCCCGATCTTCGAGCCGGAAGGGCGGCAGGCCGATCCTTGGCGCGGCGCAAGGGCGCTGTTCGCGGCGGGGTTCCGGCCTGACGATATCGTCCTCAATACCTTCAGCTACCATCTCACCCCCGGCGGCTTCATCTTCGACGCCTCCGCGCGCGCGCTCGGCTGTGCGGTAATCCCGGCCGGCCCCGGCAATACCGAGCAGCAATTCGAGCTGATCGAGGCCTACCGGCCGGTTGGCTACAGCGGCACGCCGGATTTCCTGAAGATCCTGCTGGACGCCGCAGCAAGCTCCGGGCGCGACATCTCCTCGATCAAGCGCGCGCTGGTCTCGGGCGCTGCGTTCCCGCCCTCGCTCCAGGCCGAGATCAAAGCGCGCGGCATCGACGCCTACCAGGCCTTCGGCACCGCCGATCTCGGCCTCATCGCGTTCGAGACCGAGGCGCGCGAGGGCATGGTCGTGAACGAGGACCTGATCCTGGAGATCGTCAATCCCGGCACCGGAAATCCGGTGGCGCCAGGCGACGTCGGCGAGATCGTCGTGACCTCGCTCGATCCGCACCATCCCTGGATCCGGCTCGCACTCGGCGACCTCACCGCGGCCCTGCCCGGCACGAGCCCTTGCGGGCGCACCAACATGCGCATCAAGGGCTGGATGGGCCGCGCCGACCAGACTACCAAGATCAAGGGCATGTTCGTCCGGCCCGAGCAGATCGCCGAGATCGGCAAGCGCCATTCCGCACTCGGAAGACTGCGCCTCGTCGTCACGCGCCAGGGCGAAGCCGACGCGATGACGCTGAGAGCGGAAACGGCGGCCGCGAACAACGCCCTGCGTGAAGAGATCGCGGCCAGCTTGCGCGCCGTGACGAAACTCGGTGGAAGCGTCGAGCTGGTCAGTCCCGGCACCCTGCCGAACGACGGCAAGGTGATCGCGGACGAGCGGTAAGACCTGAGGCGAGGCGGCTATTTCGTACCGATCGCCGCCCACGACATCTGGTTGACCCATTCGGTCCGCACATTCTTCAGCCCGGCCTCTTCCATCAGGCTCTGAACCGTTTCGCGGCGCCAGTAATGCGCGATGCGCGGCAGCATCTGGTCGAATACGATCGAACGGATGTGCCGGAATGAGAACGTCCGCAACAGGTCGAAATAGGCCAGCCGCCCGACGCCAAGGCGAAGCAGCAGCCACAGCACCGCGCTCGGATAGAGCGAGAGATGGTGCACGAGGCCGATCGGCAAGCGCGAGAACAGCGCCTTGCGCAACGGATCGGCGAAGCGGACGATCCACTCGTTGTTCTCGTAGCCGTAGACCCAGATCAGGACGCGCCCGCCAGGCTTCGCCGCCTTCACCATCTGTCGCAGCGCCAGCTCAGGGCTCTCGAGGTGATGAATGACGCCGATCGAGAAGGCGACGTCGAAACGATCTTCGAAGCCGATGTCGAATGCGCTCCGCTTCAGCACGGTTGCGTTGGGATATTGCGCGAGGTTGCGGCGCGCGACTGCGAGCGAGCCGTCATCGATATCGATCGCGGTGGCCTCGCGCACGCCGTATTTCAGCGGCCACAGCGAATTGCGCCCGGTGCCGCAGCCGACGTCGAGCACACTCATGCCGTTCCAGTCGTCCGGCCCGAGGAACGGCGTCCATTTCCGGAACTGCGTCTCGTAGTCGGCTCGGATCTCGTTGTAATGGCTCCATTCGTAGCCGAAACGCTCGGATGAGCCGGTCTGCTTGCTCATGCCCGTGCTGTTCTCGCTCATCAAAATCTTCCGGTCGGGGCGACGTGCGCCTTGAGCCGCGCGAGGCTGTCGCGAATCGCGGGCGGCAGCACCCTGACGACGCGCTTGCGCAGGCGGAACCAGGACGGGGACACATCAGCAATCGCAACGCCCTCGGGCACGCGTGTGGCGCGGATCGCCGGATCGAGCGTGGCCTGATGCTCGCGGCGGACATAGAGGACGATGTTGTAGCGATACCAGAACGAAATGCGGTGATCGCTCACAACCTGAGGCCGGACAAAGTCGTAGGCGTCGAAGCCGTGCCGCGTCAGCCGCTCCCGCCAGAAATCGAGCGGCTGTTCGTTAACGTGATATTCGCCGCCCTGCCCCGGCACGGCCGCGGAGAACAGCAAGTACTTGTCCGCGTGGATCACGAGATTCTGCACGAACTGGTCGGCGAATTGCACCTGGATGTGTTCGGCGACTTCCAGCGATTGCACCAGATCGAATCGACGGGACAGATCGAGCGGCCGCGACAGATCCGCGGGCGTGAACAACTCGCGCGGAATCTCCAAACCGTCCTGATCGACATAGTCGCCGTCGACGCCCCTTATGTCGCTAACGCCGGACGCGCGCCAGACGCTCAGCCAGCCGCCGCCGGCGCAGCCGATGTCCGCGACGCTCGCAATCGGCAAAACGCGTAACAGTAGCGGAATGATCTCCGAGGCGGCGTAGTGGGACGAGATGGACGCGTAATCCATGAACTTCTCGTCGTACTGGCGCTGAGCGGCTTTCTCCGTCATGGGCCAACCACCCTGAGATAGGCGACATCGTGCATCGGGCCGTTCAACACCCGCGTCCGCGCAACGTCGGCCGCGCGTGACACGGTCGACACGAGATCCTCCAGCTTGCGCGGAAACCGGCCGCGATCCATGCGGAAGAACATCGCCTTTGCACGGTCGCGCGGATTAACCGGCAGGATGGCATCGACGATGTGAAGCGCCCCGCCCGGCCTGACCACACGCAGCGCCTCCAGCGCCATCGCCTGGAGCTGCTCGCCGTCGAGATGATGCGTGGTCGCGACCGAGATGACCTGATCGAACGAGGCATCCGGAAAAGAGAGCTTTGTCGCGTCCATCGCAATGAACTCGCCGCCGGAGCGAATTCGCTTTGCGGACGCGATGTAGTGGGGATTGATGTCGATACCGACATAGCGGCCGGGAATGAGCCTGCGTGTCGCGCCCGTGCCGCAGCCAAGATCGAGCACGTCGCCGCCTGCACTCAACGGCACCTCCTCGACCAGCAACTGCGTGTAGCGGCGCACGGTCGGCTGACCGATGAACTGGTTGAGATCGTAGACGGCGGGCAGTTCCAGAACCCGCTCCAGCGCTTTCCGCAACATCCGGTCCTATCCCATGGCTACAGGGCGACGAAAGGCCTGGAGGCCGAGCCAGATCCACAGGGCCATGGCATGGTTCGAACGCCTGTTGCGGTGTTGTTGCCACAAATCGGCGACCTCGGCGAGGTCAATGCCGGCGATTTTTTCCAGCGGTATGCGCTGCGGAATTTCCCGGAGCCAGGCAGCGAGCGGGATTCCGAACCCCTTCTTGGGTCGGGATACAAGGTCCGCGGGCACTTTTCGCGCCAGCAATTTCTTCAACAAATATTTCCCCACGCCATTGCGATATTTGAACGCGGTCGGCAGCCTCGCACTGAAATCGACGAGATCGTTGTCGAGGAAGATCGCGCGGGCCTCCAGCGAATTCATCATCGCGGCACGGTCGACCTTGGTTAAGATGCCGTCCTGGAGATAGAACTGGGTATAGAACTCCAGCGTCTTCTCGACGAGACTGAGTCTCGGGGATGCGTTCCACAGAGCCAGCGCCTCCTCGTAGAGTTCCTCGGTGTCGATCCTCTCGTCGAACAGTCGTTCTATGTCGGGCGGCGCCAGCGGGCCGAGCCAGGTCGGGTTCCACAACTCCGGACCATAGGAAAGGCCGGTCAACGTGCGCTTGAGCTTGAAATCCAGGCTCATGTTGCGGGTCGACACCGGCAATCTCCCGGCCACGCTGCGAATGATGCCGTGTAGCACGTTTGGGACGCGGCCCTTGTAGATCGAAGCGACGCGCAGTGCGTGGAACGGGTCGTAACCGGCAAAGAGTTCGTCGGCCCCGTCGCCCGACAGCGTCACTGTCACCTTGCGTCGCGCGAACTCGCACAAGAGATAAGTCGGCAGCAGCGAGGAATCGCCGAGCGGCTCGCCGACCTTGTCCAAGAGCGCCGGAATGAGGTCGCGGGCTCGCGCCAAATCGAGCTTCTCCTCGTTGTGAAGAGACCGGAAGATCTGCGCCACGCGGCCGGCATGCGCGGACTCATCGAACGAACGCTCGTTGAAGCCGATCGTAAACGTCTCGAGCCGCTCCTTGCCGACGATGTCGGTTGCGGCGGCCAGCACCGCGCTGGAATCGATACCGCCGCTCAAAAAGACTCCGAGGGGCACGTCACTGATCAGGCGGCGGCGCACCGCCTGTGTGACGAGATGATCGAGCTCGTCGACGAGATCGTCCTCCTTGCGCGAGGACATCGCCTCGTCGGGCGCGAGCGAAAACTGCCAGTATCGCTGAGTGGTGACGGCGCCCGAGCGAAGATCGAAACGCAGCCAGGAGCCGCCGGGTAATTTCGCCGCATGACGATAGGGCGTCCGCGGCGCCGGGAAGAAGCCGTAAGCGAACAGCTTTTGTAAGGAGCGAATGTCGAGCGAGGCGTCGAAACCGCGATGACTCTCGAGCGAACGCAACTCGCTCGAGAACGCAAAGAAGCCTACGCCCGTGGCGTAGAACAGCGGCTTCTCGCCGAACCGGTCCCGCGCCAGGAAGAGCTGGGCTTTCTCGCTGTCCCACACCGCGAAGGCGAACATGCCGTTCAGCCGCCGTGGCAGGTCGTTGCCCCATTCCTCGTAGCCGTGCACTAGAACTTCGGTGTCGGAATGATCGGAGACGAAACGATGGCCACATCGCTCCAGCTCGGTACGAAGCTCGATGTGATTGTAGATCTCGCCGTTGAAGATGACCGCGATCGTCGCAGTCTCGTTCCACATCGGCTGCGCGCCACCGCCGATATCGAGAATGGCGAGCCGCCGATGTCCCAGGAACACGCGATGCGTCTCGTCGGCATGATAGCCGAAGCCGTCTGGACCACGATGCGCGAGCGCATTCGTCATCGCACGGATGTCGCCGACGTCCCCTGCACCGCAAAATCCAGCTATGCCGCACATCGCGTCAAATATTCCTTTGACCGGTGCTCGTGGTCGCCTCGCCCTGGAAATTGATCAGCTCGCGCACGAGATAGGCACGGGCTCCTTGCGATTCGTAATAGGTGCGCACCAGCATCTCGGCGACGAGACCGAGCAGGATGCTGATCATGCCAACCAGGAACAATAGCGCAGCCAGCAGCGGCAGTGGCGTCTGGATCAGCGAGATTTGGGCACCGAAGCGCAGCAAGATGGCGAGCGCGATGGTGGCGAAGGCGGCGATGATCGAGACCAGCCCGAAGCCGCCAAACAGATAGATCGGCTTGGCGAAATAGCGTCGCAGGAACATCACCACGAGAAGATCGAGCACGACCTTGAAGACGCGCTCGAGGCCGTAATTCGAGGCGCCGAACTGCCGCGCATGGTGGGCGACGGGGAGCTCGGTGATGCGTGCGCCCTGCCACTCGGCATAGATCGGGATGAAGCGGTGCATCTCGCCGTAGAGACGAACGCCGCTCACCATGCTACGGCGGTAGACTTTCAGCGTGCAGCCGTAATCATGCAGCTTCACGCCCGACATGCGCGAGATGAAGCGGTTGGCGACCCGGCTCACCCAGTTCCGCCTGAGCTCGGAATCCTTGCGCTCCCTGCGCCAGCCGGAGACGACATCGTAGCCCTCGTCGAGTCTCGCCAGCAGGCGCGGGATGTCGGCAGGATCATTCTGAAGGTCAGCGTCGATCATCACGACGATATCGTTCGTGGCGTGGTCGATACCTGCCATCAGCGCGGCGGTTTGGCCGTAATTCCTGCGGAAGTCGACGACCTTGACCTCGGGATGCGCCTGCGACAGCGAACGCAGAAGCGCAAGCGAGCCATCCTGGCTGCCGTCGTTGACGAGCACGATTTCGAAGCGGTTGGGCAGCCCGCGCAGAACAGCCATCAGCTTCTCCACCAGAAAAGGAAGCGACTGCTCTTCGTTGTAGACGGGCACGATGACGGAAAGGCCTGGGGGAGTTCGATCAGTCATGGTTTATCGCGCTCAACTGTTCCGCCGCGGTAAGACGGCGCGGCAGCGACGACGACGTCAGCTCTTGGCGAAATACTCGTCAAGACCCTTGCCTCCGAGATACGCGCGCCTGAGCATCAGATAATACCACGGGGTCTCTGTTCTGGAGAAAGAGCCCTCGTCCGGCACATAGTGTCGACCCAGGACCGTCTCGTAAGCCTGGGCGTCGGCGACCAACGCCGCAGTCGGAATCCACGGCCGCCTCCATTGCACCACGGCCAGAACAAGCATGAGGCAAGAGACCAGCGCCAGCGCCTCGCGCGTCGCGGTCTTCCGCTTCGTCAGGACCCAGGGCCACACCGCGTAGATCAAGCCGACGAACACAGGCAGCTGGAACAGTCCAATGTAGCGCGGGAAGAGTTCCGACCAGAGATAGATCACGCGGAACACCTGATCGATACGCGAAATGGCGAAGCAGAAGATCACGACTGCAACCCATCCGAGCAAGATGACGACAGTATCCGCCACAGGAAGGGCCAGACGCTCCAACCAGTTCGTCCTAACGCGGCTGACGATCAACCCGAGCGAGGTGACGGCAGAGCGCAGCTTCGGCACGGCTAAGACCAGAAGCGCAAGCCCGATCGAAACGGCCAGAACGATGGCTGTCCCCAACAAGGAAAAACCCATGATCGACAGCATGCGTTCGCGCAGCACCGTGAGGACGACCGTGAGCAGGATCGGAACCATGTAAGCCGGGCGTAACAACTCCTTGGGCCGCGAAGCGAGATCGCAGGCGATCATAACAGCGAGCAGGATCGGCGCTTCACTCTGGTGCACGAAGCTCACGACGATCGGCGCCCAATAGGCCAGCCCGCCCCGTCCCGACCAGCGCAGGGCAAATGCTGCGAAGGCGATCATGGCACAAAGGCAGCGGGGGAAAACCGAGAATGGCGAGAACGCCGCCCCCGGGTTGATCCAGGCGTAGAGACCAAGCCAGAGCGTATGATGCAGGCTGACGCGTGGCGCGGGCGGTGCCGGCGTCACCTGATATAGCGACCAAGATAGGCTGGGCGGCGGCACTGTGAGATAGAACAGCGCGGCAAGCGCGATGGCGGCAAATAGCGGAAACACCAACGGACCTCTGGCCGCCCAGAATACAATGAGCAGGCACAAAATGCCGACAAGCGCGCCCGAGAGGATCATGCCCCACCACAACGAGAGGTACAGAAACTCGGGAAAATCCCTCGCGGGATCGGTCATGCCGAGCGACTGCTGCATCCTTCCGACGAAATACATCGCGAGCGACGTGAACGGATAATTGTTGCAATAGGCAGCGCGCATCTTCGCCCGATAGATCAAGTGATCGCTCGCCGAGACCGCGATGAGGTGCTCGACGAGCTTGTCCTGCTGGTCATGCGAGACCTGTCCGGCCTGTTCGACCCCGCAAAGATACAGATACAGGAGATCCTTGTCGAAGCGGATGTCATGCTCGCCGATACGCCCATTGATCCCGACCCAGACCACCAAGGACAACAACACCGCGATCAGAGAAGTGAGCGTAAAACGCCGCATCGAAACCACCGCACCTACCGTCATTGGCGCCGAGTTCCTCTCGCCCTGGTTGCAAGCCAGACAATATAGACGCTCCCCCCGCACATTCAACCGACATTCTTTCGCGTGTAGACACGGGGCAGGAACCGCATGCTACGCCTGCTCCGGCTGTGTCGCGGCTGATACGGCGGCTCGGCTGCGCTGGGAAGCGAACTTCCCGCTGATTGTCTTCTTGGTCGGCGCGCCGCTCACGAGGCCAACTCCGTGGATCGCCGCGCGCAGTTGCGGTCGGGATCGAGTTCGTAATTGACACCGCAGGGACGCAGGAGCTTGGCGAACTTGTCGAGATAGTCCGGGCTGCCATAGGAGGACAGGCCCATGACCTTGTGCTCGTCGTTGATCATCTGATAGCCGAGATATTGAGTCAGCACCCCGGAATAGAGACCAAGACTGTTATGGCGATCAAATCGTGTCGGCACGCGGAAGTCGTTGCCCCGCGCATGAGCGACGAGGCCGGACCTGGAATCGCCTGAGAAATCGAAGCAGGCGAAGGTCGCCTCCGGAAAACCGGAGCCGTAGAACGAACTCGCGACAAGACAGAGGTGATGGTCGTAGACTTTGATCTTCGGGCAATGGCCGAACTGACATTTGAAATATTCGGTGAGGCGCTGCGCGTAGTTCGTGGAGGTCTTCAGCGGCGAGCAGATCCAGTCGACCTTGCGCATGTTGATGCCGGCCTGCTTCAGGCAGAATTCGATTGCTCATGCGGCAGCTCGCCGCGCGCATGTTTCGCAAACGTGAAGCGCTCCTCCTCCGCGGCTGCGATCAACTAGCAGCACCGCCGCACCATCGTGGTGCCCGTGCTTGTTCCGATCACATACACGTCGCGTAGACCCCTTGCGAAGCCTTCTATCGAAACCGCCGCCGATGTAAATCGGGGCGGCCCGAACGGAACGCTTGACGGCAGCCATATTGGCGCAATGCCCCGGGGACGCAGGAGCCTTGCATCGTCCCTGCGGCTCCCGTATTACCAACCCCTGCTCCAATATGACCTCGAATTGGCCCTTTCTGGACCCAAAACGTGCTTGAACGAACCCTCGTCACCATTGCCGAAACCGAGACCATTGAGGAAGCCTTCCGGCGCCTGAATGCGAACATGCTCGGCATCCTGTTCGCGCAGGACGCGAGCGGACGAATCGTCGGCGCCGTGACGGACGGTGACATCCGCAGGCGCATGCTGACCGGCATCACGATTCAGGACCGGGTTGCGTCCTGCATCAATCGCAACTTCGTCTGGGCGCCGACCGGCGGGCCACGCGAGCAGATCCTCAAGCTGCTCGACCAGCGCGTCCATGTGGTGCCGATCCTCGATGGCGAGGGACGGCTGGTCGACGTATTCAGCCGCGAGCTGTTCAACCTGTCGGAAGAGAGCGAGGTGTTCGCGCGTGCCCGCTCGCCGGTGCGGATCAGCTTCTCCGGCGGCGGCACCGACCTGACGCATTACTTCGTGGCGAATGACGGTGGCGCGGTTATCAGCGCCACGATCAAGATGTACGCGCACGCGACGCTGCGGCGCCGGAGCGATCCCAGCATCCGGATCTACTCGCACGATTTCCGCCGCACGGTTGAGGCCGACAATCTCGCGGAACTCGGAACGGGCGGAGATCTCGCGCTGATCAAATCGGTCGTGCGCCTGATCAAGCCGACTTATGGATTCGAGCTCGAGGTATCCGCCGACTTCCCGGTCGGTTCCGGCCTCGGCGGCTCCGCGGTGGTCTCGTCCGCGATCATCGGTTGCTTCAACGAATTCCGTGGGGATCAGTGGGACCGCCACGAGATCGCGGAAATGGCGTTCCAGGCCGAGCGGCTGATGCTCAATATTCCCGGCGGCTGGCAGGATCAGTACGCCACCGTGTTCGGCGGCTTCAATCACATGGAGTTCTTCTCCGACCAGAACACCATCGTGCCGCTTCGCCTGGATCCCAACATCATCGCCGAGCTCGAGGAGAGCCTGGTGCTCTGCTACGCCGGCTCCGGCCGCGATTCCGGCGCCATTCACCGCGACCAGAAGGCTCAGCACGAGACCAGCGACGCCGTCGCCGCCGCAGCCAAGCAGAAGGAAGTGACGCGCGACATAAGGCGGCATCTGCTGCGCGGCCAGCTCCTGGAATGCGGCCGGCTGATCGACGAGGCCTGGCACGCCAAACGGAAGCTGAGCTCGAAGATCTCGTCGGAAGCGATCGACGCGATCTACGATTTCGCCAAGCAGCACGGTGCGGTCGGCGGAAAGCTCCTGGGCGCCGGCGGCGGCGGTTACTTCCTGTTCTTCGTGCGTCCGTTCGAGCGTTACCAGCTCATCGCGGCGCTGGAACAGCAGGGGCATCGCTGTTCGCGCATCATGTTCGAGGAGAACGGGCTGCGGACGTGGAAGTCGCGCGTTCCCGCGCGGCTCGCCTGACGCATATGAGACGAGAGTGTTGATGACATCGCCCAAACAGTCTGCTCCGGTCCGCATCGGCAACCGTCTTCTGGGCGATGACGAAGCCTGTTACGTCATCGCCGAAATCGGCAACAACCACAATGGCGACTTCGACCGCGCCATCGCGCTGGTCGATGCCGCGGTTGCGGCGGGCGCCGACTGCGCCAAATTCCAGATGCGCAAACTCGACGAGGTCTATCGTGCCTCGAGCCTGTCCGGGAAGGACGACGATCTCGCCGTCGAATATACGCTCGATCTCCTGCGCCGCTTCGAGCTGCCCATCGCGCAGCAAAAGAAGATCGCCGAGTACTGCGCAGCCAAGGGTATCGAGTACCTCTGCACGCCCTGGGACGCGAAGAGCGTCGCCGTGCTCGAAGGCTTCGGCGTGCAGGCCTACAAGGTCGCGTCGGCCGACCTCACCAACCTGCCGCTGCTCGCTCGCCTCACAGCAACCGGCAAGACGCTGATCGTCTCGACCGGCATGAGCACGACGGACGAGATCAAGGCGGCGGCGAAGTTCCTCGACGACCGCAATGCCAGCTACGTGCTCCTACATTGCCAGAGCACCTATCCGGCCGCGCTCCACAACATCCATTTGCGTTTCATGGAAACGCTGCGCGAAATCCATCCGGTCGTCGGCTATTCCGGCCACGAGCGCGGCATTGCCGTTTCCACAGCCGCCGTCGCGCTCGGCGCCGTGGTCATCGAACGCCACATCACGCTCGATCGCGAGATGGAAGGTCCGGACCATGCCGCGAGCCTGGAGCCTGAGGAATTCAAGGCACTGGTCTCCGGCATCCGCGAGGTCGAGGCGGCGCGCGGAGAGAAGCTCGCGGAGCGCGCGCTGAGCCAGGGTGAGCTGATCAACCGCGAAAACCTCGCCAAGAGCTTGGTGGCCGCGCGCGACCTTCCGGCCGGTACGATGATCTCCGAAAACGACATCGCCGTGAAGAGCCCGGGACAGGGCCTGTCGCCACTGAAGATGCCGGCGCTGCTCGGCCGCAGGTTGAGGCGAACGATGGCGGCGGACGACTATTTCTTCCAGAGCGACCTCGACGAGGGCGTCGCGAAGGCACGGCGCTACCGTTTCGACCGGCCCTGGGGGGTGCCGGTGCGCTATCACGATACCGCGCGCTTCCTTGAGATCTGCGAGCCCGACATCATCGAATTCCATCTCAGCTACAGCGACATGGAACGCGATCCAGCGGCCTATCTCTCCGGCACCTATGATCTCAGCTTCGTCGTGCATGCGCCGGAGCTGTTTGCTGGCTCCAAGCTGATGGACCTCGCAACCCCCGACGAGGCGCTGCGGCGCTATTCGCTGGAGCAGACGCAAGCGGTGATCGACATCACCCGCGGCCTGAAAAAGTTCTTTCCCAAGACCAAGCGCCCGCCCATCGTCGCGAACATCGGCGGCTTCACCATGGATGAGCCGCTGCCACCGGAGGAAAAAGCCGAGCGCTATCGCATTTTTGCGCAGAGCTTGAGCGAGCTCGACATGGACGGCGTCGAGCTGACGCCGCAGACCATGGCACCGTTCCCCTGGCATTTCGGCGGCCAACGTCATCAGAACATCTTCATCTTCCCGGAGGAGTCGGCCGCATTCTGCGCCAGGCATGATCTGCGCATGTGCGTCGACATCTCCCACACCAAGCTCGCCGCCAATCATTTTGGCTTCGACTTCGCGCAAGGCCTCGCCCAGCTCGGGCCGCACACCGCGCATCTGCATTTCGGCGACGCCAAAGGGCTGGACGGCGAAGGACTCCAAATCGGCGAAGGCGAGATCGATTTCGACGAGATCGGACAGGTGCTGCGCAAGCATGCACCGACGGCGTCGTTCATTCCCGAGATATGGCAGGGCCACAAGAACATGGGCGAAGGTTTCTGGACCGCGCTCGAGCGCCTCGAGGGACACATCTGATGGCGCGCAAGACGCTGGCCGTGATCGCCGCGCGCGGCGGCTCCAAGGGTATCCCGCACAAAAACCTGCTCGATCTCTGCGGCAAGCCGCTGATCGCCTGGACGGTCGAGCAGGCGCGCGCCGCACGTGGCGTCGACGTGGTGGCGGTCTCGTCGGACAGTGACAATATCCTGGCCGCGGCCGAGGCCGCCGGCGCGGTCGGCGTGC
Source organism: Bradyrhizobium sp. USDA 326 (assembly GCF_049739485.1). Lineage (NCBI taxonomy): Bacteria > Pseudomonadati > Pseudomonadota > Alphaproteobacteria > Hyphomicrobiales > Nitrobacteraceae > Bradyrhizobium > Bradyrhizobium sp. USDA 326. The sequence continues at coordinate 163,305 of NZ_JBMGQA010000001.1, forward strand.
GGCGTCCGGACGACATTTCGGGCGACCTCGCCTCCTCCGAATCCGCCTGGTTGCATGCCCTCGATGCGATCGAGGCGAGCATGGGACGGTTCGAGCGCATCGTCGCACTTCAGGCCACATCGCCGATCCGCGAGCCCGGCGACATCGAGAACGCGCTTGCGACCTTCGACCGCGACCGTCTCGACAGCCTGCTTTCGGTCTGCGAGGTCGAGGATTACTTCAACTGGCGGATCGGCGCGAGCGGACCGGAGCCGATCAATTACGACTATCGCAACCGCCGCATGCGGCAGCAGATCGAGAAGCGCTACCTCGAGAACGGCTCGTTCTACGTCCTGATCCCATCCCTCCTGCGCGAGCAGAACAATCGTCTCGGCGGCAAGATCGGCTTCCACGTGATGGAGCGTCACAAGATGTTCCAGATCGATCGTCCCGAGGACGTCAAGCTTTGCGCCGCCATCATGCGCAGTTACGGCTATGCCTGATCTCAGCGCCTTCTCTCTCGCAGGCAAGATCGCCGTGGTCACCGGCGCTTCGCGCGGCATCGGCGCCGCGATCGCGAGCGGCCTGAAGAATGCGGGGGCCACGGTGTTCGGCCTCAGCCGGTCCGGAACCGCGCCGCAGGGCGTCATCGCGATTGCCTGCGACCTCTCAGACGACGGAGCCATCGAAAGCGCGTTCCGCACCATTGCGGCAAAAGGCGATCGCATCGACGCACTCGTGAATGCCGCCGGCATCAGCCTTCCCGCCCAAAGCAGCGAAAGCGAGCTCGCACGCTTCCGCAGCACGGTCGCAACCGATCTCACCGGCGTCTACGCCACCATCCTCGCCGCCTACCCGCTGCTGAAGAACGCGGGCTCGGCGGCGATCGTCAACGTCACCAGCATCAATTCGGTGCGGGGCTTCCCCGGCAATCCCGGCTACGTGGCAGCGAAGGCGGGTCTGGCCGGGCTGACACGCGCGCTCGCCGCCGACTACGCACCCGACGCCATCCGCGTCAACGCGCTTGCGCCCGGATACGTCGCAACGGAGATGACCGCGAGGAGTTACGCCGATCCCATCATGCACGAGGATCGACGCCGCCATACGATGCTCGGCCGCTGGGGACAGCCCGCCGACATGGTGGGCGCCGCCATCTTCCTGGCCTCGGAAGCCTCCGCCTACGTGACCGGCCAGGAAATCTTCGTCGATGGGGGCTGGACCACCAAGGGTCTCGCCATCAGCTCGGATAACACATCGTGACCGCAACACTGCAACGCATCGGCTTCATGCAGGGACGCCTGTCGGCACTGGTCGACGGCAAGATCCAGGCTTTCCCGTGGAATGAATGGCGCGATGAACTTCCCCGTGCCAAGGCGCTCGGCCTGACGCGAATGGAATGGACCATCGATCAGGAGCGGCTGCGGGAGAACCCGCTCACGACCGAGGCGGGACAACAGGAGATTCTGACGCTGTCGCGCGAGAACGGCGTCCGCATCCCGAGCCTGACAGGCGATTGCTTCATGCAGGCGCCGTTCTGGAAGGTCGATGCTGTGGTACGCGACGCGCTCGTCACCGACCTCGACCTCCTGATCGCGGCCTGCAGCCGGATCGGCATCGAATTCGTGGTGATCCCGCTGGTCGACAACGGCAAGATCGAGCGCCTGAGCGAGACCGATACGTTGAAGCGCGTGCTTCTCGCGCGCTCCGAGCAGCTCGCAAGACGGAACGTCAGGATCGTCTTCGAATCCGATCTGCCGCCGCATGAGCTCGCCCGGTTCATAGAGGCGTTTCCGGCGGACGTCTTCGGCATCAACTACGACAGCGGCAACAGCGCTTCGCTCGGCTATGACAGCGGCGAGGAGATTGACGCTTATGCGCCGCGCATTCTCAATGTCCATGTGAAGGACCGCATTCGGGGCGGCACCACCGTGCCGCTTGGCACGGGCAATGCCGACTTGGCGAAGACGATCCGTCTGATCGAACGCTCCGGCTACAAGGGGCAGTACATCCTGCAAACTGCGCGAGCCAGCGACGGCGATCACGCCGGCGCGTTGGCGAAGTATCGCGACATGACGGTTCGCTGGATCGAGGATGCCGCGCGATGAAACTCGAGCTGAACGATCGCGTCGTGCTCGTCACAGGGGCCAGCCGCGGCATCGGGCTTGCGATCGCAACGACGCTCGCCGCGGAAGGTGCCAAGGTCGCGCTCGCCGCACGCGGCGCCGATGCGCTCGATGCCGCACGGGCCGCGGCCCGCGGCAGCACGTCGGTACACGTGGCCGATGTCGCCGATCCGGCTGCCGCTGCGACGTTGGTGCAGGAGGTCGAACGGCAGTGGGGCCGCCTCGACATTCTCGTCTGTAACGTCGGCAGCGGCGCTTCCGTACCTCCTGGGAAGGAAACCGCCGCGGAGTGGTCGCGGGTGATGGACCTCAATCTCTTTGCCACGACCAACATGATCGAGGCCGCACGGCCGCTGATGGCGCGCGGCAGCGGCGACCGGTCCATCGTCTGCATCTCCTCGATCGCCGGCATGGCGGCGCTTGGCGCGCCCGTAACTTACTATGCCGCGAAGGCGGCGCTGAACGCCACCGTGCGCGGGCTGGCGCGCCCGCTGGCGCTTGAGGGCATCCGCATCAATGCGGTCGCACCCGGCAACATCCTCGCCGCCGACGGCACCTGGGCGCGCAAGCTCGCCGAGAACAGGGCCGCAGTCGAGGACATGCTTGTTCGCGAGGTGGCACTGCGCCGGCTGGGCAAGCCGGAAGAGGTCGCCGACCTCGTCGCGTTCCTCGTTTCGCCGCGCGCGGCGTTCATCACCGGCAGCGTCATGGTCGCCGACGGCGGCCAATTGCGCAGCTGAACAGGAGCTCCCGATGGCAAGCCCGTCCTCACGCTATGACCTGACCGGCCGCACCGCTCTCGTGACCGGTGCAGGCGGCCTGCTCGGCCGGCAGCATGTCGCGGCGCTCTCCGAGGCTGGCGCGCGCGTCGTCGTCACCGACGTCGGGCTTGCGCAGGCCGAAGCCGCCGTTGCCGCGCTCAAGCAGAACGCGCCGTCCGCCGACCTGATTGCGCTTGCGATCGACGTCACCACACTCGATTCGGTGCGCGCTGCGCACGAGCAGCTTTCCAGCCGTGCCGTCTCCATCGACATCCTCGTCAACAACGCTGCAATCGATCCCAAGGTGACCTCCGCACCCGGCGTGATGCATTCCTCCCGCTTCGAGGCGTTTCCGGTGCCGCAATGGCAGACCGAGATCGCCGTGGGCCTGACCGGCGCGATGCTGTGCGCGCAGGTGTTTGGCGGCGCGATGGCCAAACGTGGTCGCGGCGTGATCCTCAACATCGCCTCCGATCTCGGCGTGATCGCACCGGACCAGCGGCTTTACCGCCAGCCGCAGGTGACACGCGAGGAAGAGCAGCCGGTGAAGCCGGTGACTTATTCGGTGATCAAGCACGGCCTGATCGGGCTGACGAAATATCTGGCGACCTATTGGGCCGACCATGGCGTCCGCGTCAACGCGATCTCTCCCGGCGGCGTCTTCAACAACCAGGATCCCGCTTTCGTCGAACGACTGACGCGCCTGATCCCCATGGGCCGCATGGCCGAGGTCGACGAATACCGCGCTGCGGTGCAGTTCCTCTGCTCGGATGCCTCCAGCTACATGACCGGGCAGAACCTAGTGATCGACGGCGGCAGAAGCGTGTGGTAGCGGCGCAAGCGCCCACGCGCGACGGCTTTCCGGCCCGAGGGCGTCCCCTCATGAGAATTCTCGATCCACGGTCACCATTTCTGAGATACACGTCCGCGGGACATTGATCACGGCCGACCTCTGACGGGTTTGTCGGATTCAGGCCGGACGAGAACATCCATCTCTGACTGCCCTCCGCTTGGAGGCGCGAGAGCCGGCTCCGCTCCTGCGGAAACTCGGTCCGCCATGAGCACGATCAGCAGCTTGGAGGGCAACCTGCGGCCGGCGACGTAGTAGGAAAAGAGGCACTTCGACCTCGATCGGATTTGCTTCCGAGTCCGCCCCCGCAACCTTGCGTTGCGCCTGCGCCCCCCCTATAATCAAAGCTGGCTATGCGATTTGGTATCCGCCTGAACAGCCGGATCAGGGCCCATCCTGGACATCCACCACGACGACCGTTCGTCAGCACCATGCCAACCACGACGTCCATTCAACCGAGGAATCGCTGACGTGCGTTGGCAGACAAAGGCGCGAGCGTTCTTGGTGCTGTCGAACATCCCCTTTGGCGAAGACATCCACTACGCCCTGCAGCGCTACGTTACACGACGGCTGCCCCGGCCCGAGAAGCAGGTCAAATCCGTCTACACGCTCGCGCGGCGGCTGCTGGGCGTTCACCAAGCGTACAGTCTACGGCCGCTACGGGATTCGACCTGCTTCGAGCTCGGCACCGGGCGCGATCTGATCATTCCGCTCGCCTTCAGCGCGCATGGAGCGCAGCGCTTCATCACGGTCGACATCGCGCGCTTGGCCAAGCTGGAGCTGATCCGCTCCAATGCCGCCATCATTTCCAGACTCAGCGGCACCAGCCACCCCGATATCAATTCCCTTGACGACCTCAAACGTTCCTGGAGGATCGACTATCGCGCGCCAGCCGATGCCCGGACGACAGGCCTTCCGGCCGGTTCGATCGACTGCGCGGTCTCCGTCGAAACGCTCGAACACATTCCCAAGGATAACATCGCGGCGATCTTGAAGGAGCTGCGACGCATCATTCGTCCTGACGGACTGGTCCTCATGCAGATCGACTATGGCGACCACTTCAAAGGCTTCGATCCGTCCATCAGCTCGTTCAACTTTCTGACCTATTCCGAGGAGGATTGGGCGCCTTTCCAGTCGCGCTTCCAGTACGTCAATCGTTTGCGCCACAGCGAGTATCTGAAACTATTTAGAGAGGCCGGGTTTGAGCTACTCAGCGATCAGCCCGATCGTCGGCCGCCGGAGCGGCATATTCTGGAACGATTGGCACCATGCTTCACAGGCTTCTCCGAAGAGGATCTGTTCACGCTTGGCGCCCTGATCATCTGTCGTCCGGCCGATCCATCGAACCAAAATTGAAGTCGCGATTTGCTCGTTGCTGTGCAGAAGTGCGGGCTGTGTCAGGGCAATTGCGGACGTCGCACCACAAAGCGGCGAAACAATCGAGTCCTGTCGGCCAGCACCAACGGAAGAATGGGGGCCCGCTCCTCGACAATGATTGCCGCAAACAGCGCAGCAATCTTCACCCAATATGTCGGCGTCGCGACAAAGTTCAGCATGCCGCCGATGTACATTACGTAGATGCCGTACAGCACGTAGAAAGATAGAGCCGCCGTCAGATATCGTTCGACGATGATTGACCGGATCATGACAGCTGAGAGGAGCGCAGTGAGCCAACCGGCCCCCAGCAGAAAGATCCAGCCGAAATAGGGACCAAACAGTTCGAAGAAAATTTCGGGAAACCCGCCGGCGAATTGAAAACCGCCTGTGATGTGTTCGGTCGTCCGCGGCTCGCCAATGGTTTCGGACATCAGAAGTTGCGGGGTCGTGTTCCGTCCCGCAACGATGGGACGGTCGAACAGAAAATCGAAGACGTGGCGCGCATCCCAATCTCCGTGAACCAGAACGCGTTGATAGGACGCCCATCCTATCTCCGAGGGCTGCACCAGAACGCGCTCCACGAAAGCATCCAGCGCCGCATGACCTTCGAACCCTCGAACCCTGGTCAGATTCCAATAGAGCGCGAATGCAATCATCGTGGCCGTCAACACAATGACGCCAATGCCGGCCAGCACGATGCGACGGTCGGTAATGCGGGGCAGCAAGCTGAACAAACTTGCGCTCCCGAGACCTCGCGCCTGAACGATCAGCACCGCGGAAAACGGTATGACAAAGAACGAGCAAAATCGGTAAAAGGGCGAGAAGCGTCCGCCTACGAGAAATATGTAGAAGACGAGGACGGCCAGCAATCCCACAAAGCGGTAATCGTATCGCTGGCGTCGCAGTCGCTCGGCCGCAAACATGGTCCCCCACCAGAAGCAGAGCATGTCGCCTCGCTCGATCACCAGACGATGGAGAAAATTGGCCTGTTCGTTGAAGGTCCAACGCTCGATCTTGGCAAACAGCGGAATGACACCTCCTTGAAGGAGGGCAGCGAAAAGCAGGATCAAGAAGAGGATGGACGCGTAGAACGTGACGTCGGAAAGGGTCAGCTGGGATCGGGGCGCAGGCAGTCCGGGAATCGGAGCCGAGCGCGCCCATTCATCGAGCGAACGGGAGTTAAAGACCCAAAGGAAGGGAAGAAGCGTCAGAAAATACGCAATCGACTGGAACACCGACATGACGCCGGGTCCAATGAACATCTGCAGTTGGGACGAGAACAAGGGCCCCGCCAGATCGATGTAGAGCGACGAAATCGTCCGCCATGCGAAAGTGAACAAAAGGAAAACAAGACAAACAAAGATGGTCGACCTGAACAGTCCCAACCAAACGATGAAGAGTAGTATGGAGGCTCCAGCCAGAAGGGTCATTGCCGAAGTCCTACCCGAGACGAGCGGGCCGCCTCAGAAAAAAGGTCAAAAGACCGACGAAGAGCAGAATGCCCAAGCCCGCCAGGATGGCTCTTTGCACGAGATTGACTTCCCTCGGCCCTTCCGTCGCGGGAGGCGATCCATCCTGTGGACCCGTCATCCTCACGGTGCGTTCAAGGTAAGCCAGTAGAGCAATGCGCGTATCGATGTTGAGCATCCTGTCGACCGAAGTCCCAGGACTCTCCACGAGGGTAGAGCCGATGGAAATCCCGTCCGGCCGAGCCGGCGTGAATTCCATCTTCTTCAATGCATCGCTGAGCACCGCTCTTGCATCTTGCAGGCGCGCGCGCATCGAACGCAACAACTCCATTCTCGGTTCGAGCAACCTTTGGTGCGCAGCCTGGATCGCAAGAACAGCTTGTTGAAGCAGGGTCACCGCCTCCTCCTTCGAGGCGGAACTCGCCTCCAGGCGGATCGACGAATCGCCAATAACGATCCCGCGCAATGAGGCTCCACCGAACGCCCGACGCGAGTCGGGAAAGGCCTTCCGAGCATCGGCCAGAACAGTGCTCTGAAATTGGACCGTCCCGATTCGCGTCACCAGATCGCGGGCACTTTCCACGGGTTCAACTCCTGCTCCAGCGGGCCCGAGAATACTTTGAAGGGAGGGCACTGTACCAATCGCGATCGTCGAGGTCGCGGTCCAGGATTCCACCCTCTGCCCGACGGCAAGGGAGCCAAGAGCAGCCAACAGGATTGCCCCGATCATGAGCGAAAGGACCCAATGTATCCGCACTATTCGGACAGCACCATGGAACCATCTCGCGAGCTGCTGAAACGCTGGAGCTCGCGACGTACGCTCGGCCATAGGCATGTGACTCTTGTCCCCGGCAACCCCCACAACACGGATGGGGAACCAATCACTTATCATACTGAGCTATCTCTGGTTGATCAATCGGCCCATGGCAAGGACTCTCGATGAACGATCTCCGTATGAGCGCCCGCCTGCGCTCCGCGCCGCCGGTTCGTTCAACAGGAGAGTCCACGACTTCTCCCTTGCTCGTTGCCTCCGAGCGTCGCTACGCGTAAACAGAGAACACAACGGTTTCTGAGGCAGCGAGCAGTGCGCCATTGACAAGCGTTGGTGCGGGGTCTTTGTCACTCAGTGTCGCTCCACCAGGCCCTTTATCAACGCTCGACCGACGTTGTGGGAATATCCGGCCACCACAGCTCAATTCAACGAGAGCCAGAACCTTGAGACAGACATTTGTTGCTCACCTTCGACGGAGGTGCCGAGGGGGAGAGCCGTCATGCTGAGACAGGCCGTCGTCCTCGTCGGGGGGCTCGGCACCCGCCTCGGCGAACGCACCAAAACCGTGCCGAAGCCGATGCTCGACATTGGAGGGCGGCCGTTTCTCGACACGCTGATCGACGAGCTCGTACGTTATGGCGTGTTCGATGAAATTCTCCTGCTTGCGGGCCACAAGGCGGAGATCGTCGAGACGCACTACGCCGCGGCCGCCAGGGGATCGACGCGAATCATCGTGTCGCGCGAGACCGAGCCGCTCGGCACCGGCGGTGCGCTCGTGCACGCGCGAGATCTGCTGCATGACCGCTTCCTGCTGCTCAATGGCGATTCGCTGTTCGATTTCAACCTGCTCGACCTGATCGTGCGCGCCCAAGGGGGGCACGTTCACATGGCGTTGCGCGACGGCGTCGTCGGCGACCGCTATGGGCGCGTCCTTCTCGACGGTGACGTAGTGCGTGACTTCATCGCCCCGGGTGTGGGTGCCACGGGACCCGTCAATGCCGGTATCTACATCATCGACAAGTCCGTTCTTGCCGGCATCACAAAGCTTCCCGCCTCGCTCGAGCAGGACGTATTCCCTGGCCTAGCCAATTCTGGCGCGCTGCGCGGCACCGCCTATCGCGGTTACTTTATCGACATCGGCATTCCCGACGATTTTGCGCGCGCCGACCGCGAATTGCGGGACAAGCTGCGGCGGCCGGCCGTGTTTTTCGATCGCGACGGCGTGCTCAACCATGATTCAGGATACACTTTCGAGGCGCACAAGCTCGAATGGATCGAGGGCGCACGCGAGGCCGTGAAGGCCGTCAACGACGCCGGCTATTTTGCCTTCGTCATCACCAATCAATCTGGAGTCGCACGCGGCTATTACGAGGAGCATCACGTGGTCGCGCTGCACCGCTGGATGGCGGACCAGATGGCACTGATCGGCGCGCATGTCGATGCGTTCGAATATTGCCCCGATCACCCTGAAGGAACCGTCGCGCGCTATTGCCGCACTAGCGACCGGCGCAAGCCGGCGCCGGGCATGATCACCGATCTCGCGCAGCGCTTTCGGATCGACATGACGCGCAGCATGGTGATCGGCGACAAGCCGAGCGACATCGAAGCCGCTCGTGCAGCCGGCCTCGCCGGCCACTTGTTCGAGGGCGGCAATCTGGAGACCTTCGTGAGACAGCGCCTCATCCCGGCCGGCCAAGCCTAGGCGCGTATCACGAAAACTGCTGCATCCCCCGGCATTTGGCAGCTTTCCAGTGCTGCTCTGTTGCGCGCAACCGCCAGTGTGCTATAGCGCACATCTTCTTGTGAACACAGGCTTAATCGCCTTCTGGGGTCCGGCATGGCAGATCTAAGTGGCGCCCGCGTCCTCGTTACCGGCAGCGACGGCTTCATCGGTTCGCATGTCGTCGAGGAGCTGGTGAAGGCCGGGGCCCGCGTCAAGGCGATCGTCTACTACAACTCCTTCAATTCCTGGGGCTGGCTGGACACGGTTCCCGCCGACATCATGAAGTCGGTGGAGGTGGTCGCCGGCGACATCCGCGATCCGCATTTCATGATCGCAACCGCCAGCGGCTGCACCGACGTGCTACACTTGGCGGCGCTGATCGCGATCCCCTTCTCCTACGTTGCGCCCGACTCCTATGTCGACACCAACGTGAAGGGCACTGTGAATGTGCTTCAGGCGGCGCGCATGGCTGGCGTGCGGCGCTTCGTGCAGACCTCGACCAGCGAGGTCTACGGCACGGCGCAGATCGTCCCGATCAAGGAGAACCATCCGCTGGCGGGCCAATCGCCCTACTCCGCCTCGAAGATCGCGTCCGATCAGATGGCGCTGTCGTTCCACGCCTCGTTCGACATGCCGGTCGTTGTGATCCGCCCGTTCAACACCTTCGGCCCGCGGCAGTCGGCGCGCGCGGTGATCCCTACCATCATCAGCCAGATCGCGACCGGCAAGCGCAAGATCCGTCTCGGCGCCGTCAGTCCGACGCGGGACTTCTCCTTCGTCACCGACACCGCGCGTGGCCTCATCGCAGGCCTCAGCGCGCCGGCCGAGCAATGCGTCGGCCAGACCATCAATCTCGGCAGCGGCTTCGAGATCTCGGTCGGTGCGACCGTCGAGATGATCGCCGATGTCATGGGGACCACGATCGAAATCGAGACCGACGAGGCGCGCCTGCGTCCCGCCAACAGCGAGGTCGAGCGGCTCTGGGCCGACAATTCCAAGGCACGCCAGCAGCTCGGTTGGAGCCCTGAATTCGGCGGTGTCGAGGGCATGCGTCGCGGCATGGTCAAGACCGTCAACTGGTTCACCAATCCCGCAAACCTCAACCGCTACAAGGCTGACGTCTACAATGTCTGAGGTGATGGTGGACAGTGTCGTGACCAGCTCAGACTTCAAGGCGGAGACGATCGTGGACGCCGTGCGGCACGCGGTGGGAACGCCGAACGGCGTCCTCGGCCTGCACGAACCGGTGTTCGCCGGAAACGAGATTGCCTACCTCGAAGAGTGCATCAAGAGCACCTTCGTTTCCTCGGTCGGCCCCTTTGTCGATCGGTTCGAGCGCATGCTGGAGGAGCTCACCGGCGCCAAACGTGCGGTCGCCGTCGTCAATGGCACGGCCGCCTTGCATGCCTGCTTCAGACTCGCCGGCGTCGAGCCCGACGACGAGGTCATCTCGCCAGCGCTGACCTTCATCGCGACGACGAACGCGATCGCTTATTGCGGCGCAAGGCCGCATTTCGTCGACAGCTCGCTTGCCACGCTCGGCATGGATCCCAACGCCCTCGCGGTGCGCCTTGGGGCGATTGCGGAGCGGACCGCAAGAGGCACGATCAATCGCGAGACCGGACGCCGCATCGCGGCGATCTCGCCGATGCACACGTTCGGGCATCCCGTTGCACTCGACGAGATCGCAGCCATCGCGCACGACTGGGGCATTGCGCTGGTGGAGGATGCCGCGGAATCGCTCGGCTCGACCTACAAGGGTCACGCCGTCGGATCGCGGGCACGGCTCGCGGCGCTGAGCTTCAACGGCAACAAGATCGTCACCACAGGCGGCGGTGGTGCCATCCTCACCAATGACGAGGAATTGGGACGACGCGCGAAGCATCTCACCACGACCGCGAAGCTGCCGCACAAATGGGCCTTCGTGCACGACGAGATCGGCTTCAACTACCGCCTGCCCAATCTGAACGCCGCGCTCGGCTGCGCGCAGCTCGAGCAGCTCGAAGGCTTCCTGGCGAGCAAGCGCCGGCTGGCGGCTACCTATGAACGTGCGTTCGCGCATGTCCCGGGGGTACGCTTCTCGCGGGAGCCGAAGGACACCACGAGCAACTACTGGCTGAATGCGATCCTGCTCGACGAGGCGCATGCCGAGCGGCGCGACGACGTGCTCACGGCGCTAAACGAAGCGGGCTTCGGCGCGCGCCCGGCCTGGACCCTGATGCACAGGCTGCCGATGTTCGCGCAAAGCCCCCGCGGCGATCTTTCCGTCGCAGAATCCATCGAACGCCGGCTGATCAACCTGCCCAGCAGCGCAAGCATCAGGCCTCGCGATGAGTAGTGGCGGACGAAAAATCTGCTTCGTCACCGGGAGCCGGGCCGATTTCGGGCTGCTGGTCTGGCCGATGCGTGCCATCCGTCAGACGCCAGGCCTAACGCTTCAGCTCATCGCCACCGGCATGCATCTCGCGCCGGAATTCGGCTACACCTTCAATGTCATCCACGAGGAGGGGTTTGAGGTCGACGAGCGCATCGAGACGCTGCTGAGCAGCGACAGCGGCGCCGGCGTCGCCAAATCGGTCGGACTCGGCGTGATCGGCTTTGCCGACGCCTTCACGCGGTTGCAACCAGATCTCGTGGTCGTGCTCGGCGACCGCTTTGAGATGTTCGCGGCCGCGCAGGCCGCAATGTTCATGCGACTGCCGATGGCGCATCTGTTCGGCGGAGACGTCACCGAAGGCGCCGTCGACGAATCCACGCGCCACGCCATCAGCAAGATGTCGCATCTCCATTTCACCAGCAATCAGGGTTCGACCCGGCGGTTGATGCAACTTGGCGAGCACCCGTCCCGTATCCATACCATCGGCTCGGTTGGCATCGACGCCATCAAGCATCTCGATCTGATGAACCGCGACGACATAGGCGACGCGATCGGAATGCCGCTCGGCGAACGCAATGCACTCATCACGTTTCACCCCGTCACAGTCGAAGCCGGGCGGTCGGTGGCCGAGCTGGACGAGTTGTTTGCTGCGTTGTCGACACTCGATCCCGCTTTCCGTCTTATCTTCACGCTCGCCAATGCCGATGCCGAAGGCCGCGCGCTGAACGAGCGGACCAAGGCCTTCGCGTCGGGCCGACCGAACACGATCGCGGTCGCCTCGCTCGGACAGCTCCGCTACCTCAGTCTGATGAGCCAAGTAGACCTGGTGATCGGCAACTCCTCGAGTGGCGTGCTCGAAGCACCTTCCTTCGGCGTTCCCACGGTGGATATCGGCGACCGTCAGAAAGGGCGTGAGCGCGCGGTCTCGGTGTTTCACGCCGCGCCCGAACGTGGCGCAATTGCCGCCGCCATCGCGGCGGGGCTCCAGCGTGGCCGCGAAGACACCGTCAACCCCTACGGCGACGGCGAATCCAGCCGGCGATTTGCCGACATTGTCGCTAAAATCCCCGATTTCAGGCGGCTTCTTGCCAAGGGCTTCTACGAACTTCCCGCAAGCGGAGCGCGGCCATGACGACGCACACGCTGATCATCGCGGAAGCCGGCGTCAATCACGACGGCAGCCTGGAAAAGGCGCTGGCCCTAGTCGATGCGGCAGCCGATGCCGGTGCCGACATCGTCAAGTTCCAGACGTTCAATGCGAAGGCATTGGCGGGCGGCGCGGCGAAGAAGGCCGACTATCAGCAGCGCACCACCGATGCCGGCGAGAGCCAGCTGGCCATGCTGAAGCGTCTCGAGCTGCCGCAGGCTGCGCATGATACGCTGATCGCGCGCGCCAAGGAGCGCGGCCTCGAATTCCTGTCGACGCCGTTCGATGATGCGTCGCTCGGCTTCCTCTTGTCGCTGAAACTGCCGCGGGTCAAGATCGGTTCGGGCGATCTCACCAATGCGCCGCTGCTCCATGCAGCGGCGAGGGCCGGCGCCATGCTGATCCTGTCGACCGGCATGGCAACGCTCAGTGAGGTCGAGGAAGCGCTGGGCGTATTGGCCCATGGCTATGCGCAGCGCAAGGATCCCGCAGGCGTCGCCTCATTCCGCGCAGCATGGCGCGATCCGGCGGCGCGCGCCGCGCTGGCGCGGCACGTCAGCCTGCTCCATTGCACGACCGAATATCCCTGCCCCATCGCCGATGTGAACCTCGCCGCGATGGCGACGATGCGATCGGCGTTCCAGCTTCCGGTCGGCTATTCCGATCACACCGATGGGTTCGAGATTTCGATCGCCGCAGTCGCGCTCGGCGCGGCCATCATCGAGAAGCACCTGACGCTGGATCGCGATGCGCCCGGCCCCGACCACGCAGCCTCACTCGAGCCGGACGATTTCAAGCGCATGGTCAGCGCCATCCGCAATGTCGAGGCCGCGCTCGGCGACGGCGTGAAGACGCCAAAGGAATCCGAGATCAGGAACGTCCCGGTGGCGCGCAAGAGCATCGTGGCGGCGCGCGCGCTGAGGGCCGGCGAGATCATCGGACCGGCCGACATCACGGCCAAGCGGCCGGGCACCGGACGGCCGCCTATCGATTATTGGTCCTTGATCGGAACAGCGGCGCCGCGGGCGCTCGAACCGGACGATCTGGTTTAACGACGAGGCTTTGCAGGAATCCCGCGCAGTACGGAGCCGGGCGGCCATGAAGCCGTGACGACAGAACCCATCGCCACCAGCGTATCATTGCCGAGAGAAATGTGATCGCGGACACGGCTGCCGAGCCCCACAAAGCTGTTGTCGCCGATCTCTGCCCCGCCGCCGATTACGGTTCCGGGAGACAGATGCGTGCAGTGCCCGACTCGCACGTCGTGCTCGACGATCGCGCCGGAATTGATGATGCAGTGATGGCCGATCATGCTGCGCGCATTGACGATCGCACCCGGCATGATGACGCTGCCTGCACCGATCGTTGCCGACGGCGAGACGAACGCGCGCGGATGAATTACCGACGCCCAGCGCTTGAGCTGCAGCCGGCCGACCATCTGCCGGCGCGCAGGCCCCGCCTGCATCGTTCCTATCCCGACCACGAAGGCAGCATCCGGATAGTTCGACGCATCGTCGTCGGTTCCGAGATAGCGCGCATCGCCCAATGTTCCCGGCTGGCGATCTAGAAAACCCATGACGTTGAACTGGCCCGACAGGAGAGCGGCCTCGTAGACCATGAAGGCATGCTCACCGCCACCGATGATGATCAGATCGTCCATCGCGATTCCCCTGCACCGATCAACCCTAGCGACCGGGCTGCGGCACTTCAAACCGCCCGGCCTGACCAGAAAAACACTAGGATTAACAAGGTCCGCGCCGGGGCCCCTGGCGGGGTTGACGCCGCCTCTCGCAGCCGCGATATAGCAGGCTCAGCCGTGGGCCGCCCCCAATATCTTGCGTATACGAGGCAGATTGCCATGAAATCCTGGCGCAAAGCCGTCGTCGGTACCCAGGCGACCGTGGGCGAGGCCATCGCCGCGATCGAGAGCGGAAGCATCCAGATTGCGCTGGTGCTCGACGACCAGAACCGTCTGCTCGGCGTGGTCACCGACGGCGACGTCAGGCGCGGACTGCTGCGCGGCATTCCCCTCACCGGACTTGCGACCGAGATCATGAACCGGGCACCGGTGTCGGCCCCTGCGACGTTGCCGCGCGAGGATCGCCTGCAGCTGATGCGGCAGAGGTCGATCAAGCAGCTGCCGCTTGTCGACGGGGGCGGCCATCTGGTTGTGGTCGAGACGCTCGATGAGCTGCTCGAACCGCGTCATTATCCGAACCCTGTGTTGATCATGGCCGGCGGGCTCGGTGAGCGTCTGGGCGCGCTGACGCGCGATGTGCCGAAGCCGATGCTCAATGTCGGCGGCCGACCACTGCTCGAGACGATCGTCCGTAACGTTGTGCAGCAGGGTTTTGCGAACATCTTCATTTCGGTCAACTACAAGGCCGAGACGATCAAAGACTACTTTGCCGATGGCGCCGCCTTCGGTGCCAACATCCAATACGTGCACGAGACCGAGCGACTCGGTACCGCCGGTGCGCTCGGACTGTTTTCGACTCCGCCGGATCTGCCGATGATCGTCACCAACGGCGACATCCTCACCACAATCAACTACGGAGCGCTTCTCGACTTCCACAACGGAACGCCGGCGGAAGCGACGATGGCCGTTCGTGAGCACAAGGTGCACGTCCCCTATGGCGTGGTTTCCACGTCGGAGGGCTTTCTCCAGACCATTCGCGAGAAGCCGACCGAGAGCTGGTTCGTCAGTGCCGGCATATATGTGATTGGAAGCTCCGTCTTCCGCCATGTCGCCCCAGGGGTCAGCATCGATATGCCGACCGTGTTGGAGCGCGTGATCGCCGATAAGGGACGCGTCGCCGTCTTTCCCATTCGCGAGTACTGGCTCGATATCGGCCGCCTGGAGGATTTCGAGCAGGCGCATGCCGAGTTTCACGAGGTCTTTCCGTGACCTCTACAACCGCCGTCGTGGTTGGCCTCGGCTCGATCGGCGCAAGGCATGCGCGGGTCCTGCACGAGCTCGGCCTTCGAGTCGCGACAGTCAGCCGGCGCGAAGGCGGCGACTACGGATCGATCGCGCAGGCCGTCGCGGCGGCGCATCCGGACTACGTGGTGATCGCTACCGAAACTGCACGCCATGCGGACAATCTGCAAGAGCTTGCGCAGATCGGGTTCCATGGCAGAGTCCTCGTCGAAAAGCCGCTGTTCGCAACACCGGCACCGGCCCCGAAATATCCCTTTGCCCATGTCAGCGTCGGATACAATCTGCGCTTTCACCCCGTGATGACGGCGCTGGCGGAAAGATTGCGCGGGCGCGACGTGATCACGGTCGGCGCCTATGTCGGCCAGGACATCAGGGACTGGCGGCCGGGCCGCGATCACCGCGCGACTGCATCCGCCACGGCCGATGCCGGCGGCGGCGTGCTGCGGGATCTCAGCCACGAGCTGGACTATCTTTTGTGGCTGTTCGGGCCATGGCATCGCGTCGCAGCGCTCGGCGGGGCCTCCGGAGCTCGCGACGTCGACGTCGACGACCACCTCGACCTGTTGCTGGATATGCAGCGGGCGCCATCGGTGCACGTCCACATGGACTATCTCGATCGCCAGGGCATCCGCCGCATTCGCGTCAATGTCGACGACGACACCATCGAGGCCGATCTCGTCGGCAGCCGTCTCACGGTCAACGGCAGGGCAACAGAGATCCCCAGCGAGCGCGACCAGAGCTATCGCGATATGCATGTCGCGGCGATGCGTGGCGCGAGACCGGTCTGCTCGCTGCCCGAGGCGCTCGGTGTCGTGCATCTGATCGACGCCAGCGAGCGCGCGCTGCGCACCAAGACCTGGGTATCGCCATGAGTGTCGTCTGCACCATCTGCGCGCGCGGCGGCTCTAAAGGCGTCGTCGGCAAGAACGCGCGAGACCTCCTGGGCAGGCCAGTGCTCGCGTGGAGCATCGCGCAGGCGCGCGAGACCGGCCTATTCGATGCGATCGCTTTCAGCAGCGATTCGGACGGCCTGCTCGACGCCGCGCTGAAGGCCGGCGCCGACATCGCGGTCAGGCGTCCCGACGAGATGGCGACCGATACCGCGCCAAAGCTGCCGGCGATCCGCCATTGTCTCGAGCAGGCGATCGCGCAAATAGGCACGACGCCGGAGATCTTCGTCGATCTCGACGTCACGTCGCCGCTCAGGCTGCCCTCAGACATCGCAGGTGCAGTGGCACTGCTGCGCGAGAGCGGCGCCCGCAACGTCATTACCGGGGCGCCGGCGCGGCGCTCGCCCTATTTCAACCTTGTCGAACAGCGCGCCGACGGCAGCGTCGGCCTCTCCAAATCGGCCGATCCCCCGGTTACGCGACGGCAGGATGCGCCTCGCTGCTTCGACATGAACGCGTCGATCTATGTCTGGCGCGTCGCGTCCTTTCTGGAGCAGCCCGCAGTGTTCTACCCGGACACGCGCTTGTTCGAAATGCCGGAAGAGCGCTCGATCGACATCGATTCCGATCTCGATTTTGCGCTGGTGGAACTGTTACTGCGCCAACGACTGCCGGCCTGAGGAGGCTCAAGCGATGACCACGAGCTTCAAGGCTCTGTTCGATCTGACCGGGCGCACTGCCGTCGTCACCGGCGGGTGCGGTATCCTGGGGCGCCGCTTTGCCGATGGCCTTGCCGAGTTCGGCGCCAACGTTGCGATCGTCGATCTCGATCAGGCCGCAACCGATGCCGCGGCAGCCGACGTCGCCTCACGCCATGCCGTGCGCGCCGGGGGCTACGGCTGCGACATCACCAACCCTGATGCGGTGCGCAACACGGCCGATGCGATCGAGGCCGACCTCGGACCGGTCTCGATTCTGCTCAACAACGCGGCCAGCAAGACCCGCGACGTGGACGCCTTCTTCGCGCCAGTCGAGGAATTCTCGCAGAAGACCTGGCGCGAGATCATGGCTGTCAATCTCGACGGCATGTTCACCGTCGCGCAGGTGTTCGGCGGCCGAATGGCCGAGCGCGGCTACGGCTCCATCGTGCAGACCGCATCGATCTACGGCCTGATGGCCCCCGACCAGCGTATCTACGAAGGCTCCGAATATCTCGGCCGCGCCATCAACACGCCCGCGGTCTACACGGCGTCCAAAGCCGGCGTTATCGGCCTGACCAAGCACCTGGCGACCTACTGGGCAGCGAAGGGCGTTCGCGTCAACACGCTGACCCCGGGCGGAGTCGAGAGCGGACAGAATGAGACCTTCAAGGCGCGCTATGGTGCCCGTATCCCGCTTGGCCGCATGGCCCGCGCCGACGAGATGGTTGGGACGATACTGTTCCTGGTGTCCGACGCGGCGTCCTACGTCACCGGCCAGAACATCGCCGTCGATGGCGGCCTGAGCGCGTGGTGAGCCGGGCCATGCCATGCTGAAGCGCCTTGTCCAGAACACCGTGGTGTCGGCGATCGTCTTCGGACTTGTCGCCGTCCTCGGCGTCATCGTCATCCCGATCATCATTCGCACCTGGGGCGTCGCCGAGTTCGGATTGATCGTTCTGACGCGCCTCTTCCTACCGTCCGGGCTGATCGGGGTCATCGATTTTGGCCTGGCGGAAGTGACCACGCAGGTGGTGGCGCGCGCCAGGGAGCACCGCGATTGGCGGCTGGCCGGCGGTCAGCTCCTGTTGCTGACGGTGGTCTCGCTGCTGCTGGCCATCGTGCTCAGCGCTGCGATGTGGCTGACGGTGCCGTTAATCGTTGCTCAGTTCAAGGTCGAGCCGGCTCACGCCGCGAGCTTCACCAACATGCTGCTCGCGACGGCGGCGAGTAACCTCGTGCTGTTTCCGGCGCTGGTGTGGGAAGGCGTCGTCAAGGGCTTCGAACGTTACGGGCTGCTGCGGCTCTGCGAATTCTTGACAACCCTGCTCTACGTGGGCGCCACCATCCACGCTGCGCGATCCGGGCAACCCTACGAGGTGGTGACTTACTATTTCCTCGGCAGCGGCTTGTTGCGCGCGCTGATCCTGCTCGGCGCCTCGATCGCCGCGCTCAGTCGCACGCGGATCAGGCTGTCGGTACCTGTCGCGGCGGTCAGCCGCGAGGTGATGACGCGCTGCATCCTTGTGATGCAGGGCAAGTTGATCGGCGGCATCATTGCGCCGATCCAGCCGTTCCTGATCGGCATCTATATCGGTCCGCAGAGCGTCGGCATCTATGATACGCTGGTCAGAATTCCGCGGCTCGCCAAAGTGGTCGCGAGCCTGCTCATCTCGGCGATGCTCCCGGTGGTCAGCCGGCTTGATCAGCGCGACAACCACCGCCAGTTCAACCGGTTTGGTGAAACGGGCATCATGATGCTGCCGATCGTAACCGTGCCGCCCTTGGTCGCGGCCGCGGTGATGTCACCCGCGATCATGCATATCTGGATCGGACCGCAGATTGTTCCTTACGCCCACTGGATGGGCCTGATGTTCGTGGTCACGATGTGCTTTCAATATGTGATCTTCGGTAACACGCTGTTCATGACGCGCACGAAGGTTCAGGGGCGGCTGAACATGCTGATGATGATCCATCTGGCGGTCTGGGCGGTTGTGACCCTTGCGGCCGTCAACGTCTTGTCCGAGCGGGCCTTCATTCTCGGACAGACCATTGGAACCGCAGCGATCGTACCATGGCAGCTCATGATCTTCGTCAAGGAACTCGCAATGGATGCGAAGCGCTTCTGGGTTGCCATCCTGATCCACTGGACGATCCTTGCGATCGCTGCGCTTCTGCTCGCCGCCATCCTCTATTTCGCGCCCGAGCCGGGGATCGTCACCCTGACGGGGCTGATGGGTGCGTTTTGCGCCGCCACATGGGCAGCACAATACTTCCTGGTCCTGAGCGAGGATCAACGCGGCCAGATTGGCTCTCTTGGACGGACCTATTTCGGCCGAAAGGGCGTCTCACCGGCCACACTTTAGGGTGGCAAAGGAGGGCGCCTTGAGGTTAAAGAGACTTGCTTTCCTGCGATCGGGCAACCCCACATGACGACCATCGATGCCGGCGTGAAAACACCGAAGAAGCAGAAGATCAACCAGTTTCGGCGCCTGTTGTGGCACATCAACCGGACGGATCTCGGCTGGGTCACCAAGGCGGCCCTGACAACTCTGCAACCGGGCGCACGGGCAAAGCGCGTCGCACTGCTCAATCAGCTTCCCTCGAAAGCGGAGTGGAGCGAGGCAAGCCGGAAGCTCGACCGGGAGGGCTACGTCGACGTATCCACGCTGGTGGACCGCGGCCTTGCTGAAGCGGTCGCGGCAGTCGCGGACAACAAGGTGAGCCGGCTGAACGAGCTCTCCGACAAACAGCAGCTCGGTCACAAATCCTTCTGGGTGAGCCTCCTGGACGAGGATCTCGTCGACGGTGCTTTCGCGACCGACCATCCCTTCGTTCGCTATGCGCTGCAGCCGGCGGCGCTGCGCATCATCGGCGATTTCATGCGTGATCTGCCGCAACTCTCCGACGTACTGCTGACGCTGTCCCAGCCGACTCCGAACCAAGCGCTGAGCTATTCCCAGCTCTGGCATCTCGATCACGACGACAAGCGTGTCTGCAAGCTCTTCATCTACCTGACCGACGTCCGCGACACCGCCGACGGTCCGTTCACGTTCATTCCCGCCGGCCCCTCCAGGCCGTTCCGAAACACGCTGAAGAGCCACATGAACGATGCGACGGTGTTCGCCAAGACCGGGCCCGACGCGGTCAAGGAGATGGTTGCGCCGCGCCTGTCGTCCTTCATCGTCAATACGGCCCGCTGTCTGCACATGGGAAGCCGGATCCAGTCCGACCACAGCCGCCTGCTCTACACCGCGACATACATCCAGCAGCCGCGCATCTATCCCGAACCGCGCCCGCGCTTCCGGGCGAGCGGAGCCCTGACGGACGTCGAGCGCGCCGCGATGCGCCTGTGAGCCGCACCTGCCTGGAGCTCACATCTTGCGCATAGGCCTGGTGGTCGATCACCCCAAGCGTGACCTGCCGGGGGCAGTCATGCTCGGCTATCAATTGGCGCGGCGCGGCGTCTCCGTCGTGCTGGTGCCGATGTACGAGCAAGCTGTCGACGTTCCGCGGCTTGGGCTCGACGCGCTCGTCGTCAACTACGCGCGTCCCGTCAATCTCGATCTGATGCGCAGCTTTGCGCGGGCCGGGCTCGCATTGTACGTGCTCGATACCGAAGGCGGCGTGCTCGCGGAAAAGGGCGGCAACTCGCCGCGGGCAATGGCCGCCCACATCAAGGACAGCGGCTACGCCGACATCCTGGCGGGCTATTTCTTCTGGGGCAGCCGGCTGCACGAGGCCTTCCTCGCGGCCGGAACCATGAAGCCGGAGCAGCTTCACCTCACCGGATGCCCGCGCTTCGACTTTGCGGCGCCGCGCTGGCGCGCGCTGCTCGATGGCGAACCGCGCGACTACCTGCTGGTCAACGCCAATTTCCCATTGGTCAATTCACGCTTCACCGGCAAGCCGGGCGGCGAGCGCGAAGCGATGGTGCGGGCCGGCTGGGATGGGGCCTATGTCGATCGCTTCATCGCGGACCTGAAGCAGGTCTTCGCCAACTATCTCGCCGAGATCGACCGGCTCGCCGCGGCGCGGCCCGATCGCACCATTCTGGTGCGTCCGCATCCCTTCGAGAGCGAGGAGGTCTATCGCAACGCGCTTGCGCGCCACGCCAACGTCCTGATCGACGGCAGCGGCAGCGTACTCGACCGCATCCGCAATGCGGCCGCGGTCGTTCATCTCAACTGCGGCACGGCCGTCGAATCGGTCCTGCTCGGAAAGCTTCCGCTCCAGCTCGAATATCTGAACACGCCGATCACCGCCGGACATGCAGCGCTGCCCGCGCGCGTGAGCAGGCCGGTCGCCTCGTTCGAGGAGCTGCTTGGCGCGATCGACCGCATCGAGCGCGAGACCGAGACATTCGATTTCGCCCGGGTTCATGCCGCCGATATCGAGGCCTTCTTTCATCTCAACGACGGGCAAGCCGCCGAACGCGTCGCTGATGTCCTGACGCACGCTGGGGCGACGCGCCGGCCCTACGTGTCGTTGCTGGCGACCGTGAAGGGCACGCGCGACAAGCCGAGTGTCGGTCAGATCGTCAAAGGCGCTGCCAGCGCCGCGCTCGGATCGGCCGTGACGGAACGGCTGCGCAGCCGGTTCAACCCGGCCCGGCGTGACAAGCAGATCGGGCCGGTCTTCGTCAAAACCCTGCTGCAGCGTATCGCAACTCATGACCGTGCGAGCCCGGCGCAATTCACCGCAAGACGCGCGCACTGCGCGACGACAGGCCTGCCGCTCGCGAGCATCGCCATCGAACCCGCCCGATAGAGTCATGACCACATCCGCAAAGACCATTCTCATCACCACGCTTGCCGAATACCAGACCCGGTTCTGGATTCCGGTCGCGCAGCGGCTGCGTGCGGCAGGCAACGACGTCGAATTGCTCGCCTTTGACGATCGCAGCGCCGAGATGTCGGCGGCAGAAGGCGTGCCGGTCACGAACATGTATCGCGACGGCCTCAAGACCGGTCCGTCGCCCGACGATCGCCGCGCGTTCGACGCGCGCGTCGTCGCCTACGGACTCGACGGGACCAATTTCCTGTTCAGCCATGAGCGGTTCACGTTCGGCATCCGCGACACCGCCGCGCTTCGCCGGCGGTTCATGATCTATGCCAACGCGATGGAGGCGTTGCTCGACCGCCTGGACACGCAGGGCAAGCGCGTCGAGCTGGTTCAGGAGCTCGGGGGCTTCCTCTCCGTCATCGCGAGCTTCTACGCCGCCAGGCGTCGCAACATCCGCAACTGGTTCATCGAGCCATCGTTCTTTCGTGGCCGGATGTATTTCACGCCCGACAGTCTCGCCGCGCCCGACGTGATGCCGACACCGGCGGATACGGTGTCGGCAGAGGTACGCGCCTATCTCGACGACACGCTGAAGCAGCGGGCGATCGTCATCCCCAAAAAAGACCAGCATCATTATTCGGCGGCCTTCAAGAAGGTCGTGAACCTGCGCAACGCCCGCCGCCTCTCCGAAAAGCTGTGGGACCAATTCGCGCTCGGTAAGCATCAGGAGTTCGGACACAATCTGCGTCACGCCCGCGTGCACGCGGCGATGGCGCTCAACGCGACGCGGCTGCGCAAGCTCTACAAGCCGATCCCCGGGGCGCCCTTCGTCTACTATCCATTCCACGTTCCGGCCGACATGGCGCTGACGCTGCGCTCGCCCGATTATCTCGACCAGGTCGCGACCGTCGATTTCCTGCTGCGGACGATTCCGGACTCGCATGTGCTGGTGGTGAAGGAACACCCCGCCCAGATCGGTGCGATCTCGGCCGATCGCCTGTTCGAGCTGGCGCGCCGCTTCGACAATTTCGTGTTGCTGCCGCCACAGACCAACAATTACACAGTGCTCAACCGCGCCGATGCGGTCATCTCCGTCAACAGCAAATCGGGCGCCGAGGCCTTGCTGCTCGGCAAGCCGGTCGTGGTGATGGGCGATGCGTTCTATCGCTCCTGCCCGCTGGTCTACGCGGTCGACCGACTGGCGGACGTGCCCGCGCGGCTGCGCGAGGCGCTCTCCGCCGGCCCATTCGATCCAGCCAAGGGCGCACCCTATTTCGAATCGGCCTGGCGCAAGTCTTATCCGGGCGAACTCTATATCAGCGATCCCAAGCTGCTCGACACGTTCGCGGCCTCCTTGTGCGCCGCGATCGCCGAGCCCGCTCGCGCGCATTGAACGGACCCGTCATGCCGCTCGTCTCGATCATCACCCCATCCTGGAACGTCGAAGGTCTGATCGAGGAGACCATCCGCTCGGTGCAGAGCCAGAGCTTCTCCGATTGGGAGCTCCTGATCGCCGACGACTGCTCGACCGACAGGACACCGCAGATCATCGCTGACATCGGCGAGCGCGATCCCCGCGTCAAGCTGATCCGGCAGGCGAAGAACGGCGGGCCGGCGCTGGCGCGCCAGGCCGCGATCGACCGGGCGCAGGGCCGCTATCTCGCCTTCCTCGACAGCGACGATCTGTGGCTGCCCGAAAAGCTGGAGCGGCAGCTCGCCTTCGCGAAGGCGAAGCAGGCGGCGCTGAGCTACACCGCCTTCCGCCGCATCAACGAGACCAGCACCGTCACCGGACGGCTGATCGAGGTGCCGGCCTCGCTCACTTACGGGCAACTCCTGAAGAACACCGCGATCGCGACTCTGACCGCGATGGTCGATCGTGAGATCTCAGGCCCCATCGCGATGAAGAACGAGGGTTACGACGATTTCTGCCTGTGGCTCTCGATCCTCAAGCGCGGCCATACCGCATACGGCCTCAACGAGGATCTTGCTCGTTACCGCGTCAGGGGGTCCTCAGTGTCGAGCCGCCCGATGCGCTCGGCCAAATGGGTCTGGCAGATCTACCGCAATGTCGAGCACCTCTCCCTGGTCCGATCGGCCTGGTGCTTCGGCCATTGGGGCGTGCGGGCCTGGTTGAAGCGGCGGGAATTCTAGGCTGATCGCGGCCCCCCCGGCGCGCCCACCGTGTAAAAAGCGCGAAAACAACCCCATGCGCAGTAGAGGTGTTTAGATACCTCGATCCAAGGCATTTGGCTATTGGCGAGTCCGGCCGTTGCCGATACCACTCAGCCGCTCCCTTGCGAACAATCTGGAACCGATCATGCCGTTTGAAAACTACAGGAACAGCCGCATCCTCGTGACCGGGGGAGCCGGGTTTATCGGATCGCACCTTTGCGAGCGACTGCTTAGTTCGGGAGCCGAGGTGGTGTCCGCGGACAATTATTTCACAGGCAGCCGGCGCAACATTGCGCATCTGATCGCAAATCCGCTGTTCGAGGCTGTCCGGCACGACGTCACCTTCCCGCTCTACATCGAGGTGGACGCGATCTTCAACCTGGCCTGCCCGGCCTCGCCGATCCACTACCAGCGCGATCCCGTGCAGACCACCAAGACCTCGGTGCACGGCGCCATCAACATGCTGGGGCTCGCCAAGCGACTCAAGGCGCGCATCTTCCAGGCCTCCACCAGCGAGGTCTATGGCGATCCGCTGATCCATCCGCAGACCGAGGATTACTGGGGCAACGTCAATCCCATCGGCATCCGCTCCTGCTACGACGAAGGCAAGCGCTGCGCCGAGACGTTGTTCTTCGACTATTGGCGTCAGCATGGCCTGCCGATCAAGGTCGCGCGCATCTTCAACACTTACGGCCCGCGCATGCAGCCCAACGACGGTCGCGTGGTGTCGTCCTTCATCGTCCAGGCGCTCAAGGGCGAGCCGATCACCGTGTTCGGCGACGGCGGTCAGACCCGCTCATTCTGCTATGTCGACGACCTCGTCGAGGCCATCATGCGGTTGATGGTGAGTGCAGAAGACGTCACCGGACCGATCAATCTCGGCAACAATTCCGAGTTCACCATCCGCGAGCTCGCCGAGAAGGTCATCAAGCTCACCGGCTCGCGCTCCCGGCTCGAGTTCAAGCCGCTGCCGCAGGATGACCCGCGTCAGCGCCAGCCCGACCTCGCCAAGGCGAAGGCTGTCCTGAACTGGGAGCCCAAGGTCGCGCTCGAGGACGGGCTGAAGGAGACGATCGCCTATTTCAAGCACTCGCTCGAAATCGCCTGATCCGGCTCGCAACGTCTCTCGTCCGCAGCGAGCCTGTTCGCCATCAGCGAGCCGTCCGACATCATCAGCCATCTCCGATCGCGGCTGACTCGAAGGCCGCACTGGCGTCAAGCGAGCAGCAAACCGCTGCCGTGCAGATCGTGGAGAAGGTCAACGGGGCTGACGGGTACGGGAACATCCTGATTTACCACCGCCTCAGCGGGCATCGACGGCGCGGACGTGACCTCCGCGCCAACCCACCCGGGCATCGGATCTGGCGCCTCCGGCGGGCCGGACAGTGGCGCCTCATCGAACTTGAACACGAGAGCACTGTCACTGGGCGGCGCAGCGCCGACGGCGCCATCGCCGTTGAGATCCTGCTGGAGCGTCGGCTCCAGGGCTTTCAGAGACGGATCGGACCCGAGCACTTCGGAGGCCGCGGCGAGCGTGCTCAGGAAGTTGCCGTTGCTGTCCGTGCTCCACACCGAATAATGCTGGTTCGATGAACTCTTCCAGACGACGTCGTAGCCGCCGCCCGCTACCTGCTCGGCGCCAATGACCGTCCACACGCCCCAATTCGCCGCGACCACCGCAGACCCTGCATATTTCAGGACAGGTCCGGTGCCGCTCGAGATGCTGTTCAGGTGGTAGTTGTCGCCGGACAGGACTACGCTGGTCGACCCGAACGTCTCGATCGTGGTGTCACTGACGGCCGGCACGCCAATCGTGCCATCGCCATTGAGATCCTGCTGGAGCGTCGGCTCCAGGGCTTTCAGAGACGGATCGGACCCGGGCACTTCGGACGCCGCGGCGAGCGTGCTCAGGAAGTTGCCGTTGCTGTCCGTGCTCCACACCGAATAATGCTGGTTCGATGAACTCTTCCAGACGACGTCGTAGCCGCCGCCCGACACCTGCTCGGCGCCAATGACCGTCCACACGCCCCAATTCGCCGCGACCACCGCAGACCCCGCATATTTCAGGACAGGTCCGGTGCCGCTCGAGATGCTGTTCAGGTGGTAGTTGTCGCCGGACAGGACCACGCTGGTCGACCCGAACGTCTCGATCGTGGTGTCACTGACGGCAGGCACGCCAATCGTGCCATCGCCGTTGAGATCCTGCTGGAGCGTCGGCTCCAGCGCTTTCAGAGACGGATCGGACCCGAGCACTTCGGAGGCCGCGGCGAGCGTGGTCAGGAAGTTGCCGTTGCTGTCCGTGCTCCACACCGAATAATGCTGGTTCGATGAACTCTTCCAGACGACGTCGTAGCCGCCGCCCGACACCTGCTCGGCGCCAATGACCGTCCACACACCCCAATTCGCCGCGACCACCGCAGACCCCGCATATTTCAGGACAGGTCCGGTGCCGCTCGAGATGTTGTTCAGGTGGTAGTTGTCGCCGGACAGGACCACGCTGGTCGACCCGAACGTCTCGATCGTGGTGTCACTGACGGCCGGCACGCCAATCGTGCCATCGCCATTGAGATCCTGCTGGAGCGTCGGCTCCAGCGCTTTCAGAGACGGATCGGACCCAAGCACTTCGGGGGCCGCCGCGAGCGTGGTCAGGAAGTTGCCATTGGCGTCCGTGCTCCACACCGAATAGTGCTGGTTCGATGAACTCTTCCAGACCACGTCGTAGCCGCCGCCCGACACCTGCTCCGCGCCAATGACCGTCCACACACCCCACTTTGCCGCGATCACCGCAGATCCCGCATATTTCAGGACAGGTCCAGTGCCGGTCGAGATGCTGTCCAGGTGGTAGTTGCCGCCAGACAGAATCACGCTGGTCGCCCCGAACGTCTCGAGCACAGTCGTCGTCAGGCTGGCGCTACCGGCCGTGCCATCCGCGAACCGGAAATACTCGACCGCGGCAACGGTATCGGTGCCGTCGGGTGAGCCACCGCGCAGGTCAGTCAGGGTGAAGGTCTGTGCCGCCGTGTTGTACGAAATCGTATAATTGGCTTGGCCGCCCGAATACACCGCCGTGTCGGTGCCCGAACCGCCATTGATGGTATCGTTCCCCGCACCGCCGGTGATCGTATCGCTGCCGCCACCGCCGTTCAGCATGTTGGCGATGGCATTGCCAACAATCGTATCGTTGCCGGACCCGCCGATGGCGTTGTCGATGTAGGAACGCGCATCGCCATTGTAGAGATAGGCGTTGTAGACGTTGCCCGACGCGTAATGGCCATTGCCGAGATAGGCCAGCTGCACGGAGGAGAACACCGACGAGGCGCCGGGATTGAGATTGATGCTCAGGCCCGTCGTGTAGTTCGACAGGTCGTAGGTATCGACGCCGCCGCCATCCCAGACGGTCTCGTAGATGCGGTTGGCCGAGCCGCCGACGCCTCCGCCCGGTGCGAGCTGCCCGACCCCGTTGATGAACTCCTGCCCGGTGGTCGGATTCCAGGTGTAGACGGTGTTGCTGCTCTGGGTCGCGAAGTCCGCGCCGTACATGGTCTGGAGCGCGAGGATATCGTTGGCCATGTAGGTCTGCGGATACCCGTACGCTTCGTTGGTGTAGCCGCTCGTGGTCGAAGCGCCGACATAGCTGCGATAGCTCATGACGGTGTATTCGCTGTCGTCATGCGCGCTCGGCACCGCGACGTTGGCGGGGCCACCGGTCTCCTGGCTGTGTTTGAGACCCACGGCATGGCCGAGCTCGTGCAGCGCGGTGGTGAAGTAGTAATTGCCGAGCTTAGCCAGCGAGAAATCGTATTGGGTGCCGAACCAGATGTCGCCGCCGGACGCATAATTGCCGGGATAGTAGGCGTAGGCGGTCGGATTGGCCGCCGGCGACTGCGCGATCATGATATCGGCACCGTTCGTGCCGGCATATTGGATGTCGGCGTTGGTGTAGCTGAGGATCAGTCCGATTGCGTAATTGATTGCGGCCTGTATCTGCGTGGGTGCCGAGGCAAAGCCCGAGGTGGTCGGCTCGCTGCTGCCACCGTAATAAGGATTGGAATAGTCGCTGGGTGCGTCGGGAAAACTATAGGTGATCGCGCCGGACCATTTATAGCCCGACAGCAGGCCGTCGATTTCGGCGTTATTGGTGGCACTGACGTAAACAGCGGTGGCCAATCGACTCTCCAGAGCAAAGCGTCGCAAATTCGCGGCGAAGGCACATGATTCTAGCTTGAGAGTTAAACGTTTGGTTTAATTTGGGCAGCGGCGTTCGTTCCATTTCATAAGGACTCGTCAGCCATCAAATTCCGTAGTCCTACGGACAGGAACAAGAGCTTGGTTCCCACGGCATCGTCATTTGCAGGCTTTCATGAGACGACGTTCATCCTCGGCCGGTCTGCTGGGAGCGCTGATGACGCTCGCCGGATTCGGTCACATCACCCTCGGAGGACTGCCCGTCATGGTGCAAAACGCCAACGCGGATGACAACGGCAAGGCGGCGCGCGCGCCCTCCATGCCAATGGCCCGCGATCCTGCCGTCGCGGTGGCAGAGGAATACGAAGCCGCCCGCCGGAAGGGAACGCGGGAAGCCTTCGAGCTCTTCATTGCGCGCCACGGCGACGATCCCTCGGCCGAGCAGGCGCGCGCGGAACTGAAGCGCCTGTCGCGCTGAGCCTTTGCGCAGCGCAGCAAAGCCGCGTCAGGCATGGCATTTCGGCAGGCAGCATCCGCATTGGACCAGGGTTGCCGCAAGGGCTTTCGGCACTATGGTAGCCCCGCAATCTGTCCCGGAGCCGCTCAAAATGCCCTTTCCGCATGCCTCGGAAGCCCTGTCGCGTTTCACCGTGCTCGACCTGACCCGCGTCCGTTCTGGGCCCACCTGCGTGCGGCAGCTCGCGGACTGGGGCGCCAATGTCGTCAAGATCGACGCACTCACCGAGGATGCCGGCGGTGAGCAGCCGGGCGGCCCCCGGCGGGGTTCCGACTTCCAGAATTTGCACCGCAACAAGCGGGCGATGACGCTGAACCTGAAGGACGAGCGCGGACTCGCCGTATTCAAGCGCCTGGCCGCCAAGGCCGACGTCGTGGTCGAGAACTTCCGTCCCGACGTGAAGAAGAAGCTCGGCATCGACTATGACAGCCTCGCCGCGATCAACCCGCGCATCGTCTATGGCAGCATCTCCGGCTTCGGCCAGGACGGCCCCTACCATAAGCGCCCCGGCTTCGATCAGATCGCGCAAGGCATGGGCGGGCTGATGTCGATCACCGGCGCGCCGGGCGGAGGCCCGATGCGGGTCGGCATTCCGGTCGCCGACCTCACCGCCGGCCTGTTCTGCGCCATGGGCATCCTCACCGCGCTGCTCGAACGCGAGGTCTCCGGCAAGGGCCAGTGGGTGCAGACCTCGCTGCTCCAGGCCCAGATCTTCATGCTCGACTTCCAGGCCGCGCGCTGGCTGATGGAGAAGGAGGTCGCCCGGCAGGCCGGCAACAACCACCCGACCAGCATCCCCACCGGCGTGTTCAGGACCTCCGACGGCTACATAAACATCGCGACCACCGGCGGGCGGATCTGGGAGCGTTGCGCGCAGGCGATCGGTGCGCCGGAGCTCTTTGGCCACCCCGACTACGCAACAGCCCCTGCCCGCTCCAAGAACCGTGATGCCCTCAACGCCGAGATCGAGAAGCGCACCGTGACGAAGTCGACCGAGACCTGGGTCCGCGAACTCAACGACGCCGGTGTGCCCTGCGGTCCCATCTACGCCATCGACCAGATGTTCGACGACGCGCAGGTGAAGCATCTCGGCATTGCGCAGGACGTGCCGAACGACGAGGGCCGCCATATCCGCCTGATCGGTCAGCCCGTGACGCTGTCGCGCACGCCGAGCAGGATGGTGGCGCGGCCGCCGGAATTCGGCGAGCAGACCGACGAGGTGCTGAAGGAGTTCGGTTTCGGCGCCGACGAGATCGCGGGGCTCAGGGACGCCAAGGTGGTGTGAGTATCGCTGACTTTGACACCATCAGCCCTTCGGCCGTTGAAGCACGAAGCCTCTCTGGTGCGCTCCCTCTCGCGCTTGCTTGCGGGACGGGGCTGGGAAGAGGATGCTTCCGCAATGGGACGATCCCCAAGAGGAGAAAGTCCTCACCCGGCGCGCGGGACGATGCTTCGCATCGCCCGGAACGTGCCGACCTCTCCCGCAAGCCAAGCGGGAGAGGTGAACGACCCGCCGCAATCAATTCAACCTAGGGCAGTCCGGCTTATTGCGATGTCGCTCTCGCCCCCTGTGTCAGTCCGACACGAGCAAGCACACCGTCGATGACCGGCCAGAACAGCAGCACGATCGCCAGCGTCGTGATCGAACCGACCAGACCGTTCGACCAGAACACCTTCAAGGTCCCGCCGGAGCCGATCATCGACAGGCGAAAGGCATCCTCGGCGCGGTTGCCCAGCACGAGCGCGAGGGTGAACGGCGCCAAGGGAATGCCGATCTTCTTGAAGACGTAGCCGACTACGCCGAAGCCGAGCATCAGCCAGATGTCGAACATCGCGTTCTGGATCGCATAGGCGCCGATCGCGCAGGACACCACGATCATCGGCGCCACCGCGGCAAAGGGCACGCGCAGGATCGAGGCGAAGATCGGCACTGTCGTCAGCACAAGGACGAGACCGACGACGTTGCCGAGATACATCGAAGCGATCAGGCCCCAGACGAAGTCCTTGTGTTCGACGAACAGCAGCGGTCCCGGATTGAGCCCCCACACCATCAGGCCGCCGAGCAGGATCGCAGCAGTGCCCGAGCCGGGGATGCCGAGCGCAAGCATCGGCAGCAGGGCCGAGGTGCCGGAGGCGTGCGCTGCCGTCTCCGGCGCGAACACGCCCTCGATGCGGCCCTTGCCGAAGCTTTCGGGCTCCTTGGCGAAGCGCTTGGCGAGGTTGTAGCCCATGAACGAGGCCGCGATCGCGCCTCCGGGGGTGATGCCGAGCCAGCAGCCGATGAAGGAGGAGCGCAGCAGCGTCACCCAGTATTTCGGCAGGTCCTTCCAGACGCTGAGCACGACGCGCAGCGAAATGCCCGCCGCATGCCCCCGCAGCGCCAGCCGCTCCTCCATCGTCAGCAGGATCTCGCTGATGCCGAACAGGCCGATGACGGCGACCAGGAAGTTGATGCCGCGAAGCAACTCGGGCGAGCCGAACGTCATCCGCAGATTGCCCGACACGGTATCCATGCCGATGCCGGCCAGCAGCAGCCCCAGCGACATCGAGATGACCGTCTTGTGCTTGGCCTCGCGCCCGAGGCCGACGAAAGAGCAAAAGGTCAACAGATAGACCGCGAAAAACTCCGGCGGGCCGAACTTCAGCGCAAAGGACGAGATCATCGGCGCAAGGAACGTGATCAGCAGCACCGCGACCAGCGAGCCGATGAAGGAGGAGGTGAACGCCGCAGTCAGCGCCTCCGCCGCCCTGCCCTGCTGCGCCATCGGATAGCCGTCGAATGTGGTCGCGACCGACCAGGCTTCGCCCGGGATGTTGAACAGGATCGAGGTGATCGCGCCGCCGAACAGCGCGCCCCAATAGATGCAGGACAGCATCACGATCGCCGAGGTCGGGTCCATCGTGAAGGTGAGCGGCAACAGGATCGCGACGCCATTGGGGCCGCCGAGCCCAGGCAGCACGCCGACGAAGATGCCGAGCACCAGCCCGACCATCATCAACACGAGCGTCTTCCATGTCAGCAGGACGGCAAAGCCGTGGAGCAGGAGCCCGAGAGCTTCCATCGCGCGCGCCCGCCTAGCGGCCGAGGGCCGCTTCGAGCGGCCCTTTCGGCATGATGACGTCGAAGGCGATATCGAAGGTGACGAACATGATCGCCGTGAACACAACAGCGGTGAGCAGCGACTTCCACAGCGCGATCTTGCCGACGAGCCGCATGAAGCCCGCGATCAGGAGGAAGCTCGCGACATAGAGGCCGAGGAACTGCGTCGCCAGGCAGAATAGCAAGGTCGGCACGAACACCGCCAGCACGCGCCGGCCCTGCGCACGCGTGACGAAGGACTCGCGCGCGGCGCGGTGCGAAACCAGCGCCGCGACCAGGCCGTAGAGGCTGCCGCCGCCGAGGATGATGGAGAGATAGAACGGGAAGTAA
This sequence comes from Bradyrhizobium sp. USDA 326, assembly GCF_049739485.1. Classification (NCBI taxonomy): domain Bacteria; kingdom Pseudomonadati; phylum Pseudomonadota; class Alphaproteobacteria; order Hyphomicrobiales; family Nitrobacteraceae; genus Bradyrhizobium; species Bradyrhizobium sp. USDA 326. The sequence goes on from NZ_JBMGQA010000001.1 coordinate 195,504, forward strand.
CCGGGCTCTGGCCCGGTCGCATCCCAGGACGCGCCGGTGCGCCAATTGTCGTAGCCGAGCGTGACGGCGAGCGCGAGCAGGAGGAGGCAGACCACGATCTCGATCGTGCTGGAGGAGACGACGGAGGGGGAGTCGTCCTCGGGAGCGGTCGGATCCTCGACGATGATTTCAATATCGGTTTGGGACATGGGCTCTGTAAGGGACGCAGTGCGTCAATTCTCCCTCTTGCCGCTTGCGGGGCCGCGACGAGCGACACTCGCGCTGAGAGGGCTGGGATGAGGCGAAGTCTCCGCAGGGAGGTGAAAGTCAGACTCGCGGAGAGAGCCCCTCACCCCGACCCTCTCTCCGTAAGAACGCGGAGAGGGAGAAAAGAGCGCTACTTCGCGACGAAACCGGCTTCCGTCATCAGCGACTTGTTCAGCGCATCGTCCTCCTCGAGGAACTGCAGCATGTCCTTGCCGGTGAGGAAGATCGGCTTCAGCGCCTGCTTCTCCATGTATTCCCTGTATTCCGCGGTCTGTGTCACCTTATGGAACAGATCGACATAGAACGCCTGCTGCTCCGGCGTGACCTTGCCGGGCAGGAACATCGCGCGCAGCATCAGATACTGAACGTCGACGCCCTCCTCCTTGCAGGTCGGAATGTCGGCCCAGGACTGGGTGTCCGTCACCTTGCTGGTGTAGGAGATGCGCTCCTTGTCGAACACGCAGAGCGGGCGTACCTGGCCAGCGCGCCAGACTTCGAGATTTTCAGATGGATTGTTGACGTTTGCTTCGGTGTGGTTGCCGACCAGCTGGGTCGCGGCCTCGCCGCCGGACTTGTAGGGCAGATAGGAGAATTTCGCGCCGGTCTTCTGCTCCAGGAACACGGTCAGCACGTGATCCTCGCGCTTGGAGCCGGTGCCGCCCATCTTGAACGGCGCGCTCGCGGCCTTCGCGGCTGCAACGAACTCCTTCACCGTCTTGGGACCCGCACTGTTGTCCCAGAGAACGAACTGATCGAGCGCAACCACGGAAACCGGGGTCAGCTCACGCCAGTTGAAGGGGATCTTGGCCGATAGCGGCAGCATGTAGATGAGCGAATAGGCGATCAGCACCTTGTTCGGGTCGCCCTCGCTGGATTTCATGTACATCAGCGCTTCCGCGCCCGAAGCACCGCCCTTGAGCGAGACGACCATCGGCTGCTTCATCAGATTGTTCTTCTGGATCGCGGCCTGCATCATCCGCGCCATCTGGTCGGAGGCGCCGCCCGCGCCCGCCGCAACCACAATCTCGACGGGCTTCGTCGGTTCCCAGCCGGCGATGGCCGGCGTGCTCAACAACAGCGCCACCGCGGCGCCGACGGTTTTCACTGGAATTCGCACGAGTTTCGCCCCCTGATGTTTTTTTGGCTTTATAGTGCGGAGAATTCTATCCCTGCATTGTGCGGACTAATATTGACGAGTTCAAGCAGACTGGCAATTCAACGCATATGACTTTCGACTGACGAAGCCGAAAGCTCATGACGCTTCTACCTGCCCTTCCAGATGGGCGTCCGCTTGTTGAGGAAGGCGTCCATGCCTTCGCGGAAATCTTCGCTCATATAGGCCTTCAGGATCAGGTCCTCGCCCTCCTCGCGCGATAGCGTGCGACGGATGCGGCGCACCGCTTCCTTGGTCGCTTCCAGTGTGAGCGGCGCGTGGCTGGCAACGAGCTTTGCGGTCTCGTCGGCGCGACGTTGCAGCGTCTCCACGTCGGGCACGACCTCGTTGAGCAGGCCGAGCGCCAGCGCTTCCTGCGCCTCGACGAGGCGCGCCTTGAAAATCATGTCCTTGGTGCGAGCGGGGCCGACCAGCGCGACGACGCGGCTGATGTTGGACATCGACAGGCAGTTGCCGAGCGTGCGCGCGATTGGAAAACCCATCCGCGTCGTCTCGGTGCCGATGCGCAGGTCGCAGCAGGCCGCGATGCCGGCGCCGCCTCCGGTGCAGGCTCCGGCAATGGCCGCAATCACCGGAACGCGGCACTGCTCGAGCGTGCCGAGCACGCGGTCGATCCGCGCTTCGTAGTCGAGCGCATCCTGCGCGGTCTTGAAGGCGCGAAATTGCGAAATGTCGGTGCCGGAGGCGAACGCCTTGTCGCCGGAGCCGGTCAGGATCAGCGCCTTGATCGAACGATCGGCGTTGATCTCCTGGCAGATCTCCGCCATGCGGTCATACATGGCGAAGGTCATCGCGTTGCGCGCCTGCGGGCGGTTGAAGGTGATCCGCGCGATGCCGTCCGTGACGGAGTAGAGCAGGTCTTCATTGGCGGTCGTCGGTGCGTTCATCGCGCAATCTCTTTCTTCAAGTTAGATGGATCAAGCCACCTGGGCCTTGGCCATCGGCACCGCGTCGCGTCCCTTCAGGACGTCCATGGCCGCCAACACACCGCCGCTCCGGTGCGGGATCTTTGCAAGATCCAGGCCCATCTCGACGCCGGCAAGCGTGCCCATCAGCATCAGATCGTTGAAATGGCCGATATGACCGATGCGGAAGACCTTGCCCTTGACCTTGTTCAGGCCGGTGCCGAGCGACATGTCGAAGTTCTCCAGCACGACCTTGCGGAAGGCGTCGGCATCGTGACCTTCCGGCACGCGCACACCGGTCAGCGCCGGCGAATGCGCGGCGGGATCGGCGCACTGTGTTTCCAGGCCCCAGACCTTGACCGCAGCGCGCGTCGCCGCGCTGTGGCGCTTGTGGCGGGACCAGACGTTCTCCAGCCCCTCCTCTTCCAGCATCCTGACCGCTTCGCGCAGGCCATAGAGCAGGTTGGTTGCGGGCGTGTAGGGGAAGGTTCCGAGCTTGTTGAAGTTGATGACCTCCTGCCAGTCCCAATAGGAGCGCATGCCGGGATTGGCCTTGGCCGCGGCAAGCGCCTTCTCGGAGACGGCGTTGAAGCCGAGGCCGGGCGGCAGCATCAGGCCCTTCTGCGAGCCCGCGACCGAGACGTCGATGCCCCAGGCATCGTGCTCATATTCCATCGAGCCGAGGCCGGAGATGGTGTCGACCATCAGCAGCGCCGGATGGTTCGTGCGGTCGAGCAGCTTGCGCACGTCCAGCGGTGGCGTCACGCAGCCGGTCGAGGTCTCGTTGTGGACGACGCAGACCGCCTTGATCGTGTGCTGCTTGTCGGCGGCAAGGCGCTTCTCGATCTCGGCGAGATCGGCGCCATGGCGCCAGTCGCTCGGAATGAAGTCGACGTCGAGCTTGAACTTGTCGGCGATGCCGCGCCACAGCACGGCGAACTGGCCGGTCTCGCACATCAGGACCTTGTCGCCTGGCGCGAACACATTGACCATCGCCGCTTCCCAGGCGCCGGTGCCGGACGAGGGGAAGATGATCACGGGCTGCTTGGTGCGGAACACGCGCTGCATCGCAGCGAGAACGGCGAAACCGAGCTCGGCGAACTCCGGACCGCGATGGTCCAGCGTCGGCATGTCCATCGCCCGCAGCACCCGGTCGGGCACGTTGGTCGGTCACTGGAATCTGTAGGAAATGCCTTCCAGTATGCACGGTCATCGGCGTCCTTCCCGGTCTAGCCTTGGTTTTGGTGGGCGCCGAATAGCACCATTTGACCGGCTTGTCCTCTCCTCCAAAACGGGCCGTCCGCGCAAAACGGCCGGCCTGCCCCCTCCACCGCCGCGCGTCGCGACCACCTTACGTGCCGACGATCTTCAGATGCGGCGAGGCATTGCCCTGCGGGCGCTGCTCCAGGAGCTTCATCGCGACGTCGACACCGCCGGAGCGATGCGGCACGCCAGCGACCGACAGGCCCATCTCGACGCCGGTGAGCGCGCCGAGCAACGTCAGCGCGTTGCATTCGCCGAGGTGACCGATGCGAAAGACCTTGCCGGCGACCTTCGACAGGCCCGAGCCGAGCGACATGTTGTAATTGTCGAGCACCACTTTCCGGAACTGATCGGCGTCATGCCCCGGCGGCATCAGCACCGCGGTGAGCACCGGCGAGAACTCGGAGGGCTCCTGGCAGAGCACTTCGAGACCCCAATGGTTGACGGCGGCCCGCGTCGCGGCTGCCAAGCGCTGATGCCGCGCAAAAACATTGTCGAGTCCCTCCTCGAGCAGCATCGTGATCGCCTCGCGCAGGCCGTAGAGGAGGTTGGTCGCGGGCGTATAGGGGAAGAAGCCCTTGGCATTGGGCTTGAGCATCTCCTCCCAATCGAAATAGGAGCGCGGTATCTTGTTGGTCTTGGACGCGGTGAGCGCCTTCTCCGAGATCGCGTTGAAGCCGAGGCCGGGCGGCAGCATGAAACCCTTCTGCGAGCAGCTGACGCTGACATCGACCTTCCACTCGTCGTGGCGATAGTCGACCGAGCCGAGCGAGGAGATGGTGTCGACCATCAGCAGCGCGGGGTGGCCCGTGCGGTCGATCGCGGCGCGGATCTCGGAGATGCGGCTGGTCGCGCCGGTCGAGGTCTCGTTGTGCACAACCATCACGGCCTTGATCGCGCACGCGGTATCCTCAGCTAGCTTGGCCTCGATCACCGCGGGATCGGCGCCGCGGCGCCAGTCGCCTGGGACGAAATCGACCTCGACGCCGAAGCGCCCCGCCATCTGCCGCCACATGGCGGCGAAATGGCCGGTCTCGACCATCAGCACCTTGTCGCCCGGCGACAGCGTATTGACGATCGCTGCTTCCCAGGCGCCGGTCCCCGATGAAGGGAAGATCACCACCGGCCCCTTGGTCTGGAAGATCTTCTGGCTGCCTTCGAGGACGGTCCGACCGAGTTCGCCAAATTCGGCGCCGCGGTGATCAATGACAGGCATATCCATCGCGCGCAGGACGCGCTCGGGGACCGGGCTCGGGCCCGGAATCTGAAGGAAATGGCGCCCCTGATGCATGAAAACTCCCTGTCGGCGGGTTATGGCCGGCTCCGCCGGCCATTTTGCATTCATTTTTTGTCAATTCAATCGAAATCTGGTATTCGATTGTGAACATCGACGCAACCAAACGGGCAAACTACTGTACTCCAAATGAAATCCACGATTCCCGACACCGGGGCCCCGATCACCCCGCCAACCGGCAACGGCGGCGTCCGCCAGGAGAACCGTCACGAGGCCTCGCTCCATGGCGAGACCCTGCTGCGGCTGCGCGACTACGTGGTTGAAGGCAACATTCCCGAGGGCGGGCGCGTTCCCGAGCGGCAGCTCTGCGAGATGCTCGGCATCTCCCGCACGCCCCTACGTGAGGCGTTGAAGGTGCTCGCCGCCGAGGGGCTGATCGAGCTGTTGCCCAACCGCGGCGCGCGGGTGCGCCAGCTCAGCCAGCGCGACCTCGAAGAGCTGTTCGACATGATGGCAGGGCTGGAGAGTCTCGCCGGACGCCTCGCCTGCGAGGCCATTACGGATGCGGAAATCACCGCGATCGAGCAGCTGCATTACGAGATGTACGGCCATTATCTGCATCGCGACATGCACTGCTATTTCCAGACCAACCAGCGCATCCATGAGAGCATCGTCGCGGCCGCGCGCAACGAGACGCTGAAGACCGCCTACGCCAACTTTGCCGGCCGCATTCGCCGCGTCCGCTACTCCGCCAATTTCGCCCGCAAACGGCAGCGCTGGGCGGAAGCGATGCGCGAGCATGAGGCCATCCTCGATGCGCTGCGCCGCCGCGCCGCAAGCGAGCTCAGCGACATCCTATTCCAGCACCTGCGCAACAAGCGGACGGCGGCGATCGAGCACCTGACCGAGCCCCGAGAGGACGCGCCGGCCTCGCCCTGAGGGCGTCCGGCTTGCTCATTTTGCATTCACAATATAATCGGTCAGGAACCATAATGAATAACTCAGCAAGGCTGAGCCTTACTGGGTCAGTCCGGGATCAGGGATGACGAACGCCTCCTCGCTCGAACGGCGCCTGCGGTCGGAATTGACCGGTGACGTCCTGTTCGACCCCTTCAGCCGCGGCCGCTACGCCACCGACGCCTCGTTCTATCAGATCATGCCGACAGGCGTGGTCGTCCCCAAGACCATGGACGAGGCCTTGCGGGCACTGGCGATCGCCCGTGACGAGGGGCTGAAGGTCACCCCCCGCGGCGGCGGCAGCTCGCAATGCGGCCAGACCGTCAACGACGGGCTGGTGGTCGATCTCTCCAAGCATCTGAACCGGATCCTGTCGCTCGACATCGAAGCCCGCACCTGCGTGGTCGAGCCCGGCATCGTGCTCGACGACCTCAACCGCCAGCTCAAAAAGCACGGCCTGTGGTTTCCGGTCGACGTCTCCACGGCCTCCCGCGCCACCATCGGCGGCATGGCCGGCAACAATTCCTGCGGCGGCCGCTCGCTTCGCTACGGCACGATGCGCGACAACACGCTGTCGATGGAGGCCGCCCTCGCCGATGGCACGCTGAGCCGTTTTGGCGAGGTCGCGCGCGATCTCTCCGACCTCGAGGCCGGCGACAGCACCCGCGCCCTGTTCCGCGACATGCTCGACCTTGGCACCCGCGAGGCCGACGAGATCGCCGCGCGTTTCCCAAAGGTGCAACGCCGCGTCGGCGGCTATAATCTGGATGCGCTCGTGCCGCGCAACGCGCCGAACAACATGGCGCATCTCTTGGTCGGCTCGGAAGGGACCCTCGCCTTCACCACCAAGGTCGAGCTGAAGCTCTGGCCCGTGATCCGCAACAAGGCGCTCGGCGTCTGTCATTTCGGCAGCTTCTACGAGGCGATGGATGCGGCCCAGCATTTGGTGAAACTCAAGCCGATCGCGGTCGAACTGGTCGACCGCACCATGATCGCGCTCGGCCGCGAAATCGCGATGTTCCGGCCCATTATCTCGGCCGCCATCAAGGGCGATCCGGATGCCGTGCTGGTGGTCGAATTCGCGGAGGAGGACCAGTCGGACAATCTGGCGCGGCTCAAGCAGCTCGCCGAACTGATGGGGGACCTCGGCTTCGGCTGGAACAACGACAAACGCAAATGGGGGGGCGTGGTGGAGATCACCGAGCCCGCGCTGCAGAGCGGCATTGCCGATTTCCGCGCCGCCGGTCTCAACGTCATGATGTCGATGAAGCAGGAGGGCAAGCCGGTCTCCTTCGTCGAGGACTGCGCGGTGCCGCTGCCGCACCTGGCCGACTACACGGCACGGCTGAATGAGGTGTTTGCGAAGCACGGCACCAGCGGCACGATGTACGCCCACGCCTCCGAGGGCTGCCTGCACGTGCGTCCGGTGCTGAACCTGAAGCTGGAGAAGGACGTCAAGGCGATGCGCGCCATCGCCGAAGAGGCCTTCGCGCTGGTGCGCGAATACAAGGGCTCGCATTCCGGCGAGCACGGCGACGGCCTGGTGCGCTCGGAATTTCACGAGACCATGTTCGGCGAGCGCCTCGTCTCCGATTTCAGGCACGTGAAGCAGCGCTTCGATCCCGATGGCGTGCTCAATCCCGGCAAGATCGTCGATGCGCCCAGGATGGACGACCGCTCGCTATTCCGCTTCAAGCCCGACTATCGCGTCGCCGAGCTGAAAACAAAACTCGACTGGTCGGCCTATCCCGGCGCGGGCGGCGGTTTCCAGGGCGCGGTCGAGATGTGCAACAACAACGGCGCCTGCCGGAAGCTCGAGGGCGGCGTGATGTGTCCGTCCTACCGCGCCACGCGCAACGAGAAGGACGTCACGCGAGGGCGTGCGAACACTTTGCGCCTCGCGATCTCCGGCCAGCTCGGCGCCAGTGCGCTCGCCTCCGACGAGATGATGGAAACGCTGAAACTCTGCGTCTCCTGCAAGGCCTGCCGCCACGAGTGCCCGACGGGCGTCGACATGGCCAAGATGAAGATCGAGGTGCTGGCCGCGCGCGCTGCCACGCACGGCCTGACGTTGCGGGATCGGCTTGTGGGCTACCTCCCGCGCTATGCCGGACTCGCCTCGCGTTTCGCGCCGCTGGCCAATTTGCGCAATCGCAGCCCGCTCTTGCGAAAGCTGTTCGAGCACTTTGCCGGCATCAGCGCGCGCCGCGCCCTGCCCGCCTTCCGCAGCGATGTGTTCGTGCCGCCCGCCGACAGCGTCGGGCCTGAGGGGGGCCGCGAGGTCGTGCTGTTCACTGATACTTTCAACCGCATCTATGAGCGCGAGAACCTCGACGCTGCGCTGCGCGTGCTCGCGGCCGGCGGCTATCGCGTGCACATGCCGAAGCCGGTGAGCGGGAGCCGCCCGCTGTGCTGCGGCCGCACCTTCCTGTCAGCCGGTCTCGTTGACGAAGCCAGGGCCGAGCTCGACCGGCTGGTGGCCGCCTTCGCTCCTTTCGCGGCGCGCGGCGTGCCGATCGTCGGCCTCGAGCCGAGCTGCCTCTTGACGCTGCGCGACGAGCTCGCTTCGTTGCGCAAGGACAACGACGCCAAGGCCGTCGGCGCCCACGCCCTCACCTTTGAGGAATTTCTGGTGCGCGAGGCCGAGGCCGGCCGGCTGCAACTGCCGCTCGGCACCGTCGCCGATAAGGCCATTGTGCATGGCCATTGCCATCAAAAGTCCTTCGGCGCCTTCAAGCCGGTCGAGCAGGTGCTGCGCCTCGTCCCAGGCCTGAAGGTCGAGACCATCGAGTCCAGCTGCTGCGGCATGGCCGGCGCCTTCGGCTACGGCGCGGACACCTATGACGCCTCGATCGAGATGGCCGAGCTGTCGCTGCTGCCCGCCGTGCGGCGCGCGGACCAGGATACGCTTGTCGTCGCCGACGGCACCTCGTGCCGGCACCAGATCCACGATGGTGCGCAACGCGAAGCGCTTCACGTCGCGCGCGTGCTGGCGATGAGCCTCGATCGCGCCGAAACCCATTCCTCCTCTCAAGCTGCAAAGGAACCCAGCCATGGCTGACCTCACGCTCGATACCGCCCGCAAGATCCTCGACGCCGCCTTCGCGAAAGCCGGCGAGCTCAAGCTGAAGCCGCTGGTCGTCACCATCCTGGACGCGCGCGGCGTGCTCAAGCTCGCAGCCGCGCAGGACGGCACCAGCCTGATGCGCGCCGAGATCGCGCACGGCAAGGCCTATGGCGCGCTCGCCATGGGCATGGGTTCGCGGGCCCTGTTCCAGCGTGCGCAGGAGCAGGCGTATTTCATCGACGCCGTGAACACGATTGCAAAAGGCGCGCTGGTACCGGTCCCCGGCGGCGTGCTGATCATGGACGGCACGACGCTGCTCGGCGCGGTGGGCGTGTCGGGCGATACGTCGGACAATGACGAGGCCTGTGCGGTCGCGGGTATTCAGGCCGCGGGGCTAAAGGCGAACGCGGGCTGAGATCGTCATTCCGGGGCGCGCCCACTTGGCGCGAGCCCGGAATCCATTTCTCCATTTCGCGTGCTGCACGATGGATTCCGGGTTCGCGCTACGCGCGCCCCGGAATGACGGCGGGGGATGCGGCTACATTCTCGTTGAAATCGGACTGAGCTGGTAAACCCTGCTCTCGTGTCCCGGACGCAGCGCAGCGCCTTAGCGGTGGGGTGCAGAGCCGGGGCCCATGTCGCTACATGTCCCCGTGCCGCCCTGGGTCCCGGCTCTGCGCAGCAACGCTGACGCGTTGCGGCGCGTCCGGGACACGAGAGCGGTGCCCTCCCCTACCTCCCGGTCCAAACCGGCTTGCGCTTCTCGCTGAACGCCTTCAACCCCTCCTTGGCGTCTTCGGTCATCGCCAGCAGCGCGATCTGGCTTTCGGTATAGGCGATGCTCTCGTCGAACGACATCGAGGCGATCGCGCGCATGGCGTACTTGCCGCGACGGATCGCGGTCGGGGATTTGTCCACGATGCGCCCGATCAGCCAGTCGACCTTGGCATCTAACTCGGCGGTGGGCACGACGTAGTTGAGGAGGCCCGCGGCCTGCGCGGCCTTGGCGTCGAACGGCTCGCCCGTCAGCGCCCATTCATTGACGAGACGAGGCGGCGCGATGCGCTGGAGCAGGCTCAGCACCTGCATCGGGAATACGCCGACCTTCACCTCCGGCAGGCCGAAGACGACGTGGTCGGCGGCAACCGCCATGTCGGTCATGCACAAAAGCCCCATGCCGCCGGCCATGCAGACGCCACCGACCCGCGCAATCGCCGGCTTGGTCGCGTTCTGTGACAGGCGCAGCAGGTCGGCATAGTCGACGTTCGGCTTGGAATGATCCATCGCGAACGCCGCGCCGGAGTTCTGCAGGTCCGCGCCCGCGCAGAACGCCTTGTCGCCCGCGCCCGTCAGCACGATGACGCGGACGTCCTTGTCGTCATGCGCATCGCGATAGCCTTTGCTGATGCCGGCGATGACGTCGCCGTTCAGCGCGTTGCGCTTCTCCGGCCGGTTGATGGTGATCCAGAACGCCTGCCCGCGCTTTTCGGTGATGACAGCTGTGGTGTCGGTCATGGCACGCTCGCTTCCTTAGCTTCCGTTTGCCGCCATTTGCGGCAGCTCGGGCGAGAGGTGCAAGCGCAAACTGTCACGCGGCGCCGCTTTAGCGCCTCGACGCAAATTGCGCGGCGATCGCCGGGCGCGCTCAGGCGTCCGCTTTCCTGATCCAGACCTTGTTGTCGTGGAATGCAGCGCCGCCGATCGGGGCGATGGTGTCCGCACCCGTCAGCATGTTGATGCCGCGGCCGCCGACATGGTTCTTGTTCGGGTGAACGGACTCCGCAATCAGCACACCGCGCCGCACGCCCTCGAACAGCGTCGCGGCCAGCGTGGTCTCGCCGCGGCTGTTGCCGAGCGTCACCGCATCGCCGTCGGCAATGTCGAGCGCGGCCGCATCCAGGGGATGGATCATCACGCTCGCTTTGCCTTCGCGCGCCTGAGAGGACGGCGTCTCGTTGAAGGTGGTGTTGAGGAAGCTGCGCGAGGGACTGGTGGCGAGCCGGAATGGATGGGCCTGGTCGGTGTGCTCGATCACGGCCCAATGGTCCGGCAGATCAGGCATCTTGTCGAAATCGCCCATGGTCTGGCCGAACGGCGGATGCGCCCAGTCCGCCTTGAAATGGAATTTCCCGTCGGCATGGGCGAAGCCGTCGAGATAATGCGAGGTACGGAAATCCGGTTGCAGGTCGCGCCAGATGTCGGCTTCGAGGCCGGCAATGTCGCCGTGGTTGCTGAGCTTCAGCGTCGCGTCGATCAGTTCGCGGGGCGTCATCTCGAAGCCCGGATGCCTGGCACCGAGCCGCGGCGCCAGCGCCTGCAACACCTCGTGGTTGGAGCGGCATTCACCGGGCGGGTCGATCAGCTTCGGCCCGACCGAGATGTGCTGGTGACCGCCGCCGTAGTAGAGATCGTCGTGCTCCATGAACATGGTCGCCGGCAGCACGATGTCGGCCATTTGCGGCGTCTCGGTCATGAACTGCTCGTGCACCGCCACGAACAGATCCTCGCGCGCAAAGCCCTGCCGAACCAGCGCCTGCTCCGGCGCCACCGTCATCGGGTTGGTGTTCTGGATCAGCATCGCCTTGACCGGGCCCTTGCCCTGCAGGGCTTCGGCATCGCCGCTGAGGATGCGGCCGATCTGCGACTGGTCGAGCGCGCGCGTCGACTTGTCGATGGCCTCGTGGGCTTCGATGATGGATTCGTTGAAATGCCACAGCGCGTAATTGTTGAAGAAGGCGCCGCCGCCTTCATACTGCCAGGCGCCCGTCACCGCGGGAATGCAGAGCGCCGCATGCATCTGCGTCGCGCCATTGCGGGAGCGTGTGAAGCCGTAACCGAGACGCAGGAAGGTCCGCTTGGTTTCGCCGACGGCCTTGGCGAACGCCTCGATCTCCGCCACCGGCACACCGCAGATCGCGGAAGCCCATTCCGGCGTGCGCGTCTTCAGATGAGCCTCGAGCTCGGCCGGGCAATCGGTATACTTGTCCATATAGGCGCGGTCGGCATAGCCGTCGCGGAACAGGACATGCATGACGCCGCAGGCGAAGGCGCCGTCGGTGCCGGGGCGCAGGATGATCTTGATGTCAGCCTGCTTCATCGTCTCGTTGTCGTAGATGTCGACCGCGGCGATCTTCGCGCCGCGCTCCTTGCGGGCACGGGAGGCGTGCGTCATCACGTTGACCTGGGTGTTGACGGGGTTGGTGCCCCAGATCACGACGAGATCGGACAGCGCCATCTCGCGCGGATCGACGCCGGCGATCTTGCCTGTGCCGATCGCGAAACCGATGCGCGCGACGTTGGCGCAGATGGTCTGATAGAAGCGTGAATATTTCTTCACATGGGTGAGACGGTTGAGGCCGTCGCGCATCACCAGCCCCATGGTGCCGGCGTAGTAATAGGGCCAGATCGATTCCGCGCCAAACGCGCGCTCGGCCTGGTTGAAGCGCACCGCGATCTCGTCCAGCGCCTCGTCCCACGAGATCCGCGCGAACTGCCCGGAGCCCTTCGCCCCCGTTCGGCGCAGCGGATACGTCAGCCGTTCGGGGTGATGGATGCGCTCGGCGTAGCGGGCAACCTTGGCGCAGACGACGCCGGCCGTGTAGGTCTGCTTTTTCGAACCGCGGACGCGGCCGATGCTGCGGCCCTCGACGACCTCGACGTCGAGGGCGCAGGCCGAGGGGCAATCATGCGGACAGGTCGAATGGCGGATTTCGATCTTGGCGTGCTGGTTCATGTCCTCGTTCGTAACACCAAAATACCTGCCAGCCGAGGGCATTTATCCGGCAAGGGCCATGCGATTTGCTCAAAGCGCACGCGCCGCAGGTTCCTGCTGCGACCGCGAAGGAGGCCCGCAGTTGGCCGTTACATGCAGGTGCAATCCGAGCTGCGCCTTCGCTATTTGTGCAACTGGGTAAGGCCGGTCGGCGGGCCGTCGACGGCCGTCCAGCCACCGTCGACGAACAGCGTGCTGCCGCTGACATAGCTTGCGGCGTCCGAAGCGAGATAGGCCACGGCGGTCGCGACCTCGTCGGCGCTGCTCCAGCGGTTGAACACGGTGTGGCCGGCATAGAGATTGTAGATGTCGGGCCGCTGCTTGAACGGGCCGGTCAGGGCGGTCTCGGCGATGCTCGGTGCGATCGCGTTGACGCGCACGCCGGCATGGCCGACCTCGGAGGCAAAGCCCTTCACCAAGAGGCCGATCGCCGCCTTGGTCGAGCCGTAGACGCCGAGGCCCGGCTCGATGGTGACCGCGCGCACCGAGGAACAGGCGATGATGCTGCCGCCCTTCTGCGCGACCATGATGCGGCCGAAGGCCTGGAAGAAGAAGACCGTGCCCTTGACGTTGAGGTTGAGGACGCGGTCGAGATCCTCCTCGGTGTAGTCGAGGATGGTCTTGCGGATGTTGAGCCCGGGTGTCGTCACCGCGATGTCAAGCCGCGGAAACTTCTGCATCACGGTCTTCGCCAGCGCGTTGACGTCCGCAGCGCTCGCGGCGTCGCAGCTCGCTGCTTCCGCCCAGCCGCCCTTGTCACGAATGCCGGCGGCGGTCGCCTCCGCCGCATCTAACGCGCGATCGGCGCAGACGACGCGGGCGCCGAGATCCGCAAGCGCCTCGGCCGACGACTTGCCGATGCCGGATGCGGCGCCGAGAACGACTGCGGTCTTGCCGGTGAGATCGAAGAGCTTGCGATAGTCCGTCACTGATAGTGTCTCCCAGGTACTGCTATCCCTTGTAGCCCATCAAGAGGCGCGGCAGCCACAGCGAGAATGCAGGGACGTAGGTCACGAACATCAGTGCTGCGATGAGCGCAGCATAGAACGGCAGGATGGTGCGCATCACGGCACCGACCGAGATGCCGCCGATGGCGCACCCCACGAACTGCGTGGTTCCGACCGGCGGCGTGTTGAGCCCGAGGGCGCAGTTGATCAGCATCAGCATGCCGAACTGCACCGGATCCATGCCCGCCTTCATCGCGATCGGCAGGAAGATCGGGGTGCAGATCAGGATGGTCGCCGCCATGTCCATGAACGTGCCGAGCACGAACAGAATGATGTTGATGAGCAGGAAGATCATCCAGGGCTGCGTCGACACCTTGCTCATCATCGCGCCGGCGAGATCCGCCACCTCGTAAAGCCCCATCAGGTACTGGAACATGGTGGAGACGCCGATCAGCAGCAGCACCACGCCCGTCGTCTTCACCGCCTTGGCAGCCGCCCGCAGGAAGTTGCCCCAGGTCATGGTGCGGTAGATGAAGAAGGTCAGCAGGATCGTGTAGGTGACTGCGACGGCCGCCGATTCAGTTGCCGTGAAGACGCCGGAGAGGATACCCGCCAGGATGATGCCGACGATCAGAAGACCCGGCAGCGCAGCCGCGAGCGAGCGGAACACCTCGGCCCAGCCCGGGAACTTGCCGGCCGGATAGCCGCGCTTCACCGCGACCGCGTAGGCGGCGACCAGCATGCACACCATCAACACCAGCGCCGGCAGGAGGCCGGCGGCGATCAGCGCGCCGATCGAGACCTTGCCGCCGGCAGCCAGCGCATAGATGATCATGTTATGGCTGGTCGGCATCAAGGCTCCGACCAGCGAGGCATGGGTGGTGACGTTGACGGCGTAGTCGGTGTCGAACCCTTCCTTCTTCATCATCGGGATCATCACCGCGCCCATCGCCGACACGTCGGCCACGGGCGAGCCCGAGACGCCGCCGAACAGCGTGCAGGCGACCACGTTCGACATGCCGAGCCCGCCGCGGATGTGCCCGACGAGGTTCTTGGCGAGCTGCACGATCTTGTCGGCGACGCCGCCGTGCAGCATCAGCTCACCGCTGAAGACGAAGAACGGAATGGCGAGGAAGGAGAAGATGTTCATCCCCGACATCATCTGCTGGAAGATGACGGCGACCGGCAGGCCTTCGTAGAGGATGGTGCAGATCGCCGACAGACCGATCGCGAAGGCGACCGGTACGCCGAGGATCAGAAAGCCGAAGAAGGTGGCGCCGAGGATGATCAGTTCCATGAGGGGACGACCTCTTCGCCGCGCAGGAGAGCGATAATGTGCTCGATCGAGAAGGAGATGATCAGGACGCCGGAAGCGATGAGCGGCACGTAGCGGATGACTTCAGGCAGACCGAGATTGGGGATCTTCACGGTGCCGACCGACGCGCCCAGGATCCAGCCGTTATAGGCCATCGCTAGGCCGAACACGGCCACCAGCACGTGGATCACGATCTCGATCTTCTCCCGCATGTGATCGGGAACCATGACCAGCAGACTGTCCATACCGATGTGGCCGGCATCGCGTACGCCGACCGCGGCGCCGATCAGCGTGACGTAGAGGATCAGGACCAGTGCCAGGTTTTCCGTCCAGGTCGGACTGGAGTTGAGCACGTAACGTCCGAACACCTGGTAGAAGACGATCGTGACGATCACGAGCAACCCGGTCACCGACAGATACATCCCCGCGCGCGCGACAGGAGCATTGATCCGCGACAGCAGGCCGGTGGAAGGGCGCGCCGCCACGGACCCCAGTTCGTGGCTTGCGACGTGTGGGTCTGTCATGCCGCGCCTCCTCGCGAGGGTCCGGTGTCACCTCGCAGCGACGCCGGACGAGTTCCCCGTCGTCGTTTACTTCGTGTCCTGGATTCGTTTGACGAGGCTCTGGAGCTTCTCGTCGCCGGCGAATTTCTGGTACACCGGCTTCATCGCATCGACGAATTCCGCCTTGTTCGCGATCGTGACGACCTGAACGCCGGCGGCCTCGACGGTCTTGCGGGATGCCTGCTCACGCTCGTCCCAGAGCTTGCGCATGACCGGCACCGATTCCCTGGCTGCCTTGCGGATCATGGCCTGATCGTCCTTGCTCAGCGTGTCCCAGACCTTCTTCGAGATCACGAGAACTTCCGGAGCGAGAGAGTGCTCGGTAATGTTGTAGAACTTGGCGGCCTCGAAGTGCCGCGAGGATTCGTAGGACGGCCAGTTGTTCTCGGCAGCGTCCACGAGGCCGGTCTTGAGCGCGGTATAGACCTCGCCATACGGCATCGGCGTCGGGTTGGCACCGAGGCTCTGGATCATGCCGACCCACAGGTCGGACTGCTGGACGCGAATCTTCAAACCCTTCAGATCCGCGAGCGATTTGACCGGCGCCTTCACGGTGTAAATGGATCGGGCGCCGCTGTCGTAATAGGCAAGACCCACCAGGCCAGCGGGCTCCATCGCCGCCAGGATCTCGTCGCCGATCGGCCCGTCGAGGACGGTGCGCATGTGCTGCGTATCCCGGAAGACGAAGGGCAGGCACAACGCGATGGTCTCAGGCACGAAGTTGTTGAGCGGCGATGCGTTGATCCGCATCATGTCGAGCGCGCCGATCTTGAGCTGCTCGATCGTGTCCTTCTCGGAGCCCAGGGCGCCATTCGGAAACACCTTCACGCCGAGCTTGCCGCCGCTCGCCGTCGCGAGCTGCTTGCCCATGAACTTGACGGCCTCGACGGTCGGATAGTCGGCGGGATGAATGTCGGCGGAACGGAAGTCGCGCGCGGCCGCCAGGGGCGCTGAAACCGCCAGTGCAACGGCTGTGATGATGCCGGTGAGTGTCCTCATCTGGGCTTTCCTCCTTGATTGATTATGTCGTTATCGGGGCAGATGCTCAGGCCGCCTTGGGTCACTCCCCTTCTGGTGTGAAGTCAAGCGCCAATGTCGTCCCTAGGGCGGGCGGCATTCTCTGTCCAAGCCAAATCCGGCATCGATCAATGCAGGAGTTGCATCGATCTGGCGCAGTTCTTGGAGACGACGGACCGGGTTGACGTCGCCGGCACGTGACTTGACCCAACCAATGGAGGCCCCTCAAGATACCGGAGATTCCGGACCATCTCGAGGGATGCCCATGCCGCGGAAGCTGATCGATATCTCGGTGCCGCTCACAAACGACGTGACCGCCGATCCGCCGGGCAATCACCCGACAATCCAGTATATCGATCACCAGCAGGGGCTGCCGCGCATGCTGCAGTTCTTCGCGGGCCTCAAGGCGCAGGATCTGCCGGACGGCCAGGGCTGGGCCGTCGAGCAGGTCTCGCTCTCGACACACAACGGGACGCATCTCGATGCGCCCTGGCACTTCCATCCCACCATGAACCGCGGCGAGCCATCATGGACCATCGACGAGGTACCGCTCGACTGGTGCTTCCAGCCCGGCGTGAAACTCGACTTCCGGCATCTGCCCGACGGCTACGTGGCAAGTGTGGACGACGTCGCGAAGGAGCTCAAGCGCATCGGGCACACGCTGTCGCCGCTGGAGATCGTCGTCGTCAACACCAGCGCCGGCGCAAAATTCGGCAAGACCGAGTACGTCAATTCCGGCTGCGGCATGGGCTATGAAGCCACCATCTACCTGCTCGAACGCGGCGTGCGGCTGACCGGCACCGACGGCTGGAGCTGGGACGCGCCGTTCGTCTACACCGCGAAAAAATACGCCGAGACAAAAGATGCCGGCCTGATATGGGAGGGCCACAAGGCGGGACGGCACATCGGCTATTGCCATCTCGAGAAGCTGCACAATCTCGACCAGCTGCCGTCGACCGGATTCACGATCTCGTGCTTTCCGGTGAAGATCGAGCGCGCGTCCGCGGGCTGGACCCGCGCGGTCGCCATCATCGACAATTAGGTCAGGGGCGTCACTCGCCGTGAAGGCCGCTCTCGGCGAGTTCACGCAGTGCGTCCGTATCCAGCACCACGATGGCGCCGTGCTCGAGGCGGACCCAGTTACGTCCGGCCCAGGCGCGCAATTGCTTGTTGATGCTCTCGCGCGTCATCCCCACCATCTCGCTGATTTCCTGCTGCGTGATGGCGAGCGTGCCGCTTCCGGAATCGAGCTTGCGCTCTTCGGTGAGACCGAGCAGCGCACTCGCGAGCCGGCCCGGCAGATTCTGGAGGATCACCTGCTCGACCTGCTGACTGGTCCATCGCAGACGCGCGCATAGCAGCTCGATGAATTTCATCGCCAGCGCCGGCTGGCTCCTGACGAAGGGCAGGAAGTCCCGGCGGTCGATGACGTAGAGCTCGCAATTGGTGTTGGCGGTCGCGTCCGCCGACCTGGGAGCGCCGTCGAGCACCGCGATCTCGCCGAAGATTTCGCCCGGACCGATCAGATTGAGGATGGCGTTCCGTCCGTCGGGCGACGAGGACGAGATCTTCACTGTCCCCGCGACCACCGCGAACAGGTTGTTGCCGGGATCGCCCTTGGCGGCGATCGTTGCGCCGCGCTTGACGGTGGTGTGCTTGGCGTAGCGGCAGAGCTGATCGAGCGCCTCCGGCTCCAGATCCGCGAAGATCGGGTGCTTGCGTAGAACCGATAATTTGCTGCCCGCCGACTGTCGGGGATCGCCGGTCTTGTCCTGAGGCACGCCGCGGGGCTCCTAAGACTACGAGGCACTGGGTTCCTGCGTAGTCAACGTTATCAGGCTTTTCAACCGGAAAGCACGCGCGCGATTTGAGGCAAATGCCACGATAAGGCCGGGTACAGCCGAAAATTCACATCCAAAGGATGCGCAGATGTGTATCGATCCATGCAGAGTTGCAGGCAGCGCAAGCTGTGATTGCGTTGAGCTGCCGCCGAGGGCCAGCGCCGGCTGCGCCAGACTCGGCGGGCTGTGAGCCAGAAAGCGGACGAGGACCTGAGGCGTGTCAGCGCTTGGAATCGGGATCGAGCCGACCCGCGCTGGTTTGCCGGTCTGCCCAAGCCAGAACGACGGCGAATGCGACGAAGATCACGACGACGACAACGGTCACCAGCAACGCGTCAGCGGGCATCATGCTCCTCCCGGATTGTTCGTGCCATTATTTTGCGGCGCCGGGCCCGCGTCATTGATCGGGATCAAACGCCCCGAGGGCGTCGTGGACAGGAGGTCAGGCTGCCGCCATGGCCTCGACGCGAGCCGGATCGAGCAGGCTGATGCCACCCTGAATGATCTCGATCACGCCCTGACGCTCCAGTTTGGTGAAGGTGCGACTCACGGTTTCGATGGTCAGGCCGAGATAATCGGCGATGTCCTGACGGCTCATCGGAAGCGGCACCGTGTCGGAGAGCCCCTTGAGCGCGACCAGCCGCTCGCGCCAGCCGAGCAGAAAGGTCGCGACCTTCTCGTCGGCCGAACGTCGGCCGAGCAGGACCATATGGTCGCGAGCCTGGCTCAACTCGCGAATGGCCAGCTCATTGATTCGCCTGAGCAGCTGCGGCCGATCCTCGATGAAACGGGTGAAGGGCGCTTTTGCGAATTGGCACACGGTCACCGCGCCGATGGCATCGGCCGAGAAGTTGTGCCGGCCGGATAGATTCATCCCCAGAAAGTCACCGGGCAGGGCAAAACCGACGATCTGCCGCCGGCCGTCGGGCAGCAGCTTGTACAGCCGCATGACGCCTTCGAGAACGTTGTAGAACGAGGTCGTGATGTCCTCCTCGGAAAACACGGTCTCGCCCGAGCTAAAATGGACGCGGCGGCCGAGATGCTCGAATTCCCTGAGCTCGGCCGCATCCAGCGACGAACAAACCGCAGCTCCGCGGACGGCGCAATCGTCGCAAAAATGTCCGTTCGGCTCAATCGTGACCACGGAAGGCTTCATCCACCGCTCCTCGCGCCGGCTGTCCCCGACACCAGGCCGACTCTACCGCGCGGCTGCATTTTACTGCATCGCGCCACAGCCGATTGACTCAGATCAATTTTGAGTGGCATCCCAGTCTTATTCTGCCTCCACAGTTCGACGGGATCACCTTTCCATGCTGCAAAGCGCACTGCGTCACGGCCTGATAGGGCTGCTTCTGATTACGCCTGCGCTTGCGGCCCCGACCGCCGAACAACGCGGCAAGGCTTTTGCACGGGCCAATTGTGCACGCTGTCACGCCATCGACCGCGTCTCCAGAAGTCCGGTCGAGGCCGCGCCTCCGCTACGGACCCTGCATCGCCGCTATCCGATCGACAGCCTTGGTGAGGCGCTGGCCGAGGGGATCTACACCGGTCATGCCGACATGCCGGTCTTCGAGCTCAATCCGGACCAGATCCACGACCTCCTGTCCTACCTGAAAACGCTGGAATAGTCGGCCTCACACAGTCTGCACGGTCCATCCGATCAGTTCCTTGACGATGCGCGCGAAGGCCGCATCGAAGGCGGCGACGGCCGCAGCCGGCTCGACCTTGTCGAGCCTTTCGCTGGTCTCAATGAGGCGCGAGGCGATCACCTTGCCGTTCTTGTCGATGATCCGCGCCGACAGTCCGATCTCGGCCCGAGTCTCACCCTCCGTGGCGATCCGGAAGCGCCGGATATCGATCAGAAGCTGGTAGTCCGCCTGCCCGAGGTCCGTCGTGCGCAGCGGGGCGTGAGCGATGTCGTAGTTCTCGAAGCTGTCGATCAGGCGCGCCTGCACCAATTTCGGAATGCTGTCAGCCCAGAGGAAATCCCCAAAGGCCGGCCTGTCCCCGGCGGGCGCAAACAGCATCCGCTGGGTCTGCAGCATTGCGACCGCTGTCGGTTCGGGAATCGCCAGTGAGGAGGACAGCGTCTTGCCGGCCGGCCCGAGGCTCCGCGGTGTGTGCAGGTCGTAGGTGACCTTCTGCGCGGGCATGCCGCCGCCGGTCATCTTCTCGAGTCCCGCCAGAATGCCGTCGATCTTGCCGGTGTTGCGCGCGAGCCCGTCGGAGAAAGTCTTGAAATTCGCAATGGTGTCCTTCAGGGGGCCGGAATTGTCCTGAAGCACCGTGTCGACCCGCCGCAGCGCGTCGCGCGCCGCCTGCGTCATGCTCTGGCCGGCGCCCGCCTCCGCAATCAAGGTCAAGGGCTCGCCGGATCTGGCGACGATCACGCCGCCCTCCAACGTCACCACGGGCACGCCGGTGAGGCCCTGGAATTCGAGGCCGACCTTGGTGTCGGAACGGACCGGCGTCGCAGTGGCAACCGAGATCGTCGCATTGACGAAGCGCGGGTTGTCCGGCGCGAGCCCGAGCTGGGTCACCTCACCAACGCGAATGCCGTTGAACAGCACGCCGGCGCCGACCAGGAGGCCGGGCACCGGCCCCTGGAATTGCACGTGGTAGTTCGTGCGCGGCCCGACGCCGCCGGTGTTGTTCAGCCAATAGACGAAGCCGAACACCGCGAGGATCGCGGCCAGCACGAAACTGCCGATCAGCACGTAGGGAGCGCGGGTTTCCATCTCTCATCTCATCTCGTGTTGCAGCATCTGCGAGCGCTTGCCGTGGAAATAGGCGCGCACCCAGGGATGCTCGGATTGCAGCAATTGGCGCATCGGCCCGATCGCCACGATCTTGCCGTCGGCGAGCGCGGCGACGCGGTCGCAGACCGTGGTCAGGCTCGCGAGGTCATGGGTCACCATGAACACGGTCAGCTCCAGCGTCCTTTGTAGCGTCTTGATCAGCACGTCGAATTCGCCGGCGGCGATCGGATCGAGGCCCGACGTCGGCTCGTCCAGGAACAGGATCGGCGGATCGAGCGCGAGCGCACGCGCCAGCGCCACGCGCTTGGTCATGCCGCCGGACAGCTCCGCCGGATATTTGTCGGCGTCCTCGGCGCGCAGGCCGACCATTTCGAGCTTGGCGATCGCGATCTCGTCCATCAGCTCCTGCGACAGGACGAGATTCTCGCGGAGCGGAAACTGGACGTTCTGGCGCACCGTCAGCGAGGAGAACAGCGCGCCTTGCTGGAACAGGATGCCCCATGCCATCGCTGCGCCTCGACCGTCGCCGCCCGCGGATTGCCCCATGACCTCGATGGTCCCGCCACGGCGCGGGATGAGGCCGATAATGGTCCGCATCAGCACCGACTTGCCGCCGCCGGATGCCCCCACAAGCCCGAGGATCTCGCCCCGGCGAACGTCGAGCGACAGATGGTCGAGCACGGTCTGACGACCGAAGCCGACCACGAGGTCACGGACGCGAATCGCGAACTCGTCTTGCGGTCCGTCCATCGTCACATTCCGATCGAGGCAAAGAAGACGGCGAACAGGCCGTCGAGCACGATCACCAGGAAAATCGACTTCACGACCGACGTCGTAGTCTGCCGCCCCAGCGACTCCGCGCTGCCCTTGACGCGCAATCCCTCGCTGCAGGCCACGATCCCGATCACCAGCGCCATGAACGGCGCCTTCAGGATGCCCACCTCGAAGTGGGTGACCGAAATGGCCTCATGCAGCCGCGCGATGTAGATCGCCGGCCCCATGTCGCCATAGAACTGGGCAACGAGGCCGCCGCCATAGAGCGCGGCAATGGATCCGATGAAGGTGAGGATCGGCAGGGCAATGACCAGGGCTGCAACGCGCGGCAGGATCAGGACGTCGACGGGATCGAGCCCCATGGTTGAAAGCGCGTCGATCTCCTCGCGCATCTTCATCGAGCCGAGCTCGGCGGTGTAGGCGCTTCCCGACCGTCCCGCGACCATGATGGCGACGATCAGCACGCCGAGCTCGCGCAGCACCAGGATGCCGACCATGTCGACGGTATACGACTCCGCGCCGAATCTGCGGAAGTGGAAAAAGCCCTGCTGCGCGATGATGGCGCCGATCAGGAAGGTGATCAGCCCGACGATGGGGATCGCCTGCCACCCGATGCGGTAGAGCTGATAGACCAGTGACGTCAGCCGCAGCGAACGCGGCCGGCGCAGCACGCCGATCACGGCCATGAACAATGCGCCGAGCATCTGGAGAAAGATCGTGATGTCTTCCCGCGCCCCGACCGTGGACTTGCCCAGATCGCCCAGCCTCGCCAGAACCGGATTGGGCGCGGCCGCCGGGGCCGGTGTGTGGCGGTTGACCTGGCGCACCTCGTCCAGCAGCCCGCTGAAATGATCGGCGACGCCGACGAACTCGGCCGATCGGCCGGATGATGTGGCCCTGCGCGACAACTTCTCCAGGACCCAGGCGCCGAGCGTGTCGAGCGCGCTGACGCCCGACATGTCCAGGGTGACGGCCCGCGACCGATCGACGTCGGCTCCGACCGACCGGGACAAGGTTTCGAGCATCACCACGTTGGCGGCAGTCCAGGGCCCTTCAGGGCGCAATTTCAGCTCGTCGCCGGACGGCGTCGCGAGCAACAGCGGTTCGTGGTTCACGCTTCCACCTCGTCGGGACAATCGGTCCCCATTCAGCCGGCATTTCTAGGCCAGCATGTGGCGGCCGGATTGACCTGTCTCAAGACCCGAACACGCCCCGCCTCTTGACGCAAATCAAGCGCGATCGCACGGCCGGGTCTTAGACTCACCTCGATTCAACAAGGATACCAGATCCATGTTCGACAATGACAGGATGGGCGAAGAACTGCGGGCGTTGAAGGTCGACGTCACACGCCTGCTGAGCACCGCCGGCGAGGAGATGTTCGAGAACTCGAAAGACCGCGCCGAGGCACTCGCCGATCAGATCAGGGCAGCGCTCACCGAACTCGGCGAGACCGTCGAACAAGAGCAGGAGCAGCTCCAGGGTCTCGTTGCGGAGCGTCCGATCACATCGCTCGCCTCCGCCTTCGCGCTGGGCGTGGTTGTCGGCTTCATGTTGAGGAGACACTAGGTGAATACCGAGAATATCGTCAAACATTTGCGCGTGCTGCGGCGCACCGACAGGATCATCGCGGACATCAGGCTGCGCCATCTGCTGATCGGTCTCGGCCTGCGCGCCTTCGCGGCGCTGATCGCGGCGTTCGGGCTCCTGATGCTGGAGCTGTCTGCCTATTTCGCGCTGGTGCAGATCTGGAGCGCAATTGCCGCAGCTGCCATCCTCGGCGCCGTCAATTTTGTCATCGCGACCGTTCTCTTCGTGATCGCCGGCCGCGCTCCGTCAGGACGTGACATCGAGCTTGCCAACGAAATTCACGGCGCCTCGATCGAAGCTCTCCAGGTCGAGGCGCGCGCGCTCCAGGCCCAGGTGTCGGGCGCGGTGCATCATCCGCTCAGCACGATCGTGCCGGCGCTGCTGCCGCTGATCGCGATCATCATCAAGAACTTGCGGACGACTGCCAAGACGTCCGCGGATGCGACATCGGCTGAGGTGCGCTCCTGAAGTCCCGCGCCTTACGCTGACGCAGCCCTCCGGATCATGCTCCAGCGTCCACTCAGAGCTTCAACTTGACGTGGCAAATATCGGGTTCGGCCGGATCCGGCTTGACCTCGAAGCCGAGCTGCCGGCACATGTCGAGCATCACGATGTTCTCCTGGAGCACGTCGCCCGATATCATCTTCAATCCTTCCGACCGCGCATAGTCGATGATCAGCTGCATGAGGGCCCAGCCAAGCCCCCTGCCCTTGAGGTCGGACCGCAGCATGATCGCGTATTCGCCGCTCTCGTAGATCGAGTCCGAATGGAGCCGGACCGCGCCGACCATTTCGCCGGTGGACTCGTCGTATGCGATGAAGGCCATCGCGCGCGCATAGTCGAGCTGGGTCAGGCGTGCGATGAACTCGTGGGTGAATTCCTTCATCGGTGCGAAGAACCGCAGACGAAGGTCATGCGCCGTGACGTGGCGCAGGAATTCGTGAATGGTCGGCTCGTCCTCGGGCCGCATGGGCCGCGCGAAGATGCGCCAATCGTCCTTGAGCTTGAGGCGGCGCTCCCATTGCGACGGATAGGCGCGAACGGCGAAATTGGCCGCGCCGGAACCGGCAAACTTCCGCTGCGGTGGCCCGACGGCGACGCGGGCATCGACCGCGGTCACGCCGGTTTCATCCGCGAGCAGCGGATTGATGTCGAATTCGTGGATCTCGGGAATGTCGGCCGCCATCTGCGCCAGCTTGACCAGCACCATGGCGACGGCGTCCGGCTTCACTGCCGGCACGTCCCGGTAAGCGCGTAGCAGCCGCGAGACGCGCGTGCGCTCGATCAGGTCGCGGGCCAGCTGCAGATCCAGCGGCGGCAGCGCAAGCGCCTTGTCGTTGATGATCTCCACCGCCGTCCCGCCGCGGCCGAAAACGACGACCGTGCCGAAGGTCGGATCGTCGGCGAGGCCCAGGATCAGCTCGCGCGCTTTTGCCTTGACGACCATCGCCTGGACAATGACGCCGCCGATGCGCGCCTCCGGACGCAGCTTTCTCGCGCGCGCGATAATGCCTGTGGCAGCCCCTCGGACTGCTTCAGGCGTGGTCAGGTTGAGAACGACGCCGCCGACGTCGGATTTGTGGACGATGTCCCGCGACATGATCTTCAGCACGACGGTGTCGCCCTGTGCGAAGATGTCGTTCGCATAGGCCACCGCCTGCTCGACATCGGTCGCCGCATAGGTCGGCACCATCGCGATGTCATAGGCTTCGAGCAGGCGCTTGATCTCGACCGGCTCGAGCCATTCGCGGCCATCCGCGACCGCGGCGGTGACGATCTGCCTCGCTCCCCGGGCGTCCGGAACGAAAGTATCAGGCATCGCGGGAGGAACCTGACTCAGCTCCTCCACCACTTCGCGGTGCCGGACCAGATGCATGAAGCCGCGCACGGCGTCGTCCTCGGTCGGATAGTTCGGCACACCGGCGCTGGAGAGTGTCTGAATGATGTGCTGATCGGCTCCAACCCAGGCCGCCAATACGGGCTTCGCCCAGCTGCGGTGCTGCTCGCGGTATTTTCTGACGAGCTCCGTCACGGTCGTGGCGATCTCGGCGGCCGAGGCGATCGCCGTTTGCACGTTGAGGACAAGGATTGCGTCGTTGTCACGGTCGGCCAGCAGTTCCTCCAGCGCCACCGCGTAGCGCGAGGCGTCGGCATCGCCGACGATGTCAACGGGATTTGCACCGGACCAGGTCGCAGGCAGCGCTGCATCGAGCTTCTTGCGCGCCTCGGCCGAGATTGTTGCCGGAATTCCTCCGAGCTCGACCAATCGATCGATAGCAAGGACGCCGATGCCGCCACCATTCGTGAGGATGGCGAGACGTTTTCCCGCAGGCGACTCGACACGGCCGAGTGTCTCGGCACAATCGAACAGCTCACGCAGATCAGAGACCCGCAGGACACCCGCGCGGCGGAACGCTGCGTCGTAGACAGCGTCGGCGCCGGCGAGCGCACCGGTGTGGGTGGCAGCCGCCTTCGCGCCCTGCGCCATGCGGCCGGACTTCACCACGACGACGGGCTTCACGCGCGCAGCGGCGCGCGCCGCCGAAATGAACTTGCGCGCGTCCTTGATGGCCTCGATGTAGAGCAGGATCGCACGGGTCTTGTGATCCATCGCGAAATAGTCGAGCAGATCGCCGATATCGACGTCGATCTGATCGCCGATCGAGACGATGCCAGAGAAGCCGACGCCCCGCGGCGCGGCCCAATCCACCATGCCGGCGGCAATTGCGCCCGATTGCGAGATCAGCGCGAGGTTACCCGCCCTTGGCATGTGCGCGGCGAAACTGGCATTCAGGCTGACGCCGGGCATCATGATGCCGAGGCAGTTCGGCCCGATCAGCCGCATGCCGTATTTTCGGGCAGCACTGCTCGTCGCCTCGTGCAGCGATCCCGGTCCCTGGCCGAGCCCGGCCGAGACGATCAGCGCGCCCGCAGACCCGCGACGCCCGGCTTGGTCGACAATGCCTGGAATCTCGCCCGCAGGGGCGGTGATGACCACGAGCTCCGGCACGAAGTCCAGCCTGTCCAGGCTCTTCACCGCCGCAAAGCCGCCGATCTCGGCATGGCGCGGATTGACGAGGCCAAACCGCCCCTTGAATCCGGCCTTGCGAATATTCTCCAGGACGGCGCGTCCCACGGACGCCGGACGGGCGCTCGCCCCGACAAGCGCAACCGAGCGCGGCGACAGCAGATTGTTCAGACGATAGATTGACATGAAAGAAAATGCGCCCGGTCAGCAGCGGTTCCGATGGTTGACGATCAAGCCGAAAGAAGGAGCCTAGTATGAGATCATAACCCAGCACGGTGGCTGGCCAATGACGGTCTTCGTCACACCGCCCCAGACGATCTCGTTCAGGCGCGAATGATGATAGGCGCCCATCACGATTGCATCGATGCCGTGGGAATTGGCCCAGCTTCCCAGTACCTTGCCGATCGATCTGCCGCCGCCCTTCGCCGTTTCGAACGAGGCATAGATCCCATGTTCCCTCAAATGATCGACGAGAGCCGTGCCGGATTGCACGACCGCCCCAGTCTTATCCTCCGCCACGGTCACCACGTGAACCGAGGTGGCAGCCCGAAGAATGGGCAACGCGTCGCCGACGGCGCGCGCGGCGCGAGCAGAGTGATCCCAGGCAATCATGACGTTCTCGAATTCAGGCCGAAGTTCGTCCGCGAGATGTTCGGGACAAAGCAGAAGCGGCCGGCCCGATCCGAACAAGAAGGCTTCGACAACGCCTTCTGTCCGGCTGTCGTGCGGCCTCACGGGAACCAGCGTGAGGTCGCTGAAGCGGGCATGCTCGGCCAGGATCGCCCCGATCTGATCCGCAGGCACCCTGCCCGATCGGCTTTGGGCGCGAATGTTGGCGCGCGAAGCTGCATCGGTGAAAGCATTCAGGAGCTGTCGCATGTTGCCGGCCTCGGGGCTGGCGTGCTCGGAATCGCGAACGTAAGGCAGCATCACCTCCGGCCGCTCGAAGACTTCTTCCTCGAGCGCGAGCGCGGTGATCCTGGCGCCGAGATCGGCGGCAACGGCCACACATTTCTCTATCGCAACCAGGGCCGGTCCGCGCGGCTGGCCGACAAGGGGCAGAAAGACGTCCTTGATGGGCATCCGCATTCTCCTAGGCCGCCACGATAGGCCGGCGCTCGTCGAGGCGCTTGATCCTCGTCAAGAACAAACTCTATCCGGTCACCCGGGAACAGGCGTTGACCGGCATCAAGGACTGGTCGCTTGGTCATTCTATGAATAATTCAATCGGAGCGGTTCGCCCCGGAGAGACTCATGCGTGCGATGGTGTTGCCGGCTCCACGAGCGCGGCTCCAGATGGAGGAGCGGCCTGACCCGATTCCGGGCGAGGGCCAGCTCCGGGTGAAGATCAGTGCCTGCGGCGTATGCCGGACCGATCTTCATCTCGTCGATGCCGAGCTGCCCGATATTCGCTATCCGATCGTGCCAGGCCACGAGATCGTCGGCCGGGTCGACCTCGTCGGCCCGAATGTGGCAACACATGTGCCTGGTGACCGGGTCGGCATTCCCTGGCTAGGCTTCACCTGCGGAACGTGTCGGTTCTGCCGGGAGGGTATGGAAAACCTGTGTGACGCACCGCTGTTCACGGGCTATACGCGCGACGGCGGCTACGCAACCCACACCATCGCGGACGCACGCTACGCTTTTCCGCTCGGTGAGGCCGGGAGCGACGTGGAGATTGCACCGCTGCTGTGCGCAGGGCTGATCGGCTGGCGATCGCTGGTCCTGGCCGGCCCGGCCGACCGGCTCGGTCTCTACGGCTTTGGCGCGGCCGGCCACATCATTGCGCAGGTCGCGGTTTGGCAGGGACGATCCGTCCATGCATTCACGCGACGCGGCGACGCCGCTGCACAAGGCCTCGCACGTCGTCTCGGCGCGGTCTGGGCGGGGTCATCGGACGAAGCGCCCGACGAGCCGCTCGACGCAGCCATCATCTACGCACCAGCCGGCGAGCTTGTCCCGGCCGCGTTGCGCGCCGTCCGCAAAGGCGGGCGCGTCGTATGCGCCGGCATCCACATGAGCGACATTCCAAGCTTTCCGTATGACTTGCTCTGGCAGGAACGGCAGTTGGTCTCGGTCGCCAATCTGACCCGGCAGGATGGCCTCGATTTTCTAAAGGTCGCCCCGCAGGCCGGCGTGCGCACTGAGACGACGGCGTTTTCGCTCGATCAGGCCAACGAGGTTCTGGCCATGCTGCGGAATGGCCAGATCCTCGGCGCAGCCGTGCTGACACCGTGATGGTGCTTCGGATGCCCGCTTCGATCAATGATGAAACGGCGGCCCAGGAGCGCATCTTCCAGATGCTGACCAACCATCCCGGCGTGACGCGGATCGACACGCACGGAGCCTCGGTGTTCCTGGACGCAAAGCGCGCGCTGAAGATCAAGCGCGCCGTCCGGTTTCCCTTCCTCGATTATTCGACACTCGAGAAGCGCAAGGCGGCCTGCGAGGAGGAGATCAGGACCAACCGGCCGCTGGCGCCGCAGATCTATCACGGCGTCGTGGCGATCACGGAAGAGCCGGATGGATCTCTCAAGGTCGACGGCGCCGGCCGGCCGATCGAGTATGCGGTCGACATGTCGCGCTTCGACGAGAACAGGACGCTGGATCATCTGGCAAAGGCCGGCCCGCTGGAGGCGAAGCTCGCCTCGGCTGCCGCTGACGCAATCGTCGCGTCGCACGCGGCGGCGACACGCGCCGATGGAAAAGCCTGGGTCTCATCGATCCCCGCCCTGATCGAAGGCAACGGCGACGGTCTGCGGGACGGCGGACATTTCAACGCGGAAGACATCGAAAAGCTCGGCAAGGCCTCGCACGAGGCGTTTCTACGTATCCGCCCCCTGCTTGCAGAGCGCGGCAGGCAGGGCTTCGTGCGCCGCTGTCATGGCGATCTGCATCTTGCAAACATCGTTCTGATCGATGATCGGCCCGTGCTGTTCGACGCCATCGAGTTCGATGCGCAGATGGCAACGGTCGACGTACTCTACGATTTCGCGTTCACCCTCATGGACCTGTTGCAGTACGATCAACCACGCGCGGCAAATATCGCCCTGAACCGCTATCTCGCCACGACACCGGCCGACAATCTCGACGCGCTCTCGGCCCTGCCGCTGTTCATGTCCATTCGTGCGGCGATCCGCGCCCAGGTGGCCCTGGCGCGGCTGAAGCGGCCGCATTCCGATGGCGCAGGCATTCTCGACCAGGCACAGCGCTATTTTGACCTCGCCGGGATGCTGATCCGTCCTCCTGCTCCGCGTCTGATTGCGGTCGGGGGGCTGTCCGGCACCGGAAAGACCGTTTTGGCGTCCGCGCTCGCGCCGTTCGTCGCGCCGCAGCCGGGAGCCGTCGTGCTGCGCAGCGATCTCGTCCGCAAGCAGATGTTCGCGGTCGAGGACACGCACCGCCTGCCGCCATCCGGCTATGCGCCGGAGGTCACGGCCCGCGTCTACGACACCCTGGCCCAGCACGCCCGGCGCGTGCTGGCGCAAGGCCATTCGGCAATCATCGACGGCGTATTCGCCCGCGAGGACGAGCGCGACGCGATCGCCGCGCTGGCGCGCGAGCGCAACGTGTCGCTGAACGGTCTATTCCTGGTCGCAGACCTCGCGACCCGGCAGGCGCGGATCGGAAGTCGCAGGGGAGACGCGTCGGACGCCACGCAAGAGGTTGCCGCGCTGCAAGAGCACTATAATATCGGCCATGTCGGCTGGGCGACCATCGATGCATCCGGGACAGAAGAGCAGACGCTCCAGAACTGCCGGAACGCGATCGCTGAGGAACAAACAACGCAATCTGATTGACGCGGGCAAGGATGTCGCGACCCACCACAAGCTCGAGGGCGACCACGCATGCAAAGCCGGCAACGCGACGCAATGCCCTGCCCGGCCGCCTCAGCCCCGGCATGGCCTGCGACACGGCTTTCCGGATCATCGCCCGTCGTCACCTCGATGCCGTGATCGCTCAGCACGACGGCACGTGCCGCGGCGATCCCGAAGCCCTGCACCAGATCCGGATCGCATTGACGCATCTGCGTACTGCCATCCGCTTCTTCTCACCGATGGTCGATGATGCCCTGCGGCCGAACGTCTGGGCCGAACTGAAATGGCTGAACAGTCAGCTCGGCATGGTGCGGGACCTCGACGTCGCGATCGAGCGGGTCGTCGCCGAGAGTAGTGACGAACTCGCCGTGGTCGCCGAGCTTCAGCAATGGGACGAGAAACGCGCCGAGAGCCATCGGCTGCTGGCGCGTGCGCTGCAATCGGCACGGTACCGCCGCCTGGTCGAGCTGACCTCGACATGGATCGAAAGTGGCCCCTGGTCGACCCGGCGCAGCAAGGAAGCCGTTCGATTGCGCCGCAGCACGCTCGCCGACCACGCGACGGAGCGGCTGACCGAGTGGGAGACGACGCTGCTCAAGAAGGCACGAAAGCTCCGCAAGCTCGACATCGAGAAACGCCACAAGCTGAGGCTTCTCAACAAGCGGCTGACCTATTCGATCGAGTCGCTCCAGGACCTGTTCGTCGAGGAAACGCTGGCGCAACAGAAGTCCATTCTCAAGCAATTGCGCAGGGCGCAGCGGTCGCTCGGACAATTGAACGACGATGCACGAGGACGAGCGCTGGCAGCGTCTTTGAACGGCGCCGGCCTCGATATCGGTAGTCGCTTCCACGATCGCAAGCGGGAAAAGAAGCTGCTGCGAACGGCCTCGGAGGCGTATCGGAAGCTGGACAAGGCCAAGCCCTTCCGCTCCTCGGACCTCGCGCCGAGCTCCGAGCCGCAGGTTTAGGTGTGGACGTAGTCTCCCGGAGCATCCGGGAGGCCAGGGACGTCTCCAAGCCCGATCTGCGGCGGATTGCAGGGTGCGCCGGAGCGCGCCGCCAGCCATTTGGCCCATTCCGGCCACCACGACCCTTCAACTCGCGGAGCCAACTTCAGCCATTCATCCGCACCAACATAGGGCGCATCAGCAGCCTTGGTCAGCACCTGATAGCTGTGGCCGGGCTCCTGCGGAGGCGCAACGACACCGGCATTGTGACCGCCGCTGGTCAACAGGAACGTCACGTCGGCATCGACCTGATAGTGGACCTTGTAGACGGATCGCCATGGCGCCACGTGATCGGCGAGCGTGCCGACCACGAACATCGGCGCGTGGATATCGGAGAGCGAAATGCTCCTGCCTCCGACGAGATAGCGCCCTCCCGCCAGATCGTTGTCGAGGAACAGCTTGCGCAAATACTCCGAGTGCATGCGATAGGGCAGCCGCGTGGCGTCGGCGTTCCAGGCCATCAGGTCGCTCGGCGGTGCGCTCTCGCCCATCAGATAGTCATGTGACAGCCGCGACCAGATCAGCTCGTTTGAGCGCAGCAACTGGAACGCGCCGGCCATCTGCGTCGTGTCGAGATAACCGCGCTGCCACATCATGTCTTCGAGAAAGGCCACTTGGCTCTCATTGATGAAGAGCGTCAGCTCTCCGGCCTCGGTGAAGTCGGTCTGGGCTGCCAGGAGAGTGACGGTGCCGAAGCGGCTATCACCGTCCCGCTCCATCGCGGCGGCGGCGATGGACAGCAATGTGCCTCCCAAACAATATCCGAGCGCATGGGTCTTCCGACCCGGCATGATCAGACCAATCACGTCCAGGGCCGCCATGACGCCCAACCTGCGATAATCATCGAAGGCGAGATCCCGATCCCTCGCATCCGGGTTGCGCCAGGAGATCGCGAATACGGTGAAGCCTTGACCGGTCAGAAATTTGACCAGCGAGTTCTGCGGCGACAGATCGAGGATGTAGTATTTCATGATCCAGGCCGGCACGATCAGGATCGGCTCGGGCCGCACCTGCGCAGTCGTCGGATAGTACTGAATCAGCTCGATCAGCTCGTTGCGGTAGACGACCTTGCCAGGTGAAACCGCCACCGTCTTGCCGACCACGAACTGCCCGTCGGCCAATTTCGAGTTGGAGAGCAGGCGCATCACGTCGCTGCACCAGTTCTGCCAGCCGAAGACGAAATTCTCCCCGCCGCTCTGGAACGCCTTCTCCAGCACCTTCGGATTGGTCGCAGCAAAGTTCGACGGCGCCAGCATGTCGAGCATCTGGCGCATCGAGAACTCGACGATAGCTTCATTTCCGTGCGAAACGCCGCGTACGCCCGTCGCAGCATCGCGCCACCAGCGCTCTCCGAGCAGAAACGCCTGCGCCAGCAGGTTGAACGGCGCGAGCTCCCATTGCGGTCCCCTGAAGCGGCGATCGCGTTCCTGCGGCTGGATCACGGACCACGGCTTTTGCCCCGGTGACATCGCGTGCGCAGCGGCTTCCGCGAGCCTGCCGGTGTCGCGAACGATGTTGCGGGAAATCTCCATCTGGCGCTGCGGCGCCGCGGCCAGATGCGAGCTCCAATCGAGCCAGGCGAGCGACAGGGCAAGCGGCGAAATCCCGCCCGTGAACCGCGCCAGCATCGCGTGCAAAGCGCGGTCAAAAGGATATGGCTCAGATCCAGGCCGAGCACCGGCGGCGACCGGCATGTGTTCGAGCCTTTCGGTGTTCGCCGTCGAAGCTTCCGGACTAGCGATGGGATGGGTGGGGAGAACCTGAACCGACGGCTCTTCTGCCCGTGGAAATATCTGCACGACGCTCATGGTCAAATTCCTGCGGGCTCAGTTCAACGTCGGCAGCAGGATACGGCTCGGCCTCGACTACGTGTTGAGCTGCATCAAATCCGCCTCCGGATCACAATTGCTGCATCGGGATCGAACCATGTTCGCCGATTGACTTGAGTCAAACCGCACTGTGATACCCGAGCTAGGATTCGTGCATCGGAATCCCAACAAGCCAGCGGAGTTATCCATGCGCGCCCACCAGATCATGACCCGGTCGGTCATCTCGGTCACCCCCGACACCAGCATCGTCGAAGCGGCAAATATCATGCTGAAGCGGCATGTCAGCGGACTCACGGTGGTCGACGAGACCGGCAAGCTGGTCGGTGTCGTGTCGGAAGGAGATTTCATCCGCCGCAGCGAAATCGGAACCGGGCGCAAGCGCGGGCGCTGGCTGCGATTCATCCTCGGTCCCGGCAAATCCGCGAGCGACTTCGTCCATGAGCACGGACGCAAGGTCTCGGAAGTGATGACCGACTCGCCCGTGACGATCACGGAGGATACGGCGCTCGCGGAGATCGTCGATCTCATGGAGCGGAACAACATCAAGCGGCTGCCCGTCGTGCGTGGCGACAAGGTCGTCGGGATCGTATCCCGCGCCAATCTGCTGCAGGCGGTGGCGGGGCTCGCCCGCGAAGTGCCGGATCCGACCGCGGACGACGACCACATTCGCAGCCGCATCATCGATACCATGGAGAAGAACGACTGGTGCCCGTTCGGACTGAACGTGATCGTGCGCGACGGTATCGTTCACCTCAGCGGCGTCATCACCGAAGAACGCGCACGGCAGGCCGCGATCGTCGCCGCAGAGAACGTCGAGGGCGTGAAGAAAGTGCACGACCATCTGTGCTGGGTCGACACCATGTCGGGGGTCTATCTGAACTCGCCCGAGGACGACGAGCTCGCCAAGGCGAGTTGACCAAGGCGAGCTGACCGAGGCGAGCCGCTCGCGGCGGAGCTCAGCGAGGAATGACGGCGGTGGCTTCGATCTCGACGCGCGCCGCCTTCTCCACGAGGCGTACCACTTGAACCAGCGCCATCGCAGGATAGTGCGTTCCGAAGACGTCGCGATAGACTCTGCCCAGTTCTTTCAGATTGGCCAGGTACTCGTCCATGTCGACGACGTACCAGGTCAGGCGCACGAGGTGCTCGGGCCGGGCACCGGCCTCGGCCAGGATCGCGGCGATGTTGCTCAAGGTCTGACGCACCTGCGCGACGAAGCCTTCCGCGAGGCGCTCTTCCGCGTCCCAGCCGATCACCCCGCCGGTGACGACGATGCGCCCTTCGGCAGCCATGCCGTTGGCATAGCCTTTCGGCACCGGCCAGCCTGACGGCTGGAGGATCTGCGACTTGGTGGGCGCTCCGTCCTCGGCTGCTGTCGGCAGTACCGCGAGTTGCGGGCCATTCGGCGTCGTCACAGACAATTCTCTATCCTTCTCTCATTCCGCAGCGACGCCTGAGGACGTCGCCGCGGCCTGCGCCAGTTGCCGCAGGGCAAAGCGCTTCAACTTGCCGGTTTCGGTCTTCGGCAATTGCGTCACGAACTCGATGGCGCGCGGATACTTGTAAGGCGCGATCTCGCGTTTGACATGCTCCTGCAGCTCCGCCACGAGCTGAGCATCAGGCGTCACGCCAGGTGCGGCGATGACATAGGCCTTCACGATCATGCCGCGCGCCTCGTCCGGAGCGCCGACCACACCGCACTCGGCGACCGCCGGATGCGTGAGCAGCGCCGCTTCGACATCCGTGCCCGCGATGTTGTAACCGGCAGACACGATCATGTCGTCGGACCGCGACTGGTACCAGAAATAGCCGTCGCTATCCATCAGATAGGTGTCGCCGGTGATGTTCCAGCCGTTCTGGACGTATTTCCGCTGCCGCTCGTCGGCCAGATAGCGGCAACCGGTCGGCCCGCGCACGGCGAGACGGCCCATCGTTCCAGGCGGCACGTCGCGGCCCTCATCGTCGACGATCTTGGCTTCATAGCCCGGCACGGGCTTTCCGGTGGCGCCGGGGCGGATCTCGTCCTCGGTCGCGCTGATGAAGATGTGCAGCATCTCGGTCGAACCGATGCCATCCATCAGCTTGATGCCGGTGGCCTTGAGCCAGGCATCGAATGTCGGCTTGGGCAGTGTCTCGCCCGCGGAGACGCATTTGCGTAGCGAAGAAATGTCCCGGCCCGAAAGCTTACCGATCATGGCACGGTATGCGGTCGGCGCCGTGAAGCAGACTGTGGTCTTGTATTGCTCGATCGCCGACAGCAAATCGTCCGGCGTCGTCTTCTCAAGCACGACGAAGGAGGCGCCGATATGCATCGGAAACAGCACGCCGCCGAAGCCGAAGGTGAAGGCGAGCGGGGCCGAGCCGATGAAACGATCCTTCTGGTCGGCGCGCAAGATGTTGCGCGCATAGCCGTCGCAGACCGCGAGCATGTCGCGGTGGAAATGCATGGTGCCCTTGGGATCGCCTGTTGTGCCCGACGTGAATGCGATCAGGCAGACGTCGTCAGCGGCGGTATCGACGGCCTTGAACTCCGGACTGACGTCGGCGATGAGCGCCTCGAGCGAGTCGGTCGCGCCGTTGCCCCAATACACGACTCGGCCGAGATTGGGTGCCCCAGCTTTCGCCTTTTCCATCTCCTCGGAAAGCTTTCCGTCGCACAGCGCCAGCGTGATCTCCGCCTTCTGAATCGGATAGGATAGCTCCTTCGCGCGCAACAGCGGCATCGTGGCGACGCAAATTCCGCCCGCCTTGATCACGGCCAGATAGGTCGCAACCATCATCGGGTTGTTGGCCGACCGCAACAGCACGCGCCCGCCGGTGACGAGACCCAGCTTGCCGACCAGCACATTGGCGATGCGGTTCACGAGTGCTTGCAGCTCGCGATAAGTGTAGCTGACGGCGGGACTGATGACGCAAGGGGCATCGCCATGGCCCTGCTCCACCCAGCGGTCGAGGAAGTAGCTGACGCAATTCAGTCGCGACGGATAGCGCAACTCCGGCCGCGCGAAAACGAATTCGGGCCAGAGCTCGCGCGGCGGCAGATTCTGCTGCGCGAACGTATCGACATGGGCTGTTGCGGCGTTGCCGTCATGCGAGCCCGTCACTTGAATCTTGGCGGCGTTGGCCATCGCACGCTCCTTTCAGCATGGATTGCACCCGGCAGCACGATCTGGGAATCATTTTATGCTTAAAACAATTCGGCGCAATAGCGGATTTTGGGCATGCCGTGCTTTTTCGTGCGGCAAAGGAGATTGGCGGCCTGTTCAGGCGGCCTTATGGCCGGCGGCGCGCGGCCGATTTCTGCGCCGAGGCCTTGGTCTTGGCCAGCAGCCGCATCAATTCGCGTACATCCTTCGGCGTCAGGTCGGCGAAGAGATCGGCGATCCAGGTTTCATGCTCCGCAGCCATCCTGCGAAACTCGGCACGTCCGAGCTTGGTGAGGCGGATCACCTGGACGCGGCGGTCCGTCTCCGAGGTCCTCCGGTCGAGATGGCCGGATTCCACCAGACGCTCGACCAGGCCGGTCACGTTGCCGTTCGACACCATCATGCGCTTGGAGACATCGGACAGCGTCATGCCGTCCGGGGCCTTGTCGAGCTGAGCCATCAGGTCGAAACGCGGCAAGGTGACGTCGAACCGCTGCCGCAGCCGACCGCGAACCTCGCCCTCGATCAACGTCGTACAGGTCAGGAGACGCAGCCACAGCCGAAGCTCTTCGGCGTGGTCCTCCGGTGTTTCGACGGCCTTGGTCTCGGAATCGAGCATGTTGATGCAGTCACTCACGGCTGGCATAGCCGCCGGCACGGATTCCCAACGTTTTGAGCTTCAAGTAAATCGGAGCCGGCTGCAAGTCCAAAGCTGCAACAATCGACCGCACCACCAATTTCTTTAGGCTTCAAACAATTGGCGCGCCGCTTGCATGCACAGCTGCCCGCAGGATGCGACGCCTCGAGCTCGGCTTGCCGCGGCGGTCATCATCGGCATAAGCTTGGATTGAAGTACGAGGCTTGCAGCGCAAGCCGATCGTTACGAGGGACAGATCATGAAGACGCAAATGAGCTTGGCCGCAGCCGCCGTGCTGCTCGGTACCGTGGCGACCCCTGCCCTCGCCCAGGAAAAAATCAAGCTGGGTGTGATCGTGACCCTGTCGGGACCTGCCGCCGCGCTTGGCCAACAGGTTCGCGACGGTTTCACGCTCGCAGTGAAGGATCTCGGCAACAAGATGGGCGGCCGCGATGTCGATGTCGTCGTCGTCGACGACGAGTTGAAGCCGGATGCAGCCGTGACCAAGGTCAAGGGCCTTCTTGAGCGCGAGAAGGTCGACTTCGTGGTCGGACCGATCTTCTCCAACATCCTCCAGGCGATCCACCGGCCCATCACGGAATCGAAGACCTTCCTGATCAGCCCCAATGCCGGGCCGTCTACCTTTGCCGGCAAGGACTGCAACCCATTCTTCTACGTGACGTCGTATCAGAACGATCAGGTTCACGAGATCCTCGGCAAGGTCGCGCAGGATCGCGGCTACAAGCGCATGTACCTGATGGTCCCGAACTATCAGGCCGGCAAGGATTCGGTGGCGGGCTTCAAGCTCGACTACAAGGGCGAGATCGTCGAGGAATCCTACATGCCGCTGAACACGCTGGACTTCCAGCCGGAGCTGTCCAAGATCTCCTCGCAAAAGCCCGATGCTCTCTTCACGTTCATGCCGGGCGGCCTCGGCGTTAATCTCGTCAAGCAATACCGGCAGGCCGGCCTTGCCGACACCATCCCGGTGCTCTCGGCGTTCACCGTGGATGAATCGACCTTGCCGGCGCAGCAGGACGCCGCGGTCGGCATGTTCGGCGGTGCGAACTGGGCGCCCAATCTCGATAATCCCCAGAACAAGAAGTTCGTGGCTGCCTATGAGGCGGCTTACAACATCGTGCCCGGCACCTATGCCTTCCAGGCCTATGACGCAGCGATGCTGATCGACAGTGCGGTCAAGGCGGTGAAGGGCGATCTGTCGAACAAGGACGCCGTTCGCGCAGCGCTCAAGAAAGCCGACTTCACCTCGCTGCGCGGCGCCTTCAAGTTCAACACCAACGGCTATCCGATCCAAGATTTCTACCTGACCAAGGTCGCCAAGCGTCCGGACGGCAAGTTCCAGACCGAGATCGTGCAGAAGGTGTTCGAGAATTACGGCGACCGCTATGCCAAGGACTGCAAGGCGGCGAACTGAGGCCGTGTATTGCGTTACGGGAGGACTGCAATGAAGAGCGAAATCACCGGCATCACCCGGGCCAATGAGGGCATCCAGGGCATTTCCTGGAACATACTCGGCCAGACCTATGTGCCGAAGAGCTACGCCGAGCACAGCTTCTCCTGGCACGCGACATTGCCG
Organism: Bradyrhizobium sp. USDA 326; assembly: GCF_049739485.1. Taxonomy (NCBI): domain Bacteria; kingdom Pseudomonadati; phylum Pseudomonadota; class Alphaproteobacteria; order Hyphomicrobiales; family Nitrobacteraceae; genus Bradyrhizobium; species Bradyrhizobium sp. USDA 326. The sequence goes on from NZ_JBMGQA010000001.1 coordinate 233,987, forward strand.
CCGGGCACGTTCGTGCCGCCGCATATTCACCCCGACCAGGATGAGTATCTCTACATGCTGGAGGGCAAGCTCGATTTCATGCTCGGCAATTCGGAAGCGCAGGCAACCGCCGGCGACCTAATCCGCCTCGGCATGGGCGTGCCGCACGGCATCTTCAACAAGTCGGAGCAGACCGCAAAAGTGCTGTTCTGGGTCTCGCCAAGCCGCAAGCTGTTCGATCTGTTCTGGGGCCTTCACAACATGAAGGAGCAGAAGCCGGAGGACGTGGTGGCGATGGCCGCGGAGTTCAACATCCACTTCCTGCCGCCGCCGCCCGGCGGCTAGCGCCCAGCTTCAGGCGCGCACCGCCGCAAGACCCGGCACCGCGGCGAAGCCTGCCTTGCTGGCATAGCCGCGCACGATGGCTTCGCGCTGGGAATAGCTCAGCACGTTGTCGACATTGTCGAAACCATCGGGCGCAAGCTGCTCGACGGCGTCGATGACGCCTTCGGGGCCGCCGCGCCGGTTGGAGCGGACGATCTCGGCCGTCATCGGCAGGCGCTTCTTCTCGTATTCGAGCAGCGCCTGGCGCGGATGCTCGGCACGCACCAATGCATCGGCGAGGCAGCGCGCATCGAGAATCGCCTGCGAGGCGCCGTTGGAGCCGACGGGATACATGGGGTGCGCGGCGTCGCCAAGCAATGTCACGCGCCCCGACGACCAATAGGGCAAGGGATCGCGGTCGCAGGTCGGATATTCGTAGAACTCCGGCGTCGCCGAGATCAGGCTCTTCACGTCGATATAGGGGACCGAGAAGCGCGCGACATGCGGCATCAGCTCCTCGCGGCGGCCCGGGCGCGACCAGTCTTCTTTCCGCGGCGGCGGCGCATTGCCTTCGCCCACCTTCACCAGCACCGCCCAATTGGTTAGACGGCTCGCAGGGCTCGATCCTTCCGCGATCGGATAGATCACGACCTTGGCATTGAGACCGCCGGCCACGATCATGGATTTGCCGGTGAGGAACAGCGGCCAGTCGCGGGCGCCGCGCCACAGCATCAGGCCGTTCCAGCACGGCGGCCCCTCGCTCGGGAACAACGTCTCGCGGACGCGCGAATGGATGCCGTCGGCGCCGATGAGGATATCGCCGCGCGCGGTGTGGACGTGCGCGCCGGCGCGATCGAAGAAATAAGCGGACACGCCGCCCTCGTCCTGTGTGAAAGCACCGAGCCGGCAGCCGGTGTGAATTGCGTCCGGCCCGAGCCGTTCCTCGACCGCACGATGAATGACGCCCTGAAGGCGGCCACGGTGGATCGAGAATTGCGGCACGTCGTGGCCGGCGTCGATGCCGCGGGCTTCGCGCCAGACCTCCTGGCCGTGGCGGTTGAGATAATAGAGCTGGTCGGTGCGAACAGCGATGTCGTCGAGCCTCTGAAGCAGGCCGAGGCCGGCCAGCTCGCGCATCGCATGCGGCAGCGTGTTGATGCCGACGCCGAGCTCGCGAATGGTGTCGGCCTGCTCGAAGATCTCACAATCCAGGCCGCGCGAGCGCAGCATCAATGCCGTGGTGAGACCACCAATACCGCCACCGACGATAATCGCCTTCATCGCCCTAACTCCACTCGAAACACAGGCAATGGGTCAACGTTGCACGGGCTGTCACTCCGCCGCAAGCGGCTTTGTCGCCTCCGCCTTGAGCTCGGCCCGGGTCTTGGGCTTAGCCTTAATTCTCAGCTCCTCGAGATCCTGCCGGTCGCGCACGCTATTGCGGAAAATCTGCTCTTTTCCGGGCAGATATTGCGGCGGACAGAAGGCGTCGTTCGCCCCGTACCAGGCCGCCGCCTTCATGGTGAAGAAGGGGTCGACGAGATGCGGACGTCCCAGTGCGACGAGATCCGCCCGGCCGGCCGCCAGAATGGTGTTGGCCTGGTCCGCCGTCGTGATGTTGCCGACGCACATGGTGGCGACGCGCGCCTCGTTGCGAACCTGGTCCGAGAAGGGCGTCTGGAACATGCGCCCGTAGACCGGCTGCGCGTCGCGCACGGTCTGGCCGGTCGAGACGTCGACGAGATCGACACCCGCCTCGGCAAAGGCCCGCGCGATGGCGACCGCATCATCGCCGGTGATGCCGCCATCCGCCCAGTCGGTGGCGGAGATGCGCACCGACATCGGCTTGTGCGACGGCCACACCGCGCGCAGCGCCTCGAAGATCTCGAGCGGGAACCGCAGACGGTTTTTGAGCGAACCGCCATACTCGTCGGTCCGAGTATTGGTCAGCGGCGAGATGAAGCTCGCGAGCAGATAGCCGTGGGCGCAGTGCAATTCGAGCATGTCGAAGCCGCAGCGCTCGCCGCGCTCGGCCGCGGCGACGAAAGCGTCTCTCACCGCATTCATGCCGGCGCGATCGAGCTCGCGCGGCACCTGGCTGTCGGGGAAATAGGGTAGCGGCGATGCCGAAAAGATATCCCAGCCGCCCTGCTCCAAGGGACGGTCCATGCCGTCCCACATCAACTTGGTTGCGCCCTTGCGACCGGCGTGGCCCAGTTGGAGGCAGATCTTCGCGGCCGAATTGCCGTGGACGAAATCCACGATGCGCCGCCATACGGCCTCCTGCTCGTCGTTCCAAAGGCCGGTGCAGCCGGGCGTGATCCGGGCGTCCCGGCTGACACAGGTCATCTCGGTGAAGATCAGCCCGGCGCCGCCGATCGCGCGCGAGCCGTAATGCACGAGGTGGAAGTCCGTCGGCACGCCTTCCTTGGCCGAATACATGCACATCGGCGACATCACCGCGCGATTGGCGAGCTCCATCTCTCGCAAGCGGAACGGCTGGAACAGCGGCACCATCGGCCGGTCGGTATCGACATCGAACCCACTGTTGCGCACCTGCCGCGCGAACGTCTTCTCGACCTCGGCCACGAAATCCGGCGCACGAAGCTTCAGATTGTCATAGGTGATCGCCTTCGAGCGTGTCATGACGCCGAAGGCGAACTGCACCGGGTCAAAATCCCAGAAGCGGTCGACGTGCTCAAACCAGACCAGCGAGACGTCGGCGGCATGCTGCGTCTTCTCAACCTCCTCACGGCGGCCGTGCTCATAAACCTCGAGCGCCGCCTTGATGCTGGGCGTCTTCTCCATTGCCTCGGCCAGCGCGATCGCATCCTCCATCGCGAGCTTGGTGCCCGAGCCGATCGAGAAATGCGCGCTCGCCTTGGCGTCGCCGAGCAGGACCATGTTGTCCTTGACCCAGCGCTTGCTGCGGATCATGGGGAAATTGCGCCACATCGAGCGGTTGGTCAGCAGCCGATGCTCACCGAGGAACCAGCCGAAGATGTCTGCCATCCGCGCGGCGGACTGAACCTCGTCCAGCCCCGTCAACCCCGCTCGCTCGAACGTCTCTGGATCGGTCTCGAATATCCAGGTCGAATGCCCGGCCTCGTATTGATAGGCATGGGCGATGAACGGGCCCCACTCGGTTTCCTGGAAGATGAAGGTGAAAGCATCGAGCGGCTTGGTCGACCCCATCCAGGCGAACTTGTTCGAGCGGACGTCGACCTCGGGCTGGAAATGATCGACATACTTCTCGCGGAAGCGGCTGTTGATGCCGTCCGCCAGCAGAATGAGGTCAGCATCAGAGATGCGGGATTCGTCGTCGATATCCACTTCGAAATGCAGGGTAACGCCCAGCTCGCGAGCGCGCTCCTGAAGGATCAGCAGCAGCTTTTGCCGTGAGCAGCCGCAGAAGCCGTTGCCGCCCACCCGGTGCACCGTGCCGCGGAAATGCACTGCGATGTCATCCCAGTAGGCGAACTCCTGGGTGATGCGGCGATAACTCGGAAGATCGTGCTTCTCGAAATTATCGAGCGTCGCATCCGAGAACACCACGCCGAAGCCGAACGTGTCGTCGGCCCGATTACGCTCATACACAGTGATGTCGGCAGCCGGGCGCTGCTTCTTGAGCAGGATCGCAGCATAGAGACCCGCAGGTCCGCCACCGATGATCGCGACTTTCATGGGAGCCTCGCCAATTCACCCGGCCATGGAAACTATTTTAAGCCTAAAATAATTTGGCGCAAGTCCTCGTTGCCGGCCTGGCGTCAAGGCGATCAGCCTAGTCGCCCCGGAAGACCGGCTTGACCTTGTTGGCGAAAGCCTCGAAGGCGCGCTCGAAGTCCGCCGTGGTCATGCACAACGCTTGGGCAACAGCCTCTGCCTCGATCGCCTCCTCCACCGACATGGCCCATTCCATGGCCAGCATCCGCTTGGTCATGGTATTGGCGAAGGTCGGTCCTTCCGCAACCTGCTTCGCCAGAATTTGCGCCTGGGTCAGCACCTGCTCCGGCGTGACGATGCGGCTGAAGAAGCCCCAGCGCTCGCCCTCTTCCGCGGTCATGAACCGGCCGGTGTAGAGCAACTCCGAGGCGCGCGACTGCCCGATGATCCGCGGCAGGATCGCGCAGGCGCCCATGTCGCAGCCGGCCAGCCCCACCTTGTTGAACAGGAACGCCACCTTGGCCCCGCTCGCCGCAAGGCGCATGTCAGATGCCATGGCGACGATCGCCCCGGCCCCGGCACAAATACCCTCGACAGCGGCCACGATCGGCTGCGGGCAGGCCCGCATGGCCTTGACGAGATCGCCGGTCATCCGCGTGAAGGCAATCAACCCCTTGGTATCCATCTTCACGAGCGGACCGATGATCTCGAACACGTCGCCGCCCGACGAGAAATTGCCGCCGGCACCAGTAACGACGATGGATTTGACGGCGTCGTCAAAGGCACAGGCACGGAAGAAATCGGTCAGCTCCCGGTAGCTTTCAAACGTCAGCGGATTCTTTCGTTCGGGGCGGTTGAGCGTGACCGTCGCAACGCCGTCGACCACAGCCAGCAGGAAGTGCTGCGGCGAGTAATCTGCAAGCGGCACGGTGACGGGATTGGCTGGTCTGCTCATGCGATCTCCTTGGCTTCTTATTTCCGCGACTGCACCAGGTACGCTAGACCTCGCCTCCAGCCACGGCAATCGCCTGCCCAGTGATTGCGCTCGCGCCGTCACCGCACAGCCAAAGAACCGCGTCTGCTACCTCCTGGGGCGTGATCAAGCGTCCTTGCGGATTGTGCTTCGCGAGCTCTGCGACCGCCTGCTCCCGGGTCCGGCCTGTTTTCTTGATGATGTTCTCGATGCTTCCGGCAACGAGATCCGTGTCGGTGAAGCCGGGACACACCGCATTCACGGTCACATTGCTTCCAGCCATCTCGAGGGCAAGCGAACGCACGAGACCGACTACGGCGTGCTTTGCAGCGGCGTACGCACTGACATAGGCATAACCCTTGAGCCCGGCCGTCGACGCGACCGCGACGATACGGCCATAGGGGCGATCCTTCATGCCCGGCAGCACAGCCTGGACGGCATGCACGACGCCCATGAAATTGACATCCATCATGCGCGCAAAAAGGGCGGCGTCCGATCTGGCAAACGGCGCCGATTCGGCGCTGCCCGCGTTGGCAATCAGGATGTCGATCGGCTTGCGCGCACTCGCTCCGGCAATGGCGGCTTTCAGCGACGCTTCGTTCGAGACATCAGCGACAGCCGCAAAGTGCGCGGAACCTGCATTGACCGCCTCTTCGAGAACCGCCGGATTCCGGCCAAGCACGGTTACCGTCGCACCAGCGCCGACGAGAGAAGCAGCTATCGCACGGCCGATGCCGCGGCCGCCGCCGGTCACCAGCGCGTGCGGCGAGTGCGTCAATCCGGACATGCGCTAACTCCCTCGGATCTTGTGATCGTCCATCCGATATATTTTAACCTTCAAATTTTTGCAACGAAAGCGGCGCTTGCCCGCGCGAACGACGCCGTACGAGAGGCGGCCCGAAAATTGCTTTAAGTATAAAATTATCGCTTCCCATCCCCCACGGGCCTGTTAGCATCGAAGGGCCTAGCAAAAGGATGTCACGTGTCGCAGCCTGCGCCGATGATAACAAAGGACGGTCGCTTCGCCTATGAAGCCGCGGGCGATCCGGGCGCGATACCCCTGATTTTCCTGCATGGCATTGGCGGCGCGGCGCGAAGCTGGAGGCGGCAGCTTGCCGCATTCGGCGACCGCTTCCGCGCAATCGCATGGGACATGCCGGGCTATGGCGGATCGGCGCCACTCGCCAGCGTCAGCATCGCTGCCCTGGCCGATGCGCTTCAGCGATTCATCGAGCAGCTTGGTGCGGCTAAGCCTATTCTGGTCGGCCATTCCATCGGCGGCATGATCGTCCAGAAGTGGCTGGTGCAGTCCCCCAAACTGGCACGTGCGGTCGTGCTGGCGCAGACCAGCCCTGCCTTCGGCAAGACCGATGGCGACTGGCAAAAAGCATTCATCGCGGCGCGGCTCGGGCCGCTCGATCGCGGGGAGACGATGAAGTCGCTGGCCCCTTCCCTGGTGAAGGAGCTCGTCGGCGACGATCCCGATCCGGACGGGATGGAGCTTGCCCGCGAATGCATGGGAAGCGTGCCTGAGGCAAGCTATCGCGCCATGATGCTGGCCCTCATCGGCTTCGATCAGCGCAGCACACTCGCGGATATTTCCGTCCCGACGCTGCTGCTATCCGGCTCCAAGGACAACAACGCGCCTGCGCCGATGATAGCAAAGACGGCGACCTATATCCCTGGGGCTGAATATGTCGAACTCGCCGGCGTCGGCCATCTCGCCAACCTGGAACGTCCTGATGCCTTCGACGATGCTCTCGGCCGTTTCCTGAACTCCGTTACGACCAAAGCGTAAGGTGATTGCGCAATGACCATGCAAGTGAGTAAGACTATCAGCGCAACCGACAAGGTCGCGCTGGATGCACCGATCTTCGATCCCATCGCGTTCCGCTTGAGCGACGAACAGGCCGGCATCATCGCCCGCGCAAGAGAGATCGGCCAGACCGTGTTTGCCGGTCGCGCCGCTACCTACGATCGCGAGGCGATCTTCCCGACCGAAAACTATCGCGACCTCCATCGCGTCGGGCTGCTCGGCATCGCCGTTCCCAAGAAGCACGGCGGACTCGGCGCGAACTACCAGACCTATGCCTTGGCGGCCGCCGAGATCGGCCGCTATTGCGGCGCGACCGCGCTGACCTGGAACATGCATGTCTGCTCGACCCTGTGGTCGGGTCCCCTCGCCGACGATCTCGACATGGACGCAGACACCCGTGCCGAGCACGAGCGGCGGCGCGCGGTCCACTACACGCGCATCGTCGAGGAGGGCGCGATCTATTCGCAACCCTTCTCCGAAGGCGGAGCTGCCGCTGCGGGTGGTGTTGCGTTCGGTACAGAAGCGCGGCCGGTCGCGGGCGGCTGGATCGTCAACGGCAAGAAAATCTTTGCCTCGCTCTCCGGCCACGCCGACTATTACGGCGTGCTTTGCACCGAGATCGAGGAAGGCGAGAAGGCATCGCGCCGAAACACCCTTTACCTTGCGATCTCCGCCAAATCGGAAGGCGTCTCGGTCGTCGGCGACTGGGATCCGCTGGGCATGCGCGGCACGGTCTCGCGGACGCTGCTGTTCAAGGACGTGTTCGTGCCAGAGGATTCCGCGCTGATGCCGCGTGGCGTCTATTTCCAGGCCGCGATGCGCTGGCCGCACATGTTCCTGACGCTGTCGCCGACCTATATGGGCCTGGCGCAAGCTGCCTATGATTTCACCGTACGGTACCTCCGTGGCGAGGTACCGGGCATGCCGCCGGTCAAGCGCCGCATGTACCCGACCAAGCAGATCGCGGTGGCGCAGATGCAGATCAAGCTGGAGCAGATCAAGGGGATCTGGTTCCAGGCGGTGACCGAGGCCCGCGCCAATCCGAGCAAGGAGCAGGTGCTGCGCGCCTACGCAGCGCAATATTCGGTGATGGAAGGCGCCAATGAGCTCGCCGCGCTCGCGATCCGCACCTGCGGCGGTCAGGCCATGCTGAGGTCGCTGCCGCTGGAGCGGATCTATCGCGACAGCCGTTGCGGCTCGCTGATGCTGCCCTGGACCGCCGAGCTCTGCCTCGACCGGATCGGGCGCGAAGCGCTGTATGAGGCCGGCGAAACGGACGACTGACCGTGGACCTCTGTAGCCTGATCGACCGTAACGCGGCGTTCGCGCCAGACAAGACGGCTATTTCCTTCGAAGGAAAGCGGCTGAGCTATGCGGCGTTCGCCGCACGCATCGAACGGACCGCAACTGCCTTGAAGCAGGAGCTTGGCGTCGGCCGTGGCGACCGTGTCGCGATCCTGAGCCTGAACCGGCCCGATTATCTGGTTCTGCTCTACGCGTGCGCGCGGCTCGGGGCTATCCTGGTGCCGCTGAACTGGCGGCTGGCTGTCGCCGAGCAGCTGTTCATTCTCAGCGATGCCGGCGCCAAGGTCCTGGTGCTGGAGCAGACTTTTGGGGGAGTTCTTCCAGAACTGGCGCAGACCGCGCCGGGAACATCTGTCGTTGGCCTTGATTTCGAGCCGCCCCGCGGGGTGACATTCGAACGGCTGCTGTACCGCAGCCAGGGGAGCGAGCGCAACCCGCATACCGACCTCTCCTGCCCGCTCCTGATCGTCTACACGTCAGGAACGACTGGACGACCAAAAGGCGCAGTGCTGCGTCAGGAGGCATTGTTCTGGAACGGCGTCATGAGCCAGCACATGCACAACATGACATCCGACGACCACGTTCTGACTGTGCTGCCATTCTTCCACGTCGGCGGCCTCAACATCCAGACCACGCCTGCGCTCCAGCTCGGCGCAACCGTCACGATCCACGCCCGCTTCGCGCCGGATACCGCGCTTGCCGCTATCGAACGGGAGCGGCCGACGCTGACCGTGATGGTGCCGGCGATCATTCAGGCCGTGAGCGAGCATCCCGCCTGGGCGACGACCGATCTCTCCTCGCTGAAAGCGATCGCCACCGGCTCGACGATCGTGCCACCGCACCTGATTGAGCATTTCGTTGCCCGGGATGTCCCGGTGCTTCAGGTCTACGGCTCGACCGAGACCTGTCCCATCGCCGTCTACACGCGGCTTGGTGGCGACCTTTCGCGCGCGGGATCGACCGGCCTTGCCGGCTTGTGCTGTGAGGCACAGGTGATCGATCAGGCCGGCAACGAACTGCCCGTGGGCACACCGGGGGAGATCGCGGTGCGCGGGCCCAACGTGTTCTTCGAATATTGGGGCAACGAGGCCGCAACGCGCGATGCGTTGCACGACGGCTGGTATCGCACCGGTGATATCGGCCTGTGCGATGCAGACGGCTATTTCTGGGTCCGCGACCGCAAGAAGAACATGATCATATCCGGCGGGGAAAACGTCTACCCGGCCGAGGTTGAGCGCGTCCTGCTCGAACATCCTGATGTCAGCGAATGCGCGGTGATCGGCCGGCCGGACCCGCGCTGGGACGAGGTGCCGATTGCCTATGTCATTGCGAGATCCGGCTGCCGGCTCGAGGCGGACGAATTGAGGACGCATCTTCAAGCGCAACTCGCGCGCTACAAGGTTCCGCGCGAGATCGTTTTCGTCACCGATCTGCCGCGGACTGCGCTGGGCAAGGTCCAGCATTTCCTGCTGAAGGAGCTTGATGCGCAGTGCCGCACGGAAGGAGAGGCATCTTGAAGATTGCGGTTCTGGGTGGGGGGAACGGCTCTTTCGCGGCCGCGGGCGATTTTGCGCTGTCGGGGCATGAGGTGCGGCTCTGGCGCCGCGATGCCGATCAGGTCGCGGCGCATCGTGCCGCTGGCTCGCGCATTTTGATCAAGGATCACAACGGCCGCCACAATGTAAAGCTGGCGCTGGTCACGACCGACATGGCGGACGCCGTCGATGGCACGGAGTTGATCCTGTGCCCGGCTCCTGCGTTCGCGCAAGCAGATATCGCCCGCCTGCTCGCCCCGCATCTGCGAGACGGCCAGGTCGTGTTTCTGCCGCCGGCGACGTTCGGCTCGATGGTCTTCGCCCAAGCGGCGCGGGATGCCAGTAACCATGCCAAGGCAAGCTTTGCCGAAACCGGCACGCTGCCCTGGCTCACCCGCAAGCACGGACCGTTCGAAGTCGCGATCACCATCCGCGCCAAGCGACTTCCGGTGGGCGTGTTCCCACTCGACCAAGCACCGCACGCGCTCGAAGTCATTGGGCGCGCTTTCCCGGGCGTGATCGAGCCGTGCGGGGATGCGCTGTCCGGCGCGCTGATGAATGCAGGACCCATTATCCATCCGCCACTGATCGTGATGAACGCAGGGCCGATCGAACATTTCGAGCGCTGGGACATTCACAAGGAAGGCACGCAAGCTGCGATCCGGCGGGTCACCGACGCGCTCGATGCCGAGCGGATCGCGGTGCGCGAGGCACTCGGCTATGATGCACCGCATTTCCCGCTTGCTCACCATTATGCGAAGGAAGGCGAGATCTGGATGTATGGCCGCGGCTCGCACGATCGGCTGACGGATTCCGGCGACTGGCGCGAGCGGATCGTGCTGACAGAGCACCGCTACATGCGCGAGGACCTGCGGCTTGGGCTATCGCTGCTGGTGTCCGTTGCCGGGTTGGCTGGCGTCGCTACGCCGCTGGCCAAAGCCTTCCTGTCGATCGGCGGCGCGATCTGCGGCGAGGATTTTGCGCGAGGCGGCCGAACGCTCGGAACACTCGGACTCGACAACCTCGGCAAGGCCGAATTGCTGACGCTGCTTCGCAATGGATTCTGATTGATGACCCATCGCGTCAATATCGTCTGTCTGGGGGCCGGCCGCATGGGGCGCGGCATCGCCGTCGCGTTCGCCTATGCCGGCCACAGGACCACGATGATCGACGTCAAGGTGCGCTCCGCCAAGGATTTCACCAAGCTGGAGGCGGACGCGCTCGACGAAGTCAGGAAGACCTTTGCCAGCCTGTCGAAGCTTGGGCTACTGAGCGAAGCAGATATCGAGCCGCTCATCGCGCGGGTCTCGGTGGTCTCGGCAGGCGAAAGCGGTCCAGCGCTCTCTGAGGCCGGCATGGTCTTCGAGGGCGTTCCTGAGGTCGTCGAACTCAAGCGGGAGGTGCTGGCGGCCGCCTCAAGTCAAGTCGGCCCGGACACGATCATTGCATCGACGACATCGACCATTCTCGTGGACGATCTCTCGGGCGCAATCGTGAACCCTCATCGCTTTCTCAATGTGCATTGGCTCAATCCGGCCTATCTGATCCCGTTGGTCGAAATTTCCCCGGGCAAGGCGACCGACCCCGCCATCATCGAGGACGTCAAGGCTCTGCTCGAAGGCATCGGCAAGGTGCCCGTGGTCTGCGCGGCCACACCCGGTTTCATCGTCCCGCGCATCCAGGCGCTGGCAATGAACGAAGCCGCTCGTATGGTCGAAGAAGGTGTCGCCAGCGCGGAAGAGATCGACAAGGCAATCCGCTACGGCTTCGGCTTCCGCTACGCCGTGCTCGGGCTGCTCGAATTCATCGATTGGGGCGGAGGCGACATCCTGTACTACGCGAGCAGGTATCTGGAAGGCGCGCTCGGCAGCGAGCGCTACCGGGCGCCGGAGGTCATTTCACGCAACATGAATGAAGGCCGGATCGGCCTGCGCACGGGCGCAGGCTTTCTCGATTATTCCGGGCTGGACGTCGACGCGTATCGCGCCAAGCGGCTTCAGGCCATGGTCGACCTGCTCCGGCACTTCGGACTAGCGCGCCCGCCGGTGCTGGATCGCAACTAGCCGAAGACGTCCTGGAGCACGCCCTCCCGGACCACCGCAACGCCGTCGAGCTCGATGGTCGTTCCCATCATCGGCAGGTCGAAATGTCCTGCCGTGTAGCGCCCTGCGAATTCATTCGCTCCCGTCGAGAACAGGAAATTGCCGGAGACGGCGCGAATTTCCGTGCCATTGGTGTCACGCTGATCGTACATCGAGAGCGCCTCGTAGCGGGCGCCGGGGTTCATGCCGAAGCCGACATGCGAGACCGCGTAGGCCTCGCGGTCGTCCCAGGCCGCGAGATAGGCGCGCATCATCGCGGCATCCATGCCCTCGCCTTCCAGCTCGACGACATAGTCGTCCTTCAACGTCATCTTCACAGGCGACGTCAGATAGCGCTTGAAAGTGAGATTGATGTCGCCGGGCGCCATCACCAGCGTGCCGTTGATGGTGCCGTTCTTGGGGAAACTGACGACAATTCCACCGGGCCAATGCGCCAGCGTGCCGGGTTTGTCGGTCCAGCCCCACACGCCGACCGTGGACGCGCCGACCATGTCGACGTCCAGCGCCGTGCCGGCCTTCGAGGTGACCCGCATCCGCTTGGTCGCGCGCAACATCTTGGCCGCCGCGCGAACGCGCTTCTCGAGCGCGGGATCCGGCACCATGCGCTCGAGCGCTTCGGGATGCTCGTTGGAAATCACCAAAATCCGCGCCCCGGCCTTTAATATCTCGGGCGTCTCAACGGCATGCATCAAGCCCTCGATGGTGCAATCCACCACGAAACCGGCTTGCTGCAGCGCGCTGATCACCGGTCCAAGGCGCTGGATCGCCTCGCTCGCCCCGGTCGAGCGTACCGGGACGATATTGCGGTTACGCGGGGTCGGCATCACCACGTGAAACGGGCGCGCGCCCATCCGCAGCAGGGCCAGCTCCGCAAGATGGACGTTCAGCGCGCGCGACTGGGTTTCCGAGAGGATCGCGGCGGTATCACCAGCCTTGACGGCGCAACGTTCGAAAATCTCGCAAAACGCGTCGATCCATTTTGCTTCGATGCGATCAGCCAGCATGGTCTACTCCCCGGTCTTCTAGGTTCTTGTTTGTTACGCTTCGGGGAAGCCCCGGAGCAGGTAAGAGCGCACCACTCCCAGCAGCCCGTTCAGGATCAATCCCAGCAACGAGATCGTGATCAGCGGCACGAACATGTCTACGGCCTGAAAGGTTCTGGCGGCCGTCACCAGCTCGTGCCCGAGTCCATCCGTCGACGTGATCATTTCGGCGAGAAACACCACGATGCAGGAGATGACAAGGCCGATCCGGCACCCAGTCAGGATCGATGGCATGGCTGCCGGCAGCACCACTTTGAAGAGGATTTCACGGCGCGGCGTTCCCGCCGCCATGGCCGACCAGATCAGCTTCTGCTCGACAGTCGATGCACCGTAATAGGTCGACAGCAGGATGGGGAAAAGAGCATCGGCAGCCACCAGGGTGATCTTCGATCCGTGGCCAAATCCAAGCAGGAGCAGCAATGCCGGATAGAGCGCGACCTTGGGCAAAGGGGCCAAGACCCGCACGATCGGCCGGACAACGGCGTTGATCGCTGGACTGGCGGCAGCGGCGATGCCGACACTGACACCGACCACGACAGCAATCGCGAAACCGGCAAACAGCCTGATCAGGGTTGCCGCGATCTCCTGCTGGAATGTTGAAGTCACAAGCTGCTGGAGCAGCCGGCCGAAGACGAAGGCCGGCGGCGGCAGCAGAACTGCCGGCACGAAGCCGAAAGACACCAAGCCTTGCCACAGCGCGATCACCAGTGCGATCGGGGCGATCCCAAGAGCGACATTTGGGGAGAGAAACCGTGACATCATGAGAAACTCAGCGGCATGTCGAACTGAGGTTCGGACCAGCGCACCAGCCTTGCGCGGACCCGCTCGAAGATCGCATCGAGGCAGATTCCCATCGCTCCCACGATGATGATCATCGCAAAGACCGTGTCGTATTGGCCCATGTCGAGCGCGTTGAACAGGATGTTCCCGGCGCCCGACTGACGGGCAATCATCTCGCTGGTGATCATCGTGATCAGCGCCAGCACCAATCCAGTGCGGCACCCTGTCAGAATCTCCGGCAGCGCGGACGGCAGCACGATGCGCACCAGGCGTTGCAGCGGCGAGAGCCCCATCGCAGCACCCGACCACAGCATCTTCTCCTGGACCGCCTTGGCGCCTTGGAAGCTGTGGTAGATCACGGGCAGGCTGACCCCGAGGAAGATCACGAGTGTCTTCGTGAGATCGCCGACCCCCAGCCACAGCATGATGATCGGCATCAACGCTGCCTTGGGTACCGGGTAGATCACCATCAGGAGCGGATTGAAAAAGGCTGCCACCGCAGCACTACGTCCCATCAACAGCCCAAGTGGGATCGACACGAGCATGGCCGCGCCAAATCCCGTCGCCATGCGCCGGAGCGAAGCAAAAATGTTGATCAGGGATTCCTTGTCGCCGAGGATGCTCGGGACTGCCCTGATCGCTTCGATCGCCGTCGGAAAGCTGTCGTTCTTCAGCACCAGTGACGCGACCTGCCACATCGCCAGCAATCCGATGCAGGCGAACACCGGGGCCGCGCGCTTGGCCATGGCAGCCGACGACATCATAGGGCGGGCCCGGCTTCATCGCTGTCGTCGAACATGCGCTCGATATCGACCACGTACTTCTGATAACGCGGATCGAGCAACAGCTCGTTGCGGCGGCGCGGCCGCGGCATATCGATGTCGATGACCTGCCGGATCCGACCAGGCGATTTCGACATCATCACGACCTTATCGGAGAGGAAGACAGCTTCGTCGACAGAATGGGTGACGAACAGCACTGTCTTGCGGTCGCGCTCCCAGATGTTCAGAAGATCGTTCTGCAGACGAGTCCGGGTATGCGCGTCGAGCGCTCCGAACGGCTCGTCCATCAGCAGCACTTCGGGATGATAAGCAAGCGTCCGCGCCAGCGCCACGCGTTGCTTCATGCCGCCCGACAATTCCTTGGGGTAGAAATTCTCGTACCCCTTGAGGCCGACCATCTCAATCAAGGCCCGGCTCCGCGCTTCGGCCTCGGCGGCGCGCACACCTTGCTGGCGTGGCCCATACATCACATTTCCCAGCACGGTCTTCCAGGGAAACAAGGCGAACTCCTGGAACACCGGTCCGCGATCCGGACCGGGCTCGGTGATCGCATGTCCCTTGATCTTCGCCATGCCGCTGGTCGGGCTGACAAAGCCGCCGACGATATAGAGCAGTGTCGACTTGCCGCAGCCGGACGGACCGAGAATTGAGACGAAGGCGCCCTCCTCGATCGTCAGCGAGATGTCCGACAGCGCCAAATGATCATTGCGCGCCGAGGTCTGAAAGACCTGCGAGACGCGATCGATCTCGATGATTGCGGAAGCCGGCTCTTGTGATGTCGCCGGTCTCATCCATTCGCTCGATCTCGCAGCCACTACCGTCATCCCGTATCTCGTCTCACTCGCGCGAACATTCAGCAGTACGAGCTTAGCAAGAAACCTGCCAGACAGGCCGTCGCCTTCGCACACGTGCGGCGCGTCATTCGAACCACGGCCATTCTGCCGGGCCTTCATGCGTAACGGCTCCGCCCGGCGCTTGACCGACCAGCCGCGCATATTTTGCGAGCGCACCTGCACGGTGACGCGGCGGGCGTTGCTTCCAATCGCGCCGCCGTGCAGTGAACTCCTGCTCGTCGAGCAGCACGTCCATCCGCCGGTTCGCCGCATCGATCCTGATCCTGTCACCGTCGCGAACAAGCGCCAGCGGACCGCCGACAAAAGCCTCGGGAGACACGTAGCCGATGCACATGCCGCGGGTTGCGCCGGAGAACCGGCCATCGGTGATCAGCGCCACTTTCTCGCCCATGCCCTGTCCGTAGATCAGCGCCGTGACGCCGAGCATCTCACGCATGCCGGGGCCGCCGACCGGCCCTTCGTTGCGGATCACGAGAACCTCGCCCGCCTTGTAGCTGCGGTCACGAACCGCGATGACGCAGGCTTCTTCATCCTCGAAAACACGCGCGACGCCCTCGAAGAACTGGCTCTTCAAACCGGCAACCTTGATCACCGCACCGTCCGGACAGAGGTTGCCCTTCAGAACTGCAACGCCCCCATCTGGCATGATAGGCGCACGAGACGCGTAAACGACCTCGCCATCGGGAGCATTGGCCGCACCATATTCTTCGGCAAGCGTTCGGCCCGTGATGGTGATGCAGCTGCCATCGATATGCCCGCTCTGGATGAGCTCGCGGATCAGCACCGCCGCTCCGCCGATGTCGTAGACATCTTTCGCAGTGTATTTGCCCCCAGGCCGTAGATTTCCGATCAGCGGCGTCCTGGCAAATACCTCGCCCACATCGTCGATCGTGAATGCAATGCCGGCCTCGTTCGCGATGGCAGGAAGGTGCAGCGCGGCGTTTGTCGAGCCGCCCGTCGCGGCCACGATCGCCGCGCCGTTTTCAAGGGATTTGCGCGTCACGATGTCGCGCGGCAGCGGTCCACCACGCTCCAGCATCTCCATGATCAGCCGTCCGGCGCGACGCGATATCTGCGAACGCTCGGCGTAGACACCGGGCACCATCGAGACGTTGGGAATGGTCAGCCCCATCGCCTCCGATACCATGCCCATGGTATTCGCGGTGAACTGGCCGGCGCACGCACCGATCGTCGGCAAGCAGGCGCGCTCGATCCGCTCGAGCGTGGCGCCGTCGATCTCGCCTGTCATGAAGCTGCCGACAGCCTCGTAGGAGTCGAGCACCGTGAGCGTCCGCCCATCGACGCGGCCCGGCAGCGAGCTGCCGCCATAGATGAAGATGGACGGCACGTTGCAGCGAACCATGCCCATCATCACGCCGGGAAGCGTCTTGTCGCATCCGCCGTATCCGATCAACGCATCATAGGCCAGGCCATGAACGACGGCCTCGATCGAGTCGGCGATCAGCTCCCGCGAGAACAGCGAGAACTTCATCCCCTCATGATTCATGCTGATGCCATCGGACACCGAGACGGTCGAGAACTCACGCGGTGTGCCGCCGGCCTCCTCGATCCCGGTCTTGGCTGCAGCCACCTGGAAGTCATGGGTCATGTTGCAGGGCGTCTGCTCGCCCTTCATGCTGACGATGCCCACCATCGGCTTGGCAATCGCAGCGTCGTCGAGCCCCATGGCGCGCATGAATGCACGATGCGGAGCTCGGTCGAGTCCGTCCGTGGTGACGCGTGATCGCAACTTCTTCATATGTGCATCTTCTTCATGCAGCGTTCCGGACGGTCCGGAACGCTACGATCTTACGCTCGATAGTTCGCCCGCTTCTATTGCAGCGGAGCGACGATCGTCTGATGCTTGAACTGCGCGACATCCAACTTAGGCAGCATTCCTGTCTCTGCATAGATATCCAGCATCTTCTGGATCGCGGGGAAGTTTGGAGCTGCGCCTGGATCGCGACCGAAATCATTGTCCTTGAGTAGATAGGTCTCGAGCACCGGAACAGGCGCCTTGAGCACCTCTGATACGACCTTCAAAGTCTCTTCGCGGTTCGCCAGCGCCTTCTTCATGCCTGACGTGATGTCGCGGACATAGGCTTTCACCAGCTCCGGGTTCTTGTCGACGAAATCGGCACGGCAGGCTTCCAGGATGTGCACGATGTTCGGCATGGCCTGGGACAGCGAGAACAGCTTCCTTGTGCCGCCCTTGGCCTCGGCGCGTGCGGCAAACGGCTGGTTCATGTTGACCGCATCGACGCGGCCTTGGCGCAGCGCGTCCTCGGAGACGGCAAAGCCGACCTCGACCAGCTTGATGTCCTTGGCCGGATCGACGCCATTCTGCTTCAGGAGCAGGTTGAATGGCCCTTGCGTGCCGCCGCCGATCACGGAAATGCCGACCGTTTTGCCCTTGAGATCGGCGATTGTCTTGATGGGCGAGTCATCCTTGACCGCCCAATAGACCGAGAAACCGCCGGGCTTCTCGAAGACGTGTTGCGCGACGATATAGGCCTTGAGATTGCCGCCGACCACTCCATTGGAGAGCGACAGCGGCGCCTGCGTTGCGCAGTCCAGCGCGCCGGCCGCCAATGCTTGCGTCATCGGAGCGGTGCCCTGGAATTGGGTCCATTCGATGTTGTAGGTCTTGCCGATACTCGGAAATTCGGCTGGCCTGCGCATCATCCAGTACTTGGATTCCTCGGCCGGGATCGTCCAGCCGACCCGGATCGTCTGCTGTCCCCATGACGGGCTCGCCGCCCCGCTCACGGCTGCTGCCGCCCCCAACGCCAGGATCCATTTCGAAACGGTTCGCATCGTGCCCACTCCGCTGCTCCGGCGCCGACCGGCGCCCCCAACCCGACCGCCTCAAATGTTTCATGGTTCAAACAATCAGGCAAGCCATGCAAGCCGGGCGGTTTTGCCGTCAGATGCGCAATGTATGGTAAAGCGGCGCCACAATGCGACCGAAGGAGGCAACCTATGGCTGACGAGAGCAAGGCAAACCCGCAAGGCACCGAAAGGCTCGGTTATCTCGGCCTTGGACTCATGGGTACGCCGATGACCCTACGCCTGCTCAAGGCCGGCTATCAGGTCGCTGTCTGGAACCGCTCGGAGACCAAGGTGGCGCCGCTCGCCGAGGCCGGCGCCAAGCGCGCGGTCACGCCTCGTGATCTCCTGGTGAACTCGGATATCGTCTTCATGTGCGTGACCGATGCGGCGGCGGTCGAGGAAGTGATCTTCGGTCCCGAAGGTCTGGCAGCGGCGCCCGGCGCAGGCAAGCTTGTCGTCGACTTCTCGTCGATACATCCCGACGCGGCGCGCGATCTCGCAACGCGACTGAAAGACGCGAACGGTGCAGGCTGGATCGATGCGCCGGTGTCTGGCGGCACGAAGGGCGCCGAGGAAGGCACGCTCGCCATCATGGCGGGCGGAGAAGCTGGCGACATCGAGAGGGTGCGGCCCTATGTGCTGGCCATGGCGCGCAGGTTCACGCATATGGGCCCGGTCGGCGCCGGCCAGACCACAAAGCTGTGTAACCAGGTGATCGTCGGATGCGCGATGGCCGTCCTCGCGGAAGCAACGCGCCTTGCCGTGAACGCCGGAATTGACGCCAACCGGTTGCCCGAAGCGCTCGCCGGCGGCTTTGCGGATTCCATTCCGCTTCAGCTGTTCGTGCCGCGGATGGTCCAGGGCATTCACAGCCCGCCGCTCGGTCACATCGCCACGATGCTCAAGGACCTCGATACGGTCGCCGATGTGGCGCAGGCGACGTCGACGCCGGTGCCAATGGCCTCGCTTGCCGGACAACTTTTCAGGCTGGCGAAGGCCGCGCGAGGTGCGGAAGCGGACGCGCTGGAGATCTACAAGCTTTCAGCTCCAGAGCGCCAGACCGTCTAGGGCGACCTGACGCGCGCTACGGCGTCTTCTTGCGTCCATCGTCGGTCATGAAGCGGCCGAACGCCCCCCGCGCGAAGAGCAGCGGCTCCTTCGCATTGTAGGTGTAGGCCTCGACCGCACCGAGAAAGATCACGTGGTCGCCGCCATAGTAGCGATTGACGGAGCGGCACTGAAAGTTGGCGACGCTCTCGGCGAGCACCGGCGCATTGCCGAGGCCGGGGGTCCAGTCCACGCCCGCGAACTTGTCGTCCGACGATTTTGCGAATTTGTTCGCAAGCGCCTGCTGCGAAGCGCCAAGGACGTTGACGGTGAAATGGCTGGCGTTCTGAAAGATGGTCAGACTCGAGGAATAGACGACCAGGCTCCATAGAACCAGCGGTGGATTCAGCGAGACCGACGCAAACGAATTGCATGTCAGTCCGTAGGGCTTGCCGTCAGGCGCTGCCGCCGTGATGATCGTCACGCCCGTAGCATAGGTACCGAGCGCGTTGCGAAAGTCGCGAGGATCGATCTGCGAGTTGTCGCTCGCGAACTCGTTGGCGGGATCGGGAGCGCGGGGCTGCTTCGGCAGATCATTCATCGGCCGACCTCACAGCGTGAGATTCTCGGACGGCAGGCCGAGCGCCACCCGTCCATAGTTGGTCCCGGCTGCATCGAAGTTGAACGCGAGATGCGAGTTGATCGCGTGCGCATCGCGGAACTGCCGCTGCAACACGCCGCTCGTGAACAGACCGCGCGCACCGCTTGCGGCAAACAGCATCGAGACCGCGTCCGTGCACAAGTTTACTGAAAAAGATCCGTCGCGCCGATATCTGGTCTTGGTCGCCATGTCAGGAACCCGGCCGCACCGTGCGTCCTCCATGGCATCGAGGCAGGCCGAACGCATGATCAGGCGGGCGGCGTCGATCTTCGCCGAGGCCTCCGCAATCTTGATCTGAGTGCTTTGAAAATCGCTCAGCTTGGCGCGGTTGTAGGTTGAAATACGATGACGCGCGACCTCTGTGTAATCATCGAGGCACGCTTGCGCATTCCCCAGCGCGACACCGGAGAGGACGTAAGGGAACAGCGAGAACACGGGGAGCGCATACAACGGATTCGGATTGACCTCGCTTCCGGGTGTCGGGCCACCAGCAAGCTCACCGACGGCGACCGTCATATGGTCAGCCACGAAGGCGTCCCTGACTTCCACGTCGCACGAGCCGGTCCCGCGCAATCCTGCGACATTCCAGGTGTCCAGCACCTTGTAGTCGCCTTTCGGCAGCAAAAAGATTCGATACTCGATGCCGTCCGCCTCGTCGTCGGAGTAGACCACGCTTGCAAGCATATTCCATTCGCAGGAAGCAACGCCCGAGGAGAATGGCCAGCTGCCGTGCAGCCGGTATCCGCCCTCGACCCGCGTGGCGCGTCCGGCGGGAAAAATGAACGAGGATGCGATCAGCGCGTCCGGATCATGGCCCCAGACCAGATCCTGTGCCCTTTGCTCGAACATGCCGAGCATCCAGTGATGGCTCGCCAGATTGGCAAGATTCCAGGCTACCGACGCATCCGCCTGCCCGAGCAGCTCGGCGCAATCGACCAGGGCGACATAGTCGAGCTCAGCGCCGCCGATCCGGGCGGGTTGGAGCATCCGGAACAGGCCGGCGTCATGGAGATCCTTTTCGGTCTCCGGCGGAAGACGCCGCAGTTCCTCCGTCCGCGCGGCGCGCTCGCGTAGTCGCGGCAGGAGCGTCCGAGCCTTCGCAATCATGGCCGCATAGACCTCTCCGCCGTCTTGCTGTCCGGCGGACTGAGTCATGCGCGGCTCCTGACCGAACGCCATTCGTGTCCCTCGCTTTCACGCATTTATGCGGCGAGACCTTCGCTAAATCAAGCCAAGGCAATGTCCTCAAGCCGGTGTCGGAGGCTTGGCCGAGCCAAAGGCACCCTTCTCGGCAAATTGGGTGATGCGACGTTCGTCGTAACCGAGCGTATCACGCAGGACTTGCTTCGTATGCTGGCCCAATAGAGGCGCCGCAACGGGATCGATCGCGCCGGTCAGGCTCATGGTAATCGGTGGCTCGATGTTGGGCACCCATTCCGCCGTCGGATGCGGAATCCGGTTCAAGCGACGGCGCTCGCGAGCCTCGGGGGCATTGAACCCCTCCTCGACCGTGCGGAGATAGCCGACGGGTATATTGGCCAGCTTCATCTTCGCCATCCAGTTCTCGAGAGTATCGCTGGCAAAGACCTCTGCAATCGCTGCCCGCAACAGCTCCTTGTTCTCCGAACGGGCTTTGCGCGTGGCAAACTGCGGATCGGTGATGAGATCGGGCCGATTCAGCACCTCGACCACGAGCCGGCGGTAGAGCCGGTCGTTGGCGCAGGCCATGTAGAGCGGTCCGTCAGAGGCCTCATAGACCCCGACCGTGGGTGACCCGCTGGGCGAATTGCCGAACCGGCCGGGGTTTTCGCCGTTGATAAGATAGGCCATGCCGTAGAAACCGGTCATCCCCATCGCAATGTCGAACAGGGCGACTTCGACATGTTGCCCGCGGCCGAGCCGGTCGCGCGCCAGCAGCGCCAGCAGGATGGCATTGCAGGCGGACATCCCCGTCGCCATGTCCACGATGGGCGGGCCGGTACGGACCGCCGGGCCGTCGGCAAATCCGTTGAGCGACATGAAACCGCTTTCCGCCTGCGTGATGGGGTCGAAGCCGGGACGCGAGGCAAACGGTCCGCTGCGTCCGTAAGCGGAGATCGAGCAATAGACCAGCCGCGGATTGAGCGGCGCGACCGACTCATAGTCGAGCCGGAACTTCTTCATCACCCCGCTCGAAAAATTCTCCACGACCACATCCGCCTTGCGGATCAGATCCAGCGCGATCTCTCGAGCCTCCGGCACGGTAAGGTCGAGCGCAATGCCGCGCTTGTTGCGGTTCAGGCTGAGATAGGCGGCGCTTTCGCCGCCAATCTCGGCATGCTCATAGGCCCGCGTATCGTCGCCGCCGTCGGGATTCTCGATCTTGATGACGTGCGCTCCATAATCGGCGAGCGTCTGGGTGCAGGCCGGGCCGGCGACCACGCGCGTGAAATCGACGACCAGCAGACCATCGAGCGCAGCCGGCCCTCTCGTCCCTCGCGACGAACGCACCGGCAATTGAGGCTTGGTGGGCATCGATAGCGCTCCCCTTACATCGGCTTATGGCCGCCGAATTTCCAGCAAGAGCAAACTTAAAGCCCGGCGCCGCCGACTTCGCAAGTGCCTCACCCGCATTGCCTGAATACGCAAAAGGGCCCGGCAGCCATCAGGCTGTCGGGCCCTTCGACATTCCAGGCATTGGGCTGCGCGAGGTCTCGCGCCGCTTGTTCGACGCTGCCATGTTCCGCATCACGGGAAACCCCGTTCCATTTTCTCAGCGGAGCCACTTTCGCCAGTAAAGCGTATGCGACCAAGCCCAGGGCAATTCGGGTTCATAGAGCCGATAGCCCGCCTGGATGAAATTATTGGCAGATATCGGATTGTCCGTCGTATCGGAAACGATGCTCTGCCAGTGCGCCAACACCTTCGGCGCGAGGCCAGCAGCAGCACGACGCAGACGCCGAGTAGCACGATGTCCTTGAACAGAAACTCGCCGGTAGATTCCAAGCCGTCGGGTCGGTCGAGAGGCTCCATGTCACCACGCCGGGGCGCGTGACTCATCGACTGCCCCGCAGAAAATTCCAGGACGAGACCGATGCTTCAGTACTTTGCCCACAGGTCAAACCAAAAGCTACTTAGAGCAAACAGAACATTATCAATCGACGTCCTGCGCTCGCGTCGAGCGAGCGCAGGAGGGATCTCGGTGTCAGGTCAATGCGGGAAGCCGAGGCGAGTGGCCGGACGGCGCAGACATTACACAGCACTCTTCACCCGCGATCGCCATCCGTCTCCTCCTTCCGCGGCACCTCCTGCGTCTTGCGCCCAAGAAACGTATCGGGTGGTGGTTGCTTCAACAACTCGCGGCATTCGCGCACGATCCGCAGCATGTGTTCAGCCTGCTCGTGCTCGGCAGGCAACGGCCGATAGACCCGCATCTCGGGCTCCCTTCGCTTTGGCAGGCGGGAGCGCGATCGGTCTCTCAGCCACCGACGCCCACGGACGAAAGCCTTGGCCGGTGATGCAACGCCAACGACCTGAGGTCGCTTTGGTTCAACAATGAACCTGGATATCGCGACGCACGCAAAATGAGTAAGTGGCTCAAACGGCTGAACTTGCACCCGAAAATTTAATCTGCGGGACATACCAAATGATACAGACTCTCCGCCGCAAGCAGCGTAGGGTCGATCCATCACCGCAAGGTACTTGGCATTCATCGGTGATGAGAACGCCAGTTGCGCTCCCGCCCAACTCGAACGAGGGAGTAGCGCCATGCTGAAGCGGCGTCGTTTCAAACAGACCACGACCCTGAACGAAAGACTAGCGGACGAAGCCGCCCGCTGCCGCGCGGAAGCGCGCAGGCTGGCGCCGGGGCATCGCCGCGAGATGCTGCTGCGCCAGGCGCGGCAGGACGAGACCGCCATGCAGATCGAGGCCTGGCTGCGCTCGCCAGGCCTGAGGGCGCCGACATGATGCAGCAATATCGCGCTTATCTCGTCGGCGAGAACGGCGTCTTCCGCTCCGCCGAGGCGTTCGAAGCCCCGTCCGATTCCTCCGCCCTGGTGTTTGCGAAGCAGTTCACCCGGCTCGGCAAGGTCGAGGTCTGGCAGCTCGGCCGAAAGGTCGCCGTGCTGGAGTCCGAGCAGTCCCGGCCGCCGCTGGCCGAGCCGTCCCGCCCCATGCTGACGCGTCAATGATCGTGTGAGTGGGATCGCGACGTGAAGCTCTCGATCTCGAAGCAGAAGGTCACCTGCATGACGGGACCGCCGGCGTCGCGAACGTCGATCGCCATCTCCTGCCGGCCGCCGGTGAGCGGCGCGGCGAGCACCGCATCGCGCGCCATGTCGGCAACCGACTTGGCCGCCTCGGCCTGAACCGCGCGCGGGCCGGACAATTCCAGCCCCTCCTCGTCCAGCGCAACTCCCGTGTCGTCTCGAAGGTCGAAGTAGTATCGGGCATGTCCGCATCCTTTGCCGTAATAGGTCGAGGCGCGAGCAAAGGTTTCAAACGGACGAACAAATTCCCTCGGGATCAAGGGGGGGGTGGGGAACGCACGCGCTCTGACTGCGCCTGGCCGCTCACCCCTTACTCCTCCGCGAGCTTGCGCTCGATATAGGCGT
This sequence comes from Bradyrhizobium sp. USDA 326, assembly GCF_049739485.1. Taxonomy (NCBI): domain Bacteria; kingdom Pseudomonadati; phylum Pseudomonadota; class Alphaproteobacteria; order Hyphomicrobiales; family Nitrobacteraceae; genus Bradyrhizobium; species Bradyrhizobium sp. USDA 326. Next base: position 258,278 of record NZ_JBMGQA010000001.1, read on the forward strand.
CCACCGTCTCGGCGAACGAGCGCTGCACGCCCACCGCGGCATCGTGCTGGTGGAGGGCGTCGCGCTGGAGCACGCGCAGGCCGCGCCCGCGGGCGCTTGCCGGCGCCGTATTCAGGAACTCATCGATGGCGCCCTTGGCCAGCGGAATGGCCTTGGGATCGCCCCTGGCGATCAGGAGCCGCAACAGGCTCCGGCATTCGGCCAGGCCGGGCATGGTTCTCTCACCTTTGCTGCGATTTCGGCTTCGGCCGCTTGACCGGCTGGGTATGGGTGCCGAACAGCGCCAGCAGGAACGCAACTTCTTCCTTCGAACCGATCTGGATCATGATTGTCTCTCCTGTTCGCTCAATTGGTCGGAGCCCGGAGCCGAGCAGTTCAGGACAATCGGGTTTCCGGAATGTTTCAGGGTTTCAGGCGTGTTTCGTGAGGTCATCCGCACGGCCCCGCCTGCTTCCATCGCGGCCTTGCGTGGCTGTCCGGTCGCAGCCCGAGAATACAGCGGTTTGCGCCCTCGGAATGAAAGCCCGCGACGGATTGCTCCGCGCGGGCTTTCATCGATCGATTGCCTGAACCGGGCCCGTGCCGGAAGGCGCCGGAGCCCGCGGCGCTCCACAGCGCCTTCCTGCCTCAGCCGGAACGGCCCGAGGCAAAAGAACAGGTCTCGTTCTCTTAGTGCGTGGTGCAGACCTTGACGGTCTTCATTCCAGCCTCGGCTTCCGCCCTGGTCTTGTAGACGGTATCACCACTCACCACCGTCGTTTCCGTGGTCGTCGGCTTCGACTCCGTGATGGTGCACTTCTTGGTCTTGACGTCCTGCACCACGTAGAACGATTGCGCGAACGCCGGAGCCGCAACCGACGTCAGCACGGCAGCGGCAACAATTGCTTTGATGTTCATCGTGTCCTCCTCCAGCGGCCGGGTTATCCAGGCCTGTCTTCTACAAACATCACAAATTACCACTTGTTCCCGGTCATGCATCCGAACCAACTCCCACGGGCTGCGTTGGTGGGCAACGCAAAACAGGAGGCTTCGATGCTGGACGTGCGGCTTGCGACGACTTCTCTGGCGATGCTGGTTGCACTGGTGGCCGTTGCACAGGCCGAGCCGGTCAGGGATCAAGCTGCGCCCGCCGTTCAGAGCTCCGCCGAAGCTCGCCCCATTCGCGTGGTCCTTCCAGCGCCCTGGGAGCCCGCCAACGGTCAACGCGAAGCTGTGCAGCCTTCGAAGTAGCAGGCGTCGGAACGAATGCCCCTGCGGCCGACGAGCGACCTGCGCAGCTCGCCCAACGCTGCCGCGACAAAAGAGCCGCAGCAAACTCGTTCACAACGAAAGCAACCAATTCGAATCTGACTTGTTGTCGCCGGCACATTCACTTGCTGGAGGACAAAGCATGTCACGTCTAACTCTGCTGGCCGCAACCTTGTTGCTGCTGGGCTCGGCGCCTGCAGGCGCCCAATCGCAGCCGGCGCAAAGCGGGCCGGGAAACAGCGCCGTCAACAGCTCCGACCAAAACAACTCCAACGCACCGGTCGCCGGCCGCAACAGCTTCACCGAGGGCCAGGCGAAATCGCGGATCGAGGACGCGGGCTATTCCAACGTCTCCGGCCTGCAGAAGGACAACGAGGGCGTCTGGCGCGGCAAGGCCGACAAGGCCGGCAGCAAGACCGACGTCAGCGTCGACTTCCAGGGCAACGTCAACCCCGCCAAGTAAGGAGATCCAGACATGACGACCACCATTTCTCGCCTGTACGACAACTATGCCGACGCCGAGCGGGCCGTGACGCGGCTGGAGAGCGCCGGCGTGCCGCACTCCGACATCAGCATCGTCGCCAACAATTCGGACAATTGGTACGGCACCTCGCGCGGCAAGGCCGGCGGCAAGGTCGACCGTGACCGCGACGGCGTCGACGACCGCGCCGAAGGCGCCGGAACGGGCGCCGGCATCGGCGCCGGGCTTGGCGGCGCGGCAGGCCTGCTCGCCGGCCTCGGCCTGCTGGCCATCCCCGGCCTCGGCCCGGTGGTCGCGGCAGGATGGCTCGCCTCGACCGCGGTCGGCGCCGCAGCCGGCGCCGCCACCGGCGGCATCGTCGGCGCCCTGACCGAGGCAGGCGTCTCCAAGGAGGATGCATCGCGCTATGCGGAGGGCGTCCGCCGCGGCGGCACGCTGGTGTCCGCGAGGGTGCCCGACCAGGACCGCGCACGCCTCGATGCGCTTCTGCACGAGAACTCCGTTAACCTTGGGGAGCGCAGCGCCGCCTGGCAGAAATCCGGCTGGAGCGACTTCGACGCCGCAAGCCCGCCGCTGTCTCCGGAGGATATCGGCCGCGAGCGCGAGCTCTACGGCGTCGGCACGCGGCGATAGGCCGCCAGGCGCCGCGCCGACAAGGCCACGAGCCAAAGCCCCGACACGACAAAGGCCCCGCGATGCGGGGCCTTTTTTGATATCGAACCTTGATGTCGAACGTTGATGTCGGACGTTGATGTCGGACGCCGGTCATCATCGCGACGCCGGCGCCCGCTGATGGTGTCATCTTGCCGGTGTTTTGCCCGACACGTCAAACTTTATCTTAAATGCAGCAAAGCGGATTGGGCGAAGTGAAATCTCTTCGCGTCATGCTGGGACATGTCGCCTGGACGGGGCAAGCCGGGAGATTCGTCGATGTACTACGTCGCTGCTGCGTTGATGGGACTGTCGGGACTGTTCTATTCGGCGAGCCGTCATGAGCTCGGCCAGTTCGGAGCGGACGTGTGCAGGTATGGTGGCACGTTCTGCGACAATCCGGTGGTCCTCTTCACCGGCGCCGCGCTGGCCGCCGCCTGGGGCATGTTCGTCAGCGTGAAGTAGGTCGCGGGCGCAACACCTTCATCCCGGCATCCACGGCCCGCCAGCGTCCGCGAAGCGTCGCGGACGGCGCCGAGGTCGGGACTTGCGGGATGATGCCAATCTACTCCTGTTTTGCCCGACGGATCAAGCGGGCTTAGCATTATCAGAAACGAATTGCCGCCCTGTCGACGGGAACTTATGTTTGCCCATTCGTATTGCCAAGAAGACGCCTGCACCCGTTCGAGGTCCCCTTCATGCGCGACAGCGCCAGCCCGCCGAAATCCGCGCCGACGCTGCTGCAAAGACTGGGGCCGGGCCTCGTCACCGGAGCTGCCGACGACGATCCGTCGGGCATCGCCACCTATTCGCAGGCCGGCGCGCAATTCGGCTACGGTCTGCTGTGGACCGTATTCCTGACCACGCCGTTCATGATCGCGATCCAGCTCGTCAGCGCGCAGATCGGCCGCGTCACCGGCAAGGGGCTCGCTGCCAACGTCACGCAGATCGCGCCGCGCTGGGCGGTGCTGGGCCTCGTCGGCATGCTGGTGGCCGCAAACACGTTCAACATCGCCGCCGACATCGCCGCGATGGCCGAGGCGCTTTCGCTCGTCATCGGCGGCCTCAACCACGAGCATGCGCTGATCTTCGCGGCGGGCTCGACCCTGCTCCAGGTGTTCCTGCCCTACCGCCGCTATTCGCCCGTCCTGAAATTCCTCACGCTGGCGCTGTTCGCCTATGTCGCGACCGCCTTCACCGTCGAGATTCCCTGGAGCACGGCGCTGCTCGCGGCGGTGTGGCCGAAGGCGAATGTCAGCGGGGATTATTTCATGATGGTGGTCGCCGTGCTCGGCACCACCATCAGCCCTTATCTGTTCTTCTGGCAGGCCTCGCAGGAGGTGGAGGAGATGAACCAGGGCAAGCGCGACAAGCCGCTTCGCGAGCTCAAGAGCGGCGGCAGTCCGGAGCTCGCGCGCATCAGGGCCGACACCATCTCCGGCATGCTGCTGTCCAACGCCATCGCCTTCTTCATCATCCTCACGACGGCGTCGGTCCTGCATGCCAACGGCATCACCAACATCAATTCGGCCACCGAAGCGGCCGAAGCGCTGCGGCCGCTCGCCGGGGATTTCACCTTCGCCCTGTTTGCGATCGGCATCATCGGCACGGGCCTGCTCGCCATCCCGGTGCTGGCGGGCTCGGCCGCTTATGGCGTTGCGGAGATCTTCGGCTGGCGTGCCACGCTGGAGGCCAAGCCGGACGAAGCGGTCGGCTTCTACACCATCATCGCGGCGGCGACCCTGATCGGCTTCGGCCTCGGCTTCACCGGCATCGACTCGATCCACATGCTGGTGTGGAGTGCGGTGCTTAACGGCATCGTCGCCGTCCCCATCATGGCGATGATGATGCTGATCGTCTCGAGCAGCACCATCATGGGCCGCTTCAGGGCGCGCTCCTGGTTGATCGCGCTGGGCTGGCTCGGCACCGCGCTGATGGCGCTGGCCGTGCTCGCCCTGCTCGTCTCTTCGGTGATCGGCTGACGGGACCGCCGAAAGCGTCGCCGGGACGCGCTCCCGGCCGCATCGCTGCGCCCTTCACGCCGAGCCGCGCTTGGCCTAACAATGCGGTCAGGGCCCGGCCTGAGATCGGGTCACAAAAGAACACCGGCCGGGCGACAGGGAGCGACATGACCAGATCATCAAGAACAACAAGCATCGAGATTCTTGCCTGCGACGCCGGCTGGAGAAACTATCATTTCGTCAAGCTGACGACCGAAGACGGCATCGTCGGCTGGAGCGAATTCGACGAGGGTTTTGGCTCGCCCGGCGTCGGCGCTGCCATCCAGCGCCTGTCGGCCCGTGTCATCGGGCAGAACGTCTTCCAGCACGAGCGCATCTTTGCCGAGCTGTTCGCGGCAACGCGCCCCGCGGCCGGCGGCGTGGTGGCGCAGGCCCTCGGTGCGATCGAGAATGCGCTGCTCGATGCCAAGGCGAAGTCTCTCGGCGTCCCCTGCTACGAGCTGCTCGGCGGCAAGATCCGCGACCGTATCAGGGTCTACTGGTCGCATTGCGCCACTTGGCGCATCATTCACCCATCCTGGTACAAGCCGCCGATCGAAAGCCTCGACGGCGTCAAGGCCATGGGGCGCGAGGTGCGCGAGAGGAAGTTCACCGCGCTCAAGACCAACATCTTTTCCTATGACGACGGCAAGCCGACCGGCTGGCGCCCCGGCTTCGGCTCGCCTTTCGCGCCCGAGATCAACGTCGATCGCAAGATCCTGCGCGACCTGCATATGCATCTGGAAGCGATCCGCGACGGGGCAGGCCCCGACGTCGACATCCTGCTCGATTGCAATTTCAACGCCAAGACCGAAGGCTATCTGAAGATCCTGCGCACCATTGCCGACATCGACATGTTCTGGGTCGAAATCGACAGCTTCAATCCGCAGGCACTCGGCTATATCCGCAGGCAGAGTCCGCATCCGATCTCATCCTGCGAGACACTGCTCTCCTTGCGCGAATTCCTGCCCTATTTCCACGCACAGGCCATGGACGTCGCGATCATCGACACGCCCTGGAACGGCGTCTGGCAATCGATGAAGATCGCGAGCGCTGCGGAAGCTTTCGAGGTCAACGTCGCCCCGCACAATTTCTACGGCCATCTCTGCTCGATGATGAACGCGCATTTCTGCGCCGCGGTGCCGAACCTGCGCATCATGGAGATCGACATCGATCGTCTGTCCTGGGACCGCGAGCTGTTCACGCATGAGCCGGAGCTTCGCGACGGCCATCTGATCGTTCCGGACCGGCCCGGCTGGGGCACCGAGCCGAATGAGGAAGCCTTGCGCGCGCATCCGCCGAAGACGAGCGGCGGGCTCCTCAATTACGGCCGAAGGGGCTGAGGCTATGGCGTCACGGGATTGACGGTCGGGGATGTCTTGGGCCCCGGCCGCGCCGGCTCGATCGGCGACTTCGGTTTGGTCGGGAGCACCACGGCGCCAGCAGCCCGTGCCGCCTCTCCCGTCGTCGCATACATCGCAAGATGGGCCGGCTGGGTCTTGGCGCGGCTCCAGGGTCCGTGGTCGACGATCAGCATAGCCGCAATCGTCACCCCCGCGACGATCAGCGCGATCACGCCGGGATGGCGCAGTGCGGTGGAGATGGACTTTGCGAAACGACCACTTGTCATCGATGGATCCGCTCTTTTCCCTGTCACAGGTTAACTCAATCGCGCCCCACCCGGTTCCCCGCCCCCATCAAGCAAGTTCCAGGCCAACGATGGTCCACTCTGCTGGTGTAGCCGAATCCCAACTGCCTTCGGCGCACGAACGTCGTTTGCCGCTTCACTCACCCGGAGCGATCGCGTTGCTCGGCGTCGGCCGATCGGCGATCTGCTGGCCGAACAGGCTGCCGATCAGCTCGACTGCAGCACGCGCCGTCCGACCACGTTCATCCAGGAAGGGATTGAGCTCAACGATATCGACCGATCCTACCATGCCGGAATCGTGCAACAGCTCCATGATCAGGTGCGCCTCGCGATAGGTGGCACCACCCGGCACGGTGGTACCGACGCCCGGCGCCACGCAGGGATCGAGGAAATCGACATCGAAGCTGACATGCAGCACGCCATTGCTCGCCTTGACCCGCTCGATGACGCGCCGGATCATGACCGCGACGCCGAACTCGTCGATCTGGCGCATGTCGACGATCCTGATCCGACGCAAGCGCATCAACTCCTTTTCGAGCTTGTCGATCGAACGCGCGCCGAACAGGTCCAGCCTGTCCGGGTCGATCGAAGCGCGCGGATCGTCGCCAAGCAGGCCGTCGAGGCCGGGCTCGCCGCACAAGAAGGCGGCTGACATGCCGTGCATGTTCGCGGTGATCGTCGTCTCCGGCGTGTTGTAATCGGCATGGGCATCGAGCCAGAGCACGAAGAGTTCGCGTCCACATTCCTGCCAATGACGCGCCATCGCATTGACCGACCCCATCGACAGCGTGTGATCGCCGCCGAGGAAGATCGGCAGCGCGCCAGTTGTCGCGATCTCATAGCCTCTGCGGCTCAGGACGCGCGTCCAGCGCTGGATCTCGCGGTAGTGATTGGCATTTTCGGGCGGCCTGTCGGTGAGGTCTCGAACTTCGGCTACGGAAAGATCGCCATAGTCGACCACCTCGAAATCCAAGCTTTCGAGTAATGTCGCAAGGCCGGCAGTGCGCAGTGCCGCAGGGCCCATCAAGGTGCCGCGCTGCGAAGCCCCCATGTCGATGGGAGCACCGAGCAAAGCGATGCGCCGGGCTCGATCCGTCATGGTCCGATCGGTCACGGCCGTCTCCTGACTTCAGCAAGGCCACCCCAGCCTAACAGAGATTCGCACCCGTCGTTTCCCGGGGAGCTCACAGCGACCGACATATCGTCCGGAACAGAATTCCGCGCGCTGAATTGCCCCATCCAAGGCCGGCACCCGCCGTCACTCACGGCGCCTGTCGCGGATAGCCAAAGGTCGCTAGACCCGCTGTTCAAAACGAGCGCTCGCGCGGATAGCCAAAGGTGTCGGCCTCCATGTCAGGCCGGAGGTCACGTCCTTGAGCACGGAGATACCGCAATCCACTTCCCAACCCGGTGTGGCCGAGCGTGCCATCGATACGGCGGCGGACGTCTCCCGCACGATCGGTGAAGTTGCCGGAGGACTGCATGCAGCTGTCGACCGCCTGACCTCAACAATCGAGGAATCGCGAAAGCCTGGCGGAGCTCTCGCGACAGTCGCGGCGATCACACGCGAAGCACCGCTTGCGAGCCTGTTCGTGGCTTTTCTCTTTGGCGTGGCGGTCGCGCGCCGGCGGTAGAAGCGAAGCCGCCCTGTTCAGGCAGCGCTGACAGCGTCGAGCTCAGCCGCCAGGAACTGCTTTTCGAATGCTTCGGCAGGCATTGGACGGCCGAAGAAATATCCCTGCCCTTCCTCGCATCCCATGCTGACCAGGAAGTCGGCAGTTGCGCGGTTCTCGATGCCTTCAGCCACGACCGTGAGACCGAGCTGCTTGCTGAGTCCGATGGTCGAGCCGACGATTGCAGCGTCATCGGAATTCGTGAGGAGACCGAATACGAATGACCGGTCGATCTTGAGCCCGTCGAGCGGAAACTTCTTGAGATAGCTCAGGCTCGCATAGCCGGTGCCGAAATCATCGAACAGGACACGAACGCCGAGCTCCTGAATTCGCTTGAAGATGGCGAGCACGCGGCGTTCATCCTGAAGCAGGATGTCTTCGGTGACTTCCATTTCGAGAAGCGATGGCGTCAGGCCCGTCGCTTCGAGCAGTGCTGCAACGGAATGCGCGAGGTCGCCGGATTGAAGCTGCGAGGGCGAGAGGTTGATCGCGACGCGCACGTTGTTACCGGACAATTCCCAGGCTCGCGCCTGGCGGCAGGCGGTCTCCATCACCCAGTTCGCGATCCGCTCGGACAGGGCCGAAGTATTGACCACCGGCATGAACTCTCCGGGCGAGACGTAGCCGCGCACCGAATGTCGCCAGCGGATGAGCGCTTCCGCCCCGACCAGACTGCCGTCGATCAGACGAACCTGCGGCTGGTAGAATAGTTCGAACTCGCCGCGGTCCGCGGCAAGCGCCAGCTCGCTCTCCAGCGTCAGCCGGTTCTCGAGCTCCTGCCTGATCGCACTTTCGAAGATCACATGGCTGCCGCGCCGCGTCGCCTTCGCGCGGCTCAGCGCCAGATGGCCGTTGCTCAGGAGATCGTCAGCCTCTTGCCCGCCTTCCGGAAAGACGGCAACGCCGACGCTGATCCCGACTCGGTGCTGGCGCGTGCCCGTTGCGAGCGGCGTTTCAAACGCATGCGCGATCCGCTCGGCAAACGCTGCGATCGGCTCGCCGGCTTCCGCGCAATCGATCGCGATGGCGAATTCGTCGCCGCTGAGCCGTGCGACGATCGCCTGACCATCGATTTCGCGCAGGAGACGCTCGGCGACCGCGCGCAGCACGAGGTCGCCGGCGGAATGTCCAAGCATGTCGTTGACCTCTTGGAATCCGTCGAGCCCGAGCACGAGCAGCGCGACGCCGGAAGACCGCCGCTCCGCCGCACCGATCAGCTCGGTGAGGCCCACATGCAGCATGTTCCGGTTGGCAAGTCCCGTCAGCGCGTCGTGTTCTGCCAGGTAGCGAATACGTTCAGCTTCACGTTTGCGGACCGAAATATCGCGCAGGATCGCTCCGTATTGAAAGCCGTCCGTTCCCTGCCAGCCCGAGAAGCTCGCCTCGACCGGGAAGGTTTCCCCGTTCTTGTGCCGGCCCTCGAACTCGACGACGACCGCCCCGCCGGGGACCAAAAGCGCCTGGCGCGCGGCGTCGTGCATGGACGGCCTTGCACCGCCGTCCACCGGCAAAGCGCACAGCGTTTCGAACGGGCGACCGATGATCTCGGCCGGCACGTAGCCGAAGATCGCGCTCGCGCCGGGATTCCAAACCGTGATCCGGTGATCCTCGTCGGTGCAGACGAGCCCGTCGCCGAGCGACATCGCGATGCGATGAAAGCGGCTCTCGGCGATGCGCCCGAGCAGACCACGGAAATCGATTTCGTCCAGCGCAATTGCGGTCAGATAAGCGACGATCGCGATGTGGAACAGCGATGTGTCGATAATGAGGGGCCATCTCGCCTGCACGAGGGCCGCGACCAGTTCGGCAGCCGCACCGGCCGCGATCAGGATTGCGACGCGAATTTCCGGCGCGAAGCGGCGCCACGAATACATCATCAGCAGGCAGATTGCACCCAGGCCCAGGATCATGCCGATATCGGACGTCCAGCGCAGCATCCGGTTCTGCAGGATCGATTCAGCGGCCAGCGCTTGGAGGATCGGCCCTGAGATGATCTTGCCGTTTGGAACGCTGAACCGGTCACCGAGCTCGAGCGCCGTAGCACCGACGACGATCTTCTTGTCCTTGAGCTTGCCGAGAGCGGCGGTATCGCCGCGCAGCACGTCAATATAGGAGAGAGCAGGAATGGAGGCCGCCCGAATACCGAAATCTATCAGGAAGGGGGGCCGCCGATTGGCGTCCTGTCCCGCCAACACAACCGCCATCGAAGGCATCAAGGCGTCGCCAAGCTTCTCGCTGACCGGATAGCGACGTACGAGTCCGTCGGGTTCGACGGCGACATTGACCACGGCAGGCCATGAGTGGTTGCTGAACGGCTTCAGGGGCCGATTGATGTGGCCCGCGCCACCATTCGGCGTCGGCTGCTTGAAGGAAGGCAGGATGGTCGAACCGCCGACGTCGCGAAGTGCCTTGAGGAAAGCCTCGTCCGAAACCGGATCCGAGGGCGTGCTGAAATCGACATCCATCGCGATGTCTCCCGCGCCCGCCGCCTCGAGCTTGCGCAACAGCTCCGCGTGCAACTGGCGCGGCCAGGGCCACACTCCGATCTGCGCGATCGATAAGGCGTCAATCGCCACCACGAGAACATTGCCGCTGGCTTCACGCGATTGCCATTTGAACCGCAGATCGGTGAGCGCGTTGCGAAGCGCCCCGTGCCATCCCGTGGACAGCACGACCGCAAGCGCGATCACGACGAGAATATGCGGCCGATAAGCTTTCACTCCACCCTCCTGCACACCCGCGTCGGCAGGTGCGCCCCGTCATCCCCTGGCAAATCGTCTCAGCGTCTGTTGTGGCCGTAGGCATTGCCATGGCCGCTGCTGCCGCTACCGCCGCCATTCCCATTGCCGTTGTTGCCCATGCCATTGCCGGCGGCGGCGCTGTTGTCGTTGCCGTAACCGTTGTTACCACTGTTACCGCCATTACCGTTGTTGCCGCTGCCATTGCCGGAATTGCCGTTGCCACCGAGGTTTCCGTTGTTGGCGCGCGAGCTATCGCTGGATGCACCGGCTGTCATTGCGGCGATCGCCGCGTTTGCGCTGGAGGCGCCATTGGCGGCAGCTGCGGCACCGCTGGTTACCGCGCTGTTGGATGCTGCCGAGTTGGTCTTTCCATCGTTCCAGACCGTCTGGCTGCCGGTGCTGGCATTCGCGTTGCGCACCTGTCCTGCCGCAGCGCCGCCGTGGGCGAGGCCGCGCGTGACCTTATGGACGTTCAGCTTGACTTCGCCGAGCGAGTTCGAAATGCGCACGATGCCGGCCTTGGAGGCATGCGCTCCAGCCGCCTGATGCGATGGCTTCGGTTCGCCGGCCGTCTTGGCCCCCTTGTCGATAGGGCCGAGCGCATGGATTGCTTGGCCATTCGCCACGTTGCGCGGCGCCGACAGGCCCGATTTCGGCACGGGAACACGCTCAATCGTCGGGGCGCGAGGCTTGCCGTGCTCGATCGGACTGAACGTCCCGGCACCGCTGAGGCTGAGACCGGGCTTGCCGTGGTCAAAGACCGTGGCCGCTTGCCCCGGCATGAGCTGGGCAATCTGGCCCGTCTTGAAATCGGAGACTTCGACCTGGCCGCGGAGCACGCCGACCTTGGTGCTGCCCGCACCCACCGTAACGCTGAACTGCGTTCCCTTGACCACGGCGGCGAGATACGGCGTCTCGACCTCGAAATGCTTGACGTTACGCTTCTCGACCTCGAGCAGGATCGAACCCGCCTGCTGGATGATAGTGGTCGCGAGCCCTTCCTTCTTCTCGGCCGGCAAGCCCACCACAGAATTGGGAGAGATCAGAATCGTTTCCTCGCCGCGGACAAGCAGGACACGTCCGTTGCGCCCGGTGCGAACGATATCGCCTGGCTTCAGCATCCCTTCCCGGCTCAGCGACACCGGCTGCGCACCGCTCGTTGCAAGCCAGACCTCGCCAGAGGACTTGCTGACGGACCAGACGTCGTCATCCGCGGCGAATGCACCGGGAGCCTGGGCCAGGGCCAGCGCCACCACGAAGGCGCACCGCATTCCAACTTTGCCAAACATGACGATCCTCAGTCCGCGTTACAGCCGGAGCTTGAGGCGTATCCGAAATCACTCAAGAGAGGATTAGCAGGAAGAGGCCAGTGGTGCGGCCTCATTAACCAATCATTGACCATAAAAACCTAAGAAAAATCATGCGCCTAACGAAGCCTTACCGCCACATGGCAATCCCTCCGTCAGACTACGGAGACGGGTTTGCTGCGCGTAGCGGGAAGCGGCATCTCCTTACCACGTTGGCGTTGTTGGCATCTATTTTTACGGGAGTTCCGCAGGCACTCGCTCAGCAGGCGAACCAGCCGGGCTTCGATCCCCGTCAGCCCGAGAAATACTTTGAAAACCAAACCGAACGGGAATCGCAGAGCCGGCCTCCGATCAAGCTGCCCACAGTCGACCGGCCAAGCACCGGTGGTGATGCCAAGCTGCAGTTCGTGCTGCGCGGGATCAGCGTCATCGGCGCTCACGCTGTCTCCCGCGAGCGCATCGCCGCGGTCTATCAGCCCTATCTCGCCAAGAAGGTCTCGCAGGCGGATCTCGCCGCGATCTCCGGCGCGATCAGCGACCTCTACCGCGAAGCTGGGTTCCACTTAAGCCGCGCCATCGTGCCGCCGCAGGATATTGTCGACGGCCGGGTCCGCATCCAGGTTATCGAAGGCGCCATCGTGCAGGCCGAGCTGAAAGGCGATGGCGTCGAGCAGTTCGGCGTAAGGCCGATGCTCGGGCCGGTTCTGGCCGAACAACCGTCGCGGCTGGCAACGCTCGAACGCCAGCTCTTCCTGATCAACGGCAGGCCGGGCGTCCGGATCACCGACACTGCGCTGGAGGAGATCGGCGGCACGACCGGCGGCTTCCGCCTGATCGTCTATTTGAAGACCTGGCACATCTTCTCCTCATTCGCTCTCGATAATCTCGGATCGTCGTCGGTCGGCCCCTGGCAAACCTACACGACCGGCGCATTCAACTCCTACCTCGCGCCCGGCGACTCGCTAGCTGTCAACCTGTCGACCATTGCGAACGACCCCCGCGAACTCGGGTTCGCACGCCTGTCCTATGACGCGCCCGTCGGCGTCGACGGTGTGCGCCTCGGCGCTTCCGTCCTGTACAGCGCAGTCCGGCCCGGCGACGCACGCCGTCTCGACAGCGACATTACCACGACCGAAGCTTTCGAGGTGCGGGCAAGCACCGTGCCCTTCCTGTCGCAATCCTCGGGGCTGACGCTCACCGTGGCTGGAAGCTTCAGCAACGTGTCCGAGCACGACATTTACGGCCCCTGGTACAACGACCACATCAGAACCGCGAGCCTGACCGCCGACTACCGGCTCCAAGATCGCTTCGGCGGCACCAATCTTGCGACGCTGAACTACCGCCAAGGCCTCGACGTCTTTGGCGCATCGCATTTCGGCGACGATCTGATATCGCGCAATGGCGCCTCATCGAATTTCTCGGTGCTGAACCTCTGGTTCACGCGCTACCAGACACTCAACAGCACCTGGTCGCTCAAGCTCTCAGCTGCGAGCCAGACGGCATCACGGCCATTGTTCACCTCGCAGCAGTTTTATCTTGGCGGCGCGGCCTTCGGCCGGGGCTATGGCGCCGCCGAGATCAGCGGCGATAACGCCCTTGCCGGCTCGCTCGAACTGCGCTTCGATCAGAAGCTCAACTTCCGCTATTGGACCGGCTATCAGCTCTACGTCTTCGGCGACGCCGGCGCAGTCTGGAACGACGGTTATCGTCTGAGCGACGGCCTGTCGCTGACATCGACCGGGGCCGGTGTGCGGTTCTTCTTGCCGTACGATCTCCAGGCGGATCTCGGCGTGGCTGTCCCCTTGAGCTACAGGGCGCCGGACAACGAGCGCCGCAGCCCACGCTTCCTCTTCACACTGTCGAGCGCGTTCCGGGTCTGCCCCGAGCGCGGCAGGGCCCGCTGTCTCTAGCGGCGCCCTCCTTCGGTCGATCGACCCGGCGTGCGGCGGTTTTGCGGCCTCGCTCACAAACTTGCCTAAATTTAACCCGGTAACCTGCTCACGATCACTCGACCGGGAGTTCCCGATCACCATGTTCAGTCAAAGGTGATTTGAGACAGAACCATGAGGAAGGTGTTTGCAATTCTGGGTTTGCTTTGTGTCCTTGGTGTCGGGCAGTATTTCGTCGTCAGCCAGTTCGCAATCCGCCATGAGACCTTGTCCCTATTCGACGCCTCGCGCCAGCGGCCGATCTCGGTCGAGCTTGCCGTGCGGCGCGACTACGAGAACAAGGCCAATCTCGGCCTATGGAAGCTCCCGCTCGCCATCATCAGTAACGGCAATACCGTCAAGGCCACCGAATATTCCTTCCTTGCCAACGTCCTCGCCGCGCGAGGCTATCTGGTCGCCAGCATCCAACAGGACTTGCCGAGCGATCCGCCGCTGATGACCCATGTCGGCCAGCCATATGTCGGCCGGCGTGACGTCTACATCCGCTGCGAAGCCAACATTCTCTTCGTGCTGGGCGAATTGAAGAGGCGGCAGGAGAACGTCGAATACGACCATATCACCCTCGTCGGCCACTCCAACGGCGGCGATGTCTCCATGTATGTCGCCCATCAGCACCCGGAGCTCGTGTCGAAGGTGATCACGCTCGACAATCTAAGAGTGCCTTTCGTACTCAGCGACCGCATGAAGATCCTGTCGTTCCGCTCGAAGGACCCGCATTTCGTGACAGATCCCGGCGTGCTGCCGACGCCGGAAGAGGCCAAGGCGCGCGGCATCGATATCATCAACACCGGCGCGCAGCACACGGAGATGAGCGATCGCGGTCCGAGCTCGGTCAAGGAGAGGATCCAGGAGACACTCGACCGCTTCCTGCTTGACAGCGCCAGCAGCGCGCTTGCGCCGGCAGATACGAAGAGCCCAATGATCATGAACCCAGGCGACTACTAACCAGGAACGCTTTGCGGCAGATCAAGGCGGCTCCAGAGCGGCACGATAGAAGAGCGATATGGCCTCGGAGAGACACGTGTCGCACTATACCGGAAGTCTTGATACCAAAAGCCTTGATACGAAAAGCCTTGGCCTGCCCGCGGCAAGAATGCCGGCATTCATACGGCGTTTCTATCGTTCGGCCCGCAAGCTGCTGCGGTCGATCATCGCCCGCATTGACCTCTCGCAATTTCCAGGATCATGCTGCGGATGAGCGCAGCGGCCGCGTGCGAACGCAGAAAGATTACCCTATGCCCCGGCATGTGAGACGGATTTGCCTGCTGCTTGGCGTAATCTCTGGCGTTGGCACGTCGCCTGCCCTCGCCGCTGACGCCGATCATGGTGCCGATCTTGCCAAGCGCTGGTGCGCGAGCTGCCATGTTGTGGCGAACGGGCAGACCCAGGCGAGCGCCGACGTCCCTTCCTTTGCATCCGTTGCGCGCAGGCCGGACTTCAGTCCAGAAAGGCTCGTCTTCTTCCTGCTCGATCCGCACCCGAAGATGCCGAATTTTCCCTTGAGCCGGAGCGAAGCCGGCGATATTGCGGCCTATATCTCGTCGCTGCGTTAGCAGTCGCCGGACGATCACGACCTGCCGCAAACGCAAATCCCTGCCGGAGGCCGGCAGGGATCAGCAGAAAAGATGACGGACGGCGAATGAGCTCATTCGGTGGCCCATCATGGACCTGCGCCGTTATCGAAGCGCGGATGTCCACGCCACACAAGATCAATTTATGGGCACCCTGTACACACGCCGAGAATCAGGACTTGTCCTTGCCTTGTTGCATGAAACTGCCGGTCATCTGACGCATGTGATCCCCGGCGCTGGTGAACTGACTGCGCAGGAAATCCGACTGGATTCGCATCGCTTCCTGGATGTCGGTAGCATGCACCAGCTTGCGGGCATGCTCGAACGCCGACTTCATGTTCTGCTCAGTGAAAGCCAGCGCCTGCTTCGACACCTCCGTCCCCGCGCCCGGAACGGACGACATCGATTTGGTAGCGGCGTCAAAAAACATGCCGAATGCCTTTTCCGCCTGATCAATCGTCTTCTCCGCCAGGTCGCGCAGTTCGGCGGGAACTTCGAGTTTCGGTTCAATCATGGTCGCACTCCTCCCTTTTTCTCAACTGGATACCACACTTACCGGACCGCCTTCCAGCGGCCAGCCTTGGTGGAACGACGCCGGCGGGCCGGGCTCTGGCAGAAAAAGGAACGAGACGGCATAGGCCGGCGCGTGGCCGGACCTTAGGACAAGGGGTGATCGGGAAGAGCTTCTTCGGCGGCGAGATCTTCGACCAGCTTGATCACTTCGAAACGCTGTCGAGGCGCGAGCTTCAGGAATGCGCGGAGCAGGCGCAGACTTTCGACGGTGCTGCTTGCAGGCACACCGAGCTTGAGATGAAGCTCAGCCGCGAAATCGAAGTTTTTCATCTCGCACCTATGACACGCACCGGCCTTCAGGATCTGCTCAAGAACCGAACGCCGCAACAGAATCTATCGCGACGAACCTCGGCCGGGGCCGCCGGGTTCACACACTGAACTGCATCCGAACAACAGTCTCAACCGTTTGGTGCAACCATGCCAAAGAACAACCCATCCGGCAAGCCCAGCCGGCGGCGAAGCGACGCTTTGTCTGCATCGCACCACGGCGATTCCGGATAACAGGAATATCGACCGCCGTCACCCACCTGCGTCAAGAAGTTGCATCAATCACGCATACAGCCGTGATCGTTGTCAATCCGCGCAACCGTTTCGCCTTGTTTCCGGCGTGAATGCACATCGCGCGCGGGTTGGCGATGCTTCAGCATGCACACGTAATTGTTGAGCCCGACTTCGGTGGTTGTATCGCCAGGTGAAAGGTCGATCTTGCAGCCGGTCCTGATCTTCGCGCGGGTGTTCGCACCCGGAACCATCCGTCCGGATATGACTCCGCCGTGAACCGCTGTCCGCGAGCGAGCGACCAAGCCGTTGCGGCACGGCCACGCAGATACGGGCGCCATGGCTGCTAACTCTTCGATCTAGGCGCGCGTCAGGACCAAAGGATAACGGCATGCTTTCTCGCTGCGATCTCATCAAAGGCGCCGCGATCGCGCTTCTCACCCTCTCGATACAAGGCGCATGGGCGCAGGAGACCAGGATGAACCTGTTCAAGATCGTCACCATCAAGGACGAAATCGTCGTCGGATTGTCTGCGGAGGAGCTTCAGGCGCTCGGCGGCAATGATGCGAGCGCCGTTGCACACGCGCTGGCACAGAAGGGCGACCTCACTGTCTGGCAATACAACGTGCATCGTGGCCCGAACGGCGAATTGCAGCAGGCGCCGACCGCCAAGATCGGGCTTTTGGCCAACGCCTCGCTCCGCGTCGAGCCCTACACGACGCCTTATCGAATTGTACCTCATCCGTAGCGGCAGCCGGCACGCCTGGGGCCGGTGCCGCAGGCGTGCGCAGTCATCTGCGCCGGTACGCACACTCGGCCTCGGTCGCAAACCCGTAGACCAGCGCCAGCCGATCCAGGCATTCGCGAAAGCGCCGCCCGAAATAATCGTTCCAGCGCTGCGTACGGACAGCCCGACGCTGCCCGATCTGATCCATCGTAAGACCCAGCACCAGCACGTCGTGCACCAGGGCGGCGCCGTCGGTGCCGAGCTCGCGCTCGACCCGGTTCAGGCGCAGCACCGCCTGTCGCTGGCTCTCCGTGACCGGCTCGCGTGTGCCGGTACCATCGACATATTCGCGTGTTGTATCGACCGCCTGGGGCCCCCGCTCCGCCTGCTCCCAATCGTGCTGGAAGGCGCGCCCGCCGCGATATTGCGCCTCGTCGATCTGGTGGTGTGCGTGCAACCGGCCGAGCGGATCGTTTCGGATTGAGCGGATGGCCAGGATCTTCTCGCCTGAATCGAGCGCGAGCGGATTGTCGACCTCCACCTCCGCCACCTCGGCATTGAACGGCACCTCCCGCGACCGCCGGTCGTAGATCTGCGCCAATTTGTAGGCCTTGTTACGTCGGGCACGAGCCACTCGGATACTCCTTGCAAGACTGACGATTGAACGGACGGCTGTCGCTTTAAGCGACCGAGACCAGCCTCAGCATGACGGGGCCTGCGGCACGGGCGGACGCCGCCTCGGGGCGGCGCGTCAGCCGGGCATGTGGCGCGCAATAGCTGGAGCCCGGCTGGCAGGGGTGGCCGCAGAAGGTGATTTCCTCCCCGTCCTTGTCGCCACCATAGGGATAGCGGCAGTCGGCCGGCTCGAGTTCGACCAGTTGGATTAGGCGCGGCTGGACGCCGACGCAGCGCAACTTGACCCGCGCCGCAGGCTTCATTGCCGACTTCGGCGGCAGGCTCAGGTTCGGCAACGCCGACCGGCGCGGTGAAATGAGACAGGCCTCGCCTGGCAAAGATGGCGCGATCGACGGGCTCGTCATCCATTCCGGCACGACGAGCCCGAGCCGCCTGGCGCGGCCGACAATCGCGCTGCGCGTGTAAGCCGTTCCAAACCTTGCGTTAATCTGTCTTCCGATCTCCGCATAAGACATGCCCTTGAGAAAATAGTCGCGAAGCGCGTCGGAGTGCTCCGACGGCCAATGGCCCGGTTCCATGATGCTGTCCTGTGATGCGCCCCTCCGATCACGCGACCGGCAGGCGGAACGTACATTCCGTTATTCCGAAGCGAGTGTCAAGCGATAATTCTGATATTCATAATTGCATCAATTCCGAATTTCGGATTACAAGAGGCGAGACGGTGCACAATCGAGGGAATCACCATGCTGGACGTTGCAATGATCGAACGGGGCCTGGAGAAGACGGGCAAGAGCAAGGGCGGCCTGGCGGCAGCCATGGGCGTGCGCCCCGGCGCGGTCTCTGAGATCCTCGGCGGCGAGCGTCTGGTAAAGGCATCGGAAATCATTCCGATCATGGAATATCTCGAGCTCAATCTCGCGCCGATCATGGGGCGCGTCGGAGCCGGCGCGGTGATCGAGCCGGACTACGAACAGGTTCCCCCGGAAGGTCTCGGCGACATCACGTTGCCCTTCCCGATCATGGGAAGAGACGGTTGCATTCGAGATCGTGGGCGATTCGATGCTGCCCAAATACGAGAGCGGCGACGTGATCGTGGTCTACAAGGACCAGCGCCATCCGCTGTCGAGCTTCTACGGTGAGGAGGCGGTGGTCCGCCTCAAGACTGGTGAGCGCTACCTGAAGACCATCGAGCGGGGAAAATCCCCCTCCGTCGTCAATCTCACGAGTTTCAATGCCAAGCCGATCGTCGGCGTCAAGCTCGACTGGGTGGGAGAGATCTGTCTGTCCATGCCGAAGGGGCAACTGGAGCGGCTGCGTGCGAAATCGGCGCGGCCTCGCAAGAAAGGCAAATAAGAGACCGCACAGCCAGCAGCTTCTTATTTTCAGAAATTGCGGTTGACAAAATTTTGTTTTTCGGAAATACTCTGCCGCGTTCGCGACCACAGGGGGCGCGGCAGGATCGTTTTCATGCAATACTTCGTCGTGATGATCGATTATGGGCGGCGGGGCCGTGAGGCGGTCGTCGACCCCGAAATCACGAGGCGCGAGGTCATCTCCCGCATCGCCTCGGGCGAATACCGGAACATCTCGTTCATACACGAGATCGCCGAGAATATGGTCGAGGACGTGACCGAGGCCATCCTGACCGAGGCCGCCCTGCCCCAGATTCCACCCGAGGATATCGACCTCCAAGCAATCCGCGTTGATCACACCCGCGATCTGCGCAAGCACGAGCGGACGTGACGCCGAGTAGCTTGCGTCACGGTCCGTCCGAGCATTGGAGCTAGACCAGAAGAACGGTCGATCCAGTGGTCTTGCGCGCAGCAAGATCGGTATGCGCCCTGGCGGCGTCCTTCAGCGGATAGGTCTGGTGCACCTCGATCTTGACCGCGCCGGACTTGACGACGTCGAACAGTTCGCTCGCCATCGCGACCAGATTTTCGCGCTTGGCGGCGTAGGTGAACAGCGTCGGACGCGTGACGTAGAGTGACCCCTTCTGGGCCAGCAGGCCGAGATTGAGCGGCTCAACAGCACCCGAAGACTGGCCGAACAAAGCCGCGACACCGAGCGGGGCGAGGCAATCTAGCGATTTGAGGAACGTGTCCTTGCCGACGGAGTCGTAAACCACCGGCACCTTCTTGCCGCCGGTGATTTCGTCAACCCGCTTCACGAAATCTTCCCGTGTATAGATGATCACATGGTCGCAGCCATGCGCCTTGGCAAGCTTCGCCTTCTCATCGTTGCTGACCGTGCCGATCACGGTCGCGCCGAGATGCTTGGCCCACTGGCTCAAGATCAGGCCGACGCCGCCGGCCGCAGCGTGAAGCAGGATTGTATCGCCGGCCTTCACCCGATAGGTCTGCCTGATCAGATATTGTGTGGTGAGCCCTTTGAGCATCATCGCCGCCGCGGTCTTGTCGTCGACGCCGTTGGGCAATTTCAACAGCCGGTCGGCGGGGATCAGCCGCGCCTCCGAATAGGCCCCGAGCGGCGAGGCGCCATAGGCGACGCGATCGCCCGGCTTCAGATCGGTGACACCGGGCCCGACCTCCTCGACGACACCGGCCGCCTCGCTGCCAAGCCCGCTCGGCAATTGCGCCGGATAGAGACCCGAACGGTTGTAGATGTCGACGAAATTAAGCCCGACAGCTGTGTGGCGGATGCGCGCTTCGCCCGGTCCAGGCTCGCCGACACTGACCTCCTCCCAGACCAGGACTTCCGGACCGCCGGTCTTGTGAAAGCGAATGGCATGCGTCATCGGCGTTGCTCCCTTATCGTTGCAGTGAAATCCAGTGAACCCAACCGGCCTACGAAATAGGCATCTGGTCCGCCCGCTACAGTACATATCCGTAACAGGAATGTCACAGCGAACCACAAACGCGCACCGTTCCGCCTCTGTTCGAAAGAGTTGATGAGGGCTCGGGGGTAACCGGCAGTTAGCTTCCGCGCGGGGGTTGGTGGTCGCCTGCGAAGGAGAGCCGCGATGCCAGCTTACGTTCAGCATCATCAGGACGTCGAGATCGCGCCTGTGAATTGCCCCACCTGCATGGGGTTCTTGCCGATGTATGTGCGCGAGGTCGAGCCGCATTGGAGCCTTGCCAAAATCGACTTCGTCTATGAATGCGCCGATTGCGGCGCCGAGGTCAGACAGACGATCCGCAAGCCGGAGCTGCTGCGGCACTGATCGCGCGAACGGCGAACCGCTTAACTATTTGCGCTAAGCGGAAAAAACGCCCTTCACGCGGGTCTGATGTCTCCCAAACGAGGCTTGTTCTTTGCCGGGAACGCAGGCAGAACAAGCCTCGACCAAGACCTTTGGGAGCGCCCATTCGTGGCTGATCAGAAGGCTTCGACATTGATCGAGGCAGTGGAGAGCGGCCTCGCCGCGCAAGGTTATATCGCGAGCCGGCAGATCGCGACCGCCGTCTATTTGTCGCAGCAGATCGAGAAGCCGATCCTGGTCGAGGGCCCCGCGGGCGTCGGCAAGACCGAACTCGCCAAAGCGATCGCGGCTTGGCGCGGCATGAAGATGATCCGCCTGCAATGCTACGAGGGCCTCGACGAGGCCAAGGCGCTTTACGAGTGGAAATACGCCAAGCAGCTTCTCTACACGCAGATCCTCAAGGACAAGCTCGGCGAGGTTCTCGGGGGCGCGCAGACGCTGCACGCCGCGCTCGACCAGCTCCATGATTTCGGCGACGTGTTCTTCTCCAAGGAGTTCGTCGAGCCGCGTCCCCTGCTCCAGGCGCTGGAGCAGCCTGGCGGCTGCGTGCTCTTGATCGACGAGATCGACAAGTCGGATGCGGAATTCGAATCGCTGCTGCTGGAGATTCTGTCCGATTTCCAGGTCACGATCCCCGAGCTCGGAACTGTCTCGGCCATCACCCCGCCGACCGTGATCCTCACCTCCAACAGCGAACGCGATCTCGGCGACGCCCTGAAACGGCGCTGCTTGCATCTGCATATCGGCTTCCCCGAGCAGCGACTCGAGGAACGCATCGTCGAAAGCCGCGTGCCCGGCATTTCCCAGACGCTGCGCCGGCAGATGGTCGGCTTCATCCACGAGATCCGCTCGCTGGATCTGAAGAAGCTTCCGTCGGTCAGCGAAACCATCGACTGGGCGCGCGTGCTGGTGCTGCTCCAGGCTTCCGAGCTCGACACCGATATCGTCAAGGACACGCTCAACGTGCTCCTGAAATACGAGGCCGACATCGAGGCAGCAGCGCCGCAAGTGACGACCTTCATTGCCAAGGCGGCACGGTCCAACGTCTTCGGTTGAGGCCGATGCGCGAGAACCTCCATCGTTTCTTTCGAGCGGCGCGGGGCGCCGGCGTTCACGTCTCGCCCGCCGAAAGCATCGATGCGATGCGGGCGGTGGCGCAGGTCGGCATGTCCGACCGTGCCGTCCTGCGCGACGCGCTGCTTCTGACGCTCGCCAAGTCGCAGGACGAGAAGCTCGCGCTCGGCGACTGCTTTGATCTCTTCTTCAGTCAGCCGGAGCCGCGGCAGGACCAGCCCGAGGCCGACAACAACGACGCGCCGCAGGACGCAGATCAGCCGCCCTTCTCCGGCGCTCCCGGCGATGCCGGCAAAGGCCGGCCTCCCGAAGGTTTAGGCCCGCTCGCACAGATGCTGCTGTCGCAGGATCGCAACGCGATCGCTGCCGCGATTGCCGGTGCCTCCGGCGCGGCCTCCCTGTCCGACATCCGCTACTCCACCCAGCGCGGCATATTCTCCAGCCGCATCCTCGAGGCCATGGGCCTCCAGCGCCTTCGCGACGATCTCGACGGGCTGACCGCAACCAACCCTGCACTGGCCGAGCGCCTACGTGCCGCGCTCGACGCCTTGCGCGAGACCGTGCGCGATACGGTCTCTCAGGGGCTTGCACTCTATGCCCGCGAGGAGGCCGAAAATCTCCGCAACGAAATCCTGCGCAACGCGCCGTTGGCCCGCATCGAGCGACGCCATATCGCCGAGACGCGCGCCCTCATCCGCCAGATCGCGCGCCGGCTGCGCGAGCGTTACTCGAAGCCGCGTAAGCGCCAGCGCCGGGGCCATCTCGACGTGCGTCGCACGCTCCGTCGCAATGCGGCCTGGGGCGGCGTGCCCTTCCTCACGGCATGGAAGCGCAAGCATCGCGACCGGCCGAAGATCGTAGCGCTGTGCGACGTCTCGGGCTCCGTTGCGCAAGTTTCGGACTTCTTCCTGCTGCTGATCCACTCGCTGCACGAGGTGGTCGACGATGTCCGGTCCTTCGCTTTCTCCTCGCATCTGATCGAGGTCAGCGACATCCTGGAATCCAAGTCGCCGGAGGAGGCGATGTCCGAGATCATGTCCAAGGTCGGCTTCGGCTCGTCGGACTACGGCTCCTCGCTGGTCGATTTCGAGAAGGAGTTCATGAGCACGCTGACCCCGCAGACCACGGTGATCGTGCTCGGCGATGCCCGCAGCAACAATCTCGACCCGCGCGCCGACATCTTGCGCCGGATCTCCGACCGCTCGAAGCGGCTGGTCTGGCTCAATCCCGAGGGGCGGCTCGCCTGGGGCTTTGGCGACTCCGAGATGCCGCGCTACGCGATCTTTTGCAGCGTCGTGCGCCAATGCGCCACCGCGCAACAGCTCGAGCGCGCCGTGTCCGACATCGTGGCCACTTATCAATAAGCAATATTAGCCGCCGGCGTCAGGCGGCGTTCCGCTCGGCCTGCGCGGGATTGCACTCCCGAAAGTAATACGCGATTTCGTCGAGCGCGCGCTGCTCCCATTCCTCGGCCTGCGCGAGCCAGAATACCCGGCGTTCCGAATCGAACGTCGCACGTTCGCGGCATAGAAATTCCTGATTGCGAATTTCAACCAGCCTCTTCATGCACTCACACTCCTGTCGTGTGAAGCCATTCCCCGCTAATTAGCTTAGCAGAGCCCGGAGCAACTCGTCTCATCATTTCTTGCGCATATCGCGACGCAGAATGGGACAGCAACGCTTTCCGTGCACTGCGGTAATTCGCATTGCAACATCAAGTGCAGATCATCAATTAGTGATCGAAGATCGAGACGATATTTTTGCGCAAACGACCTTAACGCCTGTCGCGCAACGAAGTGCGAAAATTTGTGAAGAGACGTTCTAAACATCTCACCGAATTCCGGACTCATTGTCGTCGCATGGTCTTCATGGAGCGCCGATAACACGGCGCGTGAACGTTACGATTGCCGAGGCAACATGAACGACGATTTCGAGTTGGATCTTTCGCCGGATCAATGGGCAGCTCTGCGCTCACTTCGCAATCCGCTGTCGAACGGCCGTCTCAAGGCCGATCTCCTCGAAAGCCTCGTCGCACTCGGCCTCGTCGTCATCAATGACGGCGTGCCTACCATGACGCAGACCGGACGCAAGGTGCTGGTGCGGGGATCGTGCCGGCTGCTGGATCTCGTAGCGTGAGCGATACGTCACCGACTGGATTCTTCGTCAATCCACCGGAGGAGTGGCCTTCCATACGCCCTCCTCCAGACGGACAGGAAGCGCGGAAACCAGGAATGGGCCACGGCGCCCTTGTACGCCCAGGTACGATACTTCAGCCCCTGTTCTGAGATCAGCTCCTGATAGCCACCGTGAATCTCGGTCGCCGTCCGAATGTCCTTCAATATTCGTTGGGACCAGGCCCGATAGGTATCGCCGCCAACGAATTCATCATAGTCCAGCATGCGATCCGCGAACTCGACGTTGAAGGTCGGCCAGCAGGAACGCCCCTGATAGGCAGGTGCCGCGATCTTGTGGATCATCTTGTTCCTGGGATTCTCGGCTGAGACCAGGAAATGAAACGTGCCGGGAATGCGAAACCGCGGCTCCGCAATAATCAGATCGGTCGTGGCCGCGAACAGCGCCCGCTCGCTCGCATCGCTCATGTCCCAGAATCCACGATGCACGCTGACGAAATCCAGCGCGACCGATGAGGCAGGCGAGCTCGCCGGGCCTTCCAGGGAATGCCTGATATAGCCGTCCTTGCCGAACAGGCGGAGCAGGTCCGTCTTGTACTGCGCAAGATCACGCCCGAGCAGCCGCTTCAGCTCGTTCTCGGCGACGATCCCGAGCTGCATGCCCCACACAAACGTCGTGTAGACGCAGGCATTGGTGACAAAACGCCGGCGCTCGGCGCGGGTATCCGTCGCCGCGGAGCGTGGACCGCTGGCGTCGCAGAGCAAATATCTGGTGCCGTCAGCGTCAAACGACTCGAGCTCGCTCGCGAGCTGGAGGATCGCCCGCTTCAGGTCACCGCCATACTCGGCCAGCAACAGGCGGCCTGCATGTACGCATTGTGACATCGCCAGATGCGAGGCGGCCCTGTCTTCGGCAGAGATCATCTGCTGGAGACCGGCGAGAATGCCCAGCAGCGTGTCCGACGGGCGCGAGAAATAGTTCACGCCGAGATACCGACCGCGTCCGGCCGGGACAATGGTCGTCGTGACCACGCGGGCCCGAACCGCCTCCAGCAACAAACGGACGCTCCTTTCGAGCAACCGAACCCGCCGCACCGCATCCTGCGCATCCATGATGGTTTCAGGGTCGAGAACGTCGGGATAGAACCACGCGAAGTCTCGGGGATAATAAGCGGAGGCGTGCGGGGCGCCCGTGACGAGGAAGGCCTCGGTCACCGAGAACGCGCTGTCCATCGAATGCCGATAGAGGTCCTCGATAGCCGACAACGAATGATGCGACTTTCTCAGGAACCGATCACCGAGAAAATTGACCGCTTGAAGAGCGTTGGCGACAACCGTCGCAACCCCGCCCTGGTAAAACCGGTTTCCGCGATGTGACTGCAGGGGAATGTCGCTCTTCATGTGCACCTGATGTCTCGCGATCACGGCGATAGCCGGTCACCATTTCAATGGTGACTGATTCGTATCTCGCCACGATGACGAGCGGTCGGCCGGCTGTTCAGCTCGCCGCGGCGCGGCTCTCCCGCGTCTGAAAATTCTCGATCACCCGCAGCAGCACCCGCGCGCCGGCATCGGCATCGACGAGCTCGACATGCTCATCCGGGTGATGGCTAATTCCGCCGCGGCATCGAACGAAGATCATGCCCACGTCGGCAATATCGATCATCGCCATGCCGTCGTGTCCTGCCCCGCTCGGCAGCTCGAACACGGAGAAGCCTTCGGCTTCGATCGCCTGCGCGATCTGCTCTTTGAGCCACGGCGCGCAAGGTGCGGTGCGGTTCTCGTGGGTGACGTCAAGCTGAAGAGCCAGCTGCCGGCGCCTGGCGATCTCCTCGATACGGCGGACGATATCGGCCACCGCACGCTTGCGGTGCATATCGGTGGGCGCGCGCATGTCGATGGTGAAGGATACTTCGCCCGGAATGACGTTGGTCGCGCCGGGCCTCGCTTGGATGTAACCGACGGTGCCGACCAGGCCGCCCTCGTCGGTCCGGCAGAATTGCTCGATCGCACCGATGCATTCGGCTGCCCCGGCGAGCGCGTCGCGCCGAAGCTCCATCGGTACGGTGCCGGCGTGACCGGCCATGCCCGTCAGCCGTGCGGCGAGGCGCGTGGCGCCGGCAATTGCGGTGACGACTCCCACGGGCAGGTTCTGCGCTTCCAGCACGGGCCCCTGCTCGATGTGCAGTTCGAGGTAGGCGAGCAGCTCACGCCGCGTTCGAGCGGCCGCGCCGATATGGTCGGGGTCGAGCCCGCACCGCACGAGCGCATCGCGCATCGATACGCCATCGCGGTCGCGCGTGTTCAGCACATCCTCGTCAAAGGTGCCGGCCACGGCACGGCTGCCGAGCAAGGTCGAAGCGAAACGCACCCCTTCCTCATCGGCAAAACCGACCACTTCGATCGCAAAGGGCAGGCGCTTGTCGCGGCGGTTGAGATCGGCGACGCAAGAGATCGCCGTGATCACACCCAGCGGTCCATCCCATTTGCCGGCATCGCGCACGGTATCGTAATGCGAGCCGAGCATCAGGCAGGGAGCACCCGGCCGGTCGCCTTCGTAGCGGCCGCAGACGTTGCCGATCGCATCGAGGCGCGCGCTCATGCCCGCTTCGCGCATCCAGCCCAGGATGAGGTCCGCCGCCTCGCGCAACTCCTTGGTGAGATAGATGCGGGTGAGGTTGTCACCCTCTTCCGAGATCGCGGCGAGATCGTTGATCCGACGCACAATCACTTCGCCGAGCGATTCATTTTGAACGGCGTTAACGGACCCCATCTCGACAAACTTCCTCTTCTCTGGACCGCGGCGACGGCCGTCCTGGCGATCGGTACGAGTTCGGTGCCAGCAAAAGTCACTTACCGGCGCCTCCCCCAACAAACGCGTGATTAGCATGAATGCGAGTACGCGCCACGCTGCCTCGCGCCGGTCATGCACGCGGGAGCCCCAACGCCTGCAATTGCGTCTGGCATTTCTTCCCAATCAGGGATCGAACGGGCCACATTATTGATATTTTTCAATCGATTATCCGGAAAATGCCGTTGTCACCAACCGTCCGGCCGGCTGGGTGATGTTCCACGGCAAATTGTGTATGAAGCACGGACCAGCGAAGCCGACCTTCACCTTCGTCGGCCCGGCGCATGGCGGGCATTGACCGCGGAGTAGCGATGGACGCCGCGTCCGAACGTGACGAACACTTTCTGCGCCTGTCGTTCGCGGTCGCCCGCCGCTCGCTTGGCCATGGCAATCACCCCCTTCGGATGCATCGTTGTCGCGGCCGACGGCAAGGTCCTCATCGAGAGAGAGAACGGTTACATGCCGGATCATGACGGCACCGCGCATGCCGAACGTCTCGCGGCCACCCTGGCCTGCCGCACACTCGGGCGCGAAGTACTGGCGAGAGCCACGCTCTATTCGTCAGCCGAGCCCTGCGCGATGTGTGCCGGCGCGATCTACTGGGCCGGCATCGGCCGCGTTGTCTTTGGCCTCAGCGAGCGTCGCCTGCGCGGCCTCACCGGCAACCATCCGGAGAACCCGACCCTCGACCTGCCGTGCCGCGAGGTCTTTGCCAGCGGCCAGCGCCCGACGGAGGTCATCGGACCGCTGCTCGAAAAGGAGGCTGAAGCGCTGCACGACGGCGCTTGGACGAAGTAGCAGCATATCCAAAGGGAGATGACGCCGTTTTTCTGATCGCGCCGATGTGATGTCCGAGTTGGAGCAGCTGCCGCGACCTGGTCGCTCAGCACGGTAGACGACCCGCTGGGCCGATCGCCCGCCGAAACGTTGAGCAGGGGATGATGCTTTTTCACATCTTACAGCGCGGTTCAAATTGGCCCACTATCGAAACACGTCACGCATGCAAGCGCATCAGCGAATGTTAGATCCGACGCCCAACGGCCAGCATTCCGGTGATTTCCCGCTCCTGAGGACGAGCGGCCTCACCAAGCGTTATGGCGACTTCCTCGCCAACGACTCCATCGACATCGACATCTGGCCGAGTGAAATTCACGCCCTGCTCGGCGAGAACGGCGCCGGCAAGTCGACGCTGGTCAAGGCCATCTACGGTCTGATCCAGCCCAGCGCCGGCGAGATTCGCTGGCAGGGGCAACGAATCGTGCTGTCCGGTCCGTCGGAAGCACGCAGCCGCGGCATCGGTATGGTGTTCCAGCATTTCTCGCTGTTCGACAATCTTACCGTCGCCGAGAATGTCGCGCTCGGCCTCGACGGCGAAGAGTCCTTCAAGGACATGTCGGCGCGGCTGGAGCAGATGTCGAAGACCTATGGAATGCCGCTCGATCCCAAGCGCGAAGTCTGGCAATTGTCGGTCGGCGAGCGCCAGCGCATCGAGATCGTCCGCGCCCTGATGCAGGATCCGAAATTCCTGATCCTGGACGAGCCCACGGCGGTGCTGACCCCGCAGGAGGCAGACCAGCTTTTCGTTGTGCTGGAGCGGCTCAAGGCCGAAGGCCGCGCCATCCTCTATATCAGCCACAAGCTGGAGGAGGTGAAGCGCCTCTGTGACACCGCGACGATCCTGCGCGGCGGCAGGAAGGTCGAGACCTGCAATCCCCGGCGCGAGACCGCGGCCTCGCTCGCGCGGGGGGGATGATGGTCGGCGGAGAGATCCAGGAAGTGAAGGCCGCAGGCGGCCGCAAGACCACAGTGCCGCGGCTCGTCATTAACGATCTCTCACTGCCCCCCGCCGAGGCGCGTGGCATGCGGCTCGAGCACATCTCTTTCGAGCTGAGGGGCGGCGAGATATTCGGCATCGCCGGCGTCGCCGGCAACGGCCAGGACGAACTGTTCGCCGCGCTCTCCGGCGAGCGCCTCTCGAAGGACCCTGGAACGGTGGTGATCGAAGGCATCGCCGCCGGCCGTCTCTCGATCACCCAGCGGCGCAGGCTGGGCGCCGCTTTCGTACCCGAGGAGCGGCTCGGCCACGGCACCGCGCCACGCATGAAGCTGTCGGAGAACGCGCTGCTCACCGGGCACGCCGCCAGTGGCATGGTCCGTCGCGGCTTCATCGACACCGCAGCCACGCTGAAAGCGGTCGACCGTGCGACCGAGACGTTCGACGTCCGCAAGGCCAAACGCGATCCGGAAGCCGCGAGCCTGTCCGGTGGCAATCTGCAGCAGTTCATCGTGGGACGCGAGATCCTGCGCGCCCCCGCGGTGCTGGTGGTGAGCCAGCCGACCTGGGGCGTCGACGCCGGCGCCGCCGCTGTCATCCGACAGGCGCTGCTTGATCTCGCAACCGCAGGCGCCGCGGTCCTCGTGACCAGCCAGGATCTCGACGAGCTCGCGGAGATCGCCGACCGCATCGCCGTAATGTTCCACGGCAGGCTTTCGGCTCCGCTCGCAGCAAGCGAAGCGAGCCGCGAAAAGCTCGGCCTCCTGATGGGCGGCAGCAGCCTGGAGCCGGAGGAGGTCGTGCATGCAGCTGGTGCTTGAGAGGCGCGCCGAGCGCTCCGGCACGATCGCGCTGGTATCCCCACTGATCGCGATCGGCCTCACGATCCTGACCATGGTCATCCTGTTCGCGATGTTAGGCAAGAATCCGCTGCTCGCCCTGCATGCCTATTTCATCATGCCTTTGACCGACGGCTATTCGCTTCAGGAAATCGCGGTGAAGGCAACGCCGCTGGTGATGATCGCGATCGGGCTATCGCTCTGCTATCTCGCCAATGCCTGGAACATCGGCGCCGAAGGGCAATTCGTGATCGGCGCAGTCGCCGGAAGCTGGATCGCGGTAAAGACGCAAGGCACCGACGCCGGCGCCTGGGTGCTGCCGGCCATGCTCATCCTCGCCGCCGCAGCGGGCGCGCTCTATGCGCTGATCCCGGCGATCTGCAAGCTCAAGTTCGGCGCCAGCGAGATCCTGACCAGCCTGATGCTGGTCTATGTCGCCGATCTCTTCCTCGACTATCTCGTGCGTGGGCCATGGCGCGACCCGCAGGGATTCAATTTCCCGACCACGGCCGAGTTCGATCCGGTGGCGACAGTCCCCCTGCTGATTGAAGGTGGCCGGCTGCATTTCGGTTCGGTCATCGCGCTGCTCGTCGTCGTGGCGGCTGCCATCCTGCTCCGGCACACCATCAAGGGCTTTGAGATCCGCGTGGTTGGAGCTGCGCCCCGTGCGGCGAGCTTCGGCGGCTTCAACGCCAATCAGCTGATCATCCTGACCTTCGCGGTCTCAGGCGCGCTGGCGGGCCTTGCCGGAATCATCGAGGTTGCAGGTCCAGTCGGGCATCTCCAGCCCGGCATCTCGCCCGGTTACGGTTTTACCGCCATCATCGTGGCCTTCCTCGGCCGCCTGAATCCGCTTGGAATACTCGTTGCAGGCCTTTTCCTGGCGTTGACCTTTATCGGCGGCGAGCAGGCGCAGATCGCGATGAAGATCCCGTTGGACGTCACCAAGGTCTTTCAGGGCATTCTGCTGTTCTACGTGCTCGCCTGCGATTCCCTCATCCTCTACCGCTTCAAGCTGGTCTTCCCGAACCGACAGGTGTCTCGTGGAGCTGGTTGAGGCTATCATCCTCGCGGTGCTCGCCGCGTCGACGCCACTGCTGATCGCGGCGACCGGCGAGCTCGTGACCGAGCGCTCGGGCGTGCTCAATCTTGGCGTCGAGGGCATGATGATCGTCGGCGCGGCCTGCGGCTTTGCCGGCGCCTGGCTGACCGGATCGATCTTCATCGGCGCGCTGTTCGGCGTCGTCGCGGGCACGCTGATGTCGCTCATCTTCGCGCTGATGGCGCTCGGGCTTGCTGTCAACCAGGTCGCGACCGGTCTCGCGCTGACCATCCTCGGCGTCGGGATCTCCGGCCTGATCGGCGCCGGCTTCGTCGGCGAGCGCATCACGCCAGCCGTGCACCTCTATATTCCCGTCCTGACGGACATTCCGCTGATCGGCCGCGTACTGTTCGGCGAGGACGGCTTCGTCTATTTCTCGGTCGCGCTGATCGTCGGCGTCTGGTGGTTCCTGTACCGCACGCGGGCGGGACTGGTCCTGCGCGCCTGCGGCGACAATCATGTCTCCGCGCATGGGCTTGGCTATCCCGTCCTGCGCATCCGCACCTTCGCCGTGATGTTCGGCGGTGCCTGCGCAGGGCTTGCCGGCGCTTATTTGCCGCTCGCCTATACGCCGTTCTTCATCCCAGGCATGACCGCCGGCCGCGGCTGGATCGCACTGGCGCTGGTGGTATTCTCGTCCTGGCGGCCAGGGCGGCTCGTGGTCGGCGCCTATCTGTTTGGCGCGGTGACGATCCTGCAACTGCACGCGCAAGGCTGGGGCGTCGGCATTCCGTCGCAACTCATGTCGGCACTGCCTTATCTGGCGACCGTCGTCGTCCTGGTCCTGCTCTCCCGCGCACGCAGCGGCGGCTCGACCGCGCCGGCCGCACTCGGCACGGTGTTCGTGCCTGATCGTTGAATTATTCTCCGCGGCGTGCGCGGGGCGCGTGTTGCGGATCGTGACTTGCCCCTGATGTTGGAGATTGATGATGCGGAAATCACTTCTTGCCCTGACTGCGGGGCTCTTGCTTGCCGGCAGCCTCGGTGCAGCCTCCGCCGCCGACAAGCTGAAGGTCGGCTTCGTCTATGTGGGTCCGATCGGAGACCTCGGCTGGACCTATCAGCACGACCTCGGTCGTCAGGCGCTGGTGAAGGAACTGGGCGACAAGATCGAGACCACCTACCTCGAGAACGTGCCCGAAGGCCCCGACGCCGAGCGCTCGATCGAGCAGCTGGTCCGCGCCGGCAACAAGCTGATCTTCACGACGTCCTTCGGCTACATGGACTCGACGCTGAAGGTCGCCAAAAAATACCCGAACGTGCATTTCGAGCACGCCACCGGTTACAAGCGCAACCCGAACATGTCGACCTATTCGGCGAAATGGTATCAGGGGCGCTACATTCAAGGTCTGATCGCAGCCAAGATGTCGAAGTCGGGCGTGCTCGGCTACATCGGCTCGTTCCCGATTCCAGAGGTCGTCTCCGGCATCAACGCGACGATGCTGGCGGCGCAGACCATCAACCCCAGCATCAAGGTCAAGATCATCTGGGCCAACACCTGGTTCGACCCCGGCAAGGAAGCCGACGCCGCCAAGGCGCTGATCGACCAGGGCGCCGACGTCATCATGCAGCACACGGATTCGCCCGCCGCCATGCAGATCGCCGGCGAACGCGGCAAGGTCGCCTTCGGTCAGGATTCCGAGATGATCAAGTTCGGTCCCAAGACCCAGCTCACCTCAATCCTGGATACCTGGGGCCCCTACTACATCGAGCGCGTCAAGGCCGAGCTCGCCGGAACCTGGAAGTCCGAAAACACCTGGGGCGGCCTCGACAGCCACATGTTCGCGATGGCGCCCTACACCAACATGCCTGACGATGTGAAAAAGATGGCCGAGGATGCCCAGGCCGCAATCACTGCGGGCAAGCTGCATCCGTTCAAATGCCCGATCGTTGGGCAGGACGGCAAGCCGGTCGAGTGCAAGGGCGGCGATCACCTCGACGACGGGCAGATCCTTGGCATGAATTTCTACGTGAAGGGCATCGACGACAAGCTGCCGGGCAAGTAGCACGCTTCTTGCATTCCCCAATTCACCTGCTCCTCCCGGAGGAGGTTCGGAGGGGGTGGCCAGAAGCACCCGGCACTTGTGGCTGCCCCCTCTTTCCATTTCGCCCGACTTATCCCGCCCGCATGGCCCGCGCCGCGGAACCGTGGCGGCGGATGAGGTCTGCCACGTCGAGGCCTGGAATCGCGCCGTCGATCACCGTCCATTTTCCGGCCACCATCACCCGGTCTGCCCGATGAGCCCCGCACAGCACCAGGGCAGCCAGCGGATCGCCGTGGCCGGAAAAGCGCAGCTCGTCGAGCCTGAACAGAGCGAGATCGGCAGCCCTACCGACGGCGATCTCACCGAGTTCAGGCCGCCCGACACAGGCCGCCGAGCCCTTGGTCGCCCAGCGCAGCGCATCCTTGTGGCTGACTTTCGCTACCCCGTAGCGCGCCCGTTGCAGCAGGAAGGCGGCGCGAACCTCCTGCATCAGGTTTGAGCCATCGTTCGACGCCGAGCCGTCGACGCCGATCCCGATCCCGACGCCGGCCTCCTCCATCTCGCAGACGGGACAGCAGCCGGACGCCAGCAGCTGGTTGCTGCACGCGCAATGGCTGATGGTCGTCTTCGCCTTGCAGAGCCGCTTGATCTCGTCTTCGTTGAAAAAGATTCCATGGGCGAGCCAGGTTCGCGCATTGAGCCAGCCGCATTGCTCGAGATAGTCGAGCGGACGGCAGCCATACATCTGCTGGCAGAATTTGTTCTCGTCCTCGGTCTCGGCCAGATGGGTGTGCAGGCGCAGGTCGAGCTTGCCGGCGAGATCGGCCGTCGCGCGCATCAGCGACGTCGTCACCGAGAACGGCGAACAGGGAGCAAGCGCGATCTGCACCATCGCATCCGCGCCGCGCTGGTGATGTTTTGCGACCACGCGCGCGCTGTCAGCGAGAATGGTGTCCTCGTCCTGCACGACGCTATCGGGTGGCAGGCCGCCGTCGCGCTGCGACAGGTTCATCGAGCCGCGCGTGAGCAACACCCGCACACCGAGACGCTTCGCCACCGCCACCTCGATATCGACGGCGTCTTCGAGCCCGGCCGGGAACACATAATGGTGATCGGTCGTGGTGGTGCAGCCGGAGAGCAGCAGCTCGGACATCGCCACGGTGACGCCGAGTTCGAGCGCCTCGGGCGTCAGCCTCGCCCACACCGGATAGAGCGCCTGAAGCCAGGGGAACAGTTCGCGGTCCATCGCGGCCGGCAGCGCCCGCGTCAGCGTCTGGTAGAAATGATGATGAGTATTGATCAGGCCCGGCAACACGACGTGTTCGCCCGCATCGAACGCTGCGACATCCGCGGTCGCGGGCACACCACCGGCCGGCACGAGCTCGACGATCCGACCGTCCTTCACCACGATTCCGCGCTCGGCACCGTCGGCGAGGACGGCCAGGGGATCCCTGATCCAGATCGGACTTGCGTCACTCATGATCCTGCTTCTCCTCACATTCGCCGGCGGCAGGCCTGCAGGGCGGAGGCCGACTACGTCCTTGCTCCGACTTGTTGTTGCCACTTGGCTCCTGTCTTGCAACACTTTCGCCTGGACGATTCACCCGCGGAAGCGTTGGCGCGGCCATGGACTTGAATACCATCACAGCGGTTGCACATCCGCAAACGCGCGCGCAGCTACCCGTTTGGACGGCAGGTGATGCTTGGCTTGCGGGCGGCACCTGGCTGTTCTCGGAGCCGCAAACGCATCTGACACGACTGATCGATCTCACCGGTCTGAAATGGCCGGCGCTGACACTTACCGACGGCCACCTCAGCATCGCCGCCACCTGCACAATCGCAGAGCTCGATGGACTAGTCTGCCCATCCGATTGGCTCGCAGCGCCGCTGATCAACCAGTGCTGCCGCGCCTTCCTTGCTTCGTTCAAGGTCTGGAAGACCGCGACCGTCGGCGGCAACCTCTGTATGTCGCTGCCGGCGGGACCGATGATCTCGCTCACCGCCGCGCTCGACGGCATCTGCACAATCTGGAAGGCTAGCGGCGGTGAACAGAAGCTTTCCGTCGCCGAATTCGTCACCGGCAACCAGCGCAATCGCCTGACCCCAGGCGACCTTCTCCGGCAGATCGATATCCCGACCGCCGCACTGAAGCGCCGCACGGCATTCCGCCAGATCTCGCTGGCGCCGGTCGGCCGCTCGGCGGCGCTGCTGATCGGCAGTCTCGAAGCCGATGATGCGCTGACACTCACAGTCACCGCGTCGACGGTGCGGCCGGTCCAGCTACGCCTTCGCAAAGCCCCGGACGCGAGCACACTCCGCACCGCGCTCATGCAGCAGATCACCGACGATCTGTACCACGCCGACATCCATGGCGCGCCACTCTGGCGCAAGCACATGACGCTGCGGCTCGCCGAGGAAATTCGCCGCGAACTCCTGGGAGCGATGTGGCCATGAGCTTCGAGGTCAACGGCAAGGCATTTTCTCAGGGGCCACGCGCCGGGCAATGCCTGCGCACGTTCCTGCGCGAGCTCGGCCATTTCGGGGTCAAAAAGGGCTGCGACGCCGGCGATTGCGGCGCCTGCACCGTGCTGCTCGACGGGGAGCCGGTGCACAGCTGCCTGATCCCGGCGTTCCGTGCCGAGGGACACGCCGTCACCACCATTGAAGGTCTTGGCAGAGATCATGGCAGGCATCCGATGCAGCAGGCTTTCCTCGATGCGCAGGGCTTCCAATGCGGCTTCTGCACCGCCGGCATGATCCTGACCTGCGCCGCGCTGAATCAGGCCCAGCGGACCGATCTCGGCGCAGCGCTGAAGGGCAATATCTGCCGCTGCACCGGTTATCGTTCGATCGAGGATGCGATCCTCGGCACGACCAATGTCGAGGCGAGCGTCGCGGCCGGCGCCGCGTTCGGCCGCAGCCTGCCGGCGCCGGCGGGTCCCGATATCGTGCGCGGCAAGGCACGCTACACTTTCGACACCGGAATCGACGGACTGCTGCACGTCAAGCTGCTGCGTTCGCCGCATGCTCACGCCAGGATCGTCGCGATCGACCGGTCGGAAGCCCTTCGCGTTCCCGGTGTGCATGCCGTGCTGACGCATGAGGATGCGCCGTCCGTCCTGATCTCGACCGCGCGGCACGAGATGGACTGGATGGACCCCGAGGACACCCGCGTTCTCGACGAGGTCGTGCGCTTCATCGGCCAAAAGGTCGCCGCCGTCGTCGCCGAGACCGAAGGCGCTGCCGAGGAGGCATGCCGCAGGCTGAAAGTCAGTTACGAGATTCTGCCGGCGTTGATCGATCCGGAGCTGGCGATGGCGCCGGGTGCGCCGATCATTCATCCCGAGCGCACCAGGGCGAACCGTGTGGCCGACGCTCAGCGCAACCTGGTGGCGGAAACGCATGGCGAGTTCGGCGATGTCGCGGCCGCGCTCGCCACGTCCGCTGTGACCTACGAGGCTACTTTCCACAGTCACCGTGTACAGCATGCGGCACTGGAGACGCATGGCGGCCTCGCCTGGCTCGATGACGCAGGCGTGCTCAATGTCCGCACTTCGACGCAGGTCCCATTCCTGACCCGGCGCGCGCTGTCGGACATCTTTGGGCTTCCCATGGACAAGGTCCGCGTGTTCTGCGAGCGCGTCGGCGGCGGCTTCGGCGGCAAGCAGGAGATGTTCGTCGAGGACATTCTGGCGCTTGCTGCGCTCAAGACCGGGCGGCCTGTGAAGCTGGAGCTCACCCGCGAGGAGCAGTTCATCGCGACCTCGACGCGGCATCCGATGCGGGTCCACATCAAAGCCGGCGCCGATGCCGACGGCAAGCTCACCGCGCTCCAGCTCGACGTGCTCTCCAACACCGGGGCCTACGGCAATCATGCCGGCCCTGTGATGTTCCACGCACTGGCCGAATCCATCGCCGTCTACAACTGCCCGAACAAGCGTGTGGACGGCGTCGCCGTCTACACCAACACGGTGC
Organism: Bradyrhizobium sp. USDA 326; assembly: GCF_049739485.1. Classification (NCBI taxonomy): domain Bacteria; kingdom Pseudomonadati; phylum Pseudomonadota; class Alphaproteobacteria; order Hyphomicrobiales; family Nitrobacteraceae; genus Bradyrhizobium; species Bradyrhizobium sp. USDA 326. Next base: position 294,936 of record NZ_JBMGQA010000001.1, read on the forward strand.
CGGCGGGCGCGTTTCGCGGCTATGGCCTGCCGCAGACACTGATCGCGGTGGAGGCCGCGATCGACGAGCTGGCCAGGCAACTCGGCATCAATCCCTACGACATGCGCCGACGTAATATCGTGAGGCCCGGCGATCCCATGCTGTCGCCGCCGCCGTCCGAATATCACGACGTGCTCTACGGCTCCTATGGGCTCGACCAGTGCCTCGATCTGGTCGAGCGCGCGATGCAGGCCGATGGCCCGCAGCGAGAGCTGTCGCCGGATTGGCTGATCGGCGACGGCATCGCGCTGACCATGATCGACACCGTGCCGCCGGCCGGCCACTTCGCGGATGCAACGATCGCGCTCAACGACGACGGCGGCTTCGACCTCACCGTCGGCACGGCCGAGTTCGGCAACGGCACCAGCACCGTGCATCGCCAGATCGCGGCGACCACGCTGGCGACGACCGTCGAGAGAATCCATCTGCGCCAGTCCGACACCGCTCATGGCGGCCACGACACCGGCGCCTATGGCAGCGCCGGCACCTTCGTCGCGGGCAAGGCGACGTATGCGGCAGCCATGCAGCTTGCGACCAAGCTGAGGGCAGCCGCCGCCAGCGCCTGGCTGTGCGATGTGGACACCTGCGTGCTCGATGGGGACACCGTCGTCAGCGGCGTCCGCCGCATGCCTTTTACGGAGCTGGCGAAGCTCGCACGCGAGCGCGGACAGCCGTTCGCGGGCACCGGCACTTCCGGCGGCACCCCGCGATCGGTCGGGTTCAACGTGCAGGGCTTTCGCGTCGCGGTGAACAAGGGCACCGGCGAGCTCAGGATACTCAGGAGCGTGCACGCCGCGGACGCGGGCGTCGTCGCCAATCCCATGCAGTGCCGCGGTCAGGTTGAAGGCGGCGTGGCGCAGGCGCTCGGCGCCGCGCTCTACGAGGAGATGGTGATCGATGCGAACGGCCGCGTCGTCAACCCGAAATTCCGCGACTACCACCTGCCCTCCTTCGCCGATGTTCCGCGCACGGAGGTGTTCTTCGCCGAGACGTCCGACACGATCGGACCGCTGGGCGCCAAGTCGATGAGCGAGAGCCCGTACAATCCGGTCGCTGCCGCACTCGGCAACGCGATCGCGGATGCTACTGGCATCCGGTTCACCGCACCGCCGTTCAAGCCCGACCGGCTGTTTCCGGCGCTGCACGAGAAGTTCGGCAGCTAGACTAGCTGCCGCGATAGGTCGAATAGCTCCAGGGCGTGACCAGCAGCGGCACGTGATAGTGGCTTTCCGGCTCGCTGATCGCGAAACGCAACGGGATCTCGTCGAGGAATGGCGGGTCCGACAGCGGCACGTTGCGCTCGGCGTAATATTTGGCGACGCCGAATCTGAGCTCGTAGCGGCCGATCGGCAGCGGGCGACCGCCGATCAGCGGCTGGTCGGTGCGGCCGTCCGCATTGGTCACCGCGCGAGCGATGACGCGGCTCTCGCCAAGGCTCGCGAGCTCGACGAGCTCGATCGGAACGCCCGGCGCGGGTTTGCCAATGTGATTGTCCAGCACATGGGTCGAGAGCCGGCCGTGTACCTTCAGCCTGTCGTCGGCAATGACGAGCTGATCCAGCCGCAGCGCGGAGATGCGGCCAATTTCCGCGATCGCACGTCGCGTCTCGGTCTTGGCGATATTGAGCAGTCTCGTCTCGAAGTCGCGCAGCACGGAATCCCTGGTGTGACGACGCACGCAGACGATATAGGGGAAACCGAACTTGTGGCGATAGGCGTTGTTGGCACGCTCGAACGCCGCATATTCGGCCTCCGACAACCGGTCGAGGCCGGCGCTGTTCTGCTCGTCGGTCGATTCCGCGGTGAGGCCGGCGGCGCGCTGCGTCTTGTTGGCGAGATCGGGATGGGCCCGGATCAGCGCCAACTGAACATCGGGCTCGGCGCTCTGGATCGCCGCCATCAGGGCGGCGTGCAGCTGATTGATGCCGGCAAACGGCCGCTTTGCCGCGAGCTGCTCGGCGATCCATGGCGAATATTCGACGACATTGGCGAGCGCCGCGACGAAATCGGCCTTGCTTGCGGCGTTGAGATCGGCGAGTGAGATCTGCGACATCGTCCTCTCACCCGATCTCGAATGCGTCGGTGGCGAGATGGGCGTGCTTGTCGTGCCAGTGTTGCGCGATCTGCAACCGCGTCGGCACCCAGACGCGCTCATGCTTGCTGATATGGTCGAGGAAGCGCATCAGCCCCGCCGCGCGGCCGGGCCGGCCGGCAAGGCGGCAGTGCAGGCCGACTGACATCATCTTCGGCGCGGTCTCGCCTTCGGCGTAGAGCACGTCGAAAGCGTCTTTCAGATAGGTGAAGAACTGCTCGCCTTCCGCGAACCCTTGCGGGTTGATGAAGCGCATGTCGTTGGCGTCCAGCGTATAGGGAATGATGAGCTGCTTGCCGCCGGGACCCTTCACCCAATAGGGCAGATCGTCGGCATAGGAGTCGCAGAGATAGAGGAAGCCGCCTTCCTCCATCAGCAGCCGATTGGTGTTGATCGAGGAGCGCCCGGTGTACCAGCCGAGCGGCCGCGAGCCGGTCGCCTGGAGGTGGACGCGGATCGCTTCCGCGATCTCGGCGCGCTCCTGCGCCTCCGTCATGTCCTTGTGCTCGATCCACTTCAGACTGTGGCTGGCGATGTCCCAGCCCGCTTCCTTCATCGCCGCGACGATCTCGGGGTTGCGCTTCAGCGCGGTGGCGACGCCGAACACGGTGGTCGGCCAGTTGCGCGCGGTGAACATCCGCCACAGCCGCCAGAAGCCGGCGCGCGAGCCATATTCGAACATCGATTCGATGTTGGCGTGGCGCTGGCCCGGCCAGGGCTGCGCACCGAGCACGTCGGACAGAAATGCTTCCGAGGCGCGGTCGCCGTGCAGGATGTTGTTCTCGCCGCCTTCCTCGAAGTTGACGACGAACTGCACCACAATCCGCGCGTTGCCGGGCCATTGCGGATGGGGCGGGTTGCGGCCGTAACCGCGGAGATCGCGCGGGTAGCGAGGCTCAGTCACTCAGACTTCCTCGAAGCGGATCGGCAGCGCGCCCTTCCACAGCACGCTCTTGCCCAGCGTCGCCAAATTCTCTAGCCCCGACGTCAGCGTGATGAAATGGTTGCCTGCGAGCTGGCCCATCTTGCTCGCGAAATGCACGCCGCCATACGCCAGCAGGATCTCGGTCTCGCTGATGCCGCCCGGGTAAAGGATGATCTGGCCGGGCGCGGGATAGGAGGTGTGGTTCTCGTAACCGACGCCGAAATCGAGGTCGCCGAGCGGCATCCAGACGCCCTCACCGCTCCAGCGCACATGGATGATGTGGCTTTCGAACGGCAGTGCCTTGCGGAACGCGGCGACGGTCTTGGGCGCCAATTGCTCTTCGAAGCGGGCATCGAAGGTGAAATCGCCGGCGCTGATAACGAGTTTGCTCATCTCATCTCTCTGGATCGGGGCCGGTGGCCCCACGGATAACTTTCAAGCAAAGAGCATTCCCGACCGTTTCACGCAAGTGGTGGGGTGAAGCCGGGCAGCGCCGGGACCAGAAGATGTTTCGACACCCTTGTCGCCTGAAAACTCAACCGGTTCATTGAAGCGGATTGTGGCGGGCAAGTCCACCGGCGCCCCCGGCGGAATTGCCGAATAATTGACCGCGCCCGAGGGGCCACGCGGCACGATGCCGTAATATGGGGTCCGGCTCTGCAGCGCACCGTCGAAGGGACGCTGCGCTGCGTCCGGGGCACGAGAGTGGAGTTTGGCGCACGCTCTCTCCTCTTCGTCATTGCGAGCGACGCGAAGCAATCCAGAGTCTTTCCGCGGAGGGATTCTGGATTGCTTCGTCGCTACGCTCCTCGCAATGACGGTGGATGTGGCTGCGGACATGCACTCGCGGTCTCGCTGCGCAATTCGCCCGAGTTTTGCTTCGTCGCTCACCCTCTTGAGCCAAGAGGGCACAGGGAAGGCCGGGTGCTGACAACGCACCCGCGGTCCGCTGCGCGAAAATGTAGCGCAAAGAGACCGCACAGCAGCATACAGGTGGTGCCGATCACTCGGCCTTCCCTGCGCGATGGTCGGACGGCTTATGCCGCGCTCTCCCGGGAGCCGAGTTCGTTCTGGCCTCCCTCGCTCTCGCGAAATTCACCGGCCTGCGCGCCGGTTGACGCGACTGCCGCCTCCGCAAGAGCTTGACCGTAGCAACGACGGCCAGGACCACACGGTTTTGCCGTACGCGCGGCCCGCCATTTCGCCGCAGTTTTCCCAGCCCTGTCGACGGGGCTGGAAACTTACAGGCGAGACGAACCTGACAGCGCCGCTCGTCCGCACGCGGTTCGGGCTCACGGAGAGCAATCCGCCCCGCCCTTCACCTCTCGTGCACGACGCTGCCGCGTCCACCGCAAGCCCGGCTCGCGAACATGACGACCACACGATCGCCCCTCAAGAAATGAGCCGGGATGGGCGACACATACGACAAATCCGAATTTCGGTAAAGTGGAATATTTTCGAGGCAGGCGATTGACAAGCCAGCGAAACAGCGCGGACGACGGCTGCCGGCGAGCAACGAAGAGGGGCGGTGCAAGGCACCGCCCCTCGCGAATCCGGAAAACGCCTTCCGCGGATCAGGGCGAAAACGCCCGCCTAATAAGGCTGGTAATAGTGCGGCGCGCCATAATAAGGACCGCCGCCGTAGTAGCCGGGGCCGCCGTAATAGGGACCTGGCCCATAATAATAGCGGTTCTCGTAGTAGTCGCGACGTCGCTGCTCGGCGATCACCCCTCCGATGATGCCCGCCGCCGCGCCCATGAAGGCGAGGCCTGCTGCACTCGGTCCGCGTCGATGGTAGTGACGACGACGGGCTGCGCTGAAATCGGTGACGTCGGCGGAGGCCTGACCTGCCGCGGCAGCCTTTGGGGACACCGCCTGGGCCGGACCGGAGGATGCCGCAGCCGAGGGCGACACCGAGGTAGCGAGCAATGCCATGCCTGCAAACGCAGCCAGGACCGCGTTGCGGCCTGCTGCGGAAATCATCGGTCCATCACTCATCTTGATCTTCCTCTGCATCTTCCTCTGTTTTCGCCCAAAACGGACGCAAGCAAACAGTCCATAACACGCAAACCATTGAAATCGTTTCATGATCGCGGCGATCTGCCACGCTTCGAACAATTGTAAACCGAACGATCAGGTCCAGCTTGAACCATCCAACCTGAGCGGTTAATGAACAGCCGCGCCGTTTATCGGTCGCCGTAAGCGTTTCACGTGAACCAACGCATCAACCGACGTCGTCGGGATTGATGCCATTTCCAGGGTTCAACGTGATCGACGCGTCCTTTTCCTCGAAAGAAGTCAGATGATTGCGGTTCGCAAACTGCCGGCGCGCTATGCGCCGATCGTCATGCCGTTCGTGCTGTCCATTCTCATGACGGCGGTGGTCTCGGTCATATCGACGCTGCGAAGCCTCGGCGCAACGCCGGCGTTCCTGGCGACCTGGCCAGGCGCCTGGGCGCTGTCCTGGCTCGTCGCGTTTCCGACGCTGCTCATGGTCCTGCCACTCGTCCGCCGGATCGTGGCCTGCCTCGTCGCGGCGCCGCCCGGCCGATAGCCGATCCTTACGAGAGCGCCCCAAGCACGCCCCTCGTCGCCTTGTCGATCTCCTCGACGTAGCGGCGGCGGGCGAAGCTCTCGGTGAGGAAGCCGACGACCTTGCGGCTGTCGGTGGAATCGACCACGGCCAGCATCTCGGCCTCGGCCTCGTCGAACACCGCCATCGCCGATTTCACGTTCATTTCCGGGATCAGCACGATGTCGATCAGGCGGGCAAGCTCGATCACCTGGATGTCGTCGGCGATGCTGTCGAGATCGTTGGAGAACAGGTCAGGCAGCATGACCAGCCCGACATATTCGTCCGCATTGTTGACGATCACGATTCCGGGCCGCGAGCCCAGCGCGAACTCGCGGCGGACCGCAGCGATCGTCGTGGTCGAGGGCACCTTACCGACGTCGGAGCGCATCAGCCGCTCGACCGTGAGATTGCGCAGCCAGCCGACGTCGTTGGCGCTGCGGATGGTCTCGCCGCGCAGATGCAGCCGCCAGGTCGAGAAGGAGTGGCCGAACATGAAGCGGACGCAGATCGAGGTGACGATGCAGCCGGCGAGCACCACGGCGGTGACGTCGACATTGCGGGTCATCTCGAGCACGAGGAACGACATCGTCAGGGGGCCGCCGACGATGGCGACACCGAGCGTCGCCATGCCCGTCAGCATCGCGACCAGCGGATCGATCGCGAAGTTCGGGCTGATGAGCAGCAGCACCGCGGCAAAGAACTTTCCGATCAGGCTGCCGACGAACAGCGAGGCGAAGAACAGGCCGCCGCGGAAGCCCGAGGCGAGCGAGATCAGGCAGGCCGTCACCTTCAAGGCGATGACCAGCGCGATCAGGCCGATCGTCATCTCGTGAAAGAGATCGAGCACCATGGCGCCGTGGCCGGCTGCCAGCACTTGCGGCGTGATGATCGCGAAGCCGCCGACGATGAGGCCGCCGATCACCGGACGCAGCCAGACCGGCATCCAGGCGAACAGGCGCTCGAACATCGGCGAGGAGCGCATCACGGCGATGCCGACGCCGCTGGTGACGAGGGCGAGCCCGATCAGTGCCAGATACTGCTCGACGCCGACGGCGCTGACCTTCGGGATCTCCAGCGAATAGGGTGCACCGCCCAGCCATTGCGCGGTCAGGGCGCCCGCGAGCGAGGCCGCCAGGATCGGGGCGGCGCTGCCGACCGAATAGACACCGACGATCAGCTCGCAGGCGTAGAAGGCGCCGGTGATCGGCGCGCCGAACGCCGCCGCGATCGCGGCCGCCGCGCCGCAACCGACCATCAGACGCAGATCGTTGCGGCGAAGATTGAAGAACTTGCCGAGCAGCGAAGCGATCCCCGAGCCGATCTGGGTATAGCCGGCCTCGAGGCCGACCGAGGCGCCGCAGCCGTTGGAGATCAGCGTCTGGCTCGACACCACCACGCTGTCGCGCATCGACAGATTGCCGCCGCGTAGCGCATTCGCCTCGATCGGATCCACCGCGTTCGAAATCTTCATGCGCCGCCGCGACCATTCCATGATGCCGAGCGAGAGCCCTCCGAGCGCAGGTGCGATCAGCGCCGCCAACGGGCTGACGCTCTCGTGAGCCGACAGGTGAACATCAATGGGAATGCCGTAGATTACCACATGCGCGAGCTGGGCAATCTGGGCCATCAACGTCACGACCGAGCCCGCGAGCGTACCGATCACGAGCGCAAACGGGATCAGGTAGAACTCGTTGCTGCGTAGCAGGGCGCGCAGCCGAACCATGGTACGGTTCGTCCCCTTGCGATCGACTAGATGCCTGATCCGCACGAACACCCTCTGCCCGCCCCTACCGTTCCGCCAGTCCGTAGCCGGCCATGCGCTGGCGGACCCGCTCGATCTCGTCGCTGGAGAGCAGCGGCGGCCGTCCGATCTGGAGGCAGCCGTGATATTGCCGCGCCAGCGTCTCGACCTCGACGGCGAGCCACATCGCCTTGTCGAGCGTCTTGCCGATCGCGATCATGCCGTGGTGGTCGAGCAGGCAGGCAAGCCGGCCTTCCAGCGCCCGCACCGCATGTTCGGAGAGCTCCGCCGTTCCGAACGTCGCATAGGGCGCGCAGCGGATGCTGTCGCCGCCGGCCGCCGCGATCATGTAGTGCACCGGCGGAATCTCCATGCCCATGATCGCCAGGATGGTGCAATAGGTCGGATGGGCGTGCACGACGGCATTGACGTCGGGCCGCGACTTCAGGATGTCGCGATGGAAGCGCCACTCGCTCGAGGGCTTCTGGTCGGGCGCGTGGGCGCCGTCCATGGTCATGAAGACGATCTGGTCCGGACGCATGGCCTCATAGGGCACGCTGGTCGGCGTGACCAGGAGCCCGTCCACATGCCGGACGCTGATATTGCCCGAGGTGCCCTGGTTGATGCCGAGCGCGTTCATGCGCCGGCAGGCGTCGATAATGGCTTGTCTCTTGGCGAGCTCGTCCGCTGTCATCGACATGTCGCTTTCCTGTCGAGGGCTTGTTGGATCGAGTTACGTCAAAGCCACATGACAGTGCAAGCGAAAGCGTCCCGAATCCCGTGACACTCCGGCCGAACGCGATAGCAACAGGTTAACAGATTGTCGCAGCTCTAGCAGGCCGGTCCGGACCGCCGCGACCCCGTTGATGAGTGAACTGCACGGAATAGGCGGCGAGCAGCATGCAGAGCACGCGCGAGAGCCATAACAAAAGTTAAGTCCGGTGCGGAGGCAATGAGATCGAACGGTGCAATCGCAAAGCAACCATTCCCCACGATTGCCGTTTCACTGTGCATCGATACACGAACAGAAGCAGCCGAATCAATTGCACGAGCCCCGTTCCAGAATTGATCCGCACGATCCCGTTGCCTGCAGCCGTTGGGCGCTTCGATTAGGGACAAACGTCAGAGAGCTCAAGGCGGCGATTCATCAATTCGGCAGAGCAGCGGATGCCGTGGCGTACGGCCTTCAGCAATGGCGGCGTAGCGCCTCGCGTTGGCAGTGGCAGGGGCGCAGCCGCGCGCCGCAGGTCGGCATTCTCTCCGATTCCATGATCGCGCGCGGTGAGCAGCTCGCCTCGGTTGCACTGATCTGCGTCAATGCCGTCGCTCTCGTCGCCGGGGCCGTGCCACGCATCCTGCCCGTCGCGCCGGCATCTGATGTCGATGCATATCTCGATGGTCTCGACGGTGTTTTCGTCGGCGGCGGGCAGACCAATGTTCATCCGTCGCGTTATGGGCGAATGGCCGATGAGACGCGCGACGGTCCGTTGGATGAATTCCGCGACGAGGTCGCGCTGCGCCTGATCCCGCAGGCGCTGGCGCGGGGCATCCCCACTCTGTTCGTCTGCCGTGGCCTCCAGGAGCTGAACGTCGCCTTTGGCGGCACGCTTGCGAAGGAGCCGGACGATTTGCCCGAGGACCAACGCCATGGCACGCCCGAGGCGGACAACGAGGACGCCCGCTACCGGTTGCGGCAGAAGGTGACTCTGCGCAAGGGCGGCGTCCTGCAACAGATCTGCGGCGCGGATTCTATCACCGTGAATTCGCTGCACAGCTTCCTGATCGCCGATCTGGCTCCGGGGCTCGTCGCCGAGGCTGTCGCTGAAGACGGCTCGATCGAGGCCGTCAGCGTCGAGGGCGCGAGCGATTTTGCCCTCGGCACCCTCTTTCATCCGGACTATTGGGCGAGCTCCGACCACGCCTCGGCGCGCGTTCTGTCAGCCTTCGGGGACGCGGTTCGCCGGCACGCGAAGGCGCAGGGGGCAGCGTAGACCATGCACCGCTACCGCTTCGGCATCGAGGAAGAGTATTTCCTGGTCAACCGCCAGTCCGCGGCGCCGCGATCCGAGCTGCCCAAGCCCTACATGGCGGCGGCCCAGAAGCGACTCGGCGAACGGCTGACCACCGAAATCCTGCAATCGCAGATCGAGGTGGCGACCCCGCCGCTGACGTCTTCGGCCGATGCGCTGGCCGAGCTCGCGCATTATCGCTCAGTTCTGACCGAGGTCGGCAAGGACCACGGAGTCGGAATCGTCGCGGCCGGCACGCACCCGCTGGCTCAACCGCAGCAGCAGCGCATGACGCGCAAGCGCCGCTACAGCAAGGTCATCAGCGACCTCGGAATGGTCGGCCTCGGCAACCCGATCAGCGGGCTGCACGTCCACGTCGAGGTGCCCGAGCCTGACCTGCGCGTCGAGATCATGCACCGTCTGGTGCCGTTCCTGCCGCTGCTGCTGGCGCTCTCGACCTCGTCCCCGTTCTGGTGCGGCTACCCCACGGGATTGCTGGGCTATCGCAATGCCGCCAATGACGCCCTGCCCCGGACCGGGTTTCCCGAGATGTTTCGGAACCTGGCCGAATACGAGACCTATGTGAAGGCATTGGTCGATGCGGGCATCGTCCCCAACGCCACCTATGTGTGGTGGGCGCTGCGGCCCTCGCTCCAGCATCCGACCCTGGAGCTGCGCATCACCGACTGCTGCACGGCCATTGCGGACTCCGTGGCGATCGCGGCCCTGTTTCGTGCGCTGGTCCGGCACGCGGTGCACCATCCCGATCTGAACGCCACCTATTCGGCCGTGCACCGCGCACTGGTCGAGGAGAACCGCTGGCGGGCCCAGCGCTACGGAACCGACGGCACCTATATCGATCTGGTGTCGTTCGAGCCGATTTCATTTCGAAGCTGGCTCGAGGCGGTGATCGCCATGCTGGCGCCCAACATCGCGCATCTGGGCATCGAACACGATATCCAGCATCTCAAGACGATCCCCAAGCGCGGCACTTCGGCACATCTTCAGCTCGAATATTTCCGTAGCTTGAGGAAATTCGGCCGGTCGCCGCGGGAAGCGATCGGCGATGTGACGAAATGGCTGCGGACCTCGACCGAAGCCGGTGACTTCACCGCCCCGGGCGGCGAGCCGAAGGCGCCTCCGGCGCGGCAACCGCTGGCGGATCCGGTCTGACGCTGCAGGCGCATGGAACGACGTTTCGGCCGCCGACTTAGCTCAGCATGACCGCAATGGACATCGGTGGAGACTATCATGAGCGACAGCGGAGTTAGCATGCTGCTGGGCCATGCGTCGGCCCAGATGCTTTGGCTCTGGTTCATCGGCGCGTTCGTGCTCGGCGGAGTCCTCGTCTACGGGGTGATGAAGGCCGGCCACCTGCGCCGCAGCGAGCGGGCACGCCTCGATCGCGCGACGGAAGAGCGGCAGCGCCAGGAAGACCCCTACAAGCGCCCGACCTGAACAATCGCCGCGAACGCCGGTTGCAGTTTGGAACTTTCGTTCTCCGCAGGTCTTGATCGCCCGAGGATTGAGGAAGGCGACGCCTTCCTGTGGCACCTCATGAGGAGGACGTATGGCTAAACGAACGAAGAAGCGCACGACCAGGAAAACCGCGGCGCGCCGACCGCGACAGGCGCCGAAGATGCTCAGCGACCTGTTTCTGGCGACGCTGAAGGACATCTATTTCGCCGAGAACAAGATCATCAAGACCCTGCCCAAGATGGCGAAGGCGGCGCACTCGAAAGAGCTCTCGGCCGCCTTCAACAAGCACCTGCGTGAGACCCAGGGCCAGGTCAAGCGGCTGGATCAGGTCTTCAAGATGCTGGGCAAGCCTGCACGCGGCAAGCCCTGCGAGGCCATCAACGGTATCGCCGACGAGGGCGCCGAGATCATGAAGGAGTTCAAGGGAGCGCCGGCGCTCGATGCGGGACTGCTCGCGGCCGCCCAGGCGGTCGAGCATTACGAGATCTCCCGCTACGGCACGCTCCGCACCTGGGCCGAGGAGCTCGGCATGCAGGACGCGGCAAGGCTGCTCCAGGAGACGCTGGACGAGGAAGAGGCGACCGATCACGCCCTGACCGAACTCGCCACCTCCGTGATCAACCTGGAAGCGGAAGAAGAGTACCGGGCTGCGGCCTGACCCGCATCCCCTGCCAATGACGGAACGTCGCGGTCCATGCCGCGGCGTTCGTTTGCCTGGACGCACGACGGCGCATATGGCCCATCGGCGCCACGCTCTGGATTTCCCCGGAACCAGCCCCATATGCAGGCTTTCCCACCCTGAGCCCGCATCATGCAACCCAAAAATCCCTTCAACTGGATGCTCTCCGAAGCCCTGGACTCGCTGACCCGCGCCGATCGGCTGCGCCAGCAGTTCGGTCGCCAGGAAGCCTGCTGGGAGCCGCCGATCGACGTGCTCGAAACCGAGCGTGAGCTCCTGATCCTGGTGGCGCTTCCCGGCGTCAATCCGGACAATGTCGAGACCGTCATCCATGACGGCGTTCTCGTCATCTCCGGTCAGCGCACCCTCCCGCCGGAGCTTCGCAAGGCCCGCATCCATCGGCTCGAGCTGCCGCAGGGGCGTTTTGAGCGCCGCATTGCATTGCCCCTCGGCCGGTACGCGATCAGCCGCTTCGTGATGGACGGCTGCGTCGCACTGCGCCTCGCCAAATCCTGAGGTCGATCATGGCCAACGAACAGATGAACAACGAACAGACCAATAACGACGTGAAAATCCCCGAGGACGCGCTGATCATCATCCCCGTGCGCGAGATGGTGCTGTTTCCCGGCGCCATCGCGCCGATCACGATCGGCCGGGCGAAGTCCATCGCCGCCGCGCAGCAGGCGCTGCGCGAGCAGCGGCCGATCGGCATCGTCCTGCAACGCAGCCCTGAGACCGAGGAGCCCGGGCCGGACGACCTCTACAGGGTCGCCACCATCGCCAACATCGTGCGCTACATCACCGCGCCCGACGGCACCAACCACATCGTCTGCCAGGGCGTGCAGCGCGCGCGCCTCCTCGACTTCCTGCCGGGGACGCCGTTCCCGGCCGCCCGCTTCCAGCAGATCCCCGAGCCGACCACGACCTCACCCGAGATCGAGGCGCGCGCGCTGAACCTGCAGCGTCAGGCGATCGAGGCGATCGAGCTGCTGCCGCAGGCGCCGCCCGAGCTGGCCGCGGTCTTCCAGGGCACCAGCGCGCCCGGCGCGCTGGCGGATCTGGCGACCTCCTTCATGGACATCAAGCCGCAGGACAAGCAGGAGGTGCTGGAGACCATCGACCTCGCCCTGCGCGTGGAGAAGGTGTCGAAGCACCTGGCCGAGCGGCTGGAGGTGCTGCGCATCAGCAAGGAGATCGGCCAGCAGACCAAGGCCTCCTTCGACGAGCGGCAACGCGAGGCAATCCTGCGCGAGCAGATGGCGACCATCCAGCGCCAGCTCGGCGAAGGCGACGGCAAAGCGGCCGAGGTCACCGAGCTGACGGCGGCGATCGCCAAGGCCAACATGCCCCCGGAGGCGGAGGCGCACGCCAAGAAAGAGCTGCGCCGCTACGAGCGCATGCCGGAAGCCGCCGGCGAAGCCGGCATGGTCCGCACCTATCTCGACTGGCTGATCGAGCTGCCCTGGGCGTTGCCTGCGGAGAAGCCGATCGACATCAAGGAGGCGCGCCGCATCCTGGATGCGGATCATTTCGGCCTGGAGAAGATCAAGAGCCGGATCATCGAATATCTGGCGGTGCGCAAGCTCGCCCCGCAGGGCAAGGCGCCGATCCTGTGCTTCGTCGGCCCGCCCGGCGTCGGCAAGACTTCGCTCGGCCAGTCCATCGCACGCGCGATGGATCGCCCCTTCGTGCGCGTCAGCCTGGGCGGGGTGCATGACGAGGCGGAGATCCGCGGCCACCGGCGCACCTATATCGGCGCGCTGCCCGGCAACATCATCCAGGGCATCAAGAAGGCAGGCAGCCGCAACTGCGTCATGATGCTGGACGAGATCGACAAGATGGGCCGCGGCGTGCAGGGCGACCCTTCCGCCGCGATGCTGGAAGTGCTCGACCCCGAGCAGAACGGGACGTTCCGGGACAATTACCTGGGCGTGCCCTTCGACCTGTCGCGCGTGGTGTTCATCGCGACCGCCAACATGCTGGACCAGATCCCGGGTCCGCTGCTGGACCGCATGGAGCTGATCAGCCTCGCCGGCTACACCGAGGACGAGAAGCTGGAGATCGCGCAGCGCTATCTGGTGCGGCGGCAGCTCGAGGCCAATGGCCTTTCGGCCGATCAGGCTGAGATCGAGCCGGAGGCGCTGAAGCTGGTGGTCAAGGGCTATACCCGGGAGGCCGGCGTGCGCAATCTCGAGCGCGAGATCGGCAAGCTGTTCCGCCATGCCGCGGTGCAGGTCGCCGAAGGCACCGCCACCAAGGTCGTGATCGCGCCGAAGGACATCGCCACAGTGCTCGGCCAGCCGCGCTTCGAAGGCGAGATCGCACTGCGCACCAGCGTTCCCGGCGTGGCCACCGGCCTTGCCTGGACGCCGGTCGGCGGCGACATCCTGTTCATCGAGGCGACGCGTGTGCCCGGCAAGGGCGCTCTGATCCTGACCGGCCAGCTCGGCGACGTCATGCGCGAGAGCGTGCAGGCTGCGATGACTCTTGTGAAGAGCCGAGCTCCACAGCTCGGCATCGATCCGCAAGTGTTCGAGAAGAGCGACATCCACGTTCACGTCCCCGCGGGCGCAACCCCGAAGGACGGGCCGAGCGCCGGCGTCGCGATGTTCACGGCGCTGACGTCCCTGCTCACCAATCGCACCGTGCGCAGCGACACCGCGATGACCGGCGAGATCTCGCTGCGCGGCCTGGTGCTGCCGGTCGGCGGCATCAAGGAAAAGGTGGTGGCTGCGGCTGCTGCCGGATTGAAGCGGGTGATGCTGCCGGCGCGCAACAAGCGGGATTATGACGATATCCCGAAGAGCGCGCGGGACGATCTTGAATTCATCTGGCTGGAGCGCGTCGACGAGGCGATCGCCGCGGCGCTCGAGCCGACCGAGTTCAAGGTCGAAGCTGCGGAGTGAATGCGATGAAGAAACTGCTGGAGAAAGCGAAGAGATCGCGGAAGACGCAGCGGCTGCGTCAATTTCTCGATCGCGCGATCGACCGGGTTCGCGATGCGCTTGCGGCACCTGCGCCGCGGCTCCAACCCATTCCGGTCCGGGTGAAGCGCCGCAAGGGTTGAGCCCTCCGTCCCAGGCCCTCGCGGCTGCCCCAAACAAAAAGGCCCCCTCGACCCGAGGGGGCCTTCGCGTCGTTAGCCCACGGCGTCCTTGGCCGCCTTGACCGGACGGGCGCGGACGATCTTGCGGGCCGGCTTGGCCTTGAACATCATCTCTTCACCCGTGAACGGGTTGGTGCCCTTGCGCGCCTTGGTGGCAGGCTTCTTGATGACCACGAACTTGGCGAAGCCCGGCACCAGGAACAGGCCGTTCTTCTTGAGCTCCTTGTGGCCGACGTCGGTCAGCGTCTCCATGACGTTCTTGACGTCGCGCTTGGAAAGCTCGGTGGCGGTCGCAATCTTTTCGATCAACTGCGATTTGGACATTTGGGTTGGCATCGTGTCTCCTCTGATTCGTTGCCGGTTGCATATTAGACCAACCGTTGAAGGCCTGTAGCCTTCTGCACAGTTTTGTCGCGAATTTACGGGCTTTTCTGTCCCCCTGTGACAAAAAACCCTGCTTTTTAGCTACTTCCGGAGCGGGAAGAACCTCGGGCAGCGGTTTTTGCCTTGTTTCAAAGGCCCGTACGCCATCCTGCTAAAACTGATTCGCAGCTTTCGACAAGCGACGACCGGCCTCTTTGTGAAAGGCCGGTCGTGTTTCACCCTGAAAAATAAGGGTCGGATCGCAGGTCGCCGGTCTTTCTCCCCATAAATACAGCGAGAAAGTGAGGGGGCAACTGGCTAGACGCGTTCGATGATGATGGCCGGCGCCATGCCGCCGGCGGCGCACATGGTGACGAGCCCACGCTTGAGGTCGCGCCGTTCGAGCTCGTCGAGCACGGTGCCGATCAGGATCGAGCCGGTGGCGCCGATGGGATGGCCGAGGGCGATCGAGCCGCCATTGACGTTGACCTTGGCGCGGTCGAGCTTGAGGTCGCGGATATATTTTTCCGCCACCACCGCGAACGCCTCGTTGATCTCGAACAGGTCGATGTCGTCGATGGTCAGGCCCGCCTTCGCCAGCACTTTGCGGGTCGCCGGCACCGGCGCGTTCAGCATCAGGGTCGGCGAGTCCCCCATGTTCGCCATCGCGACCACGCGGGCGCGCGGCCTCAGGCCGTGTTCCCTGGCGTAAGCCGGCGAAGCCAGAAGGATCGCGGCAGCACCGTCGACGACGCCGGAGGAGTTGCCGGCGTGATGCACGAAGTCGATCTTCAGATCAGGATATTTCTGCAGGATCAGGCTGCGATAGGTCGTGCCCCTGTCGTCGAGCGCGTAGTCGGCGATCGCCGGGAATGCCGGCTTCAGGCTGCTGAGGCCCTCCATCGTGGTCTGCGGCCGCGGATATTCCTCATGGTCGAGCGCGAGGCTGCCGTCCTCGCGGTGGACGGGCACGAGGCTCTTCTTGAAGTGGCCGTTCGCGATCGCATGCGCGGCGCGCTTCTGGCTCTCCAGCCCGAACGCGTCGACATCCCTTCGCGTGATGCCTTCCATGGTCGCGATCGCATCGGCGCAGACGCCCTGATGCGACTGCGGATGCCGCGCGCGCAGGCGCAGATTGCCGCCGTCCATCATCATCGGACCGCCGCCGCGGCGTCCGTCCATCGACATCATCTCGCAGCCGCCGGCGATGACGAGGTCCTCAGTGCCCGCCATGATCGAGCTCGCGGCCATGTTGACGCTGGTGATTCCGCTTCCGCAGAAGCGGTCGAGCGTCACCGCGCTGGCACGCACGTCGTAGCCGGCATCGAGTGCGGACATGCGGCCGAGATCACCGCTTTGCGTTGCGACCTGCGCGCTGCAGCCCCAGACGATGTCGTCGACGTCTGCCGTATTGATGCCGGTGCGATCGGCAAGCGCGCGCAGCACGGTTGCCCCGAGTTGCTGCGGATGAATCCCTGAGAGCGCTCCCTTGCCGGCCTTGCCGATGCCTCGCGGGGTCCGGCAGGCATCGATGATCAGCGCGTCAGCCATTGGCGTTGTCCTCTCGTTTATGGGTGTTGGGACGGTTTTGAATAAGGGGAAGAGTGGAGTCAATGCGCGGCGCTGCACGCCTTCTCCCGCCCTCAACCGGATTTTCCGCTACGCGAAAGCCTCAGCGACGTCAGGGCCGGGCTTGTCTCGGCCATCCACGCTTTACTCGGGGCAGGAACAACGTGGATGCCCGGGACAAGCCCGGGCATGACGATCTCTCAGGTACATGGAAGAAGACCGCTACCCCCCCGCCGCGTTCTTCGCGATCACGTTGCGGTAGAAGCTGGCGCTGAGTTTGGGCGTGCGAACCTGGGTGTCGAAATTGACGTGGTACAGCCCAAAACGCTTGTTGAGGCCATAGACCCACTCGAAATTGTCCATCAGGCTCCAGAGGAAATAGCCGCGCACCGGAACGCCCTCGCTGGTGGCGCGCTCGAGTTGGGCGAGATAGTTGCGCAAATACATGATGCGATCGGTGTCGTAGATCTTGCCGTCCGGCGTCACCGCATCGTCGCCGGATGCCCCGTTCTCGCTGATGTAGATCGCGTCTGTTTTCCATATCTTGGCGGCGAGCTTCGGCACCCAGTAGATCGTCTCGGGCCCGACGCGCAGCCAGTCCGAATTCATGTGCGGAAACGATTTCGGGATCGGCAGCGGCATGAAGCCCGCGCCCTTGTCGGAGGCCACGACGTAATTCTGTGGCGCGTAGATGTTGAGACCGAGGAAGTCGACCGGCGAGGAGATGATCTTGAGCTCCGCATCGGTGAATTTCGGCGCGTTGGGCCCGGCGAATTTCAGAAAGGCGTCGGTATAGCGCCCCGTCATGATGACGTTGAGGTAGCCGGCATTCATCTCGCGCAGCGCGATCTCCGCGGCGCGAACGTTCTCCGGCGTGTCGATCGCGGGCGCGCAGGCATCGACGTTCTCGGCCGGCCCCACACTGGTGCCGCGGCGGCCGTGAGCCCGCACTGCCTGCACCGCGAGCCCGTGCGCCAGCGCGCTGTTGTGCCTGATCTGGTTGACATCGGCTTGCGGCAGCGTCAGGCCCGGCGCGTCGATGCCGATGCCGTAACCGAAATAGACGAAGCGGCCGCTCTCGTTCAGCGTGAACACGTTCCTGACCCGGTCGGTCAGACGCTCGGCGACATAGGCCGCGTAATCGCCAAAGATCTTGCAGGTTTCCGTCGAACGCCAGCCGCCAAACCGGTCCTCGAGCGATTGGGGCAGGTCCCAATGATAGAGCGTCAGCCACGGCTCGATGCCGTTCTTCAGGAGCTCGTCGACGAGACGATTGTAGAAGTCGAGCCCCTTCGGGTTGGGCTTGCCGTCGCCGTCCGGAAACAGCCGCGGCCAGGCCACCGAGAAGCGATAGGCCCTGCAGCCGAGCTCCTTGATGAGGGCGATGTCCTCCTTGTAGCGGTGATAGTGCTCATTGGCGCGGTCGCCCGTGGTGCCGTCCTCGATCTTGCCGGGGATGCGAACGAACTTGTCCCAGATCGAGGGTCCTCGCCCGTCCTCGTCGACCGCGCCTTCCACCTGGTAGGACGAGGTCGCCGTGCCCCAGACGAATCCCGACGGAAAGCTGCTTCCACCGGGCGGCGGCCGAGCCGGCTTGGCTTCGGCTGCGTCGAGCGCGCCAGTCATCCCGGCTGCGGACAGCCCCGCGATCTTCGCAAGCTGGCGACGCGAGACCTTGTCCGTCATGAATGCTTCTCCGCTTCCGGGTTGTTGCGGACGCACAATGGCGAGTCGTGGGCGGTTTGAAAAGCAAGCTTTGGCGAAAGCCGGATACAGATCTGACCGTCTTGGCGCGACATATGGATGCGGGCCGGCCGACGCGCTTGCTTCCCGCTCAGCGCGAGCGCTTCGGCAATTTTCGCAGCTTGTCGGGATTGAACGCCGGCACCTGCTCGGCTCGTTCGCGTGCGGGCGGCTGCTGTTCCGTCAGAATGAGCGTGCCGTGGAGAATCATTCCCGGCACCTGCTGCGCCGTCGCGGTGTAGCTCGCGATCCTGCCGGGGCAATATCCCTCGATGGCCAGCGTGAGCTCATCTTCGATGCCGAAGACCGTCGAGCGCCCATCGGTATGACGCTTCGTCGATACGGTCGCAGTGAAGCGGTCGCCATCGACCGTGCAGGAGCCATGATACGTCATCAGGCTGTCACGGCCCCAAATCTGGCCGTCTGCGACGTGAACGATCCCGGTACCCTGGTCGAGCGGCGTCCTGTACCACGCCGCGTAGGTGCCGTCCTTCAGCATGGGAGCAGTCTCTCCTGATATTCCCACGCGGACCATTGGCATCATTTAACGCCAAGAAACAGTTAATGACCCTGCCCGTGCCAATCCGGTCTTTCCTTGCGCAGCTCGGCCTCGAGCTCCTCGATGATGCTGTGAAGCAGATGCGCGGCAAGCGGGTCGGTCACTTCGCGCTCCAAGTGGCGGTAACGCGCGATCAGGAACTCCTGCTCTTTCAACTGGCGTTCTGTCATCAGATGGGCCCTCCGACAAACCGACGCGGAGAGGACCGAGCAGTTTCATTAAAATTTTCAAACCATTTTCTATGGTTTCTGATGGGTTAAAGGCGCCAGGCTTCGCCGGCGGGGCCGGCGGTAGCGCCGCTCATCGTGCGTTCGCGAAACCGCGCGATCGCCTGGAGCAGGATCGGGCAAAACAGAACCGCTTCAGGCAAGACCCGGAGCCTCTGCACCGCATAGAACCCGCGCCGACCCGTAAAAGCACGGACACCTGATCTGAGGCAGCAAGCGATCAGAAGGAGCCTCGCAATGACCGGGAGCACCGCACCCATGCGCAATCCCTCGTCCAGGGGCCAGCCGCCCCTCCCCGGCGCACAACCCGTCGACATCGCCACGACCGAGCGGCGCGCCGCCGACTTGGAGATGGCGCGGGTGCTCAGGACCGAACCGACCCGCATGGCGCTGGACGCCTCCGGCGCCGGGATCGCGTACTGGAAACACGATCCATTGCATGACGTCGTCGAGCCCATGAGCCACCACGTGATCATGGCCTATAACGGCGTGATGCAGCGCATGGAGCGCCGGTCGGGAAAATCGGTTTCGATCGGCACGTTTCGTCCCGGAGTCGTGATCATCATTCCGGAAGGATCGAGCTCCCGATGGGACATTCCGAAGCCCGTCGATGTCGTTCAACTCTATCTTCCGAATGCGACACTGAAGCGCGTTGCCGGCGAAGCCGGGATCGCAGGAGCGGCCGACCTGCTGGAGCGGACGGCGCACCCCGACCCCATTACATCCCGGCTGCTCTTGAGCGCAGCGGATGCGCTCGACGGCAATGGCGTCCTGGATACGCTGTTCCGGCACCAGGTGACGGATCTTCTTGCCACCCGCGTCCTGGCTGCGCACACGGGCTCGCCGGTCGCGTTCCAACCGACCATGGGCGGGCTGTCGCCGAAGGTCCTGCTCCGCGCGATCGAACGGTTGCGCTCGGACAGTGATGCGGACGTCTCGCTCGATGCGCTGGCGTCCGAGGCCGGCCTCTCGCGCTTTCACTTCTGCCGCGCCTTCAAGGAGAGCACCGGACTCTCGCCGCATGCCTGGCTGCGCCAACACCGGCTCGAGCAGGCCATGAAGATGCTGCGGGAAAGCGACGACCCGGTCGTCTCGATCGCTGTGGCGCTTGGCTATTCCTCGCAGACGGCGTTCGCCGCAGCCTTCAGGAAGCTCACCGGCGAAGCACCGAGCGAATGGCGCAGGCGCATGCGTTAGCAGCAATCGCTCGATGGCGACAGCAATCGCTCTGGGGCAGAGGCACGCCTGATCGGTTAGACCATCACCATGTCCAATCCCACGACGGAGGCAAATGATGATCGGGAAAGGCTTCGTCCACCGGCTGGCAATCACCTCATCACGCAAGGGTCTCGCCACCGCGGTCGTGTACGGACTTACGCTGACTGTTCGCTTCACTTCAGCAACAGGTGACGACATTCCGCCGCAATCGGCACAACGCGCCCACCCGGTGATTTCGGTGATCACCGGGGACAGCTTCCGCCTGCCCTATCAGGACTGGAGCCGCAAGTCCGCGCGGTCGATCGTCTTTCGTCAGGGCTGGCCGCCCGGCTGTCCGCTCCAATAGGCGTCAGCAAGCTCGCTTCAACCATTCGCATCGTCGCTGACCGCAACAGGACTTGCCGCGAACCCGCAGCGGCGGCGGCAACGCGCCTGTGCCCAGGAAGATCAACCAAAGGAGACCGTCAATGCGACTAGTCATCATCGGCGCCGGCTTCGCCGGCATGTATGCCGCCCTTTCCGCTGCCCGCCTTCGCGATAACCAGGGCGTCTCGCCCGACGAACTCGAGATCGCGCTGGTCGCACCCGAGCCGACGCTGGTCGTCCGCCCGCGGCTCTACGAGAAGAATCCGGAGACCTTGACGGCACCGCTCCTCGATGTGCTCGAGGCGATCGACGTCACCTATGTTCAGGGCAGCGTCGAGACGGTCGAAACCCAATCCCGCATGGTGAGGGTCGCCACGGCCAAGGGCTCCAAGGAGACGCTCTCCTACGATCGGCTCGTGGTCGCCACCGGGAGCCGGCTGTTCCGCCCGAAAATCCCGGGTCTTGCCGAGCACGGGTTCAGCGTCGACTCGCTCGACGATGCGATCGCGCTCGACAGGCACCTGCATGGCCTTGCCAAGCGGCCGGCCGCGAACGGGCGCGAGACGGTCGTCGTCGCCGGCGGCGGCTTCACCGGCATCGAGGCGGCCACTGAAATTCCGGCGCGGCTCCGCGCAATCCTGGGGACGAACGCTAAGACTCGCGTCATCATCGTCGAGCGCAACAGCGCGATCGCACTCGACATGGGTGCAGGCCCGCGACCGATCATCGAGAGCGCCCTCCACAAGCTCGGCGTGGAGACCCGCCTCGGTGCCGGCGTCGCCTCGCTCGACGAGTCCGGCGTCACCTTGTCCAGCGGCGAACACATCGAAACCGAAACCGTGATCTGGGCAGCGGGTATTCGTGCGGCCCCTCTGACGGCGCAAATCCCCGCCGAGCGCGACAATTTCGGCCGGCTGCTGGTCGATCGCTGTCTGCGGGTGCCAGGCGTCGAGGGCGTCTTCGCGACCGGCGATGCGGCCCGTGCCGCGTGCGACGACGAGGGCAATTACGCACTGATGTCCTGCCAGCACGCCACGCGCATGGGCGCCTTTGCGGGCAACAATGCCGCAGCCGAGCTGCTCGGCGTTCCGACCAGGCCCTACCACCAGAAGGCCTACGTCACCTGTCTCGATCTCGGCGAAGCCGGCGCACTGTTCACCCGCGGCTGGGATCGCAAGGTCGAGATGGTCGGTGATGTCGCCAAGAAGACGAAGCAGGAGATCAACACGGTCTGGATCTATCCGCCGAAGGCCGAACGCGCCGCTGCACTCGCGTCAGCCGATCCGGAACGCGTGACCAGCCTCTAGCTAGTGCGCGACGCCATGGCAGTCGGCGCTCCCCTGGCGGCGCCGCCTGCTCAAACAAAGACCAGCCAGAACAAGAACCGCAACAGGAGACCAACATGAACCTGCACAACACCTCCTCCCCCGCGACATTGAAGCCCGAAGAGCTTGTCCCGTCGCGCTACGCGCTGAAGGTCGGCGACATCGACGTGCTGGTGGTGAGCGACGGCGTGCTGCCGCTACCCTCCGAGATGTTGGCGCACAATGCCGACCCCGCGGTCCGCGCGGCCTGGCTGGAAGACATGTTCCTGCCGCCGGACGCGTTCGACTGGGCGTTGAACGTGGTCGTGGTGCGTAGCGGAGCGCAGACCATTCTGATCGACGCCGGGCTCGGATTGGACCCGGACCTGCACCTCCCGCGAGCCGGGCAGCTGGTCAAGCGACTGGAGGCCGCCGGCATCGATCTGGCATCCGTGACCGACGTGGTGCTGACCCACATGCACATGGACCATGTCGGCGGGTTGCTCGTCGAAGGCGTGAAAGACCGGCTGCGTCCGGACCTGCGGATCCATGTGGCAGCCGCCGAAGTCACGTTCTGGGAGTCGCCCGATTTCTCCCGCGTCTCCATGCCGCCGGGATTCCCCGACGCGCTTCGACAGACGGCCAAGCGGTTCGCGCACGAATATCACAACCAGCTCCGGACGTTTGAAGCCGAATTCGAGGTCGCGCCGGGGGTGGTGGTCTGCCGCACCGGCGGTCACACCCCCGGGCACAGCGTGGTCCGCCTGACCTCCGGCGGCGAGCGACTGACATTCGCCGGTGACCTCGTGTTCACCGTCGGGTTCGAACACCCAGACTGGCACAACGGCTTCGAACACGATCCCGAGGAAGCCGCCCGCGTCAGAGTGAACCTTTTGCGGGAGCTTGCGGCGAACCGCGAGCTGCTGGTGGCCACGCATATGCCGTTCCCGTCCGTCGGTCATGTCGCTGTCGCCGGCGACGCTTTCCGCTGGGTGCCCGTGTCCTGGGACTATTGAGCCTCGTGCGCCCGTGCTTCCTTCTCCTTTTAGGAGAAGGAAGCATCAGCGCTTGCTGTAACTCAGAACGTCACCCGCATTCCTGCGTAAAATGCCCTTGGCCTCGCCGGGCTCAGCGAGCGCGGGTCGACGAACTCCGCGCCGCCATTGGTGAAGTTGGGCAGGGCCTCGCGGTCGAAGAACTGGCCGTAGGTCGCGTAGCGCTTGTCGAACACGTTGTCGACGCGGCCGTAGAGCTGGATGTTCTTCGTCACCTGGTAGGAGGTGTGGAGATTGAACACCGTATAGGACGGCAGCTTCGCGAACTGGTTCGACTCGTCGCCGACGATGTATTGGCTGGAGACGAACAGGGCGTTGCCGCCGACCTTCCAGACATCGGTCACGGCGTAGTCGACGCCGACCTTGACGCGGTGGCGCGGGATCGCGGGGATCTGGTTGCCGGGTCTGACCTGGATGGTCTCGGTGGCGTCATCGGCGAACGGGCTTTCCGAGCCGAGTTCGAGCGGATCAAGGAAGCGCGCATCGACGAAGGCGTAGCTCGCCTGGAATTGCAGCGTGGGCGACTTGATGTTGACCTCCGCTTCCAGCCCTTGCCGCCGTGTCCGGCCGACATTGGTGAAATAGCCAAAGCCCGTCCGCCCGACGGCGGGCACCGCTACGATGTCGTCATGGTTGGTGGCGCGAAAGCCGCCGATTTTCCATCCCAGCGTGCCGATATTCAGCTCCCTGGTGCCGCGGAAGCCGGCCTCCACCGTTTTGGAGACGACCTGCTTCAACGGCGGATCCGCAACCAGGAAGGCCGCGATGAGACAGGGCCGGGCGGGATCCGCACAGCCGAGCTCGAGCGGTGTCGGCACGCGGTTGGCCTCGGAATAGCCGGCATAGGCGGTCAATCCCGGCGTGATCTTGTAAGTGCCGCCGATCATCGGATTGAAGCGGGTATAGGTGTGATCGCCGTTCAGCGCAGTCCCGAGCTGGTCTTCCAGCGAGATCCGTGCCGCATTGAAGCGGCCGCCGCCGGTGATGGCGAAAGCGTCCGTGACGTTGAACGTGTCCATCGCGTAGAGACCGTTGTATTGATTGACGGTCCGCAACGAGACGGGGCCGGCAACGGGATCTGCCGTGGGAGTCGCCCCCAGGAAAACACCGCTGCCGCTGACGACGTAGTTCTCTCCCATCGATCCGATCTCGGAGCTGGCGTTGTAGCGCGTGGTGCTGGCGTCATAGGTTGCGCCCATCACGAAGCGGTTGTCGTGACCGAACAGTTGATCGGTGTTGGTGGCCTGCCCTGACACGCCGAACGTGGTCGAACGGATCGAGCTCCGGTCGATCGCGCCCAGGATCGTTCCCGGCGCGAAGGGGTTGGCGAGTTGCACGCCGCCCGCGCCGTTGGCGGGTGTGGTGTCGTCGCCGAAGCAGAGCAGCGCCGCATCTGCAGCGCACTCCTCCACGTCGGTTGGATTGCCGTCGACGATGTTCTGCTCGAACCTGCGCACATGGGCGGTGCCTTCGAGCGTCCAGGTCGGCGTCGCGTCGGCCTTTCCGGTCAGGTTGAGATAGCCGACGCGGTTGGCGGTGGTCTGCGGCGTGGTGTAGGTCG
Organism: Bradyrhizobium sp. USDA 326; assembly: GCF_049739485.1. Lineage (NCBI taxonomy): Bacteria > Pseudomonadati > Pseudomonadota > Alphaproteobacteria > Hyphomicrobiales > Nitrobacteraceae > Bradyrhizobium > Bradyrhizobium sp. USDA 326. The sequence goes on from NZ_JBMGQA010000001.1 coordinate 319,545, forward strand.
CGCCCCAATATTTATCCAGCAACTCGGCCGGGACGGTGGCGCTGGCGCCGAAATTGTTCTTTGCGACACCCATGTTGGCGTGGAATTCGCTGTCGCCCGCCTTGTAGCCGACATCGCCGTAGAAGCGCCGAACGGTCGATTGCGAGAAGTTGCGGAAGCCGTTGTCATGCAAGCCTTCGAGCGCCGCATAGACGGCATAGTTCTTGTCGACCTGCGTGCCCCATTGCGCCGAGCCCTGGATGCGGCCGAACGAGCCACCCATCACGTCGATCTCGGCGCCCTGATAGGTGAAGCCGTCCTTCATTTGCAGGTTGATCGCGCCGCCCAGCGCGTTGAGGCCGAAGGCGGGATTGTTGGTCACCAGCGTCACCGACCTGATCGCGGCGGTGGGAATCAGGTCCCAATTGACGGCGTCCGAGAAGGCTTCGTTGATGCGGACGCCGTTCTGATACACCGCAAGGCCTTGCGGCGTCCCGGTCACGGGCGAGGCGACGAAGCCGCGGAACTCGACATCAGGTGTGAACGGATTGCCGGTGACTTCGCTGATGTTGATGCCGGCGATATTGTCGCGCAGGGCGTCGATGACGTTCAGCGAATTGGTGCGCCTAATCTGGCTGGCATCGACGGCATTGATCGAAGACGGAACCTTGTCGACGTCGAGGCCGCGGCCGGTACCCGGCGCGGTTGGAAAGACGTATAGGCGTGTCCTTGGACTGGCGGAGCCCGGCGCCCCCACGCGTGCGACCGGTCGCGATGGCGCGGCGCGTCTCGCCGCCGCAGGCGGTGGCGCCGCAACCTCGACCGGCGGCAGGTTCTGGATGTTGGTCTCCTCGTCCTGCGCGGCTATCGCGCTGGTCGCAACAACCATTCCCGTGGAAACTGAAATGATGACCAGACCACGAACGCCCATTCTTGCCCGCCTCCACCCGTATCGTCCTGCTCTCTCGTTTCCCCGCCGGTTGGGCGAACGATACAGGCCAACAGCCGAAGAGCACCAGCCGTAAAGTGTCCGCCCGGTCCGGAGCTTAAATTCCCGATAAAATCGGGAATTATTCCCGATCCACCCAGCGGCGTGCGCGCGCCTCATCGGGATCGGCTGGGAACTATTCCCGGCCGCCGCGAGACTTTTTGCCGAACTTCGCGAAAGACCTTCGTGCAATCCTTGGCTCGACATCGCGATCTGATCGCGAGTCATTCATCCGTAGACTCACCCCGCCCTCCTGGGCGGGGTGCCTTTACGGCAAGCAAGAATACAGGAGGACATGATGACGTTGGGGGAACGCTTTTCCGTTCGATATTCATCGGCTCGGCCAGGTAGCCTCGCCTTGGGTCTTCTCGCAGGCTTGGGCCTCGCCGCATTCATCACCGCCGCGCCTGCACAGGATTCGGCAAAGAACCCGACGCCGGAGAGCATCAAGGCGATCACCTCGCAGGTCGACGGCGCCTACATCAAGGCCAACGCCGCGACTTCCAACAACTGGCCGACGATCGGTCTCGACTACGCCGAGACCCGCTTTTCGAAGCTCAATCAGATCACGAGCGCCAACGTCAAAGGCCTCGGCCTAGTCTGGACCTACAATCTCGAATCCTCGCGCGGGGTCGAGGCGACGCCGGTCGTCGTCGACGGCATCATGTACCAGACGGCCTCCTGGAGCGTCGTGCATGCCATCGACGCGCGCACCGGCAAGCGCATCTGGACGTTCGATCCGGAAGTCAATCGCGAGCTCGGTTACAGGGGCTGCTGCGACGTCGTCAACCGCGGAGTCGCACTCTACAAGGGCAAGGTGTTCGTGGCCGCCTATGATGGCCGCCTGATCGCGCTCGACGCGGCAACCGGCAAGAAGGTCTGGGAAAAGGACACGCTGATCGACCACGAGCATTCCTACACGATCACCGGCGCACCGCGCGTCTTCAACGGCAAGGTCGTGATCGGACAAGGCGGCGCCGAATATGGCGCGCGCGGCTACGTCACCGCCTACGATGCCGAAAGCGGAAACCAACTCTGGCGCTGGTTCACCGTCCCCGGCGATCCGTCGAAGCCGTTCGAAGACGAGTCGATGGAGAAGGCGGCCAAGACCTGGGATCCCGCCGGCCAATATTGGCTCAACGGCGGCGGCGGCACGCCATGGGACACCATCACCTTCGACCCCGATCTCAACCTCGTCTACATCGGCACCGGCAACGGCTCGCCCTGGAACCGGAACGTGCGCAGCCCGGCCGGGGGCGACAATCTCTATCTCGCCTCGATCGTGGCGCTGAACGCCGACACCGGCAAATACGCCTGGCACTATCAGGAGACGCCCGGCGACCACTGGGACTACACCTCGACCCAGCCGATGATCCTCGCCGACATCAGCATCGACGGCGCGCCGCGCAAGGTCATCCTGCACGCGCCCAAGAACGGCTTCTTCTTCGTGATCGACCGCACCAACGGTAAATTCATCTCGGCGAAGAATTTCGTCGATGTGAACTGGGCCACCGGCTACGACGCCAACGGCCGCCCGATCGAGGTGCCGGCCGCGCGCGGCGACGCGGCCTACGACTCGATTCCGGGACCCTACGGCGCCCACAACTGGCATCCGATGTCGTTCAACCCGCAGACAGGGCTGGTCTATCTCCCGGCCCAGAACGTGCCGCTGAACCTCATTCCGGAAAAGAAATTCAAGCAGAATGCCGCAACGCCGGGCAAATTCGGCGGCGCCACCGGCTGGAATGTCGGCTTCGTGCTCAATGGAGAGCCGCCCAAGAGTCTTCCGTTCGGACGCCTGATCGCGTGGGACCCGGTCAGGCAGAAGGAAGCCTGGCGGGTCGAATACCCCTCGCCATGGAACGGCGGCACGCTGACCACGGCCGGAAACCTGGTGTTCCAGGGCACGGCGGATGGACGCTTCGTCGCCTATGACGCGATGACCGGCAAGGCGCTGTGGGAAACACCGACCGGCACCGGCGTCGTCGCGGCGGCTTCGACCTACATGCTCGATGGCGCGCAGTATGTCTCGATTGCCGTCGGCTGGGGCGGAGTCTATGGCATGGCACAGCGGGCGATCGAGCGGCAAAGCCCTGGAACGGCCTACACGTTCGCGCTCAACGGCAAGGCACCGCTGCCGGAATTCGTGAAGTACCAGACCGAGGGCCTTCTCCAGGGCGTGAAGTACGATCCGAAGGACGTGCCGGAAGGAACGGCGCTCTACGTCGCCGCCTGCGCCACCTGCCATGGCGTGCCCGGTGTCGACAAGGGCGGTAACGTCCGCAACCTCGGCTACGTGCCGGCGGAGGAGATCGCCAACCTCAAGAACATCGTGTTCAAGGGGCCGTTCCGCGACAAGGGCATGCCGGACTTCACGGGCAGGCTGACCGAAGCCGACGTCGTGAAGATTCAGGCATTCATCCAAGGCACGGCTGACGCAATACGGCCGAAGAAGTGACGCGGCGATACGGCTGCGGCAGGCATTGCCGCAGCCGGGCTCACCCGACGCACGCGGCACGCTTCAATGCTTTGGAACATCATGCCTTTCAGAGAGATCCATTGAGTCCCATACTCGTCGTCGACGACCATCCCATCATCGCCGAGGCCTGTCGCATCATGCTGGGGGACGTCGAGGACGTGGTCGCTGCGCGCGACGTGCCGAGCGGCTATGAAGCATTTCTGGAGCACCGGCCCGGAGTCGTCATCCTCGATTTGACCTTTCCCGGAGAAGCACTAGGCGGTGTCGACTTGCTGCACCGCATCTCCTCGGATGCGCCGCTCGCGCGCATCCTGGTTTTCAGCATGCATGCGGACGCAAATATCGTCGCGTCCGCGATCAAGGCGGGAGCCAGCGGATATTTGTTGAAGGATTCTCCGCCGGACGAACTGCCAAAGGCGGTGCGTCAGGTCCGGCTCGGCCATCGCTATGTCGACGAGCGGATCAATTTGCGCGGCGTGCCCCTGCCCGATCACGTCGATTCCGGCAAGTTCGCCACACTGACACGCAGAGAACGAGAGGCGCTCAGCCTGCTTGGCCAGGGAAGTTCATATTCCGCGATCGCCGAAGAGCTGGCTATCACGATCCGCGCCGTCGCCCGGCTCATCAAGCAGGCGAGGACCAAGCTCGGTATCCGTCGCACGAGCGACCTGCTCCGCCGGGCGCGCGATCTTGCCGGCGGAGAAGACAGCTCGAACTGACGCGCGACCACCTGATCTATTGCAGGAGCTGAAGAAGCGCGCGTCCGGCAGGCGTCTTCAGTTCTTTCCCATCCAGCGTTCCGTCGTGATCCGGACCGGCTGCGTCGAAACGCTGCGAGACGACGGCGAGATATTCATTCACCGAAAGCGTTCCATCGTGGTCGGGATCTGCTGCAGCGATCTCTTTGGCGGATAATCTGCCCCGCAACTCCCGCACGTCCAGCGTGCCGTCGTGATCGGGGTCGAGCCTGGCGAAAAGCGCCGTCGCTGCCCTCCTGACCTCGATGTGGTCCAGCGTCCCGTCGCTGTCGGTATCGAACTTCCTGACGGGATCACCGCGGGAAGCTGCCAGCGCAGATCCCGACACCATCACGACGGCCAGAATCGAGACCATCCATCGGCCAGATTTCGGCATTTCGAGCTCTCCCGGAGGTCGTAGACGTCACATTCAGATCAGGACGAGGCGGTCGGAATCAAGGCCTCCACGGTCAAGCCGGCATCGCCGGAGACGACGTTGAGCGTACCGCCCAGCGCCAGGATCCGCTCACGCATCCCGACGAGGCCGAAGCCGAGCTTCTGGCCCGGCTCCATCCCGCGGCCGTTGTCGCTGACCCGCACCCGGGCGCAGCCGCGGCCGTCGTGAGCCATCTGCTCCACCGGCTCGATGACGACATTGACCGAGGTCGCACCGGCGTGCCGGAACACATTGGTCAGCGCCTCCTGCACGATCCGATAAATGGTGAGATCGGCGGTCTCGCCGGTTGCGCCCAGCGCCGGCGAGATCACGGTCTCGATCGCGACGTCGGGATGCGACTCCCGCCACAGCCGCGACAGGGATTCGAGCGCCTTGCGCAAGCCGAGCTCGGCAAGGCCCACGGGCCGAAGGCGCTCCAGCACGCGGCGGTTGAACTGCTGGAGTGCATTGATCTGCTCCAGCATGGCGCTGCCATGCTTTCGCACGGCATCCGCACTCGGGTCGCGTCCCTCCGCCAGCTTGGCCAGCGCGCTCGCATGCGCGCGCAGCGAGAACAAGTAAGGCCCGAACTCGTCATGGAGCTCGCGCGCAATCTCCTTGCGCTCGACATCCTGCAGCGATACCGCACGCTCGGCAAGACGCCGCTTGTCCTCGACCGCCGCACCAAGCGTTGCGGCAAGGTGGTTGAGCTTGGTGCAGATCGCGGCGAGCTCCGGCGCGCCGCCCGGCGCGACACGGGCGTCGTAATGTCCGCCTTCGAGCTTCCCCATTGCCTCCGCCAGCGACTGGAGCGGCGCCAGCGCCCGGCCGACCACGTTCATCATCAGGAAGAACAGCGCGAGCGCGATCACCGAGCCGACCTCGAGCTGGGTCACGATCCCGTCCCAGATCTCGGCGATCTCGTCGTCGGGATGCGAGGTGATCACGAGTGAGGCGGGCTTGCCATGGATCGAGACCGGCACGCTGACCGCGGTCTGCTCGGGATGAACCAGGGCGACGAACCAGGCCGGCGGCGCGCGCGTGTCGGCGTCGGCGTCAAGCCGGGGGGGCGTCAGCGGCTGGCCGCCGGCGCCCCGGAGCGTAATGCTGACATGGCGCAGACGGCTGAGATCGCGTGCGATCTGGTTGAGCCTGGCATCCGGATCGGGAGCCTCGTTGAGATCCGCCACGATCATCTCGATGAACTCTCGGGCAAGGCGGATCACGCTCTGGTCTTCGGCCTGCACGCGCGGCCCGGCTTCCGCGACCTGCCGGCCGATATTGACGGCGAGCCCCAGCGCCAGCAGCAGCGCCAGCAAGAGGTTGATGCGCCCGCGCAAGGATAAATTCTGCCACATTGGTATCGCCTATGCCTCGCGAAGGATGCCCGCACCTGTCCGATGGCGTTGACAGAGGCGAAGCGCCCGATATCTAATCGGAAGCGTACAGCAATCCCAGCCGGGTTGCATGAGGCCACATGAGGCGCGCAGCTCCTCATGCCGGCAACATGCGGCGCAAGACAGGCAAATTCCAACACGGGAACGCGCTGTCGCGGGGAACGCCTATGCGCATTCTGATCGTCGACGATCATCCCATTGTCGCCTCCGGCTGCCGTGCCGTGCTGGCCGACGAGGGGGAGATCGAGATTTTGGAGGCCGCCGACGCCGAAGACGGCGAGTGCGTCTTCATCGTCGAACGTCCCGACCTCTGCATCATCGACATCAACCTGCCGACCGTCTCAGGCTTCGAGCTCGCGCGCCGCATCCTCGAGCGCACGCCCGAAGCCCGCATCATCATGTTCAGCATGAACGACGATCCTGCTTTCGCCGCGCGGGCGATCGAGTGCGGCGCCAAGGGCTATGTCTCCAAGACCGGCGATCCCGACGATCTCGTCCAGGCGATCCGCGCCGTCGGCGGCGGCGGCACGTACCTTCCGACCGCGATCGCGCGCAGCATCGCCTTTGCTGGGCCGACTCTGGCGCAAAGCCCGCTGTCGAAGCTGAATGCCCGCGAAATGGAGATCCTGCGGTTGCTCAGCGCCGGCAAGAGCCTGTCCGAGATCGCCTGGCTGGTGCAATCGTCCTACAAGACGGTGGCCAATACCTCGTCCATCATGCGCCAGAAGCTCGGGGTGAAAACCTCCGTCGAGCTGGTGCGGCTGGCGATCGACAGCGGCGTCGCCTGACGACGCCGCAAATTTCGGTCACATAAGCGCTGCAATGTTGATGTCGTGAGATGCCACGGAGTTTCAGGCATGACGATCCAGACCGTCTCGACGAATAAATCCTACGGCGGTGTGCAGGGCGTCTATCGCCATGCAAGCCAGGCGACCGGAACCGACATGGTGTTCTCGGTCTACGTTCCGCCGCACGCGGACGACGCCAAGCTGCCCGTGGTCTGGTACCTCTCCGGGCTCACCTGCACGCATGCCAACGTCACGGAGAAGGGCGAATTCCGTAAAGCCTGCGCCGAGCTCGGCCTGATCTTCGTCGCGCCCGATACCTCTCCGCGCGGGCCGGATGTGCCTGGTGATGCCAACAACGCCTATGATTTCGGCCTCGGCGCCGGCTTCTATGTCGATGCGACGCAGGAACCGTTCGCGCGCAATTATCGGATGTGGAGCTATGTCACCGACGAGTTGCCCAAGCTGGTCGCGGAAAACTTTCCGGTCGACGCCAAGCGGCAATCGGTGATGGGACACTCGATGGGCGGCCACGGTGCGCTGACGGTTGCGCTGCGCAACCCGCACCGGTTTCGCGCGGCAAGCGCGTTCGCGCCAATCGTGGCGCCTTCGCAGGTGCCTTGGGGCATCAAGGCCCTGACCGGCTATCTCGGACCGAACAAGGATTCCTGGCGCAACCACGATACGGTGGCGCTGATCGAGGACGGTGCGAAATTCTCGGGCTTCCTGGTCGACTATGGCGATGCCGACAATTTCTTGAAGGAGCAGCTCAAGCCGGAGCTGCTCCAGGAGGCCTGCACCAAGACCAACATCCCGCTGACGCTGCGCCGGCAGGTGGGCTACGACCACAGTTACTATTTCATCTCGACGTTCATGAGCGACCACCTGCACTGGCACGCGGCAAGATTGACGGCGTGATCTCTGCGCGCCATGCCTTCTTCCTTCTCCCCTTGCGGGTGAAGGTGGCGCGAAGCGCCGGATGAGAGGTATCTCTCCGCGTCCCAAGGCGTGAATTGGATTCGCGGAGACATACCCCTCACCCGGCTCGCCGCTTCGCGGCGAGCCGACCTCTCCCGCAAGCACCCCGCAAGCACACCGGCGCTCGCGGAGAGAAGAACTACTCCGGCCTTCCATAATTCGGCGCCAGCAGGCGGTTGCGGATCAGGTAGCTCATCGTGCGCGACCAGGATTCGTCGGTGTTGCCGCGCATGTCGGCGCTGGCGACGGTGATCATGTTGCCGGTCTTCACGTCGCGCAAATAGATGTTGAGATTGATGATCAGGTTCGAGACCTTCTGCACCAGGCCGGTGATCTCCAGGTCGGCGCCGAGCTGGCCGGCGAGCTTGAGATCGCAGCCGCCGCAGGCCTGCAGATTGGCGTGACGGGCGGCATCCCGAACCGGCGCGATATCGAGCACCTGGAACTTGCCTGAATCTGCCAGTTCCTTGCGCAGCTGCTCGCCGATGCGCTCGAGCCGCGCCTGCTCGGGCTTCGAGCCGTAGAATTCGCCGGGCAGGCTGGTGTCGATCAGCTCGAAATCGAACACCGCGAGTTTCGGCGGATCTGCAAGCGCGACCGAGCCCGTCAACAGCAAAGCGGCGAGACATATCAATGCTCGCATGATCGTGAATCCTGGTCTCGCGCGCGCGAGGACGAAATGCGGGGTTGCAAGGCGGGCCAAATCGGTCATGCTCGAAGCAGAAACAATTCTCCACCGGCGGTCAAGCCGGGGAGAATGCCTGGAGGAAACATGATTCGATGGTTGGTCGGCCTGATCGGCTGGAGTCTTGCCGCAACGAGCGCGCTCGCGGCCGACCCCGTCACGATCGGCGTCGGCTATCTCGGCACCGCCGGCACCAGATCGACGCTGTCGCTGGTCGAGCTGCCCGCCGAGAATGACGGCCTCGCCGGCGCCCGCCTTGCCATCGAGGACAACAACACCACCGGGAAATTCCTCAACCAGCGTTTCGCGCTGGAGGAGCGCCGCATCAAGGAAGGCGAGGACGTTGTGCAGGCGGCGACCGCACTCGCCGAGAAGAACGGCTTCATCGTCACCGACCTGCCGGCCGACGCGCTGCTGAAGATCTCGGACGCCTTGCGGGAGCGCGGCACGCTGCTGTTCAACGTCGGCGCTATCGACGAACGGCTGCGCGAGGCCGATTGCCGCGCCAACGTCATCCATACCGCCCCGACCCGTGCCATGCTGGCGGATGCGCTCGGCCAGTATCTCGTTTGGAAAAAGTGGTCGCGCTGGCTGCTCGTGGTCGGCTCGCATGACGAGGACAAACTGTTCGCCGACGCGCTCCGGCGCACCGCCACGCGGTTCGGCGCCAAGATCGTACAGGAGCGCACGTTCGAAGACAAAGGCGGCGCACGCCGTACCGATAGCGGCGTGACGCTGATTCAGCGCCAGATGCCTGTCTTCACCCAGCAGGCGCCGGCCTACGACGTGCTGGTCGCGGCCGACGAGAGCGAGGTGTTCGGCGCGTACCTGCCCTATCGCACCTGGGATCCGCGCCCCGTCGCGGGCTCCGCCGGCCTCGTGCCGCGCAGCTGGGACGCCGCGCAGGACCAGTGGGGCGCGATCCAGATGCAGAACCGCTTCTTCAAGCTTAATTCGCGGCGCATGACCGCGCTCGACATGCAGGCCTGGACCGCGGTGCGCATGATCGGCGAGGCCACGTCGCGCACCAATTCCGGCGACGTCAAGAAGGTGACCGATTTCATCAAGGGCCCGGATTTCTCGGTCGCCGCGTTCAAGGGCACGCGGCTCACCTTACGCGACTGGAACTTGCAGCTGCGCCAGCCGATCCTGCTGGTCGACGGCCGCATGGTGGTGTCGGTGTCGCCGCAGGAAGGTTTCCTGCATCAGGTCTCCGAGCTCGACACGCTCGGTTACGATCGCCCGGAGAGCAAATGCAAGCTGAAATGAGCGATGTGAAATGAGTCCAAGCTGGCACCGTGACGATGCTGCGCCCCCTCCCCCGCTTGCGAGGGAGGGTTGGGGAGAGGGTGTCTCCACAAGCGACGGCCCCCGAGAGGAGAGAGCCCTCTCCCGCATCGCATCTTGCGATGCGATACGACCTCGCCCGCAAGCGGGGGAGGTGAGGACCGCCCGCGGACGGAGATCGCACCTGCTAAGAGCAGCGTTGCTGATGGTTCTGGCGACCGCCGCAGCGCCCGCGTACGCGTTCATCGCCTATGTCTCGAACGAGAAGAGCAATACGGTGTCGGTGATCGACACCGACAGCTGGACCGTGACCAAGACCATCAAGGTCGGCCAACGCCCGCGCGGCATCGATTTCACGCGCGACGGCAAGTTCGTGATGGTCGCGGTCGGCGACGACGACACCATCCAGGTGATCGACGCCAAGACGCAAACCGTGGTGGACAGCTTGCCCTCCGGACCCGATCCCGAGCTGTTCGCCCAGGATGCGGCCGGCAAGATCCTCTATGTCGCCAATGAGAACGACAACACGGTAACCGTGATCGATCTCGAAAAGCGCGCACGCATCGGCGACATCCAGGTCGGCGTCGAGCCCGAGGGCATGACCATCAGTCCCGACGGCAAGACGCTGATCAACACGTCCGAAACCACCAACATGGCGCACTTCATCGACACCGCCTCGCGCCAGATCGTGGCCAACGTGCTGGTCGACGCGCGTCCGCGCTTCGCCGAGTTCAAGCATGACAGTTCGGAAGTGTGGGTGTCCTCGGAGATCGGCGGGACGGTGTCGATCATCGACCCCAAAAAGCACGAGGTGATCGGCAAGGTCACTTTCGAGATCCCGGGGCTGCGGAAAGAGGCGATCCAGCCCGTCGGCATCGGCATGACCAAGGACGACAAGACCGCCTTCATCGCGCTCGGCCCCGCCAATCGCATCGCCGTGGTCGACGTCGCCACGCGCAAGGTGACGAAATACCTGCTGGTCGGGCAGCGAGTCTGGCACGTGGCGTTCACGCCGGACGAGAAGTACCTGCTCACCACCAATGGCGTGTCGAACGACGTCTCGGTCATCGACGTCGCCGCGCAAAAAGTGATCAAGACCATTCAGGTGGGCGAACTGCCCTGGGGCGTCACGATCGCGCCATGACCAGCCCCGCCCCGATCGCCGAACCACACGACGCCGCACCGAGGCCTGATCCCGCCGTCGTACCGGCGCTGGCGATCGAGGGCGTCAGCCACGCCTATGGGCCGCGCCGCGCGCTGACGGACGTCTCCTTCAATGTCCGGCCCGCGAGCTTCACTGCACTGCTTGGGCTGAACGGCGCCGGCAAGAGCACGCTGTTCTCGCTCGTCACACGCCTGTTCGGCATCCAGTCCGGCCGTGTCGCCATCTTCGGCCATGACATCAGCAAGAGCCCCGGCGAGGCGCTGCGGCTGTTGGGGGTCGTGTTCCAGCCGCGTACGCTCGATCTCGATTTGTCGCTGACCCAGAACCTGCTCTATCACGCCGCCCTCCACGGCATCAGCCGCCGCGAGGCCGCCGCGCGCAGCGCCGAGCTGCTCGGCCGCATCGGGCTCGAAGAGCGCGCCGGCAGCAAGGTGCGCGATCTCTCCGGCGGCCAGATGCGGCGGCTGGAAATAGCGCGGGCGTTGCTGCACCGGCCCCGGCTGCTGTTGCTGGACGAGCCGACGGTCGGCCTCGACGTCAAGGCGCGTGCCGACATCATCAGCCATGTCCGCCAGCTCGTGACCGAGCAGGGCATCGGCGTGCTCTGGGCCACGCATCTGTTCGACGAGATCAATCCCGCTGACGATCTCGTGGTGCTGCATCAGGGCAAGGTGCTGGCGAAGGGGCCGATGAACCGCGTCATCGCGGAGGCCGGCGCGCAGGACGTCAACACCGCCTTCATGCGCCTAACCGGCGCGCAAGTGATGCCGGGAGGCGGCGCATGAGCAGCATCACCACGCGTGACGCCCCCCGCGGCTTCTCGGTCCAGGAGTACCTGACCTGCCTCACCGGCATCGTCTGGCGCGAGGGGCTGCGTTTCCTGCATCAGCGCGAACGTTTCGTCTCGGCGCTGGTGCGGCCCTTGGTGTGGCTGTTCATCTTCGCCGCCGGCTTCCGCCAGGTGCTCGGAATCTCCATCATCCCGCCTTACGAGACCTACATCCTCTACGAGGTCTATATCGCGCCTGGGCTGATGGCGATGATCCAGCTCTTCAACGGCATGCAGTCCTCGCTCTCGATGGTCTATGACCGCGAGATGGGCAACATGCGCACGCTCCTGGTGAGCCCGTTGCCGCGCGGGTTCCTGTTGTTCTGCAAGCTGCTTGCGGGCACGGCGGTGTCGCTGCTCCAGGTCTACGCATTTCTGCTGATCGCCTGGCTCTGGGACATCACCCCTCCGGCCCCGGGGTATCTTACCGTGCTGCCGGCACTGATCCTGTCCGGATTGATGCTGGGTTCGCTCGGCATGCTGATCTCCTCGGGCATCAAGCAGCTGGAAAACTTCGCCGGCGTGATGAACTTTGTCATCTTCCCGATGTTCTTCGCCTCCTCCGCCCTCTATCCGCTCTGGCGGGTGCAGGAGGGCAGCCCCTATCTGTACTATCTCTGCGAGGCCAATCCGTTCACCCATGCGGTCGAGCTGATCCGCTTCGCGCTGTATGGGCAGATCAACTGGATCTCGCTGGCGGTGGTGGCAAGCTGCACAATCGTCTTCATGGTCGGAGCGATTTTGGCCTATGATCCCTCGCGCGGGCTGGCGCGACGCGGGCCTGCGGGAGGCGAAGGATGAAGGTCTGGTTCCTGGCTGCCATGGTAATCGCGCTGGCCGGCACGGCCGCGCGCGCGGCCGATCCGCGCTATCCGGACTGGCCCTGCACCCAGGCCAAGGTGCCGGAGATCTCGCTCGCCGCCGTGTGGGCCGGTCCGCCGCTCGGAGATGTCCAGAGCAAATGGAAGGACGACGCCAAGGTCAGCGCGCTGGTCGCAAAGCTGTCGGCGCGCAAGACGCCGCTGGACGAGGCCGAGAAATCGGTCAAGGAGTTTCTCGCCGCGTCTGCGAGCGACAAGACCACGAACGCAAAGCTGCTATTCGCAGGCCTGTTCGACACGCTCAACGCCCAGCGCTCCCAGGTCATGAACGGGCTCGAACGCGTCAGCCGCAAGCAGCGCGAGGCCGCCGACAAGATCCGTGACGAGACACTCCAGCTTCAAGCGCTGCAGGGCGCAACGCCGCGCGACGAGGCCAAGGTCGAGGCATTGAGCAACGAACTGATCTGGAAGACCCGCATCTTCGAGGACCGTCACAAGGTCGTGCGCTTCGTGTGCGAGGTTCCAACCTCGATCGACCAGCGCCTGTTCGCGCTCGGCCGCGTGATCCAGCAGGAAATGGAATAGCGGCGGCCTTGCTGACGGCTTCCGCGAAAGTTCCGGCAATCGTTAACCTTCTCCCGCGCTATCTGCCGGAACCAAATCGATCCAGGATGCCTTGTCGAAGTGAACCCCTTACGTCGGGAGGCCTTGATGGGAACAACAAAATTCATCTTCGCGGGCACCGCGGCCCTTGGCTTGCTCGCATCCAGCGCATTTGCCGAAGACATGACCGGAATGATCAAGCGGATCGACCGTCTCAACGGCACGATCTTGATCGAGCAGGTGCAGAAGGGCACCGTCGGCGCCAGCTCAGGCAGCGCTGGCGCGCTCCAGGAGTACAAGGCCAGGGACGCCGCGATGCTGGATGCTGTTCATGCCGGCGACAGGGTGAGCTATTCTGCGACCGCCACGAATGGCACGGGGACGCTGACGAAGCTGCAGAAGCAGAAGTAATAGCATTGCTTCGACCTCTCTCCGCTTGCGGAGAGAGGTCGCTCATCTTCGCTTGATCACTGTTGCTCGGGCCGCGGCTCCGGCTGCGCCTCATCGGTCGGAAGCTTCGCGCGCTCCCAGCCGTCAGTGCCGTCTGGGTACCAGGCGACGTTGGAATAGCCGTTGGCCAGCGCACGCTTGGCGGCGTTCCAGGACATCCAGCAGTCGGCGAGGCAATAGATCACCAGCAGTGCGGCCTTGTCGCCGCGTGATGCGCGCGCGAGGCCGCGCTGGAGATAATCATCCATGGCCGGCGGCAGCGTGCCGTAGCCGGTGTCGGGCAGCCAGATGCTGCCCGGAATGTTCCGGCGCGGCGCATCGCGCCACACCGTGCCCTCGGGAAGGTTTTTCGGTTTCGGCGGGCGCGGCATCACGTCGACGAACGCGCCGGTGTTTGCGCGCCAGATCGCTTCCGCCTCCTCGGTCGTCAGCACGCGCGCGCCGGCAAGCGTCGCCGGCACCGGCGCGCGATAATTGTCGGTGCGATAGCCTTCGGGCTCGAACGGCTCCTGCTGCTGCGCCAACGCCGGTGCCACGAGCAGAGCAACGGCGATCACAGCGGCAAGCGGCCGTCTCATGGCGTCTTCTTGGCCGCCTCCGCGCCGAGCGGCCGATCGCTGTCGTCCAGCAGCGGTACGCCGAAATCGAGCAGGATCTTGTTGATCTCGCCCTGGCTCTCCTGGATCAGCTTGTTGAGCTGCCGCTTCCAGTTCTGGTCGGCAGGACGCACGCCCATGCCGATGCGATAGACCAGCTTCGGCCCGGTGGTTTCTTTCACCAGCGGCGTGACGTGAAGCGAGGATCCTGCCTTCTTCGCATGGTAACCGGCCATCGGGCCCCACAGCACGCCGGCGTCGATCTTGCCCGCGGCAAGGTCGTCGATCATCGCCTGCGCCGAATTGTCGAAGCGCGTGTCGATCATCAGCGGATAGGGCTTTGCATCACCCATCAGGCCCGCCAACGCCATGTTGGTCGCAGGCGGCGTGCCGGCGACGATACCGATATGCTTGCCTTTCAGACGCGCGTCTTCGAGCGTATCGACATCCTCGAGCCCGCTGCCGGCCTTCGAGACCAGCGCATAGCTCGTGCGGTAATAGGGATTGGTGCCCTGCACGAGGTCGTCACCTTGCGGGAAGCCCATGATGACGTCGCAGCGATGCGCACCAAGGGTCATTCGCACGAAACCGCTGGCCTGCGGAAAGAAGACGTAGTCGAGCTTCTTGTGGAGCTTGTCCGCAAGAAACTCGGCGAGCTTGTTCTCAAACCCCTCGCCCTTCTCGTTGGAGAACGGCAGATTGCGCGGATCGGCACAGACACGCAGCACCTTGGGATCGACCAGCTCGAATGAGAGATCGCCGGTCTCGTTGGTCTGCGCGACGGCAACATCGCCGAACGCACAGGATGCGACCACGACCCATAGTGAAAACAACCAGCGACGATGTCGCCCGACCTCCGTCATCGCGCTTCCTCCTCGTTTTGGTTGGATGTTATCCATGCAACGCATGACGCGCCATGTGGGCCAACTTTGTGCTGGCCTTGCTTTGCTGCAGTGCAACGAGAAGACCCCCTTTTGAACTGAGGCAGAAAAGTGTCTCGCATCGCTCCAATGATCGCAGCCTTGTCCCTGCTCCGGGCAACGCTAGCATGCGCCTGGGCAGCCGAATTGCCTGTGAGCGAAGTCGCACCGGGAATCTTCGTACACTCCGGGACCATCGCCCTGATGACCCGCGAGAACGAAGGTGACATTGCCAATGTCAGCTTCATCGTCGGCGATGAGGCCGTGGCCGTGATCGACACCGGCGGCAGCCTTCGCGAGGGCGAGGCGCTGCTGGCCGCCGTGCGGGCCCGCACGTCCAAGCCGATCCGCTATGTCATCAACACCCACGGCCATCCCGATCATGTCTTCGGCAACGCCGCCTTTGTTGCGGAGGGGGCGAGCTTCGTCGGGCACGGCAAGCTGCCGCAGGCGCTCGCGGCGCGCGGGCCGTTCTATCGCGACAATTTCCGCCGGATCATGGGCAGCGAGCTGATCGATCCCGTCAAGATCATTGCTCCCGCCCTGCTCGTGACCGACACGATGACCCTCGATCTCGGGTCGCGCCGCCTGAGCTTGCGCGCCTGGCCGGCTGGACACAGCGACAACGACTTGATCGTGTACGACGAGACGACCAGGACCCTGTTCGCTGGCGACCTCGTCTTTCTCCGCCACATTCCGGTCATGGACGGCAGCATCCGCGGCTGGCTCGAGACATTGAAGCGGCTTGAGGCCATCCCGGCGCTACGGGTCGTTCCCGGTCACGGCCCCGTGAGCGACTGGCCCGCGGCGCTGATCGATGAACGGCGCTACCTGTCAACGCTGCTGTCCGACGTTCGCACGCTGAACAAGAGCGGCGAGCCGATCCGAACCGCCGCCGACAAGGCGGCCGCGTCGGAACGGCCGCACTGGCAGCTGTTCGACGATTACAATGCCCGCAACGCAACTGCAGCATTCTCTGAAATTGAATGGGAGTAGCGGGCGCGCTAGGCTGTTGCCAGCGACTGTTTCGTCCGAGCGGGATGATGACCATGACGGAATGCACACGCCGCCTGACACTCACCGCCCTCCTGCTCGGCCTCGCTTTCGCGATGCCGGCGCAGGCGGAAGAGGCCTACGATCCCTGGCCCGGCCTGGTGCAGGACATTTTCAAGAGCCGTCCGATGAATGACGGCAGCGCCGTCATCGGCATCGAGATGCCGTATCGCGCCGAGGACGCGGCCATCGTGCCGGTGACCTTGCGCAGCAAGCTGTCGCCCGGCGATGCGCGGCGTATCCGTTCGATCACGCTGGTGATCGACCGCAACCCTGCGCCGATGGCGGCGAAGTTCGAGCTCGGGCCGGACGCCAATGTCACGGAGATCTCGACGCGCGTGCGCGTCAACAACTACACCGATGTCCACGCGGTCGCCGAGCTCAGCGACGGTCAGCTCTATGTCTCCAAGACTTACGTGAAAGCGTCCGGCGGCTGCTCGGCGCCGGCAGGAAAGAATGTCGAGGAGGCCAGGAACCGGCTCGGCCAGATGCGCTACCGGCAATTCGCGCGCGAGGAGGCACCGGCGAGCCGCGTGCGCGAGGCGCAGATCATGATCGGCCATCCCAACAATTCCGGGCTGCAGATGGACCAGGTGACGCAGCTCTATATTCCCGCCTTCTTCATCAACCAGTTGAAGCTGACGCAGGACGACAGCCTGGTGCTGTCGATGGACGGCGGCATCTCGATCTCGGAGGATCCCAATCTGCGCTTCACCTATGTCTCCAACGGGGCCAAGCGTTTCCGCGCCGAGGCGAAAGACACGGACGGGCACGTGTTCCGCAACGAGTGGGATGTGGAGAAGCCGGGGACGTGATAGCGAGCCGTCATTCCGGGGCGGTCCGCAGGACCGAACTCTGGTGTGCAATCGCGCACCTGAGAATCTCGAGATTCCGGGCTCGCGCTTGGCGCGCCCCGGAATGACGGCAGCAAACTAAAAACACCTCACCTCGGCTTCCGCCTGCGCGCGGCGCAGATCGTTCACTGCCGAGTTCGCCTGCTCAGACGTGCGGAACTGGACGCCGAGATTGCCGCGCACTTGCGACATGCTGAGCGCGGTCTCCGCGGTGACATAGCGCTCGTAGGGCATGATCGAAGCCACCACGTCGATCGAGCAGGAACATTGCTCGATCGCAGCCCGCGTCTCGCCGTTGGCCTTCATGCAGCCATAGACGTATTCGGCGCGCGCCGAGGTAGGATAGTCATTGGCCTCCTCGGCCCGTGCCACGCACGTGGTCGCAGCCAGCATCACACATGCGGCGACAATCGGTCGTAGCTGTCCCGCCAGATTCATGCGCATCCTCCCGCTGGTTGCGACCAAGGCTATGCTATGCGTATTGTCCTGAAAAGCACTCTGTCAGAGGAAACGGCTCACAAGGTGATGAGAGCACTTGGTGTGACTAGGGCATTTGGTCGAGCGTTGGCGCTCGCGACGACGCTGGCGCTGACGTTGGCCGCGCCCGGCCGTGCCGCGGATGCGATCCGCCTTGCGGTGCAGAAAACCGGAACATTCTCCTGGGAGCTGGCAGCGATCCGCGCGGGCGGTCTCGACAAGGAGGCCGGCCTGTCGCTGGAGGTCACCGAGCTTGCGAGCACCGAGGCCGGCAAGATCGCGATGCGCGCCGGCAGCGCCGACATCATCCTGTCGGACTGGCTGTGGGTGTCGCGCGAACGCTCGCTCGGCGCCAAGCTCACTTTCTATCCCTACTCCAGCGCGCTCGGCGCGGTGATGGTTCCGGCCTCATCGTCGATCAAGTCGCTCGCCGACCTCAGGGGGCGCAAGCTCGCCGTCGCCGGCGGGCCGATCGACAAGAGCTGGCTGCTGCTCCAGGCGAGGATGAAGCAGGACGGAATCGACCTGAAGTCGGAAGCAACCATCGCCTATGGCGCCCCGCCCCTGATCGCCGCGAAGGCGCTCGACGGCGAGATGGAAGCGAGCCTCAACTTCTGGAATTTCTGCGCCCAGCTCGAAGCCAAGGGTTTTCGCCGCCTCGCCGGCATCGAGGACATCCTGCCGAAGCTCGGCGCCAAGGGTGCTGTCTCCGCCGTCGGCTATGTCTTCGACGAGAGCTGGGCCGCGCGCCATCGCGACGCCGTGGCGCGCTTCATCGCGATGACCCGCAAGGCCAAAGAGCTGCTGGCGACGTCGGACGCGGTCTGGGACAAGGTCGCGCCGCTCACCGGCACCAGCGATCCGGCCGTGCTCAAGACCTACCGCGACCGCTACCGCGACGGCATTCCGCGCCGGAGCATCGACGACGAGGAAAAGGACGCACGCGTGCTCTACCGCGTGCTGGCCGAGATCGGCGGCCGAGATCTCGTCGGCCCTGCGGCCGAGCTCGATCCCGGCACGTTCTATCACGCAGTCCCCGGAGACTGAGGTGCTGCGTCTTCTCTCGTTCGCCCTGTTCCTCGCAACCTGGTGGACCGCCGCGCTGTTCGTCGGTGGTGCGAAGCTGCCCTCACCGCCGGCCGTGCTCCAGGTGATGATCGCGGAAGCCTCGTCCGGCGCGCTGTTCCTGCATCTCGGCGCCACGCTGGCACGCGTCACGCTCGCCTTCGTGTTGGCGATGTCGCTCGGCAGCGCGATCGGCTACCTGATGGGCCGGGTGAGGCTCGCCGACCGGCTCGGCGATCCCTGGCTGATCCTGCTGCTCAATTTGCCGGCCCTGGTCGTGATCGTACTGGCCTATATCTGGGCCGGCCTCACCGAGGCCGCCGCGATCGCGGCGATCGCCATCAACAAGCTGCCGACCGCCATCGTGACCTTGCGCGAGGGCGCCCGCGCGCTCGACCGCTCGCTCGACGAGATGGCGAGCGTGTTCGCGATGCCGCGCTGGCGCGCCTTCCGCCACGTCGTGCTGCCGCAGCTTGCGCCCTATATCGCGGCCTCCGCGCGCTCCGGGCTGTCGCTGGTGTGGAAGATCGTGCTGGTCGCCGAGCTCCTGGGTCGTCCGAACGGCGTCGGCTTCGAGATCGGCGTCGCCTTCCAGCTGTTCGACACGCCGCGGCTGCTGGCCTATTCCCTGACCTTCGCCGCCGTCGTGCTCGTCATCGAAACCTTGCTGGTGCAGCCGCTCGAAGCCCGCGCAAACCGGTGGCGGCCCCGTGCGGCTTGAGGTCGAGATTACAGGCAAGTCCTTCAGGAGTGCCGCGGGCGAAACGCACGAGGTGCTGGCGCCGGTCCAATTCGCGCTTCAATCCGGCGAGGTCGGCGTGCTGATCGGCCCGTCCGGCTGCGGCAAGAGCACGATGCTGCGCATCATCCTCGGCTTGGACCACGACTTTGCAGGCCGCGTCGCGCGACCGCCAGAGGCGCGGATCGGCATGGTGTTCCAGGAGCCGCGCCTGCTGCCATGGCGCTCGGTCGAGCAGAATGTACGGCTTGCGGCACCGGAGGTTTCCGACGCGAAGCTGTCAGAGCTGTTCCGGATCCTGGAGCTGGAAGCGCATCGCGGTCACTTCCCCGGCGAATTGTCGCTCGGCCTTGCCCGCCGCGTCGCACTGGCCCGCGCCTTCGCGGTCGAGCCCGATCTCCTGGTGCTCGACGAGCCCCTCGCCTCGCTCGACGACGCGCTCGCGGGCCGCTTGCGCGACGAGATCGCAACGCTGGTCGCGAGCCGTCCGGTGATGACGCTGCTCGTCACCCACAGTCTCGACGACGCGATCCGGCTTGGCGACCGGCTGTTCTTCCTGTCGCCGCGCCCCGCGCGGATTATGCGGGAGGTGCCGATCGCCATCCCGCGCGCCGCGCGTAGCGAGGCCGAGATAGCGGCGATCCGGAGCGAGCTTGCACGGCGCATCCAGGCGGAACAAGGCAACGTTCACGCCGGGCGGGATGTCTCATAGGCAACCGCGCTAGGCCCGTGCTAAATTGGGTCGCAGCGGAGTCTGCCGATGAAGCAAAGGATCGCCCTGACGGCACTTGGCCTTGCTTTGCTCGCGACAACGATGCGCGCGCAGGACATGATGCGCGATCTCGATCTGACATCACCCGCCATGGTCTCCGCCGAGATGAGCCGGCAGGAGGTCGAGGCCGCGCTGGCCAAAGCGACCCCCGGGGCCCCCGCCGATTTGACCGGCAAGCGGTTATCGGGGCTCGATCTCAGTGGTCTCGACCTGGCCAACGCAATTCTCCGTGCGGCACGGCTCAACAAGACGAAACTCGCCGGTGCACGGCTTGATGGGGCGATCCTCGATCAGGCGTGGCTGCTGGATGCAGATCTCACGGGCGCGAGCCTGAAGGGCGCCAACTTGTTCGCGTCAGAGATGGCACGTGCTCGCCTCGACGGCGCCGATCTGACTGGTGCGCGCGTCACGGCAGATCTCACCGGCGCGAGCATGGTCGGCACGTCGATCGCGAATGCGCATCTCGGTGCCGACATGCGCAACCAGTCGATGGGGCTGATGCGCGCGGTGCTGAGATCCGCAAATCTGGAACGGCTGAACGCGCGCAACGCCGATTTGTCACGCGTCGACCTTGAATTCGCGGTCCTCAGGGGTGCCGACCTGAGCGGTGCATCGCTGAAGAACGCCCAACTCGGCGGAGCCGACCTGACCGGCGCCATCGTCACCGACACCGATTTCGACGGCGCCGATCTCGCCTCGGCGAAGCTGATCGCGCCGAAGGGCCTTGACCGCGCCAAAAATTTCGACAAGTCAAAGAACCGCGAACGCCTGATCAGGGAATGACGGCGCGCCTGTGGGAGGACTGCTTGATGCGTTTGGTTCTGGCATTGATCGCGTTGTTGACGCTTGCCGGCGACGCCGCCGCGCAGGCCAAGGGCAAGGGCGTACGGCTCTGGAACCTGACGACCGAGACGATCTCCGGTTTCCAGCTCGCGCCGGCCGGCAAGACCGACTGGGGTCCGAACCAGTGCTTGAACGACAAGGACAAGGAGGTCGACCACGACGAGCGGCTGCGCATTACCGGCATCGAGCCGGGCCGCTATGACGCGAAGGTCAGCTATCCCAATGCGCGGCAGTGCATCGTCCGCGACATCGAGATCAAGGCGGATGCGGTGTTCTCGATCGCCGACAAGGATCTGAAGGACTGCACGAAGTAGCTCGAACCGATCCCTGCGCCTTATGCCCTGTCGTTCCGGTGTGGATATTCGCAGCGCCACCGCACCGCTTGCCACTTCGGATGCTCGCCGACCCATTGCGCGATATACGGTGGCGCGGCCATCACGCATTGGCGGGGCGACCCGGAATAGTTGAACACCAGATGCTGCTCCTCGCAGGTCGCAGGCGAGAGCACCGCACACACAGTCACCACCAGGTCAATCGGGTTCATGCCAGGATCCTCTCGCAAGGGGCGCTGGAGATTAGCACGAAAGATTACGTTGCAAAGGAGGGGAAGTTTCAGGCGGACGTGAGGAATGGCGACGGGAACTGCTTCCGCTCCTCGCTGCTCTGGCGAAGCAAAACGCCGAATTCTCCAGAGTCATGGCCGTGCTGTCCCCACCATGACGATCCCGCAGCTAGAAGTTGATCCCGAACACCATCCGGGCCTGGTGCCGCTCGAAATTGACGAGGTCGAGATTGCCGCCCGATCCGGCCGGACGCCCCCAAGCCTGCATGCTCCAGCTCAAGGTCAGCCGCGAGCGCTCGGATAGCTGAAAATAGGCGGTGGGGCCGACGAACAGGGCCTGGCCTGCAAATTCTCCGAGGCCGATCCCCTCATATTGTCGGAAATAGCGCAACTCCCCACCGAGCAGCACATTCGGCCGCACGCGCATCAAGCCGGCAAATGCCGCACCGATCGTTGAGCTCTTTTCGGATACCCCTCCGACCTCGAAGCGCGCCCATTCCGGCTGATAGATCAGGTTGAGGGCGCCGATGGCGAAGTTCGGGATAAGCTCGCGGTCGAAAGCTAGCGTGAACTCGGTGCCATACATTCGCCCTTTCGCGCCGCTGGTCTCGTCAGTGCGGTCGCCGTGCAGCTCGGCCGCGATGGTGAGGCCGAACGGCGCGCGGCGGCGATCCAGCAGGCGATAGCGCAGGTCGAGCGAGGCGCCCTGGAAGTTGAACTGGCGGCGGTCGTCGATATCAGGGACGCCGGTGATGTCGTGCAAGCTGGCGGTGCCGCCGAGCTCGATACGAAAATTCGGCAGTGGCACGATCTCGATCTCGACCTCGTGTTCGAGTGCGCGATAAGCCGCCCCGCCTTTGCCGACGCGCCCTGTCGTTTGGGTCTGGAATTCGCGCTCGCCGACATTGCCGACATCGGTGCCGATCATGAAGCCGAAGATATGCTCGGTATCGAAGCCTTCCTCGGCGCTGCTGCGTGCCGGCGCCAGCGCCAGCGCGCACCCGATCACCATCCAGAACTTACAGGTTCTTCCGCCCATCCCGTGCCCCGAAGGCGCGCGCCGCTCTAAACGGCAGCAACGCTCGCCGAGCATCAGCGTAACACACTGCCGCGGAGCATGGTCGAGATTCTCGTGGGGATTGAAGCCTGCACGTGCGGCTGCGCGTCAATCGCGAGGCACGGAGCGCCAGGTCGGGGCCGAAACCAACACTGCCGCGCCTTCGACGGCCTTCGCCATCGAAGCCGCGGCAGGTCGTCAGTCTTACTTGCGCGCAGCGCAGGCGTACATGTTGATTTCCATGCCCACCGGCACTTCCACGATCTTCGGAGCTTTCCAAGCCATTCGGGGTCTCCCAAGGTATTGAGCGCGACATCGCGCGGCGCAAAACGTAGGGCTGCCTCAGGTGCAGTTCAAGCCTCGATTCGACTGCCGAGCGCGTCTGTGTCGATTCTTCGCGGCTGCATTTCTCTCCCGGACAAAGCCACTTCCCTCTTGGTCAAACACGACCAGCGAGACAATAACTTGTGCAACGCACCGCGCGTCGAACGACAACGGCGCCGTCAGCAGCCCTTGTCGGCCATTTCGGCATTCGGCTTGGCGCCTTCGGCGCGCTGTGCCGCCGTCGGCTCACTCTGCATTTGCCGCTGCGCATCCTCGGACGAAGCCGGCGTTTCACCGCTCGCCCGATTCATCGTGCTGGTCGGCGGATGCTGGCTGGTATCGCTCGTCGAGCTGGACGAGTGCGATTGAGCGGAGCCCACGGTGACCGGACCAGAACCAGCATCCTTGTCGGTCTTGTCGGTGCTGGCGCTTCCGGTGTTGCACGGGCCGGCGATGGCAACGCCCGCGCTCAATGTCAGGATCGCGCAGGCGGTAAGAACGGAACGTTTCGTGTTCATCTGCATCTCCTCTTCGCCTGCCGCGCAGCCCCGGCGCCAGGCAGGACGTTGCGGAGAAAACAGGCCGAGCAGCCCGATGTTCCCGAGCGTCAGGCCGGAATGATCGCAAACACTGCCCTCGTCACGTCAGTTCCGATTGCGGCGCTCACCGCAGCAATTTCAGCAGGGCGCGACCTGGGCGCGAGTTCAGCTCCTTCGCATCCAGCGTTCCGTCCTTGTCGGGATTCGCCGCATTGAAGCGTTGCTCGACCACGGACAGATATTCGTCGATCGTAAGCGTGCCGTCATTGTCAGGATCGGCGGCGGCAAGTTCTTTCGTCGTCAGCCGCCCTCGCAATTCGCGTGCATCGAGCGTGCCGTCACGATCGGGGTCGAGCTTTGTGAACAACGCGGACGCCGCCTTCTTCACCTCGGCAAGATCGAGCGTGCCGTCATTGTCAGGATCGAACATCTTGATCGCGTCTCGGGGAGCCGGCCACGCCGGACTAGACAAGAATGCAATCGTGAGGGCAAGCGCAACTGGGCGAAACGA
This sequence comes from Bradyrhizobium sp. USDA 326, assembly GCF_049739485.1. Classification (NCBI taxonomy): domain Bacteria; kingdom Pseudomonadati; phylum Pseudomonadota; class Alphaproteobacteria; order Hyphomicrobiales; family Nitrobacteraceae; genus Bradyrhizobium; species Bradyrhizobium sp. USDA 326. The sequence continues at coordinate 343,476 of NZ_JBMGQA010000001.1, forward strand.
AATCATCAAGACCTCCCACACAGAGAGCCCCGGGTCGGGGCGGACAGAAACAAGATAAATCCACAAGCGCACGCCGGTTCAAGTCCAATTGCAACTTGCACGCGCCACAACTCGCGGAACACCTAACGTCCACCAAGGCCGCCGGCGTCCAGAGCCGCTTCATGTCGCGGAATTTCGCAGCGTCTCCGCGCAAGTTGGCGTTCCGTTGCGGTCAGGTTCTTGTAGAAGTGACTCGCTCCCCCGCCCGATATCGGCACGGCACTTACGACTTTCGTATTGACGAGTTTTGCTTTCGGGCGGAGTGTTGCAATCGCAGCGTCAAAAGGCGCGCATATTGGGAGGAACGGATGAAACGCTTTGCGATGGCCGCAGGCCTCGTCATGCTTGCGTCGACTTGTGCAAGCGCACAGACCACCGAGCAGCTGGTCAAGGGCGCGACCGACACATCGAATGTTCTCAATTACGGTATGGGCTACCATCTGCAGCGTTTCTCGACGCTGAACCAGATCAACAAGGATACGGTCAAGAATCTCGTCCCGATCTGGAATTACAGCTTCAATGACGATCGTAGTGAGGAATCCCAGCCCATTGTCTATCAGGGCGTCATCTACGTCACCTCGCACAATGCCACCATGGCAGTCGATGCCAAGACCGGCAAGCAGATCTGGAAGAGCAAGATCGAATATCCCGCCGAGACGCCCCGGATCGTCTGCTGCGGCATCATCAACCGCGGCGCCGCGATCCATGAAGGCAAGCTGTTCCGGACGACGCTCGATGCGAACGTGATTGCAATCGACGCGAAGAACGGCAAGGAGCTGTGGCGGCAGAAGGCGGCCGACATCAAGGAAGGCTATTCCATGACGGTGGCCCCGCTGGTCGCCGACGGCGTCGTCATTACAGGCGTCTCAGGCGCCGAGTTCGGCACCCGCGGCTTCATCGACGGCTGGGATCCGGCAACCGGCAAGCACCTCTGGCGCACCCACTCGATCCCTTCGCCGGACGAGCCCGGCGGCGACACCTGGAAGGGCGACACCTGGAAGCTCGGCGGCGGCTCGACCTGGATCACGGGCTCATACGATCCCGAGCTGAAGACTGTCTATTGGGGCATCGGCAATCCCGGCCCGTTCAATTCGGCGGTACGGCCCGGCGACAACCTCTATACCTGCTCCGTCCTGGCGATGGACCCCAAGACGGGCAAGATCAAGTGGCACTACCAGTTCTCGCCGAACAATCCGTTCGACTACGACGCGGTCGCAGAGATGGTCCTCGCCGACATAAACGTCGAGGGTAAGCCGACCAAGGTGCTGATGAATGCCAACCGCAACGGCTTCTTCTACGTGCTCGACCGCACCAACGGGAAGCTGCTCGCGGCCAATCCTTACGTGAAGGTCAACTGGGCGACCGGCATCGACATGAAGACGGGGCGCCCGATCGAGACCGACATTTCCAAGGACGCGCGGGAGGGCAAGAAGGTGACGGTCTATCCCTCCATCCTCGGCGGCAAGAATTGGGAGCCGATGTCGTTCAATCCGCAGACCGGCCTCGCCTATGCCAACACGCTCAATTTCGGCGGCAAGTACAAGGCGGAGCCCGTCACCTTCAAGCAGGGTGAATGGTATCTCGGCATGGACCTGACCGATCCCTGGGAGTTCGGGGACGGACCGCGCGGCTACCTCAAGGCGATCGACCCCATGACCGGCAAGTCGAAATGGGAAGCGCCGAGCGACATTCCACGCTTCTCGGGCGTGCTGTCGACGGCCGGGGGCGTCGTGTTCTCGGGCGCACTGACCGGTGAGTTCGAGGCCTTCGACGCCGATACCGGCAAGAAGCTCTGGCAGTTCCAGACCGGGTCCGGCATCGAGGGACAGCCAGTGACCTGGCAGCAGGATGGCGTGCAGTATGTTGCGGTGACGAGCGGCTATGGCGGCGTCTACTCGTTGTTCTCCGGTGACGAACGGCTGGCTCAGGTGCCGCCCGGCGGCTCGCTCTGGGTCTTTGCGGTCAAGCAATAACCACGACACGATGCTGAGAGAAGTATCACACAGGACGGTGGCGACGATCGCCACCGTCGCGGTGCTGACGGTCGCGCTTGCGGCGACCGTTTGCGCCGCGGATGACGCAACCGGCAATCCACTGCAGGCGCAGATCGACCACGGCAAGTCGACCTATGCCGCGAAATGCTCACACTGCCATGGCCCCAACCTGATGAACTCCGGTACCATCACGCCAGACCTGCGCGTCTTCCCCGACGACAAGACGCGCTTCGTGACGACGGTCAAGAACGGCAAGAACAACAAGATGCCGCCCTGGGGCGACATCCTCAGCGACGACCAGATCGGGGACCTCTGGGCCTTCATCTCCAGCCGGAGGAAGCCTTGAGGGGCCGGCGCGTTGCATGGAGCGTTGCGGCCTTTCTATCCACGATGGCGTCGGGCGCTTTTGCGGCAGACGATCCCCTGAAGATCTGCCTCGACGAAGACCGGCCGCCGCTCTCGGTGCATCACCGCGGTCAGCCGGAGGCCGGCTTCGACGTGCTGCTGGCCAAGGCGATGGCGGAGCGGCTCGGACGGCCGCTGGCGATCCAGTGGTTTGAGAGCAGGCTGGACGAGGATTCGAGCCCGCAGCTCGAAGCCAACGCGCTGCTCTCGGATGGGCGCTGCTCGCTCGTCGGCGGCTACGCGCTGACGCAGGATTCGCTCATCGCCCCCGGGATGAAGACGGCGCGCTTGCCGGATTTCGCCGGGGCCACACGCGACGATCGGCGGCGCCGCGTCCCGCTGGGCGTGCTCGCGCCGAGCCGGCCTTACGTCTATTCCCCGATGACGGTGGTGCTTGGGCCGAAGGCCCGCGGCCGCAAGATCGGCGACATCGGCGATCTCGCCGGCCTTCGTCTTGCCATAGAAAGCGGGTCGCTCGGCGACGCCATCCTGATGAACTTCGACAAGGGCCGATTGATCGACAGCATCACCCACCTCGTCCCCGGTCGCGACGACCTCCTCGGCGCGCTCCAGCGCGGCGACTATGACGCGACGCTGATCGATCTTGCCCGTTTCGACGCCCATCGCGCCGCGCACCCCGACACGGCGATCACGGCGTCCGGCTACTACTACCCGATCGGCGCCAATCGCGGCTATGTCGGGCTCGCCAGCGATGGCGCGCTGATCGAGGCCGTCAACAAGACGCTCGGCCAGCTTGCTGCCGAAGGCAAGATCGCCGAATTCGGCAAGCAGGCCGGCCTCACCTATCTGCCGCCGCGGGAGCCAGCGATTCTGGGCGACGTCTGGACGCAAATCATTCAGCGGTGATTGCAAGGGCGCTCATGTCCCGGACGGCAGGCAGTGACGCTCCGCAGGGCCTGCGGCGTCACGCTACGCATTTCGCTGCGGCCGACGCCACGCGCAGCAGCACACCGTCGTAGTCGCGTTGCGCCGGGTCCCTGCGGGCACGAATTCCCTGTGCGCTGCGTCCGCATCCCGGAGTGAAAGATGGATCCGATGCGCCAATCTGTCTCGCCTGCCGGGCATGCCAGGCGCCAGCATGATGCAGTAGGTTCCGCAAAAATCCGGGAGAGAATCATGTCCGCCAAACTCGATCGCCGCCACTTCATCGCCGCCGGTACCACCGCACTGGCGATGCCATTCGTCGCACGCGGCGCCTCGGCGCAAGGCACATCACAAGGCACCTGGCCTGCGCGGCAGATTCGCATGATTTGCAGCTATCCCGCCGGCGGACAGACTGACCTGCTGGCGCGCGCCTATGGCGAATTCATCTCCAAGCAGACCGGCAAGACCGTCGTCGTCGAGAACAAGCCCGGCGCCTCCGGCGCAATCGGCACGGCCGAGGTCGCCCGCGCGGAGCCCGACGGCCACACCATCCTGTGCTCGATCTCGACCACCTACATCATGAACCGGGTGGTGATGAAGAATCCCGGCTACGACATGGACAAGGATCTGATGCTCGTCAGCGTCATTCCGGGCGCCGGCCTGTTGCTGGTGGCGAACCCGAAGACGGGGATCAAGACGCTGGAGGATTTCGTCGCCTTCTCGCGCAAGAGCGGCAAGGTGAATTTCGGCACCTACAGCGCGGGCTCGGCTCCGCACATGACGATCAACGAGCTCAACAAGCAGTACGGCCTCAATATCGAGCCGGTCCATTATCGCGGCGAAGCGCCGATGTGGACTGGCATGCTCGAAGGCACGCTCGATGCCGCCATGGGTAGCTACACGGCCGCGCAGTCGGTCCTGCAAAGCGACCGCGGCACCGTGTTCGCCGTGCATTCGAAGAAGGTCGACGCGATCCCGAACGTGAAGACGTTGCCCGAACAGGGCGCGACGTCAAAGTTCTTCACCGTCAGCGGGTTCACCGGATGGGCCGTGCCGAAAGCGACGCCGCAGCCGGTAGTCGATCGCATCGCCGAGCTCTGCGTCGCCGCCAACAACGATCCGAAAGTGAAGGAGGTTCTCGCGACCTTCGTGCTCGAACCCGCAATCGGCTTCAAGGAAACCAATGCGCTGTATCAGCGCGAGCTGCCGATCTGGATCGAGAGCGCGAAGTCATTGGGCCTTGAGCCGGCCTGACCTTCACGCCATGGCCGGTAGGCCGGTTGCTCGCTTTCCGGCCCGGAGTCCGACCAAAGCCCAGTGTCGGAAGCGCGTTTTCCCGTTATGATTGTACCCTTCTGCGGACAAGGAGGGCCGATCCCATGACACCGGATGCCGTCGCCGTCGCCGTTATGATCATCCTGCTCTTTCCGATGAGCTATTTCACCCTGGCATCGCCGGCCTTCCTTCTGGTGAGGCTCGATATCCAGCCTGTCGCCCAATTGCTGCGCGGAATGTTCAACGCTCATTTTCTGGTCATGCGCGCCGTCGGCATCATCGGGACGGTGGCTCTCCTCCTCGATGGCCGCCCGCTTGCTGCCGTTGGCGTCGGCATGATAGCAGCCCTGGCGATTTGGGGACGACGCCGCTTCATGCGACGGGTAGACGACCAGCTCAGAGCGAGCGACGCCGGGGATGCCGATGCTGCACGACGGTTGCGCCGGCTGCACTGGAGCGTGATGCTGGGGAACGCGGTGCTGCTGGTCGCTTTGGTGGCCGGCATTCCCTACATCGCAACGTCGGCGTGAGCTTCAGCCTGCACCGCGCGCGTGGTTCGCTCAAGACGTCTAATGCCCGCCCGAATTCACGGTACCCTGCTGCGACTTATGGATCGAGGACGGCACCACGCCGAAATATTTCCGGAACACCCGGCTGAAATGCGACGAGCTGGAGAAGCCCCAAGAGAACGCGACGTCGGTGATGGTCTTGCCGGCGTGGGCCTCGAGTTCCTGGCGGCAGTTCTGCAACCGGGCCTGCCAGATGTAGTCGCTCACCGTGGTGCCGCGCTCCGAGAACAGCATGTGCAGATAGCGCTTGGAGCAGCCGAGCTCGGCCGAGATCTGGTCGATGCACAGATCCGGATCGCGCAAGTGCTCGCGGATGAAGAACTGCGCGCGCACATACATCGCCTCGGGCCCGACACGATCGAACATCGTGTCGGCTTCGCGCAGCGGCAGCAACAGCAGGTCGATCAGGGAATCAGCGACGCCGACCGCGCTGTTCGCTGACAGCTTTGCCGCCTCGTCGAAGGTCGCATGGACGAAATCATGGGCGATCCGCCCCGTGCCTGTCTTCGAGGACAGCTTGCAGGCGGGCATCCGCTGCGATGGGAAGCCGCGGTCGCGCAGCAGTGCCTTCGGCACGATCACCACGTCGTGACGCGTGAAGGCCGGGCTGATGATCGAATGCGGGCAGGAGACATCATAGGCGATGATGTCGCCGGGGTTGATTTCGATGTGGCGGCCTTCTTGTTCGAAATAGGACACCCCGTAGGTCTGGAAGTGGATCTTGATGTACGGGTGTTCGTTGGCCTTGGCGCGCGCCAGCGTGTGCGCGATGCGATGCTGGCTCACCTCGATTTGGCAAAGCTTCAGGCGCGAGACGCTGGTGTAGTCGATGCGACCTTCCAGCGAGGACGCTTCCAGTGGATCGACGTCGAAATGCCCACACAGGCTCGTCAGCCCGTCGATCCAGCTCTGGATCTGCCGCTTCGGCGTCATTCCGGTCGTCGAGAGCGTGTGAATTGTGTCGGACATTAATCCAGCCACTGGTTTGATCCGGAGATTCGACGCGAATCGCGACCAGCGCTGCCGGAGCCCTCAGCCGTGATTGCGCGACGTTTACCTCGAATTTGAGCGATCTTGTGGAACAAGCGCCACCGTTCCATTGCCACCCTTGAAGCCATAATCCTCCGCCTTAGTTGCAGCGCCGTCAAGGGGAACCTGAGCGTTGAGCGCGGCCCGCCGCGGCGCGGAAACAACTGAATTCGCTACTGCAAAATCAAAATCTTTGTCGCCGTGCGCTGTCGAGCAAACCGGCTTCTCTCTTGGGCAAGTTTCCCAATGGCGAAGGCGTTAGGGATTGCGGCAGGAACAACAAGAACGGGCCGCTCCTGCACGTGGACCCGTGGCTCTCATCAGGAGGAGGAAACAGCCCAGCATCGTTTCTGGTCCCAATCGTGACCGCCCTGCACGAGCAGAACGCCGGACGAGGAGCCCGGTGATTGAACAATGGTTCGGAAACAATAAACGAGACCAACGGAGGATGACTATGCGCAAGGTGCTACTGGCGACCTATCTCGGCTCCGCGGCGGCTCTCGCCGCTGGCAGCGCTGCAGCCAATGACGAGCTGATCAAGATGTCGCAGAACCCGAAGGACTGGGTGATGCCGGCAGGTGACTATGCCAACACCCGCTATTCCAAGCTGAACCAGATCAACGCTCAGAACGTCGGCAAGCTCCAGGTCGCGTGGACGTTCTCGACCGGCGTGCTGCGCGGCCATGAAGGCGGCCCGCTGATCATCGGCAACATGATGTACGTCCACACGCCGTTCCCGAACAAGGTCTACGCTCTTGACCTTTCCAACGAGAACAAGATCGTCTGGAAGTACGAGCCGAAGCAGGATCCGAACGTCATCCCCGTGATGTGCTGCGACACAGTCAACCGTGGCCTGTCATACGGAGACGGCAAGATCATCCTGCATCAGGCCGACACCAACCTCGTCGCGCTCGACGCCAAGACCGGCCAGGTGGCATGGTCGGCGACCAACGGCAACCCGGCGAAGGGCGAGACCGGTACTTCGGCGGCGCTGGTCGTGAAGGACAAGGTCCTCGTCGGCATTTCGGGGGGCGAATTTGGCGTGCAGTGCCACGTCACCGCTTACGACCTCAAGAGCGGCAAGCAGGTCTGGCGCGCCTACTCCGAAGGTCCCGACGATCAGATCAAGCTCGATCCCGTCAAGACGACCTCGCTTGGCAAGCCGGTCGGCCCCGACTCCTCGCTGAAGACCTGGCAGGGCGACCAATGGAAGATCGGCGGCGGCTGCACCTGGGGCTGGATCTCCTACGATCCCGCTCTGAACATGGTCTATTACGGCTCGGGCAACCCCTCGACCTGGAATCCGAAACAGCGCCCCGGCGACAACAAATGGTCGATGACGATCTTCGCGCGCGATGCCGACACCGGCATGGCGAAGTGGGTCTACCAGATGACGCCGCACGACGAGTGGGACTATGACGGTGTTAACGAGATGATCCTCACCGATCAGCAGATCAACGGCCAGAACCGCAAGCTGCTGACGCACTTCGACCGCAACGGCCTCGCCTACACCATGGACCGCGAGAACGGTGAACTGCTGGTCGCCGAGAAATACGATCCGAAGGTGAACTGGACCTCCGGCGTCGACATGAACAAGAGCTCTCCGACATATGGCCGTCCGAAGGTGCTCGACGCAGCTTCGACGGACAAGGCGGGCGAGGACGTCAACGTGAAGGGCATCTGCCCGGCCGCGCTCGGCACCAAGGACGAGCAGCCGGCAGCCTACTCGCCGGACACGCAGCTGTTCTACGTTCCGACCAACCATGTCTGCATGGACTATGAGCCGTTCAAGGTGAGCTATACCGCGGGCCAGCCCTATGTGGGTGCGACGCTCTCGATGTACCCTCCCCCGGGTGAAAGCCACATGGGCAACTTCATCGCCTGGGACGGCAAGACTGGCAAGATCGTGTGGTCGAACAAGGAGCAGTTCTCGGTCTGGTCGGGTGCGCTCGCAACGGCAGGCGGCGTGGTGTTCTACGGCACGCTCGAAGGCTACCTGAAGGCGGTCGACGCCAAGTCCGGCAAGGAGCTCTACAAGTTCAAGACTCCCTCCGGCATCATCGGCAACGTCACCACCTATGAGAACAATGGCAAGCAGTACGTTGCCGTGCTCTCCGGCGTCGGTGGCTGGGCCGGTATCGGTCTGGCGGCGGGTCTGACCGACCCGACCGCAGGTCTCGGCGCAGTCGGTGGCTACGCCGCCCTCAGCAACTACACGGCGCTCGGCGGCACGCTGACCGTGTTCTCGCTCCCGAACTAGGCCCTTCAGCATCGCTCCGGCGCGTGGATCACTCCACGCGCCGGCTCGTCTCCACCGAACGCCTGCCGAGGAAACAATCTCTTGCGTAAAATCTGCTTTGTCATTGCTGCCACGATCTTGGTCGCGTCCGGAGGACTTGCGGTCGCGGACGGCCCGGGCGACCCCACCGCCGTGAAGAAGGAAGACGACGGGAAGTGGCTCGATAAGGAGGGCAATCCCACCTACAAGATTTCGGCCGATGGCACCGTGGACTGGTTCACCTATTCCGGCTACCGCCGCTATCACTCCGACTGCCACGTCTGCCATGGCCCCGACGGCATGGGCTCCACCTACGCGCCGGCGCTCAAGGATTCGGTCAAGAGCATGAGCTATGGCGACTTCCTGGGCGTGATCGCCTCCGGCCGCAAGAACATCTCGACCGCGCAAGAGAACGTCATGCCGGCGTTCGGCGACAACCCGAACGTCGCCTGCTACATGGATGATCTGTACGTCTATCTGCGCGCCCGCTCCACCGAAGCATGGGGCCGGCAGCGTCCCGCCAAGAAGGAGGAGAAGACAGAGGCGTACAAAAAGGCGGAAGACGCCTGCATGGGTAACAAATGAACGTTACGAGGACTGCCGAGACCACGTCTTGGCTCCCTTCGAGATCTGAGGAGTCTGACTATGAAAACACGTGCCGCCGTCGCCTTCGAGGCTAAGAAGCCGCTCGAAATCGTCGAAGTCGATCTGGAAGGCCCAAAGGCCGGCGAGGTCCTGGTCGAGATCAAGGCCACGGGCATCTGCCATACCGACGCCTACACGCTCGACGGCTTCGACAGCGAGGGAATTTTCCCGTCGATCCTGGGACACGAAGGAGCGGGCATCATCCGCGAGATCGGCCCGGGCGTGAGCTCGGTGAAGCCGGGCGATCACGTCATCCCGCTTTACACGCCGGAATGCCGGCAGTGCAAAAGCTGTCTTAGCCAGAAGACCAATCTCTGCACCGCGATCCGTGCGACACAGGGCAAGGGTGTGATGCCTGACGGCACCAGCCGTTTCTCCTACAAGGGCAAGCCGATCTACCACTACATGGGCTGCTCGACCTTCTCGAACTTCACCGTGCTGCCGGAGATCGCGGTTGCCAAGATCCGCGAAGACGCGCCGTTCGACAAGAGCTGCTACATCGGCTGTGGCGTCACCACCGGCGTTGGCGCCGTGGTCAACACCGCCAAGGTCGAGCCCGGCGCCAACGTGGTCGTGTTCGGCCTCGGTGGCATCGGCCTCAACGTGATCCAGGGCGCCAAGATGGCTGGCGCCGACAAAATCATCGGCGTCGACGTCAACGACTCCAAGGAGGAGTGGGGCAAGCGGTTCGGCATGACCCACTTCGTGAACCCGAAGAAGATCACCGGCGACATCGTCCAGCATCTCGTCGGCCTCACCGACGGCGGCGCCGACTACACCTTCGACTGCACCGGCAACACCACGGTGATGCGCCAGGCGCTGGAAGCCTGTCATCGCGGCTGGGGTACCTCGATCATCATCGGCGTCGCCGAAGCCGGCAAGGAGATCGCCACCCGCCCGTTCCAGCTCGTCACCGGACGCAACTGGCGCGGCACCGCCTTCGGCGGCGCGCGCGGCCGCACCGACGTGCCGAAGATCGTCGACTGGTACATGAACGGAAAGATCCAGATCGATCCGATGATCACCCACGTGCTCAAGCTCGAAGAGATCAACAAAGGCTTCGATCTCATGCACGAGGGCAAATCCATCCGTTCAGTCGTCGTGTTCTAGCTCGAAAGACATCACACCAAGGAGGATCGACCCATGACTGTTGCACTCCATCCCTCGATCGACAACGGCATCAAACAAGGCAGCGGCAACTTCGCAGGCGGCACGCTGGTCTGCAAATGCACGGACCACCCGGTCAAGGTCGGTATCAAGGGCGACGTCGCCCACAACCACGCATGCGGCTGCACCAAGTGCTGGAAACCGCAGGGCGCGACCTTCTCCGTCGTCGCCGTAGTACCGCGCCAGAACGTCACCGTGCTCGAGAACGGCGATAAGCTCCAGATCGTCGACCCCTCAGCGGTGATCCAGCGCCACGCCTGCAAGGCCTGCGGCACGCACATGTACGGCCGCATCGAGAACAAGAACCACCCGTTCTACGGCCTCGACTTCATCCATCCCGAACTGTTCCAGGAACAGGGCTCGCAGGCGCCGCAATTCGCCGCCTTCGTCTCCTCGGTGATCGAATCGGGCGTGAAGCCCGAGCAGATGGCGGGCATCCGTTCGCGGCTGAAGGAGATCGGCCTCGAGCCCTATGACTGCCTGTCGCCGGCACTGATGGACGCGATCGCGACCCATGTGGCGAAAGCCAAAGCCGCCTGAGTTGGGCCGCCGAACCTTCGCCGGTCTCCCTATCCGCTCGCTGGCGCCTGTCGCTGCCAGCGAGCCGGACCGGTCGCCGTCCCGGGACCAGCGCGGCTATGCCGCCACCCGTATATATGAGGGCCGTCAGTTCCTCAGTCCTGGTCTCTGAATGACTGCGCAGGGCCGCTTCGTGCTTGAAGTTCGCGGTGCTTGCGTTTCTCCCTCTCCCTCGACTGAGGCATCCTGCTTCGTCCGCGCGGTCTTCCTGGCGGACGAAGCTTTTTTGGTTGGGCCCGTTGCGCAAGCGTGCCGCGCGATGACCGCGCCCTGCTTTTGACAAACCATCGATGCAATCTTTTCCCGGTGAGAACACTCGGCTGTGAACGCCGGGCCGGAGCGATCTCTGTTACGATCGCGCCGTCACGATGCCGCGCGAAATACAATCAATGAAGAACAAGACGGGAGGTATCGAAGACATCCAGACATCGCCATTGGCGTTCCTGCCCCTCCGGGATTTGCCCGCGCGGGATGACGGCGGAATGCGGCGAGACGACGCGCGAACCGTCGCCCACCGGCGTCGGCGAACTTTGAATTTGGCATGCTTATGAAGAGCGAGGGACGATCATGATCAAGGTGAAGATCAACGGCCAGGAACAGAGCTGGGACGGCGACCCGGATCTCCCGCTACTCTGGTTCCTGCGTGACGAGGCCGGGCTGACCGGCACCAAATACGGCTGCGGCCAGGCCCTGTGCGGCGCCTGCACCGTGATCGTCGACAAGGAGGCCGTGCGGGCCTGCATCACGTCGGTGAATGACGTCGCCGGACGCGAGGTCACCACGATCGAGGGATTGCATCCCAATGGCGATCACCCGGTGCAGAAGGCCTGGCGCCAGGTCAACGTGCCCCAATGCGGCTTCTGCCAAGCCGGCCAGATCATGCAGGCCGCAGCCCTCCTGATGGAGAACCCAAAGCCCTCGCACGACCAGATCCGCGAGGCGATGTCCGGCAACATCTGCCGCTGCGGCTGCTATCAGCGCATCGAGAACGCCGTCCATCTCGCATCGACGGGAGTGTGACATGAACTTCATCGACAATCACCGCAAGCTTCGCGGCTTCGAGAAGCATATCAGGGTCGAGAAGGTCTCGCGGCGCAGCATCCTGAAGGGGCTCGGCGTCACCGGCGGCTTCGTCCTCGCCGCCCCCGTGATGTCGCGCCAGGCGTTCGCCTATGAGACCGGCGCCGGCAAGATGCCGCACGGTGTCGTGGTCGATCCGCGCGTATTCGTTTCGGTCGCCCCGGATGGCATCGTCACCATCGTCGGGCACCGTTCGGAAATGGGCACCGGCGTGCGCACCAGCCTGCCGCTGATCGTGGCCGAGGAGATGGAAGCCGACTGGTCCAGGGTCAAGGTGCAGCAGGCTCATGGTGACGAGGTCAAGTTCGGCAACCAGGACACCGACGGCTCTCGCAGCACGCGGCACTATTTGATGCCGATGCGCCAGATCGGCGCCTCCGCCCGCACCATGCTGGAGCAGGCCGCGGCCAAGCGCTGGGGCGTACCGGCAACCGAGGTCAAGGCGGTCAACCACGAGGTCGTCCACAGCGCCAGCGGCCGCAAGCTGGGCTTCGGCGAGCTCGCCGCGGACGCAGCCAAGGAATCGGTGCCGAGCATCGAAGGTCTCAAGCTGAAGGACCCCAAGGACTTCCGCTATCTCGGCAAGGGGCAGGTCGGCATTGTCGATCTTCATGACATCACTACCGGCAAGGCGCATTACGGCGCGGACGTCCGCTTGCCCGGTATGAAATACGCCGTGATCGCGCGGCCGCCGGTGACCGGCGGCAAGCTGGTCAAGTTCGAGCCGGACGAGGCGCTGAAGGTGCCCGGCGTCGAGAAGGTGATGCAGGTGCGCGGCTGGCCGTGGCCTTCGAAGTTCCAGCCGCTCGGCGGCGTCGCCGTGATCGCACGCAACACCGGCGCGGCGATCAAGGGCCGCGATGCGCTGAAGCTGACCTGGGACGACGGCCCCAACGGCAAATACGAGTCCGTCGCCTATCGCAAGGAGCTCGAGGAGGCCTCGCGCAAGCCCGGCCTCGTCCTGCGCCAGGAGGGCGATGCGGACGCCGCCCTGAAGGGCGCCGACAAGGTCATCGTCGGCGAGTACTACATCCCGCATCTCGCCCATGTCAGCATGGAGCCGCCGGTGGCGGTTGCCGACGTCAAGGGCGACAAGGCGGAGATCTGGGCGCCAGTGCAGAGCCCCGGCGGCACGCGCGAGGACGTCGCCAAGACGCTGGGCATCCCCGAGGCGAACGTCACCGTCAACGTGACGCTGCTCGGCGGTGGTTTCGGCCGCAAGTCGAAATGCGACTTTGCGCTCGAAGCCGCGCTCCTGTCGAAGGAGCTCGGTGCACCGGTGAAGGTGCAATGGACGCGGGAGGACGACATCCATAACGGCTTCCTGCACACCGTCTCGGTCGAGCGGATCGAGGCCGGCCTCGACAAGAGCGGCAAGGTGATCGCCTGGCGCCACCGCAGCGTGGCTCCCAGCATCGCCTCGACCTTTGCCGCCGGCACGGTGCATCAGGCGCCGTTCGAGATCGGCATGGGTCTCGTCGATATGCCCTTCGAGATCGCCAACATCTCTTGCGAGAATCCGGAAGCGGCCGCGCATACCCGCATCGGTTGGTTCCGCTCGGTCTCCAACATCCCGCGCGCCTTCGCGGTGCAATCGATGGTCGGAGAAATCGCGCAAGCCACCGGCCGCGACCAGAAAGACATGCTGCTCGAGCTGATCGGCTCGCCTCGCATCGTCAAGCCGAACGTAAAGGACCTCTGGAACTATGGCGAGCCCCAGGAGAGCTACCCGATCGATACCGCGCGCCTGCGCAAGGTGGTCGAACTGGTCGCCGAGAAGGGCGAGTGGGGGCGCAAGGTGCCGAAGGGCCACGGTCTCGGCATCGCCGTTCACCGCAGCTTCGTCAGCTATATCGCGACCATCGTCGAGGTCGCCGTGGACGACAAGGGCAAGCTGACGGTGCCGCGGGTCGACACCGCGATCGATTGCGGCACCTATGTCAACCCCGAGCGCATCGCCTCGCAGATCGAGGGCGCTGCGATCATGGGGCTCAGTCTCGCCAAATACGGCGAGATCACCTTCAAGGACGGCAAGGTGCAGCAGAAGAATTTTGACGACTTCCAGGTCGTCAGGATGGACGATTCTCCTGTCTTGACCAACGTCTACATCGTGCCGCCCGGACCCGATACGCCGCCGAGCGGCGTCGGCGAGCCCGGTGTTCCCCCGTTCGCGCCGGCCCTGATCAACGCGATCTTCGCGGCGACGGGAAAACGCATCCGCGCTTTGCCGATCGGCAAGCAATTGGAGGCGTGAGACGGAACACAAGCGGCCTCACGCCGTTTGCATCGATCTGACAGGAGCAGTTCGATGACCAACATCTCAAAGGCGCTCGCAGTCTCATTGCTGTCGGGCGCCTTTCTTTTGCCGGCTGCGGGCGCATTCGCCCAGAACAATACCAGCCCGCCGACAACAGCGACGCGCCCCACGGGACCGGATCAGAACTCGCTTCCCAACGCCAATGCTCCGCCCGCGTCGACCACCCAGACCACGGGGCAGCACAATCCGGATCCGAAGGTTCGGGAGATGAACCAGAAGGAGAAGGACAAAGTCGAGCGCGCGGGCAAGTAGTGGTTTCGCGCCTGCGCACGACGCCCATACAAATACGGCGGACGTTTCCGTCCGCCGTATTCGCCACCCCCCTGCTGCTCCGCTTCTTTCGATCCGCCCGCGGAGCTATTTCTTCAGGGCGAACACCCAGATGACGCCACCCTGCGGCACGTTGGCTTCGATGCCGATATTGTTGGTCACGAGTGCATCCTGGATGCGCTGCGCGTCCACACCCCAGCCCGACTGGATCGCGATGTACTGCGTGCCATCGATCTCATAGGACACCGGCATGCCAACGATGCCGGAGTTGGTCTTCTGCTCCCACAGGAGCTCGCCGGTCTTGGCGTGAAAGGCTCGGAAGTTGCGGTCGTTGGTGCCGCCGACGAACACGAGATCGCCCGCGGTCGCCGTCACCGAGCCGAACAGCTGCGACTTCGGGAAGTTGTGCTGCCACACCTTCTTGCCGGTGGCGGGATCCCAGGCCTGAAGCTCGCCGAAATGATCCGCGCCCGGCTTCGTCTTGAGGCCGATGTCCTCCGGCTTGGTGCCGAGCCAGAGCTCGCCAGGCTTGAGCGGGACCTTCTCGCCGGTGAATCCGCCGCAGAAATTCTCGTTGGCGGGCACGTAGACGAGACCGGTCTTCTGGCTGTAGGCCGCCGACGGCCAATCCTTGCCGCCCCACAGCGACGGACAGAACTCGACGCGTTTCCCGATGACTGGCTTGTGCGCGGGATCCACGATCGGCTTGCCGGTCTCGTCGATGCCCTTCCAGACGTCGGTATAGACGAACGGCCAGCCTGCGACGTAGTTGATCTTGGTCGGCGTGCGCTCGAGCACCCAGAAGATCGCGTCGCGTCCCGGATGGACCAGGCTCTTGATGGTGCGACCGTTGCGTTGCAGATCGATCAGCATCGGCGCCTCGACCTCGTCCCAATCCCAGGAATCGTTCTGGTGATACTGGTGATAGGCCTTGATCTTGCCGGTGTCGGGATCGAGCGCGAGCACCGATGCAGTGTAGAGATTGTCGCCGGGATGGGTCTCGCCGGGCCACGGTGCCGCATTGCCGACGCCCCAATAGATCGTCTTGGTCTCCTTGTCGTAATTGCCGGTCATCCAGGCCGACCCACCGCCGTTCTTCCAGTCGTCGCCCTGCCAAGTGTCGTGACCGGGCTCGCCTTCGCCGGGAATGGTGTAGGTCCGCCACAACTCCTTGCCGTCCTTGGCATCGTAAGCCACGATATAACCGCGCACGCCGAACTCGCCGCCGGAGCCGCCGACGATGACCTTGCCGTCGACGATCAACGGCATCAGGGTCATGTACTGGCCCTTCCTGTAGTCCTGCACCTTGGTATCCCACAGCACTTTGCCGGTCTTGGCATCGAGCGCGACCACATGGTCGTCGGTGGTGGCGAGGTAGAGCTTGTCCTCCCACAGGCCGACGCCCCGGTTGGTCGGATGCAGCTGGAACAGATCGTCAGGAAGCTGCCGCTTGTAGCGCCAATATTCGTCGCCGGTCTTCGCGTTCAGCGCGATCACCTGCCCCATTGGGGTCGTCACGAACATCGCGCCATTGTTGACGATCGGCGGCGCCTGATGGCCTTCGACCACGCCGGTGGCAAAGGTCCAGACCGGCGTGAGGTTCTTCACGTTCGAGGTGTTGATCTGGTCGAGCGGACTGTAGCCCTGCCCGTCATAGGTGCGCCGATAGAGCATCCAATTGCTTGGCTCAGGATTTTCTAATCGCTGCGCGGTGACCGGAGAGTAATTCTCGATCGGACCTGATACGGCCGCGGTCGAGGCAAGACACGTGAAGGCGACGAAGCCGGACAGTAACCATTGCTTCCTGGTCATGGAAGTTTTCATGGACGTTCCCCTTTTTCATCCGTTTGAATTCTTGTTGTGAATTCTTGTCGTTCTTGTCGTCCGCCCATCGGCGGAGGCGGCCTCTCGTGACGCGGGCATGGCCCGCAACCGTCCATCATCCTGGCTGCGCGCCACCTACCTTTCCGACGAAATTGCCGGCGACCCTGAGCGATCCGTCAGCCAGCGTCAGAGGCAACGCCGCGAGCCGTCGCGGCGCCGGTCCGAACACGACCTGCGCGCCCGCGCGCGGGTCGTATTCGGAATTGTGGCACATGCACTTGAACACCTCCTTGTCGCCGACATCGCTCTTCACCCAGGCGGTGACAGGACAGCCCGCATGCGAGCAGATCGCCGAATAGGCGATAATGCCGTCGACAGCACGCGCGCGGGTCTTCTCGTCGAGCTCGGCGGGATCGAGCTTGATAATCAGGATCTCGTTGAGCCGCGAGGCGCTGCGCACCACCGATGTGTTGGGATCCTTCGGCCAGGCATGGAGCGGTGGCCCGCCGGCCTTTAGATCGGTTACGGTGATAATTTTCCCCTCTTGCTCGCCTTCGGAGAAAACGAGCAGATCGCCCTTCTGCGGCCGTTCGTCGGAGCCGGGCGGATCCTCGCCTGCACGCGCCGGCGGGGAACATCCGAGGCACGCGGTGGTCGCAAGGGCGCCGAGTAGCAGCGTCCGCCGCGTTTGCTCGGTGCCCGCGTCGGCTTCAGCTTCCGCAATGCTCTCGGATCGTGATGAATTGACGTTGAACTGTGCGCTTGACATGCCCGCTAGCAGGCGCTGGAACTCTGCCGAAAACAAGGCAAAGAATTGGCACTGCAGTGCATCAATATGGCTTTGCTCGCAATGATTGAGCGATACTGAACGCGTTCAAGCGCGTTTTCGCAAATTCTACATCGCATCACGCGAACAGCATGATGATTTTGCAGATCAGACCGATGACGTTGGAATTGGTGCAGCGCGCCATCGCGAATGCGAAGCGCACGTTTCTCAGGCAGGCATTTTGTATTCACGACCTGAGCACGTGACGCGGCGATGCGATACGACCCGCGACAGTCGCCGAAGCCATCTCGAAGCTGTCGGCGATACGACGCGCCCTGTCGATGAACAGCGCAGCCGCCGCGGGCGGGCAGACCTCGCGCGCGGTCTGCTCGAACAGATCAAGCCAGCGGTCGAAATGATCTCCCACCAGATTCAGCGGCAGATGCGCCCGCATCGGCGAGCCATGATAGCGGCCGCTCATCAACACCACCGAGGACCAGAAGTCCTTGAGCCTGGCGAGGTGCTCGTCCCAATTCTGCACGATGGCGAAGACCGGACCAAGTATCGCGTCCTCTCGCACGCGTCCGTAGAAGCGGGTGACGAGTTCCCCGATCATTTCATCGCTGATCCCGGTGCGCTCCATCGCATCCTGGGTCAACAGGTTCCGCCGCGCAACCGCAGCCTCGCGCTCGGCCTTCAGTCGATCCGACATGTCCCTTGCTATCCGTTCTATGTTCCCGCAGGCCGGTCGTTCAACAATGTCGGACAATTGCGCACGGCGTCTTTGTCGCAGCGCAAATTGCGGGATCTGGCGGCGGACGCTCGAGTGTCCGCCGCCGATGCCTTCATCAGGCGCTATAGGTGTAGAAGCCCTGCCCGCTCTTGCGGCCGAGATGGCCGGCATCGACCATCTCCTTCAGCAGCGGGGCTGGCCGGTATTTAGGATCGTTGAAGCCTTTGTAAAAGACCTCCATCACCGAAAGCATGGTGTCGAGCCCGACGAGATCGGCCAGCGCCAGCGGCCCGATCGGATGGTTGCAACCGAGCTTCATGCCGGCGTCGATTTCTTCCGCGGTTGCGATCCCCTCCTGGAGCGCGAAGATCGCCTCGTTGATCATCGGGCACAGGATGCGGTTGACGGCGAAGCCCGGGCTGTTCTTTGCCGTGATCGCCACCTTGCCGACGCGCTTGGCGAAATCCAGCGCCTTGGCATGGGTGTCGTCCGAAGTCTGCAAGCCCCGAATGAGTTCCAGCAGCGCCATCACCGGCACCGGGTTGAAGAAGTGCATGCCGATGAACCGGTCGGGACGGTCGGTCGCCGCAGCGAGCTTGGTGATCGAGATCGACGACGTGTTGGTCGCGACCAGTGTGCGCGGCGACAGCGTGGCGCAGAGATCCTTCAGGATCTTGACCTTGAGCTCCTCGTTCTCGGTCGCGGCCTCGATGACCAGATCGCAACCCGACAGCTTCGACCGGTCGGTGGTGCCGGTGATGCGCTTGAGTGTCGCCTCGCGGTCAGCCGCCGACATCTTCTCCTTCTTGACCAGCCGCTCGAGGCTGCCGCCGACGGTCGAGAGGCCGCGGTTCACCGCCGCATCGGAAATATCGACCATCACGACCGAAAGCCCGGCCGCGGCGCAGACCTGCGCGATGCCGTTCCCCATGGTCCCGGCCCCGATGATGCCAACGGTTTGGATCATTGCGTCACATCCTTCATCTTTGCGGGCGAACCAGGAGCGGCCCGGCCCATTGTTCCTGCATCAGGGTCTAGCACCACCACCTGGCGGGTGCGACCTGATCCTGCCCTTTCCTTAGTGCATCCACGGGCGGAATAAAGCCGTCCACCGCCGCGTCGCGCCGGGATGTGGGCTCTCCTGCCCGAAAGTGCCGGATTCTGCGCCCTGCGGCCCCAAGGCCCAGCGAAGGCCAGGCATCGGGCGCCCGATTCAGGGGGACAAAAGCGCACCCTGAGCGCCCCCCTGAATTGCAACCTCTTGATTGTGGCGACCGCAGCGGCCAGAACCGGCGCAGTTGCCATCCGAGGATTCCCGTGGAGGATCCGGCCTGCCGGCAAGGCGGGTCGAAGCTGTCAGGGGCAGGCTGCCGAGGAAGGATTTCGCGATGGACGTGACCAGGACCACCGGCATCGAGCCGACGCAACAGCGTCAGGCCGGATGAACGATTTCGCACGATCCATCGGTGCCGCTTTTACGCTGATCGGCGAAGCCGACGCCGAGCTGCTGGGCATCGTCGCATTGTCGGTCCGGGTCAGCCTGACCGCCAGCATCGTCGCGCTCCTGATCGGCGCACCGTTCGGAGCCCTGCTTGCGATCACCCGTTTCCGGGGGCGTCAGGTTATCATCATTCTGACCAATGCATTGCTCGGCCTTCCGCCGGTCGTCGTCGGGCTCGCCCTCTATCTCCTGCTGTCGCGGTCCGGCCCGCTCGGGGCTGCGGGCTTGTTGTTCACGCCGGCTGCCATGGTGATCGCACAGACGCTGCTGGCCACGCCGATCGTGGTGGCGCTGGTGCATCGGCCGGCAAGCCTGCTGTGGGCGGAGTATGGCGACCTGGCGCGGATCGACGGACTGTCGGCGCTGCGCAGCATGGCCCTGCTGTTCGCGCTCGGCCGGACCTCGTTGCTGACGGCCTTTCTCGCGGCGTTCGGGCGCGCCATTGCGGAAGTCGGCGCGATCATCATCGTCGGCGGCAACATCCGCGGCTTCACCCGCACGATGACGACGGCGATCGCACTGGAAACAAGCAAGGGCGACCTGCCGCTGGCGCTCGGACTGGGGCTGATCCTGCTCGCGCTCAGCGTTGCAGTCTCGACCATCGCCTTCGTGCTAGTGGGACGCGTTGGGGAAAAATAGCTGCTCGCCGCCGACCTTGTACCCGGCGATCGCTTCCTGCCCCTTCGGCGAAACCAGCCAATCGACGAAGGCCTGTCCGTCCTTCGCCTTCACACTCGGATGCTTTTCGGGATTCACCAGCATGACGCCGTACTGGTTGAACAGCCGCTTGTCACCCTCGGTCAGGATAGCGAGCTCGCCACGGTTCTTGAACGATAGCCAGGTGCCGCGATCCGACAGGAGATAGGCGTTCGACGAGGACGCCATGTTCAGCGCCGGGCCCATGCCCTGACCGATTTCCCGATACCAACTGTCCTTCCCGGCGCCGAGGTCAACGCCCGCCTCTTTCCAGAGCCTCAGCTCGGCCGCATGCGTGCCGGACTTGTCGCCGCGCGAGATGAAAGTCGCCTTTGCCGCCGCGATCTTGCGCAGCGCCTCGACCACATCCTTGCTGCCTGATATCCGCGCCGGATCGCTTCTGGGCCCGATGATGACGAAGTCGTTGTACATGACGTCGAACCGTTTTACGCCCTGCCCTTCGGACATGAACTTGTCCTCGGCGGGCCTGTCATGGACGAACACCACATCGGCATCCCCGCGCCGTCCGATATCCAGCGCCTGGCCGGTGCCGACGGCGACGACCTTCACGCTGATCCCCTCGGCCTTCGAGAACAGCGGCAGCAAATGGCCGAACAGCCCCGACTGTTCCGTCGAGGTGGTCGAGGCCACGGTGATGGTGCGATCCTGTGCGAATGCGATGGTGGACCAGAGCAGAACCGCTCCAATTGTGGCAAGCTTCCTCATGCGCCGTCCTCGACCAGACAATGACAGTTCTGAATAGCCGCTGGCGACGACGACGGGAACCCCTTGGACAGGTCCGCAACGAATATTGACGCGAGGGGCTGCGCGCGTTGCCAGGAACGTCGGCGGCGCGGGCCGGCTGTCCGGAGATGTAACGTCAAGGAGAATCCGATGAAGAAGATCATTCTGGCATCCGCATGCATCATGGTGCTGGCGACAGGTGGCGCCTTCGCGCAGACACAACCCGTCCCCGGCGCACCCGGTCAGAGCGACGTCGGCCCCTCGTCGCGAGGCCCGGCGACCAAGGGAATGACGACCGGACGTGCATCGAACATGCAGAACGAGGCCAGCGACAGCAAGGGCGCGCAGTCGCCATCCGCCGGTGGCAGCAACAGCAACAATATGGGAAGCCAGGCCGGCGGCAGCGCAGGCTCCGGCGGCGCCGGCTCCGGCAAATGAACCAAGGATCGAATATCCCGGGAGCGGAGGGCTATCCCTTCTCCAAGCAGCGCGTCGATTGGAGGAATCGCGAACCGCATTCACAAGGCGGGGTGCAAGTCACCCCGCAGAGCGGATGCGTGATGTTCTGCAATTGGTCCTCCCTACATTGACACGGGCGTGACGGCCGGGGCAGGTTTTCTCATTGCTGGCGAATCAGCGATTGCCTCACGCCGAGTACCTCTTGGACAACTCCCAGTGCTTTCGAGACTGATATCGCTGCTGCGCCGCATCCCCGCGGTGAACTGGGCGTTTACCCGGCTTCGGCCCTTGCCGCACGGCGGCAGCAGTGACGTCGCTCCGATCACTACAGACGCTTCGCCCGCCATCATCGAAGAGGTCGCGGCCACTGCTCAAGCTCCAATTGCCGAGATCAGTACCGTCCCGGGGCGCGACGACGCTGCCCCCGCCACCCAAGCTCCGGTCGCGGAGAACGATACGGCTGTGTCGGTCGTCGCGGAGAATTCGTCCGACGATATCCGTACCAGCGACGGCTCATCTCCGGAGAGAGTGGCGGACATGGACGCGCCCGCGCCGCCGCCCGTCGCCGAGGAGGTGTTGGCTTCATCGCCCGACGCGGAAAACGAGCCGGTTGCGGACGCTGATCTCGCCATCATTGACGATGCATCGCCTGCCGAAATCGATTCCGTCGCCGCGGAAGAGGTTGTGGTTTCATCATCGGACGTCACGACCGCTTCGACTGACGTACCTGATGCCGTCATCGAGGCTGCCCCCTCGTTCAACGTTTCCGCCGAGGTCGAAACGGTCGCCGTCGATGCAATCCCGGTCCTCCTCGGCGATGCCAATGGCGTCGCGCCTGACGTTTCTGAAACCAGAACCGACAGCGACCCAGCGCTCGTCGTCGAGGTCGCGCCAGCCCCTGTAAACGGTGTTCCACTCGTCACAGCCGTTGCACCGGCGGCCAACGAGTCAGGCAGCGTTGTCATCGAGATCGAACCGGCTCCGGCGCTCGGGTCTCCTGCTCTGGAGATCCGCAGCGCACCGAAAGCTCGCGCGAGAGCCCCGGAACCCGGCGATCGCGCCGCGCTGATCCGGCAACGCTGGGCGGAGACCGGAATCAGGATGTGGAATCCGCGACTTCACGGCACCGGCGAGGCCGCGCTGAACATCCAGGGAAGCGTCGGGCTGCTGCCGCCGGCGCCCGGCGAGACAATGCCGCGCTACGACAAGCTGGAATTCAAGATGCTCGGCGGACAGATCGTCTGTGAGGGCGTCATCGTCGAAGCGCCTGCGCAAGGGAGCCATCGCAGCTTTACGCGACTCGCCGAGCCGCGGAACATCGACCGCGTCCGCGAACCGACGCGGGAGCGTCAGGCCGTTCTCGCCTGATCCTTTCTTCTGGGAACGATCCCGATGTGCTAGGCTGATGTCCCGACATGGGAGATCGCACATGCGCGCAAGGCCGTTGCTTCTGGTCGTGATCGCCTTCTCCATCTCACAGCCAGCGCTCGCCGCGGGCAAACGACCGCGTCCTACAGCGACGGCCGTTCCCACCACCGATCCGGCTGCGCCCTACAAGGCCGATCGGCTCTCTTCCTCGCGCGGAGAGACGATCCTCGACACGCCCGGCCAGACCACCGTGCTGACGCGGCAGGTCCTCGACGACATGAACGCGACCAGCCTGAGAGGCGCCATGCGCTCGACCGCCGGTGTGACGATCGGGCGCTGAAGCATACACGTTCGAGCGACGGCAACGCCCGACCACAACGACAAGCACCTGGACGCGCGCACTAGCCAGCACCATGGTTAGCAGGCTGTAGCAGCGGCGGACAGCTTGGCCGAGAACGCTGCCCTTGGCGCTGATATCCTTAACGCGGCCTCACCAATTGCACGGGCCGGAAAGTCCTGAGGTCGCGCGCAACCTGTGCTGGCACTCCGCGCTTGGCCCGATCTAACGCGCCCTTTACCCGCGCCGTGCAAGATCGCCCGCGTTTTGAAAGGATGCGGGGCTCGTATTTCAATGCCTGTTGTCGATTTGAAGTCTCATCTTGCCGCCGCAACGCGACTGTTTCGCGTACCGGCCGACAACCCCGACCTGACCCGCGCACAGTTCGACGCGTTCTCCAAGCAGATCCCGCTCCTCTACTTCATCCTGATCAGCAACACGATCGCGGTCGCCTACACCTATGTGAACGTAGCGCCGGACTGGCTGACGATGATCGTGCCAAGCGTGCTGACCGTGCTCGCAGGCTTACGGACCTTCTGGTGGCTGCGCCAGCGTCACATCGTGCGCAGCGACGCCGACATCCTGCGCAATCTGCGCACCACCAACTGGCTGACCTTGCCGATCGGCGCCGGCTTCGCCGCCTGGTCCTTCGCACTCTATCCCTACGGCGATCCCTTCGCCAAGAGCCAAGTCGCCTTCTACATGGCGGTCACCGTGATCGGCTGCATCTTCTCGCTGATGCATCTGCGTTCGGCGGCCTTGATCGTGACGCTGATCGTCGACGTGCCCTATGTGCTGTTCTTCTTCGCAACGGGTGAGCCGACTTTGAAGGCGATCGCCGTCAACAACCTCCTGGTTTCCGGGGCGATGGTGACGGTGCTGTTCATCTACTATCGCGACTTCGCCGATCTCGTCGCCAGCCGCAGGTCGTTGCTGGCGCAACAAGCGGCGACGCAGGCGCTCTCGGACGAGAACTTTCGCCTTGCCAATCTCGATTCCCTCACCGAACTGCCGAACCGCCGCCGCTTCTTTGCCGAGCTGTCAAGTGCCTTTGCAGATGCCGAACGCAGGAACGTTCGCGTTGCGGTCGGCATCATCGACCTCGACGGCTTCAAGCCGATCAACGACAATTACGGTCACTCCGTCGGCGACCGTGTCTTGATCGAGGCGGGCCGGCGCATCCGCGAGGTCTGTGAGGGCTTTGGTCCGCAGCGCGTGGAGTTCGCCCGGCTCGGCGGTGACGAGTTCGGGCTCGTCGTGTGCGGCGACCCCGACGACGTGGATCTATTGCGGCTCGGCGAACACATCGGGGGCCAGATCAAGCTGCCTTACCAGTTCGACACCGCCCATACCGGGCTGTCGTGCTCGATCGGATTCGCATCCTTCCCGAACTCCGCGACGACGTCGGAAGAGCTCTACGAGTGTGCCGACTACTCGCTCTATCATGCCAAGCGCCATCTGCGCGGCCGCACTGTGATCTTCTCGAGCGAGCTCGAGGCCGAGATCCGCAGTCGCGTCGTTATCGAGAATTTGCTGCGCACGGCCGATTTCAGCACCGAGATGGATCTGGTGTTCCAGCCGATCGTCGACGCCATGAGCGAGCACACCGTCGGCTTCGAGGTCCTGGCGCGCTGGCGCAGCGCTCGCCTCGGCCTGATTTCTCCGGCCGATTTCATTCCGGCCGCCGAGCGTATCGGTCTGATCCGCCCACTGACGCAAGCGCTGCTGGTGCGCGCGCTCGCCATTGCCAGGACATGGCCCGATCACGTCCGCCTGTCGTTCAACCTCTCCGCTCACGATGTCTGCGCGGCGGAGGGCATTTTGCCGCTGATCTCCATCATCGAGAAGAGCGGGTTGCCGCCGCATCGGATCGACTTCGAGATCACCGAGACCGCCGTGACCTTCGACTTCGTGCGCGCGCAGCAGTCGATCGCGATGTTGAAGGCAATGAGCTGCGGCATTTCGCTTGATGATTTCGGCACCGGCTATTCGTCGCTGAGCCACGTGCATCGGCTGCCGCTCGACAAGATCAAGATCGACCGCAGCTTCGTCTCCGACATCAACGACAATCCCGTCAGCCACAAGATCATCAAGTCGCTCACCGGCTTGTGCGACGACATGGAGATCGCCTGCGTCGTCGAAGGCGTCGAGACCCGAGCCCAGCTCGACAGCTTGCGCCGGCTCGGCTGTGACTTCATCCAGGGTTACTATTTCGCAAAGCCGATGGCGGCCGTTGCGATTGGCGACTATCTGGCAAAGGAAGGCCAGCGCCTCGAAGGCACCAGGGCCAAGGTCGTAGCCTAAAGTCACACCGCGCAATAGCGCTCCTGGATATCCTTGTCCGCGAGCAGCGCCGCCGCGCTGCTCTGATGCACGACCTCGCCTTGATCAATAATGACGGCGCGGTCGGCCAGCCGCAGCGCCCATTCGACGTTCTGCTCCACCAGCAGCAGCGTCTTGCCCTCGTCGCGCAGGCGGCGGAACAGCACGCCCATCTCCTCGACGAGGACTGGCATGATACCCTCCGAGGGCTCGTCAAGCAGGATCATTCTGGGCTTTGCGATCAGCGCGCGCGCAATCGCCAGCATCTGCTGTTCTCCGCCCGAGAGCGTCACGCCCTCCTGATCGAGACGCTCCTTCAGGCGCGGGAAGGTCTCGGCGATCTCGTCGATCGCCGCGCGCTCCTCGATATGGGCGCCGGCCGCGACGAGACCGAGCCGCAAATTCTCGCGCACGGACAGGCCGGGGACAATGCGGCGTTCCTCGGGCACGTAAGCGAGGCCGAGATGGAAGCGCTGATGCGCGCGGAGCGGCAACAATTCCCTGTCGGCGAAGCGCACGCGGCCCGTCGCCCTTGGCATCAGGCCCATCATCGCGCGCAAAGTCGTGGTCTTCCCGGCGCCGTTGCGGCCGACCAGGGCGACCACCTCGCCCGGGTCCACATGCAGCGAGATGCCATGAAGGACATGGCTGGTGCCGTACCAGGCATGGAGATCGTCGATTTCGAGCAGCGCGGTCTCAGCCATAGCCTTCACTCTGTCCGAGATAGACCCGGCGGACCTCCGGATTGCTCTCTGATCTCGTCGGGCGCGCCGTCCGCCAGCAGGCGGCCGTGATGCAGCACCACGACTCGCTTACTGAGCCCCAGCACCATCTTCATCTTGTGCTCCACCAGGAGCACGGTGCGCTTGTCGGCGAGGCGCTCGAGCAGAGCGACCATGTCCTTGGTTTCTTCCGGCCCCATGCCGGCGGTCGGTTCGTCCAGCAGGAGCAATTCCGGCTCGGCGACCAACGCGATCGCGATCTCCAGTGCGCGCTGCTGGCCATGCGACAGGAATTTCGCCAGTTCGTTCCGCCTAGCCAGCAGCCCGACTGCGTCGAGCGCGGCGTCTGCGCGCCCATTCAGTTCAACGAGCCGTGCGCGGTTGCGCCAGATGTCGTAGCTTACGATCAGCGCCTGGGCTGCCACGCGCACGTTCTCGTGCACGGACAGATCCGGAAAGATGTTCGTGATCTGGTAGGAGCGCGAGATTCCCTGATGCACGAAGCGATGCTGCGGCAGGCCGTTCAGCTCACGACCCCTGAAATGCAGCTTGCCCGAGGTCGGCGTCAGCGCGCCCGAGAGGATGTTGAAGAAGGTGCTCTTGCCGGCGCCGTTCGGCCCGATGATCGAAGTCAGCTGTCCGGCCGCAAAGGACACGGTGATGCCTTCGAGCGCGACGAAGCCGCCAAAGCGCTTGCCGATGCCTTCGGCGCGAAGCAATTCACCACTCATCGCCGCGCCTTTCCGATGCCGAGCGCATCGAGCAGCGTTCCCCAGATGCCCTTGGGCAGGAACAGCACGAACAGCACGAAGATCGCACCGACGACGATTTGCCAATGCGGCGTCCAGAGCGAGATCACGTCCTCCAGGATCAGGAAGGTGGCAGCACCAACGAAGGGCCCGAAGAAGCTGCGGGCGCCGCCGAGCAACACCATCATCACGATCATGCCCGAGGTCTGGTAGTGCAGGATGTCCAACGGCACGATCGACAGATGCAGTGCCAGCATGCAGCCGCCGAGCGATGAGATCGCGCCCGACAGCATGAACACGACCAGCTTGCTGCGTTCGACGTCATAGCCGCAGGCCCGTGCCCGCTGCTCGTTCTCGCGGATCGCCTCGATGACGGCTCCGAAAGGTGAGTTCAGGATGCGCGACTGGAACCACATCGCGAGCGCCGCGAACGCCATCAGCACGTAATATTTGTTGACAGGATCGAGGAAATTGACCTGAAGGCCGAACAGGCTGATGCGGTCGACCGTGAAGCCCCGCAGCCCGTTCTCGCCGCCGGTGAAGGAGGCCGCCTGGAGCGCGACGTAATAGACGAGTTGCGCCAAGGCCAGCGTTACCATCGAGAAATAGATGCCGCGGGTGCGCGTCGAGACCACGCCGATCGCGGCGGCCAGGCAAGTGCTGAGGAGTACGGCAACCGGTACGGCGGCGAACCAGGGCATGCCGTAGCGTCCGATCGCGATGCCCGTGAAATAAGCGCCTGCACCGAAGAACGCCGCCTGGCCAAACGACAGCAGGCCGGTGTAGCCGAACAGCAGATTGTAGCCCATCACCACCACGCCGTAGATCAGGACGTTGACGGCCAGCGCCTTCGATGGCAGCAGCCAGGGCAGCAATGCAAGCACGGCAATGGAGAGCAGAACACGCTGGTCGAGGAGCCAGCCGAGCCCGCTGGAGGCGGGTTTGGTGAGCGCTTCGCTACTCGAAGGTCCCGTCACGCGGTCCTCCCTCTCACGCCGAACAGGCCTTGCGGGCGGATCAGCAGCACCACCGCCATCAGCGCGAACATGACGATGATCGCCATCTCCGGCGCGAACAGCGCCACCATGCTGATGGATACGCCGACCATGAGACCAGCTACGACTGCGCCAACGATCGAGCCGAGCCCGCCGATGACGGTCACCACGAAGGCTTCCGCCAGAACCAGCGAGCCCATCTCCGGATTCACGCTGCGCATGGGCCCGGCGAGCACGCCGCCGAGCGCGGCAAGCCCAACGCCGAGCCCGAAGGTCGCGAGCCAGACCCGTCCAATATCGACGCCCAGCACCTGCATGATGGTCGGATCGCGCGCGCCGGCGCGCACGATCAGGCCGACGCGGGTCTTCTCCAGCGTCAGCCAGAGCGCCAGCAGCACCACCGCCACGAGCACGATGACGAACAGGCGATAGCGCGGGAAGAAGCCGATTCCGAGATCGAGCACGCCGATCAGCTGCGGCGGCGTCGGAAAAGAAATGCCGTCACTGCCGAACACGATGCGCACGCCCTCGACCAGGATGTAGCTGAGGCCGAAGGTGAGCAGCAGCGGGTCGTCGATCGAGCGTCCATACAGTCTCCTGATCAGCACGAACTCGATCAGCATGCCGAAGGCGCCGATCAAGATGGGTGCGAGCAGCAGCCCCCACCAGAAGCTCCCAGTGAGCGATGCCAGATACAGCCCCGCATAGGCCCCGATCATGAACAGCGCGCCGTGGGCAAAATTCACCACCCCGAGCATGCCGAACACGATCGTCAGCCCAAGCGCAGTGATCACCAGGACCGCCCCAAGGGCGATCCCGGAGAGAAGCTGCATGATGATCAGCGACAGGTCCATCGTGACAGGCTTCAGGTCGCGTGGCCGAGCTCGCTGCAGCTGCGCAGCATGTCGTCGGTCCCCGCGTCGTTGGCCAGGATCGCGAACAGATCGTTCTCGCCGGTCATGGCGGACTTCTTCTTGGACTCCAGGACCAGCACCGACTGCACCGACTGGTGGTCGCATTTCCGATAATGCTGCGGGCCCTTGGTCAGATCATATTGCAGCTTCTCCAGGGCATCGACGACCTTGTCGGTGTCGGTGCCGCCGGCGGCCTGCATGGCGGCCAGCAGGGATCCGACGCCGGAATACCCGTAGGCGCCATAGTCGGTCGGAATCGCGCCGCCGTTGGCGGCCTTGAACGCTGCGTTGAACGCGGCCGCCGACTTGCTCTGCGTCTCCAGGCCCCAATAATAGTTGGCGCCACCGACCACGCCCTCGAACACGTCGGGACCGACCGCGAGCCGCTGGTTGTGCAGGATGACGGGCACGACGATCTTCATCTGCTGCTTGACGCCGAAGTCTACGGCTTGCTTGATCGAATTGGCTTGATCCCGGCCGAAATTGGAGATGCACAGCACGTCCGGCCGCATTGACATCAAGCGGGGCATGAAGGTGGAATAGTCAGCCGCACCGAACGGATGCAAGATCTCGCCGACATTGTCCGCACCGATCGCGGTCTGAGCACGCTTGAAGCCGCGCAGCATCTCGTGGCCGTAGGCATAGTCGGCGACGAGATGAGCGATCTTCATCCCCTTCTTCAGCGTCTGTCGTGCCACGGCCGCGGTCGTCATGTGCGGGTTCAGCGCCTCGTGGAAGGTGTATTTGCTGAAATCCTTGGCCTCGTTGATGGTGTCGGACTGGCTGATCGAGACGTAGATCACGCCGCGAGCGCGGGTGACCTCGTTGACCGCCAGCTGCACCGCGCTGGAGAGCGCACCGACCACGGCATGGACCTTGTCCTTCTCGATCAGCTCGAGCGTGCGGGTCGCAGCCTCGCCGGCGTTGAGCTTATCGTCGCGGACCAGCAGCTCGACCTTGCGGCCGGCAATGCCACCCTTGTCATTGACCAGCTTCACCGCGAGCTCGGCGCATTTGACCTGATCGCGCGCTTCGGCAGCGAACGGCCCGGTCAGCGGCGTGGGGAAGCCGATGCGGATCGTCTCGTCGGCGGCGCGGCCGAGCCGCGGCATGGCGAGCAGGGCCGCGCTGGCTGAGAGGCCGGCGAGCGTGGTGCGGCGGGTTATCTTCGGGGTCGAACCGGATTTGGGCATGATTTCCTCCAACTGTCTTTTTTCTAGAAACGCTTCAAGGCTTTCAGGACTATTGCGGGCGTGATCGGAATCGAATTGATCGTGGCAGCGAACGGCGCGAGCGCATCGTTGACAGCATTGAGCACGCAGGCGGACGCTGCCGCGGTGCCGGCCTCGCCGACTCCCTTGGCGCCGAGCTCGGTATCGGCGGTCGGCGTCTCGACATGGGCAATGAGGATGTCGGGCATCTCCATCGGCATCGGGACGAGGTAGTCGGCGAGCGAGCCGTTCACGAGCTGGCCTGTGTCGCTGTAGCGGCATTCCTCGAACAGCGCCGCGCCCAGCCCCTGCACGATACCGCCGCGCAGCTGCTCGTCCACCAGCATCGGATTGATGACCCGGCCGCAATCCTCGACGATGAAATGCTTCAGGAGCCTGATGAATCCAGTGTCGACATCGATCTCCAGCGAGCAGCCCTGAATGCCGTTGGTGAAGGCGAACGGATAGCCCTGCGGCGCAAAGTGGTGGCTGACGGTAAGCTGTGCC
Source organism: Bradyrhizobium sp. USDA 326 (assembly GCF_049739485.1). Classification (NCBI taxonomy): domain Bacteria; kingdom Pseudomonadati; phylum Pseudomonadota; class Alphaproteobacteria; order Hyphomicrobiales; family Nitrobacteraceae; genus Bradyrhizobium; species Bradyrhizobium sp. USDA 326. The sequence goes on from NZ_JBMGQA010000001.1 coordinate 373,856, forward strand.
TGCGTGCCCGGCGGTAGCGTATCAGAGCGGAAATAAGCGATGCGCGCGATCTCCGCGATCGGTATCCGCTGGTTTCGCGTGCCTGCGTCGACGACCTCGCCATCGACGATGTCCAGCGCCGACGGTTGCTCCTGAAGGATCAGCGCGGCGATTTCCAGAATGTTGCGCTTGAGCGCGCGCGTCGCCTGGAGCGCGGTCTCGCCGCCGATGCCGGCGCCGCGGCAGGCCCAGGTGGCGCCGCCATGCGGCGTCACCTCGGTATCGCCGGTGATGACCTTGACGTGCTCCTGCGCTAGGCCGAGCTGATCGGCCACGATCTGGCTGATGATCGCCTCGGTGCCCTGCCCCTGCTCGGTGACCGAGATCAGGCAGCGCACCTCGCCCGACGGCGTCAGGCTGACGATCGCCCCGTCCTGCGAAGAAATGCGTGCGCCGCCGACGCCATAGAACGCCGGGCTGGGATTAGTGATCTCGACAAAGGCGGCAATGCCGATGCCTCGGTAGACGCCGCGCTTGCGCAACTCTGCCTGCTCGGCACGCAAGTCGTCGTAGCCCATCATCTCGTGCAGGCGCTTGAGGCACGCCTGATGCGACAGTGCCTCGAAGCGGTATCCGGTAGGCGACGTCTGCGGATAGGCATCATCGGCGATCACGTTCTGCGCGCGGATGGCGAAAGGATCGAGGCCGAGCTTCGCCGCCGCCATATCGACCATGCGCTCGGTGACGGCGCAGGCGATGGGATGGCCGACGGCGCGATACTGGCTGGTCTGTACCTTGTTCTGGAAGATCACCTCCAATGTGGCGCGGTAGTTCCTGAAGCGATAGGGCGCGCCGATCAGGCGGATTACCTGATTGCCCTCGACCACGCTGGTGCGTGGGTAGGTCGAGAACGCGCCGATCGCGGTCAGATCCAGCACGTCCATCGCGAGAATCTCGCCCTTGGTGTCGAGCGCCATGCGGGCGCGGACGCGGTGCTCGCGGGCGTGAATGTCGGAGACGAACGACTCGATGCGGTCGGCGACATACTTCACGGGACGGCCGAGCAGGATCGAAAGGCCGACCACCGCCATGTCCTCGTGATAAACATGCAGCTTCATTCCGAAAGAGCCGCCGATGTCGGTCGCGATCACGCGAACACGGGCTTCCGGGATGCCATAGTGGCGCGAATAGAGGTCTTGGAACTGGTAGGGTGTCTGGGTGCCATGGTGCACGGTCAGCATCCCGGCGGCGGGATCATAATCTGCGACGATGGCACGCGGCTCCAGCGTCACCGCGGTATGGCGGCCGAAGAAAAATTCCTCCTCCACCACATGGGCTGCATGCGCGAAGGCGTCATCGACGGTGCCGCTGTCGAGCTGGCTGCGGAAGCAGATATTGCTCGCGCTGCCGGGATTGACCTGCGGGCCGCCGGCCTCACGTGCGACGTCGATGTCGACGACAGCGGGAAGGTCCTCGTAGTCGACTTCGATCAGCTCCAGCGCATCCTCGGCGATCGCACGGCTCTCGGCGACGACGGCGACCACCGCCTGTCCGGCCCAGACCACGCGATCCAGCGGCAGCGGCAATTGCGGCGCGGATGTCATGCCCTTGAAATGATCGAGTGTCCCGGTCCAGGCCGTGCAGATCTTTGCGAGATCCGCACCGGTCGCGACGAGATGCACGCCTTCCAGCACACGCGCCGCGTCGGCATTGATCGAAACGATCTTCGCGTGGGCACGCGGACTACGCAGGAACGCAGCATAGAGCATGCGCGGCAGACGGAGGTCGCTGACATATCGCCCGCGACCGGCAAGCAGGCGCTTGGCATTCGGCCGCGGCAGGGAACGGCCGATGTAGGAATTCGGGCGGTCGAGCGAGGTCAGAGGCGCCGTCATCTCGCGTCTCCGGCGCTGCGTGCTTTGGCGACAGCGTCGATGGCGTCGACGATGGCTTCATAGCCGGTACAGCGGCAATAATTTCCCGACAATGCATCACGGATCGCCTCGCGGCTCGGCTGCGCCATCTGCGAGAGCAGTTCGTGGGCGTTGACCAGCATGCCCGGCGTGCAGAAGCCGCATTGCAGCGCGTTGCGGCGATGGAATTCGGCCTGGAGGTCGGCGATCGCTCCGCTCTCGGTGAGCCCCTCGATCGTATCGATCCTGGCGCCATCCGCTTGCACGGCAAACATCAGGCATGAGTGCACGGCGCGGCCGTCGACCTGCACCAGGCAGGCGCCGCAGGCCCCCATTTCACAGCCGGCATGCGTACCGGTCAGCTCCAATTCGCCACGCAGGCAGTCGACCAGCGTCTCGCGCGGAGCGACTTCGCAGGCGACCTTGCGGCCATTGACGACGAAGCGAACGCGCACAGTCTCGTCGGCCTCGTCCAGGATGGTTTCTTCAAAACCGCTCATGCTGCCTCTCCGAGACGGCCGAGCAGACGACCGAGCAACACGCGGGCGAGGTGCAGCCGCATGGCCGGCGGCACCTCGTCGTTCTCGGGCGGCGCGAGATCACTCTCGAGCGCCGCCTGCGCAGCAGCGATACGTTCCGCATCGAGGCCGAAGCCGATCAGGGCCGCCTCAGCGCCTTTCACTCGCGTCGGCGTATTGCCGACGGAGAAGAAGGAGATGCGGATGTCGTCGATTCGATCGCTCGTGAAAGTCGCAAGCATGCCACAGCCGACCAGCGCATAATCCCCGCGCCGCCGCGCCAGTTCGTCGAATGCAAAGTGCTGATCGGCCTTGAACAACGGAACGTAAATTGCAGTGATCAGCTCTCCTGGCTGTAGCGCCGTCTCGAACAGGTCGACGAAGAAGTCGTCGGCCTTCACGCGCCGACTGCCCGAGGAACCGGCGATCTCGATCTCAGCATCCAGCGCCAAGGTCATCGCGGGAAATTCGGAAGCCGGATCGGCCAGCGCGACGCTGCCCCCGAACGTGCCGCGGTTGCGGATTGCGGGATGGGCGACGAAGGGAGCCGCGGCATGCAGCAGTGGCGCAAATTCCGCGATCAGCGGCTCGCTCAGCATCTCGCAGTGGCGCGTCAGCGCGCCGATGCGCAAACAGGCGCCTTCGCGCCTGATGCCGCGCAGCTCGGCGATATGCGTGATGTCGATCAGCAGCCGCGGCGCCTGGAGCCGCAGCGACAGCGCCGGCACGAGGCTCTGGCCGCCGGCGATGAAACGCGCATCGTCCCCGGCGCGCGCGTGAGCGTCCAGCGCCTGGTCGATCGTTGCAGCACGAAAATAGCTGAAAGCCCTCGCCTTCACTGCCGTTTCCTCGAAATCCATCGGCTCATCAGCCGGGAGCCAGATTTGTAACCATCTGGTCTCAAAATCCTGACACGCCGCTAGGAGGCGGTCAACAGGAAATGACCATTTGGTTACAAATGCAGCTTGGGCTATGAAGGCACCCAGGCGTACGATTCAGCGACGAAATGGCCCGAAAAGCGCAGAAAACGGCGAAACGACCGGTCCACAAGCGGACCGAGACCGGCAACAAGTCTGCGCCAAAGCGCCGCAATATGCGCGCGGCGGATCGAGAGCGCGCGATCGTGGACGAGGCGATCCGATTCTTTGCGGAGCGCGGCTTCGAAGGCCAGACCCGCGAGCTAGCCAAGCGCATGGGCATCACGCATTCGGCGATCTACCGTCACTTCCCCAGCAAGGAGGCGCTGATCGAGCGGGTCTACCAGGACGTCTATCTCAGCCGCTGGTCACCCGATTGGGGACCGATGATCCGGGACCGAGCCTTGCCACTGGAGGCGCGGCTCACCCGCTTCTATCTCGACTATGTCGAGCGCGTTTTCGAGTACAATTGGGTGCGGATCTTCGTGTTCTCCGGCATGAAGTCGTTCGGCATCACCAGCCGCTATCTCGACATCGTCCGCCGAGAGGTCATCGAGCCGGCGGCCGCCGAGCTGCGCCATGAGCTGAAGCTGCCCGACGCAAGGGATCATGCACTGAGCGAACGCGAGACCGAGCTGTTCTGGGGCCTGCACGGCCGCATCTTCTATCTCGCGATCCGTAAGTTCATTTACGCAACGCCGATCCCGCCTGATCTCGGCGCCATCGTCCGCGACGCCGTCCAGACCTTCATGGACGGCGCGAAGACGACGATGCCAAAACTGGTAAGCAGTACGCCCCGGCTCGGCGCTTGACTTCACCTACTTTGCCAAACTCGGCAGATCGAGGCCGTTGGTGCGCGCGCAGTCGATCGCCGTCTCATAGCCCGCATCGGCATGGCGCATGACGCCGCTCGCCGGGTCGTTCCAGAGCACGCGCTCGATGCGCCGGGCGGCATCCGTCGTGCCGTCGGCGACGATCACCATGCCGGCGTGCTGGGAATAGCCGATGCCGACGCCGCCACCATGATGCAGCGACACCCAGGTCGCGCCGCTGGCGCAATTGAGCAGCGCATTGAGCAAGGGCCAGTCGGACACGGCGTCCGAGCCGTCCTTCATCGCCTCGGTCTCGCGATTGGGGCTCGCCACCGAGCCACTATCGAGATGATCGCGGCCGATCACGATCGGCGCTTTCAGCTCGCCCCGCGCCACCATCTCGTTGAAGGCGAGGCCGAGGCGATGGCGATCACCGAGGCCGACCCAGCAGATCCGCGCCGGCAAGCCCTGGAACTTGATGCGTTCCTTGGCCATGTCGAGCCAATTGTGCAGATGCTTGTCGCCGGGCATCAGCTCTTTCACCTTGGCATCGGTCTTGAAGATGTCCTCGGGATCGCCCGAGAGCGCGGCCCAGCGGAACGGCCCGATGCCGCGGCAGAACAAGGGCCGGATATAGGCGGGGACGAAGCCGGGGAAATCGAAGGCGTTCTTCAGGCCCATGTCCTGCGCCATCTGGCGGATGTTGTTGCCGTAGTCGAGCGTTGGAATGCCCTGCGCGTGGAAATCCAGCATGGCCTGGACATGATCGACCATCGAGGTTTTCGACGCGCGCTCGACTGCCTTCGGATCCGAAGCGCGTTTCGCCTCCCAGTCGGCCAACGTCCAGCCCTTCGGCAAGTACCCGTTGATCGGATCATGCGCGCTGGTCTGGTCGGTGACGATGTCGGGCTTGACACCACGGCGGACCAGCTCCGGGAAAACTTCCGCGGCATTGCCGAGCAAACCGACCGAGACCGCCCGCTTCGTCTTCGCGGCCTCCGCCATGATCGCGAGCGCCTCGTCGAGCGTTGCGGCCTGGCGATCGAGATAGCCGGTACGCAGGCGCATCTCGATGCGGCTCGGCTGGCATTCGACCGCGAGCATCGAGGCGCCGGCCATGGTCGCGGCCAGCGGCTGCGCGCCCCCCATGCCGCCAAGGCCCGCGGTGAGGATCCATTTGCCGGCCAGGCTGCCGCCATAATGGCGTCGACCGACCTCGACGAAAGTCTCGTAGGTGCCCTGCACGATGCCCTGGCTGCCGATATAGATCCAGGAGCCGGCCGTCATCTGGCCGTACATCATCAGGCCCTTACGATCGAGCTCGTTGAAATGATCGAGCGTCGCCCAATGCGGCACGATGTTGGAGTTCGCGATCAGCACGCGCGGCGCGTCCGCATGGGTGCGGAACACGCCGACCGGCTTGCCGGACTGGACCAGCAGCGTCTGGTCGGCTTCGAGCTTGCGCAAGGCCGCAACGATCCGGTCAAAGCTCTCCCAGTCGCGTGCGGCGCGGCCGATGCCGCCATAGACCACGAGCTCGCTCGGGCGCTCCGCCACATCCAGATCGAGATTGTTCATCAGCATGCGCAGCGGCGCTTCCGTGAGCCAGCTCTTGGCGCTGATGTCGCTGCCGCGGGGCGCGCGGATGGTGCGGTCATTGTCCAGTCGGCGGTTCATGCGGACCTCTTCAGACGAGTCTCGGAAACGGATCAGTAGGAAGCTGGGCGAGCGCGGCAGCTGGAAGCGCATCGGCTTCGATCAATGCAGCGGCCTTGGCGAGATCGCCGGCCATGTAGCGATCGGCACCAAGTGCCGGCACCTGCTCGCGCAAGGCGGCGATGACGGCAGCAAGCGGCGCGCTGGTCGCATGCGGCGCGCGCAGCGTGATGCCTTGGGCGGCGACCAAGAGCTCGATGCCGAGGATGGCGGCGAGGTTGTCGGCCATATCGGACAGGCGCCGCGCGGCATGTGCGGCCATCGACACATGGTCTTCCTGGTTGGCACTGGTTGGTGTCGAGTCGATCGAGCAGGCAGCTGCGCGCTGCTTGTTCTCGGCATAGAGCGCGGCCGCCGTCACCTCGGCGATCATGAAGCCGGAATTGATGCCGGGATCGGGAGTGAGGAACGGCGGAAGTCCGAAGTTGAGCGCGGGATCGACCAGCGTGGCAATGCGCCGCTCGCTGACCGCGCCGATCTCCGCCAGCGCCAGCGCAATGGCGTCGGCAGCGAAGGCGACCGGCTCGGCGTGGAAATTGCCGCCGGAGACGATCTCGCCGGTCTCGACCAGCACCAGCGGATTGTCCGTGACGGCGTTAGCCTCCACGATCAGCGTGTGCGCTGCCTGCGTGATCAGGTCGAGCGCGGCGCCCGCGACCTGCGGCTGGCAGCGCAGGCAATAGGGATCCTGCACGCGCTCGTCGCCTTCGAGATGCGAGAGGCGGATGTCGCTGCCATCGAGCAGCGCCGTCAGCGTCGCCGCCGCGGCGATCTGACCGGCATGGCCGCGTAGCGCCTGGATCTCGGGACGGAACGGCGCCGTGGAAGCCATCGCCGCATCGACCGACAATGCGCCGGTCACGAGCGCGGCGCAGGCAAGGCGAAACGCACGCAGCACGCCTGACAGGGCGTAGGCGGTCGAGAACTGCGTGCCGTTGATCAACGCTAGGCCCTCCTTGGGGCCGAGCGTCAGCGGCGAAAGGCCCGCAGCTGCCAGCGCTTCAGCGCCGGACACGGTTTTCCCGTCAACGATCGCCTGGCCTTCGCCGATCATCACGGCGGTCATATGCGCAAGTGGCGCGAGATCGCCTGAGGCGCCAACGGAACCCTGCTGCGGCACGAGCGGCGTGACGCCCCGCGCCAGCATGTCCTGAAGCTGCTCGATCAGCTCGCGGCGCACGCCGGAGGCGCCACGACCGAGAGAGATGATCTTCAGCGCCATCATCAGGCGGACGATCGGCTCCGGCGTCGCAGCGCCGACGCCGCAGCAATGCGAGAGGATCAGGTTACGCTGGAGCCGCGCGGTCTGATCGGGCGGAATGCGCTTCGAAGCCAGCTTCCCGAAGCCGGTGTTGATGCCGTAGACCGGCGCATCGGCCCGCGCCGCCTTCGCGACGATCTCCGCCGCCGCCTCGACGCGTGACCAGAACGACGGATCGAGCACGACGGGCGCACCGTCGAGCATGCGCGCGAAATCATCGAGACCGACCGTCCCCGGTTTGACGATGATCACTGTGTTCCGCTCCGTCATGCTCCCCTCCACACCCGGCGGTGCAGCGGATTGAAGCCGATGCGGTAGACCAGCTCGGCCGGGCGCTCTATGTCCCAGATAGCAAGGTCACACCATTTGCCTGCCTCCAGCGTACCGGCCTCCTCGAGGACACCGAGCGCGCGCGCGCCTTCGCGGGTGACGCCGGCGAGGCATTCAGCCACAGTCATCCGGAACAGCGTAGCTCCCATGTTCATCGCGAGCAGCAGCGAGGTCAGCGGCGAGCTGCCGGGATTGCAGTCGGTTGCCAGCGCCATGGGAACACCATGCTTGCGGAACGTCTCCACCGGCGGCTTCTGCGTCTCGCGAATGAAATAGAACGCACCCGGCAGCAGCACCGCAACCGTGCCGGCCTTCGCCATTGCGGCCGCACCGGCCTCGTCGGTGTGCTCCAGATGATCGGCCGAGAGCGCCGAGAATTTCGCGGCCAGCGCGGCACCGCCAAGATTCGAGAGCTGGTCGGCATGGAGCTTGACCGGCAGTCCAAGTCCCCTCGCCGTTTCGAACACCCGCGCGGTTTGCGCGGCCGAGAACGCGATGCCTTCCATGAAAGCGTCGACGGCATCGGCGAGGCTCGCCTTCGCAACCGCCGGCAGCATCTCCTCGCAGACGAGATCGATGTAGCGATCCTTGTCGCCATCGGCTTCGACGGGCAGCGCATGCGCGCCGAGGAAGGAGGTGCGGATCGCGACCGGCCTCTCGCGGCCAAGGCTGCGCGCAGCCGCGAGCTGCCGCAACTCCGTTTCGGTGTCGAGACCATAGCCGGATTTGATCTCGATCGTGGTTGCACCTTCGGCGATCAAGGCATCGAGCCGAGGCAACGCGCTTGCGACGAGCTCGGCCTCACTTGCCTTGCGCGTCGCTGCCACGGTCGAAACGATGCCGCCGCCCGCGCGCGCGATCTCCTCGTAGCTCGCGCCCTTCAGGCGCAGCTCGAATTCATGCGCGCGATCGCCGCCATAGACCAGATGGGTGTGACAATCGACGAGCCCCGGCGTGATCCAGCGCCCGTCGCAGTCGATCCGTTCGGCCGCATCGGCGTCCACCGAAAAATCGGCCTGCGCACCAGCATAGACGATCCTGCCGCCGCGGGCGGCGATGATGCCGCGTTCGACCTCGCCGAGATCGGGGCCGTCACCTCGCAGCGTGGCGAGGCGGGCATTGTGCCAGATCCGGTCGAAGCGTTCTGCCATGCGGGTATCCATTCGGCGTCGGATGCTTGACTTATATGTCTAGACATATAATCGTAACGCCGTTCTGTCCAGCCGGCGTGTAACCATGACACGACTGCATTTCGCTTCCGCGCTCCTGCCTTCGGGCTGGGCCAATGACGTGCAGGTGGTCATCGCCGCCGGCGCGATCGCGGGGGTGACGGCGGGCGTGCAGCCTGCCGCCGGCGACGAGCGCCATCAGATCGCGCTTCCGGGATTGGCGAGCCTGCACAGCCACGCCTTCCAGCGCGGCATGGCAGGGCTTGCGGAGCTGCGCGGCGACAGCACCGATACCTTCTGGACCTGGCGCGAGACGATGTATCGCTTTGCGCTGGCAATGACGCCCGACGACGTCGCGGCCGTGGCGGCGCTGCTCTATGTCGAGATGCTCGAGCAGGGTTTTACCCGCGTCGGCGAATTCCACTATCTGCACCACGACCGCGACGGCTCGCCCTACGCTGACCCCGCCGAGATGGCCATGCGCATTGCACAGGCCGCCGAAGCCTCGGGCATTGCGCTGACGTTGTTGCCAAGTTTCTATGCGCATGGCTCGTTTGGAGGCGCAGCGCCGCATGCCGGACAGCGCCGTTTCATCTGCTCGGTCGATCAATTCTCCGCATTGGTGGCGGCCTCGCGCCGCGCAATCAGCGCGTTGCCTGGCGCCAATATCGGCATCGCACCGCACAGTTTGCGCGCGGTTACGCCGGACGAGCTCGCCGCGATCATTCCACTCGCCGATGGCGGGCCGGTGCACATTCATGCGGCCGAACAGGTGAAGGAGGTCGAGGATTGCCTCGCCTGGTCGGGCCGGCGTCCGGTGCAATGGCTGCTCGAGCATGCACCGGTCGATCGGCGCTGGTGCCTCATTCATGCGACCCACATGACGGGTGAGGAAGTGACGGCGTTCGCCAAGACCGGTGCGGTGGCGGGCCTCTGTCCGATCACGGAGGCGAGCCTCGGCGACGGCACTTTTTCGGCGCGGGAGTTTGTCGACGCCGGCGGCTTTTTCGGCATCGGTAGCGATTCCAACGTGTTGATCGGCGCCGCTGACGAATTGCGTCAGCTCGAATACGGCCAGCGGCTCAAGCACCGCCAGCGCAACGTCCTCTCCGGCGGCGCAGGTCGCTCCACAGGACGCTCGCTGTTCGACGGGGCACTCGCCGGCGGCGCGCGGGCGCTGGCGCAACCGGCCATCGGCCTCACACCCGGTGCACGCGCCGACATCGTCACGCTCGACACGGCGCATCCATCGCTGGCAGGACGAGCGCACGACGCGGTCATCGACGGCTGGATATTTTCTGCCGGCGGCGCCGCCATCGATTGCGTCTGGGCCGGCGGCCGCAAGGTGGTTGAGGGCGGTCAGCATGGATTGCGCCAAGCCGCGCGCGAACGCTTCAACGCGGCGGTGCGGAGGCTCGTCGCATGAGCCTCGTGACCGATGCCGACAAGCCGACGCTCTACAAACGCATTCGTGCCGACATCGAGAAGCGCATCCTGACCGGCGAGTGGCCGCCCGGCCATCGCATCCCCTTCGAGCACGAACTGGTGGCCCGCTACGGCTGTTCGCGCATGACGGTGAACAAGGCGCTCTCGGAGCTGGCGCAAGCCGACCTGATCGAGCGGCGGCGCCGTGCCGGCTCCTTCGTGCGCCGACCGCAGCATCAATCGGCGGTGCTCAAGATCGCCGACATTCGCGCCGAGATCACCGCGCTCGGCCGCTCCTACGGTTACGAGCTGATCGGCCGCAAGCTGCGCACCGCGACCGCCGCCGACCGCGACCGTCTCGGCGTGAACAAGGCCGGCAAGGTGGTCGCGATCACCTGCCGCCATAGCGCCGACAACGTGCCTTTCGCCGTCGAGGACAGGCTGATCGATCTGTCGTCGGTGCCGGATGCCGCGGCCGCGGACTTCTCGCGCGAGCCGCCCGGTTCCTGGCTGCTTCACCATGTCCCATGGACAGAAGCCGAGCACACGATCAGCGCCATCGTTGCGGACGATCACACGGCGCACGCGCTCGCGATCGCCGTCGGCGCGCCCTGTCTTGTCATCGATCGCTACACGTGGCGCAGCGCACGCACGATCACCGCCGTGCGCCTGCTCTATCCCGGTGACTCTCACCGCCTTGTCGCGCGATTCAAGGGAGGCTGAGAGGATATGTCGGCACAAATCGTGCAACGCTTCGCGGAATCGCCCATATGGGCCGGCAAAGATCAACAGGACGTCAAACCATCGATCGGCAAGAGGACGATAATCATGAGTAGTTCGACAGTATTTGCGACAATCATTGCTCTCGCGGCCTCCACTCCGGCGCTCGCCCAGGACGTCAAGGTCGGCATGGGCATTTCCGGATGGACCGGCTTTGCGCCGCTGACGCTGGCGAAGGAGGCCGGCATCTTCAAGAAGAACGGCCTCGACGTCACCATCAAGAAGATTCCGCAGAAGGACCGCCACCTCGCCATCGCCTCCGGCGACATCCAGTGCGCCGCGACCACGGTCGAGACCTGGATCTCCTGGAACGCCAACGGTGTTACGACCAAGCAGATCTTCCAGCTCGACAAGAGCTATGGTGCCGACGGCATGGCCGTGCGCAACGACGTCGCCGCGATCAAGGACCTCAAGGGCAAGACCGTCGCCGCGTCCGCACCGGGCACCTCGCCCTATTTCGCGCTGGCCTGGATGCTGAAGAAGAACGGCCTCACTACGAAGGACGTCACGGTGGTGAACCTCGAGCCGGCCGCGGCGGCGCAGGCCTTCGTCTCCGGCCAGAACGACGCCGCGATGACCTATGAGCCATATCTGTCGACGGTGCGTGCCGCGCCCGACAAGGGCAAGATCATCGCCACCACGCTCGACTACCCGATGGTGATGGACACCTTCGGCTGCACGCCGAAATTCCTCACCGAGAATCCGAAGGCCGCCAAGGCGCTCGCCGACAGCTATTTCGAGGCGCTCGACATGATCGCCAAGGATCAGGCCAAGGCCTACGAGATCATGGGCGCCGACGTGAAGCAGACCGGCGAGCAGTTCGGCAACTCGGCGAAATACCTGCGCTGGCAGGACAAGGCCGCGAACCAGAAGTTCTTCGCCGGCGACTTCCTGACCTTCAACAAGGAGGCCGCCGAGCTCCTGCTCGAGATCGGCATCATCAAGGCTGCGCCGAAGGTCGAGGACCTCTACGACGCCAGCTTCATCAAGTAACTTTCTTCGAGCTGCCGGTTCCGCCAGAGGCGGAGCCGGCGCTCTATTCGGATTCACAATTTGATGCGTCCTCTGGACCCTGTTACATCGAGGCAGCGCGCCGCCTACGGCCTTGCGTTCTTCGTGCTGTTCGTCGCCCTCTGGTCCTGGGCGACGTTCGGCGGCCATGTGTCGAAGACCTTCCTCGCCAATCCGTTGACCATGGTTCAGGAGGGCATCGAGCTGCTCACCAAGCACGGCTTCCTGTTCGACATCGGCATGACGATATGGCGCGTCGTCGGCGGCTTTGCGCTCGCCGCGATCATCGCGGTGCCGCTCGGCGTGCTGATGGGCGCCTACAAGCCGGTCGAGGCGTTCCTCGAACCGTTCGTGTCGTTCGCGCGCTATCTGCCCGCTTCCGCCTTCATCCCGCTCCTGATCCTGTGGGCCGGCATCGGCGAGCTGCAAAAGCTGCTCGTCATCTTCATCGGCTCGGTATTCCAGGTCATCCTGATGGTCGCGGTGACGGTCGGCGCCACGCGGCGCGATCTGGTCGAGGCGGCCTATACGCTCGGAGCGAGCGACCGCGGCATCATCCGCCGCGTGCTGCTGCCCTCCTCCGCACCTGAGATCGCCGAGATCCTGCGGCTGGTGCTGGGCTGGGCCTGGACCTACGTCATCGTCGCCGAGCTGATCGGCTCGTCCTCGGGCATCGGTCATATGATCACCGACAGCCAGGCGCTGCTCAACACCGGCCAGATCATCTTCGGCATCATCGTGATCGGCCTGATCGGCCTGATCTCGGACTTCCTGTTCAAGGCGTTCAACGCCTGGCTGTTTCCCTGGAAGCTCGCATGACGACGCTCAAGATCGAACAGGTCTCGCGCACCTTCCCGGCGCGCCACGGCAACGCGCCGACCAGGGCGCTGGAGCCGACCGACCTCGTCATCGGCAACAACGACTTCGTCACCATCCTCGGCCCGTCCGGATGCGGCAAGTCCACGCTGCTGCGCATCGTCGCCGGCCTCGACCGCCCGACCAGCGGTCGCGTCACGCTCGACGGGCGCGAAGTGACCGGCCCCGGCGCCGATCGCGGCATGGTGTTCCAGTCCTATACGCTGTTCCCCTGGCTGACCGTGCGCGAGAACATCGCCTTCGGCCTGCGCGAGCGCGGCGTGCCCGAGGCGGAGCGCAACGGGATCGCCGACGCCTTCATCCGCCAGGTCGGATTGTCCGGCTTCGAGAACCATTGGCCCAAGCAGCTCTCCGGCGGCATGCAGCAGCGCACGGCGATCGCGCGTGCGCTCGCCAATGATCCGAAGATCCTGCTGCTCGACGAACCCTTCGGCGCGCTGGACAACCAGACCCGCGCCTTGATGCAGGAGATGCTGCTGGGAATCTGGGAGCGCGACCAGAAGACGGTGCTGTTCGTGACCCACGACATCGAGGAAGCCATCTTCCTCGGCAGCCGTGTCATCGTCATGAGCGCGCGTCCCGGCCGTATCAAGGCCGAAATCAATGTGGACCTGCCGCATCCGCGCTCCTACAAGATCAAGACCACGCCGGAATTCATCCAGCTCAAGGAACGGCTGGTCGAGGAGATTCGCACCGAGGCGCTGAAAGTTGCCGAACATGCCTGACACCCAGCCCCGCGCCGACGGAATTCGCGTCCTCGCCGACCTTCATGCGCTGCGCGCAATGGGCGCCTACAAGACCGGCGTGCACAAGCCGACCTTCTCCGAGCCGCACAAGCTCTCTCTGGAATGGCTCGTCCAGAAGCTGCCCGAGGCCAACCTCTCCGCAACGATCGACGGTATCGGCAACGTTTTCGGAACCAGCGCCAAGCCCGGGCCGAAGCTGCTGGGCGGGCTCGCACCTGGAAAGCCAGAACTACGCCGGCTGGCTCGATGGCCCGCTCGGCGTCGTCTACGCGCTCGAGGCCGCGAGGGTTCTCAATCCGGCCCCCTCTGTGAATGGCGCCGTCGAAGTTGCCTGCTGGTGCGACGAGGAGGGACATTTCGGGCATTTCCTCGGCTCGCGCTCCTATGTCGGCCAGGTAAGCGAGGCCGATATCGACGCCGCGCGCGACCGCACCAGCGGCCGCACCATGCGCGATGCACTTGCCGAGATGGGGCTCGCCGGGCGTTCGCGCATCACCGCTGAGCCCGGACGGCACGTCGGATATCTCGAGGCGCATATCGAGCAGGGCGACACGCTCGAAAGCGGCCGCCTCGCGATCGGCGTGGTGACCTCCATCGTCGGCATCTGGCAATACCAGATCAACTTCGCTGGCGAGCAGAACCACGCCGGCACCACCCGGATGGCAGTACGCAAGGATGCCGGCCTGGCGCTGGCTAAATTCTGCGTCGCCATTGACCAGCGCTTTCCGGCCGTCTGCGGCCCGCGCACGGTCTGGACCACCGGACGCATCACGCTCGATCCGGGCGCGCCGAGTATCATTCCAGGCGCAGCAGAGATGCTGTTCCAGATCCGCGACGACGATCCGGCTGTGATTGCGCGGCTGGAGCAGTTGCTGCGGACCATGGCAGCGGAGGCCAGCGCGAACGGTCCCTGCAGTGTCACCGTCGAAAAACTCCGCACAGGCGCGCCCGCGATGATGAATTCCGCCTTTCAGGACGCGATCGAGGCGGCGGGCAAGGCCGTCGCCGGCGGCCGGTCCATCCGCATGCCGAGCGGCGCGGGGCACGATGCGCAGATGCTCGCAACCGTCATGCCCGCCGGAATGCTGTTTGTGCCATCGATCGGCGGTATCAGCCATCACTGGACCGAGAACACCTCCGATGCGGACATCATCACCGGAGCTGAGGTGTTCGTCGAGGCGTGCCGGCGGATTCTTGGGAGTTAGCGTGGCGCCCGGAGCGCGACCGAGAGTTTGGCACCCGCTCTCTTCAAATCGTCATTGCGAGCCAACGGGTCCGCGCAGAGCGCGGCCCCGTTGGCTCGCAATGACGGAGTACGAGGTAGCAGCATCGCTCTTCCCTCTTGCGTTTCGGATCGCAGACATGCCTTCGATCTCGCGGCTGATTCGCCCGAGCTTTGCGTGGTCACTCCGCCCTCTAAGCCAAGAGGGCACAGGGAAGGCCGGGTGCCGACAGGCACCCGCGGTCCGCTGCGCAAAAGGTGCACGCAGAAAACCGCACAGCAGCATACAGGTGGTGCCGATCACTCGGCCTTCCCTGCGCGATGGTCGGACGGCTTATACCGTGCTCTCCCGAGAGCCGAGTTCCTTCTGGCCTCCCTCGCCCCAGCGAAATTCACCGGCGCCGCGCCGGTTGACGCAACTGCCGCATCCGCAAGAGCTTGACCGTAGCAACGACGGTCAGGACCACACGGTTTTGCCGTACGCGCGGCTCGCTTGACCCCACCGGCTCCGACGACGTTGTGCACGTTGCCATCGAAGACCACCGGGACGAACCTGTCAGCGCCGCTCGTCCGCACGCCGTTCCGGGCTCACGGAGAGCAATCCGCCCCGCCCTTCACCTCTCGTGCACGACGCTGCCGCGTCCACCGCAAGCCCGGCTCGCGAACATGACGACCTCACGATCGCCCCTCAAGGATGAGCCGGGATGGACGACACATACGACAAATCCGAATTTCGGTAAAGTAAAAAATTTTCTGATCGTGGGATTGACATGGGGCGACACAGGTCAAGACGTGGGTGAAGCGGAAGCCCGATGAGCGCAAGGGTGGGCGCGAAACGCCGCTTGAGGACAGGCTTCGTAGCACGGGATCTTCGCAAGCGAGTTCCCGGTGTGACTTCGCTCACCGGGCCATCAGAGCATGCGACGTACATTGTGTCGGCCGCGGCGGTACGGGCACGTCTCGGACATAAAGCCGCGGCATTTGTCGGGTTTGTGCTCTGTCCCGCCTCTGCTTTTCTCCGGAGTTCTCATGTCTTCTGCCGATCGGCCGGCCACCCGCCTTGCGACGAGGCTTGCCTTCCTCGTCGCGGGCTTCGGCATCGCGTGCTGGGCGCCGCTGGTGCCGTTCGCGAAGGCGCGGCTCGCGGTCGACGACGGCGTTCTCGGGCTGCTTCTGCTCAGCCTCGGCATCGGCTCGGTCATCGCGATGCTGCTGACCGGCGTGCTCAGCGCGCGCTACGGCAGCAAACCGATTATCATCGCGGGCGGGCTTGGTCTAACGTTGGTGCTGCCATTGCTGGCCATCGCGGCGTCGCCCGCAACGCTCGCGCTGGCGCTGTTCGTCTTCGGCGCCGCCCTCGGCTCGATCGACGTCGCCATGAACATCCACGCCGTGGAGGTGGAGCGCGCCGCAGGACGCCCGCTGATGTCCGGTTTTCACGCCCTGTTCAGCATCGGCGGCTTCGCCGGATCGGCGCTGGTGACAGTGCTGCTCTCGCTGCAACTCGGCGCACTCGCCTGCACATTGATCTGCTCCGTCCTGATGCTGATCGCCATGTTTGTGGCCTGGCCGCGCCTGCTTCGCTCGGTGCAGGCACAGGAGGGCCCGTTGTT
This sequence comes from Bradyrhizobium sp. USDA 326, assembly GCF_049739485.1. NCBI lineage: Bacteria > Pseudomonadati > Pseudomonadota > Alphaproteobacteria > Hyphomicrobiales > Nitrobacteraceae > Bradyrhizobium > Bradyrhizobium sp. USDA 326. The sequence goes on from NZ_JBMGQA010000001.1 coordinate 390,144, forward strand.
CGTGCTGCCGCACGGATCGGTGCTGCTGCTTGCGCTGCTCGGCGCCATCACCTTCCTCGTCGAAGGCGCAATGCTCGATTGGAGCGCACTCCTCGTCATTGGCGCGGGGCTCGTCACCGAGGCGCAAGGCGGAGCCGGCTACATCGTGTTCTCGATCGCGATGACGATAGGCCGGCTCGGCGGCGACGCGGTCGTTGCGCGCATCGGCGACCGCACGACATTGCTCTGGGGCAGTCTCATAGCGATCGCAGGTTTTGTGGTCCTGCTCACGGCGCCCGTCGCCGCGGTCGCCCTCGGCGGATTCCTCCTGATCGGGCTCGGCGCGTCGAACCTCGTGCCGGTGCTGTTCCGCCGGGCGGCGCGACAAACGGTGATGCCTACCGGGCTTGCGGTCGCGGCGATCACGACTGCGGGATACGCAGGGGTCCTGATCGGGCCCGCCGGCGTGGGCTTCGTCGCACGTCTTGGCGGATTGCCAATGGCATTCTGGCTGCTGGGTGCATTGATGGGCCTCGTCACGCTGTCGGCGCGGATCGTCACGGCGGAGCAGCGCCAGATGTCGCGCGTCGATGCGTGAGCGGCCTTGCGCCCGAATTTATGGACGGCAGAGGCGGGATTGCCACCGGCCGCAATGGTCCCATGCATGTGCGCGTCCAGGGCCATCATCCTGGCATGCCAACCTAAACCCTTCTTTCACAGGCACTATTCCGGCGGACCCAAGCAAACCAAGACCATCTGCGCCGGTCTGTCTGCCATGCGGCTTTCGGCCAGTTTACTGGACGCGTCGTTCTGCTAGATCACAACACGATACCTTTTGACTCCCGTGGAGGGGGCAATGGCACGTGCAGGCTCACAGTAATCACGACTCGCATATTTCGTTCGGGCCATTTCGGCTGTTTCCAAAGTCCCGGCTCCTGGAGAAGGAAGGGGAGCCGCTTCACATCGGCGGCCGCGCGCTCGATATTCTGATCCTGCTTGCCGAGCGCCCCGGTGAAGTCATCGACAAGAGAGAGCTGGTCAAGCGCATCTGGGCCGACGTGAATGTCGACGAGGGCAGTCTGCGCTTCCACGTCGCAGCGCTGCGAAAGGCGCTCGGCGATACCGGCAAGTCGACCCGTTATGTCCTCAACGTGCCCGGCCGCGGCTATTGCTTTGTCGCACCGTTCGCTCAAGAAGCTCCGCCGGTCGCCTCAGCCGCAGCCGAAATCACACGTCCTCGCTCCCTGCCTGCTCAGCTCGCAAAGATGATCGGGCGAGAGGAGGTCATCGAGAAGATTTCGAACGGCTTGACCCTGCATCGCTTCATGACAGTGGTCGGCCCGGGCGGCATCGGCAAGACTACCGTCGCCGTCGCGGTCGGGCATCGCCGCTCGGCGGATTTCGGCGGACGCGTCTTCTTCGTCGATTTCGGTCCGCTGCGGGACGCCGGCCATGTCACAACCACCATCGCCTCGGCCGTCGGACTGACCGTGAACTCGGAGGACCCCACGCCGGCCCTTCTGACGTTCCTGAGGACCGGACCGACCCTGCTGATCCTCGACGGTTGCGAGCATGTGCTGGATACGCTGGCTCCACTCGTGGAGCGCATCGTTCGCGAAGCGCCGCAGCTTCGCGTTCTCGCAACCAGCCGTGAGTCGTTCCGGAGCGACGGCGAGCGGATCTTTCGTCTGTTCCCGCTGGATTGTCCGCCGGAGCGAGAGGGCCTGGATGTCGCCGAGGTTCTCGCCTACCCTGCGGCCCAGCTTTTCGTCGAGCGCATCGCGCAGAGCGCGGGTCCGTTCCAGCTCAGCGCGGAAGAAGCGCCGCTGGTGGCGAGCATCTGCCGGCGCCTCGACGGCATTGCGCTGGCGATCGAGCTCGCGGCGGGCCGTGTCAACGCGTACGGCATCGCCGGAACGGCCTCCCTGCTCGACAGCCGCTTTTCGCTGCAATGGCGGGGGCGGCGCACGGCCGTGCCGCGGCACCAGACCCTCGCCGCGGCCCTCGACTGGAGCTACGACCTCCTGCCTCCGGCGGAAAGCGCCACGTTGCGGCGACTGTCGGTGTTCGCCGGGCCATTCGCGCCGGAGGCCGCCGCCGCGGTCGCGTCCGGCGAGGGCTTCAGCACCTCGGAGACCTTGGAGGCGATCGACAGCCTGGTCACCAAATCGCTGATCTCTCCATCGGGCTCGCGGACGCTACGCTATCGACTGCTCGATACCACGCGCACCTACGCGCTCGGGAAGCTGAACGAGCTCGGTGAATACAGGACGTTTGCGCGGCGCCATGCCGAGCATTTTCACGATTTCTTCGAGCACGCCGAGGCCGATACATCGACGAAGCTGCCCGAATGGCTGAACATCTATTCGGGGGAGCTGGACAATGTGCGCGCCGCGCTGGATTGGGCTTTCGCGCCCGACGGCGATGCAAGGCTCGGCATCGCGCTGACGGCGGCCGCGATCACCCTTTGGGTGCGCCTTTCACTGTTCGCCGAGTGCCGCGAGCGTAGCAGAACGGCACTGGCGGCGCTCGGAGACGGCGGGGACAACGACCGCATCCGCATGCAGTTGCTGTCGGCACTCGGCTGGTCGCTGATGTATGGCGAGGGTCGCGCGCGCGAGGCGCGCCCGATCCTGGAGACGACTCTCGAGCTGGCGGACAGGCTCGACGACAAGGATTTCCGCCTGCGCGCGCTCTGGGGACTGTGTATCGACCAGTTCAACAACGGACAGTTCGGCAAGGCCCGAGCGTTCGCCGATCGTTTTGCGAGCGCGGCGGCGAACTCTCCCGACAAGTCCGATGTCATGCTGGGCGACCGGCTGACGGCTGTCGCGCTGCACTATCTCGGCGACCAGAACGACGCGCGGCAGCGCATCGACCGGGTCAATGCATCGCTGCACTTTCTGGCGGAGAAGCCCAAGATCTTCCCGCTCGATCTCAGGATCTCAACGCAGTATTTCCGGGCCCGCATCCTGTGGCTGCAGGGTCTTGCCGACCAGGCGCAGGCGCTGGCGGCAAGAAACATCGAGGAAGGCCGAGCCAACGGCCACGCCCTGACCTTCTGCAGCGTGCTCGGCCAGGCCGCGTGCCCGATCTCCTTCTGGGCCGGCGATCTCGACTCCGCGGAACGCCACGGCCGCGAGCTGCTCGAGCACACCGATCGGCACGCGATCCGGCTGTGGGGCCTGTGGGCAAGGGCCTTCAATGCGGCAGTCGTCGCCAAGCGCGGCGACGTCGCGATCGGCCTGCCGCTGCTGCGCGAAGAACTCAATCGCGCGGGAGATGCACGCTTCCTGCCGCGCTTTCTTCCCCTGCTTGGCGAGCTTGCGGCCTGCTTTGGCGAAGGCGACCAGGTCGACCGCGGCCTCGACGTCATCGGTGACGTCCTGACCCGTTGCAACGACCGGCAGGAGCTCTGGTACCTGCCTGAGCTGATCCGCATCAAGGGCGAGTTGATGCTCAGAAGCGCACGGCATTCAGGGGACGCCGAGGCTCGCTTTGGCGAGGCCATGGAGATTGCCGTCCAGCAGGGCGCGCGCTTCTGGGAGCTGCGCTGCGCGATCAGCCTCGCACGGCTCAAGATGGGGGCCGGCCGGAGTGCGGAAGCTCTGGCCATTCTGAAGAATGTCTCCGGATCGTTCACGGAAGGCGCCGAGATCGCCGACATGCGCACCGCGCGCGAGTTGATGGCACAACTCCGGAACTGACGGCGCCGCCTCGCCCCCGGCAGCAGCCGAGGGTGCACGTTCACAAGTTGGTCGTCATGCCCGCTTGTCCGACAAGCCCGGCCATGACGTCGTGGAGAGTTCGATTTCTCCAACTCTCTCTATCATAGGCCCTGAGCGGCAGCCGCGCGCCGCGGCAGCTTCCAGTCGGGCCGGATGAAGTGGCAGGTGTAGCCGTCAGGATAGCGTTCGAGATAATCCTGATGCTCCGGCTCGGCCTCCCAGAACTCGCCAGCGGGAGCGACCTCGGTCACCACCTTGCCCGGCCAAAGGCCCGACGCCTCGACGTCGGCGATGGTGTCTTCGGCGACCTTCTTCTGCTCGTCACTGGTGTAGAAGATCGCGGAGCGATAGCTCGTGCCGATATCATTGCCCTGGCGATTGAGCGTGGTGGGATCGTGGATCTGAAAGAAGAACTCCAGCATCCTGCGGAAGCTGGTCTTTGCGGGATCGAAGATGATCTCGATCGCTTCGGCATGACCTTCGTGATTGCGATAGGTGGCATTCTTGACCCGCCCGCCGGTGTAGCCGACGCGGGTGGAGACCACGCCCGGCTGCTTGCGGATGAGATCCTGCATGCCCCAGAAGCAGCCCCCGGCCAAAACTGCGCGTTCTGTCGTCATCTGTCCGCTCCCAATTGATCGCTCTGCCCGTTCTGCATCCCGCCAAATATATGCTTTCGGCCGCCCGGCCGAAAGCCGTGCATTGCGCCCCGTGTCCACCCGGTTCCTGGACCGGATGGACCCAAAGCAAACGCTCGCCTCTAGCCCAGCTTGGCGTCGAGCGTGATGGCGGCATTGAGCACCTTCGACACCGGGCAATTCTTCTCGGCCTCGCCGGCGAACTTCGCAAAGCCGGCCTCGTCGAGGTTCGGCACCCTTGCACGCAAGGTCAGCGCGGACTTGCTGATCTTGAAGCCCTTGCCTTCGGGCTCGAGCGTCACCGCGGCTTCCGTCGACAGCTCGTCCGGCGTGAAACCTGCCATCTGAAGGCCAAAGGCCAGCGCCATCGTAAAACACCCTGCATGGGCCGCCGCGATCAACTCCTCGGGATTGGTCCCCTTCTCGTTCTCGAAGCGGGTCTTGAACGAATAGGGCGTCTGCGCGAGCACGCCGGATTCACTCGTCAAATGGCCGGTCCCATCGCGACCGGTGCCCTTCCAGACTGCCGTTGCCTTGCGGATCATCTCAAATTCTCCTCGTTTGATTTCAGCACCGGCGTTCGGTACCGGTGAAAGGCGACATTGGCACGACCGCCCGTCACCGTTCCAACCGACCGAACGCCGCAGCGGTTCCGTCAGCTAGGTGCCGATCTGCCCGACATGGAAACCGAGCCGGTTCTCGACATCGCCCGCGCGGTGGAAGCCGCGCGCCATCAGCGCCTTGATCCGGCTCTGGCTCGCAGGCCGGCCGAGCGCCGCCAGGAACGCATCCCACTCCGGCTTGATCTCGGCATCGGACGGCAGGCTGGCGACGTCGACGAGGCGCTTGGTCTCGGTGATCGCCTCCTTGTCGAAGGACGCGATGCGCATCGCAAGCGCCTCGACGAAACCGTCGAGCTCGGCATCCGGCAAGGACCGGTTGACGTAGCCATAGCGCTCGGCGAGATCCCCGTGGATGTCGTCAGCGCCGAGCAGCACTTCGAGCGCGCGGCCGCGGCCGATCAGGCGCGGCAACCGCGCCATCGGCCCGCCACCGGGCACGAGGCCCGCGCCGACCTCCCATTGCGACAGGATCGCCTTCTCGCGGCTGGCAAAGCGAATGTCGCTGGCGAGCGCGAGCTCGCTGCCGACGCCGGTGGCGCGGCCTCGGATCGTGGCAATCGAGACCACCGGCGCACGGCTGAGGCGGACCAGCATGTCGGGCAGCGCTTGCAGACCGGTCGGCCCGGGCGGGATGCTCAATGACTCTTCCAGCGGGGCGAGGAAATCGTAATGGGTCATGAAGAAGCCCTCGACGGCGCTGTCGAACACCACAACCTTCACGTCCGGATCTGTCTCGATCGCCGTGACGATGTCGCCCAGCAGCGGAAGCTGCTTCGGCCCGAAAATATTCACCGGCGGCATATCGAAGGTGACGCGCCAGTATGATGGCAGCCGGCGCTCCAGTCGGATGTCACCGGTCGTGAGATTGCGTTCGGGACGATTCATCTCTTGTACTCCCTGATGCATGTGTTCGCGCTTCAGATCGATTGCCGCAGCGGACGGAACGCGGTGCGCATCTCCGTACAGAACAGGGCGGGTTGCTCCCAGGCAGCGAAATGTCCACCCTTTTCGAGACGACTGTAGTGGAGCAGCTTGGGATAGGCCCTCTCGGCCCAGCTCCGCGGCGCGGCGTAGATCTCGTCCGGAAAGACGCTCACAGCGACCGGTATCTTGACGTGCTTGGGCGCGAAGAACACCAGCTTGTTCTCCCAATAGAGCCGCGCCGACGATACCGCGGTGTTGGTGAGCCAATAGAGCGTGATGTTGTCGATGACATCCTCCCGTGACAGACCTTCGGTCTTTCCGTCGAAGACGCGCGCGATCATTGCGGCACTGCGTGCGTCGTGGTCGAGCATCCAGGAGGCGAGACCCGCGGGCGAATCCACGAGTCCGTAGAGCGTCTGCGGCCGGTTCGACATCTCGATCGCGTAGCCGAGACCATGCTTGTAGAAATCGTCGAGCTGGTCGTAGGCGATGCGCTCGTCGGTCGAGAGATCCGGCGGCCGCACGCCGCCCGGCTGAAGTGCCTTGGCGATGTCGTCGGGGACGGTCGCGGGCATGTTGGTGTGAATGCCGAGCAGCTCGGGCGGTGCGATCAGCGCCATCTGCTCGGTGACGGCATTACCCCAGTCGCCGCCTTGTGCGACATAGCGGCTGTAGCCGAGCCGCTTCATCAGCTCGATCCACGCGCGCGCGATACGCTGGGGATCCCAGCCGAGCTCCGTCGGCTTGCCCGAGAAGCCGTGCCCTGGAAGCGAGGGGATCACCAGATCGAACGCGTCCGCGGCGCTGGCGCCGTGCGCGGTCGGATCGGTGAGCGGGCCGACGATCTTCATCTGCTCGATGATCGAGCCGGGCCAGCCATGTGTGACGATCATCGGCAGCGCATTCTCGTGCCGCGAGCGGACGTGAATGAAATGGATGTCGACACCGTCGATGTCGGTGAGGAATTGCGGCAGCGCGTTCAGCCGCGCCTCGATCCTGCGCCAGTCGTAGTCGCTCTGCCAGTAACGCACGAGCGCCTGCACCGTCTTCAGCTGCACGCCCTGCGATTGATCGGTGACGATCTCGCGATCGGGCCAGCGTGTGGCCGAGAGACGACGGCGAAGGTCGAGCAGATCCGCCTCGGGCACGTCGACGCGGAAGGGGCGGATTGCGCCGCTCGCAGCCGCTTTTGCCGGCTGCAGCGGCAGCAGGCTCGACACGCTGGCGGCAACCGCGACCATCGCGGCCTGGCTCAGCAACTGACGGCGGTCTGGTTTGAGGATGTCGGGCCGGATTTGGGTCGTCATTTCTGGATCTCCCTTGCTTCGACCGGTGTCGTTTCGAGCGCGACACGTCGGTTCGTCCTGTGCAAGACGTTGGCACGGGCCATTCCGATTTGCGCGTTATGGCTCGTTAGGCCGCGTTAGCCCTTGCGAGTCCGCGCGATGAACCAGAACGGGCGATACCGATGTGGCACGGCGCGCGACGACGTCAGTCGTCGCGCGCCGTATCGGCCAAGTCAGGAGATGCGCTGGCTGCAATTCACGACGGCAACGGCTGGCCAGCCTGCTCGCGGACGATATAGTCGGCATACCAGTCCGGCCAGTTCTCGTCGTGTCCGCCGGTCCGCGTCTCGTGCTCGCCATGCGCGGCCGCCGCGCGGCGCAGCGCCGCCGCCAGATCGGTCGTCGAAGCGAATGTCGTGGCGCCGCTCGCGATGCGCCCGGGCAGTCGTGTCGTGACCTCCTGGAACAGCCAGCCATTGCCGTCGGGGTCGCTGAACGATGCGAACGAGCTGTAGCTGCCGCGCTTCGGATCGGCCCCGCCGACCCGAACGCTGCCGAACAGATACGGCTCGTCGCGCCCGGCATGAACGTCGCCGGCACCGTGGAATGGCGCGCTGACCTCGACACCGCGGTCGAGCAGGTCCTGCCGGGCGGCTTCGAGATCGGAGACGATCAGGTACAGGCCTCGCGCCGAGCCGGGCGCTGCGGCCGTCACGTTCCTGCCGAAGATCACCGAGCAGGCCGAGCCCGGCGGCGTGAACTGGATCACGCGCCAGTCCTCGCCCGACGAGAAATCGGCGTCCAGCCGCCAGCCGAGGCGCGCGTAGAACGCCTTGGCACGGTCGACGTCGGACACTGGGATCACGACGACCTCGAGCTTCAAGTCAACGCTGCGCGATGTCGAGGGCCTGGTCCCGGTTTCGCGATCGATTTCGATGGCTGTCATGTTGAACTCCCTGATGTGAGACGCGGTTGCAGACGCTGAAGGGCTCATGGGACAGTCGGCATCACGATCGTCACCCGCGTGCCGCCCTGCCCCGCCTCGCCGTGCAGTCGCGCGTGGATGCTGCGTGCGAGCCCTTCGAGGATCCGGCTGCCGGTGCCCTGAAGCGGGCCGGTCGCACCAATGCCGTTGTCGGCCACCGTGCAGAGCCATGCGCCGTCGCGGTTCGCCAATTCGATGCGGATCAGCGCATCGGTTCTGTTCGGGAAAGCGTGCTTTGCCGCGTTGGTGACCAGCTCGGTGAGCATCAGCGCGAGCCGATGACATTGAGCGGCCGGCAGCCCGCCGCTCTCGATCGCGGCTTCGCAACAAATGCCTGCCGGCTCCAGCACCGCTTCGGAGAGGGCTCCACACAGGTTTTCGAAGAACGGCTCCACGGCGACCGCCGATGGATCATCGTTGTCGGACAGGAGCTGATAGAGCCGGCCGAAGGCGACGATGCGCCGCTCGAGCCGGTCCACCGCCTGCGACACATCCTTTTTACTTGCGCGCGTGAAGTCGCGGCGGACCGACGCACCGAGCAGCGTCAGCGTGTTCTTCATGCGATGGTGGGACTCGCGCAGCACGAGTTCCCAATCACGCGACTGATCATCGAGACTGGGCACGAATTGAGGTCGAACGACGTGGTCGTTCGGTCGAGCACCGATACCGGACATCATAGCCTCCCCGTTGAAACAGGATCTCTCTCGACGGCCATACTGGATGCACCGCGTGCGTTTTGCCCGTTAGACGTTGCAAGATTCTGTTATGATCGGCGGCGCCAGAATCTCGCGGCGGGCACCCGTGCCTCGAGGGTCAGGTGCGCTGACGAATTGTCGCGGTCGCGTCGTAAACTGCTCGCGTTTAAGCAAAATTTGCCACGCACGTCCCGCTGCGATCAGTGGTCGCCACGCGATTTCGCCACTTTCGGCCGGTTTACTGGACGCCTCGATCTGGTAATCAAATTGCAGACTTCAGCTCATTGATTGGAATTGTTGGCCCGTGCCGGACACTAACGAGCAGGATTCGGTTATTGCCTTCGGGCCGTTCCGCCTGTTCGTGAAATCGCGGCTGCTCGAAAAGGACGGCGCCCCGCTTCACCTCGGCGGCCGTGCGCTCGACATCCTGATTTTTCTCGCCGAGCGCGCCGGAGAGGTCATTGACAAGCGGGAGCTGATCAAGCGCATCTGGGCCGACGTGAACGTGGACGAAGGCAGCCTGCGCTTTCACATCACGACGCTGCGCAAGGCTTTGGGCGATGCCGGCGAAAGCTCCCGCTACGTCGTCAACGTCCCCGGGCGCGGCTATTGTTTCGCGGCTCCGCTGCTCCGGCCTGTCGCATCGGAGAGCCGGACGAGCCCGCCCGCCGCTTCGCCTTCCTCGCTGCCCTCGCCGCTCGCGAAGATGATCGGCCGGGACGGTGCGGTCGAGAGGATTTCGGCCGAGCTTGCCCAGCATCGCTTCGTCACGATCGTCGGCCCTGGCGGGATCGGCAAGACGTCGGTCGCACTCGCTGTCGCGCAGGGCGCACTCACGGCGTTCGGCGGCCAGGTGTGTTTCGTCGATTTCGGCGCGCTGACGGATGCCCGGCTCGTCCCCGGCACGATTGCAGCCGCGCTGGGCCTGACCGTCAGTTCGGAGGACCCGATACCGGATCTGCTGACCGTCCTGCGCAGCCGGCGCATCCTGCTGGTGCTCGACAGTTGCGAGCATATCCTCGACGAACTCGCCCCTCTGGCTGAGCGCCTGGTCCGCGAGGTGCCGCAGCTGCATATCCTGGCCACCAGCCGCGAATCCTTTCGCGCAGAAGGTGAACGGGTCCATCGGCTGTTTCCGCTGGATTGCCCGCCGGAGCGCGACGGGCTCGGCATCGCTGACATCCTTGCCTATCCCGCAACCCAGCTCTTCGTGGAACGCATTGCCGAGAGTCTGAGCGAATTCGAACTCCGCGAGGAGGACGCGCCGCTCGTCGCCGAGATCTGCCGGCGATTGGACGGCATTGCGCTCGCGATCGAGCTCGCGGCCGGACGTGTGAACGCCTATGGCATTTCCGGGACCGCCTCGCTGCTGGACAGCCGCTTCTCGCTGCTGTGGCGGGGACGGCGCACCGCAATTCCGCGCCATCAGACCTTGAGCGCGGCGCTGGCCTGGAGCTACGACCTGCTGCCGCCGGCCGAAAGCGCGACGCTGCGCGGATTGTCGGTCTTCGTCGGGCCGTTCACGCTGGAGGCCGCGCTTGCCATCGCGTCCTGCCAGGGGATCAGCGAGCCCGAAGCCACCGAGGCGATTTCGAACCTGCTGTCCAAATCCCTCATCGCGACCTCGCCTGCGGAGCGCAGGCTGCGCTACCGCCTGCTCGACACCACCCGCGCCTTCGCTGCGGACAAGCTCGGCGAGAACGGGGAGGCGGACCGCGTCGCGCGCGCCCACGCCGAATATTTCCGCGACTTCCTGCACGACATCGCCGTCAAATCCAGGGGCATGCAGAGCGCGGGCGGTTTCCTGCCCTATGCCGACCATTTGCCGAATGTCAGGGCCGCGCTGACCTTCAGCTTTTCGGAGAGCGGCGATCGGACGATCGGCGTGGATCTGGCGGCCTCGGCGGCGCAGTTCTTCCTCGAACTGACCTTGCTGACGGAATGCTACCGCTGGACCCGGCAGGCTCTGGCGTCACTCGATATGAGCGCCGTGGACGGCCGCCAGGAGATGACCTTGCAGGCCGCGCTTGGCGTCTCCGTGATGTTCACGCAGGGCAACACCGAAGCGGTCCGGTCGGCGTTCACGCGAAGTCTCCAGCTTGCCCGGGAGCTCGAGGACCTGCACTGGCAGCTCTGGCTGCTGCGCGGATTGCACATCTACCTCACCAGAGTCGGAGATTTTCACGGCGCGCTCGGAATCGGCGAACAGGGCGAGAGCGTCGCGCGAAAACTCAACGACCCCGCCGCCACGTTCAACGTCGAATGGATGCTGGGCGTCGCGCATCATCTGATCGGCAACCAGGACAAGGCGGTTCGGTTCTGCGAGAGCGCGATGGTGCACAATCCCGGCTCGCAACGGCTGAACATCGGCCATCTCGGGTATGACGACCGCATCGTTGCGCTGGTGGCGCTGGCGCGCGGACTCTGGCTCACCGGCCGGCCCGAGCGTGCGGTCGAGGCCGCCAGATACACCGTTCGCGAGGCCGAGTTGCTCGAACAGCCGCTGACCCTCGGCATCTCCCTGGTCTGGACGATTTACGTGTTCCTCTGGGTCGGCGACTGGGACAACGCCGAAATCCTGATCGAGCGGCTGATCGACCATTCGGCGCGGCACTTCCTCGGGCCCTATCACGCGGTCGGCATCGGCCAGAAGGGCGAGCTGTTGCTGCGCCGCGGCGACGTTGCCGCGGGCATCGAGCACCTTCGCCGCAGTCAGGCGACGTTGTACGCGACACGGCACCGGATCATGACGACCGTGTTTGCGACCGCGCTCGCGGAGGGTCTCGCTTCCCAGAATCAGCCCGACGAAGCCTTGCAGACGATCAACGAGGCGATCGCCCAGATCCCCGATCATGGGGAGTCCTTTGACATGCCGGAGATGCTCAGGGTCAAGGGCGACATCCTCGCCCGGTCGGGCAGCGCCGTGGAGGCCGAGAGCTGCTTGCGCGCATCGCTCGATCTGGCGCAGCGACAATGTGCGGTCGGCTGGGAGCTCCGAGGCGCGATCAGCCTCGGCCGCATCTGGCGCCAGGCCGGAAAAGCCGGCGACGCACGCGACTTGCTCGCCCCGCTCGTCGCGCACTACCAGGAGGGGCTCCAGACCCGCGATCTGGTCGCAGCAAAGGGCCTCCTCGCCGCCCTGAATTAACAGCATCTTCAACGAGATACCGCCGACGCACGCGCTCGCAAGTCCTAACAACTTCTAACACGCCAAGCCGCCTGCGCCCCGCCATGGTGGCGATACTTCATGGTGGATATGGCGGGACATGGCGCTTCTTGACGACGTAATCGATGCCAGCGGCGGCTTGGCCCACTGGAACAGCTTGAAGCGGTTTACGCTCCACCTTTCCGTCGGCGGATCGCTGTTCTCCAGCGCCGGACATGCCCGGGAATTCAAGGACGTGACCGCGGAAGGCTCGACCCGCGCGCAGTCGCTCCGGTTCACCGGCATCACCGGGGGCGAACACTCTGGCTCCTTTCAACCCGACGCGATCACGATCGAGAGCCCGGATGGTGAAGTCCTGCGGACCTGGCGCAACCCGAGCCTCGCGTTTGCCGAGGTCGGCCTGCCTGCGCTTGCGGACGAACTGCACCTGGTCTTCTTCTGCGGCGTTGCGATCTGGAACTATCTGACCAGCCCATTCCTGCTCGCCCACCCCGATGTCAAGGTGGAGGAACTGCCGCCCTGGCGTGAGGGCGCCGAAACGTGGCAGCGGCTTCGGGCACAATTTCCCCCGCACCTCATCACGCTCGCGCCCGACCAGGTTTTCTATTTCGACGAGAGCGCCCTGCAACGGCGGACGGACCACGATCTCTTCGGGAACAGAGTCGCGCATTACTCCTGGGCTCATGACAGCTTCGGCGGCATCGTGGTGCCGACACTTCGACGCGCGCAGACGCTGCAGCCTGACGGAACGGTGATCGCCAAGCCCGTGCTGATGGACGTGGAAATCTTCGACGCCGTCTTCGAGTAGAGACGAGCATCCACGGGAGCGGCGACCACTCTGCATCTCAACGCCTAACAATACATAACGAGCCAACACACGGCCTCGGGTGCAGATTGCAGGTGCGAGCAACCAACGACGTGTGCCATCGGAGCAATGACATGAAGGTTCCAGTTACCCTTGCAGTCTCGGCGGCCCTGGCCTGCGCGGCCGTACAGGCCTCGGCACAAGACCTGCGATCGAGCCGGCGTTCGATCAGCTATCATACCGTCGATATCCAGGGCCTCGAGATTTTCTACCGCGAGGCCGGGCCCGCCGACGCGCCGACCGTGCTGCTGCTGCACGGCTTCCCCTCCTCGTCGCGGATGTGGGAGCCTCTGCTGCCGCTGCTCGCCGACAGATATCACGTGATCGCACCTGATTATCCCGGCTTCGGCAACAGCAGCGCGCCGCCGCCGTCCGCTTTCACCTACACGTTCGACAACATCGCCGGCGTGATCGGCGAGCTCACGACGAAGCTCGGTCTCGGCAAATACGTGCTGTTCATGCAGGACTACGGAGGTCCTGTCGGCTTTCGCATGGCGCTGGCGCATCCGGAACGTGTCCGCGGACTCATCATCCAGAACGCGGTGTCGCACGAGCAGGGCTTGAGCCCGCTCTGGGAAGCGCGTCGCAGGTACTGGGCCGATCCGGCACACGAGCTCGAGGCGCTCAAGGCCAATTTCACCTCGCTGACGGCGACGCGTCAGCGGCACCTCGGCTCAACTCCGCACCCCGAACGCTACGACCCCGACACCTGGAGCGACGAATACGCCTTCCTGACGCGTCCCGGCCAGGCCGAGGTCCAGACCACGTTGTTCCTGGATTACCGGACCAACATCGCCTCCTATCCCAAATGGCAGGACTGGTTGCGCAAGACGCGGCCGCCGACGCTGGTGGTCTGGGGCAAATACGATCCGTCCTTCACCGTCGCCGGCGCCATAGCCTATCGCGACGATGTGCCGGAGGCCGAGGTTCACATCCTGGAAGCAGGCCACTTCGCGCTGGATGAAGCCACCGACGAGATCGCCGCGCTCGTTCGCCACTTCCTTGCGCGACTGGCCAACGGCTAGGCCCGGGTTTCGGACCGCGCGTGATCAGGCCGGCTGATCCAGCATCAGCCGTGCCGCCTTGAGATCGGCAGTCTCGAACCCCTCTGAGAAACGGGCGTAGGTGCTGGCGAGCCGCTCAAGCGAATCTGGCGCACCCTGCCGGTCTCGCAGACGCGCCAGCGACATCTCGGTTCGCAACCGCCAGGACAATGCGCCCTGGTGCTCGGCGAGCGTCGCCGACGCGATCAGACTTGCCTCGGCGGCTGCGAGATTCCCGTCATGGGCCTCGAGTTCTCCCCGCAGACGGAGCAGCTCCGGCATGTCGAAGGCTCCGCCTTCCTGCTCGATCCGCGCAACGGTCTCGTCCAACAGCTCCCGCGCTTCCGGCAGCCGTCCGAGTGCCGCCAAACCCTGCGACAGATCGGCGGCGAATGCCGATGCATAGAGTTCGTAGTGATCCGCGTGCAGACGCGGGAGCGCAGTTCGCAACAGATCGATAGCGCCGGTGACCTCGCCGCGGGCCAACATGGTCTGCGCCCGAAAGCCGCTCGCGACGGCTTCATAAGGGACGAGCCCGTGCAGGTTCGCATGCCTTGCAAGGCGGCCGGTCATGGTCTCGACGGAGGACCAGTCGCCAACCCAGCCGAACACCGAGGCGGACCAGCACAATGCGATACAATGCATGACCACGTCGCGCGGCGCTGACGCGCCGACGAGCGGGCGGACACATTCCAGCGCGCGATCGGGAAAGCCGCGCAGCCATAGCACGCGGGCGAGCGGAATCTGAGGCGTGCGCGAATAGGCGAAATGTCCGGGCTGCGTGCCGCGCAGCGCGTCATCGTCGCGCAGTCCCTCGTCGAGATGGGCCCGCGCCTCGAGCTGGTCTCCGGTGAGATGATAGGACACGCCGAGCAGCGCCTTGCTGCCGGCAACGCCCGCGGTATCGCCGATCAGGCGCGCGATCCGCTCGGCGTGACGCGCAGTTGGCACAAGATGCCGATAACCACCCGTCCGCCGGTAGAACATATTCAGCCGCGACAGCAGCCGGAATGTATTGGCATGGTCGGCGAGTGCTTCCGAAATCTCCAGCCCCCGCCTGAGGGCCGCTTCCGCCTGCTCGCCGTTGCGCTCGGTGAACATGAGGGCATGACCAAGCGTCGACTGGAGCTCGAGTTCCCATCTGCCGGCCCGCTCGGCCACGTCGAGCGTTGCGAGTGCCCGATCGGACCATATGCGCGCTTCGCTCAGCAAACTGAGCTCGACGAACAGCCTCGTGCAGCTGCCCGCCAGCGGAACGCGCAGGCCGGCGCCGTCAGCATTGGCGTAGCTCCATGCCAGTGCCGCGCGAGCGTCGGCGAGCAGGCCCGCCCGCTCCTGCGCCCGGGACGCCGGATCGCGGCTGCCCGGCTCCGTCATGCCGGCTTCGAGCATGCGTTGGACATATCCGGCATGGCGGCGCGCGATCGTGTTGGTCTCGCCGCTATCAGCCAGCTTCTGCATGGCATAGGCACGCGTTGCATCCAGCAGGCGATAGCGCCGCGACGCGCCGTCCGGCTGCGCCGACACCAGCGACTTGACCACGAGTTGCTCCAGCGCATGAACGACGCGATCCTCCGTCGTCGCCGCGTCAGCAGCCACCGCGACCGCGCCCTGCAACGTGAAGGGGCCCGCGAAGACGGCGAGACGCCGAAACACGATACGCTCGCTCTCGCCGATCAGACCAAAGCTCCAATCGAGCGTGGCGCCGAGCGTCTGCTGGCGCGGCGGCGCCGTTCGCCGCCCGCGCCATTCGAGCTGGAGATGGCTGTCGAGCAGCACCGCCATCTCGCGCAATCCGTAGAGACCGACGCGCGCGGCAGCCAGCTCGATCGCGAGCGCGATGCCGTCGAGCTTGCCGCAGATCCGGACCAGGACGTCGGCATCCTCGTCCGTGATGGCATCCCGATGGCCCGCCGCGACGGCACGGTCCACGAATAGCCGCGCAGCGGGATAATCCAGCACCTCGCCGACGGTGAGGCGGGCATCCTGCGGCGGGCCGGGCAAGGGCGCCAGCTCGAAGATCTGCTCCCCCTCCACCAGCAGCGATTCGCGGCTGGTCGCGAGAATGGCGACGCCAGGCGCCTCGCGGTAGATGGCTTCTGCGAGACGCGCGACCTCGTCGATGACATGCTCGCAGCTGTCGAGCACGAGAAGCAGCCGTTGGCCGCGCAGAAAATTGACGATGCTGCCTGCGGGGTCGTTGTGATGCACGACGAGGCCCAGCGCGGCGGCAACCGTGCTCGCGACCAGCGCGGCGTCCTGCAGCGGACCTAGTTCGAGGAAATGGACGCTGCCCTCGAACCTGTCGCACATGTCATGAGCGAGCGCGGCCGCAATGGTGGTCTTGCCGATGCCGCCCGGCCCTCGGAGCGTGACGAAGCGATCGCGGAGCAGGCGCGTTGCCAGCTGGGCCACGACGTCGTCCCGCCCCACCATCCGGTCCAGGCGATGCGGCAGAGACGGTGGAGGGGCCGACGTTTCGGGCGACCGCGATGCCGGCACAGGCAGCCCGGCGCGTTCGCCTCGCCGCACCGGCGCAACGAAGCAATAGCCCCGGCTCGGGATGTTGGTGATGTAGCGGACGCCATCCTTGCCGTCGCCGAGCGCCTTGCGCAGCTCCGCGACATGGACCCGCAAGCTGATCTCCTCGACGGAGAGGCCGGACCACGCGTAGCTGAGAATCTCGTTCTTCGGCACCACCTCGCCGGCACGACTGACGAGCAGGCGCAAAATGTCTATCGCCCGGCTGCCTAGCTTGACAGGAACACCGTCCTTCTCCAGCAGCCGCGAGCGGAGCGAGAATGGTCCGAACGAGACGGCATCGAGATCAAGGATGGGGCCCGTGCCGCCACTGGGGCGGCCATGTCCTGCCGAAAGCTCGGTCACATCGCGCTCATCTTGACTGCTTCTTCGAAACGCGGCGCAACTATACAAGGCGCCACTGCGAGGTCCAGCGAAGGCGTTGCAGCGGTCTAGCACCGGCGCGTCGGTCTACGCGATGCGCTCGCCTCAGGCCCCTCCTGTCCGCGCAAATGCATGACAAATTGGTTCTAATCAGCCCGTCTGCGACGAGCTGTCACACCTGATGCACGCCCACAGAATCTAACACTTCCTAATCACCCCTAACGGGCGTCCTGGCCAGCTCACGTTTATCCTCTCAGCATGGAAATCATTGGTTTGCGCGCCTGCCGGCCGTTGCAAGCGACGGCAAAACCAGGAGGGACGACGATGTCGAGCAACTTGCAAGTGGCGCATGCCTGGATTGATCTTCCGGCCTTCCCGCAGGATCATGGTGGTCTTCGCACTACACAGGCGATCGCCCGGGAGAGCCAATGGCGTCAGATCGATCGCGCTCCGGAGGACATGGCCGAAGACATCACGATCTCGCGATGGGATGATCCGCAGGGCACCTCGTCGCACGAAACGACGACACCGGACGATCGCTATTTCGTCGGCATTGCCCTGAAGGCCACGCGCGTGAAGCTGACACGGGATGGCCGGATCCTCTTTGAAGGCGCCATGCCGGCGGGGTCGCTTTACGTCACCGCCCCGTCGAAGCCGCTCGGCGCACAATTCCAGTCGCCGTGCGCATTCCTGCACGTGCACATCTCCACGGACCATCTTCCAGCGCACGCCGACGGGCTGAACGACCTCGTGCTGTTGCGCGACCCGCTCGCTGCCGAGCTCGCCAGGGCGCTGGTCGAACATGGTGATGCGGCGGATCGACAGTTTACGCGCTGCATCGGCCAGACCTTGGCGATGCATCTCACTCGGATGGAGTTGCCGCGCGTCAGGGTCAATGCATTGCCGAAATGGCGCTTGCGTCGCGTCGAGCAATACATCGCCGATCATTTCGACCGCTGCATCAGCCTGTCCGAGCTCGCCAATGTCGCCGGCCTGTCCAGGATGCACTTTGCGGCGCAATTCCGTGCCGCGACCGGTTATCGTCCCCGCGAATATCTGCTCACGCAGCGGGTCGAGCATGCCAAGATGCTGCTCGCGACCACCGAGCGGCCATTGGCGGACATCGCGCTTGCCGTGGGCTTCAGCACACAGGCGCATTTTTCGACCGTGTTCAAGCGCATCAGCGGTCAATCTCCGGCGCGCTGGCGCCTTGCCAATGTGGGCGGGCAGCTCGTGGTCGAAGCGCAGCCGAGGCGGCGCGCGTCTCCGGAGAGGGATTGGATCGCCAGCGCCGCTGCATAGCTGATCCGGCGAGCGACGAACGACGGGGATCCCGAGGCGTGTGCCTCAACTTGTCTGCGGCTCCCGATCTCGTCGCTGCAAATCCTCGTGTCCCGGACGAGCTGCAACGCGCGAGCGTTGCGGCGCAGAGCCGGGACACAGAACACTCCACTGTAGCTTGCGGTGAGATGGGCCCCGGACGCGGCGCATCGTCGAAGAGACGCTGCGCTGCGTCCGGGGCACGAAAGCGCAATACCGACGCCGCTACACCGGATCGAACGCCCGGATCGGCGGCAGATTGCCCGTGAACTTCTCGACCTCGACGGTCGTCAGCTGGCCGGTGCAGCCCTGCGCCAGGGACGAGGTGCCGACGTCGCGGGTCAGCACGTTCGGATTGCCGTGAACGCAAAGCGGCGCCTCGTCTTCGGGATCCATCGGATCGTACCACGCGCCGGTCGGAAGCTGAACCACGCCGGGCGCGATACCGTCGGTGACGTGGACGGCGGCAAGGCACGCGCCGCGCTCGTTGAACAGGCGAATGATGTCGCCATCCTTGATGCCGCGCGCGGCCGCATCAACCGGGTTCATACGCGCGACCTCGCGGCCGCGATGTTTTGCGGCAAGCGAATGTCCGCCGAAATCGAGCTGGCTGTGCAGGCGCGTCACCGGCTGGTTGGCGACGAGGAAGCACGGCGCTCCGGGCTTGGGCGTATCGGTCTTGTCGAGCCAGACCGGATGGCCGGGACAATCCGCATCGCCATGACCTGCGATCTTGGCCGAGAAGATCTCGATCAGCCCGCTCGGCGTCGGCAAAGCGTGATTGACGGGGTCCTCGCGGAAGCGGCGCAGCCGGCCGCCGTCGTCGGGCTGCTGCGGCACGACCAGGCTGCCGCGCGCCCAGAACTCGTCGAAACTTGGCGCCTCGAGGCCGCGCTTGGCCAGCGAGGCGCGGGTCGGCTCGTAGAGATGCTCCAGCCACTGCCGCGACGTGCGTCCTTCGGTGAAGGGTTCGCGCGCCCCGAGGCGTTCGGCAAGATCGGCAAAGATCTCGTAGTCGTCGCGCGCGAGTCCGAACGGCTCGGCGATCCGGTGCATCGCGACCATGAGCGGATCGTTGCTCGAATAGCCGATGTCCTCGCGTTCGAGCGTCATCGTCGAGGGCAGCACGATGTCGGCGTGACGGGCTGTGGCGGTCCATGCAAGCTCGTGCACGACGAATGTGTCTACTTGCGCGAACGCCTTGCGCAAGCGGTTGATGTCCTGGTGGTGATGGAAGGGATTGCCGCCCGCCCAGTAGACCAGACGAATGTCCGGATAGGTGCGCGTCTCGCCGTTATAGCGATACGTCCTGCCGGGATTGAGCAGCATGTCGGCGATGCGCGCCACCGGGATGAAATCGGCAACACCGTTGCGGCCCTGCCCCAGCGTCGGCCCCGGCACGTCGTTGACGCGGCGGCCGTAATAGCCGATCGCACCCAACGAATAGGCGTAGCCGCCGCCGGGAAGGCCGATCTGGCCGAGCGCTGCCGCCAGCACCATCCCCATCCACACCGGCTGCTCGCCATGCTCGGCGCGCTGAAGCGAATGGGAGACGGTGATGAGCGCGCGCTTTCCGGCAAGACGCCGCGCCAGCTTGCGAATCGCATCCGCCTCCACGCCGCAGATTGCGGCGGCCCATTCGGCGTGCTTGGCCTGCCCGTCGTTCTCGCCGGTGAGATAGCGCAGGAAGACCGGCCACCCCTCGGTGTAGCGATCGAGGAAGGCCTGGTCGTGCAGGCTTTCGCTCACGAGCGTGTGGACGATGCCGAGCATCAGCGCAGTATCGGTGCCGGGCACGCAGGTCATCCATTCGGCGCCGGCCTCGACCGGCAGATCGTCGCGGAGGGGGCTGACCAGGACGAATTCGCAGCCGCGCCGGCGCGCAGCCGCCATCGCGCCGCGCTCGACATGCTTGCTGATCGAGCCACCGGCCACCATCGAGTTCTTCAGCGCCATGCCGCCGAATGCCAGCACGACCTCGGTATGATCAGCGATCTGCTCCCAGGTGACGTTGCGCTTGGTAATATCCTCGTAGCCGGCCAGGATCTGCGGCAGCAGTACCGAGGACGCTCCGGAGGAATAGGAGTTGACCGAGCGCACATAGCCGCCCATCGCGGTGTTGAGGAAGCGATGCACCTGGCTCTGGGCGTGATGGAAGCGGCCGGCGCTCGACCAGCCATAGGAGCCGCCGAACACGGCGCCCGGCCCGCGCGTGTCGCGGATGCGGCACAGCTCGTCGCCGAGGAGGTCGAGCGCCTTCTCCCAGCTGACGGAGACGAACTCGTCGCGGCCGCGGCGATCGTCGGGGCCCGGGCCGCGCTCGAGCCAGCCGCGGCGGACCGCCGGCTGGGCGATGCGCGCCTGGTGCCGGAGCGCGCCGGGAAAATTGTCGATGATGCCGTTCGGATCGGGATCGCCCGCATAGGCCCTGACCTCCAGCCCGGCCGCGCCCTGACGCGCGGAGAACACGCCCCAATGCGAGGTATGCGGCTTGAACCCGTCCGACAGGTCGAGACCGGGGTCGGGAAAGCCAATCGTATCGTCCATCGTCTGATCCTTGTTCCGGTGCCGGCCTGCAATCGGGGTGGTAATATACCGATCCGTTCCGGACGTCGTCGAGATCAGCGTTGACGGAAACGCTGGCCTGCCCCGCGCAAAATCCAGCTGAAGGCGTCGCCAAGGCACCTGCCATGACGGCAGCGACCTGCACCAGCCGAGCGCGGAAGGACTGGCTAGAACTGTCGATTCGTGTCGCTGCGTCGGCAAGGAGAATTCGTTGCGGGGGCGATCGTCGACCGCGGCATCCGCCGGGCGCCAGAACCCGCACAGAGCGAATGCGTCATGCTGGCGGGCCTGACATCATCCGCGTGCGCAGCAGTCGACCAGCAGATTCCATATCCGCTGCGCCTCTTCTCTCTTGTGAGTCTCCGCTACTTGCTCCGCGCTCGACCGATCATCTGCTGCGATGGCGCGTGTTTCGCGCGGCGCGATCCACCGCTCCGAAATCGGGTCGTACCATTTTCCGATATGCATCTCAGTCACGTCGATCGGCTCACAGATCTGATCCAGGGGCGGGGGTGATTGCGCCTCCCGCGGCTTCATTCCAGCCATCCGGCAGCGCGCCACCCATTTCACCAATCAGGAGCTCGCGCGATCGTTCCCGCCCGCCGCGTCAGCTTGGCCGGGCCGGATGAAGTGTGCGCGGGTGCCGCTCGTGCAGTAACCGCGCAAGCTCCTCACGCTCCGTCGGACGTCCCTTCATGGCGGTCTCAAACAGCGCCTCCTGGATGTCGCGAGGCATGTCCCCCCACACCTCCATCGCCGCGCGTCCGAGCAGGCTCGCAAGATGGTCCACTCCATCGCTCATTTGGCTCTCCCGATCTGCACAAGGAATGGAACAGCGACGGCCGCGCGGCGTTCCACTGCCATCATTGTGAAAAGGAGGCGTCGTTTATGGGATTCTTCACCAAGGACATCAAATCGATGGAAGACCTGCTGCTGCACGGCATGCAGGACATCTATTACGCGGAACAGCAGATCCTGAAGGCGCTGCCGAAGATGATCGACAAGGCGACCAACAGGGATCTCGTCGCCGGGCTGAAAGCGCATCTGGAAGAGACTAACAAGCAGGTCGAACGGCTCGACAAGGTGTTCGCCAAGCTCGGCAAGGAGCCGAGCGGCACTCATTGTCCGGCCATTGACGGCCTCATCGAGGAAGCCGACGAGACCGCCGGGGAGATCGAGGACAAGGCCGTGCTCGACGCCGCGATCGTCGCGAACGCACAGGCCGTGGAGCACTACGAGATGTGCCGCTACGGTACGCTGATTGCCTGGGCGAAAGAGCTCGGCCACGACGACATCGTGCGCTTCCTCACGACCAATTTGAACGAGGAGAAGGCTGCCAATACCAAGCTGAACACGGTGGCCCTTCGCAAAGGTGTCAACGCCAAGGCCTCTGACGCAGCGTGATTGAGGCAGGCTGATCGAGACAGGTTGATCGGCGGCCCCCCTCGCGGCGCCGCCCGGTCCTCCCGAAGGTTCTCTTCTCCGCCGCGGACAGGCATGTTCGATCAGATGAACGGCTTGCCGCCGGTGACGGGCAACGTTGCTCCCGAAGTGTAGCTCGAGAGCGGATCGGCCAGCATGACATAGGCCGTCGCGAGCTCGGCGGGCTGGCCGGCGCGCTGCATCGGCACCTGCTTGCCGAAGTTCTTGACGGTTTCCCCCGGCATGGTCGATGGAATCAGCGGCGTCCAGATCGGACCCGGGGCCACTGCGTTGACCCGAATGCCCTTCTCGGCCAGCATCTGGGCGAGCCCGCCGGTAAAATTCTGAATGGCTCCCTTGGTGGTGGCGTAAGCCAGCAGGCTCGGGTTCGGCATGTCGGAGTTCACCGAGGCGGTGTTGATGATCGCGGCTCCCGGCCGCATGTGGGGGACGGCAGCCTTGGTCAGATAGAACATGGCGTGGATGTTGGTCTCGAACGTCCGCTGCCACTCCTCGTCGCTGATATCGGCGATGTCCTTGAACGTGGCCTGATGGGCCGCGTTGTTGACCAGGATGTCGATTCCGCCGAGCTCCTCGACGGTGCGATCCACGATGGCGCGGCAGTGCTCGGGATTGCTGATATCGCCTGGGATCAGGACGACCTTGCGTCCCTCCCGTTCCACCAGCGCCTTGACCTCGGCCGCATCCTCGTCCTCGTTCAAATAGGAGACGACGATATCCGCGCCTTCACGAGCGTAGGCGATCGCCACCGCGCGGCCGATGCCGCTGTCGCCGCCCGTGATGATGGCCTTCTTTCCCGCCAGACGTCCGGCGCCCTTGTAACTCTCCTCGCCATGATCCGGTCGCGGCTGCATCGCACGCGTCGAACCAGGCATCGGTTGCTGCTGCGAGGGATAAGGCGGCTTTGGATAGTCGGTCATGGACAACTCCCGGCGTTTGCTGCGCTAACGGGGCGCCGCCGAAAGTGTTCCTGGTGGTGCGTGAGCTCCGGCCTCGCGCCGGGAGGCCTGCGCCGCCGCTTGCAAGGACTCGCGCACCTCTATGGCGTTGGCGGAGTTCCGATTTGCGCGTCCGCTGATTGGGCACGACGATACACGTGCCCCGGCTCCGCCCACAGGAACCCGTTCGAGAAAGGCACACCCGGGTAGTCCGCCGCGAGGCGGCGGTTGCCGCCATCGACGTCCTCGCGACCGTCCAAGACGTCGCGAAATGTCCTGATGACTGCGACCATGTCGCAATCCTGCGGCGACAGGCGCAGCGAGCCGACGTTGCTGTCGCGCAATATGCCGGCATCGCCCAGCAGATTGGTGCAGGTATGAGACAGGGTCTGCACGCCGTTGACGGTCAGGAAATCCTGCTGCTCCAGCGTGTTCAGGAGCAGACCATCCGGGTCCTTCTCACAGACGAACCGGCAATTGTCCTTGGTCAGCTTGTGAAGGCGCGCATGATAGCAACGGGCGGAGATCGCGAGCGGCACCCTGCCGAACGCGAATATTTCGATCGTGACGTCGGGAACGGCTCGCGCGATCATCGCCACCGAGGCCAGCGGCAGCTCCGGCGGCAGGCAGATGCGCTTCGCCCCGCGCGCGGCGTGAAAGGCCGCACTCGCCTCGTTGTAGATGTTGACGAAGGGCCCGATCGCGTGCGGCCGGCCTGCGAGCGCCCTGAGACAGGTCAGATCATTCACCTCGACCAAGGCGCCCTCGGCCACCGCCAGCTCTTCGGTCTGACGGCGCTCGCGCCGCAGCGAGACCAGGATCAACGAGCCCAGCAGGACCTGCTTGCCAGCACCTTGCAGCCGTTCGACCACGGCCGGCAGGTGGCGCGCGAAGAATGGCGAGCGTTTCGAGCAGACGATCTCACCGACGGTTACGACGTCGACCGGCGCTTCGTCGGCGATACGGAAATAGAAGTCCCGCCAGCGATCCGGCGCCCAATTGTACAGAACCGGGCCGAGACTGAGTTGCATCGCAAGGACCTCACATGTTCGAAGGATCAGCGCCACGTCTTGCGATAGGCGCCGAGAGTTGAGGCCTGCCCCTCGGTGAACGGCTTCAGGCCGGCAATATCGGCCTCACTTCCGCTCTCGAGCGCCGCGAGCGCATGACGAAAATGACGCACCACGCTTTCGACATAGGCGCGGCCGCGCTGGCGGCCTTCGATCTTGAGCGCGGTCACCCCCGCCTCGCGCAAGCCCTTGAGCAGGGTCGTGGCATCGAGGCTGACGGGATCCTCGAAGATGTAGCCCGCGCCCTCTGCGGTCGAGAAGCGCCCCTTGCATAGCGTCGGATAGCCCGCAGGCTCGTTCGCCCCGAACCGGTTGATGGTGAAGCCGCCCAGCCTGGACGTCGTCCCCTCCGCGCTCTGTTCGTAGGCGACATGGCTTGGAGGCGAGCAGACGCCCTGCATGTTCGGCGACTTGCCGGTCGCATAAGACGACAGCGAGCAGCGCCCCTCGGCCATCACGCAGAGCCCGCCGAACACGAAGACCTCGGTCTCGCAGGTCGTCTCCCGGGTGATCTCGGCGATCTCCGGCACGCTCAGGACACGCGGCAGCACGACGCGCCGAGCCCCGAACGCCTCGGCGTAAAAGGCGATGGCATCCGGATTCGCGGCCGCGGCCTGAACCGAGACGTGCAGCCGCTGGTTCGGATGGCGCCTCGCCGCGTAGTCCATCAATCCGATATCGGCGAGGATCAGCGCATCGGCACCGGCACTCACCGCATCGTCCACCGCGCGCTGCCAGATGTCGGCGGCGGCGGCGCGCGGGAAGGTATTGATGGCCACCAGGATCTTCGCCCCGCGGCCATGCGCCAGCGCGATGCCCTTGCGCAGCTCGTCGCGGCTGAAATTCAGCCCCGGAAAATTGCGCGCATTGGTCTCATCGTTGAAGCCGCAATAGACCGCGTCGGCGCCGGCCTCGATGGCGCTCTTCAACGCCGCCGGCGTCCCGGCAGGGCAGATCAGCTCCATCATCTCCATTGCTCGCTTTGCTGCGATGGGCCGATCATGCGGCCGCGGGCGGCCTCGAAGGCGCGCCGCACCGGCGCGCCCAAGGGGCCAAACAGCGAGGACAGCTCGGCGGCAAGATCGAGCTGGGCGTCGTCGATCGCATTGCGGAGCGCGAGCACAGCCTCGACGTTGCCTTCGACGGCGAGATCGCGCGAAAACATCAAGGCATCGCCATCGACCCGGCCTTCGAGCAGGGCCAGGAGATTGGCGAGCGAGGCCGAGATCCGCGCATCGAGACTTCGCGGCAGGTCGCGCACCACGGACAGGCGCGGCGGCCTGGCCTCGACCACGAAGGCAAACGGCAGATCGATGGGCCTGATGCCGAACCGCGCCCGCGCGTGGTTGCCGAGCCGCTCGAACATCGCCGGATTGTGCCGGCGAATCCGCTGCAGGACGGCGGTGAGAACGAGCTGCAGCGGCAACAGCGGCAGCGGACGCATGGCAAGCGCGAGGAGCGGTGGAATCGTCGGCAACGGACCGGGCGATGCGGCGGAGGGATCATTCATGGACACACATCTGGACGGAATGCACGCCGCTGTATTTGAGCCGGAACAATGAACCCCGAAATCAACCCGGCTAGCTCTGTTTTTTTGAGGAGCTGGTCCAGTTGCAACGTGACGTCCCCCGCTTTCGCGGCTTGTCCGACTTCCTGCACTTCATTGAAAGCCGGGGCCAGTTGCGACGCATTCGCGAGAAGGTCTCCGTCGTCCACGAGATCACGGAAATCCACCAGCGCGTGCTCGAGGCACACGGACCGGCACTATTGTTCGAACGGCCCGTCAAGGCCGACGGTGGTCCGTCGGACATGCCGCTCCTCACCAATCTGTTTGGAACGATGGAGCGGATCGCATGGGGGATGGGCATCGTGCCCGATCGTCTCGAAGAGCTTGGCGCGCTGATGGCCGAACTACGCGCGCCGCGGCCTCCCAACGGCATCAGGGATGCGTTCAACAAGCTCCCGCTTGCGCGCGCCGCGCTGGCGACGCGCCCACGCACGCGCGCGGCGGCGCCGGTCCAGGACTGCGTCACGATGGGGCCGGATATCGATCTCGCAAAGCTGCCGATACAGATCTGCTGGCCCGGCGAGCCGGCGCCGCTGATCACCTGGCCGCTCGTGATCACCGTGCCGCCTGACTCCGCGACGGCCGATCAGGATGAAAATGTCGGCGTCTATCGCATGCAGGTGCTCGGTCGCGACAGCGCCATCATCCGCTGGCTCGCACATCGCGGCGGCGCCCGCCATCACCAGCAATGGAAGGCGATCGGACGCGATATGCCGGTCGCGATCGTCATTGGAGCCGATCCCGCCACGATCCTCGCCGCAGTGATGCCACTGCCGGAGACGCTGTCCGAGTTGCGTTTCGCCGGAATCCTGCGCGGCGAACGGTCCGACCTGACGCCATGCCTCACCGTCCCGCTCGAGGTACCCGCCGAAGCCGAGATTGTCGTCGAAGGCTTCGTCTCCGCGACCGAAACCGCGCCCGAGGGACCGTATGGCGATCACACCGGGTACTACAATTCCGTCGAGGCATTTCCCGTGATGCACGTGACGGCGATGACCAGCCGAAGCCAGCCCGTCTACCTCTCGACCTTCACGGGCCGGCCGCCGGACGAACCGTCGCGGATCGGCGAGGCGCTCAACCGCCTGTTCGTGCCGCTGATCCGGCAGCAATTCCCTGAGGTGACCGACTGCTGGCTGCCGCCCGAGGCCTGCTCCTACCGCATCGCGGTTGCGGCGATCAGAAAGCGCTATCCCGGCCAGGCGCGGCGCCTGATGCTGGGCCTGTGGTCGATGCTGCCGCAATTCAGCTACACAAAACTCCTGATCGTGGTCGACGACGACATCGACATCCGCGACTGGCGCGCCGTGATGTGGGCGGTCTCCACGCGCAGCGACTCCTCGCGCGATCTCGTCACACTCACAGACACGCCGATCGACTATCTCGACTTCGCCTCGCCGAAATCGGGCCTCGGCGGCAAGCTCGGCATCGACGCCACAACGAAGATTCCCCCGGAGACTGATCGGGACTGGGGCGTTCCCCTGGCCATGGATCCTGCCGTAGCCGCGCGTGTCGATGCGATGTGGCCGAGCCTCGGCCTTTCCGGCGTGCCCGCACGCGCTTCGGTCCTCACATGAGCGGGCGGCGAGGCATCGTCGTCGGCATCACCGGCGCCTCGGGCGCTGCGATCGGCGTTCGCGTCGTCGAACGGCTGGCGGACAATCCGCATTGCGCAGTGCACCTCGTGGTTTCGCCCGCGGCAGAGCGGACGTTGAACGAAGAAGTTGGCGCCGATGCGCTGGCGCGGCTGCGTGCCATCGCCTTCCGCTGCCATCCTCATTCCGACGTCGGCGCCTCGATCGCCAGCGGCTCCTATCCGATCGCGGGCATCATCGTGGCGCCGTGCTCGATCCGTACGCTCTCGGCCATCGCCTGGGGACAGCTCGACGACCTTCTGACGCGCACCGCCGACGTGCAGCTCAAGGAGCGGCGCCGGCTGGTGTTGCTGGTTCGCGAGAGCCCGCTGCATCTCGGGCATCTACGAGCGATGCTGCAGGCGACTGAGATCGGGGCGATCATTGCCCCGCCGATGCCGGCGTTCTACCTGAGACCACAGTCGCTGGACGAGGTGATCGACCAGGTCGCCGCCCGGGCGATCAACCTGCTCGACCTGACAAACCTTCGCACACCGGCAAAAGTCTGGTCCGGCTCCAGCCCTGACGGCGCGTAGCCAGCGATCGGTTTGGGTCGAAGCCGCCCTCAAGGATCAATTCACCTCGGCAAAGCCGAGCAACGACCTGACACCCGGCGAGATCATCGAGGGGTTCCAGGCGGGCTCGAACGTCATGGTGACGTCGACCGATTCCACACCCGGAACGAGACAAGCGCTGTTGGCGACCCCCTCCTTGAGAAAGGAGGCGGCAGGACAACCTCGCGTCGTCGCCGTCATCGTGATGTGCGCGACGCCGTCATTGACCGACACATCATAGACAAAGCCCAGATCTACGATGTTGTGTCCGAGCTCCGGATCGATCACGACCTTCAGCGCCTGCCTTATCTGGGCCACGAGATCGTCGCCGCTGGCAGTCATGCGCGGACCCTTACCGTCAGTTGATAGGCGTCCCTCTCAGATGTGAAGGCGCCGCGCCACTGATGGCCGCGCTTGGTCAACTCCCGAAACAGGAACACCGGTTCACGACTGAGCAATGCGGAGAGTGTCTGCCCGGGCGCAAGCTGCTCCACCGAGGCCAGAATCCGAACCATCGGCTCCGGCGGATCGAGGTCGCGGTTGTCGAGATGGACGGCGGGCTCCGGCCAATCGCTGTCGCTTGTCGCAGCGGGCGCTGGTTCGGCCGCTGCGAACGAGCCGTCGTCCGGCATGAACCGGATCTCCCATTCGCCGCCTTCGAGCTCGGCTTCGTGATGCGCGAAGCCCTTGCTCGCCATGACGTCAAACAGAGGAACCGGTCTGAACGGGGCAAAGAGCCGCAGGCCTTCGCCAGGCTCCAGCCGCTCCAGCGCCGCCATGATGATCGAGAACGGCTCGCCGCCTGCACGCAGGATCGGCCGGACGTCGACGTCGATGAATTCGGTCATTTGCAGTCTCCTCTCAGTTTCGCGAGACCAGAAGATGGGGCACGATTGCTCCCGCCGGCAGGCGCAACGGCTCCGCCACATCCGCAAGCCGCCTGGCCCTGACGAACTCCTCAGCGAGACCAAGTGTCGCAAGCGTCACGACCGCGACGGCAATGCGGAAGCCGAGTGCCGCATCCAGCAACAGCAACAACGTGGCTCCCCAGGTCCCGGCAAAGAACAGGCCGAACCATTTCGACGCGCGGCGTTCGGCGACGAGATCCTGTACGCGCGGCGTCGGCGCTCTGCCCATCACCGGACCGTAGGTCTCGAGCCAGGTCAGGAACGGGACGATCTTGTAGAGATTGGCGAGCACGAGGCCGCTGAGCCAGCCGACCGCGACGAGAAAGGCCAGCGCTCCGGCATGCGACTGCAAGGAACCGGTCACAGCGAACGCGGCGCCAAGGATTGCGACAGCGACGAGGCTCCCCAGCGCAAGCACGCTCATGCGCGTGTTGAGCTCGAGCGCCCGGCGTTTGCGGATCCTGTACAAGCCGAGCACATCACGGCCATAGGCGGCAAGCGATAGCAGGGCCGCAGCTCCAGCAAGCAGAAGCACACAAATTCAGTCCGGTCGCCTTCCAGAGTGCAAGCACGCCACCGACGAAGGTAACCGCCAGCGCGGCGGCTCCGCCACGCCGGGCAAGCCGACCCAGCCTCGCATCGCCATCGGGCGCGAGCATGAACATCGCAAGCAGGCGATAGCTGACGCCCATGGCCGTGAACGTCAGCCATCCGCCAAGTCCCGCAATCGCGTGGATCGGAACGCCCCATACCAGCAGGTCCGGCCACAATGCACCGACGGCCGTCCCGGACAGCACCAGAGAGAACATGCCGCCGAATGCCGCCGTGACACAGATGCAGGCAAGCCCGATTGCCGCGAACCGCGCAGGCTCCGGCAGCGGCCGGCCCGACCAGAGCGTCATGCCGAGATTGGCAACGACCAATGTAAAACCGGCCATCAGCAGGCCCGCGCCGACCGGAAGCAGCCAGCGCGGCCCGTCGAAGTGGCCGCCCAGAGCCAGAAAGCCTGCGAGCAGGACAATCAGCCCGAGCGTCAGCAGCGCCAGAGCCGGCAGCGTCCAGCACTCAGCATAGAGCGGCTTTGCGACCAGGACCGGCACGAACTGGAACAGCGCGCCGCACAAGACCATGCTCAACCAGCCGATGCAAACCATGTGGACGATGACGAGCGCGTCCGGCCCACCGATGTCGTCGTGCGGAAAGCCGAACCCGGCAACCATCAGAACTTCCGCAAGCAGCAGCCACACGACTGCGAGCGCGAAGTAGCTGACAGTCCATTTACAGAGGCTGGTTCCGATCACCGGCTTGCTTCCCATCGCCTGCGCGCAATTCCGTGGCAGCACTCGAAAAGGTAGGCAGCTGCAGCCACAACCTCTTTGTCGCGGCGCAAACTCCTCGCCTTTCGCGGCTCGCCCTATCAGAGTTCGACGTATGATTCGGATTTTCGGAATATCGGCTTGCCCGTCAGGCGTGCAATCGGCAGGCGCCGTGCTTCGCGGTGGATACATTGGTCATGGCGGGGAACGCGGATCGAATTGCCCTTCCCACCGGGCCGGCGGAGGTGCAGAGCGGATTGCCGAACTCTCGTCTAGAGACTCTCCCGAGGGCCGATCACCATGGCGTCATCTTTGATGACCATGCTGCGGAGAGCATTTTGAAACTCACAGGTGCTTTAAGTTTGCAAAGACATCTCATGCAAACGGACACCGGCTTGACTCCTGCAGCCAAATCGAACGAGCGGATTCTCGGATTCCTAAGCGCAGCCGGCGTGTTCTGCATCTGGTCCGGCTTTCTTGTCTTCTCGAGGGCCGGCATGCAATCCGGCCTGACGCCCTTCGATTTGGCGGCACTTCGATTCATGGTCACCGGCGCCCTGGTTCTTCCGTTCGCAAAGGCCTGGTGGCCGCGCCATCTGCCGCTGCACGCGATCCGATGTCAATCTTTGGCCCCGGCGCACTCTACAACATTTTGATGTACTTCGGGTTGAAGGGGTCGTCGGCAGCATATGGGGGAGCGTTCGCCAACGGTTCGTTACCGATCTTCACCATTCTGCTGGGATTGCTTTTCGCACGACGCGTGCCGTCCTGGCGGCAACTCATCGCAGTTCTCATCCTGCTCGTCGGGGCGATGCTCGTTGCCATTCCGGGCATGCGCGCCGGCGGCAGCAGCGTGGCATCAGCCATTGGGTTCTTCCTCGCAGCGTCAGCTGTGCTCTCGATCTACTTTGTAGGCGTGAAGCACTGGCAGCTCGAGGCGCGCCAGGCGTTGGTCCTGGTTAGCGTGCCGAACGCGTTGCTTTTCCTGCTGATCTGGTTTTTCTTTCTTCCTTCCACCATGCAGGATGCGCGGTGGTCGACGATACTGCTTCAGGCCGCCTTCCAGGGCTTGGGCCCAGGTTTCCTGGCGGTCATCCTGTTCTCCATTTCCGTGAGGATTCTCGGGCCTACACCCTCGGCCGGTCTGGCTGCGGCGGTACCGGCAAGTGCAACGCTGTTGGCGATACCGATACTTGCCGAGGTTCCAACAACCATCGAGTGGATCGGCATCGCGATCGTCACCGCCGGGCTCGTTCTGCTCCTCGGAGGCCAGCCCGAAACCAAGAGCCCATCCAAATAGCGAGGGCGATCTGTTCCAGCTACGTCAATGCCGGAGCGATTGCGTCCTTCCTTGGACCGAGCCGTGCACGAGGTCTGTCGGCTTCGGTTGCCGCGATCTGCACCTGCACGTCCCTCGGCTTCGCCAGATAAGGCGAGGACGTGACCAGGACATCGGCGCCGGCCTGCGCATAGGCCGCGGCATTTGCCGCATTGACACCGCCGGCGGCGGCGATGATCGGACGAGCGCGAGTATAGGCCATCGATGCCATGCGCTTGACCAATGCAGCTATCTCGGCTGGCGAGAACTTCTCGGCCTGAATCACGCGAAACCGGCGACCGCCGCGGCAAGTGCGGCATCGGCAGTCTTCACCTCGATCACGAGTTTCTTCTCCGGCGCGGCCCGGCGCAGCCGCTCGACCGCCTGAAACAGCGGCAGCTCGCCGAGGAACGCGCGATGCTCGGGAAACACCAGCACGGTCTCGGACAGGCCGAGCCGATGCATCACGGCGCCGCCCGCCTTCACGGCTGCCACCGCAAAGCGCTTGGTACCCGGCACGTTCTTGCGCGTGCAGGCGACCGGGATATCAGGTGCAACCGCCCTCGCCGCATCGACGATGGCGCGGGCCTCGCTGGCCACGCCCGACCAGATCTCGATCAGGGTCTGCGCCACCTTCCAGCTCCGCAGCAGGCCCGCGGCCGGACCCCGCGCCTGAAGGATCGGGGCGCCCTGCTCCAGCGCCGCGCCGGACGCGGCGAACAATTCCACCTCGCAGCCGGCGAGCGTGATGATCGCGGCGGCATCCTCGGCGAGCGCCAGCACCACGGGCGCACGCGCGGCGAACTTCATCACGCCGATGGTCCCGCCGATCCCGAGCGCCTCGGTGGTGAGATCGCCGTGCGGGACGTCGTCCTCCAGCAGGCGTTCCAGTTCGGCGCGTGATGCGACGGCTGCCATGTCGTGCTTCCCTTCATTGGTGTCGGCTTGCCGACGAATTGTCGGAAATCCGACGCGGATCATCGATCCCGCTGTCGCAAGAGGCGGTAAGCCCCCCTCTCTTGACGCTATTCCTGCAAGGTGCACACCAAACTGCGACCGCATATCCGGCACGCCGATTGCTGGGCCGCTTCTGGGCGGCGCCCTGCAGCAATCGGGCTGCGCGAACGCAGCCGCCCTCCGCTGGAGGCCATCATGAATCTCCTTCGCTCGATCACGGTAGTCGCAGGATTGCTGCTCGCATGCCCATCGGCGCAGTCCGCGCAGACCAACGTCGCCGTGGCCGCCAATTTCACCGACGCCGCCAAGGAGATCGCCGCCCTCTTCAAGCAGAAGACCGGACACGAGGCGGTGCTGAGCTTCGGTGCGAGCGGGCAATTCTACAGAAGCTCGTCGAGGAAGGTCTCGCTATCGCGGGCAGCCGCTTCACCTACGCGATCGGCAAGCTCGTGCTGTGGAGCAAGTCGCCGGGCGTCGTGACGGGCGAGGAGACGCTGAAGGCAGCCTCCTTTGCAAAGCTCTCGATCTGCAATCCGGCCGCCGCGCCTTACGGCCTTGCCGCCGTGGAGACCATGAAGTCGCTGAACCTTTACGACGCCCTGAAGCCGAAGCTGGTGGAGGGCGCGACCATCACCCAGGCCTATCAGTTCGTCGAGACGGGGAATGCCGAGGTCGGCTTCGTGGCGCTGTCGCAGCTGACGGGCAGCGAGGCCGGTTCGCGCTGGGTGGTACCGCAGGCGCTTTATAATCCGATCCGGCAGGACGCGGTGCTGCTGAAGACGGGCGCCGGAAACGAGGCTGCCGGCGCGTTCATCACCTTCCTCAGGGGATCCGAGGCGCGCGCCATCATCGAGAAATACGGCTACGTGCTGGACGGGCAGAGCTGACGCGCATGGAGATCTGGTCGGCGGAGATACGCCAGTCGGTTCTGCTGACGGTCGAACTGGCCGCGATCTCGACCGCGATCCTGCTGGTACTGGCGACGCCGCTCGCCTGGTGGCTGGCACGCGCCAGGGGCTGGTGGACCGAGATCATCGCGAGCCTGGTTGCGCTGCCGCTGGTGCTGCCGCCGACCTTACTCGGCTTTTATCTGCTGGTGCTGCTCGGTCCGGATGGGCCGGGCGGGTGGCTCGCGCGCCTCTGGGGTGGGCGCACGCTCGCCTTCACCTTCGAGGGCCTCGTCATCGGCTCGGTGGTGTATTCGATGCCATTCGTGGTGCAGCCGATCCGGAACGCCTTTGCCGCGATGGGCGAGCGTCCGCTCGAGGTTGCCGCCACCTTGCGTGCTTCGCCCTTCCGCACCTTCTGGACCGTGACGGTGCCGCTGGCGCGGCCCGGCTTCCTGACCGGTGCGGTGCTCGGCTTCGCGCACACTGTCGGCGAGTTCGGCCTCGTGCTGATGATCGGCGGCAACATTCTCGGCCGCACCAAGGTGCTGTCGGTCGCGCTCTTCGACTATGTCGAAACGTCGCGCTGGCGTGAGGCGAGCATGCTTCGGGCCTCATGGTGATCTTCGCCTTCGCCGTGATCCTCTCGATGACGCTCCTCGACAAGCGCTCCGCGAGGGCTGCGGCATGAGAACGGCCGAACCCGCCCGCATCAACGCGGCCTTCCGCGGCAGGCTCGACAGTTTCACGCTCGACGCCGAGCTCAGCCTGCCCGCCACCGGCGTCACTGCGATCTTCGGCCCGTCGGGTTGCGGCAAGACCAGTGTCGCGCGCTGTATCGCCGGCCTGCAGCGCATGGCCGACGGCTTTTGCGCGGTGGACGGCGAGATCTGGCAGGATCATCAATCGTTTCGGCCCGTGCACCGACGGCCGATCGGCTACGTCTTTCAGGAAGCCAGCCTGTTTCCGCATCTGTCGGTGCGGCGCAATCTGCTGTTCGGTGCTCCGAAAGCGGCGCGCGCGCAGATCGCGTTCAGCGAGGTCGTGGAGCTGCTCGGCCCTTGCCGCACTGCTCGACCGCTCGCCCTACCGCCTCTCCGGCGGCGAGCGGCAGCGCGTCGCAATCGGACGTGCCCTGCTGTCGCAGCCAAAGCTCCTTCTGATGGACGAGCCGCTGGCCGCGCTCGACCGCACGACGAAGGACGAGATCTTGCCGTTCCTCGAACGGCTGCACGAGACGTTGTCGCTGCCGGTACTTTACATCAGTCACGACATGGCGGAAATCGAGCGCTTTGCCGATCATTTGGTGCTGATGGAGAGTGGCCGCGTCGTCGGCTCCGGCCCGCTGCACGGCCCCCATCCGATACCGCCGGCCGGGAGCCGGGACCGGTACAGAGATTGCCCAGCTCGAGGGAACCGCGTAGAAAACCTGACGAGGATGACCTCCATGCCGATCGACTTTCACGACATCGACCCGAACCGCGTCGCCGCGGTCCTGTACCGTCCGCAGGACGACGTCGACGCCCTGCTCGCCGACTTTGCACAGAACCTCGCGCGGTCGGGCGAGCGGATCGGCGGCGTGGTCCAGCACAACGTCAAGGATGGCGCCGGCTGCCAGGTCGGCATGCAGGCCATCGACCTCATGACCGGCGCGGAGATCTCGATCTGCCAGCCACTCGGCTCGGGCGCCATGGCCTGTAAGCTAGACGCTGCGGGCCTTGCGGAAGCGGCGGTCGGCGTCACCCGCGCGATCGCGGCCGACGTCGATCTCGTCGTGATCAACAAGTTCTCCAAGCAGGAGGCCGCCGGCGAAGGTCTGCGGGACGAGCTGGCCTGCGCCATCGCCGCCGGTATCCCCGTGCTCACGGCGGTGCCCGAAAAATGCCTGGACGCCTGGAATGATTTTACCGGTGGGATCGGCACCCCCCTCTTGTGCGAGCGAGGAGCGATCGAGGGCTGGTGGCAGGAGCTGTCGTCGCGGATGAAACGGGCCCGCGCGGCGCGCGCGCCCGCCGACTGATGCGGATGCTTCGATCGACATGGCCTAATTCTCCATCGCCAGTGTTGCGTTTCCTTGGGATCACCGCCACGCGCGCGCGAGGCGGAAGGCGTCGCCGAACAGCCCGCTCCATGACCGCGCCTTGATGAAGGACTTGAACGTCGTCTTTTCCTTCTCGACCTTCGGCGTGCCGTCGACGCGCAGGAAGTTCTGCATCGCCTTGGAAACAAGCTCCGGATAGGTCAGGAAGAAGTTCTGCGACTGAGTATGCATCAGCGCAGGCATGTCCTTGTACTTCTTCAAATCCTTGATGACGAAGGACTCGTCCAGCATCTTCTTGTAGAGCGACAGGTTCTCCGCCGTCATCGGATCCTTGCGCGACTTGACCTGGAAGATCGCTTCCGCCGCGATCCGGCCCGAGGTCATCGCGAGATTCGAGCCCTCGCGGTGGATGGCATTGTTCAGCTGAGCAGCATCACCGACCACCACCCAGCCTTCGCCGTAGAGCTGCGGGATGGCCTTGAAGCCGCCTTCGGGAATGAGATGTGCGGCATATTCCTTCACCTCGGACCCTTCGATCAGCGGGGCGACCGAGGGATGCCGCTTGAAACGGTCGAGCAGCCCGTACGGTGTCTCGCCGGTGCGCTGGAAATCGGCGACGAGACAACCTATGCCGAGCGAGATGCACTCCTTGTTGGCGTAGATGAAGCCCATGCCGGTCATGCCGCGAGAGATCGTACCGGCCGCCTCGATCACCATGCCTTCGTCGCCCCTGAGATTGAAGCGGGCCTCGATGGTCTCGCGCGGCAGGAAATGCATCTCCTTCACGGCGAGCGCGACCTTGTCGGGCCTGGGCCGCTCGCGCAGGCCCGTCGGTCCTGATCTCGCCTGGCGCGATCGCATTGACGCGAATTCCGAACGGCGCGTAGTCGTGCGCCATCTCGCGGGTCAGGCGCGAGCACGGCCTTCGACGTCGCGTAGGCGGTGCCGGCAAGAGGGTGTACGCCGGAGCCCACGATCGAGGTGACATTGACGATCGCGCCGGCGGCTCGCCTCAGCTCATCGACCAGGCTTTGCGCGAAAAGAACCGGCGCGAGCAGGTTGACGTGGAACACGCTCATCCAGGTTTCGACCGGCGTCGTCAGCGAGTTCATCCGCGTGCCGTCGGCAGTCTTGGGCGAAATGCCCGCATTGTTGATCAGTGCATGCAGCCGCCCGCCGTTGAGCCGCTCCTTGATCTCGGCGACGGCCCGGGGCAGCGCGCGATGGTCGCTCAATTCGACCTGCACATGATTGTCCGTCCCGGCGTCCCAGGGACATCGACCGGTGTCGAATTTCTGCCGCGAGCAGGTGATGATCCGCCGGCCGGCTTCGGAGAACAGCTTTCCCGTTGCATGACCGATTCCTCTGGACGCGCCGGTCAGGACGAGCGTTTTCAGCTCGCCACTTTGTGCACGCGACCTGTCGCCATGAAACGGGCACAGTGCGACGTCGGGTGCCGACGTGCCACCCGGTGCACTATCGCGATCCAGAAGATCGAGCGCCACCAAAACTCCTCACCGCGTCCGCGCCGGACGGCAGACAATGACGATAGAGGCAACTTTGCAGGAATTGGGCCACACCATGCCGCCCAATCGCTGCAGTTTTCGCGACCGAATGTCGGCTTCACGACAGGCTGCAAGGTTCACAACACACGCATGTTCGCTTTCGGACCAGACTTCGCCAGTGCGGTGCGTCTCTGCTTTCTGAATGCTGGCCAGCAGTTGAGAGGTGTTTTTCAATCATTCCAAATGGCCCGGCTCTTGGTCACCGTGTTCCAAGCCTGATTGCGCCTTGCTGCACTTGTTCCGCAAACGTTGCTTCAGATGCCCCAACCGAACGACCATCGACCCTTTGCCGTTATCCTCGGCACCAATGAGATCGCATCTGCGATCGGCCTGCAGCTCGTGCGCATTGGATATTGTGTCGTACTGTCCCACGACCCCGATCCTCCGGTGATCCGGCGCAAGATGGCCTTTCACGACGCGCTCTTCACCGATACCGCGCAGCTCGAAAACGTCGTCGCCGAGCGCGTCGACGACGGCGTGCAGTTGTACCAGGCGATCCGCCGGCCGGCGCAAATCCTGGTCACCTGGCTTGGCCTACTCGATCTGCTTCCGGTCCGCCACATTGACCTCCTGATCGATGCGCGACTGCAGGAGCGCCGGGTTACGCCCGATCTGAGGCGGCTCGCCCGGCTCGCTATCGGGCTGGGC
The DNA here is from genome assembly GCF_049739485.1 of Bradyrhizobium sp. USDA 326. Taxonomy (NCBI): domain Bacteria; kingdom Pseudomonadati; phylum Pseudomonadota; class Alphaproteobacteria; order Hyphomicrobiales; family Nitrobacteraceae; genus Bradyrhizobium; species Bradyrhizobium sp. USDA 326. The sequence goes on from NZ_JBMGQA010000001.1 coordinate 427,708, forward strand.
CCCGGATTCTCGTCGAACTCCAATTGCGACATCGCGGTGGAGACCCGGCCTGGCAGGATCGGGCTCGTCGCCGACGCGCGCTGGACCGACCCCTGCCGATGGCATTGCAAGTTCACTGGGCGATGTGGGCGCAGAACGGTTCGTCCATTCGCCGTTCGCAGGGCGATGGCACACGCCGGTCGAGATCGGCACCCGCGTCTACAAGGGTCTCGTGCTCGGCCACCTTTCCGGCGTTCCCGTGCTCGCGCCGCGCGACGGAGTTCTGCGCGGGATCGCTCGCGACGGCAGTGAAGTTCCGTCCGGCGTCAAGCTGCTGGAGATCGATCCGCGCGGGCGGGGCGCCCAGTGGACCGGAACAGATCAGCGCGGGCGCGCCATTGCCAATGCAACAGCCGCCGCCGTCAAGCTCCACACCGCACCTCGCATCACGCAGCGGAATCCGGCATGATCGTCTGCTCCTGCAACAACATCAGCGATCACGACATCAGGGGTGCGGTCGGCTCGACCGACGACGAACTCTTTTCAGCCGCGCAGGTCTACGACTGCCTGGGCTGCACTGTCAGGTGCGGGCGATGTTCGCAATCCGTACGTCAGATCCTCGAGGAACGGCCGCCGGGCTGCGGACGTTACGCGGAAATGTCAGAGAGTTGCTCCCGACCACAGCGAGCCTCGCATCTGGAGTGCTATCTCAGCGACCTTCATCGCGCATTGAAGCGGCGAATGGCCAGGCCTTGATGGCAGCGTACACAGTGGAACTGGCGACCGGCTGGGCACGGTCAATCTATGCGACCCGTTCCTCGTTCACAGCGCGCAGCCTCGTCGAGGCAAGCAGCCGCGCCTCATAGCGCAGCTGCCCCTACTTCCGACCGGCGCTCTCGTCCTTGCGCAGGCGCCATCTCCGATCAAGATTGCCAATCGTGCATCGTGCGGGGCTGGCGTCAGATCACACCTCCAGCCACTCCTGGCGCACTGCAGCGTTCAACTTGAGCTCGTCCGGCGTACCTTCGAAGACGACGCGGCCGTGTCCCATGATGTAGAGGCGCTTCGAGATTCGCATTGCGATCGAAAGCTTCTGCTCGACCAGAAGGATTGCGACACCCGCTTCCGCGATCCGGGTAATGAGATCGCCGACCTGTTGCACGATCAGGGGCGCGAGTCCCTCGGTAGGCTCGTCGATCATGATAAGGTCGGGATCACCCATGAGCGTCCGGCAGGTGGTCAGCATCTGCTTCTCGCCGCCCGACAGGACCCCAGCCGGCGTGTCGGCGCGCGCAGCAAGATTCGGAAACATATCGAGCATATCCTGCAGCCGCCATTTCCCCGGCCTTCGCGTGTCCTTGACGCCAAGCAGCAGATTCTGCCGAACTGTCAGGCTTGGGAAAATATCGCGATGTTCGGGAACGTAGCCGAGACCAAGCCGCGCGATCTTGTAGCTTGGCAGGCCGGCAATGTTCTTGCCCTTGAAGCGGATCGTACCCTGCGGACTGACCTCGCCCATGATGGCCTTGACGGTAGTCGACCGGCCGACGCCGTTGCGACCGAGCAGGCTCACCACTTCGCCGGCAGCGACATCGAGGTCGACGCCCTGGAGAATGTGGCTCTTGCCGTAATAGGCATGGAGATTCCTGACCTCCAGCATCAGTGCGCCTCCTCACCGAGATAGGCTTCCTTGACCTTCGGATCGCGCCGGATCTCCTCAGGCGTGCCGGATGCGATGATATGACCGTAGACCAGCACCGAGATGCGGTCGGCGAGCCCGAATACGACGCTCATGTCGTGTTCGACGATAACCAGCGTGCGACCTTCGGTCAGGCGCCGGATCAGGGACACCGCACGCTCGGTTTCGGCATGGCTCATTCCGGCGGTCGGCTCATCGAGCATGACGACGGTCGCGCCGCCTGCGATCGTGACGCCGATCTCGAGCTCACGCTGCTCGGCATATGTCAAAAGGCCGGCCGGAACGTCGCGCCGGTGAGTGAGGTGAATGTCTTCCAGAATCCGAGCGGTCTGCTCGCGGACTTCGGGCAGGTGGTCCACGTTCTTCCAGAACGCATAGCGATGCCCTGTGGCCCACAACACGGCACAGCGAACGTTCTCCCATACCGTCATGCGGGCGAACACGTTCGTGACCTGGAACGAGCGCGACAAGCCGCGCCGGTTGATCTCGAACGGCCGCAGGCCGGAGATCACGTCGCCGTTGAGACGGACCTCGCCCGAGGTCGGCTTGATGTGCCCGCTGATCAAATTGAACGTCGTCGACTTTCCGGCACCGTTCGGCCCGATGATGGCATGCCGTTCGCCCTGCGCGATGCTGAGATTCAGGTCGCGGATGATGCTGACATTGCCGAAGCGCTTCTCCACGGCACGGACTTCGATAGCTGCCGTCATGCCAGATACCCCCGATCACGCGCGATCGTGGCTGCCCGATCCCATGCTTCGCCGATCCGCCGCCATGTCAATCGCGCGATGACGAAACCACCGGCCACGAGAACCGCTGCGGCAATCCACGTGGCTGGAGACCTGGGATTGAAGGCAATGCCGAACAGGTTGATCGCACTGGCCTCCCCGCCGGAATAACGCGCGATCGTCTCGATCATCAGAACGACGCCGCAACCGAGCGCCACGGTCGGCACGATCGCGACGAGATAGGATGGAATGACCGTCCATAACGTTCCGGCGCGAAGCAGCGGTCGATGCATCATCAGCAGCCCGGCAATGCCGCCGGGCGAGAACATCACGATGCCGATGAAGATGATGCCGAAGTAAAGCTGCCAGACGCTGGTGACGCTGGTCAGCCCGAGTTGCAGGTAGGTCACCAGGATTGCGCCGAGGATCGGCCCGAAAAAATATGCGGTGCCGCCGATGAAGGTCGCGAACAGCACGAGGCCCGACTGGATCGCACCGAGATAGGCCGAGTTCGCGATTTCGAAACTGATCGCGGCGAGCCCTCCGGCAATGCCGGCGAAGAACCCTGCGAAGCAATAGGCGAGATAACGGACCACGTGAGGATCGTAGCCGATGAACTGAACGCGCTCGGGATTGTCACGGACGGCATTGCTGATCCGCCCCAATGGGGTTCGGGTCAGTGCGTACATTGCGATCGCCGATACCACCAGCCAGAACGCAATCAGATAGTAGACCTGGATCTGCGGCCCGAAGGTCCAGCCGAACATCCGCGGCAGCGCTGTGCGGTCCGTCGTGATGCCCGCTTCGCCGCCGAAGACCGACCGGAGGATCAGAGACGAAGACGCCACCAGTTCGCCGATACCCAGCGAGATCATGGCGAACACGGTACCGGCGCGCTTGGTCATGAGCCAGCCGACGAGGATGGCGAACGCGAGGCCACCGAGGCCGCCGAACAACGGGATGAATGGAAGTGGGATCGGCCAACCGTGCGAGACGACCGCGTTCATCATATGGCAGGCCATGAAGCCGCCGAGGCCGTAGTGCACGGCATGGCCGAACGACAACAATCCGGTCTGTCCAAGCAGGATGTTGTAAGAGAGCGCGAACACGATCGCGATCCCTATCAGGCTGAAGGACGTGAGGGAGCCGCCGGAGGAGAACACCAGCGGCAGCACGACAAGGACGATCACGCCGACCAGCCAGACACCATAGAAGCGCATGTTCTCGCCGGCCGCGTTCGCTGCGGGACCCGATACCGATGTCGTTGCCGTAGTCATGATTCGCGCGTCCCCATCAGGCCCATGGGGCGAACGATCAGGATGATGACCAGCAGAAGATAGGGAATGATCGGCGCGACCTGTGCGATCGTGACGTTCCAGATGTCGGAAAGAGCGGAAGGTCCCCCCGCCGAATCGAGCGGACCGAAGACGCTGGCCAGCGAGCCATTCAACGCAACTGCAAAAGTCTGCACCAGGCCAATGACGAGCGAGGCGACAAAGGCGCCGGGCAAGGAGCCGAGGCCGCCAAAGACGATGACCACGAACAGGATAGGCCCGAGCGAGGCCGCCATGTCGGACTGCGTCACCAGTGCGGGTCCGGCTATGACGCCGGCAAGGCCTGCCAGCGCACTGCCCACACCGAATACCACCATGAACACGCGCCCCACGTTGTGGCCGAGGTGTCCGACCATATGAGGATGCGTCAGCGCCGCCTGCACGATCAGACCCACCCTGGTACGCTTCAGCACCAGCAAGAGCGCGACGAAGATAACGACCGATACCGCGAGCATGAAGATCTTGTAGGCGGGATAGTTGGTGGAGAAGATCGTAAAGGCGGGGAAGTCGAGCAGCGCCGGCACGCGATAGTCGACCGGGCTTCTGCCCCAAATCATCGATACGATCTCTTCGATCGCGAATGCGAGGCCAAAGGTCAGCAGTAATTCCGCGACATGACCGTGCTTGTGGGTGTTGCGCAGGCCATAGCGTTCTACCACCATGCCGATCGCACCGACCAGCAGCGGGGCGAGCACGAAAGCCGGCCAGAACCCGATCCATTTCGTCAATTGAAAACCGAAGAAGGCGCCAAGCATGTAGAAGCTGGCGTGAGCGAAGTTGAGTACGCCCATCATGCTGAAGATGACCGTCAGCCCACTCGACAGCAGAAACAGCAGCATGCCGAACAGCACGCCGTTGAGGCTCGATATGACAATGAGTTCAAGCACAGCGCACTCGTGAACCATCCGAGGCAGGGCCCCGGTTTCCATCCATGAAGCATTTCGGCCGCCACCTGCCCGCGACGGGATTGCCGCGGGCCGGCGGCGTGTATGGCCGTTACGGTCGCGTCATCTTGCAGGTCGTGGAGACCATGGCCTGCGGGGTATCGACCTTGGTGACCAGATGCCAGCCCCAACCGGTGTTCTCCTCGTCGAACGGCTCGTTCGCGGCAAGCTTGCCGAAGGAGGAGATGTAGATCGGCTGGAAGAACTGATGGTCATCCTTGCGCATGAAGCCGGTACCGCCATCAAGGACCTCGAGCTTCAGGTCCTCGAGCGCCGCCGCCACCTTCACGGGCTCAACCGAGTTGGCCTTCTCGGCCGCGGCCTTGAACATGCGCATCTCGTTGACCGCACGCGGATACCAGAGCGACATGTTGACCTTGGCACGGAAGGCCTTCTCGTAATCCATCGCAGGCTGGTGGCCTGAATTGGCAAAACCTTCCGTCAGCTGGAATACCTGATGGTCGAGACCCGTCTGCTTGATCGCGGTCGGCCCACCGGCGCCACCGGCATAGTAAGTGTACCAATTGACCTTCAGACCGGCATCAGCGGCGGCCTTGAGCAGCAGCGCGATGTCCTGACCCCAGTTGCCCGTAATGACGCTGTCGGCACCGGAAGCCTTGATCTTGGCGATGTAGGGCGAGAAGTCCGTGACTTTGAGCAGCGGATGCAACTCGTCGCCGACGATCTGGACGTCAGGCCGCTTCGCAGTCAACATTTTGCGCGCATCGCTGCGTACCGACTGGCCGAAGGAATAGTCCTGGTTGATCAGGTACACTTTCTTGATCGAAGCGACGTCCTTGATGTAGTTGGTGAGCGCCTCCATCTTGATGTCCGAGCTGGCATCCCAGCGGAAATGCCAGTAGCTGCACTTCTCGTTGGTCATGGCCGGATCGACGGCAGCATAGTTGAAGTAGAGCACTTCCTTGCCGGGATTGCGCGTATTGTATTTCGTGACGAAATCCTCGAGGGCCAGGCCGACGGATGAACCGTTGCCTTGTGTGATGTAGCGAACCCCAGCGTCGATCGCTTTCTGGGCCTGCACCAGCGTCTCTTGCGGATTGGTCTTGTTGTCGAACGGGACGATCTCGACTTTTCGGCCGAGAATGCCGCCCTTGGCGTTGATCTCCTCGGCCAGATACTGGAATGTCTTCAGACCACCCTCGCCCACGCTGGCTCCGCCTCCGGACAGCGGGTCGATGTAGCCGAGCTTGATCGTGTCCTCCGCCCGCGCCGCGGAGCCGATCATCGGAGCGATCACGGCCAGGGTCCAAATCAGTTTACGCATTATGTTTCCTCCTAATCCTCGACTTTAGTCGATGCATGCATGCGCGTATCGCGGCAAAGTTTGGGGGGACACTGAGCAGAATAAACTCTGGCTGACAAGCTCGGCCCGGCATAGCTCGGGGCGCAGATACGGCAAAATGTGAAGGCGCCAGGCGAATTTGGGTCAAGAGGTTCCCGCGCCCCGCCATCGCTGCCCACGGGACATATCAATCTAATCACCGGCCAGGGGGCGGCCGGCTTCGACGCGCCGAACGATGCGTGTCCCCGCTCCGAGCGCGCGAGCCCCCTACAGAGCGGCATAGATGCCACGCTGGTCGGCAAGGCGCGACGACCGGCTGTGCTGCGTCCGGTCGCGATTGTCGCTCCCGAACTTCCCGACACCTGCACCTGGTGCGGGATCAGGTAGATCATGACCAGGTCGTTCACGGGATCCGCCTGCCACCAGGTGCCGAATCTCGGGAATCCACCGCAAGATCGGGTCGGCCAGCGCGATCCTGCCCTACTCGACAAGCGTCAACGCCGTGACCGAGGTGATCTGCTTGGACATCGAGGCAGTGCGGCGGTCGCACCAGCGCCCGCACCCGCAGGAAGCCGCGTTGAATTCCCACTGGCGCGCGGCTTCAAGTCTGGAGCCAGGTCGCTGCCTGCTCCTACTCCTCTAACTGTAGAATATGCCGCCGTCTACATTGAGAGCCTGCCCCGTTACGAACGCGGAATCGTCCGATGCGAAGAACGCCACAGGACCGACGACGTCGTCCGGTTGCCCTAGCCGATGCAGGTCCGTGACCTTCTCGAAATAGGCAACTCGTTCGGGATCGCGGAGATTGTTCATCCCCATCTCGGTCACGATGATGCCTGGACACACGGCATTGACGGTGATGCCGTAACCTCCGAACTCCATGGACGAGACGCGCGTGAAGCCGACCACGGCCGATTTCGATGCAGCATAGTGGGACTGCCCCGGACCGCCCGTTCGGGCGGCGAGCGAAGCGATGTTGACGATCCGCCCGTACTTGCGTTCCTTCATATGCGCCACCACGGCCTGGGTCATCTGGAAGACACCGCGCGTGTTGACGGCGAAGGTCTGATCCCACGTGTCGGGCGTCAGCTCGTCGATCGTCGCCAACCTCAGTATCCCTGCGTTGTTGACGAGAACATCGATATGCCCAAGGCCACTCACCGCTCCGGCCACGGCCCGCCTGCAGTCGCCGATGTCGCTGACATCGCCCAGCACCGGGATGCAGCGGCCGCCCAGCTCCCTGACCTCGGCGACGGTCTCAAGGAGAACCTTCTCCTGGGCAGCGATGTCGGTCAGCGCGAGATCGTAGCCGCGCTTGGCGAGGCCAATGGCTATCGCGCGGCCAATTCCGCGGCTCGCTCCCGTCACGATCGCATGTCGGGCCATGTTGCGTTCTCCCCTGTTGTTCGGATGAATGGTTTTCACTGGAGTGAAGAGATTAGGCGCGAGCAGGCTTGCGGACCGGGAGGGTGTTCATGGCATTCACGGTGTCCTCGAACGATACGAGATTGGCGCCTGAACCCAGGCCCGTCGCGACGATCGCGGACGTCGCTGTCGCAAGCTTGGCGCAGTCGAGCAGATCCCAGTCGCGGACGAGACCCGCGATGAAGCCGCCGGTGTAGGAATCGCCGCATCCCGAGGTATCGCGAACCGCGACCTCGAAGGCCGGCACGGTGAACTGGCGTCCGTCGCGCGTCATCACGAACGAGCCGTCGGCGCCCATGGAGATAGCGCAGGCTCCCGCGCCCTTCTCGATGAAGAACCGCGCGCATGCGGCGGGATCGGCGGTCCCGACCATCGCATTGGTCTCGTCGATGCTCGGCATGAAGAAGTCGACATAGGGCATTAGCGGCTCGACCAGCGTCAGCGTTTCACTCCGGGCCTGGATCAGATCGAGCGTCGTCGTGCATCCGGCCGCCTTCGCGTCTCGCAGCAGCGCGACGGAAGGCGCGCCGTCCATCGCCAGCAGGGAGCCGACTCCCCCGAGATGCAGGACCTTGCTCCGGCAAGCCGCCTTCTGCACCTCGGGCGAGATGCGCCAGCGGGCCGAGGCGCCTCTTGCATGCATGACCGGACGTGAGCCGTCGGGCCGGATAGGCAGAATGGTTGCAGACGTCGGGCTGTCGGCCATCCGCTCCATGAGCGAGGCGTCGATGCCCTCGCGCTCCAGCGCGTTCAGCATCCAGTCCGCCTTCTCGTCGGAGCCGACTGCGCCAATCGCGAGCGCTTTCAGACCGAGACGCGCGCAGGGCACAACCGTGCCGCCGGCGGTGCCGGCGACCGCAAGCCGGATCTCGTCGATCAGCAGACGACCGCCACCTGGCGGAATCTCGGTCACTGGCACGCCCAGAATATCCAGAATGTAGGTGCCGCAAACGCTGACGTCGTGAGAGTAAGCCATGAATTTCTCGCAGAGATTTTTGGATTTGATCTGATCTAGCCGGACTGCGCGGGAGCCTTGGATGCGCCCTCGCGATCACGCAAGCCGTACTGCCCCCATCGCCTCAAAATGCTGTCGATTTCCTCGTCCGGCAGCAGCGGAGGAGAACCAAGCTGAAGACAGCCGTGATACTGCTTGGCGAGCACCTCGACCTCCACCGCGAGCCACATGGCCTTGCGCAGGTTGGAACCGACGGCGATCAGCCCGTGATGTGCGAGCAGGCAGGCACGGCGATAGCGAAGCGCGTTCAGGGCCGCCTGCGACAGCTCCGCCGTGCCGTATTGCGCATAGGGCGCGCAAGGAATGTCGTTGCCGCCGGCAGCGGCGATCATGTAGTGAATCGCAGGGATCGAGCGATTCATGATCGCGATGATCGTGCAGAAGATCGGATGAGCGTGAACGACGGCGCCAACCTCCTGCTTCGATCTCAGGATGTCGAGGTGAAAGCGCCATTCGGTCGAGGGAACGTTGCCGGCCGATGCGGTCCAAGAGCCGTCCCATTTCATGGCCACGATGTCTTCGGGCTTCATGCGGTCGTAGGGAAGTGCGGACGGCGTCAGCAGGATGCCGTCGTCGGTTCGAACGCTGATGTTTCCGGACGTTCCCTGGTTGATGCCCTGCGCCGCCATCTCGCGACAGGCATCGATAATGGCTTGACGAAGTTCGAGCTCCGTATCGCAGCCGCTCATGCCCTGTCTCCGATTCGCGTTCATGCACTTGCTCCGAGCTGGACTTGGCGGTCGACCAACAGCCACGTGGCTCGCGCGGTCGCCAGCACCTCCCGCTCCGCATCGAGCAAGGCGCTTTCGGCAAAGAGCTTGCGGCCTTCCCGCCCGGTCGGCCACGCCACCACCACGCATCGATCTCCGGGACGCGGCCGGCGATCGATCCGAGCGGCCATGCGTCCGAGCAGGGCCGTCTCGTCACCGTTCAATCCGAGATGACGGGCGCCCACGCTGCAATAGCCGGTCGGGCAATCGAGAGCGGCCCAGACGAATTCCGGCGCGACATAGCCATCCTCACCGGATAGGCTGCCATGAGGTACCCAGGAAGCCGCGAACACGACGGGCTTGCCCGGGACTGCCCCCGCCTGCAGCGGACCTGCGAAGATCCGAAGGCCGTCGCCATGGCCACGTGCGGGACCGCAGACGAAGCATCCCGGAAGGTTGTGAGTCTGTTCGTCGTAGGGCGTTCTGCCGACCGCTTCTTCGGCCGCCGCATAGCTCACCCGGGGAATGCCCGACACATCAATGCCTGCTGCACGCGCCGTCGCGAGCAGCCCGCCGTTTTCGCGCAACTCGATCGCGCCGTCGGCCTTCGTCAGCACGTCGAGCGGCTGCTCCAGTGGCGGCGGGGCGCGCAACGTCACTTCGGCGTCTCCGCCAACGTGTCTTGCGAGACATCCGCAAACGTAGCCTCCGTTGCCGGAGTTGGGCGGGCCCCGGAAGCGTCTGTCGATGACCAGAGATACCATTGCAGTTCTCGTCCGCGGCGCTCAGCGTCCCATCGCGAAGAACTCGTCGTTCGGACGCATGCTGGTGACGTTGGCGAGGCGGTTCGACATGCCGAAGAATGCAGCGATGGCGGCAATGTCCCAGACGTCCTCCTCGGTGAATCCGTGTCCCTTGAGATCGACGATGTCGGAGTCGTCCACCTCATAGGCGCGCGCCGAGACCTTCATCGCGAAATCAAGCATCGCCCTCTGCCGTGCCGTGATATCGGCCTTACGGTAGTTGACGGCGATCTGGTCTGCGATCAGCGGATTCTTCGCGCGCACGCGCAGGATGGCGCCGTGTGCGACGACGCAATACTGGCATTGATTGGCGCTGCTGGTCGCGACAACGATCATCTCGCGCTCGGCCTTGGTGATCGGTCCGGGCTTGTCCATCAGAGCGTCGTGATAGGCGAAGAACGCCCGGAACTCGTCAGGACGATGCGCGAGTGTCAGGAAGACGTTGGGGACGAAGCCGGACTTCTCCTGAACCGCCTCGATCCGCGAGCGGATATCCGTAGGGAGCGTTGCGATGTCGGGGACGGGAAAGCGGCTGATGGCGGGCGCAGACATGTTCCAAGCTCCTGTTAGACTGCCGCGAGCGCGACGAGCGTTTCCTGATAGGCCTCGAACGCATCGCGCCGATCGGCGGCGTACGGCTCGACTCGCACGAGGCTGGTATGGGCCGAACAGCCCTGGCCGAATTGGGACGTGCCGATATCGAGCGTGAGCACGTTCGGATTGCCGGCGATTTCCAGGCCGCTATTACCTGTCGGCGTGAACCAGGCACCGGTCGGAAGCACCAGTACGCCCTGACGGACCCTGTCGGTGATCTCTGCCGTCGCAAGGCACTCCCCGCGATCGTTCCAGATGCGGATCGTTCGGCCGTCAGCGATGCCGAGAGCCGCCGCGTCGTCAGGATGAAGGCGAGCCTGTTCGCGGCCATTGCGCTTCATCGCCCGGCTCGATGCGCCGGTTTCGAGCTGACTGTGAAGACGGCCGGCCGGCTGGTGCGAGATGAGGTGCATCTGGCCGGCGTCGGCGGCGTTGCCGAGCCATTCGGCCGGCTCGATCCACGCGGGATGCGGTCGGCAGTCGGCATAGTCCAGCCTGGCCAGAGTCTCGCTGCCAAGCACGATCTTTCCGCTTTCGGTCCTGAGCGCATGCGCCTCCGGCTCGTTGCGGAAGTCGGCCAGGAAGGTATGCTCTGCCTTGACCGGGCAGCGGGCATAGCCGGCTTCCCAGAACGCATCGAAATCCGGCATCGCGAAGCCGAAGCGCTGCGAGGCGTCGCTGCGGCAGGCTTCGTAGAGATGGCGGACCCAACCCATCTCGTCCCGGCCCTCGTTGAACCGATCGGCCACCCCAAGCTTGCCTGCGATCGCGTCGAAGATCGCGAAGTCGGAGCGGGATTCGCCCAGCGGCTCGATGGCCTTCTTCATCGCCAGGATGAAGTCGGAGCGCCTGTTGCCGGCGAGATCGTTGCGCTCGATCGACGTCGTGGCCGGCAACACGATGTCGGCGCGCTGGGCCGTCGCGGTGAACATCGGATCCTGCACGATGATCGTCTCGGGCCTCGTCCAGGCTTCCGACAGGCGATTGAGGTCCTGATGATGGTGGTAGGGATTGCCGCCCGCCCAATACACCAGCCTCGTATCCGGATAGGTGCGGATCTCGCCTTCGTAACTGAACGGCCTGCCGGGATTGAGCAGCATGTCGCTGATCCGCGCCACCGGAATGAAGCTGTCGATGGGCCTCATCAGCTGTGAAATGGCAGGAGACTTGCCGAGGTTGATCGGAGCCCCGACGCCGCCAAGGGACGCGTAGCCGTAGCCGACGCCGCCGCCCGGCAATCCGATCTGGCCGACCACCGATGCAAGTCCGAGCGCCGCCCAGAACGGCTGTTCGCCATGATGGGCACGCTGCAGGCTCCAGCTCACGGTCAGCATGCTGCGCGTGTCGACCAGTCGGCTTGCAAGCGCCACGATCTTGTCCGCATCGAGGCCGCAGATGTTCGCGGCCCACACAGCGTCCTTGCGTCGGCCATCCGCCTGGCCTTCGAGATAGCTGAGAAGGCGATCCGCACCGCTGGTGCAGCGCTTAAGGAAATCCGTGTCGTGCCGGCCCGCCTTCACGATCTCGCCGGCAAGGCCGAGCATCAGTGCCGTGTCTGTGTTCGGCCGGATCGGCCACCATTCGGCGTTGACCAAGTCGGGCAAATCGTCCTTCAGCGGCGAGACGTGGATGATCTTGACGCTGCGTTCGACGATCTGCTTGAGATAGGTCTCGAGCCGATGGCTGCCGATGCCTCCGGCCTCGTTTTGCGCGGTTCGCGGCGACAGAGCGCCGAACACCACCAGCGTCTCGGTGTGCTGCGCGATGGTGTCGAGCGTATTGGCGCGGCCACCGCATGCATCGTCGTTGCCGAGCGTGTGCCGCAAGATCACGGGACCTGCCGCGATGGAATAGGTGTCGACGTGCCTGGTGAAGCCGCCAACCAGGTTGAGCATGCGCTTCAGAAGCGATGAGGCATGGTGCAGGCGGCCCGAGTTGGTCCAGCCATAGGAGCCCGCGAAGATCGACGCGTTGCCGAACGTGCCCGCCACACGGCGCACTTCGTCCGCAACCAGCGTCGTCGCCTCGTCCCAGCTGACCGGCACGAATTTCTCGCGGCCACGTCCGCGGCGATCGCTCCTCTCGCGCTTGTCGAGCCAGCCCGAGCGAACCATCGGCCGCAGCACGCGCCGCTCGGGATTGGCCCATTCGGCAATGGAATGGATGATCGGGGAAGGCGCCCGATCGTGCTCGAACGGCTCGACGCCGACGATGCGATCGTCCTCGACGAGGATGGTGTAGGCACCCCAATGGCTGCAATGCGGGACCCGCTTGATCCTGCTCATGCGTCGACCGCCACAAGATCGCGCCGCATCTGCGCGGCAAACTCGGGATAGGTCTCGGCGAGCTCGTCGAACACGCGGCCGCGAAGCAGATCGAGCGTCGCTCGACCCGGCAGCGGGGTCTGCCGCGGCGCGGCGTCATGGACGAACCGAAAGCCGGTCGCCTGCTTGATCTCCGCAAGATCGTGCCCGGGATGAACGCTCTCCAACTCGAACCCCGGCCGCGTCTTGTCGAATCGAAAGAGTCCCTTGCCGGTCAAGAGAGCAACGGGGCCGCCGCTCCGGAAGACTCCCTCAGGACTGACGCCCGGGGCACTGATGAAGTCCACCTTCTCGACGAAGACGCGCGGCGTATGCTCTTCGCGGAAGAGGATGACCCGCGGCACGACAAAGTAGAGATAGGCCGACCCGAACGAGCCGGGCCAGCGCACACTCGAACGCGGATAGTCGCCGGCGCCGACGAGGTTCACGTTGCCGAAGCCGTCGATCTGGCCGCCGCCGAGGAAGAACGCATCGATTCGGCCCTGACCCGCGCAATCGAACAGCTCGGCCGACCCGTTGGTGAAGAAATTATGCTCGACAGAGCCGAGAATGGAGATGCGAGGACTGACGGCGCCGCCCGCTTCCTTCATTGCACGCAGCAGCATCGCGCCGGCCGCAGGAATGGGAGATGACGCTCCGACCGCGACATGCCTGACACCGTCGAGCAGCCGCGCGATCGTGCAGATCAGCACTTCGCGAGGGAGAACTTCGGCCATCACGCGGGCTCCATCTGCGCCTGCGCCATATAGGCAGAGAAGCCGTCGGTCGTTCGCGCCGCCTTCGCATAGCGTGCGATCTCCGCGCTGTCGGCCGGATACTCGCCCCACAGACCGTAGGGCCATGCGCCCTTCGGTGCGCGCGCGACTGCCGTGACGTAGAGTGCCGGCAGCACGCCGGCAGCGCTCATCTCGTCGGCGAGCAGACTTTCCTCGACGATGCGCTCCACCGTGACCAGAACGGTGCGCGAAGCGTAGGCCATGGCGGCAAGCTCGCGGCGCCGTCCGATCCAGACATTGCCGAAGCGATCAGCTATGGGCACGTGGAAGATCGTGACGTCGGGCTTGATGGCTGGGATCAGGACGATCGGATCGCCCCCGTCAGCCAGCGGATTGTCAATCACGCGCCAATCGTCGCGATGGCGGAGCAGATCCGTTCCGATCAGCCCCCGGAGCGGCATGAAAGGACTGCCCTTCTGCGCCGCCATCAGGCCCGCATGGATGGCGGGGCACGTCGCGTCCTTCAGTCGAACCGCGCCATCCTTAACGGCCGCATTGAACCGGGGCGCTCCACCCGCTTCGCCGAGCGAGACGGCGCTGGTCTCCACCGTCCGGACCAGACCTGCTCCGACAAGCTGGTCGACCTGCAATCCGCCGGTCGGCACGCAGACGAGGTCGAGATCGCCCGCGCCATGCTCGATGATCGGCCGCGTCATGGCCATGGAGACGCCGGCGTAATCGACCGGCAGCGCCACGCGCATGCCCGGCTCGATATGCTTCGCCATTGCGCGAGGCTCGCTCAACACCATCATCCTCCCCAACGTTGTTCTATATTGTAGAACAGTATTCCAAATAAATGTTAGACGGATCTGAACGCGACTGTCAATCTGGGTTTACCGGGGAGGCCTTTGTTTGCAGGGCATCTCGCCTGCACAGGCGATCGCGGCGGCGCGCCTCTGCGCCGCGACTGAACGGCGCGACTTGACAAGCGCGCGCGGCGCGCCAACAATAATTGGAATATCGTTCTACAATATAGAACAGACGGGGAGGAGAAAATGGGTGAGCCCGCGGCTCTGCGCACGACGCGCTCCGGCGAAGTAGGCGCTCGGACGGCGCCGAGCGGCCGCCCCCTGGAGCGCGGCACCATCGGATCGAGCATCGCAGTCCGCGACGCGGTGAAGCGATACGGCAGCTTTCATGCGGTCGACCGGATCAGCATCGACATCGAACCGGGCGAATTCATCACGCTTCTCGGCCCTTCCGGCAGCGGCAAGACGACGCTGCTCAACCTCGTGGCCGGATTCCAGAGCCTCGACAGCGGCGAAATTCTCGTTGACGGAAAGCCCGTCCACAATGTGCCCACGCACAAGCGCGGCTTCGGCATGGTCTTCCAGAGTTACGCGCTGTTTCCGAACATGACGGTGAGCCAGAATGTCGCGTTTCCGCTCCGCATGGCGGGCGTCGATCGGGCAACCACGGATCGACGCGTCGCCGAGACGCTGGAAATCATGCGCCTGACGGAGCACGCGACGAAGTCCCCCTCGCAGATGTCGGGCGGACAGCAACAGCGCGTCGCAATCGCGCGCGCCATCGTCAGGAGGCCGAGGGTCGTGCTGATGGACGAACCGCTCAGCGCCCTCGACAAGCGGCTGCGCGAGTCGATCCAGATCGAGATTCGCGACCTGCACCGGACCATCGGCAGCACGATCCTGTTCGTCACCCATGACCAGGGCGAAGCCCTGACCATGAGCGACCGCATTGCGGTGCTCAACGCCGGCAAGATCGTCCAGATCGGCCGTCCGCTGGACATCTATCGACATCCGACCGATCGCTTCGTCGCCTCGTTCGTCGGCGAGAGCAATCTGATCGAGGCGGAGATTCTGCAGAAGCGCGGATCGACGCTGACGATGAAGAACCGCGCGGGATACGTGTTCAACGCCGAAAGCCGGGACACGATCGACGTCGGGCGCGCAACCGTGCTGGTGCGCCCGGAACGCATCGCCGTGTCGAACGAGCCAACCGCAAACTCCACGCGCGTCAGCGTCACGTCTGCGATCTTCCTCGGCGAGATCCTGCGGATCGAGGCGAACATGGAGGGCGGAGAGCCGCTCCTGATCAGGTGTACCGACATGGCCGTTCGGCCCCTGCCCTCCGTCGGGGATCGCCTGCACGTGAGTTGGGGCGCCGCGGACTGCTGGGTGCTTGCATGACCTCGGCATCGATCGGCGTCCAGGCGGACCGTCCTGCGGAGCTTGATCTCGTCAGGAGGTTGAAAGATCCGGCGCTGCTGCTCCTGCCGGCGCTTGCCTTCCTGGCCTTCATCTATCTCCTCCCGCTGATCGATCTCATTCGCATCAGTGTCAGCGGACCATCGTGGTCGTCGTATTTCGCTCGGGTGTTCGCGATCCCGCTCTATTGGGATTCGCTGGTCCGCACGATGCAGATCTCGGTGACCGTCGCGGGTCTGTGCCTGCTGTTCGGATATCCGACCGCGCTGCTGATTCACCGCAGTCGCGGCATTGCCCAGGTCCTGATCGCGACCGCGATCGTGTTGCCCTATTTCATCGCCATCCTGATCCGGACTTACGCGTGGATGGTCCTGCTCGGCCGCAACGGGCCCGTCAACAAGCTGCTGGTTTCGGTCGGCATATTGAGCGAGCCGGTGCAGCTTCTCTTCAATCGCGGCACGGTGCTTCTCGGCATGACCGCGGTGCTTCTGCCGCTGATGGTGCTGACGATCTATTCCAGCGTGGCGCGCCTCGATCAAAGCCTGACCCGCGCAGCGCTGGCCAGCGGCGCCGGGCCCATTGCGGCTTTCTGGCGCGTGTTGCTGCCGCTGACCCTGCCCGGGATGGGCGCCGGCTTCCTGCTGGTCTTCGTCGCTGCCATCGGCTTCTTCATTACGCCGACCCTGCTCGGGGGGCCCGGCGACCAGATGTTTGCCATGCATATCACCCAGCAGGCGGACTCGGTCACGTCGGAAGGATTCCTGCAGGCCTTGGGCGTGGTGCTGCTGACGATCACGTTGGCTGTGGTCGCGGTGGCCGGACGCTTCCTCGGCTTTGAGTTCATCTGGGGCGGCCGCAAGCTGACCGAGGCCGCACCGACGACGACTGATCGCCACGCCGCCGATGCCGGGCGCCGCAGTTTCGGCGCCTCAGCTGCCGACCTGATCGGCTGGCCGCTTCTGAGACTGTTCGGACGGCTGCCGGCGAGCTTCGGGACCTGGACGGTTCGCCTCATGGGCGGACTGGTCATTACCATTCTCATCCTGCCGATCATCGTGGTGATGATCATTTCCTTCAGTAGCGCAAGCTATCTGACCTTCCCGCCGCCGGGCTTCTCATTTCGCTGGTATGAGCAGTTCTTTTCCGATTCGAACTGGATGCGGGCGTTCTGGACGTCCCTGGTCGTCGCGGCGATGTCGGCCGGAATCGCGATCGTGCTGGGCGCGTCGGCCGCCCTCGGCATCGTCAGGAGCAGCATTCGCGGCAAATCCACCATCATGCTGCTGCTCGTAAGTCCGATCATCGTCCCTCCGGTCGTGCTCGGCCTGTCGCTCTACAGCCTGTTCCTGCGTTTCGATATGGTCGGCTCGGTCTTCGGCCTCGCCGCGGCGCATGCGATCGGCGGCCTTCCGCTCGTCGTGGTGATCCTGTCCGCCTCGCTTCAAGGCGTCGATACCAGGCTCGAACAAGCTGCTGCCGTCCATGGCGCATCGTCCCTGACGGTGTTCCGCCTGGTGACGCTGCCGGCCATCATGCCGGGCCTCGCCGCCGCGACATTCTTCGCCTTCCTGCACTCGTTCGACGAGCTGGTGCTGACGCTGTTCCTGTCGAGCGCCGAGTTGAAGACGCTTCCGCTGATGTTGTGGGGCGACGTCAACTATCGGCTCAATCCGGTGCTGGCCGTGGTTTCGACGCTGGAGGTGCTGCTGGTGGTCGCAGGGCTCGTCCTTGCACGACCCGTTCTCGCGACGTCGCGCAAGGCGACGTGACGCGGATCGATTTCAACTGGAGGAAAGAGAAAATGCTCGGAATGAAACGCTGGCGACGATCGGCTTCAGTATTGGCCTCGGCCCTGTTCGTCGCGATGGGGACGGGCCTGGCTCAGGCGCAGAGCAACATCGTGATCATGCAGGATCCGGGCGGCGGATATGGCGATGCATTGCGCAAGGTCATGTACGATCCGTTCGAGAAGGCGACCGGCATCAAGGTGGTCACCGTCCAGGAGGCGCGTAGCGGCCCACGCATCAAGGCTCAGGCCGAGGCCGGCAAGGCGCAATGGGACCTGACGTTCATCTTCGATCAGGAGACCAAGCTGCTCGGCGACTGTTGTCTCGCCGACATCGACTATTCCAAGCTGTCCGACGCGGCCAAGCAGACGCTGGCGGCCATGCCGGACAATCTGAAGCGCAAGAAGGGCGTGGCGCTCCAGGTCATCGGCGTCGGCCTCGTCTACAACAAGGACAAGTACAAGGGCGAGAACGTGCCGACCAGCTGGGCCGACTTCTGGGACGTGAAGAAATTCCCCGGCCGGCGCTGCATGCCCGCCTGGCCGCGTTTCGTCTTCGAGGCGGCGCTGATGGCCGACGGCGTGGAAAAGAGCAAGCTCTACCCGATCGACATGGAGCGGGCGCTGAAGAAGGTCAAGGAGATCAAGCCGCACATCGCCAAATGGTGGACGACGTCCGCACAGCCGCCGCAGCTTCTGCTCGACGGTGAGGCCGACATGTGCATGGCCTACACCGGCTCGATGAGCAAGCTGGCCCTGGAGGGCGCCCCGATCGAGCTGACCTTCAATCAGGGCTTCGTCTACTACGACTTCTTCTCGATCCCCAAGGGAGCGCCGAACTACGATAACGCGCTGAAGCTGCTGTCCTGGCGGCTCGAGCCCAAGCGCGCGGCGCAGCTCACCTCGACCTTCCCGGTCGCCCTCCCCTCCCAGGTCGTGTTCGAGGCTGCGACCGACAAGAAGCTCGCCCGGTACTGGGCCAACAACCCGGACAACGTGTCGAAGGCGATCGAATGGAGCCCGGATTATTGGGGCGCAGCCTCGCCGGCCGGAAACTCGACCAACGAGGAGTACGGTCAGGAGAAGCTCAACGCCTTGCTGGCCCAGTAGGCAGCCTGATCGGCCCCGATCCAGAAGGGATCGGGGCCGATCCACACACGGGCTATTGCCGATCGCGCGACCATGCTAGATCGAGTGAAAGATCATTCTATTTTGGCCGGTGGATGGATAAGGCTTTTACCAAGGGACTGCGTCTCCTGGAGGCACTTGCTCTGAGCGAGCAACCCCGTGGGGTCACAGACCTCGCGGGTGAGCTGAAGCTCACCAAGAGCAACGTGCATCGGCTGCTGATGACCTTGCAGTCCCAAGGCTATGTGCGCCAGATCCCTCCGCACAGCACCTACGAGCTCACGACCAAGATCTGGGCGCTCGGCAGCCATGTCATCCACCGGATGGATCTCATCAACGTCGCGCGACCGGCAATGACGAAGCTTGCCGAGATCACCGGCGAAACCATTCACCTGTCCGTGCTCGAAGATACCGACGTCGTCTACGTCGACAAAATCGAAAGCGCCCACCATATCCGCGCCCATACGAGCGTGGGCATGCGCGCACCCGCTTTCACCATGGCGACGGGGAAGGCGATGCTCGCACATATGCCTGATGACTACCTGGAGCGATTCAGGCCGCATCTCAGGCGCTATACCGAGACCACGCGAACGACGATCAAGGAACTGCGCGAAGACATCAAACTGGCACGCGCGCAAGGTTACTCCGCCGTGCTGCACGGCGAGTGGCGCGAGGGCATCGCGGCCTGCGCTTGTGCTATCCTCGGCCGCTCGGGCGAACTCGTTGGGGCGATCGGCATGTCCGGCCCCGACACTCGCGTCAAGCGCAAGCAGATCAGGGAATATTCGGTTCACGTGATGGAGGCAGCGCGAACCATCGGCGCCGCCCTCGGCTACTCCAACAGGCAGACGGCCTACTCCGGCGTCAGAAGCACTCCTGCGGATTCTCCGCCTTCACATCAGTCACGACGCGCGCCCTGATCCTGCTGCCGCTGCTGGAGCAGCATCGGAGCAAGCGCGCGTCTTGCCCGTGCAGCGCCCTCGTCCGGATGTCACGGCTGCCAGATATTCGCATGGTTTCGACGCGGCGGATGCCGCTGTGCCCCTTGATCGCTGGCGCTTCATCCAGTCGGAGTTGAGGTATGCGGGCCGCGAGCGCCGCCAGGCTCTCCTCAAGTTCGATACGCGCCAGCGCCTCACCGATGCAGCGATGGGCACCGGCCCCGAAGGCGGGCAGCAACCGTGGTTGATCGGTTCGACGGATGTCGAATACGTCGGGCCGTTCATAGGCCTCTTCGTCACGCGCGGCGGACATGGTCGACAAGATGACGAGTTGCCGGGAGCGCAGCGCCGCCAACCTCGATGTCTTCAGCCGTCACCCTGATGAACGATGCCACGCTCGGCTCGAATCGCATCGCCTCCGCAACCGCGCCCGGAATCAACGAGGGATCGCGGCATACCGCCTCCGCCGGCGCTTACCACCGGCCGCGGCGATTTTGGTCTCGACCAGCAGGCGATCAATCGTGGCTGCGCTGACGCCGAGCACCAGCGCGCGATCGGCCTGGTCGAGCTTGAGCCGGCCATGCCGCTCCAACGATGGCAGCGGAATCATTATCTCTAACCGTTTGCCGCAGATTCGATCCGAGGCCCCCACAGCCACCAGCGCATCCCTGATCGTGGCGTCATAGGTCGGCCTTCGATGCCGCCAGGCCTCCGGCGAAATTGCGACAAGGCTGGCAAGCGCCCGAACCACGTGCTTGCGATGCCAGCCGGTCACCGCGCAAAGCTCGTCGAGAATGCACCCCTTATCTGCGCGCCCTGCTGATCAATAGCGCTCGACCACCGCCGCCGTGAGTTCGCGCCGCGCACCCATGCTGATCCGTCCTGCCATCGGCGACACCGATCCGATTCGGTATCGTCGCCCCAATCCTGACGGTCAGTTCTCCGGTAACATTCTGGGTGAGGCAATGCGCCCCTTTGCGCGGCGAGCTTTGCTGGTAGCGCTCGACTCGTCTGAGCTGGCCGGGATAGCGGAGGCGAGACGAGCGCAGGTGGCGTGATCGTCGTCTCGGCTCTTGAATGAGCGGCTCGACGTATGGTCCCCGCAATATCAAAACGCCGCGCGCGAATCGCAGGAGCTCGATGCGATAAGTTCATGAACGAGACGACACCGCGGATCAGTTGTCTACGAATAGGCAGAGGTGCCAGCCGGCTCTCCACCCTATTCGCCCCTGTCATGTGGCCGTTGGTTCGCCAGCCGATTGCCGTCCCTCTTCTTCCAGCCAATCGCAAAACACTGCTGTCTGTGAATCGCTCTCGCTCCCTGCGGGCAGGTACGCGAAGTAGCTCCTCGCTGGAAGGCTGACGTCTGGAAACGGAGTGATTAGGCGGCCCGCGGCGACATCATCGCCGATCAGAGCGGTCGGTCCCATTGCTACGCCCAAGCCATCGATCGCCGCCTGAATCGTCAGGAAGAAGTGATCGAATGTTAGCGTCGCCGTCGGGATAAGGCGGGAATGCCCGGCTTTCACCAACCAATCTTGCCAAAGCCGCGGCATCGACGTGTTCGGATTTGACTCCGCCTTCATGGTGAGGGAATGGGTTAGACTTACGGCATTCACTGCGATACCAGAGATCATGAGGGTTCGTCCGCCCTACATTGCTGTTCTGCTTCGGCACGATATCGGCGCTACTTCCGACTACACACGCGATCGCGCAACGTCGAACGATGCACACCTAGCGTGCCAACCCCCGAATGGCACGTTGGTATTTGCGAATTTTTATAAAGGAACCGCAAGCCGGTTGGCTTCGCCAGCTTAACAAACGGAGCTACTCGTTTTCCCTCGACGCTGTCCGGGACGCCAAAAGTCGCCGGCGTCGGCTCGCAATGGTGCGGGCACGGCGCCACACGACCAGTCGCTGCTCGCGGTCCCGTAGACTGTTTGCCAACCGAGAGGGCCATCTCGGCGGCTACCTTTGGAAGAGTTTTGGTCAGGAAGTGCGTCGCTCCCACGCGTGTCTTCATCGTGCCGAACGGATGCCCGACAGGCTGGAGACGAAGGTGCATAGCGAGCGGATTCGTGTCGAGCCGCTGCTGCACAACGTCGAGCAGATCCTCATACTCCCATCGCATGATCCGTCGCTCTGACCCGGGCGTGCACTAGGGTTTGATCGAACAATTCTTACAGGGGTTCGTCCAGTAGCGCCGCAGCATCTGTCGGCTTCTTCGTTTGTATAGCGATACGGCAGTCGCTCCCCGGCCGGACAACGATAGGCGTCTTTCTCCGGCAATAGACAAAGTCCTGCTTACCGAAGCGTCGTCCGACTTGGCGCCCGAAGTCATCGGTTTGGGCAGAGTTACTGTGATGCCGGCCTCGTGGCAGGCGAGGATCTCCGGGCTGCTGAAGTAGCCGCGGCCGGCGCGGCCGCACGCGCAAAGATGTCCAATGTGGTCTTTGCGGTGAACATCGTTCCGATGATTGCGCCAGGCGTCGGAGCCGCGCTCCTTGGCCGGTGGCGGACCATCTACCTCGTGCCCATCGCGGCTGGTTGGATCGCCTCTTCCTGACTCGAAACTCATGCGCCCGACGCAAGCAGCGCGCTTGCTTCCCACGCGTCACGATTCGCACCGGAAGAGATTGCATCACCTGGCCCTCATTTCCGTACGCGCCGCCCCGGGTGGATTACGAACTGACGCCGCTCGGCAGCACCCTATGGCAGGCGATCGAGCCATTGGGCGCGAGCGCATGTCGGCGAGATCATGGCGGCCCGGAACGACTTCGACACACGCGAGGGCGGCGCTTGATGCAGACGGTAGAGTCCCGTTGACGGCAGTGCGCTTTAGCGGTTGCCCGGAGCCGCTATATCCTCGCAGAACGCAAGGAAGGCCTCGACTTTGGCAGGCGGCAACCGCCGGGACGGTCGGACAGCATAGAGAGGGAAAGTCTCGTCGGGCCAATCCGGAAAAAGCTCTAGCAGCGTCCCGGAGGCCAGAAGTCCTCCGACCGCAAAGGCGAGGACTTGGGCTATCCCAATCCCGCCAGACACGCTTCAACCATCGTATCCGCGTCCGTAAAGGTAAACCGGCCACTTGCTTTCACCATGACCGTCTCGGGCGAACGCTGAAACTCCCATTCTAACGGCCTGCCACGCTGCGGGTCCAAGAACTGGATGCATTCGTGGGTTGCAAGGTCCATCGGACTTTGGGGGCGGCCCTTCGCCACTAGATAGGTCGGAGAGGCGACGGTCAGCACCCGCGTCTCCAGAAGCAAGCGTGACGACAGGTTGGAATCCGGCTGAGGACCGAAGCGGATCGCCACATCCACGCCCTCAGATCCGAAGGGCACTCCTGGTACGGACGAGTTAGACTACACCGAACGACCGAACGATCTGAATCGGTATCTTCAAGTTAAATGGGCCTTGGACAAGCAGGCACGGGATGCCGCCCGACACGGACTTCCCGTTGTCATCGGTATTCCGACAATGACCTTCGGCGAATATGATGCGGGTCGAACAACGGGCCGACTTATCCTGGAACTCGCGAACCGTACTTTACGAGGTTTTGTTGAGGGACAACGAAACGTAATATCTGCGGGTGACGCCGGACGAGGCCTTGTCCGGGTCTGCGAGGACGGCCGAGTGGGCGAGCGTTATCTACTCGCGGGTGAGAACCTCACCATGTCCGAACTCATGGTGAAAATTTCCAGCCTTGTCGGCGCACCGATGCCGAAATCGATACCACTTCCAAGGCCCGAGAGGATGCAGCCACCCTACTCTTCGACGGAGGTCGCGGCGGCGATTGGCGTCTCTCTGGATACATTCTATCGCACGCGCCGCCAAAGGCACGAGCGCGACGGCTTGCCTTCACCGATCAGCGAGCGAGGACCGCTGAAATGGGAAACGCACTGGCTTTGATGCTTGGCTTACCCGACATCATCCTATGCGCCCAAAGACGATTGCTAACGACGCATTCGCGCCGTCGCCGGCAGCAAGCGACGAGGATCACCGCGAGCGGCTGCGGAGAGCTTACGGCCAGCACGACTCTTTACAGACGAGATCGCGCTAGATTCCAATGGGCGCCATCTCCTACTGGCACTGAGGCTTTTTATGGCCGATCCAAAGTTTCCCCATGTGAAGTGGCGTGATGGCCGTCCTCGGTCGTCGCACGGCGCGTATGCCTGAGCTCTCGGCTTTGTCGATGCCGACTTGCGCCATCCGCCCTACGATCAAAAAGGACGTCCAGTCGGTGCGTGGTTCAATCTCAAAGAAGCATCGGACTTTTCAGACAAACGAAAGTCTGAAATCGAGGCGGCGCGCCGCGCCGGCAAGCTGCCGAAGAAAATTACGATCCGGAAGCGCTCTACGATCGAAGACCTATTGGACGATTGGAGTAAGTCGGTTGAGTTCAAGGTGCTGTCGTCCGCATCACAACCTTCTTATCGCAAATGTATCTCCGCCATCTTGTATCGACCGCAATCACGTGAATCCGCGGCTAGGATGCGTGCCGAGATCCGTGCCGCCAAGCTGCTTGGTGTAGCTGAGCCCGTATGAGAACTCGAGGCGATTGCAACGGCCACGCCGACATCAATTGGCACACCGGAAATCCGCGCCTTCTACAATTACGCGAAAACGGCTCGCGGCCATCATATGGCGCTCTCGATGATAGCGACGCTCTCGGCGGCATTCACTTGTGGGCAGGAAAGCACACTGTGGCGTCTCGGACCCAATCCGCGAGAAGGCATGGAGTTCGATCATCCAGAGGGACGCATCGTGCAGGTTACGATGTCCGAATTTTCCGCGTGGGTCGCCGCAGCCGATGCGATCGAACGGTCTTCGATCGGCGATAGCTTTCACCTGGCATTGTTCACCGGGCAGCGCCGGACCGATCGTCTAATTATGCGCAGTGAGAGCGAAGTCGAGGGCCGCCACGCGTTCCGGCAGAGCAAAACTGGCGAGCTTGTCGACATAAAAGAGGCGCCGCAACTCAGCGCGCGGCTGAATGCCTCGCGTGCACGAGTAAAGGAGCTAAAGCTTCGGCTTCAACTGGATAGGGTGCCACCCGAGCTGGTGGTCAATGAGGACAATGGCGAGCCTTATGACGAGAGTACCTACCGCCACTGGGTGTCGACCGCCCGAGCTGTCGCTATATTCGGCTTTCTGAAGCGCGACAACGCGCGCCAGGCAATCGTACGCGCAGAACGATCGAACGCCGAGCTGATTAAGGATGTCGACAAGCTCTTCGCGCCGTTCCCTCTCGAGGAAAATGAAGCGCAGCCCGCTCGAGCGGTCGATCAGCGCAAGCGCGCATTAGCGGAATGGCTGGATGCGCAGATCGCTCGCGACAGCAATCGCGACGAGACAGCATGGCACGTGAAGCCTTGCCCCACCCTAATGTTCGTCAACGGCGCTGGGGAACTCGGCCAAAAGCATGACCAAGACCTACGCGATACCTGCGTCATGCTTCTCGATCGCGCTGGCTGCGACTTGCTGATGATCTGCGACGTCACCGGGCATTCATATCGAAGCGCGCAGACTATCGTGAAGCACTACCGCGCCCGCAAAGCGACTCGAGCTGATTCCGGTATCGACAGGCTTGAATTGCAGGTCCGAAAGGAAGGCATGAAGAGCTGAACGCAGGCCGGTGGGTCTCATTTGGCCGCTCGTGTCAGCGGCGGAATCCTCGCGCCTAATTATCCGACTCGTCGCACGGCGTACGACCATCAAAAGCGTCGCACGAGACCCGGTTTGTTCTGCCGAGGAATTAAAAAAAGCCCTTGCGGGCCAATCTTTTAAGGGTGGTGGGCGCACCAGGGCTCGAACCTGGGACCCGCTGATTAAGAGTTCAGTACTATCCCTTCGCCACAGTTTCTAGATGCACGCCGCTCTACGATGAGTGTTCGAGAAGCCCTTTGTTTATAGGTGTTTCTCGCATAGGTTCGCGCTCCGTCGAACTCAAACCTTCCAACTCGTCAATCCGCCAACACCGTTTGAAAACCGTTTTGGCGGCCGTGGACTCTCGTCATGACCGATATTCGAATCTCTCTCACCGACAAGACAATCGCTCAATTACCCGCTCCGAAGGAAGGCTGGTACCTAGCGCGCGATACCGAATTGAAGGGCTTTTTCGTTGTCATTGGAAAACGAAGGAGGACCTTCACCGTCCAAGGTGACCTCAGGCGGGGCGGCAAGCGGGCTTCATCCATTAGGGTTTCCATCGGCGACGCCAGCGAGATGTCGACCCGAGCTGCGCGCGGCACTGCCAAGGAGTACCTCGCCCAGATTAGTCGGGGACGGCATCCGAACGACGAGAAGCAAGCCGAACGGACGAACCCAGTTCCGGCGATGGAAAGTTGCGGGACGGTTGCGAGCATCACGCTCAAGCAGGCCTGGGAACGGTATCTCGATGCGCATCTAATCCGGAAGAACCGCAGCGAAAAGACCATTGAGGGCTACCGCGATCACGTCGATCGCATTTTTGCGGAATGGCTCGATACTCCCCTCCATGAGCTCGCAACTGATCCCGCTCGGGTAGCCAAGAAGCACGACCAAGTTACGAAGGAGAACGGGCCGTACATGGCCAATGGCAGTATGAGGACCTTGCGAGCCATCTACAATCATGCACGGAAGACGAACAGGTCGTTGCCGTCAGATAACCCGGCCAATGCGGTCGACTGGAATGAGGAGGAGCGCCGCAACACCGGGATGGGAGCGGCCGACCTAAAGGGCTGGTTTGCGCAGGTCGCCGCCCTCGACAACCCCGTACGGAGAGAGTTCCACCTCTTCACGCTGCTTTGCGGTTCTCGGCCCACCGCGCTCCAGCAAGCCAAGCCAGAACACATCGATTTTCGGCGCCGCACGCTGCACATTCCCAAACCAAAGGGCGGTAAGAAGAAGGCCTTCGATATTCCGTTGTCGCGACAGATGATCCTTTGCCTCATCCGCACAATCCGGTTCGGTAAACAAATGTATCCTCTGCAAGCACAAGGATGGGTGTTTCCAGCCGACAGTGCGTCAGGGCATTTGGCGGAAACGAAAGAAGATCGTGAAATACTATCGAAATGGGGTAACGATCTCCGTCAGACCTTCCGTACGATTGCAACGGCTGCGGGAGTCTCGGAAGTCGACGCCAAGTTGCTGATGAACCATGCCATTCCTGGAGTGAACGGAGGCTACATCACGCGGCATAAGCTTCTTGAGGATCATCTGCGTAGCGAGCAGCAGGCGATCACCAGCGCCGTATTTGCTGCCTTGGGCGCATCAATGACCCGGGAGGGGTCGTTGCAGGATTGGCTCGGAAGAGGTGGTAGCCGAAGAGCAACACAACGGGCCGCTTCAGATAAACAAGGTGCAGCCCCGCCGGTTGTTCAAATTCAGCAAGGATCAATCGAGGGCTCGGTGCGTTGAAACTTCGACTCTCTATCCGCGCTCACGAATCGGTCCAATCCATCATGGTCAAGTTTGAGCCAACTCCAGCAATCGATGTCCATTCGGATCGAAGAGGCACAGAGACACCCCTCCTCCTCATCACCGCGGCGGTCGCCACCACCTACGCCCTGTCGCTGCGGTACGAGCGCGATTTCATTGTCGCCGAGCGAGCGCGTTTAGGCAGACCATAGCGCTGCCGCCCGGCCGCGGCATCGCCGGGAACAACCGGCCATCGCGGTGCTGCACGACGGGCACAGCTTTCGGCTCGCGTAGAGCACAGTCCTCGGATTTTTCCTGCCACCCGCATGCGTAGTTCATCGCTTGATGTCGGTGCAACAGTGTCGCCGAAAGTTGTCCGCGATCTCCTCAGCTCTTGACCTCTCCGCCGGCCGATAGTGAAATCCGGCTTTCAGTAATTGTTGCGGGGGTGGCGTCGTCGAAGAGTTCTACAGAGGCTTCGCGCAGCGGGCGCGCGATCTGGCGGAGAATGCGGGCCCGTTCACCAAGCGGCGGCTGCTCGACCTGGCCAGCGGTACGATCTCAAGAGCAGCGGATCAAGCTACGGACGCTCCGGTGCCAAGGGCAACGCCGCCGAACTTGCTGTTCTCCGGCTCGGGCGAAGTGAGTAAGGGCGGCATCGCAGAGATCCGGTGCACTTAGTCCGCAACGCACGAGAGCGCAGCGTTGGACGAGGATGTCACTCGGTTTGATTCACGCTCTCGATTCTGAGGACATCCATTCCTTCCGCGACGAAATATGGCATGTGATCTCCAACCCGGAGGCCGACAAGCGCGGCGCCCAAACCCGACAAAACGGAAAGCTGAGCCGGATTGGACGTGACGACTTCAGGCCAGACCAACTGCACGGTGCGTCTGCGAATGCCCCAATTCGTCCAGAACTCGACCCACGAGCCGATCGCGACGAGCGATTTGACCTCGGGAGCGTTATCCGAGACGATACTTGCTCGATCGATTTCAGCAAGCAGAAACGCCCCACCCGCGTCTCCTTGCCGTGCAGCTACGCGCGCGAGTGTGTCTAGGCGCGGATAGTCGGACGCGGTTAGGGCGATGGAAGGCAGAGGCATCACTACACTCAGTTCGTCAAGGTAAAGGGAGGCGATCCCGCAACGAAGCGCTGGAACAACCTGTTGGATCGAAAGACAGTCCGGACGGGCGAGGCTACCGTCCGGCTAAGTGCCTAATTGCAAGCGTCCGCCATGCAGAGAACGCCGCGTAACGTGCGTATCAGGCTCAACCGCGTGAATCATAACAACTCCAACATAGCCTTACTGACATTGCGACCATTGCGCCGAATAGGACGCAAAACAGTTCGACATAGTTCCGCTGATGCGACTGCATTCACAAAAGCCCACGCTCCTCGTCCGCAGAATAACCATCCGTTCAAGCGACGCGAGTAGATCGCATGGGGCTCGAAAACGTCCCGGCTCGCGATGCCGCTAAGCTCATCCAATCGCGAAGAAGCCCCCTGTCATGCCTCGAATGGGAGGCCCGGCGCCGAAGATCATCAATTGTGTCGTCGGGATAACAGCGCGCAAAGTCTTCCCGGATCAAGCTCTCAAGGAAGTCTCGCTCAGCTCTGCCCGCTGGATCTACGTAATGGAGGCAAGTACTCAACACTGAGTTGTTCACCCGTCTCTGCTTTTTGCGCTCTAGATTTGAGGGGCCAAGCGCGCACGTTATTCGTTCCGCGGGGCAGAATAAGTACTGCCCCGCGCTGTTACATCGCGATTACCATTTTCCCCTTCGGAGCCTCAGGCACTCTGTGGTACGCGAACCTCAAGAACCGTCAATCGCCGAAGGTCGCCGGTTCGCGTCTCCCAGGTGATCGAGTTACCGGCATTAAGGCCAATGAGAGCGGCGCCGACGGGCGTCAGGACGGAAAGCCTTCGCCGGGAGATGTCCGCGTCGTCCGGATAAACGAGCGTCGCGGTCCGAATGGTCCCGGTCGAGTCGTCCCGGAACCGCACCTCAGAGCCCATGCAAACAGTTTGTACAGGATGACCATCCGCAAGCACGTGTGCCCGCTCCAGCTCCTCGGTTAGTACAGAGGCCACATCAGGCATTTTGTTCTCCGCTGCTCGCGCGAGCAGCGAGAGCCGCTTGTAATCATTGGCTGTGAGCGTTATCGGCGGCTTGATCTCACTACGCATCGTCGTCTTGGTTGATGTAATTGACATCGTGTTCTTCTCCATTTTTGCGTTCGGGTGTCGGCCCGACAAGATGTTTTCGTCCGCTCGTCTGGTGGTGTGGGTCCCATCGCCGCGCCAGTTCGAGCAGAGCTTGCTCCAGGAAATGAAGCGGTCCGAGCTTCTGAGCCGATCTGGGACCGGCCAAGTTCGGTTGCTCGGACTTGATTCATCACATCGGATGCATGCGCCTCGCATCTACGGGCACTCTGATACGCTTGCAGGCAGATTTGGGCTCGACCGAATGCAATGCGCGTTAGTTTGCCTGCCGGCGGTCACCCCGAGCTCGGAGCGGACAAGCGCGCTGAGCTCGGGGCTATTCGCCCGCGATCGGATACCTTGCGAGATACAGGCTCCGACAGAATGTTGCCAAGCTCACCATGATAAAGTTTAAGTGGGCATTCCTGGCATGAAGTCAAACGCGACATTTCGTCAGCAACGCATAGCGCCTCAAGTAGAATATAAGACCCTTCCCAGCCCGAAGGAGGTGCACTTCCTCTCCTGCGCAAAAAGCCGCGGGCCTCTCTTACTGGCATTAGGTTTCAGTGATTGATCGCCTCTTCGGCGGGCAATATTCAGAGCCCTTCTCAAACAAGAACCTCAATTCCGCTCGCTTTTTGGTGGTACTTGTGCGTTTGCCACCGAGGTTCTCTGGCAAAAGACGGCCGGCCGCCTAAAAAAGCGGAGGTTGATAATGCCGAAAGAATACGAAACATCGGAGCAGCGAGAAAAGCGAGAATTGGACGAGGAGCTGGACCGGCAACTGCGGGAAACTTCTCCGGCCAGCGATCCCCTAAAAATCACGCGGCCAGCCAAACGAACTGCGTGGAAATCAGCTGTCCGCGACAGTGGCCGAAGGCGCGGCTGAGCATCTCGGAGGCCACGGCGATCCGCGCACATGCGAATGCCTTGCGGACCCCATGCTGCTGCGCAAGGGGATCCCACGCTCTGGTGCTGTTGAGACCCTGGGCCCCTCCCGGCGAGTCCCCAGTCGTTCCGCGTCACGCCTGAGAGGAGGCAGCCGTGGCTTCCTTTGGCGGTCTGACGTCAGGGCGGGTGGGAGGAACGATGAGAACGTCCACGTTCACGGACCGCAGAACTTCTTCTGTGACGCTGCCAATCAACGCTCGGAGCAACCCAGATCGGCCGTGAGTACCCAGTACGAGCATGTCCGGCCGCTTTGCCGCAACCGCACGCGCGATCACCTGCATCGGAAGGCCCTCGTCGACCCTAAGCGACCATCGCTGAGTGCCAAACTCATTGGCCACAAGAAAAGCGCTCATTTCCTCCATCGCCCCGTGGCGCTCGCTATCGACATATCCACTGATGACGTCGGAGCTCGCACCAGAGCTGAGCAACCGTCTCTTAGCCAGCGGCGAGAAGGCGTGAAGAAGCGTCGCTCCGTCTTCCAACAGCCCGGCGGACAGACCGAAGCGGATCGCGTCGGCCGATGTTTCCGACATGTCGACCGGCACCAGAACCCGTTCGTAGTGCCGCTGCGCCTCGTTGTTCACCATTAGAACGGGATACTTTCCTCCGCGAATGACGCGCTCGATCGTGGTCCCCGTAAAGATGTCGCGCAGAAACTGCTTGCGATGGGCCCCCATCACGATGAGATCGGCGCCGACCGCGGCGCTTGCGCGCAAGATCCCGTCGAAGGGGTGACCCCTGATCACGGTTGGATGGCAACGCGCGTCATGCAGTTCGGCCATGGACCCGATCTGCTCAACCAGCACCCGGTGAGCCTCCCGCTCTTCCATGCGGACCAGATCGTTAGGCAGATCTTCATCGACGACGTGAACGAGGTGCAACTCGGCACGACGGGCGCGAGCCAGAAGGCCGGCCTGGCGCAAAGCGCGATGAGAACGCGTAGAAAAATCCGTCGCAGCGACGATGATCATGTCAGAACCCTTGTATTGGGCCACCTCGCCGAGGTGATCTCGGCAAGGCGGCGATCTGATTGCTTAGGCCCGCTCATGACGCGGCCACACACAGGCAGCCCCGAGATCGGAGCGCAGTAACGTGTCGCGGTCGAAAACCGTAGGAGCGGGAGCGCGAGGTGACGAAGCAGCTTCCAGCGTCACCCTTCCGGGTGATGCGGTATCGGGGGCGGGCGGCGCGCAAAGGCGGTGCGGAATCCGTCCGGATCATAAGTCCAGATGAACAGGATCCACGAGGTCAGGACGAGCAGTGCCAAAAAGACAGACATGAAGAACTCCTGGCTGGGTCAGAATCGTTGAGTTGCAGCGCCCGGGCGATAAGAATCGCCCGGGTCACATGCCGATTTGCAGCCGGTTCTCCTGAATGCCTGGTCGCACTTTGGTCATCACGTCCTCTATTTGGAATGCCGCAGAGCTTCGAGCGACATCCCCAAGATCAGTCCGCCGGCAAGGGCCGACGATCGGCCGGCTGAAGTCGCGGCGAACGCGCACGCAGTTCAGCATCATGCCTACAATGGACGTAGGCATGCGCCGCGGGGAATCAATTGCGGCATTTAGCCGGCCTTGCCCTGGGGAGCGCCACCTTGGAACCGGCGCGTGAGCAGCTCCCGCCTACCTATCCTGTGGGTCACCCAGCTGTGCCCGTTCGGCGGTGTCACGAAAGCGGGCTGCGCCGACGAGAATGGTCAGCGCCATCGGAGTGGTGACGGCGCCGAGCACAACAATCAGGATCTCGTGCAGCACCTGCCTGCTCTCCAGGACCGAAAAGTACACCATCGAAGCGGCCGCGATGAAGACGGTGCCGAGCGTCGTTCCGAGCGTCGGCGCATGGACCCGCTCGTAGAACGAGCCGAGCCGCAAAAGGCCAAGCGAGCCGATCAGCGTGAAGGCAGCGCCGGTCAAAAGGAAGACCGCTGCGAGGACTGCAGCCCAAGGCGGCAAGTGCTCGATGCCGTTCATTCGATCACCTCCCCGCGAAGGAGGAACTTGGCGAGCGCCACTGTCCCGACGAATCCGAACAGGGCCATGGCCAGCGCAGCCTCGAAATAGAGCCCCTCGCCGGTCCGAATCCCAACCGTCAGAAGCAACAACATCGCGTTGACGGACAACGTGTCGAAACCGAGAACGCGATCTTGAGCTCGCGGCCCGAGAAAGATGCGCAAAGCGCCGCAGCCCATGGCCAGTGCCAGCAGCACCTGCGCGGCCAGGAGCGAGTAGGTCAGCATGAGCTGGCTCATTCGAATATCTCCAGCAGATGACGTTCGTAACGGTCCTTGACGGTGCGGATCCACTCCTCTTCATCGACGAGATCGAGAACGTGGATGGTCAGCACCCCTCTTTGGGCGTCGAAATTCACCCACAACGTCCCCGGGGTCGACGTAATGATGCAGGCAAGCGAGGCCAGCCCGTAGGAGTCGCGCACGTCGAGCGGAATCTCCACAAAACCCGATTTGCGCTGTCGGCGCCCCAAACCAAGAACGATCCGGCCCACCGCCAGGTTCGAGCGGACGATGTCGACGGTGACCAGTGCTACCAGCCGCGGAATGACGCCCGGTCGCCTGATCCGCACGGGTGGTAATTCCAGCGCGTTCAACATCTGCCCGCCGACCAGCGCGACCACGCTGCCGAGCAGGATGTGCCCGAAGGTGACCGCTTGATTGAGCAGCAGCCACAGCGCGAGCAGGCAGAAGCTGACAATGGGAAAGGGCAGCAAGCGAGTCATTTGCCCTCCGCTTGTCGCCTGCTGGAGCCGGTGTCTAGGACGTCGCTGACGTAACCCGCCGGCGCGTGGAGCGATTGCGCGGTGGCCTGCATAAAGCGGATCACGGGGCCGGCCAGAACCGTCTGCGCAGCACAGATTAACAGCAGGAACATGATCGGCGCCATCTCGATCACGCGCACGCGCGGCACCATGCGATCGGGCGAGGCCCAGAAGATGCGGATGCCTGCGCGTGCCATCGCGATCAAGGTCGCCAAACCCGAGAGGATCAGAACCGCGAGCAGAGCCCATCCACTGCGGGGAATGGCACCGCCCGGCTGATCGGCCGGATGGAGCGCCGCCGCGAGCAGCGCGAATTTGGCGATAAATCCGGACAATGGCGGCAGGCCGGCGATGACCAGCGCACACCCGATGAAAGCGATGCCGAGCCATCCCATAGTCGCCACGATGGCGATGCCCACGTCCGGTTCGGCTTCGTCTGTCTCGACCTCCTCGCCATAAGCTTCGCGCGTGACGGCGATCATGTCCGCTCCAGGTTCCCGGCCGCGCTCGATGAGCTCGACGAGGAGGAAGAAGGCGCCGATGCCGAGCGTCGAGCTGACCAGGTAGAAGAGCGCTCCACTGGTGACGCCGACCTGTCCCATCCCCGTGGCGGCGAGCACCGTTCCAGAGGATATGAGCACCGAGGAGCCGCCGAGTCGAGCGGTGTCTTGCGAGGCCAGTGTGCCGATGGCTCCGAACAGGATCGTCGCCAAGCCGGCCAACAACAAGAACTCCCTGCCGAAGCCGGCCGATGCGCCGGCGTCCTCGCCGAAAAGCAAGAGCGACAGGCGCAGCACGATATAGACGCCGACCTTCGTCATAATCGCGAAGATCGACGCCACAGGCGGACTTGAGGCGGCGTAGGCGGTGGGCAGCCAGAAGTTCAAGGGCCACATTCCCGCCTTGAGCAGGAAGGCAACCGCAAGCACCCCGGCACCTGCTTCGAGCAAGCCGCGGCTCTCGGCGGCGACTGCCGGCACGCGTGCCGCAAGATCCGCCATGTTGAGCGTTCCGGTTACGCCGTAGATCAAGCTGACCCCGATTAGAAACAACAGCGAGGCGGCGAGGTTGACGACGATGTAATGCAGCCCTGCCTTGACCCGTGCAAGGCCGGATCCGTGGAGCAGAAGGCCGTATGACGCCGCGAGCAACAACTCGAAGAACACGAAGAGATTGAAGAGATCGCCCGTGAGGAGGGCGCCGTTGAGGCCCATCAGCAGGAATTGAAACAGCGAATGGAAATGCGCGCCTGCCCGGTGCCAGCGTGCAAGGGAGTACACAACTGAGGCCAGCGCGAGGATATTGGTCAGAACTAGCATTAGTGCCGACAGCCGATCGAGAACGAGGACAATTCCGAACGGCGCAGGCCAACTGCCCAGACGATAGATCTCCCTTGTGCCGGTATCGGAAATTCTAAGCAGGATCATAGCAATGCAAACGAGAGCAACGGTTGCCCAGACGTTGAGGCCGGCCACGATCCACCGGTGCCTCTCACCGTTGAGCAGCAGCATGCCGGCACCTGCCAGCAGGGGCAGAAGGATCGGGGCAATGACCAGACCAGAGGCGCCGCTCACGCTTCCGGCTCCTGGCCGTCGACATGATCGGTCCGGGCGAGGCCGCGTGATGCCAGCAGCACGACAAGGAACAGCGCGGTGGTCGCGAAACTAATGACGATTGCAGTCAGTACCAGCGCCTGCGGAAGCGGATCGGCATACCGCGCAGGATCTCCGGCCTCCTTTGCAATGAGCACCGGAGCCCCCGTCCGCACTCGCCCCATGGCCACGATGAACAGGTTTACCGAGTAGGAAAGCAACGACAGCCCGATGATAACCTGAAAGGTGCGCGGCCTGAGGATCAGCCAAACGCCGGACGCGGCAAGCGTTCCGATACCGATTGCCAGCACGAACTCCATCAGACCAGTTCCTCCCTCGATGGCTCACTGGCCAAGCCTCGGCCGCTCTGAGGCGGAACTGTGTAGCGACGTAGCGATTGATGCGCGATCGCGATGAGCATCAGCACCGTGGCACCGATCACGAGCGAGAACACGCCGACGTCGAAAAGGAATGCGCTCGCCGTGGGGACGCGACCGACCAGCGGCAGCTCGGCATACGCAAAGTACGAGGTCAGGAACGGATATCCGAAAACGCAGGCGGCGGCCCCCGTGCACCCGGCGAGCAGAAGCCCGACCCCCATCCAGCGTACCGGCATAACGTGCAGACGAGCTTCCACCCATGTCGTGCCACGAGCCATGTACTGCAGGATGAACGCGGCCGCCATGGCGACGCCGGCCACGAAGCCTCCACCCGGAAGATCGTGCCCGCGCAACAGCAGAAAGACCGCCACGACACCGATCACGGGAAACATCAGTCTCATCATCAGCGCCGCCGTCTCCGTCGTATCTTTGGCGGTGTCACCCTTCTGTCGGTCGGGATGCGCCTCGTCGTGGCTGTCCTGGGCGTGCTGCTGTTCGGGAATGGGGATGCTCTCCGGCGCCGGACGGAAGCGGCGCAACAGCGCGTAGACGGTGAGCGCAACGACGGCGAGAACTGTGATCTCACCCATTGTGTCGAATCCGCGGAAGTCCACCAGGATGACATTGACCACGTTGGTTCCGCCGCCCTTGGCATAGGCGTTTTCGACGAAGTAGCGCGAAATGCTGTTCGTATCGGGATGCTGCAGGGCTGCAAACGCGAGCGTCCCCAGCCCGACACCGACGGAGAGCGCGATCGCGAAGTCACGTACGCGGTGCCATCGAATCCTGCCGGCTGGCGCCTCCGCCCCGGCCGGGGCGATACGTTTCGGCAACCATCGCAAGCCGAGCAGCAGGAGCACTGTCGTGACCGTCTCGACGACGATCTGCGTCAGGGCCACGTCGGGAGCCGATAGCCATACGAAGCTGACGCAGGTCACGAGACCGGCAGACCCGAGCAGTATCAGCGCGACGACACGATGAAATTTGGCCTGGATCGCGGCGCCGACCGCGCAGGCGGCTCCGACCGTCCAAAGCAAAGCGAACGCAAGATCAAATGTAGACCGCAGGGGATCCGCCATCGGGACGCCGCGCGAATAGAGCGGCAGCAAGGCGGCGAGGAACGCCGTGCCGGCCAGGATTCTCAATTGTGGCTGGAGATGTCTCGTCCCGAGCTTGCTCTCAAGCCAGCGTGCAAGACGCCAGGATAACGTCACCATCATCCAGTCGAAGATCCGCTTGCCGCTGAATCGGCCGAGCAGGGGCGGCCCCTCGTTGACGAGAAAGGAGCGCAGCATCACATAGACGCCGACACCACCGACCATCGCCAGGATGCTCATCAGCAATTCGGGCGTGAAGCCGTGCCAAATCCTCAGACTGTACTCCGGCATGTTGGAACCGAGCACGGCGCCAGCGGCGGTATCGAGGACAGGTGCAACGGTCAACGCCGGAGCGATGCCGACCACGACGCATGCAAGCACGAGAAGCTCGGCTGGAAGCCGCATCAGGAGGGGCGGCTCGTGAGGCGTGCGCGGAAGGCCGACGGGGGCGGGACCGAAGAACACGTCGCGAATGAACCGGAGAGAATAGGCAACGGTGAAAGTGCTTGCCGCAGTGACGATGTAGGGAAGCGCTTGATCGACGAATGAATTGTCATGGACTTCGATTGTCTCGGCGAAGAACATCTCTTTCGAGAGGAAGCCATTCAGCAGCGGCACGCCGGCCATCGATCCGGCCGCAACCATGGCCAGCATCGCGGTGATCGGCATGAACGCGTAGAGACCGCTCAAGCGCCGAATGTCGCGCGTGCCGCTTTCGTGGTCGATGATGCCCGCAGCCATGAACAGCGACGCCTTGAAGGTGGCATGGTTCATGATGTGAAAGATCGCTGCGATCTGCCCGAACGGAGTATCCAACCCGGTCAAGAGCGTGATCAAGCCGAGATGGCTGATGGTCGAGTAGGCCAGCAGGCCCTTTAGATCCTGCTGGAATACCGCGAGAAACGCGCCCAGCAGAAAGGTGATCAGACCGGCCGATCCTACCAACCACAGCCATTCATTCGATCCGCCGAGGGCGGGCCAGAGCCTGACCAAAAGAAACACACCGGCCTTCACCATCGTTGCCGAGTGCAGATAGGCAGATACGGGAGTCGGCGCCGCCATCGCGTGCGGCAGCCAAAAATGGAAGGGAAATTGGGCGCTCTTGGTCAAGGCGCCCAGCAGGATCAACACGAGCGCGGGGACATAGAGCGGATGCGAACGGATCGCCTCTCCTGACGCCAACACCTTGTCCAGGTCATAGCTACCAACGATGTGGCCGATCAGCAAGACGCCAGCGAAGAGGCAAAGTCCTCCGGTCGAGGTGACCACCAGCGCCATGCGTGCCCCCTCCCTCGCAGCCGCATTTTGGTGCCAGTAGCTGATCAGCAGAAACGAAAACAGGCTGGTCAGCTCCCAGAAAAACACGAGCTGGAGCAGGTTACCCGAGAGCACGATCCCCAGCATTGCCCCCATGAAGGCCAGCAGCAGGGAAAAGAACCGGGGCACGGGGTCGCTCGGCGACATGTAATAGCGGGCATACAGCACCACCAGAAAGCCGATCCCGGAGACCAGCATGGCGAAGGCCCACGCGAAGCCGTCGAGTCTCAGTGCAAAGGCGAGCCCAAGTTCGGAAATCCACTCCGTGCGCCAGCCGATAACGCCGCCATTCGTCACGCTCGGATAGGCCGCAGCCATGAGACAAAATGTTGCAAGTGCGACGCCGCCGGCGAGCCATGCCTCGGCATTGCGTGCATCGACCCGCAGGAGTGCCGCAATGAAGCATCCGGCGAACGGAAGGACGAGAACGGCAAGGAGGAGCATCGCGTTCGTTGGCCCAGCTGCAAAGGTGGAGGGTACGGTTCGCTAACCCTCATTGCTTAGCTGAGGCGGAGAGATATCTCCACTGCCAGATTGGTGCCGTAGTGCGGATCCGACCTGGAAGCCGCTATTCTGCCTGGAACCACCCACCTAGCACTCACTCACAATTGAGCTGCTGCCGGTTTGATGGACACCGGGATAAGCTAATCCCACCTTGCGCTCGAACTCAACCGGGCTGAGATAGCCGATGGTCGAGTGCCTGCGGATCGTGTTGTAAAATCGTTCGATGTAGTCGAACACATCGGCTCGTGCCTCGTCTCTGGTCCTGTAGGTTTTGCCTTCCGTCCGTTCGGTCTTGAGCGACGAGAAGAAGCTCTCCATCGCCGCGTTGTCCCAGACATTACCGGAACGGCTCATGCTGCAGACGATGCCGTGGTCGGCCATCAAACGCTGGAACTGCTCGCTGGTGTACTGACTGCCCTGGTCGGAGTGGTGCAACAGTGCTTCCGGCTTGCCGCGTCGCCAGACGGCCATCAGCAGGGCATCGGTCACCAACTGAGCTGTCATGGCGGCGCTCATCGACCAACCCACCACCCGGCGTGAGAACAGGTCGATCACTGCTGCGACGTAGAGCCAGCCCTCGGCCGTCCAGAGATACGTAAAGTCGGCGATCCACTTCTGGTTCGGCCGCTCGGCAATGAACTGCCGGTCAAGGAGGTTCGCCGGCACGGTCTCGAGCTGTCGATCGCCACTGTCCTTCGGCAAGCGCCGGCGTCGCGGCCGCGCCCGCAAGCCTTGCAGGCGCATCAGTCGTTCGATTTGGTGGAGGCCACAGTCCGCCCCATCGGCAAGCAGATCACGCCACACCCGGCGCGCACCATAGGTGCGGTCGCTCGCCATGAAGCTTGCCTTCACCTTGCCGCCGAGCTCTTCGTCGCTGCGGGATCTGGCGCTGGGCGAGCGATTCAGCCAGGCATGGAATCCCGACCGCGACACCCCCAGCGCATCGCATAGCCATGCCACCGGCCAGATCGCCCGGTGCTTCGCGATGAAGACGAACTTCATATCGCTTCCTTCGCGAAGAAGGCTGCGGCCTTTTTTAGGATATCCCGCTCGGCCTTTAACTTGGCGACCTCACGGCGCAACCGCTCGATCTCCTGCTGCTCCGGCTTCATCTGCCCGTGGCCGGGAAAGGCCTGCACCGGATCGGAGCCGAACTCTTTCACCCATTTGCGCAGAACGTTCTCATGGACATCCAGGTCGCGCCCGGCCTGCGCCACCGACACCCCACGCTCCCTAACCAGCTTGACCGCCTCGATCTTGAACTCGCGACTGAACTTCCGTCTCTTCATCGCCCACCTCCGGCTTCATGAAACACCTAATCCCGGTGTCCATCAAACCGGCAGCAGCTCATCTTTCGCAGTGGCGCGCGAAGCTCGAGTCGACATCTCACTGGCATCACCACTAGAAACCTTAATGGATTAAGCCCGCTTGCCGCGCGCATCAGGTCGCCTTGGACGCTAAAGTTCCTCCGCCGCCTTCCGAAGCACGAAGTTTGTTCTTAACTCTCAGGAAATTTCGTTTGTCTGAAGTAAGCGTCAGGCTCACGATAGAGCGTCAGACAATTTGTCGCTTGTCAAATGCGCACAAGAGACAAAACCAACGGCGTGACGTAAGCGCGGCCTTTGGAGATCTGAGGTGCACCGGGGTGAACAACGGCGTAATCCAGTCCCGTCGTCGGACGACCGGAGCGCATCCATCGCCTGGCGCCGTCTATGCCCGTCGCATTCAACACGGAGGTAGCGCGATGAATCCGACAAGAACGCTTCACGATTTCGGTCAAAGCTTGTGGCTCGACAACATCAATCGCGATTTGCTCAACGATGGCGCTTTGCAACGTTACATCGACGAACTATCCGTGACGGGACTGACCTCGAACCCCGCAATCTTCAATCATGCGATCAACAGCAGCACAACCTATGACGCCGACATTTCCCGGCAGGCGTTGCCGACGAAATCGGCTGAGGATACTTTTTTTGATCTGGCCTTGGCAGATTTGACCCGCGCCGCCGAGTTGTTTCAACCTGTTTTCGCCCGGACAAACGGGATCGACGGCTGGGTGTCGCTAGAAGTCTCGCCCGCCTTAGCTCATGACAGCGACAAGACCGTCGAGGCGGCGCTCGAGCTTCACCGGCGTGGCGGCAAGTCCAACCTGTTCATTAAGATTCCCGGCACTGCGGAAGGGCTGCCTGCTATCGAGGCGGCTATCTTTGCCGGCGTTCCCATCAACGTCACGCTGCTTTTTTCACGCGAGCAATACGTCGCGGCTGCCGAGTCCTACCTGCGCGGCGTCGAGCGGCGCATCGCGGCTGGGCTGAATCCGGCAGTCGCCTCGGTCGCCTCGCTCTTCGTCAGCCGCTGGGATGTCGCAGTCGCCGACAAGGTTCCGGGCGCGCTGACAACCCGGCTCGGCATAGCTGTCGCTCAGCGGACCTACAAGGCTTATCGAGAGTTGCTGGCCTCCCCCCGCTTCCTGCGCGCCGCCAACGCCGGCGCACTACCTCAGCGCCTGCTATGGGCCAGCACCGGCACCAAAGATCCGCACGCCTCCGATATCCTCTACATCAAAGCACTCGCGGCACCTTTCACTATCAATACGATACCGGACGCCACCCTCAAGGCCTTTGAAGACCACGGCGAGGTCGACACGACGCTCGATCCTGACGGAGGAGACTGCGAGAGGGTTCTCGCCGAATTCTTGAGGGTCGGTATCGATATCGACGTACTCGCTGCCAAGCTGCAGAACGACGGCGCCCAGTCTTTCGTCAAGTCTTGGAAAGATTTGATGGCCTGTATCAACTCCAAGGGGAACGCGATCCGCAAAGCGAGCTGACGTAGACGGTTATAACGTACCGTACACCAGGCATTGTGCGGAAGCATTAGAGCGTTAGCCGATCAGGTTGCAAATAGCCGGCGGCGGCGAAGTAGTTTTTGGATTCAGTGGGCGTGTAGGTGTCGACGATGCGCCCGATCGCGTCCCAAAGGCCGCCGACGGTACGTTCGGCGGCCTTTCGCAAGTGCGCCTTGAGCTTGGCGAAGGCGTTCTCGATGGGATTGAGGTCGGGGCTGTACGGCGGGAGATAGAGGAGCGTGGCGCCGGCCGCCTCGATCATCTCGCGTATGCGTGGCCCTTTGTGGCTGGACAGATTGTCCATGATGACGATGGCGTGCTCGGGCAGCTCGGGGACGAGCACTTTTTCGACATAGGTCTCAAAGGCGTCGCGGTTGATGGGACCGTCGAGCACCCAGGGAGCGATGATGCCGTGCGTGGTGAGAGCAGCTACGCAGGTTGTCGTTTTCCAATGGCCGTGCGGAATGGCGGCGCGCAGGCGTTCGCCGCGCCGGCAGCGGCCATGTGTCCGCGCCATGTTGGTCGATGCCCAGGTCTCGTCAATGAAGACGAGGCGATCCCGGTCGAGCTTGTCCTGACGCTCGCGCCAAGCCTCGCGCCCCTTCAAGACATCCGGACGGTCCTGCTCTGCGGCATGGGCAGTCTTTTTTTGCGCGTGATCTTGTGACGCGCGAAGAAGCGGCGGATCGTGCCATAGCCGAAGGATAGGCCTTGTTTGCTCAAGCTATGCCGCAATTCCTCGATGGTGATATCGGGTGAAGCCTCCAGCAGAGCCATGATCGTCGCCTGATGGGCATCAATGCGGTGAGACTTGCGATCGCCCCCTTGAGCCCTCGGCAGGGCATCGCCTTGCTTGCGCTCACGCGTTCGCCAGCGGCTTACGCTCGCCGGGCTCACGCCAAATCGCGCAGCAGCCTGCCGGCCTGAAACGCCGCCTTCAATACAGCCGAGAACACGTTCACGAAGATCCATCGACAGCGGTTTCGCCATGCCCGCCGGCCTCCAGTCCCCGGCAGACAGTTTGAATCATTAAACCGCTGATTTGGGAATCCCAAACGATTCAGTCAGGTAGGCTACCGCTCTAGCGCCCTGTCATCCACCAGACCGGCCCGCTTACCCAGCGCTTGCTTTACCTCATTCACGGCTCGATGCGCGGGAGCTTCGGCATTCTGGTCCTTGCCGGCCCTTGGCATCCCGGAGCGGCCGCTTGGCCGTCAAGGGCGCTTGACGCACGTCAAGAGCTCGTCATCTTCGATATCCGGATTGGCCATCCTTCATAGGTGACTGCGCACGACGAGATAGCGTCCATCGGGCTTCACCTTTACGCCGTTTCCGCCGCGCTGCGGGTCGCCAGCAGGGCATTTCAAAGTCCAGAAGATGATTTGGATACTGCACCGACTTTGCGCTGCAAACTCTCTCAATTCTACCAGCGCGTCTATGTCTCGATTGAATTTCGTAAGGTCGCCAATTCGAGGAACTCGTCTGCCTGCCGTCTCAGCTCTTCGGATACCATCGCCGGTGCGGTCTGTACACTTGACACGACCGTGGCTCTGACTCCCAAACGCTGAACCGCCTCGACGAGGGCACGAAAATCGCCGTCCCCAGAGAAAAGGAACAGTTCATCCAGTTGCGGAGCGATCTCAAGCGCGTCAATGGGAAGGTCTATACCAATGCTGCGTCTCGACCTCCTACCCTCATCCTCATGGCGCTTGATCAACTTCGTACGGACGGTGAACCGATTGACCTCGAGCCAGTCAGTGAGACGCTGAACGCCGCCGGCCGCGCTCTCTCTTATCGCCAAGTAGAAGTAAGAACGGACTATGACCCCCGATTTCTCGAATTCCAGCAATAATCTTTTGTAATCGATCTCGAAGCCAAGGTTTCTCGCCGTCCGATCCAAATTGGCTCCATCGATGAAGAGCGCTCTTCGTCCTGTCATGCCTCTTGCTTCCGCGGCGATCTGAGTCGCCTGCTTCTTTCGCGACAACGTGCGCAGTGGTTCCTAATGATCTCCCGAAATCCGAGGCAATACTTGGAATTGGTGGAACGGCGGCGGAGACGAAAGCGTCCACTCCAGCGTGGTCGCGCCGGGTCCCCACGGGTTACCCGCTGCCGTTTCCTTCCGGACGAAGGCATGCACCATGGTCACGAAGAACGTGATCAAACCGGCGGCGGAGAGATAGGACCCAATTGACGCAATCTGATTGAAGCCGCCGAATGCATCCGGATAATCTGCAATTCGGCGTGGCATTCCCGACAATCCGAGAAAATGCATCGGAAAAAACGCAATGTTGACGCCGACAAACGTCAGCCAGAAGTGCAATTTGCCGAGGGCTTCCGAGAACATGTATCCGGTCATTTTCGGAAACCAATAATACCAGCCTGCAAAAATTGCGAACACGGCACCAAGCGACAAGACGTAATGGAAATGCGCAACGACGTAATAGGTGTCCTGCAGCGATCGATCGATGCCTGGGTTGGCGAGCACAACGCCGGTAACTCCGCCGACGGTGAACACGAAGATGAATCCGACAGCCCACAGCATCGGCGTCCTAAAGGATATGGAGCCGCCCCACATCGTGGCGATCCAGGAAAAGATCTTGATGCCCGTCGGCACAGCGATAACCATGCTGGCCAAGGCGAAATACGCCTGCGCGCTGCTGGACATGCCGACGGTGTACATATGATGGGCCCAGACGAGGAACCCGATGACCCCGATTGCGAGCAGCGCATAGACCATGCCCAGATAGCCGAAGATCGGCTTGCGGCTGAACGTGGCGACGACATGGCTCACCATGCCGAAACCCGGCAGGATCATGATGTAGACCTCGGGATGACCGAAGAACCAGAACAGATGCTGGTACAGGATCGGGTCTCCGCCGCCTTCAGGCGCGAAGAACGTCGTTCCGAAATTGCGGTCGGTGAGAAGCATGGTAATGGCGCCGGCCAGTACAGGCAGAGACAGCAGCAGCAGGAAAGCCGTGACGAGGACCGACCAGACGAACAGCGGCATCTTATGCATCGTCATGCCGGGCGCTCGCATATTGAAGATCGTCGTGATGAAGTTGATCGAGCCGAGAATCGACGACGCACCCGCGAGATGCATCGACAAGATCACGAAATCGACTGCCGGTCCCGGATGACCAGCGGTCGACAACGGGGCGTAGAGCGTCCACCCGGTGCCGGCACCATCCGATCCAGGCGCGCCTTCGACGAACATCGAAATGATGAGCAGAGCAAACGACGCCGGCAGCAGCCAGAATGAAATGTTGTTCATGCGCGGAAATGCCATGTCGGGCGCGCCGATCATGAGCGGCACCATCCAGTTGCCGAATCCGCCCATCATCGCAGGCATCAGCGTGAAGAAAATCATGATCAGGCCGTGGCCCGTTACGAATACGTTGTAGACGTGCGGGTCCGTGAAGACCTGCAGGCCGGTATGCTGCAACTCCATCCGAATCAAAACTGAGAAGGTTCCGCCGATAAGGCCTGCACATATGGCGAGCACGAAGTACATCGTGCCGATATCTTTGTGGTTAGTCGAATAGAGATATCGACGCCAGCCGCCCCGATGTGCCCGCCCCGCATCGTGCGCCTCGCCAACTGTCGACATGGTTGTCATCGTCAATTCCGATCAAGCATTCGAATGCTAGACCTGCTTGCCTCGCGACCTTCAAAGAAGGCGCTTGCATCTTTCTTCCATCAGAGCACCCGGGCGGCAATCGATTTTAATTGCAGCTTCAATGCATGATTCTTGATCTTTGAAACTTCACGTCCCTCTTCCGCGCCGACGTCGGAGACGTTGCGGACCACGACTTGAGCCAAAGGAGCGGGACAAACCTCTTCGCCGGCGGCGGAACGGCATGTCGGCTTCAGACCGGGCGAGCATTTGCGCCCGCCGGTCGCGTCACTCACTTAAGATCGCCAGGAAGGTCTCGAGTATCTGGGAACCACCACCGGACACATCTCGCGGACCTTCCGAAATTCGCGTGCGACCTCTTCGTAGCCGACTGCGTCGAGGAAGTCGCAGATCACCGTT
This sequence comes from Bradyrhizobium sp. USDA 326, assembly GCF_049739485.1. Lineage (NCBI taxonomy): Bacteria > Pseudomonadati > Pseudomonadota > Alphaproteobacteria > Hyphomicrobiales > Nitrobacteraceae > Bradyrhizobium > Bradyrhizobium sp. USDA 326. Next base: position 472,472 of record NZ_JBMGQA010000001.1, read on the forward strand.
TCGGCGCTACCGTGCACGTTGCAGCCGTCGTTGCTCCGTTGCAGCGATTTCAGTTTAGCGATCGTGTCATGCTTGATGACAGTGTGCTCGAATTGTGGGTTGGGCAAAACCGGCATTTCAACGTACTCCCCTTTCCGGCACGGCACGAAACTGTCTTTCCACCGCGCCTTCACATCGAAATCGACGTTCCTCGATACGGTCGTTCCGTCGCAGGTCGAGGTCTCAAAGCCCGAGATAAGCACGTCGGACTTCTGGATCGTCGATGAGCTGCTTGGCGGACCCGCTGCGAGCGATATGTCCGCTTTCCATGACGTAACCTCGGTCGGCAACCGACAGAGCCAGATTGACGTCCTGTTGGACCAACAGAACTGTCACGCCCTCGCTACGGATCGCCACCAGCGCATCGATCAACTGCTCCACGACTACGGGTGCCAATCCCAAGCTCATCTCGTCGATCATCAAGAGAATCGGAGCGGCCATCAGTCCGCGGGCCATGGCGCACATCTGCTGTTCGCCTCCCGACAAGCTGCCAGCCAGCTGACGCCGGCGCTCCGCGAGCCGCGGAAATAGAGAGTACATCCTGTCCAGGTCCCGGCGTATTGCAGACTTGTCCGCGCGTATGAACGCGCCCATCAACAGATTGTCCCGTACGCTCATGCGGTCGAAGAGCTGGCGGCCTTCAGGAACCTGCACGAGACCGGCTCTAAAGGCACCGTCGGACGTCATCGGCAGGAGATCCCAGGAATTCAAGGACAAGCTGCCATGGCAGGGCAGCACGCGCGACAGCGCGCGCAGCAGAGTGGTTTTGCCCGCTCCGTTGCTGCCGACCAGCGCCACGACCTCGGCCGGGTAAATCTTCAAGGTTATGTCCTGCAAGACCGGCATTCCGCTGTAGCCCGCACTTACTCCGCGCACGTCGAGCAGCGGGACCGCTTTGGCTGCCGAATCCAATTTCATGCCCGCCTCTTGCCGAGATAGGCCTCGACAACCGTTTGGTTCGACAGGACGCGGCCTGGATCGCCCTCGGCGATCTTCACGCCATGATTCAGCACCAGCAGCCGATCCGACAGACTTCTGATGGCCTTGATGACGTGCTCGATGACAAGGACGCTGATCCCCTCATTGCGAACTTTGCGGATCACTCCGATCACGTCTTCGATCTCGACCTGATTGAGGCCAGCCATGACCTCATCGAAGAAGAACCTTCGGCTTCATTGCCAACGCCTTTGCCAGCTCGAGCCGCTTGCGGCCTGGCCCTCCTAGTTCGTCGGCGCGCTGATCGATATTTCTGGCCAGTCCGACGAACTCCAGCTGAGCGCGGGCCTGCTCACGGGCTTTCGCCATCTGGACCTGTCCGCCTCCCCGTCCGAACAGTGCCCCTACGGCGACGTTGTCCAGGACCGATAGGCCGGGAAATGGACGCATGATCTGGAAGGTGCGGCCTATGCCCAGTCTCGCACGGCGATATGCTGGCAAGTGGACAATGGACCTTCCTTCGAAGAGGATGTCGCCGGAGCTCGGAGCCAGCGTTCCGCTTATGAGGCTGACCAGCGTGGATTTGCCTGCACCGTTTGGACCGATCAGGCCGAGGATCTCGCCACGCAGCAGCATGAAGCTGACGTCGTCGACGGCGACTAGGCCCTCAAAGCGCCGGGTGACGTGATTGATCTCGAGCATCGCCGTCATAGCTGGTGGCTCCGAATATTTTCGCCGAAGTAACGCCAGCCCGTGCCGCGAAAGCGCCGCAGCACGTCGGCCAGGCCACGCGGCATCAAGACGACCGCGACGACGACGACAACGCCGAAGAACAGGCCCGCGAAACTAGTGATCTCGCTCGACAGAAGCTCTGAGACGGCCGAGAGCGAAAGCACCCCGACGACGGGGCCGAAAACCGTCCCGGGCCCGCCAAATACTGCCATGATGATCATCTTGACGTTCAGGCCTATATCGAATGCGCTTTCCGGGTCGATGAACGTAACCCAGTAGGCGTGAATGCCGCCCGCCAGCGCGCTGAATACGCCCGAGATGGCGAAAGCTACGGTTTTGTAAAGGGTCGTATTGACACCCATCACCGCCGCGCCTTCTTCGTTTTCGCGGATCGCGATCAGTCCAAAGCCGAAGCGGCTACGTGTCAGCCAGTAGACGGTTAGCGTCGCGAGCACGAGCAGGAGCAGCGACAACTCGTAAAAAAGCGGGTCGTTGTTGAGGGGCGGCAAGACGAGTCCGACGTTCCGCCCAGCCAATTTCACGTTGGAGACGATCGCGGCCATGACCTGGGCGAGCGCCAACGTCGCCATCGCGAAGTAGTGCCCCCTCAACCGCAGCACCGGCATCCCGATGAGCACGGCAAACACGACCGCAAGCGCAGCGCCGAACAAGAGGCCGACCCAGAAAGGCAATTGCCACTGCGCCATCGCGATGGCCACGCCGTAGCTGCCGAGCCCGTAGAAAACCGAATTGCCGAACGAGGCATAGCCCGCATAGCCCCCAATGACGTTCCAGCTCTGCGCCAGAACGGCCAGAAGAAGGGCATTGATGCCGAACTGGATGAGCACGTCCGAACCGAACCACGGCACCGCAGCCAGGACGGCAAGCGCGGCCAGAAGTAGCATGGTGCGTGCCGTCTTCATGCCGCCTTCCCCAATAGACCGTTGGGACGCACGATTAGCACCAACACCAGCACGCCGAAGCTTGCCACGTCGGAGAAGGTCGAGCGCGGTCAGGGACTCCAGGACTCCCAGGAACAAGCCGCCGACGATCACGCCGAGCGGATTGTCCAGTCCGCCGATAATCGAGATGACAAAGCATTTTGCCGTCAGCGCCGCGCCAATATACGGGTTGATTTGTGACACCGTTCCGTAGAGGCCTCCGGCGGCGCCAGCCAGCGCAACCCCGATTCCAAACGTCATGGCGTAGAGGTGCCGGGGATCGACGCCGTAGAGCCGGGCCGCAACCAGATTTTGCGCGGTGGCGCGGATCGCACGTCCGAGCCGTGTGCGCAGCAAGAAGAGCCACATGCCGACCGTCAACACGATCGCAATGCCGAACGCAAAAAGACGCGACACCGGCAGCACCACCGCTCCGAAGGCGATGCTGTTCCCGGCAGAGGACGGGTTGATGGTGCGAAAGTCGGCTGAGAACGCCAACTGAGCCAGGTAGGTGATCACAACCTCGATCCCGAAGGTCACCAGCAGAGTGCTGAACATCGGGGCCCTGACGATCAGGTTCAAAAGACCTCGCTGCACGCCATATCCCACCGCGAACATCACCACAGCAGTCAGGGGCAGCCCCAGAAATGGGTCGATGCCGGCATAAGTGTACAAGTACCAGGACACATAGCCGCCGAGCATGATGAACGCGCCATGCGCAAGGTTGACGATATTGAGGACGCCCCAGACCAGGGCGCGACCGAGCGCCATCACGGCGTACAGACCGCCCAGGAGCATTCCGTTGATAAGAACTTGCGCGAGCAGGTCCACATCTTCCTCTTCTCGGCCGAAGGCTCGTTCACAGTCTGCCTAGCGCACGTCCCAGGCCGGCATGGGATATTTCGGCCCCGCAATCTTGCCATTGCCACCGTAAATCGCGACCAAGCGGTCGCCCTGGACCTGAATGACCGTCTGGGGCAGATCGATCTGGCCGTTCTCATCGAATGCAATCGAACCATACAGGCTGTCGAACTTCACTTTCGAGAGCGCGTCGCGCACCTTCGCGGGATCCGTCGAGCCTGCCATTTCCGCGGCCTGCACAAGGGCCTTCAACGTCGGCGACACCGGAGGCGGCATGATAATCGGGGTCGTAGCCGAATTTCGCCTTGTAGACGGCCGCGAACTGCGCGGCGTCGCCAAACCAGCGGTCCTTCAGGTCTGTCGAAGGCAGCCAGGCCGTCATACCGAAGGCATAATCCGCATCCTTGCCCAGCGCCTTGCGGAAATCCTCGCTCGGAACGCCCACCGTGAAGGAATACATCTTCGGGGCGACCGCCGGGCTCTTCGCCTGTCGCACGAAATTCAGGATCTCGGTTTCATGACCCGCGACCAGCACCGCATCGATGTTCTTGCTTTTGATCTGCGCCAGAAGCGAACTGAAGTCCGTGGCGTTCGTGCTGTATCGCTCGTCCAAGACCAACGTCAGACCCGCCTTCTTCAATTTTGGCCGAGTCCCCTCCGCGACCGAAACGTCGAAGGCATCGTCCGCGTACAGCAGCGCGACCGATTTGGGAGCGGGATCGAGCCCGCTCAACATCTCGATTGTCGAGCCAAAATAGTTGCTGGCCGGCGCCAGCGTCCCGAAGATGTACTTGAAGCCGCGCGAGACGATCTGGTCTGACGCGCCGCCCCCTGCACCATGGGAATTCTGTATTTTTCGGACACAGCCGAATCCGCCAGCGCGAAATTGCTCGCAAACGGCCCCAGCAGGAAATCGACCTTGTCCTGCGAAACCAACTGTGTGTACTGACGCACACTCAAGTTCACGTCGGACTGGTTGTCGTAGAGCTTGAGCGCGAGCTTGTACGATTCATTGCCGATCTTGACGCCGCCCGCGGCATTAACGCGATCGATCGCGAGTTGGTAAGCGTCGCGATAGTAGCGGCCGGTATTGGCGACGGGTCCCGTCAGCTGCACCGACGCTCCCAAGACGATCTCCTTTGCAAGGACCTCGCCCGAAGGCATCGAGACGGCTGCGGCAAACATCAGAAGAGCCGACAGACGGGAGATTTTGAACACGAAGTTCATGCCTTCCTCCTCGTCTTTGGTTGCTGCATCGGCGTGACGCTGCTCGCCGTCCGCTGGGGCTTTATGGCGATCAGAACGCTGCAGGGCGGCTGGTGCAGGATCGACTCGCCGACCGATCCGTTCAGCCACCGCGCAAGGGCCCCTTGATCGCGATGGCCCACGACAATCAACCTGGCGCCCATTTCCCGGGCACACAGCACTATCTGCTCGGCCGGCCTTCCATACCGGATCTCGCTGGTCGCGATGCATCTGGCGCGTTGAAACCGCTTGACGCCCTCCTCGAGCACTCTCTGCATCACAAACTTCTGATTCTCAGGGATATAAGTCATCGCTTCCCCGATGAGCATGCTTTCGGCAGCATCGACGACCGCCAGAAGATGAACCGTCGCACCGCACCTTGATGCCAATGTCTCGGCCTGCGCCAGCGCCTCGCGGCCATCGGGCGAGCCGTCGAAAGCCAACAAGATTTTCTTATACATGGGGGCTTCCTTTCCGTACTGGTGTGCGCGGCCGGAACACGCCTGGCCGCTAACGCATGCGGCAATCTATGGCGCGAGCGGCAGGCTCCTTCATCGACACGTTCGAGCCGCTACGGCAAAGATGGCCGACACCCATCGAGCCTTCAGGACAGTCTCGACGCCACCGACCGTCGAAGGCCCGGCGAGGCGTTTTGAAAGATCACTTACTGAAGTTCGCGTCATCTCGGCATTCCTCTGTAGCACGCGCTCGGTGCCAACGATCTGCACCATCAAGCCGCCATCAACGTATGTCTGCGATCATGTTTGACAAATGAAATGTATGTACACTTGATATCGGCTTTGTTGCTGTGAGGTCTCGCATGGCAACACCACACAATCCGAGAATGCTCCAAGACGTGACAGTTGGCGAAGCGACAAGAGAGCCGACGCGTCCGTTTGAACAGCCACCTGCATCGAACTTGCATTGAACTTGCATTGAACTTGCATTGAACTTGCAACCAATTTCGTTTGCTTCGTTCAATCACGGGTGAATACAGTCCTCTCAAGGACACAACAAAGCGGCTCAGGTCCGCCCAAGGAGGTTTTGATGTCGCGAGACGTAGTACGTCCGCTTGCCTATCGTCGTGAGCTTCTCACCGTCGGTGCCGCTATCGCCGGTCTTCTGCCTCTCTCCAACAGCGCGTTCGCGACCGGCAGGCGCTCGCGCTCCAACAAGGTACAACCTCGAACTGTCAAGACTTCCGAGACGGCGGCCGCGCTTCGCGATCTTTGGATCGGACACATTTTCTGGGTAAGAGCCGTCTCGCTCGCGACCATCGAAAAGCAGGGAGCGATCGCAAAAACGGCAGAACGTCAGGCCGTTGCCAACGCTAAATCCATCGCCGCGGCCATCGAGCCATTCTACGGCGCAGCGGCCGAGGATGCCTTCTTCAAGCTCCTTGCGGGACACTATGGTGCCGTAAAAGCCTATCTTGCAGCGACGGTTGCAGGCGACGCCATCAGGCAGGGTGCGGCTACTCAGTCTCTGACTTCGAACGCAGAAGAGATTGCGAACTTTCTGAGCAAGGCAAACCCATATCTGCAGAAGGATGCAGTGAACGGCCTGCTCCAGGCCCACGGTAGTCATCACATCCAGCAGATCCAGCAACTGACCGATCACCAATACGACGCCGAGGCTCAAACCTGGGAAGAGATGAAGAACCACATCTATCAGATCGCGGACGCCACCGCCGACGCTCTGGCAAAGCAATTTGCCGAGAAGTTCTCCTGACGGTAGACGCAGCCCGAGCACGGAGAAGCACTGCTCGTCGCCGCGATCCATCCTTCGCAGCACGAGGGGCAATGATATCAGAACTGGCCGAAAAGACCGGCCGAGCCCCGCGAGCTTGGCCGGAACGAAGCGCCGTTCAATCGGATGTGAACCGCGCCCCGCCACGGCACGGACGTCATGCGCGCCCATGCGGCGATGAAATTGTGTTGCACCGGACCCAATCCTTCATGAGCGGGACTGAATCCGCGATACATGCCGATCGCCGCAGGCTGGCGATCTTGCCGAACTCGCTGTCGACCGGAGGACGGTCACGCTGCTCGGCTCGCCGCTTGCCGAACACCAGTCGACCGAGTGGCCTTCCGACAGTCCGATCAAGGCTGCTCCCAGAGGACTCAACACCGAAACCGCGTTCGGTTGTTCCGACGTTTCGTGGGGCATGACGAGGACGACCTGCCTTGTCGTGCCGGTAACATTATCGCGCACGTCCACGTGCGAGTTGACTGCTACGACGTTCTTTGGAAGCTCGTCGTCAGGGACGATTTTCGCCCGAGATATCTCCCGTAGTACGTTCGATGCGGACGACGCCATACGGCTATTCGTCAGCGCGGAAATGGCGATTGCGTATAGCCTGTCTCGGTCTGCTTCTGAAAGCATGACTGGAGGAAGTGCGATCGGATGCTCGTGGGGCGCATTCATGGCGGACTCCTGGCGGGTCGAACCTCGCTATTTTCGTTCCCCGCTCGCTCTCCGCAAGCGAAAAACATTGCGCGTCATGATCAAGAAAATTGATGTATCCTTCTGCGGCTCTTACGCTTGAGCGTCCTTTCCGATGTGTTCGACGGTTCAAGCGCTGGCAACGTGAACTTCGGCGCCCCGCGAGAGTTGACGACGGAACGCCCCACCCGGGGCAGAGGATATCGTTCACTAGAGGGCTCCATGGAAAACGACCTCTTGCCTGAGAGAATTCTCGATCAAATTGCCGACGCCGTCATCTACGCAGACCGATCGGGTGAGATCGCGCGATGGAATCGCGCTTCGGTGGCCATGTTCGGCTGCTCCTCGGAAGAGGCGCTCGGCCAACGTCTCGATCTGATCGTTCCAGAGCATCTGCGCGCTCCGCATTGGCGGGGGTTCGGCGCAGCTATGTCAACCGGCGTAATGAAGGTCGTCCGACTTTGACGCGAGCCCTGCATAAGAGCGGACGCAAGCTCTACGTCGGGCTGACCTTTGCCCTCGTGAAGGGTGTCGACGGCGACGTGCTTGGCTCGGTCGCCATGGCCCGCGACGTCACCGAACGCATCGAGCGAGAGCGTTCTGCAACACGCGCGGCCTGACTTCGGCCGTCATAGCCGCTCGCATCTTCGCTGCGCGGGCGCAAGGTCAGGAAAGCGCGACAGGGGCGTGGCGCGAGCGCACCGTCGCGCTCCCACAAGCCAACAACATTCTTGATGCAAACTTGCAATACTTTTCGCTTGTAGAACTTGACCGAATAGCCGGTACTGGTGCGCGGCAGCCCAAGACATCGATGGCCCAATGAGCCAAGGACTGCAGATCCTTCTCGTTCTCGCAGGGAAACGACATCATGCGGAAAGCCCGGTTACCCCAACAAACGAACGCGGACGTCACAATCCGGCAGTTTGCGCCCCCTCCTTTCAAGGCGAATGCGCTCGGCTCCACCTACTTTGGCTATTGCTCCAAAGAGGAGATACTGAGCTTTCTCAAGCAGCTGCTTGACGGCGAACACATCGGCCTGACCGCATACGCAGCGATCGGTCGTGCGGCCTGCACCCATCTTGCAGACCTGGCTTTAGAGGCCGAAATGGGCCAGGGAGCGATTTGCATCCTGCTCAGAAAGGAGATTGCCGCGAGAGGCGGGACCGGCATGCTTCGCGCAAAGGCGACGGACGCCATTCCCAACATCGATGGCAGCCTCCGAAGCCGGATAAGGTTCGCAAGCCGCAATCAGGCCATGCTGGCCGACATGATCGAGGATGCCGTCGTGGACATCTTCGATTCCAAACTAAATGCGAAGCTCATCTACTTGCTGCTTCTACACCGCAAACAAGTCGAGCAGCTTGAAGCAACTGCCGCATAGCCGGCGGGACGCGCGGGTCTTTCGTGTCGTGCGACACGTGCAAGAACGAAGGGAGATTATCGTGACCGCCAGAGAGTCTTTTGCACAGCGGGAGAAGAGAGAGATAGACCGCCAACTGGATCGGGAGCTCGAGGACACGTTTCCGGCAAGCGATGCCCCCAAGATTACCCGCTTCTGCGCGACATCGCATGCCACCACGGACGATACAAGGCCAAGCGCCCGTGTGCCCAAGCAGCCACCGGGCACCGCGCAATCTTGTGATGTTCAATCAGAATCTGCCGATGGCGCGCAGGACGCCGCAACGCCGATGAAGCAATGAGGTCATGGAGGGTATCATGGCCGGACTATGCGGTCTCGACTCTCGATACGACGCATTCCTGTTTGCCTCGATATACGAGCCGGACCAGAACTACTTGAGCGTCTTGTCACTACTCGCGCGCCAGGACGTCGACCCCTGGCAGGAGGCGGCCCGCCTCAGCAGCCTTTCAAAGGCTCAGGCAATACAGAGCCTTGCCGCGACGATTTCCCAGTCGAAGAGCGGGCAATGGTCGCCATCGGAGGCAGTCGTGCTGACTGGTCGCTTGATCGATCTATTGCCATCGAATTGCCCTGCCTATGCCGCCGCGCCATGGGGAGAGGGCGGAATCGGCGGGGTGATGTTGTGGGCGGCCGTCGGGCTGTTCATCTCGATCGCCATTTCGGGAAACCACGCGAGAAACTCGACCAGGGATTTGGCCCACCCGGTCAACGTCGCGGACAAGGCTACGCAGGCCGGTACGGTGATGCGATCGTCGTGGAGAATCGGAACAGATTAGATCGTCGCTGGGATCGAGCGGACCGGTCGACGTAAGAAGAGGCAGCGATGGGAAGCAAGATTGTGGCGGAGAACATCAAGTTGAAGCGCGCATACGATGATGCCGAGTCCGATGACGGCACGCGAATTCTGGTCGACCGCCTTTGGCCCCGCGGTGTCCGGAAAGTCGACGCGGCGATCGACCTGTGGGCCAAGGATGTCGCGCCTAGCGCCGGGTTGCGGAAGTGGTTCGGGCATGATCCAGCTCGTTGGCCCGAGTTCCGCCGCCGCTACTCGGAAGAGATGCGCCAACACCGCGAGCGGCTTGACGAGTTGCGCGCCCTTGCTCAACGGGGGCCCATCACGCTCGTTTTCGCAGCGCGCGATCCCGCTCACAACGATGCCGTCGTTCTTAGGGACTTCTTGCTCGGCCGGGGCACCTCCGGCGCGTCTTAGGCTCGCACTCCAACGATAGCCGAAAGCGGTGCGAGACTTGACTATCTCCTGATCAGCGAGGCTTACTCGCGCTCCCGACGAAGCGAAGCCAAGTTCGCGCGGCGGATAACACTCACTCGCAACCCACACCCGCCTGTATCGCTGCGCTCTTTAAGTTTCCGACAATCGAACCGTTATGACTTCCCCGTCCTCATGGCCCGGACGCCTGGTGGCTCAACGTAGCGGGTCGCCGCCAGCGCGGTGCCTGCTCCGAGTGGGCGTCCCTGGCGCTCCGACCTTCGCGCGCCAACGTTTCCGCATGGTTTACCATGTCGGCCGGACCGTTCCGGCCTACCTGCTTCCCCTCGCTGGAGCAGGGCGCGTGATTTTCGGCGGATCGCTCGCGGGGAATGTTTCTTCCAGCTGCCTGTGCAACTCCTCGTCCAGTTCCCGCCTCTCGCGCTGTTCTCGGGTCTCGATTTCTCTTGTCACGTCTAATCTCTCCTATCTCGGCGAACATTCGAAGTCCGCTGACATGTTCTCTGCAGCGGGGCTGAATGCGCGGCTTGGCGAATGGATGTGCTGCGGCTACCTCTCGCAAGGTCATCCTCAATGACGGGGACGATGGTGCTTTGTCGGCTTGTGCGAGCGCCCACCTGCTGCAATGCACGATTCGAGCTGGTGGAACCGTCTGTCGAAACAGCGCTACTCGTTCCAACATCTTCGGGGCTGTAACCGCTGCGGGCTTTGGACATACCGGGCGCGCGCGCGCGATGAGGCGCACGCCCGGTTTACGAACGGATTTGTCGATACCCCGCACTGCGAGGAGAATGATTGGAAATTCGATCAAACATCATTGCTTTCATGTATGCTCTCAAGACACGATCTCAAGGCAGCTGCGGACTTTTGCCGCACGGTCACACTGCTGTGAGCTCGATTCAGGCGAGCAGCCTCCGTCGGCATCAGATCAGGAGAGCTTGGTGATGCACCGGAGTTCGATAAAGCGAACTTTTGACGCTGAAATCGGTAGCCACTCTGAGCCTCAAGAGAGCTAGGCTGCTTGCGCGCGCTCTGACTTCGCCACTATCAGCACGCTACATGGCAGTGGAGACAAGGTCGACCCATCTGCCAGGCAATTGAAGTAGCGAGCGAGCGCTCCGTGATCTCGGCGACCGACGATAATCAGATCCGCGCCTATCTCAACGGCGGCGAGCATTATCTGCTCCGCCGGCTTCCCATAGTCCAACTTGCCTGTTGCCGCGCATCCGGTGCCGGTGAGCTGCCTCACAGCCTCGTCGAGCACTGCCTGCGTCTCAACTCCCTGATTTACGAACGATGATGTCCCTGCCTCGACAGTGAGCACTCGCTCGGGCGATTCAACGATCGCAACGAGATGAACTCTCGAACCACACGCGGCTGCCACATTCTGAGCATGAACGAGTGCGTCGCGGCCATTTGTTGATCCATCAAAAGCCAGGAGAATCCTTCTGTACATCAGAGTCCTTGGTTTGACATACGTCAAAGCTCGGAACGTCGACGGCCCCGCAATGGTTCCTCGAGGGCATGGTCGGTCGGCATTTTTCCCGCTCCTGGCGCGCGGATCACGCTGAGGTCAGCCTGCACGTCGATCAACATTTGACAAACGAAAACCATCATCGGTTGATGCCGATAGGCCGAATGAAAATGGCGCGAGAATTTTTCAGTCTAAACGACCATGGGCGCACGACCTGCCGACCGTTGCTCCTAACATTCTCCTCGATGAGAACTGACAACATTTTTCGTTTGCAAGACCCGCACGCTGGACGACAACTCAGGAGGCCCCATGGGGACGCTGAACGCGGACGATTGGAACGGATGCAATGCCTCTGCCGCTCGAACATATCGTCAAGCATTCGATAGGCACCCCCACGCTCACAGCGCCCCAACTGACATTGCTGCTTTTGGCAATTATTGTCTGCCTGGGCATCGCCCTCGTATGGACTCTTTGGGAGATCGAGCACGATACGAATCCGCGACACGATAGACATCGGTCGGATTAGGTATAGCCAATTGCAACTCAGCAACGAGCTGATTCGATCAAAGTGGGCGCGATGCATCCATCGCGCCCACGTCCTGTCTTCGGCGCCTATGTATTAGTCTTCGCGGCCAACCTTGAGCACGGTGAGCTCGCGCCTTTCGCCGCTTCTGGTGCGGAACGAAATCGTCTGATTGACCGAAAGCCCCAGAAGTGCGGCGCCGACCGGCGTCAGCACCGACACACGTCGGCGTGCAATATCGGCATCATGCGGATAAACCAGAACTACTTCTTGAACCTTCCCGGCCTGTTCATCCCGAAATTTCACCTTACTGCCGAAACTGACGATATCGGGACGCAGTTTATCTGCCGGGAGGACATGCGCCCGCTCGAGTTCCTCACGAAGATATTCGCATACCTCGGCCATCGGCCCGCTCGCGATCGAGGACAGCGCCGATAGTCTTGCGAAATGATCAGCATCAATGGCAATCGGGGGTCTCATCTCAGCTACTCTGTCGCGCTGCATTTCCCACTCCTCAAATCTTATCTAGCGATCCAGCTCTCTGCCAGCACATCGGCTCCTAAGCCGCCTGAGGGCCGTCGTCATCGGGCCCCGGAAAGCTGGTGGAAACCCGACCGGCGCTGCGGCGGGATTGTGCCGGAAACAACACGGGTGCTCCCGGCGGTGCCAGGACGCTTTCGACAATGACGGAATGAAGCCCGCCCTCGATACTGAAGAACTTCATGCGCTGCCCAACGCTCATTCCGAGAAGGGCGGCCCCAAGCGGTGAGAGGACCGATAGTTCCACCAGCCCGTTTCTAAGATCGTGCGGGCACACCAGGATTTTGCTTTCGGACTGCCGACTGCCGTCGACCCTGTAGGTCACCCACTCATTGAGGCGCACAGTACCATCCGGCACCTCGTTCGTATCAAACACGACGGCCCGACGGATCTCAGACATCAAGAATCTGCCTACGGGATGACGTTCTTTCACGGCATCATCGGCTAACCGTTCAAGGCGCGCATGGTCTCGTCGCGCTATGAAGATCGAGGGCAATTGCTCGGTGGAGTCGAATCGGATGTTTGACATCGCGCAATACTCCTCAGCTTTCATGAGCTGGTAAAACGCCTTCGTCACCCTCTTGGCGTTCAGCGGGGGCTACACATATGCTTCGCATCCTCCGGGTTAGGTCGATCAGATTGTTCGCGTGCTGCCCCAGCGCACCTATCTGATTTCGATAATACGCGTCTGAAACCTCGATCGCTTCCATGCCGGTTTTGGCGCTTGCAAGGCGCGCAAGATATGCAAATGACTGCAACGTATTGTTGCCGGCCAGTTGCGCGGTTTTGCGACTATGGTCTGCAACGGTGGCAACTACATCGCTCGCGGCGCTCATGTACAATCGCCCGATCGTTTTCGCCTCTGTCATCACTTGACTCCTTCGGTGTTGACCCGATCATGCGGCCGGTTGCTGGGCCCGCGCTGACGCAGCTTCGTATTGCGGCGCACCGTCCTCGATAGGCTCATGTCAAACGAGCGCGCAGCGCGTGCTACGCACCTCGTGACAGAGCAGGATTGTTTTAGAAATAGTTATGCCCGGACAGCCATTAAGGCTACCCGGGTCACCTGCCAATTTGCAGGTGCCCCTCGACGCAATATGGTTGATCGAGCGCAATGATATTCATGCAAACATACTTGGCGCGGCGGTCCGCGAAATCAAGATACTCCGTTGGTCCGCGCCGTTTTGTCGCGAATTGCTTCGTACCTCGTACTTAGACACCTTTCGATTTTCGCGGAATTGAGCCGCGATGCGGTATGCCGCACTGGATCTGTAACGCTCAGCCCAGCGTTTTCATTGCATCGAACGGTCAAATAAACTCGTTTGTCGTCGAGCGCTGCCGATGGGAAGATGCCGCTCTCCGAGAGAAGAGTACCATGACCAACGCTGGACAGAAACGTCCCGACCGACCGTCCATAGTTCTAACGAGGATGGACCGACAAAAGCTGCTCAAGCTGCTTCAAGACTTGCCGATGAGCAGCGTCGATACCGATTGCTCCCTTCGAGAGGAGATTGATCGGGCCGATATGATTTCAGACACCGCCACATGGAGTTCGGCCGTCAGACTCGGATGCGAGGTGAAGTTCGTCGAGCTTGGAACCTCGCAACTTCGTCGCGGTCGTCTCGTTCTTCCGGACGATGCCAGAACCGCTCACTGCATCTCGGTTCTAAGTCCGATTGGCGCCGCCCTCATTGGACTTGGACCTGGGCAGTCAATTCGTTGGACCGAGCGTGGTAGGGAACGAAGCCTCGCGGTGCTTGAAGTGCGAGCGAGCCGAGTATCACAGCCCACTTAGTCGGTGGCACAGCGTGTCGATGATGCAGGTGACGGTCTTGGCGACCCTCGCCATGAACGCGTGCCGATGCTGACGCGATTGCACGTGTTCTTGCTGAACGATTCGACACGCTCTGCTATCGAGCTACTTCCCGACGCTTGCAGCCTTGCGCAGCGCGACGAGCGCCGCCTCCAACGCTGCGGCATCAACATTTGTCGCGTGAGTGGCGTAAACGGGGAATGAGAACCGAGGCGCACCAGGAACCAGGTGAAGTGCGCCCTCGGCAAGATATGACTGAACCGCATGCATTCGGAAGTATCCGGAACCTCCCTCCAGGAGGATATAGCTCAGCGCAAGCGGACCAAGGTTTGTTACGAGGCTCGGCACGGTTTCCGGAAAGCTCACGGCATGATGAAGAGCGAACTCAGAACCCCATTCGACGTGAACATATCGAGGATCGTTCTCGTGATACTTCGCGAGATCGGTGGTCACGAGAACGAGTTCTTCCTCCATAACCAGATCTACCTCCAACCCTGGTCGATGTTGGGGAGCGTACATGATCGCGATATCTACAAGCCCGGCAGCAACGTGAGTAATCAAATCCTGAGGAACGTCGACGTGAACGCGAAGTGCAATGTCTGAGTGTGATCGCCTCAACTCCCTGACCCACTCGATTAAAAGCGGGCGCCATAAGCTGACTTCGCTTCCGATCGTCAAGACAGCGCTGTGTCCTTCCGGCACCGCCACTTGCTGTTTTGCGCGCTGCCACAATTGCACGAAACTCGGCGCGAAACGAAGGAACTGTTCGCCAGCCGGGGTGAGGCTCGCACCGCCCTTGTTTCTAACGAACAGCGGCCGCCCGAGCTGCTGCTCGAGGAGGCGCACACGTGCGCTGACCGTGGTCTGCGCGACATGCAAGCGGTCAGCAGCTTTGATGAAGCTACCGGTTGACACGATCTCGATGAAAGTTCTGGCAAGCTCGATATCCATCGTTTCATAGCATAATTGCTGCAGCAAAATGTCAATTGAATTCGTTTATTTGCTTTGTTCGTGCGATCGGCGGGATTGAACTACGGCCAGGCCATTATTCCTCATGGCTTCAAATGGCCGACGTTCCACAAGCGCCGCCGCAAGGAAGCGTCCGTCCCAAGCAAAGATCGAGTGCGACCGAATCTTCTTGCCAAAGGCCGGCGGATCGATCCCCGATCCATCGGCCGATCGCCGGCCACCTACCCGCCGCCCCTGACGTCGGACCTGCCTTTTCGCCGAAAGTCTATGCCGCCGAAATCCCGCAGCCGGAACCCAAGGGCGAGACGCCCATTGGTCTCGACTGGGTACGTTGAATGGCTCGGATCGAAGACTATGCGTTGATCGGCGATTGTGAGACCGGAGCCCTGGTTGGGCGCGACGGGTCGATCGATTGGCTCTGCCTGCCTCGTTTCGATTCCGATAGCTGCTTCGGACGGCTCCTCGGCAACGAGGAGAACGGGTACTGGAAGCTTTGTCCGGTCTATGGACATCCAAGCGAGCGCCGCTACCGGCCAGGGACGCTGATCCTGGAGACGGTCTTCACGACCGATCGGGGGCGTGTCCGCCTCACCGATTTCATGCCTCCAAAGACAGACGTTTCAAAGGTCGTGCGGATCGTCGAGGGCCTCGAGGGCAAGGTCGACATGCGCAGCGAGCTGGTCGCGCGCTTCGACTACGGCATCAGCGTGCCATGGGTCAGTCGCGTTGAAGACGGGGCGCTCAGCCTAGTTGCGGGGGACTCGATGCTGCTGTTGAGAACCGAAGCGCCCATGCGCGGCGAGTCCATGAAGAGCATCAGCTCGTTTTCGGTCAAGAAGGGGCAGCGCGTCGCTTTCGTCCTTTCCTACCAGATTTCGTACCAGGACCCTGCGGCTGCCGAGGATCCAGGCGCGCTATTGGACGCAACGGACCGTTTCTGGCGCGAGTGGTCTGGCCACTGCGAAGCAGCAGGAGCGTACTCCGATGCTGTTCAGCGCTCTTTGATCACTCTGAAGGCACTGACGTTCGCCCCGAGCGGCGGCATGGTTGCCGCGGCGACGACCTCCCTTCCTGAGCAGATCGGCGGCCCAAGAAACTGGGATTATCGGTTCTGCTGGGTGCGCGATGCCACGCTGACCCTCTTGGCCCTCATGGGAGCTGGGTACTACGACGAGGCGCGCGCCTGGCGAGATTGGCTCGTCCGCGCTGTGGCGGGAAGCCCCAAGCAACTCCAGATCATGTACGCGGTCACGGGCGAGCGCCGGCTGACCGAGTGGGAGGTGCCGTGGCTCTCGGGATATGAAGGTTCGAAGCCGGTGCGCATCGGAAACGCGGCGCACACCCAGCTTCAGCTCGATGTCTACGGCGAGTTGGTGGACGCTCTCTATCAGGCGCGTCGCGGCGGGCTTCATGAGAACAAGCGGGCATGGGCGATCCAATGTGCCCTGCTCGACCATCTCAAAGGCATCTGGACCGAACCAGACGAAGGCATTTGGGAAGTTCGCGGCGGCGCCAAGCACTTCACCTACTCGAAGATCATGGCGTGGGTGGCCTTCGATCGTGCCATCAAGTCGGCGGCCGAGTTCGGCATGCATGGGCCGGTACGAGAGTGGGAAGCACAACGCGCCGCGATCCACGAAGATGTGTGTCGGCACGGTTACGATGAACATCGGCAGAGTTTCGTGCAGGTGTATGGCGAGCCGCAGCTCGATGCCAGCCTACTGCTGATTCCGGCAGTCGGCTTCTTGGCGCCCGATGATCCGCGCGTGATCTCGACCATCAGGGCGATCGAGCGGGAATTGCTCCAGGACGGTTTCGTCCGCCGATATGACACGGGTGCAACAAAGGACGGTCTCCCGCCCGGCGAAGGCATGTTCCTCGCCTGCAGCTTCTGGCTTGCCGACGCGTATCACCTGATTGGCCGTGACGCGGATGCCAAGGCCTTGTTCGAGCGGCTTCTGGCGCTGCGCAATGACATTGGCCTGCTCTCGGAAGAGTACGACGTCGAACGCCGGCGCCTCGTCGGGAATTTCCCACAGGCGTTCTCGCACATCGCACTGGTGAATACGGCCCACAACCTCACACACCGCGAGAAACCCTCTGAGCACCGCGGCAGCAAGAAGCCGGTTCCCAGCAAAGGACAGCAGGCGACGAACTCGCTTTAGGAGGCAACCATGGCTGAGAGCACGACCGACCCCACAGCACCAGCCCTCCCCGGCGAACGTCCTCGACCCGCAGCCCGTTTTCCGGTCGTGCTGGAGGGCCAGCCAGCCCTCGTCACCGGCGCAAACTCTGGGATCGGCCGTGCTGTCGCCCTGGGTCTCGCCGCCTCTGGCGCCGACGTTGCCGTCAACTACATCGTGGACCCGCAAGCGGCTGAAGACGTGGCCCACCGGATCGAAGCGTTGGGTCGGAAGGCGATCACGGTCAAGGCGGACGTCAGCAGTGAGGAGGACGTCCAGTCGATGTTTGCCCGCGCTGTCGAGCACTTCGGGACACTGCACATCGTGGTCAGCAATGCGGGTCTGCAGCGCGATGCTCCATTCCATGACATGACTCTCGAACAATGGAATAAGGTCATCGGCGTCAACCTGACCGGCCAGTTTCTCTGCGCCAGGGAAGCCATCCGCGAATTCAAGAGGCGAGGTGTCGTGAAGGACGTCTCCGTCGCGGCCGGCAAGCTCGTCTGCATGAGCTCTGTCCATCAGGAGATACCCTGGGCGGGGCACGCAAACTATGCAGCCTCGAAAGGCGCCGTCATGCAGATGATGCGAAGCGTGGCCCAGGAGGTGGCTCCGCTCGCCATTCGTGTCAACGGGATTGCACCGGGCGCCATTCGCACGCCCATCAACCGGCCGGCCTGGGAGACCAAAGAGGCCTACGAAAGCCTGATGACCTTGGTGCCCTATAAGCGCATAGGAGAGCCAGACGACATCGCCCAGGCGGTCGCGTGGTTGGTGTCGGACGCCGCCGACTACGTGACGGGCGCGACCCTGTTCATCGACGGCGGCATGATGCTCTTCCCCGGCTTTGCGACCGGAGGGTAGGTCGTCACCGCTGATGGAGCATGTCTCGGGCCGCCTCGACGCCTGAATTCCCCAACATGCCGGCAGCAGCTGGCGACCGCTTCGCACGTTACACGTCTGCTTCCCGGGGACCGGGAAGAGGGATTTTCGGCTGTTCCAACCGGCAAGCGCTTGCACAATAAACGAAGCAAATGACTCAAGCGGTCGTCAACATCGTCGATCTTTGCGTCCGCTCTCCATCCTCGTGGGAGCGGAGGCAACCAGCAAGTGCGCTTTCTCCCCTCCCGTCGGAATTTTTCGGTCGTGCGTGCGCCAACCGGAGGCGGCTCCGCCCTTCTTCAGAAGGTCTGCTCACACTGGATGCAGCAAGATTTTTCCTGATCTCCCGGTGCACACGTCGTGCACACTCCGTCTCCTAACCGACTGAACAACTTGAACTCTCGCTCCAATCCATCATTGGACAAGCCGCAGCGCCACTCATGGATCACCCTCCGCTGATGGCCAGTTAGCCTTAATCACACAACAGAGTGCTGAGGTGTCGCGCGATGCAACTCTCTATCGGCGCACTGCCGGCCGTCGGTCGAAAATGGCCGTTTGAAAAATCAGATGCTCAAACGGTCTTGCTGGCTAAGGTATTGATTTGGTGGGCGCACCAGGGCTCGAACCTGGGACCCGCTGATTAAGAGTTCAAAGCCGGCGCCTCTCTGCGATTTCTGAATCTGCGCCACGCCACGACAGCAGCCAAGAAGGCCTTTTATTTCTAGGGACTTATCGCATAGCTTCGCAGTCCAGCGAACCCAGACCTTCAAACACCTCGGCTCGCCAAAACCGTTTGAAAACCGTTTTAGCAGTTCACATCCGTCCCATGACCGACATTCGCATTGCTCTCAGCGACAAAGCCATCGCTCAACTACCGACTCCTGAAGATGGTTGGTATCTGGCTCGCGACACCGAGTTGAAAGGCTTCTTCGTGGTCGTGGGGAAGCGGAAAAGGACCTTCACGGTTCAAGGTGACCTCAGACAACGGGGAAAGCGGGCCTCTTCCATAAGAGTGTCGATTGGAGATGCCACCGAATTAACGACTCGAGCGGCTCGCGCAATTGCCAAGGAATACCTTGCTCAGATCAGCAAGGGACAGCACCCGAAAGCGAGGCTAAACGGAAAGACCGGACAGGCCGATGGGAATAGTGGCTTAACGGGCGCTACCCTGAAGCAGGCCTGGCAACGCTATTTGGAAGCCCACCTAATCCGAAAAGGCCGTAGCGAGAAAACGATAGGTGGCTATCGGGATCACGTCGAACGTCTCTTTTCGGAATGGCTTGACACCCCTCTGCTCGATCTCGCGAATGATCCCGCTCGCGTCGCCAAAAAGCATGATCAGCTTACCAGGGAGAACGGTCCCTACATGGCCAATGGGAGCATGCGGACGCTGCGAGCCGTCTACAATCATGCGAGGAAGACCAATCGATCGCTGCCGCGTGACAATCCTGCGGATGCTGTCGATTGGAATCAGGAGGAGCGCAGGAACACCGGTATGGGCACCGGCGATTTGAAAGGATGGTTCATAGAGCTGGCCAATCTGGACAATCCAATCCGGCGCGAATTCCATCTTTTGACTTTGCTGTGTGGATCTAGGCCAACCGCATTGCAGCAGGCTAAGCCGGAACACATCGATTTTCGGCGCCGAACGCTCCACATCCCTAGGCCCAAAGGAGGCACTAAGCGAGCGTTTGACATCCCGCTGTCTCGTGAAATGATCATGAGCCTCATTCGGGTGCTTCGCTTCGGCAGACAAATGCATCCGTCACAGGCGCGAAAATGGCTATTCCCGGCTGACAGCGCCTCAGGGCACTTAGCGGAAACGAAGGAGGATCGAGATATCTTGTCAAAATGGGGCAATGACCTTCGTCAAACATTTCGGACGATTGCCACCGCTGCCGGCGTTTCGGAGTTCGATGCCAAGCTCCTCATGAACCATTCTATCCCTGGTGTGAACGCAGGTTATGTCACTCGACACAAGCTGGTTGAAGACCACCTGCGCAGCCAGCAACAAGCTATCAGTACCGTCGTGTTTTCCGCACTCGGTAAGTCGCTCACGGAACAGGAAGCCCTGATCAATTGGCTTGGCCGCGGAGCTAGTCGAAGAGCCGTACCCCAATTCCGGTTGGAACCAAACACTCTGGGCGAGCAGCAAGAAAGAATTCGGCAGGCCGCATGACGATTTGACCGCCGAAAACTCGGGAGACTCATCTTCTAGCCTAGATGCTGCGATAGCGCTCGATAGCGGAGAGATTAGGCAGTATTCCAAGCCCGGGGTTTTGGTTCAATTCAATCCCGCCCTCCCTCACATCGGCAACCGGGCCGCAAAACAAATCGCGCAACGGATTATCATTGGCATCGACCTCCAGCCAGCCATCACCGCCGACAGCCGCGAGGAGATGTGCAGACGCAAGCAGGCCGATGCCTCCGCCGAGATAGTGCGGACAGAACGTCTTGCCTACCCTCAGGATTTGGCGGGCGAGTTCTACGCAAACGGTAAGCCCGCCCCATTTTGCGATGTCGGGCTGAATCACGCCGAGCACATCGTCCCCGAGAGCCGCCTCGAAATCTTGGACACTGGAAATGTTCTCGCCCGAGGCGATCGGCATTTTTGCGTTCGCGCGCAGCTTGCGCCACTCCTCGCGCGGCCGGTCGGCGCGGATCGGCTCCTCCAGCCAGCGTAGATTGAACTCGGAGAGCCGCGGCAGCATCTCCAGCGCCTGATCCACCGACCAGCCCTGATTGGCATCGGTCGCGAGCATGCCGGCACCGACGATGGTTCGCAGCGCCGAGAGGTTCGCAATGTCGGTTTCGGCGCCAAAGCCGACCTTCAGCTTCAGCGCGCGATGGCCGCGCTTGAGCGCGGCTTCCGCCGTCTGCGCGGCACCGCCGGGATTGATGCCGCTGGCATAGACCTTGATCTTGCCGGATTGGCCGCCGAGCAGCCGCCACAACGGCAGGCGCTTGCGTCGCGCCGCGAGATCCCACAGCGCGAGATCGATGCCGGAGATCGCCTGCGCGAACGGACCGGGCTCGCCGCACTGGAGCGCCAGCACCTTGGTGCCCTTGGTCAGGGTTTCGAAAGGCAGGGCGGGCCCCTCGAATTTGCGTCCGACCAGGCCGGGCGCCAGCACTTCGGTGACCAGCCGGGCGCGGTGCTCCGCGCCCGGGGCTGGAAAATTGGACCAGGCTTCGCCCCATCCCTCGACTCCGTCTTCGTCGATCACGCGAACGAAGACCGCAGGACGATTGAGCATCTTGCCGAACGACGTCACCACCGGCGTGGCGAGCGGATAGCGATAGCAGAACGCCTCGACCGAGCGGATGGTGAAGCTGTCAGTCATGTTGCAGATCCTGCGAGACGACGCGGAGCTAACACCATCTCAGTAAGCGCGCGCGAAGTCACCTTCCTGCTTGATGTCGGTGAAGACAGGATAACGCGCCTTCCAGGCCGTGCCCTTGGCCGTGGTCAGTTCGCTGAGCCGGTCGAGCACGTTGAGGCCGTCCTTGCGCAGGCTGGCTGCCACCGCCGCGCGGTCCGGGAAGTTCTTCAGCACGGCATCGAGCCAGATGGTGCGGCCCGCGAGAAAGCCGCTCGCGCCGGCGGCATAGGAGTACTCAAGCACGCGCTCGAACTTTTCCGGCGCGGCGCCGCCGGACAGCAGCACCCAGGGGATGCTGCGCTCGCGGCAGATATCGCCGATCGCATCGAACTCCTTCTGCGCGGCTTTCGCCTCAGCGCTGCCGTCGCGGGCCGGCAGGCCGTTGGCCGCGAGCGGGCTCTCCAGCTTGAGGAGATCGACGCCATATTCCGGCTTGGCGAATTCGCGCACGCTGTCGATCACGAGGGCGGGCAGCTTGCCGGGCGACTCCACGTAGTCGGCAGTGTGGTTGGCGCTGCCGAGGAACGGATAGACCAGCAGTTCGAGGACGTAGGGAATGTCGTGGCGGGCACAATCCTCGCCGATCTCGCGCACGAATTTCTTCTGGTGCTCGTTCACCGCGGCATCGGCGTCCGGCCGGTACCAGGCCAGCACCTTGACGGCATCGCCGCCCATGGCGCGGATCTTGTCCACGCTCCAGTTGCTGATCGCACGCGACTTGCGGCCACCCGCGGTCTCCTCGACGCGGTGCTCTTCCAGCGTCATGATCAGGCCGCACCGTGGCGGCAGCAGATCGATTGCGGCGGGCACCGCAAAGTTCGGATCGAACAGCATCGAGCTGCAATGCGGCGCGAGATTCTCGACCAGGAGGCGCTTCGCCGCCGTCACATCGGAATATTCGACCTGGTCCCGCGTGATGCCCTTTGCTTTCGCGATGGCATCGAACAAGGGCGGCCGCTGGTCCAGCGCGACCATGCGAAAGTGGCCATCCGCGTCAGCAAGCCGTGCCAGGCCGCGGTTCTTTCCAATCGTTCTCATGGCTTCGTCCTCATGAATACAAGACACTCGTTGATGGTGGGGATCCCATTGCGGCCGCCGGCGTGGCGGCATTTCATGGCGGCGGTGGCCGCCGAGAATGCCATGGCGGCGCGCACGTCGAGACCGGCGCCGATCGCCAGCGCATAGGCACCGTGGAAGACGTCGCCCGCGCCCGTGGTGTCGACGACGTCGACGGCATAGGCGGCCTGCCGATGCAGCTCGCGGTTCTCATACCAGCTCACACCGCCCTCGCCGTGCGTCACCGCGATAACGCGGCAGCCGAAGCGCGCGAGCGCTGCGAGAGATTCATCCTTGGCCGAACCGGCAAAGGCGGTGAGCGCGGGCTCGGAAAAGATCGCGTGGTCGGTCAACGGCAGCAGCCGCTCGAACACCTCGGCGTCGGCCATGTCGCCATCGAGCACCGTCGCAATGCCCTGCGCCCGCGCTTCGCGGAACAGCGTTGCCGCACCCTCGACCCAGCGCGGATCGGCCAGCACGGAGGACGCGCGCGCGACGGTTTTGAGCGGAAGCCAATCCGCGCCTTCGGGATAGAGGCCGCGGAAGTTGACGATCTGCCGTTCGCCACTGCTATCGACGATGATCCCGGAGACGGACGAGCGGCCCTCGGCAAACAGCCGGAAGTTCTCGACATCGACGCCTGCGGCGGTGAAGGCCGACTTCATCTCATGGCCGGCGGCGTCATTCCCGGCCCGCCCCCAGAATGCGACCGACGCGCCAAGCTTGGCCACCGCCACACTCGCATTGGCGGCCATGCCGCCGCCGAGCGTGCCGTACTCGACAGCCTTGATCTTCTCGCTTCCACCCGCGAACGGCCGATCGACCCGCCAGACCTGGTCGAGCGCGGACAGTCCCAGGCAGATCACCTGCACAGGCTTCGCCCTGGATGCGACATCCGCCAGTGCCGAGAGATCGGCAATGTTGACCGGCGCGCTCACCGCAACACCTGTCCGTTGGCGGCATCGAACAGATGCGTCTTGCCGGGCTGCGGACGCAGATTGATGCGATCGCCGACCTTCGGCCGGAGCGACGGATCGACCCGCGCGATGGCCGAGACGCCAGCGAGATCGAAATGGATCAGCGTGTCCGAACCGAGCGGCTCGACCAGCCTGACGCTGATCGCGATGCCATCGGCGGCATCGGCCGCGACGGCAAAATGTTCGGGACGAATGCCCAGCACGGCATTGCCGGCCTTGCTCAGGCGGGCTGCGGGCTCGCCGTCCAGCGGCACCACCGTTCCACCTTGCGAGAGGACGGCACGCTTCTGGCGCCATTCGACCGGAAAGAAGTTCATGGCAGGCGAACCGATGAAGCCGGCGACGAACTGGTTGGCAGGCCGTTCGTAGACCGTCTCCGGAGTGTCGTATTGCTGGATCGTGCCGCTCTGGAGCACCACGATCCGGTCGGCCATGGTCATGGCCTCGATCTGGTCGTGGGTGACGAAGACCATGGTGGTCTTCAATTCCTGCGACAGCGCCTTGATCTCGGCGCGGACCTGCCCGCGCAGCTTGGCGTCGAGATTGGACAACGGCTCGTCGAACAGGAACGCCTTGGGATTACGCACGATGGCGCGGCCCATGGCGACACGCTGGCGCTGACCGCCGGACAGCTCTTTCGGCTTGCGATTGAGATACGGCTCGATGTGCAACAGCGCGGCGGCGCGCTTCACCCGCCCGTCGATTTCCGCCTTCGGCGTGCCCCGCAGCTCCAGCGCGAACGACATGTTGTCGTAGACGCTCATATGCGGATAGAGCGCGTAGTCCTGGAAGACCATGGCGATGTCGCGCTGGGCGGCCTGCACGCCGTTGACGCGCTTGTCGCCGATATAGAGGTCGCCCGACGAGATCGGCTCGAGGCCCGCGATGATCCGCAGCAGGGTCGACTTGCCACAGCCGGACGGGCCGACGAACACGACGAACTCGTGGTCCGCGATCTCCAGATTTAGATCGGGGATCACGGTGAAATTGCCGTAGCGTTTGGTGAGGTTGCGGATTGAGATCGAGGCCATGATCGCTTAGTCCAGCGCCAGCACGGGCTTGATCAGCTCGCCCTTGGCGAAGCGGACGAAATTTTCCGGGAGAGTCGACAGGCCGAACTCGCCGTCGACGAGGACGCGGTACTCGTCCTTGTACTTGCGCAGCAGCTCGACATTCCGCTCGAAATCCGAGACCGGGAAGTAGAAGGTCCGGATCATGTAGAAGTCCTTGCGGCGGAAGACCTTGCCTTCCTCGATGGTCCAGGGCGCGGCGTTCTCGCCGACCAGCAAAAGCGCGCCGCGCGGCAGCACGAGCTCGATGCCGAGGTTACGCGCCGCGTGCGCGCCCGAGCATTCCATGATGAGGGCGAAGCGCTTGGAGGTATTGCCGACGGGGTGCGCCTTCGCGCCGAAGGATTGCGCGATCTTTAGACGCCCCGCATTGGGATCGGCGACGTAGATATCGTCGTAACCGAGCGCGCGGAGCGCCAGCACGACCCCAAGGCCGACGGGCCCCGCGCCCATCACGAGAACAGGTCCGGCCTCACTCGCCGGCACCACCCGGCTGACGAAGCGCACGGCATGGCCTGACGTACCGATCGTGTCGAGCAGCAGCGGGGCGAGGCTGTCCTCGATGTCATCGGGCACCGGCAGCAGGCAGTTCTCCGGCACCGGCACATATTCGGCATAACCGCCCGGCCTGTTCCAGCCGATCAGGCTGGAGACTTCGAGGCACATCTGGGTGTCACCGCGCTTGCAGGCGGCGCAGTGACCGCAATGCAGCGGGATATAGACGGCGCAGCGGCGGCCGTGCAGGCGATGGCCCGGCTGCTCGACGACGCCGAAGATTTCGTGGCCGGCGGTGAACTCGGCGCCCTTGTGCCAGAGTTTGAAGTCGGAGCCGCATAACGCCGTGCGCGAGACACGGACCAGGACTTCGCCGGCACCGACATCGGGCATTGCCACGCGCTCGATGGTGATGCGGTCGTTGCCGTGGAAGACCGCGGCCTGCATGATCGAATTCGGGCGGGATGATATGTTCATCAGTTACCTAGCCTTTCACCGCGCCGAGCGTCAGTCCCGACACCAGCCAGCGCTGAACCAGGGCGGCCAACAGCAGCGGCGGCAACGCGATCAGCGTTGCCGCCGCCATGAGTGCGCCCCATTGCGTCGAGCCTTCGCCGATGAAGTTGAAGGCCGCCGCAATCAGCGTCTTCGTGTCGCCGTTGGAGAGCACCAGCGCAAACAGGAAGTAGTTCCACGAGAATACGAAGGCGAGGATCGCCGACACCGCGACGCCGGATGCCACCAGCGGCATCGCGATGCGCCAGAGGATGCGTGTGACGCTGCATCCGTCCACCTGCGCGGCCTCAAAGACGCTGCGCGGGATGGCATCGAAGGACGGCAGCAGCACCCAGATCACGATCGGCAGTGTGATGACGGCGTGACTGAGGATCAGCGCCGTGTAGGAACCGATCATGCCGATCTGCCGGAACATAACGTACCAGGGCAGCAGGAACAGCGTGCCGGGCGCCATGCGCGCCGCCAGTGTGAGGATCGCCGGCCATGAGATCCGTGTCCAGGAGACGGCGAAGGCGGCGGGGATTCCAAACAGCAGCCCGAGCGCGGTCGAGCCGACGGTGACGACGAGGCTGTTGAGCGCGTAGCTCAGGAACGGCGTGGTCCTGGTCAGCTCGATATAATTGTCCAGCGTCGGCGAGAAGATCAGCGTCGGCGGATAGGCGGTGACCTCAAAGGACGGCTTGAACGAGGACAGCACCATCCAGACCGTCGGCGCCATGATGAGCACGCCGGCGAGCACGAGCTGCAGGGTGTTGAGCCAGCGGATCCAGCGATCGGTGTTGGCGGCATCGTTCATGACATCACCACGCCACTGCGCCGCGCAGGCGATTGAAGGCGAGCACGGCGCCGAACACGATCGCCGTCAGCGTCAGCATCAGCGCACTGGCATAACCGATGTTGAAGAACTCGAAGCCGACCCGGAAGCCGTAGATGTTGAGCGTGTTCGAGGCGTTGCCCGGCCCGCCCTGGGTGGTGATGTAGATGATGTCGAAGAAGCGCAGGAGATCGACGCTGCGCAGGATCGCCGCGGTGACGATGGTCGGCAGCAGCAACGGCAGCGTGATGCGCTGGAACGTCTTGAAAGGGGACGCGCCGTCGATCTGCGCGGCCTCGTAGACGCTCGGCGGCAGCGACTGCAATCCGCCCAGCACGATCAGGGCGACGTAGGGTGTCCACTGCCAGCTGTCGATCAGCGCCACGGTCGGAATGACCCATATCGGCGAGGCCAGCCAGTCCGACGGCGGCAGGCCGAGCGACTGGAGGATGAAATTGGCGGCACCCAGCGAGGGATCGAGGATCACCAGCCACATCATGCCGGCCACCACCGGCGGCATCATGAAGGGCGAGATGAACAGCGAGCGCACGATGCCCGACAGGCGCTTGGCGTGGAACAGCACCAGCGCCAGCCAGATACCGAAGACGAGCTGCAGCGCCAGCGACAGTACGAACAGCGCGATGGTGACCCACAGTCCGTGCCAGAACTCGACGTCGGAGATCAGCTTCGAATAATTGGCGAGACCCGCAAAGGACTGCTTGCCCGTCGAGGAAAAGGTCTGGAAGCTCAGCCAGATCGTATAAACGACCGGAAACGCGATCATCGCGACCGTGAAGACCACGGCCGGCGCCGACAGCGCCGCCATCTCCAGCTTCTGCCGGTCCTGCGTGAGTGTCGCAGCCGTATCCGACATGTGTTCCTGTCCTCGATCGAATTGGGTGCCGGCAGGCAGCAAGCCAGCCGGCATCGGGCGGTCAGTTTAGCGCGATCAGCGCGTCCAGCGCCTTGTCGGCATCGGCGCAAGCCTGGTCGATCGGCTTCTGCTTCAGGATCAGATCCTGCACCGCCTGCCCGATGAACTCCCGCGATTGCGGATTGGCGACGATGGGATAGCCGACTTCGGACGAGCCCTTGGTGGCGAGCACGTCGAGCGCGGCCTGCCATTCCTTCCGCACCGGCTCCTCATCGATCCACTTGCGATATTCGGGATCGTTGGCGACCGACGGGCGCGGCGGTGCGATGCCCTGCAGCGCCATCTTCTTCTGCACCTCGGGGCTGGTCGCCCATTGCACGAAGTACCAGGCCGCGTCCGGCTGCTTGCTGTGCGAGGACACCGCCATGCCCCAGCCGATCGTGGTCGGCACCTGGCCGGCATCGCCCGCCGGGAATGGCAGCAGGCCGGTGTCCTTGAGCCGTGCGCCGCCTTCCATCACGGTGCGCAGTTCATTCGAGGATTCGAACGCCATCGCTGCGCGACCGCCGCGATACAAAGCGGAAATCTGCTGGAAGCTGTAGTTGACGACGCCGGGCGGTCCGTAATCGCGCAGCAGGCGGCTGTAGGTGTCGAGCGCCTCCTTGCCCTTCGCCGAGCAGAGGTTCGACTTGCCGTTGGCGATGTAGCTGCCGCCGATATTGTGCAGCATGTTGCTGAAGGTGTAGGCGACCGCGGGCTTGAGGCCGCGCGAGACGAACGGCGTTACCGTGCTGTCGCATGTCTTGATCTTCTCGGCCGCAGCCTCGACGTCCCTGATCGTTTTCGGCGCATCGAGGCCGCACTTCTTGAAGATGTCGGTGCGGTAATAGAAGATCGGACCTTCGAGATTCATGGGCATGCTGGTGAGCTTGCCGCCGAAGGTCGCCGCCTTGAGCAGAGCCTGACTCAGCCCGGCAGGATCGTAATCCTTGGCAACGTCATTCTTGGCCATCGCGGTGAGATCGCCATACCAACCGGCAGCGGCGAACTGCTCGCCCTCGCGCGAGGGCAGCGTCATGAACACGTCGACCTCGTCGCTGTTCGCGTTCATGACCGTGACCAGACGCTGGCGCATCTGCTGTTCCTGATAGCCGTCGACCTTCAGGGTCATGCCGGTCAGTTTCTCGAAATCAGCCTTGTAGGTCAGCAGCGCCTGCGAGACCGGATTGTTGTTGGCGAGAAAGGTGACGGTCTTGCCCTTGAACTTCATCCAGTCGAAATCGGCCGCGTGCGCCTGCGCGCTGACGGCAATCGCGAGAACGGGCAGCGCGACATGGGTCGCAAGCATCCTGGCCTTCATCGAACTCTCCTCCCGGCTGGCCGCCTTGAGCCGGCGGACCATTTTGAACGCGTTTCAGCACCACTTGAAAACGGTTACAAAATAGACCTCACATCGGCCGTGTCAAGCGATGGACAAGTCGCACAATCTACGGCAGATTTGCGATATTATCGCTACCACGCCGCTCGCAGCACAGGATGTAACGTTACATTCATGGGGTTAACCAACGCCAAGTCTGTGAAACAGGGCATCCGCGCCGTGGCGGCCCGGGCCGGCGTTTCGACCGCATCGGTCTCGCGTGCTCTCAACAATCCCGATGCGGTGAGCCCGTCCCTGCGCGCGCGCATCGAGCAGGCCATCGATGCGCTCGGCTACATCCCGCATGCGCCGGCGCGCATCCTGTCGTCACGGCGTTCGCGCACGCTCGGCGCGATCGTGCCGACGATCGACAACACGATGTTCGCGCGCGGCATCGCCTCGCTGCAGCAATATCTCTCCTCGGTGGGATACATGCTGTTCCTCACCACGAGCGGTTATGATCTCGACATCGAATTGCAGCAGGCGCGCAATCTCATCAGCCGCGGCGTCGACGGCCTTGTGCTGCGCGGCGACTGCCATCACGACGGCCTGCGAAAACTGCTCGCCGACAACGCCGTGCCCTTCATCAATGTCGGCATCTACCAGCCTGACCGGCCCTACCCCTGCGTCGGCACCGACAACGAAGCCGCCGCCCATCGCGCCGCCGCGCATGTCATCGAGCTCGGCCATCGCCGTATCGGCATCGTCTCGGCGCTCCAGCGCAACAACGACCGCGCCAGCGCCCGCGTCGCGGGCTTTCGCCGCGCGCTCGCCGAGAACGGCATCGAGCTTCCGCCGCAATGGCATGTCGAGGTGCCCTATACGCTGGACGACGCACGCGAGGCGGCACGCCATCTCCTGAACCTGAAGGACCGCCCAACGGCCGTGGTGTGCGGCAACGACGTCATCGCCTATGGCGTGCTGCTCGAGGCGGAGCGCGACGGGTTCTCCGTGCCGCGCGACCTGTCCGTCATCGGCTTCGACGACCTCGACTGGAGCAGGCATCTGCGGCCGAGCCTGACCACGATCCATGTTCCGACCGGAGAAACCTGGCAGCGCGCCGGCGAATATCTGGTGCGCAGCCTGGCCGGCGAGCAGACCATCATGCACCGCGAGATCGATTTCTCGCTGGTGGTCCGTGAATCGACCGCCCCGCCGCCGAAATCCCTGCAGTGAGACAATCCCAATGACTTCGAATTTCTACCTCGCGCCCGGCTTTCATGCCGTCGTGATCGGCGGAGCCGGCGACATCGGCGCGGCGATCAGCAACCAGTTTTGCGACCTCGGCGCGACGGTCACGGCAACAGGCGCCAATGAGGTCGATCTCGCCCGCACCCTGCTCAAGCCGCGCGCTGGCCTCACGCTTGCGACTCTTGATGTCACCGACGATGCGGCGATCACGTCATTCGCCGGACAGCATAAGCGTGTCGACGCGCTGGTCAATTGCGCCGGGATTCTCGCACGCGACAAGGAATTCGAGATCGAGACCTTCATGAAGGTGATCGACGTCAACCTCACCGGCACGTTCCGGACCTGCATGGCGTTCCACCTGCTGCTCACCGAGACCAGGGGCTCGATCGTCAACATCGCCTCGATGAATGCGACGCTGGCGCTGCCGCGAATCCCGGCCTATTGCGCCAGCAAGGGCGGCGTCGTGATGCTGACCAAGGCGCTCGCCCTGAAATGGGCCGAGGAAGGCATCCGCGTCAACGCGGTTGCGCCCGGCTATATCGAAACCGCGATCAACGCCGCGGGCCGCAGCGATCTTGCGCATTACCAGCGGATCGCCGACCGCACCGCGTTCAAGCGTTGGGGACGCCCGGACGATATCGCCGGCGCGGTTGCGTTCCTCTGCATGCCGGCGTCGCAATATGCGACCGGCACTGTCGTTGCTGTCGATGGCGGATTTCTTGCCGGCTGACGTCACACGAGCGCCCGCGGCCTTACGTCGACTGAGACGTCCGGCGGCGGCGCCCGTTCGCACTTTCGCGCCCAACGAATATGGCCTGCACAATGTCGCCGGAAATGTCTGGGAATGGTGCGAGGACTATATTTCGCCGGGCTATCACCGCCTCACGCCATCGAGAGATACCTTGAACTGCGAGCCAGCTCCCAACCGGTCGATGCGTGGCGGCCCCTTCCTCTGTCACGGATTTTGCTGCAATCGCCTTCGCGTCGCGGCGCAGAGCTCCAGTCTGCCCGACTCCGCATCGAGCAATGGCTTTCGCGTCGTGCCCACCGATCCGCCGCGGGATCCTTCATAGGATGGAGCCGGCTCCACAACCTGCGAAGCCCGCCGGCGCCCCCGGCATCCGGCTGCTGCCGCTGTTCCTGCGCAATTTCGTACGCAATCGCGAGACCGGCCTCGTGCTGGTCGCCATCGTCGTCGGGCTGCTCAGCGGCGTGCTCGTGGCTGCGATCTCGAGCCTCAGCCAGGTCTCTCACGCCCTGCTGTTCGACATTCCTTTCGACGCTCACCTCAGTGCCACCGGGGTGATCTCGTGGCAGCGAACGCTGCTGATCCCGGTGCTCGGTGGCCTGGTGCTTGCGCTGATCGGGCTTTACTTCGCCCGGCGCGTCAAGGGACAGCAGCTCGCCGACGCCATCGAGGCCAACGCGCTCTACGGTGGCCAACAAGTTCGCGACCGAGCTCGTAGATTTCACGGAGGTATTTCAGCTCGCCCCGGTCGGCTTGGCCATCCTCGATGCGGACTTGAGATATGTGTATTGCAACGACCTGTTGGCAGAGATCAACGGCCGCGCGGCTCAGGATCACCTTGGCCGGACCGTGGCCGAAATGGTGCCTGACATCGCGCCAGAGGTCGAGAAGCCGTCCGCGCGGTGTTCGAGACCCAGCAACCGATCTACGAACTGAAGATCAACGGGAGCACGCCCAAGTCACCTGAAGTCCAACGAGCCTGGCTGGAGAGCGTGCGCCCGTTGCGCTCTCGCGACGGCGCCCTGCGACACATTCTCGTCAGCGTGCAGGAGATCACGGCGCTTGAGAGGGCGGAAGCTGCGTTGCGGGAGAGCGAGCGCATCCTGAGAGCATCGCACCAGCTCAGCCCCGACGGCTTCACAATTCTTCGGGCGATCCGCGACGACGACGGCGAGTGCATCGATTTTGCGTGGGAGTATGCCAATTCAGCTGTCGAAGAGGTGCTGAATATGGGTCCTCTGATCGGAAAACGCCTGCTCGAGGTGCCCCCGGAAACCGTGACCATCCTGATCTGTTCCCTCGGTACGTCAGGGTGTTGTCGCTGTGCGGACCAGACGAAGCAGAGCTGCACTACCAGGCCGACGGTATTTCGGCTTGGTTCAGGAATTGTGCTGTCGCGATCGATCGCGATCGGCTCGCTGTGTCGTTTCAGGATATATCGCGAAGGAAGGACGCCGAGCAGCAGCTGGCGCTGGTGACAGCTGAATTCCGCCATCGGATCAAAAACACGTTGGCTGTCGTCGAGGGAATTGTAGCCCAGACAGCCTAGTACGCGACCGACGTACCCAATTTCTCCAAGGGAGTGCGGGCTCGGCTCCGGGCGCTCGGGTCAGCACAGGATCTATTGAAGGACGAAGGTAAGGCCGACGTACAGCTCAGTGAGGTCGTTCGCGCCGCGCTCGGGCCCTTCGAAGGACAGAACCTTCGGTGTGCGCTCAACGCCGAGGCCGCTGTTGCTTCGGAAGCTGTGGTCCCTTTGACATTAGCTCTGAACGAGCTCGCGACCAATGCGATCAAATATGGAGCGCTTTCTTCAACAGGAGGGAGCGCCGAAATCACGTCTGAAGTGAATGCCGGGCGGGTGACGCTCACTTGGCGGGAGACGGGCGGAGCAAGGGCTCAGGCGCCGCAACACCAAGGATTCGGGTCTCGTCTGATCGACGCTGTGGCGTCCCGCTTACCCGGTGGTCGAGTATCGAAAGAGTTCACTCCTGAGGGCCTGCTGGTCGTGCTTGATTTCGAGAACGGCTCCGGTGGAGCATAGCCTACCAACTGAGGGGCGGCGGATCGGGACACCACCGCCCGCGGTGTTGCCTTGATCCTAATGTCACGCTGGCTACCGTCACAGGGCGCTCAGATAGTCCACCGACTCCGACGAATCCAGCTTGGCCCCTCATTTCCGCTTAGGGCCATTTTCGACGTTTGCACAGGGATTTTCGAGCGGGGCGGATCTCCGCTTCTGCCCGTAAGCGTCCGTATGCTCGGTTGACGGATGGAGCCTCTCGTTGATGCACGCAGCACGCGCTAACCCTACCTGTACGATGTTTGAGGGCGGCCCGGAGGAGTTGCGCCGTATCGGGGTCTCGGGCGCTCAGTCCGCCGCCTGGTCGGCGGCGCGCCGGGCTCGCCGTCCGGTCCTCTTCACGTGCTCGTTCGCTGCCTTCTCCGCCTTGGCGCGCGACTCGCATTTCTTCCGCAGGTCTTCGATCTCCTCGTCGGTGAGATGCTCGATGCCGACGAGCGAGTTGCGCGCCGCCCCGACGCGGATCAATTCGTCGAGCTTAACCTGCATAGCTGCGCTGTCGCGGTTCTGCGAATTCTGAATCAGGAAGACCATCAGGAAGGTGACGATCGTCGTGCCGGTGTTGATCACCAGTTGCCATGTGTCGGAATAGCCGAATAGCGGTCCCGTCACAGCCCAAACGACGACCACCAGCGCGGCGATCACGAAGGTCGACGCGCGTCCCGCAGCCTGCGAAGTGCGGGTGGCGAACTCGCCAAAGAAGTGGGCGGCCGCGCCTTCCTTTTTCTTTCGCCTGTCGTTCATGAGACCTCCGACTGCGGAAGAACGGTCGAAGAGGTCAGCGGGTTCCCGCGCGCCCTGCGGTCCCTTACCAAGACCTTTGCTCAGGACACCTTGGCGCGCGCCCTCTCCCGCGCCTCGCGGCGTCTTTCCCGGCGCTCGCGCCGGCGCTTCGCCCTGTCGACCGGTTGTCCCAGCGTCGGCGCTTGCGCAGGCCCGGACTGAGCCGCGGGAGCTCCCGCGACCGTCGTCCAAAGAGGCCCCGCCGCGGTCGGGGGGCCTCCATGAACTCCAGGACGGCCCGCCCCTTGGGAGTGATCTTCCAGCCTCCGGATTCGCGGTCAACCAGGCCCTGCGAGAAGATGTCGAGGTCCGGCACCCGCGCCGCAAGCCGCTTGGTCCGGTCGGCCCACTCGCGGCCGCTGGTCGCCAGGATGGCCATGTCCCGCTTCAGGTCCTCCATCACGGCGAATCCTTCCGGATGGCTCACCAGTATCTTCAGGACGGTCACCTCGAAATTCACGCGCGGCTCCGGACGGTCAACGCCACATGGTGGGGGCGCGGAAAAGCGCGTCGCGCCCGACCTGACGTAACTGCTCCGGGGAAACCTCGGCATGCCGCGTGTTGGTCCAGGCCCAGCCGCGGGGGAGCCCGCGGCATGCCTGAGCGCCAACGCCGCGGTGATGCGGGCCGAGGCTCTGTCCCGGAAGCCCGGTCAAGCCGGTGCCATCGCGTTCTCGCGGACCTGCGATCCGTCCAGCGGCGACTTCAGCGATGCCAAGCTAATCCGGGAATTCGGCGAGGTGCCGGACGATCTCAGCACCTTGTGATGCCCGACGCCGCTGATCGACGGTGGGGAAGCTCGCATCATGAGATCTTGGTGATATAGACCTGGATCATCAAATGATCAGCTGATCACCCCCTTTACTTCCATTCGAAAGAGAAACAACGTGGCAAAGACCCGACCCGAACCCGTCCGCGATCCGAAGGCCGATCACCTTCTGACCCCGCAAAATTGCGTTCTGGTCCTGATCGACTACCAGCCTGAGCAGTATTCCAGCGTGACTTCGTCCTCGCGTGAGGAGATCACCCTCAATGCGATTGCGCTGTGCAAACTCGCTCAGGCCTACGGCATCCCTGTCGTGCTCTCGACGGTGGCGGTCGACATGGGCGTGAACGAAGGAACGATTCCGGAGATCCGCGCGGCTCTGCCGGGAGTGGAAGAAATCGACCGCACGGGCGTCAACGCATGGGAAGACGAAGACTTCCGCAAGGCGGTCCAGGACACGGGGCGGCGCAAGGTGGTCATCGGGGCGCTCTGGACCGAGGTCTGCCTCGCCTTTCCGACTCTGGACATGCTGGCCGAAGGCTACGAGGTCTACCCGGTCGCCGACGCCGTGGGCGGCATCTCGCCGGCCGCGCACGAACGCGCGTTCGACCGAATGATCCAGGCCGGGGCAAGGCCGATCACGGCGATCTCCTTTGGTTGCGAGATCATGCGCAACTGGGCGCGGGGAGATTCCGACAAGCTGCGGGAAGTCATGCGATGGTATTTTCCTCAGCATCGCCGCCTGCACAAGTCGGCTTGAGGGATAGTCGGCCACGGGAAGTTGAGCTGGCTCAAAGCGAAACCGCGGGGGCAGGCTTAGAGTTGGCTTCGTACCGAGCGGCATGAGTTCGCGCTCCGCTGCCGTTACGGTTGCGGAGCACCGGACTCCTAGGCACTCCGGGCTCCGTCCCTTCTTTCCGATCGCAGATGCAACGTCGGCTTCGAGAGCGACGTGCGGATACGTCTAATTCCGGAACTGCGGGTTGGACGGCGAAAGCATTTTGACAGTTTGTGAGCGCGATCGGCCCCGGCAGTCGTTCCACCTATTCCTCGCTGGCGGCGGCGGCATTTCCGGGCTCGAGCAGGCTGAGCGCCGTCTCGATCTGCGCGAGCAGCCGTTCGATTCCCTCGCGCTCGTTCGGTCCGGGATCGCTTTCCAGCCGGTCCAGGAGCGCCTGCTTGCGCGCATGCAGCCTAGCCACGATCGACATTGCATCTCCCCGCGCGGAACACCTGCAAACCACGTAGGGCGTGGGCGATCGGTTTGCCAATCCCGGCTTTGCGGTATTTGGAATCCCGATCAGGCGGAGCGCTTGCTGGACGAGCTGACGTTTCCTTGGCCAAGCAGCTTCCCGGTCCGTGCTGC
The DNA here is from genome assembly GCF_049739485.1 of Bradyrhizobium sp. USDA 326. Lineage (NCBI taxonomy): Bacteria > Pseudomonadati > Pseudomonadota > Alphaproteobacteria > Hyphomicrobiales > Nitrobacteraceae > Bradyrhizobium > Bradyrhizobium sp. USDA 326. Next base: position 508,242 of record NZ_JBMGQA010000001.1, read on the forward strand.
TAACGAAGTGGAGCGCCATGCAGGCCGGACACCGCACCGACACGTAGGCCATTCCCGGCGCGCCCGGCCGATCGTCGTCCAGCCGATGCTGGACGTTCATGCCGGTGTGCGGACATCTGAAGATGATTTCGCGCTCCATGGCGAGATGATGCGCCCGGCCATCAGCCAGCGAAATTGCGGTTGATTACTTAAGCCGGCGCGTTCCGCAGGATACCGAGCCGACCCTACTCGGTCGGCACACCGATTTCGCGGATCGTTATTTCACAGAGCGTCACCGCCTCGGTGACGCCGCGCCTGTGAACTGCGATCATCCTCTGGGCCACGATGTCGCAAATCGGGTCCTTGCGATCGACCAAGCCGATTCTGCGGAGTGCGGCATTGAACGCCAATTCCAGAACGTGCCGTTGCTCTGGTTCAAAACCGTCTGTGATTAGAGATGTGATCGGCATAGCGGCGCTCCCTTGCCTTGCAGGCGGGAGCGCAATCGGTCTCTCAGCCACCGACGCCCACGGACAGAGCCTTGGCCGGTGATGGTTTGACCATGCGCCTTTTGTGGCGAGATAGCGAGTCTGAATCATTCTTCTATGCGTAGCCACTTGCTCAAAGCTCTCAAGGTGCGAGGAGGCTTAGGTGCAGAAGTGAACATTCGCTTTATGCCCTTCGAGACCTTCCCGACGCTCGACTTTTGGCACCCGCTACCTTCGTCTCGATCGGAGGATCCCCGATCGGGGTCATGGCGTTCGATTTTCCCGTCGGGAACGACCGATCCATTGGGCCGTTCGACTGTTTTGACGAATGCCCATTTCCTTGTGAGTCACCAGTGAGCGTACTTCTCGTCGAGGACGACCCTCTGATCCGCGAATTCGTCGTCGAAGCGCTGCGCGAGGCGGGCTACCATGTCATCCACGCGAGCAACGGCGAGGAAGCTTTGGAGTGGTGCAAACGCCGGGCCGCCGACGTGCTGGTCACCGACGTCAGGCTGCCCGGCCAAGTCGACGGGCGGCAGATCGCCGAGCGCTTCCGCGAGCAGGATCCGGAACTGCCGGTCGTCTACGCCACGGGCTTTTCGCCCAGTACACCACGCCCCGTGCCTGGCAGCCGCATCGTGACGAAGCCCTTCCATCCGGATGAGATCGTCCGCACGGTGAAGGAGCTTGGCCAAAGGCGGATGTCGCCCGAGTAGCGCGGCCCCGGCCCGAGGCGCAATGCGCAGGGGCCGCGAGGCCACTGCACATCCGATCCTGAGCGGCAGCCGGGACGACCGTAAGGCCGCGTCGGCACCTTCAACCGTCCTTCAGCGCGTCCTTGACGTCCCTCACGGGCCAGCTCTCGCCGGCCGGCCTGACACGCACCTCCCCGCCGCCTCCGACCAGCTCATGCGTGGCCAGATCGTCTTCGGCTTCAACCACCGTCAGATCGGTCTCGGGCTTCCAGTCGAGCGTCAGGTCGAGATCGCCCGGAAAGATCTGCCAGCGCGAGCCGTCTTCGAGCTCGAGGATGTGGCTCTCGGAGTGCGAGCGGATCTTCATTCGAGGCGTCCCTGAGGCCAAGGCCCGCGGCCGTTACTTCTGCCCCGAAGGTGCCTGGGCGTTCGAGTTGCTCGGGTTCTTCTGCTTGTTGGCTTCATGGTGTCCGATCACGCAGCCTGCTGCAGCGCCGAGCTTGCCGTGACCCGTCATGTGACCGGCGACGCCGCCGACGATGGCACCCTTGATGCAGCCCTTGGCTTCTGCCGGCGAAATCGACGCCAGCACCAGCAGGCACATCGCAGCCAGGATTGGCCTCATGGTCTCCTCCACTCTCATTTGTCCGCTGAATCAAGTCGCAGAAGGGAGCGGCGTTCCGAAGACCGGGGTGCGCCCGCTCAGGTCGCGTCCCGACCGGAGGAGGCCGAGACTGGCGAGAAGGAGGCACGTCGGAGCCGGCCCGTTTCCTCGCTGCCGCACTTGGGGCATCTGAAGGCGATCTCGCGTTGCGCGAACGTATCCTTCCCGGAGCTCACGGCCATCGGCCAGGTGCCACACCTCGGACACTTCACCAGCAGGTCATTCGTTTCCAACATCGCGACGGCTCCTCAAGCTAAACCCCACAGCTCCGCCAACGACCAGAAGATTCCGCCGTTCCCTGCGCCTCGCGCAGGACAGAATAGCCGTTAGCTTTGAGCCGACGGAGCCCCCTTCTGTACCAAATGATACAAACGCCTGCCGTGGCCGTGCTATGGTGGCCGAAAGGGGCTCGGCTCGCGTGGTAGATCGTCTGAAGGACTCACTCGCCGGCTTGGAGCCGCCCACCTGCGTGAACTGCAGGGTCGAGATGAGATGGATCATGTCGACGCTGGTGCGCCAATCGTCGGCAAGCACGATATTACATCGCTTCGTCTGTCCCCGTTGCGAGGGCGTCGACGACGTCGAAACCGAGTTCAAGCCTTCCCGACAAGCTGACGAAACGGCGCGGAGCGGCCAACGCGGCTTAAGACGCACAGGAAATGGGGAGCGCACGTTCTCCATCGGAACATCGAGCCCTGAAGGCACGTTGCTCCGAAGTGGAAGCCTTTCTGCACCGCCTGTTGACGGTCGGACTTTCCGATCTGGGTGCGTTACACCTTGACGCTCGGCCTGGTCGGCATCGCGTTCATCGCCCGGGTGTTGTTGGACGATTACCTTCGACCCTATCCCTTTCTGCTGTTCATCCCGGCCATCTTCCTGTCCTCCGTCCTGTTCGACCGGGGCTGCGGTCTCGCGGCGACCGTTGCGGGTGCCGCGCTTGCCCTCGCCTATCTTATCCCGGGCCCCCCATCGTCGGCTGCGATCCCTCTCATCCTTTTCATCTTCACGGGCATCTGTATCGCCGCTGTCACCGAGCTTCTGCGGAGCACGCTGCACAAATTATCCGAAGCCAACCGGTATTCGGAAATTCTGCTGCAGGAGCTCGCGCATAGAACGCGCAACGACCTCGCCACCATAATCTCCGTCCTTCGGCTTCAGGCTCGCTCGGCGACCGACCCGGCGGTCCAGACGGCGATCGCGTCGGCAGTAAGTCGGGTGGACGTGGTGGCGAAGGTCCACGACCGACTGCGCGACACCGCCGACGGCAGCCGCATCGCCCTTGCGCCGTACATCGAAGCCCTATGCGGAAGCCTGGCCGACTTTCATCGTGGCGTACGCACGATCTCGATCGGTGTCCGTTGCGAGAACATCGAGGTACGGAGCTCGCAGGCGGCGTCGATCGGGCTGATCGTGAACGAATTGGTCACGAACTGCTTCAAGTACGCCTTTCCGGAGGGCCGCCAGGGCACGGTCGAGGTCGACGTCCGCGTCAAGGACGAGCGTGTCCTGGTGACGGTGCGGGACGACGGCGTCGGCTGTCCCGCCGACGTCAGGAGCGGGCTCGGCACCCGCCTCGTCGGCCTTCTCGCGACGCAGATGAAAGGCACCGTAGTGAGAAGGCCACTTCCCGAGGGGTGCGAGGTACAAGTCTCGCTTGCGCTCGACGCCTGAACGGCGAATGCACCGAATTTCCTCGAACCTCGCTGCAACCGAAGAAGGGTTCTGGCGTAGACGGGTCGGAGCTTGCGACCATGACCGCACCATCGCCGAAGATGCTCGAAGAACTGCAGCGATACCGTAGGCTGCACGCGGAGGCGACCGACCCGCTTGCGGTGCGGCTGCTGCAGGACATCATCTCCGAGCTCGAGGCGAGCCTGCCGAGCGAGCAGCAGGATACAGGCAAGAAGGCTGACGACGCCTAGGCCGTGGGCAGGGATCGACCCCGGCATAGGCTGCGAAGGTCTTTCCGTTTAGCAAAGTGCGGAGCCATGTTGGCCGTCCTCGCCTCCCGAAGGCGCGTTTCTGTCGACGAGAGCGGCCTTGCCCGCCGCGCTCGCGATCCTTCAGAGCAGCGGTACCGGTCGCCCCCTTCCGATGCACCCCCAGGTCGGCCAACGGCTCGCGGTACTGCACTCGTCCGAATTCATGCTTCCGGCAGGCCTAATTCCTCGATCGCCCGGCCGCAGATTTCGGCGGGATCCTTGAGGCCGGTCTGACCGACCTCGATGATCTTCTTGGCGATCAGTTCGGTTAGAGGGTCGTTGCGATCCTGCACGCCGATCCTGCGGAGCGCCTGTTCGTAGGCCGTCGAAAGCCGCGTGATCTCTTCCGGCCCCAGAGGTGAGTTCTGAAGTATTCGATAGATGGCCACCCGTCCTCCCCAACGCTCGGGGTAGCGTAGCACCGATGTGCTGTGGGAGCATTGCACCCTTTCGGCTAATTTTAGCTTTCGCACCCCAAGCGGGCGTCGCCCAAAAGGGGGTGCCGATGAGCGACGCGAACCTCGTTGCGCAGAGGAACGATAGCGCGAGTGCCAGCTTTTCCCAATGCCCCTACCCAAGGGGTGAACCCCGAACTGGCCCCAGCTCATAGCCCCCTAGCCCCCCGAGCTGGGGCCTTTATCCGGAGCAGAAAGCCCTTCGATTGATGTCTTCATTGAGAGGGCTGTCGTCTGCGCCAGCAGCGGCCGTGCCGTCGTGCCGCGCCATGAAAACGCTGACCTAGCCGCACGTTCGTGCCGCACCTGTTCGATCGGCCGACGAAATTCCGGGCGAGGCGTACGATTCACATATGTGGATGCCGGAACAACGTCGGCCGGATTTGAGTCGCGGTTGCATCATTTTCCCGGTTGGCCCACCGGCGGGCCAGATCCAAGTCTGTCCAAAGTTTGGTTGGGGGTTACACGACATGCGTGAACACCATGGGATCGCGGTTGACGCCGCTGAGCTGTATGCGCGTCTGGACCGGCTCACGCCTCAATTATGCGAATTGAAAAGACTTCGCGCCCGCGTGATCGAGGCGGAGCGGAGCGCAGAAAATTGGAACCTCCGAGGGTCGTCTTCCGGTGGAAGCGACAAATCTCCTACATCTTGGTCGCCCTCTAGACTCCGCTGCACCTGGCAGCACCGGAATAGCCACCCCAAGATCCCGTTCCACTTGTCGGAACCAATCTGCCGGCGCCCGCGGCATGCTTGTCCTGCACCGTTACGGAAGCGCGCACTGCGCCGGTTCTCGATACGCGCCCCCGAAATCTGACAAGGTTGGGATGAGAGATGTTGCCATTCGAGATGTTCACGTCGAAATTGTAGCTTGGATCGCAAGGTCCGGACCGCGTCTCGAAGATCAGGTGCCACGCACCATCGAAGGCGTTTATCGGGTAGGAGCGCGCCTCGGCGCAACCGGCATAGGCGAGGGTTAGACAACCCGCCGTCAACTTGGCAACTAACCGCATCATCGGCATCGCCTCAAACCCTGGGTGAGTCTCTATTTTATTTTCCGCCCGTCAGAGGAGCGCCCTCTTTCTCCAGTAGCTTGAGAGCGGTTTCGATCTTGGCGAGCAGCGCCTGGATTCGGCGGTCTCGTTCGCGCCGGGATCGGCTTCGAGCCGCGCCAGCAACTGCTCCTTCTGGGCCAGAAGCTTCGCAACAGCCGACATCTCATCGTCCCCAAGGAAATCGATGGAGAAAGGGCTGCCCGGAGAGCGGCCCTTTCCTGATTCACCAGCTTCGGGTGCCGAAGCGAAACCCGATGCTCGGGCCGCCGCCATAGTAGCCGTAGCCGCGATCGTAGTAGCCGGGGCCGCCATAGTAGCCGTAGCTCCGGCGGACCACGTAGCCGTCGTCCCCGCCGTAGTAGCGCTGGACATAGCGGGGGCCGCGGGTTCGGTAGCAGCGGCCATACTCGCTGCAAACGAGACGGACCTGCTCGGTGCCACTAAGCTCGGTCGCGGCGATAGCCGCAGGCGCAAGCGGCGCGGCATTCGCGGACGCCGCCATCAGAGTCGCCGTAAGCGCTCCTAGCACGATGGTCTTCATGGTTCTTCTCCTTCCGTTGCGAGATCAATCGATCTCTTCGATGACGCGACGTTCGTGGGGTTCGACGATGTAGGTGCGGCTGTCACGGTTGATGTACCGGTACTCGCGAAGGGTCGGAGCATCCCGATAGACCTCTTCTGGAAACGCCTCGATCTTTACGCCCTCCGGCACGCGCTCGCCGGTCCGGATCTCAGTCCGGACCGAGCTGCCGGTGGTCACGCGCTTCTCGCGCTCAACCGGACGCGCCTTGGCGTGCTTACGAACGACCTCGCGATCGCGGTCAGTGAACGTCGCCTTGCGCTGCTCCGTCCGCGCCGGCGCGGCGGCCGTCGAACGACCGGAGTACGGCAGGACCGTCACGATCTTGTAGGTCGACGGCTCGACGATCACGATCTCGTCCTTCACCAGCACGAAGTTGTAGCCGCGGTACTGCGGCACGATCTCGACGACCTCGGCCGGCAGCGGCTGCAGGCGGACGTCGCGAGGGACGACCGTGCCCACCGACAAGGAGAAGTTCACGTTGGTTAGCGGCTGCACGTTCAGGTGGGAGATCGACGCGCTGATCCGGGTCCGCTGCTGATCGTTGATGTTCACCGACGCATTCACGTTGGTGTTCGACGAACGATCCGCCGTGTTCTGCTGATTGTTCGGCTGCTGGGCGGTGTTGGTCGAGCCGCTACCCGAGGGCGACTGCGCCTGGTTGGTGCTTGAGGAAGGCGGGTTGGCGCTCTGCGTCGTGCTCGACGGCGAGTTGGTCTGCGCCTGGTTGGACGGCGTCGTGGACTGGTTCGACGGCTGATTGGTCTGGGCCTGGTTCGTCGAGTTGCCCGAGGCGGGCGCCTGCGTGGTGTTGGTGCCCGTCCCGGAATTGGATGGCTGGCTACCGGCGGTCTGGCCGGTCGACGACGGAGCCTGGGTCTGAGCCGAGTTGCTCGAAGGATTGGTCTGAGCCGAGCCCGACGAATTCGACGGCGTCGACGTCGAAGAGGACGGCGTCGATGTGGAGTCCTTCTGCTGCGTCGCGGACGGAGTGGAGCTCGATGTGCTCGGCGACGATTGAGCGAAGGCCGAAGTCGCGATGGCGACTGCGGCGGTCGTAGCCAAGAATAAACGCTTGTTCATCTGAAACCTCCAAATGTGTACGTCGATCAAACCATCGACGCGGCGCGCAGTTCCGATTCGGGAAAACCTGGCATTCCTTTCGGATGTGAAGGATTGGTGCTGTAGCGAAATGGCACGACGGTTTTCGCGATCGGGAATAACCGGAACTTCGATGACAACTGCCCGTTGGCAGTGACTACTTACGAACTCTGAGGAGGACATCATGAAGAAGTTGATCGTGTGCGGCGCACTCGCCGCATTCGCCCTCGGCACCCAGGCCGCCAGCGCCGCCGAGTTCTACATCGTGCGCGACGCGACCACCAAGAAGTGCACCGTGGTCGACACCAAGCCGACGACGACCACCACGACCGTCGTGGGCAACGGCGTCTACAAGACCAAGACCGAGGCCGAATCCGCCGTAAAGACCACGAAGGTCTGCACCGAGCAGTGAAGCACCATTCGCGGGCCGACGGGCCCGCGACCTACCGACAGCAATTGGAGGAGAAAATGCCCGTATTGATTCTTTGGGCCGTTCCTGCCGTCCTCGTTGTTGGCGGCGTCGGCTATTTCCTGGTTCATATGCACTGAGCTACTGGCTTTCGCACCAACGGCCCGTCCGGCTCCCCGGACGGGCCGTTTCTGTTTGGCGAGCGTCATCTAACCTCAAAGAAAAAGGGGCCTCCGATGGAGGCCCCTCAATCCGAGAACGCTTGGTCCCGTCAGTTGTAGTCCGAATACTTGAACTGCGGGAGCGCCTTTAGCTGCTCCTTGTTGCCGCTCATGACGGCGTGGTCCGGCACCCAATCGTTCGTGTTGCGGTTCGTCGTGGTCGTCGAAGCCGCACCGGTGGTGGTCTCGCGCGTAGTGGTGGTGCTGGTCGAGCTTGTCCGAACCGGCTCTTCGACGAACTTCAGCTTGTCCATCGAGACCGCGATGTCGTGCTCGCCCATCCCGAGGAAGCCGCCGATGCCGATCACCACGGCGTTGATCTTGCCGCTCTTGTCGACCAGCAGTTCGTTGATGTCGCCGAGCTTTTCGTTGGCCTCGTTGTACACGTTCAGGCCCATGAGCTTCGAAGCACGCCAATTGCCCTTCAGCATCATCTTGTCGGCGGGCTGGGCGGTAGCCGCCGGCGCGGCGCGGTCGGCCGGCTGAGCGGATTGCGCGAACGCGGCGCCCCCGACAACGGCGGTGCTCAGCAAAGCGACAGCAAGAAAGCTTTTCATCGAATTTCTCCTCCAGCGTGAGTGCAGCACCCGTTCGGATGCCCGCCCCAACGCCCATCACTGCCGGTTGTTCCCGGATCGGAACGTGCGATTGCGACCCGCGCTTTCGAATCCTTGGCGCGATGAGACGCACTCAGGCGTGGTTCGCTTTCCGAGCGACCAATACCCGATAGCTCTCTTCGTACTGCCTGGCCATGCGACTGGCGACGAAACGCTCCTCGAAGCGGGCGCGGATTGTGCTTCGGTCCAGCCGGCGCGCTTCCTTGACCGCTTCGATCGCTTGCTCCTCGTCGTCCACGATGAAGCCGGTGACGCCGTGTTCGACTACTTCCGGCACCGATCCTGAACGGTACGCGATCACGGGCGTGCCGCATGCCATCGCCTCGATCATGACCAGGCCGAAGGGCTCGGGCCAATCGATCGGAAACAGCAGCGCGGCGGCGCCTGCGAGGAACGGTTGCTTCCGGCTTTCGTCCACTTCGCCGATGAGCTGGACCTTCTCGCCGTCGATCTCGGGTTCGAGCTTCCTTTTGAAGTAGGCCGTCTCGGCTCTGGGTATCTTGGCCGCGATCCGGAGCGGCATCCGGGCCGCCCGCGCGATGCGTATCGCGGCTTCCGGCCCCTTCTCCGCCGTCAGCCGCCCGAGGAAGGCCAGGTACGCACCGGCTTCGTAGGACGGACGAAACAGGTCCTTGGGCAGGCCGTGCAGGATCGTCGCGATCCAATTCGCGTCCGGAAGCGGCCGCCGCTGGTTGTCCGAGATGGAGACAAAGGGAGCCTTCGGGAAAGTCCCGATCACATCGGGCAAGCCCGGAAGGTCGAGCCGACCGTGCATGGTCGTCAGAAACGGCACTCCCGTGCGGCTCAGGACCGGCAGAGGCAACCAATCCACATGGGAATGAATCACGTCGAACTCGCGCGCGCGCTCGCCGATGGCCTCGATCAAGAGCGCGCAGGCGGCGTTCGGGTCGACGCCTCGCCGCCCCAGTCGTAGCGCGCGCGGCCACACGGCGTGGAGCTTGGCTTTCGTGCTCGAGTCGCCGCTCGCAAACAGCGTCACGTCGTGCCCGCGATCGACGAGCTCATCCACCAGCCAGGCGATCACCCGCTCGGTGCCGCCGTACAGCTTCGGAGGGACGCTCTCGGCCAACGGGGCAAGCTGGGCGATCCGCATCGAGCTAGGCCCCGAACGCGCTACGCAAGCCGACCACAAGGACCGCGGAAATGAGAAAGGAGATCGCGAGCAGCGTCCAGCTCGGCCTTGTGCTTCCGTTGGCTACGCGCGCGACGAGCATTTTCATGCACGTCAACATTCGTCTCGGGTGAGCCGCTGCAGATAGGCTAAACCGAAGGTCGCGAGTTCTTCGGCATCGCTTTGTCGCTCTTCCCATCTCCGATGCAGGTGGCGCTCCATGAGACAGCGTCGGCCATCATGCGCGTCGACATCGGGGTGTCGCGCACGATACACGGTCCAGGCGGTCTCCATGGCGTTCTTCAAGATGACGTTGCCGGCCATGCTCGCTCTCCGGAGACGAACCCAGTCTGCCAACTCAAGGCGCTTCGGAAAGTTTCCGGTTTTTCCCGGTAAGCCGCATCAACCAGACAATCGCGCGTTCAGCACGCTTTTGCCCGGGCCCGCTCGCGTGCCGCACGTCGGCGCTGCAGGTGCTGGCATCGGCTAGAGCGCCTTGCCGCGAGAGGTGGGGTCGCCGCAGGACTTGACGCCGGCAACTCCACGGCGGGCGCGGCGCTCTCCGTCATCCTCTCGGTAGGCCTTGCTTCCATGAACTCGAGCACGGATCGGCCCTTCTCCGTGATCCGCCATCCGCCGTTCAGCCGCTCGACCAGTCCTTGTGAGAAGATGTCGAACTCTGGCACGCGTGCGGCGAGACGCTTGGTCCGCTCGGCCCAGTCGCGCCCGCTCGTCGCCAGGATCGCCATGTCGCGCTTGAGATCGGCCATGACGGCGAACCCGTCGGGATAGCTCACCAGGATCTTGAGCACGGTGACCTGGAAGTTCACCCCCGCCTTCCCCGACCTATCGCCACATGGTCGGAGCGTCGTGGAGAGGCGCGCGTCCGACCTGCTTCAGCCTCTCCGGCGAGCTGTCGCCGTTCGTCGCCGCTTCCAGAATCCTCGAGGCAACATGGGTGCGCGCCGCGGTTTCGTGGCGCGAGACGTCTTCGCAGACCTCGTCGAAGACGGCGCGCAAGAGCGCGGTCGTGGCCGGATCGAACATGGGAACCCCCAACGCAAGAAGAGTTAGCTTACTGCGGAAACGCCGTGCGGTGAATTCAACAAAGTTAACGCCGTTACACCAAACGAAGCACATCGGCAGCTTCGCAACGCAACATGAAATGAACCCAACCTAAACCTTGCTGGTGTGGCCAAGCTCGATGCTCTCGAGTGAAGCCACCCCGGCGCCGAGCATCCATTGCCCGCTCGCCGCCGGGGGAAGCGAAACCATTGCCATTCTTTCCCGTTGTGGACGGGGCGCTCGAACAACGTGAAAGGATGCTCGATGAAGAAGATTGCAATGTCGGCGCTGATGGTCGGCGCCCTTGGTCTCGCCTCGGTGGCCACCACGGCCCCTGCCGAAGCTCACTGGCGGGGCGGATGGGGACCAGGGATCGCCGGCGGCCTGGTTGCGGGTGCCGTGATCGGCGGCCTCGCCTCTTCGGCGTATGGCTGGGGACCGGGATACGGGTATTACGGCGGCCCGGGCTACTATAGCGCCGGCTATTATGGCGGCCCCTACGCCTACGACTACGGATACGACGAGCCCTATCGCTGGGGCGGCGGCTACACCACGACCTACTACACGGCGCCGGTGTCCTACGGTTACCGCTATCGCCGCGTCGTCCGCCCTGCCTACGCCTACTATCGAGGGTCTTATCCGGTCGTTCGTCATCACTGGCATCGGCACTACCGCCACTGGTGAGAGCGGGCGCACGTGGAGGCAGCGAAGGCCGCACCCCGAGGGAGCGGCCTTTTCCTTTGAACGCCAGTCACGCTTCCGCTCACCACCATTTGCCGGCAAATGGATCGGTCCTCTCGAAGGCGAGACGCCGGTCGGGTGTTCGCTTCTGCAGCTTTGCCGATCGCTTCGGATGCGAGAGGACCGCCGCAGCGCGGGCCGGCGCTTCCTTTTGGGTCTCGCCGGAGGGTGCTGCAGGCACGGCGGCCATGGCTTCTCGCACTTCTCGCAGCGGCTCTTCCGGGATCGGATCGGCCTGCGCGATAATCGGCGCTTCGGCCCGCTGGCTGGTGTCGAAGACGATCTTCTCCGGGATGCTCCTCGCCGATTTTATGCGGATGATGGTCCTGTCGGGGTCGGCCACGACGGCGGCTTCGACGGGAGCGGGCAGGTACCGATCCGCAACGAAGAGCAGCGCCAGCAAGAAGCCGCCGACGAAGACGAAATAACGAATGAACGGCATGGACGGCCGCTCGCAAATGGGAAATCAAGGTATCGGCGGGGCCGGATGTGGTGGCGGGCCGCTGCGATCAGCAACCCGCCGGGAAGGCTTAGTCGATCTCCTGAACGACCGTGCGGGTCGACGGATCGACCAGCATCACGCGCTCGCCCGAGTAGACATAGCGGTACTTCGTGAGCGAGGGACCCCAATCTGCGGGTACCGCCTCGAGCTCGACTTCGCGGGGCACGGGCTGGCCGACCACGATCTTCTGCTGCACCGGACGAACCTTGTGCTCGGTCACGTAGGTGCGAATCTTGGTGCGGTATTCCGGCTCGATCTGCACGGCGGCCGCGTGACCGGTGCCGGTGGTGGTGACAACCGTCGACTGCGCCATCGCGCCCGTCGAGATCAGCGCGGCCATGGCCGTCGTCAGTAGAAACTTGTTCATGTTGTTCTCCTAGCCGCCAGATGCGGCATGCGAGAACCCGCCAATGATGGCAAAGTTCCGGACTTACGTCAGGATTGCTTACTTCTCCCGGGGGCTCCCCAAACGATGCCGGTCGAGCGGAATCGCGGTCGCTGGAGCATCCTTTGAACGGCCAGCTTCAGGGAGAGGCCCACCAACCTTCTGGGAACGGCTCCAGCGAATGCTCCTCGACTTGATTGTCGTTCGCCGGCCGGGAAGCGTCTAAATGCTCGCGGATTTCGAGAAAAGCCGACTTGGCCCTCGTTTCGCCGGCGAAGGCAGCTTGGGCTCGCGCTAACCGCTGCAATTGTCTCAGTTCGTTCGTCATGCGCACGAACATCAACGATGCGTTTTGCGCGCGCATTCAACTGCGATAACGACCCCTACCCTTTCAAAAAGCGACGCACGCAAAGCAACCAACCGGCTACCAGCAAGTTGCCGCTTTTTCCCGAAGCAGGGTGCGGCGATGAGTGTTGTTGAGCAGACGGCCAACCGGGCAGACATCTCGAAGAAGGAGAGGTTCGAAGGCTTTGCCATCGGCGCGGCTTTCGGAGCAACCGTGCTGGTCGTGATGGCGGCCTGGCTGTACTTCTTGGCACGCATCGCGGTATTCGCGGCGGCGTGGCTGTTCTTCTGATGCAACTCGGCGGCAGCTCGAAATGAGCCGAAATGACCACCGAACGTGGTGAGCTGGCCCCGCGAGACCGCTCCACCAACTGACGCATCCTTCATCGAGACCGAGCGCGCACGGCAGCTCAAGGGTCACTCAAGGGTCACGGAACCAAGCGCTCCAAAGCCACACTCTCCGGGCTGTTTCGCCTTACCCAGGTGGCAAGACCTACCAGCACTTTCTCCAGAGAACGCTGTCGCTTCACGCCTGGGGCAGGTCAACCTGCGCTGGTGAACCAGAATGTGCTGGACGCGACAGAACACCATGGATGCGGAACACATTTGATTGGTAGACTGACGGAGCCTGCCCGTGCGCCTTTTGCTGAGAATTATGCTTGCAATCGCCATCGTGAACCTTGCGCCGGCCGTCGCCGCGATGCCGAAGGGCCCCGTCGCTTCTCCTGCCTTACAGAAGGAATTCGATGGCTTCATGGAGAAGTTTCGCGCGGCGCTGAGCGCAAACGACTCCGCCGCCGTTGCCGGTATGACGCAATTGCCCTTCATGAATGACAACGCAATTCGCGACGCCGCGCAATTCCGTACCAAGATCTATCCGACTTCGTTCACGGCGAAAAATCGCGCTTGTATCCAGCGCGGCAAGGCCTTCTACGATCGCGATCAACAGAACAATGACTGTTACTCCGTCTTCTGCGGCCAGCTCATCTTCGTCTTCACTAAGACGCCGGCGGGCTTCCTTTTCACGGATATCGGTGCGAATGACTGATTAGGCACAATGCTGTTCACTGCTGCAACCGTTAATCCAACCTGCGCTGATTGATCAAGGTTCGCGGAATGCGATGTGGGCCGCTTAGGGTCAAAGTCGGTCCTGCCATCGCTCGAATTGGACGCAAGTACGTCTCCAATCGTCTAGAAGCGGACGCCGAATTGGAAGGGCTCTCGGCTGAGAATGACCAGCCTCACTAGTTGCGGAGGCCAACATGACCGTTATCCCAAGCACCGTCCCAGCCCTCCCAAAGCACGTTCCTTGGAACAAGGGGGAAGATCGTCGGCGCAAAGCCGCCGCTCCGTCCAAAGCACGTCTGGTCAATCCGAACCAAGCTCCAGGTCGCAGGCCGAACACGCGACCTAGCAATGTTTAACGTCGCCATCGATAGCAAGCTGCGCGGCTGCGACGTCGTAGCCTTGAAAGTTGAAGACCTTGCGCCGGGCGGGTATGCGGCCGACCGCGCGACCGTCCGACAGAAGAAAACTGGCCGGCCAGTTAAGTTTGAAATGAACCTCGATCCCTTCTCCGAGCGTGCGCTGCAGAAAATCCTGCAAGCCGTTTAAAAAGGTATTCAGATTGATCGGTTTGGGATCGAGCGCTTGTCGTCGTGAGAAGGCCAGCAGGCGACTGGTCAGTGCCGCAGCCCTTTGTGCGCCTCGCTTCGCGTTCGTTAGCGCGCGTTGGATGTTCACGCTGCCTACAAGATGGCGACTATGTCGCTCGGCAGTTTCGATGTTGCCGAGCACTATCATAAGAAGGTTGTTAAAGTCGTGTGCGATACCGCCGCTCAATTGGCCGACGGCCTCGAGTTTTTGGGACGCTGCTAATTGTTCTTGGACCGTCCGCAACTCGTCCTGCGCTTTTTTGCGTTCGGTCAGATCACGGGTAACCTTCGCAAACCCAACGAGGTTGCCCGCATCGTCCGAAATACGGTCTATTATAACGGAGGCCCAGAAGCGAGTGCCGTCCTTACGCATTCGCCAGCCCTCAGCCTCGAAGCGACCCGTCTCGGCGGCTTGTGCGAGAACTCGTTTCGGTATTCCAAGCTCAAAATCCTCCGGCGTGTAGAACTGACTGAAGTGATGCCCGATGATCTCGGATGGAGTATAGCCTTTGATCCGCTCCGCGCCCGGATTCCAGGTGCTCACATTACCTGCTGGATCGAGCTGGAAAATCGCATAATCGACGACCGCTTCGACGAGCCGGCGATAACGGCGTTCGCTCTCCAAGAGATTGAGCTGAGCCTGATGGCGTTCTGTGATGTCCCGGGTAACCTTCGCGAAGCCGATCAGTTCGCCCGATTCATCGCGGATGGTGTCGATCACGACAAGCGCCCAGAACCTGGTGCCGTCCTTGCGTACTCGCCATCCTTCGGAATGGAAACGGCCGGTTTCGCGTGCAGCAGCTAATGCAGCTTGCGGCGCTTCTTTGTCCCGTTCTTCAGGCGTATAGAAGGTCGAGAAAGGCTTTCCGATGATCTCCTCAGCAGCATAGCCCTTGAGCCTTTCCGCACCCGCGTTCCACGTCTGTACGCGGCCTTCAATGTCCAGCATGAAGATAGCGTAATCGACAATAGCATTTACAAGCAGCTCGAACCGGCGCGCATCCCCGATGCGTTCGAATGATGATTTTCTCATTTTTCCTGAGGCGGCGGAACAGCGGACTATGAAACGCCGAAGGCAGCTTATTAGTTCCGTACCTTAATACCCAAAACGACTTGTCTCGGGAAAAGCAGCTCGGCTGGCACTACCGCTTAACTGATACGGTGTCTGCATCTCCGGCGAACCGTTTGCGTTCATTGACGCTCAATGTCGGCGGATCGGCTCGAGGCGGCGAGCTTCGTCGCGCCATCCCAAAGCTCGAGGGCATGCCCATCAAGGAGCTGCCTAGTTCTGTCCCTCGCTGCTATTCGTTCGCGACCTCAAGTCAATTCGACGCTGTATGTGCCCATCAGCATCGATGATTTACGCTCGAAAGTTCGGCATGATCCCGCCCCAAACGGCTTGCCACTTTGACGGCCTTGCCATCGATATTATCCACCGTGCCCGCCCCACACCGTGCTGCCCTCTGATGCCTTCCATCAAACCGGTAACGTGAGGCCGCCGCAGGAAACTGCCGCGGCCTCGAATTTTCGAAAATAGTCCGGGTGAAAGAGATCTAAGCGAACTATGAGCAAGCCCTGGTGTCGCTAACAAAACATTGCTTTGTTTCAGCTGTATTTCGTCGCGGAGAGAAATGCTGTTCCTTTGAGGAACTTACGTCCCTGCCCCTCTGCCACTTTGGTGAGTGAGGCCCGCCGGGGCTGGCGAGCCTTCAATTTCTAGGCACAAGGTGCGTTTTACGCGACCTGCCCGTAGCAGCACTGTGGCAGACAAGTGCCCGGACTGGAACTTGGATTAGCATGTGCTAAGATTTGAGTAGGTCAGCGGTCGGAGCATGCCATGCTCATTCTGTTCGATGATGCAGAACATCGTGCGCGACTGATCGAGAGCATCCGGCGTCGCATGGATGAAGAGATCGAAGAAATCGCTTTGACTGTCTGCCAAGGTAGGACTGCCGAGCGCCCATTGCGCCGACTCCGTTTGCTTACGAAGCTGCTGGCGTCACTTGAGAGCAACAACGATGACGTACCGCCGGTGCGTGCGAGCGGGATAGATCCCAACAAAGACGCTTGAAGCGATGGCGGCTTTGTTTTGAGGTTGTCTTCACCAGGATCAATAGACTAAGCGAGCCAACGTCTGCTTCGGGTCAAAACCGGCTGCGGCAGCCAGTGCTATCGTGCGTCCGCTCTGCTCCGAAGAGCAGACCCAATGGAAGCCGCTGGGAAGGATAGCTTAGGGCCAGAAGCGGACTTAATGGTCTGCAAACCCTAATCGCCAGAGGACTGCCAGCTAACAGCGTCCTCGTGCTACCTTAGCGGGCATGTCGCCTTTCAGCATTCGTTCCATCCTTATGCTTGTCCTCATCGTCGGAGGCACGTCCAGCATCTACGTGTTCCTCGGCCTCAACCTGATTATGGTACTGATGGCTTTGGGCCTAGCCTGCCTTCTGTACGTCCCGTTCGCTAAGCGCTACGGGTGGGGCAATGAAGGGCGTCTCACAAGGCATCTCAGTCGTCCGCCGTTCGAAGACGAAAGCCGCAAAGCAAATTGATTGTGCTAAGATGAACTGGCTTATTGCTTTTGCGTTCTTCGGCTTTTGTTGGTGGCGCGAGGCAAAAGCACGCGAACGAGCGACAGAGCTCGCAGCGAGTGGAATTAGGCGTTCACCCTTGTATTGGGTGTCGAACGCGCTGGTTGCTATCCTGTTGGCTCTGGTTCTCTACATTGCCCACGTACACAATCAATCGCCCATTCCAGCTTTGCTCTGGTTCGCCGCCATGGCGATCATTGTGGCGTTGCTTTTTCTGCGTCGCGCGTTGAAATGGCGCTATCCCGTATAGGGAAGCCGTTTTTATTCTGCGTGCACGTCGGACACCTTCGGTGCAACAATGTCGGCTATGGGTCACAAGCGGTCGTAACGTCAAGTCAATAATCCCGCAACCATAAGGAAGTAGATGCGAGCAATTCCACCTGAACAAGAATGGACTGCTTCTCCGCCTTTGCAATTCAGAGATCCGAATCTCCTGCCAAGGGATGACTGCCGGTCCTCGTTGCGTCGATGAGTATCTATTCCTCTAATCTGCGCGTTGAATGAATCGTGCTAGTAACCCGAGGGGCTGTCCTCAATCGTCACTACCTAGCGCGCGAAGTATCTTCCTTCTATAGCTCGCCAGGTCGAACAGGAGTCTTGGCACTCTTTTGAGCTCAATCGCCTTGCCCTCGATTGCGAGATGTAGAACTCGTACCAATCTGGCAAGACCAAGTTCTACAAACGCGAGCCGAACATGCGGATCGTTCACAATCCTGAGCTGGTTGTCTACAATGACGATGGATGCCGCGAGATCAGGTTTCCTCTCCAGAACGAAGTCTCGACATGCCGCGGCAAATTCCTCCTCTTGAACGCTCAAAGGTACCTTTACTTCCCTGCGAGAACTTCCCGCCATATTCGGGTCCCCTATGAACAATCGGCAGCGAGGCACCTGATGCCGGCTCAGGTTTTTGGATTTCTAGTGGCTCGCGCGCTTGGTCGATCTCTTCGGACCCGGCAACACATCCGTGCAAACACCTTCATACACTTCCAGCCAGGCCTATTGCCTCTCCGAACGTCGGATGCGGATGGATGGTCTTGCTGAGATCAATTGCATCGGCGCCGATCTCGATCGCCAGGCAGATTTCTCCAATCATGTCGCCAGCGTGCGGGCCAACGATCACATCGCCGATGATGCGGTGCGTCTCTTGGTCGATGATCAGCTTGGTCATGCCAAAGACGCGCCCGAGGCGATCGCTCTGCCCGAGGCAGCCCACGGAAACTTCGCGGATCTAACGTGCCTGCCTGAGGAGGCCGCTTCATGTTCCATGATGCCAACCCAGGCCACCTCAGGATCAGTGTAGGCGACGTTCGGGACGATCTTCGCGTCAAATGAGCTCTTGAGCCCGGCAGCCGCTTCTGCCGCGACATGCACCTCGTGAACCGCCTTATGGGCGAGCATCGGGTTACCCGCGACATCGCCGATCGCAAAAATATGAGGCAAATTCGTCCGCATTTGCCTGTTGACTGCAACGAAACCTTTGCGTCGCATCTTACACCAATCTTCTCCAAGCCCAGATATGCGCTGTTCGGCACTCTGCCTGCGGACTGCGGGATCAATTCGTAAGTTCGACGCCCCGGCTTTGAGCTTTCAATCTGGACCGATACGCCGTTACTATCTGCCGTGGCGCTTACTATTTGCCGCCTCACTGTGCCCGAGCCGAGCATTGAGCTTCTGGATCAGCTGATCCGCGGCATCGGCGATCACCGTCCCGGGCGGGAAGATCGCCTCCGCGCCGGCCGCGTAGAGCGCATCGTAATCCTGCGGCGGCACCACGCCACCGACAATGATCATGATGTCGTCGCGGCCCTGCTTCTTCAGCGCGGCCTTCAACTCCGGCACGGCGGTGAGGTGGGCGGCGGCGAGGGAGGAGACGCCGAGGATGTGCACGTCGTTCTCGACGGCCTGACGCGCGGCTTCGTCGGCGGTCGCAAACAGCGGCCCGATGTCGACGTCGAATCCTATGTCGGCGAAGGCGGACGCGATCACCTTCTGGCCGCGGTCGTGGCCGTCCTGGCCGATCTTGGCGACCAGGATGCGCGGGCGACGGCCCTCGGCTTCCTCGAAGGCGTCGATCATCGCCTGAACTTTCTCGACCCGGTTGCCCATGCTGGACGCCTCCCGCTTGTAGACGCCGGTGATGGACTTGATTTCGGCGCGGTGCCGGCCGAACACCTTCTCCATCGCGTCCGAGATTTCGCCGACGGTGGCCTTGGCCCGCGCGGCGTCGATGGCGAGCGCGAGCAGATTGCCGTTGCCTTCGCCGGCCGAGCGCGTGATCGCGGCCAGCGCGGCATCGACGTCCTTCTGGTTGCGCTCGGATTTCAGCCGCTTCAGCTTGTCGATCTGCAGCCGCCGGACATTGGTGTTGTCGACCTTGAGGATGTCGATGGGGGTCTCATCCGTCGGCTTGTACTTGTTGACGCCGATCACGGCCTGCTTGCCGGCATCGATGCGGGCTTGCGTCTTGGCCGAGGCTTCCTCGATGCGCAGCTTGGGCACGCCGGCCTCGATCGCCTTGGCCATGCCGCCCAGCTCTTCGATCTCCTGGATGTGGCCCCACGCCTTGGCCGCGAGATCGCGCGTCAGCCGCTCGACGTAATACGAGCCGCCCCAGGGATCGATGATGCGGGTGGTGCCGCTCTCCTGCTGCAGGAAGAGCTGGGTGTTGCGGGCGATACGCGCCGAGAAGTCGGTCGGCAGCGCCAGGGCCTCGTCGAGCGCGTTGGTGTGCAGCGACTGGGGGTGGCCTTGCGTCGCCGCCATTGCCTCCACCGTCGTGCGCATCACGTTGTTGAAGACGTCCTGTGCGGTGAGCGACCAGCCCGAGGTCTGGCTGTGGGTTCGCAAGGACAACGAGCGCGGGTCCTTTGGATTGAACGGCTTCAGGAGCTTGGCCCAGAGCAGCCGCGCGGCGCGCAGCTTGGCCACCTCCATGAAGAAGTTCATGCCGATCGCCCAGAAGAACGACAGGCGGGGCGCGAAACGATCGACGTCGAGCCCGGCCGCAAGGCCGGCGCGCAGATATTCGACGCCGTCGGCGAGCGTATGGGCGAGTTCGAGGTCCTGCGTCGCGCCGGCCTCCTGCATGTGATAGCCGGAGATGGAGATCGAGTTGTACATCGGCATCTTCTGCGAGGTATAGGCGAAGATGTCGGAGATGATCCGCATCGAGGGCGCGGGCGGATAGATGTAGGTGTTGCGCACCATGAACTCTTTCAGAATGTCGTTCTGAATGGTGCCCGACAGCTTCTCCGGCGGCACGCCCTGCTCGCCGGCCGCCGCGACATAGAGCGCCAGGATCGGCAGCACCGCACCGTTCATGGTCATCGACACGCTCATCTGATCGAGCGGAATGCCGGCGAACAGCGTGCGCATGTCGTAGATGGAATCGATGGCCACACCGGCCATGCCGACGTCGCCGCCGACGCGCGGATGATCGGAGTCGTAGCCGCGATGGGTGGCGAGGTCGAAGGCGACCGAGAGACCCTTCTGCCCGGCGGCGAGGTTGCGGCGGTAGAACGCGTTGGAATCCTCCGCCGTGGAGAAGCCGGCATATTGCCTGACCGTCCAGGGCTGGTTGACATACATGGTCGGGTAGGGACCGCGCAGGAACGGCGCGATGCCTGGCCAGGTCTCAAGGAAATCGAGCCCGGCGATATCTGCTTCTCCGTATGCTGACTTGACCGGAATGCCCTCCGGAGTCACCCACGGATCGACGGAAACAGAAGAAGCGGCGGCCGAGCACTTTTCGAAAGCAATACTTGCAAAATTCGGGATAACGCTGATGGTTGTCATCTGAGTGTTCGCGTTCGATTGTCGATTATCGGGAAACCTTCGGGTTTTGGATCCGGTTGTAAGCGGCATTTAGCGTTGCCAAGGCGTCGCAACTGACGTGAATAAAGCTGCAGATGCCGGCCCGCCGAAACGCGGCCTCGCATTGAGAGGGAAGTCCCGCCAAATAGATGTGCCTAGCTCCGACTTGCTGAAGCGCGTGGGCGGAGATTTCGGCGCGCTCCGCATAGATCTTATCGCTGGAGCAAAGGCAGGCAAGTTCGGCACCAGAGCCCCTGAATGCGAGGGCAAGCTCGGCTGGGTCGGCGAAGCCGGCGCCGTCGATAGCCTCAATTCCTCCCGCTTCGAAGAAGCTCTTGGCGAATGTTGCGCGGGCCGTAAAGTCGGTCGGTGTGCCGAGATTGGCAAGAAACACTCGCGGCCGCGCGCCGAGTAGCTTCAATATCGCATCGGACTTATCGCGGAGCGATTCGAAGGGTTCCGCAAGCCGGATCGGCGGCAGTGCGTCAAATACGAATTTCTGATCAAAGCTAGGCGGAAGAGCTATCGGTCTTACGCTTAGTACCGCCGCTGTGCCTTCGCCAAGGTTTGCGAACTCGCTCACTCCGGTCAGCGGGTCGCTGCGTTTCGCGAGATTTGCACGGCGCGCTGTGCGTGTAGCTGTGATCTTCGCCTGAAGCGTTCCTTGCTGTAGAGCGGCAAAAATGCCGCCCGCATTTTCAGTCTCTTGAAAACTCCTCCAGGCCGCGTCGCAAAGCTCCGTTGTTAGCGCCTCAATGCCGCCAGCACCTGCGGCAGGATCGCTAACCTTGGCAAGATTGCTTTCCTCCAGCAGCAGAAGCTGCGTGTTGCGGGCCACGCGCCGGGCAAACGAGTCTGGAAGGCCGAGCGCCAACGTGTGCGGCAGGACTGTGATCGCATTGGCACCGGCGATTCCCGCAGAGAATGTCGCCAAGGTAGCGCGCAACATGTTTACGTAGGGATCGCGCCGGGTCAACATGCGCCAGGACGTGTCAGCCGCAATGAACAGCGGCCTCGGCGCCACACCGCACGCCGATTCGATGCGCGCCCAGAGGAGTCGCAACGCGCGGAATTTAGCCATAGTCAAAAACTGGTCGGCGTCAGCAGTGAGTCGCGCATAGATCATACTTCGCGCTTGATCCAGCGGAATGCGCGCCGCCTCCATAGCGTGCAGATATGCCACGCCGCAGGCGAGCACAAAGGCAAGCTCCTGCACTTCTGAGCCGCCGGCGTCATGAACGATCCGCCCGTCGCTCGCGGCAAACGGCCCCTTGAACCCCAGCGTTACAAGCCCTTTGATCGTGCTGGCAACGTCCCGTGCGATTTCTTCCCAAGTGTATGGACTGCGTCCGCTTAGGGCGCACGCGCCCAGCGGATCGAGCCCAAATCGAATGTCGCAGACGGCAGGATCGAGACCGACCGACTTCACATATTCCGCAACATGGATCGCGGTCTTACGCCCGTCTGTACCAATTTGGAGTTCAATCCCGATGCCGGCATCAAGGTGGACGTCCTTTAACGCTTTGGCGACGGCACCTGCCGTTTGATCGAGACCGAACCCGCGGCTGCAGTTGGCGCCGGCAAAGACGAGCGCCAGGCCCGTCGCCCCGTTCTCCAGATCGTGAAGGGCCTGCCTATTGGCCGTCACCGCGTCTGGATGATCGATGCGCTGCACGATCTGCCAAGGCGCCGCGGGTGCCCGCCCGTCGACTAGTGCAATGTCTTTCGCGCGGAGATAAATCGGCTCGATTCTCAAGTCGTCGTACGTCCTACCAATCAGCTTTTCGAACGGCGCTCCCTTTAGCACGCCATCAACGAGCTTGTGCCAGTCCTGGCGTGAAGCAGGCGCAAAGCCCGATGCCAATGCCAACCGTTCGGTTTTCATCAAGTCCACCTAATCCCAAGTGACGCCGAGCTTCCCAACATGACTTCTGCCTAGAGGTAACCGCAATTCCTGCAGACAGGCTGCCCATCTCAGGTCGCCTCTTGTTGTGTTCAGGAAAACTCCAAAATCAGCGCGTCGACCGCGAGCGTCGCACCGGCACTGGCGTGGATTTTCTTCACGGCGCCGTCTTGCTCGGCGCGCAGCACGTTCTGCATCTTCATGGCTTCGACGACCGCGAGCGTCTCGCCGGCCTTGACCTCCTGTCCCTCCGTTACCGCGATCGAGACGATCAGCCCGGGCATCGGGCACAGCAGCTTCTTGCCGGTGTCGGAGGCCGTCGTCACCGGCATCAGCCGCGCCGAGGTCGCTTCCGCTTCGGTCCAGACATAGACCGGGACTTCGACGCCCTGATGCGCGAGGCGGATGCCGTTGGCAATCGGCCGCACCTGCACCGCGACGAGGTGGCCGTCGATGGTGCCCTGCCAAACCGGATCGCCCGGCTTCCACGACGAGACCAGCAGATGCGAATTGCCGGCCTTGCCCTCGGCGTCGACGAAGCGGATCGCGATCGCATCGCCCTCGCGGCCGACCTCGAGCGGGATCTCCTGGCGGTCGAGCCAGACCGCGCGGCGGCGCTCGCGCTGCACGATGCGTCCACCCATCTGGCCGGAGATCTGGCGCTTGCGCTCCCCGAGCACGTGATCGATCGCGGCGCCAACCGCGGCGATGCGCCGGGCGACCTCGCCTTCGGGCACGCGCACTGCAAAGCCCTTGGGGAATTCCTCGGCGATGAAGCCGGTGGAGAGCCTGCCCTCGCGCCAGCGCGGATGATGCATCAGCGCCGAGAGGAACGGGATGTTGTGCCTGATACCGTCGACATAGAACGAGTCCAGCGCGGTGGCCTGCGCCTCGATCGCAGCCGCACGCGACGGCGCATGCGTGACGAGTTTTGCGATCATCGGATCGTAATGGATCGAGATCTCGCCGCCCTCCTGCACGCCGGTATCGTTGCGCACCGTGATGCCGTCCTTGCTTAACTCCGCCGGCGGGCGATACTTCACCAGGCGCCCGATCGAGGGCAGGAAGTTGCGGAACGGGTCTTCGGCATAGAGACGCGACTCGACGGCCCAGCCGGTCAGCGTGACGTCCTTCTGCGCGATGCCGAGCCTTTCGCCGGCCGCGACGCGGATCATCTGCTCGACGAGATCGATGCCCGTGACGAGCTCGGTGACGGGATGCTCGACCTGGAGGCGCGTGTTCATCTCCAGGAAGTAAAAGCTCTTGTCCTGCCCTGCGACGAACTCGACGGTGCCGGCGGAATCGTAATTCACGGCCTTGGCCAGCGCCACGGCCTGCTCGCCCATCTTGCGGCGGGTGGCTTCGTCGAGCAGCGGCGACGGCGCTTCCTCGATGACCTTCTGGTTGCGGCGCTGGATCGAGCATTCGCGCTCGCCGAGATAGATCACGTTGCCGTGCTTGTCGCCCAGCACCTGGATCTCGATGTGGCGGGGATCGACGATGAACTTCTCGACGAAGACGCGATCGTCGCCGAACGAGGCTTTTGCCTCGGCCTTGGCGAGGTTGAAGCCCTCGGCCACCTCGGCCTTGGAGTGCGCGATGCGCATGCCCTTGCCGCCGCCACCGGCGGAGGCCTTGATCATGACGGGGTAGCCGATCTCGTCGGCGATCTTGACTGCGTGCTTGTCGTCCTCGATAACGCCGAGATAGCCCGGCACAGTCGAGACCTTGGCCTTGGCCGCCGCCTTCTTCGATTCGATCTTGTCGCCCATCGCGGCGATCGCGCCGGAGTTCGGGCCGATGAAGACGATGCCGGCGGCCTCCAGCGCGCGCTGAAACGCCTCTCGCTCGGACAGGAAGCCATAGCCTGGATGCACCGCCTCGGCGCCGGTCTTGCGGCAGGCCTCGACGATCTTCTCGATCACCAGGTAGCTCTCGGCCGCGGCGGCGGCGCCGATCAGCACGGCCTCGTCGGCCATCTCGACATGGAGGGCGTCGCGGTCGGCTTCGGAATAGACCGCAACCGTCTCAATTCCCATGCGGCGCGCGGTCTTGATGACCCGGCAGGCGATTTCGCCGCGATTGGCGATCAGAATCTTCTTGAACACAGCTCTTCCTACAACGGAATGTTGTCGTGCTTCTTGGCCGGAATTTCCATCTTCTTGTCACCCAGCATGGCCAGCGCCCGTGCGATGCGGCGCCTCGTTGCATGCGGCATGATGACGTCGTCGATATAGCCGCGCTCGGCGGCGATGAAGGGCGACAGGAAGCGGTCTTCGTATTCCTTGGTTCGCGCGGCGATCTTGTCGGGGTCGCCGATGTCGCTGCGGAAGATGATCTCGACCGCGCCCTTGGCGCCCATCACGGCGATCTGGGCCGTCGGCCAGGCGTAGTTCATGTCGGCGCCGATCTCCTTGGACGCCATGACGTCGAAGGCGCCGCCATAGGCCTTACGGGTGATAACGGTGACGAGCGGCACGGTGCACTGCGAGTACGCAAATAGCAGCTTCGCACCATG
The DNA here is from genome assembly GCF_049739485.1 of Bradyrhizobium sp. USDA 326. Lineage (NCBI taxonomy): Bacteria > Pseudomonadati > Pseudomonadota > Alphaproteobacteria > Hyphomicrobiales > Nitrobacteraceae > Bradyrhizobium > Bradyrhizobium sp. USDA 326. The sequence goes on from NZ_JBMGQA010000001.1 coordinate 533,137, forward strand.
CTTGATCAGGCCGCCATATTCCTGCGCGGTTCCGGGCAGGAAGCCCGGCACGTCGACGAAGGTGACGATCGGGATGTTGAAGGCATCGCAGAAGCGCACGAAGCGCGCCGCCTTGCGCGAGGCGTCAGAGTCGAGCACGCCGGCCAGCACCATCGGCTGGTTGGCGACAAAGCCGACGGTGCGCCCCGCAATACGACCGAAGCCAGTGACGATGTTCTTGGCGAACATATCGGCGATCTCGAAGAAATCGCCCTCGTCCACGACCTTCAGGATCAGTTCCTTCATGTCGTAGGGCTTGTTCGGATTGTCGGGGATCAGCGTATCGAGCGACATGTCGATGCGGGCGGCATCGTCGAAGCTCGGCCATCCCGGCACGCCGTCGGTGTTGTTCGACGGCAGGAAGTCGATCAGGCGCCGCATCTGCAGCAGCGTCTCGACGTCGTTCTCGAAGGCGCCGTCCGCGATCGAGGAGCGCGTGGCGTGCACCGAGGCGCCGCCGAGCTCTTCGGCGGTCACGACCTCGTTGGTCACGGTCTTCACGACGTCGGGGCCGGTGACGAACATGTAGCTGGTGTTCTTCACCATGAAGATGAAGTCGGTCATCGCAGGCGAATAGACGTCGCCGCCGGCGCAGGGGCCCATGATGACGGAGATCTGCGGGATCACGCCCGAGGCCAGCACTTGCGGCGGAACACGTAGGAATAGCCGGCGAGCGCGGCGACGCCTTCCTGGATGCGGGCGCCGCCCGCGTCATAGAGGCCGATGATGGGCGCCCGCGCCTTCATCGCCATGTCCTGCAACTTGGTGATCTTGAGCGCGTGGGTCTCGGACAGCGAGCCGCCGAACACCGTAAAATCCTTGGCGAAGACAAACGTTTTGCGGCCGTTGACGGTACCCCAGCCGGTGACCACGCCGTCTCCCGGAATCTTGGTCTTCTCCATCCCGAATTCGGTCGAGCGGTGCTGGACGAACATGTCCATCTCCTCGAACGAATGCTTGTCGAGCAGCAGGTCGATCCGCTCCCGCGCGGTGAGGCGGCCGCGCGCATGCTGCGCGTCGATGCGCTTCTCGCCGCCGCCGAGTTTGGCACCGGCGCGACGTTGTTCAAGGGCTTCGATAACGGACATCGATTGGGCCAACTGATCTACCGCTTTCTGGCGATTGGAGGCAGGTCGGTGCAAATGCCCTCATGGACTTCGGCAGCCATGCCGATCGTCTCGCCGAGGGTCGGATGCGGGTGAATGGTCTTTCCGATATCGATCGCGTCAGCCCCCATTTCGATAGCGAGACAGATTTCCCCGATCATATCGCCGGCATGCGGTCCGACGATCACGCCCCCGACGATGCGACCGGTTTCGGCGTCGAACAGCAGCTTCGTCATGCCATAGGATGCGCCCGACGCGATGGCCCGGCCGGACGCGGCCCATGGGAATTTTGTCGAACGGATCTTCCGTCCGGATTCGGCGACATCACGGTCGGACTTGCCGACCCAGGCGATCTCAGGATCGGTGTAGGCGACATTGGGGACGATCTTCGCGGTAAAGGCCGCCGGCTTCCCGGCAGCTACTTCCGCGGCGACGTGCCCCTCGTGAACGGCCTTGTGCGCCAGCATCGAACCGCCGACGACGTCGCCGATGGCGAAGACGTTGCGCGCCGTCGTTCTCATCTGCTCGTCGACCTGAATGAAGCCGTTCGAATCGATGGCAACGTCGATCCGTTCGAGGCCGAGCTCGCTACTGTTGGGAACACGGCCGGCCGATTGCAACACCAAATCGTACGATCGTGTCCGTACCGATGCGCCTGTGGTACCGACCCTCACGCCGTCCGGCGTGATTTCGGCGGTTGATACGCTGCTTGCGACGTCGATATGCTCGAAGCGATGCGCGTTGCGCGAACGCCAGATCTTCACCGCGTCGGCATCCACGCCCGCCAGGATATCGGGAAGCCTTTCGACAAGATCGATCTTGGTGCCGAGCGAGTTGTAGACGGTCGCCATCTCCAGCCCGATGATCCCCGCTCCGATCACGAGCATGCGGCCCGGAATGCTTCGCAGCGCGAGCGCGCCGGTCGAGGTCACGACCCGCTCGTCCTTGGGAAGCACCGCCAGCTGCAACGCGCGCGAGCCCGTGGCGATGATGCATTGACCAAATTCAATTTGCTGCGAGCCTGCCCCCTCACCGACAATCTCGAGCCGCGTGGCGGAGGCGAATTTCGCGATGCCGCGGATCACCGTGACGCGGCGCGCTGCCGCCATCTGGCTCAGCCCATCCGTCAGCTTCTTGACAGTGCCGTGCTTGAAGGCGCGCAGCTCCTGCAGATCGATCTGCGGCGCGCCGAAGCGAATGCCCTTGTCCGCGATCCGTTCGGCTTCCTCCTTGACGGCCGCAACATGAAGCAGCGCCTTCGACGGGATACATCCAACGTTCAGGCAAACTCCGCCCAAGGTGCCGTAGCGTTCGACGATCGCGGTGTTCAGTCCAAGGTCTGCGGCCCGAAATGCTGCTGAATAGCCGCCCGGCCCGCCTCCGATCACGACAAGATCGTATCGAGTATAATCTGTTACGCGCTGGCCAACATCCTGATCCGCTGAGATCGTCTCGCCTTGCGCGCCCGCTTCGTCCGACGCCGACGCCGTGCCAATCATGGAGCCTTGAGACACCTTGTCTCCAACACGCAGCGACATGCTCGTGATCACCCCTGCGATCGGCGACGGAATCTCCAGCGTGGCCTTGTCGGATTCCACTGTGATCAACGCCTGCTCTCGCACGACGACGTCGCCGACCCTGACGTGGACCTCGACGACCTCGACGTCTCGGAAATCCCCGATGTCGGGGACCCGGATTTCCTCTGTCCGCATCTGCGTCCTCACAACGCGAAGCGCCGCAGATCGGAGAGCACCGACGCGACGAAGCCCAGGAACCGGGCCCCAGCCACGCCGTCGACGACCCGGTGATCCCACGACAGACTCATCGGAAGGATGAGGCGCGGTTCAAACTCGCGGCCGTTCCAGACCGCCTCGGTGGCGGCCCGCCCGGCGCCGAGGATTGCCACCTCGGGCGCGTTGATGATGGGCGTAAATCCCTGACCGCCGATGCCTCCGAGAGACGACACCGAGAAACAGCCGCCCTGCATGTCGCCCGACGCGAGCTGCCCTGCGCGCGCCTTGTCGGCGAGCGAGCGCATCTCCGCGGCAATTTGCCGAAAGCCCTTCTTATCGCAGTCCCGGATCACCGGCACGACCAGACCTCTCGGCGTGTCGACAGCGACGCCGATGTGGACGTAGTGCTTGAGGATCAACTCATCGCCATCGAGCGACGAATTGAAGCGTGGGTATTTCTGCAGCGCCAAGGCCGCGGCCTTGATCAGCAGCGACACCATGGTGAGCTTCGCCGTGTCCTTCGCGGCCTCGGCATTGGCGAGTTGGCGAAAGGCTTCGGCGTCGGTCACATCCGCTCTGTCGAAATTCGTTACATGGGGAATGACGCTCCAGTTGCGCGAGAGGTTCGTACCGGTCAGCTTCTGGATCCGTGTCAGCGGCAGGCGCTCGACCGCGCCGTACCTCTCGAAATCCACCTTGGGCCAATCGACCGGGGCGCCGGGCTCAGGCGCCATCGCCGGTCTCGATCGCACCAGTCCGTTGACGAAGGCCGCCACATCCTCGCGCAAAATCCGGCCCTTAGGGCCTGTGGGCACGACAGAGTCCAGCGTCACGCCGAGCTCACGCGCCAAAGCGCGGACCGACGGCGATGCATGCGCCGCCCCGCTAGGCTGCAGCTGCTGTGCACGTGCTCGCGAGTCATCGACTGAAGCCGCGGGCGCCGGCCGTGACAGCGCCTCCTGCTGCGGGATCCGTTGCTCCACCTGCGGTGCCGACGCAGTCGCCGGCGGAGGCGCGGTGGATTCGCCGCGACCTTCGAGGACCATCAGAACCGAACCTTCAGAAACCCGCCCCCCGACGTCGATCATCAGTTTGGCCACCGTGCCTGCGGCCGGGGATGGCACCTCCATCGTCGCCTTGTCGGACTCGATCGACAGCAACGGCATGTCGATCGTGACCTCGTCGCCGACCGACACATTGATTTCGACTACCGGAACATCCTTGTAGTCCCCAATATCTGGCAGAACGACTTCAATTGAACGAGACATGCGCGCTCCGCCCTCTCTCAGCGCGACCAAGGCGATGCAACGCCAATCGGCAATTCGTAGCTGGCGATGGCTTCGGCGACCTGCTCACGCGCCACTTGACCCAATTTTGCCAGCGCCGACAGCGCCGCAACGACGATCTGCTTGCGATCGACCTCGAAGAACGATCTCAGCGCGGCGCGTGTATCGCTGCGCCCGAAGCCGTCGGTGCCCAGCACCGTATAGGGCGCCTCGATGTAAGAACCGATCAGTTGCGGATACGCCCGGACATAATCCGATGCCGCGACGATCGGCACCTTGCCGCCGAGGCATTGTACGACGTGGCTCTCGACCGGGTTCGACAGCGGCGAGAGCCGATTAGTTCGCTCCACCTCGCGCGCCTCCCGCGCCAGCTCGGAAAAGCTCGTTGCCGACCAGACTTCACAGGCCACTTTCCATTCGCTTTGCAGCATCGCTGCGGCGGCGAGCGCCTCCGGGAGAATGGCGCCCGAGCCGACCAGCCTGATCTTCGCCGGCCCGTCAGCGCTCGGCAGCACCCGATAGAGACCCTTGATGATGCCGTCGCGTGCATCGTCGGGCATCGAGGGCTGCGCATAGTTCTCGTTCATCGCCGTGAGGTAATAGAACTCGTCGTTGCCCTGCTCGAGCATCGACCGCATGCCGTGATCGACGATGACGGCCACCTCGTAGGAGAATGCCGGATCGTACGCCCGGCAGTTCGGAACGGTCGCCGCCATCAGATGGCTGGACCCGTCCTGATGCTGCAAGCCTTCGCCGCCGAGCGTCGTCCGGCCGGCCGTCGCCCCGATTAAAAAGCCACGCGCGCGCTGGTCCGCCGCCGCCCAGATCAGATCCCCGACCCGCTGAAAGCCGAATATCGAATAGTAGATATAGAACGGCAGCAACGGGAAGTTATGGATGCTATAGGAGGTCGCCGCCGCGGTCCATGACGAAATCGCCCCCGCCTCGGTGATCCCCTCCTCCAGCAATTGGCCGTCGATCGCTTCCTTGTAGTACAGCATCGAACCGGCATCTTCCGGCTCGTAGAGCTGTCCCGCCGGCGAGTAGATGCCGACCTGTCTGAACAGGTTCGCCATTCCGAAGGTGCGGGCTTCGTCGGCGACGATCGGAACGATGCGCGGGCCGAGCGTTTTGTCCTTGAGCAAATTGGTGAACAGCCGCACGATCGCCATCGTGGTCGACGTCTCCTTGCCGTCGCCGCGCAGAGCGAACTCCGCGTAGGATTGCAGTGGCGGCACCGGCAGCGCCGCCGAAACGCGTCGCCGCGCCGGCATGTAGCCACCGAGTGCCGCGCGACGGGCGCGCAGGTACTGAATTTCCGCGCTGTCTTCCGCAGGCCTGAAGAATTCCAGATCCTCGACTTGCTCGTTGCTGAGCGGCAGGGCGAACCGGTCGCGGAACGCATACAGCGCGTCGACGTCGAGCTTCTTGGCCTGGTGCGACGTCATGCGCGACTCGCCGGCGCCGCCCATGCCGTAGCCCTTCTTGGTCTTCGCCAGAATGACGGTCGGCCGACCCTTAATGTCCTTCGCGGCGGCAAAGGCCGCGAACAGCTTCTTGAAGTCGTGGCCACCGCGCTTCAGGCCGTCGATATCCGCGTCCGACATGTGCGCAACTAGCGCCCGGACCTCGGGATCCTCGCTGAAGAAGTGGGCGAGGTTGTAGGCCCCATCCTTGGCGCCGAGCGTCTGATATTTGCCATCGACGGTGTCGGCGAGTTTGCGCAGCAGCGCATGCTTGCTGTCGCGCGCGAAGATATCGTCCCAGTCCGATCCCCACAGCACCTTGATGACGTTCCAGCCGGCGCCCTGGAAAAGTGACTCGAGTTCCTGAATCACCTGCCCGTTGCCGCGGACCGGCCCATCCAGGCGCTGCAGGTTGCAATTGACGACGAAGGTGAGGTTGTCGAGATTTTCCCGCGCCGCCAGGGCGAGCCCGGCGATCGATTCCGGCTCGTCCATCTCGCCGTCGCCGAACACACCCCAGACGTGGCGACCAGCCGTCTGCACCAGGCCGCGATGCTGCAGATACTTCATGAACCGCGCCTGGTAGATCGCGCTGATCGGCCCAAGGCCCATCGACGCCGACGGCACCTGCCAGAACTCCGGCATCAGCCAGGGATGCGGATAGGACGACAGACCGGGGCCGCTCAGTTCCTGGCGATACAGCTTCAGATTTTCGTCCGACAGTCGGCCTTCGAGATACGCTCGTGCATAGACTCCGGGGGACGAATGCGGCTGGAAATACACCAAGTCGCCCTCCGACGCGGAGCTTGACGCGCGAAAGAAATGATTGAAACCGACTTCGAAAATCTCCGCGGCCGAGGCGTAGCTGGCGACGTGCCCGCCGAGCTCCCCATAGGCCTTGTTGGCACGGACCACCATCGCGAGCGCGTTCCAGCGAATGATCGCCGTCAGGCGGGTCTCGATCGCGATGTCGCCGGGGTAGGGCTTCTGCTGCTCGAGCGGAATAGAATTGCGATAGGGCGAAAACGGCGGAGAGTCCGGCAGAACGCCGAGCTCCTTCGCGCGCCGATCGAGCGCAGCCAGGATGTATCGCACGCGCTCGGCACCGGCGCTGCGGTGGAGCGATCCAAGCGAGGCGAGCCAATCGGCGGTTTCGACCGCATCCTGATCGGCGTTGACGGCCTTGCGTGGCGGATCGATGTGTGCAGTCATGCGTCGGGCTCCGAGAAAGCCCGCACTTGGTAGCATCGGGTGCTATGGCACGTGCTGCTGAATACGGCCGCGTTCCGACGAATTGCCCGGCTCCGGCGGGACGCCGAGGCTCGCATCGCAGCATTCTCTGCTGTTGGTTTAATCGGGCGAGTGATCGAGCCGTCGGCCGCCTGACAGGTGCTCCCGCTTGGTCACGGCGCAGCATGCCGCATCGCTCAGCGCTCACGCCGCAGTAGCGGGCATCTTGTCGCAGATCAGCGAACTCGACGGCTCGCCGCGACTAGTGACCTGACCTTTCAAAACAGCTAACCTCGGCTAGCAGCAGGATCTGCATCAAGGCCTGACTGACTTGACGAATTGGCAGGATTGAAATGCCGCCCGAGACCGAGTTCGATCGCGATTTTGCGCGAATGGATCTGCCCGATCTTCGGATCAACTATGATCCTGTCGATCCGGATCAGTTCGATCGTCCCGTCACTTCATTCTGTCTCGAAACCAGCAAAGACAACGACGACCTGCCGCTGCACTCACACCGCAAAGGCCAATTGGTCGTCGCATCTCGTGGCTCGGTGATGTGCCGGGCGCCTGGCGGCTTGTGGATCGTGCCTCCGCAAGGCGCGGTATGGATCCCGGCCGGCGTGCAGCACAGCAATTGCGTGGCCGATTTCGGCAAACTCTACACCGTGTTCATCGATCCGCAGGTCAGCATGCTGCCGCGGACCTGCTGCACGCTGATGATCACGTCGCTGGTGCGGGAATTGATCCACCGCCTCTCGGTGTTCCCACCGCTCTATCCGCTGGAAGGACCGACCAGCCGTCTCGGCCGGGTTTTGCTCGACGAACTCGTGCAGATGTCGACGACGGATGAAATGTATTTACCGATCTCCCCCGACGCCCGTCTTCAACACCTCGCGACCTCCTTCTTGAATAATCCGGGCGACCGCAGCACGATGGACGAAGTCGCCTCGCGCTACGCGATGAGCGAGAGTACCTTCGCACGCTTCATAGCCAAGGAAACGGGGATGACCTTCGGGCGCTGGCGCCAGCGTCTCCACATTCTGATCGCCATGCAACGCCTCACGGCGGGCACTTCGGTCCAGGCCGTGTCGCTGGAACTGGGCTACGAAACCCCCAGCGCGTTCATCACGATGTTCAAGAAGACGATGGGAAAGAGCCCCCGCCGCTTCCTTGCCGAGCGGTCGCGCCTGATTAATTCGGACAGTTTGCCCTAGCTCGCACGTCCCTGCCTGGGCACTTGACGACCGCGACCCCGCGACGCTTTCGCGGGGCCGCCCGTAACGAGGTCAGCGTTTGCTGTAAGGCGCAAGCGGATACTCGAGCGACGCTTCCGCAATGGCCTTTGGAGCCACCACCCGAGGCCTACCTTTCAAACCCTGCAGCATCACCATCGAACAGTGGATGTTCTGGCCGGTCTCGTCGAACTTGGTGTTGTCGCCGTACATCAGGATCGGCTTCATGTCGGTCTTCTTGAGCGCGCCGTGAATCGCCGCCGACTCCGGCGAAGCCGCCCGCGTCACGGCGTCTGCGACGATCTGCACCGCCTCGAACGCGCAGCCCGCATTGGCATCGAACCAGTCGTTCGGGTAGTCGGCCGCGAACATCTTCATGATCTTGTCGGTCTCGGCGCCCTTGGGATTGAGCCACAACGCTGACAGAACCGGACCGTCACCATACTTTCCGAGCGCGTCGTGATACGCCTTGTCGGACACGCCGTTGGAGTTGGGCGAAAACACCATCTTCGGGTCCCAGCCCTGCTTGATGCATTCGCGCGCGATCATGATCGCGTCGTTGACGCGCGTGACCGAGATCAAAGCATCGGCACCCGACGCTTTCGCCTTGGCAACTTCCACCGACAGATCCTTGGCCTTCTCGTCATAGGCAACGTACTGCGCGATCTTGAGCGGAACATCCACTTCCTTCCACGCCTGATCGATGCTGGCCGCCGTCGACTGCCCCATCGTGTTGTTGAGATGGAGAACGACGGCGCTGCTCGGCGGATCCTTCAGCGTGCCGAGCACGGACTTCAGCTCGGTCAACGATTGCCGCACGATGGTCAGCGACGTGGGGTAATAGCGGAACACTTGGGTGAAGCCCTGTGAAGTTACCTGAGTGGCGCTCGCGATGTGGACCACCATCGGCACCTTGGCGGCCTCGCAGGCCTGCAGCGCCGAAATGGTGGCACCGGAATCCCACGCGCCGATCAGCACGGTGCAGCCCTGCCGGATCAGGCTCTCGGCGGCAATCCGGCCGTTCTCCGGACGGCTTTGCGTATCGGCGTGAACGATCTCGATGTCGAGGCCGAACTTCTCACGCGCGAATTTGGCGCCGAGATCGATGCCGCGCACGCAGGCCTGACCGGGAAACGCCAGCACGCCGCTGCTGGGCATGATCGCTCCGACTTTCACTTTCGTGTTCGCCGCAAACGATGGCCTTGATACCAGGCCTGCCGCAACTCCCAATCCGCTTCCGACAATCGTCCGCCGCGTGATTCCGCTTCGCTTGGTCATCTCGATGTCCTGTTGCTGAAGGAGTGAAATCTTATCTCGACTGGTAGCTTCGTACGTTTTGGGACCGACCGCCGATCTCAAAGGCCCGTCTCGGCCTTGATCAATTCTTCCTCGGTTTCGTCGTAGAGCGACGCGATCAGCGACTGATAGCGCTCGTTGATCTGCTTGCGACGCTTCTTCCGCGTCGGCGTCATCACGCCGTTCTCGAGCGACAGCTCCTCCGGCAGAATGCGGAACGCCTTGATCTGCTCCGCTCGCGCCAGCCTTCCGTTGGCCTTGCCGATCTCCGCCTCGATCAGCCGGTTCACGATCTCGGAGCCTGCCAGGTCCGCGTAACTCGCGATCTTGTCCTCGCGCGACTTCGCCCAGTCCATTGTGGCGGTGGCATCCACTTCGATCAGAGCGGTGAGATATTTTCGCCCCTCGCCGATCACAGCCGCCTCGGAGATGAACGGGCTGTGCCTCAGCTCGTTTTCGATCTGAGTCGGGCTGATCGATTTGCCGTTCGACGTGTTGATGATCTCCTTCTTCCGGTCGACAAGCTTGAAGGTTCCTTCCGGCGACACTTCGACGATGTCGCCGGTGTAGAGCCAGCCGTCGCGAAGCGCCGCTTTGGTCTCGTCCGGCTTGTTCCAATAGCCCGCGAACAATCCCGGTCCACGGACGATCATCTCGCCGTCCTGGAGCACGGCGGTTTCCCAGGCCGGATCCGGCAGCGGGACCCCGACGTTGCCGGCCTTCGGCCACTCCGCCATCTGCACCAGATTGGCACCGACCAGTTCGGTCTGGCCGTAGCACTCCTTGAGCTGCAAGCCCCACAACTGCCACAGCGACATCAGCTCGGACGGCATCGCCGCCGACGAGGTGAACGCGACCTTCAGCTCGTCGAAACCGACCTCCGCGAGCAGCGGCTGGAACACTTGGTCGCGGCAGGCCGCGAACAGTTTCGAGACGAAGGCATCTTCGTGGCCGCCCTGACGGTTTTCGAGCGCCCTGCGCGCGATCGTCATGGCGAGCGCGTAGTTCTGATCTCCCGCACCGCCGGGGGGATGCACCTTGCTGAGAATTTGCGTGGCAAAACGCTGGTAGAACCGCGGCGGCGCCATGTAGTAGGTCGGCTTCACCTCTTTGATCGTCTGGGCGAAGTCCGCGGTCGTCTCGCCGAAATAAGGAACGGCGTCGGCGATCAGCGGCAACGTCGTCGCCTGCCCGCGCGCGACGGTGTGCGACATCGGCAAATGCACGACCACCCGGTGTTCCTCTTCGCGCATGCTGGGACCGAACAGGGTGATGCAATGAGCGCCGGCGAGAATGGAGAGGTGCGTCAGCATGGCGCCCTTGGGGTTTCCGGTCGTCCCGGACGTATAGCCGATGCTGACGACATCGGACGCCTTTGCTGTCGCGCTCTCCTTCTGCAGATAATCATGTGCATCGACATGGTGTGCTCCGACAAAGTCGGCCAGCGACCTGATCGACGCCGTGGCCTCGCCGGCCCAATCCGGGTCGAGCACGATGATGCCGCGGAGCTGCTCGGCCCGACCGGAGGCGATCACGATGCGAAGCTGCTGCTCCCCGCCGACGAACGCGAACTTCGCGCCTGAATCCGTGAAGCAGTAAGCCACTTCTTCGGGTGACGAGGTGAAGTACACGCCCACCATGACGCCGCCGGCGCACATCGTGGCCATGTCGGCGATCAGCCATTCCTCGGACGAATCGCCCATGATCGCGACCCGATCGCCGCGCTCGAGACCGGCACGCCGCAGCGCGCTGGCCAGGTTCACGACACGCTGCGCATAGGCGCCCCACGTCATGGCGGTCCAGGCGCCGTGACGCTTTTGTTGCAAGGCGATCTTGTCGGGCCGCTCCGCGAGTCGCGCTGCCAAAAGCTGCGCGACGGTCGTATCGGCCAACTGGGCGCCGGATGTAATCGCAGCGACGTTCATCTCAGCGCTCCGCGAAACGCTTGCGCTTGGCCGCGAAGGCGGCAACCGCCTCGGCCCGCTCGGGCGACTTGAAGGTCAACATCTCCAGCGCCGCAGAGGTGTCGAGCAGCAAATGGGCGTACTGCTTGATGATCTTGTTGACGCTGTACTTGGTCCAGACGATCGATTCCTTCGGCCCGCTTGCCAGCAGTTCGGCGTATTCGATCGCGGCATCGAGAACGTTGCCGTCCGCGACCACCTCGTTGATCATGCCGATAGCAGCCGCTTTCTCGGCGGAGATGAATTCGCCGGTCATCAGATAGTGCTTCGCGCGCACCGGCCCCATCAGCAGCGGCCAAATCACCGCGCCGCCATCGCCCGCGACGACGCCGGCATTGACGTGCGTGTCGGCGAAACGAGCTGTCGAGCTCGCATAGATCACGTCGCAGAACAGCGCGAGCGTGGCACCCAGGCCGACCGCGACACCGTTGACGGCCGCGACGATCGGCACTTCGACTTCCAGCATGTTGCGGATGAGGTGGCGACCGCTGCGCGTCGGGGACGGCAGCGTTCCCTTATCCAGCGACTTCTGATCGCCTCCGGAGCAAAATCCGCGGCCTGCACCTGTGAGAACGATCGCGTTGACAGAACTGTCGCGATCCAGCTTGACGAAGACGTCTTCGAGCTCCTCGTGCATCTCCCAGTTGATCGCGTTGAGGATCTCCGGGCGGTTCATCGTGACGATCGCGACGCCGGTGGCGCGTTGTTCGACGATCAGGTACTTGTAGCCGTATTGCGACATTGACTTCACCGCTGCATTACTTGTTCTGGGTCCGCATCAGCCGGATCTGCCCGAGGATCTCCTCGGTCGGCCGCACGACGTTGTTTCTGTCGTTGAAATGCGGGATGACGTAGCGACCGACCATGTCGATCGCCTCCATGATCTTTTCGTGCGGGACGGAGTCCATGTGCAGCAGCACCTCGTCGATCCCCATGGCCTCGAACTTCTCGATCTGACGAATGACCGTATCGGGGCTGCCGCACACCGTCGTGGCCGACTCGTTGACCAGATAGTCCCAGTCGTTGGCGGCACGCTGCATCGACGGCACGCTCTCTCCCATGTATTTGTAGTCGTCGGCAATCGCCGCGAGACGCGGATAGGCATCGGTCGAGATCTTGGCATAGTGCATCAGCGGGCCGGCATAATCCGCCTTGGCCTGCTCGTCCGTTTTCCCGATGCCGATGAACAGCGGAATGCCGATACGCGGACGCTGCAGCGGTCCCTCCGCGTCGCACTTCCAGTTTTTTTGATAGGCGTCGATCAGCTTCTGCTGAGCTTCCCAGCCCTGATAGATGTTGCTGCTCATCACGGCGAAGCCCTGCGAGGCCGCCCAGAGATGACTGCGCTCGCTGGTCGCCGCGATCCCGATCACCGGATGCGGCTTCTGCAGCGGCTTCGGAACCAGCTGGCGCGGAGGGATCTGGTAGTACTTGCCGTCAAACGTGAAAATGTCCTGGCGCATCGCCGTTTTCAGCAGCGCCAGCCCTTCTTCCATCTGCGCCAGCGTTTCGTTCGGATCGACGTTGAACGCCCGCATCGCGATGGTGGTGTTGGCGCGGCCGCCGTAGAATTCCATGCGGCCGTTGGACAGGATGTCGGTCACGGCAAGCCGCTCGGCCGAACGCAAGGCGTGGTTGATGCGCTGCGGCATCAGCGTCACCGCCGCGCGCAGCTTGACGCGCGACGTCACCGCGGCCAGATAGCCGAACACCACTTCGGGCGCCGAGCTCGAGATCCCGCCCAGTGCCACGTGCTGCTCGGAAAGCGCGACGCAGTCGAAGCCGACCTTCTCGGCCAGACGGACTTCGTCGACCAGTTCGTGAAGCCTGCGCGAGTAACTGTGTCCGACCTGGGTTTCCTGTTCAGACCAGAACCCAAACGTAAGTGCCATGTCTCAATCCTTTTAGCTTGCGAGATGGCAAAGAGTTTCATAGGCGTGGCGATATTTTCGCCCGAAAGCCGCGTTGCATAGTAACGCTTTCCGAATTTTATGCTGTCAGCATTCGCAACATGGCAGACGCCCCGGGAAGCTTCGCCACGCAGCGGACGGGCTGACCGTCAACGGCGGGCGCTGGCGGCTCCGGCCCCGCTATCGAAGGTCTTGATCAGCAACTCGGCGACCGCCGCGAGGCACGCTTCGCCGATGGCGTAGCTCGAGCCGATCGGACTTCCGATCACGCCGTTCTGCGAAACCGATCGGATGCCGTTCTTCCACATCAGTTCGAGATCAGCCTCCGACAAGCCGCCAAGATGGCCCACCTCGAAGCGGTCCGGTCTGACGCTGTCGGGCCTAATGACCATCATCAGCGACGTCTCGGCGATGTCGGCGTGGCCGCCGACGGCCAACACGTCTCCTCCGGCTTCGCGCACCGCATCGCGCCACGTGTCGATCCATTTCGTCGAGTCGAAGAACGCCAGGATCTCGACATCCGAGGGGACGGCCTCGCGCAAGCGACCGAGCATGTCCTTCAGGACCGGAAAATTGCCGATGTGACCCGAGTGAATCAGGATACGCTTGAAGCCGTGCCGCGCCAGGCTTGTGCAATAATCGACACAAATCGCTTCCAGCGTCTCCGGCCGTAGCGAGATCGTACCCGCGAATGGCAGATGGTGAGACGAGCAGCCGACCGTGATGGTCGGCGCCACCAGCGTGTTGCCGCGGCTGCGCGCGATCCGCTCGGCCAGAGCATCGGCATGATCCGCATCCATGCCCAAAGACAAATGCGGCCCATGCTGCTCGACGGCCCCCAGCGGGATCACTACCGTCGTGCACCCATCGGCCAGCGCCGCGGCGACTTCCTCGTGGCTCATCTGCTCCAGATAGATCTGATCGGGATATCCGCGCGTCATCGGCTCAGCCCTTACTGTTCTTTGACAAAAATCTCGCACGCGCGTTGGTTGAGCTCTCGGCTGTGACATAGGCGTCGAGGTCGGCCACGGTCATTTTTTCGAGCGCCTGATCGCTCATTTGCGCGGTGAGGTTGAGCGATCGCTTGATGGCATGGAACAGCTTGCGGTCTTTCTGCCGCAACACGCCGCACACGTCTCGCGCACGGGATGCGACCTCCTCGGTCGGGACGATCTCGTTCACGGCGCCGATCGCCACGGCACGCTCCGCGCCGACGAGCTCGCCCCAGTACAGCAGCTCTTGCGCCGCCCGCACGCCGAGCTTCTCGACTGCCCGGCGCATGCCTTTGGTCACCGGCAGCAGGCCATGGTTGATTTCCGGAAATCCAATCTTGCACGCCGCATCGGCCACAACATAGTCCGCATGCAGCAGAAACTCCAGGGCGCCTCCGACCGCATAGCCGCGGACGGCGCAGACGATCGGGCCCGGATAGTTCTCCATCGCCACGAGGAGTTCGTGGAAGAACCGGATGCGCGGCCTCGCGACGTCGATCCCGACGACTTCCTTGATGTCGCCGCCTGCGCTGAAGAAGCGGTCGCCGCTTCCGGTGAGCACGATGCCGGGCGGATTCTCGTCGTCGGCAAGGTGCCGGATCGCCTCCAGCAACTCGACGATGAGTTGCGCATTCAGCGCATTGGCCGGCGGCCGGTTCATCGTGATCGTGACCAGGTCTTGATCACGCTCGATCAGGAGAGAGGTGGCAGTGTTCATCAATGAGACCCAAGCGAGAGGCGGCTGCAACAGCCGGGGAGCGGTGGACCGAACGGCGGCGCGACGAGAGCCGCAACGCCCGACGCCTCGCCGAGACGGCGCGCCTCACAATCCCAGATAGGCGCGCTGGACATCGGGGTTCTCGAGCAGATCGCGGCTAGATCCATGCAACACCACGGAGCCGTTCTCGAGCACATAGCCGCGGCTGCTCAGCGCGAGCGACTTGGCGACATTCTGCTCGACGAGAAGGACCGTGATTCCCTGCTCGTTGAGGGATTTGACGACGCCGAACATCGCATCGGTCAGCGCCGGCGACAGTCCGATCGACGGCTCGTCGAACATCACGATTTCTGGCTTCGACATGATCGCCCGACCGATCGCCAGCATCTGTTGCTCGCCGCCGGACAGCGTGCCGGCGAGTTGGTCGCGGCGCTCGCGAAGTCGCCCGAACAGCTGATAGACGGAATCAATCGTATTTGCCAGGTCTCGCCTGGCCCGCTTCAGCGAGCCGCCGATCAGCAGATTGTCCTCGACGGAGAGCGCACTGAAGATCTGGCGGCCCTCGGCGACCTGAGCGATGCCCATTTCGCATATGTCCCACGGCGGTCGCCGCGAGATTTCGACTCCGTTGATCCTGACGGAACCGCGCGACGACGGAACGATCCCCGCGATTGATCGGATCAGGGAGGTCTTGCCGGCGCCGTTGGCGCCGACCACGCAGATCAGTTCACCCTTACCGATGCGGAGCGACACGCCGTTCAGCGCATTGGAGCCGTCATAAGCCACGCACAGGTCGTCGATTTCGAGAAGCGCGTCGTCAGGCATGGAAGCCGGCTCCCAGATAACTTTCCAGCACCGCAGGATCCGCTACCACCTCTGACGGCTTGCCCTCGGCGATCTTGGCGCCGTGGTGAAGCACCACCACGGTCGACGCCACTTCCATCACGATCCGCATCACGTGCTCGACCAGTAGGATCGTCAGTCCACCCTCGGCGAGCCGGTGCAGCACGCCGACGACGCCGGCCGCTTCGGTCGGACGCAGCCCCGCCATCACTTCGTCGAGCAGCAGCAACTTGGGGCGAGTCGAGAGCGCCTTCGCCATCTCGAGCATCTTGCGATCGGGCAACGTCAACTGATCCGTCCGGGCATTCGCCTTGCCGGCGAGCCCGACATTTTCGAGCGACTCATACGCCTTGTCCCGCGCCTCCTTGACGTTCGTCGTCCAGCTGAAGGCGCCCACCATGGCATTCTCGAGCACCGACATATCTTTCATCGGTCGGACGATCTGGAAGGTGCGCGCAATGCCCATGCGGCACACCGCTTCGGGCGGCTCGCGCTCGAGCGAGCGCCTCTCGAACAGCACCCGCCCGGCGGTCGGTCTCAGCGCCCCGGCGACGAGATTGAAGCAGGTGGTCTTGCCGGCGCCGTTCGGCCCGATCAGGGCGGTGATGCGGCCTGCCTGCAGTGAGAAGCTGACGTCATTGACCGCGACCAATCCAACGAACGCTTTGGTCAGGTTCTTCACTTCGAGCAACGCGGTCATTCCTCGACCTTCCGCAATTGTGAGATCCGGCCGCGCGCCGGCAGCTGGATCGCCTCGTAGAGCCGGACGATCGCCGGCCAGATGCCGTCGGGTAGAAACCACACGACCAGGATCAGCACCGCCCCGTAGGCGACGCTGTTCAGTCCGGGGAGCCCCAGGCTGTCGCCGAGCGCCCCCATGGCGTGATGCAGCGGGATCGCGGCCATCGAGCCGACCAGCGGGCCGAACGCAGTACCCAATCCGCCGACCACAGGGCCGATCAGTACGTCGACCGAGATCGCCATGCCCATGATCGAATCCGGAAAGATCGCACCCTGCACCAAGCCCAGCACGCCGCCGCCGACCGCGGCCGTCGCGGCCGATATCGAGACCACCAGCACCTTGTGGTGAAACGTCCGCACCCCCAGTGCGCGGGCGGCCTCGTCGTCGTCCCGCATCGCCCGCCAGACATAGCCCCAATAGGACCGCGAGATCAGCTCCGTTCCCGCGACACCGATGGCCGCAAGCGCGAGCGCGACGAAGTAGTAGAACCGCGCGTCACCGCGCAGCATCCCGACGTCCATCGTGCCGCTCGGCGCCTGATAGAACAGGCCCTGCATGCCGCCGACATAGTCCCACCCGCCGAACATGATCCGGGCGAATTCGGCGGCTGCGATCGTGAGCAGCGCGAAATAGATGCCACGGACCTCGAAGCGGAAGCTCAGCCACGCCAGCACCGCGCCGACGAAGCCCGCAATCACCGCGCCCAGCAGCAGACCGATCCACGGGGTGACGCCGTATTTGATGTTCAGGATCGCCACCGCATACGCACCGATTCCAACGAACAGCGCGTGACCGATGGATAGCTGCCCGCCGATCCCGAGCATCAGGTTCCACGATTGTCCCATGAAGGTGAACAACAGGACGATCGTCAGAAGTGAGATGACGTAGGCGTTGGACATGCCACCCACCACGGCCAGGGCGGCGAAGACCAGAGCGCCGGCACCCCAACGCTTGGTGTCGCTGGCTTGATCAGATGTCCTTTGCACCGAAAAACCCCCTCGGACGGAAAATCAGGATGATGATCAGGAGCGCGTAAGGGAGTGCTGTTTTCATCGACGGCGTGAACATCAAGGCCGCGATCGCTTCGGCGACCCCGATCGTCAGGCCGCCCAGAAGAGCGCCGCCGAAGCTGCCGAGACCGCCGACGATCACCGTCACGAAGGCCAGCAGCGTGAAGTCGACGGCGAGATAGGGCTGCGCATCGAACAGCGGCGAGATCAATGCGCCGGCGACGCCAGCGCAGGCGGCTCCGATGCCGAAGGTCACCGCATAGACCCGAGGGATATTCAGCCCGACCACCAGTCCGCCCAGTCGATTATTGGCGGCGCCCCGCAGCGATCGGCCGAATGCGGAGTACTTCAGATAGGCTCCCAGTGCGGCGATCAGCAGTCCGGCCGTAGCGGCCGCCTGGATGCGGGCCCAATCCAAGGTGAGCGGTCCCACGCTCACGGTCTGGAAAGACAACTGAGACGCCGTCGGCCGCGGATCGGGACCGAACGACATCAGCAATACGCCGCTGAAAAGCAGTGAGAGGCCGATGAAGACGATGAACTGATAATGATGCGGCCGATTGACGAACCGCTTCACGACGAGCGTCTCTAGCAGATAGCCGAACACGAACATGACGACCGCGGCGATCGCGGCGGCTAAAACGATCGGAATGCCCCAGATTCGAACGGTCCAGTATCCGATGTAGATCCCGAACACGACCATCTCGCCATGAGCGAAATTGACCACGCGCATGACGCCGAAGATGATCGTGAGACCGAGCGCGACGAGCCCGTAAACCAGCCCGATGAGCACCCCGCCGGCGATGACATTGAGCCAGAGCGACAGCATCAGCGACCGACCGCCGATGGATGCGCGATAGAAAGTCTTCGTCTTCCTTGCATGCTGATCGGTTCCATCTTGGCTGTAGCGGAAACGTAGCGGCGCCTGACGTCGTCCTGTGTTTCAGACCGCCTTTGGCGCGGCGAAACATCCGTCGATGTAGACGAGCGACTCACATCCGGCCCTCGTGGTCTGAGCCACCACCTCTCCGGTGAAAATGGTGTGACTACTGTCGCTGTAAGCATTCACCACGCGGCAATCGAAGCTGCAGACCGCGCCGACCAGACTTGGTGCTCCGGTTTTGAGATCGCACCACACACCGTCACCGAAGCGGATATCGCCCTTGCTGCCGTCCTGCCCGGAAAACTTGAGCGCCAGATCGCGATGCTCGACCCCTAGAATATTCCAGCAGAACGACCCACTGCTGAGAATGGTGTCGTGCGCACCGGCAGATCGATTGACGCAAACCAGCACGCTGGGCGGAGCCGCCGACAGCGAGCAGCCCGCCGTCAGTGTCAGACCATGGCGGTTCGGCGCCCGGCCTGTCGTGACGATCGACACGGTGCCCGGCACGCTGCGCATCGCAGCACGGAATGCTGCGGCATCGAGTGGGCTCGTTTCGGACAGCGGCGGTGTTGCGGACGGCATGGCTACGACCCTTGGATTCATGGGATGGATGCGCCCTCTTTGTCTGGTTGTGAGTCCGGGCATGCAGCGCTGCCCCGGTGAACGTCTGAGCTATCCGGCTGCTTGATAGAACTGGATGACGTTACCGCCCGGATCCCGCACCTTCACCGCACGGCCGTGACTTTCCATGTCCCGGACCGCGCCGACTTGCGCCCCCATGGCTGCGGCACGCTCCATTGCGGCATCGAGGTCATCGACATCGAAGACAAGAACGGCATCTTGCAGCTGGTCCGAGACCGACTCCGTCGGTCCGGCGACGCAGAACGCAGCCGCATCGCTCACGAACTGGATCCACTTGCCGGGATCAGCGAAGCGCACCTTCAGACCCAGGCCTTCGTAGAACTCGGCCAGGCGTCCAGGATCGTTCGCTGTCAAATAGACTTGCTTCAGTTTCACGCTCGACATCCAAACCGTCGCTACCCAAGTGCGATCGTGGGTGGATAGTCGCCCGAGCCTCTCAGCATTACTGCTTGAACAACGCCTGTCACAGAAGCTTCATCAGCATTTTATGCTGTAACGACTTGTCGAGTCGCTAGATCCAACTCTGCATCCGGCCGATCTTTGCCATTTTCTGGTTGACGAGGGTGGGCGTCGTTGCTGCCGAACCTTTTGTCTCGCGCAACGTCGGCGGCGTGGTCAGCGACGTGGGACCGGGGCCACACGCGACGACAGGCGGTTGTACGAAACAGGGCAGCTCTCGACATCGAGCTCTGCTGCAAGTCCCGTCAAGTGACATGGGGAGCCAATCGATGGAGCGGCGGGCATTACATCTTGACCGAATCCGTGGATCAACGTCGGCCTGCATATCGCATAGGCAAAAAATGTATCGGAAGTAGGCAACTAACCTCCTGATCGCAATGCACAATGCGAAGGTTGACGGTTTTTCGATACAAATCGACGATTTGTCGAAATCCCACAAGCGCAATTGCGGTTAGCTTTTACCGCGCGATTGTCATCACCCCACAAACGACGGTGATACGCGCCGCAGAAGACTGCCATACTTGGGAGATACGCGATGTCGACAACCTCTCTCGACAGAATAGATATCAAGATCCTCAACGAGCTCCAGCAGAATGCGAGCTTGACCAATGTCGAGCTCGCATCACGCGTCAATCTCTCGCCGTCGCCGTGTCTGGCACGCGTCAGAACACTCGAAAAACTCGGCGTGATCGATCGACGGATCGCCCTTCTCGATCCCGCCGTGCTCGGCATTGGTGTAACGGCTTTCATCCACATCAAGCTGGAAAAGCAGGTCCAGGCGTCCCTCGAGAATTTCACCCGATCCATCGACCGGCTGGCCCAGGTAATGGAATGCTATCTCATGACCGGTGAGAGCGACTACATGCTCCGCGTCATGGCGGCCGACATCGAAGATCTCGAAGACCTGATTGTCAACAAACTATCCCGCATTCCCGGCGTCAGCAGCATTCGATCAAATCTGGCCCTCAAGCGCATTTCGCACAAGACCGTGCTGCCGATCGACGCCAATCGGCCGGTCACCGTCAAGGCTTGCGCCACCCCCTCGCGCCCTCTGGAGCGATCACCAAGACCCCGATACGACCCAACCGGTCCTTTGCTGTCCGATGCGCCGGTCGGGCTCGACACCAATCGTCCCAGCTACAGCGTGGAAAGGCTATGAGGCGCCCCGCCATGGGCTCCGGCCAGTTGGCAATAATGGTGAAGTTAAGATCGGCAGAGTGCTCGAGCGGCGCTGCGAGCCTGACAATCTGCACACGACCCAACGCGAGCACCCGTCGGTTCCAGCGAGCAGAGCGACCGAGATGACGGGATCGATCGAAGCGGCCCTGCAGGCGCTCGCCGACGGCGAAATCGTCGTGGTCACCGACGACGACGATCGCGAGGGCGAAGGGGACCTCGTCGTTGCCGCCTCGCGGTGTACGGCTGAGAAGATGGCCTTCATCATTCGCCATACATCGGGAATCGTCTGCGCTCCGATTACTCTCGAAGACGCGAGACGCCTGCGGCTTGACCCGATGGTTGTCAACAACGACTCGGCGCACACCACGGCGTTCACCGTGTCAGTGGACTACCGGCCGGATAACGGTACGGGCATCTCGGCCGAAGAGCGGGCCTCGTGCTGCCGTGCACTCGCCAACCCCAACGCTGGCGCCGGCGATTTTTGCCGGCCGGGACACGTTTTCCCGCTGATCGCAAAAGAAGGGGGCGTACTCATGCGCTCGGGTCACACCGAGGCCGCCGTCGACCTGTGCAGACTGGCAGGTCTCGAGCCGGTCGGTGTCATCAGCGAACTGATGAACGACGATGGCTCGGTGATGAAGGGTCCGCAAGTCGCGGCGTTCGCAGACAAGCACAAGCTGAAACAGGTCACCATAGCAGACCTCATCAGCTTCCGGCAGGCCCGCGAGACGCTGATCGAGCGCGTCTCGAGCGTCACGGCGGAGAGCTCGATCGGCCCGCTCCAAGGCTATTCGTATCGCTCGCCGTTCGACCCCATTCATCACGTCGCCTATATCTACGGAGAACTGGGCGACGGCACCAACGTCCTCACGCGCTTCTACAAACCCAACATCCTGCGCGATTTGTTCTCGGGTCAGGAACAGGCCAAGATGAACGTCATTCTGCAACGCTTCAAGGATAATGGCAGCGGCGTGCTCGTCTATCTGCGCGACGGGGCGGCGGGCGTTCCGCCTGCGCCGCTAGGCCCGGCCAGTTCGCGCGAAGACGACCGTAATCGGCAATGGCGCGAGATCGGCGTCGGCGCCCAGATCCTGCGGGATCTCAAGATCAGCTCCATCCGTCACCTCACGTCGTCGACGCATCACCTGTCAGGCTTCGGCATCGAGATCGTCCGAAACGAAGCGCTCTAACTCCAGCCATCCGCGTTTCGAAAGTCCATTGAGCGCGTCCCGCACCTCAGGCATCCGGCTAAGCTTGCAGTTCGTCTTGCGGCAGGTCTCTACCGGGCCGGTCTGGCCGGCCTCGCGCTCGGAGAAGTAGCGCGCCGGCGATTTGCCAAGCGCCTTCTTGAACATGGTGATGAACGCGCTCACCGACTCGTAGCCGAGCGCCTCGGACACGGACTGAACCGCGTTGCCAGCAGACAATTTCTGGATGGCGACGATGATCTGAAGCTGCTGACGCCAGCGACTGAAGGTCATGCCGGTCTCGGCGAGCACAATGCGCATCAGCGTCCGCTCGCCGAGCGCGACGGCTTGCGCCCACTCCGCCACGGTCCTACGGTCGGCCGGATTGTCCATCAAGGCATCGGCGATCATACGCAGTTTCGAACTCCGCGTGATCGGAAGATGCAGCCGTTCGGTCGGCATGGCGATCAACTCGTTGAGGAGCACCGCGGCGATCTGCGCGGGCGGGCCGTCGGGATCGTAGAGCGGGGGCAGCGTTGCCATCCGATGGATCAGCTCGTGCAACAGCGGTGAGATCGACAGCGTGCAGCATTCCTGCGGCACGCTCGCCGCATCCATGTCCACATAGAGAAACAGCAGGCTGGCGTTGCCGCTGACGCGATTGCTGTGGGGCATACCGCCGGGAATCCAGACGCCGCAGCGCGGCGGGACCATCCACAGGCCGCTCGGCACTTCGCACGTCACACCGCCGCGCTGGGCGAGGACGAGCTGTCCCTTGCGATGGATGTGAACCGGCAGTTCGTCCTCCTGCTCCCGGGTATCCACCATGCCGGCCACGATCGGACGGTCCAAAATGTCAGGATCGAACCGCCGATAGTGCTGATAGAGCGTGCCGCGCATTGTCATCCTTTAGCAATTAATTGGCAGAATAACGAAATTCTCTCGACGCAGCAACGCCTATGGTCTCCGTGCTTCACGGACGATCACATCATGCCTTCACCATTTCTGTCTCGGCTTCTCGCAACAGCAGCGCCCGGCCGGCTCGACCCGAAATGGGCGCTGTTCTCGGCGAACTCCTTCATCGCGGCAATGCTCGCGATCTATTTTGCCTTCCGGCTCGGATTGGAGCGGCCGTATTGGGCGATGCTCACGGTCTATCTGACCGCACAGCCGTTGGCCGGCGCGGTTCGGTCACGCGCCGTCTACCGCTTCGTCGGGACATTGCTGGGCGCCTGCGTGGCGCTGGCGCTGGTCCCGATCCTGGTCGATCAACCCGCGTTATTGTCGGTTGCCGTTACCGCATGGGCCGGACTCTGCCTCTATATCTCCTTGCAGGACCGCACGCCGCGCAGCTATGCTTTCCTGCTGGCAGGCTACACCGCGACGACAATCGCGTTCTCGAACGTCAACGTTCCGGCGATGGTATTTGTGACCGCGCTGTCGCGTGTCGAGGAGATCCTGCTCGGCATCGGCTGTGCGACCCTGGTGCACACCCTGCTGTTCCCGAGCGACGTCACTACTCCTGTGCTGAAATCCCTCTGCGCCGCATTGTCGGACGCCTTCGCCCGGACCACCGATGTGCTCTGCGCGCGCGTCGACAAGGCACCGAATACGGGACGCTGGAAGCTCGCTGCGGACATCACGCAAATCGAGATCCTGTCGACGCACCTGCGCTACGACACCGCCGCGAGCAAGCCGGACCTGCGCGCCATCGGTGCCGTGCAGGACCAGCTCGCATTGGTCTTGCCGATGCTGCTGTCGGTGGAGGACGGACTCGCCGCCCTGGGAGAGCGGCGCTCGGCCGAGTTGAACCACCTGCTGTCTGAACTCGCCGACTGGACACGTGTGCCGGAGCGATCACCGGCCACTTCCGACGAACTGATCAGAAAGTGCACATCGTTCGAAGCGACCTGTTGCGACGATCGCAGCGAATGGGATCGGCTGATCGAGGCCGGAACCGCGGCCAGATTGGCCACGCTGATCGAAGCGCTGGCTGCCGCGCGAAGCCTGTCGCGCGCATTGCACAGCGGTGCTCACGCTGCCACTTGGAGCCAAGCTGGCCTGCGGGATCGACACGTGAGGCGACGCCTGCACAGCGATCCCGGCCTTGCCGTGCTGTCGGTCCTGGCTCTTGGCGTCGCCGTGCTCGGCTGCTGCACGGTCTGGATCACGACGGCCTGGCCGGAAGGCGGCGTCGCCACGCAAATCGCCGCCATCGCCGCGGCGCTCTACAGCAGCCTCGACGATCCCGCGCCAACGCTGATTTCCTACGCGCTCTGGACGCTGGCCTGCCTACCGATCGCCGCGATCTACCTGTTCGTGATCTTCCCGGCCATCACCGGCTTTCCGATGCTGGTGTTCTCGCTGGCGCCGACCTTTCTGGTGATCGGCTATCTGCAGGCCAATCCCCGGCATTTCATCAAGGCGCTGGCGCTCGGTCTTGGACTGATCAGCGCGCTCGACCTCCAGAACAAATTCAGCGCCGACTTCGCTCTGTTCATCAATAGCAATGCGGCTGCGATGATCGGACTTCTCACAGCGTTCATCGCAATTCGATTGCTGCGTTCACTGTCGGCATCGGGAGCGGCGCAGCGTCTGCTGTGCCACGGCTGGTCCGATCTGGCGAGGCTGGCTGCTGCACGGCGGCCGATGAGCCGCGCCAGATGGACCAGCATCATGCTTGATCGATTCGGCCTGGTGATCCCTCGGCTGGCTGGCGCGACGACGGACATCGCGGTTGAAGCCCGTCCCTTGGCCGCGCTGCAAATCGGCCTCGATCTGCTCGCGCTCAGGCAAGCCGCAGTGCACGAGGACGCGCGCAGCGACCCTGGCCTCCAGCAGCTTCTGCCGATGCTGTCGCAGGCATTCCGCTGGCTGGCCCGCGGCAACGCGAAACTGAAGCCTGACGATGCGCGCGCCCTTCTGGCCGCGATCGACAACGCGCTGTGCGACACGCGCAAAGACACGACCGCCTGCCAGCAGCGAACGCTCGCGCTGATCGGGCTGCGTCGGACGATGTTTCCGGATGCTCATGCTTTGTCCAGCAAGGCCATGCCATGAACGAGGAAATCGCCATTGCCGGCGTCTACGTTCCGACGTTAGCGCTGGCCTGTGCTTGTGCGCTCGCGGCCTGCTTTATCGCCCCCGCAGCCAACCGCAAATTCATCGGCGTCCATATTCGAAGGTATGCGTGGCACCCCGCGCTGTTCGACTTCGCCGTCTTCGTCATTCTGACCAATATCTTCTACGCTGTTCTGGGAAAGCTGCCGCTATGACAACGATGAGTTCGATGTTTCCCCGCATGATGCTCACTGTCCTGATGGTGAGCGTCGCGGCACCGGTCGGCATCGGCATGTGGGAGCACAACGAGGCGGCACCATGGACACGGGACGGCCGCGTCCGCGCCGACATCATCGCCGTTGCCGCCGATGTCTCCGGGCTGGTCGACGAGGTGCTGGTCAGGGACAATCAGGTCGTCCGCAAGGGTGATATCTTGCTGCGGCTGAATCCCGACCGTTTCCGCCTCGCTGTCCGACAAGCAGAGGCGTCTCTGGCCAACCGCGGAGCCGCCGCGGAGAAAGCAGCGAGCGACCGTGCACGATACGAGAAGCTGAGCGAAGGTGTGGTGTCGCAGCAACAGCGCGAGACGATCCGCGCTACGGATTTGCAAGCCAAGGCGCTTTATGGTCAGGCCGTGGCCGACCTTCAGATCGCGCGGCTCGATCTCGATCGATCCGAAATCCGGGCACCCGCGAACGGCCGCGTGACCAATTTCGATTTACGGCCCGGCACCTATCTCGCGGCGGGGCGCGGCATCATGGCCCTGATCGACATCGACACCCTGCGTGTCGAAGGCTATTTCGAGGAGACCAAGATCCCGCGGATCCACCTCGGTGACGCCGTTGACGTGAAGCTGATGAGCGGAACGACGCTGAGCGGTCGGGTCGAGAGTATCGCTGGCGGAATCGAGGACCGCGATCGAAGTTTGGGGTCCAGCCTGCTCGCCAGCGTCAATCCATCGTTCTCCTGGGTCAGGCTCGCCCAGCGCATTCCGGCTCGGGTCCGCATCCCGCGCAAAGATGTCGATCGCCTGATCGTCGGAACGACTGCGACGGTGCAAGTCAATGTTGGAAACCGCAACGCACCGCCAAACACCATGGGCGTTCTACGGTAACGCTCGGTAACGCGCTCAGCCGGCGCCGAGAAAATCTAATGAAAAAAAGCCGAACGGCGCGCCATTCAGAACAAAACTGCGAACTCGTTATTGAGATTGCTTTATAATTCCGGCTCACGCCCCGTCCTGGATCTCGGCTACCGCTGCAGAAATGGGCTGAAGGCGCTGAGTTGGACCGTGAATTTTTCGAGCGATCCAAGGGATCGAGCCTACAAACTCGATTGAGAGGTTGAAGACGTGGCTGGGGCGGGAGGGATCGAACCTCCGAATGGCGGAATCAAAATCAGTTTGATTATTGATTCCAATGCCAATTTGGAAAATCTCACGCAATTCGCCAATTACTTAGCAGGCATTTCCAAATGGAGAGCTGCTCCTTCGGCACGCATCAGAGCGCAGGGGTGCGTGCGTTCTAATGCGAAGAGAGATTGCGAGCCCCTGCGCTTCCGATAGAGCCGCTGATAAAAATGCATCTACGGATTAAGCACAATCAATGACTTGCAGGTCGCACCGCTGTCCTTGGGCAATCGTCGCACGACCATGCGCTCGATTGCATTGCCGTCATCCGAGCGGGCCTGCCGCACTAGCGGCGTTTTTACCTCACCGCCGTACCACCTAAATTCCAGCCGCGGCCGCCTTCGCCGAAGATTTCGTGCCCGGTTGCGGTCACGGCCACCGTGTCCTCGAGCTTGATGAAACCGCGCCTCGGATGCTTCATCGTGGTTTCCACCGAGATCACCATGCCGGCCTCGAGCGCCCGCTCCGCATCATAGGCGTCGTAGCGAACCGGGCCGGTCGCGGTCAGCCGCGGCGCCTCGTGGCTGACGAGGCCCATGCCGTGGGCGAGGAACTCGGTGTGCTCGTGCTGGCTTGTCTCCTTCAGCGCGCGTTCGGCGGCGGTGTAGATCGCCCCGCCCATGGCGCCGGTCTTGATCACGGCAAAGGCCGCGCGCTGCACGGCTTCGATCTCGGCAAGCAGATCCTTCAGTTCCTGATCGGGATCGCCAAGCACGGCCATGCGGGCGAGATCACCGATATAGCCGTGATAGTTGCCGCCGGAATCGAGCGAGAGCACGTCGCCCTCCTCCCAGCGCTGCTCCGACGGCGCCCGGTTGTGGCTCGCGCCTGCCGCCAGCAGGCAATATTCGAACGTCAATCCGCGCTTGACCTCCGCAACCTTCAGCGCGTCGAACAGCTGCCGCTTGGTGGTGCCGGGGCCGTGATGGGCGATGACGTCGAGCATGGACGCGATCACGAGATCGGAAGCCGTGCGCAGCTTGGCCAGTTCCGCCGGCGTCTTCACCGCGCGCAGCCGCTCCAGCACGAACAGCGCATCCTTGATCTCGCTGTCCGGAAACGCGTCACGCAGCGCGTTGCCGGCATCCATCGGCAGGAAAGCCACCTCGACGCCGATGCGCTTGGCGGGAACGCCGCTCTTGCGGATGATCTCCACCGCGCTTGCGATCGCATCGACGGAGCCGTTGCCGGAGATGCGCACCTCCTTAAGCCATGGCTGCTCCAGCTGGCGCTGATAGGTCTCCATGCGATGGGCGACATAGCCGGCCTTGTCCGGCGCACCCTTGGCATAGATGACCACGGGCAGATAGCGGCTGACGCCGAGCGCATCCATGTAGTCGAAGAAGATCGCGCGCTCGATATCGAGCATGTATTGCACATTGTGCTTGGAGGTGACGAGCAGCAGGTCGAGGCCTGCCTGCTCCATCAGCCGATCAAGCTTGCCGGTGTCGAAGGGGATGGCACGGGAGGCCGTTCGGGGGTGGACGCGCTTTTGCATCATGCATGGCCTTGTTTGTTATGATGGAACTTCAAGCGAAGCTAAGTCGGCGTCGGCCGCGCCGCAACGCCCTCCGGCTCGCCGCCGATGCTGACGGCCACGGTTCCCGCGGTCTCACCGCCTTGCGGCGCATCCAAGGCCAACGGCCGGCCATGGGTTTCGAGGCCGACCAGCGTGAAGGCAAGCCCGATCGCAAGACCGCAGGCGGCCAAAAACAGGAACGCGGGCGTCACCGCGTCGATGGTGGCTTTCGGAGTGATCAGGTTCGAGGTGCCCGCGATAAGTGCCAGACACAACGGGCCTGCGATCTTGCCGACGCCGTTCGCCGCCTGCGCGAGGCCGACGCCGCGCGCACTCAAGCGAACCGGGAAGATCTCGGCTGAGTAGGGAGCGATGTTTGCGAAGCCGCCGTCGAAGAACAAGGCAGCCGGGATCAGCAGCACGACAAAAGCGGGATAGCCGAACAGGGTGCTGTCGAAAAATACACCCGCAGTACCGAGCGACACCGCAATGCCGTAGCCCATGATCGCGCCGCAACGCCGCCGTCCGATCCATTGCGGCAGCACCGAGAAGATGGCCCGTCCGGCCATGCCTGTGAGCGAAACGATCACGAACAAATGAGCGGCCTCGCCCGGCGATACCCCCGTCAACAACGCGACGATCGTCGGTCCCCACAGAAACACGCCGTAGTTAGCGGTGCTGGCGCCGAACCAGACAATCACCGTCAGCCAGAAGCGCCTTGGCTCCACAAGCAACTCGGAGAAACCCGCACCTTGCGCGCGGACGGCGCGTTCGACCGTCGGCGGGGGCAAGGCATCGGGCGCTACTCGCAGGGCGCGCGCCACGATTCGGCGCGCATCAGCATCGCGACCGCGCGACACCAGCCAGCGTACCGATTCCGGCATGATCAGCGCGATCAGGAGCGCCGGCACGAGCGGCAGGAAGCCCAATGCGGCAAGCCCCCGCCAGCCAATATGCTGCAGCAGCGTCGCCGCCGAGAGCGAGGCAGCGAGGATGCCGAGCGAGACCGGGATCACGGTGGCGCTGGTGACCACGGTCCGATGGCGAGTCGGCGTATATTCGACGATCAGAGGCACCGCGACGGACGCAGCGGCACCGACGCCGAAACCGACGAAGAAGCGGAGTACGGCGAAGGTGACCCAGGCGCCATCGGCAATGAAGGAGACCGAGCCTGCACTCAACGCGCACAAGGTGACGCCGGCCACCAGCAGTGCCTTGCGTCCGAAGCGATCTGCGAGCGCGCCCCATGCCAGCGATCCCAGAATGGCGCCCACGCCTGCAGCGAGCAGGATCAGCGAGGTCTGCCCGAAGCTCAACTGCCATTGCGGCGCCAGAACAGCGACCAGGAAGCCGACGACGAAATAGTCGAAATAGTCGAACATGCTGGTAGAGACGCTGAGTGCGATGCTGATCCAGTAACGCGCATCGAGCCGCGCTTGGTCATAGGCCGTTACCAGATCCTCCTTGACTTCCACCATGGTCGTTCTCCTCCGCGGTATCTTCTGCTTCTTTGCTTTTTAGAAAGGCGATCACCGGTGCCGCGACCGCGGCCGGATCCTGGATAATGCCGACATGGCCGACGCCGTCGATCACCGCGGTTCGTGCCCCCGCAATCTCGCGCGCCAGCGACAGCGTGTGCGCCGGTGGGATCAGGCGATCGTCCCGGCCGGCCAGCACCAGCGTCGGCGCTTGGATATCGGCGAGCGATATCGCTGTCGGTTGCGCCAATACCGCGCTGCGGCGCTCGCGCTGGCCGGCATCGCGCTTGTTGCCCGTGAAAATGCGGAGCGCCTGCGGGTTGGTCGCTATGTAGTCCGGCGGGAAGAAATACTCGGCGAAGGCCGGCAGCGACTCCGGCAACTTCGCCCGCAACTCGGCAAACCGGGGAAAACCATCGGGATTGATCGACGCCACCGATACGCCCACACGAAACGTCGAGGAGAGCACCAGGCGGTCGATCCGCGCGGGGTGCCGGACCGCCGCCACCTGAGCAATGGCGCCGCCGAAAGAGGTGCCGAACACGTGGGCGCGGGTCAGGCCGAGCGCTGTTACGAGGGCGGCGAGATCGTCCGCAAGCTCGCCAAAACCATAGGGCGTGGCCGGATTGCGCGTGCCGCCGGAATCGCGCTGGTCATAGGCGATGACGGTGAAATGCGGCTCGAGCTGGCCAGCAAACGCATCGAACATGGAATGATCGGCTTCCGCGCCGTGCAGCAGCACCAGCGGCGGACCTTCGCCCGAGCGCTTGAGGCTGATCGAGATGCCGTTGGCTTCTATGCGCTCCATGGCTAGTGCAACACGGTCTGCAGCGCGGCGGCGAGCTCGCGCGCGGGGTTTTCCGGGATGTAAGGAATGCGCCAGGCTACATGGCCGTCAGGCCGCACCAGCACGGCGCCGCGCGGACCCATCTGGATCCCGTCGGAGGAATGCGCATTCGGCAGCTGCTGCAGGTTCAGCCGAATGCCTGTCTTCTCCGACACGGCGCGGCCCACCTCCAGCCAGGCCCCGCCGAGCGGGCCGGCGACCACCGTGAACTCCTTGTCGAACCAGTCGAGCGTGGAGTGTTTCCGCGCCATATCGAGCCACAGATGCGGGAAGCGCCCGCCCGGCCGATCGGACGGGAAATAGTAGCGCGTCAGATACCCGCCGCGCGGCGTGCCGTCGGGGATGACCGCGCCCTCCTCATAGGAAAAGCCGAGCCCCTGGCCGATCGAGTGCAGGTGATTGTCGAGATCGTTGACCCAGAAGCGGATGCGGTCCTCATTGCCCGAGCGCACCGCATCATCGAGCCGTCGAAAGCGGATCAGGTTGCCGTAGGAGAAGTCGGCGTTGGATTGCGCCACCGGCCGGCGCTCGACGTCGTAGCTGTCGAGCAACTTCTCGGAGGCGATCCCGCGCAACACGTAAGCGAGCTTCCAGGCGAGGTTGTGAGCATCCTGCACGCCGGAGTTCAAGCCGAAGCCGCCGGTCGGCGGGAAACGATGTGCGGCATCGCCGACCACGAAGACCCGGTTTTTCTTGAACTGCGACGCGACCTGCCTGCTCATGCGCCAGATCGATCGGTTGAGCAGCGTGACATCGAGATCGGGCACGCCGACATGGGTGCGGATGATCTCGACGGTCTCGGCATCGGTCCACGGCCGCGGCCGCTCGTCCTTCTCCTCGCCGATCTGGATCACCGACAGCCAGCGGTCGCGGCCGTTGGTGTTGAGAATGCCGGCTCGCCGCGGCATGCCCGGCTTGTCGCTATAGACCTGGTAGCCGGCCGCCTCGCGCGTGATCGGAAAGCGCGACAGATCGGCGCGCCAATATTCGTTGAGCATCACCGCAAGCGTCGCCGGCCCCACCATGTCGATGCCGGCGCGGCGTCGGGTCTGGCTCCCGGCGCCGTCGCAGGCCAGGAGATATTTGGCCTTCCAGAACTCGCTGCGGCCGGTTTCCACCGAGCGGATCTCGCAGATGACGCCGTCCTCGACTTCCTCGAAACCCATGAACTCGGTCGAGAAATGTACCTCCACCAGCTTGGAGCGGGCCACGACCTTGTGTATCTCCTCCTCCACCGCGTCCTGCGCGACCAGCGATTTCCAGGCCGGCGTCTGGCCGAGATTGGGCTCGGGACGCGAGCGGCTGATCTCGCGGCCGGCGATGCTTTCGACCTGCACGAACATGTCGGTGGAATCCTGCAGGCCGCGGTCGCGGATCGCCTGCTCGAGGCCCCATTGGCGGAAAATCTCCATGGTGCGCACCCAGCAGCCGCGCGATTTCGGATGATCCGTGGTGGTGGGGCTCTTCTCGACGATGACGGCGTCGATGCCGAAGCGATCGAGCAGAAGCCCCATCGCAAGTCCGACCGGCCCGCCGCCCACGATCATGATAGATGTGCGGCGTTGCGTCTCAGAAGACGTGCCCATCGACGTTTCCTTCCCCATTGGTCTTGTTGGCGGCAGGATGCGCCGTTTTTGACATCTCGCAAGAATATGTTTGATATGCTTCCGATCTCGTTTCGAGATGGAGGCCGTCAATGGACCTGCGCCAGCTCCGCTACTTCATCGCCGTGGCCGAGCGCGGCGGCTTTGGCGCAGCGGCAAGCAGTGTCAACGTCGCGCAATCCGCGCTCAGCCGGCACATCAAGGAGCTGGAATACGAGCTCGGCGGCGCGCTCTTGACGCGCACCGCGCGCGGCGTCGCGGTGACGGAGTCCGGCAAGGTGCTGTTCGAGCGCGGACGCTGGCTGCTCGGCCTGGTCGAGGACATCAAGGCCGAGGTGCGCACCGAGAACCGCGAGCCGAGCGGCACCGTGCGGCTCGGCGCGCCGCCTTCCCTCGGCGAAGTGTTCTATCCGCCGCTCGCCCAACTGGTCGTCGAACGGCTTCCGCGCGTGAGCCTGGAGCTCAGCGAGGGACTGACCGAATTGGCCAGCGATCGGCTGCTGCGCGGCCAGCTCGATCTCGCCATCCTCACCTCGCCGATGCCGAACGATCACCTCGATTACGACACGCTTGTCGTCGAGCAGACCTACCTGATCGGTCCGCCGCGCGATCCTCTGCTCAAGCGCGGCAAGCTCACGCGCGCCGAATTCGAGACCCTGCCACGCGCCGTGCTGCCGCTGAGCCGCTCGCCATTTCCGCCGGAGGTCGCGAGCCGATTGCGCGTCGACAGCTCGATCTCCATGAAGCGCATGGTGGCCTCGGGACTCGGCTATGCGCTGATGCCCTATTCCGGAATCTATCGCGAGGTGGCGGCCGGCGCGCTTTCGGCCGTTCCGCTGTCTTGGATGAATGCAAACCGCATCCTGGCCTTGCCGCGTGGCCGTCCCGTCAGCCGGGCCACGCGCGAGACCATGGCGCTCTTGAAGGAGATTTGCGGTGATTTGATCCGCGACGGCATCATCCGACCCAGCCGGGGCGCGCGCGCCGGGAAGACCAATATCTGATCAAGCGTCGAGCAAGCTCTTCACACGAGCGGCACAGCATCAATAAAGACGAACTTTCGCCCCAGCCGGCGCTACGGAGTTGGCTGAAGTATCACGCTGTCGGTCAGCCTCGTGCTGCTTTCGGGCCTTGGTTTTTTTGCGACCGTACTGATGAACCAGATCGAACGAGCCCTGCTCGATTGGCAGTGACAGTACATCACGTTAACACCCCGAATGGCAGCATGCGGACGCTGCGGCCAATTTACAATCATGCGCACATCAGACAAGAACTCCGATATATGCTATCGTCTTGCGGATATGAGAAGCATCATGGGCCTTTCTAATTCTTCCTCCAAAGCTGGGTTTTCGCTGATTTGCTCCAGCGATGGCGCGAACTCTTCCACGGCTTTGATTGTAAATCCGGCATGAATCAGTGCGTTGAGTGTCGTGCCAACGGTCCGATGATACTTGACTACTCCTTTTACAAACCAGTCGGTCCGGCGCTCGCCTTCAATAGCGTAGCGGTTCACAGGCCAAGTCTTCCGACCGTCCTCATCCTTGGTCCATCGCGGGTTGGCGGCCGCCATGAAAATCGGATGCTCGATGGTAAAGACGAAATCGGCTCCAGGCACGAGCGACCGATGGACCATGCGAACGAGGCGCTCGAAATTGCAAATATAGTGAAATGTTAAGGCGCTATAAGCGAGATCGAAAGTCGCTTGGGGCAACTCAAGCGTTTCGAGATCTGCGGTGCGGTAAGTGATCGCATTGTCACTCGTCATCTCTTGTGCGCGCGAGATCATGTTTTCGGACAAGTCGATGCCGAGAACGGATGTCGCACCCTGTTCACGCATCCAGCGAGAAGCCCAGCCGAAACCGCAACCAAGGTCGACGATCCGTTTATCGGCCAGGTCAGGAAGTAGAGCGCGTATCGCCGGCCATTCAGGAGCGCCGGAAAGGCCCTGAACTTGCCTGGGAAGCTGGCTGTAGCCGGAAAAGAAGTTCGGATTGTCGTAGATATTTTGTGCCATGATAGCTCCATCAAAACATGATGGGACGAGGCACACGTCATGTGGATAACCTCGTCCTAAGGGCGAGGCCTAGGTATCGTTCCGCTATCGATATTAAAGCGCTCGATGTCCCGGCATCCCGCGTTCTGGAATGCCGGCGAACCGGGAGACAATATGGGTATCCTTCTCGACCATTCAGCAAGGATATTATCCGATGCCGTTGGCGTCAACGCCGCATTTGGCCTCTCCGGGCCGAAGTTTGAGTTCGTCAAGACTTCCGCACTTCGGCCCAGAGCCCGTTTGAGAATGTTCAGGGATGGATGACGCATCGGGCGCGCCGAACTTCAGGTACTCTAATCCACACCTCGACAATGAATTTCAGTAGAACGTCGACCGCTTCGAATTCAGTTGCCTCAACCCATCGCGAAAACTACCGCTTGCGCGAGGGATTAGCGCAAAATCGCGGAATTCTTCGGTGGCCTTCCGGATACTGCGAGAGCTGTGGCGTAGAAATGGCGGAGAGAGTGTCAGTCACCGCCCGTCGGAAATAGAGTATTTTTGACTTCCCCAGACCAGAACCAGCCGTTCGAGCCACGGCCGGGACATAGAGTTGTGCCTTAGACATAGGCACCCGACGACTGGTCTATTCGCAAGGACAACCGTCTGAACGCATTAAATTGTTAGTTTGATGGTCGGAGCCGCAGCGCTTTCGATCATGACATTGATCAAGGCCGGCTTTGCGCTCGCGAGTGCGCGATCGAGAGCTCCGGGGAGGTCAGCGGCCCGGTCAACGAACTCCCCGTGCCCGCCGAGCGCTTCGACAACGAGGTCATAGCGCGCCGGAGTGAGATCCATGTTGTGCACACGTTTCGGACCGTACGACCTCAATTGAATCTGGTTCTCCGCATTCCAACAGCCATCGTTCCCCACAACCGCCACGAACGGCAGACGGCATCGAATTGCCGTCTCGAACTCAGCCAAATGGAATCCAAGGCTACCGTCTCCGATCACTGCAAAGATCGGCGCTCTGGGTTCGGCGTAGCGAGCCGCCAAAGCCAATGAGAGCGAACTTCCGATCGCGCCCGAGACGCCGTTCACCATTCGACGTTGCGCCGGAAGCATGCTTTGTGCCCACTGCCCGATCTCGCCTCCGTCGGAGACCAGCACGGCATCCTTGTCGCGATCAACGTAGGGACGCAGGACGCGCAGCAGTTCGGCCGGGTGAAGTCGTCTCTCGGTGGCCGACGACACGGAAGCCCATTCGGAAGGCCTATCTTCCAACGCCGAGCGAGCCTCCTGAAGCCAATCAATGCTTCGCCGGCCCATCGTCGGAACACGCGCGACCAACGTCCGAGCCGCAACCTTCGTGTCCGCTACGCAGCCAATCAGAAGGCGCGAGCCGACCTCATTCATCGCGCGTCCGAGCATAGCCGGATCCGGATCGATGACGATAAGTTTGACGTCCGATCGGTAGTACGGCGGTGCAGCCCATCGAGTGGTGAAATCCAATGATTTGCCCAAAAGCACGACGAGATCTACCCTTTTTACCAGATCTACAAACGCGCCTAGAGCCGCATCGGCCGCCCCGCGCGGGCTTTCCAGGATGACCGCAGGAGCGTTGGTCGCACGTTCCAGTTCCTTGAGAAGCGCGCGTCCATGGACGCCAGAGAGCGAGGGCGGTGCGAAGATGATCGGCCGCTCCGAAGATGCGATCGCGGAGAGTATATTGTCTGCGACTTCCGTTGGGATGTTCGGTACGTCCGATGAGCCGGGAGCTTCGGGCCACACGATTTCGTCCGGTCCAACCACCTCGTCGAGC
Organism: Bradyrhizobium sp. USDA 326; assembly: GCF_049739485.1. Taxonomy (NCBI): domain Bacteria; kingdom Pseudomonadati; phylum Pseudomonadota; class Alphaproteobacteria; order Hyphomicrobiales; family Nitrobacteraceae; genus Bradyrhizobium; species Bradyrhizobium sp. USDA 326. The sequence continues at coordinate 568,785 of NZ_JBMGQA010000001.1, forward strand.
AAGTCCGACGGCAGGTTGACATTGACAGGTCCGGGGCGGCCTTCCGGAGCCAATCGAAGCGCGTCGCCTATATCTCTTCCAAGCGTAGCGGTCGACTTCGCGGTCCAAGACGCTTTGGTCACGGGCTTTGCCATGTCCGCTTGTCTGATTTCCTGAAAGCCGCCACGCCCCAGTTCCCACGTCGCCGCGTGACCTGAAAGAAGTACCACCGGGGATTCCGCGGCCTGGGCCGCGAACAAGGCTCCGAGTGCGTTTACGTGGCCTGGGCCGCCAGTCACCATCGCCACGCCTGGCTCGCCGGTGACACGACCCCAGCCGTCGGCCATATGCACAGCGGCGGCTTCGTGCCTCACGTGAGTTAGTTGGATCTTCGTGTCGAGAACGGCATCAAAGATGGACATGATGTGATTGCCGGAAAGCGTGAATATCCGTCTGCAACCAAGCCGCTCGAGCGACCTGGCTACGATGTCGGCTCCGCGCAGGTTCTTAGACACGTGGCAATACTCCGCTTCTGCTTTCATTGTCAGGGCGACACGCCCTTTGGCGTTTCGACGCACAGTTCTCAACCGAAGACGTAGTCAGGCAAGAACATGGTGAGGGATGGAACGTAGGTTATGATCGCAAGCACGATCAGCAACAGGACCAGGAATGGCAAGATCCCCTTGATCACTTCGCCTATCGGGGCGTTCGAGATCGTGGCGAGTACGAACAGATTGAGCCCGACCGGAGGATGGATCAACCCAATCTCCATGTTATGGGTAAATATGATCGCGAAATGGATCGGATCGACGCCCAAGGGCTTCAGCACTGGCGCCAACACCGGCAAGATCAGCAACAGCGTTGCCATCACTTCGAGAAAGCAGCCGAGTACAAGCAACAGGATGTTTATCGCAAGCAGAAACTCCCAAGTCGATAGTCCGTGAGCAAGCGTGAACTTGACAAGTCGATCCGGTAGACCGGACTCCGCAACCCAGTGACCGAAGGCCAATGCGCTAGCTACGATCAGCATGATGGCTGCGGCGCTTCGCATCGCCTCTGCCACGACGGCGAGCGTCTGGTCCCATCGAAAGCCACGGTAGTAGAAGAGCGATACGAACATCGCCGTGACCGCCGACAAAGCGGCTGCCTCGGTGACGGTAACCAGACCACCGTAGATCCCAACGATCACGGTGACCGGCACGGACAGAGCCGGCACCGCATGAAGGGTCATCCGGACGCGGTCACGAAGCGGCAGAGCCGGCTCGACTGGAAAGTTTCGCCGTTTGGCGTCATACATGACCCAAAGTATGAATGCAGCCGCCTGAAGCAGGCCAGGCAGGATTCCGGCCACGAAAAGCCGGGGAACGGACTGGTCTGCAACGATCCCATACAATATCAGCGCCAGGCTTGGCGGGACGACGATCCCGATAGTCCCTGAGGCACCGATGACACCGAGCGCAAAGGATCTGGGGTAACCGCGCTCCAACATCGCGGGCAGCAAAATTGTGCCCATGGCTAGAGCCGTGGCAACGCTAGAACCGCAGATCGCGGCGAACAGCGTGCAAGACACGACCGTGACGATACCGAGCGACCCGCGAAATCCGCCGAGCCAGGCAACGGCGAGGTCCACTAAGGCCTGCGCGACTCCTCCAACCCGCATGAACGTCGCTGCCATCACGAACAATGGAAGCGACATCAAAGTCGGCGAATTGAGGTGATCCACGATCAGCTGGGCTGTCCCGACCAGTGGCTGGGAGGAGATCGCGAACAACGCCGCAGCACAGATGCCGAGCACGAGGAAGATTGGTAGGCCCGAGGCCAGCAGGCCGAAGAACGCGGTGAAGAATACGGCTACGGGCATCAGGTTCGGACCGTCTGGATGTCGCCTTCGTCGGCGAGCAGCGCCGCTTCGTGCTGCGGAATGTGTCCGGCGCTCAACATTGAGCCGTCGTAGAAGAACAGGAGGGCCACAAGATGCGCGAGATATCTGATGGACATCAGGGCGCCGGCCGTCGGCAGCGCCGCGTAGTAGACCCACATCGGGAACTGCAGCACGCTCGAGCTTCTCTCGTCCAGCGCCAGCGAGGTGTCGACGACCTGCCAGCCGAACCAACAGAGACCGACAAGGAAAACTAGCGCCACCACACAGTTGAAGATCTCGAGCACTCGTTGCTTCGACGGCGACAGCAGGCGTAGCACTAGATCCGACCGCACGTGCCCGTTTCGCCGGACAAGTTGGCTTGACGTGATCATGACCGCCCAGACGAGCAGATAGACGATGACTTCCTCGGCGTATGAGATCGCGTGGTGAGGCGTCACGTAACGGCCAATCACCTGAATGACGCCGAACGCCAGCGCGGCAATGCCCAGAAGCCCTACGATCGTCTGCTCAACCGAGCTGCACCACCGCTCAATGCGGGTCAGCATTCCTTCGCCCGCATCACTTGCCATTGATGTCCGCCATGACGAGATTGAGAAAATCCGGCGAGATCTTAAGCGCCGTTGCGACCTCGTCATGGTGCTCCATCATCTTCGCCCGAGCGTCATCGCTTTCGGCGGCAGTCGGTGTGACAATGGAAACGCCGTTCTTGGTCAGCGTGTCGCGAGCCGCTGTCTGGGCAGCGGCCATGTCGGCGCGATACTGGCCAATCCTTTCGGCCCAAACCGTCTTGAAGAGTTGGCGATCCTCGTCCGATAGCTTTGCGGCATACGAGTTGCTGAGGACAGGCACGTACACTCCGAAGAACTGATGGTCTTCGAGCTCATAGCGGATACCGGCATCCCAAAGCTTCATGCTGGCGACCGTCTCGTTGGTCGTAGAGATTCCGTCGAAGGTTCCCTGCGACAAGGCGAGCGGCACATTCGGCAGCGCTGTCGTATTCGGAATCGCACCGACAAAGCGGGCGCGCCACGCTTGGCCAACGCCCCCGGAATTGCGGATCTTGGCTCCGTTCAAGGAATCAAGCGAGGTCAGCGGCCGCTTAGTCGTGTACCAATTGAAGAAGCCGAGATCCAGCCAGCCGCCGATGACCTCCGATCTGATCTTCCTCGCGATCTGTTCATTGAGATTTTGGCCGGACTTGCCGTCGATTGCGCGATGGATCACGTCGATCTGGCGCCCGTAGAGGGTCGGAAGATTTAGAAAGTCCGCATCGGGCATCACGGATGTCAGGATCCATGTGCCCGGCGCGGCCATCTCGACCTGGCCCTGGACCAATGCCTTCACGACGTCCGCGTCGTTGAACAACTGGCCGCTATGGAAGACCTCTCCCTTGATGCGACCGTCAGAACGACTTTCCAAGATCTGAAGAAAGTCGGTGATCGCCTTCGTCCGCGAATGATTTAGAGGAGAGTCCAGCGAGCATCGAAGCCGCTGCGGCTCGGCGGACGCGCGCCGCACGAACGGAGACGAGAGTGCTGACGCGGCTACTCCGGCTGCGAATGTTCTTCGCGTGATTAGCATGCTGTTTCCTCTTCCCGTTACTTCATCTTGTTTTGCTGCGTGAGAGGGGACTAAACGACCCCTCCTTCGCTCAGGGACTTGACCTGTTCTTTCGACAGCTTGAGCAAGTCTTCGTAGATCTCGGCGTTGTGCTCGCGCGGCATCGGTACGCGCGGATCGTGAGTTGCTTCCGCCGCGCTGAACTTCAGGGGAAAACCGGCAGCGAGCGGTCCCGCGGCGGTCGGCAGGTGCGGATTGCGGACCGGTTGCAACATGTCGCGCACCCGCAACTGATCCCACGCGACGACGTCGTCGATCGTCCGGATCGGCCCGCAAGTGATGTCCGCTTCGTCCAGACGACTGATAATCTCTTCGATGGGCATGCTCGCCGCCCACCGACCCACCACGGCGTCGACCTTGTCGTTATTTTCTATGCGCCACCCCGGATTCATGAACTCGGCTGAGCTCAACAGGTCTTCGCGTCCCATGATGTGCAGAAGCTTCGTCCAGTCCGCCGTCGTGCCGGCACCGATCGCGACCGCCCCGTCGAGCGCCCGATAGGTGTTGAACGGCGAGAACCTCGCGATGCGGTTACCTTGACGGTGCGCGAGACCCAATTCGCCGTAGCATTCGAAGGGTTCGTCGAAGATGAGCGAAAGCAGGCAATCCGCCATTGAGACGTCGATAAACTGTCCCAGGCCGGTTTCATATCGTTGGTAGAGCGCGCCAAGAACTCCCGCCATCGCAAACGTTCCCGCTATCCCGTCCGACAACGACGCGCCGGTCTTGCTCGGTTGACCGGCGGGGTCTCCGGTGATGCTCATCATCCCGGTCGCGGCCTGCACCATCAGGTCGAACGCCTTGCGGTGTCGCTCGGGGCCCGTCGCGCCATAGCCGGTGATCGAACAATAGATCAGTCTCGGATTGACGGCGCGCAGGGTGTCGTAGTCGATTTTCAACCTTGCCGTGACGCCGACCTTGAAGTTCTCGACAAGCACGTCGGCTTCGCGCACGAGCTTGAGCAGGAGTTCGTGCCCCTCGGGCTTCTTCAAGTCGAGGCTGATTGACTTCTTGCCGCGCGTCCGCTTGAGGTACGCGATACCCAGGTCCTCCGACGTCCTGCGGTCGAAGGCGACGCCGCGCGGTCCGAAATAGGGAGGGGCGGTGAAGGTCGGGTCGCCTCCGCGCGGATCGTCGATCTTGATGACTTCCGCGCCCATACCGGCGAGAAATAGCGTCGCCTGCGGACCGGAGAGAAAGCGGCTGAGATCGAGGACGCGGACGTTGCGAAGGATCGGCGGCCTATGGTCCGCGGACGCGATGGAAGGCGTTTTCTCCGAAATCACGGATCACCCTTGGTCGAGACTCCCTCCGTCTACATTCGCGAGGGGGGTATCCGGCGTCCAATACACAATAGGTCACGTTCGATATGTCTCACGACCGAATTGTTTGATACTCTATCGATATGAGCATCGAATTGCGGCACCTGCGCTATTTCGTGGCGGTCGCCGAGGACCTGCATTTCGGCAAGGCCGCAAACAGGCTCGGCATTTCGCAGCCCCCGCTGAGTCAGCAGATCCTTTCGCTGGAGCGGGAGATCGGCGCTCGGCTGTTCGAACGTTCGAACCGGCGCGTGGTGCTGACGAACGCGGGAGAAAACTTCCTGAATGAGGCTCGGGAGGTGCTCGAACGGGTGGACGCGGCCGCGATACGTGCTGAGCGGATCCACCGCGGACAGGTGGGCGAACTGAAGGTCGGGTTCTTCGGATCCGCTCCGTTCGTGGAAGGATTTCAGAAGCTTGTCTTCGACTTCCGCGCCGAACATCCGGACGTCGATCTGATCCTAGAGGAGATGCCGACCTACCAGCAGGTCGACGCGATCCTGGACGGACGTCTCGACCTCGGCTTCGTCCGGCCGCTGCAGCCCAAGCCGGAGTCGATCCAGTCCGTGGAGATCTCCCGGGAGAAACTGATGGTCGTCATACGGAAGGACCATCCGTTGGCCGCCAGGCTGGGCGACCTTTCCGTGGCGGAGCTCGCGGAGGAGCCGATGGTGCTCTACGCCAGTTCGATCGGTAGCGGGCTGTACCAGAAGATAGTCGATCTTTGCCGGGACTCCGGCTTCGCGCCGAAAGTCGCTCAGGCGGCGAACGCGACACCCACGATTATGGGTCTGGTCGCCGCCGGGATGGGCATCTCGATCCTGCCTGAATCTCTCAAGCGGCTTTCGCTGGACGGTCTGAAGTTCGTCCCTCTGCGCGAGCCGAAGGCTCAGACCGCCGTCTGGCTGGCCAAGCGATGGGACGACCGGTCGTCCCTAGTGAGGCACCTGTTTCAACAGGCGTCGCGGCTCAAGTCCAAGGCCTCGACCGGCGCGGAGCCGGCCGAAGGACCGGAAAGGAATAAGCGGGCGCGAAAACCGCGTTAGCCGAGAGCACGGTCCCGCACGAAGACCTTCTTGTGATGGAGGTCGGAGATCTCTTCTTCGGTCAAGCCGTATTCGCGCAGAACATCGGCGTTGTGTTCCCCAAGCCGCGCCGCCGAAAGGCGCGACGGGCCCTCCCATCCGGAGAAGCGAACCGGCATCCCCGGCAGCTTGAATTCGCCCAGCATCGGATCGACCGCCGTGCGCACGGTCTTGCGCTGCTTCAGATGCTCGAGCTCGATGACGTCGTTCAGATCGAGCACTGGGGCCACCGGGATCCGGTGCTTCTCGAGGCGCTTCAGACACTCCCCGCGGGAGCCGACGGAGGTCAACCACCCTTCGAGGATTTCCTTGAGCAGGTCGTTGTTCTTTCGCCTGGCGCTCGCGCTCGCGAACCGGGCGTCGTTGAGCAGTTCGGGCATCTCGAGGGCCTGCACCAACTGCGGCCACTGATGGGACAGCGACATGAGCGTGATGTACCGGCCGTCCCCGCACTTGAAGATGCCGGTCGGACCGCCGTCCGGGTGCTGGGAGCCGGTCCTCTTTTGGACGTATCCCTTGCCGAGCCTGGATACGCGGGGAATGCTCGCTTCGTGCATGTGGAAATAGGTATCTAGCAGGGTGCTCTCGACGAGTTGTCCCTCGCCGGTGCGCTCCCTGTGGAAGAGGGCGGTGACGATCGCCAAGGCGGCCGATACGCCGGTCGAGACATCGCCGATGGCCATCGTGACCATCGCGGGACTGCCGTCCGCCTCCCCGATCATGCCGGTCACGCCCGCATAGGCCTGCCCGATGTAGTCATAGCCGGGCTTCTCGCTGAGGTCGCCCGTCTGGCCGGCGAATGAGATCGAACACATCACCAAACGGGGATTAAGCTTCTTCAGATCTTCATACGACATGCCGGCCCGCGCCATGACACCCGGGCTGAAGTTTTCGACGAGTACGTCGGCCTTCGCGATCATGCCCTTGAGGATCTCCCGCGCTCGCTCGTTCTTGAAGTCGAGCGCGATGCCTCGCTTCGAATGATTGTGCTGGAAGTAGTAGGTGCTGTGGGGCGCGGCGTTCTCGGGCGGGTCCTTCGCTTTCACGCCCTGCACGCGCGATCGGTCGCCGTAGGGGGCTAGTTCGACCTTGACGACGTCGGCCCCCAGCTCGGCGAGGACGCGCGAGGCGGTCGGACCGGCGACGAACTGAGTGATGTCGATGACCTTGAGGCCTGACAGCATGGGCAAGGTACCGCTCGTCGTCATCTATCGGCGCTCCCGTTCGCTTGTTCTGGAGACCTACGAATATTTTGCGGCCGCGATCGGGTCCAATATGGACGGCAACTCGATTGAGACGCCTCACGTCTTGTAGCGACAAGTCGTTTCACGACTGAATAATGTCTTTCATAGTCTTGGACGGCACAAATCCCGCTGCCTAACGTCGCGGACAATGACGAAAGGCGGGAGGTTCGATTGATTAGGCTGTACTTCTGGCCGACCCCAAACGGCTACAAGATCTCGATCCTGCTCGAGGAACTCGGGCTGCCTTATGAAGTGGAAGCCGTGCACATCGGCAAGGGTGAGCAGTTCGCCGAAAGCTTCCTACAGGTCAGCCCGAATAACAAGATTCCAGCCATCGTCGATTCCGAAGGACCGGACGGAAAGCCATTTGCGCTCTTCGAGTCGGCAGCGATTATGATGTACCTCGCGGAGAAAAGCGGCTTCCGCTTCATGCCGGCAGAGATGGCTCCGCGCTATCGGGTGACGGAGTGGCTTGCCTTCCAGGCGGCGAGTATGGCGCCCGCGCTCGGACAGGCGCATCACTTCCGGGAATATTCCAAGGAAAAGATTCCCTATGCGATTGACCGCTTCACGTCGGAGGCGGAACGCCTCTACCGCGTGCTGGAGCGTCGCCTTTCCGAGAGCGAGTTTCTCGCCGGCAAGTATTCCATCGCCGACATGGCGACCTACCCATGGCTGCGGTCTCACAAGTTTCAAGGTCAGAACCTCGACGACTATCCGTCGATTCAGCGCTGGTATAGCGCGGTCCGCGAGCGCCCCGCCGTACAACGCGGCCTGGCCGTCTTGAAGGAGCGTTTCAAGAAGAACAGGAAGCCGCCCACGGGCGCCGCTTGGGACAACCTTTTCGGAAACAAGCAATTCGGCCGTCCCTCGGACGGCAGTTCGTCGCAATAACCAAACGGAGATACGTCGTGGCGAAGACCATCGAGTTCTATTGGGATCTGGGTAGTACCAACAGCTATTTCGCCCTGCACCTGATCAAGCCCATCGCGAAGAAGCACGGTGCGACCGTCGTGCCGCACCCGTTCAATCTCGGCTACGTCTTCCGGAAGCAGAACTACGTCCTAATGGAAGAGCCCAAGGTCAAGCTGCGTTCGCGGAAGATCGACCTGATGCGATGGGCGAAGAAGTATGACCTCCCGTTCCAAATGCCGAAGAAATTCCCGATGAAGACCAGCCCGGCTCTGCGCGGCGCGCTCGCGATGCGTCGCTTCGGCAAGGAGTGGGAATACATGGAGAAAATCTTCGCCGCCTACTGGGAGCGCGACGACGCATCGGTCGGCGAACTCGCCGGCCTCAAACCGATCGCCGCCGAACTCGGCGGGGATCAGATCGAGTTCGAGAAGCTGGTCGAGAGCGACGAGATCCGCGACGAGCTCATCGTGGAAACCGACCGCGGCCTGGAGCGCGGCGTGTTCGGCGTCCCGACCTTCTTCGTTGGCGAGGAGATGTTCTGGGGCAAGGACCGCATGGAGTTCATCGACGACGAACTCACCTCTCCCACTCCCCCGCGCGTCCGCCGCGCTCAGTCCACGGTCACTGGCTAATGGACAAGAACCTTAGGCAGCCCGCATCGGGCCGTGCTCACGCGGCCGGCGCAGTTCTCCTGGGACGACCCGTTCCAGCTCGACCAGCAGTTGACCGAAGACGAGCGCATGATCCGCGACACGGCCCGGGACTACGCTCGGGAGAAGCTGCTTCCGCGCGTGACCCAGGCCTACTTGAACGAGGAGACGGACCGCGAGATCTTCCGCGAGATGGGCGCTCTCGGTCTGATCGGCGTGACCTTTCCCGAAGAATTCGGCTGCGCCGACGCGGGCTACGTATCCTACGGTCTCGTCGCGCGAGAGATCGAACGGGTGGATTCCGGCTACCGGTCCATGAACAGCGTGCAGTCCTCGCTGGTCATGTATCCGATCTTCGCCTACGGCGACGACACGCAGCGGAAACGCTATTTACCGAAGCTCGCCAGCGGCGAGTGGGTCGGTTGCTTCGGGCTGACGGAGCCGGACGCCGGATCCGATCTGGGCGGCATGAAGACGCGTGCCGAGAAGGTCGCCGATGGCTACCGGCTGACCGGTTCGAAGATGTGGATCACCAACGCGCCCATCGCCGACGTATACGTCGTCTGGGCGAAGTCGGCCGCCCACGACAACCAGATCCGCGGCTTCGTACTCGAGAAGGGCATGAAGGGACTTTCCGCGCCGAAGATCAAGGGCAAGCTCTCACTACGCGCCTCGGTCACCGGCGAGATCGTGATGGACGGCGTGGTCGTGCCGGAGAGTGCGCTGCTGCCGAACGTCTCTGGACTGAAAGGTCCGTTCGGCTGCCTCAACCGCGCGCGGTACGGGATCTCCTGGGGCGCAATGGGGGCCGCCGAAGACTGCTTCCATCGGGCGCGGCAATACGTGCTCGACCGCAAACAGTTCGGCCGACCGCTCGCCGCGACCCAACTGATCCAGAAGAAGCTCGCCGATATGCTGACGGAGATATCCCTCGGTCTACAGGCTTCTCTTCAGGTCGGGCGGCTGATGGACTCGGGACAGATGGCGCCGGAGATGATCTCGGTGGTCAAGCGCAACAACTGCGGCAAGGCGCTCGATATCACCCGCGCCGCCCGCGACATGCACGGCGGCAACGGTATTTCGAGCGAGTTCCACGTCATGCGGCACGTACAAAACCTCGAGACGGTGAACACTTACGAAGGCACCAACGACGTCCACGCGCTGATTCTCGGCCGTGCGATTACCGGTATTCAGGCATTCTCTTGAGCGGCTCCGAGTGCTGCGATACGACCGGAGCCGAGCAGGCCGAGCGAGAGTCGTCTGCTAGGCCCGGTTGCGCATGCACTCGGCGATCGAGTCCTCTTCGGCCGCCCGGTAGAGGGCAATCTCATCCGCGACGATAGCGTTAAGCGCTTGCTCGAATGCCGACTTGGCCGACCGCTCGGCATAATTCTGTTGGCTTTCATCGCCGAGGTTCGACTGAAAGATTCCAGCAGCACTCACCGGCAGGAAGTCTTCGTAGGTTATCGGCTCGGCCCGGACGTGACCGTTCGATACGAGTTCGTCGAGACCAAGACCCTCGCTGGAGCCTGCTTTCCCCGTGGGGACATAGCGGAAGAACGCGAGGCCTTCTTTGCGAAGACTGTCCTCGTCGTCCGGGAACTCTTGGAAGCGATCTGCAAGCGCGGACTGATAGGCGTCAGCATGGGTACCATCGGCACCTATCTGCACGGCTTCCCGGACCCGTCGAAGAAGCTGGTCGTAAAGCAAACGCCCCTTTGGAGTCAGAGCGACGCCTCGCTGCTCGACTTCTCCGAACCTGGCGGAGTGAACTCCGGCTTCGGTGTCGTCGTCGCTCGTCGATCTGAACCCGATCTTCTCCTCGAGCGCCTTGAAGCTTGTCTGTCGAAGCAGGATTGGGACGTTCCGGCGCGGCGGCCCTTCGACCACAGCTTTCGGGCTCATGCCGAACTCCACCATTCTATCTTGAACGGCGTCAATGTCGAGCGTACGCGGCGTCAAGTGGTTGATGTGCGGTCCCTTGAAGCAGACCACATCAGCGATCAGCGGGTGGGCCGCGCGCAAGCGCTTGTAGGTTCCGGACGAGACCATTGACTCGCTGTGCCAACAAAATGTGTTCAGCGCTTCGAGAACGAAGGCCTGCGCCGAGGCGGCTTGGAGTCCCCCTTCCCGCTCGGCATGTTCAATCAACTCCAAGCATCGCGGCGAGAAGATCTTGCGGCGTGCAAGAATGGCCGCAGCCTCCTCGCGCAGTGCCACATCGGGGATCAGGTCCAGCCTCAGAAGCGAAGTGAAGACCCGGAATGGGTTGCGACGAAGAGCCTCCAGCTCGATAGGGCGGAAGGCCGTAGCATGAACCGGCACGCCGGCCACCGACAGATCGTAGTAGCCGACGGGATGCATGTCCATCACCCGGAAAAGCCTGCGAATGGTCGCCAATTCCTCCGGGGTACCCAATCGGATGGCGCCATGACGCTCCAGGCTCAACCGTTCGGTCTCGCCATTGGCGTGGAGACGCCGGTCCAGCCCGGCATTGTCCGAACGGATCTGCGCGTTTACGTCAGAAACGAGCTCTATCAGCGCGCCGTACTGAGGGACCTCAGCCCTGTACATATTGGACATCGCGCGCGAGAATAGCGTACGGATCTCGTCCGCCGGCAGCATATCGGTCATCTAACGTCTCGGATTGAGGAGTTGGACGCGGCAGTTGACTCCAACCGCCGCGCCGACGTCATCGGGCTAGGCCTTCGACTTAGGCTGCCGGGCGAACACGTCGTCTGCCTTCGCTCCAACGATCTTCTCGTAGATCTCCGGATCGGTCGCTCCTTCACAACCAAAGAGAACCACCTGGCTGGAGGAATCCAGGCCGAGCGCCTCTTGCAGGCCCGGATCCGAGGCTGCCTTCAAGACAACTCCCATACCACCGGCTGCTGACTCCCCACTCACGATCGGCATATCACCGCCACCATCGGCCAATGCCTTCATGGCATCCACCACCCAGGCGTCAGGAATGCAGATGAAGTCGCTTCCGAGCCACTCGAGGACCTTCCAGGCGGCAGGCGAAACCTCCCGGCAGGCGAGACCGGCACTGATCGTGTGGAGCGATCCAGACGACGGCGAAGGCTTACCCTTGACCGCGGACTGATAGAGACAATCCGCCTCTACCGGTTCGACCATAACGAAGCGAGGCGTCGTCTTGCAGCGACGCTTGAACCCCATGTAGATGGCCGCGGCAATGCTCCCGACTCCGCCTTGGACGAACACGTGCGTCACCTGGTCGACATCAGGAAGCTGGCCAAGAGCTTCTTCGACCATGACCATATAGGCGTTCATCACGTAACGCGGCAGCTGCTCCTTGAAATCGTCCCAAGACGTGCTGCTGACGAAGTGCCAGCCATTCATCCGTGCATCTTCCTTTGCACGGGCGACCGACGCTTCGTACTCTCCGTTGATCCGAATGACGATCGCTCCGTACTTCTCGATCGCTTCCTTCCGCCCAGGGCTGACGTGGCCGTGGATGTAGATGACGCACCGGCAACCAAACTCTCTGGCTCCGTAGGCCAAGCCGCGGCCTTGATTGCCGTCAGTGGCCACGCACACAGTGACGCGCTCCGTGATGTGGCGGTACTTTCCTTTGCGGAGTTCCTTGGTAGTCGGCCGCTCCCCCGTGATGCGCTCGACTTCGTCCCGCAAGAGCGAGGCTATTGCATAAGGCGCACCCAGCGCCTTGAAGCTTGCAAGCTCCCGGCCGAAGCGTTGGCTCTCATCCTTGTAGAAGATCCGTCCGACGCCCAGCTCACGCGCAGTTCTGTCCAGCGAGTGCAATGGTTGCGGCGCATACTCTGGCCAAGTTCGGATTTCGTGCACGGCGCCGGCCCATTCCTGAAGGTTTCGCGTGGCCTCTGCTGCACTCCCCTCGGTGAGTGGCGTGAGCCTCTTGGAATTGTGATGATGCGAATACGCCGTCATTGAGTCTCCGGAGCACCGCCGTTTGAATACGGCATCGTCAGTTCGAAAGCCGTGCCGGCGGCCGCCGTGGATCGCCCGTACGAGGCTGAACGTGGGAAGACACGCCCTCCGCTCGACCGCCTCGCGGATCGTCGATGGAGCCCTGGAAAGAAAGGCGTCCTGGCACGGCGCCATAAATATATGTTACGTATATTTTACTCGCATTGTCAAGACGCGCCCTCCCACCAACGCTCCGTTTGATGTAGACCGGATGCACGGAGCCTGGACACAACGCAAATGCCGAAGAGAACCAAGAAAGCCCCTGCCGCAGCCTCCAAAGCCAAGGAGAGATCGGAGCGTGATGCCGCAATCGACCCGGCTCTCGCAACGCAGGCCGACGCGGCCCTCGATCTGATCAGATCAAAGATCATAGACATGACGATCGAGCCGAGCAGTCGCATCGACGAACGTCTCCTGATTGAGAAATTTAAGCTTGGTCGGACCCCGGCCCGCGAGGCAATCAATCGCCTAGTCGCCGAAGGCTTCGTGACGATAAGACCGCAACGTGGCGGTACTTACGTCCGGAAGCTCGACCTGAACGAGATGGGCCAGGTCATCGTTGCTCACGAATTGGCGGAGACCATACTGGGTCAGCTGTCCAACCTGGATGATCCCACCGCTCTTGCTGACCTCAAGGAAATTCAGAGCCGATATGTCGAAAGCGTCAAGCGCCGCCAATTCCTCGACATTACTCTTCTAAACCAAGCCTTTCACTTGCGTTTGCATCGGACCGTCGGAAACAATCTCTTTTATGACTTTGCCGAGTCGACGCACCGTCATGTGCGACGCCTGAATGTCTACATCTATCTTTCCGAAAGCGAAGAGCCCGCCCACCAGGCTTCACAATTCGAAGCCAACATCGGCCAGCACGAGCTAATCATCGAGCACTACGCATCAAAGGATAGGCCAGCGCTCTCGCAATTGCTTCCCGAACACGCCAGAAATAATCAGCGGCGTCTGCTCAGATTATTGCAAAAGCAATCGCTAGAGGATCTCACGATCGACCTGAGTAATCTCGGATTTCCGTTCGTTCAGAATTCGCCGTAGCGGCGCTCAATCGATTTTGATTCCCAGGTCTTTGACTGTTTTTGTCCAGTGAGCGGTCTCGCGCTCTACGAATGATGCGATTTCCTCGTCCTTGATACTCGGGATTACGGCGCCTTGGATTTTCCAAGCACGCATGACGTTGGGATTAGAGAGCGAATCTTTCACGGCCTTCCTTATCTGACCGACCAAATCGTTCGACGTGTTGGCCGGCGCCCAGATTGCGTACCAGATCGACGCATCTAGCTCCGGTCCGCCTGCCTCTGTGAACGTCGGGATGTCCGGAAACCGCGACGATCTCTTGCTGCCCGTGAGCGCCAATGCCTTTAACTTCTTGCCCTCAATCTGCGGAGCGGAAGTTCCCATCCCATCGAACATCATGTCGCAGACATTGGCTATGAGGTCAGTCAGCGCCAGCGCGGTCCCTCGGTAGGGAATATGCAGAATATCCACGTCCGCATTGCGCTTAAACATCTCACCGATGATGTGCTGGGAGGTACCATTGCCGGACGAGCAATAGGTGAGTTTTCCAGGATTAGCCTTCGCTTCCTTGATGATGTCGGCAACGGTGTTGAGCGTGCATCTGCTGGAACGACTAGCACATTCGGGACTTCCGCGGTAATTGCGATCGGTACAAAGTCCTTATCGATCCGGTAGCCTCGTATCGGATACACGGCCTCGGCCATCGGCTGGTGTACGCCACCAGCGAGCAAGACCGTACCGTCGGCCGGAGATTTCGCGGCCGCCTGAACGGCGATTGTACCTCCGGCTCCGGCCCGATTTTCTATGATTATTCTGAATGGCAATTGCTCGCTCAGTACCGATGCAATTGGTCGAGCAAAGCCGTCGACGCCGCCACCCGGCCCGTATGGAACGATGATCTTGACAATCCTCGTTGGCCACTCCGCTGCGGCCAACGCGCCTGGTACTTCTGCCAACACCGTAACGGCCATGAGAAAGTAAGTAACGGCAGTGACAAGAACTCGCACGATAGGACCCCTCACTATTTTTGTACACACTGAGCTTTAAGCTTTTCCTGTCGTCGCCACCGCGCGCCCCGAAACGGGGAGATCGAGCGCAAGCCGTTCAGGATATACGGCAGGGTCGACGATCGCCTGGGCTGCTCCGGTGATACGAGCTGGGATGGAGGACGTTAATTCTCCCATGCCCCTCGTCGGCCGACCATTCGATCGCACATCAGCGAATTCTGCCGCCTGCCGAACGCAGCGGTCCAATTCATAATCGCAATCGCGCTATTTGGCTGGTGGATATATCGGTCACCGACCCCGTCGAATTGCGTTTACTCTTCCGCGCTTTTCATGGATCAAGCGCGTCTTCCGCCGGACCTCTTCGCGGGAAGTCGAGTGACGATTTCGCCTGCCCGCTCACTAACGAATACTTTTAGATTTTGCCGAATTTCCTCCAGATCTGACGATGGGACTCTTAGCCGGGAAACGCCTATGTCGATCACGAGGCCGAGCAGTCCGATAGGTGATCATGGCGGCCATGACCCTGTCGGATCGCATCTGTTCGCGAACTTCCAGTATCCGAATCCAAGGCCATCGGAGACCGCGATCATTTCGGCAACGATGACAACAATAAACGCAGTCACGTCGATCTACTTTGGATCGATGTCCAACACCGGCTGTGCGTTCTCCATGGCACTGCGGTATTCGCCCGAGCTGAGTGATCCCTCGAAGAAGACCTCCCTCACGTATTTTCTTTGCAAACTCTGGGTTCTTCTGAAACAACCCCGTCGACGGGGTCGCCGATCTCGGCGTCGTAAGGCCTTGTCAGTTCGGGCAAGAGCCCCCCGCTATATGGCGATCCCAGCTTGCGGCTCCGATTTGCAAGCTGCATCGACGAGACCGTGGGCAAGCGCTTGGTTCAAGTCACTGCAACCCAGGTAGAGCAACTTGACATCCTTGTCCGGCCGGTCCAACCAGGTGAGACTAGCCTTCTCGACTGACGCCAAGAGCCTCAGATCTTGCGCGCCACCTCGCGCTGTTGCGACCTTGTGTCCCTTCAGGTCGGCGACCGGCTTGATGTCGGATCCACGCCTGACAAGTATTCTGGCGCCACCATTGGCGAACCTGGCGACGATATCGAGCGGGACACCATTCGCGCGTGCCGCGATAGCTCCGTCCGCAGCGCTGGCCGCGACGTCGATCGATCCGGGTAATCATCGCGGGATAGATGTCGGTGCCTTTGGCGAACACGCTCTCTAGCACCATAAGCCGTACTTCGCCGCGAGCTCTTCATGTAGAAGGCCGCACCGCAATGCGCGAACTTCAGCGTGCCGACGGAACGATCTCTTGTCCTGACGCGGGAGAACCTGAAACCACGCTGCAGAACAGAAGAGCTGCCGCTAGGAATCGTAACACCCACTTCCTCCGATGGTCTCACATTCAGGATTGAGCGAGAGGCGACTCGATGTTTCGTATGGCCGCATTTGCTCTCCAAATGTGGACGGCCCCCTCGCCGCTATTCGGAATACGAATACTCACAGAGGAAAAATGGATTTCCCTCGGAGCCGGATGCTGTGATTTCGTGCTCCCGGCTCTCTTTGGGTATGGAACGAAATGGGACCCGCGACCAAGTCACACGATAATCCGGAACAGAAGATCAAAGCCTGGCAGCGTGACATCTATGCAGCCTTCAAGGCCGCGAAGATCACCAACGTGCCCTATGTGCGGGACGGTGGGCATCAAGGTCTCATCTCCCTCTGCACGTCGGACCCGGAAATTACCACTTCCGTTCTGACGACCGAAGAGGAAGGTGTCGGGCTCTGCGCAGGACTTTGGCTCGGGGGCGTCAAAAGCGTGCTCCTGATGCAATCGAGCGGCGTCGGCAATTGCCTCAATCAATTCTCCATCGCCGAAAATTGCCGCATGCCTCTCGTCATTCTCATTACGATGCGCGGCGAGTTTGCGGAATTTGTGCCCTGGCAGATTCCGATGGGAAAGCGAACGCCGGCTGCACTCGAGCTCATGGGATTCGACGTATTCCGGGTCGAAGAGCCTGGCTCCACCGGCGACATCGTCTCGGGTGCGATCGATCATGCCTTCTTCTCAAATCGCTCAGTCGCCGTGTTGCTGTCGCAGCGCATGATCGGACGCAAGAACTGGGGACTCTAATGATAGAGCGTCGAAGCGCAGTCGCAACGATACTATCAGACCGGAAGCAGTTGATCGTGGTGGCCGGCTTGGGTTCGCCAGTTTATGATGTCAACGCGTCAGGAGACCATCCGCTGAACTTCTACAATTGGGGAGCGATGGGATCCGCAACCATGGTCGGGCTCGGCCTTTCGCTGGCGAAGCCCGATCATCCGGTTGTCGTGTTCACCGGGGATGGCGAGATGCTCATGGGACTGGGCAGTCTAGCGACCGTGGCGCAGCACAAGCCGAAGAACCTTAGCATTGTTGTGCTCGACAACGAGCAATACGCTGAAACGGGCATGCAGGCCACCGCGACGGGCTTCGGGACCGATCTGGCCGCAGTCGCTGCCGCCTGCGGCATCCAAGGCACGCGGACGATCCGTCGCCAGGACGAAATCCCGGCACTGCGTACCGACATCCTTTCATTGACCGGCCTCACGTTCGCAGTCCTGAAGATCTCGCCCGGCGATCAGCCGCGAACGGTCCCGCTTCGCGACGGCGCGGCCAACACCTATCGATTCCGGTGCGACCTGCTCGGCCAGGCCCAGGCCGAGGCCTAGGCTCGTCGCGATGGCTCTCGTCCTTGTTCCTGGTTTTATGGCCGACAAGGAGTTGTGGGCTCCGCTTGCGAAGGAACTGGAGGAATTCGGCCCTATCGTCCATGCCGATATCAGCATGGATGACAGCATCCCCGATATGGCTCGGCGCGCGATCGTAGAGGCTCCGGAGCGGTTTGCGCTCATCGGCTTCTCTCTCGGAGGCTACGTCGCGCGCGAAATCGCCAGATTAGCTCCGGACAAGGTGGATGCTCTGGTGCTGGTGGCGACGTCTTCCCGCGCCGATACCACAGACCAGGCCCGGCGGAAGGCCTTGGCGGCGAGTCTTCCCGCTCATCCCTTCAAGGGAGTTAGCCGATCGTCGATCGAGGCGTCCCTACATCCCTCGCGCGCCTGCGATTCCGATCTCGTCTCCCGTATCCGCGCCATGGGGGTCCGCCTCGGTCACGATGCATTTGTGCGGCAATCTGGCCTCATCCGTGAGAGCGACTTCAGGCGGCTAGGCGAGATACGCTGCCCGACTCTCATCGTTGCCGGCGAGCAGGATCGGATCCGCAACCTCGACGAGGCGCTTGAGCTCAACATCGGAATCCGCAACTCGACAGTTCAGATCGTGCGCGAGTCCGGCCATATGATTCCGATGGAGAAGCCAGCCAAGTTGGCGACACTCGTGAAATCCTTCTTACACAAGGTGCTCAGGGACGCCTTGGCTTCTTACGCACGAAGCTCGTGAGGTCGATCCTGGCTTCCTCGAGGTTTGCCGTACTAATCTGGCCGTCGCCACCGCAACAGGCGAGTCGCGTGAATGCAGACCGTGTCGATCTGCATTTTGATCTATACTGGCTGGACAGGAGCTCGAGTATCGGAGTCCACACACGGCAGTCGCTGAGCGAGCCGTGAATACACACCAGGGGCGCGCCATCACCGACGTCGATGTAGGCTACGTCGCGATCACCACCCCTCAATCGTTCCATGCCAAAGCTCCTTTACCGTGAGTCGGTCAGAGCCTCGAAATGCACGTCTGCCGATCGCTCCTTGAACGCGAACAACCGTCTTCGACTGCTTGTCTCATTTCTTGACGAGCGGACACTCGCTTTCTTCTAGAGACCGGAATGCGTCCTTGGCCGGAATTGTGTCGAGGATCTTGAGCAAATCCCACGACCCAGACGAATCAGAGGGCTTCTTGACCTGCGCCAGATACATGTCTCGGACGACCCGTCCGTCCTCCCGCAAGCGACCGTTCTTTGTCATGAAGTCGTTGATCGGCATTTCGCGCATCTTGGCCATCACCTCGTCGGGATCGTCCGTGCCCGCTTCCTTGATCGCCTGGAGATAGAACAACGTCGCGCCATAGACGCCCGCCTGGGCGAAGTCCGGCGCCGATCCGTTGTGCCGAGCCATGAAGCGCTTGGCGAATGCCCGCGTTTCGTCGTTCATGTCCCAGTAGAAAGGAACCGTAATGGTCAATCCCTGTGCCGTCTGGAGCCCAAGAGCATGAACATCGGCCAGAAAAAGAAGCAATCCTGCGAGGTGTCGTCCCGAACTGACCAAGCCGAATTCGGAAGCCTGTTTGATAGCGTTCGTTACGTCGTTGCCAGCCAGAGCAAACCCGACGACCCGCGCTTTGGATGCCTGCGCCCGCAGCAGAAAGGACGAGAAGTCGGGCGAATTCAGGGGAGATCGGACAGATCCTAGAATTTTGCCCCCGTTTGCCTCGACCGCTTTTGTCGTGTCTCGCTCAAGCGCTTGGCCGAAAGCATAGTCCGCGGTGACGAAGAACCAGGAATCTCCTCCCTGTTTTGTTACCGCCGTTCCGGTGCCCTTCGCCAAGGCGTACGTATCGTAGGTCCAATGGACCGTGTAGGGCGAGCAGGACTTGCCCGTGAGATCGGACGAAGCGGGGCCCGACATCAATGCGATGCGCTTCTTGTCCCGTGCGATTTGTTGAACGGCAAGCGCCACTGACGACGTCGCTACGTCGATGACGGTATCGACCTTTTCGGAGTCGAACCATTGACGAACGGTCGAGCTTCCGACATCCGGCTTGTTCTGATGATCGGCGAACACCAATTCGATCGGCTTGCCGAGGACAGTACCCCCGAAATCGTCGATCGCCATTTGGGCGGCGACGACCGACCCCTTCCCCAAGGCGTCCGCATAGACGCTGCTCATGTCGGTCAGTACGCCGAGCTTGACGACGCCGTCCGAGACCTGCGCCGAACTGTCGCTGACCGCGAGAATGGCCATGCAACATCCTGCCGCGACACTCAACATGCACTTCATGCTTCCGTCCCGCCATGTATTTGCGCGGAGACGATTTGCACTCCGCTCTTGCTTCTGGGAGCGGAACACTGGCGGTACCAACTTCGTGACGCCAATTCAAATTTGTGATTGGGATATTGTTGCGGCAAATCACAGTAGCCCGCCGGGGACGCGGCGGGCTAACGGTCCGATCCAAGATGACGCTTTTGACCGGCGCCTGCCGCTAGGGCACCAAAACGCCCTTTCCGGTCGTCTGGGTGTCGAACAGGCGATAGGCTTCCTCGGCGGCCTCGATCGACCAAGAGTGCGTAAAGAGGCTGTCGACGTCCAGCTTTCGTTCCGAAACGAACCGCGCGCACTCGGCCTGTCCGTTCTTGCTGAACGTCCAGCTTCCGAAAATGGATAGTTGCTTTCGGTTCATGTCGTTGCTGACGTCGATCGTAACGTCGCCTCCCTCCCCGAGGAAGACGACGCGCCCCCACTTTCGGACCGACTTGATGGCTGCAGATCGAGCCTCAGCAGAGCCGGTGCAATCCATGCCGCACTCGACCCCGTGTCCGCCGGTCAACTCACGAATGGCATCGACGACATTGTCCGATCGCGCATTGACGAGCTCGTGCGCTCCAAACTCCTTTGCGCGTTGGAGACGTCCCGCATCGATATCCAACGCAATGACGCGGGCCCCCATTGCCGCTGCCAGCTGTGTCCCGCTTAGGCCGACCGGTCCCTGGCCGAAGATCGCGACCGTCTCGTTCCCGCGCAATCCGAGACGGTCGAGACCTCCCCACGCCGTTCCCGTGCCGCAGGAGATAGCGGCGCCTGCCTGAAACGACAGGGCATCCGGCAGCGCGATCAGCGAGTCGGCGGGCACCTTCATGTATCTGGCGTGCGCACCGTCGCCGTTGGCACCGAAAGTGGTCGAACCTTCATCGCACATCTGCGTCCATCCGCTGCGGCATTGATGACAACAGCCACAGCCCGCGTAGTGATGGTTCATCACACGGCTGCCAATCTTGGCGAGCGCGCTCCACACGCCCTTGCCGACCTCAGCGACGACGCCACAAGGTTCGTGACCCGCGATGACGGGTTTGTCGGATCGCTTGTTCAGCCCTATCGAATCCGCCCCGCCGGCTGCCCGATAGTATTTGAGATCGGTCCCGCACATGCCGGAGGCCTTGATCTCCAAAATCACTTCGCCGGGACCAGGGACTGGATCCGGGACATCCCGAACCTCTAGCCTTCTATTCCCAAGAAAATATACGGCTTTCATCTGGCCTTCTCCCTCGTCAGGCACGTCGCTTCGTACGGGTCCCATTTTCTTTTTGGCGGCACGCTGTTTCGGTCACCCTATGGCAGCTTCCTGAAATCCCCAAAAAGGCGCGCGGCGACATTCGCCGCGCTAGTTTGGGAGAACCAGTCGAAACCATTCGGGATGTTGGACCGAATTCAGAAAACTCTCCCGATGCAGTCGGAGCCCTCGCGGCGATTGTCGAAGCGCCGCTTACAGCTGCTTCCAAGTCGACGTCGCATGCGCAATCGTCTCGCCGGTGCCGTCCAGGGCCGACGATTGCAAGAAGAAGGTCTTGCGCCCCTTCTTCAGAAAGGTTGCTCGGCACGTCACCAGGCCGCTACGAACCGGGGCAAAATACTGGACCTTCATTTCAAGCGTCGCTCCGGCACCGAAGTGATGCTTGAGCAGATGCCCCATCGAGATATCCAGTGCCGTGGCGAGAACACCCCCGTGGAGCGACCCTTGGGGATTGAACATGAAGGGCTCAACGTCGAGAGAAACGAGACAGTAGCAGCCCTCGTACGACACCGTCATGCCGAACAGACGCGACAGGAAGAACGATCCAAATTCCTGTCGGCCGTCGCCGACAGCTGCCTCGATGATCTCTCGAGCTTGGGTGGTGTCCATTCGCCTGTTCTCTCACTCGGCCGACTGCTTGTGAACGGCAGTCCCGAAAGCTCCGTTATCGGCGAACTTGGACACATCCTTGCGCGTCCAACCAAGCCAATCCTCGAACACCTCGAAGGTGTGCTCGCCCAGGGTCGGGGGTGGAGTGGATGGTGCGGGAGGAAGATCGTCGAAGCGTAATGGACGCGCAACGAACTTGACCTCTCCGGCGACCCTGTGCGTTACGGTCTGGACCATGTTGCGCTGGGTCAATTGCGGGGCCTCGCAGACTTCCCCAACTGTTCTGATAGCCCCGCACGGGATCCCTGCTCCGTGAAGCAGTTCGATCCAGGCACTACGCGATCGCTTCGCGATGATCGGTGAAAGGATTTCGGCCAAGGCAGCACGGTTCGCCGCACGTTTGGGGGCCGCGTCGAAACGAGGGTCCGTCAGAACGTCCTTGCGACCGATGAGATCGCAGAAGAGCGACCAGAACTTGTCATTGGCGACACCGAGGTTGAGCCAGCCGTCGCTCGCCTCGAACGTTTCGTAAGGGCTGATCGTGGGATGCACGTTGCCTCGGCGCCTCGGACTCTCCCCGGAGGCGAAGTACATTCCAGCATTGAACGTCAACAGAGAGGCCATGGAGTCGAGCATTGACACGTCCACGCGCCCTCCAACGCCGCTCTTCTCGCGCTTCATGAGCGCAGCCAGGACCGCCTGCGAAGCGTACAGTCCGGTCACGAGATCGGCAATCGAGGTGCCCACCTTCATCGGGGGACCGTCTGGATCCCCGGTGATATCCATGACGCCGGACTCGCCTTGCAGGATGAGATCGTAGCCAGGCCGGCTCGCGTCGGGCCCGGTACGACCGAAGCCCGAGATGCTGCACTGGATGAGGTTGGGATTCCCTGAACTGAGTGCCTCATAGGAGAGGCCCCACTTGTCGAGCGTTCCGGGCCTGAAATTGTCGATCACGACGTCGGCGACTTTTGCGAGCGCGATCACCGCGTCCCTGCCCGCCGGCGACTTCAGGTCGATCGCGCAGCTTCTCTTGTTGCGATTGACCGATAGGAAGTACGAACTCTCCCCGTTGACGAACGGGGGGCCGTATCGGCGACTTTCGTCGCCGATACGGGGGGCCTCGATCTTAACGACGTCCGCCCCGAGATCGCCGAGATGCATGGTGGCAAATGGACCGGAGACGACGCGGCAGAGGTCTAGGACCTTGATGCCGGAGAGAGCTTCTGTACTAGACGATCGCATCCGCCAGATCCTTCATCGTTTCGACCGTGATGTCGGGCTTGTGGGGCGTCTCTTCGAACGGCCGATTACGCCGGTTGATCATCGCCGTGCGCATGCCCGCCGACTTGGCCCCGATGACGTCGAAGGCATGGTTGGCGACGAACAGAACCTGATCCATCTTGAGACCGAGGATCTCGGCCGCCTTCGTGTAGGTCGCGCGGTGCGGCTTAAAGGAATTCGCCTCGGCGACGGAGATCACGCCGTCGAATGGAACCTTGTGATACTGCTTGGCGGTTTCGAGCATGTCGCGATCGCCGTTGGAGAGCACGACCAGCTTGTACTTGGTCTGCAGCTTGGCCAGAGCCGCCGGCACTTCCGGGAAGCACTCGAGCTTCTCGATCTCGCCGACGAGATACTTCACTTCGTCCTTCGTATGCTTGATGCCGGCCCGGGCCATGACGGCGGAGACCGCGCGGTGGCCGATCTCGCGATACGGCGTATGCTCGCGGTGAAGCAGCGCGTCGATCATCGAGTTCTCGAAGTGGGTACGACGCCACCAGGTGACGAAGGAGTTCGGGTTGCCCGTCCAGCCCTTCTCCTTGAGGAACGGGGTCGCGATCTTGACGAGGCCGCCCTGCATATCGACGACCGTGCCGTACTGGTCGAACATGCAGACTTTGACGTCCTTCTTGATGTTTTCGTAGCTCATGGAGTTTTTCCCTCAGGTTGCGCTTGACGGACTATTCGTAGGCCTGAGCCGGTCATTTGAAAAATGGATTTGTTTTCTTGAGTTATTCGTCTTATCAATAATTGACGAGATCAATAATGGATTCGAGGAAATATGAATCTTCGATCGATCGATTTGAACCTTTTGGTTGCGCTCGACGCGCTTCTTTCCGAGCGACACGTCACCAAAGCGTCGGACAAGGTCGGGCTTAGCCAGCCCGCCATGAGCAACGCGCTGAGCCGTCTCCGAGGAATGTTCTCCGACGAGCTTCTCGTGCGAACCGCGACCGGCATGAAGCCGACCCCGCGCGCTCTCGAGCTCATCGATCCCATCCGTCAACTGCTGCGCCAGGTCGAACGCGTCCTGGAGAGCGACAGCGGATTCGACCCCGCTACTGCCCGACAAACGTTCACCATCCGCATGTCCGATATTCTGGCCTGCATGCTGTTGCCGCAGATCGTCGCCCAAGCACGCAGCTCGCCGGGAATCGGTTTCAACGTGCTGCACTTGCCGCCGGCGCAGACAATCGACGCCTTGGAGCGCGATGAGATCGATCTTGCCATCAGCATGGGTCTGGATCATTCGAACGCCATCCGTTCTCACAAGCTGCTTCGCGACCGCATGGTTTGCATCATGCGAAAGTCGCATCCGATCACGCGCAAGAAGACCATCGCATTCGACGACTTCATCGCGCAGGAGCATATGAAGGTCTCCATGAGCCCGACGGACCTGCGATTCGTCGACGACGTCCTCGGCGAGCTTGGGCATCAACGAAAGATCGTGCTGAATGTCCCGCACTGGTTGGTCGTTCCTCATGTACTCAAGCAAACCAATCTCTTGGCGGTAATGCCCGGACAACTCGCCGCGTCTCTGATGGACGAAGATCTGCAGATGTTCGACGTCCCCTTCAAATCCGAGCCGTTCTCCTGGATGATGTACTGGCATCGGCGCTACGATCAGAGCAACGCAAACCGCTGGCTTCGTTCGCACATCCAGCAGGTCTGCGCTGCGTCGAAGTAGGCACTAGGTGCCGGCTTCGGCGACCGAGCCCGTTGCAGTCGCCGAGGGCTGGCCTTCGGAAGTTTCCGCGACGTCCTCCAACGCGCGTCCCTTCGTCTCGAAGCCGAAGATGAGAAAGACGAGAGCCTGGAATACAAGAATGCCCGCAAGAGTTCCGAGCACCCCGAGCAGTCCTTGCCAAGCGAAGATCGCAACGACGGCGAATTGCACGAGCGCCGTCGTGATGCGCCCGGCGGTTGCGCAGATCGCCGTGCCGCGGAGACGATAGCGGGTCGGAAAAAGCTCCGGCACATGCATAGCGAAGCCCGTCGCCAACATGACGTAGATGGCCGAGACGAGGCAGAAACCAACAACGACGAGAGGGGCGCCGTCAGGCATGAACGGATAGGCAATGCCGAAGGCGGCCGCGGCCGTCGACGATCCGACGATGGACGCCTTCCGGCCCACCATGTCCGCCAGGGCCAGTCCGATCAGCGAGCCGACGGGTCCTCCAAGCGACATCAGGGTGGTGAATCCGAGCGAGGACACCATGCTGTGGCCGTCCTTGATGAGGAAGGTCGGCAGCCAACCGATGAAGCCATACAGGCTGAATCCTACGACGATGTGCAGAAGCGAGCCGAGCAAGGTGCGCCCAAGATACGGCGGCTGAAACAGTTTCCAAACCGACCCGGCCGGTTGCTCTTCGCGGGTGGAGACCTGGACCGGCGGCAGCGGCCCCTTTTTCGCGGCCTCGGCCTCGATTCTCTGAAGTATCTGCTCGGCTTCCTTCTCCCGACCGTGGGCGGCGAGCCAGCGCGGGGATTCGGGCATCGACTTGCGCATCACCCAGACGACCATCGCCAAAACCCCAACGATGGCGAACATGTATCGCCAGCCGAAATTGGGGATGACCCACAGGCCTACCATGGAGGAGACGAAGAGCGAGAAGTTGGTGACGACTGCGAGCAACCCAATCCAGCGACCTCGCGACGAGGCGGGCACGAATTCGGTCAGAGTCGCGTAACCGACCACGATTTCGGCACCGAGGCCGATTCCGATCACGAATCGGCAGGCGATCAGCACCGTCATGCTCGGCGCCAGCGCCGCAGCTATCGACGCCAAACCGAAGATGGCGAGATTGACTTGATAGGTGAAGCGTCGACCGTAGCGATCACCTAGAATTCCGGAAAACCATGCGCCCATAGTCATGCCGATGAAAGTCGCAGACACGAAGGCCGCGTTGAGCTGGAGCGTCGACCAGCCCTCTTTCATTATGGCGCCGAGCACGCCGCCGGCGAGATAGATGTCGAAGGCATCGAGAAACATTCCCGCGCCGATGAGAGCCAGAATACGCCAATGGAAGGAGCAGATCGGGAGGCGATCAAGGCGCGCTCCAGCATTGACGTTTAGTGTAGTTGCCGAACCTGCCTGCATTTCGTTCCCCGTCGCTACAAATGTTTATTTTCCATCGGGGACAATGGGCTTCCGGTTTTGAGCAAATCCAATGGATATACCGAATTGCATTATTCAGGCGCCTTATACGGACTCCGTCCCGAAGCGCGCATCAATGCAGGAGCGCGTCGTTGACGGAAACGCCGTCCCGCGGTCGCTTCATCGGTCCTCTAAGGCGCGCTCGTGCATTCATGGGTCGGCTTCGGGCGCCGACTGACAAGAAGCAGGGCCAATTGCTCCGGCGAAGTCAGCCCGAGATTGGACGCCGATCCCGGCAACCAAAACTTAGCCCAGGCGCATGATGAACGGATTGGTGGGTGGTGCCGTGGAGTTGTTGATCCACACTGTCTTATTCTGCATATAGGACTTGATCATCTCCTGTCCACTCTCTCGGCCGAGCCCACTGTTCTTCACGCCGCCAAACGGCGCCATATATGCGAGAGAACGGTACGTATTGACCCACACCGTTCCTGACTGAAGACCTTTGGAGAAGCGGAAGACCCGCGCCATATCCTTGGTCCAGACACCGGCGCCGAGGCCGAAGTTGCTGTTGTTCGCCAACTTCAGCGCCTCGTCTTCGTCGTCGAACGGGATCACTGCTAGGACCGGTCCGAAGATCTCGCGTTGAGCCAGCTGAGACCGGTTATCGACGTCCCGAAAGATCGTCGGCTGGACGAACAGACCGCCGATCGGATGCGCGTGGGGCTTACCGCCGAACGCAAGGACTGCACCTTCCTTTTTGGCATCGGCGATGCAGCTCAACACCTTCTTGTAGTGCGGCGGATTGGCAAGCGGCCCCATCTGGGTCTCTGGGTCAAGCGGGTCACCAATCTTAATCGATCCGGCCAGATGGAAGACCTTGTCGAGAAACGCTTCATAAATCGATCGCTGCAAAAGCAGCCGCGACCCAGCGATGCAAGTCTGGCCCGCGGCAGCAAAGATGCCGGAAGCAACGCCGCCCGCAGCGGCATCGAGATCGGCATCAGCGAACACGATGTTTGGTGACTTTCCGCCCAATTCGAGCGTAACGTGCTTCAGGCCATCTGCCGCGGTGCGGTTAATCGCCCTACCGACGGCATCCGAACCGGTGAATGCTATCTTCGCAACGCCAGGATGAGAAACCAGCGGCACGCCAACAGACTGACCTAACCCGCACACCACGTTGACTACTCCGGCCGGGAAGCCCGCTTTCTCAAAGAGCTCGGCAAAGGCAAGGGTTGAAGCGCTTGCATGCTCGGAGGGCTTAACGACGAAAGTGTTTCCGGCGGCAAGGCCTGGGGCGAGCTTCCAGGTCAGGAGCAGCAGCGGCGAGTTCCAGGCAGTGACTGCCGCGATGACACCGAGTGGCTCCCACGACGTGAAGACGAAATGGTCGGGCTTGTCGATTGGAAGGACGCTTCCTTCGACTTTATCCGCCAAGCCACCGTAATAGTAGAACCACTGCGGAATGTAGCGAAGCTGCGCCAGCATTTCATTGAGGAGCTTGCCGTTGTCGCGCACTTCGAGCTCGGCCAAGTGCTCAGCATGCTCCGAAATCAAGTCACCGAGCTTGCGCAGCAGGGCGCCCCGCGCGGTGGCCGTAAGGCCCGCCCAGGAGCGCGCCACGAATGCCGATCGCGCGGCTTCTACCGCGGCATTTACGTCAGTCTCGTCGCTGTCCGGGATTTCGCACCAATTCTCATTGCGATAAGGATCCAAGCTCTGGAGCCATTTTCCGGATGCGGCCGGGACTGACTTTCCGGCGATAAGATTGCCAAACCTCTTCATGTCTACTCGCTCTTTGAATGCGTGGCATGTATCCGCAGCGTCAATGCGTTCATAAGATGCCTTCGGGATAAAGGACTGGCGTTGCTCTGACGGAGCGTCGTCGAGCCCCCGCTTCTCGGTGATATTGGCTGAATTCATCACAATCCCGTCGACTCCCGCCCAACATGAAGCCGACGAGCGCCTGTTTGCAAATTCTTCTTCGCTATGAAGTCATTCGTCACGTGAATGCTCGTAGCTGCGCACGCAGATTGCCCGACCGCCTTTCATCCATCCGCATGCATGGATCACCACGACCCATTTTTGCTGGCTCAGCATGACTAGGAATGAGATGTCGCAGCGTGCACGTCGCCCCGCCATCACCGCGCGAAACGCGTCTTGAAGACCACGCCTTGACACTCAATAATAAATATACGTACGGTATACGTCATCAATAAAGGGGAAGGTCAATGCGTCGGATGCTGTGCACTGCACTTTTACTGGCTGGGATAGTGGGCGGCTCATCTGCCTTCGCCGAAGAAGCATCGCCAACAATCGACAAGATCAAAGGCTCGCAAAAGATCACGATCGGGTATCGGGAATCTTCCGTGCCGTTCTCGCAGCCGGACAATTCTGGCAAGCCGGAAGGCTATTCAATCGATCTGTGTCTTCAAATTGTCGATAACATCAAGCGCGAGCTCAACCTTCCGAACCTCGCCGTGGAGTTCGTGCCGGTCAACGGTCAGACGCGCGTCCCGCTCATCGCGAACGGCACAATCGATCTCGAGTGCGGCTCCACGACCAACACACTGGCTCGCGGAAAGCAGGTCGATTTTCTGTCTACCACGTTTGTGACGGGATCGAGAATTGCCGTTCGCGCTGACTCAGGCATCAACGAGATCGAAGACCTGAAGGGAAAGCGGATCGTCACCGCGGCCGGCTCCATCAATGAAAGGGTAGCAGAAAAACTGAACAAGGAGCTGAATCTCAACCTCACCCTTTCGTCCTCAAAGGACCAATCTCAGGGCTGGCTCGCTCTCGAGACCGGACGTGCCGATGCATTCATTTCGGATGATGTTATCCTCTACGGCTTTGCCGCCAAGGCGGACGACCCGAAGAAATTCAAGGTCACCGGCCGGCTTCTCTCGTTCGACCCCTACGGAATCATGGTTCGCCGCAATGACGCCGCGTTCCGTCTCCTTGGCAACCAAGCGCTCGCACGCCTTTTTCGCTCTGGCGAAGCCGTAAAGATCTATCACAAGTGGTTCGATCCGATCCGCGTACCGCTGTCACCCTTACTAATGGCCGCATTCGAACTCGGCGCGTTGCCAGACTAAGCGATGCATTACAATTGGAAATGGAGCATCCTGGTTGAGCAGCCATATCTTTGGTGGCTACTCTCCGGATTCATCCAAACGCTCCTGATTTCGATTTGCGCCTGGATCGCTGCGTTCACGCTGGGGTCCTTTGTTGGGATTCTTCGGCAATCGCCTTCTGCTTTGTGGCGTAAGGTCGCGGCGTTCTACGTCAGCATCTTTCGGAATATCCCGCTGCTCCTGCAAATGTTCCTCTGGTTCTATGTCCTTCCCGAGGTTCTTCCCCAGGCGGCAGGCGATTGGCTGAAGCGCGACCTGCCGCAGCCGCAGATCTGGACTGCGATGGTGTGTCTCGGATTCTATACGTCTGCCCGTATCGCCGAACAGGTGCGCTCTGCATTGCTTGCGATCGGCACGAGGCAAATGAACGCTGCCCTTTCGATCGGCATGAGCCGCAGTGAGGCATTCTTCCACGTTCTATTGCCGATCGTGTACCGCTTGCAGATGCCGACACTCACTAATGAAGCAATTAGCATTGTAAAAACTTCGTCTGTTGCCCTGACCATCGGCGTGTTTGAACTGACCGCGCAAGCGCACCGCATCGAAGAGTATACGTTTCAGGGCATCGAGTCTTTCACCGCCGCGACCCTTACCTATGTCGCGCTAACCACGCTGGTCATTGCCGCAATGTCGATGATCGAACGAAACTACAGGGTGACTTTGTAGCTATGTCATCGAGTCTCCTTTTACTGTTACTGTCGGGCTTAGCGCTGAATTTTGCATTGACCGCCACGGCCGTCACCGGCGGACTCACGATCGGGCTCGTTTTGGCCCTCATGCGGCTCAGTGAAAAACGCATCGTGAGCATGGTCGCGAAAGCCTACATCAATCTGTTCCGGAGTCTCCCGCTCGTCCTTATCCTTTTTTGGTTCTACATTCTGGTGCCCGTCTTGACGGGTCACCCGGTGGGTGCCGTCTACTCGGCCTTCATCGCATTTACGGTTTTCGAGGCAGCCTACTTTGCCGAAATCATCCGGGCGGGTATCAACTCCGTAGGCCGCAATCAATTTAGCGCTGCGCTTTCGGTCGGAATGACGCCACTTGAAGCGTGGCGGCGCGTGGTTCTGCCGCAGGCGCTCCGCAACGTCGTTCCGACCATCCTCACCCAGTCGATCATTTTGTTTCAGGACACATCTCTCGTTTACGTCCTGGGGCTGAGGGAGTTCTTGACGACGGCGGACTCTATCGCGCAGCGGGATGGACGCATCGTCGAGATGTATGGGATCAGTGCCATGGCCTTCCTGGTAATTTGCACGAGCGGGGCTGCGTTGGTCGAGCGCCTCAAGAAAGGACTTGCCTTATGATCCATGCAGTCTCCGTCAATAAGTGGTATGGTTCCACACAGGTACTCAAGGAGTGCACGTTCTCCGTCCAGAAAGGCGAAGTCGTCGTCGTTTGCGGACCTTCCGGATCCGGAAAAAGTACGCTGATCAGATGCCTGAATGGGCTGGAGGAATTCCAGAGCGGCAAGATTTCAGTGCTTGAGGTCGAGCTATCTGCTCGCAAGCAAAGGCATCTCCCAGCACTGCGCCGACGCGTCGGCATGGTGTTTCAACAGTTCGAGCTCTTTCCGCATCTGACCGCTCTGCAAAACATTTGCTTGGGTCAGCAGATTGTTTTGCATCGCTCCCGGACCGATGCGGAAACCAGGGCCCGCAGCCTATTGGCCAGGGTCGGTCTAACCGAAGCGGCCGACCGCCTCCCGTCGCGTCTTTCCGGCGGCCAGCAACAACGTGTTGCGATCGCTCGATCTCTGGCGATGGATCCTGAAGTCATGCTTTTCGACGAGCCGACATCGGCCCTCGACCCCGAAATGATCAACGAGGTGCTCGATGTAATGGTCGGCCTGGCAAAGGAAGGCATGACGATGGTCGTCGTAACGCACGAGATGGCCTTTGCAAGGAGAGTCTCAAACCGCGTTATGTTCATGGATGCTGGCAGAATCGTCGAGGACCGGGCAGGCGCGGACTTCTTTCAGAAGCCGGAGAGCACGCGAGCCAAGGCATTCCTTGAGAGCATCATTTCGCACTAGATGGCAGCGATGTTAAAGGGAATGACATGCCAAGCAACCGAGCGCCGTTCAAATAACCAACGCCCGGTGAGCGTCTAGCGTAGCCTGGACCCAAACTGGCTGACACCGATCATCATCTTCTATCCTGGCGCTGCGCGGATCCCCTGCTCTTCTTTCCGGCCGCGCCGCGCGGGGGCGAGAATGGCTGTACTGGCGTACTTCCGCAAGTCAGCGAATTAGGGCGCCGATTGTTTGTCTGGCCGGTAGAGATGGCCCTCAACGTGCGTGAGCAGCGTACGAGGTAAAAGATCACGGATGCGCTTATCGCGGCGGCAGGCGAATGTGGCTATACTCCGTGGCGCATTCCATGTCAGGTGTGCGTTGGTCAGTTCAGCGGTCGGTGAGCATAAGGCGATTGTCAATGAGAGTGAGCGTCGGATGGTGGGCAAACGTTCTATCTCGTGACGGCGGCGATTACGGCGACTTCGACAAGTGCACCGGACTGTAACGCAGCTTGAATGCAGGCGCGTGCCGGCTCTCGACCCGACACCACCCAGGTGTTCCAGATCTCGTTGAAGGCGGCCACGTCGTGGTTCACATCCGTGAGCCAGATCGTCGCCGAAAGCAGATTGCTCTTGTCGGTTCCGGCTCGTGCGAGACGCTCGTCTAGCTCAGTCAGCACCTGGGCGGTCTGGGCGCGGATGTCCAACGAGTTGTCGGACGGCACGGCACCGGACACGTAGGCGACACCGTTAAAGATCACGGTGTCCGCCCGATGTTTGAATCCGCCCGGATTTTGATAGACAATTCTCATCGGTTCCCAGTTAAACGGTTGGTACTCGCTGCTTCGTTCTCAATCTCATTGGCTTAGAGATGCAAGCGAGCTGTGTTGCGATGGTCTACGAGGAGTGTGTCTCCGAGCTAAGCAGAAGACGCAGGGATGGTTCGGTCATAGCTCGATTACTTCGGTCACTGTTGACCTGTCTTGGCGAGCTCGTCCAGCAGTTCCCTCATGATGGTGTCCAACTCAGCACGCTGGTTGAATCCGTGGAAGCTGATGCGCAGACGCCCTCTGCCGCCCCAGATGTAGACCCCACGCCGATGCAGATTGTCGACAACGCTTTGATCGAAGTCGCCGTCAATACAAATGCTCGCCCCATGCCGATTGGTATCGCGCGGCGTGGAAGCAGCGATTCCTGCGGCCGAGA
This sequence comes from Bradyrhizobium sp. USDA 326, assembly GCF_049739485.1. Classification (NCBI taxonomy): domain Bacteria; kingdom Pseudomonadati; phylum Pseudomonadota; class Alphaproteobacteria; order Hyphomicrobiales; family Nitrobacteraceae; genus Bradyrhizobium; species Bradyrhizobium sp. USDA 326. The sequence continues at coordinate 601,130 of NZ_JBMGQA010000001.1, forward strand.
GCCGGTCATGCAGATCGACTGTCAAGGTCTGAACATGGTTCTGAATCGCATGCGCGTCATACCCGGCAAGAAACGCTAGCGCGCCGTCGAGCACATAGAGCGAGGCATGCGAGGGATTTCCGCGCGAGAAGCGCAGCGCATCCTGGCGCAGCGTTAGGCCGTTAGTGTAGTCCAGCCGCGAACCGCTGGCCAGCGAGTGCCAGCCGCCAGTCGCAGGGTGCCATCCAGGCTGCCGATTTCTGTTCCAATAGGCAACGGCGCAACCGGTGACGCCCAACAACCATTTGTAGCAGGCAGAAAAGGCGAAATCCGCGATAGACGCCTCGATGGGCAGATAACCCGCCGCCTGCGAGTAATCGACGATAAGTATGGCGCCTACCTCATCGGCCTTTGCGCGCAGCCTGACGAGATCAAAACGCTCGCCATTAAGATAGGAGACATAGCTCACCGCGATCAAGCGCGTGCGGCTGTTGACCTTCTGTAGGATGCGGTCGGGACCTGTGCCGTCAGCAAAACGGATCTCGGGCACCTTGGCGCCCGCCAATACAAAAGGGGCGACAACGGATGGGTACTCGCTTGCATCAAAGCAGACGTTGTCACCGTCTTGCCAGACCATACTCTCGAACACCATTGAAATGCCCTCGGCGACATTGCTGACAACACCAATTTCGTCGCTGTCGATGTGCCACAGCTTGCCGAGACGTGCCCTGACACGTTCAAGCACGTCATTTTGAGACACCCGGCCTGGCATGCCGTTGCCCTTGTCCCGAAGATAGGCAGCAAAGGACAGGGCATGTCGCGTAAGGGGCGGCGTCTCGCCGCCGGCACAGACATGCACGACATTGCGCCGCAGATCCAACTCCGACAGGTCGAACAGCGGTGCAGCTGCATTGGTCACGGCAGATTCCTTCGTTATCCTCAGGGGTCTAGTATTTCACGCGTTGTAGGCGACTGCGTCGATTGCGATTAGCACGCCGTTGAGCGCGCAGCCAATCGTTGTCCGCGCCGGCGGATTGTTGGAGAAATGACGGGCGTAGACCGCGTTGAAGCGCGCTGAGTCGTTGAGATCCGCCAGATAAATCGTGACCTTGATGAGATCACTCATTGCCACCCCGGCGGACTGAAGAACCCGTTCAAGTCTGGCGAGCGTCGCCTCGGTCTGCTCCTCGATCGTCTCGCCGATGACCTTCCGATCATCTCCGCGCGGCGTCTGTCCGGATACGTAAAGGAAGCCTGCAGCCCGGACAGCTGCCGAATATTGGCCTCCGGCCGAAAGGGATTCCGGGCGAAGATGTTCTACTGGGTGTGAACGCATCGGCATTTCTCTCTTGTTATCAGACAGTAATAGGGCAACGGTCTCGTGAGCGGTGACCTGCATTCCGTGCAAGTCGGATTGTCCTTGCAGCGCTTCAGCACACTCGGTCGAAGCCAAGATCCACCAACTCCGGCAATAGAGGGTGTATGCAGTAGATAAGCGCGAAGGTGGCGAAACGGGCAAAGAGAACGACGCTGGTGCGCGCGAGATCAACCTGCGGAGGAGCTGTGGCATCGAGCCGCTCGGTCTCAGCGCTTCGCGACCTGCCGGAGGACCGCCCGTTGGCAGCAGGGCAAGCGGTGCCAGTGGAACTGAATTTAGGCATGCGAAGACACCACCATATCGAGTAGAGCGCGCACCGGATGCAGGAGCTCGATCTCGTCTGCCATCTTCGTCTGGCAACGGCATGAATGGCCGCTCGCTAGCAGATTGCCCCTGAACTCGCGATTTCGGACGTGGTTCCGCCAGCTCTGACGGTAGATCGTTTTGGCTGTCATCCGATTTTCTGTCGCGTAGCCGTAAGCCCCTGCCATGCCGCAGCATCCGCTGCGAAGGACCGTCAGCTCGGCGCCACACGCCGCGAATGCAGCCTTCCAATCCTCGGTCGCAGAAGCGGCGTTGGTCCGCTCGGTACAATGCGGAAGCAACCAGTAGCGGCGGATCGTCGAGGGGTTCGCCGTCGTGCCACGCAAGCGCTTCGCCAGCCATTCCTGAAGCAACATGACTTGCGGAGCGTCGGCGCCGAGCGCCTGACGGTATTCCGACCGGTAGGTCAACGTTATCGAGGGATCAAGGCCGACGAGTTCAACGCCACTGGACGCAAGATTGCGTAGCATGATCGCATTGCGACCGGCGGTTCGCTCGAACTTCGAAAGGAAGCCGTGCACGTGAAGCGGCTTGCCGTTCGGCAGAAACGGCGCGACCCAGGGGGTGAACCCAAGTCGTTTGATCAGATCCACTGCATCGAGCACAATCTCTGTCTCGAAGTAGCTGGTGAAGGCGTCCTGCACCAGAACGACGCTCTTGGCGCGCTGTTCGATCGTCAATCCCTGGAGGACTTGTGGATCGGCCGTTTGGACGCCCCGGTGCGTTAGTTCCTTCTCGAGTGCGACTCCTGAGAGGCGTGGCGCTCCTATGAGCCCAATGCGCTTCAGCAGAAACTGGCCTAGGGCGCTCGACACAAAGACGTTGTAGAGCGGTGAGGCACGCGCCAGCGTCGGGAGCCTCGTCTCGATCGACGCGAGTATGTGGTCTCTCGGTGCCCGGAAGTAGCGGCCGTGATAAAGTTCAAGGAACTTCGCGCGGAAGGACGGGACATCCACCTTGATTGGACACTCTCCCGCGCAGGACTTGCAGGCGAGACACCCGTCCATCGCTTCCTTGACCTCATGGGAGAAGTCGGGAAGACCCAAGACCTTTCCGAGGGTATTCAAGGCGCGCGCCGGCAGCGAGGCCGACGGGGAAGATGCTCTCTGCGCCTTGACCACGTTCCCGATATCGATTCCCCGCTTCGAGAGCGCTCTCGTCCATTCTCTGATGAGCGTTGCACGTCCCTTCGGAGAGTGGCGACGGTCGCGGGTCGCCTTCCACGATGGACACATCGCATCGTCTTTGTCGAAGTTGAAGCAGGCCCCGTTGCCGTTGCAGTGCATCGCTTCTTCGAACGACTTGTGCGTCTCGGGCGAAATCTGCCGATCGCTCTGCCCCCGGGTCGGCACGCCATCGATCTTCAGGAGTGCCTCGCCGGACACAGTGGCGATCTTGCCTGGATTCAATTGGTCATGCGGATCGAAGACGGCCTTGATACGCTGGAGCAAGGGATAGAGCGGGCCGAAGAAGCGCGGACCGTATTCGGATCGGATACCTTTGCCGTGCTCGCCCCACAGCAGTCCACCGTATTTCAGGGTCAATTCGGCGACCTCGTCGGAGATATCGCGGATCAGCTTCTCCTGTTCCGGATCCTTCATGTCTATCGCGGGCCGAACGTGCAGAACGCCGGCGTCGACGTGCCCGAACATGCCGTACGAAAGCCCCCGCCGGTTGAGCAGCCCACGAAACTCGCCGATGTAGTCGGCCAGGCTCTCCGGAGGAACGGCGGTGTCTTCCACGAATGGGATCGGCCGCTCTTCGCCCTGCACGTTGCCCAAAAGGCCCGCGGCGCGCTTGCGCATATTCCAGATGCGTTTGACGTCCTTCTCGCCGCGCGCGACGGTGTACCCCCGGCTTCCGCGCTTTCTTTGGTCCCGCCCGAGTGCGGCCTCGACCCGCGCGAGTTGCCGTTCGAGGTCGTCCTCGCGATCGCTTAGAAACTCAACAAGGTTGATCCCCTGGGCCGGCCCTTCGCCGTCTTCGGGGAAGAACTGGCCAACCTCGCTCCAGACGACGTCTCCTCGCCCCAAACCGAGGACGAGCGAATCCACGGTCTCGATCGAAGCCGCATCGAGCGACATGAGCGTCCGTGCGTCCCGCAAGGCCGCGTCGAAGGTGTCGTACCGCACATTGACGATCGCGCTGCATTGCGGGATCGGAAGCAGATTGAGCTTGGCTTCCGCGATGAACCCGAGCGTTCCCTCCGAGCCGCACAAGATCGCGTTGAGATCGAACAGCCCTTCCTTCGTGCGAAGGTGCGCCAGGTCGTAACCGGTCAGGCACCGGTTCAGCTTGGGAAAGCGTGCCTCGATGAGATCCCGGTTGTCGCGATGGACGCTGTCGAGCAGCGCATGCGCAGCCCCTACCCGATCGTCGCGCCGCTTTGTCGTCTCAAGTTCTTCGTCAGCCAGCGGCACGGACCGCCACGTTTGCCCCCCGAGCAGCACGGACGTCAGTTCTAGGACGTGATCGCGCGTCTTCCCGTAGAGGCACGAGCCTTGCCCGCTTGCATCGGTGCTTATCATGCCTCCGATCGTCGCGCGGTTGGATGTCGATAACTCCGGAGCGAAGAAGAGGCCGTGGGGCCGGAGGGCCGCATTGAGTTGGTCCTTGACCACGCCCGCCTGCACGCGCGCCCAACGTTGCTCGACATCGATCTCGATGATCCCGTTCATATGGCGGGAGAGATCGACCGACACACCGTCGGTCAGCGATTGCCCGTTCGTCCCGGTACCGCCGCCGCGAGGAGTCAGCTTTAGCTCTCTGAAACGGTCCTCCGCAGCCAGCGCGGATATCCGCACGATATCGTCGACATTCTTTGGATATATCACCGCCTGCGGAAGGCGCTGGTAGATGGAATTGTCGGTCGAAATCGTAAGACGGTCGCCATATCCTGTCGAGCAGTCGCCCTCGAAGCCGCGCCGACGCACTTCCCTGAGGAAGGCAACGTACAGCGGCGCAGTATCGGGACTGCCGGATAGGCGTGGAATCATCGAAACTTAAGCTCTGGAGCAGTTCAATATCAGATGGTGGGCAAGGAAGCCTTTGCACTAGGCCATAGGGCGCAGCATGGCGATGCCGACGGCCACGTCCAATCGAAATACAAAATCTGACTATTCGACAGGCCGATAATCGTCGCCGAGGCGGGGGAGCGCTCGGATCACCGTGCGGTCGAGCTCTTGAACGCTGGCGGACTACATGATTGTAATATCCGAAACAGATGTAGGCGGCGCTCATCAAGGCTTCGACTACTTGATTTATGCTGAGTTCGCGAGGCCAACGATGAGCTGACGACTCCTCGTCCTCGTCGTCTTAACCATCAGGTGTCGTTCAGTTCAGCATCGCGGCTCGCTGTTCGATGCAAGTCGAGAGAGATCCAATGCACCGCGTATTTCAGAACTTCATCGATATGCTATCAGCCGCAGAAGACCATCAAGATTTCTCTAACGCGATGGCGAAGACAGCGAGCGACTTGGATCTTTCATGCTTCGCTTATCTAGCGTTGCCAAAGCCCGGAGAAGAGAAACCACGTCTAATCTCCACCTATCCCTTTGCATGGACGGCACATTATTTACGGAAGCGTTATCAGATCGTCGACCCCGTCATCAGAGAGGCTCTTCAGAACCCGGAGCCCTTTCGATGGGGGGTTGATTTGCCCCAGCCTTCCATTTCGAAGAAACAGCAACAATTCTACGATGAGGCCGTACAGTTCGGAATCCGAATCGGTTTTACCGTTCCAATTCACGATGGGCATGGCCCTATAGCAGCACTAACCTTTGCCGCTGCCGAAAGACGAGTATCTTTTGAAAGGCAAATTGAATCTCAAGCGCGCGTCCTTCAGCTTATGGCGATGTATTTCCATGCTCACGTTCGTCGTAAGCTCGCAAACAAACATGGTGTCGACGGAATAAGGTTGTCGCCACGCGAGACTGAATGCCTGGTATGGGCTTCTCAGGGGAAAAGCGCCTGGGAGATTGGGTGCATTCTCGGCCTCTCGCGCAACACAGTGGCTTACTACCTCGAAAATGCGAAGGAAAAGCTAGGTGTTCGCACGATCGCGCAAGCAGTGACGCGCGTGCGCCGCTGCAACTGAAAGAAAGCGAAATTAGGACACGCCCCCCCTACAACTACAGGTAATGATTCAAGTCAATAAATCCGCTTCAAAAGAGGTGATGAACACCTTTGGAGGGATTATGATTCAACTGATCACACCATCTTCGTATGGGGAGTTTTCCAACACGCTTGTTGAGATGCATCGGTTGCGGCATCGTGTTTTCAAGTTGCGTATGGCATGGGAAGTTCAGACCAGCGGCGACATGGAGATCGACAATTTCGATGGGCTGCATCCCCACTACCTAATCCAGTTAAGTGAAAATGGCCGAGTTCAAGGTTCCGTGCGCCTGCTTCCAACGCTTGGCCCGACCATGCTTCGCGATACCTTTCCCGCTCTTCTCGAAGGCAATCCCGCGCCGTCAACTCCTCTCGTTTGGGAAAGTAGTAGATTCGCAATCGATGTTGCTGCCGATGCCTCGAAGGGGGATCACGGTCTCACTCGTGCCGCTTACGAGCTATTTGCGGGAATGGTCGAGTTCGGGCTCTCACGACAACTCACTGACATCGTCACCGTGACGGACGTCCGTATGGAGAGAATCCTTCGACGAGCCGGTTGGCCGCTGCGGCGCATCGGCAATCCTTCCGCAATTGGCAACACCTTAGCCGTGGCGGGTTATCTCGAGATTTCGCGCGAGACCCTGGCCACCCTTCGTAAGGCCGGCGGCCTTTCGACCCCGGTTCTTTGGACGCCAGTAATCTTCGCGGCTGCCTAGCCCCAATCCACGCTAACAACGGAAACATACGCCCTCGGATAGAGCGGGGGCGTGACGTCTTGCTGTTTGCGAGCTATGAACATGACCGAAATTGAAACCAAGAACGATCGACGAAATCCAGCGCGAGCTATTGACCTGCAACAGCTTCGACTGGCGGTTCTCGCTTGTGATACGGAAGCTTTCGACGAGCCGCAGAAGCCCTCTCGATCAAGCACACCGCCTTCAGCCGGGCTATCGGTCAGCTGGAGTATCTGGTGGGAACTTCACTGTTTGAGCGCTCGAGCGGTGGGATAAGGCCTACTCTGGCTGGCCGAGCGTTTTTGCGAATTGCGCGGTTGATCCTAGAACAAGTCGACATGCTTGTTGACACAGGAAGATCCAGTGGTCGCGGCGATACTGGCCATCTTGTCATCGGCTTCTTCACATCCATGTCCACCGGGAATTTGCGAGCGACAATAGGTGAGCTCAAGAGGCTGCTGCCAGGGCTCGACTTGGCAACAATTGAACGCTCTCGTTTCCGTCTGATGACCGCCCTACGTAGCGGGACGGTCGACATTGTCGTTAGCCCTGGACGCCTGCTTTCGAAAGGCACTCAATCACGACTGCTCTGGAGCGAACGCATCCTGATCTCGCTGCCTCAGGATCACCGCCTAGCGGCACGCGACACCATCTATTGGACCGATTTGCGTAACGAAAAGATCCTACTAACTGAATATGATCCCGGACGAGAGCTCGAGGATCTCTTGATTTCGAAGCTCGTGCTGCCCGACGATCGGCCCAAGATAGAACGCCATGACGTAAGCCGTGGCATTGTCAAGAGTCTGACGAGTATGGGCATGGGACTTAGTCTGGCTATGGAATCGGATATTGGTGCAAGCTTCGCCGGCCTTGTGTAGCGAGAGTTGCAGGATGGAACGGGACCAAGCCGGGTGGACTTCTATGCGCATTGGCGCGAAGACAATGAGAATCCGGCTTTAAAGCGTTTTCTCAATCTCTTGGCAGAACGCTATCCCTCACCCCCGCCGACCATTGCGGAATGACCAGATCGTCTCGCCTTTGCGAATCCGCGGTCGGTGGCCATGAAGCGCGCCAACATCGGCGCGATCAGCTTAATCGGGTCGATGCGCTGCCCAGTTTCACGTGCCAGGGCCTCCGCGTAGGCGACGAGATCCCGATGGACTGACGCTGGAAGCTCCGCGGTGATCTTGACCGGCTTGTCGTCTGGCAGCGCTCCTATTCTCAGCTTCGGCATCTTCTATCCTCCGTACGGCGTAAGCATGAGATCGCGATTGACGAGAACGCGAACCGGAAAACCAGGTCGTACGGTCAAAGTCGGTTGGATGTTGAGGCTGCGCCGAACCACTTGCTGTCCGGTCTGGCTAAATGAGTCCGAGGCGCCGTGTCGCAATGCCTGGATAATGGCGCTGTCGTTGCTGTTGGTGTCCGAGCCGGCACCCAGTTCGGTCCCGACCGCTAGAAACGTCGATAGTGCCGCGGCCTTGAACAGCTCCCCCCAGTGATTGTCGACTTGGTCTTCCAGGCCCGCATAACCAGCGCTGTCGGAGCCAGGCTGCCGCTCAAGAACGATAGAACGTCCATTTGGCATGATCAGCCGCGTCCAGACCAGCAGGACGCGGGACTGGCCGAAAGTGACCTGGCTATCGTAGACCCCGATCAGACGCGCTCCTTGGGGCACTAACAAGAACCGGCCGGTGGGCGTGTCGTATACGTTTTCAGTTACCTGCGCGATGATTTGCCCGGGCAGATCCGATCTAATCCCCGTGATCAGAGCTCCCGGAATTACAGTTCCGGCCTGCACGATATAGGGTGAAGCTAGCCTCGTGATGCGGTCAGGGCTGACCGTGCGATGGTCCACGGATGCGCTCACGAAGGCAAGCTTCCGGTCCTGACCGTTCTGCACAAATCCGTCTTCGCCTGTGTTTGACGCGTTCGGCGACGTCATGCGCTCGCTTCCAGGAGCCACAGCGGTGGACGGATGCACGCCTCCTCCACTGGTCGAAGCGAACAAATGGCTGACACGTGCTGCCTCGGTCTCCTGATCTCGGCGCTGCTGTTCCGGATCACCGCCGATTGTCGCCGACTGGCCTTGAGCGGCAAGGATGGGCCGACCGAGGTCACCGGGGAGCGGCGGACCAAGCTGCGGGATTGCCTGATGTGGAACGCCAGAATAGTCCTTGGGCAGCATCGTGATGCCGTCGGCAACATTGTGATGGTCGGTACTGTAAAGCTCTTCTGCCGCCTGGTTTTGGGGACGATTGTTCTGTAGCGACCACAGCACAGTCGCACCGATGACGAGCAATGCGACCGCGCTCCCTCCGGCCAGGATTTTTCGTGACAATCTTGTCACGCGCGGATGTTCTGCTCTCAAGCGGAAACTCTCGGACTGCTCCCCTTGTGTCTCCGGCGGAGACGCTTGCTCGTGATCGTTTCCATTCCCGCTGTTCATGACGACGGCCTCCCGTCGGTCCTGACAATCCTGACCTTCTGCTGATGCTCGCCGCCAAGCCGCAGTTCGGCGGCAGCAAACAGCCGATCGACGATCAATACGTTGGCGTAGGCGCGATAGTTAACGAGTTCGGTCTTGCCGTCTGGACCAATGACGAAGAGCGGAGGCATCTCGCCTTGCACGATCCCCGCCGGGAATTCGATGTAGACCTTGCGGCCATCGTCATATGCGGCGAGCGGCCGCCAGGGGGGACTGTCCCCTTCGATGGCATAGCGGGAGATGCGCTGTGCCGGCTCCGGAATAATGGGCTTCAGAGCGACCGAGCGCGTTCGTTCCCGTACAGTTTCTGGATAGTACCAGGCAACAGACGGCATGTATGGCCGTTCGCGGGAGCGGAGCTCAATCAGGTAGGTGCGCCGGTCAGTATTGACCACCAAGTTGGTCTCAATGGAAGATCGGGTCGGCTTGACTAGGATATGGACCCGTCGCGTATCGCCACTCCCGCTCTCGGTATCCCCCCCGACCCAGCGTACGGTATCTCCGGCAGCGATCGGCCCTGATCCCGTCAGCTGCTCTCCTTCCTCGAGCGCGATATCCGTGATCTGCCCTGGTGCAGCGTAAATCTGATACAGCGCTCCGGGACTGTAGGCGTAGATTTGCGCCGCGTTGAAATACCCCCGCCTGCGCGGTTCGACCCGGGCGGCGCTGTTTGCGGCCTCGACCCGGCTCACGGGTTCAGCGTCTTCCTTCCCTCCCGACTTGCCGCCAAGAGCCGGCTTCCAAAGGGGCGGAACGTGAAGAGGTCGCGATCTCTCGTCGAGAGCCACCGACGTCGCCGGTAACGCGCGGTTTGCTCAACCGCCGTGGGGCGCAATCCGGCGCGGTGCAGAGTGCGACGCGCGGCGTGGCCGAAGCCGAGGAGAAGCTCTGCGAGATCGCGGCGGAAATCGAGGCCCACGCGCCGGTGACGGATGTCTCGAAACTCGCGGCGGTCATCAAGGCCGCGCGCACACTAGGCGATACCGCCGGTCAGATCGCGAATTCGAAGCGTGAGGAACAGGAGGCGCGGGCTTCCACCGCCCGCTTGCTGAAGGCCTTGCGGCCGGCAGTCGCCGATCCTGCCGTCCTGGAATCAGCACCGGTTCCCCCGCTGGCTTCGGTTGAGACGCATCGAGATGCGTGCCGCAGCTTGGAGGTGCGGCAGCGGACCTGCCGCGAACAGATTCGCAGCGCCGAGCAGGAGCGCATCCGTCGCCAGAAAGCCCTCGAACGCCTCGTCGCGGACGGGCACGTCGTCACGGCCGAAGAGCTCGAACGCCTGCGCGGTCGCCGCGACACGGGTTGGTCGATCATTCGGCGCCGCCATGTAGAGGGCGTTGCGGTTTCCGAAGACGAGATGGCGGCCTTCGGTCCGCCCGATGCGCTGGTGCAGGCGTTCGAGGCCGCAATGCTCGGCGTAGACTCGGCTGCCGATCGGCGCTTCGAGCATGCCGATGTCGCCGCGCAGCTTGCGGTCATTGGCCGCCAGATCGGCGAGCAGGACGACTTGCTGGAATGCTTGGGCCTGGAAGAACAGGCATTGGCACAAGAGCGCACAGCTCTGGATGCCGCCTGGGCCGCCCTGTGGTCGGGCAGCGCCATCACGCCGCAAGATCCAGACGTGATGATCGACTGGCTGCGTATGCGGTCCGAGATCCTGGACGTGAATGCGCGGCTCTCGGCGGCTGAGCGGCAAACAGGCGGATGGCAACAGCGTGAGGATGACTGCAGACGTCTGGTCTTGGCCGAACTTGAAGCGTTGGGTGTCTCCACAACGTCTCTGGCCGCCCAGCCGCTCCATCTCGTCATCGAGGCCGCGGCGGCGCAGGAACGCCGGCACGAAGACGCCGCCAAGACGGCCCGCGATCTCAATGAAGCGCACCGTAAGGCGACGGGCGTTGTTACGCGCAAACGCAAGGATCTGGAGAAGGCCGAGGCGGAGTGGACGGAGTGGACGAGCGCGTGGCAGGCCGCCCTGAAGGCGTTGCAGCTCGCGGCCACGGCGACGCCTGAGACGGCCGAAGCGCAGATCAACGCCATCGACGACATGCGCGAAACGGCAGGCCGGATCAACGATCTGAGACACGAACGTATCGAAAAGATCGAACGCGATGTGAAAGCGTTCGAGGCCGACGTGGCGGCCTTAATGCAAGCCATCGCACCGCGCCTAAGCGGCACGGATCCCGAGGAAGCCGTCTTGGCGCTCGATCGTCAAGCTGCAGACGCAGCACGCGTGCGGGACCTGAAGGCCGCGAAGGATTCCCATATCACCGGCTTGCAAGAGAAGATCGATGAATGCTGTGAATCGAGCCGCGAAGCGCGCGAAATCATTACACGGCTCCAGCAGAAGGCGGGTGTCGCATCGATCGATGAATTGCGGATCGCAATTCAGCGCTCTGACGATATGCGAAAGCTCGGCGCCGAGCTTGATCGGCTCACGAACGCGCTGGCGCAGGATGGCGACGGCCTTTCGCTGGCGGAACTGAGCGCCGAGTGCTCGGGCATCGACCTCGATGCCATCGCAGCCAAGGATCAGACGGTCACTGACGACGTGAAGGAACTGCGCAATCGCTTGATGGAAACGCGGGAGGCCCGTAACACCGCGCGCCAAGCCTTCGAAGCCGTCGGCGGTGACGACCGGGCGGCGAGGGACGCCGCCGATCGGCAGGCGGCGCTCGCCGAGATGACCGAGATTGCCGAGCAGTATGTACTGCCTTCGCTCGGCCATCACATTGCTGCAATGGTCGATCGATCGCTATCGGCGCGAGAAGCAGGCGCCCATGCTCAAGCGCGCCGGCGAGCTGTTCGCCATCCTCACCTGCGGATCCTTCCAAACGCTGCAGCTCGAATTCGACGAGCACGACAACATGCACCTCGCGGGCCTGCGCCACGACGGCCGGCGGGTGCCGGTTGCCGGCATGAGCACCGGCACCGCGGACCAGCTCTACCTCGCGCTCCGGATCGCCGCGGTCGAGGACTATCTCGATCGCGCCGAACCCATGCCGTTCATCGCGGACGACCTGTTCATCAACTTCGACGACAAGCGCGCAGCGGCAGGCTTCCGTGTCTTGGGCGAGCTCGCCAAGAAGACGCAAGTCCTGTTCTTCACGCACCACGAGCACCTGCTTAACGTCGCGCAAAGAGCCTTGGGCGTCCCGATTAGCGGCGTTACGCTGCCGTCGGCCGCGAACCCGCCGCCACGGTCAGAGGCCGCATGACCGCCCCAGGTTCTGCGGAATTTCCCGTACTTTATGTGATCACCCTCGGCTAAAACCTCCGTTAGAGGTCTAAGCTGCACGGTCGAGGGACTGAGCTGGCGCCGATCAGTATGGCTGAAGTCGCGGCAAGCCGCCGATCTCGCCGCCACTCGCTTTCGAAACGCTTTGCCAGCGATTCACATTATCGAGAGCTGGCTGAGCCAACTCTCGGAAATTCACCGTTTGAAAAACCGTTTTAGTTCGGTCATCTCAAACGGTTTGTCTCGCTAAGGTCTTGATTTATTTGGTGGGCGCACCAGGGCTCGAACCTGGGACCCGCTGATTAAGAGTCAGCTGCTCTACCAACTGAGCTATGCGCCCGAAAGGCGGTCAAAGCCTTGCGAGGCCGGTCGTTTAGCAAAGCGATCCGGGGATGGCAAGCGATCGAGCGCAAGTTTTCCAAGGCTTCGTCCACAAACCTGGAAATGCGAAAAGCCGCTGGATTCCAGCGGCTTCGCCAAGGTTAACGGCCGGAAACCCGAGCCGCTCAGAGCCGGCCCTCACGGTCCCGGTCCGGACCGCCGTCACGGTCGAAACGGTCGTGGTGGAAGTGGTCCATGCCCCGATCCATCATGCGGTCCATGCGCTCCATGAAATGGCGGTGCCGCGGCCCGTCCTCGCCGCCGCCGAACGAGCCGCGGTGGCGGGTCAGCACGGCGAGGCGCCGTTTCTGACCCTCGTCCAGGGTCTTGTAGAGCGGATCGGCGGCATCGGCGATCTTCTTCAGGGCGGCGGAGCTGGCGCCCATGTCCTCGGCGCGCTGGCGCAGGCGGGCGATCGGATCCTCGACCCTGTCGGCATCGCCCGGCCCGGCATTCATCCGCGCATTGGCGCGATCAATGCGCAGCTTGGCGAACTCCCGCACGGCGGCCTCGACCGGCGGCCACAGCTTCTCCTGATCGGCGTTGAGCTTCAGCCCGGCATGGACGGCGGCGATCCGCGCGTCGACGAAGGCGGCACGGTCCTCGGGGTTCATGCGCATGTGGCGGACGTGCTCCATCCACGGGCGGTGATATTGGGCATAGACCGCGCCCGAGCCGGCGATGCTGAGCACTGCGATGGCTGCGATGGTGAATTTCCTCATACGAACCTCCTCTGGAAGGATGCTCCGAGGATGGGCGCGGCGCGGCCGACGCGCAACTTACAACTTGGACAGGGAGCGCGTTGTTACGAAGATGTAACGGCCGATTTTACCTCCCGCCGCGATCGGAAATCATTCGCAACAAAAAGGCTTCCGTGCAGCTCGCACGGAAGCCTTCATTCATCATTCATCGTCCGTCGGATCAGTTCGTGGTGCTCTTGGCTTCCTTCTGGAACTCGTCGATCAGCGACTGGCCGACCCGGCTTGCGGCGTCCTTGTAGACCGGCTCCATCGCCTTGCGCATCGCCTCGTCCTGCTCCGGCGTGAGCTTGATGATCTCGCTCTTGCCGCTCTTCTTGATCTCGGCGAGCGCGTCGTCGTTCTCCTTTTGCGACTGCGCGTTGCTGAAGGCGGTCGCCTCCTTCATCGCCTTGGAAAGCTGGTCGCGGATGTCGGCCGGCAGGTCGTCCCAGAACTTCTTGTTCACGATCACGACGTAGCCGATGTAACCGTGGTTGGTCTCGGTGATGTACTTCTGAACCTCGTGCATCTTCTGGGTATAGATGTTCGACCAGGTGTTCTCCTGTCCGTCGACCACGCCGGTCTGCAGTGCCTGGTAGACTTCCGAGAACGCCATCACCTGCGGCAGCGAGCTGAGCGCCTTGAACTGGGCCTGCAGAACGCGCGAGGACTGGATGCGGAACTTGACGCCCTGATAATCGGCAGGCGTCACCAGCTTCTTGTTGGCACTCATTTGCTTGAAGCCGTTGTCCCAATAGGCAAGTCCCGTGATGCCCTTGGCGTCCAGCAGCTTGAGCAGCTTTGCGCCGAGCGGGCCTTCCGTCACTTTCCGCAGCGTCTTCAGGTCCGGAAGAATGTAGGGCAGATCGAACACCTCGAATTCGCGGATGCCGAGCGGACCGAACTTGGAGTTGGACGGCGCCAGCATCTGAACGCTGCCGAGCTGGAGCGCCTCGAGCTCTTCCTTGTCCTTGTAGAGCGTAGAGTTCGGGTAGACCTCGACCTTGACCCTTACCGCCGGTGTACTTCTCGGCAAGCTCCTTGAATTTCTCCGCGCCCTTGCCCTTCGGCGTGTCGGTGGCGACGACGTGGCTGAATTTGATGATGATCGGATCGGCGCTGGCGGGGCCGACAAGGCTCAAGGCCAATGCCGCGACGGACACAGCGATCGCGAAGGTGCGCATATTCTCTCCCTGTTGTTATTTGGAGCCGCCCGGCGTGCCGGTCGGCTGTCCTCATGCCAGCCAAATCAATACAGGCCGGCGCCCAAGCCCGCTATTGGTCGTTAGCAGGGCAGCCATCTCTCAGACCGTCATTCCGGGGCGATGCAAAGCATCGAGCCCGGAATCTCGAGATTCCGGGTCTGGTCCTTTCGGACCATCCCGGAATGACAAGCTTTGCTCGTCAGCTCGCCGCCGCGGTCGGCACCGTGTCGCGCTGGCGCTTCATGACGATCTTGTTGAGCGCACCGAGATAGGCCTTGGCCGAGGCCACCAGCGTGTCCGGGTCCGCCGCGCGCGCCGTCATCGAACGGCCGTCCTGCGACAGCCGCACCGAGACCTCGGCCTGCGCGTCGGTGCCTTCGGTCACCGCGTGAACCTGGTACAGCTCCAGCTTCGCCTCGTGCGGCACCAGGCGCTTGATGCAGTTGAACACCGCGTCGACGGGGCCGTTGCCCTCGGCCTCCTCGATCTTGATCTGGCCGTCGACGTCGAGCTTCATGGTCGCGCGTTGCGGGCCGTGGGTGCCGGCAATCACGGTCAGCGAGGTCAGCTTGATGCGGTCGTGCGAGGCCGCCATCTCCTCGTCGACCAGCGCCTCGATGTCCTCGTCGTAGATGTCCTTCTTGCGGTCGGCCAGCGCCTTCATCCGCGTGAACGCATCTTCCAGCTGGTTGGGGCCGAGCTTGTAGCCCATCTCCTCCAGCTTGTGCACGAAGGCATGACGGCCGGAGTGCTTGCCAAGCACCAGCGAGGACTGCTTCAGGCCGACCATTTCCGGCCGCATGATCTCGTAGGTGGAGGCGTCCTTCAGCACGCCGTCCTGGTGGATGCCGCTCTCATGCGCGAACGCGTTCCGGCCGACGATTGCCTTGTTGTACTGGACGGGAAACGAGGTTGCCGCGGACACCAGCTTGGAAGCGCGGGTCAGCTGGGTGGTGTCGATCTTGTTCCAGTAGGGGAATTTGTCGTTGCGCACGTTGATCGCCATCACGATCTCTTCGAGCGCGGCGTTGCCGGCGCGCTCGCCGATGCCGTTGATGGTGCACTCGACCTGGCGCGCGCCGCCGGTGATGCCGGCCAGCGAGTTGGCGACCGCCATGCCGAGATCGTTGTGGCAGTGCACGGAGAACACCGCCTTGTCCGAGTTCGGCACGCGCTCGATCAGCGTCCTCATGAAGTGGGTGTATTCCTCCGGCACCGTGTAGCCGACGGTGTCGGGGATGTTCACCGTGGTGGCGCCGGCCTTGATCACGGCCTCGACGATGCGGCACAAAAAGTCCATCTCGCTGCGGGTGCCGTCCTCGGCCGACCATTCGACGTCGTCGATCTGGTTGCGGGCGCGCGCGACCATGGCGACCGAGGTCTCGATCACCTGCTCCGGCGCCTTGTTCAGCTTCACCCGCATATGCAGCGGCGAGGTGGCGATCACGGTGTGGACGCGGCCGCGCTTTGCAAACTTCACCGCCTCGGCGCAGCGGTCGATGTCGGCGGGATGGGCGCGCGACAGTCCGGCGATGACCGCGTTCTTGGAGCGGCGGGCGATCTCGCTGACCGCCTGGAAGTCGCCTTCGGAGGTGATCGGGAAGCCGGCCTCGATGACGTCGACGCCCATATCATCCAGCAGCTCGGCAACCTCGAGCTTCTCCTCGAAGGTCATGGTGGCACCGGGGCACTGCTCGCCGTCGCGCAGCGTGGTGTCGAAAATGATGACGCGGTCCTTCTCGGACTTGTTCTGGGTGGCCATACGAAATTCCTTTTGAGCGTTTGCGCCGTTCAGACCGTTTTAGTCCCTTGGCGCTTGAGGTGTCCGGTGATCTCGACCAACCCCTGAGCGCCCAGGCGCGTGGCGCCCAGCCGGCCCTCAGGGGCAAGTAAGAAGAAGGCCGCCAATAAGGAGGGTGGGCAGCAACGCGGCCGAGGTCGTGGCGGCGGCCAGAGCCACCTCCCCCGAAATCCCCTCGATTTGGCCACGAATCAGCATTGCCAGACCCTTTTGAGCCCCGAAATCCTCGGCGAAAACCGTTGACGGTTGGTTGCCGGAAGGCTCAGTACGGCCCGTTTCTAGACGAAAAACGGCTGTAACTGCAACGCCAAAAGATGGTCAGCATGCATGACCTAGTAGGCCATAGCCTGAGGTCCGGCTATCCCGTGCCGGTGCGGCGGGCACGGGCCCTGCTCTCCCAGCGGTCCAGCATCTGGCCGAGTTCGCCGGTCGGCACGGGTGAAGCGGTGTCGGCTTTCGCAAGCTCGTTGGTATTGGCCGGCGCGTTCGCATGGAGCCAATCCGGTTCGCTGTATTCGCGCCAGCGGCGTGCCTCCGCGCGCCTTTTGCGGGAGACGTAGTCGCGTGCGAAATAGCCGGCCGCAAATGCGATCGCGAGGATGAAGACCAGGACGACAATTTGCACAATGAGCTCCGGCTTTATCCCGTCAAACTCTCATCCAAAACGCACTCGAAGGTGACGAAATTGCGACCCGCCATCGCGCCGTGGTTTCGATTCCGCCTCTCGCAACCGACACCGGACCGGACTAACCTTCGGCGGCTCGGCCGGATCAACCGGCCAGCGAGCATGATCGGGAGGACGCGATGACACGCCAAGAGGCTCGTGACCACGAGCTGCGTGAGCAGGATACTGCGCTTTCACGACGAACACTTGTCCGGGGGCTGGCGCTTGGCGCCGCGGCGACCTTGGCCGGAGGTGGCTCCGCGCTGGGCCAGACCGGGCCTGCCGCCCCGCCGACGACGATCACCACCCCGCCGCGCGATTTCGGCCCCCACGGCGCGCCGACCACTTATTTCTGGGACCCCGACATCATCGCGGTCGATCCGTCCTTCAACGATCTCGCGCAGCCCAACACCGCAATCAAGCGGCTGTACACCGGGCTGCTCTGGGCCGAAGGCCCGGCGTGGAGCGCGCAGGGCCGCTATCTCCTGTGGAGCGACATTCCCAACAACCGGCAGATGCGCTGGACCGAGGACGACGGCCGCGTCAGCGTATTCCGCTCGCCCTCCAACAATTCCAACGGCAACTCCTTCGATTTCCAGGGCCGCCAGCTCTCCTGCGAGCACCTGACGCGCCGGGTGACGCGCTACGAGCATGACGGCACCGCCACGGTGCTCGCGGACTCCTACCAGGGCAAGCGGCTGAACTCGCCGAACGACGTCGCCGCGCATCCCGATGGCAGCTACTGGTTCACCGATCCGCCCTATGGCGGCCAGCTCTATGAGGGCGAGCCCGACGTCGCGGGCGGCCCGAGCAATGCGGGCGGCAAGCTCAATCCGCGGATCGGGCAGCCGGCCGGCTTCGTGCCGGGCAGGCGCGAGCTGCCGACCAACTGCTATCGCATCGACCCTTCCGGCCGCATCGATCTCGTCGTCACCGAGGACCAGGTGCCCGACCCGAACGGGCTCTGCTTTTCGCCCGACTACAAGAAGCTCTACATCGCCTCGACCGGCAAGGGGCCCGGAGACACCGGGCCCGGCGGCAAGGGCGAGATCTTCGTGTTCGACGTCGGCAGCGACAACAAGCTCTCCAATCTCAAAAAGTTCAGCGACTGCGTGATCGATGGCGTGAAATGCGGACCCGATGGCCTGCGCTGCGACGTCAACGGCAATCTCTGGGCTTCCAGCAATGCCGGCCGCGCCGTCGGCTACAGCGGCGTGACCGTGTGGTCACCGGAGGGCAAGCTGCTCGGCCGCATCCGCCTGCCGGAAGTCTGCGGCAACGTCTGCTTCGGCGGCCCGAAACGCAATCGCCTGTTCATGGCGGCGAGCCAGTCGCTCTACACGCGGTGTACACGGCGACGCAAGGCGCGGGTCCGGGCTGAGGCGGCGCAGCCTTCAATTGCAACACGGCGCCGGCTTTACTCGCCGGCGCCGAATTGTTTGGGTCGATGCGTCGGCCGGAGCAACAGAGGTGACTTGCGGACAGCGCGCGTGATAATTGAGCCATGGCAGACAAAATGGCAGACAAAATCCGCGTCGTTGTTCTCTATGGCGGCAGGTCCGGTGAGCATGAGGTCTCGCTCAAATCCGCGGCCTCCGCATTCAGGCATCTCGACCGCAGCCGCTTCGAGGTGATCCCGGTCTCCATCGACTAGGTCGGGCGCTGGCAATGGAACGATCTCGGTGCGCTCGATCTGGCGCAGACGACGTCCTTGCCGATCCTGCCCGATGCGCCCGAGATACGGCTCGCCAGAGGCCCCGATGGACGCGGCGTGCTCGTGCCGATTGCGCAAGCCGTGGCCGCTCCGACCGAGATTGACGTCGTGTTTCCGGTCATGCATGGGCCGCTTTGCGAGGACGGGACCATGCAGGGCTTGCTGGAGCTGGCCGAGGTCGCCTATGTCGGCTCGGGCGTTCTCGCCTCCGCCGTCAGCATGGACAAGGATGTCGCCAAGCGCCTCGCAGAGTTCGCCGGCATTCCGGTCGCGCCCTATCGCGTGCTGACCCGCAAGGCCTTCGTTCAGGACCGCACGTCGTCGCTCGCGAAGGCGGCCGAAGGCCTGAGCCTGCCGGTCTTCGTCAAGCCGTGCAACATGGGCTCGAGTGTCGGCATCCACAAGGTGAAGACGTGGGATGCGCTTGGCGCGGCGCTTGACGATGCGTTTCGTTACGACGTCAAGGTGCTGGTCGAGCAGGGCATCGACGCGCGCGAGATCGAGGTCGCGGTGCTCGAGGGCGAGACGCTGTTTTCGAGCGTCGCCAGCGAGCTGAACCCCAACGCCCATCACGAGTTCTATTCCTACGAGGCAAAATATCTCGACCCCGATGGCGCCCGAGTCGACCTTCCGGCGAGGTTGGATCCGGCACAGATGCAACGCGTGCGCTCGCTCGCCACAGAGGTGTTTGCGACGCTTGAATGCAGCGGCTTTGCGCGCGTCGACTTCTTCCTCGACCGACAGACCGGCCAGTTCTATTTCAACGAGATCAACACCCTGCCCGGCTTTACCTCGATCAGCATGTATCCGAAAATGATGGAAGCCTCGGGTGTGCCCTATGGCGAGTTGCTGACGCGGCTCGTCGATCTGGCGCTGGACCGGCACCAACAGCGTCATTCGCTGGAACGGGGCTACGTGAGCTAGGTTGTTTCCGGTCGGGGACAAGCCCGGGTCAGGACAAAGGCCATGCGCGTTGTGATCTGCGGCGGCGGCGTGATCGGGGCCTGCACCGCGTATTTTCTGCGCCGCCGCGGCATCGACGTGACTGTCGTGGAGCGAACCGAGGTCGCGGCCGCCGCATCCGGCAAGGCCGGCGGCTTCCTGGCGCGCGACTGGTGCGCGGGCACGCCGCTCGACGCGCTGGCGCGGCGCAGTTTTGCACTTCACGCGCAACTGCCGGAGAAGATCGCGGGCGATTGGGGCTATCGGCCGATGTCGGCCTATAATGGTTTCGTTGCATCCGACGACGATGCACGTCGGACTGCGCCGTCGGCGCTTCGTTGGCTCGGTGACGGCGTCGTCATCGCACGGCGCATCGGCACGGTGGAGACGACGGCGATCGTTCATCCCCGCAAGTTCACATCGGCCGTGATGAACGCGGCACTCGCGCAAGGCGCCGAGCTTCGCGCCGGCCGCGTCACCGGCATCGCGCGCCGCGCAGACGGCACGCGAGCGAGAGGTGTCGAGGTCGACGGCGGTGTCATCGAAGCCGACGCCGTGGTGATCGCGATGGGACCGTGGTCGCTGCTCGCGGTGCAATGGATGAGCCTGCCCGCTGTCTATGGCCAGCGCAGCCCGAGCATCGTGTACGACCTCGGCGCCGACGTGCCGGCCGATGCGTTGTTCCTGGAGCAGGAGGACGACGGGGGTGCCGTGTCGATCGAGGTCTTTCCACGCCCCGACGGCAGCACGCATATCGTCGCCCTCTCCGACATCGCACCTCTGCCGCTCGACCCTGCCGCCGTGACGCCGAACACCGAAGCGATCGCGCGCCTGCAGATCATGTGCGAGCGGCTGTCGCCGCTGTTTCGTCCCGAGAAGATCATCGCGCGGCAAGCCTGCTTCCGTCCGGTGACGGAGGATGGATTGCCGTTGATCGGCAAGGTGCCGCAGAGCGAAGGCGTTTATGTTGCGACGGGGCACAATGTCTGGGGCATTCTCAATGCACCCGCCACCGGCGAGGCAATGGCGCTGCTGATCGCAGGCGATGCAACGCGGCTGGACTTGTCGCCGTTCGATCCGGCCCGGTTGAGACCGCTCGATCCATCGTTGCTGCAAGCACACTGAACCAGAATGCTGTCTCTGATAGAACGGATGGAGCGAGGCGAAATCCGGGACGCTCGTGCCGCTCGGCGAAAATCCCGGATTGCGCTTCGCTCCATCCAGGCTACAGGCGTTCGCCACGCATGCCCACCAGCGAAATCTGCATGCCTGCGCGCATGATGAATGTCCCGCGCTGTGCTGCCTGCAATTTGCGCAGCGTCAGACTTTGGTCCCCTCTCACAATCCTGAACGCAGTTTCACTTGCCGAGAAAGTCTCGCCCGTTATAGTCGCGACATAATGGCTCACAAGAGGCCTGTTCGACGGGAGACAACAAGATGAAGAAACGACTCTCTGTTGCAATTGAAATGGTGCGCGACGCGAACGCGACCGGCGCGCTGAAGGACGTCACAAAGATCGACGTCAGGCCTCGAAATCTCATCAAGCCCACCACAAGCTGATCGATCCGTTCTGCGGGCCTGAGCCCGGACGCACTCACCCTGCGACTTCGCACAGCACCTTCCCTCCAGCGGCAGCTCGTCTGCCCGGTCGATGATTCATGCGAGCATTCCAGATTCTGATCGATGGCTTTGCCATCAGCGCTCTCTACGCTCTCGGCGCCACCGGTTTCACCCTGATCTTCGGCGTCTCCGGCGTACTCAACCTCTCCCACGGCGCCATCATGGTAGCGGCAGCGGTCGCGGCCTGGGCCGCAGCCAGTGTGCTCGGTGTCGGCACCTATGCCGGCGCGCTGATCGGCGTCGCTGTCGCGCTCCTCACCGCGTTTGCCACTTATTTCGCGGTGGTGAAGCCGATCCAGGATTCGCGGCGCATCCCAAATGAGGAGAAGGAGATCTTCGTCCTCACCGGCACGCTGCTCTGGGGCATCATGATCCAGGAATTGATCGCCTATTTCTTCACCAACAACGCGAAGACCGTGCTGCCGATCGTCGAGGGCGTGGTCGAGATCCTCGGCGTCCGCACGCCACGCAACGAGATCTTTACAACAATCGTGTGCTGTCTCGTGATTGCGCTGCTGTGGCTTCTGGTGAACCGCACCCGCACCGGCAAGGCGGTGCTGGCGGCCTCAATGAACCCGCGCGGCGTCACCCTGCTCGGGCTCGAGCTCACCAACATCTACGTCGTGGTCTGGGCGATCTACGGCATATTGGCCGGCATCGCCGGTGTGCTGCTCGGAATGTTTCTTGGCGTCAGCTCCTACAGCGTCGGACCGCTGACCGCGAGCGCGTTCTCGATCGTCGTGCTCGGGGGCCTCGGCAGCGTCTCGGGTTCGCTGATTGCGGCCTTCGTGGTCGGCTATCTCGAAACTCTGACGGCCTATCTGGTCTCGCCGGCCTACCGCACCATCCCGGCGCTGCTGCTGCTCGTGTTCGTGATGTACATCCGGCCCCAGGGCCTGCTGGGGAGACGCTGAGATGTCCACCTTCTTCACCTCGCGCCTGTTCTTCATCTCGCTCGCGCTCGTCGTCATCGCGGCAACCTTGCCGCTCTACGTCTCCGGATATGTGCTCGGCCTGCTCACCGTTGCCTTCTATTTCGGCGTGTTCGCGATGGCCTGGGACCTTCTGTTCGGTTTTGCCGGCGAAGTGAACTTCGGGCCCACCTTCCTGATCGGCGTCGGCGCCTACACAGCCGGGATCCTGAATGCGCAGTTCGGCTGGTCGGTTTATGCCTGCATCGTGCTTGGCGCGCTCGCCTCGGTGATCGCCGGTCTCCTACTGGCGCTGCCTGCGCTGCGCGTGCGCGGGCCCTATTTCGGCCTGACCACCCTGGTCGCGGTGCTGATGCTGCAGAATTTCATCGTGGTGTTCGCCGATCTCACCGGCGGCGAGATCGGTCTCACCATCCCCGACGTCATCAGCATCGATGCCGGCACCAACTACTGGATCGCGCTCGGCTTCATGACGATCTCCGCGGCCATCCTCTACGGCCTGTCGCAATCGCCGATCGGCCTCGTGCTGCAGGCCAGCGGCCAGGATCCGGTGCAGGCCGGCGCGCTCGGCTTCAACATCGTCAAGCACAAGCTCGCCGCCTTCGTCGTCAGCGCGTTCTTCTCGGGGCTGTCGGGTGCTCTGCTGGTGTTCTATTTCGGCACCGCCTCGGTCGGCACCGTCGTCGACGTCGCGGTCGGCGTGAACGTGATCGTCTCCGCCGTGCTCGGCGGCCGCCGCACGGTGCTGGGCGCGGCACTCGGCGCGATCTTCCTGATCGTCGCCGGCGAATTCTTGAGGCCGACAGGTGAGCTCGCGACCTTCATCGTCTCGGCGGTCGCGCTTCTGGTCGTGCTGTTCTTCCCTGGCGGCTTCCTCGGAGCGGCCCTCTCGCGCGAGGCCCGCACGTGATGGATATGAGGCTTTCAAACCGGGCCGTGCTCGAAGTCCGCGGCCTGACCAAACGATTTGGTGGCCTGACGGCCGTGAAGAATCTCGGCTTCGAGGTCAATGGCGGCGAGATCTTCGGCCTGATCGGGCCGAACGGCTCGGGCAAGTCGACGGCGATGAAGAGCGTGATGGGGATCGAGCGCCCGACGTCGGGCGAGGTGATCTTCGAGGGCGAGAACGTCGCCGGCCTGCCCGCGCATAAGATCGCGCGGAAGGGCTTTGGCATGGTGTTCCAGCACTCGCGGCCGCTGAACCGGCAGACGGTGCTGGAGAATATCCTGGTCGCGCTGCTGCCGGACAGCCTGTTCATGCTGTTCCCGGACAGGGCGCTGGTCGAGCGCGCCAAATGGATCGCCGAGCGCGTCGGGCTCGGTAATGTGATGAACCGCCACCCGCCGACGTTGCCCTTCGCCGACCTCCGCCGGCTCGAGCTCGCCAAGGCGATCGCGCGTGATCCAAAGGTCGTGCTGGTGGACGAGCCCTTCGCCGGGCTGACGCGCGCCGAGGTCGAGATGTTCTCGAACCTGATCCGCAGCTTCCGCGACGAGGGTCGCGCGGTGATGCTGGTCGACCACAACGTCAAGAGCGTGGCCGCTCTCGTCGACCGGGTGCTCGCGATGTATCTTGGCGAGGAGATCGTCACCGGCAGGGCTGACGAGGTCATGAAGAATGCGACCGTGCGCAGGGTCTATCTCGGCGGCGCCATCGAGACCCATGCGCGGCCCGAGACCAGCTTCAAGGACAAGGTGCCGCTGCTCCAGGTCGAGAATGTCAGCGTGTTCTACGGCAAAGCCCAGGCGCTGGAGAACGTCTCGATCCACGTCCACGAGGGCGAGTTCGTTTCCGTGGTCGGCCTCAACGGCGCCGGCAAGACGACGCTATTCAACACCATCTCAGGCTTCCTCCCCTATAGCGGCGAGATCGTGCGCGGTGGCGAGAAGCTGCGCGGAACGAGCCCGGCGAAGATCGCGCGCAGCGGCCTCGTTCACTGCCCGGAATCGCGCGAGCTGTTCGGCGAGATGAGCGTTCGCGAGAACCTCGACCTCGGTGGTCAGCATCTCTCCGACGAGAAGCGCGCCGCGCAGCTTGCCTGGCTGTTCGAGCTGTTCCCGATCCTGAAGGAGCGCCAGGGCCAGCTCGCGCAAACTCTGTCCGGCGGCGAGCAGCAAATGCTCGCCATTGGCCGCGCGCTGATGATGCAGCCGCAGATCCTGATCCTGGACGAGCCGACGCTGGGTCTTGCCCCCGTCATTCTCGAGTTACTCTCCAAGGCGCTGACGAAGCTGCGGCAGACCACGGCTATCACGGTGCTGCTGGGCGAGCAGAACGTGACCTTCGCGCTGCCACATGCCGACCGCGTCTATGTGCTGGAGCATGCAAGGATCGTCTGGGAGGGTGATCCCGGTCGCTTCGCGGCGGAGGCCGGCGCCGATTTTCTTTGAGTGCGTCAACATCAACAAGAACACGGAAAGGGAAACGACCATGCAATCCTCAGTTCTCGGCAGCAGCTTGCTCGCCTCCGCGCTGGCGCTGTGCCTCGCCGCACCCGCCTACGCGCAGTCGAACGGTCCCATCAAGATCGGCGTCATCGCCGAGGTCCAGTCGATCGCCGGCGCGGCGACGCCAGGCGGCGCGCAGATCGCTGCCGACGAGATCAACGCCAAGGGCGGCATCCTCGGCCGCAAGGTCGAGATCGTCACCTACGACAACAAGAGCTCGTCGGCGGACTCCGTGCGCGCCTTCCAGCGCGCGGTGAGCGAGGACAAGGTGTCCGCGGTGATCGCAAGCTACATCAGCGAGGTCGTGCTGGCGCTGGAGCCGTGGGCCGCGCGGCTGAAGATGCCGCTGATCACGCCAGGCGCCGCCTCGAACGAGATCACCAAGGCGATCCACAATGATTACGAGAAGAACAAGTACACATTCCACGGCTATCTGACCTCGGCCGCGCAGGCCCAGCTCGTCTGCGACGCCGCCAAGGACCTCCTCGTCGACAAGCTCAAGTTCAAGACCGTCGCGATCATGAGCGAGGACGCGGCCTGGACCAAGCCGCTCGACGTCGGCTACGAGGCCTGCCTGCCCAAGGCGGGTCTCAAGGTCGTCGAGCACGTCCGCTTCTCGCCTGATACCACCGACTTCACGCCGATCTTCAACAACATCGAGAGCAAGAAGCCCGACGTGATCGTCACCGGCATCTCGCATGTCGGCGTGCAGCCGACCGTGCAGTGGAAGAACCAGCAGGTACCGATCCCGATGTTCGGCATCAGCGCGCAGGCGTTGAGCCCGACCTTCTGGAAGGACACCAATGGTGCCGCCGACGGCATCCCCTCCCTTGCGGTGGCGACGCCGGACGTTGCGGTGACCTCGAAGACGAAGCCGTTCGCTGCGGCGTTCAAGGCGAAGTACGGCAATCCCCCGGCCTATACGGGCTACACTGCCTATGACGAGGTCTACATCATCACCGACGCGATCAAGCGCGCCGGCTCGACCGACCCCGACAAAATGGTCGCCGAGCTGGAGAAGACCGACTACGAGGGCACGATCGGCCAGATCCAGTTCTACGGCAAGAACGACGAGTTCACCCACGGCATCAAGTCCGGCCCCGGCACCGTCACCGGCCTCGTGTTCCAGTGGCAGGACTCCAAGCAGGTCGTGGTCTGGCCCGAGAGGATCGCCGAAGGCAAGATGAAGTTTCCAAACTTCGTGAAGCTGTCCCAGTAGTCGGCTCGCCGATGTCGGCCCATCGCTTCCCGGGGAGCGGTGGGCCGTTTCGTTGTCTTTCGCAGCTGCGTTGTGGCGGCGCCCATCGACCTTGGGCGATGTTGACTTTACGCATTCCCCTCCCAATACTTCGAAAAAAACCACCAATCGTAAGATGGTTTTGAGGGAGGATAGGATGTCGACTTCACGCAGGCAGCTGCTGAAGAGCTCGGCGGCTGCCGCCGCCGCACTCAGCCTCGATTGGACACGGGCCCAGGCGCAAGCCGAGACTCTACGCATCGGCCTGATCTACGACCTCACCGGCCCCTTCGCCGCGGGCGGCTCGGTCGCTTCGTCGATCGGCGCACAGATCGCGATCGATCTCGTCAACGAGAAAGGCGGTATCGGCGGCAAATACAAGATTGCTCCGGTCGCCGCGGATTCCCAGAGCAAACCCGACGTTGCGATCAACGAGGCCGAACGGCTGATCAGCCAGGAGAAGATCGACATCCTCAACGGTGTCTATGCGAGCTCGCATGCGGTGCCGCTCGCGGCCAAGGTCGAGCAGCAGAAGAAGATCCTCTGGATCACGACCGCGGTCTCGACCGCCGTGTTCAAGGATAAGAACCTGCAATACGTGTTTCGCGCGCAGATCCATTCGGATCAGTACGGGCAGGCCTTTGCAAGCTTCATCAACGAGCATGCGAAAGCCAAGCTCGGCATCGACCCGAAGGAGGTCAAGGTCGCGCTGATCCACGAGGACGGCCCCTACGGCGTCGGCGTCGCCACGGCCGACGAAGCCTATGCCAAGCAGGCCGGCATCCCGGTGGTGCTGCGCGAGGGCTATTCGGCATCGGCGCCGGACCTCTCGGTGCTCGTCACGAAGATCAAGCGCGCCAAGGCCGACGTGATCTCGCATGCCGGCTACAACCCTGATATCACCCTGTTCCTGCGCCAGGCGCGCGAGAGCGGCCTGCGCTTCAAGATGCTGTTCGGCGCCGGTGCCGGCTACAGCCAGCTCGACAAGCTGCGCGCCACCTTCGGGGCCGATATCGACAATTTCTGCAACATCGATCCGGTGCCGGCGCAACTGCTCGACCCCGCCAAGCTCGCGCCGGGCATGGGCGATCTGATCAACGCCATGGTCACGCGCTACAAGGCCAAGACCGGTGCGACCGACGTGCCGCCACACTGCTCGATGGGCTTCAACCAGACCTGGGTGCTGCTCAACAACGTGCTGCCGGTCGCCAAGGAGAAGTACGGCAGCTTCGAGCCCGAGGCCATCCGCAAAGCGGCGCTCGACGTCGACATCCCCGTCGGCGGTACCATCCAGGGCTATGGCGTGAAGTTCTTCCCGCCGGGCACGCCGCTCTCCGGCCAGAACGAACGCTCGACACCGGTGGTGATGCAGAATGCCGGCGAGCACATCTCGGTGGTGTGGCCGACCAATATCCGCACACAGGACCCGGTATTCCCGCTGCCGAAGGGATCGACCTACGCGGCGTAAGGCAGGCTGCGGCGACAAGCTTTGCCCTGCCCTGGAGGGGAGGGCAAGAGAAGCGCACCACTACAACACCACCCTTCGTCCCGCCTCCGCCGCCCAATAGCCGGCGTAGTTCACCTTGATCGTCTCATAGGCCAGCGCGAGGTCGGCGAGCGGCTGGCGCCCGGTCACGACGCATTCCATGAAATCCTGGATCTCCTGCAAGTACCCGCGCGTCCATTCCTCCTCGAGACAGACATACTGCCAGCCGGTCTTGCGATCGACTTTTTCGGTGATGTAGACGCCGGCGAGCTTTTCATCGCTGGTCTGGTAGCTCATCAGATGGGTGTTCGGCGTGATGTTGGCGAACAGCGAGCCGCCGCTCGTATAGGTCTCGATCAGGTTGCGCACGCCGCCCATGATCATGTCGCCGGAGAACACGGTGGCCTTGGTGCCGTCGGAGAAGGTCGCGGTGAGCGTGCCCCAGTCCTCGACATCGATGGGATTGGCTTTGATGTAGCTGCGCTCTTCGGGCTTGAGGCCGGCGGTGACGTTGCCGACATCGCCGGTGACGCTGGCGACGCGGATGGTCTCGCTGCGCGCCTTCGCTTCGACCTGCTTGAGATACAGTACGGCCGAGAGCGGATGGCAGCCCATCCGGATCAGCGAGCCGCCGCCGGTCATCGCCCATTGCGCGGCATGGGCGGCGTGCGAGCCGGAATGGCTCTCCTCGCCCTTCATGAACAGGATCTTGTCCTTGGTCGCCTTGATGATCTCCGCGGTCTTGGTCACCGCCGGCGCGTAGATCCAGTCCTCGGCATACATGAACAGCTTTCCTGTCCGCTCGATCGCGGCGCGCGTCGCGTCCATCTCTTCCAGCACGCGCTCATACATCAGCGCCTTCGGCACGTGCCTGCCGATGGGCTGCTCGTCGCCCTCGCGGCCGAAATAGCCGGCGAAGGGCTTTTCGCAGATTACATGCTTGCCGGCCTGCATCGCGCCGACGATCATCCCGGCATGGAGATTGGGCGGCGTGCAGATGTCGATGACGTCGAGATCGACGTCCGCGATCAGATCGGCGAAGTTGCGATGGACGCGCGGGATGTTGTGTCGAACAGCGAATTCAACAACGTGGTCGCCACGCGCCGCAACCGCCGCAACCTCGACGTCCACGCCATAGACGCGGCGGAAAGCATGCATGTGCAGCTCCGACACGAAGCCGCAGCCGACGAGTCCTACCCTGATCCTGGCCATGGTGCCCCCTTGCTTTGGGCGGCACTATAGCGCGCTCAGAAGCCTATTCCACCGAGACCCGCACCACTCCCGCGCTCATCATGCCGAGCGCGCGGGCGGCCGGCACCGAGAGATCGACGATCCGCCCGCGGATGAAGGGACCGCGATCGTTGACGCGGCACTGGATCGTGCGTCCGCTATAGGACACCTTGAGCACGCTGCCGAACGGGCGCGTGCGATGGGCGCAGGTCAGCTCGCCGCCTCTGCCGGCCTTGCTGTACCCGTAGTACGAAGCAAGCCCGCTTTCGGCGTGGGCAACAGAAAAGGCAAAAAGCAAAAAGCTGGCCAGAGATAGCAATAGCGTCATCTGCGCTTGCACGGCACCCTCCCGGTTACCCTGCCTGGCGCTGCAAACGTCGCTTTGTTCCCTCAGGTTCCGGGAACCCTGCCGGGAAGTGCCCCGCGGGGGATCACACTTTGTTACTGCCGGTGAAACACCAACGTGCGGACCTCGATGCTTTCGCGCGGCGCTGCATCTGCCGGCGTGGTCGGATCGACGAACGCGGTATGCGGCCCGAAGCGGGTGCGGCCGTCGGTTGCGGAATCGTAGCACTTCAGCAGCAGCGCCTCGTCCGGCGTCATCTCCGGGAAATAGAACCAGCGGTGGTTCGGATTGTATCTCACCGAATAGATCTCGCCGCGACGGTTGGGATAGATCAGGTCAGAGGCGACGAGATCGTCGGGAGCGACCGTCGTGCCGTCGGCCATCGCGAGCGGGGAATCGCGCAAGGGGCCGCGGATCGGCCGCCAGAGATTGATCACCTGCACACGGCCCTTCAGCAGCTCCTCGGCCTCGTCAGGCAGATGCTCGCGCACGCGATTGACGCCGGAGACGGCGGTCTGGTCGACATGAACGCGCGTCGCCGGCTGGCGCGGGCCGGCGTCTCGGATATCCGCAGCACCCTCGACACGCTTGCGCACGGTGTGGTCGAAGATGAAGGCCCGATCCGCCTTCAGCGTAGCACGCAGGAATGCCTCCACGGCGGGATAATAGACCGCCCTCACCTCTTCGTCGTTGTAGAAATCCTTCACCTGGGTCGGGTGACGCACCAGCGCAAAGCCTTCACGATCGAGCGAGAAATTCTGCGCAATCAGCCGCCCGTCGAAGATCGGCACCTGATGCGGCTCAGGCAGCGACGTGCTCTTGGGCTCGCCGGGCGGCGGGTCGAAGGCGTAGGTACGCGGCTTGCCCGATGTCGGCGCGAGATAGTTGAGTTCGGCAGTGACGAAGGGAAGCGATTCGATTTTCGTTTCTTGCAGGCCCATGGCCAGTCTCCCGATGTGGTCGTCGGATTGATTTTTGCGGGAGTTCACCGCGTCGCAAGAGGTGCGATGCAAATAGCAATGAGGCTGCTGTCGCGAGCGCTATATACAGGAGGATTGTTTCGAGGAACGCGATTGGGCTGGAAGTTGTCTTCCCGCTTCACGGATGCTCGAGCGCTTGAGAGGTCTCGTGCCCCGACGCAGCGCATCACCAAGTGGTGCGCTGCTGAGCCGGGGCCCATCTAACCGGACGCAATCTGTGCGCCATGGGTCCCGAGCCTGCGCAGCAGCGTTTCACGCTGCAGCGCGTCCGGGACACGAGAGTGTGCGTAGAGGCTACAACCCCGCCTTCGCGATCGCGCCCGCGAAGGAGCGATCGACGATCTCGGCTGCATCGAGCTTCTGCTTGATCAGGCCCCAGCGGAAATAGAGGTCGATCGTGCTTTGCTCGTCCGCGACCACGCCGTCGTCGATTGGGGCGATCCGGATCTTGGCCCGCGACAACCAGTTCTGCGGCACGGCGGTCGGGATGTTCATCAGCCTGCCCCAGGTCGCGGCGTAGCTATCGACGTTGCTCAGCGACCAGGCCCGCGCTGCGGTGAGACGTCGAACGAAGTCGGCCAACTCCCCTCGCTTGTCGCGGATCGCGTCTGGCCGCGCCACCTGAAAACTCAGACCCGGCGTCAGGCCCTCTGAGGTGATGATCCGCCGCGATTTGAACAGCACCTCCTCCTGGCTGACATAGGGCTCCCAGGTTGACCACGCATCAACGGAGCCTTGCATGTAGGCAATCTTGGCGTCCGAGGGCGCCAGGAATGCGATCTGCACGTCGCTCGCAATCCAGCCGTTCTTCTCCAGCGCGGCGAGGATCAGCTGATGGCCGATCGAGCCGCGGCCGGTGGCGATCTTCTTGCCGCGCAGATCGGCGAAACTCCTGATCGGTGAGTTCTCCGGCACGATGATCGCGAGGCCCTCGCGCGTCTGCCGGATGGCGGCGATCGCCTTGACCGGCGCGCCGGAGGCGGCGGCAAAGGTGAAGGGCGCGTCACCGACGAGGCCCGTCTCGATTGCACCGGCGCTGAGCGCCTCGAGCAGTGGAGCTGCCGCCGGAAACTCCCGCCACTCGATCTTGTAGGGAACGTCCTTGAGCACGCCGGCCGCCTCCATCACGGCCTGTGCATTGCCCTTCTGGTCGCCCACACGCAGGGTGGTTTGTGCCGCCGTCAGCCCGAACGAACCGAGCAGCAGCGCGCAGGCCAGCATGAGGCGGATCATTCCGCAGCCTCGCCGCGAACGGCCTGACGCTTGGCAATCAGCTCGCGCGTCAGCGGGATCAGCTCACGGCCATATTCGATGGCGTCGAGCAGCGGGTCGAAGCCTCGAATCAGGAAATGTCTGATGCCGAGATCGTAATAGTCGCCGAAGACTTCGGCGACCTGCTCGGGGGTACCGACCAGCGCGGTTGTGTTGCTGTTGGCGCCGGTGAGTTTTGCGATCTCGGTCCAGAGCCGCTTGTCGATGCGGCTGCCCTGGTCGGCGAGCGCGAGAAGGCGCCGCGCACCGGCAGTGGCATGGCCGTCCGCGGGCTTGCGGTAGCCGGTCTTGTCCTGGAGCGCGGTGGCGCGCGTCAGAATCTCCTCGGCCTTCTCCCAGGCCTGCTTTTCAGTCGGGGCAATGATCGGCCGCACCGACAAGCTGAAGCGCGGCGTCGGCCGGCCCTGCCTCACCGCGGCGTTATGGACGCGCGAGGTCACATCGCGCACCTGCGCGTAGGATTCGCCCCACAGCGCAAAAGTGTCGGCGTGCTTGCCGGCGACGTCGATCGCCGCATCCGAGGCTCCGCCGAAATAGACGCGGATGCCTTCGGGACGATACGGCTTCACCTGCGAGAAGGCGTTCTCGACCTGGTAGTACTTGCCCTTGTAGGTGAATGGCCTGTCGCTTGTCCATTCCAGCTTGAGCACGTCGAGAAACTCGGAGGTCCGCGCGTATCGCTCGTCCTTGTCGTCGAGCGTGTTGCCGTCCTGCCGGAGTTCGGTGGCATTGCCGCCGGTGATGACATGGATCGCGACCCTGCCGCGAGAGAACTGATCGAGCACGGCGAACTGCCGCGCCAGCAGCGTCGGCGCGGTGAAACCGGGCCGCTGCGCGATCAGCACGTTGAGGCGGCTGGTCGTGTTGAGCACGTGCTGGGCTACCTGGAGCGAATCGGGCGTCGTCGAATGAAACGCCAGCAGCGCACGATCGAAGCCGGCGTTCTCGTGCGCCTTCGCCACCGTCTCGATGTGGGTCGGGTTGAGAACCGGTCCTTCGCGGACGATGGTCTCGGACGAATTGTTGTTACTGATGAAGCCGATGAACTCGATCGACATGATCGTCTCCCTGTTGATGTCCTAGAGGCCCAGTGCAGCGCGGCCGAGGCCGACGCGCGTGGAATCGTCCTGTGGCGTGTGCACGCGACCGCACAGGACGTCGCGATAGTGCCGCTCCAGCGGATTAGTACGGCTGAGACCGTGATTGCCGGTTAGCGATAACGCGTCCTCGACCACGGCGACGGCATTGTTGGTCACCGTCAGCTTGACGGCATTGGATTCGCCGGCGCAAAGCTCGACGCCCTCGTCGACATCGCGGGCGAACGTGTCGATCAGCCGCGCATTGACCGCGAGCCGCGCCTCGATCGCGCCAAGAGTCTCCTGCGCGCGCGACAGTGTTGCGAGCGGCGCGCCCAGGCTGGCCGGCACGCGCTGTTTCAGGAATGTGATCAGCCAGTCGCGTGCGGCGCGGGCGACGCCGTCATAGATCGCGGCGACGAAGACGGCATGGACGGCCACCTGTGTAATGTCGGGCGCGCGCCAATCCGCCGGCTTGCGCACGTCGATCTCGGCGTCGCGCGGGATCACGACGTCCTCGAAGATCACGTCGTGGCTGCCGCTGGCGCGAAGGCCGTGGTGGTCCCAGGTTTCGACGATGCGTGTGCCCGGCAAGCCCGCCGGCACCAGGAACTGACCGACGCGCGGCTCGGCCTCGTCGGTCCGCGCCCAGACCAGGTACCATTTCAGGATCGGCGATCCCGTCGAATAGATCTTGTGGCCGGTCAGGCTCCAGCCGGTCTCGGTTCGACACACAATCGTCGCTGGCAGGCCGCCGCGCGCCGGTGAACCGAGCTCGGGCTCGACGCGCAGCGCGTTGATCAGAGCGAGGCCTTCCACGCTCTCGCGCGCAAGCTTGCGCGACAGCCGCGCCGGCCAGGTCGGGCTGCGTGCCATGACGAGATGATTGATGTAATGCATCGACAGCACCAGCGCGGTCGACGGATCGGCCTTGGCGAGAATGCCGAGCACGCGCGCGGCATATCGGGCGCCAGCACCGGCCCCGCCATGGACCGCTGGCACCGTCAGCGACAACAAGCCCGCCTCCGACAGCTCGCGAAAATTCTCGAAGGGAAAGCTGCCGGTGCGGTCGTGCTCGGCGGCGCGCGCGGCAAAGCTTGCCGCAAGCGTCTCGGCACGGGCGACGTAGTCGGGCTCGCTACGGACCGTGCGGTCCTCGGCTACGGACGTCACCATGTGGCATCCAACCCCAGCAAACCAAGGATCTGGCGACGCAGATCGGCCAGATACGGATCGCCGCGATGGCGCGGATATGGGCGGTCGACGCGGATGTCGGCCTTCACGCGCGCGGGACGATCGCTGAAGACGATGACCCGGTTGGCAAGCACCAGCGCCTCCTCGGCGTCGTGCGTCACCAGCAACGTCGTAAAGCCCTTGCGCTGCCAGAGCGAGACGAGCTCGGCCTGCATGGTGATGCGGGTCAGCGAGTCCAGCTTTCCCAGCGGCTCGTCGAGGATCAGGATCTTGGGATCATTGACCAGCGCCCGCGCGAGCGCGACGCGCTGCGCCATGCCGCCGGAGAGCTGGTGCGGGTAGGCCTTGCGGAAGGAGGACAGCCCGACGAGATCGAGCGCGGCATCGACGCGGTGACGCTGACTCCTGAGGATGCCCTGGGCCTCGAGCCCCAGCGCCACGTTGTCCCAGACCGACCGCCAGGGAAACAGGGTCGGATCCTGGAACACGACCACGCGCGAGGGATGTGGACTTCTGATACGGTCTTCGTCCTCCCGCAGCCTCCCCGCCTTAGGTTTGTCGAGTCCGGCAACGAGCCGCAGCAAGGTCGACTTGCCGCAGCCGGAGGGGCCGAGCAGCGCGACGAACTCGCCGGGCTCGACCGAGATGCTGACGTCGCTCAGCACCGGCAGCTCGGCACCGTCGATGTCGAAGGCATGGCTGACCTGCTCGATGTCGAGCGCCGCGCCGGCGGCCGGATGCGTGGCAATTTCGGCTAGAGCTGCGGCTACCATTTCACGGTCCCCTTCTGCCAGACCAGCAAGCGGTCGCGAATCGAAAACAGCAGTGTGATCGCGCCGGAGCAGAGCAGCGACATCACGATCAGCGCCGCATACATGTTGGCGTAGGCGGCCCAGCCCTGCGCCCATTGCAGGTACCAGCCGAGCCCGGCCTTGACACCGATCATCTCGGCGACGACGAGCACGGCAAAGGACGCGCCGAGCCCCATGAACAGGCCGACGAAGACGTGCGGCAATGCGGCGGGGATCGCGACCTTCAACACCAGGAAGGACGGCCTTGCGCCTAGTGTCCGCGCGACGTCGTAATAGGCGTTGCTGACGCTCGCGACGCCCGACCAGGTCAGCACGGTGACAGGAAAGCCCGTCGCCAGCGCGATCAGGAAGGTCGAGGCGCTCCAGCTCGACGGGAAAGTGAAAAAGGCGATCGGCAGCCAGGCGGTCGCCGGCAGCGGACCGATGAAGCGCAGGACCGGGTGCACCCAATAGCCGACCGCACGCGACCAGCCGATCGAGATGCCGGTCAGAAAGCCGATCGTCGCGCCGATCAGATAGCCGCCGAGTTGAAGTTTCACGGACGCAAAGACGCTGTCGAGCAGCTTTGGCAAGTCATCGGTGTAGACTTCGATGATCGCCTGCGGCGGCGGAAAGAACGGCAGCGGCAGCCAGGCGAACTTTGCGGTCGCGACCTCCCACACGGTCAGGAAGGCACCGAGCGCGACCAGCCACGGCGCCCGCTTGTGCAACGCCTTTCCCGCTGCCCCAAGATAGTCGACGCCGACGGTTCCGAACAGCGCGATCGCCGCGATGACGAAGGCGGCGATGCCGAGCGAATGCGTGCGCGACCAGTCGCCGACGTCCTCCCACCACAGGCAGGACAGGCCGAAAGCGATCCACGCGATGCTGGCGAGAACGCCGACGCCGGAGTCCCGGATCCAGATCGCCAGCAGCGGCGCGCGCGAAAGCCGCGGCGCGCCGGAGGCAAGGCCGTCAGACAGCGAATACGTCGACATAGATGCGCTCCGCGAATTTGGCGGTGTCGGTGCTTTGCTTGAAGACCTGCACGCTCTTGAGATCGTCGGCATAGGCCTTGAGCTCGCGCTTCAAAGTCTCGCCGACGGGATGATGGTGGTGGGTGTGGTAGCGCACCATGCCCTCGATATCGGCGAGCGTCGCCGCCTTCGGCGCGTAGGGCTGGAACGACTTCGCCGCGATCGTCGCATTCTGCGAGGTGAACATCGCGGCATCGAGCAGCGCCTGGGTAATGGCGCGCGCGACTTGAGGTTCTTCGCGCACGAGCGAGCCGCGCAGGCCCAGAATGCAACAGCTCTTCTCGCGGTACTCCCCGTCGAGATTGGAGGCGACCTCCTTGTACTGCGTGTCCTTGAGCCAGAGATAGGCGAGCGGGTCGGACGACAGGAACGCCTGCACCTCGCCCTTCTCCACGGCGACGTTGAGCAGATTGCCGGGATAGGCACGCCAGTCCACGTCCTTGACCGGATCGATACCGAGCTTCGCCAGCTGGATCGAGAAGAAATTCTTGTCGGGACCCGCGAGATCACCGACCGCAACGATCTTGCCCTTGAGGTCGGCGAGCTTGGCGACGCCGGAATCGGTGCGTGACAGCACGCGCATGCAGCCGCCGTGGGTGCCCGCGGCGATCTTGACGTCAAAGCCCTGTTCCAGCGGCTTCAGCCAGCGCAGCGCCATGCCGAGGCCGGCATCGCTCTTCCCTGTCGCGATCGCCTCGAGCAGCTGATCGGTCGAGCCGGAATAGTTGACGAGCTCGACGTCGAGATTGTGCTTCTGGAAGAAGCCGTGCTCGATGGCGACTGGCACCGGCGCGAGGCAGACCGCGCCGGCATTCCACGACAGTTTCAGCTTGCGCGGCGCGCCGGTGAGCGCGGGCGCGTCGGAGGCCGTACGGCACAGCGGAAACTCCGAGAAATCGACGCCGGGCGCGACGACGCGCGGTGCAAAGGCCTGTGCTGCACCAAAGGCGCCGAGCGGCGCGGCGAACGCCGCAGCCAACCCCGCCTGGAGCAAATGACGCCGGTCAAGGCTCGATTCTCCGCGCTCGCTATCTTTGTCCATCAGCCCCGCTCCTGAGTTGGCACAGCTCCGCCGTTTGCACAACGCATTGCGTTGCGCATGTTCCGTACGGAGATGCGTTGAGAGAATGTTCTTCGTCGGCGCTTCCTGCGCCGCGTTGATGCGATGCGCAAATCATGCGGCGTGCGAGCCGCATCGTCAATGAAATGGAATTTCGAATGTGACGCGAAGCGAAGTCATTCTCTCCATCGGCGCGAGCGGGAACGATGAAAGGATTTTCGCTGTAGCATCGTCATGCAAAGCGGATCACGACTCCATCGCTTGCTTCATCCGTACGCATTTTCCGCTACGCAAGCCGCGCGTTCTCGAAAGCCTCGCTTCGTTGAAAGGTCTTTGCCGATCGCGCACGCAATACGGTTGGCCATTTCATTGACGACGCATTGCGTGCTCATAGACTTGAACATCCCGCTGCATCATTCGCTCACACATCATGAGCCAAGCAACCAGACGGATCCCAATGAGCATCAACTCCCAAGACCATTCCATCACGCGCCGGCTTGCGGCCTCGCTGCTGGCCGCCGCCATCACCTTGGCGACGGCGGCTGCATCGATCGCCGACACCGTCGTGCTGCGCGTCGGCGACCAGAAGGGCGGCAACCGCTCGCTGCTCGAGATCTCCAGCTATGCGAAGGACCTGCCCTACAAGATCGAATGGTCGGAATTTCCCGCGGCCGCACCGATCCTGGAGGCGCTCAACGCCGGAGCGCTCGATGTCGGCTACACCGGCGATCTCTCGTTCCTCTCGGTCTATGCAGCGGGCGCGCCGATCAAGGCGATCGGCGGCACGCACTCGGACGCGAAGACGCAGGCCATCCTGGTGCGCCAGGATTCGCCGATCAGGTCGGCCGCCGACCTCAAGGGCAAACGCCTCGCCGGCACACGCGGCGGCTGGGGGCAGTTCCTGATCGACGCGACGCTGGAGAAGGCGCAGATCAGGCTCGAGGATGCGACCTTCGCGCCGCTCGGCCCCGTCGACGCAAAGATCGCGCTCGTCGCAGGCTCGATCGACGCCTGGGCGGTGTGGGAGCCCTACGTCTCGTTCGCGACATTGAAGGACAAGGCCCGCGTGATTGCCGACGGCGAGGGCCTGACGCCGACCATCACCTTCATCGTCGCCTCCGACCACGCCATCGCGACCAAGCGCGCGGCGGTGCAGGATCTCGTGCAGCGTTTGAACAAGGCGCGGCTATGGTCGCTCGATCACCTCGGCGAATACGCCAGGAACACGGCCGAGCTGACCAGGCTACCGGAGGACGTGCTGCTATCGGCCTACACCGCGCAGCGCACCAGCCCGATCGTGATCGACGATAAATTGGTGAAGGAGGTGCAGGAGGCCTCCGACCGCTCCACGCGTTACGGCATCCTGCCGAAGAAGCTCGACGTGAGCCAAGCCGTCGACCGCAGCTTCACGGCGGCGGCCGCGGGATCGAACTAAACGATATGACCTTTGAACTGAGCCGCGCGCTCGGTGCACCTCTCCCGCTTGCGGGAGAGGTCGCGGAGCGAAGCGACGCGGGTGAGGGCTCTCGACTCTTGGGGGTTCTCGCTAGAGGAAACACCCTCTCCCCGGCCCTCCCCCGCAAGCGGGGGAGGGAGCGCACCGTGTTCGCGGCAACAGGCAAATCCAACAAAGCAAAGGGCGGCCGAATGCGCGGGCTTCGCCTCAAGCCCGGCCCATTGCATCTCGCCGCGATCGTGCTCATGCATCTCGCATGCATGAGCTTGATCGTGTGGCTCTCGTTCTAGCCGCGGCGCTCACCAATATCTGTAATAGTGCCGGCGATAGACCCGGTACGGCCGGTAATAGCCATAGCTGTAATACGGGCGGTAGGGCCGATAGTATCGCGGATAGGCATAGCCCGGTCCGTAGCCATAGCCGTAATACGCGGGAGCATAACCATAGCCGTAGCCCGGATATCCGTAGCCGCCATAATACGGGCCGCCATAATAGCCATAGCCGTACGGCGCGCCGCTGGCGATGGCGCCGCCGATGATCGCGCCGGCGGCGAGACCACCAAGGGCAAATCCCCAGCCGCCACCGCGCCAATGCACCTGCGTGACATCGTCGCCGGCCGCTGCCTTCATCGTCGCAACGTTGGTCGGCATCGGGCCCGCCGCGGCCTGCCCGATTTGGCCTGCCATGACCACGCCGGCCAACGAGCAGGCAATTGCCGTCTTCCAGATCCTCATCGTCTTACTCCCTGTCTGACCTTTGGCTTGGAAAAGGATCGCAGCGTCATGATCGGGCATCCTTGCGCCAAGTCAAAGCCTTGAATTTCAAAGCCTGGAATTTGCGTGCACCGCACAAGACGCATGCCTCCGTTCTGATCAACCGGTGCTCGGCGAAGCTCGGCGACCGCGCCTCGTGCGACACCGGTGCGACGGCGCCTGAGGTCCGAACACCCGCAAAGCATTAAGCTTCCCGTGCTTTCGCAACCAACAACCACCTTCACGATTTACTATTCGTGCCATTACTATCGGTTCCAATGTGCGCGGCCGGGAGGCTTCTCGCGAGCGCCAGAGTTGTGGGAGGACGACATGAGTGCCGCGAGACCTGAGCCGCTTGCCCGTCAGGCACTGGCGTTCGTCCTGGCTGGCGGGCGCGGCAGCCGGCTCCTGGAACTGACCGACCGGCGCGCCAAGCCCGCAGTCTATTTCGGCGGCAAGTCCCGCATCATCGATTTCGCGCTGTCGAACGCGGTGAACTCGGGCATCCGCCGCATCGCGGTTGCAACCCAATACAAGGCGCACAGCCTGATCCGGCATCTCCAGATGGGCTGGAACTTCTTTCGCCCCGAACGCAACGAGAGCTTTGATATCCTTCCCGCCAGCCAGCGCGTCTCCGAGACCATGTGGTATGTCGGCACGGCCGACGCGGTGTACCAGAACATCGACATCATCGAATCCCACGCCTGTCGCTTCATCGTGGTGCTGGCCGGCGACCACATCTATAAGATGGACTACGAGGTGATGCTCCGCCAGCATGTCGAGAGCGGCGCCGACGTCACCGTCGGCTGCCTCGAGATGCCGCGGGCAGAATCCTCGGGCTTCGGCATCATGCATATCGACGAGAACGGCTGGATCCAGCAATTCCTGGAGAAACCGAAGGATCCGCCGCCGATGCCGGGCAAGCCGGACGTCTCGCTCGCCAGCATGGGCATCTACGTGTTCGACGCGAAATTCCTGTTCGACCAGCTCAAGCGCGACTCCGAAGACCCGAACTCGAACCACGATTTCGGCAAGGACATCATCCCCTACATCGTCAAGAACGGCCGCGCGATGGCGCACCAGTACTCGACCTCCTGCGTCCGCTCCGGCAGCGACACCCGCGCCTATTGGCGCGACGTCGGCACGGTCGACGCCTATTGGGCAGCCAATATCGACCTCACCGACGTCGTGCCCGAGCTCGACCTGTTCGATCGCGCCTGGCCGATCTGGTCTTATGCGGAGATCACGCCGCCGGCGAAATTCGTTCACGACGAGGAGAGCCGGCGCGGTCAGGCGGTGAGCTCGCTGGTCTCCGGCGGCTGCATCATCTCCGGTGCCTCGCTGCGCCGCTCGCTGCTGTTCACCGGCGTGCGCATCAACTCCTATGCCAATGTCGAGAACGCCGTGATCATGCCCTATGTGAATGTCGGTCGCGGTGCCCACTTGAGGAACGTCGTGATCGACCGCGGCGTCGAGATTCCGGAAGGCCTCGTCGTCGGCGAGGATCCCGAGTTCGACGGAAAGCGCTTCCGCACCACCGAGCAGGGCATCTCGCTGATCACCCAGCCGATGATCGACAGGCTCAATACATGACGCCTGTTCGCGTCCTCGCGGTCGCCTCTGAAGTCTATCCCCTCGTCAAGACCGGTGGCCTTGCGGATGTCGCCGGCGCGCTGCCGGTTGCGCTGAAGGCGCATGGCGTCGAGATGCGCACCTTGATGCCCGGCTATCCCGACGTGATGCGCCTGGTGTCGGGCGCGGAGGAACTCCGGCGCTGGCCGGACTATTTCGGCGGCCCCGGACGGCTGCTGGCAGGCTCGCATGACGGGCTCGATCTGTTCGTGCTCGACGTGCCGCATCTCTATGCCCGGCCCGGCAACCCCTATGTCACCCCCGAGGGCATCGACTGGCCCGACAATGGCGTGCGCTTCGCGGCGCTGTCGCGCATCGCCGCCGATATCGGCCACGGCCTCGTTACAGCGTTCGTGCCCGACATCGTGCACGCCCATGACTGGCAGGCCGGGCTGGCGCCGGCCTATCTGCACTATGACGATCGCCCGCGGCCAGGCACCGTGATGACCATTCACAACATGGCCTATCAGGGCAAGTTCGCTCCCGGGCTGATCGGATCAATCGGCCTGCCCTGGCACGCCTTCAACGCCAGCGAACTGGAATATTTCGGCGGCATCAGCTTCTTGAAGGCAGGCCTGCGATTCGCCGATCGCATCACCACGGTCTCGCCGACCTACGCGAAGGAAATCCAGAGCGACGAAGGCGGCATGGGGCTCGGCGGTC
Organism: Bradyrhizobium sp. USDA 326; assembly: GCF_049739485.1. Taxonomy (NCBI): domain Bacteria; kingdom Pseudomonadati; phylum Pseudomonadota; class Alphaproteobacteria; order Hyphomicrobiales; family Nitrobacteraceae; genus Bradyrhizobium; species Bradyrhizobium sp. USDA 326. The sequence continues at coordinate 642,043 of NZ_JBMGQA010000001.1, forward strand.
TGCTTCGTGAACGTTCCGGCGTCCTGAGCGGCATCCTCAACGGCATCGACATATCGGTGTGGAATCCGCAGGAAGATCCGCACATCGCATACCGCTTCGGCGCGGAGGACCTCTCGTCACGGGCCGCGAACAAGGCGGTGCTGCAGCAGCAGTTCAATCTCGATTCCTCCGACGAGGCGCCGCTGCTCGGCGTCATCAGCCGGCTGTCCTGGCAGAAGGGGCTCGATCTCCTGCTCGAGGCCATTCCGACCATTTTGCGCGAGGGCATGCAGCTCGCACTGCTCGGCAGCGGCGACCGCGATCTGCAGGATCGCTATCAGGCTGCGGCCCGCGCCAATCCCGGCCGGATCGGCGTCGTGATCGGCTACGACGAGATTCTGGCGCATCTGATCCAGGCCGGTTCGGACGCCCTCGTCGTTCCTTCGCGGTTCGAGCCGTGCGGCCTGACCCAGCTCTGCGCGCTGCGCTACGGCGCCGTGCCGATCGTCTCCCGGGTCGGCGGTCTCGAGGACACCATCGTCGATATCGGCGAGGCCGATGCGTCGGGCCACGACGCCACGGGATTCAAGTTCGGCCCGGTGACGGCGGATGCCCTCGCCGGCACGCTGCGCAAGGCCAACACCGTCTTCCACGACAAGCTGACCTGGCGCCGGCTGCAGCGAAGCGGCCTTGCGACCGACGTCTCCTGGCGCAATCGCGCCGGTGACTATGCCGCGCTCTATCGCCGCCTCATGACGGCCCGCGCGTGAGGCATGGCCGAATCCATGCTATAGAGCCGGGCATGGACCCCTTCGCGATCAAGCTGCTCGGCTTTGCCGCCGCAACCTGCACCACCGTCGCCTACGCGCCGCAGTTCATCAAGGTCTGGAAGACCCGCTCGGCGCGCGACATCTCGCTCGGCATGTTCCTGGTCATGGTGCTGGGCCTGGCGCTCTGGCTCGTCTACGGCCTGCTCTCCGGCGATGCGCCCCTCGTCGCCGCCAACGCCGTCACCATGCTGCTCGCCGGCGGCATCCTGTTCATGAAGCTGAAATACGGGTGAGGTCTTCCTCGCCTCTCCCCGCAGGCGGGGCGAGGGAAAGATCAGTCACCCGAACACATACGACGCCATCACCACGTTCGCGACCTCGTCGACGAAGACGCGGCGTCCGACGTCGCTGCCGGCAGCACCAGCCGCCACCATCAGCGGCAGCAGATGATCCTCGCGCGGATGTGCAAGACGCGCGCTCGGTGCATTCTCCCAGTCGACCAGCATCGCGTTGCGGCGCGCCGCATCCGGGCTGCTGATTGCCTCGTTCAGATAAGCCTCGAAATCATACGAGACGGGCCTGGACTCCGGCCGGTTGAAGCCGCGCATGTTATGATAGGTGAGCCCGCTGCCGATGATCAGGATGCCGGCGTCGCGCAGCGGAGCGATCGCCTGTCCCACTTTGATGTGCTCGGACGCATCGTAGCTCGATTTCAGCGACAGCAGCACGATCGGCATGTCGGCGTTCGGATACATCAGCCCGAGCGGGACGAAGGTGCCATGGTCAAAGCCCTGGTTGGAATCTTCGCGGCAATCGAGACCGGCGCGCGCGAGCTGCGCCTTCACCTCCGCGGCGAGCTCCGGCTTGCCGGGCGCCGGATATTTCAGGTGGTAGGTATGCTCGGGGAAACCGTAGTAGTCGTAGACCATCGGCGGATGCGGCGAGCTGGACACGGTGAAGGCATCGGCCTCCCAATGTCCGGTGATGACGAGCACGGCCTTCGGTCGCTCCGGGAGAAGCTGCGGCAGCCGGCCGAATTCCTGCGCAGTTTTCGCATATTGCACCCGCCTGTCCTCCATGAACGGCCAGGGACCGCCGCCGTGGGACAGGAAGAACGTCGGAAATCGAGTCATGGATGCCGGCTCGTCTGGTTCGCAACATGCGCGTGCATAGCCGCGCGATCAGGGCGAGCATAGGCAAACCTGCATGGTTAGCAAGCCGTTAACGATTTGCCGCTCAGAATCCCCGGCGTGGCCGAAGGAGTCGGCCTCAAGATAAGTGAGACGTGAGATGAGGAAGTTTGCGCTGGGGGACGTCGTCAACAGTGACAAGGGCCGCCGTGGTGTCGTCCGCGCCGCCTTCAAGTCCAGGGACGGCCAGCAGTTCTACGCCGTCGAGAAGGACGGCGCGATGGACTATCTGGAGGAAGACCGGCTGAGCCTGGCGCCGCGCGTCGAGCTCGCCGCGTAACTCCAACTCATTTCCTGCCCTCACCTGCGAGCCGGTCGAGACGCTCCGCCAGCGGATCGTCGTCGCTCGCGATGCGGTCGTTCGTGATCAGCAGCAGGCGATCGCCGCCCGCCGCGTCCCAGCGTGGCAGGTCGGGACCGTTGGGATCGCCGCTTCTCGCGAAATTGATCCAGTAGGCGCGCATGCGGCTCGCGACCGCGCGATCACGTCGAGACAGGATGCCTGCGCCGGGCACGCCTTCCGCACCGAAGATGAACTGCAACTCCCGCCCGCGGCCACCTTCCGGATCCGCGCGCCGAGCCTCCGGTACATAGACGAAGCGATAGCGAAACGCCGGCGCACCGCTCGCAACGTGCAGGCGAGCCAGCAATCGCGCCGGCTCCGAGAAGACCTTGTCGGTGTAGAACCTTGCCGCGAGATCCGAAGGTCTGGCAAGGTCCGGATAGAGCTTGCGCAGTTCGTCGCCGGCAATGCCGGACGAGGCAAGCTCCTCCTCGAGATCGGACTCATTGTCGAAGCCCGTCTCGTCGTCGTTGGAGCCGATGATCAGGGGAATGCGGCTTTGATGTCCGGCCGCGAAGCCCAGGGCGATATCCTCGGTCGCCAGACGCCCATCCATGATCGGCACGAAGCTGCGCGACGATTTCTCCAGCAATTGCTTTTCGGCGGCCAGCAGCCGCCGCGGCTCGGCTGCGCGCAAATCCGCCTCTCCTCCAAGCGCGGCCGCAAACTGCCGGCCCACCGCCTGCGCCTCTTGCACTGAGCGCAGGCGCGTCCGACCAGGCACCGATTGCAGAATGGCTTTCTGGAAGAGGTCGCGTGATTGCGCAGACAGCATCAGGAGCGCGATCGACGTCGCGCCTGCATCGCGGCCAAACAAAGTGACGTTATCGGGGTCGCCGCCGAAGGCCGCGATATTGTCGTGCACCCAATGCAGCGCGGCAATCTGGTCCATCAGGCCGTAATTTCCGCCGCTATCCGAAAGCGCGGGCTGAGCGAGCCAGCCGAGGGCGCCGAGGCGATAATTCACGGTGACCACGATGAGGCCCGCCTGCGCCAGCCTGGCGCCATCGAACAGCGGATCGCTGGCCGTGCCCGAGACGAAGGCGCCGCCATGGATGAACACCATCACCGGCAATGGGCCGTCGACCCCGAAAGGACGGAACACGTTCAGCGTCAAGCAATCCTCGCTCGAGTCCTGCAGCGACGGTTGAAGGCACGGCGCAGCATAATTGTAAGCGGTGCGCATTTCCGAGCTCTCGGTCGTCGGCTGCGGCGGGCGCCAGCGCAGCGCGCCGACCGGCGGCGCCGCGTAAGCCAGCCCCTTGAACGATGCCACCTCGCCTTCCACGGCCCCGAGCATCTGCCCTTCACGCGTCAGCGCGAATGGAAACTGTCCGACCGGCTGAGCCACAGCCGATGGTGCGCAGCACAGGACTGCGCAAGCCGCAACAAGTGCAAGCAAAGACCGCATCTTCGAAGATCTCGATGAAGGATCCCGGGCAGGTTATGTCCAGGGCCGTCAGCGAGGCAAGCCTTGCGCCCGCGCCTAGCTGCCTTTGCCCATCAACTCCGCCAGCGCGCGACGCGCAATGATGCCGAGCTCGCCGAGCGTGGAGTGGCCGGACTGCGCCGCGTCGATCAGGCGCTCGGCGATGAACCTGCGGCTGTCATGATCGCCGCCATGCGGCAATTGGCGGCACGTCTCCTCGAGGACGACGTCCATGTTCGCTTTGGTTCGCTCGCTCAACTCTGTCATGACGCCCGGTCGGTACGCGTGGCTTGTAAGCGCAAGCATACACGGACGGATACGCTCTGATTACCCCGGGCTATCACGGCCATTGTGCATCGCGGTGCGTGTGATGCCTCAAACATTCGCGCGGTCACGCTGCCGCCGCAAACGACCACCCTGGGATTGCATTTGCTCTAATGACAAGCTGAACCTGCGGCGATAGCCTGCCGGCAAAACAAAACATACGGGAGGAATACCATGCCTGACGCAATGGTTGTCACACGCGTCTCAGACGAGCGCGGAACCGCTCAGCAGGTCGACGTCGCCGTGGTCGGCGCCGGATTTGCCGGCCTCTATCTCTTGCACCGCCTGCGCAAGGCCGGCTTCTCCACGGTCGCCCTCGATGAAGCCGGCGATGTCGGCGGCACCTGGTACTGGAACCGTTACCCGGGGGCGCGCTGCGATATCCAGACCATCGACTACAGCTACAGCTTCGACCCGGAGCTCGAGACCGCCTGGACATGGTCGGAGAAATACGCGACCCAGCCCGAGATCCTGCGCTATCTCGGCTTCGTCGCCAACCGCTACGGTCTGAGGCGCGACATCCGTTTCAAGACCAAGGTCACCGAAGCCAGATGGGGCGATGCGTCCGAGCGCTGGCAGCTCACGACCGACAATGGCGCACCGGTCTCCTGCCGCTATTACATCATGGCCACCGGCTGCCTCTCCACGCCGAAGCCACCGGAGATCGACGGCGTCAAGGACTTCAAGGGCGAGGTCTATTTCACCGGCCGCTGGCCGCATGACGGCGTCAACCTCGCGGGAAAACGCGTCGCCGTGATCGGCACGGGTTCGTCAGCGATCCAGTCGATCCCGCTGATCGCCGAGCAGGCCGCACATCTCACCGTGTTCCAGCGCACGCCGAACTTCGCGTTGCCCGCGCATAACGGTCCGGCGCCGTCGGACCGCATGAGCCTGCTGCAGGGCGATCGCGCCGCCTATCGCGAGCAGGCACGCCAATCGATGGCTGGTGTGCCCTATCCTCAGCAGACGGTCGTGAGCTGGCAGCTCACCGATGCCGAGCGCCGCGCGCGGTTCGAGGAAGCATGGGGCAAGGGCGATCTCGTCTATATCCTCACGCAGCTCTGGGCCGACCAGGCCGTCGATCTCGATGGCAACAAGATCGTTCAGGACCTGATCCGCGAGAAGATCCGCGCCGCCGTCAAGGACCCCGAGACCGCTGCGGCGCTCACGCCGGACGATCATCCGTTCGGCGCAAAACGCCCCTGCCTCGACACCAACTATTACGCCACCTACAACCGGCCGAACGTCACGCTCGTCAATCTACGCCAGGAGCCGATCAAGGCGATCACCGCAGGCGGCATCACGACGGCCAGGCGCAGCATCGACCTCGACGTCATCGTGTTCGCGACCGGTTTCGACGCGATGACCGGCGCGATCCGCGCCGTGCACCCGATCACCGGGCGCGGCGGCAAGTCGCTCTCCGACCTGTGGGCGAAGGGACCCGAGACCTATCTCGGCCTCACGGTCGCGGGCTTCCCGAACTTCTTCATGATCACCGGCCCCGGCAGCCCGTCGGTGCTGTCGAACATGGCGGTGTCGATCGAGCAGCATGTCGACTGGGTCGTGGATCGCCTGGCCGCGCTGCGCGAGTCCGGCTTCACCACGATCGAGCCGACCGAGACGGCGCAGGCCGGCTGGGGCCGGCACATGGCGGACTGTTCGACGCTGACGCTGCACCGGCTCGCCAACACCTGGTACACGGGCGCCAACGTCCCCGGCAAGGTCCAGGGACTGATGCCCTATACCGGCGGCGTCGGCCCCTATCGCAGCATCTGCGACGAGGTGGTCAGCCGCGGCATGCTCGGCTTCAGGCTCACCGGACCCTACGTTGCTGCGCAATGCAATGACGGCGAGGTGGTACGGCTACAGCCGGACGTGCGGCTGGTGCTGAACCTGCTCGCATCGCTCAACCTGCCGCCGATCGAGTCGATGGGCGCCGAAGGCGCGCGCGCCTTCGTCAACGAGTTCAACAAGAGCCGCCCGGCAGGACGGCCGATCGGCGAGATCGTCGACGGCACCCTGCCCGGCGCCGACGGTCCGCTGCCCTATCGCGTCTACAAGCCGGCAACGCCCGGGCCGCATCCGGTCGTGGTCTATTTCCACGGCGGCGGCTGGGTGCTCGGCGACGAGCAGTCGGACGAGCCGTTCTGCCGCGACATGGTGCGGCGAACCGGCATGATGTTCGTCAGCGTCGGCTATCGCCACGCGCCGGAGCATCGCTTTCCGGCGGCCGCCGAAGACGGCTATGCGGCAACGCGCTGGATCGCCGAGCACGCCGGCGAGCTCGGCGGCAAACCTGGTGCGGTGCTGGTCGCGGGCTGGAGCGCCGGCGGCAACGTCGCAGCCGTCACCTGCCAGCTCGCGCGCGATCGTGGCGGGCCCGAAATCGCGGGCCAGCTCCTGATATGCCCGGTCACGGACTGCACCTTCGATCGCCCGTCCTACAACGACAATGCGACCGGCTATTTCCTGACGCGCTCGCTGATGTACTGGTTCTGGGACCTCTACTGCTCGCCGGCCGATCGCACCGATCCGCGCGTCTCGCCGCTGCGCGGGAAGGTCGAAAGGCTGCCACCGGCCTTCGTCGTCACCTGCGAGTTCGATCCGTTGCGCGACGAGGGCGTCGCCTATGCCGAGGCGATGGCCGCAGCCGGCGTTTCGGTCGGGCAGCTCAGGGCGCGCGGCCATTTCCACTCATCCTTCACCATGGTCGATGTGGTGATCACCGGGGTGCCAGGCCGGGTGCAGATGGCCGAAGCCTTGCGCCGCTTCGCCGGGCTCCCGCCGGAGGTCGGCCGCGGCGACGAGCACAGCAGCGGCCAGGCCAGCCTCAAAATCGCGGCGGCAGCGAGCTGATCGCGACGAGACGGGAACCTTTTCCCGGCTGCCGCGTTCAGCGCTTGTGACATTGAGATGCAGCGATAGATGTGGGCCCCGGCACGCAAGTCCGCGTGCTGGGGCGCTTCTTGCGTGAGGCGAGTGCGATGGGGGATGCGATTGCGCGTTCAAAGGTCGATTTTGGTGCGCTTGCGGTGCTGCATAAATGGCCGTCGCTTGCAAACCAGCGCCGGCCGGACCGGGAGTCGTACCAGATAAGCGAAGGCACCCTCGACGAGTGCATCTCGGCCTTCATGGAGAAGCCGGCGACCACCCGGCATCTCTACGAGATCCGGACGATGCCGCAGCCGCCACTCGTGACGGAGATCCTCTCGCCCGAGCACGTCACCGAGCTATCGCGGTTGAGAGAATTTCTCTGACGGCGCTTTGCAGGCACGCGCGCAGGAACCTTCATCCGGTCTTTCCCGTTGTCAGCGATCGGAAGCCAAGGCGTGAGCGCCTCAGATGCTAGAAGCTGGCATACTCTCACCTGTCGTGCCCTATGGTGCAGACCAGACTCTGTTCGTGGTGATCGATCGCCTCGACCGGGCGACCGAAATCCGCATTGAGCGGAGCGATCTCGAAACCACGATCGACGAACTCGTCGCCGGCTGCTTCAACGATCCCATCAAGGTGATTTCGTTCAACACGCTCGAGCATTGGATGAAGGACATCTCGGCCGATGTCGCTGGCGAGATAAAGGCGCGCTGCGACATCGACGGCGTGATGCTGCCCGATTATCTCAGCGACTTCGTCGAGAGCCATCCCTGAACCGCGCGCGGCCCCGATGATGTCGTCATCCTCGTGCATCGCCGGGATGACGCCGGGAAGAAGCTCCGCGCCGAACGACGTGGCGCAATGCGCTCAGGGCACGGTTTGGGGGGAACGATTGCCGTGGTGCTTGCCGGCGATGACCTCGATCTCGCGACGGCGTTCGCCCGCGAAGGTCAGGAGCTTTTCGATCGTCAGCGTATCCGTGATCCGTTTGGCGAGCCGCTCGGCGCGCGCAGCCTGATCTTCGAGATAGTGGATCGTGTTCAAGCGCCGCCTCCCCCAAAGCCCCGAATTGCGTGGGCAGCCATGGTGCTCGAGAAGCAGCTAACAGCGGGTTAAGCGCGTCGCGTTGGTCTCGATCAATCGCGCCCTATTGCACGACCTCGAGCCTGACATTGGTGATGCCCTTATCGACCATGCCGAGCGCCTCGGCCGCGGAAGGGGTGATGTCAACCACGCGCCCGCGAACATAGGGGCCGCGATCGTTGACCCTGACGGTGACGAAGCGGCCGGAGGAGGTATCGGTGACCCGCAGCTTGGTGCCGAACGGCAGGGTCGGATGCGCCGCGGTCAGCTCGTTCTTGTCGAACTTCTCGCCGCTCGCGGTTTCCGTATCCGAATAGAAGCTGGCGACGCCGTGCGAGGGGGTCTGCCTGGCGTCACGGTCCGGGGCACGCGCCCGGCTGATCGGGCGTGGATGCAGCGCCGCCACCCTGTGCGGCCGCTCGACCGCGACATGCCGGCTGGAACCGGCGAAATCGGCCTTCTGGCGACCGACCGGCGCTTGCGCGCAGGCGGCGAGCGATGCTGCGACGACGACGGCGAGCACCAGCCGGCATGAGGTTGCGAAGGAAATCCGGGCAGTTTCGGCACGTGCAATGCGAGACATGGTACGCCCTCCGAACAGCCGGATTTTCCGTCGGCAATGAGGGCAGAACCTTGTCGGAACAAAAGCGGCTCTGGGGCCGCGGCCGTTTCACGATCAGCTGTGATGATTCCACCACAGTGGCGTGTCCTGAATCGGAACCGAGCCGGCGCGCGAGGCGGCGAGATCAGGCGCTTTACCAGAGGCTGGCGAGCGCCAGACCGGATTGCGTTCTGGCGACGATCAACTGTCAGCCTAAGGCAAGATCCGGAAAAGTGCGCAGCTGTTTTCCGAAGAGATCATGCTTAAACAACAACCTAAGGCGTGATGACGATTCATCCTGATCGCATCGCGCTTTAGTGCCTCAGTATTGCGGCTCGTACATCTCCGACTGGACCAAAGCCTTCACGTCATTCGGTGCAGGTCCGTCTGCGAGCCCACGCTGATAGGCGACGTCGGCAACGGCCGCAGCGATGCGGACCGAGACCTCGCGGATGCGCGGCAGTGCCGGATAGAGACTGCCTTGCACGAGGTCCTCGTTGCCGACGCAATCGGCAAGCGTATGGGCCGCCGCCATGAACATCTCGTCGGTGACGAGGCGCGAGCCGCTGGCGATCACGCCGAGGCCGACGCCGGGAAAGATGTAGGAATTGTTGCCCTGGCGCGGCACAAAGGTGCGCCCGTTGAGCGTGACCGGATCATACGGACTGCCGCACGCAAACAGCGCGCGACCCTCGGTGTAGCGATAGGCATCCTCCGCCGAGCATTCGGCTTTCGACGTCGGGTTGGAAAGTGCGAACACGATCGGCCGCTCGTTGAGCTCGGCCATCGTCTTGAGCACGTCGGGCGTGAAGGCGCCGCCAACCGCAGCAACGCCGATGATCGCCGTCGGCTTCAGTGTCCTGATCGCGGTGAGGAAATCGGCGATCGGCGCCTGGTCGGTGTGGGCATAGCGGAGCTTGTGACCGGAGAGGCCCTCGCGGCCGCTGACGACGAGACCACGTGAATCCACCAGCCAGTTGCGGCGGAGCGCCTCGGCCTCGGTGGCGCCCTCCGCCATCATGGCGGACACCACGAGATCGGCGATGCCGGTCGCGGCCTCGCCCGCGCCGAGGAACAGGATGCGCTGATCCCTGAGCTTGCCGCCGGAAATGCGCAAGCCCGAGAACAGGCCTGCGAGCGCCACCGCCGCGGTGCCCTGGATGTCGTCGTTGAAGACGCAGGCTTCATCCCGGTACTTGTGCAGCAGCTTGAAGGCGGAGTGATTGGCGAAATCCTCGAACTGGATCAGCACGCCCGGAAACGTCTTTCGCGCAGCCTGTATGAACTCGTCGACGAAGCTGTCATAGGCCTCACCGGTCAGCCGCCGCTCGCGCAGGCCAATATAATACGGATCATTCAACAGCTCCTCGTTGTTCGTGCCGACATCGAGCACGATCGGCAGGCACAACTCGGGATGCACACCGGCGCAGGCCGAATAGAGCGAGAGTTTTCCGACCGGGATGCCCATGCCGTTGGCGCCGAGATCCCCGAGACCAAGAATGCGCTCGCCGTCGGTGACGACGATCAGCTTGGCCGGATAAGGCCAGTTCTTCAGAAGCTCCGCGATCTGGCCGCGATCGCGCGAGGAGATGAACATGCCGCGCGGCCGCTGGAAGATCAGGCCGTATTTCTGGCATGCAAGCCCGACCGTCGGCGTGTAGATGATCGGCTGAATCTCGTCGATATTGTCGACGACGACGCGGAAGAACAATGCCTCGTTGCGGTATGCAGCGCGTTCAACGCGACATATTTTTCGAGGTCGGTCGGAAGCGCGCGCAGGTTGGTGAGAACTCGCTCGGCCTGGGTCTGCATCGTCAGCACGCAAGGCGGCAAGAGGCCGCGCAGGCCGAGCGTCTCCCGCTCCGCTTCCGTGAAGGCAGTCCCCTTGTTGAGCAAGGGATCCGCAGCAGCGTCATGCCCTGCTGCGGATTGGACGATGTCGGTTGGGTAACGACCCGGGCAGGCCTATTCACGAATTCCCCCAAGGAGCTTGTAGTTGAATCGCGGACATTGTCGGCCAGCGCTCCATCCAGATCAAGGACGGAGAGGACTCGGGAATGGACTATGATCTCGCACCGCAGCGAGATTTTCGCGAACGGCTGGCAGTTGCGCTCGAAAAGGGTCAACGGCGCTGCTCCGGCTCAACGTCGGCCGCCTCCACGATCGGCCACCATTTCGCCGTCTCAACCTTCTGAAAAGTGGCCATGTTCTCGCACCTGGATGCAGACTGAATGCTGCCGCATCCGTAGAGGCAAGCGGGAAGTTTGGGAGACCTGCTTATCCAGCCGCCCGCCGCGGCGTCAGGCTGGCAGTGCTATCCGCCGGTGGCCCGATATGCATCAAGATGGTCTGGGTGGCGGATGCGACCTCGATACCGTTCTGCTGGAAGCGCAGCTTCATGCGCCGGTTGAATTCGCGCTGGACCGGCCAGCGACCGGCCTCGGTGCAGCGGATCTGGCCGACGATCGACACCATCGCGCCATCGACCTTGTCAATGCCCCACAGTTCGAGGTCGCCGCGGATTAGTGCGCGGAATTCCGGTTCGCGGCGCATCTCGTCGACGATATCCTTCAGCATCTGGCCGGCACGGTCTGTGTCCTCCTTGTAGGCGACGTTGACGCTGACGGAGGCGTTGCCGGCGCCGCGGCTGGCATTGGTGATGGTCGTGACCGCGCTGAACGGTACGATGTGCACGGCACCGTCACCGGCGCGCAGGCGGATGGTGCGGATCGAGACATTCTCGACCACGCCCGAGAGCCCCGAGACGCTGACATTGTCCCCGACCTGGACCGTGTTCTCCAGCAGTAGGAACAGGCCGGTGATGAGATCCTGCACCAGCTTTTGCGAACCGAAGCCGATCGCGATGCCGACGATGCCGGCGCCCGCGAGCAGCGGCGCGACATTGACGCCGATCTCGCTCAGCGCCGTGAGGCCGACGACGGTTGCGATCAGACAGAGCAGCGCCGTGCGCAGCATCGGCTGGAAGGTGCGCAGACGCGCGGCGCGGGCATAATGGCCGTCCCGGGACAGTGTATTGATCTGACGGTCCAGCAGCGCGTTGCTGGCTTCCCAGATCGCAGCTGCGATTAAGACGGCAAGGCCGATCGTCACCACGGCGGAGATCAGCCGGCTGCCGATCTGGCCGCCGTAAAACCAGACGATGGCGTCGACGCCCCAGACTTCGAGCACGGCGACGAAGCCGATGAAGGCGATCACCCCGGACACGATCTTGCGCAGCAGCGGCAGATAGCGGTTGGCGCGGATCTCGAGGCCAGGAAAGCGCTGCAGGATCTCCGGCTTGATGCGGAAGCCGCGGTCGATCAGGCTCAGCGTCACCATGATGACGACGCGCGTGACCAGCGCCACTGCGATGGTGCCGACGAAATATTGCAGCAGCAGCGAATAGCCGTTGCGGATGTTGAGCGCCCACACCGCCCATAGCGCAAGGTCCAGCGCGATGGCAAGATAATGCCAGCCGCCGGCGATCCGGTTGCGCAAACGGGCCGCAATCCCCTGCCGCTCGGCCGGCGCGCGAATGGCGTCGGCGACCTGGCGGCGGCATTGCAGGATGATGACGACGATGAAGAGGTGCACGATCAGCATCACCATGCGCAGCAGTGCGGCGTAGCCGGCGCGGTGCAGGCCGAGCAGCAGCGCCACGTTGGCAAAGGCGATGCCGGAGACACCAACGCCGACGATGCGGCGGGCCCAGATCTCGATATAGGCGGCGGTCTCGGCGCGCACCGGAAACAGGCCGAACGGCCCCGCCAGCGCCCGGACCATGCAGATGAGTCCGCGCGAGAACGCGTAGGCATTGATGACTGCGAGGATCACGAGGCGAACGGTCGTGGGCTCGCCGATCTCAGTCCCGAGCAGCGCCGTGGCAACGCCCACGAAGACGAACACGGGAAGCAGTTCAAGGACGATGCGGCCCAGCACGAAAGGCAGCCGCAGCAACAGCTGCCAAATCCGCGCGAGGCTGTGACGGCGCTTGTGCAGTTCCGGCTCGGGGGTGACTTCAACGACCGATGGCGGCGGATCGGCAATCGGCAGCGTCTGGGTTGGCAGGCGCGCCGTTTGTGGCACGCGCGCTTCCAGGAAGGCCACCGGACGCCGGATCAGGCGGAAGATCACCCATTCCGCGCAAAAGGCAGAACCGAACACCAGCGCCAGCTTCCAGGCGATCTCGATCAGGAGGTTGTAGGCGGCGGGATCGTTCGCGGTCCGCATGATCCAGTAGTAGAACGCCGGGAAGTGCGTGAGCGTCCGCGCCATGCCGGCGATCTGACCCGAGATCTCGCCGATCTCCTCCGACACCGTGAGCAGGAGCTGCGCACCGAGACCGTCGGCCGAGAGCGGGATCGGCGATTTTGGCTCGGGCGCGGGTTGCTGCGGACCGGACGCGTTGGCGATCGCGCGGAGCGTGTCGATCATCTGCGCGCGCTTCTTGTCGTCCTGAAGAGTTTCCAGCGCGCGCTTCGCCTCGTCGGGCGACAGTGGGGCAGCGCTATTTACCGCCAGCGGAGACGGCTCGGCACGGGCGCCGGAGAGAGATGGAATCGTGAGGAGGAGAGCGGCGAGGAGCGCCGCGGCCAGCTTATGCGACACGAGGATTCCCTGGAAATATGAATGCGCCAGCGGCGTCGGGGCCATCACCGACGAAGCACATACATCATGTCGGATTGCCGCTATTCGCCCCGACCCTGTGTCGGAAGTTGGCCTTTGAGGCGACATTCTCTTGGCATTTGCCGCAATGCAAGATCAGGAGCCGGCGTCGGCGAAACACCGCGCACGCAAGAACCTCCGCGCGCGCAAAGGCCTCTCCCGTCATTGCGAAACGACGGCGAGGAGGGGAAGCAAGGAATGTGATGAAGGCTCATCGCGGCGGCCTTCGTCACGGCCATCAGACGCGATCGGTGTGATGAGAAATACAGCGCCGGGAAGGTAGGGGCTTTGCCTCACTGATGCAGCCCGCTAAACCTTGTCCCGGCGTGCCGTTCGCGGTTTTTGCCGCTATGCGATAGTCCGAACGAGCTCCATCGCAATTAACGCGGCTGGATTTGCGGAGGTGGCGTCATAGACCTCCCCTTGCTCATGAGGTGGACGTTGCGTGTCGCTTGTTTGCGACCCTCGGCATGGTCCTCCTGCGACACAAAACTGTCAAGCGGGATCAAAGGCGCAAAGGATCACAATTGAACGCGCGAGTTCCTTGGACGGCCGCGCCCGATCGTGAGTTGCAGCACCTCGCAATCAGGAGCACTCGCGCGCCGGGCGAGGACATTGAGCGAGACAGCCGGCACGGTGACACCATGCCACTGTTTTGCCCGACGACGCAAACGGATTTCGCAAAATCCGCATCACGGATGATGGGCCCGATAAGCCATTGATCCCGCTATGCCCGGCTACTGTGCATGGGGTTGTTTTCGCGGTTTTGTCGATGGCCGGCCTAGAGAAACATCTCCGCGAGGTCGACCGTCGAGGCCTTTCCGATCTGGTCGAAGTTTCGCGCCAGCCAGCTTCGCGCCGCCGCGCGGCCCTCGTCGCGCAGGCGGCACAACAGGCTCCATTCGGGATGGAATTGCGTGGCCGTGCCGAGCTCCGACATCAACGCGTCGTTGCCGATCCAATGCATGTACATGCGGCTGTGCTTGTTGCTGTCGAGTTCGCCGTCGTCGATCAGCCGGGTGGCGAAAGCGATCGCGCGCATCTCGCGCATCAAGGACGAATTGAAGCTGATCTCGTTGATGCGGTGGAGGACGTCCGCGGCACTGGCCGGCAGCTCGTCGCGCCGGATCGCCGTCACCTGCACGATGACGACGTCGTGACTGCCCTTGCGGTAGATCAACGGATAGATCGCGGGATTGCCGAGATAGCCTCCGTCCCAGTAATGCTCGCCATCGATCTCGACGGCCTGGAAATAGGGCGGCAGGCAGGCTGAGGCGAGCACGGTTTCCGCCGTCAGCAGCGGGCTCTGGAACACCTTGATCTTGCCGGTGCGGACGTTGGTGGCGTTGAGAAACAGCTGCGGCGCCTCGGGCGAGGAATTGAGCCGGTCGAAATCGACCACGCGCTGCAGCAGCGCTCGGAGCGGATTGAAATGAAACGGATTGAGCAGGTTCGGCGGCAGCGTGTGTGTCAGCGTATGGATGAATGCGTGGACCGGATGATATTCCGGCGGCAGCTTCAGGGCCTGGATCCACTGGTTCAACGGCGACATCAGATCGTACGCCATGTCCATGCGCGACACTTCGTACCAGAATGCGCGCAGGCTCTCCCGCGCGGCCTCAGCGCCTCCATGCGCCATGCCGGAGGCCATCGCCACCGCATTCATCGCGCCGGCACTGGTCGCACTGATCGCCTCGATCGCGAGCCTGCCGTCCTCGAGCACCTGGTCGAGCACGCCCCACACGAAGGCGCCGTGCGCGCCGCCGCCCTGGAGCGCGAAGTTGACGTCCTTGCAGTTCGTGGTCCCGCTGGCTGTCACTTTGCTTGCTTCTTGCCTCCCGCCCCTTCTTTCTCCAGCGCCTGGCGCACCTGCTTGAACTCTTCCAGAGAGCCCCTGTCGGCGCTGGGGAAGCGCAAGTCGAGCTTTTCGAGCGCCGCGTTGATCACCGAGCCGATCACGACGCGGGCGAACCATTTGTGGTCGGCGGGCACGACGTACCAGGGCGCGTGGGGCGTCGCCGTGTGGCGGACGATGTCCTGATAGACCGCCTGGTAGCGCGGCCACAGCGCGCGCTCCTTGATGTCGTCCATCGAGAACTTCCACTGCTTGGCCGGATCCTCCAGCCGCTCGAGAAAGCGCTTGCGTTGCTCTTCTCTGGAGACGTTGAGGAAGAATTTCAGCACGACGGTGCCGTTGCGGCAGAGATAACGCTCGAAGGCCGAGATGTCCTCGAACCGCTCCTTCCAGATGTGCTTGGTCACGAGCTTTGGCGGCAGCTTCTCCTTGGCGAGAATCTCCGGATGCACGCGCGTCACCAGGCATTCCTCGTAGTGGGAGCGGTTAAAGATGCCGATACGCCCGCGCTCGGGCAGCGCGATCATATGGCGCCAGAGGAAATCATGGTCGAGCTCCTTGCTGCTCGGTGCCTTGAAGGCATGAACCTCGCAGCCCTGCGGATTGATGCCCTCGAAGATCGCCTTGATCGCAGAATCCTTGCCGCCGGCGTCCATCGCCTGGAACACGATCAGGAGCGACCAGCGGTCCTGCGCGTAAAGCTTCTCCTGAAACTCGATCAGCCGCTTCTTGTTCGAATCGAGGACCGTCTGCGCCTTCTCCTTGTCGAGATCGCCCCTCTCGTCGGTCTTGTGGTCCTTGAGGTGAAACTTGCCCGAACCATCGTGGCGGAATGGCGAGATGTAGCGGTCAAGTTCCTGGGCGAGCGATTTGGACGACTTCTTGTTCATGAGCGCGGGGCACCTTGCGTTGCGGCTTCAATCGGTCGAGCAAGCTACCAAGGATGCCCTTGGGAAGAAATATGATGAAAAGGACGAGCAGCACGCCGTAGACGAGGTTGTCCCAGCCGACCGCCTTGGTGCCGAAGCCGATGCGCAACGTCTCGGCCAGCAGAATGGTGATGATGGCGCCGACGGTCGGACCGAGCGAGACGAACAGGCCGCCGACGATGGCCGCGAACACCATCTGGAGCGATACCGCGATGCCGCTCACCGTGTCGGGCGTGATGAACATCTGGTACTGGCAGTAGATCGCGCCGGCAAGCGCCGTCATCAGCGCGCTGAGCAGCGTGATCTTCAGCTTCTCCGCAGTGACATCGACGCCGGCCGCAGCCGCGGCGTCCTCGTCCTCCGAGATCGCCTCCAGCGCATAGCGGGCCATGCTGCGATCGACCCAGTGCCAGACCACGATGCCGAAAAGCCAGATCCCGAGCGCGATCAGGTACCAGGTCGTCTTGTCGTCGAATTGCAGCGCCAGCAGCTTGTTGCCTGAGGTCCGGTTCGGCGTGTAGCCCAGCGAGCCGCCTGTGTAGTCGCGCGTCGCGGTGATGACCTGGAGCACGATGCCTGACAGCGCCAGCGTCACCAGCACGAAATAGTGGCCGGTGATGCGAAAGCGGAAACAGGGATAGCCGACGATCAGCGCCAGCGCGCCGGCCGCCACCATGCTGATGGGAATGCCGATCCAGGGCGACAGGCCGAGATGATTCCAGAGCAGCGCCGTGACATAGGCGCCGATCCCCATGAAGCCGCCATGGCCGAGCGAAACAAGGCCGAACCGGCCCATCATCGACCACGAGGTGTAGGCAAACGACCAGATCAGGATCAGCACCAGAATGTGCAGATGATAGGGATCGCGATAAACGAAGGGCAGCGCGACCAGCGCCGCCAAGCCTATTCCCCAGGCCGCAAGCCGCCCCTGCCCTATCATCGGCGCCTCACAAGCAGGCCCGCGGGCCGGATGAACATCATGACGATGAAGAAGGCAAAGGCGAGCACATAGCCCCATTCGAGATCGGAGAACAGGCCGCCGAGCGAGATGATCTCGGCGAAGACGAAGGCGGCGATGAAGCCGCCGATGAAATTGCCGAGGCCCCCAAGCACGCAGATCAGGAAGGTGATCGGCCCGAACGACAGGCCGAGGAACGGATGCACGTCATATTGCAGCACCAGGAGGCAGGCGGCGAGCCCGGCGAGCGCGCCGCCCAGCGCCGAGGTGATCAGATAGATCCGCCGGGTGTCGACGCCCATCAAGGCCATGATCTGCCGATCCTGGGAGATGGCGCGGATCGCAGTGCCGGTGAAGGTGCGCGTCATGAACAGATAGACGGCGACCATGCCGACCAGCGCGGCCACGAACGAGAGCAGTCGTGCGTAGCTGAAATTCATGTCGCCGAAGGCCAGCACCGGCAGGCGGATGCCCAGATTGCGGAAGTCGATGCCGAAGGCGACCGTGGCAAAGCTCTGCAGCACGAACAGCACCCCGCCGGTCGCGAGCAGCTGGTTTATCGGCGGCGCAGTCAGCAACGGCGCGATCACGAGATAGTGCAGCGCCGCGCCAAGCACCGCGACCAGCAGGATGGTGAGCGGCGCGGCGACGAAATAGCTGATCCCGTAGTACTGCACCATGAAATACATGCCATACATGCCGATCATCACGAGCTCGGCATAGCAGATCCACGTGACGTCGATGACGCCGAAGATCAGATTGAGACCTAGCGCGAGCAGCGCCAGCACGCCGCCGAGCAGGATGCCGTTGATCACGGCCTCCAACAGGTAGATGTCGAAAATGTCCAGGAATGCCTGCATGCCCGTCACACCCCGAGATACGCTTCCTTGACCGTGTCGCTCGCCAGCATCTCAGCCGAGGTGCCGGACGCCCTGATCGTGCCCGCCTCGATCAGATAGGCGCGGTCGACCACCTTCAGCACCTGCTGCACGTTCTGCTCGACGATCAGCACCGTCAGGCCGCTGGCGCGGATCCGTTTCACCAGCTCGAACACCTGCTGCACCACGACCGGCGCGAGCCCCGCCGAAGGCTCGTCGAGCAGCAGCAGCTTTGGATTGGACATCAGCGCACGACCGATCGCGCACATCTGCTGTTCGCCGCCGGACATGGTGCCCGCCATCTGGTGGCGGCGCTCCTTGAGGCGCGGAAACAGCTCGAACACGACTTCGAGCCGCTCGGCATAGTGCCCCCGCGCCTCTTTCATAAAGGCGCCAATCTTGAGATTGTCATCGACTGTGAGCTGCGGAAACAGCCGGCGGTTCTCCGGCACATGCGCGATGCCGAGGCTGACGATCTTGTGCGCCGGCGTCGCCACGACGTCGACACCTTCCATCCTGACTGACCCGCGCGAGGGACGGATCAGGCCGGAGATGACACGCATCAAGGTGGTCTTGCCCGCGCCGTTCGGGCCGATGACGCCGACCGCCTCGCCGGCCCTCACATCGAGGGCGACGTCGAACAGGGCCTGGAAGGTGCCGTATCCGGCATTGACGCCGCGAAGCTCCAGCATCGGCTACCCTCCCGCCCGGCGGCGCGCTTCGGCGGCCGCGGCCTGCGTGGTCTCGGCATCGGTGCCGAGATAGACCTCGATCACGCGCGGATCGCCGGCAACGGCACTGGGAAGCCCCTCAGAGATCTTCTCGCCGTGATCGAGCACCATGACGCGGTCGACGACGCGCATCAACACGCCCATGATGTGCTCGACCCAGATGATAGTGATGCCGAGCTCGTCGCGGATGTTGCGCAGCATGTCCGCGGCCTGATCCATCTCGGCCTCGTCGAGACCGCCGAGGCTCTCGTCGGCCAGCAGCAGCTTCGGCGCGGTGGCGAGCGCCTTGGCCAGCTCGAGCTTCTTCAGCCCTGCTGCGCCGAGCCCATCGACGCTGGCATGGCGATCGGTGGGCAGGCCGACCATGGCAAGCGAGCGCTCTGCCGCCTCTTCCGCCCTGGCGCGGCTGTGGCGGCCCTGGCCGTAGAAGCCGGCAAGCGCGACGTTCTCGAAAATGGTCAGGCGGCGGAAGGGGCGCGGAATCTGGAAGGTGCGGCCGATGCCGCTGTTGATGATCCGATGCGGCGCGAGGCC
Source organism: Bradyrhizobium sp. USDA 326 (assembly GCF_049739485.1). Taxonomy (NCBI): domain Bacteria; kingdom Pseudomonadati; phylum Pseudomonadota; class Alphaproteobacteria; order Hyphomicrobiales; family Nitrobacteraceae; genus Bradyrhizobium; species Bradyrhizobium sp. USDA 326. The sequence goes on from NZ_JBMGQA010000001.1 coordinate 661,186, forward strand.
CGCGATCTCGTGGCCGCCGAACAGGATCGAGCCCGATGTCGGCGCCAGAGTGCCGGAGAGCATGTTGAAGATCGTGCTCTTGCCCGAACCGTTGGGGCCGATCAGGCCGAGGATCTCGCCCTCGTCGACCTTGAACGATACGTTGTTCACGGCGGTGAAGCCGCCGAACCGCTTCACCAGCCCGTTCACTTCCAGCACCGCCGCTCTCCGCCGCTACTGGTTGCTGTAGGTGGTGCCTTTCGGCAGCGGCAGCACCGCCTCGCGCTGCGCCTGGCTCTTGGGCCACACCACGTAGGATTTGTCGTCGACGTACTGGATCACGACGGGAAACGAGCGCTCGTTCTGGCCGGCGATTGGCGAGCCCTCGCCGTGGAATTTGACGCCAAAGCCGAGCATGGTGCCGCCTTCGGGTATGTCGGTGTCGAGTGCGGCCTTGCGCAGGGAGTCGGGATCTATGCCGCCATATTTCTTGATCGCTCGCGGCAGTACGTCGGTGAGGAATAGGTAGGTGTTGGACGCAGCCATGCCGACGTGAGCCGAACGTATGGCGACGCCCGGCTTGCGCTTGTCGAACTCCTCGCCAACCGCCTTGATGATCGGCGGAAGCTTCGGATCCATGCTCTTCTGGTTGGCGAGCCAGATCGAGATCGGATCGGTGTTGAAGAAGTAGTTTACATCGGCGCCCAGGCCTTCTTTCAGCTTCTCATAGACCCCGTAGCCGGCGCCATGTCCCACCAGTGCACCGAACTTCAGCCCTTGTTCGCGAGCTTGCCGGAGTAACAGAGTGATATCGGGATTGTAGCCGGTGTGGAAGATCACATCCGGCTTGGCCCGCTTCAGCTTGGTGACTAGCGCAGACAGATCCGGGGCCGTGGCCGAATATCCCTCCCTCAGCACGATGTTGAAGCCGGCCTTCTTGGCACCGGCTTCATTGCCTTTGGCGACGTCGACGCCGTAGGCGCCGTCCTCATGGATGATGGCGACCCGCAGGTCCTTCGGATCCTTGCCCAACTTTTCCTTCGTGTTCTGCGCGATGAAGTCCATCGTCATCATGCCGAACTGATCGCCGGAGGCCTGCGGCCGAAACACGTATTTGTAGTTCTTGTTCTCCAGCACCGCGGACGAAATGCAGGTCGTGATCCACATGAACTTCTTCAGCTGCTCGACGCGCGCTGCCACCGGCACGCACTGCGCCGAGGAAAAGAAGCCGAGCAGCATGTCGACCTTTTCCTGCTCGATCAAACGGATCGCTTCATTGATTGCGACGTCCGGCTTGCTCTGAGCATCGGCATAGATCGCCTCGATCTTGTAGCCCTCGACATCCCTAGCGCTGTACTGATCCAGCATGATTCTTGCGCCGGTATATTGCAGCTCCGAGCCGCCGCCGGCGAGCGGGCCGGTCAGATCATAGATGACACCGATCTTGATCTTCTTCTCCTGAGCCTGGGCGGACGCCGCCAGGCCCGTCGCGGCAATCGCGACCAACACCCCGCGTACCAAACGGATAGCCATGCGCAGGCGCATCAGAACCTCCCTGGACGATTGTGTATCGCAGTCTTGTTGCTTTTGCTTTTTGCCCATCACATGGGCTGGGCGCGGCGATGTCAAGCCTCGCGCATCAGCGCGACGCGAACTGGCGCTCGACGAAGGCCGTGACAAATCGCGGCATGGACGGCCTGAGATCACCCATGTCGCGCACGAGATGAATGGCCGACAATTCAGGCTCGTCGTCACGTGCGAGATTGGCTTCGATCCGGGCACGGGCCTCTTCGCCCGGCATGTCCAGGTTGAGGATCTGAATCATCGCAATCGCACGGCCGGAGACGACGCAGTGCCAGTCCGCCTCCGCCGCGTAGTCGTCGGCGGTCAGCCCGGTCTCTTCCGCGATCTCGCGGACGACGCTGCCGGGAACGTCGAGGGCGCCATCCCTGACGTCCCCGAGGTCGGGCGTGCCCGAAGGGAAATAGATGCGGCCGGCATTGGCAGTGTGCTGTGCCATCTCGCCCATGATGAAGGCGTTGTCGGTCGTGCGTAGCGCACCCATGCCGAAACCGTTGAACACGGCTGTATCGGGGAAGCCCCAGTCGCGCCAAGCGAGGAAGCTGGCGAAATCGGTCTCGAAATAGGTCGCGGCGAAATGGTTGCCCGTGAACACGGGATCGCGCCCAAGCAAGACACGGCCGTTCCAGATCTTCGGCCGCTCGCGCTGCTTTTCGGCGAAATGCGCCGCGATCTCGGCGCGCCGTTCCTCCGCGAACGGCCAAACGATCGGCCGCACCGCAAGTTCAAGCGTCGTGACGCGATGAATGACAGGTGACGTCATGACCGGGCGACTATCACGCCTTCGCGTCGGCTATTTGGCATTCCCCGTGGTCTTCTTGGCCTGATCGACGAATTTGTTGGTGAAGGTCTTGCTGACGTCGATCTTGGCGTTGGCGACCTCGGGCGAGCCGACGCTGAACACCGCGAGCACGGCGTCGGCGCCCTTCGGGTCCATCTTGCCGGTTTCCGAGAACATCGGGATCGTGTTCTTCAGCGCGGCGAGATAGAGGTCCTTGTTCTTGCCGACCGTCTCTTCCGGCATCTTCGCCATGATCTCCTCGGGGCTGTGCGAATGGATCCAGGCGAGCGTGGCGAGGATCGCATTGGTGAGCGCCTGCGTCTCCTTCTCGTGGCCGTTGATCCAGGCCGCGGTCGAATACAGCGCGCCCCCCGGGTATTCGCCGCCGAACGTCTCGAGCGTGTCCTTCTGGGTGCGGGTGTCCGAGAGGATGCGAAGATCCTTGTGGCTGCCCTGAAGCACGGTCACCGAAGGATCGAGCATCACGGCCGCATCGATCTGGCCCTGCTGCATGGCGGCAACCGCAGTGGCGCCAAGGCCGACGCCGATCACGGCGGTCCCGGCGGGATCGAGCCCGTTCTTCTTGAGCATATATTTGAGGAAGAAGTCGGTGGAGGAGCCGGGCGCGCTGACACCGACCTTCTTGCCTGCGAGATCCTTGACCGACTTGATATCATTGGTGCGCGAGGGCGCGACCACCAGCACGAGGCCGGGGTAACGGTCATAGACCACGAAGGACTGCAGCTCCTGCTTTTTGGCCGCGAGATTGACGCAATGGTCGAAATAGCCGGAGACCACGTCGGCGCTGCCGCCGAGCACGGCCTTCAGCGCGTCCGAGCCGCCCTTGAGGTCGACCAGCTCGACATTGAGGCCCGCCTTCTCGTATTCGCCGAGCTGCTTGGCCAGCACCGTGGGCAGGTAGCACAGGCAGGAGCCGCCGCCGACCGCGATGGTCACCTTGCTTTGCGCCGCGGCAAGCGAGGTGGTGAGCGTCAGCGCGAGCAGCGCGCCGGCGAGCCTGGCAATCGTATTCTTCATCGGTTTCCTCCGTTCGGCCGGCGGCACCATAGAGCAGCGGGATGGGCTTGAGAAGCACTCCTGGGTGGGCTGGCCGCCGGCCTTTCGACGCAATCGCATGCGGCAGACAAGAACGATTCCCGATGAGGAGGATCAAGACGCCGCCGAGGGCGCCTGACGACGTCACGTTGCCGAATTGAGGCCTCGCGATTAGGCTCGCGCCGACGCGCGGGCCCGTTTCGTGAATTTCGCCGCTAGATCGAGCGCGCCTGCTTCCGGATCTCGTTCGCGATCGGCCTGAGGGTGTCTGTCGGAAGCTGGCCGACGAGGGTATAGCCGAGGCCGTCATCTATCCAGGCAAAACCCGCGACGTTGCCGGACGACTGCGGCATCATCGGCGCATCCTGATTGCGGCTGCTCATCGGACGCGTCAGCACCACGAGGCGATCGCCGCGATCGTCGTCGTACATGAACATCGCGGCCGGACCGTGCGAGGTAGCGACCAGGCGCCCGCCCATCAGCCGATAGCCCGAGACGGAGAGGTCCGGTACCTTGACCGGCTGTCTCAGCCGGTTGGAGATCCATTGCGTGAGCTCTGCCCTGTCGGCCGCCCGTATCTCGACCGGGCGCACGCGATCCGGTGCGTAGACGCCATAAGTATAGGCTGCTTCATTGGCCAACGCGGATAGTCCGTTCGAACTGTCCTGCACTACGCTGCGCATCGTCCATCCGCCGAGGCCTCCGATACCTAGAAGCAACATCGCAGCGATTGCCCGCCACGCCCGCGGGGGACGGCGCTTCCGGCTCTCGATGATGTGCGACAGGTTCAATTCCGCGGGCAATGGCTCGTCGGCGATTGACGCGAGCGCGCCACGCAGCTGCTCGCGCTGGTTGGCGAAGTCCGCAACGCGGTTGGCGACATCCGGATGCTGGTCCAGATAGGATGCGACCTCGGCGCGACGCTCGGGCTCGAGCGCCTGGTCCACGTAGGCGTGGAGATCATCCTCCGTGATCGGCCGCTGGCTCATTTCAAGCTCCGCAATGCGACGACGTTCCTCGGCCCCACCGCATCCATCTCCTGCTGCAACCGCTCCCGTGCGCGCGACAGGCGCGACATCACGGTGCCCACCGGAACGCCGAGAACTTTCGCAGCATCCGCGTAGGAGAGATCCTCGACTGCGACCAGCAGCAAGACCGCCCGTTGCTCTTCCGGCAGCCGTGCAAGCTTGCTCAGGACGTCCCGGTAGATCAGTCTTTGTTCCTGCGCTGCCGCACTGACAAGCTCCTGCTCACCCGCATCGTCGATCGGCATATGCCTTCCCCGCGCCGTGGCTTGGCGGAATTGCGTGATCGCCAGATTGTGAAGGATGGTGAAGAGCCATGCGTGGACGCTGCCATCGCGCCGCTGATGCCAGCGGCTGACGGCGCGCTCCAGGCAGTCCTGGACCAGATCGTCAGCCGCCGCGCGATCGCGCATGAGCGCACGCGCATAGCGGCGGAGCGCGGGGATCAGCGGCTCGACCTGAACCAGCATATCCTTCATGACGCGCTCGGCCTCATCTCGGTTGATGCCTGCCGAACGTCATCGCGCCTCGATTTGAATGACGTCGCCCGGCATGGCCGCGTCGCCGGACGCAATCACCAGATATCGCTTGGCAGCCGCGGCAGACTGGTCGACGATCTGCCGGATCGGACCGGCCGCGTTGACGATGGCCGATCCGGCCGGATTGGTCATGAACGCCGCCAATGGCTGCAGCGGCCCGCTTCCATCGCCATGGTCCGCCAGCGCCAGCACATATTTCTGCCTGGGCTGAAGTCCCGTCACCGAAGCCTGCAGGACCTGTATCAGGCCCTGATCGAACAACGACACGCTGGTCGGCGCTTGGCCGCCCCCCGCATCACCCTTCGATACAAGCGCGAGATGAGCAACCTGGCCGGCAACCCCGAGAGCCTGCAGGTTTTTGCGGTCATCCGGGTCAGCCGCGGCGTTCGGGACATAGGCGATCGCCTGCGGCGCCTGGCCGATCGGAACGTTCGCGATTACCTTGTTGGTTGCCGTATCGATAGCCGCAAGCGCGTCGGCATTCTCCAGCCCGACATAGATGCGAGTCCCGTCGCCGGACGGCCACACACCGTGCGGAAGACTACCGACCGGGATCGTCGCGACCTGCGAGAAGTCGTCGGTTCGGAACACCTTCACTTCGTTCAGGCCACCGACAGTGACATAGGCAAACGTGCCCTTGGCCGTATGCGCGAAGTTGACGTGATTTGTGATCGGGCCGGTTTCAATGGTTTTGATCGCATTGAACGGCGGCCTTGCGTTGAACACTTGGGTCCGGCCCACGTCTTTCAGCGTGAACCACACTTGGTTCCCATCCGGCGTCGCCGCGATGTTCGGGCAGAATGGGCTCTCCTGCTTCACCCTCGCGATGATCTTGTGCTCGGCAACAGCGACCACGTCAGTCTCGGGATTGAAGGACGAGCAGATGTAGCCATACTTGCCGTCGGGTGAGAAAATCTGCATGCCGGGCCCGTTCGGGGTCGTGATGCGGGTCTTCTCCTTGAAGCTGGTCGGGTCGATGACCGAGATGTAGTTTTCGCCGCGAACGGTGACCCACACCTCCTTGCCGTCCGGCGTGTAGAACGCCTCGTGTGGCGACCTCCCGACGTAGGTCACGTGCTTGACCGCGTTGGTCGCGGTATCGATGAAACTCACGGAGTTCGAACCGATCGAGACCACGGCGAGCGTCTTGTGATCCGGCGAGAACCCCATGCCGTGCACGAGGACCTGGCCCTTGTAGAGCGGGCTAAAATTGCCGGGTTGCGGGTCGCCCAGCCGGATCACGCCGAGCAGCTTGTTGTCGACGGGGTCAGTGACCGAAACCGTATTCGAGAATTGTTCTGCGGCGTACACGCGGTCGTGGTGGCTGATCGGAATATCGGGGGCGGACAGCGCGCCCGGTGCCTGCCCCGCCCAAGCAGCGGATCCGCCCGCAAGCATCGTGGCGGCCAGGAAAATGCTTCTCACAACCCTGCATTTCGATGTGCTCATGTATGTCGCTCCTACTTCTTCATTCCGGCGGGCATATCCATCTGCATGCCCGAATGTTGATGAACGTTGGCCACCGGAGCGGATGCCGGTTGCGTCGGAGCAGGTGCGGTGTCCGAGGCCGGCTCGCCTAGGGCTAGCTTCATGGCCGCGATCTCCTGCATCTGATCGACAATGATTTCCTGAGCGATGCGCCGCAGCTGCTCGTTCTTGCCATAGCGCAATTCGATTACTGCCATGTCGATCGCGCCCTGATGATGCGGATTCATCATTGCGACGAAATCGCGATCGACGTCGCCGGTCGGCTTGACCGCCATGTCGTTCATCATCTTGGTCATAGCGGCTTCATTTTCTTCCAGAAATGCCCGCTCCTCCGTGCTCAGCGCGGCCGGCGGGCTGGCCGGATGGGACTCATGCGCGAACGCGAGCGGTGGCACAGCGAACGCGAGGAGAATGCGCGCGGCGAGGAACGCCGCGCCGAAGCCGGACCGGCGCCATCGACATCTGGCTGAGAGCGCCGCTACGGCGCAGCGAAACTGTGACGGGTACATCAAGAACTCCCATGCGGGTGGTCGCATGGGGGTTTGACGCGCGGCGGCGCCTTCTATTCCGGCCCGCCGATCACATAAATGTCAGCGCGCGACGAGGCGGCTTAACCACGCCCATCCGACGCGGTCGGCCGCCACACCAGCAGCCGCCGCTCCATCAGCGTGACGCCGAAGTCGATCAGGATGACGAAGGCCGAGAGCACGAACATGCCGGCGAACACGCCGGCAACGTCGAACACGCCCTCGGCCTGCTGGATCAGATAGCCGAGCCCCGCCGCCGATCCCAGATATTCGCCGACGACGGCGCCGACCACGGCGAAGCCGACCGAAGTATGCAGCGAGGAGAACATCCACGACAGGGCCGACGGCCAATACACGTGCTGCATCAGCTGCCGCTCGCTCATGCCGAGCATGCGACCGTTGTCGAGCACCGTGCGGCTGACCTCTTTCACGCCCTGGTAGACGTTGAAGAACACGATGAAGAACACCAGCGTCACGCCGAGCGCGACCTTGGACCAGATGCCGAGCCCGAGCCACAGCGCGAAGATCGGCGCCAGCACGACGCGCGGCAGTGCGTTGATCATCTTCACGTAGGGGTCGAACACCGCGGCGACCAGCGGCTGGCGCGCGAACCAGAAGCCGACCAGCACACCGCCAAGGGATCCGATCACGAAGGCGAGGATCGATTCCGCGAGCGTGATGCCGAGATGCTTCCAGATCACGCCGGAGGAAAACCACTTCACGATCTGGCTGAACACGTCGACAGGATTGGAGAAGAAGAACGGCGGCAACAGGATCTTGCCGAAGACCGGCACGGTGGCGAGCAATTGCCAGAGTGCGAGGCAAACGATGGCGACCAGGATCTGCAACGCCAGCAGCGTCACGCGCGACATCAGACCGCCTCCGCCGCCTGGGTGGATTGCGCGTAGCCCTTCATCACCTCATCCTTGAGCACGCTCCAGATCTCGCGATGGAGCGCATGAAACTCCTTGTCGAGCCGCACCTCGAAGATATCGCGCGGGCGCGGCAAGCTCACGCGCCAGTCGCCGATGATGCGCGAGGACGGCCCGGCCGACATGATCACGACACGGTCGGCGAGCGCGATCGCCTCTTCCAGATCGTGGGTGACGAACAGCACGGCCTTGCGGTCGGCGTTCCAGAGATCGAGCAGCAGGTTGCCCATGACCTGACGGGTCTGCGCATCGAGCGGCCCGAACGGCTCGTCCATCAAGAGGATCTTGGGATCGCGGATCAGCACCTGGGCCAGGGCGACGCGCTTGCGCTGGCCGCCGGAGAGCATGTGCGGATAGCGGCCCGCAAAGGCACCGAGGCCGACGGAGGTCAGCCATTTTTGCGCTTGCGGCAGCGCATCAGTGCGCGGCGTGCCCTTGATCTCGAGCCCGATCGCGACATTGTCCAGCGCGGTCTTCCAGGGGAACAGCGCGTCGGCCTGGAACAGGTAGCCGGCATCCCGGTTCAGCCCCGCCAGCGGCCGGTCGAAGATCCGGACGCTGCCGGCGGCGGGCTTGAGCAGCCCTGCCGCAACGTTGAGCAGCGTCGATTTCCCGCAGCCGGTCGGGCCGACGATGGCGACGAACTCGCCCTGGGCGACCATGAGATGAGCCTTCTCGACCGCCGTATAGACCCGCCCGTCCCCGAGGCGGAACGCGACCTTTGCATCTTCCAGCGCCACCGCCATGGGCGTCGTCATGTGCTTCCTCCGAATTCAAGCCGATGCCTTAGCCGCTCGCGCGGCCAAGTTCAATCAAGGGCCCAAGCGTGCTACGCATGAGGCCCGTCACCCCGCCCCTCAGAGGCAACCGAGCCGAGCGCACGTCTGATGTCGTCCAGTCCCATGATTGGCTATGCACACGCCACCAAGAGCTTCGGCTCCCTCAAGGCTCTGGACGATGTATCGATCGAGATCGCCGAGGGCGAGTTTGTGGCGATCGTCGGCGGCTCGGGTTCGGGCAAGACAACGCTGCTGCGGCTCGCCAATCGGCTGACCGAGGCCGACGGCGGCACCATCACCGTCGAGGGCGCGGACGTGAGAGACGTCGATCCGGTCGCGCTGCGGCGGCGGATCGGCTACGTCTTTCAGAGCGGCGGGCTGTTCCCGCATTTGAGCGTCGCCGACAATATCGGTATCACACCGAGACTGCTGGGTGTCTCGGCGGCGGATATCGCGGCGCGTGTCGACGAGCTGCTCGAGCTGGTGCAACTCGACCGTGCCGCGCATCGCGACCGTCTGCCGGAAGCGCTCTCCGGCGGCCAGCGTCAGCGCGTCGGCGTAGCGCGGGCGCTTGCCGCAAGGCCTCGCATCGTGCTGATGGACGAGCCGTTCGGCGCGCTCGATCCCCTCACCCGCGATGCGCTCGGCGACGACTATCGTTCGCTGCATCGCAAGCTCGGCCTGACCAGCGTGATGATTACTCATGACATGACGGAGGCTATCTTGCTCGCCGACCGCATCGCAGTGATGCGCAACGGACAGCTGCTCGCACAGGGCACGCCCAATGAGCTCGCCAAGAGCGGCGACGCCTACGTGCTTGAGCTGCTGCGCACGCCGCGGCGCCAGGCCGAGCGGCTGAATGCGCTGCTGCCGAAGAGCGGTGCGGCATGAGCCTCCTCGCCGATCCACGCTGGGGCGAGGCGCTGGCTCATCTGCCCGATTATCTCGGAAACCATGTGCGGGTGAGCCTTGCCGCACTGGCGCTCGGTCTCGCCGTCAGCCTGCCGCTGGCCATCCTCACGCGCAATCGCCCGGCGCCGCGCGGTCTCCTGCTCGCGTTCGCCAGCATCGTGCAGACCGTGCCTGGACTGGCGCTGCTTGCGCTGTTCTATCCGCTGCTGCTCGCGGCGGCCTCGGTCGCGCTGGCCTGGTTCGGCGTCTCCTTCTCCGCTTTCGGCTTCCTGCCGGCGATGCTGGCGCTGGCGCTCTATTCGATGCTGCCGGTGCTCCGCAACGGCATCACCGGGCTCAACGGCATCGATCCCGCGCTGATCGAAGCCGCCAAGGGCGTCGGCATGACCGGGCGTCAATCGCTTCTGATGGTCGAGCTGCCGCTGGCGCTGCCGGTGATGATGGCGGGCATCCGCACCGCCGCTGTGTGGGTGATCGGCACCGCGACGCTGTCGACGCCGATCGGGCAGACCAGCCTCGGCAATTACATCTTTGCCGGGCTCCAGACCCAGAACTGGGTTTTCGTGCTGTTCGGCTGCCTGGCCTCTGCCCTGCTCGCGCTCGCTGTCGATCAACTGCTCGGCCTGATCGAGAACGGCCTGCGTCGTCGCAGCGGTCTGCGCGCAGCGCTCGGCTGCGCCGGGATCGCGGCCCTCCTTGCTGCAACGCTGGTGCCGACGATGGGGCGCTCCTCGCAGGGCTACGTCGTCGGCGCCAAGACATTTGCCGAGCAATATGTGCTGTCGGCGCTGCTCAGGGACTGTCTCCAGGTCTCCGGCCTGTCCGCGACGGCGCGCTCGGGCCTCGGTTCGAGCGTGATCTTCGGGGCGCTGAAGGCCGGCGACATCGATCTCTATGTCGACTATTCCGGCACGCTTTGGGCCAACCAGCTGCATCGCACCGACATCAAGCCCCGCACCGAGTTGCTCGCGGAACTCAAGACGGCGCTCGCCAAGGACAACATCACCCTGCTCGGCGACCTCGGCTTCGAGAACGCCTATGCGCTGGTGATGCCGAGGAAGCGCGCCGAGGCGCTCGGCATCCGCACCATCACCGATCTCGCCGCACACGCATCGACGATGTCGATTGCCGGCGACTACGAATTCTTCTCGCGGCCCGAATGGGCGGCCCTGCAAAAGAATTACGGCCTTTCGTTCCGCGCCCAACGCCAGATGCAGCCGGATTTCATGTATGCGGCCGCTGCCAGCGGCGAGGTTGACGTGATCGCCGGCTACACCAGTGACGGCCTGATCGCGAAGTACGATCTCGTCGCACTCGACGATATCAGGCACGCCATTCCGCCCTACGACGCCATCCTGCTGCTCGCGCCGAAACGCGCCCGCGACGAGCGATTGCAGGCGGCGCTGCGGCCGCTGCTCGGCAAGATCGACATCGCCACCATGCGCGAAGCGAATTTGCGCGCCAGCGGCAACGACGCGAATTCGTCGCCGGATGTGGTGGCGAAGTGGCTGTGGGGCAAGGTGGGCAAGCAGTAGATTCGCGGCAAGCCCCGTCCTCCTGAGGTGCGAGCTGCGCGGTGCATAGCACCGTGCGGCGAGCCTCGAAGGATACGGCCGCGATGCAGCCGGGCCGTACATCCTTCGAGGCCTCCGCTACGCTCCGGCACTTCAGGATGACGGTAACAAAAAACTACAATCCCCTGATCATCCCCGCGTCGATCAGCAGCCGGTTCAGCCGCCGCGCCTCGGCGCCGTCCTTGCAGCCGTAGAAGATGCCCTTGCAGCGGACCATGATCTCCTTCTGCTCGGCGAAGGACGGGTCGAGCGGAATGCCGGCGGCTTCCTGGATCACCAGCGGCAGATAGGGGCCGTCGATCGTGTCCATCACGGCCGCGCTCTTCAGCGGCTCGAAATTGACGGCGTCGATCGCATAATAGGTCGCGTAGAGACGCGGATCGTAATTGTCCAGCTTCTTGCCGAGAGCGCCCTCGTCGAGCCCGGGCTCGAGGATCTGCGGTGCGAATTCCGGCTGGTGATCGCCGTAGCGCACGATCAGGAAGGGCTCGCCCGGAAAGTTCTTCTTCAGCCCGGCGACGAAGACCTTGTACTGCTCGGCGCTCATGGCCTGCCGGCGCAGATATTCGTCGATCGACGGCGCATTGCCCGGCGCGCGCCAGGTTGGCAGCAGGTCGGGGCGGAAGCGCGTCTCCCAGGGGAAATGATTGGCGCCGAGATAGATGAAGGTGAACAGCGGCTTGTTCGGCGGCTGCTGGCCCATCAGTTGGAGCGCCTCGTCGTAGAAGAAGCTGTCGGGTTCGACATCCTTCGCGCCGAGGTCTTTCGAATCGAGAAAGCGCTCGATGCCGGTCGTCATCTGGAAGCTGCGCGCGCCCATGAAGCCGCCATTGGCGGGATAGAGCGACAGCGTGTCGTAGCCACAGCGGCGCAGCGCCAGTGGCAGGCCGCGCTCAACCCGGCTCGATGCAATGCGCGTCACGAAATAGGCGAAGCGTCCGAACGAGCGCGACGAGAGCCCCGCGAGCACGTTGTATTCGGTGAACCAGCTCGGTCCGCCATTGCTCTCGGCCAGGAACGTGCGCTGCTTGCCGTCCCAGGACTTGAAGTGGCTGCCATAGCCCTGTGGCACCTTGATGCCCTGCGCCGTGCGGATGTCGAAGCTCGATTCATCATGGATCATGATGATGTTCGGCCGGCGGCCGGCCGGATGGCAGGCGTCGACCAGCGGCACGTTGAGCCGTTCACTGCTCGAAGCGGCCGCCTCCATGAGGCCGTACTGCGCGAAATCCGACACCGCGCTGACGCCCGAGCGGAAGAATTTCGAGAGATAGCCGTCGTCGTAATAGCTGCGCCAGGCTTCATCCGGATGGTAGAGCGAATACCCCACAAGCCCGGCGAGGCAGGCGAGCTTGCAGGCCAGCGCCGGCAGACGGCGGACGCGGAACGGGTCGAGCCACCATAGCGAATACATCAACGGCAGCGTGACCAGGCCGGCCAGAATCACCGACCAGCGCAAGTTCGGGAAGATCGTGAACAGGAACGCGACGGTGTCGCGGTCGATCATCATCAGGTCGATGAAGTTGACTGTCATCTGCACGACCGCGTGCTTGAGCTGTGACAGCAACACCAGCACGACGACCATGGTCAGCGACAGTGCGCCCGAGAGCGCCGGCCGCCGCAGCAGCGTGATCCAGAAGAAGTTCAGGGTACCCCAGGCGAGCGCAAAGGACAGGCGCGAGCCGAAATCGGTCTCGGTCTTGTACATCAGCGCGAGAGCAGCGAGATGCGGCGCTGCGACCGCGAGCAGGCGCCAGATGCCGAGCGCGGCGACGCTCGCCAGCACGGCGGTCGCGGCAGAAGGACCTGGATTGGGCGCGGACGCCATCGAAAATACGCTGAACTTCAAGTCCGGCCCTGTGACACGTCTGACCGGCCGGTCAGGGCGTCCGGCGCAGCCGGAAGCCTGCACCGTGTCATAAAACTGTAACGGAATGGTCAAGGACAGGCAACGCGCGGGGCGGCCCGGCCTTCGCTTAATGTTAGCGAGCGGCGAAGCTGCTACGGCTTGGCAACGCCTGCGACGAACAGGTCGAGCCCCTCGTGCGCCACCCGCTCGATTTCACGCTCCTCCAGGCGCCAACGCCATGGGCGAAATGGCTCGTGGTGGAGACGATATGGAGATGCGCGGGATCGCGCCGTGGCCCAGCGCCATCTCGAACTTGTCACGAAAGCGCCGCTGCGCCCCCTTCGCCACGGCCATCAGGGCGTCGCGCTTTTCGGGAGTGCCGCAACGGCGCTCCCGGCGACACTGCCGCCCGGCACGCGGCCTCACGGACGGAGATCTCTATTCCCTCCGCCGCGAGTTGCAGCGCAGCATCGAATCAGCACGCGGCAGCGGCAACACGGCCCCGATCAGGTGGCGCATCGGCTCCGGCGGGATCTGATGGCGTACCTTGGGACCCGCCGCGGTCAGCGCTCGATCACGATTTCGGCGATGCGCTCGGCCGGTATGCAGCGGCCTGGCCCTCAGTGGACGCGAGATGAGAATGCGGATGAAGAGCCGAATCCTTGCCCCCTGAAGACGCAGAGGTTTTGATGTTCGGAATGCAGGGAGAAAGTGAGACAAACGCCGCAATACCAAGAATGTGGTTTAAAAGTCGGTTCTTCGCGTTCAGGCTGCGCGTCAACCCGCGAAGAAATTGAACGAAGCAGCAATGCTTCGGGCGGGACAGAAAGAGCGAGACCACTGTTTGCGATCTCGCTCGATCATAGCCGCGAAGATTTAAGATTTGGTTTGGCGAGCAAGGTTGCGTTTCGTCCGTCATCCGGGGCGCGCTTTAGCGCGAACTCGGAATCTCGATCCACAACCTCTGGATTCCGGGTTGCGCTTCGCGCCCCCGGAATGACGGCGTAGCCGTCAGTTCTTGCTCTTGTCGACCAGCGCGCCCTTCTTGATCCAAGGCATCATGTCGCGCAGCTTGGCGCCGACTTCCTCGATCGGGTGCGCGGCGAGCTTGGCGCGGGTCGCCTTGAACGAGGTCTGGTTGACCTTGTTCTCGAGCATCCAGTCGCGCGCGAACTTGCCGCCCTGGATGTCGGCAAGAACCTTCCGCATCTCCTTCTTGGTCTCGTCGGTGATGATGCGCGGACCGGTGACGTACTCGCCGTATTCGGCGGTATTGGAGATCGAGTAGTTCATGTTGGCGATGCCGCCTTCATAGATCAGGTCGACGATCAGCTTCACTTCGTGCAGGCACTCGAAATAGGCCATCTCCGGCGCGTAGCCGGCTTCGACCAGGGTCTCGTAGCCGCCCTTGATCAGTTCGACCAGGCCGCCGCAGAGCACGACCTGCTCGCCGAACAGATCGGTCTCGCACTCTTCCTTGAAGGTGGTCTCGATGATGCCGGCGCGGCCGCCGCCGATGGCGGAGGCGTAGGACAGGCCGAGGTCATGGGCGTTGCCCGAGACGTCCTTGGCGATCGCGATCAGGCAGGGCACGCCGCCGCCGCGCTGATACTCCGAGCGCACGGTGTGGCCGGGGCCCTTCGGCGCGATCATCAGCACGTCGAGATCGGCGCGCGGATCGAGCAGGTTGAAGTGAACGTTGAGGCCGTGGGCGAACACGAGGGCCGCGCCCTTCTTCATGTTGTCGTGCAGGTGCTCGCGGTAGATGTCGCCCTGAAGCTCGTCCGGCGTCAGCATCATGACGAGGTCGGCCCATTTGGCGGCTTCGGCGACTTCCAGCACCTTGAAGCCGGCAGCTTCCGCCTTCTTGGCCGAGGCCGAACCCTTGCGCAGTGCAATGGCGACTTCCTTGACGCCGGAGTCCTTCAGGTTGAGCGCATGGGCGTGGCCCTGGCTGCCATAGCCGACGATGGCGACCTTCTTGCCCTTGATCAGGTTCAGGTCGGCGTCGCGATCGTAATAAACACGCATGGTCGTTTCCTCGTTCAGGGCCGAAATCGGCCAATGGTCAGTGTCCGAAGGGTGAAATTTGCGGATTTCGGGGGCTGTCTAGAGCATTTTCAGCCCTGAGGGAAACCCGTTTCTGCATGGAAATCCGCGACATCATGCATCCGTGAAAACGGGGTAGAGGGAAGCGAGCAGCAGGACCGCCATCAGGATATTGAAGGCGCGGACCAGCCGCTCGGAAGTCAGGACCGGCCGTAGCGCAGTGCCGAACAGGGCCCAGACCACGGTCGAGACCGTGCCGACGACGAGGCTGATCACGGTCTGGATGACGATGTTGAGCGGGAATTGGGCGATCGCGGCATAGGCGGTGATGGTGCCGATCACGATCACCCAGCCCTTGGCATTGATCCACTGGAACATGGCCGCACCCCAAAAGGTCATCGGGCCGCGAGCCTTCTCCTCGCCGGGCCTGGCCGGACCGGACAGCGCGATCACGGCGGCCAGGTAAATCAGGTAGGCGGCGCCGGCATATTTGAGGATGGTCTGGAGGATCGGATAGGCCAAGAACACGGTGCCGAGCCCGAGGCCGACGGCGGCGATCATGAAGGCGAAGCCGATGACGATGCCGACGATGTGCGGGATCGTGCGCCGGAAGCCGTAGGTCAGGCCGGAGGACAACAGCATGATGTTGTTCGGCCCCGGGGTGAAGTACATCACCACCATGAAGGCGAGGAAGGCGTAGAACAGCGAGTAGGTCATATTCGCCTCACGCAGTCTTCGGCACGACTTGCGGGCGCTTCGCCAGCACCATCACGGCGATGCCGCCGATCACGGTCAGCATGCCGGCGAGGCGCAGGGGTCCGAACCGCTCGCCGAACACGATGCTGGAGGCGGCCGAGCCGACGAACGGCACCAGCAGCGCGAACGGCACCACTTGCGCGGCGGGATAGTCGCGCAGCAGGCGGCCCCACAGCCAATAGGCGATGCTGGTGGAGATGCCGCCGAGCATCAGCACGCAGAGTGCTGACGTCAGCGACATGTGGGTCAGCGACGTCCAGGTCGGAGCCGGCCCATTGGCGATCAGCGCCAGCACGAGCAGCGGCGCCGCCGACGCGAGACATAGCCAGGCGAACAGGTCGAACATCGGCACGCCGCGGGCGCCGCGCAGCAGGAGATTTCCAAGGGCGAAGCTGAGCGGCGAGATCATCAGCACAGCGAATGCTGCGACGCTGAAATCATAGCCAACGGTGCCGCAGATCATCAGCAGGCCCGCCGCGGCAACGATGATACCCAGCGTCTGCAGCGGCGTCGGCCGCTCGCCGAATGCGAGCGCGGCAAAGCCGATGGTGAACAGCGCCTGGCTTTGCACCACGACGGAGGTCAAGCCCACCGGAACGCCATGGGCGATGCCATAGGCCTGGCTCAGGAACTGGCCGAGGAACAGCGTGAAGCTGATCGCGATCAGAAGCGACCAGGCAATCTTCGGCTTGCGAACGAACAGGCAGGGCACCGCGGCAATGGTGAATCGTAGTGCCGTCATCAACTCCGGCGACAGTTCGTCGAGCGCGATTCGGCTTGCCACGAAGGCAAGTCCCCAGATGATCGCCACCGTGACGGCAATGAGGATGTCGGCGGGCTTCATTATCGTTTCCGGTCCTGCCCGTTCGGACAGCCCTGTTTGTTGTTCTGGTCTAGCCTTGCTCGCCGGCTTTCGGTTTCCGCAGCAGATATGTGCCGTGCATCGGCGCGTGGTAATCGGCCGAGACCAGAGTGAAGCCGACGTCCGTCAGCATCCGCTCCATCACCCAGCCGAAGGTGGAATATTCGTCGCGCATGTGGGTCACCACGCCCTCGCGGGAAAAATCGTGGTTCTTGATCTGGAAATCGGCCCATTGCTCGACGTCACGCTCGACGGAGTCAGGCATCGACACATAGACGATGTCGCGCAAGTAAAAGCTCGCCCCCGGTTTCAGCGCGCGATAGATCCGCGACATCGCCACCGCCTTCCAGAAATCCGGCAAATGGTGCAGCGTGAACTCGCTGACGATCAGATCGTAGGACTCCGGGCGGTAGGCGAAGCTGAGCAGACCTGCCGACTGGGTACGCACCGGCGCCTTGCGGTCGCGGGCGTAGATCTCGGCGAGCGCGAGCATCGCCGGCGAGATGTCGATGGCGTCGACTTCCGCGCCCATCAGCGCGGCTTCGGTGGCGAGCACGCCGTTGCCGCAGCCGATATCGGCGATACGCCAGCCGCGCTGCACACCGAGCATTTTGAGCGCGGCGCGCGCCCGCAGATCGGCATCGTCATGGTTGTCGTAGATCGACGCCACCGCGGGCTCGATCCCCATCCGGTTCCGCTCGTTGTAGTACCAGTCGCGCGCCAGCATGGTTCACATCCCTTCAGGCCCGCGACCGATCGCGGCGACGCCGGTGCGCGACACCTCGACAAGGCCGAGCGGGCGCATCAGGTCGATAAATTGATTGATCTTGTCCGTATTGCCTGTGATCTCGAACACAAAGCTCTCGGTGGTGGCGTCGATCACGCGGGCGCGGAACGCATCCGCCAGCCTGAGCGCCTCGACCCGGTGCTCGCCCTGCCCGCGCACCTTCACCATCGCCAGCTCGCGCTCGATCGAACGCTTCGTCAAGGTCATGTCGACGACTCGGTAGACCGGAATCATGCGATCGAGCTGGTGCTTGATCTGCTCGATCACCATCGGCGTACCCGTGGTGACGATGGTGATGCGCGACAGATGCTTCTGGGCCTCGGTCTCCGAGACCGTGAGGCTCTCGATGTTGTAGCCGCGCCCCGAGAACAGGCCGATGACGCGGGCGAGCACGCCCGGCTCGTTCTGCACGAGCACCGCCAGCGTGTGCGTCTCGTTGGGATCGTGGCGGTCCTCGATGAAGTAGGCGGATGCGGGCTGGTTCATTGTCGTCCCCTCTTGACTCTCCATCACGCCATCGCTGGCGCGTCCGTCCCGACCCAACGGCGGAACAGATCGAAATCGATGTTGCCCCCGGACAGCACGAGACCGACGCGCTTGCCCGACAGTCTTGCCTTTTCCTGAAGTGCCGCAGCGAGCGCGGCAGCGCCGGCGCCCTCGGCGAGATTATGTGTATCGGTCCAGTAGGCGCGGATCGCTGCAGCGACTTCGTCGTCGGTGACCTGCACGATGCGCGAGGCGCCCCTGCGGATCAGGGCGAACGCATCCGGGTCTGGAATGCGCGTCGCCATGCCGTCTGCGAGCGTATTGCTGGTTTCGGTCGTGACGATCTTTCCGGCCGCGAACGACAGCGCGTAGGACGGCGCCTCGGTCGATTGCACACCGACGATCTCGATCTTCAGACCCAGCAGGTCGCGCGCCATGATACAGCCGGAGATGCCGGAGCCCTGCCCAATCGGCACGTAGAGGATGTCGAGGTCAGGTGCGGATCTGAACAACTCGAGCGCATAGGTCGCGACGCCGAGCACGAGATCCGGATGGAACGAAGGCACCATGTGCAGACCGGTAAACTGGGCGCGCCGCTGGGCCTCTTCGGCGGCCGCCTGGAAGTCGTCGCCATGCTCGACCAGTTCGGCACCAAACGCCTTCATGGCGCGGTTCTTCTCGACCGAATTGCCCCGCGGCACGTAGATCACGGCAGGAATGCCGTGACGAGCTGCGGCAAAGGCCAGGCTCTGGCCGTGATTGCCGCGCGTCGCCGAGATGATGCCGCGCGTATTCGGCCGCTCGCGCTTGAGCCGGTCGAGATAGACGAGGCCGCCGCGCACCTTGAACGCGCCGATCGGGGTATGGTTCTCGTGCTTGACCAGAACTTGCGTGCCGAGGCGTTCAGCGAGCAGCGGCCAGGCATGCGCCGGCGTTGCCGGCACGGCCTGCCCCACGATCGCACATGCGTGCTCGAGCTCGTTCAGGTCGAACATGGCTTCACACCAGCGCCTTGCCGCCGGCGAACGCCTTCGCCGTGGCTTCATCGTTCGCCTGCTCCGGCAACAGCATCTCGTTGTGCGCCTTGCCGGAGGGAATCATCGGGAAGCAGTTTTCCAGCGCGGCGACGCGGCAGTCGAACAGCACGGGGCGCTTGACCGAGATCATTTCCTTGATGGCGCCCTCGAGATCGACAGGCTTGTGCACTTGGAGGCCGACGGCGCCATAGGCTTCCGCGAGCTTGACGAAATCCGGCAGCGCTTCCGAATAGGAATGCGACAGGCGGTTGCCGTGCAGCAGCTGCTGCCACTGCCGCACCATGCCCATGTACTGGTTGTTCAGGATGAAGATCTTTATGGGCAGCTCGTACTGCACTGCCGTGGACATCTCCTGCATCGTCATCTGCACCGAGGCATCGCCCGCGATGTCGATGACGAGACTGTCGGGATGGGCAACCTGCACGCCGACCGCCGCCGGCAGGCCATAGCCCATGGTACCGAGACCGCCCGACGTCATCCAGCGATGCGGTTCCTCGAAGCCGTAGAACTGCGCCGCCCACATCTGATGCTGGCCGACCTCGGTCGTGATGTAGGTGTCCTTGCCGCGCGTCGCCTCGAACAGGCTCTGGATCGCGTGCTGCGGCAGGATAACGTCGTTGCTCTTTTTGTAGTAGAGCGAGTTGCGGGCGCGCCATTGCGCGATCTGCTGCCACCACGACTTGATGTCGGGCTTCTTCGCCTCCGCCTTGAACACCTGGAGGATGTCACCGAGGATGTTGCCGCAATCGCCGATGATCGGCACGTCGACGCGGATGTTCTTGTTGATCGAGGACGGGTCGATGTCGATGTGGATCTTCTTCGAGCCCGGCGAGAACGCATCGACGCGGCCGGTGATGCGGTCATCGAAGCGCGCACCGACGCAGAGCATGACGTCGCAATCATGCATCGTCATGTTCGCCTCGTAGGTGCCGTGCATGCCGAGCATGCCGAGCCAGTTCTTGCCCGACGCGGGATAGGCGCCGAGGCCCATCAACGTCGAGGTGATCGGAAAACCGGTAACCTCGACCAGTTCGCGCAGCAGCTTGGTCGCGTCGGGGCCGGAATTGATGACGCCGCCGCCACTGTAGATCACGGGACGCTTGGCATTGGCCAGCAGCGCCACGGCCTTGCGGATCTGCGTCGCATCGCCCTTCACGCGCGGCGCATAGGAGCGGTGCACGTCGGACTTGCGTGGCGGATGATAGGTGCCGGTTGCGAACTGCACGTCCTTGGGGACGTCGACCAGCACGGGACCCGGCCGGCCGGAGGTCGCCACGTAGAAGGCCTCATGCAGCACTTTCGCGAGATCGTTGACGTCGCGCACCAGCCAATTGTGCTTGGTGCAGGGACGGGTGATGCCGACAGTGTCGCATTCCTGGAAGGCGTCGTTGCCGATCAGATGGGTCGGCACTTGGCCGGAGATGCAGACCAGCGGGATCGAGTCCATCAGCGCGTCGGTGAGCGGCGTCACCATGTTGGTGGCGCCGGGACCGGAGGTCACCAGCGCAACGCCCGGCTTGCCGGTCGAACGCGCATAGCCCTCGGCGGCATGGCCTGCGCCCTGCTCGTGGCGGACCAGGATGTGCTGGACCTCGCTCTGCTGGAAGATCTCGTCATAGATCGGAAGCACGGCGCCGCCGGGATAGCCGAAAATGTCGGTCACGCCGTGATCGATGAGCGCGCGGACAATCATCGCGGCGCCGGTCATCTGGTTCGGGTCGTGGCTCTTGTCGCTCATTGGCTTGCTCCGGATGCGCTGTTGTCAGCGGCTTCGTTCGTGTCGGGTTCGGAAAATAAAAAAGGCCCCGAAGAGGGCCCATGCACACCGCCTGTCTTGTGGATGGCAGCTAGCCACCCCCGGCGGTGTGCCTGGGTACGACGGCGATAAGGAGTTTGGTAATAATGTTACGCATGGCAGGCGCTCGGCTTCCCAAAGGTTGCGCGAAACATAGCGGCCAAAGCCCGGATGTCAAGGCAATGCGGCCATTCCCACGCGATTTTGCCAGTGTAGCCCTGTTCCCCGGGTTCGGCGAGAGGTAAATTCGAGCCCCCGTCACAAATCCGCGTTAGTCGGAAGCCCAGCGCGCGTTCACGACCGCCGCGAGCCAACTCCTCGCCCCCTCCGGCCTGACCCATTCGAATTCCGGCAATTGGTGCCGGAACCAGGTGAATTGCCGCTTGGCGTAGTGGCGGGTGTCGGCACAGCCGATGTTGGCGGCCTCCTCCAGGCTGAGCTCGCCGCGCAGATGCCGGATCAGTGCCGGCACGCCATGAGCCTTCATCGCCGGCAGCAGCGGATCGAGGTGTCTGGCGGCGAGCCGCTCGACTTCGCTCAAAGCGCCGGCTCCTAGCATGGCGTCGAAGCGGGCATCGATGCGGGCGTAGAGCTCGTCCCGCTCAGGCGCGAGAAACAGCGCGCAAAAGCTGTCCTTCGGCAGCAGCGGTGGCTGTCCCTCCCGGTGCCAGTCGAGCAGTGAACGCCCGGTCGCCTCAATCACCTCGAGCGCGCGCGCAATCCGCGTGCGGTCGCGCAGGTTCAATCGCTCGGCTGCGGCCAGGTCGCGGCGCGCAAGTTCCGCGTGCAGCGCCTCGACGCCGTTCCGCTCCAGCCGTTCCCTCACGTCCTCCCGCACCTCGGCCGGGATTGGCGGCACCACGGAGAGGCCGGCCGTCAGAGCCTTGAAATAGAGCCCTGTGCCGCCGACGAAGACCGGCAGACGGCCTTGAGCCCTTGCTTCATCGAGCGCCTTCGCCGCGTCGCTGACCCAGGCGCCCGCCGAAAAATTCACGGCCGCATCGACATGGCCATAGAGGCGATGCGGCACGAGCGCCTCGTCCGCCGCTGGCGGCCGCGCCGTGATGATGCGGAGGTCGCGGTAGACCTGCATGGAATCGGCATTGATGACGATACCGCCGGTGGCGAGGGCAAGCTCGAGCGCCAGCGCCGACTTGCCGCTGGCGGTCGGGCCTGCGATAAGCACGGCCTTGCTTGAATGCCCCTCGCTCACGAAACCCTCAATGTCCCTCGTTGCCACGCTGATCTGCAACCCTGACAATCCCGCGCTCGACTCGACCGTCGTCGACGGCGCCCGCGCCGTGCTGCCACAGGCGGCGCCGGCGCACTGGCTGTTCGACGGGGTCGCGGTCGACATCCCCTTCGGCACCGACAGTAACCTCAGAGGCGACCGTCACGCCATCGAGCAACGGTTGCGCGAGCTCCGCGGCGACCTGCCCATCGATATCGTCGTGCAGCCAGTCGGCGCCCGGCGCAAGAAGCTTTTTCTCGCCGACATGGATTCCACCATGATCGGCCAGGAATGCATCGACGAGCTCGCCGATTTCGTCGGGGTGAAGGCGCATGTCGCCGCCATCACCGAGCGCGCGATGCGCGGCGAGATCGAGTTCGAGCCGGCGCTGCGCGAGCGCGTTGCGCTGCTCAAGGACCTGCCCACAAACGTGGTCGACGAGGTGCTGGCCAGGCGCATCACGCTGACGCAGGGCGGCAGAACACTGGTCGCGACCATGCGAGCGAACGGCGCTTACACCTGCCTCGTCTCCGGCGGATTCACGCTGTTCACGACCGCGATCGCCGCCAAGATCGGCTTCCAGGAGAACCGCGCCAACGAGCTCGTGGTGCGCGACGGCAAGTTCACCGGCGAGGTGAAGGAGCCGATCCTCGGCCGCGCGGCAAAGCTCGCGACGCTGGTGGACTTGATGGAGTCGTTCGATCTCGACGACATCGACTCGGTGGTGGTCGGCGACGGCGCCAACGATCTCGCGATGATTCAGGCGGCGGGGCTCGGCGTGGCCTATCATGCCAAGCCCGCGGTGGCCGCGGCCGCGGCGGCGCGGATCGATCACGGCGATCTCACCGCGCTGCTCTATGCGCAGGGGTATCGACGCGACGAGTTCGTCGAGGGCTGACACAATCGTCGTTCCGGGATGGTGCAAGCACCAGACCTCAGGTGCGCAATCGCGCACCAGGGAACCTCCAGATTCCGGGGTCGATGCTTCGCATCGCCCCGGAATGACGGATGCAGTTACTGCACACTCAGTGCGACGAAACGCAGCTCGCCGTCGCCGTTGGAGACCAGCAGCAGCACCGACTTCTTGCCGTCCTTCTTGAGCTGATCGACCCGCTTCTGGATGTCGGCGCCGCTCGACACCGCTTCCTGCGCGACCTCGACGATGACGTCACCGGCCGAGAGGCGCTTCTCGGCCGCGTCTGAATTGGCGTCGACATTGGTGACGACCACGCCCTTGACGCTGTCCTTGATCTTGTAGCGCGTGCGCAGATCCTTGTTGAGCGCTGCGAGGTCCAGGCCAAGCGCCTTCTGCGTCACCGGCTTCTCGGGCGCGGGCTCGTCGGTCTTCACCGCGGCCTGCACCTTTTCGGGGTCCTGGAGGCGGCCGAGCGTGACCTTCTTGGTCTCTTCCTGTCCCTTGCGGATGATGACGACGTCGACCTCCTTGCCGACCGCCGTGTCGGCGACGACACGGGACAGGTCCTTCGGATCCTTGACGTCCTTGCCGTCGAACTTGACGACGACGTCGCCGGGCTCGATGCCGGCGGGCTTGGCCGGGCCCTTGTCGTCGACGCCGGCGACCAGCGCACCGCGCGCCGGCTTGATGTTGAGACTCTCGGCGATCTCGTCAGTGACGCTCTGGATGCGCACCCCAAGCCAGCCGCGGCGCAGCTCGCCGAACTGGCGGAGCTGATCGACGACGCCCACCACCGTCTTCGACGGCACGGCGAAGCCGATGCCGATGGAGCCGCCGGATGGGGAGATGATCAGCGTGTTGACGCCGATGACGTCGCCGTCGAGGTTGAATAGCGGACCGCCGGAATTGCCGCGATTGATGGAGGCGTCGGTCTGGATATAGCTGTCGTACGGCCCTGAGGAGATGTCGCGGTTCTTGGCCGAGACGATGCCGGCCGTCACCGTGCCTCCGAGGCTGAAGGGATTGCCGATCGCGACCACCCAGTCGCCGAGGCGCAGCTTGTCGGAGTCGCCGAACTTGACCGCGACCAACGGCTTCGGCGGCTTGATCTTGAGCACGGCGAGATCGGTCTTCTTGTCGACGCCGACCAGCTCGGCCTTGATCTTGGTGCCGTCGTTGAGGATGACGTGAATCTCGTCGGCGTCCGCAATGACGTGGTTATTGGTGACGACGACGCCTGACGTATCGATGATGAAGCCGCTTCCGAGCGAGTTGGTCTTGCGTGGGGGGTTGTTGTCGCCGCCCTTGCTGCCGCCACCGGGGCCCCGGCGGTTCTTGAAGAAGTCGTCGAAGAACTCTTCGAACGGCGAGCCGGGCGGCAGTTGCGGCATGGTGTTGCTGCCGCCGCCGCCCTTGGCGTCGACCGTCTGGGACGTCGAGATGTTGACGACCGCGTCGATCACCTTCTCGGCGACGTCCGCGATGCCATCCGGTCCGCGCGCATGGGCCGGCGTGCCGAACGCGCTGAAAGCACTGACGGCGAGCGCGGCCAGCCCAATTCGCACACCAAGTCGCACGCAACGGCGCGAGCCGGACGGGGCAGTGGTGGCAGCGGTCATTGTGATCTCCAGACAAAGGGATTCGGCGCCAGACTGCGCTCGAAGGGGGGCACGACGCAAGCGCGGAGCTTAATGGCCTCAAGACCCCGACAATACGACGAAAACCAGTCTGTCGCCTTCACTTTGGCGTTGGCCTGATGCCCTAAATCGGGCGCCGGATAACCCAGATCAGGACCAGGCCGGCCACGGCCGAGCCGATCCCAACCGCCCGCAGGACGTTGTCCGGCGTAGCGATGGCGCTCTTCATGGCTTTGCGCATCCAGTTGGGACTGGCCGCGAACATCAAGCCTTCAAGCACGAACAGGATGCCTAGGCCGATGAGGAAGTCGGCGAACGCAATGGACCTCATCGGAATGGAACCTCCCGCTATACTGTTCTTGTCTGGACAAAGGGCGGCCAGACCGGCCGCCCTTGTCTAGCTTACGGCTTCGCCGGCGTCTCATTTGCCGTCTTGCCGGACGGATTACTGAAGTACCGGAAGAAATCCGAGTCCGGCCGCAGCAGGAAGCGGGTGTCGTTCGAACGAAGCCCGTTCTCGTAGGCCGTCATTGACCGGTAGAAGGCGAAGAAGTCGGCGTCCTTGCTGTAGGCTTCCGCAAACAGGCGGTTGCGCTCGGCATCGCCCGCACCGCGGGTCTGCTCGGCCTGCGAATTGGCCTCCGCGACGATGACGGTGGCCTCGCGGTCGGCCCTGGACTTGATCTCCTGCGCCTTCTGTCCACCCTGAGCACGGAACTCGGCGGCCTCGCGCTCACGCTCGGTCTTCATGCGCTGGTAGACCGCCTGGCTGTTCTGCTCCGGCAGGTCGGCACGGCGGATCCGGACGTCGACGACCTCGATGCCGTAGCCGTCGGCCTCGCGATCCAGCTGGTCGCGGATGCGCAGCATCAGCTTCTCGCGGTCGTCGCGCACCACGTTGATGAAGGTGACCTCGCCGAGCACGCGGCGCAACGCCGCGTTCAGGAGCGTGGTGAGCTGGATGTTGGCAGCCTGGATCGAGCCGATGCTCTGATAGAAACGCAGCGCATCCTTGATGCGGTAGCGCGCAAAGGCGTCGACGACGAGCCGCTTCTGGTCGGATGCGATCGCCTCCTGCGACGGATTCTCCAGATCGAGGATCCGCTTGTCGATGTTGATCACCGAATTCCACGGCGCCTTGAAATGCAGGCCGGGTGTGGTGACGACGTCGACGGGCCGGCCGAACTGGAGCACGATGGTCTGCTCGGTCTGCTGTACCGTGAACAGCGACATGTAGCCGACGATCAGGACCAGGAGCAGCCCGAGCAGAGCGACGAAACCTGTAACCGGAGACCTCATCGGCTGCCTCCGCTCGACTGCGGACCGGTGGTAGGCGGCCGCTTGGTCGTCAGTTCGGGAAGCGGCAGATAGGGCACGATTCCCTGCCCCGAGGCGCCGCCGTCATAGACGAGCTTGTCGGCGCCGCCGAGGACGCGCTCCATCGTTTCAAGATAGATCCGTTCACGCGTCACGTCGGGCGCCTTCCTGTATTCCTCGTAAACTTTCAGAAAGCGCGCGCTCTGGCCCTTGGCCTCTGCGACCGCCTGCTCCTTGTAGCCTTCGGCGGCCTGAAGGATCTGAGCTGCACGTCCGCGCGCCTGCGGCACCACCTGGTTGGCGTAGGTCTGCGCTTCGTTCTGCAACTGCTCGAGATTGGCGCGCGCCGCCTGCACGTCGCGGAAGGCGTCGATCACCTGCGCCGGCGGATCCACCTTCTGCATCTGCACCTGGCTGATCTGAATGCCCGCGCCGTAGCTGTCGAGGGTCCTCTGGATCAGTTCATGCACGTTCTGCTCGGTGACGTTCCGCGCGCCGGTCAGGATCGGCTGGATTTGCGAGCGGCCGATCACCTCGCGCATCGCGCTCTCGGCGACCGCCTTCACGGTGCCTTCGGGATTCTGGATGTTGAAGAGGAAATCGCCGACGCCGTCCGGCTTGATACGCCAGAGCACGGTGAAGTCGACGTCGACGATGTTCTCGTCGCCGGTCAGCATCAGGCTCTCTTCCGGCACGTCACGAACCGAGCGGCCGCGCCGCGCCGGATCGTCGATCAGCGTCATGCCGATGGAGATGGTGTTGACGCGCAGCGCCTTGGGCAGCAGCACTGTCTCGATTGGATAAGGCAGATGGTAGTTCAGGCCCGGCTGCACGGTGCGGACATGCTTGCCGAAGCGCAGCACGACGCCGAGCTCTTCGGACTGCACGCGGAAGAAGCCCGACAGCAGCCAGAATGCGACGATCAGCAGGATGATCAGCGTGATGCCGACGCCGGAGAAATAGCCGCCCGGCATGATCTGCTGGAGGCGGTCCTGGCCGCGCCGCAGAAGATCCTCCAGATCCGGCGGCCTCGGCCCGACCGGTTGCGGGCCGGAGCCCCATGGTCCCTTTGGACCCGAGCCCCATGGGCCACCGCCCTGATTCTTCCACGGCATTCGACGCTCTCCTCGGCAGGGTGGAATTGCCCCCGCCCGCTTTGTCCGGTCCGGCTTTATAGGGGACAGGCAGGTCCCTTACAACGCAGCCCGGGTCGTCTTCCGAGCTATGCTCGGGCACGAAAAAGTCAATGTAAACATTGGCGAATGCGGTTAATGGCCTGCCCGCCGACGATATGTCACATAGGAGAAGTCGGCGCTGTCGTCCGGTCCGGCAGGATGACGCATGCGCGCCGTCTCCTCCCACCCGGCCTTGTCGATGTCGAAATGCGTATCGCCTTCGGGCCGCGCATGCACTTCGGTGATTTCGAGACGATCGGCGCGATCGAGCCATTGCCGATAGATCTCGGCGCCGCCGATCACGGCGATCTCAGTGACCGAACGTCGCAGGGCATCGCCGCGCGCGACCGCCTCCGCATCCGCAGCCGACGTCGTGACGACGGCACCAGCGGCACGATAAGCCGCATCGCGCGTGATCACGATGTTGGTGCGGCCCGGCAGCGGCCGGCGCAGGGATTCGAATGTCTTGCGGCCCATGATCACCGGCTTGCCGATCGTGAGCGCCTTGAAGCGGGCCATGTCGGATTTCAATCGCCACGGGATGGCGCTGCCGGCGCCGATGACGCCGTTCTCCGCAATGGCAACGACGAAGACGATCTCCATCAGGGCGTGTTCCCGGCAAGCCGCGTCAGCGCAGGCCCGGTGACGCGGCACAGCGTCCAGTCGTCCATCATGACGGCGCCGAGCGACTTGTAGAACGCGATCGACGGCGCGTTCCAGTCGAGCACCGCCCATTGCAGGCGCGACCAGCCGTTCTCGATGCATTCCCTGGCGAGATAGACCAGCAGCGCCTTGCCGAGGCCCCTGCCCCGATGCGACGGCCGCACGTAGAGATCTTCGAGATAGATGCCGTGGCGGCCGCTGAAGGTGGAGAAATTCGCAAACCACACCGCGAAGCCGACCGGCTCACCGTTCCACTCGGCAATGGCGCAATAGAGTTGCGGTCTTTCGCCGAACAGCGCATCGGCGATATCAGCTTCGGACGCCTCCACCTCGTGCGACAGTTTCTCGTATTCAGCCAGCTCGCGGATGAAATCCAGAACGAGCCCGGCTTCGCCCGGGCGCACGCGGCGGATGTTGAGCGACATAGGCGCTAGACCGCGACTTCCGCCTTGATGTGCGGATGCGGATCGTAGCCGACGAGCTCGAAATCCTCGTATCGGAAGGAGAAGATGTCCTTCACATCAGGATTGATCCGCATCACCGGCAGCGGCCGCGGCGCGCGGGTGAGCTGGAGCCGCGCCTGCTCCAGATGGTTGGAATAGAGGTGGGTGTCGCCGAGCGAGTGCACGAAGTCGCCGGGCTTCAAGCCGGTGACTTGCGCCACCATCATGGTGAGCAGCGCATAGGAGGCGATGTTGAAGGGCACGCCGAGGAAGACGTCGGCCGAGCGCTGATAGAGCTGGCACGACAATTTCCCGTTCGCGACATAGAACTGGAACAGCAGGTGGCAGGGCGGTAGAGCCATCTTCTCGACGTCGGCCGGATTCCAGGCGGTGACGATCAGCCGACGGGAATCGGGAGTGCGCTTGATCATGTCGATGACATTGGCGATCTGGTCGATGCTGCGCCCGTCGGCGGTGGGCCAGGAGCGCCATTGATGGCCGTACACCGGGCCGAGATCGCCATTGGCGTCCGCCCACTCGTCCCAGATGGTGACGCCGTTGTCGCGCAGATATTTGATGTTGGTGTCGCCCTTCAGGAACCACAACAGCTCGTGCACGATCGCCTTCAGCGGCAGCCGCTTGGTGGTCAGCATCGGGAAGCCGTCGGAGAGATTGAAGCGCATCTGGTGGCCGAACACCGAGAGCGTGCCGGTGCCGGTCCGGTCGGTCTTCTCGGCGCCGTCTGAAAGAATCCGCTCGAGCAGGTCCTGATACTGGTGCATGTGCCAAAAACCTTAGGAAAGACGGCAACCTTTGGGGGAGGCGCCGAACTTAGCGGCCACCATCGCGCTGCAACAGCAGCGATTCGCTGCCTGTGGCGATTATACCCGGAAAAATGAGTGTTTCCGGCACAAACGACAAGGGCGGAACCTGCGCCCCGCCCTTCCCTACCTACTCGCTTGACCTTATCGCCTAAGTTGCCGGCTTGAGCACCGGGGTCCACTTCGCGATCTCGCCCTTGACGAGGGTGGCCAGTGATTCGGACGTCCGTTCGGCGGGACTTGGGATAACGCTGCCGAGCTCGAGCAACCGCTTGCGCACGGTCTCGTCATCGAGCGCCTTGACGGCCGCAGCGTTCAGGCTTGCCACGATCGCGGGCGAAGTTCCCTTGGGCGCGAATATCGCGTTCCAGGCCTGCGCCTGGAACTTCGGCAGGCCCGCTTCGGCCGTCGTCGGCACGTTCGGCAGCGACGGATTGCGCTCCGGCGTTGCGATTGCATAGGCCTTGATGGTGCCGGCGTTGATCTGCGGCACGGCGTTGACGATCTGGTCGCACATGTAATCGACCTGGCCCGCCACCAGCGCGTTCATCGCAGGTCCCGTGCCGTTGAAGGGCACGCCGACCGGCTTGATGTCGAGGATCGAGTGCAGCAATTCGCAGGAGACATGCGAAACCGAGCCGACGCCGGCATGCGCGGCGTTCACTTTCTCGGCGTTCGCCTTCACATAGGTGGCGAACTCATTCAGGTCCTTCGGCGGAAAGTCCTTGCGCGCGAGGATCAGGATCGGCGTGCCCGCGAGCAGCGCAATCGGCTCGAAGTCCTTCTCGGGATGGTAGGCGAGCTTCGGATAGAGCGGCACCGATGCGGCGTGCGTGCCCATATGCCCGGTGATCAGCGTATAGCCGTCATTGGCCGCGCGCGCGGCGCGCGTGGTCGCGGTTGTGCCGCCGGCACCGACGACGTTTTCGATGATGATGCTTTGCCCCAGCGTTTGCGCCATGTGCGAGGTGACGATGCGCGCGACGACATCGGTCGGCCCACCGGCCGCGAACGGCACGATCATGGTGATGCTGCGCGTCGGATAGGTCTGCGCCTCGGCCGGTGCAACCAAGGCGCCGAGCGAGGCGAGCGCTGCGGCACATGCGCCCGTGAGCGCGCGAATAAAGGTCATGTCGATCCCCTTGCGATCCCCTTGGTTATCCAAAAAAATGCCGGCCAAGAGGCCGGCATTTTCATTTCACGAAGCCGCCACACAAGTCGATTGGACTTCCGAATGCGGCGCGCCGACGCAGGACGTGGGTCGCCGTTGGGCGGCGACCTCAGTTCTCGGACTCGGTGAACACCTCGTCGCGCTTGGCGCGCAACGTCGGCAGCACCGTAAGAACAAGAAGGCCCGCTGCAACCGCCAGCAGCACCGCCGACAATGGACGCGTCAGGAACACGCTCCAGTCGCCGCGCGAGATCAGCAGCGCCCGGCGCAGGTTCTCTTCCATCAGCGGTCCGAGCACCATGCCGAGCAGCAGCGGCGCCGGCTCGAAATCGTGCTTGATCAGCCAATATCCGACCAGACCGAACACGCCTGCGAGGATGACGTCGACCGGCGCGTTGTTCACCGAATAGATGCCGATCGCGCAGAAGATCACGATCGAGGGGAACATGAGCCGGTACGGCACGCGCAGCAGCCGCACCCAGATGCCGACCAGCGGCAGGTTGATGATGATCAGCATCAGATTGCCGATCCACATCGAGGCGATCATGCCCCAGACGAGATCTGGCTGCTTCTGCATCACCTGTGGACCCGGCACGATGCCGTGAATAGTCATCGCGCCCACCATCAGCGCCATCACTGCGTTCGGCGGGATCCCGAGGGTGAGCAGCGGGATGAACGAGGTCTGTGCCGCGGCGTTGTTGGCGCTCTCCGGACCCGCGACGCCCTCGATCGCGCCGCGACCGAACCGCGACGGGTTCTTGGCCAGCTTCTTCTCGAGCGTATAGGCCGCAAACGACGCGATGACCGCGCCGCCGCCGGGGAGGATGCCGAGGATCGAGCCGAGCACGGTGCCGCGCAGGATCGGCGGCGTCGAGTCGGCCAGATCCTTCCTGGTCGGCATCAGGCCGGTGATCTTCTGCTGGACGAGGTCGCGGTTCATCTCGGCGCCATGGTCGAGATTGCGGATGATCTCGGCAAAACCGAACACACCCATCGCCACCGTCGCGAAGCCGAGACCGTCGGCGAGCTCGGGAATGTTGAAGGCCATGCGCGAGGCACCGGTCTCGATGTCCGAGCCGACCATCGACAGCAGCAGGCCGAATACGATCATGGCGATCGCCTTCAGCACCGAGCCTTTGGCCAGGACCACCGCGAATATCAGGCCGAGCACCATCAGCGAGAAATATTCGGCCGGGCCGAACGCCAGCGCGAGCTTCGTGAGCGGCGCGCCGAGGATGGCAATCAGGACGGTCGCGACGCAGCCGGCGAAGAACGAGCCGATCGCGGCGATCGCCAGCGCCGGGCCGGCGCGGCCCTGCTTGGCCATCTGGTGGCCGTCAATGGCGGTGACGACCGATGTCGCCTCACCGGGTATGTTGACGAGGATCGACGTGGTCGAACCGCCATATTGCGCGCCGTAATAGATGCCGGCGAGCATGATCAGCGCGCCGACCGGCGGCAGTCCGAAAGTGATCGGCAGCAGCATCGCGACCGTCGCAATGGTGCCGATGCCCGGGAGTACGCCGACCAGCGTGCCGACGAGGGCGCCGATCAGGCACATCAGGAGGTTGATCGGAGAGAACGCGACGGCGAAACCGTGAGCGAGGTTGGCAAAGATATCCATCACGCCCTCACTGGTTCAGGAAACGCGGGTACATCGGCATCGGCAGCCCGAGCACGTAGGGAAACAGGATGGCGCAACCGACCGTCAGGCAGGCGCCGACGATCACCGCTTCCAACCAGCGCGTCTCATGCGAGCCCGTCGCCGCGATCATGAAGCTCGAGAAGGCCGTTACCACGAGGCCGAGGGACCGGATCGACAGGGCGAAGAAGAGGATCGCGGCGACCACGAACAGCGGTCCCCGCCAGGAATAATGAGCCATCGCCGGCCCGTTGGTCAGAAGGCCGGTCAGGGCGATGCCGGCGGACAAGGCGACCAGCAGCCCGCCGAACATGCGCGGCGCGGTCCCTGCGCCGAAGGAGAAGCCCCGCATGCCCTGCAGATCGCTCGACGCCCACAGCGCGAACAGGGCGACGGCCATCAGGACGACGCCGCCGACATAATCCTGTGCCGATCGGATCGTCATGAACAGCGTCAGGATCGCCACGGCGAACAGCGGATAGGAATAGATCAGCGCCAGCAGCACCTCGGACGACATCTTCTTGGTGCCGCCGCCGAACGATCCGAATATGGCACTGGGCGCGCCGGCGAGCAGCGCCGTCGCGTGGCCGGTGACGACCGCCGCCGGGCCGCGGCCGGTGCCCCAGCCGAAGATCGTCCCGATCGACCAGATCAATTCGAAAATCTGCGGCGCAATCGCCAGCAGACAAAAGCCGAGCGCTACCTTGGTGTTTCGGGTAGCCGTCGCTGAGTGGCCCATCGTGTCGGCCATGCCTGTCTCCTCCGCGACCCGTAAGTCACGAGCACTGTTGTTTTAAATCCGCTGGAACTGGATCCCCCGCCCCGGATCACTGCCTAGCGATTTTCATTACACAATGCCAGCAAAACCCAACACGCCCCCGGCGAGCAGGAGCCACAGGGGATTGAAGCGCGAGACGGACGCCACCACGGCAACCATTGCGGTCAGAAGCAGTGCAGCAATGCTGCGATCGGTGGACTGGGCCAGGATCAGGGCACTCGCCGCCATCAAACCAATGGAGAGCGGAACCAATGCAGCCTGGATCAGGCCGGGCCAGCGCGATTGGCTCGGGCGATTCAGGAGCCGGCTGACAAAATAGGCAAGCAGTGCCGTCGGCAGGCACATCGCCAGCGTCGCCGCCAGCGCGCCGGGGATGCCCGCGACGGCATAGCCGATTAACGTCACGATAAGCACGTTCGGACCCGGCGAGAGCTGTGCGATCGCATAGGCGTCAGTGAACTGCTTGTCGGTCATCCAGTGATGGACTTCGACCGCAATGCGGTGCATCTCGGGCACCGCTGCCGCGGCCCCGCCGACGGCGAATAGCGACATCAGACCGAAGGTGGAGATCAGCGACCAGATCGGGCTGTGGCTGGTCATGCTGCTACTTTCCGTCGCAGGAAATAAGTGACGCACACACTGACGGGGATCGCGACCAGCAGCACCGCCTGGAGCGGCATGCGGAGCACGCCGATGGCGAGGAACACACCGAGCATCAGGATCGCCGCGAGGGGATCCGCGCGCTTGAGCAGCGGCGTCATCATGCGGAAGACCACCGCGATCAAGAGGCCGACCGCCGCGCATGAGATGCCGGCAAGGATTCGGCGCAGCACCTCGATATCGCCGAAACGGGCGTAGGCGATCGCCAGCGCCGTCATGATCAGCGTCGGCGGCAGCAACAGCCCGGCAAAGGCGGCAACGCCGCCGGCGATGCCGCGCAGCCGCGATCCAAACACCATCGACAGGTTGACGATGTTGGGCCCGGGCAAGAAGTGGCAGAGCGCAAAGGTCTCGTTGAACTCATCCGCCGTCATCCAACGGTGCTGCTCGACGAGCGCTCGCCGGGCGAACACCAGGACCCCACCGAAACCCGCCAGCGACATCCTGGCGAAGGCCAGAAACAACGCGACCAGGCTCGGCGGTGCGGTGGCGAGATCCGGCTCTTGGACAGCCGGTGCTGAATCCGAGGACATGTCAGGAGCTTAGAACGAGGGTCGCTCCGCGGCCAAGACGATCCGGAACCTATCCAAAGGGAACCGCAGCCAATCCGCTCGAAACCCCTGTTTTTCGAAAGCTTTGCGCCCTATATTGGGGATGCCGGTTCGCCGGCTATGGAAATAAACGGTCGTCGCAATAAACCATTCGGACCCGGGGGCGGTACCCGGCGCCTCCACCAAAGCCCACCATCGGGCTAGCCCGGAAGCGGGCTTTGGCGGGGGCGAAATAGGATCGACGAGGGCGTAAAGGGCGTACTTTTTCCCGGTATTGTTCCGCCGTTATCGGGCTACTGCAATAGTTGCCAACGACAACTTTGCTCCGGTTGCTCAGGCTGCGTAACGCAGTTTGAAAGACCACTCTAAAGTCCTAGCGGGTTAAGCTCCGCTAGGCGGGGTTCGGAGGCACCTGGCAACAGAAGCCTCCACTTTAACTCTTCGATTTCTTCCCCGGCGGGGACTCCTGCTCACCCGTCAGGCGCGGTACTATTGCGGCTTGGCGAGTCGGGGCCGGCAGGGTCCGGCTTCGGGGATGCAACAGGACCACCATGGCGACCGATCATATCCGATATGATGTACTGGCCCGCGACGCGCTGCGCGGCGTGCTGCGGAAGGTGCTGACCGATGCCGCGGCCCATGGCCTGCCGGGCGAGCACCATTTCTTCATCACCTTCGTGTCGAGGGCCGAGGGCGTGAAGCTGTCGCCGCGACTGCTCGCGCAATATCCGGAAGAGATGACGATCATCCTCCAGCACCAGTTCTGGGACCTGACCGTGCTCGAGGACCGTTTCGAGGTCGGCCTGTCCTTTGGCGGCATTCCGGAGCGGCTGGTGGTACCGTTCAGTGCGATCAAGAGCTTCCTCGATCCGTCCGTGAAGTTCGGCCTCCAGTTCGACACCTCCGACGTCGCCGAGGTCGCGCCCGAGAATTTGCCGGCGGCGCCCGCGCCATCGGCCGTATCAGTCCCGGCACCTGCCACGGAAGAGACAGAAGCCACCGACGAGCCGCCCCCGCCGAGCCAGGGCGGCGCCGAAGTCGTGCGGCTCGATCGTTTCCGCAAGAAATGATCTAGACTGGGCCCGAGCCCGTCGCACAGGGCCAAACTGCCTATATAGAGAAGCACATGAAAAGGCCGCGCGGCGTTTCGCGCGGCAGAATGGATGTGCTTATGGCCAAAACGACCGCCAAGACGACCCGCCCTTCACGCTCCGCGACCCGCATCGAAACCGACAGCTTTGGTCCCATCGAAGTCCCCGCCGACCGCTATTGGGGGGCCCAGACCGAACGCTCGCGCCAGAATTTTCGCATCGGCACCGATCGCATGCCGGTCTCGCTGGTGCATGCCCTCGGCATCGTCAAGCTCGCCGCCGCGCAGTCCAATCGCGAGCTCGGCCTGCTCGACCAGCGCCGCGCGGGCGCCATCATCCGTGCCGCGCGCGAGGTGATCGAGGGCGAGCTGGATGATCATTTTCCCCTCGTGGTGTGGCAGACCGGCTCCGGCACGCAGAGCAACATGAATCTCAACGAGGTGATCGCCAACCGTGCCAATGAGCTGCTCGGCGGCGAACTCGGCGCCAAGAAGCCGGTGCATCCCAACGACCATGTCAACATGAGCCAGTCGTCGAACGACTCGTTTCCCACCGCGATGCACATCGCGGCCGCGAGCCGCATCAATGCCGATCTCGTCCCCGCCCTCGGGGAATTGCTGCGTGCACTGCGCAAGAAGGAGAAGGAGTTCGCAAAGATCGTCAAGATCGGCCGCACCCACACCCAGGATGCAACGCCCCTGACGCTGGGCCAGGAATTTTCCGGTTATGCCGCGCAGGTCGAAAGCGGCATTGCCCGGCTCAAGGTCGCGGTGAAGGAGCTTTATCCGCTGGCGCAGGGCGGCACCGCCGTCGGCACCGGCCTCAACTCGAAGCCGCGCTTTGCAAAACTGTTCGCAAAGCATGTTGCCCGCATCACGAAGCTCCCGTTCACCAGCGCCGCCAACAAATTCGAGGCGCTGGCCTCGAACGACGCCTATGTGCTCGCGCACGGGGCCATCAATTCGGTCGCGACCGGCCTGTTCAAGATCGCCAACGACATCCGCCTGCTCGGCTCCGGCCCGCGTTCGGGTCTCGGCGAGCTGATCCTGCCGGAGAACGAGCCTGGCTCCTCGATCATGCCCGGCAAGGTCAATCCGACCCAGTGCGAGGCGATGACCATGGTGTGCTGCCAGGTGTTCGGCAATCACACCGCCATCACTGTCGCCGGCAGCCAGGGCCATTTCGAGCTCAACGTCTACAAGCCCGTGCTCGCCTACAACATGCTGCACTCGATCCGCCTGATGGCGGATGCCGCACGCTCCTTCACCGAACATTGCGTCAGCGGCATCCGCGCCGACGAAAAGCGCATAAGCGAGCTGATGCAACGCTCGCTGATGCTGGTGACGGCGCTGGCCCCGAAGATCGGCTATGACAACGCGGCAAAGGTCGCCAAGACGGCGCATGCCAACGGCACGACGCTCAGGGAGGAGGCGCTGCGGCTCGGCTTCGTCTCGGCCGACGAGTTCGACCGGCTGGTACGCCCCGAGAAGATGACCAGCCCGGGATAGATTTCCGAATTCCGATAGCCATCCGTAATGATACGGACCCTCGGGCCTCAGAAATATGCGGTTTTGGGGGAGGGATTTGATTACCGTCAATGTTGCGGCGGGGCGGTGTGTTACGCAGCTCTTCCGCCCTCGGGCGAAATTCATCGTTTGATGGCCCGTGGGGCCGATTGACGAGGACGAGCGAATGGCGATCAAGTCTTGCGGGGCGCAACGTGGCACCCTTTTTCTGAATGTTTCATCCTGCCTAGCGAGGATCTGCTGATGGAGACGCGGCATGGGGAACGTCATCAACCTGAATCGCTTCAGGAAGCGCGTCGAGCGGGAAGCCTCGGCGAAGCAGGCGGACGCCAACCGGGCGAAGTTCGGTCGCACGAAGGCGGACCGGTCGGCAGAGGAGAAGCGGGCGGACCAGGCCAAGGAGCATCTGGACCAGCACCGGATCGATCACGAGGAGCAGCCATGAAGTCGCCCGTCGTGAAACGGTCGATTGTCGTCGCCGGCCACAAGACCAGCGTCAGCTTGGAAGAGGCGTTCTGGAACGGCATGAAGGAGATCTCCGGCCTGCGCAACATGACGTTGTCCGAGCTGGTCGGCGAGATCGACAACAACCGCCAGCAAGGCAATCTGTCGTCGGCGATCCGTCTCTTCGTGCTTGACTACTTCAAGAGCCGCGCCATGGCGGCCCAGCCGGACAAGGTCCCGGCCCAGTAGCCCTCGGGGGGCGCCCGCGACGGCGCCCCGGCTGCAACACTTTAAAATCACTCTAAGGTGCAGTTTCCACGGGTGCGCGCGCTTGACCTCAATGCCCCGCGTTGAAAATACAGGGCATGACCGATACCACTGACACGCGTTCGCACATGCCGCTGGGTCTGGCCCAGCGGGGCTATACCGGCGTCATCCAGCACCTTTCCGCCAAGCAGGCGGGCTCGGCGCTCTCGGACGTCGAGCTCGAAAGCCGCCTGATCGAACTCGGCTTCGTCGAGGGCGCCCGGGTCGAGATCTTGCATGAGGGGCTGGTTGGGCGCGACCCGATCGCCGTGCGGGTCGACAGCATCACCATCGCGGTCCGCCGTCGCGAAGCCATGGCCATCATCGTCGCCTAGATCGCGACGGGACGCCTCATCCCGGGCCCCTGATCACATGGAACTCCCCCTGCTGCATCTCGCCCTGGTGGGCACGCCAAACAGCGGCAAGACCTCGCTGTTCAACGCCCTGACCGGCAGTCGGCAGAAGGTCGCGAATTATCCCGGCGTCACCGTCGAGCGTAAGGAAGGCTTCTTCGTCACCCCCCTGGGACGCCAGGTCTCGGTGGTCGACCTGCCCGGCACCTATTCACTGCGCGGCCGCAGCCCGGACGAGGAGATCACCCGCGACTTCGTGCTCGGCAAGGCCAGCGGCGAGACGGTGCCCGATCTCGTGCTCTGCGTCGCCGACTCCACCAATCTGCGCCTGACCATCCGCCTGCTGCTCGAGCTCAAGCGCACGGGACGGCCGATGATCCTCGTGCTCAACATGTTCGACATCGCGTCCCGCCGCGGCATCACTGTCGACGCGGAGCGGCTCGCCAAGGAGCTCGGCGTGCCCGTGGTCACCTCGATCGCTGTGCGCAAGGGCGGCACGGCCGATCTGCTCAAGCTGACCGATGAGATCTCGGCCAAGCTCGCCACTGAGTCGCAGGAGAACAGCTGGCGTGCGCTCAGCGTCAGCGAATTGCGCGCCACCCAGCGCGAGGCCGACCGCATCATCGCCAACTGTGTCAGCCTGCCTGCCAGGCCCGACACCTGGACCGCGCGGATCGACGCGATCGTGCTGCATCCGGTGGGCGGCCTCATCGTGCTCGCGCTGATCCTGTTCGTGATGTTCCAGGCGGTGTTCGCCTGGGCGCAGCCACTGATGGAGCTGCTCAACTCTGGCTTCGAAGCGCTGGGCGAATTCGTCCAGGCCACCCTGCCCGCCGGCCTGCTCCAGAGCTTCCTTCAGAACGGCGTGATCTCGGGCGTCGGCAGCGTCATCGTGTTCCTGCCGCAGATCATCATCATCTTCCTGTTCATCCTGCTCTTGGAAGATTTCGGCTACATGGCCCGCGCCGCGTTCCTGATGGACCGCATCATGGGCGGCGCAGGGCTGCACGGCCGCGCCTTCATTCCGCTGTTGTCGAGCTTTGCCTGCGCCATTCCCGGCATCATGGCGACGCGCGTGATCGACGACAAGCGCGACCGGCTGACCACGATCCTGATCGCGCCGCTGATG
Source organism: Bradyrhizobium sp. USDA 326 (assembly GCF_049739485.1). Classification (NCBI taxonomy): domain Bacteria; kingdom Pseudomonadati; phylum Pseudomonadota; class Alphaproteobacteria; order Hyphomicrobiales; family Nitrobacteraceae; genus Bradyrhizobium; species Bradyrhizobium sp. USDA 326. Next base: position 699,834 of record NZ_JBMGQA010000001.1, read on the forward strand.
ACCTGCTCGGCGCGCATTCCGGTCTACACGCTGATCATCTCCGCCTTCATCCCGGCAAGGGACGTCTGGGGCTTCATCAACCTCCAGGGCCTCGTGATGTTCGGCCTCTACGCCACCGGCATCGTCAGCGCGCTTGCCGTCTCGTTCCTGATCAAGTTCTTCATGCTGCGCGACTATGCGCCGGCGCCGTTCATGCTGGAGCTGCCGGACTACAAGATGCCGCGGCTGAAATCGATCGCGATCGGGGTCTACACCCGGGCCAAGATGTTCCTGCACCGCGCCGGCACCACGATCTTCTCGATGATGGTGCTGATCTGGTTCCTGGCCTCGTTCCCGCAGCCGCCCGCGGGCGCGACCGAGCCAGCCATCGATTTCAGCCTGGCTGCGATGATCGGCAAGGCGCTGGAGCCGCTGCTCGCCCCCGTCGGCTTCAACTGGCAGATCGCGGTCGCCCTGATCCCGGGCATGGCGGCGCGCGAAGTCGCGGTCGCAGCGCTCGGCACCGTCTACGCGATCGAGGGCGGCAAGGAAGCGGCCGAGCAGATCGGCCAGGTGCTGGCGACGAAATGGTCGCTGGCGACCGCGCTGTCGATGCTGGCCTGGTACATCTTCGCCCCGCAATGCGCCTCCACGCTGGCCGTCATCCGGCGCGAGACTGGCAGCTGGACCTGGATGGCCGCGACCTTCAGCTACATGCTGGTGCTGGCCTATACGGCGAGCCTCGTGACGTACAACGTCGCGGTGGCGCTCGGAGCGGGATAGGCCCTCGCCAGATCAAAAATGCGAAAACAACCCCATGCACAGTAGACGGGGGCTGTGAAATCAATGACCTACGGATTATCCTAAATTCACTTGCGCCGTCGAGGCTGAGCAAGAATTGGTTCGTTGGCGGTCCTAGGCCGTAGCGGATGGGGTGATTGCCAGCGGGGACTGAAATATTCGCCAGAAGGTCGCTAGAGCAACCTTTATGCCCTGCAGGAGGGCTGCGAGGGTGCATCGGCAAGGAGCAAGCGTCTTTGCGAGTGCGGCCAGAAACGTGTCGAACCCAAGGATGTTGAGCACGCGAGTGAAGTTGTAGCAAAGCGCCATCAGGCTCCACTCGCCGCGGACCTTGTCGAAGCCGCGGACCAGGAAATGACGATAGCCGGCACGGCATTTGAGCGTGCCAAACGGATGCTCGACGATGCCAGAGCGACGGCGCATCAGTTCGCCTGCGCCTTGCATCCGCGCGCGATGGCGTTCAAGAACGTCTTCATGCTCCCAGCGACCGATCGTCCGGTAGGCTGCGTTTGAGCCGAGGCAGCGGACCTTGAGCGGGCAGGTCCTGCAGATCACTCCACGCGCCGCGTAGCGGATCTCGATGCGGCCACTGGTGTTCTTTTGCCTGCTCTTCATCGGATGTAGCAGTTGGCCGGCGGGACAACGGTAGGTGTCGGATGCACCGTCATAGTCGAAATCCTTGAGGGCAAAGCGGCCTTCCTTCTCGAGCCGAGCGTTGCCCTCCGGCACCGGCACATAGGCCGTGATGCCATCGTCCTCGCAGGCCTTCAGCTCGAGACTGCTGTAATACCCCTCATCAGCCAGCGCCTGGAGGGACTTGACCTCAAGGGCCTTTTTTGCCGCGATGGCCATCGCATGCAGCTGGCCGACATCGCTGCTGTCGTTGACCACCTCGCTGGCGACAATGAGCTTGTGCTTGTCGTCGACGGCGGTCTGCACATTGTAGCCTGCGACCCCCTGGCCGCTCTTGACCAGAAGCCGGGCATCCGGATCGGTCAGGCACAGCTGCGTCTGGCCGCTCTCTTCCAGTCGAGCAAGATCAGCTTGTGCGCGCGAGCGCTTGGCCATCAGCGCCGCGACCTTCGCGCCGATGTCGCCGCTATCTCCGCCGCCGCCGTCGGGCCCATCCTTGCCCGGCTTCCTGGCTTCTGCGGCATCATTGTCCTCAAGGGACTTGCCGTAAGCCTCGATCTCCTGGTCAAGCTTTGCGATCTGATCGGCAAGCCTCTTGCGTGTAAAGACGCTGGCCTTGCTGGCGTCGCCATGGAAAAACGAGCCGTCAATCGCAACAACGCTGCCGCCGACGAGACCGAGTTCGCGCATCAGCAGCACGAAGCTGCGGTTGGCCTCCTTCAGAGCCGCCCAGTTCTCCTTGCGGAAGTTGGCGATCGTTCGATAACCCGGCTTCAATCCCTTCAGCAGCCAGATCAGTTCCAGATTGCGGCCAGCTTCCCGTTCCAACCGACGCGACGACCGGATTTGGTTGATGTAGCCGTAAAGGTACAGCTTCAGCAGATCGGCCGGATCGTACGGCGGCTGGCCGACCCCTTCGGCCTTGCGATCAGCGTGGCGAAAGCCGAGCTTGGCAAGGTCGAGGACGCCAACGAAGCTCTCGATCGCCCGGACCGGGTTGTCCGCCCCGACATAGTCCTCAACCCGCGCAGGAAGCAGACTGAGTTGTTCTCGGCTCTCGCCCGTCTTGAATGTGCGATTCGTCATGAACAGAATCGTACATCAACTCCCCAAAATGCCGAGTTCTTGCTCAGACTCGTCGGGCAAAACAGCGGCATAATGGCACCATCGGCCCGCTACGGCATGGCGACCTTCTCGAAATGCGTCCATCTGGCTCCATCGATCGCTTCGTCACCGAACGACTGACCGCCGAACGACTGCGCGAGGCCGATCTCGCAGATCTCGTCGCATTACATCTCGATCCCGAGGTGTCCCGTCATCTCGGCGGCGTGCGCTCGGCCGAGACAACGAAGAAATATCTCGACGTCAACATGGCGCATTGGGACCGGTATGGCTTTGGGCTGTGGGCGCTGCGAACGAGCGACGGGTCGTTCGCAGGGCGGGCGGGCCTCCGGCACATCCTGGTGGATGACATCGACGAGATCGAGATCGCCTACGCGTTCACGCGCGACCTCTGGGGCCAGGGACTTGCCGGTGAGATCGCGACCACGATGACGCGCATCGGACTGTCACAGCTCGCGCTAACGTCCGTCGTCGGCATCGTGCATGTCGGGAACGGTGCATCCCGCCGCGTGCTGGAGAAATCGAACTACCTTCCCGAGCGGAGCACGAACCGCCACGGCGAGGATGTCGTGATTTACCGCATCCGGCGCTGAGGGCTCCCAGGGGAGCTGGAAGCCGATACGATTGCTATTCTCGAAGCTGAGCCCGGGCAACGGCCCGCTTCGCAAAAAGACCTCGAGGGCCTGCTCAGCCGGCGCGGAGCCGAACGAGCGATCGCGGCAGTGAGGTGAGAAACAGCACGACGCAAACACAAAGCAGGACGATGTCCTTGAACAGGAACTCGCCGGTCAAATTCCACGCCATCGGATCGGATGACAGGCTCCATTTCACGACCCCGGGCGTCGTGAAGAAGAACGACCAGGTTGTCGCGAAGGTCACGATGCCCATGAACGAACCGAGCGCAGACAGGATCGGGCTGAATGCGCCGGCCGCGAGCAGCGCCGCAATCACGAACTCGGAAACACCAAGAAAATAGGCCTCTCCCCTCAAGCCGAACACCGACAGCCAGGAGATGAACGGACTGTTCGTGATGAACTGGGCGATGCCCTCTGCCGATTGGAGCGTGAACTTCTGCATTCCAAACGACACGAAGATGATCACCATGACCCAGCGAAGGATGGCAAGAGGACGATAAGAACCCTCGCCATTCTCGGCGACGTTGAATCCGTTCATGTGACGATTCTCCCGGCTACGCGTTCTTTGATTTGCGAACGAAACGTCCGCTGCAGGCTGTACGGCGGGGGCCCTGCCGCGTTACCGGTGGCACGGGGTTCCGCCGATCACAGCCGCGTGTAATGGGCGTCCCCGTACGAAAACCCTGCCGCGCAGGATGAGCTTGGTCCTACCCGTCCATGGAATATAAACAGGAGCACGATGGGCATCGTCGCTCTCCCGGGCCCGGCCAGTCACTGCGGGTCACTGCGTCCATTCTCCGATTCGCTCTCCGGCTCCGGGATCAGCACGGCCGGTTCGTCATAGCCTTTGCGGCTGCTGTAGAACACCAGCGCGTAGGATGGGTAGAGCGCGAGCGAAACCCATCATTAGCCACCGCGCCGAGCGGACGATGGGTTTCGCTTGCGCTCTACCCATCCTACGGGCTTTTTTACATTTGGACGCAAGGATGAGGCCACCCGGCGAGGCGGCCTCCGGCCGACCTTGGATCGATGTGCCTCAGCCTATCAAATCACTTGGCCAGCTACTTCTGGGCAACTACTTCGTGTAACCCTGGCTCGTACACCACCACATGGCGTCGGCCGAGGTCGAGCCATGCTCAATGACGTATTTTCGGCACGCTTCGTAATTGACGGCGTAACGCTTGGCACACGGGACCGGGGAAATGGTGCCCCCGCTCCAGGAACACTTGTATTGAGCATTGGCTGCCGGCATCGACAGGGTTACGACAGCGAGCCCGACGACGAGAAACGCGAAGGTCTTCATGACTATCTCTCCCAAATCCATGGATTAGCGAGTGATATCGCAAGTAGTACGATAGCATGCTTTCGATTGCGCGAGCTCGACGCATGCCCATTCGGGATCGAAGGGGTGCCTTGCGGAAATGCCGACTCTCACACCTAGGGCGTGGCCTTCGAAGGCGAGACGATGTTCTTCGCGCAGCGACGCGTGCTCTGGCAGGCCGGCGCCGGTCCACCGCTTCCTGCCGGGCCTGATCGAACGCGTTCTCGCCGGCAAGATCAAGCCGGCAAGGTGTTCGACCTGACGCTGCCGCGGTCGGAGGTAGCAAGGATACCGCGCCATGGACGAGCGGCGCGCGATCAAGAGCTTGATTACCGTGTGAAGGGGGACGACGCTCTGCACTCCGTCATCGCGAGCGCAGCGAAGCAATCCAGAATCTTTCCGAGGCGGCAATCTGGATTGCTTCGCTGCGCTCGCAATGACGGCGTGGGAGGCAGCCTACCTGAAATACCCCAGCACGAGATCGACATCCGAGCTGCCTGCGACCGTGCCGTTCAGCTCGGCGTCGATGACGCGACGGCAGGCTTCGACGGCGGCGTGGTCGCCGAGATCGTTGGCGGCTTCCAGCACGAGCCAGGCGGCGTCCACCGACGCCTTGTCCGGTGCTCCGCCGCCGAGATCGGCGGTGACGGCATTGCCCAGGTTCTTCTTGCGGACGGCGGTGCCGAATTGAGGCAACATTGCAAATACTCCCCTTCGAATTCCGGGATGATGCTCAGTACACCCGACTAGTGGACCTGGAGCTCGGGCTGACGGCCCGCCGCATCGGCGCCCGCGCCGGTCTTGCGCGACTGATAGAACTTCAGGATGCTGCGCGAGGTCTCGATCTTGAGCCGGCCGTACTCGCGCTCGTTGTCCTGGAGCTCGCGCGCCGTGATCAGATGATCCTTGGCGCCGAGGAACAAGAGCGACATCGTCGTGTCCCAGGAGAATTCGAGCGCCTTGCACAACACCAGGATCATCTCGCGGTTACGGTCCATCAGCGCGCGCTCGATCACGTCGACGGGCAGCGACGAGAGCAGCGACAGGCCGATCTGCACCTCGTCGAAGCGGTGCTGGCGCGCATAGTTCGAGATGGAATCCTGATTGAGGTTGCCCTGCCGATACTGCGTCGTGACCACGCGCTTGGCGACGAAATAGCTGCGCGAGGACGGGCCGAATTTGGACTGGAGATCGCCGGTGAGTTCGGTCACCGAGCTCTGGATCTGCGCCATCATCTCGGGCCGCTCGCTCTCGAGGCGGCGGCGCACGTCTTCCGACGCCTTCGAGATGAGCTGCTGGAAGATGTGGCGCGGCACGTCCTTGCGCAGGCCAAGCTGTTCGGCGAGAATCGAATCGCCCTCGGCGCGACGGACCATGTGCAACAGGCCCGATCCGGAGAAGCGCGCGCCGTCGTTCCTGGCAACCGACGTCACGACTTCCTGGTTACCGCGCTTGACCAGCACGTCGGTCACCGCTTCGCCGATCGACTTGCGCTGGGCGATCGCGAGCAGGTGCGACTGGCTCTTGGTCAGGGCACTCTCGACCAGCATCTTCTCGTCGAGACGATTGGAGTCGCGCAGCACGGGACCGGCGACCTCGATCTCGTCGTCGAGCGCGAGCTTTTCGATGACGTTGAGCGGCGCGTGATCGCAGGCCGCCATCAGCTCCGAGAGCTGCGCCCGCGCGGCGACCTCGATCTCTTCGGCGAGCCGGCCGATGACCTCGCCGAACGTGGAGATCTCGTCGTCGCTGTAGCGGCCGGTGATCAGAATATCGGTCGCGTGCCACAAAGCCTTCGCCCGGCTTTCGTCGGTGCCGCGCGCGATCGCGTCGTCCAGATCCTGCAGCAGCGATTTCGCCCCGTTCATCTCGATCACCCCAATTCTTGGTAGCCCGTTGGCAGGCCGTCCCGCCGCTCTTGGCGCGACGCCGAATTCCTCTGGGAACCGACGCTAGAGATGAAACGCGAGAATTCAGTAAAATCGGCAAATCAGTTTTGCCGACGAAAATTCATTCAAATGCGAGGGAATGGATTTACCGGTGCGAAAGGTGCGCACTTTCCGTAGGACCCTAATGCCTGCTCCACGTCATGGCCGGGCTTCGTCCCGGCCATCCACGTACGGCAAGGCACGGAGAACGTGGATGCCCGGGACAAGCCCGGGCATGACGACCTTTATGGCCACGGTCGCGCTTGGCTCAACGTCACGGATTCTGCGGCGTCAGCACCAGCGGCGGCTTCGGCCTGGGCCTGGCGGGCGGCGGGCCCGGAGCCGGCTTCACCTCGATCGGCGGCGGCAGAGGCGCGGCCTGCTGGCTTGCGAGCGGCGGGCTTGTGAGTGGGGGGCTTGTGAGTGGGGGGCTTGGCGCGGCGGGAGCGGCCTGCGGCGCCCGCGGCGTCGGCGCGGGCCGCGATTCCACCTTGGGCTTCGCCGGCATGCGGCGCGGATCCTGACCCGGCAGCGGCACATTGGCCGGCGCCTGCTCAGGCGCTGCATCTGGAGACACCAGCGTCGGCAGCGCAGCGGTGGCCGGCGGCGGCTCGCCGCGTTCGATGGCATCGAGCCGACGCGTCTCACGATCGATCGTGCGCACCGCAAGCCATGACGACAGCGGCGTGAGGTCGATGGTGCGGCTCAGCTTGTCGGGGGGCCCTGCCGCGAACAGCTGGATCTCCGGCGGCGCGCCGGAGAGGCCGGTCATGATTGGCGTCAGGCTGGCGCGGATGTCGGCCTGGTCGGCGGGAATGTCGTAGCCTCCGGAGACGATGGCGCGGGCGTTCTTGGCCTCGAGCGGCGTCGCACCGACGCGCAGGCGGCCGTCGCGGATCGTGAACGGGATCTGCGCCGAGGCGATCGCAATGCGCCCCGCCGACAGCGCGGGCTCGACGAGCTGCCGCAGGCGGTTGTCGTCGGCGACCTGGCCGCCGTCACTGGCGCGGATGGCGATCTCGAAGGCGCGCGGATTGAGGCCGCTGATTTCCGCGGATTCGAGCGTCACCGTGCCGTTGCCGGCGAGCGCGCCGGTCAAGGCCGCGACGCTGCGACCCTGGCTGGTCAGCGCCATCTGCACCGAGGCACGCCCCTTGGGCAGCGCGAGGTCGCGATAGCGCAGCGTCGCCGCATCGACATTGCTGAGCTCGATGCGCGCGTTCAGCGCAAGACCATTAGCGCCATTGCGCGCGTCGAGGCTCGCGGACATCTCGCCGCCGCCGAGGCCGCCCTTGAGTGCATCGAATGCGAGCGACTGCCCGTCGCTGCGGATCGTGCCGCCGAAGGGGCGCAGCTCGATGCCGCCCGGCAACGTTCCGCGCAGGGCCTGGAAGGCGACGCGGCCGCGCCAGCCGCTGACGAGCCCCGGACTGAACGGCTCGCCGGACTCATGCCCGGCCGCGCCGATCGCGATTGCGAGCGCCGGCGCAACGTCGAGCGAGTCGAGGCCGACCTCGCCGTCGACGCTTTTCTCCTGATCGAGCATCACCGAAAGATGCCCGCGCAGATGCGAGCCCGCTGCATTGCCGTCGAGATCGTCGAACGTCAGACGATTGCCCGAGAGCGTCAGGCGGGACGACAGGCTGACATTCCGCGTCGATTTGTCGGCCGGGCCGGTGCCGAGCAGCGGCGCCAGATTGACGTTGCGCACGCGCAGGTTCACGTTTCCCTTCGGCTCCGACAGCTCGACGCTGCCTTGCGCATCCGCATCGAGCCCGCCGCCACTGAGCTTTGCGTTCAATTGCAGCGGTCGCCGCCAGGCGCCGCTCAAGTGGCCTTCGAACTGCGAGGCGCCCTCGCCCGCGGCCACGACGCCATCGAGCCCGAGCAGCGCCAGCATCGCACCGGCCTGCGATGACGAGCCCTTCGTATCCAACGTGAAGTCGCTGTTGCGCAACCTTTCGAGGTCGATCCCTCCGATGGCGGCCGCCGGGGTCTGCGCCGCCAGCGTCGCCGTGACCTTGAGCTGCGGCGCGTCGAGGTCGAGCACGATTCGGCAATTGCTGCGATCGGCATGCTCCGTGTTCTTGTCCAGGCTGAGATCGAGCTTGAGACGGGTCGCGCCGGGCAATGACGGGAGCGCATCGACGCGCGCGCGCACCGCGGGCGCAAACGGCTCGATCAGCGCAGCAAGCTCGCGCAGCGAATTGGCCGAGGATTTCAGTGCGAGCTTGCCGGTCGCCCTGGTGCGGTCGAAGCTGCCGCTCGCCTCCGTGGTCACGCCGCTGGCCTGACCGAAGCGCAGTTGCTCCAGCGACAGCGATGCGGGGCTGTAGGAGAGCTTGGCTGCGAACGGCCGCAGCTCCTGTCCAGCGGAGATCGCACGGCCGATAGCGAGCGAGAGTTTCGCCTCTTCCGGCCACTCGCCCTGCGGCCCCGCCAGCGCGCGCACGAAACTCGCAGCGGCATCGAGGTCGAGCCGGTCGGCCTTGAGCTCCGCGTCGATCCGCGAGCCCTTGCTCGCGCCGGTCTGCACGAAGGCGATGCGACCTTCGACGGCGCCGCCGTCGATGTCGGCTTTCAGCCTGTCGATGGCGAGGTGATTGGCGGCGATGGTCACGTCGCCGGCGAGGCGCAGCGGCCGCGTGCTGCGGCGGCCGATCTCGCTGCGACCCTGGAGCCAGGCCACCAGCGTGTCCGGATCGGACGATTCGACGCTGAGCCGGCCGCTGAAACTGTCGGCGCCGGGAGCCGCGCCATTGAGCGAGAGCTGCGTCATGCCGGGCGCGCGCAGCTCGAACCGCCGGAAGGTCCAGGACCGTCCGTCGGTCTGAAGCTCGGCCGCGATGTTCTGAAGCGGACGACCGCCGAGCATGATCTGATCCGCGTTGAACTCGATCTGCGCCGGGATCGGCACCTGCGGGATCGCCGCAAGGCCCGCCCGCAGCGCCGGCAGGACGCGCTGCGGATCGGCATCATCCTTGGCCGTCAGCCTGTCGGCATCGACCTGCCGCGCCGACAGCACCGCGCGCAGCAGCGGCGAGGCGCCGAACCTGAGATCACCGACGCCGCCGAGCTTCAGCGCGGCGTCTTCCGTGCCGAAGCTCGCGTCGATCTGCTCGAATTTCGCGCCGGCCGGATCCGCCTTGAGCCTGGTCGCGAGCTTCCAGGGCGTCGGCCCCGCCTCGCCCGCCTTCTTGACCGCGGGCACGGCGAGCGTCAGCGCGCCGTCGAATTTCGGCTGGCGATTGTCGAAGGCGAGCACGCCTTCGAGATCTGCGAGGATGGCGCGCTCGCCGGGATCGATGTTGAGGTGCAGACGGGTGGCGCTGCCGTCGGCGCTCGGGCCGGAGGAGACGCGGAACGGGTAGCGCACCCCGGCAGCGCTGAAACTGCCGTCGCCCCGCACCGAGCCTGCCAGCGATCGCACGTCACCGGAGAAGGCAATGTCGTTCAATTCCAGCGTCGAGCGGCTGGCGGCGTCATGCAGGGCGATGCGGCCGGTGAGATTCAGCCGTTCGATGGCGAGGGATGCCAGATTGAAGGTGCCGCTCGCGATCGACGGCAAGTCGACCCGCCCGCGCGCATCCAGACCTAGATCGACCGCCATGCCGCCCACCGAAAGCTCGGTGGCGCGCCATTCGCCGCGCATCAGGGAGCCCAGGCTGAACTCGACGTCGAGCTTGTCGGCGCGCAGGCGGCCGAGATCGTTGTTGCCGCCGAAGGTGACCTGGCGCAGCCGCAGCGTCGGCGCCGGCAGCAGCCGCGCGTCGAGCTCGCCCGCCACCCGCACCGGCACGCCGATGATCTTGCCAGCCTCCGCCTCGAACTGGGGCCTGAACTGGTTCCAGTCGATGTAGTAAGGCCCGATCAGCGCGGCCAGCAGCGCAATGATGAAGGCAATCGCCAATCCGAGCAGCGTCGTCTGCACGGGTCTCCCCTCGGCCAAAACCGGCCCGGGCCGAACCTGAGGGCCTCAGGCGCGCCGGAACAGCCCCTTATATAGGGGGAAGTGTGGCGAAGTCACAGCGACTGTTGCGCGCGGAGGTTAACGCTGGCAGGTCTCACCAGCTCGCCGGCAGCCGCTTCAGGCCACGCAGCACGAAGGTCGGCCGCCATTCCGGATTTTCGGCATCGTCGATGCGCAAGTCCGGCAGCCGCCGCAGCAGCGTGGCGATGGCGATCTCGGCCTCGATGCGCGCCAGCTGGGCACCCAGACAGAAATGGATGCCGCCGCCGAACGACAGCGGCTTCACGTTCGCCCGGGTGACGTCCAGCCGGTCGGGCCGATCGGGATAAATCGCGGGATCCCGGTTGGCCGAGCCGAGCAGGCACAGCACGCTCTCGCCCTTGGGAATCTTCACCCCGCCGAGGTCGACATCCTCCAGCGCGACGCGCCCGGTCATCTGCACCGAGGAATCGTAGCGCAGGAATTCCTCGATCGCGCCCTCCATCAGCTCCGGCCGCGCCTTGAGCAGCGCCAGCTGATCCGGATTGCGGTGGAGCGCGAGCAGGCCGTTGCCGATCAGGTTGACCGTGGTCTCGTGGCCTGCGCCGAACAAGAGGATGATGTTGGCGGTGAGTTCCTCATTGGTGAGCTTGTTGCCGTCCTCCTCGGCCTGCACCAGTTGGGTGATGAGGTCATCCCCGGGAGTGCGGCGGCGCAGTTCGAACAGCTGCTGGAAGTACATCTGCGCCATCAGGTTGCCGGCGTTGCCCTGTTTGATCTCCTCCGCAGACAAGGGCACGGGATCAAGCAGCCGCCCGCCGTCGCGCGAGCTCTTGTAGAAGACTTCGCGGTGCTCCTCGGGGATGCCGAGCATGTCGCAGATGATGGTGACGGGCAGGCGGAAGGCGAAATCCTCGATCAGGTCCATGTGGCCGCGATTAATCACGGCGTCGATGGCCTGGTCGACGATCTCCTGGATCCGCGGCCGCATATCCTCGACCCGGCGGGCGGTGAACGCCTTCACCACGAGGCCGCGCAGGCGGGTGTGGTCGGGAGGATCGGCTTGCAGCATCCAGTAGCTCATGCTGCGAAACACCGGCTCCTTCATGATCTCGGGGCCGTAGCGTCGCGTGGTGCGCTCGACGAAATCCTTGCCAAAGCGCTTGTCGCGCATCACGAGGCTGACGTCGGCATGGCGGCTGGTGACGAACTGGCCGAACGGCGTCACATGGATCGGATCGAGGGTGCGCAGCCGGTCGTAATGCGGATAGGGATCGCGGATGAAGTCCGGCGAGAGCGGGTTGAACAGCGGTCCGCCGCCGGCGCCTTGCACGTGCTCGTTCATGGTGACCTCAGATCGGTTGCCGCATGAATCGAATACGCCGGGCAGCCCCTCACGCGCAGCGTAACCATCCCTGAATTATCCAACTAGATACATTGTTGTATCGAGTTGCAGTCTGCCCTAACCTGCGCCGATGTCAAGGGTGAGAACGAGACCGACCAGGGACGACACGCGCGACAGACTGTTCGAGGCGGCCGCGCGCGTGTTCGAACAGGACGGCATCGGCGGCGCCAGCATCGAGGCGATCGCGGCGGCGGCGGGTTTTAGCCGCGGGGCGTTCTATTCGAACTTCAAGAGCAAGGACGAATTGATCATCGCCATGATCGAGGATCATGTCGAGCAGTCGATCCGGCGCAACATGGACATCCTCGCGGAGCACGACAATCTCGACGATTTCATCGCGGCGCTGAAGACAATGGATCGCAGCCGGCAGGATCCGCTCGGCCGCTCGCCTCTCCTCCACATGGAGATGATCCTGTTCGTCGCACGCGCCGAGAAGCGCCGCCCGGAGCTTGCCAAGCGCCTGCGTGCGCGGCGCAAGCTGGTCGCCGACATCGTCGAGGCGACGTTGAAGAGCAACGGGCGCAACGACAATCTGAACCCGCCCTGGATGGCCTCCATCGTGCTCGCGCTGGAAGACGGCTTTCGCCTGCACCGGCTGATCGATCCGGAGACGACGCCGGCCGACAGTTTCCTGCGCGCGATCACGGATCTCAGGCGCAGGACGGGATTGGCGTCGGACTAGCGAAGAGCGACCCGAGTCAGCGAGCTGCGAGATTTGTCGCAGGATCGGACAAGGCATGTCGGCTTTGGGAAAGACGTTTCGATCCGCCCGGCGCCACAAACAAGCCCATCGCTCGAATCCGAAGGTTCCGTTCTGCCTCAGCTCCCGAACGGTGCAGCCACACCGACATCCGTTGTCGATGTCCTGAGGGCGGTCGCCGGTCTTCCGCCCAAGGCGCGCGCGAGCTTTTGCTGGGGCCAATGCGTTCGCGGCACCTATGCCCCCTCGGATCAGGCCAAGGAAATCACCAGGTCCCGCAGCTTCACCATGCCCTCCCGGGTGCTGGCGCGTTTCTCGACGGACGGTGTCTCCGCCAACGCGGTCGATACTGACGGCCGCTCGCTGCGCGGCTTCAGCTTCCGGCTCGGCAGTGGCGATCACCGTTCCGAGATTCTGACCCAGAGCGCCCCGGTTCATTTCGCCAGAACGCCCGACCAGATGCTGGCTTTCCTGCAGGCGCGCATGCCGGGACCGGACGGCAAGCCGGACATGGCCCGGGTCGAGGCATTCTCCGCCGCCAATCCCGAAACGTTGCGCCAGGCAGCCTACCTTGCCGCAAATCCGCCGCCGGCAAGCCTTGCCTGCACGACCTATTGGGGCGTGCACGCCTTTCCCGCAACGAACGCTCGGGGTGAGACACGGTTCATCAAGTTCAAGGTCGCGCCGGTCGGCGAAGAACGCAGGTCGGCCGAGGATGCGACCAAGTCCACCGGCTTGCTGCGCGATCTCGAATCCCGGATCGCGGCGCGCGACGTCAGGTTCAGCGTGATGGCGCTGCTGGACCGTCCCGGCGATCCCGTCATGGACGTGACCATCCGTTGGCCCGACGAGGATGGCCGCGAACCGGTGCGCCTCGGAACGATCGTGATAACGGGCACTGAATCAAACGAAGCGTGCGACGCGGCCGTGTTCAATCCAGCCAATCTTGCCGAAGGCATCGGCCATCCGCCGGACGAGATGTTCGCGGCACGGCGCGCCGCCTACGCCATCTCTCGAAGGTGCCGCTGAGCGGTGGAGTCACGTTTCGCCGTCCGGCACGCCCTGCGCCTCACGGCGCCACATTCCCGGGCTGATGCCGACCAGCGAGGAAAACACCCGGGTGAAGTGGCTTTGATTGGCGAACCCGGCCGATATCGCGATCTCCGCCAGCGACAGGTCGCGCACCGTCATCAACTGCTTGGCCGTGTCCACGCGCTGGCGGAGCAGCCATTGATGCGGCGGCAGGCCGGTGGAGACGCGAAATGCGCGCGAAAAATGACTGACCGAGAGATCGAACTCGGCTGCGATCTTTTCCAGTGAAAGCTTGCCGCGAAGATCGGACTCCAGCCTTTCGCAAGCCCGCTTGACCTGCCAGGGGGCAAGGCCGCCGCGCGCCGGCTCGGCGGCGCGCCGCAATCCGCCGTAGGTCGTCGCGACATGTGCGGTGAGCGCGAGCATCATGTGGTCGATGAAGAGCTGGTTGGCCTCTTCAGGCTGCCGCAACGCCGCCAGGAACGACGCGCCGAGATGGCGGATCGTCACATCGTCATGGCCGACGCCGGGCTGATAGGCGAGCTCATCGATCCGCAGCGCGCCGCTTTGTCTCGCCATATCGTCCAACGCCGAACGGGGCAAATGGAAGAACAGGGAATGGAAGGGCTTGTCGATGACGTAGCGCGGATCGCGTTTCAGGTCGTACAGATAGGTGGCACCGGCGCGGATATCGCGCTTGATCACGCATCGGCCGCGCTCCCAGCACTCGCAATCAGCGAAATCGCGGAATTTGAGGCTGACGAGATAGGCATCCTCCGGGGGCATCGACTCGGAAAGACGCGGGGTGGGATGATCATTGCGGGTCTCGGTGACCGCGAGCTCGGCGCTGCGCAGCGAACGCGTGACCAGAGTTGGCGGCGCATCCTTCAAATGCAAAAACCGTTCGAACTTCTGCGCGAGGACGCCCGCCTGTGCCATGGGAGTGCATCTCAACTGTGAGGAGACTGGGGAGCGGATACGCTACACCAGACCATGTCCAATTATCCGACATCGGCAAGTGACGGTCCAGACTTGCGCGTCGGAACGCTAGCCCCGTGACTCCTCGCCGCAGCTTTCGTCACGAGACGTTTTCACAAGAGATTTCAACGGATTCTGATGCCTCTTGCGCGAGCTCCGTTCAATGCCTCGACAACGCCTCGCCCGCCGATCGTGCATTTGTGAAAGCGCGCGCCTGCTTTGAGCATTCGCCACCGGCTGATCAATCCTGAGACAACGCCGGCCGACAGCTTCCGCGATCACGGAGTTGCGGCGTCACATGCCCTCAAATGCCACAAGTGCTCGCAAAGCTGGCACGACTACGTTCGTCGGATCGGCACCGAATAGCGTTTGCAGGAAACGCCATGCGCGACTGGTGAGTTGCAGCCGCTCGCTACTTCTTCTTTGCAGGTCCGAAGTCCGGCTGCCACGCGACTTCCTTGCGGGACGGGGCCGCGGCGATCACCTTGGCCTTGCCCTTCTTCAGCTTCGGAACGAAGACCGCTGCTACTCCGGCCTTGCTTTGACCTCCGGCAAGGGCGGCTTGCGCTCGAAGGGCTTCTTTTTCGGCGGTGCGGGCAGCAATCCTTCCCTGATCGCCTGCTTCCGGGCGAGCTTGCGGGCGCGGCGAATGGCCTCGGATTTCTCGCGGGTCTTTCTCTCGGACGGCTTCTCGTAGGAACGGCGCTGCTTCATTTCCCGGAAGACGCCCTCGCGCTGCATCTTCTTCTTGAGAACACGGAGTGCCTGCTCAACATTGTTGTCTCTGACGAGTACGTGCAATTTGTTCCTCCTGGCCCGGGCTGCGAACGCGACACGTCCTGCACGGCAGCCAATTGCGCAGGAGCTTCATTGCGATTTTTGAGGATAGTGACGGCGACTTTGTCGCGGCTTCGCGCGAGCCGATCTGCCTGTCACGGCGAGCAGCTGGTGGCGTCAACGTGCCCCCTGTCGCGCAGCGCTGTCAATCGATTACGTCCCGCTTGAAGCTCGACGGACACATGCAGGGCACCTCGATCGGAACGGAAGAACCGGCGCGCAGAAAACAAACCGGCTTCGCTCCTTGCAAAACCACGAAAATCATATATGTTGAGGCCGTTCGATTAGCCGCTGTGCCTTGTTGAATGCGCCCGCGGGCTCCTTTTCCAATGTCATCGACGAAGTTGAAGATAGCTGCGTGATTGTCACGCGGGATGCGCTTGTGCGCTTTGGAGAAGAAATGACGACAGGTACAGTCAAGTGGTTCAATGGCCAAAAGGGCTTCGGTTTCATTCAGCCGAGCGACGGTGGCAACGATGTGTTCGTTCACATCAGCGCCGTCGAGAGAGCTGGTCTTGCTGGTCTCGGAGAGGGCCAGAAGGTCAATTTCGAGATCAAGACCGACAAGGTGCGAGGCAAAGCGAGCGCTGAGAACCTGTCGCTGGCCTGATATCGTGGCGCCGTTTCACGGATGTACTGAAATGGCTGCTCCGCCCGCTCAATCCTGGGATTGAGCGGGTTTTGGCCGTTGTGGATCCGGGTGAGCGATGAGCACCAAGAAACCGGCAGAGCCGTCACCCGAAAGCATCGCGCGTTCCGATCGCAAACGCCTGGCCGCCGAAGAGGGCGCGAAGGCGTTGGCAGATGTCGAAAGGCAGGCCATCGAGGTTCGCAAGAACATGGCGCGGCTCCGAGAGGTACGCGAGGCGAAGCAAGCGGCTGATGAAGCTCTTCGAACAGCCTTGCCGGCGCCAGTGCTCAAGAAGCGTTCGAGGAAGCCGGTGCGATAGTCGTATTCAACACCGCCGGCGAAATCTGAAGAGCCGATCCCATGCCGGAGGGTGCAGATCGTGCCTAGAATCAAGCCCGACCACGGAACCATCACGTTCTTTCTCGCGTCCGGCGCCAATCGGCAGATGTGCCGGCTTGCCACGACATTCAACACGCAGAAGCAGGCCTTCAGTTACCTGCAGAAGCATCGAACGGAGTTCGAGCGTATGGCCCGGGCCCGCCTTGCTTCAGGGGACCTCGAAGACGGGATTGTCGTGCTTTCGATGCTCTAAAGCATGATCCGGAAAAGTGCGCAGCGGTTTTCCAAAAGGACCATGCTTGAGCAACAACCCAAAGCGCGATCTCAATTGACCTGTCGAACTCTCTCGCGGAATGAATGTCGCGCTCGAGACGGGACCGCTCGCATCCCGAACAATGATGGCCAGGCCGTCGCTGCCGTCGAACGGCTCAAGCTGCTTGGCAATATCAGCGAGATACGGCGCTGCCTCGATCTTCGCGGGCCGCCGGCTGCCCAGATCCAAACCTTCTTCGTCTACGACGCGCGGTTCCGCATCCCGGATGTCAAACTAGAACTGCGACGCTAGGTCGTCCTCTCGGACTGGCTTCGTCGTTCAGCTTCCCTCGCCAGCCGTTCAGCTTTCAGTCGCTCCCGATTTTCGTGGAAGGCCTGCTCCGCTTTCTCGTAATCAGTCGCGGGCTTCGTCGCCGGCTGTTTGAAGTGGCTATTCGCCTCGTTCGCTGCATGCGATTGGGAATGTCGTCTCATTGCTCCTCCTCCATGTCGCTGGTAGTTCGAATTCCTCCGGTGTCGGCGGCTTCCTGGTGCTCAGCCGATTCTCGGATCGGCTTGCCGCGCTTGGACCGATCAATTCGCACGCGATCGAACTCCTCGGGGCCGTCGAGCAGATCCCGCTTGCGGACCGCCCTATCCTCCGCCGTCGTCCTCGTGTCGCCCATGCGATCGATCGCATCGCCAGCCATTTTGCGAGCGCGCCGCTTCTGGCGATCCGTATCCGTGTACAACGCAAGCCCCAGTTCCACCAAGCGGCTTATTGCCTCGGACAGGCTGGGCTTGTCGCTCTGACAAGCCATCCATGCCGTGATGGCCTTGAGCTGCGGTTGCGAAGGTCGAAGGCCTGCCGCTCGGACGGTGGCGCTGCTTTGTGGTCTTTTCATCGGGCCCATGCCGTTTGCAAACAGGACATGGCGCGGTGCTCCTTCGGCGGATGTCGGGGACCAAATCGCCGGTCGTCAATGCGTTCCTTATCGGCTGCGAATATCGCCCGAGGGCAGCTACGCCGACCGCTTCACCGCATCCCCGCCCGCCGGCGCAAGGTCAAGCCGCGTCAGCATGGTCCTCGCCTGCTCCGCGCAGTGGTCGATCAGCCAGCGCTCGAAGGCGACAGGAGGCAGCGCGGGTGAATAGAGGAAGCCCTGGACGATGTCGCAGCCGAGTTCGGCCAGCGTCTTGCGCTGCCCCTCGGTCTCGACGCCCTCGGCGACCACGGTCATGCCGAGACCCTGGCCGACGCGGACCACCGCAGTTGCGATCGCGAGCGCGCCCGCGTCTTTCTCGATGTCGCGCATGAAACTGCGATCGATCTTCAATTCGCGGATCGGCAGATGCGCGAGCCGGCTCAGGCTGGAATAGCCGGTGCCGAAATCGTCCACCGAGAGGCCGACGCCGAGCTCGCGGATCGCGTTCATCGTCTCCAGCGCTGCGACGCCGTCCTGCATGAACGCGCCTTCGGTGATCTCCAGCATCAGCGCGTCCGGCGGCAGATCGTATTCGGCCAGGATGTCCTTGAGCCGCGCCGCCAGCGTGACGTTGCGGAAATTGATCGGCGACAGGTTCACCGAGACGCAGGGAATGTTGAGCCCTGCGTGGCGCCAGCTCGCCATCTGGCGGCAGGCCTCGCGCACGGACCAAAGGCCGATCTGCTCGATCAGGCCGCATTCCTCGGCGAGCGGGATGAACTTTGCCGGCGAGACGTCGCCCAGCACGGCATCGCGCCAGCGCGCCAGTGCCTCGACGCCATGGATCGCGCCGTCGCAGCTGCGGATCTGCGGCTGGTAGCTGAGACTCAGTGCGCCCTCCGCGATCGCGCGGCGCAGCGCCGCGATCAGGGCCAGCCGCTGCTCGGCGAGCACGTTCATCTCGGTACTGAAGATGCGATGGGTCGAGCGTCCGGCCTGCTTGGCCATGTACATGGCGGCATCGGCCTGCTGCATCAAGGTGTCGATATCGGTGGCGTGATCGGGATAGAGGCTGATGCCGATGCTGGCGGACAACGGCATCAGCTTCGATCCGAGCCGGAGCGGCCGCGCCAGTGCTTCGGCGAGATCGGCCGCGACGCGCTCGGCGTCCTCGGCGTTGCGTTGCGGCAGCAGGATGACGAACTCGTCGCCGCCGAGCCGCCCCAGCATGTCCCCGGGGCTGATATGCTCGCGCAGGCGCTGCGCGAGTTGAACCAGGAGCTCGTCGCCGGCGGCATGACCGAGCGTGTCGTTGACGTCCTTGAAATGATCGACGTCGAGGAAGGCCAGCGCGACGTGGCTGCCGGTCGGGCACGCATCGATTGCGGTGGTGATCAGGTGCCGCAGTTGGGCGCGGTTCGGCAGGCCGGTGAGGATGTCGTGATAGGCGAGCCGCGCGATCTCGGCGCGCGCCTCCTTGCGCTCGATCGCGAAGGCGCCGAGATTGACGCAGGCCTCAACGATGCGCCGGTGCCAATTGCTCGGCTCACGCGGCTCGCGGTAATAAAAGGCGAAAGTCGCGATGACGCGGCCGTCCTTGGCCTTGACCGGGGTCGACCAGCAGGCGCGCAGGCCGATCGCGAGCGGCATCGCCTTGTAAGGCTGCCAGCGCGGATCGGTGTCGAGATCGGCCGCCAGAACCGGCGTACCGTAGAAGGCCGCGGTGCCGCAGGAGCCGACATTGGGACCGATCGCGATGCCGTCCAACGCGCGGGAATAGTCCTCAGGCAGGCTGGGACCACCGAGCGGATGGATCAGGCCGGCAGCATCGACGTGGAGCAGCGAACAGACGGCGTCGGGCGCGATCTCCTCGACGCGGCGGCACAGCCGGTCAGCGATCTCGCCGATCGGCACCTCGTCGGCGAGTGCGCTCATGATGAGTTGCTGAAGCGAACGCAGCTGCTTGGTCTCGGTGATGTCCTCGAGCAGCGCGAAGATATGCTTGACCCGGCCCTTGCCGTCGCGGAAGACGTCTATCCGCGCGGAGACCCAGATCTCCTCGCCGTCCTTGTCGTAGACGAGTACGTCGGCCTCTCCACGCTGGCCGCCACGCATCAGGCGCGTGACGAGCTTCGCGAGGGCCTTGCGATCGGTGTGACGACCGGCAACGAGCTCGGCGACGGGGCGACCTGCGGCCTCCTCGCTGGTATAGCCGAACAGCGCCGTGAACGCCGAATTGACGTAGACAATGTTCTGCTCGACGTCGGTGACGATCACCGCGCGGTTGGTCTGGTCGGAGACGGCGTGGAACAGCCCGATCCTGACGCGTCGCTCCGCATCAAGAGTGACATCGCGTGCGAACACGATGCGATGGGTCGCGCCGGCAATCGTCGTTGATGACATCGCGACCTGCACCTTGATACGACTGCCGTCGCGCCGCACGAGGCTGATCTCTTCGCGGAAGTCCGCGGTCGCGCCGGCCTCGAGACATTTGAGGGTGAGAACGGCGGCGTTACGGCCGAGCACCTCGGTGGCAGCGAACTTCCAGATCCGCTCCGCGGCAGGGTTGAAGTGCGTGATGCGATGCGCGTCATCGACGACGACGATACCATCGTCGGCGCGTTCGACCGCGACGCGCAGCACGTCCGGCATTTCGATCGCAAGACAATCGGAGGCAGGCATCGTTAGACCCGGACGTCATCGGGAAGAAGTGGCACTGAACCGACGCTAGCGCTCCGATGGTGTCCAAGACGTTCTTGCAGGCCCGCAGCGCCACGCCAAGACACGACATGCTTAACGTTCTCCAAAGAAGGAACGAACAATGCCGTGATTGAGAAAACCTACTCCGCAGTGCCGCCGGGGAGCTTGTGCAGCCGGCCGGCCACGGCCCGCACCTTGCCGGGGGCCGCCCGCCAGATCGCGAACGCCGACAGTCCGCTCATGACCGTCGCGATGGCAAAGGCAAGCGTGTAGTCGCCGGCACGATCATAGAGGAAGCCTGTCACCCACGGTCCGGCCGCACCACCCGCCAGCGCCGCAAGCATGATCGTGCCGAAGATGCTGCCCTGATGCTTGCCCTGGAAAATCTCGAATACCACCGCCCCCATGATCGAGGTGAGGCCGTAACCGAGCGCGCCTTGCACGAAGACCATCACGTAGACCAGCCACAGCGACGGCTGGAATTTCAGCGCCATCAGCGCCGCAAAGCAGATCGCAAAGCCCGCGCAGCTGATCGCCCACACCCATTCTCGCCCGATCCGGTCGGAGACATGGCCGAGCAGGATCTGGCCGGGAATACCGAGCAGGCTGACCATGCCGAGTGCCCACACCGCAACGCTGGGGCTGAAGCCGATGTCGAGCAGGAACTTGGTCTGGTGCACCTGCACCGCGTACCAGATGTAAAGGCCGCAGAAATAGCCGAGCGCGATCCACCAGAAACGCGCGGTCGCGACGGCTCGCTTGAGCGTCCAGTCGATGCGGACCCAGACCGGATCGACGACGTTGGAGACCGGCCGGGCTGCGCCCCGCACCGGGGCGGCATCGCCGTCCGGTTCAAGGCCGATGTCCTCCGGGCGCTTGTGCAAGAGCAGATTGACCGGCGCCAGCACCATCAGGACGAGCAGTCCCATCGCGGTGCAGGCGGTGCGCCAGCCGGTCTGCTCGATCATGTGCTGCACCCAGGGCAACAGCGTCACCGAGCCGATGCCGACGCCGGCGAAAGCGATACCGATGGCGAAGCCGCGCTTGCGGATGAACCAGTTCGGCAGGAACAGCGACTGGCCGGAATAGCCGAGACAGACGCTGCCCGCACCGACCATGACGCCGATAGTGACATAGAGGTGCCAGGGCGCGCTGGTCAGCGGTGCCAGCAGCAGTCCGCCACCCATCAGCACGACACCGAGCTCCATCACCGCGCGCGGACCGGCGCGATCCATCAGGCGGCCGATCAGCGGGCTGACCACGCCCGACACCACGAAGCCGAAGGAGAAGGCGCCGGCCGTGACGCCGCGCTCCCAGCCGAATTCGGAGATGATGGGCGGAAAGAACAGCGAAAAGGCGGTACGCGCGTTGACGCCAATGGCCATGGTGACGAAGGTCACGGCGACCACCACCCAGCCGTAGAAGAACGGAAGCCGCATGTTGTGCTGTTTCATCCCTAGACGTTCCTTCGGATCATCCGGGGATGCTCTGGTCAAGCGCTTTTTCGCGCATGCCACTTTGAGCCGCAGCGCAACCGCGCCTGGGAGCGGTGTCCCCGCGGCCATCCTTCGAGAGGCCCGCTTGATGCGGGCTCCTCAGGATGAGGACAGAGTGTGTGGCAGCAGTTCAACAGGCACCGGTGCTGCTTAGCCTCATCCTGAGCTCAGCGCGGCGGTCGTTTCGAAGGACGAGGCGCGCGCTCAGGCGGCATCGAGCTGTGAGGATTTGACCGGCGCGTCGAACAGGATCCGCTCGATCGGCTGCGGGCGGCCGAACAGATAACCTTGCGCAAAATTGACGCCGAGCGCCTTCAGCCGCTCGAACTCCTCGGACGTCTCGATGCCCTCGGCCGTGACCGACATGTCCAGCCCGCGCGCCAGTGTCACGATCGCGGAAATGATGGCGGAGCTGCGCGGCTGATGCGTGAGGTTGCGGATGAACGACTTGTCGATCTTGATCTTGTCGAACGGGAACGCGGTCAGGTAGCTGAGCGACGAATAGCCGGTGCCGAAATCGTCGAGCGCGAGCTCGATCCCGATGCTCTTCAGCCGCTCCATGAAGGCGTGGTTCTCGGCGGCGCGCTCCAGCAGCACGGATTCGGTGATCTCGATCTCCAGCCTCTGCGGCGGCAGGCCGGAATCGGCGAGCGCCGCGCAGATCATTTCGAACAGCTCGGCTTCCTTGAACTGGATCGGCGACAAATTGATGGCGACCATGAGATCGCAGGGCCAGCCGGCGGCGTCCGCGCAGGCGCGGCGCAGCACGAATTCGCCGAGCGGCACGATCAGCCCGGTCTCCTCTGCAAGCGAGATGAACTGGTCCGGCGGGATCAGTCCGCGCGTCGGATGCCGCCAGCGCACCAGCGCCTCGAAGCCGCGCCGTACGCCGCCGAGGGCGTCGACGAACGGCTGGTAGTGCACCTCCAGCTGGCACTGCGCGATGGCGTCGCGCAGATCTCCCTCCAGCGTGTTGCGGGCCTCCAGCTCGGCCGACATCGCCTCGTCGTAAATGGTGAAACAGTTGCGGCCCGCCGATTTCGAACGGTAGAGCGCAAGATCCGCCTTCTTCAGGAGCTGCTCCTGATCGCTGCCGTGGTCCGGCGCGATCGCGATGCCGATGCTGGTGCCGATCTCGACGCGGTGTCCCGGCAGCAGGAATGGTTCGCTCACGAGCTTGGCGATCTGCGCCGCCAGCTCGGTCGAGCAGGCACGTTGATCCTCGCCGGCTTCCTGGATGATGGCGAATTCGTCGCCGCCGAGCCGCGCCAGCACGTCGTTGGCGCGCATTGCGGATTTCAGCCGCTGCGCCACCTGGCGCAGCAACGCATCGCCGGCTGCGTGACCAAGTGAGTCGTTGACGTTCTTGAAGCGGTCGAGGTCGAGCATCAGGATCGAGAAGGGCAGACCCGTCACGTCCGACTGCCTGTTCATCTCGTCGAGCCGGGTGAGGAAGAAGGCGCGGTTCGGCAGTCCGGTGAGTATATCGGTCTGGGCAAGCTCGAGCACGCGCCGGTTCGCCTGCGACAGCCGCCGCGAATTGCGGCTTGCGAGCATCAGATAGGTCGACAGCGACAGCGTCAGCAGCATGCCGACAATCAGCACCGCGCCCGCGCGATCGTAAGTCGTAGCCAGCGGACCGCCGGCGGTTGGAACCGCCCGCACCTGCCAGTCGGCATCGCCGATCTTGAGACTGCCCGACCATTGCACGGCCCGCGCGATGTCTTCCATCGACCGCGGCGCGGCGGCGGACGACGAGTAATCCGGCAGCGTTTCCTCCAGGTTGGCGATCTCCGCCGTGAAGGGCGGGTAGATATTCATGCTGACCGCGGGGCTTGCTCCGGTGGTCACGCGAATGGAGTGGATCAGCAGCGGCAGGTCGAAGATGCCGACCACGAAGCCGGCGAGATTGCGGCGCCGGTCCGCGATCTCCTCGCGTGACGTGCCCTTGGCGTAGACGGGAATCGCGACGAGGACGTCGGGCACCCGGCCGCCCCCTTGCTTCGGCTCGAAGAGGCGCGTGCGAATGGCTGCGACGCGATCGTTGTCGCGGGCGCGCTCCAGCACCGCCCGGCGCTCCGGAACCGTCGCGTAGTCCATGCCATAGACCGACGAAGTCTTCGGCCGAGTCGAGTAGAACACCGGAAAATACTCGTCGCTCTGCGGCGCGACGGCGAAGCCGTCGCCCTGGAGCGACTTGATACGATAGCCGGATACGCCGTCGGTGATCGCCGCGGCCTCGTATTCCGCGCGCTCCTTGCGGTTGACGCGCGGCAGCCAGGCAATGCGCAGCATGCCGGGATGTCGCTCGAACAGGCGGGCGCTGAAGGTCTCGAATTCGCTGCGGGTGACTTCGTCGCTGGTCGATTCGAACAGCGTGCGCAGTGCGAGCAGCCTGGAGATGTACTCGTTCGTGCCGTTCTGCATGACGGTCGCTTGGGCCGAGGCCGCGTTCTCGAACTCGATCCGATTGACGCGATCTTCCCACCGCGCTACGGCAGCAGCGCCCACGATCGAGAACAGAAGGCCGATGCCGACCGCAACGAGCGCAGGGCGATAGAGCCCGAGCAGCGGCGCGGCACGCCACCATCCCCTCATACGCCCCCGATCCTGATCGTTCTGATCGCGACCGCTCATCTTTGATCCGCAAATCCCCATGGGTACGGCGGCCCGAACTTCTGGTTGAGCCGCCGGCGCGACTATCGGGCCAGGATCGGGGTTAAGAACTGCCCAATTTCGGAAACCGGACCGCTGCGCATCGCGCGGCTTAGTTAACGATTGCCCCGAAAGTTGCGGCAGAGTGGCAATAACTTACCGGTTTTCCCCGGAGTCTTACGGACCGTCGACGGGCACAAATTAGCGTCCTGTTTAGCCCGCTCGACCTATCGTTTCCGCAACGCCTCCTACATCCGGCAAGCATCCTCATGGCACGATCGCCGTTCGCGACCTACGTCGGCTTGACCATTGCGCTGCTCGCCGCAGCGACGCATTCCGCCAAAGGCGACGAAGTCGGCGTCGGCGAAGACGCGATCCTGTTCGGTCAGGCGGCAGCGCTCGAGGGCCCCTCCTCCACGCTCGGACAGCGCATGCGGCAAGGCATCGTCGCGGCGTTCACCGAGATCAACGCCAAGGGCGGCATCCACGGCCGCAAGCTTCAGCTCGTCAGCCGCGATGACGGCTACGACCCCGACCGTTCGGTGACGCAGACGCTGCGCCTGATCGAGGACGACAAGGTGTTCGCGCTTATCGGCGCGGTCGGCACGCCGACCGCCATCGCGACGATTCCGATCACCAGCACCAGGAACATTCCCTTCATCGGCCCCTTCAGCGGCGCCGAATTCCTCCGCGACCTCGAGCTTCTCAACGTCGTCAACATCCGCGCGAGCTACGGCGCGGAGGCCGAGGCCTGGGTCAAGCACCTCACCGAGGATCGCCGCTTCACCCGCATCGGCATCTTCTACCAGGACGATTCCTTCGGCCGTGACGGTCTCCTTGGCGTCAAGCGCGCGCTTGCGAGGCGCGGCCTCGAACTCGCCGCCGAGGGCACTTTCGAGCGCAATACCCGCGCGGTCGCCGCAGCCTTGCGGGTGATCAAGCGCGCCGAGCCCGAAGCCATCGTCATGGTCGGGACCTATGGTCCCTGCGCGGAATTCATCAAGCTGGCGCACCGCGGCGGCTTCTATCCGGCCTTCGTCAACATCTCCTTCGTCGGCGCCAACGCGCTCGCGGGGGAGCTTGGCCCGGACGGCGAGGGCGTCATCGTCTCGCAGGTCGTGCCTTTTCCCTGGGACCGCTCGCTCAAGCTCGTCGCCGACTACCAGGCGGCGCAGCAGGCGTTCGATCCGACGCTGACACCGGACTTCGTGTCGCTCGAAGGCTATATCTCCGGCCGCCTCGCGGCCGCGGCGCTGGAAAAGGCCGGACCGAAGCCGACACGCGCAAGCCTGTTGCGCACCATCAACGATATCGGCCGTTTCGACATCAGCGGCACCACCGTCACCGTTGGCCCGCGCATGATCGACGCGCCGCCGAAGGTGTTTTTGACGGTGATCCAGAAGGACGGGTCGTTCAGGGCGGTGGATCGGCTCTAGGGCTGCGATAGCGCATGCAAGTGCTGGAGGACGTCATGCCCGGGGCTTGTCCAGGCTTGTCCCGAGCATGACGATGTGGAAGCTTCAGTGCGCCGAGCGCCAGATCCGTCGCTTCACGGCCGCCGCGTCCACCGATCGGCATTGACGGCGCCTTGAGGGACCTCGCCTTTGACGATGGCCTCGACTTGCCGCACAGTGTCCAGCGACTGGTATTCGATCGCCTGCGGCGTCAGCCCGCCGACATGCGGCGTGGCGATCACGTTGGACAGCCTCGCCAGCTCGGGCGTCGGCATCTGGTCGGGAGCGCGGCCGACATCCATCGCCGCGCCGGCGATGCGGCCCCCGCGCAGCGCGCGCGCCAGTGCGGCTTCATCGACGAGATTGCCGCGCGAGAGATTGACGAAGACGGCATGCCTCTGCATGCGCGACAGCGCCGCTTCGCCGATCAGGTTCTCGGTCTGCTCGTTGGCGACGGCGAGGCAGACGACGTAATCCGATGCGGCGAGCAGCTCGTCGAGCCCGACCTGGCGAATGGCGCTGTCGCTGACGGTCGCGAAGGGATCGGCGACCAGCACCTCCATGCGCAGCACTTTTGCCACTTCGGCAAGATAGCGCCCGATGCTGCCATAGCCGATGATGCCGATTCGGCTGCCGGCGAGCTGGCGGCCCATCCGCGCCTCCGCCTTGCGACCGGCCTGATAGTCGGCAGTGGTCCGCGACACCCCGCGGGAGAGATCGACCATGAAGCCGAGCGCGAGCTCGGCCACCGCCTGCACGAAGCCGGGTCCGGCGCGAGTCACGAGCACGCCGGCCTCCGAGGCCGCTTCCACGTTGACGTTGCGGATGTCGACGGCGCAGCGGACGAACGCCCGCAGGCGCGGCAATTGCGCAAAGATCTCGCCGCGGCCCTCGGTCATGCGATCGGCGACGATGATGTCTGCGTCCTTGGCGGCGCGTACCAGGCCGGCTGCGTCCAGCGGGTCATCGCCCTCGTGCAGGATCACCTCGGCGGCCGCGCGCAGGCCGTTCAGGCTGCGATCGCCATAGTAATTGCGCCGCATCTCCGGGGTGTGAGCCAGCAGGACCTTCACGGCAGCCCCCTTCAGTAGCCGAATGCCCGCGGCAGCGCGGTCGAGAGCCACGGCACGAAGGCGATGACGAGCAGGCAGAGGAACAAGAGGCCGAGATAGCCCATGATCGGCTTCACGGTCTGTTCGATCGGCACGTTACCGATCAGGCAGGCGCCGTAGAGGCCAAGTCCCAGCGGCGGCGCGAACAGGCCGATGCCCATGGCGATGACGAGCACGACGCCGAAATGCAGGGGATCGACGCCGAGCTGCACGGCGACCGGCAGCAGCAGCGGCCCAAAGATGATCAGGGCGGCCGCGCCTTCCAGCACCGAGCCCATCACGATCAGCACTGCGATCGCCAAGAGGATGAACAGCCAGACGCCCGAGGTCTTGGACAGGCCGAGCATGAAGTCGCCGACCGCATGCGGCACCTGCTGCAAGGTCAGCGTGAACGCCAGCGACTGCGCGGCGGCGACTATGAACAGCACGAGGCCTGCGCGCGTCGCCGCCTGCACGAAACTGTGCGCTGCCGATTTGAAGCCGAGCTCGCGGAACACCACGCTGCCGACGACGAGCGCATAGGCCACCGCGAAAGCCGATATCTCGGTCGCGGTGGCAAAGCCGCTCTTGAAGCCGAAGAAAATCATGAAGATCAGGCCGAACGAGGCGATCGCGCCGCTCCACAGACCCGACACCGGCATTTGCGGCTCGACATCCTCCGCCTCCGCCGGCCGCTTGCCGAAGATGATGGACACCGCGATCAGTACCAGCGCCATCAGCGCCGACGGCAAGAGACCCGCGACGAACAGGCCGCCGATCGACAGGTTCGCCACGAAGCCGAGGATGATCAGGTTGATGCACGGCGGAATGGTCTCCGCCATCACCGCGGAGGCTGCGAGCAGCGCCACCGCGCCGCCGGGGTTCTGCTTCGAGCGTCGCGCCGCCGGGATCAGCACCGAACCGACCGCGGCGACGTCGGCCATCTTCGAGCCGGAGATGCCGGAGAACAGCACCATCGAGGCCACCATCACGACGTTCAGCCCACCGCGCATCCGGCCCACGGCGCGCTGCAGCAACTCGATCAGCCGCACCGACATGCCGTTGGCTTCCATGAGATAGCCGACCAGGATGAAGAAGGGGATCGCGAGCAGCACGAAGTTGTCGATGCCGCGTGCCATCTGCTGGGCGAAGATGACGCCGGGCAGCGCGCCCTCGACCCAGATGAAGATCAGCGCGGCGAGCGCCAACGCAAATCCGATCGGCAAGCCGCCGAACAGGGTGGCGAAGAAGCCGGTCAGCATCAGCATGCCCGCCGACGGCACCGACGACGGCGACAGATGATCCCAGGCGAGATAGAGGCCGGTCACGGCGATGATGGCAACGAGGCCCCTGACGATCTCGGGGAGCGGCCTCGCGCAGAGATGATCCATCGCGAACACCGTCATGAACAGCGCGCCGATGCCCATCGGATAGAAGGTCAGCTCCAGCGGCAGGCCGGAGCCGGTGGTCTGCCCCGACGTCAGCGAGCCCAGCTTGACGGCGTTGTAGGCGACGTAGCCGGAGATCACCACGATCAGCAGCGCGCTGGCGGCATCGACCAGTGTGCGCAGCCGCACCGGCAAGAGATCGCGGAAGAACGACACACCGACATTCTCGTCGCGCGCGAGCGCGCTCGCCGCGCCGAAGAAGGCCGAGCCGACCATCAGTCCGCGAGCAACGTCGTCGGACCATTCGACCGGCGCGTTGAAGAAGAAGCGCAGCAGCACGGAGGCGCACACCACCACGAGATCGGCGGCCAGCAGAATGGCCGCGATCGCATCGCTGAGCCGAAGCAGCAGGACGATGCTGCCGTGGCGGCCGCCCGAGAGGGGCACGGCAGCTGTCATGGTCATGTCAGGCTTGGGTCGCGCGGATGATGTCGATGACGGCCTTTGAGCCAGGCCGCGCCTTGATGAAGTTCTCGGTCTGCGGCTCCACGCGCTTCTTGAACGCCTCGCGGTCGCATTCGGCGACCGTCACGCCCTTCTCGGTCAACGCCGCAAGCGCCTCCTTCTCGACCACGAGTCCATGGGCTCGGGTGTCGGCCGCGGCCTTCTTGGCGGCATCGAGGAAACCCTCGCGCAGCTTCGGATCCATGCGATTGTAGGTCATGTCGCTGAAGTAGATCGCGAGCGGCGAAAAATTGTGCTGCGTCAGCGCGTAGAACTTCGCCGTTTCGAAGAACTTGCTGGCCAGGATGGTCGGCGGATCGTGCTCGAGCCCATCGAGCACGCCGGCCTGCAACGCCGTGTAGATCTCGCCGAAGGCGAGCGGCGTCGCGGCCGCGCCCATCAGGCGCAGGCATTCGGTGATAACGGGATTTGGCAGGGTGCGGATCTTGAGGCCGGCAAGATCCTCCGGCGTCTTCACCGGCTTCTTCGCCAGCACGCTGCGAGAGCCGAAATTATAGGCCCAGGCGATGATGCGGATGTTGCCGCCCTTGAGCAGCGCATCCTCGATCGGCTTGGCGGCGCCGGCATCGAACGCCTTGGTCTGCTGCGGGAAGCTCGAGAACAGGAAGCCGAGATCGAAGGTGCCGACCAGCGGCACCAGGTTGGCCGAGATCGATGAGCCCGACACCATGAGATCGATCACGCCGAGCTTCACCGAATTGATGACGTCGATTTCCTGGCCGAGCTGGTTGTCGGGGAAGAAGGTGACCTCGACCTGCTCGCCGAGCCCGTTGCCCTTCAGGTTCTTGACGAGATTGTCGTAGTAGACGCGGCCGTTGGCGTATTTGGGATCGTTCGGCAGCGAGGAGGAACACTTCAGCTTCAACGTCGCAGCTTCCGCGCGGCCGATGATAGCGGGAGAGAGCACCAGGCCGGCGGTGGCCGCCGCCGACGACTTGATGAACGCGCGACGGTTCACGGGCACGATGGTCATTGAGCGGTCTCTCCCCGATTCTTTTTGTTCGATGCGGTCGTTGCCGCAGCCAGTTGCGCGGACTGTATGGCCAAAGCGACAGCACAGGCAAGCATGGCGCCGGCCATCGCAGAACGGCGCGAGACGCCTGCCCGCAGTCCACATGCAGAGCAAAACGACGACGAATCCCCGGGGATTCCTTGCGGTGGTCGGCCTGCGGCCCGCTCTGCGAAAGACATCCTTTCGCGAGGACATGGCATCAATCCAATTGGAGCATGGATCAATGCGCGATTCACATGGATGAACTCGGAACGATGCTGTTCCGCTCCGGCAGATACCCTGCCCCATTTTGCCGCGGCCCCTGCGTGATCCAGCGCACAGACGGCTCGTGGCGCAGACGTAGAAAAAGTGACATCATCGCACGCATTGCCGATCGAGGTGACACCATGCGTCGTCCGACATTTTCCAATTTTCTGCTTGCATCCGGTCTTCTTGCGCTCACGCAGTTGATGACGCCGACCGGCGCCGCCGCCGAAACGCGGCTTGCACTGGTCATCGGCCAATCCGCCTATCGCGCCGTGCCGGAGCTGCCCAACGCCGCCAACGACGCCAAAGGCATGACGGAGCTGCTCGGCAACGCCGGCTTCACCGTCACCACCGCGGCCAATCTGGCGCAGAACGAGATGCGCGCGGCGATCTCGGATTTCGCCGGCAAGGTCAGTGCCAGCGGCAGCGATACCGTCGCGCTGGTGTTCTATGCCGGCCATGGCCTGCAGATCGACGGAGAAAATTATCTAGTGCCGGTCGATCTCGACCCCAAGCGTGAGGCCGACATTCCGCTTCAGGGCGTGCGGCTCAACGACCTGCTCAACACGCTCGGCGCGCTGCCGACGCGGGCGCGCATCTTCATGCTCGATGCCTGCCGCAACAATCCGTTCCCCGCGCTCAGCGGCGCCGGCCACGGCCTTGCGATCGTCGACACCAAGGCGGGCGCGCCCGGCTCGTTCATCTCCTATTCGACCTCGCCCGGAGCCGAAGCCGAGGACGGCAACGGCACTGACAGCCCCTACACGGCGGCCGTGCTGACGGTCGCCAAGGAGCCCAATCTGCCGATCGAGGAGATGTTCAAGCGCATCCGCGTCGCCGTGGCGCAATCGACCGACGGCCGGCAGATTCCCTGGGAGAGCTCGTCGTTGACCACCGACTTCAGGTTCTTCGGCGAGGGCAGCGGCCAGACGTCTTCCCTTCCAGGCACAGATTCGATGGCGCTTGCCAGCGGCACGCGCAGCCTCGAGGACTGGCGCAAGGAATTGCAGGGCAAGCCTGCCCCGGTCGCCTATGAACTCGTGATCACCGAGGACACTGTGCCCGCTTATCAGGCCTATATCGAACTCTACGCACAGGACGCCCGCACGCCGCGCCTGCGCACAGTGCTCGAGCGGCGGCGGCAGATGCTGGCCTGGGAGCGCGCGACCGCGATCAACACACGCGCCTCGTTCGAGGCTTATCTGCAGAACTGGGACAACAGCGATCTCGCGGCAACCGCGCGCAGGCTGCTGCTCCGCGTGCAGAACCGCAACTACGCCTTGCCCGTGGCCGCCGCGACAACGCCCGTCGCGGTCGCGATGACGCCGACCTGCCCGTGCTCGACGCCGTCGCCGCCGGCAACGCCCGTCAACCCGAACGTCGCGCCCGCCATCAAGAAGCGCGTCGACGAGACCCCGCCGAAGCGCAAGGTGGTCGAGACGCCGCCCAAGCGACGACCGCCGTCTGACCAGGTGATCTACGAGCGCGCTCCGCCGCCGGATCGCGGCCCGCCGCCCGAGGCTGTCATGCAAGGCATCGGCGTCGGTGTTGGTATCGGCCTCGGCGTAGGAATGGGCAGCCGCGGCGGCGACCATTATCGCGGCGATTACCGCAGGTACTGAGCCGGTCCGTCACAAACACGACATCCGCGCTCGCGCCAAGCGCGCGAGCCATGCGACAGGGCCGGATAATCCCGCTGCACGGCCTCGCGAACCCAGCCCGCCTGGATCGCGCGCGACAATACCTGCGCGGCCTTGATGTCGTCAGCCTTCATGCAGAGGTAGACGATGCGACGCACCGCATCGTCGCGCATCAGGTCGTCGAAAATCTTCATCGCGATCTCCATCGCGGCGCGGGCCGCGCGTTCATAGCGCTCGCGCTCACGCTTGCCGGTCTGCCCGGAACCTCCGACGTTTTCGGCGCTTGCCCTCGCGGCCTGGCAGATGTTGCGGATCTGGTCGGCCGCCTCGATGTCGCCGATCGGCGCCTGGACCGGCTCATCCCAGATGTCGGCCGGCTGCCGCCTTGCGAACCACTTCATGATTGCCCCACCCGTGATCTTTGATGGCTCGCAGCGTTCAGGAGATGCGGCGCGGCCCGATCGCCTCGAACTGCGCCTTCTGCTCGTCGTTCAGCGTGGCGTAGAAATCATCGAGCGCCGCGCGCACCGACTTGATCCCGTCCAGCATCACGTCGAGCCGCTTGCGGATCGCGGCCATGCGTGCCGGCGGTGTCATCACGTCATTGGGCTCGCAGGCCGCCTTGAGCGATGCGCTGACTCTGGCGCTGGTATCCTGGAGCACCTGCAGCGCCGCACGCTGGGTGTCGTTGGGATGCAGCCTCTCCTCGATCGTGGCGCCGGGCCAGTCGAACGCCGCGGACGCGCTGCAATTCTGCACCGACGACCGGCCCGCATTGTTCGATGCCGTTGCACGACGCTGATCGTCAGCCAGCGCATTGAAGCGCGCCTTCTGCTCGTCGTTAAGCGAACCATAGAACGTGTCGAGTGCGGGCTGGACCAGATCGACCGCCTTCTGCATGGCTTCGACACGCTGCTGCATCGCCGCGAGCCGGCCGGGCGCTGTCGCTGCGGCCTGGGTCGGACAGGACGTGCGGATCAGCGCCGCCGCGTCGACCGAGGCATTGCCGAGCGCGTCGAGAGCGGCGATTTGCGCATCCGTCGGCTGCACCGCGGCCGCGATCTGATCGATCGGCAAACCGACGATGGCGCGCCGGTCGCTGCCGCAGAGCTGATCGAGCGATGCGCTGCGCGCCCGCCGTCGTCCCTGGGGCTGCTGCGGCAGATAGGCCGACAGGCGATCATAACCATAGGGGCCGAAGATGCCGGCGTAGATGTCGGGATAGCCGTAGCCCCAGAAGCCGAGCCCGTCGCCCCAGATCGTGTAATCATAGAAGTCGTTGTAGGCGAACGGCCAGAACAGCGGCCCGACCCAGCCATAGCCACCGCCCGGGTGCTGCCACCATCCGCTGCTTGCGCCGCTCCAGCCCGCCAGTGCGGCTGCGGCCGCGAGTTGCGCGCGGGCTGCCGGATTGCTGATCAGCCGGCCATTGCGGAATGCGCTGGCGTTCAGGGCATTGCGGAAATCCGCAGGGCGGATCGCTGCATTGCGGATTTGACCGAAATTCGGGCCGCCACGTCGGGCACCGGTGGTGAACCGCATTCCGCGATGATGCCCGCCGCCATGTGCATGCCCGCCGCCGTGACCGCGGAAATGGCCGCCGCCGTGATGACCACCGCCATGCCCGCCTCCGTGGCCACCGCCATGCCCGCCTCCGTGGCCGCCGCCATGTCCGCCTTTCGCCAGCGCCGCGCCAGCCAGCATGCAGGCAAAAGCCACCGCCGCAATTCCAATGACCGGTCGCACCGTCGCACCCTCCCGCGCAAGCCCTGCCATTGAGGCATCGGAACTTGGCGGGAATTGGAACCGACGAGATTGCCGAAAGTTCCCGATGCCTTGCGGCGCAGGCCTTATGCCTCCGGCACGATCTTGCCGGGGTTGAAGATGTTGAGCGGGTCGAGCGCCTTCTTCAACGCCCGCATCGCGTCGAGCGCCTCGGGGCCGAGCTCGGCCTCGAGATATTTCTGCTTGCCCTGTCCGATGCCGTGCTCGCCGGTGCAGGTGCCGTCCATCGCCTGCGCGCGCTCGACCAGGCGATGCATGAACTCCTCGCCGCGCGCCATCTCCTCGGCGTCGTTGGTATCGCAGACCAGCGAGCAGTGGAAATTGCCGTCGCCGACATGGCCGACGATCGGCGACAGCAAATTGAGACGCTTGAGATCCTCCTCGGTCTCGCTGACGCAGTCGGCGAGCCGCGAGATCGGCACGCAGACGTCGGTCGCGACCACGCCGATGCTGTCGCCGGGCCGCAGCGCCTTCACCGACCAATAGGCGTCGTGCCGCGCCTGCCAGAGCTTCGTGCGGTCCTCGGGCTTGGTGGTCCAGGAGAAATCGCCGCCGCCGCATTCCCTTGCGATCTCGCCAAACGCCTTGGACTGCTCGCCGACCTCGATCTCGCTGCCATGGAATTCCATCAAGAGCAGCGGCGTCTCCGGCAGCGTCAGCTTCGAATAGGCGTTGCAGGCTTTCACCTGCGCGGCATTGAGCAGCTCGATGCGCGCGACGGGAATGCCGGTCTGGATCGCCAGGATCACGGCCTGGCAGGCCCCGTGCACGGTGTCGAACGAGACCGCGCCCGCCGCGATCGTCTCGGGGATGCCGCGCAGGCGGATGGTCAATTCCGAGATGATGCCGAGCGTGCCCTCGGCACCGACGAACAGATGCGTGAGGTCGTAGCCGGCCGACGATTTCTTCGCGCGCGTGCCGGTGGTGATGATCTCGCCGTCGCCGCGCACCACTTTCAGCGCCAGCACGCTGTCGCGCATGGTGCCGTAGCGCACCGCATTGGTGCCGGAGGCCCGGGTCGAGGCCATGCCGCCGAGCGAAGCATCCGCGCCGGGATCAATCGGGAAGAACAGGCCCTGGTCGCGCAGATGCTCGTTCAGCGCCTTGCGGGTGACGCCGGGCTGGATCACGCAGTCGAGGTCCTCGGCATGCACCGCGAGGACCTTGTTCATGTCGCGCAGGTCGATCGAGATGCCGCCCGCGGGCGCGTTGACCTGGCCCTCGAGCGAGGTGCCGGTCCCGAACGGAATGACGGGGACGCGGTTCTTGGCGCAGATCCGCACCACGTCCTGGATGTCGGCGGTCTCCTGCGCCATCACCACGCCATCAGGCGGCTGATTGGGGATCCAAGTGGTGGTATGGCCGTGCTGCTCGCGCACGGCCTGCGAGGTGATGAGGCGGTTGCCGAAGCGTGCGGCAAGCTGCTCCAGCGCGCTTGCGAGGGCTTTCGGCTCCGGCCGCGGCGGATTATTGGTGATGGTCGTACCCACGGAATTCCTCCCGACAGAAGAACCGTGGCAAAGGACATAAAGCCGGTCAAGTCAAGCGACCGGACGCATAGCTAGGGAATGAAGCATGCCGGAGACTGCCGCCACCGCCCCAAACGCCGAGCCGTTCCGTTCGTCGATCATGCAGATCGAGCCGCAATGGATCGACTATAACGGCCACCTCAACATGGCCTATTACAACGTGATGTTCGACCGCGCGATCGACCAGCTCTGGCTCGAGCTCGGGATGGGGCCGACGTACATGACGGAGCGAGGCAACTCGAGCTTCACCGCCGAGTGCCATGTGCGGTATTTGCGCGAAATCCATCTCGGCGATCCCGTGCAGATCTTCGTCTGGCTGCTGGAGGCCGACGACAAGCGGCTGCACACGTTCGAGGAGATGCGGCACGCGTCAGAGGGCTGGCTGTCGGCCACGTCCGAGAACATGTCGCTGCACATGGACATGACGGCCCGGCGCGTCGCGCCGTTTCCGCCTGACATCCGCGAGCGTATCGCTGGGGTCACGAAGGCCCACGGCGCCGTGCCGCGGCCTGAGGGCATCGGCCGGAGCGTGGCGATGCCCGCGAAGAAATAGCAATTCGGACGCCGCCTGATCGTGGTTCACCTCTCCCCGTCGGGGAGAGGTGAACACGCTGCGCTATATCCGGTTGCGACCGCGCGCCAGGCCGACCACGGCCGAGACCAGGAACAGGACAACCGCGATGAAGAAGATGATCTTGGCGATCTCGATCGAAGCGCCAGCGATACCGCCGAAGCCAAGGATGCCGGCGATCAGTGCGATAACCAGAAACGTCACAACCCAGCCTAGCATGGTCAAACCCTCGTCTTGATGTTGTCTGCGTCGACGCGGCTGGCCGCGCCACCTGCCCTGACAATCTCGACGCGGGAACGATGGTTCCGGCCCATGCGGGAGCGAAATTCGCGGCCCGTGCTGGAACAAATCGGCCTGCCGCGCACGTGGAAAACCTGCCCCCGGCGCCCCATATAGGCTCCAATCCCTGGTATGAAGGCTCCCTTCCGTCACCCCGCGGTGCCATCGTGGGGCCAATGATTCGCATGACCGAGCCGAGCAAGATCACAAGCGTACCCGACCACCAGCCCGCAGCCGGCGGCATCGCCGCGCGTGCGCGCGCCTCGGTGGGTCCGAAATACCTCTCCGGGCTCAATCCGGAGCAGCGCGAGGCGGTGGAGACCCTGGACGGCCCGGTCCTGGTGCTGGCCGGCGCCGGCACCGGCAAGACGCGGGTCCTGACCACGCGCATCGCGCACATCCTGAGCCAGGGCCGCGCCCGTCCCGCCGAGATCTTGTCGGTGACCTTCACCAACAAGGCCGCGCGCGAGATGAAGCACCGGCTCGGCCAGATGCTCGGCCATGCCGTCGAGGGCATGCCGTGGCTCGGCACCTTCCACTCCATCGGCGGCCGCATCCTGCGTTTCCACGCCGAGCTGGCGCAGCTCAAGTCGAACTTCACCGTGCTCGACGTCGACGACCAGGTCCGGCTGCTCAAGCAACTGCTGCAGGCCGAGAACATCGACGACAAGCGCTGGCCGGCACGGATGCTGGCCGGCCTGATCGACGGCTGGAAGAACCGCGGCCTGATGCCGTCGCAGGTGCCCTCGGGCGAGGCCGCTGTCTTCGCCAACGGCAAAGGCGGCAAGCTCTATGCGAGCTACCAGGAGCGGCTGAAGATCCTGAACGCAGCCGATTTCGGCGATCTCTTGCTGGAGAACATCCGGATCTTCCGCGAGCACCCGGATATTCTCCGGCAGTACCAGCAGCGCTTCAAATACATTCTGGTCGACGAGTACCAGGACACCAACGTCGCGCAATATCTGTGGCTGCGGCTGCTGTCGCAGGCGCCGTCTTCCAACTCGTCATTGCCGGGATTGACCCGGCAATCCATCGATTCTTTGCAAGATGGATCACCGGGTCTCGACGCTTCGCGTCGGCCCGGTGATGACGACAATGATGATGTTGCGCTGCCCGCTGCGAACGAAAAGTCCCACGTCAAAAACATCTGCTGCGTCGGCGACGACGACCAGTCGATCTATGGCTGGCGCGGCGCCGAGGTCGACAACATCCTGCGCTTCGAGCACGATTTCCCCGGCGCCAAGGTGATCCGCCTCGAGCGCAACTATCGCTCGACCGGCCACATCCTCGCCGCCGCCTCGCATCTGATCGCGCACAATGAAGGCCGGCTCGGCAAGACGCTTCGCACTGAGGATCAGGACGGCGAAAAGGTCACGGTGACGGGCTCCTGGGATTCGGAAGAGGAAGCCCGCGGCATCGGCGAGGAGATCGAGCAGCTGCAGCGCCAGGGCGAGAAGCTCAACGAGATCGCAATCCTGGTGCGCGCATCCTACCAGATGCGCGAGTTCGAAGACCGCTTCGTCACGCTCGGCCTGCCCTATCGCGTCATCGGCGGCCCGCGCTTCTACGAGCGCGCCGAAATCCGTGACGCGCTGGCGTATTTGCGCGTCATCAACTCGCCGGCCGACGATCTCGCCTTCGAACGCATCGTCAATACGCCCAAGCGCGGTCTGGGCGATGCCACCGTGCAGATGCTGCACGACCATGCCCGCAAGCGCCGCATTCCCCTGTTCGAGGCCGCGCGCGCGGTGGTCGAGACCGACGAGCTGAAGCCGAAGGCGCGCGGGTCTTTGCGCGACCTCGTCGCCCAATTCGACCGCTGGCGCGCGCAGCGCGAGGTCACCGCGCACACGGACCTCGCCCAAATCGTGCTCGACGAGAGCGGCTATACCGAGATGTGGCAGAAGGACCGTTCGGCGGACGCTGCGGGCCGGCTGGAGAACCTGAAAGAGCTCGTGCGCTCGATGGAGGAGTTCGAGAACCTGCAAGGATTCCTCGAGCACATCTCCCTGGTAATGGACCGTGAGGGCGGTGCCGAGGACGACGCGGTGTCGCTGATGACGCTGCATTCGGCCAAGGGCCTCGAATTCGACAATGTATTCCTGCCGGGCTGGGAGGAAGGCCTGTTCCCGAGCCAGCGCACGCTGGACGAACAGGGGCGCGCCGGCCTCGAGGAGGAGCGCAGGCTCGGCCATGTCGGCCTCACCCGCGCGCGCCGCCGCGCAAAGATCTATTTTGCGACCAACCGGCGGATCCACGGCACCTGGTCGACCACGATCCCGTCGCGCTTCCTCGACGAGTTGCCGGCGGCCAATGTCGAGATCACGGAATCCAAGGGCGGCTCGGGCTGGGGCGGCACCGGCGGCTACGGCGCCTCGCGCTTCGACGACATGGAGGCGTTCGGCTCCAGCTATTCGACGCCGGGCTGGCAGCGCGCCCAGGCCAATCGCAACCGCGGCAGCGGCCGCAATGGCGGCGGAAGCGGCTTCGAGGAGGAGGCCACCACGTTCTCCTCCGCGTCGTCCTCACCCGATTTCGGCAGCTTCTCCTCGCGCCGCCGCGGGCCTCTGACGATCGAGGGCGAGCTGGTCGCCAAGTCCACAGGCACGACCTCGGAGTTCTCGCTCGAAGACCGCGTCTTCCACCAGAAATTCGGCTACGGCCGCGTCACCAGGATCGACGGCAACAAGCTCACCATCACCTTCGACAAGGCCGGCGAAAAGAAGGTCGTGGACAGTTTCGTGCAGCGGGCGTGAACAATCCTGCCATGGCTCAGTACGTTGCCATCATCGAGGACGCCGATCCGGACTCTGTCAGCCTGTGGTTTCCCGACCTGCCCGGCTGCATTTCCGGGGGTGACGATCTCGAGGAGGCGCTGGAGAATGCGCCCGAAGCCCTCGCGTTCTTTGCCCAGGAGCTGACCGCGGACGGCCGCCAGCTTCCCCCGCCGCGGACGTTGGACGAGCTCAAGGCCGATCCTGATTTTGCCGACGATCTCGGGAAACACACGGCTGTCCTGATCGAATGGCCGCCCCTCGATGCCTCGGAGTGAGGACTGTTCGCCGCACTGGCCGGACTCTCGACAGTTCTGGCCCGAACAGCCCTTGACCATCGCGAACTTCCCCGTATCAGATAAACCCATGTTCCGGGGCTCCATCACATTGATCGTGCTTGCATTGGGGATGCCGTCGTTTGCGGCGGCGGAGACCATGAGCTTTGGCGATTCGATCGGAAAGCTGGCGGCAAGCTGCGGCGCGGAAATCGTCGCCAATTGCCGCGGCGTCAATCCGGATTCGAACCGGCTGAAGGAGTGCCTGTCGCGCAACCGCGACGTGCTGTCCCCGCAGTGCGCGAGCGACTATCTCGGCGTGTTCGACGCCATCCAGAAGCGCGTCGCCGCGCGCGTGACGGTGGCGAACGCCTGCCAGCGCGAGATCGTCAAGGTCTGCGGCGGCTCGACCAAGGAGACCAGCAAGTCGGTCCCGTGCCTGGTCTCGACGCCCAAGGGCATCAGCAACAACTGCCTCAAGGCCGTCGACGACGCGGGGTATCGCTGATGCGCGCGACGAGACCGTTCATTGCCGGAGCGATCGTTGCGCTGGGGCTCGCTTTGCTCGCGGGCACTGCCGGCGCGCAAACGGCAGCGCCGACCCGCGACGACATCGTCGGCAAGCTGAACCATTTCGAAGAAGCCGCCGAGGTCGATCTGCCCGCGCTGAAGCAGCAGGTGATGGAGCGCGCCAAGACCAGGATCAAGAACGATCCGGGGCCCGTGAACCGGCCGCTGATCGCGCC
The DNA here is from genome assembly GCF_049739485.1 of Bradyrhizobium sp. USDA 326. Taxonomy (NCBI): domain Bacteria; kingdom Pseudomonadati; phylum Pseudomonadota; class Alphaproteobacteria; order Hyphomicrobiales; family Nitrobacteraceae; genus Bradyrhizobium; species Bradyrhizobium sp. USDA 326. The sequence continues at coordinate 739,468 of NZ_JBMGQA010000001.1, forward strand.
CGACCTCGCCAAGCTGCCGGCCTTCAATGCGCAGATCCAGTTCGACACCGACACGCCGATCGTCCAACCGGCCTCCTACCAGACCGTCGGCCGGATCGCGGATGCGCTGGTTCATTCCTCGCTGCTGCCCTACACTTTCCTGATCGTCGGCCACGTCGAATCCAATTCGAAGACGCGCGAGGCCAATGCGATCCTGAGCCAGCGGCGGGCAGATGCGATCCGCGACGTGCTGGTGAACACGTTCAAGATCTCGACCAAGCGGCTGCATCCGATCGGCCTCGGCGAGGAGCAGTTTCTCGACCGGGCGAAGCCGACCTCGGCCGTCAACGGGCAGCTGCAGATCCTGACCTATGCCAAGCTGCCGGAGGAGCCGCGTCCGGCTGCAGCCTCTGCGCCTGCGGCTAAAAAGCCCGCCAAAAAACGGTGAGCGAACGCGGTTCCACTGCCAACGGAACCCTTTGAAGTGCTGACGTTTTGCAGCCTGTCCGGGGCGCGCCAACACGGTTTGACGCGACAATAGTGCCGGTTTGTGCACCGTCCGGTCCAGTGCTATAGCCACTGTTCGCCCTTCCCGACCCCATGCTGCATGAGACCAAAATGGGTGGCTTTTTCCAGCGCCAACTTGCCGTTTATGTCGAGTACCATCGCGACCCCCGCAACACGGCGATGCATGTGGTCGGTATTCTCCTGCTGTTCACCGGCGCCGTGCTGCCGCTGACGCTGGTCAGGCTTCCGCTCTTCGGTTTCGACGTCAGCCTGGCGGTGATCCTGGCTTTGCCGGTATTGATCTATTGGCTGCTGCTCGACGCGGCGCTCGGGCTCGGCATTCTGGCCGTCTCCATCGTGCTGTTTTCGGTTGCGACAACCATTGCGGCGCAAGTCAGCACCGCGACGATGTGGGCGATTTTCGCCACGCTGGTGGTGCTCGGCCTCGCCGCGCAGACCATCGGCCACAAGGTTTTTGAGGGCCGCGAGGCCTCGTTGTTCACTTTTCCTTCGCATCTTTTGCTTGGACCGATGTTCGTGATGGCAAAATTGTTCATTGCCTTGGGCTTCCGTCGCGACCTTGCCGCGATTCTGGCGCCTCTTCCGACCAATTCCCTTTCGACCCGATAACTCCAAAAGCGAACAGCAACCTTCTGCATGGCTCTCGTCCTGGTTACCGGTGGCAGTGGCTTCATCGGACATCATCTCGTCGAAGCGCTCCGCGCCCGTGGGCAGCGGGTCCGGGTTCTCGATGTCCGCGTGCCGACCGCAGCGAACACGGACGCTGAACACGTCCACGGCTCGGTGCTGGACGGCGCCGTGGTCGATGCTGCGATGGCCGGTGTCGATCAGGTCTATCATCTCGCCGGCCTGCCCGGCATGTGGGTCGCCAACAAGCAGGACTTTCACGACGTCAATTGCCGCGGCACCGAAATCGTGCTCGCGGCGGCAATGAAGCGCGGCGTCTCGCGCTTCCTGCACTGCTCGACCGAATCGATCCTGTTTCCCTATTCCGACCTCAAGGGCGTTCCCGCCGAAGAGGCGCTGCAACCGGCCGACGCGATGCCCGGCGCCTATACGCGCTCGAAGTCGCTCGCCGAGCATCATGCCGCAGAGGCGGCGGCCACGGGCTTCCCTCTCGTGATCGGCACACCGACCATGCCGATCGGCGCTGCCGACCACAATCTGACGCCGCCGACCGCGATGCTCTGGTACTTCCTCCAGAAGAAGGTGCAGCCGCATCTCGACTTCCTGGTCAACCTGGTCGACGTCCGCGACGTCGCCATGGGCCTCGTGCTGACCATGGAACGCGGCCGCCTCGGCCAGCGCTACATCCTCGGCGGCGACTGCGTCCCACTCGGGCGCATCCTGCGCATGATGTCGGCGATGAGCGGCCGCCGGCAGTTTCCGGTCGTCGTGCCCGGAAAGATCGCCGAGCTCTCCGCGATCATGCTCGAATACATCGCCGATCACGTCACGCGCCGGCCGCCCAACGGCACCGCCGAGGGCGTGCGCATCGCGCTCGCCGCGAGCGACCTGTCGATCGGCAAGGCGCGCACCGAGCTCGGCTATTCGCCGCGTCCGATCGAACCGGTCTTGCGCGAAACCATCACCCATCTGCTCGCCCGCAACGGTCAGCAGCCCTCCGGCGCCATCAAGCATCACGCGCTCTCCTCGCGCGCGAGCTGATCGCTCCGCCCAACGCAAAGAACCTTCATGTCCTTCGATTTCAGCAAGCTTCTCTCTGTCGCCTGGGGTGGCTGGACCACGACCTGGCCGACCGAACTTCTGGCTCTGCTTTGGCTTGCCTTTCTCGCCAGCTGGGTCGGCGCCTCGTTCTGGCAGGGGCGGACCAAGAAGCAGGTCATGACGCTGGAGTCGCAGCGCTATCGGCTGCCGATCCTGGTCGGCGGCATCCTGTACACGCCGTGGGTTGCGGAGATCATGGGCTGGAAGCCGCTCTGGGTACTCGACAACACAGGCATCGCCGTCGCAGCGGTCCTCTCGGCCGCTGGCATTGCCTTCGCCTGGTGGGGCCGGCTGCATCTCGGGAAATTCTGGTCCAACACCATCACCCACAAGGAAGACCACCGCGTCATCGACACTGGTCCCTACGGCATCGTGCGCCACCCCATCTACACGGGGCTGATCTTCGGCATGCTGGTGACCGGAATTGCGATCGGCTTGGTGACGACGATCCTCGGCGCGATCCTGATCTCGCTCGGCATGTGGCAGAAGGGCCGGATGGAAGAGGTGTTCCTGTCCAAGGAGCTCGGCGAAGACGCCTACGGCGCCTATTGCCGCCGCGTTCCGATGATCATTCCGTTCCTGTCGCCGCGGTGAGGGCATAGCAGCTCGCCTCACTCTCATGTCCCGGACGCGCTGCGTCCGGGGCACGAGTGCGCGGCTCGATGCGTCAAGGAACCACCCCTTCATTCGCCCGTTACCCCTCGACCTGCAGCGACCGCAGAGTATCGAGCCATGTCGGACGCCTACGATTATTTCCGCGCGCATGCGATTGCCGCCGTCCGCAAGGCGCGGGCGTTGCCGCCCGGACGGACCAAGCAGAAACAGCGCGCGGTGGCGCGGGTGTATCATCTCCTGTCCAGGGAGGCCGCGCTGGCGCCGAACGTCCATCACCTGGATGATTTTCGCGCGACACGGCGGCTGGAGCGGCAGATCGGTCGCTGATCTCCGGCGCAAACGCCGCGTCCGTCCCATGCAAATTCGATCGGCTGCCATTCCATGGGAATAGGCCCGCGCGGCGCGCCGCACAGGTTGACGTCTGCCCCGTCAGCCAGTTGGATGCGCGCGCACAAAGGGGCTTCTCATGACGTTTTCCAGCATCTTCGCGCAGTTCGTCGCGTTCATCGGCGGCATCGCGCTGCAATGGCGAAAACTGTCGGGCACGGAGCCCGCACCTGCCTGGGGCGAGAAGCCGGCCATTCCCGAGGCGAAGCCGCAAGGCGCGATCCCGACCTTGAAGATGCCGACCGCGCGCGGCTGGCGCGAGGGCCAGAAGCCGACGGTCGCGCCCGGACTCAGGGTCAATACGTTCGCGACCGGCCTCGACCATCCGCGCTGGATCGAGGTGCTGCCCAATGGCGACGTGCTGATCGCGGAGGCAACGCAGATCGCAGGCCCCCCGCGCACCGTGTTTCACTATGCGATGCAGGCGACGATGCGGCGTGCCGCGGCGCTCGGCGTTTCCGCCAACCGCATCACGCTCTTGCGCGACAAGGACGGCGACGGCGTCGCCGAATATCGCGGCGCCTTCATGGAGAATCTCAGCCAGCCCTTCGGCATGGCGCTGGTCGGCGACACCTTCTATGTCGGCAACACCGACGGCGTGATGGCTTTTCCCTACGTCGCGAACGCCGACCGCATCACCGCCCCGGGCAAGCGGCTCACGACGTTCAAGCCGGGCGGACACTGGACGCGCAGTCTCCTGGCAAGCCCCGACGGCAAGAAGCTCTATGCCGGCGTCGGCTCGCTCAGCAACATCGCCGAGATGGGCATGGAGGTCGAGGAAGGCCGCGCCGCGGTCTACGAGCTCGATCTCGTCGCCGGCACGCATCGGATTTTTGGTGCCGGCCTGCGCAACCCGGTTGGATTGGCATGGGAGCCGAACACGAATGTGCTCTGGACCGTCGTCAACGAGCGCGACGGCCTCGGCGACGAAACGCCGCCGGATTATCTCACCTCGGTGCGCGACGGCGGCTTCTATGGCTGGCCCTATTGCTACTGGGGCAGGACGGTGGACGACCGCGTGCCGCAGGATCCGGCAATGGTCGCCAAGGCGATTCAACCGGACTACGCGCTCGGCGGCCACACCGCCTCGCTCGGCCTGTGCTGGATGCCCGCGGGCACCCTGCCCGGCTTCGGAGACGGCATGGTGATCGGCCAGCACGGCTCGTGGAATCGCAGCAAGCTGTCCGGCTACAAGCTGGTGTTCATCCCGTTCGAGAACGGCAGGCCCTCCGGCCCCGGTCGCGACATCCTGTCGGGCTTCCTGTCCCCGGACGAGAAGGAGTCCTATGGCCGCCCGGTCGGCGTCGCGATCGGGCCGGACAAGAAGTCGCTGCTGATGGCGGACGACGTCGGCAACGTGATCTGGCGCGTGACGGGCGCCTGATACTCACGTCCCGACGCAAAGCGTGGCGCGCTGCTTGCGTAAGAGCGCGATCACCGAGAGCGCCGTGATCAGCCCGGTCTTTGGATTTTCGGAAGGGATGTTCTCGATCGACATCGAAAACCGCGCCGAATCCGCCTCGACCTCGATCCGGTGAACGTTGCGCGTCACGGTCGGGTCGGCCCAGATCTGCACCATCGTGTGGTCGGGCCCGACGCCCGCAAGCGACAGCGCAACCGCGACGTTGAGATTGGCCGGAAAGCCCTTCGCGGCCTCTCGCGCCGTGCCTTCGAACAGCTTCAGCGGCTCGCGCAGATCGTCGATGTCGATATTGTTCTGCACGATGAACGGCGCGCCCTTCAGACCGTCGATCGGCTTGCGCGTCACCATTTTCACCGAATGGATGGTGCCTATCGCGGCGGCGTTGACGGCATCGAGCCCGATCAGCGCGCCGGTCGGCACGAGGATGCGGCCGCCATTGGCGCGGGCGAGATCGACGAGATCGAAATTGTCGAGCAATCCGCCGACGCTGACGACGACTGCGGCCCTGCCGCGCTTCACCGCGGGCTCGACGATCGCGCGCAGCTGACTGCTCGGCGCGCACTCGACCACGATATCGGCGGCATCGCCGAGCTGGTCGACCGGCAGGATTTGCGGCGCACGGCGCAGGCCGTTGATGAACGCCTGATGCTTTGCGGGATCGCGCACCGCGACCGCCGACAGCGCCAGGCCCTCGACGCCCTGGTCCAGCGCAGTCGCGATCTTGGTGCCGATCGAGCCCATCCCGGCAATGGCAACCTGCAATGCGCCCGACGCCTTCCGTTCAGTCATCGCATCCTGCTTTCTCGCTGGACTGATGTCATAGCGCATCGTTTTCTGTATAAGCCAGCCCGAATTGGTCAGGTCGGCCAGGTCGTGGAACGCGCCGCGGGCTGGACCTTGTCCTACCGACGCAATTTGCCGATTTCCTCCGACGGAGCCTCCCATGCGCACCCATTCGATCGCAGCCATCCCCGCCGACGGCATCGGCCCTGAGGTGATCTCGGCCGGTGTCCGTGTGCTGGAGGCGCTGGCCAAACGCAGCGGCGACCTTGCCTTCAACGTCAAGACGTTCGACTGGGGCTCCGACTATTACAAGAAGCACGGCGTGATGATGCCGACGGACGGTCTCAGCGAGCTGAAGAAGTTCGACGCGATCTATTTCGGCGCGGTCGGTGCCCCTGACGTGCCCGACCACATCACGCTCTGGGGCCTGCGGCTGCCGATCTGCCAGGGCTTTGACCAATACGCCAATGTGCGGCCGACAAAGATCCTGCCGGGCGTGGCCTCGCCGCTGCGCAATGTCGGCGTCGGTGATCTCGACTGGGTGATCGTGCGCGAGAACTCGGAAGGCGAATATGCCGGCATGGGCGGCCGCGCCCACAGGGGCCTGCCGGAGGAGGTCGGCACGGAAGTGGCGGTTTTCACCCGCGTCGGCGTGACGCGGATCATGCGCTACGCGTTCCAGCTTGCGCAGTCGCGTCCGCGCAAGCTGCTGACGGTCGTGACCAAGTCGAACGCGCAGCGCCATGGCATGGTGATGTGGGACGAGATCGCGGCGGAGGTTGCCGGTGAATTCCCCGACGTCAGCTGGGACAAGATGCTGGTCGACGCCATGACCGTGCGCATGACGCTGCATCCAAGGAGCCTCGACACCATCGTGGCGACCAATCTTCACGCCGACATCCTCTCCGATCTCGCCGGTGCGCTGGCTGGAAGCCTCGGCGTTGCGCCGACCGGCAACATCGATCCGCAACGCCGCTTCCCCTCGATGTTCGAGCCGATCCACGGCTCGGCCTTCGACATCACCGGCAAGGGCATCGCCAACCCGGTCGCGACGTTCTGGACAGGCGTTCAGATGCTCGAGCATCTCGGCGAGAAGGATGCCGCCTCGAGGCTGATGGCCGCCGTCGAGCGCGTCTGCGCGGCCGGCGTGCTGACGCCGGATGTCGGCGGCAAAGCCACCACCAAGGAAGTGACCGATGCCGTGATCGACGCGATCAACGGGTCGAATGTCTGATCACTGCTCTGCGTGTTATGGGCCGGGCTTGTTCCGGCCATCCACGATCTTTCGTGCGGGATGTTTTATTTTCGTCCACCCGCGGCCGGCGGTGGCACTGCCATCGCAGCCGTAGGCTCAGGCGGCGTCAGGTGACGCGGGACGATGATGGTCTGACCCGGCGTGAGCTGCGCGTTCTCCGGCAATGAATTGCTCTGCGCGAGCGTCCACAGCGGCACGCGATTGGCTGCGGCGATGCTCTCCATGGTGTCGCCCCGGCGCACCGGCACCCGCACGCCGCTGTCCCACAATTCGACCAGCGTGTCCGCCGGCACGAGATAGCGCAGCGGCACGGCATCAGCCTGGGTTTGCGGCGGGATGCGCGGGAGCTGCGTCACCATCTCGACGATCTGGCGGTGGATGTCGTCGGACTTCTCGATGTTGATGTGGCTGACGCGCGAGTTTTCCTTCAGGTCGTAGCTCGCATAATGGCCGCGAAAGCCGGGCACGGCCACGACGTCGCCGCCGCCGAGCACGCTGTCGGACAGGAAGATGTTGATGAAGCGCTCGACGTTGAGCGGCACGTCGCCGGTCGCATGCGCCGGGTCGATGGCGATGACGAGGCTGATCGGAATGTTCTCCTTGGCCGCCATCTCGGAGATGACGATCGAGCACAGGCCGCCCATGGAGTGGCCGATCAGCACGATCGGCGCCGGCGATTCCTTGTAGCTGGAGATGGCGCGATCGCCGATCCACCGGCAGATGGTGAATTCGTAGACGTTGGCCGAGAAGCCAGCCTTCGTTAGCTTCTCTTCGAGCCGATCCATGCCGGTCGAGAAAATGGGACCCATGGCGCCGCGGAACAGGTAGATTTTTGGCGGCGGCAATGGCTCGAACGGCGGCGGCGTGGCGGGCGCGGCCGCGTTGGTCTTGGACTTGGCTGGTGTGGCAGCGGCCGTGCCGGTGCCGAAGGCGAGCAGCGCAACCGCTGCCAGCACGAGGAGCCGCCTCAAATCAATCATCAGTCCAGCAGTCCCACCCGTGAGAGGCAAAGGCCTTCCTTACCCCGCTTAGTGACGCCCGATTTGGTGGATTTTGGGGCGCGGGAACTGGAACGCGACGCACCGCCGCTCGTAAGTCCCTGTGACCTGCCGGGTGGGCCGCTTCCGACCCATCACCGCCTGCTTTTGAGCCGGCTGCGATGCGCGGCCTGCTTGGCACGGTTGCCGCAGACCGCCATGACGCACCATCGACGCGCGCGCCTGTGGGTGTGGTCGGCGAACAGCATCGTGCAGTTATGGCCCTCGCACCCCTTCACGTGGGAGAAGTCCTCCTCGCAGAGGAATTTGGCCAGTGCTTCACCGACCGGCAGCAGCAGGGATTCCGGCGATCGCCAGCGCCGCATCGCTTGCAGGGAAAGACCTTCCTCACCGTGGCGAGGCACGATTTGCAGGAAGGCCTCATCGCGCGCCAGGAGGCTATTCAAGGGGCCAAGCTCGCGCAGCGCCTTCGCAGTCAGCGGCCGGCCCGCATGCTCCAGAACAAATCCCCTGAACCACTCGCGCAAGGCGCGCGCCTGATCTGCGACCTTGTCCATTTCGCCCGGCTTCGCGCCCGCCCGCAATGCGTGCAGCTCATCCGCCGGCACCAGCTTCGCCTGCTCCAGCCAGTCGATCAGGCCATCGCCATCGTCGATCCAGTCGACGGGGATATCGACCGGTGTCGCCACCGAGTTGAGGAAATCGAGGCCGAGCGAGTCGGCAATGAACATGGCGGGCGGGCGGTTCATGCGCGGGTCCTTGGCCTTCATAAAAAGCCACGCCTAGGTAACCTGTGAAATGGCAGTTGACAAGTTACGAAAGGGATGTAACCTGAAATTAGGCTTTTAACAGGTTACAAAAGATTGGAGACGGCGATGGCCCCGACCACCTACCGCACCGCAGACGTCGATGGCTTCAAGGTGTTCTATCGCGAGGCCGGCCCCCGAGGGGCGCCGAAGCTCCTGCTGCTGCACGGCTTCCCGAGCGCCGGTCACATGTTCCGCGACCTGATCCCGCTGCTTGCCGACAAATTCCACATCGTCGCGCCCGACCTTCCCGGCTTCGGCCAGTCCGACATGCCCCCGCGCGAAAGCTTCCGCTACACCTTCGACAATGTCGCGCAGGTGATCGAGCGCTTCACCGAGGTCATCGGCTTCGATCGCTTCGCCGTCTACGTCTTCGACTATGGCGCGCCGACCGGCTTCCGACTTGCGCTGCGTCACCCCGAACGGATCACCGCGATCATCTCGCAGAACGGCAACGCCTATGAGGACGGCCTCAGCGACGGCTGGACTCCCATCAAGGCCTATTGGCAGGATCCCTCGCCCGCCAACCGCGAAGCGTTGCGCGCCTTCCTCACGCCGGAAGCGACGCGCTGGCAGTACACGCATGGCGTCTCCGACCCAGCGACCGTGTCGCCGGATGGCCAGAACCTCGACAATTTCTATCTGGCGCGGCCGGGCTCGGACGACGTGCAGCTAGACCTGTTCGGCGACTACAAGAGCAACGTCGCGCTCTATCCCGCCTTTCAGGACTATTTTCGCACGCACAAGCCGCCGTTTCTGGCGGTCTGGGGCAAGAACGACCCGTTCTTCATCCCGCCCGGCGCCGAGGCGTTCAAGCGCGACAATCCCAATGCCGTGGTGCAGTTCTTCGACACCGGCCATTTCGCGCTGGAGACGCATGCGAAGGAGATCGCAGAGAGCATTCGCTCGTTCTTGAGGTAATGATGGGAGTGCGCAACGATGCGCTCCCGATCTCCGCACTCATCGGCCATGGCCGAAAGATGGACCCGCGACCTGTCGGTCGCGGGACGGAGCTCAGTTCCTCGCGGGAGCGGTTGCCGCCGCCGAGCGTGCCTGTCGCGGCGTGCGGGGTTCGGCGACGGGCGCTGCCGGTACGCGCGAGCGCATGATCGCAGCGTCGATCTCGGCAATGACGCGACGCTGGATTGCCTCGTTCTTGTCGATCGAGATGTGGCCGACGCCGGTGCCGCGGACGTCGACATTGTCAAGCTTGCCGCGAAAACCCGCTGCGGCCCGCACCGGCTCGCCGGGACCATCGCCGATATAGATGTTGATGTAACGCTCCGCGCCGGTCGAGAGCTTGGTCTTGAACACGGAATCGAGGCCGATCGCGAGCTTCACGGGCACGCCGAGCTGATTGAGCTTGGCGATCATGTCCGGCAGCGCGGTCGCGCCGGAGGAATGGCCGACCAGGATGATGGTCTTGAGCCGGCCGGCCCTGTAGGCGGCCGCCGCTTCATCGGCGAGCGAGGACCAGGACACGAAGTTGGCGACGGTCACCGGGATGCCCTGTGCCTGGAGCCGGGCGCCGATCGTATCGAGCCCGAGCGAGAAGATGTTGAGCACGCCACGAAGCAGGTAGACATGCGTGGTTGCCACAGCGGCTGTCTGGCTCGGCGCGGCCTTGGCGGTGGTCGGGCTGATGGCAACAGCTGACAGCAGGAGCAGGCCCATCGCCCACACACGCAGGGTGGACAATTGGCGGGCGCCGGCGGTGTGACGGCCGTTCGGTCTCATCGATTTTTTCCCTGGAGACAATACGCTTGGCGATTGGCCGGAATCGTAGCCACGGCCCGCTTGCAGACGCAACAAAGAGCCGCGTGAGCGACAATCTTCGCAGCAAGCCGTGGCCATCGCGCAACACTTGCCCGGAACATGCCATTGAACGGCCTGTTTTGAGACCAATTTTCTCCGGGGAATTGCGGGCCAACAACAGCGTTCCTATTTCAGGGCTCCGCCGACCCGCCTTTCCGAGTGGGTCCGGCGTTCCCCTTCCCTCCCCAGCCCGCCGGCCATCATGTCTTCCATCATTTCCGTCGCCAATCTGTCGAAGACCTATGGGTCCGGCTTCAAGGCGCTCAACAACGTCAATCTCGACATCAAGCGCGGCGAGATTTTTGCGCTGCTCGGCCCCAACGGGGCCGGCAAGACCACGCTGATCTCGATCATCTGCGGCATCGCCAACCCGAGCGAAGGTAAGGTTTTGGTCGGCGGCGAGAACATCCAGACCTCCTACCGCAAGGCGCGTTCGCTGATCGGCCTCGTGCCGCAGGAATTGCACACCGATGCCTTCGAGAGCGTGTGGGCGACCGTGAGCTTCTCCCGCGGCCTGTTCGGCAAGCCGAAGAACCCTGCCCATATCGAGAAGGTGCTGAAGGACCTCTCGCTGTGGGACAAGAAGGACAACAAGATCATCACGCTCTCCGGCGGCATGAAGCGTCGCGTGATGATCGCCAAGGCGCTGTCGCACGAGCCGCAGATCCTGTTCCTGGACGAGCCCACCGCCGGCGTCGATGTCGAGCTGCGCAAGGGCATGTGGGAGGTGGTGCGCGGACTTCAGCAGTCCGGCGTGACCATCATCCTCACCACGCACTACATCGAGGAGGCCGAGGAGATGGCCGACCGCATCGGCGTCATCAACAAGGGCGAGATCGTGCTGGTCGAGGACAAGACGACCTTGATGCAGAAGCTCGGCAAGAAGCGCCTGACGCTGCATCTGCAGGGCAAGGTCGCCTCATTGCCGGAGAGCCTTCGCCATTACGAACTCGAGCTCTGCGACAACGGCGCCACGCTGGTCTACGACTACGACACCCAGGGCGAGCGCACCGGCATCACCAGCCTGCTCGGCGACCTCCGCACCGCCGGCATCCGCTTCAACGACCTCGACACGACGCAATCGTCGCTCGAGGACATCTTCGTCGACCTCGTGAGGACGTCATGAATCATCGCGCCATTCGCGCCATTTATCTGTTCGAGATGGCGCGCACCTGGCGCACGTTGCTGCAAAGCATCGTTTCGCCCGTGGTCTCGACTTCGCTCTATTTCGTGGTGTTCGGCGCCGCGATCGGCTCACGCATCAGCCAGGTCGAGGGCGTCAGCTACGGCACTTTCATCGTGCCGGGCCTGATCATGCTCTCGGTGCTGACCCAGAGCATCGCCAACGCCTCCTTCGGCATCTACTTCCCGAAATTCACCGGCACGATCTACGAGATCCTGTCGGCGCCGATCTCCTATTTCGAGATCGTGCTCGGCTATGTCGGCGCCGCCGCGACCAAGTCGATCATTCTGGGCCTCATCATCCTGGCGACGGCCGGCCTGTTCGTGCCGCTGCACATCCAGCATCCGGTCTGGATGCTGGCCTTCCTGGTGTTGACGGCTGTGACGTTCAGCCTGTTCGGTTTCATCATCGGCATCTGGGCCGACGGCTTCGAAAAGCTGCAGATGATCCCGATGCTGGTGGTGACGCCGCTGACGTTCCTCGGCGGCAGCTTCTATTCCATCGACATGCTGCCGCCCACCTGGCGCACGGTCGCGCTGCTCAACCCGGTGGTCTACCTGATCTCCGGCTTCCGCTGGAGCTTCTACGAGATCGCAGACGTCAGCATGTCCGTCAGCATCGGCATGACGCTGGCGTTCCTGGTGATCTGCCTGGCCTTGATCTGGTGGATTTTCAGGACGGGGTACCGGCTGAAGAATTGAGCTGTCATCCGGGGCGAGCGCAGCGCCCCGGAACGACGGCGTTGCACTTACCGATAGCAATGGAAGCGGTGATAGCGGTCGTAATATCCGCGACAGCGGTGACGGTAATGGCGGTGGGGAATGCCGAGCACGCCTTCGACTGCACCGACGGCCCCACCAACGCCGGCGCCGACGACGCCGCCGACTGCGCCGCCCACGGGCCCGCCGATGCGGTTGCCTTCGTAGGAGCCCTCCTGCGCACCGCGCACGATGCCCTGGGCATGACTGGCCTGCGGCAGCGCCAACAACGCCAGCAGGATGGCGGCGGCGGCGAACAGCAGGCGGACGGGCAGACTGGCCGGCAATGGCGCGGCGGCGAGACGGGCTTTGTTCATTTTCGGACCCCAGGGGAAGGAAAGAGGTAAACGGCGCCGGACGCGCCGAATGTCGAGACAGCCCATCACCAACGCGCCGCGCGGCGGAATGGTTGCGCCTTTGTGACGAATTGTCGGCGTTGTGAACGCGCCTCCGCTCGCGAAAATGTCAGCGCTCCTGCGCGTGGCGCGGCGCAAAGTGGCCTTGCTTACATCAGGCATCGCGTTAACGATGGGCTGGCAGCTCGCTGGAACGAAAGCCGGATTGCAGGCATATTGCACGCCGGGGACGGAGAGCCGCGGCGCCTAGCGTGAACAGGCCGGAGGCCGAGATTGATATGCGTTTCCAGATGCGTTCGTTTTTCATCGCTTTCACCTCATCGCTGCTTTTGAGCGCGGGCGCCGCGCAGGCCAAGGTCGAAATCACCGTCGACAAGGACAATCAGCAGATGACCGTCGCCGTCGACGGCGTCGCGCGCTATCACTGGCCGGTGTCGACCGGCATCCCCTCGCGCGAGACGCCGAACGGCGCGTTCCGCGCCTTCCGCATGGAAGAGGATCACTACTCCAAGGAATTCGACGACGCGCCGATGCCGCACGCGATCTTCTTCACCAAGGTCGGGCACGCCATCCACGGCACGGACTCGGTCGGCCGGCTCGGCTCGCCCGCGTCACACGGCTGCGTGCGGCTGTCGCGCCAGAATGCCTCGACGCTCTATGCGCTGGTTCAGCAGCAGGGCGTGCTCAACACGACGGTGACGCTGACCGGCTCGGCGCAGGTGGCGCTGGCCCGCAATCCGCGTGGCCGCAACCCCAATGCGGTGGCCCGGGCAGCGCAGCCGGCCGAAGAGCAATACGCAACCGCGGGCGATCCCGTGAACCTGGCGCCGCCGGCGCAGCCCGCGCGCCGCTACATGCCGCAGGACGACAACTACATTTACCCGGCCGACGGCAGCGACACCGGCGCGCGCTATCCCGCGCCACGCTCGGCTACTCGCCCGCTCTATGACACGCAGGCCTATCAGCAGCAGCAGCGGCCCTATTACGACCAGGGCTACGGCCAGCAGGGCTACTACTATCAGCCGCAGCCGCGGCAGTATTACCAGCCGCGCGGCTATTACTATCAGAACTGACGCGGTCGCCATCAACCGCCCTCGCCGGCCGAGGCACCATGAAGACACGTGGCACGACCATTCCGATCGTGCTCTGCGTTCTGATGGCGGGACAGGCCATGGGGTCGGATTTGACCTTCGATCTCGAGGCGCATCGCGGCGGGCGGGCGCTGCTGCCGGAAAACACCCTTCCCGCCTTCGCCAATGCGCTGTCGATGGGCGTGGACACGCTGGAGCTCGACGTCGGTCTCACCTCCGACGGCGAAGTCATCCTGTCGCATGAGCGCGGGCTCAACCCCGATCTCGCCTGCGGCCCCGACGGGGCCTACATCAGTCCGCCCGGCACGGCTTTCGTAAGACTGCGGCTCGACGAGGTCAGGACCTATGACGTCGGCCAGATCCGGCCGGACAGTGCCTACGCAAAGCAATTCCCCGACCAGCGTCGACCGTGTACCTGACGCTCCAGCGCGGCTCGGGCCAGACGGTGGCCTGCGACAAAGCGACGAACTGGACGGCCGGTTTCAGCCCGGCCGATCACGGCGGCTCGCTGCCACGGACGATCAAGGCTGCGGGCGGCGCGATCTGGTCGCCTTATTTCGGCGATGTGACCGCGTCACTGGTCACCGAGGCTCATGAGCTCGGATTGCGCGTCGTAGTCTGGACGGTCAACAAGCGAGACGACATGACGCGCATGATCGAGCTCGGCGTCGACGGGATCATCTCGGACAGGCCGGACCTGCTGCGGCAGATCGCCGGCGGGAAGGGGATCGCGCTGCAGGCGGGCACGCCGGTAGCGCCGTAGGACTGGTCTCGTGTCCCGGACGCGGCGCGGCTTGAAATGACGCGACGCAGAGCCGGGACCAGAACGCCGCGCCATGGGCCCCGGCTTTGCAGCGCATCACCATAGCGCGTCGAAGACGCGCGTGAACGCGCTTATGGTGCTGCGCAGCGTCCGCGGCATGAGACCATTCGTGGCGCGAAGCCTACTCCCCGTCCCGCAAACGACGATAGAGCGCGCCAAGAATATTCGAATAGTCGTCGGTCCAGACCCGCAGCCCGTCATCGGCTTCGGTCTGTACCCATTGCTTGGAGGATGCGAGCCTGCCGATGTCGGCCTCCTCGCGCGCGGAGATGACGACGTCGGTCGAGAAGATGTAGTCGGAATCGCGCCCGGAATCCTCGTTGAAGACCCAGCTCGTGAGATCGTTGGCATCCGCAATGCCGACCACGACGGTCTCGAGATCCAGATGCCGGTTGGAGACGTGCATCACCACGGCACCGTGCGGCGCGAGCTTGTCCTTGTAGATCTTCATCGCCTCTTCGGTCGCAAGGTGGATCGGGATCGCATCGGACGAATACGCATCGACGATGATGAGATCGTAGGCGCCATCGGGCTCCTTCGCGAAGGTGAGGCGCGCATCGCCGATGACGGGCTTCATGTCCGGCATGCAGCTCGAGATGTAGCGGAAATTCCTGGGGTCACGCGCCGCGTCGACCATGGACTGGTCGATCTCGAAGAAGGTCCAGTTCTCCTCCGGCTCGGCGGCGCAGGCGAGCGTGCCGGAGCCGACGCCGATCGCGGCGACCTTGAGCGGCGCGCCCTTGCGCTCGCGGATGGCGCTGACGGCCTGGCCGATGCCGCCGTCCTTGTGATAGTAGGTGATCGGCTCGGGCCGGCCGATGACCGGCGTGCCGTCATTGTTGCGGAAGCGCTCGGCGCCATGAATCGTGGTGCCGTGCATCAGCACATGGAAATAGCCGCCCGGCGTCACCACGATCTTGTGCACGCCGAAGAAGCTGCGCACCGTCGTGACGCGGCCTTCGTCCGCAGGGTAAACGCGGATCAACGCCAGCGCGAGCACAACGGTGGCGCAGATCTTCCAGCGGCCGGCATTGAGGGTCAGCGCGAGCAGCGCGGCGAGGACGCCGACGGCGCCGGCGACCCAGACGCGGTGATCCTCGAACCAGGTCGAGAACTCGCCGGTCATATATGACGGCGCAATGAGCGCCACCGCGAGCGCGGCGAGCGCCAGCCAGTACCATTTGACGATGCCGGCGAGGCGTTCATTGGCGGAGGGGCGGCACAGCGCGGCAAGCGCGATCAGGATTGGATATTCGGCGATCCACGAGAAGGTGAATGGCGCAACGAGGCCGGCAAAGAGGCCGCCGACCATGCCGCCGAACGACAGCGCGACGTAGAAGCCGGTGAGATATCTGGCGGGCGGCCGCGTCCGCGCCAATTCGCCGTGGCAGGCCATGGCGATGACGAAGAAGCACAATTGATGACCGCCGAGCGTCAGCAGCAGATTCTGCTCGCCGCCGAAAGCCAGCAGCACGACGACGCCCGCAATGGCGGCCGGCTGGAGCATCAGCATCCATTTGTGCGGCAGCAGCGGCCGCGACTGGAACACCACGACCCAGGTCAGCAGATACAGCGACAGCGGCAGCACCCACAAAAGCGGCGCCGCCGCGACGTCGGTCGAGATGTGTGCGGTAACGGCGATGAGCAGGCCCGACGGCACCGCGGCGAGGAAGATCCAGCGCAGCCGCGTCAGAAGGCCGGGCGCGGGCGCATTCACGTCTTCGGCCCGCGCATCGACCTCCGCCAGCTTCGGCGAACGCAACAACAGCACGCCGCAGGCGCCGATGAGAAGGATCAACAGGCCATAGAGGCCGGTCCAAAACCGGTTCTGCATGTGCAGCGTGAACATCGGCTCGAGCAGGAACGGATAAGACAACAGTGCGAGGAAGCTGCCGATGTTGGAGGAGGCATAGAGGAAATAGGGATCGTGCCCGGCGGGATGGCCGGTGCGGACGAACCAGGCCTGCAGCAGCGGATTGTTGGCGGCGAGCGCAAAGAACGGCAGCCCGATCGACACCACGAACAGGCCGAGCAGCCAGAACGCATAGCCCGAAGCGGGCGGCTCGCCATAGGCGGAGGCGATGCCGAGCGGCAGCGTCGCGAAGGCCGCGATCAGCAGCGCCATATGCACCGCGACGGGAACGATGCGGCGCCGCGCCTGCATCAAGAGATGCGCGTAGGCGTAGCCGGCCAGCAGCAGCGACTGGAAGAACACCATCGCCACCGACCACACCGCCGGCGAGCCGCCGAGCCGCGGCAGCACCATCTTCGTGAACAGCGGCTGCACCGAGAACAGCAGCAGCGCGCTGACGAAGATCGCAGCAGTGTAGACCGTCAGCAGCAGCCGGTTGCGCGACGAGGAAGGCTGCTCCGTGGCGGCGGGTTGCACGATGGAATCCATGAAAACTCCGGCTCAAATCCGGCGGGCGCCGGACCGCGCGCAATGGAGCACACCGCGCCTGAACGGGCAATAAAGGGGGGCGTGATGTTGCATCGGGAATTGCCTGATATAAGGGAGTCGTTCCGGGGCGATGCAAAGCATCGAACCCGGAACCTCGAGATTCCGGGCTCTCGCTTCGCGAGCCCCGGACTGACAGTGGACTGGGCCTTGCATTCTTCATGACCGAAAGCGACGTCGTCATCATCGGCGCTGGCCACAACGGCCTCACTTGTGCGGCCTATCTCGCGATGGCGGGCCTGCGGGTGCGCGTGGTCGAGCGCCGCAAGGTGGTCGGCGGGGCCGCAGTCACGGAGGAGTTTCATCCGGGATACCGCAATTCGGTCGCGGCCTACACCGTGAGCCTGCTCAATCCGCAGGTGATCCGTGACCTCAAGCTCGCCGAGCACGGCCTGCGGATCGTCGAACGGCGCGCGCAGAATTTTCTGCCCGCGCCCGACGGCAGCTATCTCCTCACCGGCGAGGGGCGGACGAAAGCGTCGGTCGCCCGGCTCAGCGCGCATGATGCGGAGGCCCTCGACGGCTTCTCGCGCGAATTGGAGGACATCGCCGACGTGCTCAGGCAGTTCGTGCTGCGCGCGCCGCCGAACCTGCTCGACGGATTTGGCACGAGCGCGATCCGCGAGGCCGTGAATGCGCTCCAGAGCGCCAACATCCTGCGCGGCCTCACGCTGGAACAGAGCCGCAGCCTGCTCGATCTCTTCACCCGTTCGGCCGGCGAAATGCTGGATGAACGTTTCGAGCATGATCTGGTCAAGGCGCTGTTCGGTTTCGACACCATCGTCGGCAACTATGCCAGCCCCTATGCCCCCGGCTCGGCCTATGTGATGCTGCATCACGCCTTCGGCGAGGTGAACGGCAAGAAGGGCGTCTGGGGCCATGCCATCGGCGGCATGGGCGCGATCACGCAGGCGATGGGGCGCGCGGCC
This sequence comes from Bradyrhizobium sp. USDA 326, assembly GCF_049739485.1. Classification (NCBI taxonomy): domain Bacteria; kingdom Pseudomonadati; phylum Pseudomonadota; class Alphaproteobacteria; order Hyphomicrobiales; family Nitrobacteraceae; genus Bradyrhizobium; species Bradyrhizobium sp. USDA 326. The sequence continues at coordinate 757,383 of NZ_JBMGQA010000001.1, forward strand.
GGCGACCGCGGCGTTGTCATCGACACCGATGCCGGCGTCCGAGAGATCATCGTCGAGCGCGACCGCGCCGTCGGCGTGGTGCTGGAGAACGGCGAGACCGTCCGCGCGAAATACGTCGCGGCCAATGTCAATCCAAAGCTGCTCTACACGCGGCTGGTCGCGGCCGACGCTCTCCCTGCGGACTTCCTCGCCCGCATCCGGCACTGGAAGAACGGCTCCGGCACCTTCCGCATGAACGTGGCGCTGGACCACCTGCCCTCCTTCACGGCGCTGCCGGGCGAGGGCGATCATCTCTCTTCCGGCATCATCCTGGCGCCGAGCCTTGGCTACATGGACCGCGCCTTTCTCGATGCGCGGGCGCAGGGCTGGAGCCGCGCCCCCGTCGTCGAGATGCTGATCCCCTCGACGCTCGACGACACGCTGGCACCCGCAGGCAAGCATGTCGCGAGCCTGTTCTGCCAGCATGTCGCGCCGGAGCTTCCCGATGGAAGGTCGTGGGACGACCATCGCGAAGAGGTCGCCGATCTCATGATCGCGACGGTGGACAAATACGCGCCCGGCTTTGCGGCGAGCGTGCTCGGCCGCCAGATCCTGTCCCCGCTCGATCTCGAACGGCAGTTCGGCCTGTTGGGAGGCGATATCTTCCACGGCGCGCTGACACTGAACCAATTGTTCTCGGCACGGCCGATGCTGGGCCATGCCGATTACCGCGGGCCCCTGAAGGGCTTGTACCATTGCGGCTCCGGGGCCCATCCCGGCGGCGGCGTCACCGGCGCGCCCGGGCACAACGCGGCGCAGGCGATCCTGCGGGATCACCGGTCGCTGTTCAGAGGCCGTGGATAGGTCTGTGGATTGCTTGTGGACAGGCTGTCGAAAGGTCTGTGGTCGGGCGGAGGATGCCGGGCAAGTCCGTCGGGCCTGATCCTGGGGATAGCCGGTGGAAAATCGTAGGGACAATCGCGGGAAAAGCGGTGGACGGGGTCCCGGCAAGCCCGCGGACAACCTGTGAATATCCGCGGAAACAGACGCTGCAAAAACGATCTCGCCCGCCAGGGGAATTCCTGGCGGGCGGTGATCAGGAACAGCCTCTTGCCGAAAAAACAGCCCCCTGGAAAATGGAGGCGGAAATTACTTCAAGGAGGTGCTAATCGAAGTGAACTTCTCATTCATGGTGGTGCCCAGGCCGTTCACCACGGTGATGATCGCCAGCGCGATACCCGCGGCAATCAGACCGTACTCGATCGCGGTTGCACCCGACTCGTCCGACCAGAACTTCTGAACCATGTGCTTCAAGACTCGCCTCCGTTTCAACTCCAAGCTGTGCTAGCTGGATTCAGTACTAGAGATGTACAGGGTGGAACCTTAGGTCCAGTTAATCCGGGAACCGCAAATTGTCGGGAACATTGGCACCAAAAGCTTGATAAATTGAACTGAACGGAACCTTGAATGCAGCCTTCCCCCACCCATCGCGCCAGCTTTTCAATCGGCAGCGAGGCCGACGCCAGGCGCGTCGTCGACGTGCTCACCGAGGTATTTTTCGAGGGCGATGCGGCCGTCGCAGCCTTCGAGCAGCCGAACGGACAATGGGACGTCACGCTCCATTTCGCCGAGGCCCCGGATCAAGCCTGGCTGCGCGAACTCGTTGCAGTTTCAGCAGGAAATGAGATTGCCGAGACGCTCGCCTTCGACATCGTCGAGGCCAGGGACTGGGTCAAGGCCAGCCTGGAGGATCTCGTCCCCGTCCCGGCCGGGCGCTTCGTCGTGCACGGCAGCCATGACCGCGACCGTGTGGCGCCGAACAAGCAGGCCATCGAGATCGAGGCGGCGCTCGCCTTCGGCACCGGCCACCACGGCACGACGCGGGGCTGTTTACTTCTGCTTGACCATGTCCTGAAGAGTTCCCTGCCGCGCAACGTGCTCGACCTCGGCACCGGGACCGGCGTGCTGGCGATTGCAGCGGCGAAGGCGCTGCATCGCGCCGTGCTTGCCTCCGACATCGATCCGCCCTCGGTGCGGGTGGCGGCCGAGAACGCCGCGCTGAACGAAGTCGGCAACAATGTGCGGGTGATCCGCGCCATTGGGTTTGCTGCGCCGGACTTTGCGCGCGCGGGCCGGTTCGACCTGGTGCTCGCGAACATCCTTGCCAATCCGCTGCGGCAATTGGCGAGTCCTATGGTGCGGCACCTTGCGCCTGGCGCCCGCGTCATCCTTTCCGGCCTGCTGACGCACCAGGCCCCCGCCGTGATCGCCGCCTATCGCGCGCGGGGCCTCGTGCCGCTGAAGCATCTGCGGATCGAGGGGTGGAGCAGTTTGTTGCTGCGGAAGGTGGGGTGAGCGAGGGGCCGCGGGGTAGTTAGGCGAAGCAGGCCCAATCTAAAATCGCGGAATGATAGGGGATACGGCGCTTCGCGCCCTTCGCCCACCCGACGGAATCGCCGTTGCCGCCCTACTCCGCCGGCTTCTCGTCGCGGCGCATCACGGGCTGGTCCTGCAAGGCGCGCCTCGCGCGGCGCTCGGCGAAACGGTCGATCATCTGGCTGATGAGGCCACGCGGCTTCTTCGGTGGTGTTGCAGCCGGGCCGCGGCGCACCGGCGGCGAAATCTTCTCAAACGTGAACGCTGGCATCGTGTGTCCCCTCGCCGTTGAGATGAACCACTTGCTCGAATTTCCCTGTTATCCGGATGAAGCGCAGCTGCCGCATCCTTTACTCCACTCGATTCGACCGGAACTATTTCAAGCACGGTCCATGCCACATGCGACGCAAATGCGTCGAGATTGCGGACCGATCCCCATGATCCTAAAGTGATCCACCATGTTCGAAGCACACTTCCAGACATTCGAGGAGCCGGAAGCCGGCGTCGCATTGACGGCACGGCTGGCCGCACTTCGCGAAGAACTCGCCCGTCGCAAGCTGACCGGCTTCGTGATTCCACGCGCCGATCAGCAGCAGAACGAATATGTGCCGCCATCGGAAGAGCGGCTGGCCTGGCTGACCGGCTTTACGGGCTCGGCGGGGCTGGCAGTGGTGCTGCCCCAGGAGGCTGCGGTGTTCGTCGACGGCCGCTACACGCTTCAGGCCGCCAAGCAGGTCGACGCAAAGGCCTGGGCCGTGGAATCGCTGATCGACCCGCCGCCGGAGAGCTGGGTGGCGGCGCATCTGAAAGCCGGTGACCGCCTGGGATTCGATCCGTGGCTGCACACTTATGCGGCAGCCGAACGCCTGTCCGCAGCCTGCACCAAGGCCGGCGCCGAGCTGGTGGCCGTCGACAGCAATCCGATCGACGCGATCTGGCACGACCGGCCGCAGCCGCCGCTCGCTCCCGTCGCCGTGCACGGTCTTCAGAATGCCGGCGTCACTGAAGCCGAGAAGCTGAGGCAGATCAGGGACGAGATCGCCAAGCTCGGAACCGATGCGCTGGTGCTGTCTGACAGCCACGCGGTGGCCTGGACCTTCAACATCCGCGGCGCCGACGTCGCGCACACGCCGCTGCCGCTGTCCTACGCGCTGGTGCCGAAGGACGGCCGCCCCACCGTCTTCATCGATCACCGCAAGCTCTCCAATCTCACGCGCGACCATCTCGAGCAGTCCGCCGACGTGCGAGAACCGGACGCCATGGCGCCGACACTGATGGCGCTTGCCAAAAGCGGCGCGGCGATCGCGCTCGACAACGCCACCGCGGCCGACGCGCTGAGCCGGCTGATCGCGGGCGCCGGCGGCAAGCCAGTGCGCGGCAGCGATCCCGTGGCACTGCTCAAGGCGGTCAAGAACGCGACCGAGATCAAGGGCACCAAGACGGCCCATGTGCGCGACGCCGTGGCGCTGGCACGCTTTCTCGCATGGATCGATCGCGAGGCCCCAAGCGGCAAGCTCACCGAGATCGACGCGGTCGAGGCGCTGGAAACATTCCGCCGCGATACCGGTGCGCTCAGGGACGTGTCGTTTCCAACCATCTCCGGCACCGGCCCGAACGGCGCCATCGTGCACTACCGCGTGACGCGCAAGAGCAACCGGCGGATCGAGCCCGGCGACCTGCTGCTGATCGATTCCGGCGCGCAATATGAAGACGGCACCACCGACGTCACGCGGACCATGGCGGTCGGCGAGCCCACGGACGAGATGCGCGACCGCTTCACCCGCGTGCTGCGCGGCCATATCGCGATTGCGCGCGCGGTCTTCCCCGACGGCACCACGGGCGCGCAGCTCGACACGATGGCGCGGCAATATCTCTGGGCTGCCGGCCTTGATTTCGAGCACGGCACCGGCCACGGCGTCGGCAGCTATCTCTCCGTGCACGAAGGGCCGGCGCGGATCTCGAAGCTCGGCACCACGCCGCTGAAGCGCGGCATGATCCTCTCCAACGAGCCCGGCTACTACAAGGCGGACGGTTTCGGCATCCGCATCGAGAACCTCGAGCTGGTCGTCGCCTCCGACATCAAGGGCGCCGAGAAGCCGATGAACGCGTTCGAGACGCTGACCCTGGCGCCGATCGACCGCCGGCTGATCGATGCGGCGATGCTGAGCCGCGATGAACTCGACTGGCTCAATGCGTATCATGCGCGCGTGAGGGACCAGGTGCGGCCGGCGCTGGACGAGGCGACGAGGGCCTGGCTCGATCAGGCGACGGCGGAGCTGAAGGCGTAAGGTCGTCGTTCCGCCGCGCATGGCACTACGCGATTTGCGCAATGCTTTTTCCTCCACCACCGCCGTCATGCCCCGCGAAGGCGGGGAATGACACCTGCCTTTTGTGGCACAAACAACGCGCCCAATCGGTCGCCATCGTGCCGTCATCATAACCGTCCCGGAATCCGTATAGCCGCATTCCGAAACGCCGATATCCGTCTTGCGCGGGCGCGCTACAGTCGATTCGAATTCGAGAGACGGACACGTATGCACGGCATGATCAGCAAGCCGCCGGAAGCGGCCAGCAACATCGCGACATCGCGCGTGGTGTTGCTGCTGCTGGTCGTGATGACCGGGATCGCGCCGATCTCACTCTACATGCTGGTACCGGCGCTGCCGGTACTGGCGACGAATTTCGGCAGCGACATCTCGATCGCGCAGATGACGGTGTCGCTCTACATGGTCGGCATCGCGCTGTCGCAGCTGATCATGGGGCCGCTGTCGGACCGGTTCGGACGGCGCCCGGTGCTGCTCGGAGGACTGGCGCTGATGGTCGCGGCCAGCGTCGCCTGCATCTTCGCGCAAAACCTGCCGCAGCTGATCGCGGCACGCTTCTTCCAGGCGCTGGGCGGCGCCGCCGGCATGGTGGTGAGCCGCGCCATCATCCGCGACATCTACGAGCGGGATCGCGTCGCCTCGATGATCAGCCTCGTGATCGCGGCGCTGATGATCGGGCAGATGGTCTCGCCGCTCACCGGCGGCCTGATCGAGACTGCGTTCGGCTGGCGCGCGATCTTCTACGCCATCACCATCGCCGCGATCGTTGTCGCCGTCGGTATCGCGGTGGCGCTGCCCGAGACCCGCCGCAGCCGCGCCGCCGGCGGCGGCTTCCGCGGCGACGTCGGCATGCTGATCCGCAATCGCGCCTTCGTCGGCTATGTCATGTGCCAGGTGCTGGCCTCGCAGATCATCTTCACCTTCGCCGGTGGCGGCCCCTATATCGTCGTGACGCAGATGGGCCGCAGCAGCGCCGAGTACGGCGCGTGGTTCGCAACGACCGGCTTTGCGTATTTGATCGGCAATCTGCTCTGCGTGCGCTTCGCGCCGCGGCACTCGCTGGAGAAGCTGATCTGGTTCGGGCTCGGCCTGCAGCTCTGCGGCAGCCTGCTGAACCTGCTGTGGAGCTTCGCCGGCTGGAACGAAGCGCCCGCCTGGCTGTTCGGCACGCAGATGATCGTGATGGTCGGCAATGCCTTCGTGATGGCGAATTCCGCCGCCGGCGCGATCAGCATCCGCCCGGAGGCGGCCGGCACCGCCTCAGGTGCGATGGGCTTCCTCCAGCAGGGCATCGGCGCACTGATGTCGCAATTCGGCGCCTATCTCGGCGGCCACTCCGCCACGACGCTGCCGCTCACCGGCGCGGTCCTCGCGATCTCGCTGCTCTGTGCCTGCATGATGATCTTCGTCGTGCCTCGACGCGAGGTGGTGGTGAGCGAGACGCTGATCGAGCAGGCCGAGGAGGAAGAGACGGGGATGATGTGAGGGGGGCCGCCCTCTCCCCGTCATTGCGAGCGCGGCGAAGCAATCCAGACTGTCACCACGGATACAGTCTGGATTGCTTCGTCGCTACGCTTCTCGCAATGACGGAGAGAAACCTCACTCCCCGATCAGCTTCAGCCACTCGTCTTCGGTCAGCACCTTCACCCCGTGCTTGTTGGCTTCCGCGAGTTTCGAGCCCGCGCCGGGGCCGGCGACGACGAGATCGGTCTTCTTCGACACCGAGCCCGACACCTTTGCCCCTAGACGCTCCGCCGTCGCCTTGGCTTCATCCCGCGTCATCTTCTCCAGCGAGCCCGTGAACACCACGGTCTTGCCGGCGACGGCCGAGTTGCTCTTCGGCTTCTCGGCGTCGACGATCTCGACCTCCTCCGTCAGCCGCTCGACGATGCCGCGGTTGTGGCTCTCGCCGAAATAATCGGCGATGCTCTTGATCACGGTGTCGCCGATCTGGTCGAGCGCGTCCATCTCCGCGATCGCCTCCTCGTCGCCCTTGGCGACCTTGAGGCAGGCATCGTGGAAGGCGTCCCACGAGCCGTAGCCGCGCGCCAGGGCCAGCGCCGTGGTCTCGCCGACATGGCGCATGCCGAGCGCATAAATGAAGCGCTCCAGCGCGATTCTGCGCCGGCTCTCGATGGCACCGAACAGATTGCGGACCGAGGTCGTGCCATAGCCCTCGATCTCCTCGAGCTTGAGCCTCGCGTTGCGCTTCTCCAGCGTGAAGATGTCGGCAGGCTCCTTCACCCAGCCCTCGTCGAAGAAGTACTGGAGCTGCTTCTCGCCGAGGCCGTCGATGTCGAAGGCGCGCCGCGAGACGAACAGCTTGAGGTGCTCGATCTTCTGATAGGGACAGGCGAACTCGCCGGTGCAGCGGGCGCGCGAGCCCTCCTCGCCCGTCGCCGTCTCCTCGCGCACGACGTCAGTGTGCAGCGGACACGGGCACTTCTTCGGGAAGTGGAACTCCTTGGCACCGCGGGGACGCTTGTCGATGACGACATCGACTACCTGCGGGATGACGTCGCCGGCGCGCTGGATCACGACGGTGTCGCCGATGCGGATGTCGCGACCCTCGCGCAGCACCTCGCCCTTGTTGCCGATGCCCCTGATGTAGTCCTCATTGTGCAGCGTGACGTTCTGCACGATCACGCCGCCGACGCCGACCGGCTCGAGCTTGCCGACCGGCGTGAACGAACCGGTGCGGCCGACCTGGATCTCGATGTCGCGCAATACCGTCATGGCGCGCTCGGCCGGGAATTTGTGCGCGATGCCCCAGCGCGGCGTGCGCGACACGAAGCCAAGCCGCTCCTGCCAATCGATGCGGTCGACCTTGTAGACGACGCCGTCGATGTCGTAGTCGAGCCGCGCGCGCTGCTCCTCGATCGCATGATGAAAGGCGAGCAGCTCCTCGACGGAGTGACAGAGCTTGGTCAGCGGATTGGTCTTGAAGCCGCAGCGCTCGAACCAGTGGATCATGCCGCTCTGGGTCCCTTCCGGCATCGCGCTCATCTCGCCCCACGCATAGGCGAAGAAGCCGAGCGGGCGCGAGGCGGTGATGGTCGGGTCCTTCTGCCGGAGCGAGCCCGCGGCCGAGTTGCGCGGATTGGCGAAAACGGTACCGCCTTCGGCCTTCTGCCGCTCGTTGAGGGCAAGGAACGCCTTCTTGGTCATATAGACTTCGCCGCGCACCTCGCAGACATCTGGAACGTTGCGGCCCTTCAGCTTCTGCGGCACGTCTTCGAGCGTGCGGATGTTGGCGGTGACGTCCTCTCCGACCGCACCGTCGCCGCGCGTTGCGGCGGTGACGAGCTCGCCCCCCTCGTAGCGCAGCGACATCGAGAGCCCGTCGATCTTCGGCTCGGCGGAGAAATTGACCTTGTCGTCGTCGAGCTTCAGAAAGCGCACGATGCGGCCGACGAAGTCGCGCACGTCCTCCTCCGCAAAGGCGTTGTCGAGCGACAGCATGGGAACGGCATGCCGGACTTTCTTGAAACGGCCCGACGGCGCCGCGCCGACCTTCTGCGAGGGCGAGTCCGCGGTGACGAACTCGGGAAAGCGCTTCTCGATCGCGTTGAAGCGCTGGCGCAGCGCGTCGTACTCCGCGTCGGTGACGGTGGGCGCGTCCTCTTGATAGTAGCGCTCGTTGTGCCCCTCGATCTCGAGCGCGAGCCGCATGTGCTCGACCTTGGCCTGCGCCTTGGTGAGGTCGGCGACGTCGCGAAACGGTTTCGATTTTGCTGCTCTTGCCATGGTGCTTGGATACGACGGAGCGGGCCGAGGGGTAAAGGCTTGTGGAAATCTCGTGCCCCAGACGCAGCGCAGCGCCTCGGTGCGCTGCAGAGCCGGGGCCCATGCGACGGGAGCTCTGGGTCCCTGTGTCTGGGAAGTCTGGCATGATGATGGTGGGCGGGAAGCCGTTGGGTCCTTGGCGCTTGACGCCGTGAGCCGGCTCGGTCTCCCGCCCGTTCCATCTATCAACCTGAACAGTTGCACGAGGCTGCGTCAACAGACCTCGCATCACAGGGACAGGCACCGTGATCATATCCTCTCGTTGCGTCGGGATCGACATCTCCAAACATCACCTTGATATTTTCGATGAGGCCATCGGCGTAGCGGAACGCATCGCCAACGCGCCACAGGCCATCACACAGCTGGTGGCGCGTTGGCGATGTGATGCGCTGATCGTCTTCGAGGCTACGGGGGTCTATGACCTCGAGCTTCGGGAGGCCCTGCATCGGGCCGGCATCCGCTTTGCCCGGATCAATCCGGCCCGTGCCCGCGACTTTGCCCGCGCCAGCGGCCAGCTCGCCAAGACCGATCCGATCGATGCGCGGATGCTGGCGGCCTTTGCCCGCGCCATGAAGCCCGCCACCGAGCAGGCCGCGACGCCTGCTCGCAACACTTTGGCAAGGCTTGCAAAACGGCGGGACCAACTGGTTGCCATGAGGGCCCAGGAAAAGAACCGCCGCAGCGAAGCCGAGGACCGCGCCATGGTGGAACGCATCGCTCGCCTCATCGAGGTCCTCAATGATGAGATCGCCGAAATCGACACTGAGATTCATGCGCTCGTCAAAGCCGAACCGGAGCTTGCCAATGATGCACAGTTGATGCGCTCGGTGCCCGGCGTGGGACCCGTCGCTTGCATGCAACTCCTCACCCAGATGCCCGAACTTGGGCGTCTCGGGCCAAAGGAGGTGGCCGCTCTTGCCGGCCTGGCTCCCTTCAATGTCGATAGCGGGGCTTATCGTGGCAAGCGCAAGATCGGCGGCGGACGAAAGCGCGTCCGCGACGCCCTCTACATGGCTGCTCTCAACGCCGTTCGTCGCGCCGATCACTTCAAAATCTTCTATGACCGGCTCCGTCTGGCCGGCAAACCAGCAAAGCTCGCCCTCATTGCTGTCGCAAGGAAGCTGCTGACCATCCTCAACGCAATGCTGCGCGACCGAAAACCCTATAAAATCGCACCATCAACATAACAGTTGCCGGCTCTGCGGAGCAGCGCTACGCGCTGCACCGCGTCCGGGACACGAGAGTCAAGCCGTCGCCGCCTTGAGCAGCCTCTCTGCGGCCGCCCTCGCCTCGGCCGTGATCTCCGCGCCCGCGAGCATGCGCGCGATCTCCTCTCGGCGGTGGTCGGCGGCGAGCGTATTGACGCGGGTGGCGACGCGCTTGCCCTTGTCCAGGGCATCCTTGGAGATCAAGAGGTGCTGGTCGGCGCGGGCGGCGACCTGCGGGGCGTGCGTCACGGCCATGACCTGGACCTTGCCGGCAAGGCGCGCCAGGCGCCCGCCGATGGCGTCCGCGACCGCACCGCCGACACCGGTGTCGATCTCGTCGAACACCAGAGTCGGCGCCGAGCCGCGGTCGGACAGCACGACCTTGAGCGCAAGGAGGAAGCGCGACAGCTCGCCGCCGGAGGCGACTTTCATCAGCGGACCCGGCTTGGTGCCCGGATTGGTCTGGACCCAGAACTCGACACGGTCGAAGCCTTGCGGTCCCGGCGCGGCCTCGTCGGTCTCGACCTGGGTCATGAATTTGGCGCGTTCGAGCTTGAGCGGCGCGAGCTCGGCATTGACCGCCTTGTTGAGCTTCTCCGCCGATTTCTGCCGCGCCAGTGACAGCTTCTTGGCGGAGGCGGCATAGCGGCCGTCTGCCTCGATCGCGGCCTGCTCCAGCTTCTTGAGCCGCGAGGCGCCGGCATCGATCAGCACGACGTCCGCGGCATATTTGGCGGCAAGCGCGGCGAGGCCGTCGACCGGCGTCGAATATTTGCGCGAGGCGGCGCGAAGCGCGAACAGCCGTTCCTCAATGCGCTCGAGCTCGGCCGGATCGAAATCGGTCGCGGCCAGCGCCGCCTGGAGATGCTGATCGGCTTCCTCCAGCGCATTGATCGCAGCGTCGATCGCCTTCACCGCAGGCTCGACCAGTGCCGGCGAGTTGACGCCGCGGCGCTCCAGCCGGCGCACCGCTGCCGACAGCGAGGCGACCGGCGAATGATTGCCGCCGACCGCCTCCTGCGCCTCGCGCAGGTCGGAGGCGATCTTCTCGCCCTGCATCATGGTGGTGCGGCGCGAGGCCAGCGCGGTCTCCTCGCCATCCTTGGGAGCAAGCTGCTTCAGCTCGTCGGAGGCATGGCGGAGATAATCGGCCTCGCGCGCGGCGCTCTCCATGGCGGCGCGATGCTCCTCCAGCGCGGTGTTGGCGGTGCGGCGCGCGTGCCAGAGCGCTTCGACCGCCGCGACGTCCGTCTCCAGGCCGGCAAAAGCATCGAGCAGGCGGCGGTGGGTGGCGGCATCGACCAGCGCGCGCTCGTCGTGCTGGCCGTGGATCTCGACCAGGGCGGCACCGACCGCCTTCAGCGTCTGCACGCTGATCGACTGGTCATTGATGAAGGCGCGGGTGCGGCCGTCGGCGAGCTGCACCCGACGGAGAATCATCTCGCAAGACTCCTCGACACTTGTGCCGTCGAGGCCGTTCTCGGCGAGGATCTTCGCTGCGGGGTGATTCTTTGGGACATCGAATACGGCGGTGACCTGCCCCTGCTCCGCGCCGTGGCGCACGAGGCCTGCATCGCCCCGGCCGCCGAGCGCCAGTGCAAAGGCATCGAGCAGGATGGATTTGCCCGCACCGGTCTCGCCGGTCAAAACCGCGAGGCCCGAGGCGAATTCGATATCGAGCCGTTCGATCAGGACGATGTCACGGATCGACAGACGCGCCAGCATGGAACCAAATTTCCTAGCCGAGTCCCATCTTCTTGAAGGTCCGGCTGATCCAGGACCCCTGATTCTCGCTCGGCTCGAGACCGCCGGATTTTACAAGATTATAGGCGTCCTTGTACCAGCGGCTGTCAGGAAAATTGTGCCCAAGCACGGCCGCCGCGGTCTGCGCCTCGCCGACGATGCCGATCGCCATATAGGCCTCGGTGAGCCGGAACAGCGCCTCCTCGACATGGCGGGTGGTCTGGTACTGCGTGACGACGGTCTTGTAGCGGTTGATCGCGGCCGTGTAGTCGCGCTTCTGGGCGTAGTAGCGGCCGACGTTCATTTCCTTGCCGGCGAGCTGGTCGCGCGCACCCTCGATCTTGGCCTTGGCCGAAGTCGCATATTCGGACGTCGGATACTTGCGCACCACCTCTTCCAGAGCGGCGATCGCCTTCTCGGTGCGGGCCTGGTCGCGGCTGATGTCCGGAATCTGGTCGTAGTGGGAGGCGGCGATCAGATATTGCGCATAGGCCGCGTCCGGGCTGCCGGGATGCAGAGTGACGTAGCGGGTGGCGGCGCCGATGCAGCCGTCATAGTCGCCGCCCTGATAGGACGCATAGGCCGACATCAGCAGCGACTTGCGGGCCCAGTCGGAATAAGGATGCTGGCGGTCGACCTCTTCGAACTTCTTGGTCGCCGCCTTCATGTCCTTCTTCTCGTTCATGAGGTACAAGCCCTCATTGTAGATCTTGTCGGCGGGCTCCTCGATGAAGGTGTCGTCCTTGGCCGTGAACTTGTCCCAGAGCGAGCCGGTGCCGCAGCCGGCGAGCGGCAGCGCGAGCATGATGAAGGTGACGGCCTGCAGCAGCCCACGGGCTCGCGACGAGACCGAGAAATATCCGCGCGTCATACGCTGTGCCGACATGAGTTTAAGCCCTGACGCCCTGTGATGCGGTGCCCGCCAGCCCACGAACCCCGTCCTGGGCGCAAAATGTAACCGTGGTGCCTGCCATGCGACCACGTCGATGGATCCGAAAAACAATCGTTAACCCATCGGATAGGCAGGCATTTCGCCCGGATTAAGGCGAACGTGCCGCAATGCTAGCCGATCTTGGTTACCAGGAGTTTCCCGGGGGGCAAATCGTCGTCACACGCGCGCGCCGACAGGTCTCGTCAGGACACGTCCGGCCCGTAGGCCGCCGCGATCCGACCGCCGACGATACCGCGACCGGTTTCGCCCACGGGACGCGTGGTGCGGCGGACCGCCTCGCCCTCGACCACCCGCCAGGCGGTACGGTCGGCGAGCAGCGCGGTCAGGACAGCGTGGTTGAGCTTGTGGCCGCCGCGGACCGAGCGGTAGGCGCCAAGCAGCGGCAGGCCGGCCAGCGAGAGGTCGCCGATCACATCCAGCACCTTGTGGCGGGCGCATTCATCGGCGTAGCGCAGGCCCTCTGTATTGAGCAGCCGCTCTTCATCGAACACGACGGTGTTGTCGAAGGAGGCGCCGAGGGCATAGCCCGCGCTCCAGAGCCGCGCGACATCGCACATCAGACCGAAAGTCCGGGCACGGCCGATCTCGCGCCGGAAACCTTCAGGATTGAGGTCGAAGACGTAGCTCTGCTGGCCGATGACGGGATTGGTGAAGTCGATCTCGACCTCGACGCGGAAGCCGCTGGCATGCGGCCTGATCTCGCCGAAGGAGTCGCCGATCTTGACCGAGATCGGCTTCAAAACCTGAATGAGACGGCGCTGCGCCGGCTGGGTGACGATGCCGGCCTGGTCGATCGCCGCAATGAAGGCTGCGGCGCTGCCGTCCATGATCGGCACTTCGGGACCGTCGATCTCGATGGTGGCGTTGTCGACCCCCATACCCCGCAGTGCGGCAAGCACGTGCTCGGCGGTGGATACCAGCGGACCACTGCGATCGCCGAGAACGGTCGCGAAGTCGGTCGCCACCACATGCTCGGCAGTCGCCTGAACTTCACGGTCGCTTCCCTCGAGGCCCGTACGGACAAAAATAAAACCTGCGTCGACAGGCGCAGGCCCGAGGGTGAGAGTGACGGGAAGACCGGAATGAACGCCTACGCCTGCCACGGAGGCTTGCGCACGAAGCGTTGTTTGCCGGTTGAATTTCATCAGAAACCGCCCCACTACGATCATCGCGACTTATACAAACTCGCCTCGCCGGTCAGAGCCGACGCCCCGCGAATCCGTATCCCCAAGTCACGGCAAACCATAGTCACTGCCTCAAACAGCGCCAACTCACGCTTTTTTACCGATTGTTACCCCAAACCCGCCGTATTCGCGCCAAGGCTTAACCAAATTGAGCCCAGGCTTGAGACCGTTATCGGCAGTTTTACTGAACCAACAAATGCGTAATTAATGATTTAAAATCAGTCGCTTGGCAAAATAACCCGGGTCTGCACGGGATAAAAGGAAAGGTCCCGGCAAGCTTGCTGCCGAGACCTTTTTCCGTCTGCCTTATTGTAACATTCCTCAGGTCGCCTGCCGGCGCAGGAAGGCCGGGATATCAAGATGGTCGTCGCCCTGTGGCGCCGGCGCAACAGGGGCCGGGCGGCCATGCATGTCCAAGCCCTGCGGCGCAGGACGACGGGCATACTCCGATACCGGCTCGCTGGATGCGATCTGCTGCGCCACGGTCTTCTGCGGGCGGCGCTCAGGCAGCGGCGGCATGGCGGGACCGGCGGTACGGGCCGCGACCGGCGGCTCGCTCTCCTCGTCGCGACGGCCGAGGCCGACATTGGCGAGGCGCTGAAGCAGCGACAGGCGGGTCTTCTGGGGGGTCTCTTCCTCGACCTCGCCGCGGGCCTGACGGATCTCGGCCTGGGCCGGCATCGGCAGTTCCTCGATGCGCGGCATCCGCGGCGCACGGACCGGCGGACGTTCCGCCTGCGGCGGAATGAAGTTTTCGGGCGTCATCGGCTCCTGCATGGCGACCGGGGTCATGTCAGGCTCCGGAAACAGGGTCGGCTTCTGCGCGATCGGACGCACGGTGACGTCGCCATAGGTCTGCGGCGGCGCCGGCGGCTGCGGGGTTTCGGCAACGGCAGCGGCGATGGCGGCGAGCGCAGCACGCTCGACGTTGGGACGGGGCGCGGCGGCGGCCGGAGCCGCGGCCGGGGGCTGCGCTTCCAGCTTCTGGGCGCGTTCGGCCAGACGCTGGTTGTCGGCACGGAGCCGCGCGGTCAGGTCGGCGAGACGGCTCTCGGCAGCGGCGGCAGGTGCGGCCGCCTGCTGCGCCTGCGGTGCCGGGTTTGCGACGGGCGCGGAGGTCGCCTGGCTGTTGCGGGCGATCGCGGCCTGCTCGATGCCGGTGGCGACCACGGAGACGCGGATCAGGCCGTCGAGCGCTTCGTCGAAGGTCGCGCCGACGATGATGTTGGCGTCCTGGTCGACTTCCTCGCGGATGCGGGTCGCGGCCTCGTCAACCTCGAACAGGGTGAGGTCCTTGCCGCCGGTGATGGAGATGAGGAGGCCCTTGGCGCCCTTCATCGAGCTGTCGTCGATCAGCGGGTTGGCGATCGCGGCTTCAGCGGCCGTCAGCGCGCGCTTGTCGCCGGAGGCTTCGCCGGTGCCCATCATCGCCTTGCCCATCTCGCGCATGACGGCGCGGACGTCGGCGAAGTCGAGGTTGATCAGGCCTTCCTTGACCATCAGGTCGGTGATGCAGGCGACGCCCGAATAGAGCACCTGGTCGGCCATCGCGAACGCGTCGGCGAAGGTGGTCTTCTCGTTGGCGACCCGGAACAGGTTCTGGTTCGGGATGATCAGGAGCGTATCGACGACCTTGTGCAGTTCGTTGATGCCGGCTTCCGCGGTGCGCATGCGGCGGCCGCCCTCGAAGTGGAACGGCTTGGTCACGACGCCGACGGTGAGGATGCCCATGTCGCGCGCGGTCTTGGCGATCACGGGAGCGGCGCCGGTGCCGGTGCCGCCGCCCATGCCGGCGGTGACGAACACCATGTTGGCGCCCGAGAGATGGTCGCGCAGCTCGTCGATCACCTCTTCCGCCGCCGCGGCACCGACGTTCGGCTGCGAGCCGGCGCCAAGCCCTTGCGTGACCGCCGTGCCCATCTGCACAATGCGCTGCGCCTTCGACATCGTCAGCGCCTGCGCGTCGGTGTTGGCGACCACGAAGTCGACGCCCTGGAGGCCCGCCGTGATCATGTTGTTGACGGCGTTGCCACCGGCGCCGCCGACGCCGAACACGGTGATCCGGGGCTTCAGTTCGTGAATATCAGGAACATTGATGCTGATGGTCATGGTTGCCTCTCGATCACGCGCGCGTGGGTTCGCCCCGGCCGGCGGCCGCGGGAGTTGGTGAAAATCGAAGATTGCGGAAAGCGGTCATCAGAAGCCCTCGCGTAGCCATCGTCCGACCTTTCCGAAATATCCGCCGGTCCCTGTCCTGACCTGCTGCCGCGTATGCCGCGGTTCGACATGTTCGAGGTGAACATATTGCGGGTAGACGAGGAGTCCGGCCGGCACCGCGAACGCGGCGTTCTTCGCCTCGTTGGGCAGCCGGCCGAAACCGAGCGGACGGCCGACCCGCACGGGCCGGCCGAGAATCTGGGTGCCGAGCTCGACGAGGCCGGTGAGCTGCGAGGCACCGCCCGACAGCACGACGCGGCCGTTGGGCTCTGAGGCGAAGGGCGAATCCTTCAGCTTGTCCCGAACCATTTCGAAGACTTCCTCGGCACGGTGCTTGACGATGTTCGCGATGGTGGCGCGGGAGACGATCTGCGGCAGATCCTGCTCGTCACCGGCCGTCGGCACAGACATCAGCTCACGCGAGTCCGATCCGCCGGTGATGACGGTGCCGTATAACGTCTTGATTCGCTCGGCATCGGCAATGGTCGCGGAGAGTCCGCGCGCAAGATCCATCGTGATGTGTTGCCCGCCGACCGCAAAGCCGGCCGCATGCACGAAGCGCCCGCCGGAAAAGACCGCGATCGTGGTCGTGCCCGCACCCATCTCGACGACGGCAGCGCCGAGATCGGCCTCGTCGTCGGTCAGCACCGACAGGCCGGCCACATAGGGGCTCGCCGCCATGGCTTCGACATTGATGTGGCAGCGTTCCACCGCCAGCATCAGGTTCCGCGCCACGGTGGCGTCGCAGGTGACGACGTTCATGTCGACGCCGAACTGGTGCGCGACCATGCCGCGGGGATCGCGGATGCCCTTGACGCCGTCAAGCGTGTAGCCGACCGGCAGCGCGTGCAGCACGGTGCGGCCCTCGCCGGTGGCGTGGCGCATGCCGGTGGAGGTGACGCGGCTGACATCGGCGGGCGTCACGGCGCCGCCACGGATGTCTGCGGCGGCTTCGACGAGCTGGCCGGAGAGCCGGCCGCCGGAGACCGAGAGCAGCACCGACTCGACCCGCACTTTGGCCATTTTCTCCGCGAGCCCGACGGCCTGGCGCACCGCCTGCTCGCATTCGGTAAGATCGATCACCGCGCCGGCCTTCATCCCGCGCGACTGGATCTGGCTGTAGCCGATCAGTTCCACCGCATGAGTGCGGCCGCGCAGCGCATCGCTCGGGGGCGACGGCTTTAGCCGTGCGATCATGCAGGCGATCTTGCTGGTGCCGATGTCGAGGCAGGCGACGATGCCGCCGCGCTTGTGCGGCATCGGGCGCGTCTTCGGCGTCTGGGTGCGATCGAGACCGGTCATGCGGAATCCCCGGCCTTCTTTTTCTTCTTGTCCTTGAACTGATCCTCGCGCGCCTTGGCGGCGTCCTCGGACAGCTGCACCACCAGTCGATCGGGCAGGCGCATGTCGACGGCGACGATATCGCGGGAGAACAGCCTGTCGTCCTTGTCGAGCTTCGACAGCATCGCGAGCGCGTTGCCGACGTCCTGCTCGGGCAGGCGGATGTCGAGGCCGTCCTTGAGCCTCAGGTTCCAGCGCCGCTCGCCAACGAAGACCGCGGCTTTCGTCACCGAATTGACCTGCGGATAGCGCGCCAGCAGCGCTAGGAAATCGCGCGCCTGCGTGTCGGCCCCCTTGCCGACCACGAGCGGCAGCGACAGAAAGCGGCGCGAGACGTAGGGTTCGAGCACGGCGCCGTCATCGGCGATGACGGAAAGCCGGCCGGCCTCCTGCCACAGCGCGAACGCCTTGCGCTCGGTGAGCTCGATCATGAGCTGGCCCGGATAGAGCTTCAGCACGGTCGCATCCGCGATCCATGGATTGGCCTTGAGCTTGTCGCGCACCGCTTCGGCGTCGAGGAACAGCAGCGAGGAGCGGCCGCTGACGCCGCCGATGGCGAGGATCTCGTCCTGGGTGAGCTGCTTGCGGCCGTTGATCACGACCGAGGTGATGCGGAATCCGGCGGAATTGGCCAGCGCGTTGCGGGCGTCGCTGACCGCGGTGATGAAGTCCTGGAGATGGCCGCCCTTGACGATGCCGAAGCCGCAGCTTCCGATCAGCAGCAGCACGGTCATGCTGAGTCCGACCCGGTGCGGCAGATAGCGCTCGACCAGCGCAACCATTCGCGGCGGCGGCTCACGCTCGACGACGGCCTTGGCCCTGCTCTTGATCTTGTCCTTGGCGGCGGCGCGCGCGGCCTGGAGTCTTTCCTGTCGCTTGTCCTGCACCCACTCGCGCAGAAGCACGACCGCTCCGACAGCGGCCGCCTTCAGGTCAGCTTGGGGCCTCAGCGACCTGAAAACCGATCGGGTGAGGCTTCCTGCTCCATCCATTGCACGGGCTCGTCAACAGTTTCCCCGCGACATCGCGCGGATCCTGGCGAACATGACGTCTCGGACCTGCCGGGCCGGGTGCTGGTCTTCAGCAGAAGAAAACCTCTCCCCTTCAAAGCGTTCGCTGGAGGTGAGATCACCCGCGACAGCTCACGCGCCGGCAGCCAAAGCGCCATATGCGCCGCCAGCGTTAACCTTCGGACGTCCTGGTAAACAAAAGGTAAAATTCGTTAACGACATGCGCATTTTGCCCCGCGATATCCGGCATTTGTGGCGCGATGTCCGGCATTTTACCGGTTTTGGCCGCCAAACCGGGCGATTTCGCCCATCCGGCCGTTAACCAGTTCCGATTATTTCCGCACGCGCTGCCCGGCGAGCTCGACCAGGCCGCGCAGGAAGTCGACGAACTCGATTCCTGCGGCTTTCAGCGCCTTGGGGTAGAGCGAGGACTTGGTCAGCCCGGGGAGCGTGTTGGTTTCGAGATAGACGAGGCCCTTGTCCGAGACAATGAAGTCCGAGCGGGAATAGCCGGAGCAGGACATCGCACGATGCGCCAGCATCGCCTGTTCCTTGAGCGCTGCGGTGATCTCAGGTGCGAAACGGCCAGGGCAGATCTCCTGGGTCGACTTCAGGAGATATTTCGCCGCGTAGTCGAAACTGCCCTCGCCCGGAATGATCTCGATCGGCGGCAGCGAGACGATCGAGCCATCGGTGCGCTCCAGCACGCCGCAGGTCGCCTCGACGCCGGCGATATAGGGCTCGATCACGTACTCTTCGTGCCTGGCCGCATTGCGGACGGCGACGAGATCCTGCTTGGCGTTGACGAAGATCAGCCCGTAGCTCGAGCCGTCGCGTGCCGGCTTCGCGATCAGCCGTCCGTACTCGGCGAAGGCCTCGTCGATGTTATCAAGCGCAAGATTCGCCGGCGGCGTCACGCCGCCGAGGGCGGCGAACCGCTTGGCCGCGATCTTGTCGAAGGCGAGATGCGAGGAGGCCGAGCCCGAGCCGGTGAAGGGCACGCCGCGCGCCTCGCACATCACCTGCAATTCGCCGTTCTCGGCCCGCCCGCCATGCAGGCCGAGCACCAGCACCCGCCCTTCCGCCTTGGCCTGGTCGAGCGCCTGCTCCAGCGGAATGCCCGATGTGCCCGGCTTGAACTCGTCCTCGAATGGGCGGGCATGTTCGAGCAGCTGCCGCGACTGGACGACATGCACCTTGTCCTCGACGTCCCACCACCAGAGATCGGCCTCGGGCAGTGCCTGATGCAGGGCCTGAGCCGAGGCGACCGAAACCAGACGCTCCCGGTTGGAGCCGCCGAAAAGGATGGTGATGCGCATATTCTCCGTTACCTATCCAGTTGTCATTCCGGGACGATGCGCAGCATCGAACCCGGAATCTCGAGATTCTCAGGTGCGCAATTGCGCACCATAGTTGCGCTGCGCCTCCCCGGAATGACGGTGATCATGACACCCCGATCCGCTTAATTTCCCAGTGTAGCTCGATTCCGGAATTTGCCTTCACCCGTTCGCGCACGGTCTCGCCCAGCGTCTCGATATCGTGTGCGGTGGCATCGCCCGTGTTGATCAGGAAATTGCAGTGCATCTCGGAGACCTGCGCGCCGCCGACGCGCAAGCCGCGGCACCCGGCGGCATCAACCAGCTTCCAGGCGGAATGACCCGGTGGGTTCTTGAAGGTCGAGCCGCCGGTCTTCTCGCGGATCGGCTGCGCGGTCTCGCGGTGCGCTTGCACTTCCGCCATGCGTGCGCGGATTGCCTCCGCATCCCTGATCTCGCCGCGAAAGCGGGCGGAGGTGAAGATGATGGAGGGATCGACGCCGCTGTTGCGGTAGACGAACTTCATGTCCGCGTTGGAGAAGACGTGCTTGGTGCCGTCGCGCCCCACACCCCTCGCCTCGATCAGCACATTCTTGGTCTCGCCGCCATTGGCGCCCGCGTTCATGCGCAGCGCGCCGCCGATCGTGCCAGGAATGCCGAAGTAGAATTCGAGCCCGCCGATATTGGCGGACGCCGCCACCTCCGCCACACGCTTGTCGAGCGCGGCAGCGCCGGCGGTGACGAGGTCTCCGCTTGCGGTGGCCTCGCCGAAGCCGCGCGGCGAAAGGCGGATCACGACGCCCGCAATGCCGCCATCGCGCACGATCAGGTTGGAGCCGACGCCGACGACATAGACCGGAATGTCGCTGGCGAGACGCGCGAGGAAATAGGCGAGATCGTCTTCGTTCGCGGGCGTGAAAAGCACCTGCGCCGGACCGCCGACGCGAAACCAGGTGAGCTCGGCCAGCGACTGGTTCGCCAGCAGCCGGCCGCGAAGGTCGGGCATCGCGGCTTTGAGTGAAGGGGTGATGTCGGGGAAGCTCATGGTGCGCCGACCGACATGCGAGCTGCGTTGAGATTGCGTCGCGTAACGCTATCCGCCAGCGCCCGGGGCTTCCCCCTCTCCCCAACCCTCCCCCGCAAGCGGGGAGGGAGCCTGACCAGCGTGCTCGCCTCACCTGGCATCACAGCTGCAGTCTGAGCCTTTGCGAGAGTGAGGAAGGCACCGGCGGACGGGTTCCCTCCCCCCTTGCGGGGGAGGGTTAGGGAGAGGGGTGGCCACACGGGCGGTGATCGACGATGGCTCGACATCCGCTCGCTCACCCCAGCGCCTTCAACTGGTCCGGCAGTGTATACGCCCATTGCGTGATGTTGCCGGCCCCGAGGCACACGACGAGATCGCCAGGCTTCGCGATCCCTTTGACGATGCCCGCCAGCTCCGATGCCGCCGGCAGCGGGATCACCTCGCGATGACCGTGGGCACGCAGGCCGGCGACGAAGTGATCGCGGTCGACGCCCTCGATCGGCGCCTCGCCGGCGGCGTAGACGTCAGCGACGATCACCGCATCGGCGTCGTTGAAGCAGGTGCAGAACTCCTCGAACAGGGATTGTAGGCGGGTATAGCGGTGCGGCTGCACCACGGCGATCACTTTGCCGGTGTAGGAATCGCGCGCCGCTTTCAGCACGGCCGCGATCTCCACGGGGTGATGGCCGTAATCGTCGATGACGGTGACGCCGTTCCATTTGCCGGTCTTGGTGAAGCGGCGCTTGACGCCTCCGAAGCCTGCGATGGCACTGCGGATCTTGTCGTCGGACACACCGAGCGCGTGAGCGACCGCAATCGCCGCCGTCGCGTTGGAGGCGTTGTGCCGGCCCGGCATCGGGAGCGCGAGGTCGGCGATCTCGTGTGTGGTGCCTGCCTTGCGGTCGCGGATTACGACCTTGAACTTCGAGCCGCCGCCGCCCGCGGTGAGATCGACCAGGCGCGCATCGGCCTGCGGATTTTCCCCGTAGGTGATGATCCGGCGGTCCTCGATCCTGCCGACGAGGCTCTGCACCACGGGATGATCGATGCACATCACGGCAAAGCCGTAGAACGGGAGGTTCTCGACGAAGTGGCGGAAGGCGTCCTGCACGGCGTCGAAGGTCTTGAAGTGGTCGAGATGCTCGGGATCGACGTTGGTGACGATCGCGACATCGGTCGGAAGCTTCAGGAAGGTGCCGTCGCTCTCGTCGGCCTCCACCACCATCCAGTCGCCGGCTCCCAGCCGCGCGTTGGAGCCGTAGGCATTGATGATGCCGCCGTTGATCACGGTGGGATCGAGCCCGCCGGCGTCGAGCAGCGTTGCGACCATCGTGGTCGTCGTGGTCTTGCCGTGGGTGCCGGCGATGGCGACGCAGCTCTTCAAGCGCATCAGCTCGGCCAGCATCTCGGCGCGGCGCACCACGGGAATGCGCCTCTCGCGCGCCGCCATCAATTCCGGATTGTCGCGCTTGATCGCGGAGGACACGACCACGACCTCGGCACCGTCGACATTCTCGGCCTTGTGGCCGACCGAAACCTTCGCGCCCTTCTTGCGCAGGCGGTCGAGGTTGTAATTGTCGGCGGCGTCCGAGCCCTGCACGGCATAGCCGAGATTGACCAGCACCTCGGCGATTCCGCTCATGCCGATCCCGCCGATCCCGACGAAGTGGATGGGTCCGATCTCGCGCGGCAGTCTCATACTGTCTCCTCGACGTCGCAAAGCCTGAGATTCAAATCAGCCTGCGTCGACTATTGGATGCCCCGCTTTCGCGGGGCATGACAAGGGGCATTTTTGGTCACTCCGGGGCGCTCGCATCGCGAGCGAACCCGGAATCTCGAGGTTCCGGATCGGTCCGCGTCGCGGCCCGTCCGGAATGACGGGTGCTACACGCCCGCGACCTTGACCACGAGATCCGCCAGACGCTCGGCCGCATCGAGCCGCCCCACCCCCTTCGCGGCCGCGGCCATGGCGGTAAGGCGCGCCGGCTCAGCGGCCAGGCCGGAGATTTCGGCGGCAAGGCGGTCGGAGGTGAACTCGGTCTGCGGGATACGGATCGCGCCGTCGACCTTGACCAGCACGCCGGCATTGGCGAACTGGTCCTGGTCGATCGAGCCGGGCAGCGGCACCAGGATGGAGGGCCGGCCGATCGCCGCGAGCTCGGCGACGGTGCCCGCGCCGGAGCGCGACACCACGAGATGGTTGGAGGCGAGCCGCGCCGGCAGATCGGTGAAGAACGGCGCGAGCTCCACCTTGATCTTGAGCCTGTCGTAGACTGTGCGCACGCGGCTCATGTCCTCTTCGCGCACCTGCTGGGTGAGGACGAGGCGGCTCCATAACGCGGGCTCGAGCCGCTCGATCGCGCCCGGCACGATATCGGCCATGATGCGCGCGCCCTGGCTGCCGCCGACGACGAGCAGGCGCAGCGGACCATTCACCTCGGGGGGGCTATATTTCACCGCAGCGGCGGCGAGAACCGCCGGCCGCATCGGCGTGCCGACGGTCGTGGTCTTGGCCGACAGCGCCGGATCGCGATCGAGGACGCCGGGCAAGGACGTTGCGATGGCGCGGACGCGGCCCGACAGAAACCGGTTGGCACGGCCGAGCACCGCATTGGCGTCGTGGATGATGCCGGGCACGCCGGCGAATTTCGCAGCGACCAGCGGCGGCAGCGTCGGATAGCCGCCGAAGCCGACGACGGCGACCGGCTTGAGCCGCTTGATCAGGAGGTAGGCGGAGAGCGTGCCCGCGGCGAGCGTGAGGCCGGCATAGGCGAGTTGCAACGGATTGCGGCCGCGCGCCGTCTCGCTTCTGACGATGTCGATCATGTCCTTGCTGAACAGCCCGCTGTAGCGCAGCGCGCGCTCGTCCGTGACGAGGCGGACGCGAAAGCCGCGCCGGATCAATTCGACGCCGAGCGCCTCGGCCGGAAACAGATGGCCGCCGGTGCCGCCCGCGGCGAGAAGAATCAGGGGGGACGTGTCCATGGTGGGAGTTTTACAGGGTCTCAGTCGTCATTGCGAGCGAAGCGAAGCAATCCCTCCGCAGGGACAGCCTGGATTGCTTCGTCGCTTCGCTCCTCGCAATGACGGGTTACGCGTAGCTGCGCATCGCCTCGGCATGGCCGCTCGCTTCGACCTCGGTGCGCGGGCGCAGCCGCGTCAGCGCCAGCATCATGCCGACACCATAGGCCAGCGACACGATCGAGGAGCCGCCATAGGAGATGAACGGCAGCGTCATGCCCTTGGCGGGAATGAGCTGGAGGTTGACCGACATGTTGATCGCGGCCTGCACGCCGAACAGGATCGCGAGGCCCGAGGCCGCGAAGCGCGAGAACATGTCCTCATTGGCGTAGGCCCGCGACAGCGTGCGGATGACGACGAAAGCGAACAGCGCCAGCATCGCAAGGCACAGGATGATGCCGAACTCCTCGGCGGCGACTGCGAACACGAAATCGGTGTGGCTGTCCGGCAGGCTGCGCTTGGCGATGCCCTCGCCCGGTCCGAGCCCGAACCAGCCGCCATTATAGAAGGCCTCCATCGCGGTATCGACCTGGAAGGTGTCGCCCGAGGCCGGATTCATGAAGCGCCTGATGCGGCCGGCAACGTGCGGGACGAACAGATAGGCGCTGAACAGGCCGGCGGCACCGAGACCTGCGAGACCGAACACCCAGATCATCCGCATGCCCGCGATGAAGAACAGCGAGCCCCACACCATCAGGATCAGCATGGTCTGGCCGAAATCCGGCTCCATCACCAGCAGCGCGACCAGCATCAGGAGCAGCACCACAGCCATCGAGGTCGCCGGCATCTCCGGCCGTCTGGTCGACTCCGC
This sequence comes from Bradyrhizobium sp. USDA 326, assembly GCF_049739485.1. Classification (NCBI taxonomy): domain Bacteria; kingdom Pseudomonadati; phylum Pseudomonadota; class Alphaproteobacteria; order Hyphomicrobiales; family Nitrobacteraceae; genus Bradyrhizobium; species Bradyrhizobium sp. USDA 326. The sequence goes on from NZ_JBMGQA010000001.1 coordinate 781,675, forward strand.
GAACAGCCAGGCGGCGATGACGACGAACGACGGCTTTGCGATTTCGGAGGCCTGGATGTTGACGCCGAGCAGCGTGATCCAGCGCCGCGAGCCCTTCACCTCAGGACCGATCGCGAGCGTGAGCACGATCAGGATGATGCTGATCGCGAAGATGGTGAGCGCGCTCCGCCGGATGGCACGCGGCGACAGGAAGGACACGCCGATGAGCACGATGCAGGACGGCACCAGGAACAACACGTGGCGGCTGAAGAAATGGAAGGGATCGAGCCCAATGCGGGTCGCCACCGGCGGGCTCGCCGCCAGCGACAGGATCACCCCGGTCAGCATCAAGGCCAGGATGGCGCCCATCAGCGGCTTGTCGACGGTCCACCACCACTCGGAAAAGGGGGTGCGTTCTTCACGGGAGAGCATGGGCGGCCGCTTTCGGACAGAGGTCCGTCCATTGGTCGCCGAGGTTGGTTACCGGGGGGTTAAGAAGATTGATCAAGTTGTGGAGAGGCCCGTGCCCCGGACGCAGCGCAGCGTGCCCCTGGCGATGCGAAACATCGTCCAGTGCGGCATGGTGCGCTGCAAAGCCGGAGCCCATATCGCGGCAGTGTATCGTGTAGCGGTCTGGGTCCCTGTGTCTGGGAAGTCTGGCATGATGATGGTGGGCGGGAAGCCGTTGGGTCCTTGGCGCTTGACGCCGTGAGCCGGCTCGGTCTCCCGCCCGTTCCATCTATCAACCTGAACAGTTGCACGAGGCTGCGTCAACAGACCTCGCATCACAGGGACAGGCACCGTGATCATATCCTCTCGTTGCGTCGGGATCGACATCTCCAAACATCACCTTGATATTTTCGATGAGGCCATCGGCGTAGCGGAACGCATCGCCAACGCGCCACAGGCCATCACACAGCTGGTGGCGCGTTGGCGATGTGATGCGCTGATCGTCTTCGAGGCTACGGGGGTCTATGACCTCGAGCTTCGGGAGGCCCTGCATCGGGCCGGCATCCGCTTTGCCCGGATCAATCCGGCCCGTGCCCGCGACTTTGCCCGCGCCAGCGGCCAGCTCGCCAAGACCGATCCGATCGATGCGCGGATGCTGGCGGCCTTTGCCCGCGCCATGAAGCCCGCCACCGAGCAGGCCGCGACGCCTGCTCGCAACACTTTGGCAAGGCTTGCAAAACGGCGGGACCAACTGGTTGCCATGAGGGCCCAGGAAAAGAACCGCCGCAGCGAAGCCGAGGACCGCGCCATGGTGGAACGCATCGCTCGCCTCATCGAGGTCCTCAATGATGAGATCGCCGAAATCGACACTGAGATTCATGCGCTCGTCAAAGCCGAACCGGAGCTTGCCAATGATGCACAGTTGATGCGCTCGGTGCCCGGCGTGGGACCCGTCGCTTGCATGCAACTCCTCACCCAGATGCCCGAACTTGGGCGTCTCGGGCCAAAGGAGGTGGCCGCTCTTGCCGGCCTGGCTCCCTTCAATGTCGATAGCGGGGCTTATCGTGGCAAGCGCAAGATCGGCGGCGGACGAAAGCGCGTCCGCGACGCCCTCTACATGGCTGCTCTCAACGCCGTTCGTCGCGCCGATCACTTCAAAATCTTCTATGACCGGCTCCGTCTGGCCGGCAAACCAGCAAAGCTCGCCCTCATTGCTGTCGCAAGGAAGCTGCTGACCATCCTCAACGCAATGCTGCGCGACCGAAAACCCTATAAAATCGCACCATCAACATAACAGTTGCCGGCTCTGCGGAGCGTCACTTCGTGCCGCACCGCGTCCGGGACACGAGCGCCCTATTCGTAGTTGATCGCAACGTCCCCCGCGCGCTGATCGCGCTTGTAGATCTGATCTGGCCCGGGGATGAACCCGATCCTGACCGCGCGCTCACTGCTCCACGCGACGACAACATCAAGGTGCCCGCGCAGGCTGACGAAAGTCGGCGTGCTCTCCGGCGAGAACGTCCGGCCGCGCGCCAGGATGCTGGCTTGCGTGCTGTCGGGCACCGTCGCGCCGCACGACTTCCAGACCACGACAACCAACTGGCTACCGCTTGGCGAGGCGAATGCGCGCTGGCGAACGACGCGGCATGCGCCGAATCCAGTCATGACACTGTCGACGATGACAACGAAGATAAAACCCGCGACGACCGGGACAGCAAGCGCAGCGACGACAAGTCCGATCCAGCGTCGCCGCGACATTCTCACACCACCGGCTTCACGCCCGGCAGCGCCTGCACCAGTTCGCGGAACCTGGTGCCGCGGATTTCGAAATTGCGGTACTGGTCGAAGGAGGCGCAGGCCGGTGACAGCAGTACGACCGCATCGCTAAGACCTGATGCCTCCGCATCGCGCGCGGCATGCTCGACGGCGACGTCGAGGGTCTGGCTGATCTCATGCGCGACCGCGCCCAGCGTTCCCGAAAATTCCTGCGCGGCCTCGCCGATCAGATAGGCTTTTCGGATGCGCGGGAAGAAACCCGTCAAACCCGTGATGCCGCCGGCCTTCGGCTTGCCGCCGGCGATCCAGAAGATGTCGGCAAACGACGACAGCGCATGCGCGGTCGCGTCGGCATTGGTGCCCTTGGAGTCATTGACGAACAGCACGTTGCCGCGGCGGCCGACCTGCTCCATGCGGTGGGCAAGGCCGGGAAAGCTGCGCAGGCCGTTCTGTAACACATCGAGGCTGATGCCCATGGCGAGCGCGGCGGCGGCGGCGCACGCCGCGTTCTGCGCGTTGTGCAGGCCGCGCAGCGAGCCGATGCCGCCGAGCGCGGCGACCTCGCTGCGGGCGCCGCCCGAGGCGCGCACGATGTTGCCATGCTCGACATAGATGCCGGAGGCGAGCGGGTTTTTGACGGAAATGCGCATCACGTTCTTGCCGGCGCGGTCGAGCCGGTCGGCGACATCACGGCTATAGCCGTCGTCGACACCGACGATCGAGGTGCCGCCCGCCTGCACACCAGCGACGAGGCGCTCCTTTACCGCTGCGTAGTGCTCGATCGTACCATGCCGGTCGATATGGTCCTCGCTGACATTGAGCAGGATGCCGACGGAGGGATCGAGCGAGGGCGTGAGGTCGATCTGGTAGGACGACATCTCGATGACGTGGACACGGCCCATGCGCGGCGGCTCCAGCGACAGGATCGCGGTGCCGATATTACCGCCCATCTGGGTGTCGTAGCCGGCGACTTTCGTCAGGTGCGCGATCAGCGCCGTCGTGGTCGACTTGCCGTTGGTGCCGGTGATGGCGACGAACGGCGCGTCGGGTGCGTGGCGGCGCCGCTCGCGGCAGAACAGCTCGATGTCGCCGATCACCTCGACGCCCGCTTCGCGCGCCTTCAGCGCGCTCCAATGCGGCACCGGATGCGTCAGCGGCACGCCGGGCGCGAGCACGAGCGCGGCGAAATTCGCCCAGGAGACGTTGCGCAGATCGGCGGTGATGAAGCCGGCCTGCGCGGCTTTGGCGACGTTCTCGGCATTGTCGTCGGCGGCGATCACCTCGGCGCCGCCCGCCTTCAGCGCGTGGCAGGAGGCGAGCCCCGAGCCGCCGAGGCCGAACACCGCGACGCTCTTGCCGGCGAAGGATGTAATCGGGATCATCGCGAGACCATCACCGCAGCTTCAGCGTCGAGAGGCCGGCCAGCGCCAGCATCACCGAGATGATCCAGAAACGGATCACGATCTGCGGCTCGGTCCAGCCGAGCTGCTCGAAATGATGATGGATCGGCGCCATCCGGAAGATGCGTTTGCCGGTGAGCTTGAACGACACCACCTGGACGATGACCGAGACCGCCTCCAGCACGAACAGGCCGCCGATCACCGCGAGCACGATCTCGTGCTTCACCGCGACCGCGATCGCACCGAGCATGCCGCCGAGGGCGAGCGAGCCGGTGTCGCCCATGAAGATCGAGGCCGGCGGGGCGTTGAACCAGAGGAAGCCGAGGCCGGCGCCCAGCAGCGCGCCGCAGAGCACCGCGAGCTCGCCGGTGCCGGCGACATATTTGATCTGGAGATAGTCGGCGAACACGGCGTTGCCGGCGAGGTAGGCGATCATCGCAAAGCTCGCGGTCGCGATCATCACCGGTACGATTGCCAAGCCATCGAGGCCATCGGTGAGGTTCACGGCATTGCCGGCGCCGACGATGACGAAGGCGCCGAACACCACAAAGAACCAGCCGAAATGCAGCACGGTGTCCTTGAGGAACGGGATCGTCAGCGCGGTCGAGGCGGGATCGCGGTTCAGCCGCACCAGCGCGTAGCAGGCAACCAGCGCGATAACCGCCTCGATCAGAAGGCGAAGCTTGCTGCCGAACCCGGTCGTGGTCTGCTTGGTCACCTTGAGGTAATCGTCATAGAAGCCGACGAAGCCGAAGCCGAGCGTCACCGCCAGCACGATCCAGACATAGGGGTTGAGCGGATTGGCCCACAGCACCGTGCCGACGGTGAGGCCGGACAGGATCATCAGCCCGCCCATGGTGGGCGTGCCCTTCTTGGCGAGATGCGATTGCGGGCCGTCGAGGCGGATCGGCTGGCCCTTGCCCTGACGGATGCGCAGATGGTCGATGATCCAGGGCCCGAACAGGAACACGAACAGCGCGCCGGTCACGACTGCGCCGCCGGTTCGGAAGGTGATGTAGCGGAAGACGTTGAAGAAGGTGCGAACGGCACCGAATCCCGGAAATGTGTTGGAAAGCTCGATCAACCAGTAAAACATTCAGACGGTCCTATGGCGCCTTTGCACACGCAGCCTTAGCCTTGTTCCTGGCCTTTATCTTGGCCTCAACGTGCCTCACGGGCATTCGCTGGTTTTCGTCATGGGTCGCGCGACCTCTGGGAAAACGGACGGCTTCGCGCCACAAAGGGTGAGATTCGGGAACAGCGCCTTCCAAGCAGTTTACGCCTTCGCCTGCAAGGCGGCCACCAGCCCCGGCACAAACTTGTTGACCCAGAACATCTTCTTGCTGCCCTTGACAACCACGACATCCCCTGCCTTCAGCAGGCCCGCAACCTCGCTCGGCTTCAACGTGGCGGGATCATCGTGCCAGCCAAGGCCCTTGCCTGATGGCAGCACGTCATAGAGATGGCGCATCAAGGGACCGACGCAGTAGACGCCGTCGATGCCTTCGAGATATTTGGCAAGGCCGGTGTGATAGTTCGGGGCGTCCTCGCCCAGTTCGAGCATGTCGCCGAGAACCGCGATGCGGCGGCCATCACTCACGTGGCGCGCCTGGAGGCTTTGCAGCGCAGCCGCCACGCTGGCCGGATTGCCGTTGAAGCTGTCGTCGATCACGGTGATATCGCCGACCGCCTGCTCGACGCCGCGGCCGGTCATGATGCCGACGCGGTCGAGCTTGATCGCGAGCGTCGCGACGTCGAGATGCGCAGCATGAACCGCGGCGAGCGCGGCCAGCGCATTGTGCACCCGGTGCGGCGCGCCAGGGGTGAGGCTGAAGGCGATCTCCTTCCTGCCGATTGCGGCCACGATCTGCCAGCTCTCGCCGTGGGGCGCATGCGCAACCTCGTGCACCTCGGCATGCTCGCCGCCGAAGCGCACGACCTTGCCCTTCCATTCGGGCGCCTTGATCCCGGCCGGCAGCACCAGCACACCATTCTCGGGCAGGCCGAGCGCGATCGATACCTTCTCGCGCCGGATGGCTTCCAGCGAGCCGAGCTTTTCCAGATGCACGGGCTGCACGTTGACGACGAGCGCGACCGTCGGCCGCGTCAATTCGCTGAGCCGCGCGATCTCTCCCTGCTGGTTCATGCCCATCTCGACGACCCAGAGGCTGGCATCCCGCCTGGCATTGCACAGCGTCAGCGGCACGCCCCAGAAATTGTTGAAGCTCGACGGGCTCGCATAGGCGTTCGGATAGGCGGCGAGAAATTCCTTGGTGCTGGTCTTGCCCGCGCTTCCGGTGAGTCCGATCACCGGCCCATGGAAGCGCGCGCGTGTGACACGTGCAAGGCCCCAGAGGCCGTCGATCAGCGTGTCCTTGACGACGATCTGCGGGATGCGGATGCCTGCGATCTCGTGCGGCACGATCATCGCCACCGCGCCAGAAGCCTCCGCCTTGTCCGCGAACTCCCAGCCGTCGCGCGCGCTGGCGAAGGCCGAGACGAAGCCGCCGCTCGGCGTGCCGCTGAGCGCGACGAACAGGCTGCCCGGCTTCACCAGCCGGCTGTCCTGCGTGACAAAGTCGATTCCCGTGTCCGGGAATGATCCGGTGACACCCAGCGCACGCGCGACTTCGGCAACCGTCCATATTGGCGCGCTCATGCAACCCTCGACGCTAGTGCGGCGGCAACCGCCTCGTGATCACTGAAGGGCAGAACCTCTCCGCCGACGATCTGCCCGGTCTCATGGCCCTTGCCGGCGATGAGCAGCGCATCGCCCTCTTCGAGTTCCTCGATCGCGGCGCGGATCGCCTCGGCGCGGTCGCCGATCTCGCGGGCGCCCTTAGCCGCGGCGAGGATCGCGGCGCGGATGGACTCCGGCTTCTCGCTGCGCGGATTGTCGTCGGTGATGATGACGGCGTCGGCGTTCTCGGCCGCGATTTCACCCATGATCGGACGCTTGCCGGCATCGCGGTCGCCGCCGGCGCCGAACACGACGACCAGCCTGCGCTTCGCATAAGGCCGCAGCGCCTGGAGCGCCTTCGCCAGCGCATCGGGCTTATGCGCATAATCGACGAAGATCGGCGCGCCGTTGCGCTCGCCGACGCGCTCGAGCCGGCCCTTGGCGCCTTCGAGATGTTCGAGACTTGCGAACACATCTGCCGCGTCGCTGCCGGTGCCGATGGCAAGGCCGGCCGACACCAGCGCGTTCTCGATCTGGAATTCGCCGACCAGCGGAAGCCGGATCGCGTAGCCCTTGCCGCGATGTTCGAGCGTGAGCTTCTGCGAGAAACCTTCGACCACGGCCTCCGTGAGACGGATGCCCTCGCCTGCTCCGTCGCCGTTGCGGCCGACCGCCATGACGCGCAGGCCGCGCGCCCTGGCGGCCTCGATCGCTTGGGCCGAGCAATCATGATCGGCCGAGATCACTGCGGCGCCGCCCGGCGGCACCAGCTCGCGGAACAGGCGGAGCTTGGCGGCGAGATAATGCGCAACGCTCGGATGATAATCCATGTGGTCGCGCGAGAGATTGGTGAAGCCGCCGGCGGAGACGCGCACGCCGTCGAGGCGATACTGGTCGAGCCCATGCGAGGAGGCCTCGAAGGCGAGATGGGTGACCCCGTCGCGCGCGATCTCATCGATCTGCCGGTGCAATGCGATCGGATCCGGCGTCGTCAGCGAGCCGTAGACGGTGCGCTTGGGCGAGACCAGGCCGATAGTGCCGATGCTGGCGGAGGCATGCCCCAGCCGCTCCCAGATCTGACGTGTGAAGGCGGCAACCGAGGTCTTGCCGCTGGTTCCGGTCACGGCGGCGATCGTGGCGGGCTGCGCCGGGAAAAATCTTGCCGCAGCCAGCGCCAGCGCGCGGCGCGGATTGGCGCTCGTGATGAACGGCACCTTGCAGGCGGCCGGTGCGTGGTCACCGGCGACAGCCACAGCGCCGGCAGCGACCGCGGCATCGACGAAGCGGGCGCCGTCGGTCTTGCTGCCTGCCAGCGCGAAGAAGAGATCGCCCGGCTTGACCGCGCGGCTGTCGAGCGCAACGCCGCTCACCTCGAGCGCCGCGGCAGCCGGCTCGATGAGGGCATCATTGCCTAAGAGGTCGCGCAGCTTCATGGTCTTCCAGTCGACATGCCCTGCCGGAAAGCCGAATCCCCAAGGAAAATCCCGACTCAGCAGCGGCGATGGCCCACCCGGTTGATTACTGGGTTGTCCTGGATGCTGCAAGAATAAGGCGGTCCGCAGGCGGCAGGTCGAACCGTGGCTCGACGCCGAGAAGCGGCGCGATCCGCTCGATCACCTTGCCGCCGGTCGGCACCGCGTTCCAGCCCGAGGTGATGAAACCGTGCGTCTCCGGCAGCGCCTGCGGCTCGTCCAGCATGACGAGGACCTGATATTTCGGATCATCGCACGGCATCACCGCCGTGAAGGAATTGAGCACGCGCTTCTTGGCGTAGCGACCGTTGATGACCTTCTCCGACGTGCCGGTCTTGCCGCCGACATAGTAGCCCTTGACGTCCGCCTTTCTCGCCGATCCGACTTCGGCATTGAGCCGCATCAGGAACCGCATCTTGTCGCTGGTCTCCGTCTTGATGACACGCTTGGCCATCGCCATGGCTTCGGATTCGCTGCGCTTCATGAATGTCGGCGGAATCAGATAGCCGCCGTTCACGAGCGCGTTGATGCCCATCACCGCTTGCAGCGGCGCCACCGACAGGCCCTGGCCGAACGCGGCGGTGACCGTGTTCAGCTCGCTCCAGCGCCGCGGCAGCAGCGGCGCCGCGCTCTCCGGCAGTTCGGTGCGCAGCCGTGTCATCTGGCCCATCTTGGCGAGGAACGCCTTGTGCGCCTCCACGCCCTGGCCGAGCGCGATGCGCGCCGCGCCGATGTTGGACGAGTAGGTGAACACTTCCTTGGTGTTGATGAAGCGGCCGAGCGGATGACTGTCGTGGATCGTGAATTTGCCGTAGTGCAGATTTCCGCGCGCGTCCCACATCGAGTTCAGATTGATCTTGCCGGAATCGAGCGCCATCGCCAGCGTGAACGCCTTGAAGGTCGAGCCCATCTCGTAGACGCCGGTGGTGAGACGGTTGATGCGGTCGGGATCGTGCGCTTCCTTCGGATTGTTGGGGTCGAAATCGGGCAGCGAGACCATCGCCACGATCTCGCCGGTCTTGACGTTGGAGACGATGCCGGACGCCGCCTTGGCGTGGTACTTCTCCTTGGCCTTGAGCAGCTCGTCGCGCAGCGCGTGCTCGACGCGCAGATCGACCGAGAGCTCGATCGGCTTCTGCAGCCGGTCGGTGGCAAAGCCGGCGCGATGGAGATCGGCGAGCCCCTGGTTGTCGAGCCACTTCTCGAGGCCGGCGATGCCCTGATTGTCGATGTTGACGAGACCGATGATGTGGGCAACCTCGTTGCCGGTCGGATAGACGCGCTTGTTCTCGCGCAGGAAGCCGATGCCGGGAATGCCGAGCTTGTGGATGGCCTGCTGCTGTGCCGGCGTGACCTCGCGCTTGAGCCAGGCGAAGCCCTTGCGCGACCTCAAGCGCTCGCGCACCTCGGCCTCGTCGAGGTCGGGAATGGTCGCGGTCAGGAGCTCGATCGCCTCGTCCTTGTCGATGATGCGGCGCGGCTCGCCGAACAGGCTCGCCGCCTTGACGTCGGTCGCAAGGATCGCGCCGTTGCGGTCGACGATGTCGGGCCGCGCGGTCGCAACCACCTCCTGCGCCGCGGCGCGGCGCGCCCCGTGGGCGTCGGCGCCGATCGCGAACATCACGAGCCGCCCCCCGATCAAAGCGTAGACCGAAGCGAAGGCGAGTATCGCAAGGCCCACGCGCGCGCGCGCCTTTGCTGCGCGATCGACATTGCGCCCGTAGAGCAGGCTGCGGATCAGCCGCTGCCGCCAAGGCTCGGTCGACTTCTCGGTCGACTTTTCGATTGGTTTTGCAGGCGTTGCCGGGCTCATTGCTTGTCCTCGGGCTGAGGCACGGAGCCCGTCACCGTATCGGCATCGCTCGCGGCTTCGATGACGTTCAGCATGGCCCCGATCGGATCGGGTTCGCCCGGCCTGAACATCCGCGGCGGGCGCTCCGGCAGATTCTTCAGCGAGTCATATTGCGTGCCGTTGACCGGCTTGAGGTGCAGATGCCGGTCGGACAGGCCTTGCAGCCGCAGCGGGGCATCGAGCTTTGCCCACTCGGCCCGCAGCGCCGCGATCGCATCGCGCTGTTCACGGATCTCCGCATGCAGCCGCAGCACCTTCTCGGTGCGCGCCGTCGAGTCCATTTTGATCCGGTAGACATGGGCCGCCGCGAAGATCAGCGCACCGATGACGAGGAGGTGGATGATGCGCATGCGCTAGCCACCCCTCATCACATCGGAGAGTTTCGGCCAGGGCGACGCCTCGTCGGTCTCATGCGCCGGTGCCGAGGTGCGCTCGGCGGCGCGCAGCTTGGCGGAGCGCGCGCGCGGATTACCCGCAACTTCGTCTTCACCGGCGACGACTGGCCGCCGCGTCAGAACCCGGAAGCTCGGCGTCACTTGCGCCACCTCCGGCAGATGCCGCGAACCGCCGCCGGTCCTGGAGCGCTCGGCGAGAAAATTCTTGACGATGCGGTCTTCCAACGAATGGAACGACACGACGACGAGGCGGCCGCCGGGCTTGAGCATGCGCTCGGCCGCAGCGAGCGCCGTCTGGAGTTCCTCGAGCTCCTCGTTGACGAAGATGCGCAGCGCCTGGAACGTCCGCGTCGCCGGATGAATGTCTCCCGGCTTTGAGCGAACCACCCTTCCGACGAGGTCGGCGAGCGCGCGCGTGGTGATGAACGGGGTTTCCTGCCGGTCTGCGACAATGGCGCGGGCGATGCGGCGCGAATGCCGCTCCTCGCCGAGGAGATAGATGATGTCGGCGAGATCGCCTTCCGACGCGCGCGCGACGACGTCAGCCGCGGTCGGGCCCGTTTGCCCCATCCGCATGTCGAGCGGACCGTCGAGGCGGAAGGAGAAGCCGCGGCCGGCCTGGTCGAGCTGCATCGAGGACACGCCGACATCCATCACGACGCCGTCGATCGCCTCGACGCCTTGCGATGCGCAGACCTCGGCAAGGTTGGAGAAGCGGTCCTCGACCAGCGTCAGCCGGCCCGTGGAGCGTTCGACCAGTTCGGCACCGGCCGCAATCGCGGTGCGGTCCCGATCAATGGCGATGAGTCGGGTTCCCGGCACCTCGAGGATCGCGCGGCTATAACCGCCCGCACCAAAAGTGGCGTCGACGTAAACGCCGCCCTCGCGCGGAGCGAGATGCACGATGGCCTCACGGCCAAGAACGGGGATATGCGGAACCGGGCTCATGCGCGCTGCCTGCCGACCGCCCGGCCTGACATGCAAGCGAGATCGGGGACGAACAAGCCCATAACGCCTCGAATCATTGCGCGTCGCGGCGGTTCCACGACAAAGCCCTTGTCCAGTATGGTTACCGAGCCCGGTCGTCCCCGGCCACCAACCCAGTGTTCCCAGTGGAATTTGTCGGGCAGCCATGGGATTCCGAGCCAAAATACGCTTTGGCCGCCTCCGGACGCGGGTCGGCTCTTCATCCCTCAGTAACGGCGCTTAGCGTTAAGAAAGCGTTGCTCGACTCGATACAACTCGTAAAGGTGACGAGCGGGGTGATGCTTCATCCACACACATCGGCAAAATGCATCCGTTAACCGCGCCGCGCGATTGCGCGCGGTGGAGGGTAAAGGAATAGTAAAGAGAAGGGCTTGCCCCACTCTCCGTCAGTTCGAGCTGCTCATGCCCTCCGGTTCGTCCACACCGTCTGGATCCGATTCGAAGCGTCAACGTGTTCTCCCGGTTCCCAAGGCCGTGGCAAGCCTGCGGACCTTCGAGCCCGACTCATCGATCGTCTCGGACATCATCCCCTCGCCCAACCATGGCGAGCGCAACAAGGGACGGCAGCCGGACATGATCGTGCTGCACTACACCGGCATGCCCGATGTCGAGGGCGCGCTGGCACGACTGTGCACGGCCGGCACCGAAGTCTCGGCGCATTATGTCGTGCTGGAGGACGGCCGCATCGTGCAATGCGTGCCCGAGGCCAAGCGCGCCTGGCACGCCGGCGTGTCCTCCTGGGCCGGCGAGGACGACATCAACTCCTGCTCGATCGGCATCGAGATCATCAATCGCGGCCACGACTGGGGCTATCCGGAATATCCGCTGCGCCAGATCGCCGCCGTGATCGCGCTGTGCCGCGGCATCATGCTCCGCCGCAAGGTGCCGGCCCACCGGGTGCTCGGCCATTCCGACGTCGCGCCCGCCCGCAAGAAGGATCCCGGCGAGAAGTTTCCGTGGCATTCGCTGGCCAATTCCGGCGTCGGCCACTGGGTCACGCCCGCCCCGATCGTGCGCGGCGAGACTCTGATGCTCGGCACCATCAGCGACGCCGTGCTGAGCATGCAGCAGGCGCTCGCCAGATACGGCTACGGCGTGCCCCTGAACGGCAAATACGACGCTGCGACGATGGAAGTCGTCACCGCCTTCCAGCGCCATTTCCGTCCGGCGCGGCTCGATGGTGTCGCGGATCATTCGACGCTGTCGACATTGCGGGCACTGCTGGCGAGCTTGCCGGAGGAAGGGACGGCGGTGGCGTCGAAGTGACGGCCTGGCCTCCCCGTCATTGCGGAGTGTATGGCCCCTACCCCATCTCCCTCATCCGCCGTGCATAGAGCCGCCGCAACGGCTCGAGCTGCGTTGCGTCCGTCGCCGCGTGATAGGCATCTCGCGCCTCATCCTTGCGGCCGAGCCGCCGCAACAGATCCGCCCTCACCGCGGGCAACAGCTCATAGCCGCGAAGCCCGCCGCGCGCAGTGATCGCATCGACGAGAGCGAGCGCACGTGCCGGCCCATCAACCATCGAGACCGCCGCGGCATGGTTGAGTTCGACCACCGGCGACGGGTTGATGCGCAGCAGCACCTCGTAGAGCCCGGCGATCTGCGGCCAGTCGGTCTGCTCGAAGCTCGGCGCGCGCGCATGCAGTGCGGCGATCGCGGCCTGCACCGCGTAAGGCTGCGGCCGGGCGGGCACGCGCAATGCGTCCTCCACCAGCCGCAGGCCCTCCTCGATCTGCGCGCAGTCCCACAGCGAGCGGTCCTGCTCTTCGAGCAGCACGATGTCGCCGGCCGGCGTCTCGCGCCCGGCGCGGCGCGCGTCGTGCAGCAGCATCAACGCCAGCAGGCCCTTGATGCCGGCGCGATCGGGCATCAGCTGGTCGAGCAGGCGGCCGAGCCGGATGGCCTCGGCCGCAAGATCGGGCCGCATCAGGTCCGCGCCCTCGGTCGCAACATAACCTTCGGTGAAGACCAGATAGATCACGGCGAGCACGCCATCGAGCCGCGGCGCCAGCGCGTCGCGCTTGGGCACCTCATAGGGGATGCCGGCAAGCCTGATCTTCTGCTTGGCGCGGACGAGCCGCTGTGCCATTGCCTCCTCGCCCACGAGGAACGCGCGCGCGACCTGCGCCGTCGACAGCCCGCAGACCGTGCGCAGCGTCAGCGCGACCTGGACCTCGGGCGCGAACGCGGGATGGCAGCAGGTGAAGATCAGCCGCAGCATGTCATCGTCGAGCGTTGCCGGCGGCTCGTCGGGGCCCAGCGCGTTCAGCTCGAGCTCATGCACCAGCGCCTGCTGCTTGCCGCGGAAGACGGCCTGGCGGCGGATGCGGTCGATCGCTTTGTGCTTGGCGACATTGACCAGCCAGGCGCGCGGATTCTCGGGGACCTCAGACCCCGCCCAGCGGTCCAGCGCGACGGCAAAAGCATCCTGCAGCGCGTCCTCGGCAAGATCGAAATCACCGACGAGACGGATCAGCGTGGCGAGCGCCCGCCCCGCCTCGTCGCGGAAGATTTTGTCGATCTCGCCCGGGATCATGTCACGCGGTCACTTAACTCCACTGTCATTCCGGGGCGCGACGCAGTCGCGAACTCTGGTGCGCAATTGCGCACCTGAGAATCCCGAAGCTGGGAGCGAGATTCCGGGTTCTCGCTTCGCGAGCCCCGGAATGACGGCTTCGCCGTCACTTCTCATACACCCAGATCGGCCGCACCTCGATCGAGCCGATGCGTGCGCTGGGAATCCGCGCCGCGATCTCGATGGCCGCATTCAGATCCTTGGCTTCGATGAGATAGTAACCGCCGAGCTGCTCGCGCGTCTCCGCGAACGGACCATCGATCGTCAGCGTCTTGCCCTCGCGCACGCGCACCGTCGTCGCGGTCGTGGTCGGCTGCAAGCGGTCGCCGGCCTTGAAATTGCCGCTCTGGATGATGCCTTGGGTAAACGTCTGGTATTCGGCCATCAGCTTCTGAGCCGTGGCCGCGTCGTTCTTCGCGTACTCGACTTCGTTCTGGTAGATCATCAGCAGATATTGCATCGCTTCACTCCTGTTGTTCGGCTGGGTCGCCGACATCCAGTCGAACGGACCACGCGCCAAACGACATCTTCAGGATAAATTATTTCGGACCGCCGGTGCGGAGCGATATCGGCTTGACGAAACCGTCACAAATGCCCATGCGTTGTCGGTCAGTCGGCCGGACGGCCGCTCCGGCAGGTGCCGAAAGGCCGCCGGGGAGGAAAGTCCGGGCTCCCTTGACATGCGGTGCCGGATAACGTCCGGCGGGGGTGACCCCAGGGAAAGTGCCACAGAGAACGAACCGCCCGCCTTCGCCCTCAGGGGCTTCGGAGCGGCAAGCCCTCGGGCCTGTCGTGCCGTAGCAGCGCAAGCTGCGTAGGTGGGTAAGGGTGAAAAGGTGCGGTAAGAGCGCACCGCGGTTCCGGCAACGGAGCCGGCATGGCAAACCCCACCGGGAGCAAAACCGAATAGGGACGGCTTAAGCGGGCTGTTCGCGAAAGCGATAACGCCGCGGGGCGATGTCAGGCTCGCCGTCCGGGTAGGTTGCTCGAGGCCATGTGCAAACACGGTCCCAGAGGAATGGCCGTCACGTATCGTTCGCGCAAGCGGACGGTGCCCTACAGAACCCGGCTTACAGGCCGGCTGATATTCTAAAGCGTTTTCGAGCGAAGTGGTTTTCCGGTTCGCGTGAAGAAAACGCGTCTTACTGAGAGAGTGACGAGGGGTTCGGTGCCAACGCATCGGACCCCTCACCATTTTGGCCGGGCGTCCCGCCATTCAACCGCTGTCTTGCCGGGACTCGCTGAGCGAGAACCCGGAATCCATCGGTCGGCAGAGACGGAGGAGAGATGGATTCCGGGTTCGTGCTGCGCACACCCCGGAATGACGGCGAGAACTAGGCAACGATCGCCTTCAGCACCGCCATCAGCGCCTCCGGCGCCGTCACGTTCGGCGCGTGGCTCGCGTCGAGCTCAAAATAGCGCCAACCGTCCTCGTTCTTCGTGCGCCTCGCAAACTGCCCGAACACGTCGCCCGGCGGGATGCGCGTGCAGTAGATGTAGCTGCGCGGCATCGCCGGCTCGCCGTGCTCGAGCCTCAAGCGCGTCTCGAAGCATTTGATCGGCATCGGCACGCGGCGCGCGTTGAGCCAGTCGAGATCGGCCTGCAGCGTGTCGGGCGGCGGCGGGTTTGGCGGGATGCGGTAGCCGTCACCGGAGTTCGCTGCCTTGCGCATCGGCTCGCGGCCGGCCTCATTGAGATCGAACAGCGATTGGCCATCACGTGGCACGAAGGCGTCGAGATAGATCAGCTGGGTCACGCGCTCGCGCGCGCGGTCGGCAACGCCGGTCGCGACCATGCCGCCATAGCTGTGGCCAAGCAGCACGATGTCGCTGAGATCCTCGAAGGCGATGACGTTGAGAATGTCCTGCATGTGCGTTTCCAGATCGATCGCGGGGCTCGCGAGATGCGCGCGCTCGCCGAGCCCGGTGTAGGTCGGCGCCACCATGCGATGGCCGGCCTGCGCCATCAGCGGATGCATCTTCTTCCAGGCCCATCCGCCGGACCACGCGCCATGACAGAGCAGGAAAGTCTTCGCGTCTGCGGCCATCGGCGTTCCCATCGTTCTTCTTGGTACGACGGAGTGTAGCGGCAGCGCGCACGATGTAAACGCCGCTCAGGCCGCGCGCGTGTCCTTCACCAGCACCGGCGCAAGCTCGCCGGCCTCGCGCCGCAGCTTGCTCGCCTCGAAGCCGTGCATGCCCAGCTGCCATTGCAGCCCGACGATGGCGCCCTTGGTCGGTTGTAACAATGCGAGCGACGCGAACAGCGTCACCGGCAGCCACACCGCCAGCTGCAGCCACTCCGGCGGCGCATAGGCGGTCTCGACCGCGAGGATCGCCGGGACCACGAGATGGCCGACCACGACCATCACGAGATAGGCGGGGAAGTCATCGGCGCGCTGGTGAAACAGCTCCTCGCCGCAATGGTCGCAGCTGTGGGCGACCTTCAGGAAGCGGCCGAACAGATGCCCTTCGCCGCAGTTCGGGCACCTGCCGCGAAAGCCACGCCACATCGCCTTTGCAAGAGAGACCGTCGCCATGACCACACCTCTTCCTTTTCGACGATCCATGCAATAATATCTTGCATCCATACATTCAAAGGATATTGGGCTAAATTGCATGGATTGGACCCCTACAATCTCGGAGCTGAGCGGCCCGCGCTATCAGCGCATCGTCGATGCGATGGAGGCCGACATTGCTGCGGGCAGGCTGGTGCGCGGCCAGCAATTGCCGACGCAACGCGCCCTCGCAAGAGCCCTCGGCATCGACCTGACCACGGTGACGCGCGCCTATACCGAAGCCCGGCGCCGCGGCATCATGGAAGCCCGCGTCGGACAGGGCTCGTTCGTGTCGGAGACCAGCGCGCGCCGCGCGGTCGACCTGCCGCATCCCGTCGCGATCGACCTCTCGATGAACGTGCCACCGCATCCGCTGGAGGCGCAGCTCGACGAGCGCATCATTGCCGGGATGGAAGCCATCCGCGCACAGTCGGGCCTGACGGCGTATCTCAACTACCAGCCGCCCGGCGGCAGCGCGCATGAGCGCGAGATCGCGGCGCGCTGGATGCGCGCACGCGTTCCGCATGCGCAGGCCGACAGGCTCGCGATCTTTCCCGGCGCGCAAACCATCCTTTTCAATCTGCTCGCCCATCTCGCGCGGCCCGGCGACATCGTTCTGACGGAAGCCCTCACCTTCCCCGGCATCAAGGCCGCTGCAGTGCGGCTCGGCGTCAAGCTCGTCGGCGTCGCCATGGATGACGGCGGCATTTTGCCCGATGCGCTGGCAAAGGCGTGCCGCGTGCACCGGGCAAAGGCCGTGTATCTCATTCCGACGCTGCACAATCCGACCACCGCGACACTGTCCGCCGAGCGGCGCAGCGCCATCGCAAAGATCATTCGCGATGGCGACACGACCTTGATCGAGGACGACGCCTACGGCCTGCTCGATCGCTCGGCGTCGCCGATCGCGAACCTCATTCCGGAGCGGACTTATCTCGCGACCACGCTGTCAAAATGCATCGCGCCGGCGCTGCGCGTCGCCTATCTGGTGACACCCGATAACGGCGCGCAGCGGAGCATGTGCACGTCCTTGCAGGCAACCGTGCAGATGCCGGCGCCACTGATGGTCGCGCTGGTGACGCATTGGATCGAAAGCGGCATTGCCGATCGCATCATCAGCGCCATCCGCAGCGAGGCGATCGGACGCCAGCAGCTTGCACAGCGCGCGCTGAAAGGCTTTCAGTTCCTGGCCAAGCCTGCCGCCCATCATCTGTGGCTGCGGCTGCCGGAAGATCGGACCGATGTCGCGGCACATCTCCTGCGGAACGGACTTGCGGTCGTCGCCGGCGAGGCCTTCACGGTCGACGGGACACCGCCGCATGCGGCACGTGTCTCGCTGGGGGCGGCACGGAACAGATCGGAATTGACGGAAGCGCTGCGCATCCTGATCGGCGCGCTGCAGAAGCCTGCCGACACCAGGCAGATCGTCTAGATCATCGACGATGACGGCGAGGGCCGGAGCGCACCACCGGTGCCAGGGGTCGCGGATAGGCCTGCGAGGCATATGCATCGCTCGGCGCTCCCTGCTGACCGAGAGCCGCACGCCCCGCAGGCGTGAGCTGGCCGCCGTTCAGCACATCACGATCGGGATGGGCGGCCTGATAGGCCGCCGGCTCGGAAAACTGCGCCTGGGCCATTGTCGGCGTCAACGCCACCGCGAGCAGCGCGGCCGCAGCGGCAATCTTGGTGCGGGTCATGGTCATTCTCCATCATCGCAGTCAGGACTGACCGATCGAGCGCACGATCGCGTCGGGCGGCCCCAAGATTGAAGTACGGCCATCATGTAGGCGTGTCTTCCGCGAAAGCCCGCCACGGCAGATCACGCTTGCGTGCAGCATGGATTGACCTGCATGGCAGCAGGCATGTTTATGCGAGCGCTGGCGATCGACAATCCGGGATCGCCCCTTGCGACAAGGTTAATCTGTTGGAAACGCTCACCTACGTCCTGCTGCTGTTCGGCGCGCTGGCCGGCGGCTTCGTCTCGGGACTGGCCGGGTTCGGCACGGCGCTGATGGCGCTCGGCATCTGGCTCTACGTCCTGCCGCCCTCGCTCGCGGTACCGCTGGTGCTGATCTGCTCGGTGATCGCACAGACCTCGACGCTACCCTCGATGTGGAAAAGCTTCGACCTCTCGCTGGTCTGGCCGTTCCTGATCGGGGGCCTGATCGGA
Organism: Bradyrhizobium sp. USDA 326; assembly: GCF_049739485.1. Taxonomy (NCBI): domain Bacteria; kingdom Pseudomonadati; phylum Pseudomonadota; class Alphaproteobacteria; order Hyphomicrobiales; family Nitrobacteraceae; genus Bradyrhizobium; species Bradyrhizobium sp. USDA 326. The sequence continues at coordinate 799,969 of NZ_JBMGQA010000001.1, forward strand.
GTCCCGCTGGGAACCATGATGGTCGCCACGGCCGATCCGAAGGTGTTCAAGCTGAGCGTCGGTGTGCTGCTCCTGATCTTTTCGAGCGCGCTCTACCTCAACAAGAGGCCCCTCGCCTTCAAGTTCGGCGGCAGGATCGCCGATGGAGCGATCGGCTTTTCCGGCGGCATCCTTGGCGGCCTCGCCGGACTCTCGGGGCCGCTGCCGATCCTCTGGGCGAACATCCGCGGCTGGAACAAGCATGAGCGACGCGGCATCTTCCAGCTCTTCAATTTCACTGTGCTCGCCACCGCGCTGGTGCTGCAGACAGCGTCAGGCCTGGTCGAACTGAAAGTGGTCTGGCTCGCACTGGTCGCGTTTCCGGGCACGCTGATCGGCGCATGGGCCGGCGCCCGCGTCTATCACGCCCTGAGCGACAAGCATTTTGGCGATGTCGTGCTCGGCCTGTTGTTCCTGTCGGGCCTTGGCCTCGTCTGGAACAGTGTTGGCACGCACTAGAGCGCCGGCGCGCGTGCAGGAGGCACGACCGGCTCGCCCCCCGACTGCTCCACCGCTTGCTCTGGAGGAGGCAATACCAGCCGCCTGGCGAATTCGCGACGCAACAGCCACAAGCTCAGCACAGCCTGGAGCGTCGTCGCCGCGACCGACAAATACCAGACGTGCTCCATGCGAAAGCCCGGCCGGGTCGAGAGCCAGATCGCCGGCAGCGAATAAGTGAACACGCGCATCGCCGAACTCAAGAGCACCGGCCTGGTGTTGCCGAGCCCCTGGAACATGCTCGAGCAGGTGAAGATGAGACCCTGCGCCACCATGTTGAGCGAGATGATACGCAAGAACAGGAAGGCGATCTCCATCGTCTCGCGGTCGTTCGGGAATCCGGCGAGCAGCAGTTCCGGCTTCAACTGCGCAAGGATCATGAAACCGATCATCACGACACTGGCGATCAGGGCCGTCTTGACGAAGGTTTCCCGCACGCGCGCGGCGATTCCGGCGCCGACGTTCTGGCCGGCGATGGGCCCGGCCGCCAGCGCAATCGCAAGCGCGCCGCCCGCGGGCAGGCCAACAGTGAGGATGCGCTTCAAGTGGCGCGGCCGCGGACGCCACTGCGCCGGATTGAAGGCGACGTAGCGCTCGACCTTGCGAAAATACGCCAGCAGCATCAGGACGCCGGCACCCACTGCGATCGTGCTCGCCAGCCCGGCGCCGGCAACGCCGAGCGGATAGCCGGTGCCCCAGCCCGAGATCAGCACCGGCGCCAGCGCGATGTTGATGATGACCGCAAGGACCCGCACCAACATGGCGGGACGCACGATGCCGGTCGCGCTTAGCGCGGAGGCAATCACTTGCATGACGAATTCCAGCGCGAGCGCCGGCATGAACCACTGCAGATAAGTGGTCCCCGCCTCGATCGTGGCCCGGTCCGCGGCAATCGAACGCATATAGAGGCGCGACAACACCGCTCCCGCGGCAAGGGTCACCAGGCCGAACAGCACCGACAGCGCGACTGCCTGATTGAAGATCAGATTGGCGTCAGGCCGGTCCTTTCGTCCTACCGCATGCGCGATCAGCGCCACCGTCCCGACGCCGAGCACCTGTATCAGGCCGTTGACGAGAAAGCCGGCATTCCCGGCCGCGGCCACACCTGCCACGGCGGCATCGCCGAGGCCCGAGACGAAGTAGAGATCGACCAGCTGGCAGATCATGATTGAGATCATGCCGGCCATAATCGGCGGTGCCATGCCCAGGATGTGGCTCACGATGGAGCCGCGCGTCAGGTCTTTCATCTCATTCCGTCCTCGGCGGATGACGGCGGGACCTTCGCCCCGCCGCACCCCGCCTCATTCCGCTGCTGCGATCTTTCCGAGCTCCACGACCTGGCGCTCGAACAGGCCGCGATAGATGCCCCCTCGCTTGGCTGCGAGCATCGCATGCGTGCCTTGCTCGACGATCTCGCCGCGGTCGAACACCAGGATGCGATCGAGGCTCTTCACCGTCGACAGGCGATGCGCGATCACGATCGAGGTGCGGCCCTTCATCAGCCGCTCCATCGCCTCCTGGATCAACGCCTCCGATTCCGAATCCAGGCTCGAGGTCGCCTCGTCCAGGATCAGCACCGGCGCGTCCGCCAGGAACGCGCGCGCCAGCGCCACGCGCTGCCGCTCGCCGCCCGACAGCTTCACGCCGCGCTCGCCGACCAGCGTGCCGTACCCCTTCGGCAGGCGCAGGATGAAGTCGTGCGCATTCGCCAGCCGCGCCGCCTGCTCGATCGCCTCGAGGCTGGCGCCGGGCCGGCCATAGGCGATGTTCTCGGCGAGCGAGCGGTGAAACAGGATCGGCTCCTGCTGCACGATCGCGATCTGGCTGCGCAGCGATTGCTGCGTGGCGTGCGCAATGTCCTGCCCGTCGATCAGCACGCGGCCGCCGGTGACGTCGTAGAGCCGCTGCACCAGCTTGACGAAGGTGGTCTTGCCGGAGCCGGAGCGGCCGACCAGCCCGACGCGTTCGCCGGCGCGGATCTTGACGGACAAGCCGTCGTACAGCGGCGCGCGATGGCCGCCATAATGGAACGTGACGTCGTCGAACACGATCTCACCGCCCTCGATCGCGATCGGCCGCGCATCGGCTGCATCCGCAATCCCGATCGGCTCGTCATGGATCGCCACCAGCTCGTCCATGTCGTTGACCGAGCGCTGGAGGTTGTTGATGTGCATGCCGACGTCGCGCAAGTACGCGTGGATGACGTAGTAGCTCGTCAGCACATAGGTGACGTCGCCGGGCGAGGCGTGACCTGACATCCACAGCAGCACCGATCCGCCGATCACCGACCCCCGCAGGCATAGCAGCAGCGAGAGCTGCGCCATGGCGGTGTAGTTATAGCGGAACCAGGTCCGCCGCACGCGCACGCGCCAGCGATTAATGACACGGGCGAGCCGCGCGTCCTCGCGCAGCTCCGCGCCGAACGATTTCACCACGGCATTGCAGGTCAGCGCGTCCGCCAGCGTGCCGCCGACCTTGGTGTCCCAGGCATTGGAGACGCGCGCCGCCGGTGCGACGTAGCGCGTCGAGAGCAACACCGTGATCGTGACGTAGAAGATCGCCCCGAGCGCGATCACGAGGCCAAGCGAGGTCCAGTGCACGCCGATCAGGATCATCGAGCCGGCCAGCACCAGCAGCGACGGCCCCAGAGCCATCAGGATGGTGTCGTTGAGCAGGTCGACCGCCCACATGCCGCGGCTGATCTTGCGTACCGTGGAGCCGGCAAAAGAGTTCGCGTGCCAGTCGGTCGAGAAACGCTGCACGCGCGTGAACGCATCCTGCGCGATGTCGGACATGATCTTCAGCGTGAACGGCACGATCGCCTGGAGACCGACGAGACGCAGCACCATCGACGCCGCGCCCAGCGCCACGATGGCGCCGAACGCGACCAGCGCCGCGTGGCGCGCATCGGGATCGGACGGACCGCGGGTCAGCGCATCGACCAGATGTCCCGAGAATAACGGCATGAACAGATCGGCGATGGTCGCACTCAGCAGGCCGCCGGCCACGACGAGGCCGCGCCCCGGCTGCTTCAGCCAGTGCCGGAATACGAAAGGCAGCACCACGCGAATGGCGGCGGGCTTCTTGGACAGAGCGGTCATGACATCATCCGGCCGCACGTGCGGGCCGGCTCCATCGATGGACGCAGGCCGGCCGCAAGGACCGGGACGGCGTCACTCAGAACTGATTTTGACTTGGGAGGTGGAGCGATCGGGACGCCTGGTCGAAACCCTGGCCCAATCGAAGCTGGCGGAAGAGGCCTCTAACAGGCCGCGTACATACCGAGCCAGAACGTGATCGAGGTCATCATCGAGCGCGGGCGTACGATCTGCGAATGCGACGAAATCACGCAAATCTCTCCCCGGTTCGAATGAATGAGGTGCGCTTTATAGATGTGTCGTTTGCGATTTGCAACGGGGCCCACGCGAGATCACGGACGAGTGTTGCAATTTGGTGCGCCTCGCCGCCGCACCAATCTCCGCCAGATGCTGGATCGCCCGGTCAAGCCGGGCGACGACGGCGAACGTGGAGCAGGCTAGTGCGCGTCGCCGCCGGCGCCGAACGGCGAGGCCGGCTTGTTCAGCAGCGCGACCAGCAGGCTGAGACCGAGATAGAACAGCGTCAGCATGAGGAAGGTGTCGCCGAAACTCATCACCACGGCCTGGCGATGCACGAGCTGGGAGAGCTGCTTCATCGCCATCAGCGCGGAATCGCCGAGCCCCTGGAACTTCTGCATGAACATGTTCAGGGTTTCGGTCGCGGCCGCATTGCCCCAGGTCACGCGTTCCTGGAGGCGCGTGATGTGCAGGTCGGTGCGATCGTTGAGCACGGTGTTGATGACGGCGAGGCCGACCGCGCCGCCGAGATTGCGCATCAGGTTGAACAGGCCGCTCGCGTTCTTCACCTTCTCGGGCGCGAGGGTGCCGAGCGCGACGTTATTGGTCGGCACCATCGCGAACATCATGCCGATGCCGCGCAATATCTGGGGCACCAGCAGCTCGTAGAAATCGTAATCGCGCGTGATCCACGTCATCTGGTAGGAGCCGATCGCGAACACGATCAGGCCGAAGGCGATCATGTAACGCATGTCGACCTTCGCCATGAGACGGCCGACCAGCGGTGCGACCAGGAACATGGTGATGCCGGAGACGAACATGGTCTCGCCGATCATCAGTGCGCTGTAGCCCCGCACCTCGGCCAGATAACGCGGATAGATGTAGGTTAGGCCGTAGAGGCCGATGCCGATGCAGAACTGCAACGTGCAGCCGACGGCGAAATTGCGATCGGAGAAGGTGCGCAAATTGACGATCGGCTCGTCCGCCGTGAACACGCGCCAGAAGAAGGCGATCGCCGAGATCGCGCAGATCCAGGCGCAGATCGCGACCGAGGTATCCTGCATCCATTCATATTGCGGGCCTTCCTCCAGTACATATTCCAGCGTGCCGAGGAAGCTGGCCATGAACAGCAGGCCCCACCAGTCGAAGCGGTCGAGCAGTTCGAAGTGCGGCTCGTCGAAATCCACCAGCGCCAGCACGCCCAGGGTGATGCCGATGCCGGGCAGCACGTTGATGAAGAACAACCAGTGCCACGACATCAGGTCGGTGATGTAGCCGCCGACCGTCGGCCCGATGGTCGGCGCCAGCGTCGCGACGAGGCCGATGATGGGCCCGACGATGTGGAATTTCGTCCGCGGGAAGACGGTGTAGGCCGAGGCGAACACCGTCGGAATCATGCCGGCGCCGAGAAAGCCCTGCAGCGCGCGCCAGAGGATCATCTCCTCGATCGTGGTGGCGAAGCCGCAGAGCAGGCTCGCGGCGGTGAAGCCGGCCGCCGAGATCGCAAACAGCAGCCGCGTGCCGAAGGCGCGCGACAGAAAGCCGGACAGCGGGATCGCGATCACCTCGGCGATCAGATAGGCGGTCTGGACCCAGGAGACCTCGCTGGAGCTCGCCGACAGCCCGGCCTGGATCTCGCTGAGGGAAGCCGAGACGATCTGGATGTCCAGGATCGACATGAACATCCCGAACACCATGATGATGAACGCGAACAGCCGCTTCGGCGCGATGCGCTCCGAAGCGGGATCCGCCATGATGGCAGGTGAAGCGGTGGTGGCGGTGGCCATGTGTCAGCTCTGACTGGAGCGGCGGGCTCTTACCTCTCCCGCTTGCGGGAGAGGTCGACGCGCTCGAAGAGCGCGGCGGGTGAGGGCTTTCTCCTCTTGGGGAGTCTCCCTAGAGGAGACACCCTCTCCCCAGCCCTCTCCCGCAAGCGGGAGAGGGAGCGCACCTGCATTCGGAGCAGCGGCGCGGCTCATGTCATCGCCCCTACTGCGGATGGCCCGTGGGATCGTCGAGATCGACCTCGCTGTCGGCGTCGGCGGCGCCCTTGTTGGTGTCGACGGTCGCGTAAACCGACATGCCGGCGCGGAGAAGGTTCTGCTTGGCCACCGACTTCGGCACGCGAATGCGGACCGGCACGCGTTGCACGATCTTGGTGAAATTGCCGGTGGCGTTGTCCGGCGGCAGCAGGGTGAACACCGAGCCCGCGCCCGCCGCGATGCTGTCGACGACGCCGGAGAACTTGCGCATGCCGTAGGCGTCGACCTTGATCGTCACCGGCTGGCCGGGGCGGATACGCTTGAGCTGCGTTTCCTTGAAGTTGGCGTCGATATAGACGTCGTCGAGTGGCACGATGTTGCCGAGGCGCTGGCCGACCGCGACGAAGTCGCCGGTGTTGACCAGGCGATTGGAGAACGTGCCGTTGACCGGCGCACGCACCGCGGTGAAGCCGAGGTCGCGCTCGGCCTTGGCGAGCGTGGTCTGGAGCTCGGCGAGCTGGGCCTGTGCTTCGGCCTGCTGCGCCTTGGCGACATCGACATTGCTGACGGCAACGTCGTAGGCGGCCTGCGCGGCCTTGACCGCGGCGGCGCCCTGATCGCGGCCGGCTTCCGAGCTCTCGAAGGTGGCGCGCGAGGCAAAGCCCTTGCTGCTCAGCGCCTGCTGGCGCTCATAATCGAGGTCGGCGCGCTTGAGGCCCGCTTCCGCGGAGACGAGCTGCGCCTTGGCCTGCGCGACCTGGCTGTCGAGCGCGGCGACCTGGCGGCCGATGCGATCGATGGTGGCCTGCTGGGTCGCGATCTTGGTCGCGGCGGCTTCGACCGCGATCTTGTAGTCGCCGTCGTCGATGCGAAAGACGATGTCGCCGGCACGGACCGGCGTGTTGTCACCGGCGAGCATCGAGGAGATATGGCCGGCAACGCGCGCGCCGAGCATGGTGTTGTTGGCGCGCACATAGGCGTCGTCGGTCGAGATATAGAAGCGGCCGACCAGCGTGTAATAGCCGGCATAGCCCGCAACAGCGAGCGCGAGGACGAGGCCGACGCCCATCAGGACGAATTTGCGCTTGCCGGATTTGGGCGCACCGGCGGCGGGCGCGCCTGGCGCGGGTGCGGACGGCTTGTCGGTCACGGGCTGGTCTGGCGCCACCGGGGCCGGACGTTTGGTTTCCTCCGGCACATGAGCGCGCAACTGCTCGGCATGGGGTGCGGCTGTCTCGGACGCAGCATCATCGCCCGACTGCTCCTCCACCGCTCCCTGGCGAAGGACGCGAGCAGTCTGGTCTCTCGATACGGCCATAAAGGCCCTCCCCAAAATAAGTGCGAGCAAGGGGCGGCCGCCGCGCAGCCAGTTCCTTCTCGCTCATTCCAAGTACCATTGACCGAACGGTTCGGTCAATATAGACAATCCTCGCAGACGGGACCGTACGACCTCGAAGGCTTTATTCGAGTTTCATCGACCTGACCGGTCCGAAAACATTCCGAGACCCTAAACCAATGGTTGCATTTGCCAAGGAACATCCGCAGGTTGTCCATGAAGAGGACAGCTCCAAGCGCCGCCAGATCCTCGACGGCGCCCGCAAGGTGTTCATGGACCTCGGTTTCGATGGCGCCAGCATGGGCGAGATCGCACGCGCCGCGCAGGTCTCGAAGGGCACGCTCTACGTCTACTTCGCCGACAAATGCGCGCTGTTCGAAGCCATCCTCGAGCAGGAAGCGCTCCAGCACGGCCAGGTCGTGTTCAATTTCGATCCCACCCGTGATGCCAAGGTCACGCTGAAGGAGTTTGGCCTCGCCTACCTTCACCTGGTCTGCCGGCCCGGTGGCGGATCGGCGATCCGCACCGTGATGGCAATCGCCGAACGTATGCCGGATGTCGGCCGCCGTTACTATGGACGCGTTCTCGACAAGTCCATCAACCGCCTCTCCAGCTATCTCAAGGCCCGTGTCGCCGCGGGCGATCTCGAGATCGGCGATTGCGATCTCGCCGCCTCGCAGTTCATGGAGCTGTGCAAGGCCTCGCTGTTCCTGCCCTTCGTCTTCCAGGCCGCGCCCGCGCCATCAGAACAGCGCATGACCGAGGTAGTCGACAGCGCAACGCGGATGTTCCTGGCCGCGTACAAGACGACGTAGCAGCGCGTTGCGCATACGGGCCGGGCGGCACTATATTGCAGCCATGTCTCGTGATCTTCGCCCCCCGGTCGATATCCTCCACTACGAGATCGTCCAGGAACAGGCCTCCGCACTTGGACGGATGGGCCGCGCGCTCGAACAGAGCCTCACGCGCTTGCGCGAATTCGACGCTGCCCACGCACACCCGGAGGATCCGGCCTCAATGCAACCGGCCAGGCGCAAGCTGGTGATGGAAGCCGGTCACGCGCTTTGGATGTTCGTCGTCCAACGCGAGGCGTCCGGCTTGCGCGACAGCCGCCATATCATGCGCACCTACAACGTCCCGAGCGAGGTGCAGCGGTGCATGGGGCTGGCTCCGTCGAAGCCGGCCTCGTAGTGATTTCCGGCAGATCTGCAAAAGAAGGCTACTCGTCGACGTACTCGTCTTCCTCGCGCTTGCGCGCCATGCTCTTGCGCGCACCCAGCGCGCCGGTGACGGAGGGATCGCGCGCGTTGGCATAGGGGTTGCGCGACTGCGCGCGCGCGGCGACCTCCTCGCCGGACACGGCGGCAGGCTGGCAGATCAGGCGGCGGCTGGCGCGGCGCATCAGGTCGACGTGAATGTGATCGTAGTGAAAGACGTTCGAGCCCGGCGCGAGCACGGTGGTGAAATGCGCACACGCTCCCGATTGCACGTCGCGCAGGAAACCCTGTTCCTCCGGCATGCCGCGCCAGCCGTCCTTCACGGTGACGCGGCGGCCGTCGGCGAGCACGAAGGCGGAAATGTCGAGCGCGTTGCCGAAGGCGTGCTCGGAGATGTGGGCCCGCGAGTTGCCGTTCATGCCGCGGCACGAATAGGCGGAGATCTGCTTGATCTCGGCGACGCGGACGCCGAACCAGCGCATCGCCGAGGGCTGCACCGTGTCGGCGAGCCAGCGGTCGAGCTCGGACACGATCGGACAGGCCAGCGTCGCCGTCGGCTTGATCGCGACGGGCCCGACCGCGGTGACGGGATTGCCCTGCGCCGGACCAAGGCGCGGCAGTGGCTGCTGCGCGGGCGCCTGCGAGTAAGGCGCAGGACGAGCCGGATAGCTCGGCGCATTCATGTAGCGCGCAGCCCCGGCGGCATCGGTGCCTTCGGGCGGCAGATCGATTTCGTCCTCCTGCGGCGCTACGCCGGGCGCGTTCAGCGATATCGGCCCGGTGGAGGCCCCATAGCCGGACGGCTGGCGCGTCGCGCTCTCGGAATAGTTCGACCGCGGCGGATAGGAGGAAGCCGGGTAGTTCTGACCCTGCGGATAGTTCGATCGCGGTTGTGTCACGGGCCAGCGCGGCTGGTTGCCGATGCTCCCCGGCGGACGCAATGGCTCGTCGGCAAAGCCATAGGTGCTGGAGGCTTCGCCGATCGCTGCGACCTTGAGCGGAAACTCGGCGCCGCACTGGCCGGGGCCGGAAATCGGGTCGATGCGGACGATGTCCGCGCTCTCCTTCACCGCGCCCGATTTCAGGCATGCTGCTTCCGCCTCGGCCCGCCACGGTTCGCGTTCGGCCTGGAAGAAGCCGCGTCCGCAACCCGCTAGCGAAACAAGGACGATGGAGCCGACGAGATACAAACGAACTCCGCGCGTCATGCACGCACGTTCGGTGAATTTACTTAAAGACTCTTCAACATGTTGATTTCACGATTCTTTAACCACGTTGGGCGGCGCACGGGCGAACCAGCGGCAGCAGGTCTGACTTTTTCCGGTTGCAACTCTCTGTTAACCAGGCGTCCCGCAAACGAGGAGCATCCTATGACGTTCGTTGGGAGACTGAGCGTTGTGACCGCCTACCTCGCCATGGCCTTCGTCGGTGCCATCGTACTCGGCATGATCTAGAAGCGTTCACTGGCCGCATCACAGCCTGCCATCAGGCCGCCGAGGCTCTAAAGCGGTGTGAATGCCAGCCTGAGCCGAGCGTTAGCCAACCGAGCTCTGCATCAGCGAGTGAAACATCAGGTATCGTGGCATGGCGCCGTGGACGAACAGCGATGCGCCCGGGACCGCTGCGACGTTGGGATCAAGAACGTCGAGGAAGCTCGACGACTTGCCGAGGTCCTGCCACCGCTGCAGAGGAATGTGGATCCCCTTGTTGAGGCGGAATTCCTGCACGACCTGGTTCAGCTTCACCGGCCGCTGGTCGTAGGTTAACACTTTCGGGGCGAAAGAGCGCAATCCCTCGCTCTTGTCCTTGCTCGTCGAGAAGCGGCCGTCATAGTCCCACACCTCTTTCAGGACGGGCTTGAGGTCCTTGGCTTTGTGCAGGAACGTGCTCATGTATTGGACGCCGGCGCTGTAGCTCGCCGTGATCACCTCCTTGAGATCCATATCCTCGCCTTTCCGTCCTGGAAAACGCTGGTCGCGGATATGCCTCAGGATCAACTCGATCAAATCCTTCCACTTGTCCGGAAACACGCCGCACGTTTCCGTCGACGCGAGGCTGAAGATCGGCATGATGAGCACGATCTTCTTGTTCGACGCGGCGAGCTGGGCGCCCTGCTGCTCGCAGTAGCGGTAGATGCTGTGCCAGCCGCCGGTCTGGGCCGCGTACTGTCCGTCGTCGTATCCGGCCCGTTGTGTGGGCAGCGGATGGAAGAAGATGAGCGCGCGGGTGAACTCGGTCGTGCCGTCCGGCACCACGGCGCATACGCGCGCCGGCAACCCTCTCGCGTATGCAAACACAAAATTCCTGAACCCGTTGTGCCCGGTGGTCCCCGACCGCAACACCCTGTCGGCCACGACCGTATCCGGAGCGGCGACCTGGAGCCTGTCGTTCGCCGGAAACGCCTTGGCGCTGGGGTGATCCTTGATTTCACGAATCATCGGGACGCTCTGCGTCTCGAGCGGCCTCTTTGGCTCCCGCTCGACTTCACGCGGCGAGCGGTACTCCAACTCGGGAACGTCTTTCACCATGCGTGACCCCTTGTTCGTCGTGGACGGAGGAGCGCGTTAGTGACGGCTGGCTGCGCAGGAAGGCAGAGCGATCAATTCAGAAGCCGGAGCGATCAAGTTAATCGAAGGGCTACAGGGAGTCCAGAAGTCGAGGCGGTTGCAAAGGGGCGAGAAGCGGACAGCATCGACACATCTGACGCGAATGATGGATGTCAGTTGCCCAATTGAGAAAGCCGGGACGATATTCATTCCCAAGAACGCGTGGCACGATTCACTGCTCCCGATAACGAGTTGCTATTGCTCCGGGTCACAGCGCTTGCCGGTCTGGATGGCTTTCTCCGCAAGACCGAGCAAGCAGCGAGACGCTGTTACGACCGCGAGCCGCCCGACACTTCGCGCTGCGCGGGCCGACGGCCGTGACTTCAGTCACAGAGGGAGCGAGGCTTGCGGCCTAGGGTCGAACCACGCTCGCTGGCTTGCCGACATAGACCATACCCGCTCAAGGCTGCATCTTTGGAGGTCTCATGAAGAAGCTCTATTTCGCCGCCACCGCGCTGTTGCTCGCATCCACCGCCGTGGCGCATGCCGGCAACGTGATCACCTTCCAGATCGAAGGACAGAAGATCCAGATCCAGGCGCCGAAGAATTGCAGCTCGCTGAACTGCGTCACGATCGTCGCGCCTGGCCTGTCCAAGAAGCCGATCACGCTGAACAATCTCGATTTCAATGATTTCGGCTCCGAGGACGATGATGACGACACGACGTCCGGCGCGACGATGACGGCGCAGGGGGCGCGGGCGCCGACCGCTCAGCTGCCGGCACCGCCGACAGCGGTCCAGCCGACCGCGCCCGCGGCGCCCACGGTCACAGCGCCGGCCGCGCCGTCAGTTGGCTTCAACGCTGCGCCGGCAGCGGCACCGGCGCCGGTCGCAGCACCCGCTCCCGTCGCGGCACCCGCACCGGCCGTCACAACGCCGGCGCCTGCGCCGGTTGCCGCTACCCCTGCTCCTGCGCCTGCTCCGGTCACGCCGATCGGGCTGTGGGCGACCGAAGAGAACAAGGGCAATGTCCGCGTCGAGCAGTGCGGCGCCAATCTCTGCGGCTATGCCGAGAAGACCAACGAAAAGATCCTGATCAACATGAAGCCCAACGGCGCCAAGTGGAGCGGCCGTATCCACGATCCCGACTCCGGTCGCAACTACGACTCCACGATCGCCATGAAGGGGCCGAATGCGATGCGCGTGCAGGGCTGCGCCTTCGGCGGCATGTTCTGCGGCGGCCAGACCTGGAAGCGCGTGAGCTGACACCGACGGTGTCATCCCGGGGCGACGCCAAGCATCGAACTATGGTGCGCAATTGCGCACCTGGGGATCTCGCGCGACAGCCTCACTCTGTCTTCTCACCCTGAGGAGCCCGCGCGGCAGGCGTCTCGAAGGGCGAGGCCCAGATTCCGGCCTGCATGGTTCGAGACGGGCGCAAGCGCGCTCCTCACCATGAGGGGATAGAGTGCCCTCTGTTGTTCGCCTCTCCCCTGCGGCACCTATTCATCCGCCATTCAGCTGCGCCCGGCTGAAATCCGCAGCTCTCGCCTCGCGTTCTTTCACCGGGACTGTTTCGTGGATCTGATGGTGGTTCGGCGCCGCTTCGCGTTCGCGCTTGTGCTGCTGGTCTTGTCGTTGGCTGGCAGCAACGCGGCTTGTGCATTCGAGGCCATCGAGCTCGCCCAGGCGCAGCCGCAAGCACAGCCGATACCCGGCCCCTCCCCGACGCCGTCGGCCTCACCGACACCCGCTGCAGACGCACAGCCCGCCGCCGTCGAGCCGATCGGCAACGTCGCGACAGTGACGGGGATCGCGACCGTGATCCGCGACAAGAACTCCTATCCGCTGCGCGTGCGCGACGACATCTATCTCAACGACGTGGTGCAGACCTCGTCGAACTCCTCGCTCGGCATCACCTTCCACGACGCCACCACGTTCAATCTCTCGGCCAGCGCCAGGATCACCATCGACAATTACGTCTACGAGGACGGCGGCAGGCAGAATTCGGCGATCTTCGACGTCGGCAAGGGCACGGTTGCCTTCGTGGCGGCAGCGGTGGCGAAGACCGGCGACATGAAGATCACGACGCCGACGGCAACGCTCGGCATCCGCGGCACCACCGGCGTCATCGAGGTGCCGGAAGGCGCGGCGGCGACCAGGGCCGGCAACGTCAACATCAAGCTCTATCCCGACGCCGATGGCCGGGTCGGCCACATCGACGTCGACGACCGCAGCAGCGGCACGCGGCTCGGCGCGCTGACACGGGCGTCCAGCGGCTTTGCGATCCGGCCCGATGCACGCGGCGCCCGCGGCGTCATGCGCTTTGCCGCGGTACCGATCACAATTCCCGCGCAGCAGATCGCGCGCGACCGCGGCTTCGTCAGCCAGGTGCATCTGGCGCAAACCACAGGCCGGCAGATCGTCGCCGAGCAGCGCGACTTCCGCCGCGCCAATCCGGGCGCGCTCAGCCGCATTCCGCGGCCGGTCCAGCCGCAGCAGCAGCAATTGCGGCCGACGACACCCGGACAACAACCACAGCGCCAGAACGGACAGCCCGGTCAGGATACCCGCCCGGGTCAGCAGAAGGGCACACCAGGCCGCCAAGGCGCCCAGCCGCCGCGGCAGGGACAAGGCGGCGCCGTGCAGCCAGGCACGCCGCGCGCCGGTCAGGGGCAGCAGCGACAAGGCGAGCAGGGACGTGTGCCTCAACGCGAAGGCCGGCAACAAGGCACGGGTCGGCCGCCCGTTGCTCCAGGCATCGGACAAGGCATGCAGCCCGATGGCGGACAGCAGACACAACCGCAAGCACCGCGCAGGGGATTGCAGCCTGGCCAGCCAGCTCGACCACCTGCTTCCCAACAGCCAGGCGGCATGCAGCGGAACGGTGGCTTCCAGCAGCGCCTGCCCGGCGCACAACGCCCCGCAGCGGCGCGCAGGCTGGCGCCGGCCCCGAGGGACAGGAGAGAGCGGCGGTGACAGCGTCGCCTCAGCGTGAGGCGCGGCGTTGAGGGAAATCAGCTCTTTCGCCTCGTCATTGGGAGCGCTCACGCCTCGCCGCGCAGCCACGCTTTCACTTTCTGCAACAAGCCGTGGCGCAGCTCGTCGACTGACGCCGCCTCGGCCGGCGTCAGCGTCTGCAAGGCGGTATCGATGTCGTCGGCGGCTTGCGCCGGCTCGGGCGGCGGCGATGATGTCAGTCCCGCCGCCGCAAGCGCGATCGGGCCAACCTGGTTGAGGAACGCGCGCTCATATTCGCGCGACAGACGTCCGATCGCATCGTCCAGCGTCAACCAGTCGACCGCCTTGATGTCGTTCATGAGCTTGCGGACCGGCCCGCCGTCAGCCTCCATCCGCCAGAAATGCACGACCTTGGAGCGCCCGCCGGACTGATAGACCAGCGTGCCCAGGAATTCGTGCACCGCGACGTTGTGGCCGGTCTCCTCCAGCACCTCGCGGTGCGCGGCCTCCTTCGGCGTCTCGCCGTCGTCGAGCTTGCCCTTGGGCAAGACCCATTCGTTGCGCTTGCGCTGGCGCACGACCGCGATCAGCGGCGCCGAGCCACGCAGCAGCACAATACCCCCCGCGGCCAAGACCGGCGCCCGCGCCATCGCTCACACATCCGAAATCGTCGTCCCCCGAGGACGATATAGGCAGCAGGGACGGCGGATTGAAGGCTACTTTCTTCTGAGCAGCGCCTGCCCTGCGCGAATGCGCGTGCCTTCGGCGATGCCGTTGCAGAAGGTGAAATCGCCGGGCGCCAGGATGATGATGGTCGAGCCGTGCTCGAACCAGCCGAGTTCCTCGCCCTTGGCCACGTTGACGTCACAGGGGAAATTGACCGGCCCCGTCGTCTGCGCGTTCAGCACGATGTCGAGGAAGTGCAATCGGATGCTCGCGACCAGGATCGCGGCAACGGGCACCAGTGTCACCGCTTCGCCGGTCGAAAGGTGGGTGCGGATCACCGCGCGCTCGTTCTTGCAGAAGAGACGTTCGACGCGCTTGAGCGCGATCGGGTTGACGTTCCAGACATCGCCATGGATCAGCGTGACGCGTTCGATATGTGCATCATAGGGCGCGTGGAAACGGTGATACATGCTCGACGTCAGCCGCAGCGTGACGAAGGAGCCGTTGCGGTGCTGATCCACAAGCGCGGAGTCGCCGAGGAGATCGAGCAGCGAATAGGGCGCGCCCTTGACCTGGAACAGTTCGGTGTCGGCGATCCTCCCGTGGGCGCCGACGATGCCATCCGAGGGACTCGCCACCACGGCCGGATCCGCATCGAACGGCCGCAGGCCGGGCTTCAGCTCCCGGGTGAAGCAGTCATGCAGGCTCTTGAACTGCGTCTTGCGCGCCTCCGACAGGTCGAGGTCGGAGAACAGCTTCCACAGCGCGATCGAGAAGTCCCGCACGATGGGATTCTCGATCTTGGAGAACCACCCCATGAAGCGCGTCAGGGCGGCGCGGGGGATGCGGTTGGTCAACAGGAAGTTGAGGTCTTCCTGCTGGGTGAAAGAGGCGATGAGGGCTTTGACTGTCATGAATCTGTCAGCTCGCAGGGTTAGCGCTTGTTGTCATGGAAACGACACTCCCGATTCTCTCGATGTCCGTGGCCGCCGCAGCGTCCGCCGCCGCCGCCTTCCCGAAGCTCAAGGCGCGCATCGAACTCTCCCGCGCCAAGCACCGGTCGCTCGCCGGGCACTCCAAGATGTCGCGCCGGGTAGCGCGGCTGCTGCCGTTCTACGAGTTCGCGGATACCGACTATTTCTCGTGCGACGGCGCGCCGGCGAGCATCGCCACGCAGCGTAAGGACGGCTTCTTCCGTCTCGCCGCCCTCTACGCCGAGCGCTACCCGAAGGGCCGCGCGATGACGAAGGAGGCCGCGGAGAAAATCTCCGATCTGAACTTCACCGAGAGCTATCGCGTGCCCTTCCAGTTCTCGCGCCTCGTCCGCGAGCACCTGGGCACCTCGACCTTCATGGAATCGTCCAGCGGCGTCACCGTCACGGATGTCGACGGCAACACGTCCTACGACCTCACGGGGTCCTACGGCGTCAACATCTTCGGCAACGATTTCTACAAGGAGTGCATCGAAGGTGCCGAGAAGCGCGCGCATGCGCTCGGCCCCGTGCTCGGTCCCTACCATCCCGTCATCCTGGAGAACGTGCAGCGGCTCTGCCGGATCTCCGGCCTCGACGAAGTCTCGTTCCACATGTCCGGCACCGAAGCCGTGATGCAGGCGGTGCGGCTGGCGCGCTATCACACCAGGCGCACCCATCTCGTTCGCTTCGCCGGTGCCTATCACGGCTGGTGGGGCGACGTACAGCCCGGCGTCGGAAATCCGATTCCCGCGCACGAGACCTACACCCTCGCCGAGATGTCGGAGAAGACGCTGCACGTGCTGCGCACGCGCAAGGATATCGCCTGCGTGCTGGTCAATCCGCTGCAGGGCCTGCACCCTAACGCCAACGCGCCCGGCGATTCCTCGCTGGTCGACTCTTCCCGCGGTGGCAATTTCGATCGGGCCACCTACACGGAGTGGCTGAAGAAGCTGCGCGAGGTCTGCGACCGACGCGGCATCGTCTTGATCTTCGACGAGGTCTTCGTCGGCTTCCGCCTCGCCGCCGGCGGCGCCCAGGACTATTTCGGCGTCAAGGCCGACATGGTGACCTACGGCAAGAGCCTCGCCGGCGGCCTGCCGGTCGGCGTGGTCTGCGGCAAGCGCGAGCTGATGCGCCGCTTCCGCGACGATCGTCCCGCCGACATCTGCTTCGCCCGCGGCACCTTCAACTCGCATCCCTACGTCATGACGGCGATGGACGAGTTTTTGAGCCGGCTCGCCAGCCCCAACTTCCGCGCCGTCTATGACGGGCTGGAGGAGACCTGGAACGGCCGCGTCCAAAAGCTCAACCAGATGATGGAAGGCGCCGACCTGCCGGTGCGGTTCGCCAACTTCTCCTCGATCTGGACGGTGAAATACACCACGCCGTCCCGCTACAACTGGATGCTGCAATACTACCTGCGCGCCGAGGGCCTGGCGCTGAGCTGGGTCGGCACCGGCCGGTTGATCTTCAGTCTCAACTACACCGACGCCGACTTCACCGAAGTCGCCGAACGCTTCGTCCGCGCCGCGCAGAAGATGAAGGCGGACGGCTTCTGGTGGCACGATGGCGCGCTCACCAACAAGCAGATCAAGCGGCAGATCCTGAAAGAAATGCTGGCGAAGCGCTTCGGGCGCTGAGGCCGCTCCTACCACCCTCACTGTCATTCCGGGGCGATGCGAAGCATCGAACTCCGGTGCGTAATTGCGCACCTGAGAATCTCGAGATGCCGGGTTCGGTTCTTCGAGCCGCCCCGGAATGACGGCGCTTGTTGCAGCAGCTCTGGAAATCGCATCCCCCAAGCCGTGGATGCCCGGGACAAGCCCGGGCATGACGTAACCATCAGACATCGGAGTGCGTCGTGCGAGCAGCGCGTTCAGGCGTGCTGCTCTTCGAGCACGGGCTCGCCGATCAGGCCCAGCGCATGCTCGGGATTGAGGTGCAGGCCGGGGTCCATGAGCTCTCCGCGCATCAACGCCAACGGCGCCTTGCGATAGAGCATCAGGTCGTGGAACGGATCGGTCAGGATCTTGGTCATCCAGACGAGGCCGGTCTCGACGTCGCGAATGAAGAACAGGTGCACGGTGCGGAACAGAAGGCCGCCGCCGCCGATCACCAGCCAGATCTTGGCAACCTGCCGCATGAAGTCGGTTGCGCTCGCCCACGGCGTGAACAGACCGAACAGCGTTGGATCCACGAACAGCACCAGCGGCGAGAGCGCCCAGATCGCCATCAGCACCACCTTGCGTTGAAGGTTGTAGCCGACTTTGATCTCTTCCTTGTACTCGTGCGTCGCCTGGTTGATGTGATCGTAATCGTGCGGCTCGAAGAAGAAGTGACCGGCCTGGCGCGAGGTCATCGAGACCAGCCAGCCGACCAGCGCCGACACCACGGGATCGATGAACAGCCAGACATAGGCGAAGAGGAAGCTCAGCGCGCTGACGAAGTGCAGGCTCTGATTGATGCGGCTGTGGTGATAGTAGCGATGGTCGTCCCAGCGCTGGATCCGCAGCTGCTCGAGATAATTCTTGATCATGCTCTTCCCCAATTGCTTTCGGGTCCGGGTTACAGGGATTCGATGTAGGCCGTGTGACATCATCATTTTGTCATGTGACGATGTGCAGCGGCGCGATGACGCACGAGACTCGTGAGCTTCTGATCAAGCGGCCTTGGCGACGCCGACCTTGCGGAAGCGCACCAGCGAGAAGTGACCGAGCGGCGGAATCAGACGGCGCTCGGCAAGCTCGATGCCGCTCGCACCGGCGAGCCATTTGGCGTAACGCGACCAGGCGAACTCGGCGGTGCGGAAGCCGAGCGGACGCACCACCGGCTGCAGCTTCTGCTCGATGAAGCGGCGCATGCCGGTGTCGGCGCTGACGCGGGTGAGGATGATCAGCTCGCCGCCCGGGCGCAGCACGCGGGCAAATTCGTCGAGCGCCTTTTCCGGATTCGGCACGGCGGTGACGACATATTGCGCCATCACGACGTCGAAGGAATTGTCCGGGAATTCGAGCTTCTCGGCGTCCATCACCGCGAGGCCCTCGACGTTCTTCAGCTTCTGCTCCTTCACCCGGCGGCGCGCCTTGTCCAGCATCGCTTCCGAGATGTCGGTGCCGAAGATGCGTAGGTTCGGCGCATAGAGCGGCAGCGAGATGCCGGTGCCGACACCGACTTCGAGCACACGGCCGCCGATCTTGTTGGTGGCCGCGATCGCGGCCTGCCGCCCCTTGGCGAACACGCCACCGAACACGAGGTCGTAGACGGGCGCCCAGCGGTCATAGGCCTGCTCGACCGTGCCACGGGTGAGGTCGAGCTGCTGCGTGCCGTCAAGGTTCATGATCTTAGCCATCGATGGGGTTCTCGCTGTGGTTCGAATTGATGATCAGCTGCGCACCGGCCGCCGCGCCATGCGAGGCGAGGCACGCAAGACGCGGCTGGGTTGAAGAGAGGTGAGATTGCCGACGAACTGGCGCGCGCTGTTCTCCCAGGAGCGCTCCAGCGCGAAGTTGCGGCAGGTGTTGCGCGAGATGGTGAGCGCGCGCAGGCAGGCGGTGCGCAGATCGTGGTCGATCGCGCCGATCGGGTGATCGGCAATGACGTCCTTCGGACCCGTCACCGGAAATGCCGCAACCGGCGTTCCGCAGGCGAGCGCCTCGAGTTGCACCACGCCAAAGGTGTCGGTCAGGCTCGGAAACACGAAGACATCGGCAGCGGCGAGATGCGCGGTCAGACCCGCACCCTTCTTCTCGCCGAGGAAGACCGCGTCCGGGTACTTCTTTTCGAGCGCCGCCTTCTGCGGGCCGTCGCCGACCACGACCTTGGTGCCGGGCAGATCGAGCGAGAGGAACGCTTCGAGATTCTTCTCCACCGCGACGCGCCCCATGGTCATGAAGATCGGCCGCGGCAGGTCGAGCCTCGCCGGAGAATCGGGATGGAACAGCTCGGTGTCGACGCCGCGCGTCCAGGAGCCGAGCCGCTTGAAGCCGCGCTCGGACAGCTCCTGCCGCAGCGAAGGCGTCGCCACCATCGTCATCGCGGCGGCATCGTGGAAGTGGCGCAGCACGGCATAACCGATGGCGGCCGGGATGCCGGTCCGCACCGCGACATATTCGGGAAAGCGCGTCGTGTACGAGGTGGTGAAGGCGAGCCGGTTGCGGCGGCAATAGGCCCGCGCCGCCCAGCCGATCGGGCCCTCGGTCGCGATGTGCAGCGCGTCCGGCGCCGCCCTCTCGATCCGCCGCGCGATCTCCTTGGCGCTCGGCAGCGCGACGCGCAGGCCGGGATAGGTCGGCAGCGGCCAGGACGGAAAGCCGTCGGGGGTGAGGAAGTCGATCTCGACGTCGAGGGCCTTGGCCGCATTCGCCAGCGAAGTCAGCGTCCGGACCACACCGTTGACCTGCGGATGCCAGGCGTCGGTCGCGATTATTACCCGCATGGGGAAATCCCGAGAGTTTGATGATTCTCAGGCATCGACCATCAACGAAGGATATTTCAGGCGTGTGACGTCACAGAAGTGTCGGCCGGCTGTTTTGTTCGTTAACGGGCGCGCGGAGCCACGAAACCGTCATGAAACATTCCTTTCCGCGACGAAACCGTTTTCGGTTTTCCGCGCAAATGTCCCGAAACGTTTCGCCGTTAGGACTTGCGGCAACGGAGCACCGAAATGGTGCCGCGGTGAGCAGAAACACCGAGCAAACAGGGGCGACCAATGTTCAATCTGGATACGTTCAAGACGTTTTCGCGCGCCGTTGCGTTCAGTGCAGCCGCGATCTCCGCAATCGCATTCACAGGCGCAGCCAACGCCGCGCCCGCGCAGCTTTTCCCTCTCTTCCAGCCGCTGCCGTCGATGGCCGCACCGCAGCCGATCCAGCCCTATCAACCCTATCAGGCAACGCCTTACCAGGCCGCGCCCTCGGAAGATCAGGACACGGTCGAGATGCCGGCCCGCTTCCGCCGCCAGACTGTCTCCTATGCAACGCGCGAGGCGCCGGGCACCATCATCATCGATACGCCGAACACCTATCTCTACTACGTGCTCGGTAACGGCCAGGCGCTGCGCTACGGCATCGGCGTCGGGCGCGACGGTTTCACCTGGTCCGGCATCCAGACGGTGAGCCGGAAGGCCGAATGGCCGGACTGGACCCCGCCGCCCCAGATGATCGCCCGGCAGCCCTATCTGCCGCGCCACATGGCCGGCGGCCCCGGCAACCCGCTTGGCGCCCGCGCCATGTATCTTGGCAGCACCATCTACCGCATCCACGGCACCAACGCGCCCGAGACCATCGGCAGGCACGTCTCCTCCGGCTGCATCCGCATGACCAACGAGGACGTCACCGACCTCTATTCCCGCGTCAATGTCGGCACCAAGGTGGTCGTGCTGCCGATGACCGAACGCAGGGCCGAGCTCGGCGCTGCGACACGCTGAGCGGCCGGACATTGTGACGCAAGCGGCCCCGGAACCCGCCGGGGCCGCTTTTGTTTGCCCTCGACATCCCGGCGCGCTTGCTGCGGCGCGATCACCGATGGAGGCGCAAATGCAACCACGCCTGCAACACTCGTCAAGAGCATGGGTGCACGCGATGATCGGCGCCGGGGCACTGACGCTTCTCTTGTCCTCACCCCTCACGCTCGCGCAGCAACCCGCGAGTGACGACACAGGCCAGCAGGCCTTCAACAATTCCTGCCGCACCTGCCACTCCGTGAAGGAGGGCGACAATCGCCTCGGTCCCAACCTCAACAAGATCGTCGGACGCAAGGCCGGCGCGCTGCCGAACTACAACTACTCCTCGTCGATGAAGGAAGCGGGCTTCGTCTGGGACCAGGACAAGCTCACCCGCTTCATGGTCAAGCCGGACGAGGTCGTGTCCGGCCACAAGATGCAGCCCTATGGCGGCGTCTCGGCGAAGGAAGCGAGCAAGGTGTTTGCGTATCTGCAATCGACCGGCAGCCAATAAGACGCCCCGCAGCCCTACGCATCCATTGGCTCGTACCGTCGCTCGACCTGGAATGATTTCGCCGTGATCAGCCAGGAGTCATCGATGCGGTGGTACGCGAGGTAGTCGATGTACTGGAGCACATCGATACGAACGCGAACCTTCACCAGCGCTTGCGCCGGCGAGGCCATGTCGATCAGCAATATCTCCCGAAGGCGCGGGGCGTCCTTGGATTTGGGCGACGGGGTCGATGCCAGCAGCGTCCTGTAGTCGCGAACCGGCAATATCCGCAATTCGGCGTCGCGAACGCCGTGGAGCTGCGCCGTCGGCGCAAAGACTCGGTCGAACTGCGAAACGTCGTTGTCGTACATCAGCGTAAAGTAACGCTCGACAGCCTCCAGCAGGGGCGCGAGAGTCGGGCTTTCGGTCATGGTTCACTCCATCAGCGGCAGGATCGGAACACTCCATCCCATGGAAAGCCGAGGCATGTCCTTGCGAACTGGGCTAGTCTCGACGGCTCGGGCGCAACATCGTGCCCTTCTTGATCCAACGGGATGCGGTTCATGCCAAAATGCGAGCTGGATGCGATCGACCGGCGCATCGTCACCGAACTCCAGAGCAATGCACGATTGAGCAACATCGAGCTGGCGGAGAAGGTCGGATTGTCGCCGTCACCCTGCCTGCGGCGGGTGAAGCGGCTGGAGCGGGACGGCTATATCGACGGTTACCGCGCCTCCCTGCGGCGCAGCCGCCTCGGGCTCGGCTTCTCGGCCTTCCTCGGCGTCAAGATCAACGGCCACGCCAACGATCAGGCTCTGAACTTCGAGAGGACCGTGGTGGCCATGCCTGAGGTCGTCGCCTGTCACCTTGTCTCCGGGGAAGCCGACTATCTCCTCGAGATCGTCGTGCCCGAGCTTGAGGACTATCAACGCTTCCTCGTCGACAAGCTGCTCAACCTGCCGATCGTGCGGGAGGTTCGCAGCAGCATCGCGCTCCAGACGCTGAAGGCGGCTGCACCCTTGCCGCTGGCGCACCTCTCATAGCCATGATCAGGCTGCTCATGCCGGCCGATGCGGCCCTCTATCGCACGATCCGGACGAAATCTGAGCGACGCGGCACCCGGATGATGCCGGGACCGTTCTCGCTGCTGCCGCGATCGCTTAACCGCCGCCCCGACGCTCCGCGATCAACCTCAGCCACGCGGCCGAGTGAAACGCGCTCATCAAGAGATACATCGGCACCATTCCGCCGAGCAGAGATCCCTGCCCGCCGGCACACAGCAGGTCTGCCGGCCCACCCCCGGTCATGGCCGTCAGCACGGCCATGATCGCGAAGGTCGGCGTCGCCGCCAAGGCCAGCCACAAGGCCAGCCACCTGGCGAGATGGCGCGCCGCCACAACGCCGTCGCGGCCGGCGCCGACAGTTGCGCTGACGGGACTAGTCACGTCCTTCCGCAGCCTCTTTGCGGAACGCCTTTTCACCGGCATCCGAGATCTCGACCCATCGCTTGTCTGGCTCGGCGCCTTCCGTGTAGCTGTCGTGCCAGTTCCACCATTTGTAGGTCGGCGTCTGCGGATAGCCCTTCGGCGAATCCTCCCACACCTCCTGGCGGCCGAGCGGCGTGATGTCGAGATAGTTCCAGGTACCGCCCATCTGCTCGTCGCCCCGGCTCTTGACGAAATAGGTGCGGAAGATGCGCGCCCCGTCGCGGTAGAACACGTTCGTTCCGTGCCATTCGCCGACGCCGAAATCGGCATCGAAGCTGTCGGTGATGGTGACCCACGGCATGGTCCAGCCCATCCGTTTCTTCAGAATGACGATGTCCGCCTGCGGCGCGCGCGAGGCGAAGACGAGCGTGGTGTCGCGGGCGTTCAGATGCGCGACATGGGCGACCTGGTCGGCCACCATGGAGCAACCGCGGCAGGCATGGTCGGGCCAGCCGAACACGCCGGGTTCGAAGAATGCCCGGTAGACGATCAGCTGCCGCCGTCCCTGGAACAAGTCGCGCAGGCTGAGCTTGCCGCCGGGCCCCTCGAACGCATAGGTTTTGTCCACCGCCATCCACGGCATGCGACGCCGCTCGGCGGCCAGGGCATCGCGGGCACGGGTATGCGCCTTTTCCTTCACGAGCAGTTGCTGACGGGCTGCCTCCCAGTCCTGCGGCGACACCACCGGCGGTGTTTGCATGGCGGCCTGTCCGTTAGTCACTGCGTCTTCACCTGATGTCATGATGGCTCTCCAAACCTCTTGCTCCGGCGGCCGTTCCGCGCCCCGTTCTGACAGCCGCGGAACCGATCGCCCCTCGCCGCACATTGTCGGCCGTCAACGATTTCTGGCACCGGACAGCTGCGCGGTGGGAGTAACAAGTGTGGCGGGATTGACATGGAGTCGCTGATCACCGCCGCGGCGCGCGCGCTCGAGGCCGGCGATCCGCTCGGTGCCTTGAACCGCGTTGCGTTGCGCAACGATGCGCCGTCGCTCGCGCTGCGTGGCATCGCGATGGCGCAGCTCGGCGATCTCGCCAAAGCCAAGACGCTGCTGCGAAGCGCCGCACGCGTCTTCGGTCCACGCGAGGCGGTGGCACGCGCAAGATGCGTGGTGGCCGAAGCCGAGATCGCGCTGGTCTCGCGCGATCTGAGCTGGCCGGTGAACGCCCTCGTGGCGGCACGCGCGACGCTCGAAAACCATGGCGATCTCGCCAATGCCGCCCATGCAGGCCATATCGAGGCGCGGCGTTTGCTTCTGGTCGGGCGCCTCGATGAGGCCGAGCGCACACTGGCGGAGGTCCGTCCCACGCCGCTCCCGCCCGCATCTCAAGTCGTCCGCGAGCTCGTGCTCGCCGGCATCGCGATCAGGCGCCTCAGAACGAAAGAGGCGCGCGCGGCACTCGGCCGCGCGGCTCACGCAGCGCGGCTGGCCAAAATCCCGGCGCTCGTGGCCGAGGTCGACAGCGCGAACCTCATACTCGCCACGCCGGCAGCGCGCCTGATCGCGCGCGGCAGTGAACACCCGTTGTTGCTCGGAGAGGTCGAGAGACTGGCAACCTCGACGGCGCTCGTCGTGGACACCTTCCATCATGTCGTGCGCAGGCAAGGCGTCGTCGTGTCGCTCGGAACGCGGCCCGTCCTGTTCGCGCTCGCTCGCCTGCTGGCGCAGGCATGGCCCGCCGATGTTTCGCGAGAGACTTTGATATCGGGCGCCTTCCAGGCAAGACACGCCGATGAGTCGCACCGCGCGCGATTGCGTGTCGAGATCGGACGGCTCCGCACCAAGCTCAAGCCTCTGGCC
This sequence comes from Bradyrhizobium sp. USDA 326, assembly GCF_049739485.1. Lineage (NCBI taxonomy): Bacteria > Pseudomonadati > Pseudomonadota > Alphaproteobacteria > Hyphomicrobiales > Nitrobacteraceae > Bradyrhizobium > Bradyrhizobium sp. USDA 326. Next base: position 824,743 of record NZ_JBMGQA010000001.1, read on the forward strand.
GACATCAGCGCGACGAAGCAGGGATTTGTGCTGGCGCCGCGGAAGACGCGCGACGTTCTCGTGCTGGCGCGGCCCCTGGAGGAGAAGCACGCCGCCGTCCTCGCCTTTCTCGCCGACGGCGAGCCATGGTCGAGTTCGGCGCTCGCACTTGCGCTTGGGATCAGTCCGCGTACCGTGCAGCGGGCGCTCGATGAGCTGGCGCGGTCGCATAAGGTGCAGTGCTTCGGACACGGACGGGCGCGCCGCTGGATGACACCCCCTGTTCCCGGTTTCCCGACAGGCTTGTTACTCCCTACGCCGCTCCTGAAGACGTAGGATGCGCGCAAGCATCAGGGATCGAGCACATGAAACGTTCAGCCGCCGAGATCGTCACCGAGTATGGGCCCTTTCCGGGCGTTGAAGCCGTGCATGGCGTCACCTATGACGGCAAGCATGTCTGGTTCGCATCCGGCGACAAGTTGAACGCTTTCGATCCGGCCAGCGGCAAGATCGCGCGATCCATCGACGTCGCCGCGCATGCGGGAACGGCGTTCGACGGCCGGCACCTGTTCCAGATCGCCGAGGATCGCATCCAGAAAATTGATGCCGCCTCGGGCGAGGTGCTCAGCACCATTCCGGCACCCGGCGGCGGCGGCGATTCCGGCCTTGCCTGGGCCGAGGGCTCGCTCTGGGTCGGACAATATCGCGAGCGCAAGATCCATCAGGTCGATCCCGAAACGGGCAAGATCCTCCGCACCATCGAGAGCAGGCGCTTCGTGACCGGGGTGACCTGGGTCGACGGCGAACTCTGGCATGGCACCTGGGAAGGCGAGGAGAGCGATGTGCGGCGAATCGACCCGGAAACGGGCCGGGTGATCGAGCAACTCGACCTGCCCGCCGGGACGGGCGTGTCCGGGCTGGAGTCCGATGGCGGCGACCGCTTCTTCTGCGGCGGCGGAGATCGCGGCAATGTGAGAGCGGTTCGCCGTCCTCGGCGCGGCTAGCCTCGTCGCAATGCTTGAACGCCTGGTAACGGCGCGTTCGCAGCCGTTAACCTGTTCGCCCCAATTCCACCCCACCGGTGCGCTCTAGCGCCCCCCTCGCCCGCCCTGTAAAATCCCCACCGGGGCTGCTTGGGGGATTGATGCGACTGACGTTGAATGTGAAGACCATCCTGATCGGCGTCGCAGTGCTCGCGGCGTCGTTCTTCATCAGCCTGAAGGCGATGGACTTGCTGTCGCCGCGCGCGACGAATTCGGCGCCACCGGTCGCGCAACTGCCGCCGCTGCCGCCGGCCTCGAAGAGCTCGATCGTGGTCGCGCCGGTCGCGATCGCGCTATCTGCGATCCGCGAGCAGGCCGAGAAGGCCGCGCCGCGCAATTTCGCCGGCAAGGCCGATAACCCGATCTCGCAGATCCTGGAGAACGCCGATATCGGCTGGACCGCCGCGCGCGGCCCGATGGCAGCGAGCGGCGACAAGGACGTGCTGACGATCTCGACGCCGCTCACCGGCAGGCTGAACGTGACGGGCTCGCTGTCGTCGAAAGCCACCGGCGCGCTCGGCGACGCACTGGGCAGCGTGCTCGGCGGCGATGCGGCGAAACGGATCGGCGCGGTCAACATCAAGAACCTGAATGCCAGCGCTGAGATCAAGGGCAACGTGGTCGTCACCTCGCGGCCGAAGCTCGCGGCCAATTGGTATCTGGAGCCCAATCTCGGCGCCCAGGTCAATCTCGGCGACACCAACCTCAACGTCGCCGGCGCCAAGGTCAACGTGCCGGCGCAGGTGAAGCCGCTGATCGACAAGAATGTCGGCGAGCAGATCAACGCCGTCTCCGAGCGCATCCGCAACGATCCATCGCTGCGCGAGAATGCGAAAGCGCAATGGATCAAGGCCTGCCGCTCGATCCCGCTGCAAGGTTCGGGTTCCTCGGCCGCTCTGCCGCCGCTCTGGCTCGAGATGAAGCCGGTGCGCGCGATCGCGGCGCAGCCGCGCGTCGATGCGCAGGCCGTGACGCTGCTGCTCGGCCTCGAAGCCGAGACGCGCGTGACCTCGGCGCCGACCAAGCCGGAGTGTCCGTTCCCCGACAAGATTTCGATCGTGCCGCCGACCGGCACCGGTGTGAGCATCGGCGTGCCGATCGACGTTCCTTTCACCGAGATCAACAAGCTGATCGCAGCGCAGATGGTCGGCCGTACCTATCCAGAGGACGGCTCCGGCCCGGTCGACGTCACCGTCAAGAGCGCCAACGTGACGCCGTCAGGTGAGCGGCTGCTGATCTCGCTTCTGGTAAGCGCCAAGGAGAAGAAGAGCTGGTTCGGCCTCGGCGCGGAGGCAACCGTGCACATCTGGGGCCGGCCGGTGCTCGACCAGGCGCGGCAGACGCTGCGGCTGACGGACATCGAGCTCGCGGTGGAATCCGAGGCCGCCTTCGGCCTGCTCGGCGCGGCCGCGCGCGCGGTGGTGCCGCAGATGCAGCAGGCACTGCTCCAGAGGGCGACGCTCGACCTGAAGCCGATCGCCGCCAACGCGCGCGAGAAGATCGCCGCAGCGATCGCCGACTACCAGAAGAGCGAGGACGGCCTCAAGGTCGACGCCAAGATCGACAGCCTGACTCTCGCCGACATCGCCTTCGATTCCAAGACCCTCCGCGTCGTCGCGGAAGCCGGCGGCTCGCTGAATGTGTCAGTGACGAAGCTGCCGGGGATGTAGCGCGCCTCCACAGGGCCATCGCATTCGACTTGTTGCGCGATCTGCGCGCACGCCTCGTCCTTCGAGACGGCGCTTACGCGCCTCCTCTCCATGTGCAGCGTCCGCTTTCGGCGCTGACGGCTCAGGATGAGGCTATTCGGCGTCAGTGCCCTTTGAAACCGCAGCCACGCACTCCGTCCTCATCCTGAGAAGCCCGCCCAAGGCGGTCGTCTCGAAGGATGGCCGCAGGGAAGAGCTCTGAAATGCGATAGTCCTGCCACTCACCGGGCCCGCACGCCTCTTCGTTGCTTGCGCCGCTGGCATTCTCGCTGCACGATGCTAATCTCGCACGGCACGGTAGGGGACAACGCGAGGACGACATGGAAGCCGGCATGGTCACACCTGCGCCGGCACTGGTACGCTTTTCCGGCATTCAGAAGACCTATGATGGCGAGCACCTCGTGGTGAAGAACCTCGATCTCGACATCAGGAAGGGCGAGTTCATCACCCTGCTCGGCCCCTCGGGCTCGGGCAAGACGACGACGCTGATGATGCTGGCCGGCTTCGAGGTGCCGACCCATGGCGAGATCTATCTCGCGGACCGTCCGATCAAGAACGTGCCGCCGCACAAGCGCGACATCGGCATGGTGTTCCAGAACTACGCCCTGTTTCCGCACCTGACGATCGCGGAGAACATCGCCTTCCCGCTGTCCGTTCGCAAGACGAACAAGGCGGAAGCGCAGGAGCGCGTGAGAGCAGCGTTGCGCATGATCAAGATGGAGGCCCTGGCGCATCGGCGGCCGGGTCAACTCTCCGGCGGTCAGCAGCAGCGCGTGGCGCTGGCCCGCGCGCTGGTTTTCAATCCGCAACTCGTGCTGATGGACGAGCCCCTTGGCGCCCTCGACAAGCGCCTGCGTGAACAGATGCAGCTGGAGATCAAGCAACTGCACGAGACCACGGGCATCACGATCGTCTATGTCACCCACGATCAGAGCGAAGCGCTGACCATGTCGGACCGCATCGCCGTGTTCAACGACGGCATCGTGCAGCAGATCGACAGGCCCGATGCGCTGTATGAGCATCCGGTGAACAGCTTCGTCGCGCACTTCATCGGCGAGAACAATGTGCTCCCCGGCACCGTCGAGACGGTCGACAAGGGCTATTGCCGCGTCGTGCTGGCTGGTGGCGGTGCCGTGACCGCACGGGCGATCAATGTATCAGGCGCGGGCGCATCGACCTCCCTGTCGGTGCGGCCGGAGCGCGTTGCCATCGTCCTGGATGGCACCTCCGGCGAAGGACCGAACCGCCTGCCGGCGAAGGTGCAGAACACCATCTATCTCGGCGACCATGCGCTAGCCGTGCTCGACGTCGCCGGCAACGGCGAATTCATGGTCAAGCTTCAGCCGGGCGCTCATGACAGCCTGAGCCATGGCGAAAGCGTCTTCATCACATTCCGCCCCGAGGATTGCCTCGCTCTCGATCCCGTCTGACCCAAGACAATCAACTCACATAACTCACGAAGAAGGAACGAAGACCATGCTGAATCGCAAGATTGCTCTGGGTTTCGCCGCAGCGTTCAGTGCCAGCGCAGCGCTGGCGACGGTCGCAGAGGCGCGTGACCTCACCGTCGTCTCGTGGGGCGGCGCGTATCAGGATGCGCAGAAGAAGGTCTATTTCGAGCCGTTCAAGAAGGCGTCCGGCATTGCGATGAACGACGAGTCCTGGGACGGCGGCGTCGGCGTGCTGCGCGCCAAGGTGCAGGGCGGCGCCGCCACCTGGGACGTCGTCCAGGTCGAGAGCGACGAACTGGCGGTCGGCTGCGAGGAAGGCCTGTTCGAGAAGCTCGACTATTCCAAGATCGGCGGCGAAGCCGCCTATATCCCGCCGTCGGTCAATCCCTGCGGCGTCGGCGCCATCCTCTACGATTTCGTTCTCGGCTACGACAAGGACAGGCTGAAGCAGGCCCCCGGCGGCTGGGCCGACTTCTTCGATATCAAGAAGATTCCCGGCAAGCGCGCCCTGCGTCAGGGCCCGAAGACCACGCTGGAGATCGCCCTCATGGCCGACGGCGTCGCGCCGAAGGACGTCTACAAGGTGCTGGCGACCGACGAAGGCGTCGATCGCGCGTTCAAGAAGCTGGACACCATCAAGGGCGACATCGTGTGGTGGAAGGCCGGCGCCCAGCCGCCGCAATTGCTCGCCTCCGGCGAGGTGGCGATGACCTCGGTCTACAATGGCCGCATCGACACCGCGAACAAGAACGAGAAGAAGAATTTCGGCATGGTGTGGGACGGCGCGCTCTTCACCCTCGACAGCTGGGTCATCCTGAAGGGGAGTCCCAACAAGGACGCGGCCTACAAGTTCCTGGACTTCGTCGGCAAGGCGGAGAACCAGTCAAAACTGTCGGAGAACATTGCTTACGGCACATCGAACAAGGGCGCATCCGCTCTGCTGGCGCCCGCCGTTCTGAAGGATCTGCCGACGGCGCCCGACAACATCAAGAACGCGGTCGAGATCAACGTTGCCTTCTGGCTCGAGAACATCGACCGCCTGACCGAGCGCTTCAACAAATGGGCCGCGAAGTAACAGGACCCGCAAGGCTCGACCGATGACGGATGCGCTCCTGACCGGCGCCAATGCGCAGGCCGAGGTGCCGCTCAAGCGCCGACTGAGGCGTGCAGAGCGGGCACGCCAGGTCAAGGCATTGGCGCTGGTTCTGCCGCTTCTCGTCTTCCTGCTCTTCACCTTTGCGGGGCCGATCGCCGGCATGCTGTGGCGCGCGGTCGATGACAGGGAGGTGCGTCAGGTCCTGCCGCAAACCATCGCCGCTCTCGCCAGCTGGGACGGCAGGGACCTGCCGGATGAAGAGGCCTATGCGGCGCTGGCAAGCGACATCCTCGCGGCGCGCGCCGCCGGCACCATCGCGATTGCAGCCAAGCGGCTGAACTACGCGCTGAACGGCTTCCGCACGATCCTGACCAGCACCGCCCGCAATCTGAAGGCGGTGCCGGAGCGAGGGACGGCCAGGGAGACGCTGGGCAAGGTCAATCCGGCCTGGCGCGAACGCGCGACCTGGACGACGATCAAGGCGGCCAGCGGCCCGGTGACCGGCTTCTACCTGCTGGCGGCGCTCGACCTTGTCAGGAACGCGGACGGCTCGATCGTCGCGGCCCCGCCCGACCAAGCCATCTATCGCGACATTTTCGCCCGCACCTTCCTCATCAGCCTCGGCGTCACCGCACTCTGTCTGATCCTCGGCTTCCCGGTCGCCTACCTCCTGGCGACGCTGCCGCCGGCCCGGTCGAACCTCTTGATGATCTTCGTCCTGCTGCCGTTCTGGACGTCGCTTCTGGTCCGCACCTGCGCCTGGATCGTCCTGTTGCAGAGCAAGGGCGTCGTGAACGACAGCCTTCAGTGGCTTGGCATCATCGACGCGCCGCTGCGCCTGATCTACAACCGCTTCGGCGTCTGCGTCGCCATGACCCACGTTCTGCTGCCGTTCATGATCCTGCCGCTGTACAGCAGCATGAAGGCAATCTCGCCGGCTTACATGCGGGCCGCCGCTTCGCTCGGAGCGCCGCCGGTCACCGCCTTCCTGCGGATCTACCTGCCTCAAACGCTGCCGGGCATCGGCGCCGGAAGCCTGCTCGTCTTCATCCTGGCGCTCGGCTACTACATCACGCCGGCCCTGGTCGGCGGCGCCGCCGACCAGATGATCAGCTATTTCATCGCGCTCTACACCACCGAGACGGCCAATTGGGGCCTTGCTTCGGCGCTGGGCGCGGTGCTGCTGCTGGCCACCGTCCTGCTCGCCCTCGTCTACGGCAAGCTGGTGCAGGGCCAGCAGGTCACGGGAGGCATGAAGGATTGAGCGATCATTCCTCCTTGCGCACGCCCAGCCAGCGCATCGCGTGGACCGCGACCATCATCGTCTCCACGCTGGTGTTCGTCTTCCTGATCGCGCCGATCCTGGCGATCATGCCGCTGTCCTTCAGCTCGGGCTCGTATCTCACCTATCCGCTGCCAGGCCTTTCCTTGCGCTGGTACGCCGACTTCGTCACTTCGCCGCGCTGGATGAATTCGCTGAAGAACAGCATGATCATCGGCGTCGCCTCGACGGCGCTGTCCATGGTCCTCGGCACGACGGCCGCGCTGGGCCTGGCGCAGTGGAAGAGCCGGTTCAAACCGCTCGTGCTGGCGTTCGTGCTCTCGCCGGTCGTCGTGCCCGGGGTCATCACCGCGGTCGGCCTGTATTTCTTCTTCGCACCGATCGGACTGACCGGCACCTATCTCGGCCTGATCCTGGCCCACACCGCGCTGGCGACGCCCTTCGTGGTGATCACGGTCGGCGCGACGCTGCAAAGCTTCGACACCAATCTGGCGCGCGCCGCCGCCTCGCTCGGCGCTTCGCCGCTTCAGGCGTTCCGCCGCGTGATCCTGCCGCTGATCCTGCCCGGCCTCGCGTCAGGCGCACTGTTCGCCTTCGCGACCAGCTTCGATGAGGTGGTGATCGTGCTGTTCATGGCAGGTCCCGAGCAACGCACGCTGCCGCGCGAGATGTTCAGCGGCATCCGCGAGAACATCAGCCCGACCATCACGGCAGCGGCGGTGATCCTGACGACGGTCTCGGTCATCCTCCTCGCCACCCTGGAAGGCCTGCGCCGACGCAACGAGCGACTCAAGGGCGGCCGCGCCTGAGCGGCGGCTTCGCAATTTCTTGCAGTGACGAAAGGACACGACAGCGCGCCCAGTGAAGACCGGGCGCGCTTCGTTTAGGCAGTCAGGCGAGCCGCATTACTCCGAGTACTTGAACTGGGGCATGTTCTTCAGCTCGTCCTTGCTCGCGTTGAACACGGCATGGTCCGGATACCATTTCGACGCGGACGACGTCGTGGTCGCAGCCGGCCTGTTGTCGGTGCCGGTCGCGGCGCCGGTGGTGGTGGTCGTGGTGGTGGTCGCGCCCGGCTTGGCGCCCGTGCCGGTGTAGGCGACGGCCTCGTTGACGAACTTCAGCTTCTCATAGGGCACGGCAACGAGATGCTCGCCCATGCCGAGGAAGCCGCCGACGCCGATCACGGCAATCTTGATGTCACCGTTCTTGTCCATCAAGAGGTCGTTGATCGTGCCGATGTTCTCGTTGGCCTCGTTGTAGACCTTCAGGCCGTCCATCTTGGACGTACGCCACTGGCCCGACGCGGTCGTGGATGTCGTGGTGGCCGTGGCCGCGGTCGGCGCCTTGTCGGTCGTGGTCGTCGGCGATTGTGCGAACGCGACGGTTGCAAGCAGCGCGGTGCCGGCAAGGCCGGCGGCGATTGATTTCGTCAGCATGTCGTCCTCTCCTTCACAGAAAACTCGTGCTGGGAAAACAGCGCTGATCACGCGCAGTTCCGTGCGCGCCGCAATTTCGTCGCGCAATGCGCGAGCGGAACATCACGCAAGGCATGTTCCTGCGTCACTCAGGAACATTTTGCAGCGCACGATTCTCGCCGACGATCATGCATCCTCGTAGGCAGCAACCGCGGCTCACCTCTGGATACGCGCGTCAGGCCGCAAGCGGCGGGTGCTCGACGATCTCATGCGCGTAGATTGCCACCGCCTCGAAGCGATAATTGCAGGCGTGGCAGGTCCAGAGGTAGGAGATGCGCCCCTCGCCCGGCTCGATCCAGTCGGGCTGCGCGATCGGCGTGCCGCACTGGGCGCAAGGGTTATGTCTCGGGATGTCGCCGGTGTGTGCAGTGACGAGCTTGGATTTTGTCATGGCACCTCTCCCGATTTGCAGCGCTTGCATACTCGCTTTCGCGAGCCGGCACGAATAGACAGGCGTGCTGTCTCGCGCGGGGGGGCGTCCGCCCCGAAAGCCGATTACGCCAGCTTTGAGTCATCACGGCGGCACGGCGCCGCAAAAACGTTAACGGCGTCGTTTGGTCACATCATCGCCGTGTTCGGGGGCCTAAAGCATGATCCGGAAAAGTGCATCGCGGTTTTCCGAGCAGATCATGCTCAAACAAGCAGATCATGCTCAAACAATAAGGCAGCCGGACCCAGGCCATTTACGGGATATCTGATGAAAATTTTACGCGTTGTCGCGCTGCTCGCGGCCGGATCGATTTTGCCGCAGGCCGCATTCGCCGGCGAAGCCGAATATGCCGAGATGGTCGCGGCCCATGCCCGCGCCAACGGCGTGCCGGAAGCACTGGTGCATCGCGTCATCATGCGCGAGAGCCGCTACCAGCCGCACCTCGTCGGCCGTGGCGGCACCATCGGGCTGATGCAGATCAAGCTCGCGACCGCTCGCGGTGTCGGCTACACCGGCGATGCCGCCGGCCTGCGCGATCCCAACGCCAACCTCACCTATGCGGTCAAATACCTCGCCGGCGCCTATCGCGCCGCCAACGGCGACCACGCCCGAGCTGTGCGTTATTTCGCAGGCGGCTATTACTACGCTGCAAAGCGCCAGCGCCAGGAGCAGCAGCAGACGATGGTGCAACAGGCCAGCAACGAGAGCTGGCTGGAGCCGAACGGCAACCCGCAGCCGATGTTCGGCGCGCCGACGCACAAGAAGCTGGCACAGCGCGTCCGTAACGCGCGGGCGCAGGCCTCGCAGTAGCCTCTCGTATCCCGGACAAGCAGCGGCGCGAAGCGCTGCTGCGCAGAGCCGGGACCCAGCCCTCCGCAAAGATGGGCCCCGGCTCTGCGACGCATCACGCCGCCAAGCGGCGGGGCGCTGCATCGCGTCCGGGGCACGGACACTGAGGTTCCGGGCCAAACGCGTTGACACCGCCCGTCACTGGCATACATTAGCACCGTTCCGAGGGGTGCTCCGAGGAGGAGCTGAGATACCGCTAAATGGGCAATTCGGCCCAGGACCGCGGTGACCCTTTGAACCTGATCCGGGTCATGCCGGCGAAGGGACAGGGATGTTGCAAACGACCAAGCGACCGGATTCCCCGGTATCCATCATCGGCGCAGGCATTGCTGGCGCCTGGCAAGCCCTGCTGTTCGCACAGGCCGGTCATGCCGTGACCTTGCACGAGCGCGGTGACGAGGCGATGACGGATGCCACCAGCCATTGGGCCGGCGGCATGCTCGCGCCCTATTGCGAGGCCGAGGTCGCAGAACCCATCATCAGCCGCCTGGGGCTGCGCTCCCTCGACATCTGGCGGCGCGAGCTGCCCGATACGCCCTTCAACGGCTCGCTCGTCGTCGCCCATCCGCGCGAGCGCAACGATTTCGAGCGCTTTGCGCGCATGACCGAGGATCACCGCCGGCTCGATGCCGCGGGCCTCGCCGAGCTCGAGCCGTCGCTGGAGGGCCGCTTCCGCGATGCGCTGTTCTTCCCCGCCGAAGGCCATGTCGAGCCGCGCCGCGTGCTGCCGAAGCTGCACGCGCGCATCCGCGCCGCCGGCGGCAACATCAAGTTCTGCAGCGACGTCACCGCAGGTGATCTCGCAAACTCGGATCCCGAGGGCATCGTGATCGACTGCCGCGGCCTCGGCGCCCGCGACGAGCAAAGCGAGCTTCGCGGCGTCAAGGGCGAGATGATCCTGATCGAGAGCCACGAGGTGCAGCTTGCGCGCCCGGTGCGGCTGATCCATCCGCGCTGGCCGCTCTACGTGATCCCGCGCGAGGCCGGCCTGTTCATGCTGGGCGCGACCTCGATCGAGGCCGAGGACACCGGCGTCAGCGTCCGCTCCGCGCTGGAGCTGCTTGGCGCGGCCTATACCGTGCATCCGGCCTTCGGCGAGGCCCGCATCGTCGAGTTCGGCTCAGGGCTTCGGCCCGCCTATCCGGACAATCTGCCGCGCATCGGCATTCGCGGCGGCAGGATCAGCGTCAACGGTCTCTACCGCCACGGCTTCCTGATCGCGCCCGCGCTCGCCGAGCTGACGCTCGCCTATGTCGAGCGCGGCCAGATCGACAACGAGGTGATGCAATGCGGGTGATCGTCCAATGCTTCTGATCGTCAACGGCGAGCAGCGCGAGGTGAGTTCCGCAAGCGTCGACGCGCTGCTCACCGAGCTCGACTACGAGGGCAGCCATTTCGCCATCGCGCTGAACTACGACGTCGTGCCGAAAAGCCGCTGGGCCGAGACGCAGCTGAAGGCCGGCGACGAGATCGAGATCATCACGCCGCGGCAGGGAGGGTGAGCGGGATGGCACACTCTCTTCGCGGCGACGGCTCTTTTTGGCCCGTCATTCCGGGGCACGCGAAGCGTGAACCCGGAATCTCGCGCCACAACTTCGAGATTCCGGATCGGCCCGCGTACCGCGGCCCGTCCGGAATGACGGGGACTTCAACATGGTGACCTTCTACGGCAAGACCTTCGCCTCGCGCCTCCTGATCGGCAGCGCGCTCTACCCTTCGCCCGCGATCATGCAGGAAGCGATTCGCGCCTCCGGCGCCAGCATCGTTACGGTATCGCTGCGGCGCGAATCCGCCGGCGGCAAGACCGGCGATGCGTTCTGGAAGCTGATCCGCGAGCTCGACGTCACCGTGCTGCCGAACACCGCCGGCTGCCGCACCGTGCGCGAGGCCGTGACGACGGCCAAGCTGGCACGCGAGCTGTTCGGCACGAACTGGATCAAGCTCGAAGTCATCGCCGACAACGACACGCTGCAGCCCGATGTCGTCGGCCTGGTCGAAGCCGCAAGCATCCTGATCAAGGACGGTTTCGAGGTGTTCCCCTATTGCACCGAGGATCTCTCGGTGGCGAACCGCCTGGTTGAAACGGGGTGCAAAGTGGTGATGCCGTGGGCCGCGCCGATCGGCAGCGCGAAAGGCATCACCAACCGCGATGCGCTGAAGCTTTTGCGCGAGCGGCTGCCTGATATCACGCTGGTGGTCGACGCGGGTCTCGGCGCTCCCTCCCACGCGGCGCATGCGCTGGAGCTCGGCTACGACGCCGTGCTGCTCAACACCGCCATCGCCAAAGCCGCCGATCCCGTCGCGATGGCCAATGCCTTCCGCCTCGGCTGTGACGCCGGCCGCACCGCTTATGAAGCCGGGCTGATGAACGCCCGCGATTTCGCCTCCCCCTCCACTCCTGTCGTTGGGACCCCGTTCTGGCATGCCGTTTCCTGATCGCTTTTATCCCGTCGTCGACAGCCTCCAATGGGTCGAGCGCCTGACAAAGCTCGGCGTCGGCACCATCCAGCTGCGCGCGAAGGAGCTCGACGACTCGCAGGCGCTTCAAATCGTCTCCGACGCGCTGGCGATCACGAAGGGCACGCAGGCCAAGCTGGTGGTGAACGACTATTGGCGCGCGGCGGTCGTCGCCGGCGCAGAATATCTGCATCTCGGCCAGGAGGATCTGGCTGAGGCCGACCTCAAGGCGATCCGCGAGGCCGGCCTCAAGCTCGGAATCTCCACCCATGACGACGACGAGCTTGCGACCGCGCTCGAAGCCCAGCCCGACTACGTCGCGCTCGGCCCGATCTTCTTCACCACGCTCAAATCGATGCGTTTCGAGCCGCAGGGCATTCCAAAAATCACGGAATGGAAGAAGCGCATCGGCACCATTCCGCTGGTCGCGATCGGCGGCATCAAGTTCGAGCACGCCGCAGAGATCTTTGCCGCCGGCGCGGATTCGATCGCCGTCGTTTCCGACGTCACCCAGAACGCCGACCCCGATGCTCGCGTGCGGCAATGGCTCGACGGTTCGAAGGAGGCGGCATGATGATCGCCCCACTCCCTCCACTCGTCATTGCGAGGAGCCCTTGCGACGAAGCAATCCAGACTGCTTCCGCGGATGCATTTCTGGATTGCTTCGCTGCGCTCGCAATGACGGAGCGAGAATTCACCAGCGTCGTCTCGGCGCCAATGCAAACGAATTAAACCGGAGGATCCCATGAACATCCGCTCCAACCCGCAACAGACCGTCCCCGCCGTCACCACCGGCCCGCTGCCCTCCTCGCGCAAGATCTTCGCTACCCCCGACGCCGCGCCCGATCTGCGCGTGCCGCTGCGCGAGATCATCCTGTCCGAAGGCGCGGGCGAACCGAACCTGCCGGTCTACGACACCTCGGGCCCCTACACCGACCCTGATGTCACCATCGACGTCAACGCCGGCCTGCCGCGCAACCGCAAGCAATGGGTGCTGGAGCGCGGCGGCGTCGAGGAATATGAGGGCCGGCAGATCAAGCCCGAGGACAATGGCAACCTGTCCACCGACAAGGCCGCACGCGCCTTCTCTGCCTATCACAAACCCTTACGCGGCCTCGACGGCCACAAGATCACCCAGCTCGAATTCGCTCGCGCCGGCATCATCACCAAGGAGATGATCTACGTCGCCGCGCGCGAGAACCTTGGCCGAAAGGCACAGCTCGAACGTGCGGAAGCAGCCCTCGCCGACGGCGAGAGCTTCGGCGCCTCGGTGCCCGCCTTCATCACGCCGGAGTTCGTGCGCGACGAGATCGCCCGCGGCCGCGCCATCATCCCCTCCAACATCAACCACTCCGAGCTCGAGCCGATGATCATCGGCCGCAACTTCCTGACCAAGATCAACGCCAATATCGGCAACTCCGCCGTGACCTCGTCGGTCGAGGAGGAGGTCGAGAAGATGGTGTGGGCGATCCGCTGGGGCGCCGACACCGTGATGGACCTCTCGACGGGCCGCAACATCCACACCACACGTGAGTGGATCCTGCGCAATGCGCCGGTGCCGATTGGCACCGTTCCCATTTATCAGGCGCTGGAGAAGTGCAACGGCGATCCCGTCAAGCTGACCTGGGAGCTCTACAAGGACACCCTGATCGAGCAGTGCGAGCAGGGCGTCGACTATTTCACCATCCACGCCGGCGTGCGCCTGCAATACATCCACCTCACCGCCAGCCGCGTGACCGGCATCGTCTCCAGAGGCGGCTCGATCATGGCGAAGTGGTGCCTCGCGCATCACAAGGAGAGTTTCCTCTACACGCATTTCGACGAGATCTGCGACCTCATGCGCAAGTATGACGTCTCGTTCTCGCTCGGCGACGGCCTGCGCCCGGGCTCGATCGCCGACGCCAACGACCGCGCGCAATTCGCCGAGCTGGAGACGCTCGGCGAGCTGACCAAGATCGCGTGGGACAAGGGCTGCCAGGTCATGATCGAAGGCCCCGGCCACGTGCCGATGCACAAGATCAAGATCAACATGGACAAGCAGCTGAAGGAGTGCGGCGAAGCGCCGTTCTACACGCTCGGGCCGCTGACCACCGACATCGCGCCTGGCTATGACCACATCACCTCGGGCATCGGCGCCGCCATGATCGGCTGGTTCGGCTGTGCCATGCTCTGCTACGTCACGCCGAAGGAGCATCTCGGCCTGCCCGACCGCAACGACGTCAAGACCGGCGTCATCACCTACAAGATCGCCGCCCACGCCGCCGACCTCGCCAAGGGCCACCCCGCCGCGCAACTGCGCGACGACGCCCTCTCCCGCGCCCGGTTCGAATTCCGCTGGACCGACCAGTTCAACCTCGGCCTCGATCCTGATACCGCGAAGAGCTTCCACGACGAGACCCTGCCGAAGGAAGCCCACAAGGTCGCGCATTTCTGCTCGATGTGCGGCCCGAAATTCTGCTCGATGAAGATCACGCAGGACGTGCGCGACTACGCGGCGACGCTGAACGATCCGAACAGCGTGGGGATGTCGATGCAGGGCACCGCCGAGGACGGCATGGCCAGGATGAGCGCGAAGTTCAAGGAGATGGGCGAGAGCTTGTATCTGGATGCGGAGAAGGTGAAGGAGAGCAATCGGGTGTTGTGAGCGCCGAGGTGAGGTAGCTCCGTTATCGCAGAACGAAGATCGGGCTAACGCCCGATCTTCAGATAATCGCCGTTCAGCGCCCACATTCTTTTGTGAAATTTCGCCGCCTAGTCCTCGCCACAGAAGTGCGCTCTCTCCGCATTCCCAACAGCTCCGCCTGACGGCACCCTGTCTACAACACGGCGCCGATTCTCAGCATCCAGCTGGGAAATCATTAACACGCGGAGCGGTGTGAATATTCCAAAACCAAATGCGCCTCGACTGTTGATGGCCTGCAGATCATCGATATTCGATTCTGACACATTTCGTAGCCGCTCTTCAAACTGACTCAAGTTATGGATGCCACTCGCTGCAAGCGAGGATATTAGGTAGTCGAATGCAGTGTCGGGCCTGTCTACATCCAGGTCGATGCTAATGCCGCGTTCGATGCATCGATTGACTACAGCGTGTACAGTCTCGGACTGCTGCAAGAACGCTTCCAGTGAATCCCTGTTGACGGATATCTCGAGCTTCCCTCGACTAATTTCACTTTTGTACTCGGCGCGCAAATCTGCGCTCAAGGACTTAACCTCGGAGAATGCTTCGTCAGCGGCTTCAAGCGATAGAGTTAGCAGAATCAATTTCAAAATTTTGAGCTATGGCTGCAGTAAGCACTCTGCAGTCTTCGTTCGTATAAAGCACAACCCTAATGCCACAGAGATCGGTTATATCGCTCAAATTTCGATACTTACCGACTTTATCGGGACGAGCAATTTTTCTTTCTAAGCTTTCCTGCTCTTTTACCCGCTGCTCTATCAAAGCAACATCGATACCACTATCTGCTGCAAGTTTTCTCAGCAACGGCGGCACGCATTCAGAAAGACTTTGATAGAGCGACCTTCTCTGCTTAAAGGCTTCCGCTATCATAAATCAGCACCCCCAAATGCTTGCTGACCACCTGTTCAGATACCGTCAATTGCATTGCGATTGATACTATACGGCGACGATCCAGGCAAATATTGCTATCCTTGGTTGAGTTAGCAGCCGCAACATGGAGCGTTGCTAGCGAGCTGAGTTTGGGTCCATGCCGCTTCTGTCTTAACATTCAATTTTCGACTTGATCCAACTCTGCCGGTATAAGCTTGATTTGCCTCACCGCCTCCCCGATCTCCTCCGCCCCAATCTCCGCCTCGTCTTCGTCGGCACCGCCGCCTCGACGCGCTCGGCTGAGCTTGGGCATTACTACGCCCATCCCGGCAACCGCTTCTGGCGCGCGATCCACGAGGCCGGGATCACGCCGCGACGCTATCAGCCGAGTGAGTTTGCGTCGCTGATCGCGCTCGGGATCGGCTTCACCGATCTCTGCAAGACCAGCGCCGGAATGGATCACCAGATCGCGGCGGAGACGATCGATGTGCCGGGGTTCAGGGCGAAGATCGAAACGTACCGGCCGCGGACGATCGCGTTCACGAGCAAGAAGGCGGCAAGTTTGTTCTATGGCAGGCCGTCAGCCGCGATTGCGCTGGGGCGGCAGGCGCGGGACGCAAGCCTGCCGGAGATGTTCGTGCTGCCCTCGCCGTCAGGTGCGGCGTCCGGGCATTGGACGCTGGAGCCGTGGCGGGAGCTGGCGGCGTGGATCGCCGCGTAGGTTCAGCGAACGATAGCGCGTCACATTCCGCTGTCGTCCCCGCGAACGCGGGGACCCATAACCCCCCGGAGTAGTTTGGCGGAGGCTCGGCGTTTCGGTGCTACGACCAACCGCAACAGGTAGATCACGCGGTATGGGTCCCGGCGTTCGCCGGGACGACACCGTTGGTTTGGCGGCACGCGTATAAAAAGGAACGTTGTCGGAATCCGCGCAGCCCATTCGTCCTCTGGACCAGGCGCGACCACATGGAGCCCCCCAGATGCCTCCCACCATCACCGCCTTCGAATCCTCCCCCGACCGCGGCAAGGGCCACGCGCGCGACATGCGGGTGCGCTGGGCGCTGGAGGAGGTCGGCCAGCCCTACGACGTTCGCCTCGTCTCGTTCGTCGCGATGAAACAGCCCGCGCATCGTGCGCTGCATCCATTCGGGCAGATCCCGACCTATGAGGATGGTGACCTCGCCCTGTTCGAATCCGGCGCGATCGTGCTCCACATCGCCGAGCGCCATGATGGCTTGCTGCCGAAGGACGCCAACGCGCGCGCTCGCGCGATCGCCTGGATGTTCGCCGCGCTGAGTACGGTGGAGCCGCCGATCGTCGAACTCGGCATGGCGATGCTGCTCGAACGCGATAGGAGCTGGTACGCCGAGCGGCTGCCCAGCTTGCAGGATCGCGTCCGTATCAGGCTCGGCGAATTGTCCCGCCGCCTCGGCAAAGCCGACTGGCTGGACGGCGCCTTCAGCGCCGGCGATCTCATGATGGTGACGGTGCTGCGGCGGTTGAACACGTCAGGCCTGCTCGACGAATACCCTGACATCGCCGCCTACGTCGCCCGCGGCGAGGCGCGGCCGGCCTTCAAGCGTGCATTCGAGGCACAGTTGGCGGTGTTCACCACTGCGTCGCGTTCATAGCCCGGATGAGCGCAAGCGATGTCCGGGGCCGGCAGGCGACCGGCATGTCGCTTTCCGCTCATGGGGCTCCGGGCCGCCATTGCATCCATTTCGGACCCCCTGCATTCTGGCTCCCCCACACGGAGGAGCCCGCCGATGCTGACCCTCTACTCCTATCCCGAGCTCTTCGGCGTCGCCGACAACAACGGCTACGGCCTCAAGGTCTATGCCTTCCTGAAGCTCGCGGGTGTGCCGTTCGCGCAGCAGCACATCTTCGATGCCTCCGCCGCGCCGCGCGGGCAGCTGCCTTACATCGTCGACAACGGTGAGACCATCGGCGACAGCGAGACCATCATCGCGTACACGATCGCGAAGTACCGCCTGACCATCGACGCCGCATTGTCCGCGGAGCAGCGCCGCACCAATCACCTCATTACGCGCATGCTGGACGATCTCTACTGGGTGATGTCCTATTCGCGCTGGAAGGACGAGCGCTTCTATCCCGCGTTCCGCGACGGCTTCATCGCGCAGCATCCGCAGATCGACGCCGCCGGCTTCGAGAAGGCGAAGGCCTACAACGCGCAGCGCTATCACTACCAGGGCATCGGCCGCTACACGCCCGAGCAGGCCTATGCGCGGGGGCTTGCCGATCTGCAGGTGCTGGCGGAGATCGTGCCGGCCGCGGGCTTCGTCCACGGCGCGGCGCCGACCAGCGTCGATGCCGGAATCTACGGCTTCGTCGCCAACATCTACTATTTTCCGATCCCGACGCCGCTGAAGGCCTTCGTCGATGCGCACGAAAATCTCGTCGCGCATTGCGAGCGGATTGATGCGATGGTGAGCGCGAAGTCCGCAGTCTCGTAGGACCTCTTCTACCGCATCGTGATCGCGAGCCCGCTGAGATCGGCATTCGCCATCAAGCCGACCTGGTGTCCCGTCAGCTCCAGCACCGCGCCCTTCTGGTTGCTCAGCACGATGGCGCGGGCGCCGCGGCCGACGGCGAGGCCGGCCCCGGCCGCGCCGTAGACGCCGGCGACGTCCGAGGGGCGGTTGATGTTGGAGACGCGGCCACGCAGCACGGTCTTGGAGCCGCCGAACACGAGGCCGTAGTCGAGGCCGCCGGTGGAGAGCGCATAGGAGCGGCCGCGGAAGTTCAGCACGCCGCTCCCGCCCGAGCCGCCGATGATCCACCCCGCCTTGTAGATCGTCAGCGTCACGAAGCCGCTGTCGGCCCGCGCGGCGGTCGAGAGGCCGGCCAGGGCCGCGATGGCGACCAGCGCGGCGCGAAGGGTGGATGCGAGCTTCATGGGTGTCTCCGGGGGGCTATTTTTCAAGGCAGGATTCGAATCAGACGCAGCGAATCTATCCGATGGATCGCGGCGGCAACATGATTGAAGTGCTGCGTATGGCGGACATCGGCGCTCGCCGCGAGCACGGTGTGCTCTTCGCGGTCAGAGCAAGCGCCTCGTCCTTCGAGACGACCGCTTGCAGCGGTCTTCTCAGGATGAGGCTCATTGGCGCCGGTCCCCGCTGAAACTGCTGTCGCGCACTCCGCCCTCATCCTGAGGAGCCCGCCCAAAGCGGGCGTCTCGAAGGATGGCCGCAGGGATCCCGCTTCCGCGATTGCCCCGCACACGGGAAGAGGCGAACCACGAAGCACTCTCGCCATCATGCCATTATGCCCCTGTTTTGCCCGACGGAGCAAGCGGGGGCTTCGCCTTTCGCGAATTCTGGAAAACATCAATGATTTCCGTGCGGCGTCTACTGTGCATGGGGTTGTTTTCCAACTTTTTGTTTGGAGCGCGCCGCGCCTGCCGCTACGCTGATGCCTCAGCGACCCTCGAGGTGACCCCATGCCGATCCAGCATTTCGCGCCCCCGCCGCACGTCAAGGCGCCGCCGCTGTCCTTTGCGACGCGGGTCGGCGATCTCCTGTTCGTCTCGGGCATTCCCGGCTTCGATGCCAATGGCGCGCTGCCCGACGGTTTCGAGGCCCAGTTCGCCAACGTCGTCGTCAACATCAGGCGCGTGCTGGCGGAGGCCGGCGCCGGCATGCGCGACCTCGTCAAGGTCAACGTGCTCCTGACCCGCGCCGCCGACGTCGCCGCCATGAACGCGCTCTATGCCGGCGCCTTCGGCCCGCCGCCCTATCCTGCGCGCACGACCTGCGTGGTGCAGGCGCTACCCGATCCGAAGATGCTGATCGAGATCGAGGCGGTGGCGTCGCTTTCGAAGTGAGCGTGTGGCTTGGCGGGCACGCGGCCAAACCAAATGCGCGGTTGCATCTGACATGTCCGTGAGCGGCTGCTCCCCCGCTTGCAAAGAACCTGCTTTTACCGCACGAATTTTCGAAGTCCCCCACGTCCCCCACAAGGAGATATTTCATGCGTCGCGTTCTCGCCCTCTGTGCCGTTGCCGGCATCGCCAGTTCCGTGTTCGCCGTGCCGGCCTCGGCGGCGGTCGGCTATTACGTGATCCGCTGGGACAACACGGGCATCTGCCAGGTCTGGAACGAGGACCTCAAGTACAAGCCGTTCCAGATCGGCGCGTCGACCTACAAGGTCGTCAGCAAGCCTTTCCCGACCTTCCAGGAAGCGTCCGACGTCCAGATCAAGATGCGGGCCGAGCGCCGCTGCACGCTCTGAGCCCGACGCGACGGATCGCGTAGACGGATGAGTTTTCATGGGGGCGGACCGCGCGAACGGTCCGCCCTTCTCTTTTGCAGAAGCTATTCCGTTCCAGCCTGGACCGCGCATTTCCCGCAGCGGCTCTTTTGAACCTGACCGGCCGGCGGAACTACTCACATCTTGTCCGGGGCGCATCCCCCAAGGCCGTCCCGCGCCACCCCTCCCGTCATTGTCGGGAGGCGCATCACGTCTTTCATTTGAGGAGCTGACCATGCGTCGTATTTCCATGCTGTGCGCTGCCGCCGGTCTTGCCGTCACGGCTTTCGTCGCCGCGAGCCCTGCCGAAGCCAGCTATCACCTGATCCGCTGGCAGGACACCGGCTTCTGCCAGATCTGGGACGAGAGCATCCCGACCACGCCGTGGCCGGCCGGCTATCACCGCGCCAGCGAGAGCGTGCCGACCTTCATCGATGCCCTCGCGCTGAAGGACGCCGCGCTGAAGGCCGGCCACTGCACCTGGTAACAATTCGGTCTGCGGACCTGGAGCCGGGCAAGGACGCCAGGTCCTTGCCCGGCTTTTTCGTGCCGCGTGAACGAGAGCCGATACGCCCTCACGCGTCCTTGTGCGCGCCGGGATGGATCAGGAGATCGCGCGCGGCGGCGAGGTCGATGAAGCCTTGCGCGCTGCCGCCCCGGTCGGGATGCATGCCCTTGGCGGCGCGGCGATAGGCCTGGTTGATGTCCTCGCAGGTGAGCTGCACCGCGAGCGGCAGGCCGAGCACCTTGCGGGCGCGCTCCTCGCGGGACAGCTGTTTCGGCATGGCGTTGCGACGGCCGAAGCGCGGGGCGGTCAGATCGTGCACGACCTTGAGCACCACGCCGAGACGGCGCTGGGCCGCCGGCGTCACGCCGTGATCGTCATTGTCCGCGGCATGGCGCAGCACCGGCAGCGCCTGCTCGGCGGCATGGCGCAGCGTGACGTCGCTGCTCATCCGCACGATCTCGGCCAGGAGCCGGCCCGCCTCGGCCCAATCGGGCGCGTGCGCCGACCGCAGCCGTTCGAGAGCGAGTTTCCAGGAGTCCAGCCGTTCCATCATGCGCGCAACGTTTAGCAATCAGGATCAGTATGCCAAGGCCGCCGTTTCCGCCCCCTTAATTTCGCGTTAGCTTTTCGTGAAACTTCGAAAAGAAATCGGGAGGACTATGTCATGGCATTGCTCGCAAACCACATCGCCGTCGTCACGGGTGCCGGCTCCGGCATCGGCCGGGCGATCGCGGCCGGCTACGCGCGGGAGGGGGCGCAGGTCGTGCTGCTCGACCTCAACGCCGAGACGGTGGCGGAGGCGGCTCAGGAGATCCGGCAGGCGGGCGGCAAGGCCGAGAGCTTTGCGCTCGACGTTGTCAGGCGCGAGGATTGCTTTGCCCTGGCGAGGCAGGTTGCGGACAAGGTCGGACAGGTCTCGATCCTCGTCAACAATGCCGGCATCACCCGCCGCAACGCCTTCACCGCCGAGACCGAGACGGTGGCGAAGGACTGGAACGACATCATCTCGCTCAACCTCAACGGCGTGTTCAACATGACGCAGGCGTTCCTCGCGCCGTTGCGCGCGAGCAAAGGCCGCATCGTCAACATCGGCTCGATCCAGTCCTTCGTGCATCTGCGCACGCCGAGCTCGGCGGCCTACACGACCTCGAAGCACGGTGTGCTCGGCTTCACCAAGGCGCTCGCCGCCGAGCTCGGCAAGGAAGGCGTGCGCGTCAACGCGATCGGTCCCGGCTTCATCGAGACCAACATCAACGCCAATGTGCGCGCGACCAATCCGGCCCTGGTGCAGGCCTTCCTCGATCACACCCCGCTGGCGCGCACCGGCAAGCCCGAGGACATCGTCGGACCCGCGATCTTCCTGGCGTCGGACCTGTCGGCCTATGTCACCGGAACGATCGTGATGGTGGACGGCGGGTATCGGACGGTGTGAGGACGCATAGTCCGGAAGTGTCATCGCCCGCCTCGCGCCGGTGGCGGCGCATGACAGCGGAGGATCCAGACATGATGCGCGCGTCGCGCGAGATAGGCCCGCATCGCGATGCATCCTGCGGCCAATCGCGGCGGCTTCGCGGCATTCCCGGGGTCAATTGGTGGGTTCGCTTCCGATTAACCTTTCATTAACCAAACAGGACCACCGTGAAATTACGGCTTGGGGTCGTTGGTTCTCGATCCGCTTCCAATGATGGAAGCGGGCGTTGGTCGGGGAGTATATTGATGACCACTGTTCATGTCGCTGCGTCCGAACCGGGCGCGCAATTCCTAGCCCCTAATCAGATCGTTCCGATGCTGATCGGCGCCACGGTCGACGAGGTCGAGCGTGAGCTCGTGCTCCAGACGCTTGCACGCTGCGACGGAAACCGCACGCGTGCAGCGCGCGTGCTCGGCCTGTCGGTGCGCACGCTGCGCAACAAGATCAGGCTCTATGCCGCCTCCGGCATCGAGGTGCCTGCCTATCAGGACTGACGGGTGACATCGGTCCGCCCGCGACGACGCGCGCCGCGACAATCGGTGCAGCTCGTGCCGCAGATACATGCCGGCGATGACCGCAAGCGCGATCGTCGCGACCGAGATATTGATCAAGCCCGGCACGATGCGCGGGCGGAATTGCCGCTGTCGTCAAACGCCGCTAAGTAGCTTGCTTCGGGTGAAGGGAGCGGCGGCGTGGCAGACGATCAGGGACGACGGCAGGGGCCTCAGGGTCCGCGCGGGCGGCAAGGCGAGCCGGGACGACCGGGACCGCAGGGTCATCCGGGCCGGCGCGGCCCGGACGGGGCGCGCGGCAAGCCGGGACCGCAGGGCAAGCCGGGGCCGCTCGGAAAGGCCGGCCCGCCCGGCAAGCCCGGTCCGCAAGGCAAGCAGGGCGAAGCCGGCCCACGCGGGGCAGCCGGCGCGCCGGGACCTGCCGGACCTCAGGGACCGGCGGGGCCGCAAGGCCCGCGCGGCGAACCGGGTCCGCCCGGCCAATTGCCGTCGATCGAGCAAGTGCTGCCGTGGCTCGACCAACTTTTCGACGCCTGGGACGAACGCCGCCGTCAGCGCGAGCGCGAAGCCGCTGAGCGCGAAGCGCTCGAAGCCGCCGTCCAGGAGCCTGACGAGGCAATCGTCGAGGACGAGAGCGATGACGGCGACGACAAGAGGAAAAAGAAAAAGAAAAAGCACGGCCACAAGGCCTAGAAGACGAGTCTATTTCGGCCGATCCTCGCGCCGCGGCAACATACCCATGCGTTCGAACTGCCAGCGCATGGCGCGATACCAGAGATAGCCGACCGCCGCGCCGCAGAGGGCGAGGATGACCATGTTCGCGCTCGAGAACGAACCGCTCCACCACATCATCCACGCGGTCCATAGCAGCGTGAAGACGATGGCACCTGCTTTCAGGGGAAGAAGGGGGCGGCTCATGGTCGTGCTCCGGGCAATCAAAACCCCGGTCGACACATCGCAAGCTGAGGCAGCAGATACCGTGAGCCAGATCACGGAGCGCGCAGTTCATGCTCACGAACCGAAGCGCAGTCGCGAGCGCTCTCTCGCCTTTTCCGCCTCGATCTCACGGTCGCGCGCCGGCGCATGGGTATGCAGCGACGTCAGGAGCTTTCGTGCCGCCTCCGCGACCTCCGCCACCGCACGCTCGAACGCCGCCTCGTTAGATAGCGACGGCTTGTTGAAACCAGACAGCTTTCGCACGAACTGCAGCGCACTGGCGTGGATCTCGTCCTCCGTCGCCGGCGGCTCGAAGTTGAACAGCGTCTTGATGTTGCGGCACATGCACTCTCTCCCGACGTTTTCTTGAAGACGAAGGTCTGGGCCGAAATCCTACATCCGCTTTCGCGCTTCTGCGAAGTTCCATCCCGACACGCTGATCAACTCCATGGGTGCGCACCGCCACACACTGTCTCATCTCGCAACGCATCATGTGCGGCGCCCCGGCACAGCATATTATTTGAGCATGCATTGCGCTGACGGCTCGGGCTTAATCGCATCAACGATACGAATCGACGCGCGGGACAATCGCGCGCCAATGGCACGATACGCGATGAGGAGGATCGCATGCACAGGCTCGCACTGTGCGTTTGGCTGACCGCGCTGACGAACGCCGCATTCGCGTTCGACAACGGCCAATACGACCACGTCCCGCCCGACATCCGCGCCTGGTTCAAGAGCGTGATCGCGCCGAACGGTGTGCCCTGCTGCGACATCTCCGATGGCCATCGCACCGAATACGACGTGCGCGGCGGCGTCTATTGGGTGCCGATCGAGGGACAATGGATGGAAGTGCCCGAGCGTGCCATCATCCGCGATCGCGGCAACCCGGTCGGCCAGGCCGTGGTATGGTACGTCCACCATCGTGGCGCCATCATCATCAGTTGCTTCGTGCCGGCGGATGCAGTCTAGCACGCTGGATTTCGTTGGCTGAAGGCGCCTGATCGGCTAGCTTCAGGACAAGCTGATACGGAGGCACGCCGGTTGACCAATCTTTGCGCCGAAGACCTTGCCAGCATCTATGCCGAACCGAGCCCCAGGGTGATCGCGAAAGCGCGTCCGGCGATCGATGCGCATGCGAAGAAGTTCATCGAGATGTCGCCGTTCTGCGTGCTCGGGACCTCGGGCGCGGACGGTAGCGTCGATGCCTCGCCGCGCGGCGGCGGCATCGGCTTCGTCCACGTCGCCGGTCCCAACCAGCTGTTGATGCCTGATCGCTCCGGCAACAACCGCATCGACAGTTTTCGCAACGTCGTCGAGGGCTCGGGATTCGTACAGCTGCTGTTCTTCGTGCCGGGGATCGACGAGACGCTACGCGTCGGCGGACGCGGCACGCTGTCGGCCGATCCGGATCTGCTCGCCGCGATGGTGGAGTTCGGCAAACCGCCGCGTGCGGTGCTGAACGTCGCGGTCAGCGAAGTCTATTTCCATTGCGGCAAGGCGCTGATGCGCGCGAAGCTGTGGTCATCCGAGAAGGTGCAGCGCTCGGTGATGCCGAGCATCGTCGAGGTCATTCACGACCAGACGGGCTTGGGCGAACCCGAAAGCCAGAAGATCGTGGAAGAGCGCTACAAGACGCAGTTGTAGGCGACGCGTTCGCCAATTGGGCTCGCCGCCATGTCCGGACTTGTCCCGGGCATCCAAGTCTTTGTTGTGGAAGCAACACGTGGATGGCCGGGTCAAGCCCGGCCATAACAATACGGAGAGAGGTGGGCGGAGCTTAATGCCCCTCGCCCTCGAGCCCGCCGACGTGCTTCTGGGTGTAGAGTTCAAGGCCGATGCGACCGATCAGGTCGAGCTGGGTTTCGAGGAAGTCGATGTGGTGCTCCTCGTCGCTCATCAGCTTCTCGAACAGGTCGCGCGTGACGTAGTCCTTGGCGCCGTGGCAGTAGGTCGCCGCTTCCTGGTAGAGCGCACGCGCGCTCATCTCGGCGGCGAGATCGCATTCGATGATCTCCTTGACGTTCTGGCCGATGCGCAGGGGGTCGAGCACCTGCATGTTCGGAAAGCCGTCGAGAAACAGGATCCGCGCGGTGAGCTTGTCGGCATGCTCCATCTCCTCGATGGACTCCTTGCGCCAGACCTTGGCCATGTCCAAGAGGCCCCAATTGTCGAGGAAGCGATAGTGCAGCCAGTACTGATTGATCGCAGTCAGTTCGTGACGCAGTGCCTTGTTGAGATAGTCGATGACCTTCGCGTCGCCCTGCATGGTTCACTCCAGCTCTTGCAGTCCAAATCGGCCCTAAACCGAATTTAGAATGCTTCTAAATGAGTTTGCGTGCGTCGGCAACCAGCTAGGCGGACGCAGCCGGGAAAAGCTCAGCCGAGGATGCGGAAGTCTTCAGCAGGCCGCGAGGGCGAACTGGGCGGGTTCGGCCGTCTCGTCATTGGCGGCGACGGCGTGGCCGTGGGGACAGCCGGCGCAGCAAGACTGGGCGCAGGGGCCAAGCGCTTCGTCGATGATGGTTTTGATGGTGCGGGCACAGCGGCCGCATTCGGCGCTACAGCCGAGACATCCATAGACCTGCTTGGCATGGCGCACGGCGTCGTCGGACTCGGCGACGGCGGCGCGGATATCGTCATCGCTCAGCACGTTACAGGAACAAACGATCATGGAAGCGGCAGGCCCTTCGGTGATGCGCCATCATCGATATTTAACAGACCGGCCGGATGCAAAAGGAAAAACCGGTATTTGAAGCTATTCCAAACTGGCCGGCAATCAGCCTAGAACGGCTCTAAAATAGAGTATTGCGCTTGATCAAGGTTGTGGAGCTAGTCGCCGCCACCGCCTCCACCACCATCGCCGCCACCTCCGCAATCCCCGCCACTGCTGCCGCCGTCGCTGCTGGAACAGCTGCCGCCGTCGGTCGAGCTCCCCGAACGATCGCTGGAAAACCAGCTTCCCAACAAGAAGCCGTCGCTTGTCCCCGTATAGGTGTTGCCGCCATGACCATCGCCGCCGGCCGCGGCGCGCGAGCGCCGCTGACCCCTATTCCGGAGGTGAGCGATCCAGCCGTAGCCGATCGCAAGGACAACCCCAGCGGCAATCAATGCATTGACCGTCGCGTTGCCCATCATCGTCTCCTGATGAAACAGGGGTCCATGCCGGTTGGTCGTCTCCGGCAAAGGTGCCGTTCATTGATCATTCAAACGAAATATGGAACCTTGCCCCAAAGAGTTCCCGCGTGTGATAAGGTCAAGCGCATGAAGAAGTCGTTCCTGGCAGTCGCTGCCATCATCACTCTAACCCTGACGGCCGGAACATCTGCCCAAGCCCAGCGGGGCGTCGCAGCAGGCGTGGCGGCCGGGATCATCGGCGGCGCCATCGTCGGCGGTGCGCTGGCCTCTCCGTATTATTACGGACCTGGCCCCGGCTATTACGAACCGGGCTACTACCCGCCTCGCTACTACGCTCCTGGTCCGGGATATGTCGCCGACGACTATTACGGCAACTGCGTCTGGCAGAAGCAGCGCTTCTGGGACGGCTATGCCTGGCGCGTCCGCCGCGTCAGAGTCTGCGGCTAAGGCGCCAGAACCGGTTCGCTACGGATGTGCCGTTCATCTCGGGGCCCGAAAAAGACCGCTTTTTCTCGTCACAGCTCCGTTTGCGTTTACCGTGGGTTGACCAATTGCGCGCTTCCTAGCTGCACGGCCAAATCCATCCGCGTGTGCGTGAACCTTTGAAACCCGAGCGCCCCTAACAAGGGGAGCCCATCTCCCAGGAGAGCCTTGAGCATGAAGAAGACTTTAGTTGCCGTCCTGACGGTTGCGACGGTCGCCGGTTCGCTGGTGACCGCCACTCCGTCCGCGAAGGCCCATGACGGCATCGGCGCCGGCATCGCGGCCGGCCTGATCGGCGGCGCGATCGTTGGCGGCGCTATCGCGTCGAGCCGCCCCGCCTATGGCGGTCCCGTATACGTCGCCGAGCCCGGCCCGCCGCCCCCGCCCTGCTACTGGCAGCGCCAGCGTTATTGGGACGGCTATGGCTGGGTCGTCCGCCCGGTTCGCGTCTGCTACTGATCTGATCGCACGGCGCTCCCAAGCGCCGCGATCGAGGCCCGGCCGAGACCATCGGCCGGGCTTTTTCTTTTGGCCCTGCGCTATCGCCCCGCCTGGATCGAGCGCAGCACCGCTTCGCTCGGCCAGCAATCGACCTTTAGGCCGGCCGACTTCTGATAGGCGCCGAGCGCGGCGCGCGTCTGCATGCCGGCCTTGCCGTCGATCTTGTCCTTGTAGAGCCCGATGCGCGTCAGCTCGCGCTGCATGGTCTCGACGTCTTTCGTGCGCAGCTGCATCGAAGCCGACCACGGCGTTGCGAATGGCAGCGGACTCGTCATCCGGTCGCTGAGATGACCGACGAACAGCACGTAGAGGTCGGAGAAATTGTACTCCTTGATCACGAAGTAATTCTTCGTGGTCAGGAACGACGGACCGTAGATGCCTTCGGGCTGGAGCAGCGAGGCCTGCTGCGCCTGCTCGGCGGCGCTGAGCCTCGCGCCACGCACCGGCACAAAGCCTTCGCGCAGCCATTGACCGATCGGCTTCGTCACCTCCGGTACGCCCGTGGTGCAATCAACCTTCGCCGGGGCCTGCACCTCATAGGACCAGCGCACCCCGCTTTGCCAACCCTTGTTGACGAGCTGCTGCGCGGCGGAGGCCAGCGCATCCGGCACGGAGTGCCAGATATCGATGCGGCCATCGCCGTCGAAGTCGACGCCATGCTTGTAATATTCCGACGGCAGGAACTGCGTCAGCCCGGTGGCGCCGGCCCAGGACGAGCGCATGTCCTTGCGCGTCACCATGCCCTCGCCGAGAATCTTGAGCGAGAGAATGAACTCGTTGCGATACTGGTCCTTGCGGCGTCCGACATAGGCCTGCGTCGCCAGCACGCGCACGAGATCGTAAGGCAGCGTGTAGCGGCCGTAATCAGTCTCTCGGCCCCAGATCGCGAGCATGACGGTGGCGGGCACGCCGGAGCTTCTCTCGATCTCGGTCAGTGCGGTGCGATATTTTTGCAGCAGCCGCTGCCCCTCGCCGGCGAGCCGGGCGATCGACGCTTCCTTGACGTAGTCGGCCGGCACCTGCACGAACTCGGCCTGCGACGGCGCGCCGGTCGCGGGCCGTCCGGGCAGGATCAAATCAGGCAATTTGTAATCAGGCTCGAGCCCGCGCGTCTCTCGCTCGAACGTCGCGCGCGAGACGCCCGCGGCCTGCGCTTCCGGCCAGAGCGAGGCGATGAATTGCGTGAAGGCCGCGTCTGCTGCCCGGGCGGACGACCAGCCGCAGGTGACCACGATCACCGCAGCGATGAGCGCCCGCCGCATCATGCCGCCATCACCGCGTCAGCTTCTTGTACTTCACACGATGTGGAATAATGCTGTCCTGGCCGAGACGGCGCATCTTGTCCTTCTCGTAATCCTGGAAATTGCCCTCGAACCATTCGACATGGCTGTCGCCTTCGAAGGCCAGGATGTGGGTCGCGATGCGGTCGAGGAACCAGCGATCGTGGCTGATGATGACGGCGCAGCCGGCAAAGTCCTCCAGCGCCTCTTCGAGCGCACGCAGCGTGTCGACGTCGAGGTCGTTGGTCGGTTCGTCGAGCAGCAGCACGTTGGCGCCGGACTTCAGCATCTTGGCGAGATGCACGCGGTTGCGTTCACCGCCGGACAGCGCGCCGACCTTCTTCTGCTGGTCCGCGCCCTTGAAGTTGAACGCCGAGCAATAGCCGCGCGAGTTCACTTCCTTCTTGCCGAGCAGGATCAATTCGTTGCCGCCCGAAATCTCCTCCCAAACGGTCTTCTTGCCGTCGAGCGCATCGCGCGACTGGTCGACATAGCCGAGATGCACGGTCTCGCCGACCGTGATCGTGCCTGCGTCCGGCTTCTCCTGGCCGGTGATCATCCTGAACAGCGTGGTCTTGCCGGCGCCGTTGGGACCGATCACGCCGACGATGCCGCCGGGCGGCAGCTTGAACGTGAGATTGTCGATCAAGAGGCGATCTCCAAAGCCTTTGCTGAGGCCATCGAAATCGACGACGTTGGCGCCGAGCCGCTCGGCAACGGGAATGATGATCTGGGCGGTCTGGGTCTGCTTCTCGCTCGCTTTCTTGAGCAGCTCCTCGTAGCGCTGGTAGCGCGCTTTCGACTTGGCCTGGCGCGCCTTCGGCGAGGAGGCGACCCATTCTTGCTCGCGGGCGAGCGTCTTCTGGTGCGCGGCATCCTCGCGCCCCTCCTGCTCCAGGCGCTTCTGCTTCTGCACCAGCCAGGACGAATAATTGCCCTCGTAGGGGATGCCGCGGCCGCGATCGAGCTCGAGGATCCAGCCCGTGACGTTGTCGAGGAAGTAGCGGTCGTGGGTGACGATCAGGATCGCGCCGGGATAGTTGCGCAGGTGCCCCTCCAGCCACGACACGGATTCGGCATCGAGATGGTTGGTCGGCTCGTCCAGCAGCAGCAGCTCTGGCTGGTCCAGCAGTAGCCGGCACAGCGCGACGCGGCGGCGCTCACCGCCCGAGAGCTTGGTCACGTCGGCATCATCGGGCGGACAGCGTAGCGCGTCCATGGCCTGGTCCACCTTGCTGTCGAGATCCCAAAGGCCCTGGGCCTCGATCTCGTCCTGCAGCTTGGTCATCTCGTCGGCCGTTTCGTCCGAGTAATTGACCGCGAGCTCGTTGTAGCGGTCGAGGATCGCCTTCTGCTTGGCGACGCCCTGCATCACGTTCTCGCGCACCGAGAGCTTCGGATCGAGCTGCGGCTCCTGCTCGAGATAGCCGACGCGGGCGCCTTCGGCGACCCAGGCCTCGCCGGTGTATTCCTTGTCCAGGCCGGCCATGATCCTGAGCAGCGTCGACTTGCCCGAGCCGTTGACGCCGAGCACGCCGATCTTGGCGTCGGGGTAGAAGCTCAGGTGGATGTTATCGAGCACCTTCCGGGTCGGGTAGCTCTTGGTCAGGCCCTGCATGAAATAGATGAACTGGCGCGCCATCGGTCCCGTGACACCTTCGATTTGAGGAAATTTGCTTGCCGCCGATGTAACGATCCCGCCCTCAAAGGGCAATGTTTTCCGTCCGTTCACCATGGATGAATACGGACGGACACCATCCGGACGCCAATCCGGACAATTGAAACTTTCTTTTAATAAATCAGGCCAAAGCTCGGTTTCGCGCGGAAACAGCGCCGCCCGGCCAGAATGAACGGGAGCACAGCGAGGCCGACCATGGCTCTGATCGAGACCAACACTCTTCCTGTTCCGGCAGAAGCCGGCCACGTCTCCGGGTTCGTCTCGGAGATCAAGGGCTTCTGGAAGCGCTTCTTCGCCACCGCCTTCAATCCCTACCGGCCCGAACTGCACTACATGCGTGGACCCGGTCCCGCCTGGCGCGCCAAGCACGGCATGGATGCGCCGTTCCGCCTGAAGCCCCGCGATCTCTGAGCCTCCTCTCCTATCGGATTTTTGAAGTCGCAAGCTGCTTGCACGCTGTCCCGATTGCGCGCAACCATGGCCCGGTCCGACGATGGCGCCCGCTTGCGCCGTCACCTCTCGCCATGGATGAACGCTGATGAGCCGGCTGCGCTGTGCAATTCTCGACGACTATTTCAACCTCGCGCTCGACGTCGCCGATTGGCCGAAACTGTCCGACCGGGTCGAGGTCACCGTGTTCAGCCACCCCTTCGCTTCGGAGCAGGCCGCGGCAAGCGCGCTGGCGGATTTCGATGTCATCTGCGCGATGCGCGAGCGCACCGCATTCCCCAAGAGCCTGTTCGAGAGCCTACCGAAGCTGAAGTTGCTGTTGACCTCAGGCATGCGCAACGCCTCCATCGACATGGAGGCCGCGAAGGCGCGCGATGTGGCCATAGGCGGCACACAATATTCCCGCGATCCGACGGCGCCGCTCACCATGGGCCTGATCCTGGAACTGACTCGCGGCATCGGCCGCGAGAATGCGCGCATGCATGCGGGTGAGCCCTGGCAGACCTTTGCCGGCGTCGAGATCGAAGGCATGACGCTCGGCATCGTCGGGCTCGGCAAGCTCGGCAGCAAGATGGCGGGCATTGGGAAGGCGTTCGGCATGAACGTGATCGCCTGGAGCCCGAACCTCACGCCGGAGAAGTGCAAGGAGGCCGGCGTCGGCTACGCCAACAAGGAGGAGCTATTCGCCAAGGCCGATATCGTCACCATCCATGTCGTGCTGAGCGAGCGCTCGCGCGGACTGGTTGGAGCTGCCGATCTTGCGCGGATGAAGCCGACCGCCTTTCTCGTCAACACCGCACGCGGACCGATCGTGGACGAGCAGGCGCTGCTCGAGGCGTTGCAGCAGAGGAGGATCGCGGGCGCCGGCTTGGACGTGTTCTCGGTCGAGCCGCTGCCGGTCGACCATCCCTTCCGCAAACTCGACAATCTCGTGCTGACGCCACATCTCGGCTACGCCACCACCGACGGACTACGCATCCATTACGGCCAGATGGTCGAGGCGATCGACGCCTTCACCAAGGGCGGCGAGCTGCCGCGCAGGCTTGCCTGAAGCGACACTGGCCTCAAACGACGATGGGCGTGCCCAAGGCACGCCCATCGCAATTCGAACTTCTCTCGCAGCGCTCAGCGCACGGTGACCGGCGCGGGCAGCGGCGGCACCACCGTCGGCTGCGTGCCCGGGACCGGACCGGCCTGGGCGGACATCGGAGCGCGGCCCGGCAGCGCTGGGCGTCGGTGCGGCGGAGGCGGTCGCCGTTCCCGGCGGCGGACCGCCCGGCAGCACCACCACGCGGGTGCCGACCTTGACGCGATCGAACAGGTCGGAGACGTCCTCGTTCAGCATGCCGATGCAGCCGGAGGAGACGAACTTACCGATCGTCGAGGGCTGGTTGGTGCCGTGGATGCGGTAGACCGTCGAGCCGAGATACATCGCGCGGGCCCCTAACGGATTGCCAGGGCCGCCGGCCATGAAGCGCGGCAGGTAGGGCTGACGCTCGATCATCTCGGTCGGCGGATGCCAATCCGGCCACTCGGCCTTGCGGGTGATCTTCTGCACCCCGGTCCAGGTGAAGCCGTCGCGGCCGACGCGGACGCCGTAGCGGATGGCACGGCCATTGCCGAGCACGTAATAGAGGTAGGTGTTGGGCGTATCGACCACGAGCGTGCCGGCCGGCTCCTTGGTCTGGAACGCGACTTCCTGGCGGCGCAGGTTTTGCGGTAGCTGCGCCGGCGCAGCATCGGGCTGCTCCTCGGGCGGCAGCGACGCGATTGTCATCGGCCGGCCATCGGCATCGACGGGTGGCTGGGCGGACTGGACCGTCCCGGTCGCGGCGGGACCACCGACGGCCTCAGGCGGACGCAGGCCGTCATTGGCGGGCGCCTGCTGTCCCGGACGATTGGCATAGATCACCGGCGGCGGACCGGCGGGCCGGCCGTAGCGGGGATCGTCCGGCGACATCACGGGCCCTTGGGGCGCCGCCGAATAGACCGGCGGAGCGCCAGCCGGACGACCATAACGGGGATCATCCGGCGACATCACCGGCCCCTGCGGGGCGGCCGAATAGACCGGGGGGGCGCCGAGCGGGCGACCGTAGCGTGGATCGTCGACTGGGCCGGGCGGCGGTAGCGAGGCCTGCGGCGTCGCCTCGTCGTCTTCGTCCAGTGCGTCGAAATTCGGCGTGCGGTCACCGGGCCGATATTCGGCCGGGGCGCCATAGCTCGGCGCCTGCTGGACTGGATAGCTCTGAGCCTGAGCGAGCGAGGTTCCCGCCGCAGCGACTGTTGCGGCAGCGCATATCGTCAGAAAATGTTTGATCATCATCGCTCTTGTATAGTCCCGAAGCCCGATCGGACCGTTAACGGCCAGATGACGGAAGATAGCGGCACATTCAAGACATATCAGGACTATTTGCGCCGGATTTGCCGATTTGTGATCCGCAAGACGACCGTTGCCCCGTTGCATCACGGGGCCGAAATCGTATCGCGCCATCAATCGCCGCGTTATTCGGCCGCGATTTTATCGGAACGACGCGGGAGCGTTGCGATATGGTCGAATCAGCCTGATTCGCCACCTTTTCCGAGCTCCGATCCCGCGTGGCGAACGCGGCAATCAGTACCGACACCGCGTTCAGATGCCTCTTGGGCCCCGGTCACGTCGCCGCTGGGGCGGAAATTCGCAATCGCTCGATGCTTCCCGGCTTTCGTTTCCTGTTTGCCGCGATCCTGTTGTCAACCTCCATCCTGGTGTTCGGCCTGGGAGCCGCCGCGCTGCTGCGGGCGACCCATCAGCAGTATGTCAGCAACCCCGCCTGGCGGAATGGCCCGCAGGAGCAGGTGTTTGCGCAAGTGCCCGAACCGGCCCGGCCTGTGCTCGCGGTATTGCGCATCGAGCCGGAGTTGAGCGCCGAGCCGGCGCCGTCCCTGCGCGACCAGGTGCCGACCATCGGGCTGCCGGCGAGCGAGCCCGATCAGGTGGCCGCGCTGACGGCCGAAGCCGATCCGCAGCCCGAGGCCGTGGCGCCCCCGGCCGAAGTCTCGGCTGTCGAGCCAGCCGAACCCGAAGCAACCGTGGAGGCCGCAGCGCCAGCTTCCACCGACACGCTGACCCCGGCCGATACCACGGCCTCGATCCCCGAGGCCAAGCCTGCCGCAACTGTCAGCGAGCCAGCGCCTGCTGACCCCGGTGCCGCCATCGCCTCCTCGGCGCTCGACGTCGCCGCGGCCAAGCTGGCCGCACTGAACGAGCCAGCGACGACGGCCGTGAAGGAGCCGTCGGCGAAGGCCAAAGCCGACAGCAAGGCCAACAGCAAGACCGACAGCAACGCCTCCGACAGCAAGGCGGCCAAACGCAAGGCGCAGGCGAAGAAGCGGCACCGCGTGGTGCGACGTCCGCCGCCTCAGCAATTGCAGCAACAGCTCGATCCGTTTGGGCAGCAGACCTTCGCGACGACAACCACACGCACGCGGTGAGGACGTGGATGGCCGGGTCAAGCCCGGCCATGACGATGTGGAAGCGGCGAGGCTACGCCGGCCCCGTCGCGATCGGCGGGCCGCCGGCCTGGCCCCATTCCGACCACGAGCCGTCATAGAGCGCGGTGTCGGTGATGCCGAGGCGATAGAGCGCGAGCGTCAGCACGCCGGCCGATACGCCCGAGCCGCAGCTGGTCACGATCGGCGCATCGAGCTTGACGCCAGCGGCCGTGAAGGCGGCGCGGAGCTCATCGAGCGGCTTCATCTCGCCGGTCGCGGCATCGAACAGCAGGTTGTAGGGCACGTTGCGAGCGCCGGGGATGTGGCCGGAGCGGATGCCCGGACGCGGCTCCGGCGCGCGGCCCTCGAAACGGTCGGCGGCGCGCGCATCGATCACCTGCTCCTTGCGGTTTTCGACATTGGCGATCAGCTGCTGCATGCTGCGCACGCGTTTTGAATCGTAGCTGGCCTTGAATGTCGCAGGCTTCGGCTTGACCTCACCGCTCTCGACCGGGCGGCCCTCGGCGCGCCACTTCTTGAGGCCGCCATTGAGGATGCGCACATTGCCGTGGCCATAGGACAGGAACATCCACCACGCGCGGGGCGCGGCGACCCAGCCGCCGGCATCGTAGAGCACGACGGTATCGGCATTGGAGATACCGAGATTGCCGACGTCGCGGCCGAACTGCTCCGCGCTCGGAAACATGTGCGGCAGCGGGTTGGAATGATCCGACACCGCATCGACGTCGAAGAACACCGCGCCCGGCAGATGCGCAGCGAGGTAGTCGTCCTTCGGCAGCGGCAGCACGCCCGGCAGCTTGAAGCTGGCATCGAGGAGCTTGACGTTGGCGTCGCCCATGTGCGCGGCGAGCCATTCGGTGGAGACGAGAGGGTCGGTTGTCATGCGTCTGTACTCTCCAGGCGTCATTGCCGGGCTTGCCCCGGCAATCCATCCTTCTTGAAATGATGGACGCGCGGGTCAAGCCCGCGTGTGACAAGTTACCCCTTCTTCTTCGGCTCCCACTTCTCCGTGGGCCCGCCGGCGTCGCGCCAGGCGGCGTAGCCGCCGGCGATGTGGGCGACGGGTTTGAGGCCCATGTCCTGCGCGGTCTTGGCCGCGAGCGCGGAGCGCAAGCCGCCGGCGCAGTGGAACACGAACTTCTTGTCCTCCTGGAAGATCGGCTTGGCGTAGGGGCTCTGCGGATCGATCCAGAATTCCAGCATGCCGCGAGTGCAGGCGAAGGCGCCAGGAATGCGGCCGTCGCGCTCGATTTCGCGGGGGTCGCGGATGTCGACGATGACGACGTCGCCGTTCTTGGAGATCTCGATCGCGTCCTTGGCTGTGAGCGTTTCGATCTCGGCATTGGCCTCGTCGATCAGCGCCTTGATGCCGCGGGTGATGGTCTGGGGCATATGGTTCTCCCTCTTGTTACGTCGACGTCCCGGGCGAACTGCCGGATGTGGAGGTCACCTCTCCCGCTTGCGGGAGAGGTCGCGGAGCGAAGCTACGCGGGTGAGGGCTCTCTCCTCTCGGGGGACGTCGCTCGTGGAGAGAACACTCTCCCCAACCCTCCCCCGCAGGCGGGGAGGGAGCGCAGTCCCGTCGCCGCTCACTCGTGCATCAATGCGTCAATTCCTTCATCGCACCTTCGAGCCCCTCGATCGTGATCGGATACATCCGGTTGGCGAAGATGCGCTTGATGATGGTGGTGGATTCCGAATAGTCCCAGTGCTTTTGCTGCACCGGGTTCAGCCACACCGTGTGCGGATAGGTGCGGATGATGCGGTCGAGCCAGACCGAGCCGGGCTCCTCGTTGACGTGCTCGACCGAGCCGCCCGGCACCATGATCTCGTAAGGCGACATCGAGGCGTCGCCGACGAACACGACCTTGTAGTCGTGCGGATATTTGTGCAGCACGTCCCAGGTCGGCGTGCGGTCGGTGAAGCGGCGCTTGTTCTGCTTCCACACGCCTTCATAGAGGCAGTTGTGGAAGTAGAAATACTCCATGTGCTTGAACTCGCTCTTCGCCGCCGAGAACAGCTCCTCGACCTGCTCGATATGCGCGTCCATCGAGCCGCCGATGTCGAAGAACACCAGCAGCTTCACTGCGTTGCGCCGCTCGGGGCGCATGTGCACGTCGAGATAGCCGTGATTGGCGGTCTCGCGGATGGTGGTGTCGAGGTCGAGCTCGTCCGGCGCGCCGGTGCGCGCGAACTTGCGCAGGCGGCGCAGCGCCACCTTGATGTTACGGATGCCGAGCTCGACATTGCCGTCGAGATCCTTGAACTCGCGCTTGTCCCACACCTTCACGGCGCGGTTGTTGCGGTTCTTCTCCTGGCCGATGCGCACGCCTTCGGGATTGTAGCCGTGGGCGCCGAACGGCGAGGTGCCGGCGGTGCCGATCCATTTCGAGCCGCCCTGGTGACGGCCTTTCTGCTCCTCGAGGCGCTTCTTCAGGGTCTCCATGAGCTTGTCCCAGCCCATGGCCTCGATCTGCTTCTTCTCTTCTTCCGTCAGGTACTTTTCCGCGAGCTTCTTCAGCCACTCCTCGGGGATCTCCGCCTTGTCCATGGCCTCGAGCAGGCTTTCCAGCTCCTTGAACACCGTGCCGAAGACGCGGTCGAACTTGTCGAGGTTGCGCTCGTCCTTCACCAGGGAGGCGCGCGACAGGTAGTAGAAATTTTCGACCGTGTAATCCGCGAGGTCAGCGTCGAGCGCCTCCATCAGCGTGAGGTATTCGCGCAGCGTCACGGGGACCTGCGCGTCGCGCAGAGAGGTGAAGAATTGCAGGAACATGGAAGACAGATTGCCCGTCGGGTGGCGAACGTCAAGGGGCGTAGACCGCCGCGGGACGCTGGACCGGCAGGCTTTTTGCTCTAGAATTGGCGACATCAAGGGGTTGTTTGGGGGACGTTTCCAATGGGAATTCTCGCAGCACTCATCATCGGTGCCATCGCCGGCTGGCTCGCGGGCAAGATTGTCCACGGGGCGGGATTTGGACTGGTCGGCAACATCGTCGTCGGCATCATCGGCGCACTGGTTGCGAGCTGGGTGCTGCCCCAGCTCCACATCCAGCTCGCCACCGGCACGGTCGGTGCCATCGTGGACGCCACGATCGGCGCGGTGATTGTGCTCGTCATCCTTTCGCTGATAAAACGGGTCTGAAAGCCTGACCGAACCAGGAACGGCCGCGATGCGCGGCCGTTCGCTTGTCGTGACCAAGGCATTGCCTCACGACGACGACCAACAAGGACGCGCGATGAAGTTTACCGGCACCAAGGACTATGTTGCGACCGACGATCTCAAGGTCGCCGTCAATGCCTCGATCGTGCTCGAGCGCCCGCTCCTGGTGAAGGGCGAGCCCGGCACCGGCAAGACGGTGCTGGCGGAGGAAGTGGCGAAGGCGCTGAACGCGCCGCTGCTCACCTGGCACATCAAGTCCACCACCAAGGCGCAGCAGGGCCTCTATGAATACGACGCGGTGTCGCGCCTGCGCGACAGCCAGCTCGGCGATGCCCGCGTGTCCGACATCAAGAACTACATCAAGCGCGGCAAGCTGTGGGAGGCCTTCACGGCCGAGCAGCGCCCGGTGCTCCTGATCGACGAGATCGACAAGGCCGACATCGAATTCCCCAACGACTTGCTGCTCGAACTCGACCGCATGGAATTCCATGTCTACGAGACCGGCGAGACGATCAAGGCGAAGCAGCGCCCGATCATGATGATCACCTCCAACAACGAGAAGGAGCTGCCGGACGCCTTCCTGCGCCGCTGCTTCTTCCATTACATCAAGTTCCCCGACGCCGACACGATGGGTCGCATCGTCGACGTCCACTTCCCCGGCATCAAGAAGCGCCTGGTCGAGGAAGCCTTGCGCATCTTCTTCGAGGTGCGCGAGGTGCCCGGGCTGAAGAAGAAGCCGTCGACCTCCGAGCTCTTGGACTGGCTCAAGCTGCTGCTCAACGAAGATATGAGCGCCGAGCAACTGCGCGAGCGCGACCCGCGCAAACTGATCCCGCCGCTGCACGGCGCGCTGCTCAAGAACGAGCAGGACGTGCATCTGTTCGAGCGCCTAGCGTTTTTGAGCCGACGGGAAGTGTAGGGGCTTCCGTGTCCCGGACGCGCTGCAGCGTGCAACGCTGCTGCGCTGAGCCGAGACAAGGCTTGCTCGGAGACATGGGTCCCGGCTCTGCAGCGCGCCGTCAAAGGGACGCTGCGCTGCGTCCGGGGCACGAGAGCGGAACGCGGCGCGAGCCTGCCTCCACATCGTCATTGCAAGCATCGGCGTCGATCTTCGTAGCAACCATAAATGGCGGCGTTTTTGCGCGTGCGGATCGCCTGGGTGGGTAGAGCGCAGCGAAACCCACCTCTTTCGTTTCTGCATCGGCAGAAGCGGTGGGTTACGCCAGCGGACTGCGCTTCGCGCTGCCCTAGCTAACCCACCCACGCAGATCGGCTTCTCACGCCACCGCCGTATCCGGAATCCGTGCGGCTTCCATCGGCTGCTTGCCGCGGATCAGGTCCGAGGCGCGGTCGGCGATCATCATCGTCGACGCATTCAAATTCGCCGAGATCATGCGGGGCATGACGGAGGCGTCGATGACGCGGAGGCCTTCGAGGCCGTGGACGCGGAGCTGGTCGTCGACCACGGCCCAGGTGGAGTCCGCCGGACCCATGCGGCAGGTGCAGCCGGGATGGAAGGTGGTGGTGCCGCGCTGGGTAGCGGCTGCCAGGAATTCGTCGTCGGTGTTGACGTTGGGGCCGGGGAAATCCTCGTAGGCGTAATAGGGCGAGAGCGGAGCGGACTTCAAAAGCCTCCGCGCGAGCTTCATGCCGCCGACGATGACGCGGCGGTCGAGCTCGGCATCGAGATAGTTGGTCTGGATGATCGGCGGCGCGAATGGATCGCTTGAGCGGATGCGGACGTAACCGCGGCTCTCGGGGCGCTGCTGCCAGGAGGCCACGGTCATGCCGGGCTCGTCCTCGAGCTGGCCCTGCACGCCCTCCTTGTAGCTTGCGGGCGTGAAGGTGAGCTGGAGGTCGGAGCTCTCGGCGCTCTCGCCGGAATGCCAGAAGCAATAGACCATGGTCGGCGACAGCGACAGCAGGCCGCGGCGCGCGGTCGCCCATTTCAGTGCCTCGACCCAGAGCGAGAGGCCGCGGCGGAGCTCGTTGATGGTCTTGATGTCCTTCACCCGCGCCACCGTGCGCGGGGCGTAATGGTCCTGCAGGCCTTCGCCGACGGGGAGCGCGTGACGTACCGCGATGCCG
Source organism: Bradyrhizobium sp. USDA 326 (assembly GCF_049739485.1). Lineage (NCBI taxonomy): Bacteria > Pseudomonadati > Pseudomonadota > Alphaproteobacteria > Hyphomicrobiales > Nitrobacteraceae > Bradyrhizobium > Bradyrhizobium sp. USDA 326. The sequence continues at coordinate 864,039 of NZ_JBMGQA010000001.1, forward strand.
TGCTGCTGCAGCAGATCCGGCGAGCCGACGCCGGAGAGCTGCAAGAGCTGCGGCGAATTATAGCTGCCGCCGGAGAGGATCACCTCCTTGTTGGCGCGCACCTCGACAGGATGACCGTCACGGCCTCCCTTCATATAGCGCACGCCGACGGCGCGCTTGCCCTCGAAGATGATCTCGGTCGCGTGCGCATGGGTGTGCACATGCACGTTCGGCCGCTTCATCGCCGGCTTGAGGAACGCGGTGGCCGCGGAGACGCGCAGGCCGTTGTTGATGGTGCGCTGGCAGTAGGAGACGCCTTCCTGGGTCTTGCCGTTATAATCGGGGTTGCGGGGAATGCCGAGCGAGACCGCGCCCTCCATGAAGGCCTCGCAGAGCGGATCGCGCCAGTCCATGGTGGTGACCGTGAGGCCGCCCTCGCGGCCGCGATAAGTGTCCTCGCCCTCGCCGACGCGCTTCTCCAGCCGCCGGAAGTACGGCAGCACATCGGCATAGCCCCAGCCGCGATTGCCCATCTGCGCCCAGGTATCGAAATCCATGCGCTGGCCGCGATTGTAGATATGGCCATTGATCGAGGACGAGCCGCCGAGCGTCTTGCCGCGCGGCGCGTAGATGCTGCGCCCGCCGGTCCAGGGCCCCGGCTCCTGCTGGTAGGCCCAGTTGATGCTCTTCATGTGGAAGGTCTTGATGAAGCCCGCCGGCAAATGGATGTAGGGGTGCCAATCCCTCGGGCCCGCCTCGAGCACGCAGACGCTGGTGTTCGGGTCCTCGCTGAGGCGGCTGGTGAGCACGCAACCGGCGGAGCCGGCGCCGACGATCACATAATCAAATCTATCCATGGTGCCTCGGCCGCTCCTAGCGCGGCTTGTCGTTGAGTTGAAATTCCAGATGCGCCTGTACCGTCGGCCATTCGGCGGCGGTGATGCTGTAGACCACGGTGTCGCGCAGCGTGCCGTTCGGCGCGATCTGATGGCTGCGCAGAATGCCGTCCTGCTTGGCGCCCAGGCGTTCGATGGCGCGGCGGCTCTGGTGGTTGAAGAAGTGCGTGCGGAACTCGACCGCGATGCAGTTCAGCGTCTCGAAGGCATGGCGCAGCAGCAGCAGCTTGCACTGCGTGTTGAGTGGGCCGCGCTGCGCGCTCTTGCCATACCAGGTCGAGCCGATCTCGACGCGGCGGTTGGCGGCATCGATGTTCATGTAGGTGGTCATGCCGACGATCCGGCCGCCGACATCGAACACGGTGAAGGGCAGCATCGAGCCCGCGGCCTGCAGGCCTAAGCGGCGGTCGATCTCCTTGCCCATGTTCTCCGGCAGCGGGATCGCGGTGTACCAGAGCTTCGACAACTCGCCGTCCTTGACGGCCGCGACCAGCCCCTCGCGATGATCATGCGACAGCGGCTCCAGACGGGCGTGCTGTCCGCGCAGGGTGATGGGGTCGGGCCAGGGCATCGAGGTCTCTCTCCGTTGTCATTGCGAGCGAAGCGAAGCAATCCAGAATCTTACCGCGGAGGCAGTCTGGATGGCTTCGTCGCTTCGCTCCTCGCAATGACGGCTTGGCTCACTTGTTCAAAAAATTCAACGGCAAACCACCGCGCGGCCAGTCCATGGCGACGAGCTCGCCCTTGCCCGACAGCGTGATGTAGGCGGTCTTCAACTCGGGACCGCCGAAGGCGATGTTGGTGGTGACGCGGTCGCCGGTCGGAACCTGCTCGACCAGGGTGCCGTCAGGCGCGATCACCGAGATGCAGCCGGAGACGAGGGTGGCGACGCAGACATTGCCGCCTCCCTCCACCGCGAGCGAATCGAACATCTGGTAGCCGCCGAGGCCGCAGATCGGCTTCCCCCGCTCGCCGCGGTAGATTACGTCGCGCGGCTTGAGCGTGCCCGGCGCGGAGAGTTCATAGGCCCAAAGCCGCCCCGTCGGCGTCTCCGCGATGTAGACGGTGTTCTCGTCCGGCGAGAGACCGATACCGTTGGCCGGCAGGATCCCGTGCACGACCTCCACGATCTCGCTCATGCCGGGCTTGAGGTAATACATGCCGCCGACGTCCATCTCGCGCGCACGGCGCTTGCCGAGATCGGAGAACCAGAGGCCGCCCTGCCTGTCGAAGACGAGGTCGTTCGGCCCGCGCAGATCATGCGCGCCGCATTTGGTTACGACGGTTTCGACCTTGCCCGTCTGCAAATCGACGCGCTGGATCGAGCCGCCGAGATAATCGTCGGGCTGCGGGCCCGGCATGATCATGTTGCGGGTCGGGATCCAGGAGAAGCCGCCATTGTTGCAGATGTACATCTTGCCGTCGGGGCCGAGCGCGGCGCCGTTGGGGCCACCGGGCACCTTGGCGACGATCTCCTTGCGGCCGTCGGGATAGACGCGGGTCAGGCGCTGGCCGCGGATCTCCACCAGCACCACCGAGCCGTCCGGCATCACGACGGGGCCTTCAGGAAATTCGAGGTCGGTGGCGAGAACGCGGATGTTGGCCGTGGCATTCGACATTGGGACCCTCCCGGCTGCTTGTTATGGCTTGCACGGGATGTCCGGCACGGGCCCCATACGCAAGATTTGCCCGCGGTTATGACAAAGTCGCCTCGGCTTGCCAAGCAAGCGGGATGGTATGCCAGCGTTGCGCTGCAAAGCGCGATGAGGATCATCGCGCTTTGCCTTATCGCTCGAGCATGATCCCTTCGGGAAACCGCCGCACACTTCGCGCTGACGCGGCCCTTCGGGTCCGGATCGTGCTATTCCCTCACCGGCAGCCAGATCTCGAAACCGCCATTGCCGGTTGCAGGATCGAACGCCTCATCGTAGCGCTCGAAATTCGGTGCGTCCGCGGCTCCGAGCCCGGATACCGGCAGCCACTGATTCCAGATCGTGTTCACGGTGCGTCGGATCGAAGCGACGTGCTCGGCATGCGTGAACACAGCATAGCGCTGCTCGGGAATGCGGATGCGGCCGAAGCGGCGCGGCAGGTCGGAGAAATCGGCGACCTCGACCCCGGCTATGTAGTCGAAATTGCCGGCATCATCGCCGTTGCAGCAGACGCCGTAGGCGACTTGAATTTTTCCTTGGCCGACCCGCGCGGGGATGTCGGCGACCTCCTGATTGAAGCGGTGCCACAGGCCGGGGATCACGGCGCCGTTGTCGCAGGAGATGCGCTCGGCGGGGCCGGCGACCAGGAAGGCCTTTGCCGTCTCGAAACGCGGTGGGGCAAGATGGTCGAGCATGGTGGAGTTCATGAGGATGGGCTCCTGAAGCTTGAGCTGGCTGACGCACGTTGCCGCTCTCACCGCTTCGGGCGTTGTGCCGAAATGGTCGCGGAACGCGCGGGTGAAGGCTTCGTGCGAGCCGTAGTCGGCCTCCAGGGCCAGTGACAGGATGTCAGGTGCGCCCTTTGCAAGACTGCGCGCGGCCTCCGTCAGCCGGCGCGCGCGCACGTAACGCATCACCGGCAGACCGGTGGCTGCGGCAAACGCACGCACGATGTGGAACCGCGACACGCCGGAGATCGCCGCGATCTCGTCGAGCGTCATCGGCTCGGCCAGATGGCTCTCGATATACCAGAGCGCGCGCTGGGCTGGATTCATGGCGGTTCAGGCTCTCGTTCGAAGCGCGGCGATGATGCGCCGCTCAGCAGCGCTCTGCTTGACCGGCATTGCTGTCCTTCGCATGAGGATAGTCCGGCAATCGCCACTGGCAACGCCCCCGCGTTCGTGGCTACACTCGTTGAAACCGCTCACGAGAAAGAGGAACCGGGTCATGGAGATCACCGATGTGCGGGCGCATCATGTCCGCATCCCCTATGACGCCGGTGTCGCAAACTTCCGCCAGGGTGCTTCCGCGATTTCCGCGCTCGACATGGTGCTCGTCGAGGTCACGACCGATTCCGGGCTGACCGGCTGGGGCGATGCCTTCGCCTATGTCTGCCCCCGCACCACGCGCAGCGCCGTCGAGGAGATGATCGCGCCGCAGGCCCGCGGGATGAAGGTGCCGGATGCTGCCGGCATTCCCGCGATGATGGAACAGATCCAGCGCAATCTGCATCTGTTCGGCCGCTACGGCATCACCATGTTCGCGATCTCCGGGCTCGATATCGCATTGTGGGACCTGGCCGCGAAGGCCGAAGGCGTGCCGCTGCATCGTTTGCTCGGCGAGATCAGGCGCACGGCGATTCCGGCTTACGCGAGCCTCTTGCGGATCGGCTCGCCCGGCAATATCGCCGACGAATGCAGGAAGGCGCTGGCGCTCGGCTATGGCGCGATCAAGCTGCACGAGACCACGGCGCCGGCAGTATTCGCCGCGCGCGAGGCGATCGGGCCAGCCATTCCGCTGATGGTCGACATGAACTGCCCCCTGACGGGCGAGCAGGCGATCGCGTTCGCGAAAACATGCCGGGAGGCACAGCCGATGTTTCTGGAGGAGCCGGTCTGGCCACCGGAAGACTTTGCCACGCTCGCCGACGTCCGCAGCAAGGGGCGGGCTCGGCATCGCCGCCGGCGAGAATGCCTGCACCGAATATCAATTCCGCCAGATGATGGACGCGGGCGCGGTGAGCCACGCCCAGCCCTCGGTCATCAAGGTCGGCGGCATCACGGAATTCCAGAAGGTCGCAGGCCTGGCCGATCGCCTCGGCGTCAAGATCGTCCCGCACTCTCCTTACTTCGGTCCGGGGCTGCTGGCGACGCTGCATCTGCTCGCAACGCGCGACGAGGGACTGGTCGAGATGTTCTACCTGAAACGCGAAGCCTGCCTCTGGGGCGGCCGCGCCGATGTCGATGCAAGCGGCCATGTTGCGGTGCCCTCGGGGCCCGGGCTCGGCTATGAGCCCGATCGTGGCGTGATGGAGCGCTATCGCGTGACGTGATCGGCGCGCCTATTTCGTTGCGTCCTTCGCCGGCGGCGCGTCCGGCTTCTTCTTCAGATCCTCGGTGGTCTTCGCCTGCGCGGCCTGAAGATCGAGAAGCGTCTTCTGCAGGCCGGCGATGGCCGTCTTCAACGCGTCGATCTGGCGACCCGCCGCGTCCAGCTTCTGCTGATGATCGAGGGTGAGCTTGTTGATCGTCTTCTGCAGGAAATCGACGTTGCTCTGGAGACAGCTGGTGCGACGCTCCATGGTCTTCTCGACCGTGCAGATCTCGATGCCGGGCACGTCCTGCGCGCGAAGCGGCAACGGCGCCAGCGCTGCGAGCAGCAATATCGCGAAACAAATGCCGGCGTTTCGAAGCAGCATGAAAGTTCCTCGTCCAATCGATCACGGCAATGTGCGCTGTTTGCGCGGCGCAGCGCGACGCTACCACACTCGTACCGCATTCTCGCGTTGAGCTTGCGTCCGTTCCCTTGGACGGGGAACGATGATCCGCACGCGGAGGAAGTGGGCGCTCTTTCCGCGGCTTTGTTTAGGGGAGATTTTTGGAATGGCAACGCGCGACAGACGTTTGGCGGAATTCGACGGAGCCGGAGAACCACCGCCGGGCCTGCCACTCGAAGTGCTCTGCGAGGATCACAGCGGAACATATCAGCTTCCGTTCGCCTGCCGCTACGTCGAGGGACGCTGGCAGAACCACGAGGCCGGCATTGCTGTCGAAGCAACTGTCATCGGCTGGCGCTTGCCGCGCGTGAAGCAGCGCGGGGCCGCCTGAGAGCGGTCTCTGTTTCAAAATGCGACGGCGCCGCGCTCCACCTTAACCTCCGGAACGCGGCCCGAACGAATCGCGTCCGAATCAGCCGAGAGGCCGTGTACGCACCTGTTCACGGCTAGATATCGACGCGGCTCTGCAGGCGCGTACAATATCTGCGCACTATGCGGGAAAGCCCGGGCCTGTCACCGGCGCGAAAGGTTAATCGCGGCAGGGGTATCGCGGTGAGGCCGCCGCGAGAGGACCCCCGCCCCCGAAACAGGCAGGGCCGCGCAACACCTGCCTAATATTCGACCTCGAGCTCCTCGATCTCGGCTGGCTCCTCCTTCGCCGCCGCGATCCATCCCTGCATCTCTGGCATGGCCATGATGGTATCGGCATAGGCCTTCAGGCGCGGCTCGAGCTTGACGTCATAGGTCACAAAGCGCGTCACCACCGGGGCGTACATCGCATCCGCCATGGTGCGCTGCGCCCCGAACAGGAAGGGGCCGCCCGATGTCTCCAGACAGTCGCGCCAGATGGACCAGACGCGGTCGATGTCGGCCTGCGCCCGCGACCAGATCTTGAAGCCGGGAAAGTGTCCTTTCAGGTTGACCGGCAGCGAGGCGCGCAACGTGGTGAAACCGGAATGAATTTCGCCTGAGATCGAGCGGCAATGGGCGCGCTGGATACGGTCGGCCGGCAGCAGGCCGGCGGCCGGCATCACCTCGTTGAGATATTCGGCGATCGCCAGCGTGTCCCAGACTACGGCACCCTCGTGCCGCAGGCACGGTACCAGGATCGAGGACGACAGCAGCAAAATCTCGGCGCGTGCCGACGGATCGTCCGGCGCGGTGACGATCTCCTCGAAATCGAGCCCGGAGAATTTCGTCAGCAGCCAGCCACGCAGCGACCAGGACGAGTAGTTCTTGCTGCTGATGGTCAGTGTCGCCTTCGCCATGTGGCCTCTTCCTTGGTCCCGACTTCAGCTCGGCCCGCCCTGTGCTTCCCGTGTCATGAGCAGCAAGCGACGTGCCAATTCTGCGGCGACCCAGACTGCCTTCTGGCGTCCTTATTGCATGGCAGCACGGGACGGGATGGGCGTTTCAGCATGATGTCGATGTTTTATCAGGCCTTTCAAAACCACATGGACCTGACGGCGCCATGGCGCGCAGGGGCCTCGTCGGCACTCAAATTCCTCAATCTGGTGCCGCAGGGCAGGTCGGATCAGGTGGTCGGCCGGCTGTCGGCCGCGCTGGAGCTGATCTCGCGCTCCACTCTGACCTATGACCGGCCGGCCTACGGCATCGACAGTGTCATGGTCGGCAACCGCGAGATCGCCGTTACCGAGGAGATCGCCTACGCGACGCCGTTCGGCTCGCTGCTGCGTTTTCGCAAGGACGGCGTCGGCGAGCAGCCGCGCATGCTGCTGGTGGCGCCGATGTCCGGCCATTTCGCCACGCTGCTGCGCGGCACTGTGAAGACACTGCTCCAGGACCACGACGTCTACATCACCGACTGGCACAACCCGCGCGACATTCCGCGCAGCGAGGGCCGCTTCGGGCTCGACGACTACACTGAGCACCTGATCGATTTCCTCGGACAGCTCGGTCCGCGTCCGCACATGGTCGCGATCTGCCAGCCTTCGGTGTCGGCGCTCGCGGCCGCGGCGATCATGTGCGAGGACAACCATCCCTCGCGCCCGGCGACGCTGACGCTGATGGCGGGCCCGATCGACACGCGGATCCAGCCGACCAGGGTCAACGACTTTGCCAAGAGCAAGCCGATTGAATGGTTCGAGCGCAATTTGATCAATTACGTGCCGATGCAGTGCCGCGGCGCGATGCGGAAAGTCTATCCCGGCTTCGTGCAGCTCACCGCCTTCGTCTCGATGAATCTCGAGCGTCACATCAAGCAGCATCTCGACCTCGCCAGCCACATCGCCAAGGGCGAGAAGGAGAAGACCGCGACGATCAAGACGTTCTACGACGAATATTTTGCCGTGATGGACCTGCCGGCCGAGTTCTACATCGAGACGGTGCGCGACGTGTTCCAGGAGCATCTCTTGCCGCAGGGCAAGCTGATGCATCGCGGCCGTCCCGTGAACACCAAAGCCATCAGCCGCATGGGCCTGATGACGGTCGAGGGCGAGAAGGACGACATCTGCTCGATCGGCCAGACCCTCGCCGCCCAGGACCTCTGCACCGGCGTCCGCGCCTATCGCCGCGTCCACCACATGCAGGCCGGCGTCGGCCATTACGGCGTGTTCTCCGGCAAGCGCTGGAACAACGAGATCTATCCGCTGCTGCGGGATTTCGTGCACGTGAATTCGTGACCGACATCCCCTGACGCGCAGGCGTTCCGGCACATCGTCAATGCTCCTGCCTGAGCAGCTCTTTCGCCTCCTCGACTTCGGGAAGACTTCGCTCCGCATCGAATTCGGCGAGCACGGGAGCGAGCACTTCGGATGCCGCGCCCGTTCGACCACGCCTCTTGTGCAGGCGCGCAAGTCCAACGGCGCTGCGCAGCTCGAAAGTCTGCGTCTGCTGGCCTCGTGCGATTTCCAGCGCTCGCGTGAGCGCATTCTCGGCACCGGCATCGTCGGGAGCGTTGCGGCGCAACAAAAGCTCGCCATGGACGCGGTGCAGCTCGGCATCAAGCCAACGCTGACCGGACTGTCCCGTCCAGGCGATCAATTCGCTCAAGATTTCCAGCCCGGCTTCGACCTGGCCCACCTCTGCATCCGCCATAGCGACATGCATTCCCCAAAACGGTTCGCAGAGGTAGCAATCGTTCTCGTGCAGCAAGGTCCAGCCGTGACGCATATCCGCCAGCCCGGCCATTCGGTCGCCGGCACGCCACTTGGCGAGGCCATTCAGGTAGGTGCCGGCGGCCACGTACAGGGGCATCGTATGGTCGCGCGCGAGACCGAGCGCCAGGATCGTCTCTGTCTGTTGCAACATGCCCCCGCACAGTCCGTCGAACACGGCGCGATGAACAAGCGCATTGGCCTGGGAAAGCGCCCGCTTTTCTCCTGAAGCACTCACCGCTTCCGCGGCTAGCCTGCGCGCGCGAGCGATGGTGCCGAGCGGCCAGAGCACCAGGGCGAGAAATCGCATGATCACGAACGGGAGATCCAGCGCCGAAGTCCTGAAGGTCGCGGGATCCGGTTCGGCCCAATAGATCGCCAGCGCCCGCTCGAGATGCGTTCGCGCGTTCAAGTAGTCGCCTCCGAACCAGCAGGTAACGCCGCCAGTCCAATGAGCAACGACGGCGGCCACCGGCGAATCTGGCCGTCGATCGGCGGCGATCCTGATGGCATCCGCAAGCTCCCGCATTGGAGCGAGTTCGCCGTGGGTCAGGCAGGCATTGAAGAGGCCCGAATGGACCGGCGCAAGTTCAATGGGATCATCGATACCGGCTGCGAAACGTCGCGCGCGCGTCCATGCCGCTACCGTTTCGGGAGCGTTATGGCCGAGGCCTCCCCGCAATGCACGGCCATAATCGATTTGAAGATGCAGCCTGCTCATCATCCGGCCGGGATCATCAGACAGCTCATCGGCGGCCGCAATCGCCTTGCCGAGATGCGCGATCGCCTCGTAATAGGCCGAGCGCTTGAGCGCCTGCTGGCCTGCCTTGCGCCACCATTCGAGGGCGATCTCGCTCAGTCCCGCCTCAGTGAAGTGGTGCGCCAGCACTTCCGGCTCGGTCTCGGCCACGGCTGGAAACTTCTCACGCAGGACATCACCGATGCGCTTGTGAAGTACCTGCCGTTTGCTCTTGAGCAGGCCCTCGTAGGCTGCCTCCTGAACGAGAGCGTGCCTGAAGCTATAATTTGCTTCAGGCGGAGTTCCGCGACGCACCAGCAGTTCGGCGTCTTCGAGCTGCACCAGCGCGGCGCCCAGCGTCAGATCGTCACGTCCCGCCACATATCTCAGCAGCGCGTACGAAAATTCGCGGCCGATGGCGGCGCCTATTTGCGCCACCTCTTTGACCGGAGCCAGCCGGTCGAGCCGCGCCATCAGCGAATCCTGCAGCGTTGCGGGAATGGCGAGCGGCGGGAGCGGACTATCGAGGCGATAGCGCCCGGATTCCTCCACGAGCATTCCGGACTCCAGCACCATCTTGGTCAGTTCTTCGACGAATAGCGGGACGCCATCCGTCTTGTCGATGATCTGCTTCATCATCTCGCGTGGGAGCTGGCGCCCAACCGCCACCTGCTCGACCAGCGCGCGCGTGTCCTGCCGGTCCAGCCGGTCCAGCCGCAACAGACTGACGTTGGCAAGGCCCGACCAGGAGGGCTCGAACTCCGGCCGAGCTGTCATCAGCACGAGTATCGGCAGCCCCCTGATCCGGTCGACCCCGAGATCGAACAGTTCCAGTGTCGTGGCATCGGCCCAATGCATATCCTCGCAGATAATCAGCAGGGGCTGCTCTCGCGCCAACCCCTCGAGCTGATCGAGAAGCGCAGCAAATGTCTTTCGCCGTTGTTGCGCCGGGCTCAAACCGAGCGACGGATAACGGTCGCCGGTTGGAATGGAAAGGAGAGCCGCAATGAGCGGCGTCGCTCGGGCGACTTGCTGTGTTCCAAGCGCCAGCATTGCCTCGAGCTTTTCGAGCTTTTGCTCTGACGTGTCGTGAGAGCGGATGCCGGCTGCGCGCTCGAGTTGCGCAACAAAGGGATGGAGCGCGCTGTTGGTGTGGTAGGGCGAACACTGATATCGCACCCGCCTGTGCGCCTCCAACGCGGGGCTCTCAGACAGCGTTGCGACCATGCGTGACTTGCCAATGCCCGCTTCGCCAGAAATCAACACCATCTGGCCATGTCCCTGCCATGCCAGCCGCTGGCGCGAGAGCGTGAACTCGATCTCTTCCCTGCGACCGACAAAACCGATCGAGCGCGCCGCGCGGACCGCTTCGAAGCGGCTCTCCGATGCGATCGCCCCCTCGACCGCCCAGACCGCGATGGGTTCGGCTATTCCCTTGACCTCGCGGCGGCCGAGATTGCGAAAAGTGAAGAGATCTCCCAGCAGCCGGCGCGTGGACGAGGCAACGACGACCACCCCAGGCTCCGCCAGGCTCTGGAGCCGGGCGGCGAGGTTTGGTGTATCGCCGATCGTTCCGTGCTCCTCTGACGCGTCTCCGCTGATGAGGTCGCCAACCACCACAAGCCCGGTTGCGATTGCGATTCGCAGTTCAACCCGTTCGCCATCACCTGTGTTGAGTTGCCCAACCGCAGAGATCGTGTCGAGGCCCGCTCGCACCGCCCGTTCCGCATCATCCTCGTGGGCGCGGGGATAGCCGAAATAGACCAGTATTCCGTCACCGACGAACCGGGCTATCCTGCCATCATAAGCAGCAACAACGCTCGCACAGGCGGCGCGGTAGGCGCGGATCACCTCCCACATGTCCTCGGGATCGAGACGCGCCGAGAGCGCAGTCGAGCCGACCAGATCGCAGAACATGACGGTGAGGTGACGCCGTTCGGCGTCCTGAGGAGGAACGGGCGATGCGATCAACGCGGCTGGATCGAGGTCCGCAATAGCACGCAACATTTTGCGGCGATGGCCGAGCAGGACTCCGAGCTGACTGAAGTCCTCGTCCATCAGTTCGGGAAGGACCCCTATGTCGATCCCATTTTGGGCAAAACGCTCTGCGTATTGCCCAAGCCCCAGCTTCTCGAGCCACTCCGCAATCTGCATTGACTCCACCGATCGCGTGGTTGGCGGTTAGCAGAATTTTGGACCACGGCACGCGGGACAATATACCAACGTCACCATGATGGCACGTCTTGTTTGTTGCGCGATGGCTTAGGTTTCTCAATACCGATACCGCTTTCAAGCAGTGACGCTGCTCGATGCGAACGGATTTGCTACTAAACATCGTTGGCACGCAGCGTTGGACGGCAGGGTTGCAATGAGTCGTCGTTCCAAACCAGAGCCGAACCAACACTGCGGCTTGTGCTCACGTATGGTGCCAAGCGGATGTTTTCCGCGATCGCAGTTCTTTCATTGCTCGCTCGGCGCCTCATAGCTGCGAGCCATGGTGCCCGCCGCAACTTGAAGCGAAGAACCAACCACCCAACAGCCGGCGACAAACCCTATCAGGCCATTGGGGAGGTTCTGATCAAGGACAATGATGCTGACGGACAGAGTTGCTGCAATGGCCGCGACGAACGTTCCGGCCGCACTCATGATCTCCGCCACATCAGACACGTTGTATTCTTCCGAGATGCTTGAAATCGGCTTGCGCGTCACAGTACGAGACAAATCAATCCCGACATAGTAGCTGAGACCCCCATAGAGCATCGTTAGCAGCACGATCCAACCGCTCTCAAAAAGTCCACCTTTCTGACGCAGCAAGGTCGCACCGACATAGAGCCCGCAAGAGCCTCCAACAGCTGCGAGCCCAATCCTCTCAAGAAGATGGGCCGACCTGATGAGGCTGGAACGGGCAATTCCGAGATTGCCCGCGTATCTTGTTCGGGAAATTGCGCTGGAAACTGCACTGCTTATCTTCATGGCGGGCTCCTTGAAAATTAGCAGCCTCCCGGCCGATCCCGAATAGAAGCTGCGCTGGCGCGTTTCGCGATGCCCTAGATTCCAATTTCTAAAGAGATCTGTGCCAAGTGATCGGCTGGCTTGCTCGTCAGCAAGACGAGAGCCAATCCAAAGCTGCGAGCACGCGGCTTCGCAATCCTTGCATTTCACTCGTATCCTCAGTTGGCGTCGGGCGTGGCAATTTCTTGCGGGAGTGATAGCTCGGAATAAAGTAATCGAATATGAGACGGTTCACATGCCGCAGTTCTCGGAGCTCCAATCCAGTAACAACTTCAAGGCGACAAGTATTGCAACGTCGCGCACCTGTGAGCGCGGCAGCGGGCAACGGCGTTCAGCCAGCCAAGCCGTCCAGCGTTCGCCGACATCAGGCTTATGCGTTCGCCGTATCTCGTGTGCGTCAACTTATGAAGCTCGGCCGTATCAACCGAAACGCACCGTGCCTTCCCGCCTCAGGCCGACCATTCCTCGCCCCAGACCTGGACGACGTGGCCGGGCGACACTTCGCGATAGTGCCGGCGAGGCGGCTGGTAATCCGCTGCGCGAACCGGGCTTCTGATCTCGTCGTTCGAGGCCTCGCGCCGGACGGCGCGACGTGACGGATCGGGCACCGGCACGGCGGCCATCAGCTTCTTGGTATAAGGATGCTGCGGATTGCCAAACAATGCGGCGCGCGGGCCGATCTCGACGATCTCGCCGAGATACATCACCGCGACGCGGTGGCTCATGCGCTCGACCACCGCGATATCGTGCGAAATAAAGAGATAGGCGAGGCCCATGCTGGCCTGGAGGTCGAGCATCAGGTTGACGACCTGCGCCTTCACCGAGACGTCGAGCGCTGAGACCGCTTCGTCGGCGACGATCAGCTTCGGCCCGAGCGCGAGCGCGCGCGCGATGCAGATGCGCTGGCGCTGTCCGCCGGAGAACTCATGCGGAAAGCGCGCCGCCGTGTCGGCGGGCAGGCCGACGCGGACGAGCAGGTCGGCGACCTTGTCGCGGGCCTGCGCTGCCGTGGCAACGCCGTTGGCGAGCAGCGGGGCCGCGATCGCCGTTCCCACCGACATGCGCGGATTGAGGCTCGCGAACGGGTCCTGGAACACGATCTGCATCTGCTTGCGAAAATCGCGTAAAGCTCGGCCGTTCATGGCCAGCACGTCCTGGCCGTCGACCAGGACCGTGCCGCTGTCCGGCTCGAGCAGCCTCAGGATGGAACGGCCCGTCGTCGACTTGCCGCAGCCGGATTCGCCGACCAGCGCCAGCGTCTCGCCGGCGCGCAAGGTGAAGGAGATGTTCTCGACCGCGTGGACGCGGCCCGAGACCTTGCCGAACAATCCGGAGCGGATCGGAAAGCGCGTGGTGAGGCCCGCGACTTCGAGCAGCGGCCGCTCGGCCGTCGAAACGGTGTCGGGCGTTTCCACCGGCTCGTCCGAGGTGCCCGTCACCTTGTCGACGATCGGAAAGCGCATCGGCCGCGCGCGTCCGTCCATCGAGCCGAGGCGCGCCACGGCGGCGAGCAGCGCGCGGGTATAGGGATGCGACGGTGCGGCGAAAACGCGCGTGGTCGCGTCCGTCTCCACCGCCTGCCCACCATACATCACCACGGTCCTATCAGCGATCTCGGCGACCACACCCATGTCGTGTGTGATGAAGAGGATCGACATCCCCTCCTCCTGCTGAAGCTCCTTCAACAGCTCGAGGATCTGGGCCTGGATGGTGACGTCGAGCGCCGTGGTCGGCTCGTCGGCGATCAACAGCTTCGGCTTGCAGGCCAGCGCCATCGCGATCATCACGCGCTGGCGCATGCCGCCGGAGAAACGATGCGGATGCTCGTGGAAGCGAGATTTCGCTGCGGGGATGCGGACGCGATCGAGCAGGCGGATGGTCTCCGCCTCGGCGGCTGCACGCGACAGGCCGCGATGCTGAATCAGCGCTTCCGCAATCTGGAAGCCGACGGTGAGCACCGGGTTGAGGCTCGTCATCGGCTCCTGGAAGATCATGGCAATGTCATTGCCGCGAATGTTGGTCATGCTCGCCTCGGGCAGCGCGAGCAAGTCGCGGCCGGCCAACATGACGCGGCCCTCGACGCGACCGATCTCCTGCGGAATCAGCCGCATGATCGAGAGCGCGGAGACGCTCTTGCCCGAGCCGGACTCGCCGACGATCGCCACGGTCTCGCGCGGCGCGATATCGAACGAGACGTTGCGGACGACGGGAATCCATCGCCGCTCGAGCATGAAGGAGGTGGTGAGGCCGGCGACGGACAGCACGGGAGATTGTGCGTTGGCGGTGGCTTGGTTCGACGTGTTTGCCACGATGCTCATGCGAGGCCCCCGCCACCTGCCGCGAACAAGGTGCGCTTCCTCCCCCGCTTGCGGGGGAGGGTTGGGGAGAGGGTGTCTCGACAACGAAGGCTCCCCCAGAGGAGAGAACCCTCACCCGGCGCTACGCGCCGACTCCTCCCGCAAGCGGGAGAGGTAAGAGGAGTTCGTGGCAGCACTGATGTCACCATCACCATTCCGCCCTCAGTACCCCCGCTTACGATCGACGAGCCCCGGCAGCTCCTCGCCGCGGCGGTGACGGGCGATGACGTCGAGCACGAAATCGACGGCGGTGTCGGGCGTCGTCATGCTGGCATTGTGCGGCGTCAGCAGGATGCGCGGATGGCTCCAGAACGGATGTCCTGCAGGCAGCGGCTCGGGATCGGCGACGTCGAGCACCGCGCCTGATAGCGCGCCGCTGTCGAGGGCAGCAAGGAAGTCGGCCTCGACGAGATGCGGGCCACGACCGACATTGACGAGCCCTGCCCCGTGCGGCAACCGCGCGAAAAGGTTGGCATCGAGAATCCCGCGTGTCTGGTCCGTCAGCGGCAGCAGGCAGACGAGAATGTCGGTCTGCGCCAGAAACTCCGGCAAGGTATCCGCGCCCGCGTAACAGGTGACGCCTTCGATCTCGCGCGGCGAACGATTCCAGCCCGATAGCGGAAAGCTGAACACCTTCAGCCGCTCGAGCACGGCCTGGCCGAGCTGGCCGAGGCCCATCACGCCGACACGCCGCCGCTTCGCCGGCGTGATCCGGATCTCACGCCAGATCTGCTGCTTCTGCTGGCTGATGAAGTGAAGGAGATCGCGATGCAGGCCGAGCACGGCCATGGTGACATATTCGACCATGGTCTCGGCGATGCCGGGCTCCAGCATGCGGACCAGCGGAATGTGCGGTGGAACTTTCGTGGTATCGAACTGATCGACGCCCGCGCCGACGGAGAAGACCAGTTCAAGATTGGGAAAGGTCGTCGCGATGTCGTCCGGCGGCACCCACGCCACCAGATGGCGGATTTCGGCGGGATCGCCGATGTCGGGCCAGAGCCGGAACGGCACATCCGGCGCGCGCTCCGCGAAGAAGCGCGCCCACTCGGCACCGCGAACCATGTTGGCCTTGTAGAGAACCGTCATGCCGTCCTCAGAACGGGCTGACCGGTGCGAGCCGGCGGCCGTCGATCATGCGCTTGTGGCTGTAGGCGGCGGGATCGACCAGCGGAGTCGCGCCGGTCACGATGTCGGCGGCGAGCTTGCCGGCCGCGGGGCCGATGCCAAAACCGTGGCCGGAAAATCCGGTGGCGAGGAAGAAGCCCGGCAGCGCATCGATCGCCGAAATGACGGGTATCGTATCCGGCGTGCAGTCGATCGTGCCGCCCCAGGCTTCCGCGATCTCGATGTCCTCCAACTCGGGATTCGCCTTGATCAAGGAGGCCAGCGCGGCATTGACCAGCGACATGTCGGGTGCGGGGTCGCGCACGCGCTCGGCCTCGAACGGCGACGGCTTGTCGAAGCTCCAATTCGTGCCGCGCACGATCTGGTCGAAGAACGACTTGCCAAACGACAGCTTCAGGCCGTTCTTGCGATGCTGATAGGTCGGCCAGAAGGTGCGCGCGTAGCGGAACAGGTCGGGCGACAGCTCGACCGTGCCGCGGTTGCGCAGCGCCAGCGTGAAGCCGCCGTCGAGGCGACGACGGATGCAGTAGAAATCGGTGCCGAGCGCGCCCGACGTGATCTCCGGCCCCGACGTGGTCCGGCAGGCGGTGGCGTTGACGAGGCCGATCGGAAGCTCGATGCCGTGGCGGCGGCAGAACAGCGACGACCACGCGCCGCCCGCCAGAAGAACGGATTGGGTGCGGATGGTGCCCTTCTCGGTGACGACGGCGCTGACGCGGCCGCCAGTCGTCTCCAGCCCGCGCGCCGCGCAGCCCTGATGGATGGTGACACCGTGCTTGCGTGCCGCCGCGGCGAGCGCGGGCACGGCCATCGACGGCTCCGCACGGCCGTCGCTCGGCGTGTGCAGGCCGCCAACCCATTTGTCGGTATTCCCTGGCATGCGCTCGGCGACCTCGGCCGGCGTCAGCACGGTCGAGTGGACCTGCATCTCGCGTGCGACCGCGGCCCAGCGCTCCCAGCTCGCGAGTTCGTCCTTGCTCTTGGTCAGGAACAGAACGCCGGTGCGGCGGAAGCCGGCATCGACGCCGGCGTCGTTCTGCATGTCTTCCCACAGCCGCAGCGCTTCGCGCGCGAGCGGAATCTCTTCGCGGGCGCGGCCCTGCTGCCGGCACCAGCCCCAATTGCGGCTCGACTGCTCGCCGCCGACATGCCCCTTCTCGACCAGGGCGACGGAAAGGCCCTTCCTCGCCAGATGATAGGCCGAGGAGACGCCGATGACGCCGCCGCCGATGACGACGATGTCCACCTGCGCCGGCAGGCGTTCATCGCTGTTGATACGGTTGAGCGGCGGGGACATGGGACACTCCTGGACTTCAGTTCGGACGAGACCTGGCTCGTCATGGGATGTTCATTCGCGGGTCGAGCGCATCGCGCAGGCCGTCGCCCAGGAAGTTGAAGCTGGTGACAGCCAGCGTGATGGCGAGGCCCGGCGCGATCGCAAGCCACGGCGCGCTGGTGAGATAGATCTGCGCGTTATTGAGCATGTTGCCCCAGCTCGCCGCCGGCGGCTGGATGCCGTAGCCGAGATAGCTGACATAGGATTCGAGCAAGATCGCTTTCGCCACGTTCAGCGTCGCCGCCACGACGATCGGTGCGATCGCATTGGGCACGAGCTCGCGAAACATGATCCGCAGGTTCGACGAGCCGAAGGCGAGCGCGGCGACCGCAAACTCACGCTCCCGCAACGACCGCACCTGGGCCTCGACGACGCGAGCGACGGCCATCCAGGCCGTCGCCGCGATCAGCACGGTGGTGGTGACGAGGCCGGGCTCGGTGAGCGCGGCCAGCGCCAGCAGGAGAAAGATCGTCGGGAAGCACAAGACGGCATCGACAAGCCGCATCAGGACCGCACCGACCAGGCCGCCATAGAAGCCGGCGAAGGCGCCGACGGCAATTCCGACCGCCATCGCGATCACCATCGCGACGATGCCGATCGAGAGCGAGACGCGGCCGCCCATCATCAGCCGCGCCAGCACGTCGCGGCCGAGCTCGTCGGTGCCGAGGATATGCGCGCCCGACAGCGGCGGCGCGAACCTCTTCATAATGTCGATGTAGGTGTCGTCGAACGGCAGCAGATAAGGACCGAAGGCCGAGCCGAGCACGAGAACCAGGATGATCACGGCGCCCGCGAGCGCGAGCCGGTGGCGACGAAAACGACGCCACGCGGCCTGGCCGGGCGCGAACTGAACGGTGGAGATGGTCGCAGCCGTCATCGCTAGCCCACCCGAATGCGCGGATCGACGACGGCATAGAGGATGTCGGCGAGCAGCGAGCCGATCAGCACCATCGTCGCCGAGAACATCAGGATGCCCATCACCACGGGATAGTCGCGATAGCCGATGGAATCGAGGAACAGCCGGCCCATGCCGGGCCAGGTGAACACGGTCTCGGCGACCAGCGCGCCGCCGAGCAGCGTCGGAAACTGCAGGCCGGCCACCGTGATCATCGGCAGCAGCGCGTTACGTAGCGCATGGACAGTGAGGATGCGCCATTCGGGCATGCCCTTGGCGCGCGCGGTGCGGATGTAGTCCTGGTTGATAACCTCGAGCATGGAGGAGCGCATGAAGCGGCCCCACATCGCGGTTTCGACCAGCGCCAGCACCATGGCCGGCGCGATCAGATGATGCAGCAGATCGAGGAAGGAGCCGTCGCCGATGGTCTGCCTGTTGCCGGCCGGCAGCCAGCCGAGCTTCACCGAGAAGACGTAGATGGTGACGAGACCGAACCAGAAGGTCGGAATCGACAGCGCGACCATGGCGCCGACGGTGGCCAGCGTGTCGAACAGCGAATAGCGGCGCAGCGCGCCTGATACGCCGATCCAGCAGCCGAGCAGCACCGCGATGATGGTCGCCGTCGCCATCAGTTCCAGCGTGGCGCCGAGATGCGAGGAAATCACCGACAGCACCGCCTCGCCGTCGCGATAGGAGCGCCCCCAGTCGCCCCGTACCATGCGACCGAACCAGTCGAGATACTGGATCGGCAGCGGGCGATCGAGCCCGAGCTGCCTGGTGACGCGGTCGAGATCCTCCTGCGTCATCTGTCCGGAGACGGCGAACTGCGACAGCGGACCGCCGGGCGCCAGATGCAGGATGGCGAAGCCGATCGCCGAGACGATCACCAGCAGCATGATCGCCTGCGCCAGGCGGTTGACGACGTAGCGGGCCATCTCAGGCGATCCAGCGGGCCTGAGACATCATGCCCAGTACCATTCGCGGATATTCCAACAGTTGATGGAGGTGTTAATGTTGGGACGGAAGCCTTGTAGCCCTTCCTTCACGCCTTCGGCGATGAAGCCCTGGAACAGCGGCAGGATCGCAAGGTCGTTGCGGATCAGCTTCTGCAGCTCGCCATAGGTCGTCTTGCGCTGGGCGAGACCGAACTGCCTGGCGCCGTCGGCGAGCAGGCGATCAGCCTCCGGGTTCTTGTACTGATAGGTGTTGTAGCCGCGGCCGCCCTTGGCGGGAATGGCGCCGGAGCCGAAGCGCGGCGTCACGTCGGGGTCGCTGCCCAGCATGAAGTTGACGGAGACCAGCACCGAATTGAACTTCGACTGCTGCCAGAAGTCGCCCCAGATCACGGCCGCCGGCATGTTGTTGACGCGCATCGCAGCCCCGATCGCGCGCCAGTCCTGGATCAGCAGCTGCTGGGTCTGCTCGCGCACCGCATTGCCCGACGTCGTCGAATTCGTGAATTCGAGCTTGACGCCGCCCTTTTCGCGCACGCCGCCGGAGCCGCGAACCCATCCGGCCGCATCGAGCAGCGCGTTGGCCTTGGCGGGATCGTATTTGTGCTGCGGCAGGCCCTGCTGGAATGACCATGCCTGCTGCGGCACGAAGCTCTCGGTCTGCGTCGGCAGGCCGTAATAGAGCGCATCGATGATCGCCTGCTTGTTGATGGCGAGGTAGAGCGCCTCGCGCACGGCGCGGTCGGCGAAGGGACCGAACTCCAGATTGGGCGCGATATGCTCCACCGAGGAGGTCGAGGAGACGAAGACCTTGCGGCCCTTCAGCGTCTTCGCCTCCTGCACGAAGTTCGGCAAGATGCCTTGCAGTCCGGTGTAGTCGACCTGGCCGGTGCGGAACTGGGTGTAGAGCACGGTGAGGTCGGGAATGTACTTGAAGACCACGCGTTCGACGTAAGGTCCCTTGCCGTGATAGCCGGCGTGGGCATTCAGCAATATGTGGTCGCCGGGCACCCGCTCGCCCCAGCGGAATGGCCCGGTGCCGACGGGCGCGTTGTGGAACGGCGAGACGTTCGGATCGGACACCTTCTCCAGGATGTGCTTCGGCACGATGAAGGTCAGCGATCCCAGGATCGACATGTAGGGCGAATAGGGCGCTTCCATGCGCCAATGGATCTCGTCGGGCGCGACGACCTTGATGTCCTTCACAAGGCTGTGGCCGACACGGCTGCGCGCGCGGAAATTGGGATCGTTGATCAGCTCGAGCGAGAACTTGACGTCCTCGGCCGTGAACGGCGTGCCGTCATGCCATTTCACGTCGTTGCGCAGCTTGATCTTCCAGGTCAGGCCGTCCGCCGACAGGCCGCCATTCTCGATGGTCGGGACTTCGCGGGCGAGGTCGGGGACGAACTTGCCGTCGGGATCGATGAACCAGAGCGGTGAGAACACCTGCCACCAGATGCCCTGATCGACCTCGATACCCGGCATCAGCGGATGGAAGACGGTCGGCTCCTGCGACAGCGCCGCGATCACCTGGCCGCGCGGCTTGTCAGGCGGATTGGTGGGACGTTCGGTCTGCGCAAAGGCGCTGCCTGACAGCGTCCACCCTGCCGCGGCCCCCGCGCCGAGCTGGAAGAATTGACGGCGATTCGGAATGCCAAAATGCAGTGCCCCAACGCCGAGCTTGCCGGTGTCGCCTGCCATGACCCACTCTCCGTTTCCGCACACGGCACCGTTCTCCCGCGCCCCCGAGACCCCGGCAGAGGGACAGGAGTGGGCTTTAGTGCTTCTAAATTTTTCAGCCAAAATTTCATCATGACTAAATACAGCTGTCAATCGCATTGCTAGTATGCGCAACCTTTTCAATCGTACTAAAGCCACGAGACCGATGCGGTCCGAGTGAGATGATGCATGGGAGAGCGACATGGATGGTCGCGGCGATACGAACGGCACGAAAGACGCTCCGGCGATCGAAGCTGACGATGCGGTCGACCAGCGCCTCGGTGAAACCGTGCGGCTGCTGCGGCAGCGCGCCGGCCTCTCGATCCAGGACGTCGCCAACAAAACCGGCCTGTCCACCGGCATGATCAGCCAGCTCGAACGCGCGCGGGCCATGCCGTCGATCCGCACGCTACGCCTGCTCAGCATCGCGCTCGACGTTCCCATCTCCTATTTCTTCGAGAGCAGCGATCCCGCCGACGTGCAGCACTATATCGTGCGCAAGACCAACCGGCGGCTGCTGCGGCTCACTGCCAGCGGTGTCGTCAAGGAAGCGCTGACCCCGGCAGGCAAAGGCCAGCTCGAGCTTTACGAGCTCACGCTCAATCCCGGCGCCTCCTCCGGCACCGACTTCCTGCAGCACACCGGCGAAAAAGCGGGCTACATCCTCTCGGGCAGCCTGCGGCTGTGGCTCGACAACCAGGCCCACCTGCTGGAAGCCGGCGACAGCTTTCGTTTTCCGAGCATCGTGCCGCACATGTTCGACAATCCGAACCAGCAGGTGGCGCGCGCGATCTGGGTGACGACGCTGCGCGAAGACCGCGGGGCGAAGTCGCAAGATCGGTAAGTCAGCACATCCTTCGCCGCAGCGTTGCCGATGGCGTCTCGCCGAATTTTTCGCGGTAGGCGCCGGCCATGCGGCCGAGATGGGTGAAGCCGAGATCGAAGGCGAGGTCGGTGATTGAGACGCCGGCGGAAGCTTGCGCGAGGCGGGCGTGGAGGCCAGCGAGCCGCATGTCGAGCAGCATCTGCGAGATGGACACGCCGAAGTGACGGCGGAAGCCCAGCTGGAGCGCGCGGATGCCGATGCCCGACACACAGGCGAGTTGCGCGAGATCGAGCGGGTCGCCGGCATTGTCCGCAAGATGGTCGCGCGCGGCGCGGAGCGCACGCGGCAGGCGCTCGGCCTGCCCTGAGAATGTCCTGATCGCATCCGATAGCCCATGCCGCTGCCCGTTGAGGAGATGATCGATCAGCAGCTCGCGCCAATCGGCCATCGCGACCGGCGAAAGCCTGCCTGATGGCCCGAGACGCTCGGCGAGCGTCATCAGCCCGGCAAGGCTGGCCTGCAAGGCCCGCCCGGCCGGCGCGTCCAGGTCAATCGCGGGATCGAACTCGACCACCCCGGCCGCCCTGCCCGACAGCGCCGCAGCGCGTTGCTCGACCATGCGGCGGTCGAGCAGCAGGATCGCTTGCGCGCAGTCGGCCCAGATCATCCGGGTCGGGATGGTCGGCGACAGCAGCGACGCCGTCCGGTCCGGCGCGACGTCGAGCTCGCTGACGCCGGCACAAATGCGGGCGGAGCCCGCAAGCGGGATCTGCACCAAGAAGAAGCGCTCGAGGCAGCCGGGATCGATGCTGACCGATCCGCCATAGGCGACGTAGTTGATGGAGAAGCCGTCGAAATCAGCGCAATTATGCCGGGCGGAGAAGCCGTCCGCCCGCGTCTGCGCCGGCTTGAGATCGTGCGGGCAGAAAATGCGCCCGATCTGCTCGGCCGCCTCGTCGACATCATCCGTGGTGACGCGGGCGAAGGCCGCAAGCCGCTCGGCTGCGGGTGCTCTTGCGTTCGTCTCCAGCACGGCTGCGGACATCATCGACCACGCTTCGCGTCACGGAATTGTTTTAAGCCTATAATGGTTCGTCGGGCGCGAAAAGGGCCGCGCCATGAAATCGCCGTGCTGCATGGCAACAGCCGTATCCGGATTCGTTTAGCGGATAGACAGGCGGCCCCTGGCCGGTCGAAGCTCCGTCCCCGCCGGTATCCATGAGGAGGTGAGCATGACTGCACTCGAAAAGGGCATTACTGCAAACGGCACGGGCTATGGCGGCAAGAGCTGGAACATCCTGGGCCAGGTCTATTTCCCCAAGGCCGTCACCGACTCCACCTTCGCTTTCGAGACCAACAGCGATCCCGGCCAGTTCGTGCCGGTGCACATCCACCCGACCCAGGACGAGTTCATCCTGGTGCAGGAAGGCACGCTCGACCTCAAGCTCGACGGTCAATGGGTCAAGGCCCATGCCGGCGACCTCGTGCGCATGCCGCGCGGCATTCCGCACGGCTATTTCAACAAGTCCGACAAGCCGTGCCGCGCACTGTTCTGGGTCTCGCCGATGCAGAAGCTGGAGGCGCTGTTCGAACAGCTCCACAATCTGACCGACCCTGCCGAAGTCGTCCGTATCTCGGCGCTGCACGAGGTCGACTTCCTGCCGCCCGAGGCCAACGACTAGCCGTCGCCACTTCCTCCGCTTACATCTGCTTGCAGCCCCGCCGGCCGCGCCTTGCGGCCGAACGCGGCCGCTTGCGCGAAACACACTGATTGCGAGCCATCCCATGGTCAGCCCCAAGCAAGTCTGCGTGATCGGCGCCGGCGTCTCCGGCCTTGCCGCCGCCAAAGCGTTCTCCACCCGAGGCCACCGCGTCACCATAATCGAACGCAGCGCCGATCTCGGCGGCGTCTGGGAGCTGGCGCGCTCCTATCCTGACGTGCAGACGCAGAGCCCGAAGGAGCTCTACCGCTACACCGATCGGGCCATGCCGGACGCCTATCCGGAATGGCCAACCGGACCGCAGGTCCATG
Source organism: Bradyrhizobium sp. USDA 326 (assembly GCF_049739485.1). Classification (NCBI taxonomy): domain Bacteria; kingdom Pseudomonadati; phylum Pseudomonadota; class Alphaproteobacteria; order Hyphomicrobiales; family Nitrobacteraceae; genus Bradyrhizobium; species Bradyrhizobium sp. USDA 326. The sequence goes on from NZ_JBMGQA010000001.1 coordinate 887,455, forward strand.
CCTACCTCGCCGACTACGCCAGGAGTTTTGGCCTCGACCACATGCTGCGCCTGAACACGGAGATCACCGGCATGGCGCGCCGCGCCGACGGCAAGCCGGGCTGGACGCTTACCCTGAAAGACAAGGCCGGCACGAGCACGAGCGAGACTTTCGATTTCGTCGCGGTCTGCACCGGGCAGTTCAACGAGCCGCGTGAGCTGCATTGTCCCGGCGAGGACGCATTCCTGGCACACGGGGGCCAGATCCTGCATTCGTCGAAATACGGCGATCAGACGCTGGCGAAAGGACGCCGCGTCGTCGTGCTCGGCGGCTCGAAGTCCGCGACCGACATCGCGGTGAACGCGGTGAAGTCGGGCGCGCGCGAAGTGACGATCGTGATGCGCGAGCCGGTGTGGCGCATTCCCTATTTCATCGGCGGCCTCGTGAACTTCAAGCGCATCCTCTATATCCGAGCGCAGGAGGAGATGTTTCCGGGATGGGGCGCGAGCGCGATGGCGCGGCTCGCGCATCGCATCGCCGCCCCCCTGGTCTGGGCGAACTGGCGCGGGCTCGAGAGCCTGTTGAAGGCGCAGCTCAAGCTTGCCCGGTGCAAGATGGTGCCGAAGGAGCGGATCGAGGACGGCATCAACTGCTCGGTACCGATCGCGACGCCGGGCTTCTACCCGATGGTCGCCGACGGCCGCATCAAGGCGGTGTTCGGCACGTTCGACCATTATGAAGGCGACAGCATCGTGATGAGCGGCGGCGAGCGCGTCAGTGCCGACGTCGCGGTGCTCGCGATCGGCTACAAGCTCGGCGTGCCGTTCCTTCCCGAGGCCTACAGGCAGAAGCTGGTCGATGCCGACGGACAGTACCGGCTCTATCGCCTGATCGCCAGTCCCGACCTGCCTGACATGGGCTTTGTCGGCTTCAACTCGTCGTTCTGCACCGTGCTCTGCGCCGACCTCGCCGCCAACTGGCTGGTGCGCTATGCCGACGGCCAGCTCGCCAACCAGCCGACGGCGCAAGCGATGCGCGACAACATCGAGATGATGCTGCACTTCAAGCGCGTCGAGCGGCCGGCCGCGGGCGTCTATGGCGGCCTGTGCGTCGCGCCCTATCACTACCGCCACTTCGACGAGCTGATGGCCGACATCGGCGCGAAGAACCAGAAACGCGGCGGGCTCGCAGGCCGCTTCCTCCCTCCGGATGCGGATGACTACGCGAAGTTCCTGGCTTCCGCGCCGGAGTACCCGGTGACGGCGTGAAGGCTGGCGGATTGGCGCCAACCCGAACTCGCAGCTCGCCAGTCCAGCCCGTATTGCTTACGATTCCCGCTGCCGAATCGGCCGGCCCGGGAGCCCGCGATGGAACCAAGACGTCACGCCGCCGCGATTGTCGCCGTGCTTGCCCTGCTTCTCGCGGCGCCTGCCATGGGACAAAGCGCGCCGACGCCAAGACAAGCCGAGGCGCTCGCCACCTACGAGCGTGCGCTCGGCGATTTCAAATCCATCCTCGCCGAGCGGCGGCGCCAGATCGAGGCGAAGGAGCCGCTGCCGAACCTGCCGGGCCAGGCGCTCTACCTCGCGCGCGTCGCAGTGATCAGCAGCTACAAGGACCTCACCGACGCGATGCCGTCGCGGATCGGCCGTCGCAACAAGTTCGAGATTCCGCCGGCCTATTTCGATGCCGACATCGAGCCGCTGGTCGACGAATACGGAAAGCTGTTCGACGTCATGGAGGCGCCGCCTGCCAGCGCGCAGAACTCGCCAACGCCCTTCAAGGACGTCGTCGATCTCGCCGTTGCGATTGCGCGCGCCAAGGGGCTTGCGTCTGAGCATGCCGAGACCGCGGGCCGCATCAGCCTCGGGCTGTTCTTTGCGGAGACCAATGGCAAGCAGAATGTCCGCAATGCGCGCTCGAACACCTATATGGGCAGCTTCCAGACCGGCCCCTCCGAAGACCGCAACGGCCGGAGAAAATGGGAAGCCATCAAGGGCGAGATCGCAGCGATCGATCCGGCGCTGAGTGCGCGCGACGACAGGGAAGAGGCGCGGGTCCGCGGCACCGATCCCAGATTCAACCATTGGACCAACGTGCGCGACGGCCTGATGAACGCGCACGCCGATCTGTTCCGTGAGATACCTGGAATCGTGAAGACGCTGCCTGACCCGATCGACCAGATGAAGCTGTTCGAGCTGATCCAGATCGTGCCGACCCCGACGCGGTCCGCGCTCAGATCGGGCGATCTCCTGAACTACAGGGTGTCCAGCCCAACGATCATGAAGCACCTGCGCAACAACAGCATCTTTGCATTCGGGCGGGCCGACCGGGCGCGCAGCTCGGCAAGCTACCGCGAGATCCTCGCCGCCATGTGGCTGTTCAACCGGAAGTTCGAGCGCGCGATGGCGAAGTTCGCGGAGATCAGGCCGCGCTGACGGATCGGTTGCAACCGCTACCGGACGTTGTAGTCTCGCGATCTCATCGGCGACACGGACCGTTACATGCGCGTTCTCATCCTCGGCGGCAGCCAGTTCCTCGGACGCGCGATCGCAAGCCATGCTTGCGCGACCGGTCATGACGTGACCTGCGCTGCCCGCGGCCTTGCGGGGCCGATTGCCACGGGCGCGCGGTTCGTTCGGATCGACCGCGACGTCGCCGACGGCCTTGTGCCGCTCGCAGACGAGACATTCGACGCCGTGGTCGATGTCTCGCGTCATCCCGGTCAGGTCAGCCGTGCGGTCGCCGCGCTGAAGCGTCCGGGCGTGCATTGGACCTTCGTGTCGACGATCAGCGTCTATGCTGACAACCGCATTCCGGGGCAACGCGCCGACACCGCGCCGCTGCGCGAGCCCAGTTCAGCGGAGATCGAGCACAGCACCGACGCGATCTACGGCGCCGCCAAGGTCGCCTGCGAACAAGCGGTCGGCAACGACGCCTTCATCTGCCGGGCCGGCCTCATCGCCGGGCCGGAAGACCCGACCGGGCGGTTCGCCTACTGGCCGGCGCGGCTGGCGCGCGGCGGCGAGGTGCTGGCGCCGGGATCTCCGGTGGATGCCATCCAGTTCATCGACGTGCGCGACCTCGCGCAATGGATCGTGCATGCGGCAGAGATTCGCCTCACCGGAATCTATGATGGGATCGGGCCAATTCGCACGCGCGGCGAATTCCTGGCCGAGTGCGCATCGGCGCTGAACGCATCCTGCACCTTCACCTGGGTCGATCGCGCCTTCCTCGAGGCGCATGACGTGCGGCGCTGGGCAGGTCCGCGGTCCCTGCCGATGTGGCTGCCCCTGCCCGACTTCGCCGGATTCCTGACACGCGACACCTCGCCGGCGCGCCAGGCCGGACTGATCTCGCGACCGCCGGCCGACACCGCGCGCGACACGCTTGATTGGCTCAACGCCAGCAACGGTCCGGTCATCGGGCTTGCCGCCGAAGAAGAGCGAGACGTACTTGCGGCCTGGCATGCGCGAGGGGCGGCTGCGACCCGGATCTAGCCCTATCGCGCTGACGTACCATTCCGTCCCGATCCGTGAGTCCTTCAGGCCACTGTCGGAGGTCTTGCGCAGCGTGCCGCCGGTCGTGGTCGCGCCGCCTTTGATGCAATTGTGGTCGATCGTGCACTCAGTGCGAGGCGGCTTGTCATGACAAATCTGTCAAAGGCCACATCGCTCCTTGCAGTGCAAGGCCGGTGACTGCCATGGCTATGGTGTTTCACGGCCGGGCATTTGTTGGTAGCCTGCCGCACCGACAGACAGCAACCGGGGGCCACCTCATGACGCACGCGAATCCCGCATCTCCCGCAGGAGGCAAGAAAGCGTGGAGACAGGTCGGGTGGGCGTTGGCGACGGCAACCGCGGTAATCGTGCTCGCCGGCTGCGAGGACAAGAACACGTTCGTGGCGCCGCCTCCCCCCAAGGTGGACGTCGCGACGCCGGTGCAGCGTTCCGTGACGCGTTACATCGAGGCCACCGGCAACACCGCTCCGATCAAGAGCGTCGATCTGGTCGCGCGCGTGCAGGGCTTTCTGCAAACGATCGACTATCAGGACGGCACTTTCGTGAAGCAAGGTACCCAGCTGTTCACGATCGAGCCTGAGACCTACAAGCTCAAGCTCGAGCAGGCGCAGGCGGCCGAGGCCGGCGCGCAGGCCTCGCTGCGGCAGGCGGAAGCCGATTACAAGCGGCAGGCCGAGCTGGTGCAGCGCCAGGCGGTCTCCCAGGCCACTCTCGACACATCGACCTCGAACCGCGACAACGCCCAAGCCAATCTCCAGCAGGCCCAGGCCAACACCAAGCTCGCGGAGGTCAATTACGACTATACCAAGGTGACTGCGCCGTTCGACGGCATCGTCAGCGCCCATATGGTCTCGATCGGCGAGCTCGTCGGCGTCTCCTCGCCGACCCAGCTCGCCACCATCGTTGCGATGGACCCGATCTATGTGAACTTCACCGTCAACGAACAAGATGTCCTGCGCATTCGCGCCGAAGCGGCACGTCGCGGGATGACCGCCGCCAACCTCAAGCAGTTTCCGATCCAGATCGGGCTCCAGACCGAAACCGGCTATCCGCATGAAGGTCATCTCGACTACGTCGCGCCGACCCTGAACCAGTCGACAGGCACGCTGGCGGTTCGCGGCCTCGTTCCCAACGACAAGCGGGTGCTGCTGCCCGGCTATTTCGTCCGGGTCCGCGTGCCCTTCGACCAGGAGAAGAACGCCCTGCTCGTTCCCGACACCGCGCTCGGCAGCGACCAGGGCGGCCGCTATCTGCTGGTGGTCAACGGCGACAACATTGTCGAGCAGCGCAAGGTGCAGATCGGCCCCGTCGACAACGGCCTGCGCGTGATCGAGAGCGGCCTGAAGCCGGAGGACCGCGTGGTGATCGCTGGGCTCCTGCGCGTCATCCCGGGCCAGAAGATCGACCCGCAGGTGACGAAGATCGAGCAGCCGCAGGCGTCTGCCAAGTGAAGGGGCGCCAGCCATGATCTCAAAATTCTTCATCGAGCGGCCCGTCCTCTCGAACGTCATTGCGCTTCTGATGATCCTGATCGGCGGCGTCGCGCTGTTCAACCTCGCCATCGCGCAATATCCCGACGTGGTGCCGCCGACCGTGCAGGTCACCACGCGCTATCCCGGCGCCAGCGCCAAGACCGTGATCGACACCGTCGCGCTGCCGATCGAGCAGCAGGTCAACGGCGTCGAGGACATGCTGTACATGCAGTCCTACAGCGGCTCCGACGGCACCTACACCCTGACCGTGACCTTCAAGATCGGCACCGACCTCAACTTCGCGCAGGTGCTGGTGCAGAACCGCGTCTCCAGCGCACTGTCACAATTGCCGCAGGCGGTGCAGAACCAGGGCGTCACCGTGCAGAAGCGATCGACCTCGATCCTGCTGTTCGTCACGCTGACCTCGCCGGATTCGCGATACGACAGCCTGTATCTGAGCAATTACGCCACCATCAACATTCGCGACGAGCTCTCCCGCCTGCCCGGCGTCGGCAACGTCACGGTGTTCGGCGCCGGCCAGTACTCGATGCGGATCTGGCTCGATCCCAACAAGCTGCAGGTCCGTGGCCTCGTGCCGCAGGACGTGATCCAGGCGATCCAGCAGCAGAGCCAGCAGGTCTCGGCCGGCCAGATCGGCGCGCCGCCGACACCGCCGGGACAGGCGTTCCAGTACACGCTGAACGTCAACGGACGGCTCGACGACGCCGGCCAGTTCGAGAACATCATCGTCAAGTCAGGCACCAACGGCGATGTCACGCGCGTGCGCGACGTCGGCTGGGTCGAGCTCGGCGCGCAGACCTACAGCCAGATCTTCTCGCTCAACAAGCAGCCGGCGGTCGGCATCGGCGTATTCCAGTCGCCTGGCGCCAATGCGCTCCAGGTCGAGCAGGCCGTCGAGAAGAAGATGGCCGAGCTCGCCAAGCGCTTTCCGGAAGGCATCAGGTACGACACGCCGTTCGACACCACCAAATTCGTGGAAGCCTCGGTGCACGAGGTCTACATGACCCTGATCGAGGCCGGCCTGCTCGTGCTGGTCGTGATCCTCGTGTTCCTGCAGGACTGGCGCGCGATGCTGGTGCCGGCGACCACCGTTCCCGTCACCATCATCGGCGCCTTCGCCGCGATGGCGGCGCTCGGCTTCACCGTCAACATGTCGACGCTGTTCGCGATCGTGCTCGCGATCGGCATCGTCGTCGACGACGCCATTGTCGTGGTCGAAGGCGCCGCGCACAACATCGAGCAGGGCATGAACGGCCACGACGCCGCGATCAAGGCGATGGACCAGCTGTTCGCGCCGATCGTCGGCATCACCCTGGTGCTGATCTCGGTGTTCCTGCCGGCCTCGTTCCTTGCAGGGCTCACCGGGCGCATCTATTCGCAATTCGCGCTGGTGATCGCCGCGACCGCGCTGTTGTCTGCCATCAACGCGGCGACGCTGAAGCCGACGCAATGCGCGCTCTGGCTGCGGCCGCCAGTGCCGCCGGAGCAGCGCAATTTCTTCTATCGCGGTTTCAATGCGGTCTATGCCCGCGTCGAGCGCGGCTATACAAGGCTGATCACGTTCCTCGTCAGGCACGCCACCATCTCGGTCGCGTTCGCGCTGCTGATCATCGGAGCCAGCGCCTACGGCCTGTCGCGGGTGCCGACCGGATTTCTGCCGATCGAGGACCAGGGCTATCTGATCGCCGCCGTGCAGCTGCCCGACGGCGCCGCGCTGGAGCGGACTCAGAAGGTGCTCGACAGAGCGAGCGAGCTGATCAAGGACACCCCTGGAGTCCAGCAGGTCATCACCATCGCGGGCATCTCGGCGCTCGACAACAGCGCGAGCCTCGCCAATGCCGGCGTCGCCTACATCATCCTGAAGGATTGGGACGCCCGCAAAGGGCCCGGCGAGGATCTGCGCTCGCTGGTCTTTGGCCTCAACGACAAACTCGCGACCATCATGGAGGCGCGCACGATCGTGCTGCCGCCGCCGCCGATCCAGGGCATCGGCAACGCCGCCGGCTTCTCGATGCAGGTCGAGCTGCGCGACGGCAACAGCGATTTCGCCAAGCTGCAGGCCATCACCGGCGCGATGGTCAGTAACGCCCAGAGCCAGAGCGCGCTGCAGCGCGTGCAATCCTCGTTCCGCTCGTCCGTTCCGCAATTCGACGTCGAGATCGACCGCGTCAAGACCCAGACGCTGCACGTGACCACCGATCAGGTGTTCTCGGCGCTTTCGACCTATCTCGGCTCGTCCTACGTCAACCAGTTCAACAAGTTCGGCCGCGTGTTCCAGGTCTACACCCAGGCCGATCCGGAGTTCCGCCTGACCGAGCGCGACATCGCGAACATGCAGGTGCGCAACTCGAACGGCGACATGATCCCGATCGGCACCGTCGCCAAGATCACGCCGGCGACGGGTCCGTCGCTGATCAGCCTCTACAACCTCTATCCGTCCTCGACCGTGATCGGACTGCCGGCGCAGGGCTATTCCTCCGGCCAGTCGCTGAAGCTGATGGAGGAGATCGCGGACAAGACGCTGCCGCCGGGCACCGGCTATGAATGGACGGCGATGTCGTATCAGGAGAAGGCGGTCTCGAACCAGATCTACTGGGTGTTCGGCCTCGCCATGCTGCTGGTCTATCTCGTGCTCGCCGGCCAGTACGAAAGCTGGTACGCGCCGATCTCGGTGATCCTCGCCGTGCCGCTGTCGCTGCTCGGGCCGATGCTGATCCTCTCCGGGCTCAAGATCGACAACAATCTCTATTGCCAGATCGGCCTGATCCTCCTGATCGCGCTGTCGGCCAAGAACGCGATCCTGATCGTCGAGGTCGGGCTCGAGCTGCACGGTCGCGAGGGCAAGCCGATCATGGAGTCCGCCATCGAAGCCGCGCGCGCCCGCTTCCGCCCGATCCTGATGACCTCGTTCGCCTTCATCCTCGGCGTGGTGCCGCTGGTGCTCGCGACCGGCGCCGGCGCCAGCGCACGCAAGTCGATCGGCATCACCGTGTTCTCAGGCATGCTGGCCTCGACCTGCCTCGCGGTGCTGTTCGTGCCGGCCTTCTTCGTGGTGGTGCAGCGCTTCGAGAACTGGCGGGCGTCGAAGAAGGCGCCGAAGGTGAAGACGGTGGCGGAGGTGAAGTAGACGGCGGCTATCGGCCACGATCGTCATCACGAGGAGCTCTTGCGACGAAGCAATCTAGAATCTTTCCGCAGAGGGAGTCTGGATTGCTTCGTCGCTTCGCTTCTCGCAATGACGGGGAGAGAGTGCGCGCTGTCGCTCAAGCCTTCTCCGCCGGAGTCCGTCGCGCTTCGCCGCTCGACACCAGCAACACTGACACCTTCGACCGCCGGAGCACGGCGTCGGCGACACCGCCGAAGGAGAGATGGTCGGCCTGGATGCGGTCCACGCCCATGACGACGAGGTCGACGTCGGTGGTGTCGATCTCGCGGAGGATCGCCGCCTCCGGCGCCCGGTTCACCCGCAGCGTGGTGGTGATGTCGACGTCGTAGCGGGCGGCGAGATCGCTGGCGTCCTTGAGGATGCCCGCCTCCTGGCTCAGTCCGCGGGAAGCGCCGCGCTGTGCGCCCTTGTCCCGCGTCGTCGCCACATAGATCACCCGGAGCGAGCCTGATCCCGCTTGTGCCAGCGCCACCGCCGTCTCGGCACCCCGCTTGGAGACGCCGCTGCCGGAAACCGGAACGAGGATGTTGAGCGCGTCGGGTATCGGCTGCTTCAGGTGCTTGCCTTTGGCCGCGACGATCGCGAGCGGTCCTTCGAACTCCGCCGCGATGTCGTCGATCCTCCGGTCGAAGCGGTCCGTGGTCGCGGTCAACTTGTCGATGCCGACGACCATGAGATCGAAGCCCTTGCGCGCTTCGCCGGCGATCGTCGCGCCGAGCTCCGCCTGCCTCGCGCGGGTGACGACATCGACCTCGCCGACGCCTCCACCACCGTCGACGGACACCGTCTCGGCGGCCTTCTTCACCACGGCTTCGTGGCTTTCCTCCTCGTCACGTCCCTTCTCCTGTTCCTTGGCGCGCTGGCCGATATGCAGCACGGTGATCGGCAGGCCGCGCATGCCGGCGATCAGGCCCGCGACGTGGGCGGCGAAGGTGGCGTTGACGCTTTCGTCCACCGCCAGCAGGGGGCGCTCGAGATTGGCGATGAAGCCGCGCTTCTCGAACTCTTCCCGCTCCAGCCGTTCCCTCTCCTCCTCGTTCATCGGCAGCCTGGCCAGCGCCGCGCGCAGCATCGGCGGCATCGCCATCGTTGTCACGATCGCCATGGTCACGATCATCGTGAACAGGTTCTGGCTCAGCACGCCGATGGAGAGGCCGATGGTGGCGATGATCACCTCGGTCGAGCCGCGCGCGTTCATCCCGCTGGCGAGCGCCAGCGACTCCCGATAGCTCAAGCCGCCTGCGGTGCCGCCGACAAAGGCGCCGCCGAACTTGCCGGCGCTGGCGATCACCACCAGCAGGCCGGTGAGCATCAGGAGATTGGGATCGCGCAGCACCGAAAGGTCGGCGCTGAGGCCGGCGAGGCCGAAGAACACCGGCATGAAGAAGCTCGAGATCAGCCCGCGCAGGCGCTCGTCGATCTGCCGCGTCAGGATCGGGGACTCGCCGACCAGGATGCCGGCGACGAAGGCACCGAGCACGGTGTGAACGCCGATCAGATGGGTGATCAACGCCATGACGCTCATCAACAGCAGGATCACGGTGATGACGGCAGCCGCGCTGAGAAGCGTGTCGTTGGCCCAGCGGATCAGCAGGAACACCAGGCGGCGGCCGATGGTGAAGCTGACGGCGAGGAAGGCGAGCGTGCCCAGCACGGCTTTTGCCACCGAGGCGATGTCGAGCGTGCCGTGCGAGGCCAGGCTGAAGATGACGGCGATGATGATCCAACCGATGGTGTCGTCGATGACGGCGGTCGCGACGATGATCTGCCCGACGTTGCGGCGCATGAAGTTCATCTCGCGCACCACCACGGCGACGATCTTCACCGAGGAGATCGACAGCGCCGTGCCCATGAACAGCGAGGCCACGAGGCGCTCCTGCGGATTGGGCAGCAGCGCGTCCGGCAGGAATTCACCCAGGACAAAGCCGCAGACGAAGGGCACGACGATGCCGGCGATCGAGATCGCGATCGCGGCCTTGCCGACCTTCCGGACCAGCTTGAGGTCGGTCTCCATGCCGGTGAGCAACAGCAGCAGCAAGATGCCCACTTGCGCGATGCCGTCGATCATCGCCTTCTGCTCGGGCGTCTTCGGGAAGATCGCGTGCTGCGCCTCGGGCCAGATCCAGCCCAACAGCGACGGCCCGAGAATGATGCCGGCGAGCAACTCGCCGATCACCGAGGGCTGGCCGATCCGCTGCATGATCTCGCCGAGCCCGCGGCCGACCGCGATCAGCAGCACGATCTGCACGATCAGGAGGAATTCTGACGGACCGGCCGATTTGCCCGCTTCGGCACAGGCCGCAATGGTGGTGAGGACAAGCGCCGCGGGGACGAGGCCGACGGGTCGGAGCAGGCGCCAAGGCATGCAGGTGTTCTTCCCCCTTCATCTGCCCCGGCGAGGTGCCGCGGCGACAGAGATAGAACCCGCCGGAGGCGAAGGGAGTTCCAAGCTCTCGCGGCGGGAGTGGGAGGATCGAAACGAAAAGTGCGAAAACAACCCCATGCACAGTAGAGATGGGCTTGAAAGGCCCCACAAATTTCGACCTTGCCGAATCAACTTGCTCCGTCGGGCAAAACACTGGCAGAATGGCATGATCGGCAGGCACCGGGGGGAGTAACACCGCAGGCCCTGCCGCCTGCCACATCCCCCGTCATTGCGAGCGCAGCAAAATAATCCAGACTGTCTCCGCGGAGGGCCTCTGGGTTGCTTCGCTGCGCTCGCAATGACGGGGCGGAGAGAGCGGCCTCCGGGTCCCGGCTCTGCGCCGCAACGCACCGGACGATGCTTCGCATCGCCGGGAGCGTTGCAGCGTGTCCGGGACACGAGACCGCCGCGCTCACACCGTCTGCGGCGTCCTGATCTCGCGCGGCAGGATCAGCGCGGCGGCGATCGCGAACAGGCATAGGGCGGCGAAGGCGTGCAGCATGGTGACGAAGCCGCCCTGCTCGTACAGCCATGCGACGAGCCCGACGGAGGCGCCGGCCGCGGTGAAGCCAACGAAATAGCGCACCGCGTAGGCGCGCGAGCGCCACTCCTCGGTGGTGTACTTGCCGACCATGGCATCGTTCACCGTGACCTGCCCGAACGCGCCCATGACGATGCCGATCGAGACCAGGATCAGCGGCAGATTGCTCAGGCTGGCGGCCAGATAGAGGAACGGCGCCAGCATGAAGGACAGCGGCAACGCCACCGTCTTCAGCGAGTAGCGGTCGAGCAGCCGGCCGATCGTGTACTGGGTCATCGCGCCGAACACGTAGACGCAGGCGGCGATGACGCCGAGCAGCGCCGGGCTCCTCGTGAGGTCCGCGAGCCGCTCCGCAAACAGTTTTGGCAGCGCCACGGTGACCGCGTTGAATGTCGTGGAGATCGCGATCACCACGATCAGCAGGGCCAGGACCACGCGCCACATGTCCTGCCTGGCGACGCGAGCCTGCGCCGCCGCCTGCTTCGAACCCTTGCGGTCCTCGTGCACGACCGTCATTGCGAACGCGATGCCGATCAGGATCGTGAAGACACCGGGAACGATGAAGGCGGATCGCCAGCCGAGATACTGGCCGATCACGCCGGTGACCAACGCCGAGGAGGCGACGCCGAGATTGCCCCAGACGCCGTTCAGCCCCATCTCGCGGCCGAGCTTCTCGGCATAGGACACGATCATCGCCGTGCCGACGGGGTGATAGATCGAGGCGAAGATGCCGATCGCAAGCAGCGCCGCGCCGAGCTGCGCGGGCGTCTGCACGAAGCCGACCGCGATCATGGAGGCGCCGATGCCGACGAAGAAGATCAGCATCATGTGGCGGCGGCTCCAGCGGTCGCCGAGCCAGCCGGTCAGCAGCGAGCCCGCGCCGAAGGCGACGAAGCCCGGCGTCGCGTAAGGCAGGAGTTCCGAATAGGCCATGCCGAGCGCCGGCCCCATGATGATGACGGCGGCGGCGAAGATCAGCATCGAATAATGGTCGATGAAATGGCCTGCGTTGACGAAACCGATCACCCGGCTGGGGCTGTTCATTCCGAATCCTCTCCTGCTCCGAAATGAGTTATATGTCCTCCCCATGACGGGGTGCCGCCAATGACTGTCTTGGAAACGCCAATCCTGCGGGAGGTCCGCAGCAACCATCGCTCGCCCTCGGGCGTGCACCTGGTCGCGCGTGACTATCCCAAGGGCCTGCGGATCGACCCGCATTTGCACCGCGAGGCGCAGCTGATCTATGCGGCACGCGGCACCATGCAGGTGACGACGCCCGAGGGACGCTGGCTGGTGCCGCCGGACCGCGCGGTCTGGGTGCCGGCCGGGCTCGAGCATGCCCTCGACCTGCTTGCCGACATCGAGATGCGCACGCTGTATTTCGACCTCGCCTGGCTGAAGCGCGAGCAGCGCTATGAGGGGTTGACCAGGGAGTTCGTGGTGCGGGTGTCGCCGCTGCTGCACCAGGCGATCCTCGCGCTGTTCGACGCGCGCAACACCGAGGAGCGCACCGAACTATTGGTGCGCCTCGTGATGCTGGAGTTGCACCAGGCCGAGGATTCCGCGACCTTCGTGCCGCTGCCGCGCGAGCCGCGCTGCCGCCGCGCCGCCATGATCGTGCTCGACGACCCCACCGGCCTGCACGACATCGACACCCTGGCGCGCGAGGTCGGCACCTCCGCGCGCACGCTGTCGCGGTTGTTTTCGAGCGAGACGCAGCTGAGCTTCAAGAGCTGGTGCCAGCGCGCCCGCATCGCCTCCGCGATCCAGCGGCTGTCGACGGATGCGAGCGTGTCGGTGAAGCAGCTCGCCACCCAGCTCGGCTATGCCAGCGTGCCGGCGTTCTCGGCCGCGTTCCGTCAGGTGACGGGACGCACGCCGACGGAGTTTGCGGGGAAGGGTTAGCTCGTCACACGCGGGCGTGTCCATCCCTTCGCAAAAAGCTTTGCAATTGGGATGGATGGCGGGGTCAAGCCCTGCCATGACCAAAGAGACTGACGAGACGTGCCACACCATCAAAATGACGCTTGATTGTGATCGGCTTCCGCCTAAATCCCGTGTAAGCTTCGACAACGCACAAACCGGAATTGAAAAGTCCAGATGGCCAATGCCTTCTTCTCCGACCTGCTCGCCACCATCTCCGAGCGCGGCCGCACGCTGCTTCGCCGCGGGGACTCCGCCGACACCAAGCGGGATGCCGATGGGCTGATCGAGCTATGCGATGCGTTGCTGTCGGGCCGGGGCGAAGCCTCCGGCACCGCGATGGCGCGCGAGGTGCTCGACATCTACCGCGAGCTGGATGCGGCGGGACGCCGCGCCTTCTTCGAGGGACTGGTGCGCGATTTCGGCCCCGATCGGGAGCGCCTGTCCAAGGCGATCGAGCAATGGCGCGCCAAGCCGAGCGACGAGGATGCGAGCTCGTTGCACTTCGCTTCCGAGCCGCGGCGGCAGGAGCTGATCCGCCGTCTCAACCGCGCGCCGGGCGGCACCGGCGATCTCGTCAACATGCGCGCCGATTTGCTCGGCATGATGAACGGGCACACCGATCTCGCCGCGCTCGACCGCGACGTCTCGCACCTTCTCTCTTCGTGGTTCAACAGGGGGTTTCTCGTGCTGCGCAGGATCGACTGGTCGACCCCGGCCAACATCCTCGAAAAGATCATCCGCTACGAAGCCGTGCATGAGATCAGCGACTGGGACGACCTGCGGCGCCGCATCGATCCGGTCGACCGCCGCTGCTACGCCTTCTTCCATCCTGCGATGGTCGACGAACCCCTGATCTTCGTCGAGGTGGCGCTGACCGAGACGATGCCGGGCGCGATCGCGCCCTTGCTTGCGGTCGACCGCCAGCATCTGCCGATCGAGCGCGCGCGCACCGCCGTGTTCTATTCGATCTCCAACACCCAGCGCGGCCTTGGCGGCATCTCCTTCGGCAGCTTCCTGATCAAGCAGGTGGTGGAAGAGTTGCGCCGCGAACTGCCGAAGCTCGACACCTTCGTGACGCTGTCTCCGGTGCCCGGCTTCATGGCCTGGGTGAGGCAGGACAAGGAATTGCCGCTGTCGGACGAGGACCGCGAGGTGCTGAAGCGTCTCGACGAGCCCAAATGGTTCGAGAGCCCCGAGACGGCGGCGCTGCTGCGCAGCGTGCTGGAGCCCCTCGCCGCGCACTATTTCCTCAAGGCGCGCACGCCGAAGGGCCGGCTGATCGATTCCGTCGCCCGCTTCCATCTCGGCAACGGCGCAAGGCTCGAGCGCATCAACTGGTTAGGGGACCTCTCGCCGAAGGGCCTGCGCGAGTCGGCGGGCATCATGGTCAACTACCTCTACCGCCTCGACTACATCGAGAAGAACCACGAGGCCTATGCCAATGACGGCGAGGTGGTCGCGTCGAGCGCTGTGAAGAAGCTGCTGAAGAGCGAAGGACGAAGGCTGCTGGATATGCGGTTGTCGTAGGGGTCACAGCTCGCACCCGGCCGCCATTGCGAGGGGCCCTTGCGACGAAGCAATCCAGACTGCCGCCGCGGAAAGACTCTGGATTGCTTCGCTGCGCTCGCAATAACGGAATTTGTTGCCGGGCTACTCCGCCAGCGCCTTCATCTCCTTGTAGAGATCCGACTTGCCTTCGAAGCCGATGCCGGGAAGGTCGGGCATGGTGATGTGGCCGTTCTCGACACGCACACCGTCGGGGAAGCCGCCGTAGGGCTGGAACAGGTCGGGGTAGCTCTCGTTACCGCCGAGACCGAGGCCGGCGGCGATGTTGAGCGACATCTGGTGGCCGCCATGCGGGATGCAGCGGCTCGGTGACCAGCCGTGGGTCTTCAGGACTTCAAGCGTGCGCTGGTATTCGCACAGGCCATAGGACAGTGCGCAATCGAATTGCAACCAGTCGCGGTCGGGTCGCATGCCCCCGTAGCGGATGAGATTGCGGGCGTCCTGGTGGCTGAACAGGTTTTCGCCTGTCGCCATCGGGCCCGGATAGAATTCGGCGAGCGCGGCCTGCAGCGCGTAGTCGAGGGGATCGCCGGCCTCCTCATACCAGAACAGCGGATAGTCCCGCAGCATCTTGGCGTAGGCAATCGCCGTCTCCAAGTCGAAGCGGCCGTTGGCATCGACGGCGAGCTGCGCGTCCTTGCCGATCTCTTCCAGCACAGCCTCGATGCGCTTACGGTCTTCCTCGATCGGAGCGCCGCCGATCTTCATCTTCACGACGTTGTAGCCGCGATCGAGATAGCCGCGCATCTCGCCGCGCAGCATCGACAGGCCCTTGCCGGGATAGTAATAGCCGCCGGCGGCGTAGACGAAAACGCGCGGATCGGCGGTCACGCCGTGACGTTCGGCGAGCAGGCGAAACAGCGGCTTGCCCGCGATCTTCGCCACCGCATCCCACAGCGCCATGTCGATGGTGCCGACCGCGACGGAGCGCTCGCCATGTCCGCCCGGCTTCTCGTTGGCCATCATCGCCGCCCAGACCTTGTAGGGGTCGAGATTGTCGCCGGCGTCATCCAGCAACGACTTCGGATCGGCTTCGAGGATGCGCGCGGCGAAGCGCTCGCGGATCAGGCCGCCCTGCCCGTAGCGGCCGTTGGAGTTGAAGCCGTAGCCGACGACGCGCTTGCCGTCGCGCATGACATCGGTGACGACGGCGACGAGGCTCGTCGTCATCTTCGTGAAGTCGATATAGGCATTGCGGATCGGCGATGAGATCGGCTTGGTGATCTCGCGGACGTCGACGATGCGGACGGACATGGGGTTGGGCTTTCGGCGGTTATTGTCGTCATTGCGAGGAGCGAAGCGACGAAGCAATCCAGACTGCCTCGGCGGAAAGATTCTGGATTGCGTCGCTTCGCTCGCAATGACGAGGAGAGGGAGGCGCGCGCTCAGCTCAAGCTATTTCTTATCCCTGAAATACGGCTCCACGGGTCCGTGCACCTTGATGGTCAGCGGGTTGCCGTGGCGGTCCTTGGCGTTGCCCGCGGTGACGCGGACCCAGCCTTCGCTGATGCAGTACTCCTCGACATTGGTCTTCTCGATGCCCTTGAAGCGGATGCCGACGTCGCGCGCCAGAATGTCGGCGTTGTAGTAGGGGCTGTTCGGGTCGACCGACAGGCGGTCCGGAAATTCGTCGCTCATGATTGTCTCGCTCACAACAGGGTCTCGATTTGTCGCCGCAATCCTTCGGGCCGTGCGGTCGGCGCGTAGCGCGCGACCACCTTGCCGGCACGATCCACCAGGAATTTGGTGAAATTCCATTTGATGGAGGCGCCCAAGAGGCCGGATCGCTGACGTTTCAGGTACTCATAGAGAGGATGCGCATTGGCGCCGTTGACGTCGATCTTCTCGAACAGGGGAAAGGTGACGTCGTAATTGGTCGAGCAGAACTCCTGGATCTCGCTCGCCCGGCCCGGCTCCTGCGCCCCGAACTGGTTGCAGGGAAAGCCGAGCACGGAGAAGCCGCGCGGCGAGAGATCGCGGTAGAGATCCTCGAGGCCGCGATATTGCGGCGTGAAGCCGCATTTGCTCGCGGTGTTGACGATCAGCAGCACCCGCCCCTCGAAACGCCTCATCGGCACCTCCTCGCCGGCAAGCGAGTTGGCCTTGAAGTCGTAAATGGCGGTCATCGCTAGCCCACGGGATCGATCGGCGACGGCGGCACGCCGCCGGCCTCGATCGCTTCGCCCGCGAGCAGGCAGAGGTCTTCGCGGTAGCGGCCGGAGACGATGTGCACGCCGACCGGGGCCTTGCCGACGAGACCGGTGGAGACCACGAGACCCGGCAGGCCCATGAAGGGAATGGCGATCTGCGGCAGCTGCGCCTCCCAGACGCGCTTGAAGGATTCGTCATCCTTGCGGTCGAGATGATCCGGGAACGGCAGCTCGCCGGAGACCGGCGTCAGCAGCACGGCGTACTTCTCGAAGAACAACATCCATTCGCGGGTCAGCGCGGCTCTTCGGGTCAGCGCCTTGGCGTAGTTCGCCTGGTCCATCGGGGTGACCCTGGCGCGGTTGCCGCGCAGGCAGGCCAGCGCACCGGGATCGCCCTCGCGCTCGGCCATTTCGAGCTGCGCCTCATAGCCGTCGCCGAGCCAGAGCTTGATCTGCCACTCCACCGCCTCGCGCATCGGCGGCGTGTCCTCGATCACATCGACGGTCCAACCGGCGCGTTCGAGCCGCTTGCCGGCGTCGCTGACCGCGGCCTTCACCTCCGGCGTGGTGGCAAGGCCGCCCGGGTTGAGGCAGAGCGCGGCGCGCTTGTCCCGTGCGGGGCCTTCCAGCGGCGCCGGCACGAACCAGGGATCGCGGATGTCGCGGGCTGACATCGCCTCGAGCGAGATCCTGATGTCGTTGACCGTGCGCGCCAGCGGTCCCGAGACCGCCATGATCTGCGGCCCGATCGGGCGCTCCGGCAGCGCCGGATTGAAGGCGGGGATACGGCCGAGCGTCGGACGCAGGCCGTGGACGCCGCAGGCATAGGCGGGATAGCGGATCGAGCCGGCGATGTCGGTGCCATGGGCAATGTGGCCGATGCCGGCCGCGACCGCCGAGCCGGCGCCGCCGGACGAGCCGCCCGGGGTCAGCGAGGAGTCGCGGGGATTCTTGGTGTCGCCGTGGATGAGGTTGGTGGTGAACCAGCGATAGGAGAAGGCCGGGCAATTGGTGCGGCCGAGCAGAATGGCGCCCGATTTACGAAAATTGGCGACCACCGGATTGTCCTCGCGCGCGATCACGTCGCGCTGCAGCTTTAGGCCGTTGGTGGTGGCAAAGCCTTCTTGGTCGACATTGGCCTTGATGGTGACGGGCACGCCGGCGAGGACACCGGGATCCTCCCCGCGCGCGATGGCGGCATCCACGGCATCAGCCTGTTTGAGGACGTCGTCCGGCCGGTGGTCGATCACCGCGTTGAGGCGGGGATTGACGGCATCCAGGCGCGCGAGGCCGGCCTGCGCAGCCTCCCTGGCGGAAACCTTCTTGGATTTGACGAGGGTAACGAGGTCGGCGGCCGACAGGCGCCAGAGATCTTGCATGGCTTGCTCCGTGTAATCGGCGTCTTTTAGCGCCGGGAACGCGGCAAAGCCATGCGGTTTTCGCGGAGGTGAAGGGATGTCAGTGCTGCACAGGTCTAACCACGGGCACGCTGCAACCTTTCCCGCTTGCGGGAGAGGGAGCACACCTTGCGCGCCTCTAATGTCTCGTCGCGGACTGATCCGGCATGTCCAGCAGGGCCTCGGTAAAGGGAAACTCCAGCACGATTTCCCCATCATCGTCGGTCACCTCGATGACCGCCTCGAGCAGCGCCGGCTGTGCACCCTCCGACTTCACGACCTCCAGGATCATCTGACGAGCGACCTCCCAGGCGCGGTCGGGGTTGCGCAGGTCCTCGCCGTCGGGATCCACGATCAATTCGTCGCCGATACGGGTGTTGAAGAAATATCTGGGCATGCCTGATCCATGGGGTCGCCTGTAGCCGAATAGAAGCCGTTCCATACTCACAACTCGTTTATCCCGACAGGGATCACGACCTATCGGTTATTTTGCGTACGGCATTCGCTCAACTTTGCGGCCGCAATGCGCTCTCTTTGCAGTGCAGCAATTCTGCCGGCCTACTACCTAGGTCGGGAAAATTTCACTGGCGAAGTTCTCCGCCGGCATTAGTCTAACGAGCGGGCGGATACGTCCCGAATTCACGAATATGGAGAGCCGAAATGGCCTGGAAAGCCCCGAAGATCATCGAAGTGCCCTGCGGCATGGAAATCAACATGTATGTGAGCGCCACCCGCAAGTAAGCGGTTGGTGAGATTGCGCTCTGCGCAGGTGGATCTTTCGGTCCGACGTCTTTCGGTCACAATACGTTTCCGGAAGACAGGATTCGTGTCGGTCTGAGATCCACCTCGCGACGTTACCTCCAGGAGACGAATCATGCTTCGCGTCGTCGTCCTGGGCGCCGGGGCCGGCGGCGGAGTTCCGCAATGGAATTGCGGGTGCGAGGGCTGTCGGGCGGCCCGTAGCGGCGGCCACGAGCTTCAAAGGACGCAGGCCTCGGTGGCCTTCAGCGGCGACGGCGAGCACTGGTTCCTGATCAACGCCTCCCCCGACCTGCGGCAGCAATTGAATGCCACGCCACAGCTGCACCCCAAGGCGGGCGCGCTGCGTCACACGCCGATTGCAGGCGTGATCCTGACCAACGGCGAAGTGGATGCGGTGGCGGGCCTGCTCTCGATGCGCGAGAGCTCGCCGTTCACAATCTATGCGCATGAGAAAGTGCTGGCGATTCTGGACAGCAACAGCATCTTCAACGTGCTGAACGAGAAGCACGTGCGGCGTCAGCCGATCGGAATCGATGAGCCATTCGAGCCCCGTCCGCCGGATGGTGCGCGCTCCGGCCTGGAGGTGCTGCCCTTCGCAGTGCCGGGCAAGTCGGCCTGGTATCTGGAAGGCAAGGCGCATCCGGGCGGCGAGAGCGGCGAAGGCGATACGCTGGGCCTGAGGATCACCGACAAGGCCACCGGCAAGTGCTTCTACTTCATTGCGGCCTGCGCCGAGGTGACCGACGCGCTCAAGGCCGAGATCGACGGCGCGGCGCTGGTGTTCTTCGACGGCACGGTCTGGCGCGACGACGAGATGATCAAAGCCGGGCTCGGCCACAAGACCGGCAGGAGCATGGGACATGTCGCCATGTCCGGCGACGACGGCGCCATCGCGCGGCTGGCCGATCTCAATATCGACAGGAAGCTGTTTCTGCATATCAATAACTCGAATCCGGCGTTGCTGCCCGGCTCGCCCGAGCGCAAAGCCGCTGAGCAGGCGGGCTGGCAGATACCCGCGGATGGAACGGAGATCGTGCTGTGAATGCGGCGTCAATGACGGGAATGACTGCGCTCTCGATCGGCAGGGATATCAGGCTCAATTCGGCGGAGGAGCTCGAGGCGGCGCTGCGCCATATCGGAGCGACGCGCTACCACAGCCTGCATCCGTTCCATAAGCTGCTGCACGGCGGCAAGCTGAACAAGGGCCAGGTGCAGGCCTGGGCGCTCAATCGCTACTATTACCAGAGCACGATCCCGATCAAGGACGCGGTGGTGATCTCGCGCTTTCGCGACCGCGCCACGCGGCTGGAATGGCGCCACCGCATCGAGGACCATGACGGCGACGTCGGCAGCGAAGGCGGCATCGAGCGCTGGATTAAGCTGACCGAAGGGCTCGGGCTCGACACCGCTTACGTAGAATCCACCGAAGGCATCCTGCCGGCGACGCGCTTCGCGGTGGAAGCCTATGTGCACTATTGCCGCGAGAAGAGCCCGCTGGAGGCGATCGCCTCCTCGCTCACCGAGCTGTTCGCGCCGAGCATCCATGAAGAGCGTATCGCCGGCATGTTGCAGCATTACGATTTCGTCAATCCCGACATCATGAGCTACTTCAAGCGCCGCCTGACCCAGGCGCCGCGCGATGCCAATTTCGCGCTCGACTATGTCAAGACGCATGCGAGGACTCCGGAGGAGCGCGCCTCCGTCTGCAATGCGCTGATCTTCAAGACCAACGTGCTGTGGGTGCAGCTGGATGCGCTCCAGCACGCCTATGTCGAGGGCCACATTCCGCCGGGCGCGTTCGTGCCCAAAGAAAACTAGGAAGGCGAGCTGAGGGACAAGAGCAATGGCCGGGCCGCGGAACATCAGCGTCAGCGAGGCAAGCCGCCCCGTGCTGCCCCGGCATGCCAAGCTGAAATATGACGAGACGCGACAGGTCTGGGTGATCCTGGCGCCGGAACGGGTGCTGGCGCCCGACGAGATCGCAGTCGAGGTCCTGCAGCTCTGCGACGGCCAGCGCAATGTCGGCGAAGTCGCCGATCAGCTGGCCGCGAAATACGCCGCGCCGCGCGAGGCGATCCTGGCCGACATCATCGTCATGCTGCAGGACCTCGCCGACAAGGGCTTTCTCACCGAGATCAGGGAGAAGACGTCATGAGCGACGTGACCATCCCACCCAGCGACAGCCTCGCGGTGCTGGAGAAACAGCGCTCGACGGCGGAGACGTTCGGCATTCCCCTCGCCGTGCTGCTCGAGATCACCCATCGCTGCCCGCTGCAATGCCCCTATTGCTCCAATCCCGTCGAGCTCGACCGCTCGGCCAAGGAGCTGACCACGGACGAGTGGAAGAAGGTGCTGAGCGAGCTCGCCGAGATCGGCGTGCTCCAGGTGCATTTCTCCGGCGGCGAGCCGACCGCGCGCAAGGACCTGGTCGAGCTGGTGAAGCACGCCAGCGACGCCGGGCTCTATACCAATCTCATCACCTCGGCCGTGCTGCTGACGCGCGAGAAGCTCAGCGATCTCGCCGATGCCGGGCTCTGCCATGTGCAGATCTCCTTCCAGGGCATCGAGGAAGGCCTCGCCGATCGCGTCGGCGGCTACAAAGGCGGCCACCGCAAGAAGCTCGAGGTCGCAAAATGGACGCGCGAGCTCGATCTGCCGCTCACCGTGAACGCGGTGATGCATCGGCAGAACCTGCACCAGCTCCCCGAAATGATCCAGATGGCGCTCGACCTCGACGCCGACCGGCTCGAGGTCGCCAATGTGCAATATTACGGCTGGGCGCTGAAGAACCGCGCCGCCTTGATGCCGACGGTGGCGCAGCTCGATGAGTGCACGCGTATCGTCGAGGAAGCGCGCGAGCGGCTGAAGGGGCGGCTGACGATCGACTACGTCGTGCCGGACTATTACGCGCTGCGGCCGAAGAAATGCATGGGCGGCTGGGGCCGGCAGTTCTTCAACATCTCGCCGGCCGGCAAGGTGCTGCCGTGCCATGCCGCCGAGAGCATCACCGGGCTCGACTTCGAATCGGTGCGCTCCAATCATTCGATCGCCTGGATCTGGCAGAACTCGGAGGCCTTCAACCGCTATCGCGGCACCGGCTGGATGAAGGAGCCGTGCAAGTCTTGCGAATTCCGCGAGATCGACTTCGGCGGCTGCCGCTGCCAGGCCTTCGCGCTGACGGGCGATGCGGCCAATACCGATCCGGCCTGCGCGCTGTCGCCGCTGCACGAGACCATCTTCAAGCAGGCGGAAGCCGAGGCCGAAGGCGAGACCAGCCGTTTCCTGTATCGCAATTTCGCCGGCGGCACCCTGGAATCCGAGAACGATGCCTGACGCGGACGCGGCCAGCTCGGTCAGGCGCGCCGATCCGTTTGCGCCGCTGACCTCGGACATGCTCGATGTCGGCGACGGCCATGAGCTCTATGTCGAGAGTGTCGGCCGCGCCGACGGAATTCCTGCGGTCTATCTGCATGGCGGGCCCGGCAGCGGCTGCCAGCCCGATCATCGCCGGCTGTTCGACCCCGATCGTTTCTGCGCCGTATTGTTCGACCAGCGCGGCTGCGGCCGCAGCCGGCCAAAGGGATCGCGCGAGCACAACACCATTGCGCATCTGATCGCGGACATGGAGAAGATCCGCGAAAAGTTCGGCATCACACGCTGGATGGTGGTCGGCGGGTCCTGGGGCGCGACGCTGGCGCTCGCCTACGCCGAGGCGCATCCGGAGCGCGTCTCGGGCATTGCGCTGCGCGCGACGTTTCTCGGCACGCGGGCCGAGGTCGAGACGGCCTTCACGGTGCGCCTGTCCCAGTTTCATCCCGCGCTCTACGAGGATTTCCTGAGCGTGCTGACGCCCGAGGAGCGCGACCAACCGGTGGGTGCCTATTGGCGCCGTATCCTCGATGCCGACCCTGCCGTGCATGGCCCGGCGGCGAAGGCCTGGCACGACACCGAGCGCACCTTGTCCGAGCACAAGCCCGCACGGACGCGGCTCGACCTCGCCGCGCTGAACGTCTGGCGCACATTGCCGGGGACCCCGTTCATGGAAGCGCATTATTTCATTAGCGACAGCTTCATGACCGCCGACCAGCTGCTGCAGAATGCGGGGAGACTTGCCGGCATTCCCGGCATCATCGTGCAGGGTCGATATGACCTGCTGTGTCCTCCCGCGACATCCCAGGCCCTTGCGAAAGTCTGGCCCGGTTCCGAGCTTCGCATCGTGGAAGAAGCCGGCCATTCGCTCTATGATGGCGGCGTGAGGGACGCGGTCATGAAGTCGATCGCAGACCTCGCGTCGAAGATCGGGCGATGAGAGGACAAGAAGAATGCCGCTCGCCGGAAAGGGCATGCTGCTAACGTCGATGAATGTCGATGCAGCCGACGAGGCCGATTTCAACCGCTGGTACGATCGCGAGCATCTGGAAGAGCGCATCGCGATCGAGGGTTTCCTCGAAGCGCGGCGCTATGTCGCGCATGCCGCCAATCCCAAATATCTCTCGTTGTATTCGACCGCGGCGCTCGACGTGCTCGACAGCCCTGCCTACCGGGCGCGGCTTGCGAATCCGACCGACTGGTCGCGGCAGACCATGGCGCGTTTCAAGGACATGCTGCGCGTCGTCGCCCGCATCACCATCAGCAAGGGCACCGGACGCGGCGCTGCGCTCGGCCTGGTGCGGCTGCGGCCGACGCCCGGCAACGCCGGCGCGTGGCGTGATGCACTGCAAGAGAAGCTGGCGCCGGATCAGTACGACGGCATCATCTCCATGCATCTGCTCGAAAGCGAGCCGGAATTGTCGGGCGCAACGGCGGGAATTCCGGCGACGCGCAACGAGGGCGCACGCGACTGGTTCGTGCTGATCGACGGCACGCATGTCGGCGCGGTCTCCGCCGTCATCGCCGAGCGCTTCACAGGTCCCGCGGCGGCGCCCTTCCCGCTTCCGATCTCGGTCGGCACCTACTGCCTCATGTGGGACCTCGCGAAAAGCGATATCGCGCGCGGCTGAACCAGCATCCGCATCGCAACATGTTGCACCGCACGCGCATCGCGTGCGGTCATGAATGCCATGCGCACGTGGCTCCCATGAAAGCGAGGACCTGCGCAAATTTGTCGTTGTACTTCGGAACGGTTCTAATAAGCTAACCCAATGACGTCATTCAGAAACCAGATCGAGACGCGTTAAGCGTCCGCCAAGCTCAAACAAAAAAGGCCGCGGGGTCTTTGAGCCTGCGCGGACAGGGTAGGAATGAAACCGACCGATATTGCGGCCCCCGACTACTTTCACAAAGTGGTCGATTGCCAATGGGCCTGTCCTGCGCACACCCCGGTTCCCGAATACATCCGACTGATCGCCCAAGGCCGCTACAGCGACGCCTATATGATCAATTGGAAGTCGAACGTGTTTCCCGGAATTCTGGGACGCACCTGCGACCGTCCCTGCGAGCCGGCATGCCGGCGCGGACGCGTCGAGGAGACTCCGGTGGCGATCTGCCGCCTCAAGCGCGTCGCCGCGGACTTCAAGGACGACATCAAACAAAGACTGCCAAGGCCTGCGCCGAAAAACGGCAAGCGTATTGCGCTGGTCGGCGGTGGCCCCGCGTCGTTGACGGTGGCGCGCGACCTCGCGCCGCTCGGCTATCACTGCACCGTGTTCGACGCCGACCCGGAAGCCGGCGGCATGATGCGCACGCAGATCCCGAAATTCCGCCTGCCCAATTCGGTGATCGACGAGGAGACCGGCTACATCCTGGGCCTCGGCGTCGACTTCAAGGGCGGCCATCGCATCGAGAGCATGAAGTCGCTGCTGGCGGAGAAATACGACGCGATCTTCGTCGGCTCCGGCGCGCCGCGCGGCCGCGAGCTCGATATTCCCGGCCGGAAAGAGGCCGCCGCCAACATCCATATCGGCATCGAGTGGCTGGCCAACGTGTCGTTCGGACATGTCGACAAGATCGGCAAGCGCGTGATCGTGCTCGGCGGCGGCAACACCGCGATGGATTGCTGCCGCACCGCCCGCCGGCTCGGCGGCGAGAAAGTCACAGTGATCGTGCGCTCCGGCTTCGACGAGATGAAGGCCTCGCCCTGGGAGAAGGAGGACGCGATCCACGAGGATATCCCGATCCTCAACTACATGGTCCCGGTGGCATTCAAGCATGTCGCCGGCAAGCTGATCGGCGTCACCTTCCAGCACGTCAAAGCCGAATACGACGCCAAAGGCCGCCGCAATCTGGTGCCTTCGGGCGATCCCGATCAGACCATTCCCTGCGACGACGTGCTGGTCGCGGTCGGCCAGGAGAATGCCTTCCCCTGGATCGAGCAGGATTGCGGCATCGAGTTCGACAAATGGCACATGCCGAAGGTCGATCCGAAGACCTTCGCCTCGACCAATCCAAAGGTGTTTTTCGGAGGCGACGCCGCGTTCGGCCCCAAAAACATCATCTGGGCGGTCGCGCATGGTCATGACGCCGCGCTGTCGATCCACAAGATGCTGTCGGGTGAGGATATCAGCGAGCGCCCGCTGCCGGAGGTGCAAATCTCCTCGCAGAAGATGGGCATCCACGAATGGAGCTATGACAACGACATCTCGCCTGACAAGCGCTACAAGGTGCCGCATCGCGACAAGGTCGTCGCGCTCAAGGACATCCGCGCCGAGGTCGAGCTCGGCTACGACGTCAAGCTCGCGCTGGGCGAAGCGCATCGCTGCCTGAACTGCGACGTGCAGACCGTGTTCTCGACCTCGCTCTGCATCGAGTGCGATGCCTGCGTCGACATCTGCCCGATGGATTGCATCACCTTTACGGGCAACGGCGAGGAAGGCGACCTGCGCCAGCGCCTGAAGGCGCCTTCACTGCATCCGGACCAGGACCTCTACGTGTCCAGCGATCTCAAGACCGGGCGGGTGATGGTCAAGGACGAGGACGTCTGCCTGCATTGCGGGCTGTGCGCCGAGCGTTGTCCCACCGGCGCCTGGGACATGCAGAAATATTTGATCGAGATGACCCACGCAGGTTCGACATGTCCGACAAAAAGCCGATCAGCAGCGTAAACGACTTCGTCGTCCGCTTCGCCAACGTCAACGGCTCGGGCTCGGCCAGCGCCAACGAGATGTTCGCGCGCGCGATCCTACGCCACGGCGTGCCGGTGTCCCCGCGCAACATCTTCCCCTCGAACATCCAGGGCCTGCCGACCTGGTACGAGGTGCGGGTGACGGAAGACGGCCACCTCGGCGCCCGCGGCGGCGTCGACATGATGGTGGCGATGAATCCGCAGACCTGGGACAAGGACGTCGCCGGCATCGAGCCCGGCGGCTATCTGTTCTACGATTCCACCAAGCCGATGCCGTCGACCAGATTCCGCGACGACATCACCGTGATCGGCGTGCCGCTGACCGCGATCACCAACTCGACCTACACCGATCCGCGCCAGCGCCAGCTGTTCAAGAACATCATCTATCTCGGCAGCCTCAGTGCGCTGCTCGACATGGACCCGAAGCTGATCGAGCAGCTGATCGGGGAGCAGTACAAGGGCAAGGAGAAATTACTCTCCTCCAACGTCCACGCGCTGCATCTCGGCCGCGACTGGGCGCTGCAGAACCTGAAATGCCCGATCGGGCTCAGGGTGAAGAAGTCCGACAAGGTCGGTGACCGCATCTTCATCGAAGGCAACAGCGCCGCCGCGCTCGGCGCGGTCTATGGCGGCGCCACCGTGTGCGCGTGGTATCCGATCACGCCGTCATCGTCGGTGGCGGAGGCTTTCACCGCCCATTGCAAGAAGTACCGGCACGATCCGGAGACCGGCAAGGCGAAATACGCGATCGTGCAGGGCGAGGACGAGCTCGCCTCGATCGGCATCGTGATCGGCGCGTCCTGGAACGGCGCCCGCGCCTTCACCGCGACCTCCGGCCCCGGCATCTCCCTGATGACGGAGTTCATCGGCCTCTCATATTTCGCCGAGATCCCGGCCGTGATCATGAACATCCAGCGTGCCGGCCCCTCTACGGGCATGCCGACCCGCACCCAGCAATGCGACATCATCGCCTGCGCCTATGCCTCGCATGGCGACACCAAGCATGTGCTGCTGTTTCCGGAAGATCCCGCCGAAGCGTTCGAGTTCGCGGCCGCCGCCTTCGATCTCGCCGAGCGGCTCCAGACCACCATCTTCCTGATGCTCGATCTCGACATCGGCATGAACCACCGGCTCTCCCGTCCGCTGAAATGGGACGACGCCCGGCAGTACGACCGCGGCAAGATCATGACCGCGGAGATGCTTGAAGAGGGTCGCGACTTCGGCCGCTATCTCGACGTCGACGGCGACGGCATTCCCTACCGCACCTATCCCGGCACGCATCCGACCAAGGGCTCCTATTTCACCCGCGGCACCTCGCGTGATCGCTATGCGCGATACTCCGAGGAAGGCACGGTCTACGCCGACAACATGCAGCGCCTCGTTCGCAAGTTCGAGACGGCGCAGGACCTCGTACCGCGGCCGCTGCAGGCCAATGCGGAGCGTCCGACCAAGTATGGCGTGATCTATTTCGGCTCGACCTCGCCGGCGATGGACGAGGCGATCGGGTTGCTCGAGGCGCGCGGGCATCAGCTGGACCGCCTGCGCATCCGCGCCTTTCCGTTCCACTCGAGCGTGGCGAGCTTCCTCGCCGAGCACGACTTCGTCTACGTCGTCGAGCAGAACCGCGACAGCCAGCTGCGCCAGCTCATCGTCAACGAGAACGGCATAGATCCCGTCCGCCTCGTGCCCATCGTGCATTACGACGGCACGCCGATCACCGCCCGCTTCATCGCAAAAGCCATTGGCGACCACCAGGATCACCTCAAGGTGACCCCGCTCCGCAAGGCCGTGTCATGACCTATATCGCAAAGCCGAAATTCCACCATCCGGGCCTGAAGAAGAACGAGCTCGGCTACACCCACCGCGACTACGAGGGCAAGATCTCGACGCTGTGCGCGGGCTGCGGCCACGATTCGATCACGGCCTCGATCATCGAGGCCTGCTACGAGCTCTCGATCGAGCCGCACCGGGTGGCAAAGATCTCCGGCATCGGCTGCTCGTCGAAGACGCCGGACTATTTCCTCGGCAATTCGCACGGCTTCAATTCCGTGCACGGCCGCATGCCATCCGTGCTGACAGGCGCCAACCTCGCCAACCGCGACCTGATCTATCTCGGCGTCTCCGGCGACGGCGATTCCGCCTCGATCGGCTTCGGCCAGTTCGCGCATTCGATCCGGCGCGGCGTCAACATGACCTATATCGTCGAGAACAACGGCGTTTACGGCCTGACCAAGGGCCAGTTCTCGGCCACCGCCGACCGCGGCTCGAAGAGCAAGAAGGGTGTCACCAATACCGACAACGCGATCGACCTCGTCGCCATCGCGCTGCAGCTCGGGGCCACCTTCGTGGCGCGCTCGTTCTCCGGCGACAAGGGCCAGCTGGTGCCGCTGATCGCCGCCGCGATCGGCCACAAGGGCGCGTCCTTCATCGACGTCATCAGCCCCTGCATCGCCTTCAACAACCACGCCGGCTCGACCAAGAGCTTCGACTATGTCCGCGAGCACAACGACGCGGTGAACCGGCTCGACGTGCTGGTCGGCCGCGATCCGATCGCGGTCGATTACGCGCCGGGCACGGTGCAGGTGGTCGAGCAGCACGACGGCAGCAAGATCGCGCTGCGCAAGATCGACGCCGACTACGATCCGCATGACCGTCTGGGGGCGATGACCTTCCTGCAGAAGCATGCCGCCAAGGGCCAGATCGTCACCGGCCTGCTCTATGTCGATCCCGACGCCGAAGACCTGCACGAGCATCTCAACACGGTCGAGACGCCGCTCAACACCCTGGAGGCGGACACGCTGTGCCCGGGCTCGGCAGTGCTGGACAAGATCAACGCCAGCCTGAGGTGATCATCGGCGCCGGACCGTACCTGGCTGCCTGACTCGGACGGTGATCTTGTCGGACACGACGGGCGGTTCGAACGGATAGTGCTTCGCATCGCCGAGCACCAGCTGCAGCGTGTGCGTGCCGGGCGGAAGCTCGAGAAAAGTCTCGGTTTGTCCTGCTCCGAAATGCAGATGGGACTTGTCCTGCGGGATCGGCTCCTTGGGATCGATGGTGTCCTTGACGTCGACCAGCAAATGATGATGACCAGCGTTCTGGTAGTCATCGCCGGCATGCGTCACGCCCATGTTGCGCAGGCCGAACCGGACCCAGAACCCACCACGAATCTTCTGCCCGTCCTGCGGGGTGATGAAATAGAGTTTTGCGTCTTTGGGCGCGGCCTTGCCCTGAGAGTAGGCAGCGCCCGGCAGAAATGCGAGCGCCGCCGCCAGCGCGGCGCAGCAAATGACTTTCATCAAACCTACTCCAGCTCCAAGCGCGATGCGATCAGGATGATCGTCATCGCGCCTTCCGTTGTTGTTTGAGCATGATCCTTTCGGAAAACCGCTGCGCGCTTTTCCGGATCATGCTTTAGGGACTGAGCGCGACACGGAATCCGTGCGTGGGGTAACGGACATTGGTATCATAGCCATCGCGGTTGGACGGCCGCACGTATCTCGAATCGTTCTTCCAGGAGCCCGAGCGCAGGACGTGCGATGAGCAGTCGCCGCTCGTCCATGCCGAACCGTCGACCGGCGCTCCCTGAAAGTTCTTGTGCCAGCAGTCCTCGACCCACTGGTCGATGCCGCCGCCCATGTCGTGGAGACCGAACGGATTGGGCTTGAAGCTGCCCACCTTCGCCGGCTGCTCGGCCGCGAGGTCGCCGCAATCCTTGCATCCGGCCATGCCCGGCTGAAGCTTGTCGCCCCACCAATACTTGGTTTGCGTTCCGCCGCGGGCCGCGTATTCCCATTCGGCCTCGCTTGGAAGCCGGTACTGCTTTTTCGTCGCCTGCGACAGAAAGGCGGCATATTGCTGCGCGTCAGTCCAGCTCACGTTGCTGACCGGCGCATCGTCCTTGCCCGTTGCGGTGAAACCACACGCGCCCGCAGCCGCGCATTCGTTCCACTCCCGCACCGTCACCGGATATTTTCCGATCGAGAACGGCTTGACCGTGACTTGGTGGACGGGACGCTCGGTCGGATCATCATTGCTTCCCATCGCGAAACTGCCGCCGCGAATCGCGATCATTTCCGGCTCGCGTACCGGCGTCGAGGACGCGCTTGGCGCCGGTGCGGGCGCTGAAGGCGCCGAAGCCAATGAGGGAGACGGTTGCGGCGCCTGCGTCGCCGCATCGCGCGGCGGCACTGGCGGGACCGGAGATGGAGCAGGAGAAGCGGCCGGCGTTGCGATCTGCTCGCCCACCCTGCCCTGAGGCTGTGCCAGCATATACCAGAGCGCGCCGGCGGCCATGACGAGCAGCGTGAGGCCCAGGAGAAAGATCAGCGTGTTCTCGCGCCGGCTTCTTGTCTTGCCGACGGCATCGGCATCCGGGAGCACGCGATAGACGCGCACGGGATCGGTGATGTTCTTGACCTTGCGGTCTCCGAGCGACTCATAGCCGCACACGACCTTGTGCTTGATCTGTTCGTAGATCGCACCGGAGATGTAGACCTGCCCCGGTTCCGCGATGCCCTCGATGCGCGTGGCGATGTTGACGCCGTCGCCATAGATGTCGTCCGGCTCGACGATGACATCGCCGAGATTGACGCCGATCCGATATTCGAGCCGGGAATGCTTGGGAAGCGACGCATTCCGACCGATGAGATTCTGCTGGATGACGATGCTGCATCGGACAGCCTCCACGGGACTGTCGAAGATGGCGATGAAGCCGTCGCCGGTCGTCTTCACCAGGCTTCCATGGTGCTCGATGATGCTGGGCTGGATCAGATCCCGCTCGATCCGCTTGACGCGAACATGCGTGCCTTCCTCGTCGGCCTGCATCAACCGACTGTAGGAGGCGATGTCACCGACGATGATCGCGGCGAGTCGACGAGGCACTCCGCTGTGGGGCGGCGGCTCATCCTGATTTCCGGATCTGAAGTTGCGAATTTCGCCCATGCGGGGGACTCCAGAAACTTGCAAAGCAGCCCCAGCTTACGACTGCCAAACGCGGCCGTCTGTGAAAGCTATCACATTGACGAACCGAGACAATGTCGCAGCGATCGCCGGCGTCGGGTTCCGAAGAGCCAGGCAGCTGCGCCCATTGAACCTTCTTGATCGCAGCAGTGACTAAGGCCCGGCCAGTGGCCACCGGCCTTGATCCCTGCGCGATGCTCACGCGAATGACGTGCGAATGCTGAACGGCGTGCTTCTCGCCGGCGTCTAACGGACAGCCGTTCTGTTGTGCTGCTGTCACCCGCCCGAGGCCCTCATGAAGCTCCCCCTCATTGCTGCCCTAGCTTTCGCGGCCCTGACCGGCGTCGTCCACGCCGATGAGGCCGACAAGGTCCGGGAGACCACAAAGGCCGAAGCCGACGCCTTTAATGCGCGGCTCTATGCGGGGACGGCCAGCAACAAGTCCTATGCCTGTTTCGTCCGTCGCTACGATGCCGAGCATCTGGCGCGGCATCCCAAGCAGAAGGTGGCTTCCATGAAGCTGCTGATCTCGGCGGAAATCGACAACGAGGACAAGCAGCTGCACAACTCGTTCCGTCTGGGTTTTCGCTATCGCCATCGCTCCGGCGATTTCGACTCCAGCGGCTCGTGCGGCAGCCACGCGATGCTTCTCAGTCAGGGCGACGAGGTCCGCCTGGGCTGCGGCGTGGACTGCGAAGGCGGCGGGATCGAGATGGCGCTGTCCAGGGACAGCAAGTCCGCGATCGTCCGCCTCGAGCGGATCAGGGTCTGGCAGAACAACAAGCCGGACGACGACGCCGAGCAATCGCTGGTCGCCGGCGCCGACGACAGGATTTTCCGTCTCGACCGTACCGACAACAGCGAGTGCGCCTCGCTCGTGACCGACCGCAAGGAACTCGCCGCATTGCGCCACAAGTGATATCTGTCGCGCGAACTCAGTCCAGCCGAAGGAGATCGCCATGAACCGGCGGAACATCTTGTGGAGCGCCGTCTCGGCCCTGGGTGCGGCGCTGGGCGCCTCCAGCGCGAAAGCTGCGACGGAAGCCGGCTCGGGCAACAAGCTGAAGGTCGTCTATCATCTCAGCGATGCCGAGAAGGTCAATTTCGTCCTCGGTAACATCCAGAACCACATCGATGGCGTCGGTGGTCCCGAGCACGTGACCCTGGCGCTGGTGATCCACGGCCCGGCGCTGAAGGCGTTTCACTCGGCACAGGCCAGTCCCGATGTCAGCAAGCGCGTCGGCGAGTTCTCCAGGGACGGCGTCGAGCTCGCCGCCTGCGGCAACACGATGAAAGCCCAGAACGTCACGCTGAAGGAGCTCCTGCCCGGCTTCGTCAGCGCGGAGAACGGCGGCGTGGTTCGGCTGGCCGAACTGCAGTCGCAGGGATATTTGTATCTGCGGCCGTAGGGTTTGCGGAAAACGGCGCCACATTCTCCGTCATTGCGAGCGCAGCGAAGCAATCCAGACTTTCTCCGCGGAGACAGACTGGATTGCTTCGTCGCAAGGGCTCCTCGCAATGACGCGGAGAGGGCTGCGCCAGCCATCGCCGTAGCCTCCTGTCGCACTTGACTCACCGATAACTCACCAGTTATGCATTTATCCATAACTTCCCAGTTATGGATTGCCCATGTCCGCCGCCCACGACCTCCTGTTCCGGACGCTCGCCGATCCGACCCGGCGGGCGATCTTCGAGCGGCTGTGCCGCGAGGGGGAGCAGACGGTCGGGGCGCTGACGGCGCGATCCGGCGTGTCCCAGCCGGCGGTGTCGAAACATCTCGGCGCCCTGAAGCAGGCCGGCCTGGTGCGCGACCGCCACGAAGGACGCCAGACCCATTACAGCGCGCGGCCCGGTGCGCTCAATCCGCTGATCGACTGGACCGGCCAGATGGCTGCCTTCTGGCAGAACCGGCTCGACGCGCTCGACGATCTCCTGAAGAGGATGGACCAATGACCGAAACCGCGACGGAAAAGCGTTCAGTCGTCATCGAGCGCGAATTTGCCCATCCGGCTGAACGGATCTGGCGCGCGCTGACGCAGCCGCATCTGATCGAGGAATGGCTGATGAAGAACGACTTCAAGCCGACCGTCGGTCATCGCTTCAACCTGCGCGGCGAATGGGGCGGCGTGCTGGACTGCGAGGTGCTCACCATCGAGCCGCAGAAGACGCTCGCCTACACCTGGAATTTCTCGCACGAGGACGCCGCGTTCGACCTGAGGAGCGTCGTGACCTTCACGCTGACGCCGACGAACACTGGCACGCATTTGCGCGTCGAGCAGGCGGGCTTCAGCCCGACGCAGAAGCAGGCTTTCGGCGGCGCGCATGCCGGCTGGAAGCAGTTCTTGGCCCGGCTGGACGACGTGCTGGCGCGGGCAGGCTAGCTCCGCCGGCGCCAGCTTTCATAAGTTTCGAGGGAGGACCCAATGAGCACGCATATGTGGATTCGGCAGATTCATCGCTGGCTGTCGATGGCCTTCACGCTCGCGGTCATCGCCAACATCGTGGCGATGATCATGCAGGTCC
The DNA here is from genome assembly GCF_049739485.1 of Bradyrhizobium sp. USDA 326. Lineage (NCBI taxonomy): Bacteria > Pseudomonadati > Pseudomonadota > Alphaproteobacteria > Hyphomicrobiales > Nitrobacteraceae > Bradyrhizobium > Bradyrhizobium sp. USDA 326. Next base: position 920,926 of record NZ_JBMGQA010000001.1, read on the forward strand.
AGGCCGTGTGGATCGGCTTCCTGGCGCTGGTGCCGCTGATCCCGCTGCTTGCGACCGGGCTCTATCTGTTCGCGCTGCCGTATGTCCGCCGCGGCACCCGCGTGAACGAGGCGTGATGATGAAGACGGCGAAGAAGACTGGCGCGAAGGACGCGAATGCGGCTTCGCCTTCCAAGATGATCGACGGCCGGATCAAGGAGCTCGGCGACTGGCGCGGCCAGATGCTGGCGCAAATCCGCGGCCTGATCAGGGAAGCCGATCCTGATGTGGTCGAGGAGTGGAAATGGCGCGGCGTTCCCGTGTGGGAGCACGACGGCATCATCTGCACCGGCGAAACCTACAAGGACGTGGTGAAGCTGACCTTTGCCAAGGGCGCGGCGCTGGAGGATCCGGCCCGGCTGTTCAATTCCAGCCTCGACGGCAACGTGCGGCGCGCGATCGATATTCGCGAAGGCGTAGAGATCAACGAGAAGGCGTTCAAGGCGCTGATCCGCGCGGCGGTGGAGCTGAATGCGAGCAAAGCGAAGAAAAAGCCCTAAGTGGTACCCTCTCTCCGTTCCCTCCCCCCTTGTGGGGGAGGGTCAGGGAGGGGGGTGCCACACGGGGACTCTATCCGCCCGCACACCGCAATCGATGCATCGTCAACAATCGACACCTATTGCTGGGCTACCCCTCTCCCTAGAGCGTTTCACTTTTTGATGGAAGCGTATCTAGCATTAGCGAAGTAGTTGCTGCATTCGCCGGGCAGAACGTTTCTGACCAGGTGGCCGATGTAGTCGCAGGCCTCGTCGATCGAGCGCTTCTGTGCGATGCGCATCCAGTGCTTGATCTTGGCGAAGACTTGCTCGATCGGGTTGAGGTCAGGTGAGTACGGCGGCAGGTACCATAGCCTTGCGCCGGCTTTCCGGATCATCTGCCGGACGGTTGGCGACTTGTGGCTACCAAGATTGTCCATGACGACGATGTCGCCCGGTTTGAGCACTTTGACGAGTTGCTGTTCGACGTAGGCGCGGAAGCTTTCGCCGTTGATCGGTCCGTCGAACACGCAAGGCGCGGTGAGCTGGTCGGCGCGTAGGGCACCGAGGAAGGTCAGGGTTCGCCAGTGACCGTGCGGTGCAAAGCCGCGCAACCGCTCGCCCTTGGATCCCCAGCCGCGCAGCGGGGCCATGCTGGTCTTGATCCAGGTCTCGTCAATGAACACCAGGCGGTTTGGATCGAGGCGATCCTGCAAGTTGCGCCAGCGTTGCCGTCGCCGCGCGACGTCGGCGCGGCCCTGCTCAAGGGCGAACAGTGTTTTTTTTGAAGCTGAGACCTTCGCGTCGCAGGAAGGTCCACACCGCCTGGTGCGAGACTTTCACGCCTCGCGCGGCAAGCTCGTCCTTCAGCCCGTGCAACGTGAGATGTGGCGTCTGCCTGATCCGCTCCACGATGAACGCTCGATGCGGCTCCAGAACCGGCTTGCGGTGACCGCCCACCTTGCCCGGCGCCACCGAACCCGTCGCGCGATAGCGCTGCCGCCACTTCACGACCGACGACACTGCAAGATCGAACCGGGCTGCCACAGCATGGCAACTCTCGCCCGATTCCACCGCCTTCACGGCTCGTTCCCGAAGATCATTCGAAAGAGGTCGGACCATCCGATGCTGGCCTCCGATCCAGCCAGCATCTTGAATCACAAACCGCCGCCCGACGGAATCCCTCCCGATTCAATTAATCGATGAACCGCACTAGCCCTCCCCCACAAGGGGGGAGGGAACGCACCTTCGTCGGGGCGCCAGCAGGGCCTCATCGTAGACCGCTAGACGCAGCCAGCCGCGTCACGCCACCGCCGCGGGAATCGGGCGCGGGCTGACGACGTATTCGCGCAGGACCTTGTCGTTGGCATCGACCTCGATCAGCGCGACGTCGTAGGTCCAGAGATCGGCGAGGTGCTGGAGCACGCGCTTGGCGTCGGTCTCGTTGAGCTGGGAGCCCTTGATGACGTGGTGATGCAGGATCAGCCGGCGGTCGCCGGCGAGGTCGACGTCGACCACCTCGATGTTGGCGTCGATGAAGCCAACATCGTGCTGCCGCGCCAGCTCGCGGCGGACGCGGCGGAAACCACGCTCGTCATGGATGGCATCGACGCGGATGCCGGCGCGCTCCTCGGGATCGTCGTGCAGATGGAACATGCGGAAGTGCCGCATCAATTTGGGACTCAGGAACTGGCCGATGAAGCTCTCGTCGCGGTAATTGGCCCAGACGTCGCGCAGCACGCCCATGACGTCGTTCTTGCCGGCGATGTCCGGGAACCATTCGCGGTCCTCGTCTTCCGGCCTGGTGACGATGCGCTCGATGTCCTGCATCACGGCAAAACCGAGCGCATAGGGGTTGAAGCCCGAGAAGCGCGGGTCGTCGAACTCGGGTTGGAACACCACATTGGTGTGCGATCCCAGGAATTCGAGGAAGTTGCCGTCGGTGATGCGGCCCTGCTCATGCAGCTTGGTCATGATGCGATAGTGGACGTAGGTCGCCGTCCCCTCGTTCATCACCTTGGTCTGGCTCTGCGGATAGAAATATTGCGCGATGTGGCGGACGATGCGCAAGAGCTCACGCTGCCAGGGCGCCAGCCGCGGCGCGCTTTTCTCCAGGAAATAGAGCAGGTTCTCCTGCGGCAGGCCGAGCAGCTTGCGGCGGCGCTCGATGCTGAGCGCGGACCGGCTCTTGGCGACGCCCTTGGGCACGGTGCGCCAGAGATCGTTGAAGACCTCCTCCTCATGCTGACGACGGCGCCCTGCCCGCTTCTCCTCGGCGCGCAGATCGAGCTTCTTCTTGCCGGGATAGCGGTCGATGCCGTGCGACATCAGCGCATGCGCGGCATCGAGCGTGCGCTCGACCTCGATACGGCCGTAGCGGTCCTCGCACTGCATGACGTAGTTCTTGGCGAAGTCGAGATAATCCAGGATGCCGTCGGCATCGGTCCACTGCTTGAACAGATAGTTGTTCTTGAAGAAATGGTTGTGGCCGAAGGCCGCGTGCGCGATCACCAGCGTCTGCATCGTCGCCGTGTTCTCCTCCATCAGATAGGAGATGCATGGCGAGGAGTTGATCACGATCTCATAGGCGAGCCCCATCAGGCCCTTGCGATAGGACGCCTCATGGAAAGCAAAGTGCTTGCCGAACGACCAATGCTTGTAGAACAAGGGCATGCCGACCGAGGAATAGGCGTCCAGCATCTGCTCGGCCGTGATGACCTCGATCTGGTTCGGATAGACGTCGAGCCCGAGATCCTTCAACGCCACCTCCTCGCAGGCATCGGTGATGCGCTGCAAGGTGCGGAAATCCCAATCGGCGCCTTCGAACAATCGTTCCGTCATGGAGCGGTCTTCTCCTGGGCAGTTTCGCGGCGCTGGAACAGGTCGTGGAACACCGGAAAGATCTCGCTGCGCTCCGAGACCTTGCGCATCGAGAGCGGTGCGCCGCTGTTGCGCAGGCGCTCGTAGAGCGTCCACAGCGAAGAGTCGGAAAGATCGAAGGCGCTGCCGCCTGCTTCCCCGACCTCGAGGTAGGCGAAGAACTGGCAGACCGGCAGGATCTTCTCCGTCAGCAGGAGCCCCGTGAGCTCGCCGTCGGAATAGGAATTGTCGCCGTCGGAGGCTTGCGCGGCGTAGATGTTCCAGTCCGACGGGTTGAAGCGCTCGCGCACGATCTCGTGCATCGCCTGGAGCGCGCTGGACACCAGCGTGCCGCCCGAGGCCGGGCCGTAGAAGAAGGTCTGCTCGTCCACCTCCTCGGCGCGATCGGTGTGGCGGATGAAGACGATCTCGACATGCTTGTAGCGGCGCTTCAGGAACACGTAGAGCAGCATGTAGAAGCGCTTGGCCAGATCCTTCATGTGTTCGGACATCGAGCCGGAGACGTCCATCAGGCAGAACATCACAGCCTGCGCGACGGGCTTCGGCACCGTCTCGAAGCGCCGGTAGCGGATATCGAGCGGATCGATGAAGGGAATGCGCTTGGACTTCGCCTTCAGCCTCTTGAGCTCAGCGACCAGCTCCGTGCGCTCGGCCTCGTCCGTGCATGCGGCGATGGCGGCTTCCAGCTCTTCGATCTCGTCCTTGCGGGGACGCTTGAGCGCAATGCGGCGCGCGAGCGCGAGCTTCACCGTTCGGCTCACCGAGATGTTGGCGGGCGAGCCCGACATGGTGTAGCCGGCGCGCTGGATGCCTTCGCTCTCGGTCTGCGCGATCTTGCGCTTGGCGAGATCCGGAAGCTCGAGGTCGTCGAGGAACAGATCGACGAACTCGTCGCGGCTGAGCACGAAGCGGAAGGCGTCCTCGCTGTCGCCTTCGCCGGGGCCGGAATCCTTGGCGCTACCCTGGCCGGAGCGCTGCAGATAGTCGCCTTCGACGAACTTCTTGTTGCCGGGCAGGACCATGTCCCGCGTTCCGCCTTCACGGCGGAAGCGCGGCTCGTGCATGCCGTCGAGCGGAATCGTGACCTCACCACCCTCCAGGACGTCCTTGATGTCGCGTTCCTGCGAGGTCTTCTTGACGGCGCCCTGCACCAGGGACTTGGCCCGACGCAAGAACCGCTGGCGGTTCTCAAGACTCTTGCCGCCTGGATTCAGGCGCCTGTCAATAATGTGGATGGGCACTTTTCCATTCGCCTCCCAGGCGCCTCAACCGGCCTGCTTCACGCGCATGTACCATTCGACGAGCCGGCGAACCTGACGCTCGGTGTAGCCGCGCTCCACCATGCGTGCGACGAACTCGCCGTGCTTCTTCTCCGTCTCGCCGTCCTTCTTCGACCCGAAGGAGATGACCGGAAGCAGGTCCTCGACCTGGGAGAATATCCGCTTTTCGATCACATCGCGAATCTTCTCATAGGAGGTCCAGGTCGGATTCTTGCCGCCGTTCTGGGCCCGCGACCGTAACGAGAATTTGACCACCTCGTTGCGGAAGTCCTTCGGGTTGGCGATACCCGCCGGCTTCTCGATTTTCGTCAGCTCCTGGTTCAAAAGCTCGCGATCGAGCAGCTGGCCGGTGTCGGGATCCTTGAAGTCCTGGTCCTCGATCCAGGCGTCGGCATAGTCGACGTAGCGATCGAACAGGTTCTGGCCATAATCCGAGTAGGATTCGAGATAGGCCTTCTGGATCTCGTTACCGATGAACTCGGCATAGCGCGGCGCCAGCTCCGCCTTGATGAATTCGAGATAGCGCTTCTCGGTCTCCTCCGGCAGCTGTTCGCGGCGGATCGCCTGCTCCAGCGCGTACATCAGATGCACGGCGTCGGCGGCGACCTCCTGCGGATCGTGGTTGAAGGTCGCGGCCAGGATCTTGAAGGCGAAGCGGGTCGAGACGCCGTCCATGCCCTCGTCGACGCCGGCGGCGTCGCGGTATTCCTGGACGCTGCGCGCCTTCGGATCGGATTCCTTCAGGCTCTCGCCGTCATAGACCCGCATCTTGGCGAACAGGGTGGAGTTCTCGTGCTTGCGCAGGCGCGACATCACCGAGAACCGCGCCAGCGTCTCCAGCGTCGACGGCGCGCAAGGAGCCGACGCGAGCTCGGAGCCCTGGATCAGCTTCTCGTAGATCTTCTGCTCCTCGGTGACCCTGAGGCAATAGGGCACCTTGATCACGCAGATGCGGTCGATGAAGGCTTCGTTGTTCTTGTTGGCCTTGAAGCTCGCCCACTCCGCTTCGTTGGAGTGCGCGAGGATCACGCCCGTGAACGGAATCGCCCCGATGTTCTCGGTGCCGATGTAGTTGCCTTCCTGCGTCGCCGTCAGCAGGGGGTGCAGCATCTTGATCGGCGCCTTGAACATCTCGACGAACTCGAGCACGCCCTGGTTGGCGCGGTTGAGGCCGCCGGAATAGCTGTAGGCGTCGGGATCGTTCTGGGCGTAGGTCTCGAGCTTGCGGATGTCGACCTTGCCGACCAGCGAGGAGATGTCTTGGTTGTTCTCGTCACCGGGTTCGGTCTTGGCGATCGCGATCTGGCGCAGCCGCGATGGCTGAATCTTGGCGACGCGGAACTGCGAGATGTCGCCGCCGAAGGCCTCGAGCCGCTTGTAGCACCACGGGCTCATCAGGCCGGTGAGACGACGGCGCGGAATGCCGTACTTCTCCTCCAGCATCGGACCGAGCTGATCGGGATCGAACAGGCTGAGCGGGCTCTCGAACACGGGCGAGAGCTCGTCGCCGGCCTTGAGCACGTAGATCGGCTGCACTTCCATCAGCGACTTCAGCCGCTCGGCGAGCGAGGACTTGCCGCCGCCGACCGGGCCGAGCAAATAGAGGATCTGCTTGCGCTCTTCGAGACCTTGCGCCGCGTGGCGAAAGAAACCGACGATGCGCTCGATGGTTTCTTCCATGCCGTAGAAGCCGGCGAAGGCCGGATAGGTGCGGATGGTGCGGTTCAAAAAAATACGGCCAAGGCGTGGGTCCTTGGCCGTGTCAATCGTCTGGGGCTCACCGATCGCCGCTAGCAGTCGTTCGGCCGCGTTCGCGTATTTCATGGGATCGCTTCGACACGATTCCAGATATTCCGCCATCGACATGTCGTGCTGGCTTCTCGCCTCGAACGACCGAGCGAAAGCGTTGAATAGAGAATCGTTGTACATGATCCCTCTCCGCGTGAGTTCCGCTACAAGCTGAAACGAAAGCAGTTACCGGACCGTTCCTCAGGCCGTTTCGAATCAGCGTGAGCACATGACGATCATTGGACACCCGGGTGCCAACTCGACGCAACGCACAACGTAGGCACTCCATGAGTTACGAACAGGCACATGCCTGTAATTTGTGCGAATCTTTGTCTATATTGGCTCATTTCCAGAAAATGTCACTCGGTCGCAACATCCGGGCATTCCCGGGGGTCGGCTCATCCGGCAATGCAGCATAGCGATCCGGGAGCGGCGATCTTATGACACTTGTACGGCGAAGCCTTGTACGGCGACGCCTGCACCTCGAAGCCTTGGGGACCGCGTTCATCTTCCTGCTGCAATGCAGTGCGCGGGCTTCTGGCCGCGTGACAGTCGCGGCAAGCGCGCAGCAGTGTATCAAAATCGGTCGCCAGGCGCTCCGACCGGATGACGATGCGATCATCCTGCGGCTGCTGCATTCTTCAACCGAAATGTTGGCGCGATGCCGACATAGTCATCGTCGTCTCGCCGTCGCCGAGACCATCCCGGCAGTCGATGGCGAGGCTTGCGCTGAGCAAGATCATGGCAAGGCCCGCCGCGACCAGCAGCCGCAGTCGCATCGACTGGAATTTGGAGATCGTGCGATGCGTCGACGCTGACCGCACACGCAAACCGTTGCTGGCTGTCGGCGACGGCCAGCGCCAAATCTTCACGACGTATGTGCGTGTGTTTCCCAGCATGGCCATTTGCGGCCACACAACATCACAACCGCCCGCCTGGATCGCCATGATCGCGACGGAGTTACACCGGAGAGTATGACGCTCATACCCTTGATTGGTTCCCTCCCGGGAGCATGTAAGCTACAGGATAGCGCGTCAGGACCGGCGCGGAAACCCCTCGTCCGCAGGCTTGGAGATAAATAGGCATCATGAATCCCGTCAAAGAACTGGAAAAGCACGGACAAGCGGTCTGGCTGGACTTCCTGGCCCGTGGCTTCATCGCCAAGGGCGACCTGAAGCGGCTGATCGACACCGACGGCGTCAAGGGTGTCACCTCCAATCCGTCGATTTTCGAGAAGGCGATCGGCAGCTCCGACGAATACGATGCTCCGATCGGCAAGGCGCTGAAGCGCGGCGACCGGAACGTGGCCGACCTGTTCGAGGCCGTCGCGGTCGAGGACATCCAGAACGCCGCCGATGTGCTCCGCCCGGTCTATGACCGCCTCAATGGCGGCGACGGCTATGTCAGCCTGGAAGTCTCGCCCTATCTCGCGATGGACACATCAGGCACGGTCACTGAAGCGCGGCGGCTCTGGAAGGACGTTGGTCGCAAGAACCTGATGGTGAAGGTGCCGGCAACGCCGGAGGGCCTCCCGGCGATCGAGCAGCTGATCGGCGAAGGCATCAGCATCAACATCACGCTGCTGTTCTCCAAGACGGTATACCTCGAGGTGGCCGAAGCCTACATCGCCGGTCTCGAAAAATACGTCGCGGGCGGCGGTGACCCCTCGCATGTCGCGAGCGTGGCAAGCTTCTTCGTCAGCCGCATCGACTCGGTTGTCGACAAGCAGCTCGACGAGAAGATCGCGCGCGCCAACGATCCATCCGAGAAGGAACGGCTCGCCGCGCTCAAGGGCAAGGTCGCGATCGCCAATGCCAAGCTCGCCTATCAGGACTACAAGCGCCTGTTCTCGGGGCCGCGCTGGGAGAAGCTCGCCGCCAAGGGCGCCAAGCCGCAGCGCATGCTGTGGGCCTCGACCGGCACCAAGAACAAGGACTACAGCGACGTCCTCTATGTCGAGGAGCTGATCGGCCCCAACACCATCAACACGGTGCCGCCGGCGACGCTTGATGCGTTCCGCGACCATGGCAAGCCGCGCGACAGCCTGGAAGAGAACATCGACGACGCAACGCGCGTGCTGGAGGAGCTGGAGCGCTCCGGCATCTCGCTCGAGGCGATCACCGAGGAGTTGGTCAAGGACGGCGTCAAGCTGTTCGCGGATGCCGCCGACAAGCTTTACGGCGCCGTCGCCCACAAGCGCGCGGTCGTGCTCGGGCCCGCGCTCGACCGCCAGGAGATCTCGCTCGGCGACGGGCTCGGCAAGGCCCTGGCTGAGAGCACCGAGAACTGGCGCGCCTCGGCCAAGATCCGCAGACTATGGCAGCGTGACAAGTCGGTCTGGACCGGCGCAGACGAGGACAAATGGCTGGGCTGGCTCGACAGCGCGGCCAAGGCCGACATTGCCGATTACGTGGACTATGCAGGCCGCGTGAAGGGTCAGAAATTCTCCGATGCCGTGGTGCTCGGCATGGGCGGATCGAGTCTCGGGCCCGAGGTGCTGGCCGAGACCTTCGGCAAGAAGCCCGGCTTTCCGAAACTGCATGTGCTTGACTCCACCGACCCCGCGCAGGTGCGGGCGATGGAGGCGAGGATCGACATCGCCAACACCGTGTTCATCGTCTCCAGCAAGTCCGGCGGCACCACCGAGCCGAATGCGATGAAGGACTATTTCCACGCGCGCGTTGCGCAGGCGGTCGGGCCGAAGGTGAAGACCGGCCATCGCTTCATCGCCGTGACCGATCCCGGCTCGTCGCTGGAGAAGGCGGCGAAGAAGCTGAGCTATGCGCGCATCTTCCACGGCGAGCCCTCGATCGGCGGCCGCTATTCGGTGCTCTCGCCCTTCGGCCTGGTGCCGGCGGCGACCGCGGGCGTCGACGTCAAGACCTTCATCAAGCATGCGCTTGCGATGGCCCGCTCCTGCGGCCCGGACGTGCCGCCAGCCGAGAACCCGGGGGTGCAGCTCGGCCTCGCCATGGGCCTCGCAGGCCTCGAGGGCCGCGACAAGGTGACGATCCTGGCCTCGAAGAAGATCGCCGATTTCGGCGCCTGGGCCGAGCAGCTCATCGCGGAGTCCACCGGCAAGGAGGGCAAGGGCCTGATCCCGATCGAGGGTGAGCCGCTCGGCGATCCCGGCGTCTATGGCAACGACCGGTTCTTCATCGACATCCGTGTCGACGGCGAAGCGGACGCCGCCCATGATTCCAAGCTTGCCGCGATCGAGGCGGCTGGTCATCCCGTGGTGCGCATCGTCATGAAGTCGATCGAGCATCTCGGCCAGGAGTTCTTCCGCTTCGAGATGGCGACGGCGGTTGCAGGCGCGATCCTCGGCATCAACCCGTTCGACCAGCCGGACGTGGAAGCGGCCAAGATCAAGACCCGCGAGCTCACTGCCGCATTCGAGAAGACCGGTGCACTGCCGGAAGAGCAGCCGGTGGTCAGCACGGACGAGGCAGACCTCTACACCGACGAGGCCAACGCCACGGCGCTGCGCGCGGCCGGCGCCAATGGCGATCTCACCTCCTGGCTGAAGGCGCATCTCTCCCGCTCGAACCACGGCGACTATGTCGCCCTGCTCGGCTACATCGCGCGCGACAAGGCGACGATCGACGCGCTCCAGGCCATGCGGTTGGAGGTGCGCGAGAAGCGGCAGGTCGCGACCTGCGCCGAGTTCGGGCCGCGCTTCCTGCACTCCACCGGGCAGGCCTACAAGGGTGGCCCCGACAGCGGCGTGTTCCTCCAGATCACGGCGGACGATGCCAAGGATCTGCCGGTGCCGGGTCAGAAGGCCAGCTTTGGTGTCATCAAGACGGCGCAGGCGCGCGGCGATTTCGACGTGCTCACCGAGCGCGGCCGGCGTGCGCTGCGCGTGCACCTGAAGGGCGGGCTCAAGAAAGGCCTCGCGGCGCTCAATGCGGCGCTCAACGACGCGCTGAACTAAGGGAATAATGCACATGCAACTCGGCATGATCGGTCTCGGCCGGATGGGCGGCAACATCGTTCGCCGCCTGATGCGCCAGGGGCATTCGACCGTGGTCTACGACAAGGACGCCAAGGCCGTCGCGGGCCTAGCGGCCGACGGAGCGGTGGGCTCGGCGACGCTGGAAGAATTCGTCGCGAAACTCGAGCGGCCGCGCGCGGCCTGGGTGATGCTGCCCGCAGGACGCATCACCGAGACGACGATCGAGACGATCGCGGGCGTGATGCAGGCAGGCGATGTCATCATCGACGGCGGCAACACCTTCTGGCAGGACGACGTCCGCCGCGGCAAGGCTCTGAAGGAGCGCGGCATCCACTATGTCGACGTCGGCACCTCGGGCGGCGTCTGGGGCCTCGACCGCGGCTATTGCATGATGATCGGCGGCGAGAAGCAGGTGGTCGACCGGCTCGATCCAATTTTCGCCGCGCTCGCGCCCGGCGCCGGCGACATTCCGCGCACGGAAGGACGCGATGGCCGCGATCCCCGCATCGAGCAGGGCTACATCCATGCCGGCCCGGTGGGCGCCGGGCACTTCGTCAAGATGATCCACAACGGCATCGAATACGGCCTGATGCAGGCCTATGCCGAAGGTTTCGACATTCTCAAGAATGCCAACATCGAGGCTTTGCCGGTGGATCACCGCTACGATTTCGATCTCGCCGACATCGCCGAAGTGTGGCGGCGCGGCAGCGTGATTCCGTCCTGGTTGCTCGACCTCACCTCGACGGCACTCGCCGACAGCCCCCAGCTGTCGGAGTACTCGGGCTTCGTCGAAGATTCCGGTGAAGGTCGCTGGACCGTGAATGCCGCGATCGACGAGGCAGTGCCTGCCGAAGTCTTGACTGCGGCGCTCTACACACGTTTCCGTTCCCGCAAGGAACACACCTTCGCCGAAAAAATTCTCTCTGCGATGCGTGCAGGGTTCGGCGGTCACAAGGAGCCGAAACAGTCGGGCGCAGCGAAGCCCAAATGAGATCGAGCGAGACGTAACAAGCGAAGGCCGACAATTCGTGACAAAAGACCCGCAAGCGAAGCGCAAGCCGGAAAATTGCGCCTTCGTCATCTTTGGCGTGACCGGCGACCTCACCCATCGGCTGGTGATGCCATCGCTGTACAATCTGGCGGCCGAGCACCTGTTGCCGGAAAAATTCTGTGTCGTCGGCGTCGCCCGCAGGAGCCAGTCGGATGATGAGCTGCGCGACAGCCTGCTGAAGGGACTGCGTCAGTTCGCGACGCGGCCCGTGGACGACGACATCGCCAAGAAGCTGCTGGAATGCGTGACCTTCGTCGAGGCCGACGCAAAGGATCCGCCCTCCTTCGACCGCCTGCGCGAGCATCTGGATTCGCTGGAATGCGCGCAGGAGACCGGCGGCAACCGGCTGTTCTATCTCGCCACCCCGCCCGCCGCCTTCGCGCCGACCGCGCGCGAGCTCGGCCGCGCCGGCATGACGAAGGAGAACGGCACCTGGCGGCGCCTGGTCATCGAAAAACCGTTCGGCACCGATCTCGCCTCGGCCCGCGCGCTCAACGCCGAGCTCCTGAAGATCATGGACGAACACCAGATCTACCGGATCGATCACTATCTCGGCAAGGAGACGGTGCAGAACATCCTGGTTCTTCGCTTCGCCAACGGCATGTTCGAGCCGATCTGGAATCGCAACCACATCGACCACATCCAGATCACCGTGGAGGAGAAGCTCGGCGTCGGCCATCGCGGCGGCTTCTATGATGCCACCGGCGCGTTGCGCGACATGGTGCCGAACCATCTGTTCCAGCTGATGTCCCTCGTCGCGATGGAGCCCCCGACGCGCTTCGATGCCCATTCGGTCCGTTCAGAGAAGGCCGAGGTGCTCACGGCGATCCAGCGGCCGAGCCGGGAGGAAGCGCTGAGGAGCTCGGTGCGCGCGCAGTATCTCGCCGGCCGCATCGGCGACGAGGAGATTCCGGACTATCGCAAGACCGCGGACGTCAAGCCCGGCAGCACCACCGAGACCTATGTCGCGCTCAAGCTGATGATCGACAATTGGCGCTGGGCCGGCGTGCCGTTCTATCTGCGCACCGGCAAGGCGCTGGCGCACAAGCGCACGGAAGTCGCGATCAAGTTCAAGCAGGCGCCGCTGTCGATGTTCTCGGGCACGGCGGTCGACCGCCTGTCGCAGAATTTCCTCACCATCGGCATCGCGCCCACCGAGACTATCGAACTTCAGTTCAACGCCAAGATCCCCGGGCCGAGCGTCACCATCGACGGCGTCGAGATGAAATTCCGCTACGGCGACTATTTCCAGGCCGATCCCTCGACCGGCTACGAGACGCTGATCTACGACTGCATGATCGGCGACAACATCCTGTTCCAGCGCGCCGACGGCGTCGAAGCCGGCTGGCAGGCGGTGCAGCCGTTCCTGGACGCCTGGACAAGCGCCGGCAGCAACGGCATCGAAACCTACGAAGCCGGCAGCGACGGCCCCGCCTGCGCCGACGAGCTGCTGCGGCGCGACGGGCGAAGCTGGCGGAAGTACTCGTGATGGCGGCGGCCGACCAGCCGAAGCTGATCGTCGAAGCTGATGCCGAAGCTCTTGCCCGCGCCGCGGCCGAACGGGTGATGGCGCGGCTCGCGGCGAATCCCGGGCGGATCGCGATCTGCCTCACCGGCGGCTCCAGCCCGAAGAAGCTCTACCAATTGATCGGCAGCGACGCGTGGCGCGGCAGGATTCCGTGGGACCGCGTGCACTGGTTCATCGGCGACGAAAGGTTCGTGCCCGAGAGCGATCCCCTCAACAACATGGCCGTCGCGCGCGCGATCTTTCTCGATCGCAATGCGCCAGCCGGCCATATCCACCCGATTCCGACCACGGCCGGGAATCCGGATGCCGGCGCTGACGCTTACGCACGCGAGCTGCAGGCCTTCTATGGCGCAGACCAGCTCGATCCGGAGCGCCCACTGTTCGATCTCGTGCTGATGGGCGCCGGGCCCGACGGCCATACCGCCTCGCTATTTCCGGGGTATCCCGAAATTGAAGAGACCCGACGCTGGGTCGTCGGTGTCGCCAAGGCCAATGTCGCGCCCTTCGTGCCGCGGGTCTCGCTCACCCTGCCCGTTCTGGCCTCCTGCCGCGAGATGCTGTTCGAGATTGCCGGGCACGACAAGCAACCGATCTTGACGCGCCTCCTCAACGGCGAGAATCTGCCGGCGTTGCGCGCGCGCTCGAATGGCGAGACCGTCTGGCTGGTCGACAGGGCCGCGCTTCCGGAGGAAATTCGTGGGCCGCGCTGAAGCACCTTGTGCATTGATCGTGATGGGCGTGTCGGGTTCGGGCAAGAGCACGGTTGCGAAGGCGCTCGGCGAACGGCTCGGCTGGCGTTTCGAGGACGGCGACAGCTTTCATCCCGCCAGCAATGTCGAGAAGATGCGGGCCGGCCACCCGCTCACCGACGAAGACCGCTGGCCCTGGCTCAATGCCATCGCCGACGAGATCGCGCTGGTGTGCGAACGCGGCGAGCACGTCATCATCGCCTGCTCGGCGCTGAAGCATACCTATCGCGACGTGCTGCTGCGTGGTCGCGACGACGTGCGCTTCGTCTTCCTGAAGGGCACGAAGGAGCTGATCGCCGAGCGGCTGGCGCACCGCAAGGGCCACTTCATGCCGCCCGAGCTGCTGACGAGCCAATTCAACACGCTGGAACCGCCGGAGGCGAGCGAGCACGTCGTCACCGTCTCGATCGACGAATCCGTCGAAGCGATCGTGGACGGCGTGGTGCGGCAATTGAAGCTGGGCGGCGCGATACCGAAAGTCCTGCCATGACGCAAATCTCACTCGTGGTCTCCGATGTCGACGGCACGCTGCTGACCAAGGACAAGACGCTGACCGAACGCGCGAGGAGCGCGGTGCAGCGGCTGCATCGGGCCGGCATCGGCTTCACCATCACCTCCAGCCGCCCCGCCATCGGCATGCGCTTCCTGATCGAGCCGCTGGCGCTGTGGCTCCCGGTCGGCCCGTTCAACGGCTCCTCGATCATCGATCCCGAGATGAGGCCGGTCGAGCAGCACCTGATTCCCGCAAGCGCGGCCGAGCGGTCCTTGCGGATCCTCCGCGAATTCGGCGCCGACATCTGGCTGTTCACCACCGACAAATGGCTGATCGACAATCCCAGCGGCAGCTATGTCGCTCACGAGCAGCACACGATCCGTGCCGACCCCACCATCGTGTCCGATTTCTCGCCCTATCTTGCGAGCGCCTGCAAGATCGTCGGCGCCAGTGGCGATGCCGCGGGGCTCGCGGCTTGCGAGAAAGCGATGCAGGAGGCGCTCGGCCGCGAAGCCACCGCGGTGCGCTCGCAGACCTACTATCTCGACATCACCCCGCCCGGCTTCGACAAGGGTACTTTCGTCCAGGCCATGGCAAAGCGCCTCGGCATTGCCACCGACGCGGTCGCCACCATCGGCGACATGCAGAACGATCTCGCCATGTTCCGCGTCAGCGGCACCTCGATCGCCATGGGCAACGCCGCCGACAACGTCAAGGACGAGGCGACGCATGTCACTGCAAGCAACGAGCAGGACGGTTTTGCCGAGGCGATGGAGATGATCCTGACGCGGAATGGGGTGAGCTGAGCGCGCCGCGGGTTCTCTTCACCTCTCCCGCTTGCGGGAGAGGTCGGCGCGTCCCGGGCGATGCGCAGCATCGTCCCGCGCGCCGGGTGAGGGCTTTCTCCACTTGGGGACTGTCCCATTGCGGAAGCACCCTCTCCCCAACCCTCTCCCGCGAGCGGGAGAGGGGGCGCACCTCCTTCGTTGCAGCCATCAAGCCTCGTTTAATCCCACTGTTGCGCGCTCGCCTTACTTCGACCGCTGCATCGCCGGCTTCTCGCTCTTCTGCCGTGCTGCCGACAGATTGTGTGCCGTGTTGATCAGCGCGATGTGGGTCAGTGCCTGCGGGAAGTTGCCGGTTTGGCGGCGGGCCACGGAGTCGTATTCCTCGGCGAGCAGCCCGACATCGTTCGCGACACCGACCACGCGATCGAACAATCCCTGCGCCTTGTCGATATCGCCCGACAGCACATAGGCATCGGCGAGCCAGAGGCTGCAGGCCAGAAACGCGCCTTCGAGCGGCGGCTGGTCCACCGCCAGCTCGCGCGGATCGTGCCGCAGCACGAATCCGTCGCGCATCAGGCATTTCTCGACGGCCGCGATGGTGCCGCGGATGCGCGGATCGGACGCCGGCAGGAAGCCGACGGCCGGCAACAACAGCACGCTGGCATCGAGCAGCTTCGAGCCGTAGGATTCGACGAAGGCACCCGCCTCCGCGTCGAAGCCCCTGCTGCAGACGTCGCGATGAATGGCATCGCGCAACGTGCGCCAGTGCAGGAGCGGGGCCTTGAAGCCGAAGATTTCGGCGCTCTTGATGCCGCGGTCGAAGGCGACCCAGGTCATCACTTTCGAGAAGACGTAGTGCTTGGGCTGTCCGCGCCGCTCCCAGATGCCGTGATCGGGCCGGTCCCAGACCTCGGCCAGATGATTGAGCACGGCGCATTCCAGCGCCCAGGTCTCGTCGTCGAGCTGGAGCTTGGCCATGCGTGACTGGTGGAATGCGTCGATCAACTCGCCATAGACGTCGAGCTGGAGCTGCGCATGAGCCGCGTTGCCGACGCGCACCGGCTGCGCGCCCTCGTAACCAGCGAGCCAGCCCGCCTCCCATTCCAGCAGCCGCCGCTGGCCCCAGATGCCATACATGATCTGCATGTTCGCCGGCGAACCCGCGGCCGCACGCAGCAGCCAATTGTGCCAGGCCAGGGCTTCCTCGGTGTAGCCCGAGTTCATCAGTGCCAGCAGCGTGAAGGTGGCGTCGCGCAGCCAGCAAAAGCGGTAATCCCAGTTCCTGCTGCCCCCGAGCTTTTCCGGCAAGGAGGTGGTGGGTGCCGCGACGATGCCGCCGGTCGGCGCGAAGGTCAGCGCCTTCAGCGTGATCAGCGAGCGCAAGACGAGATCCTGATAGTCGCCGTCGCGGGTGCAACGGCCGCACCAATCCCGCCAGAATTTTTCGGTCTCCTGGAGAGCGAGCTCCGGATCGATCGACGCGGGCGGCTCAAGATGCGAGGGGCCGTAGGTCAGCACGAAGGGCACTGTCTCGCCTTCCCTCACCTCGAAATCCGAGACGGTGGTCAGGTCCTCGCCGCGGGTCTCGGCCGGCGTGCGCAGCACCGTCATGTCCTGGCCGGCGATGGCCATCAAGGAATGGTCGATCCGCCGCACCCAGGGAATGTCGGCGCCGAAGCCGAAGCGGATGACGAGCTCCACCCGCATCTTCACTGTGCCACGGATGCCGCGGACCAGCCGCACGATGTCGGACGCCTTGCCGCGCGGCGGCATGAAGTCGATCAGTGCGACGGTGCCGTCTTTCGTCTCAAAACGCGTTTCAAGGATGAGGGTGTTGCCGCGATAGCGCCGCGAGATGGAGACCACTTCCTCGCTCGGCGCGATCAGCCAGCGGCCGTTCTTGTGCGTGCCGAGGATCGCGGCAAAGCAGGCGTCGGAATCGAAGGCCGGCCAGCACAGCCAGTCGATCGAGCCGTTGCGCCCGACCAGCGCCGCGGTCTCGCAATCGCCGATCAGCGCATAGTCCTCGATCCTCTGAGACAATGTCGTGCGAGCCTAGAAATCCCCGGCCGTTCAACTCCCGCCGGGCAATGAACGTTCCCGCGTCGCGGCCTTCAAAGCCGCCAGATCGATCCTGGACGCGATCTTGTCGAGCGCAACAGGAAGGCGCTGGCGCCAGTTCGGGTGCTCGTCGATCGTGCCGGGAATGTTGGGCTGGTCGATCACGCCCAGCAGATCTTCCATCGACACCGCGAGCAGCCGGGACGGCGTGCGCGACAGGAAGGCGAGCACCGAATAGAGATCATTCGCTCGAATGCCGTTCTGGCGCAGGATCTCGTCGAGCCTGCCGAGCGCATCCCAGCGCGCCTGGTCGTTCTCGCCGGGATCGAGCCCGAGCGAGCGCTTCATCTTGAGGTCGCTGAAGGAGCGCCAGCCGGCATAGGTCGACAGGTCATGCGTGTTCAGCGTGACCAGCGCGTTGGGCCGGTAATGGTCGACATTGCGGAAATGGCCGGCATCGTCGCGCTCGAACATCATGACGAGATAGGACCAGATGCCGAAATCCTGCATCATCTCGCGAAAACCTTCCGGCACGGTGCCTAGGTCCTCGCCGATCACAATGCATTTGTGGGCCGCGCTCTCGCGCGCCACGGCTGCCAGCAGCGCCTCGAACGGCATCTGCACATAGGCGCCGTTGTCGGGTTTGAAGCCGCGCGGCACCAGATAAAGCCGTTTCAGGCCGAGCACGTGATCGAGCCTGATGGCGCCGGCATGACGCATCGAGGCCGCGAGCATGTCCGCGAACGGGACGAAGGACTGCGCCTCGAGCCCACCGGCGTTGAAGCCGGCGAGACCCCAGTCCTGGCCGATGGTGTTGAGCACGTCGGGCGGCGCGCCGACGGCGAGATGGCGGGAAATCGCCGTCTGCTCGTTCCAGGCATCGAAGCCGTTGGACTGCACGCCGACGGCAACATCGAGATAAAGGCCGACCCGCATGCCGAGCTGGCTGGCGAGCTCCTTGGCGGCATGCAGCTGGCTATCGGCGGTCCATTGCACGAACTCGACGAACTCGACCTCGCGCTTGGCCGGGCCATTGCGCAGCTCGGCGCATTTCACCTGATCCGGCTGCTGCCATTCCGACGGCCACTCCCACCAGGGGGCGGCGAAGCGATGGCGCAGCACCTCAAAGCAGGCAAAGCGGGACAATAGCGGCGCGCGGGCGGCCCGGAAGGCGTCAAACGCCTTGCGGCGCGCCTCGCTCGCGCTTGTCACGAAGCTGTCAAAGGCGGCGCGAAGACCCAGCCATTTCAACGCCGCCATGTCGGCATAGGGGACGCGATCACCTTCGCGCAGACGGGCGGCCGTTGCGGCCGCGTCGGGCACGAGGTCTGCCGAGAATTCGGGAATTGCCTCAACGTCGATATAGAGCGGATTGAGGAAAAGCCGGCTGTTCGGCGAATAGGGGCTGCAATCGGCCGGATGGTCGTCGAACAGGACATGCAGCGGATTGAGCCCCACACCGTCGGCCCCGAGCTGCTTGGCAAGCCGGACCAGGCCTGCGAGGTCGGTGAAGTCGCCGATGCCCCAATTGCGGTCCGAACGGACGCTGTAGAGCTGGACGGCAAGCAGCCAGCCACGGTCGAAATCGCCGCCGAAGGCGCGCTCGGGCGCCACGATCATCGGCACCTCTTCCGTCACGCCTTCGGCATCGGTCAGTGTCAATCTGTGATACCCGAGCGCCAGGCCGGCGGGCCAGGCGATGACGGGCTCGCGCGTCTCGCCTGTCGCGATCACATTGCCGTTGCCGTGGATTTTCCATTGCAGCGGCGGCGCACCGATGGCCGCCAATTCCGTGCGCGGATGCCCCAATGCGCGGACCACGACCGGACCGCTGACGAAGCGGTAGACGCGCCTCTCCGGCAGGGCGTCGAGGATGGATTTGAGCGCCTCGGGCGCGGTGACCCGCAGCTTGCCGAGGGCGTCAACGAATTCGGACTGAACGCCCTTGATCCGGGCTTGAGCTAAAAGATCCATTCGGCACGCAGCTTGCAGGCCATTGTTTGGCCAAGGGCATCGATTTTAACGAGGTCGCGGAAGAGGTTAGTCAGGGGTAACTCGCAAACTGCGCTTGCCGTTCCCCAGGGAACCAATGACACACAAGCGGCTTTCTATAATGGTACCAAGCGTCGGCTCCCGGCAAGGGAAACGGGCTCCTGCTTTCTTGTCAATGGCATCACCGTGAACAAGACAATTCAAACTGTCGAAAGTGCCGCAGCCGGCAGCGCTTTCCTGATCGAGGACGTCTATCCCTCGATCGACGGCGGCCGCTTCGCTGTGAAGCGGATCCTGGGCGAACCGGTCGAGGTCTGGGCCGACATCTATCGCGACGGCGACGCCGTGACATCAGCCGCGCTGATCTGGCGCCGCGAGCAGGAGCGCGAATGGCGGAGTGAGCCGATGACCCATCACGGCAATGACCGCTGGTCCGGTGCGTTCACGCCCGTTGAGCCCGGCCAATATGTCTACGCGATCGAAGCCTGGACCGATGAGTTCGCCACATGGTCTCACGCAGTCGCGCGCAAGCGGCGCACCGGGGCCGATGTCAGCCTCGATGCGATCGAGGGCGCCGGACTCCTGACCAAGGCGCATGGCGCGCGACAGAACGCGGCAGCGGTCATCATCAGGCAGTGCGAGGATTATCTCAGGAACGGCGACGTCACTTCGCTGCTCGCAACTGAGCTCGGCAAAGCCATGGCCGAAAGCCAGTCGCGGCCCGACCTGACGCGCTCGCCACTCTTCCCGCTGACCATAGACCGCGACAAGGCGCGCTTTGGCGCCTGGTACCAGATGATGCCGCGCAGCCAGAGCGCATTGCCGGGCCGGCATGGCACGCTGCGCGACTGCATCGCGCGCGTGCCTGACATCGCCGCCATGGGCTTTGACGTGCTCTACTTCACGCCGATCCACCCCATCGGCCACACAAGCCGCAAGGGCCGCAACAATGCGCCGGTGGCGCGTGAGGGCGATCCCGGCTCGCCTTATGCGATCGGCTCGGCCGAGGGCGGCCACGATGCGCTGCATCCCGAGCTCGGCACGATCGAGGATTTCCGCGCGCTGGTTGCGACCTGCCTGGAATACGGTCTCGAGCTTGCACTCGACTTCGCCGTGCAGTGCTCGCCGGACCATCCCTGGCTGACGCAGCATCCGGAATGGTTCAAATGGCGGCCGGACCGCTCGATCCGGACGGCGGACGGCCCTTATTCCGACATCGTCATCCCCGATTTCGCCTCGGTGGATCGCGTCGGCCTGTGGAACGCGTTTCGCGATGCCATGCTGTTCTGGATCGACCATGGCGTCACCATATTCGCCATCGACAATCACGACACTGCGCCGCTTCCGTTCTGGGAGTGGCTGATCCGCGACATCCGCCACCGTCATCCCGAGGTAATCCTGTTCTCCAAGACCTACGCACGGCCGAAGCTGATGAAGGGCCTCGCCAAGCTCGGCTTTGCGCAGTCCTTTACCTATTTCCCCTGGCGCACCTCGCGGTGGGAGCTGGAGCAATATCTCGGCGAGCTGACGCGCTATCCCGAACGTGATTTCTATCGTCCGCACATGTTCGCCAACACGCCCGACCTGCTGCCCTATCACCTCCAGAGCGGAGAGCCCTGGGCATTCAAGTCGCGCGTCGCACTGGCGGCGACGCTCTCAGGCAATTACGGCATCCATAGCGGCTTCGAGCTGCTGGAGCATGAAGCGATTCCCGGCCGAGAAGAATATCTCGATTCCGAGAAGTACCAGATCAGGCAGCGCGACTGGGACAGGCCCGGCAACGTCAAATCCTACATTGCCGGGCTCAATCGCGCCCGCAACGAGAACGCGGCGCTGCAGCAGACGACGAATTTGCGCTTCCTCGGCATCGAGGACGACGAGACGATCGCCTTCGCCAAGGAGGCGGCCGATCCGGCCAATACTGTCGTCATCGTGATCGCGCTCTCGCGCCCCGCGCGTGAGTGCTGGCTGCCGCTCGGCGATGTCACCGTTGACGCCGATGGACAGCGCCACCAAGTGAGGGCACTCGAAAACCTTGTCACCGGCGAACGGTCCCGCATCGAATGGGGCGGGATCAGGTTGCGTATCGATCCCGACCGCGATCCGGCGCTCCTGTTCCGCTGCCTGGCGTAAGGGTTCACGCCATGAATGTCCTGTCTTCCGTCGACACCAAGAAGGCTGAGGCTGCCGAGGTCGTGGATGAGCTCTGGTACAAGGATGCCGTCATCTACCAGCTCCACGTCAAGGCCTTCGCCGACAGCAACAATGACGGCATCGGCGACTTCGCCGGATTGACCGAGAAGCTGCCCTATCTCCAGGAGCTCGGCGTTACCGCGCTGTGGCTGCTGCCGTTCTATCCCTCGCCCGGCCGCGACGACGGCTACGACATCGCCGATTACGGCGCGGTCAATCCCGATTTCGGGACGATGAAGGACTTCAAGCGCTTCATCCAGGAGGCGCAGAAGCGCGGCTTGCGCGTCATCACCGAGCTCGTCGTCAACCACACCTCGGACCAGCACAAATGGTTCAAGCGCGCCCGGCGCAGCCACCCGGGCTCCAGTGCGCGCAACTGGTATGTCTGGAGCGACACCGACCAGAAGTACCAGGGCACGCGCATCATCTTCACCGACACGGAGAAATCGAACTGGACCTGGGACCCGGAGGCCGGCGCGTTCTACTGGCACCGCTTCTTCTCGCACCAGCCGGACCTCAATTTCGACAATCCGCGCGTGGTCAGCGCCATCATCCAGGTGATGAAGCGCTGGCTCGACGCCGGCGTCGACGGCTTTCGGCTCGATGCCATTCCCTATCTGTGCGAGCGCGAGGGCACCTCGAACGAGAACCTGCCCGAGACGCATGCGATCATCAAGCGGCTGCGCCAGGAGCTCGACGCCTACTCCAAGGGCAAGCTGCTGCTGGCCGAGGCCAATCAATGGCCGGAGGACGTGCAGGAATATTTCGGCCGTGGCGACGAATGCCACATGGCCTACCATTTCCCGCTGATGCCGCGCATCTACATGGCGATCGCGCAGGAGGACCGCTTCCCGATCACCGACATCCTGCGCCAGACGCCCGACATTCCCGCAAGCTGCCAATGGGCGCTGTTCCTGCGCAACCACGACGAGCTGACGCTGGAGATGGTCACCGACGTCGAGCGCGACTATCTCTGGACCACCTACGCCAACGATCCGCGTGCGCGCATCAATGTCGGCATCCGCCGGCGCCTCGCGCCGCTGATGGACAACGACCGCCGCAAGATCGAGCTGATGAACTCGCTGCTGTTGTCGTTCCCGGGAACGCCGATCATCTATTACGGCGACGAGATCGGGATGGGCGACAACATCTATCTCGGCGACCGCAACGGCGTGCGCACGCCGATGCAGTGGAGCCCGGACCGCAACGGCGGCTTCTCGCGCTGCGACCCGGCCCGCCTCTACGCGCCCCCGATCATGGATCCCGTCTACGGGTACCAATCCGTGAACGTGGAGGCGCAGTCGCGCAGCCTGTCGTCCCTGCTCAGCGCCACCAAACGGCTGATCTCCGTGCGGAAGTCGACGCTCGCCTTCGGCCGCGGCACCATGACGTTCATCCGACCGGCCAACCGCGCCGTGCTCGCCTATGTCCGGCAGTACCGCGACGAGGTGATCCTGTGCGTCGCCAATCTCTCGCGTGCCGCGCAGGCGACGGAGCTCGACCTGTCGCCATGGAAGGACCGTATCCCCCAGGAGATGCTCGGCCGCACGCGCTTCCCCGCGATCGGCGAGCTGCCCTACATGATCACGCTGGGGCCGTACGGCTTCTACTGGTTCCAGCTTCAGGAGCGCGACAAGTCCGAGCCGGTGACGCCGCGCGCGGTGCCGGAGTTCGAGACGCTGGTGGTGCCGGTGAACTCGAACTGGGTGTCGCTCGCCCGCGAGCGCGGCGTGTTCGAGCGCGACGTGCTGCCGGGATTCCTGGCGCGGACGCGCTGGTATCCCGAGAACGATCCCAAGCACATCCGGACCACGTTGACCTCCGCGGTACCGTTCAGCGACATCGGCGACAACAGACCCTGGATCGCGTTTTTCGAGACGACCCGGGACGAGGTGACGACGCGGTATGTGATGCCCATGCAGATCGAATGGGTGCGCTTCGACCGCGAGCGCTTCAACCCCAGGGCGCTCGCCGCCGTGCGCCAGGGTGCGCGCGAAGGCACGCTGCTCGACGTCGCGACCGACCAGATCTTCATCGGTCTGTTCTTGCGAGGTCTGTCGCAAAACCTGGTCGTGGACGAGAACAATCTGCGGCTGGAATTCAAGGCGACCAGTCGTTTCGCCGACTACACCATCAAGGAGCCCGAACGCATCCGCGCGATCGAGCAGTCGAACAGCACCGCGCTGGTCGACAACAAATACGTCGCCAAGATCTATCGGCGGCTCGAAAGCGGCATCAGCCCCGAGATCGAGATCGGTCACTATCTCACGGAAGTCGCCCGCTTTGCCAACACGCCGGCACTGCTCGGCAGCGTCGAGCTGGTCGACGGGAGCCAGCGCAGCGCGCTTGGCGTGCTGCATGCCTATGTCGAGAACCAGGGCGACGGCTGGACCGTGACCACGGGATATCTCGACCGCTATATCGACGAGCAGCGCGTGGCACCGGCCGATGAGATGCCGCGCGAAACCCAGGAGCAGGCGCCCTATCTGCATTTCATCGCGCAGATCGGCCGGCGGCTCGCCGAGCTGCATGTCGCTCTCGCCGCGGCAGAGCCCGCCGATCTCGCACCGGCGCCAATCGATTCCGCCCAGATCAGGGGCGCGCTGACCGATCTCAAGGCGCGTGCCGAGCGGGTTCTCGAGCTGCTGGCCGACAGCCGCGACGGGCTGCGGGAGACGGACCGGCCGCTGATCGACCGGCTCATCGCCGCACGCGCGGAACTGTTCGACCGCCTGAATGCGCTCTTGCCATCCGACATCGGCGGGTTGAACATCCGTCATCACGGCGATTTCCGGCTCGGGCAAACTCTGATCGTGAAGGACGATATCTTCATCATCGACTTCGACGGCGACCCACGCAGGCCGCTGGCCAATAAGCGGCGCAAGGCGCCGGCCGCCCGCGACGTCGCCGGCCTGATCCACTCGATTGACCTTTCAGTCCACGCGGCGCTGAGCCGCGCGCGCACGGGCGCTTCGGACGAGCAAGACCGCATCGTGGCCGCGCTCGACGAATGGCGTGAGCGCGCCACCGCGACCTTCCTGTCCGCCTACCGCGAAGCCATGACCGACCGCAGGCTATGGCCGAAGGATCGGTCGTCTGCCGACGGCCTGTTGAGATTTTACCTGCTTGATCAAGTGTTCGATGAACTAGAGTACGAACTGTCCCACCGGCCTGAGGGGCTCCATGCGCCGCTGACCGGACTGCTTCGCATTCTGTCCAGTGCCGAGAGCGAAGCCCATGCCTAAATTGCCTGCCGAGGCCTATGCGATCATCGAGGGCCGCCACTCCGATCCCTTCCACTATCTCGGGCTGCATCCCGAGGGTGGTCGAAGCGTGGTGCGCGCGTTTTTGCCCGAGGCCGTGAATGTCGAGGCAGTCGGCGAACATGGCGAGGTCGCCCCGCTCGACCGCGTCCACGACGCCGGTCTGTTCATCGGCGCCCTGCCCAATGGCTCGAAGCACTACCAGCTCCGCGCAAAGTTCGGCAACGACGTCGTCGAGTTCGAGGATGCCTACCGTTTTCCACCGATCCTGACCGATTTTGATCTCTATCTGCTCGGCGAAGGCACCCATCAGCGCATCTACGACAAGCTCGGCGCGCATCCGATGCAGCTCGAGGGCGTCGACGGCATCGGCTTCGTGGTGCTGGCGCCGAATGCGCGCCGCGTCTCCGTGGTCGGCGACTTCAACTTCTGGGACGGTCGGCGCCATCCGATGCGGGTGCGTGGCAGCGGCTATTGGGAACTGTTCATCCCGCATGCGAAGTCCGGCGATCACTACAAGTTCGAGATCATCGGCCCGCATGGTCATCTGCTTCCGTTGAAATCCGATCCGCTGGCATTCGCGAGCGAGGTGCGGCCGAAGACGGCGTCGATCGTATTCGACGAAGCGCACCTGCCGCGGCCGCGACCGGCGCCCGACGGCATCAATTCACTGTCGGCGCCGATGTCGATCTACGAGGTCCATCTCGGCTCGTGGCGGCGCAAGAACGACAATGAGTGGCTGACCTATCGCGAGCTGGCCGAGCAGTTGCCGGCCTATGCCCGCGACATGGGCTTCACCCATCTCGAATTTCTTCCCGTGAGCGAGCATCCCTTCGACGGCTCGTGGGGCTACCAGCCGACCGGCCTCTATGCGCCAACCAGCCGCTTCGGCACACCCGACGAGTTTGCGATACTGGTCGATGCCTGCCACCGCGAAGGAATCGGCGTGCTGCTCGACTGGGTGCCCGGTCATTTCCCTGATGATCCGCACGGGCTTGGCCATTTCGACGGCACCTCGCTTTACGAGCATGCCAATCCGCTGCAGGGGCGCCACCTCGACTGGGGCACGCTGATCTACAATTACGGCCGCACCGAAGTGACGAACTTCCTGGTGTCGAATGCGCTGTTCTGGCTGGAGCGTTATGCGATCGACGGCCTGCGCGTCGATGCGGTCGCGTCCATGCTCTATCTCGACTACAGCCGGCCGCCCGGCGCGTGGATTCCGAACCAGTACGGCGGGCGGGAGAACATCGAGGCGATCAACTTCCTGCGCCGCTTCAACACGGAAGTGTTTGCCCGCTTCCCACAGGCGACCACGGCCGCCGAAGAGTCCACCGCCTGGCCGCAGGTCTCGCGCCCGGTCGAATTCGGCGGGCTCGGCTTCGGATACAAGTGGAACATGGGATGGATGCACGACACGCTGAGCTACATCAGCAAGGATCCGATTTACCGCAAGCACCACCACGGCGAGATCCTGTTCGGCCTGCACTACGCGTTCTCGGAAAACTTCATCCTGCCGCTGTCGCATGACGAGGTCGTGCACGGCAAACGCTCGATCCTTGGCCGCATGCCCGGCGACGAGTGGCAGCGCTTCGCCAATTTGCGCGCCTATTACAGCTTCATGTTCGGCCATCCCGGCAAGAAGCTGCTGTTCATGGGTGCGGAAATCGCGCAGAGCCGGGAATGGAATCACGACCAGTCGCTCGACTGGCATCTGCTCGAATACAAGTACCATTCCGGCGTCCAGGCGCTGATCCGGGACCTCAACCGGCTCTATCGCGCGGTACCGGCGCTGCACCAGATGGATTGCGACCAGGGCGGTTTCGAATGGCTGATCACCGATGACGCCAACCGCAACGTGTTCGCCTGGCTTCGAAAGGGATTTGACGAGCACGCGCGATGCCTCGTCATCGTCAACTTCTCACCCAACGTCTATCGCAACTATCCCATCCGCGTACCCTTTGGCGGCAAGTGGAAGGAAGTGCTCAACTCGGATTCCGCTCATTATGGCGGCAGCAATGTCGGGAATATCGGCGAAGTTCATGCCGATGAGGGCGGCGAGCTCCGTCTCACTATTCCACCGCTCGCCGCAACCTTCCTCGTTCCGGAAAGCTGACTGATGCGCCTGACTGCTGGATCGCCCGCACGCCTCGGCGCAAGCTGGGACGGACGCGGCACCAATTTCGCGCTGTTCTCCGCCAACGCGCAGAAGGTCGAGCTCTGCCTGTTCGACGCACAAGGCCGCCGCGAGCTCGAGCGCGTCGAATTGCCAGAGAAGACCGAGGATGTCTGGCACGGTTATCTCAACGACGTCTCTCCCGGCCAGCTCTATGGCTACCGCGTGCACGGCCCGTACGAGCCCGAGCACGGCCATCGCTTCAACGCCAACAAGCTGGTGCTCGACCCCTATGCCAAGCGGCTTGCCGGACGCCTGGTCTGGAGCGATGCGCATTTTGCCTACCGCACCGGAAGCCCGCGCGAGGACCTGTCTTTCGACCGGCGCGACAATGCGCGGGGCATGCCGAAGGCCGTCGTGGTCGACGAGACCTTCAACTGGGGCCGCCGCGAGATCCGCCCCAACATCCCCTGGGAAGACACCATCATCTACGAAGCCCACGTCAAGGGCCTGACGCAGAAGCGCGACGACGTACCGCCGAATCTGCGCGGCACCTATGGCGGCCTGTCCTCGCCGGCGATGATCGAGCACCTGAAGAAGCTCGGCGTCACCACGGTCGAGCTGTTGCCGATCCACAGCTTCGTCGACGACCGCATCCTCGTGGAAAAGAAGCTCGCCAACTACTGGGGCTACAACACGCTGTCCTTCTTCGCGCCCGAGCCGCGCTACGCCCAGGACAACTCACTCGATTCCTTCCGCACCACGGTGGCGCGGCTGCACGACGCCGGCATCGAGGTGATGCTCGACGTCGTCTACAACCACACCGCCGAAGGCAATCACCTCGGCCCGACGCTGTGCTACCGCGGCATCGACAATGCCTCCTATTACTGGCTGAACCGCGAGAACCCGCGCTACTACGACGACTTCACCGGCTGCGGCTCATCCGTGAACCTCACCCATCCGCGCGTGCTGCAGATGGTGATGGATTCACTTCGCTACTGGGTCGAGGTCTGCCACGTCGACGGCTTCCGTTTCGATCTCGCCACCACGCTGGCGCGCGGGCCGAACGGATTCGATCGCGGCAGCTCGTTCCTCACCGCGGTCCGGCAGGATCCCGTGCTGGCGACCGTCAAGCTCGTCGCCGAGCCGTGGGACCTCGGCCTCGGCGGCTACCAGGTGGGAGCCTTTCCCTCGCAATGGTCGGAATGGAACGACCGCTATCGCAGCGCCATGCGCCGCTACTGGAGCGGGGAAGGCAGCCTGATCGGCGACATCTCCAGCCGCATGACCGCGTCGTCCGACCTGTTCAACCACGACGGACGGCGGCCGCGCGCCAGCATCAACCACATCACCGTCCACGACGGCTTCACGCTCGCCGACCTCTTCAGCTACAACGAGAAGCACAACGAGGCCAACGGCGAGGACAATCGCGACGGCTCCAACGACAATCACAGCAACAATTGCGGCGTCGAGGGTCCGACCGACGATCCGAACATCATCAGCCTGCGCCGGCAGCTGCGCAAGAACGTGCTCGCCTGCCTGATGCTGGCGCAGGGCGTTCCGCTGATCCTCGCCGGCGACGAGGTCGGCAACTCGCAATCCGGCAACAACAACGCCTATTGCCAGGACAACGAAGTCGGCTGGGTCGGCTGGGACAATCTCGGCAAGGAGGGCGACGACATGGTCGACTTCGTCGCCCATCTCGCCGATATCCGCCGCCGGTTCTCACAGCTGCGCAGCCATCGCTGGCTCGATGGCCGCCCCAAGGACGGCATCTCCTACGGCGCACTGTGGCTGACGCCCGCCGGCCACGAGATGACGGAAAATGACTGGAAATTCCCGGAAGGCAGGTTCCTCTCCTATGTGATGGGGCCGATGGAACCGGGTGGGGCTGCGATCTTTATCGTACTGAACGCCGCTCCCGAAGAGATCGCATTCAAATTGCCCCAAATGACCGAATACAAAAGCTGGCAGCAGATCCTGAACACGACCGATGCCATGCTGAATACGATCGACTTCCTGCCCGGGAGCGACAGCAAGGCGCCGCCGCGCTCCGTGCTCGCCTTCGCGGGGGCGCCATGAGGCCGTCCTTCGGGGCGAGGCCGACGAAGGACGGCGTGTCATTCCGCCTATGGGCGCCCGCCGCGCGCCGCGTCGACCTCCTGCTCGACCGCAGGCACGCGATGCAGCGCCGACAGGATGGCTGGTACGTCGCCGATATTGCCGGCCTCGCCGCCGGCAGTCCCTACAAATTCAGGATCGACGACGAGATCGACGTGCCGGATCCTGCTTCGGCTTTCCAGCCCGAGGACGTGTTCGGCCCGAGCGAGGTGATCGATCACGACGCCTTCGTCTGGCGCGCGCGCGAATGGCGCGGCCGTCCCTGGGAAGAGACCGTGCTGATCGAGACCCATGTCGGCACCTTCACGCCCGAGGGCACCTACCGCGCCATGATCGACAAGCTCGATCATCTCGCAGCGACCGGCATCACCGCGCTGGAATTGATGCCGCTCGCCGATTTCGCAGGACGCCGCGGCTGGGGCTATGACGGCGTGCTGTGGTATGCGCCCGACAGCGCCTATGGCCGGCCCGAGGACCTGAAGACGCTGATCGACGAGGCACATCTGCGCGGGCTGATGGTGTTTCTCGACGTGGTCTACAATCATTTCGGCCCCGAAGGAAACTACCTCGGCCGCTATGCGCCGACCTTCTTCACCGATGCGCACACGCCGTGGGGCAGTGCGATCGATTATCGCGTGCCGCAGGCGCGAGCCTTTGCCGTCGAGAACGCGCTGTCCTGGCTCAGCGACTACCGCTTCGACGGCCTGAGGCTGGATGCCGCCAACCACATCATGGCGATCCCCGGCGAGCAATCGATGCTGCAGGACCTGAGCGTTGCCGCCGGCGAGCTCGCCAAGGCCACCGGACGCCGCATCCATCTCGTGCTGGAGAACGGCGACAACCGCGCCAGCCTGCTCGACGCCGCGCAGGAGCCGCCGAACGGCAAGTATCGCGCACAGTGGAACGACGATTATCATCACGTCTGGCACGTGATGCTGACCGGCGAGCATGCCGGCTATTATGGCGACTACCAGACGCCGCGCATGGACCTCGCGCGCGCGCTCGCCTCGGGCTTCGTCTATCAGGGCGAGATCTCGGAGTTCTGGGGCAAGAGGCCGCGCGGCGAGCCGAGCGGTGAGCTGTCGCCGGCGACCTTCGTCAATTTCCTGCAGAACCACGACCAGATCGGCAATCGTGCGCTGGGCGAGCGGCTGGAAAGCCTCGCATCGCCAAAGCAGATCGAGGCTGCGCTCGCAGTGACCCTGCTCGCGCCGATGGTGCCGATGCTGTTTCAAGGCGAGGAATGGGGCTCGACAGTCCCCTTCCCGTTCTTCTGCGATTTCCAAGGTGGACTCGCCGAGGCCGTGCGCAAGGGTCGCAAGCAGGAATATGCCTGGGCTTACGAAAAATACGGCGACGAGGTGCCCGACCCGCTCGATCCGGCAACGCTGCAATCCGCCGTGCTCGACTGGACCGGCCGCACCCCGCAACAGGATGCGCGGCTCGCCCTGGTGAAAGACCTGCTCGCGCTGCGTCACAAGGAGATCATCCCCCGGCTCAAGGGCGCAAGCTTCGGCGACGCCGAGGCCGCCGATGACGGCCTGCTCACCGCGCATTGGCGGATGGGCGACGGCACGACGTTGCGCCTTGTCGCCAATCTGTCGGATCACGAGATCACCTCCTCCCTCAGCGCGGGCACGCCGATCTGGGGCGGCGCCGGCGAGCGGCTCCCGCCCTGGTCGGTGGTCTGGCGTCTCGGAGGTTGAGATGCCTCCTGCCATTCCGCTCGCAACCTACCGGCTTCAGCTCACCGCGGATTTCGACTTCGACAAGGCCGCTGCGGTCGTCCCCTATCTCAAGGCGCTGGGGATCACGCATCTCTACGCCTCGCCGGTGATGAAGGCGCGCAAGGGCTCGACCCATGGCTATGACACCGTCGATCACAGCCAGTTCAATCCCGAGCTCGGTGGCGAGGCCGGCTTCGCACGCCTGAGCGAGGCGCTGATCAAGCACGACCTCGGGCTCATCATCGATTTCGTGCCCAACCATGTCGGCGTGCATTTCGCCGACAATCCCTGGTGGCTCGACGTGCTGGAATGGGGCCAGGCCTCGCCACACGCTGCTTCCTTCGACATCGACTGGGATCAACTGGCCTTTCGTGCCCGCGGCGGCGTGCTGCTGCCGATCCTCGGCTCGTCCTACGGCGAGGCGCTGGAGCGCGGCGACATCGAGCTGCGCTACGATCCCGATGAGGGAAGCCTTTCGGCCTGGTATTTCGAGCATCGCCTGCCAATCGCACCGGAGCGTTATGGCGAAGTTCTGCGCGTGATCGTCAAGGAGGCGGACGCGGCGGAAACGCCGGCCGGCAAGCGCCTGCTGTCACTCGCGACCCGCTACACGGGGCTGCGCCGTCCCAATCGCAAGGAAGCTCCCGGCTTCAAGGCCGAGCTCAAGGAGATCGCCGGCGCCGCCGACATCATCGGTCGCGGTCTCGCCGCCTATCGTGCCGGCAAGGACCGCCCGGCGCAGACGCTGACGCTGCATCATCTCCTGGAGCGCCAGCACTACAAGCTCGGGCACTGGCGGCTTGCCTCCAGCGACATCAACTATCGCCGCTTCTTCGATGTCAACGGGCTCGCGGGACTGCGCGTCGAGGACGCGAGCACATTTGCCGCCACGCACAGGCTGGTGAAGCAGCTCATCGCCGACGGTAAGTTACAGGGAATCCGGCTCGATCACATCGACGGCCTGCGTGACCCCGCACAATATTGCCAGCGACTGCGCCGGCTGGTGCGCGACGCCCAAAGCAATATCGTCCAAGGCAACACAAAGCCATTCTATACGGTCATCGAAAAGATCCTGTGCGAGCACGAGCGCCTACCGAAGTTCGCCGGCGTCCAGGGCACCACGGGCTACGAATGGATGAACGTCATCACCCATGTGCTGGTCGATCCCAAGGGCCTCGAAGCGCTGGACGAGACCTGGCGGCAGATCAGCAACCGGCCGCCCCGGCTTGCGCCTTACGTCAAGGACGCCAAGCGGCGGGTGCTGGAGACGTTGCTCGCCAGCGAATTCACCGTGCTGTCGCGTCTGCTCGCGCGTATCGCCAACGGGCATTATTCGACACGGGACTTCTCGGCCGACAGCCTGCGGCAGGCGCTCGAGCTCTATGTGCTGCATTTCCCGGTCTATCGCACCTACCTGACGCACAGCGGCCCGACGGCACCGGACCGCAAGCTGATCGAGGACACCATCGAGCGCGCCCGCGGCGAGTGGTTTGCCGCCGACGAAGGCATCTTCGACTTCCTGCGCGATGCCCTCACCATGGACCTGCTCAAGCCCGGCCGTCCCCCGCACAGCGCCCCGCGCGTGCGCCGCTTCGCGCTGAAGGTGCAGCAATTCACCGGGCCGATGATGGCGAAGTCGCTCGAGGACACCGCATTCTATCAATTCCACCGGCTGCTTGCGCTGAACGAGGTCGGCGGCGATCCCGCGAGCACCGGCCTCGGCATTCCCGCCTTCCACCAGACCATGCAAGCCCGCGCCAGGGAATGGCCGCAAGGCATGACGGCAACCGCCACCCACGACACCAAGCGTGGTGAGGATGCGCGCACACGCATCGCGGCGCTCAGCGAAATCCCCGGTGAATGGGCCAGCGCGGTGGCGCGATGGAAGGTGCTGAACGCGCCGCATCTCACGCTGCACGGCAATTTCCGCGCGCCGTCGGCGACGTTCGAATACATGCTCTACCAGACCCTGCTCGGCGCCTGGCCGCTTCAAGCGCCGGCCGATGCCGCTTTCGCCGAGCGCATCCAGGCCTATGCCCTCAAGGCCGCGCGCGAGGGCAAGGAGGAGACGAGCTGGCTCAACCCGCATGAAGCCTATGAGAGCGGCATACGAGACTTCATCGAGAAGATCCTCGACGCCGCCCGGTCCGCGGAATTCCTGGAGGCATTGCAAACGCTGGCTCGCCGCGTCGCGCTGCTCGGCACGTTGAATTCGCTGAGCCAGCTCACGCTCAAGGCGACGCTGCCGGGCGTGCCGGACTTCTATCAAGGCACCGAGTTCTGGGACCTGTCGCTGGTCGACCCCGACAACCGCCGTCCGGTCGACTTTGCCGCACGCCACGCGGCGCTGACCTCACTGGAAGCTCCGGACTGGAGTGGCCTGATCAAGTCCTGGCCGGACGGCCAGCTCAAGCTGGCCTGGACGCGGCATCTCCTCAAGCTGCGCAATGAGCTTGCCGACGTCTTCACGCAGGGCGACTACCAGCCGCTGGGCGTCCGGGGCGCACATGCCGACCATGTCATCGCCTTTGCGCGCCATCATGGCCGCGCGGTCGCGATCGTCGTGGTCGGGCGTCATTTCGCGCCATTCACCCAGGCCGGCCGGGAATGGCCCGCGCCAGAGAGCCTGGACGCGACTATCGACGTCACGGGCTACTCCGTGCCCGGCCTTGCCGGAAACGACTTGCCGCTCGCGCAGGCGTTCCGCGATTGTCCCGCCTCGGTCATCGAGGCCCAAACCGCAAACGCCATCAGACCATCGCGACAGCGCGTACGCGCCTAAGCTTACTTTCCCTCGTCTTTGGTCAGCAGCAACTGGCCGCGCTTCCTGATCGCCGCCTGCGCCATCTCGGCAAAGCGCTGCAACAGCCAGGGCAGCACCACCTCGACCTTCACATGGTCGTCGGCGACGTCGACCTGGCCCGTCGCGATCTGCCCGAGCGCGCGGATGCGGAAATTCATGCTGTCGCCGCTCCAGCGTTCCTCCTCGACCTGCATCACCGGAATGCTTGCAGCGGCGCGGCCAAGCCCCGTCTTGAGCCGGCGTACCGCCTCCTCGCGGCCGAGACGGTGTGGGATGGAAACGACAAGCGGTGCTGACATGATCTCTGTCCAGTGATGGCTCATCAACATAGTCATGGCCGCCGGCCTACAAAGGTTCCATGCATGTTGGACCGTCGGCCTTGTTTCAACGTGGGAACTTTACAACCTGCGGCAAGTTGCACCCGCAGGACGGGATAGATGCAAACAACCCTTTCGACAAAGGGCTGAGGAGATTCGCATGTCAATCGGCACAATCATTCTGATCATCCTGATCATCGCCCTGCTCGGCGGCTTCAGCGGCATCGGCGGCGGACCGTTCTACGGCACCGGCTATTACGGCGGCGGCGGCCTTGGGCTTGTCATCGTCATTCTGCTGATCCTGCTGCTGATGGGACGGATATAGTGAGGCGGTCATTCCGGGGCGCGCGCAAGCGCGAACCCGGAATCTCGCGCCGCAAACCTCTGGATTCCGGGTCTGCGCATCGCGCAGCCCGGAATGACGTTTTGGAAAGCGGCCTCTACTTCACTTTCGACGCCAGCTTCTTCATCGCCGCCTTGATCGAAGCGGCGGCATCGTCATATCCCTCCCATGCTTTCGATCGCGGCAACAGCGCCGGCACGGTGCGCAGCGTGTAGCGCTTGGGATCGAGATCGCTCTTCACCTGCGCCCAGGTCAGCGGCATCGATACCGTGGCCCCGGCGCGCGCCCGCGGCGACAACGGCGCCACTGCCGTCGACATGCGGTCGTTGCGCAGATAATCCAGGAAGATCTTTCCCTTGCGCAGCTTCTTCGACATGTTGAGCAGGTAGCGTTCGGGATCGTCGTCGGCCATCCACTGGCAGACGCCTTGTGCAAACGCCTTGGCATCCTTCCAGCTCACCTTGTCGCGCGAACCGTGGAGCAGCGGCACCACGACGTGCAGGCCCTTGCCGCCCGTGGTCTTGCAGAAGCTGTCCATGCCGATGTCGGCGAGCCGCTGCCGCATCTCCTTGGCCGCCTCGACGACGTCGGCGAACTCGACGTCGGGCGCGGGATCGAGATCGAACACCAGCCGGCCCGGCGTGTCATAGGCATAAGGCGCGCAATTCCAGGGATGCAGCTCGACGCCGCCGATCTGCGCCACGGCGGCGAGCCCCTCGATCCGGTCGATCTGAAGGTAGGGCTTGCGATCGCCGGAAACTCTTGCGAGCTCCAGAAGGTTCGACGTCCCCTGCATCGCATGGCGCTGGAAGAAGCATTCGCCCTTGATGCCATCAGGCGCGCGGATCAGCGAACACGGCCGGCCCTTGAGATGCACGATCATCCATTCGCCGACGGCTTCGAGATAGCGGGCAAGGTCCAGCTTCGTGACGACGCCGCCATCGCCGTCGTCGGGCCAGAGCTCCTTGTCCGGCTTGGAGATGACGACGCCCATGACCTCGGCATTTTGAGCGGTCTGCTTCGGTTGCCGGCCCGCCTTCGTGCGCGTCGCCTTCCTGGCGGAGGGCTTGGCGAGCTCGGTATCGACAGGCGTCTCCGCCTCGACCTCCTCGGCCGGCTTGTCCTGCCGCAATCCCTTGAACGCCGCCTGGCGAATATTGCCGTCGGCGGTGAAGCCGGCGAACTCGATCTCCGCGACGAGCTCCGGCTTCAGCCAATGCACGTCCCGGGTCTTCTTCGGCGCATTCTTGCCGCCGAAGGGGCTTTCACTGGCCGTCATGGCTTTCAACGCAGGCATGATGCGCTTGACCTTGTCCGCGCCAAAGCCGGTGCCGACCATGCCGACAAAGGCGAGATGATCGCCGCGCTGCACGCCCGCCATCAGCGAGCGAAACTTGCCGCTCGTGGTCTTGTAGCCGCCGATCACCACCTCGTGGCCGGCGCGGCATTTCGACTTGACCCAGCTCTCGGCGCGCCCCGAACGATAGGGCGCGTTCAGCTTCTTCGAGACCACGCCCTCGAGCTCGAGCTTGCAGGCCGATTGCAGCACGGCATCGCCGCCGCTCTCGAAATGCTCGACATAGCGGAGCTGGCTCGCTTTCCGCTTGCGCGATTCCAGCAGCTTCTTCAGCTGCGCCTTGCGCTCCTCGAGCGGCAGCCGGCGGTAGTCCTGGCCTTCCGCGAACAGAAGGTCGAAGGCAAAGAAGATCAGCTCGTCGGTCTTGCCGTCGGACAACGCAGCCTGCAGCGAGGAGAAGTTCGGCGCGCCATTGTGGTCGAGCGCGACGATCTCTCCGTCGATCATCACGTCCGGCAGCGCGGCTGCTTCCTTGGCAATGGAGCCGAACTTCTCGGTCCAGTCGAGACCTTTGCGCGTCTTCAGCGTCGCCTCGCCGTCCTCGACCCGCAGCTGCACGCGATAACCGTCGAACTTGATCTCGTGGCACCAGCCCTCGTCGGCCGGCGGCCGCTCGACCAGCGTGCAGAGCTGCGGCGCCACGAAATCCGGCATCGCCGAGACCTTCCTGGCGTTGGTCGCGGTCGTGGCACTTTTTTTCGCCGCTTTGCCGCGCTTCAACGCGGTGCGCGGCGCCGGCTTCACCGTGCGCCCTTTCGTCTCCTCGGCACGGTTGGACTGCCAGACCGCGTCGGCCTTGCCCTTGGTGCCCTTGGCCAGCATGAACGGCTTCGGCGCGCGGCCCTTGCCTTCGGCGATCTGCTCCATCGCGCGGCCGGAGGCGACGGACTTGTCCTGATCGAGAACGTCGTTGTCCGCGCCTTCGCGGACATATTCGTCGCGATGCTTGATCAGGAGCCAGTTGGTGCGCTTCTCGCCGCCCCGGTTGCGCATGCGCACCAGCACCCAGCTTCCATGCAGCTTCTCGCCGTGCAACGTGAACTTCAGGTCGCCCTTCTTGAAGCCGGCTTCCGGATCGTCCGACTCCCACGTGCCGCGGTCCCACAGCATCACCGTGCCGCCGCCATATTGCCCTTCCGGAATCGTGCCCTCGAAGTCGCCATAGTCGAGCGGATGGTCTTCCACCTCGACCGCCAGCCGCTTGTCGTGCGGATCGAGCGATGGCCCCTTCGTCACCGCCCAGGACTTGAACACGCCATCGAATTCGAGCCTGAGGTCGTAATGCAGCCGGCTCGCGTCGTGCTTCTGGATCACGAAGCGCCGCTGCTTCGATGGCGCGACTGCTGTTTTGCCCGATGGCTCGGGCGTCTTCTCGAAATCCCGCTTCTGTCGGTAAGTGGAGAGTTTTTGCAGCACGACCGGTCCCGCTTCTCTTTCGGCATTAAGCCTATCACGGCGAAAGTCCCGCCCGGAACCAAAACCCTATGGGACGGTTGGGGTTCCAAAACGCCTTGAAAACGCTGGAGAATGGAATGGCACCGCGCGCCTATTGGAAGGGAACGTTGAAGCTGTCGCTGGTCAGCTGCCCGGTCGTGCTCTATCCGGCGACGACGGCGGCCGAGAAGACGCGGTTTCACCTGATCAACCGCGAGACCGGGAACCGGCTCAAGCAGCAGATGATCGATTCCGAGACCGGTGACGTCGTCGAGAGCGACCAGAAGGGGCGCGGCTACGAGCTGCGCAAGGGCAAATATGTGGAGATCGAGCCGGAGGAGCTCGAGGCGGTCCAGATCGAGAGCAATCACACCATCGACATCGAGAGCTTCGTGCCGCGCGATGAGATCGACCAGCGCTACCTCAACCATCCCTATTACATTGCGCCCGACGGCAAGGCCGCGGTCGACGCCTTCGCGGTGATCCGCGACGCCATGAAGGACGAGGAACGCGTCGCGCTCGCCAAGATCGTGCTGACCAACCGCGAGCACGTGATGGCGATCGAGCCGCTCGGCAAGGGCCTGCTCGGCACCACGCTGCGTTTCCCCTACGAGCTGCGCGAGGAGGACCAGTTCTTCGACGACATCAAGAGCCCGAAGATCACCAAGGACATGGTCGAGCTCGCCGGCCATATCCTGCGCACCAAGGCGGCGCATTTCGACCCCGGCAAGTTCAAGGACGAATACGAGGACGCGCTGAAGGCCCTGGTGAAGCGCAAGGCGAGCGGCAAGAAGATCGAGCTGCCGGAGCCCGAGGAACGACCCAGCAACGTCGTCAGCCTGATGGATGCGCTCAAGCAGAGCCTGAAGGGACGCGGCGGCAAGAAGACAGCGACGAAGTCACATCCGCGGCGTGCGACCGGACGGCATCGCGCCGCCAAGAAGACGCACCGGACAGCGGCGAGGCACCGGAAGGCGGGTTAATCCGTCATTGCGGAAGCAGGCGTGCGCCACAACCTCGGTCGTCATGCCCGGGCTTGACCCGGGCATCCATCCTCGCATGCCGATAGACGTGGATGGCCGGGTCAAGCCCGGCCATGACGAGTTTGCCTCAAGCCAGCACCCGATGCCGCCGAGCTACGCTCAATCCCCCGCCTTCAGCCGGTATCCGATCCCTGTCTCCGTCAGCACATATTGCGGCCGTTCCGGGTCGGATTCGATCTTCTGCCGAAGTTGGCGGACATAGACGCGCAGATACTGCGCATCGGTCAGCTCGTCCCATAGCTCATTGAGCAGGAAGCGGTGGGTGAGCACCTTGCCGGCATGCTGCACCAGCACGCGCAACAGGTCATACTCCTTCGGCGAGAGCTTCACCTCGCGCTCGCCGACCTTGACGATGCGGCGGACGAGATCGACCGAGAGATCGCCGGTGCGGAACACAGGGCGCTCGCCCTTGACCTGAAGCTGGTGGCGCAACGCGGCGCGCAGCCGCGCCAAAAGCTCCTCCATGCCGAACGGCTTGGTCAGATAGTCGTCGGCGCCGAGATCGAGCGCCTGCACCTTGCCGGCCTCGTCGCCGCGGCTCGACAGCACCACGATCGGCACGGCTTCGTTGCGGGCGCGAATGGTGCGGAGCAGTTCGTGCCCCTGAACGTCGGGCAGGCCGAGATCGAGGATGATCAACGCCGGCCCTTCCTCGAGCTTCTCCAGCGCAGTCCTGCCGTTCGACGCCTCCAGGATCTCATAGCCCTGCGTGCTCAATCCCACCCGCAGCAATTTGCGGATCGGCGGCTCGTCGTCGATGACCAGGACCTTGATCGGAGCAGCGCTCATGCGGCGGTATCCAATGCGTGGCTCGCTGCCGGGATGGACAGGCGAATGGTGAGGATCGCGCCACTCCGCTCGCTGCGATTGGCAGCGGAGATCGTACCGCGCATCGCCTCGACGAAGCCACGGGAGATGGCGAGCCCGAGCCCGGTGCCGGGACGGACGTGATCGCCTTTCTGCACGCGATAGAACTTGTCGAACACGCTCTCGAGCTCGTCGGGCGGAATGCCGGCTCCCTCGTCGGCGATCTCGAGCACGACATGCCCGCTCTCGCACCGGCCGCGGATCGAGATCGTGGTGTCGGGTGGCGCGTATTTGGCGGCATTGTCGAGCAGATTGAACAGCACCTGCTCGAACAGCACGGCATCGAGCTGGAGCATCGGCAGATCGGGAGCCAGCATCAGCTCGACCTTGTGGCGGTTGAGTATCTTGCTGGCGCGCCGCAGCGCGCTGCCGACGATCTCGCCGAGATCGTGCAGCGCCGTGTTGGGCACGATGGCGCCGGATTCGAGCTTGGTCATGTCGAGCAGATTGGCAATGAAGCGGTTGAGCCGCTCGGATTCGTCGATCACGGTGGCGAGCAGGTCGCGTTTCTCGGTGTCGGAAAGGGCGCCGGCGAGATCGCGCATGGTGGAGGCCGCCCCCAAGACAGATGCGAGCGGCGTCTTCAGATCATGCGAGATCGAGGTCAACAGCGCCGAGCGCAGCCGTTCGGATTCGACGGTGCGCTTAATGCGGTCCATGTCCTCGACCAGCAGCACGCGCTCGATCGCGAGCGCGCCCTGGTCGACCAGTGCATCGAGCAGCCGGCGCTGGTCCGGCGTCAGCAGCGGGCCGGTACGGTCGTTGTCGATGCCGATGACGCCGATCGGGCCACGTCCCGTGCGCATCGGCAGGAACAGCCGCTTGGCGCCTGGCAACGTGTCCGAGCCGCGGCCGGCGGGGCGATCGTTGCTCCAGGCCCAGTTGGCCGCAGCGAGGTCGGCCTGATCGAGCTCATCCTCCGGCGGATAGCCGGACTTCACGGTGAGCAGGCCCTCTTCCGGCAACAGCAGCACCACGCGCACCTTCAGCATCAACGCGATCTGGTAGGCGGTCGCCCACAGCACGTCGTCGAGCGTGGCGGTGCCGGCGAGCTTGCGGCTGAAGGCATGGAGC
This sequence comes from Bradyrhizobium sp. USDA 326, assembly GCF_049739485.1. Classification (NCBI taxonomy): domain Bacteria; kingdom Pseudomonadati; phylum Pseudomonadota; class Alphaproteobacteria; order Hyphomicrobiales; family Nitrobacteraceae; genus Bradyrhizobium; species Bradyrhizobium sp. USDA 326. The sequence goes on from NZ_JBMGQA010000001.1 coordinate 960,666, forward strand.
TGCTCGGTCATTCTGATCCGGCCGATGGCGGTATCGGCCTGGATGCGCACGCGCGCGGCGACATTGGAGACGATCATCGCGACCACCAGGAACAGCAGGAAGGCGGCGACATTGGTCGGGTCTGTGATCGTGAAGGTGTAGAGTGGTGGCAGGAAGAAGAAATTATAGCACAGGGAAGCCGCGACGGTCGCCAGCAGCGACGGCCATAAGCCATAGCGCACGGCAACCGTGACCACCGCCGTCAGCAGCACGAGATCGACGTTCTCGATGCCGAAATGGGGCTGGATCAGCTCCGCGGCGCCGAGGCCGATCAGCACGATCCCGAGCGCCTTCAGATAGGGCAGCGGGTTGAACGGCTCCGAGCGCGCAGCGGTCTGCACCGCGGTCTTGGGCGCGGCCTCGCCCGGCAGCTCGTCACCGGCGATGACGTGGACCGTGATGTTACCGGCGCGGCGCACCAGGTCGTGCACGACGGAGCCACGCGTCATCTCGAACCAGCGCGAACGCGTCGACTTGCCGATCACGATCTGGGTGACGTTGTTGCCTTGCGCGAAATTGACGACGTCATCGGCAATACGCCGGCCGACGGCGGGAATGGTCAGCGCTTCGCCCCCAAGAGCTTCCGCCAGCCGCAACGTGTCGGCCAGCCGATCGCGCTGCTCGTCGGACAATTGCAGGGATCGCCGCGTCTCGATCGAGATCGCGGTGAACGGCGCATGCAGCCGGTCGGCCAGCCGCTTGGTGTAGCGCACGAGGCCGGCGGCGCGTGCATCCTCGCTGATGCAGACGAGGATGCGCTCGCCCGCGGCCCAAGGCCCGGAAATCGCATTCGCCTGCATGTGATTGAGAAGCTGCTCGTCGACCCGCTCGGCGGTGCGCCGCAGTGCGAGCTCACGCAGCGCGGTGAGGTTGCCCGGCGAGAAATAATGCTCCAGCGCTCGCTGGGCCTGCTTGGGCACATAGACCTTGCCCTCCTTCAGCCGCTGGATCAGATCGTCGGGCGTGAGATCGATCAGCTCGATCGCATCGGCGCGGTCGAACACCGAATCCGGCACGGTCTCGCGCACCCTAACATGGGTGATCTGGGCGACGACGTCGTTCAGGCTCTCGATGTGCTGAATGTTGACGGCGGTGTAGACGTCGATGCCGTGGGAGAGCAGCTCCTCCACGTCCAGGTACCGCTTGGGATGGCGGCTGCCTGCCGCATTGGTGTGGGCGAGCTCGTCGACCAGCGCAATCTGCGGCCGCCGCGCGATCACCGCGTCGAGATCCATCTCCTCGACGATCTGGCCGCGGTAGTCCAGCCTCTTGCGCGGGACCACTTCGAGGCCGCGCACCAGCGCCTCGGTCTCGGCGCGGCCATGAGTCTCGACGAACCCGACCACGACATCGATGCCGGCCTTGCGCTTGGCATGGGCGCTTTGCAGCATCTCGTAGGTCTTGCCGACGCCGGGAGCGGCGCCGACAAAAATCTTCAGCTTGCCGCTCGCGCTTTCCTCCCGGCGCGCCGCTTGCAGCAGTGCCTCCGGGGATGGACGTTGTTCGGGGTCGCGGCGCTCTCGGGCCATCGGGACGGCTTGTCTATCCGTTATTTTCTCCGCCTGTCATTTCGCCTCTCCCCGCAAGCGGGGAGAGCGAGAGGAAGGCTTCGCCATCGAATATAATCATCCGCGCGCCGCGAGCCTAGACTGCTACTTCGCGGCGATGCGATCGAGCGCGAGATTCAGCGCCAGAACGTTAACCCTGGGTTCGCCGAGCAGGCCGAGCAGGCGGCCTTCGGTGTTGGCGGTCACAAGCTGTTTGAGCTGATCCTCGGGCAGATTCCGCGCCTTCGCCACGCGCGGCACCTGGAATTGCGCCGCCTCCGGCGAAATGTTCGGGTCGAGGCCGCTCGCCGAAGTCGTCACCAGGTCGACCGGCACGGAAGCGTTCGGATTTTCGATCCTGAGCCCGTCCACATCTTCCTTCAGCCGGTCGGCCAGCGCCTTGCTGGTCGGGCCGAGGTTGGAGCCGCCCGAATTGGCGGCGTTGTAGGGGGCCGACACCGTCTTGGTCGAATCATTCGGGTCTGGCGCAACGGTCGCCGAGAGGCGGCCATGGAAGTATTTGTCGTCCTTGAACTCCTGCCCGATCAGGGCGGAGCCGATCACCTTGCCGTCCTTTTCGATGAGGCTGCCCTGCGCCTGCACGGGAAACAACGTCCCGGCAATGGCGGTCATCGCGAGCGGATAGGCAAGACCGGTGAGGGCGGTGAGCGCCAGCAAGAGGACGATGGCGGGGCGGATTTCTCTGAGCATGTGCTTTCTCCGATTTTTCCCGTCATTGCGAGGAGCGAAGCGACGAAGCAATCCAGACTATCAACCACGGAGGCATTTCTGGATTGCTTCGCTTCGCTCGCAATGACGAATTCAAGCCAGGTGCAAGGCGGTCACGACGAGATCGATCGCCTTGATGCCGATGAAGGGAATGACGATGCCGCCAAGCCCGTAGATCAAGAGGTTGCGCCGGAGCAGCGCGCCGGCACCGACCGCGCGATAGGCGACGCCCTTCAGCGCGAGCGGGATCAGCGCAATAATGACAAGCGCGTTGAAGATGATCGCCGACAGGATGGCGCTCTGCGGGCTCGACAGCTTCATGACGTTGAGCACGTTGAGCTGGGGGTAGAACGCCAGGAACATCGCCGGGATGATCGCGAAATATTTGGCGACGTCGTTGGCGATCGAGAACGTCGTCAGCGCACCGCGCGTCATCAAGAGCTGCTTGCCGATCTCGACCACCTCGATCAGCTTGGTCGGGTTGGAATCGAGGTCGACCATGTTGCCGGCCTCGCGGGCGGCCTGGGTGCCGGTGTTCATGGCAACACCGACATCGGCCTGGGCGAGCGCCGGCGCGTCGTTGGTGCCGTCGCCGCACATGGCGACCAGCTTGCCCTTGGCCTGCTCGTCGCGGATCAGCTTGAGCTTGTCCTCGGGGGTTGCCTGCGCCAGGAAGTCGTCGACGCCCGCCTCGGCCGCAATGGCCGCGGCCGTCATCGGGTTGTCGCCGGTGATCATGATGGTGCGGATACCCATGCGGCGCAGCTCGGCGAAGCGCTCGCGAATGCCGCCCTTGACGATGTCCTTGAGCTGGACGATCCCGAGCAGCCTGCCGTCCTTGGCGACAGCCAGCGGCGTGCCGCCGGACTTCGACACGTCGTCGGCGATCGCCTGGATCTCGCGGCCGAGCTCGGAAAGCGCGGCAGACTGCATTGACCGCGCAATGTTGCCGGAAGCGACCGCGGTCGGAGCGCCGCCGCCGACATAGTTCAGCATGGCATCGACCGCGCCCTTGCGCACCGAAGAGCCGCCGGCATCGACGCCGCTCATGCGGGTCTGCGCCGTGAACGGGATGAAGGTGGCCCCGAGCTCCGCCATGTCGCGGCGGCGGATGCCGTACTTCTCCTTCGCCAGCACGACGATGGAGCGGCCTTCCGGGGTCTCGTCGGCGAGCGAGGCGAGCTGGGCTGCGTCCGCCAGCTCCTGCTCGGTCACTCCGCGGACGGGGAGGAACGCGGTCGCCTGCCGGTTGCCGAGCGTGATGGTGCCGGTCTTGTCGAGCAGCAGCGTGTCGACGTCTCCGGCGGCCTCGACCGCGCGGCCCGACATCGCCAGCACGTTGAAGCGGACCAGGCGGTCCATGCCGGCGATGCCGATCGCCGACAGCAGCGCGCCGATGGTGGTCGGGATCAGCGCCACGAACAGCGCCACCAGCACGATCACCGAGATCGAGCCGCCGGCATAGGCCGCATAGCTCGGGATCGTCACGGTGGCGAACACGAAGATGATGGTGAGGCCGGCGAGCAGAATGTTGAGCGCGATCTCGTTCGGCGTCTTCTGCCGCTCCGCGCCCTCGACCAGCTTGATCATGCGGTCGATGAAGGTCGAGCCCTGGGCTGCCGTGATGCGGACGCGGATCCAGTCCGACAGCACCTGCGTGCCGCCGGTCACCGCCGAACGGTCGCCGCCGGATTCGCGGATCACGGGCGCCGATTCTCCGGTGATGGCGGCTTCGTTGACGGAGGCGACGCCCTCCACCACTTCACCGTCCGAGGGAATCGTGTCGCCCGCCTCGACCAGCACGAGATCGCCGACCTTGAGGCTCGTGCCCGGCACGAGCCTGTAGTCGCGGCCTGCGCCGCTCAGCAGCTTGGCCTGGCTCTCGGTTCGTGTCTTGCGCAGCGTCTCGGCCTGCGCCTTGCCGCGCCCCTCGGCCACTGCTTCAGCAAGGTTGGCGAACAGCACGGTGAACCACAGCCAGAGAATGATCTGGAAGGTGAAACCGAGATTTTCCCCGCCGGTCAGGAGATCGCGCAGGAAGATCACCGTGGTGAGCGCGGCGACGATCTCGACCACGAACATGACCGGGTTCTTGATCGTGGCGCGCGGGTCGAGCTTGGCGAAGGCCGCGCCGATCGCGGGCATCACGATCCTGGGATCCAGCATCGCCGAGACCGGCATGCGCTTGTTGGGTTTATGGACAGATTCCATGGAGGTCACTCCGAAAAAGCTGGATCAGAACAGGTTGCCGGCGTTCATCGCCAGATGTTCGACGATCGGGCCGAGCGCGAGCGCCGGGAAGAAGGTCAGGCCGCCCATGATCAGGATGAGGCCGACGACGAGGCCGACGAACAGGCTTCCGGTGGTCGGGAACGTGCCCATCGAGGGCGGGATCGATTTCTTGGCCGCGAGCGATCCCGCGATGGCCATCGCCGGCACGATCATGAAGAAGCGGCCGACGAACATCGCGCTGGCGAGCGTAAGATTGTAGAAGAAGGTGTTGCCGGTGAGGCCCGCGAAGGCCGATCCGTTGTTAGCCGTCCCCGAGGTGAAGGCGTACAGCACTTCGGTGAAGCCGTGCGGTCCGGCATTCGCCATGGAGGCGACTGCCGCCGGATAGACCACGCCGACGGCGGTCCAGCCGAGGATCATCAGGGGCAGGACGAGAATGGCGAGCATCGCCATCTTGACCTCGCGCGCCTCGATCTTCTTGCCGACATATTCCGGCGTACGGCCGACCATCAGGCCTGCGACGAAGATCGCGAGGATGACGAACAGCAGCATGCCGTACATGCCGGCGCCGACGCCGCCGACGATGATCTCGCCGAGCTGCATGTTGATCAGCGGAATCATGCCGCCGAGCGCGGTGAAGCTGTCGTGCATGGCATTGACGGCACCGCAGGAGGCGGCCGTCGTGATCACGGCGAACAGCGAGGACGCGACGATGCCGAAGCGGACCTCCTTGCCTTCCATGTTGCCGCCGGTCAGGCCCAGCGCATGCATGGTGGCGGTGCCGTCGGCTTCCGCCCAATAGCAGACGCCCACGCCGGCGACGAACAGCACGCCCATCACCGCGAGGATCGCCCAGCCCTGGCGCTGGTTGCCGACCATGCGGCCGAACACATTGGTGAGCGCCGCGCCGAGCGCGAAGATCGACAGCATCTGCACGAAGTTCGACAGCGCGGTCGGGTTCTCGAAGGGATGCGCGTCGTTGGCATTGAAGAAGCCGCCGCCATTGGTGCCGAGCATCTTGATCGCGACCTGCGAGGCAACAGGACCGACCGCGATGGTCTGCTTGGCGCCTTCGAGCGTGGTCGCCTCCACATAGGGCCCGAGCGTCTGCGGCATGCCCTGCCAGACCAGGAACAGCGTGTAGACGATGCAGATCGGCAGCAGGATATAGAGCGTGCAGCGGGTCACATCGACCCAGAAATTGCCGACGGTGCGAGCAGAGGCGCGGGCAAAGCCGCGGATCAGCGCGACAGCGAGCACGATGCCGGTCGCAGCAGACAGGAAATTCTGGTGCGTGAGGCCGACCATCTGGGTCAGATAGGACAACGTGCTCTCGCCGCCGTAGTTCTGCCAGTTGGTGTTGGTGATGAAGGAGATCGCGGTGTTGAACGATAGGTCTTCGGCGACCGCGGACTGCCCGGCCCGATTGAACGGCAGCACGGCCTGCAGTCGCATCAGGCCGTAGATGATCAGGAAGCCGCCGACATGGAACAGCAGCATGGCGACCGTGTAGGTCAGCCAATGCTGCTCGCGCTTCTCGTCGACGCCGGAGATCCAGTAGATGCCGGCCTCGATCGGGCGCAGGACGGGCGACAGGAAGGTGCGCTCGCCGTTGAATACGCGCGTCATGTACCAGCCGAGCGGCTTCGTCAGCGCGACGACAATCGCACAGTAAAGAATGATCTGGAACCAACCGATGACAGTCATGGCATTAACCCTTCAGGCTTTGGGTCCGGCGCAACAGCGGCAGGAGCAGCGCAAGCAGGCCCGCAACGAGCGCAGCGTCGGCCAGCAGCAATTCGACAAGCAGCAGCACGGCCTCAAAACCGCTCGGGACGCAACAGCGCGTAGGTGAGATAGATCAGGAGGCCGAACGAGACGGCGCCGGCGAGGGCATAATCGAAAATCATGATCGGCTCCCTCACAGCCGTTCACAGGCGCAGGTGTAGCCGATCGCGAGGGCGAAGAAGGCGGCGGCAAGCGCCAGCATCAGAAGATCCATCATGACGATACTCCTCAGTTGAGACGTTTCCGGCATATCCCGTCTGGATTCCGGCGGGCCGTTGCTGCGACCGAACGCGCGCGGCCGGGAATTCACCGCGCTGACGTGCCACCGCGCGCATAGGTTTTCGAGATGAGGCCTATGGCGACGTTATAGGAATCTCATAAAGGCCGGCACGCCATGGCCGCCGGCGACGTGACGCCGGCCAGACATTCCGGATGGTCTTCCGGGCCGGCAGCACAGCGGCGCGGCCCACGATCGCTCTCGCAACCGTGGTTGCAGCAAGCCGCAGCCAAGATCCTCTAAAAGAGCCCTGCTCGCATAAGCCGCCACCTTCGGCGGAGATGACGGTCGAGGATCCGGCGCGCCCGCACGAAAGACTCTGTGCGCCTATGAAATCCCTATATCTCTCGCCCGATCCCTATCTCGTTTTCAAATGCCCTCCGGGCCATCTTGGTGAGGCCGGCCGACTGACCGACGCCAACTCCAGGAGGCCTGACATGACCGCCGCTCTCCGACGCTACGATCCGCCATCACTCGGCGACCGATTGCGCAATGCGCATGCGATGACGCGGCCGTTGATGCTCGACATCATTGGTCACGTCTGCCGGCGCATCCCCGCGCTCGGACAGAGCGGGCGCACCGCACGCCTCGCGCGCCTGATCGACGCCGAGGCATGGGCCGATGCGGCGCTGGCGCTGATGGAGTTGGAGCTGCCGATGTGGCAGGTCCGCCGCATCGCCTATGACGAGGGCGAGTGGCAGTGCGCGCTGTCACGCGAACGCGAGCTGCCGGACTGGCTGGACGCCGCGGTCGAGGTGCGCCATGCCGACCTCGCGCTCGCGCTGCTGTCGGCGTTCCTCGAGGTGCGGGCGCTGGCGGTCGATCTGTCGCCGCCGAGCGCTCCTTCCGTCCGTCCTGTGCCGGATCCGCTCTGCGAGCCGGTCGCCTGCGATCACTACGGCTAGACGTATCTGAAAGGACACGAGAAATGCCGACGCCGATTCTCGGCTTTGAACGACCCCATCTGAGGGCTGAACAGCAGTTGCGCATATCGAAGCTGCGCAAAGCTCGACTCGAGCGTATCGCCCTGCATGGGCTGGCCATGCTGTCGATGGGCAGCGTGCTCACCGCGCTGATCGCGCTGAGGACAGCAATCCTGTGCCTTGCGAGGTAACGACATGGTCGAGTTCAAGCTCGTCATCATGGCCGCCTTGATCAGCGCATTGCTGCTCGGCATGCGCGTGACTGCGAACCCGGCCTCGGGGTCTAGCTCCCCCGCTCCGCTTCGATCAGCCGTGCCAGCTCCGCCGCGGTGACCTCGATCGGCCGGCCGCTGCGCTCGACGCGGGCCTGGATCAGCGCGCCCTGAAGCGCCGAGGTGCAGAGCACGGCCAGCGCCTCCGCCCGGGGTCTGGCAAAGCCGTCCGCGAGAAGCTTGTCACGCAGGATGGATAATCGCACCGCATAGGCTTTGCGACCAGCATCGGACACGGCGCGCTCGCGCGGTGCAAGCTCGAGCAGCACGGTCGTGATCGGGCAGCCGTTGCGAAAGCCGGAGCCCTGCATCCAGCCTGCCAGCAGCCTTGCGTGCGCGCGCAGGAGCTCGCCGGTCGAGCCGCACTCTTTCGCGAGCTTGGCGACTGTCGCCGCGACGCGGCGTCCCGCCTCCTCTACCGCCGCCACCGCGATCGAGGATTTTCCGTCCGGAAAATAATGGTAGAGCGAGCCCTTCGGTGCGCCGCTGACGTCGACGATGTCGTTGAGGCCGGTGCGGGCAAATCCCTGCCGCCGGAACAGGGTCACCGCTGCGTTGATGATGGGCTGACGGTGCTTTGGCACGGCCGGCATGGCACTCTCCTCCGGTCAAGAACTATATTGATTGGTCTACATCAGCCTCCGACAGTCAAGACGTGACGATGACAGGGAGAGGCAGATGCCTGAGAGAGTGACTTATGAGCTGAACGGCGGCGTGGCGCGGATCGGACTCGACGACGGCAAGGTCAATGCGATGTCGGCCGCGATGCTGGGCGAGATTGCAGCCGCCTTCGACCGTGCCGAGACGGAGGCGGAGATCGTGGTGCTGCGCTCGGCGCGGCCGGGCGTCTTTTCCGCCGGCTTCGATCTGAAAGTGTTCGCCTCGGGCGATGCCGCCAGGAGCCTCGAGATGGTTCGGGCCGGCGCGGAACTGGCGCTGCGGCTGATGTCGTTTCCGCATCCGACCATCGGCGTGATGGAGGGCCATGCTTATCCGATGGGGACGTTCCTGCTGCTCGCCTGCGACGTCAGGCTCGGCGCACGCGGACCGCACCGCATGGGACTGAACGAGGTCGCCATCGGCATCGCACCACCCAGTTTCGCCATCGAGCTCGCGCGCAGCCGCCTGCATCCGGCCTGGCTCAGCCGTACCGCCACGCTGGGCGAGATGTTCGAGCCGGAGGTGGCGTTGACCGCTGGCCTTCTCGATCGCGTGGTTGCGCCGGAGATGGTCGACACCACGCTCGAGGAGATCATCGCTGGCTTGCGCGCCATCCACAAGCCATCGCATGCAGCTGCGAAGAGGCGCCTGCGCCAGCCGGCCATGGACGCCATGCGCATGGCGATCGACCGCGAGCTGACCATGGCTGCCTACGAGGCGAGCAACCGAGCGCGCAGCGCGGTCGCGATGCCCCGTTGAAGCCGCGTCGTCCACGGAAAAGACCCGCGCGATCTGGCGCAATTTCATGGAACGGTGTAGAGCGGTTTCATGAGCATTGGCAGCGTCAACGTCGTCACCCATCCTCTGATCCAGCACAAGCTCTCCCTGATGCGGGAGAAGGACCGCTCGACCAAGAGCTTTCGCGAGATCCTGAACGAGATCGGGATGCTGCTCTGCTACGAGGTGACGCGTGACTTGCCGCTGGAGCTGGTCGAGATCGAGACGCCGATCGCCCCGATGCGGGCACCCAAGATCGCCGGCAAGAAGCTCACGCTGGCACCGATCCTGCGCGCCGGCGTCGGCTTCCTCGACGGCATGCTCGCCCTGATGCCGTCGGCGCGCATCGCCCATATCGGGCTGTACCGCGACCCCGAGACATTGCAGGCCGTGGAATATTACTTCAAGGCGCCGCAGGACCTGTCCGACCGCACCGTGATCCTGATGGATCCGATGCTGGCGACCGGCAACTCGGCCTGCGCCGGCGCCTCCCTGCTCAAGGCGCGCGGCGCCCGCGACATCCGTTTCGTCTGCCTTCTGGCCGCGCCCGAGGGCATCGCCCAGTTTCAGAGCGAGCATGGCGACGTGCCGATCTGGACCGCCGCGATCGACGAGCGGCTCAACGACCACGGCTACATCGTGCCGGGCCTGGGCGATGCCGGCGACCGGATGTTCGGCACCAAGTAGACAGCTCGGCACGATCGGGCTACTCCGATTGCCATGAGTGCCAACGATTTCTCGCTGCAATCGCTGATCCGGACCGAGGCCGCCGATCCCGCCCTGGTATTCGACGGTAGAACTGTCTCTCGCGCGGAATTCTCGACGAAGGTCGAGCAGACCGCCGCCTGGCTTGCGGCCCAGGGCATCGGCCAGGGCGACGTCGTCGCGGTCTGGCTGGTCAACCGCCTCGAATGGCTGGCACTGCTGTTCGCCGCCGCACGGCTGGGTGTGGTCGTCGCGGCCGTCAATACACGCTACCGCAGCGCGGAGGTCGCGCATCTGCTTAAGCTGTCCGGCGCGAAGCTCATAATCGCCGAGGCGGGATTCCGCACGATCGACTTTGCCGCCATCCTTGCGGGCATCGCCAAGGACGAGGTGCCGGCGCTGCAACGGCTCGCGGTGGTCGGCGCGGATACCATCTCGGCACACTGGCCCTGCGTGCGGTTCGATGCGTTCGACGCGCCCTACCCGCCGGCACAGCATGTTCAAGGCGCCGTCGACCTGCCCATGCTGCTCTACACCACGTCGGGCACGACCAAGGGGCCGAAGCTCGTTGCGCATTCGCAGCGGACGCTGGCGACGCACGCCGTCTCCGTCGCCCGCGCGCTCCAGCTCGATCCGCAACGCCATTCGCTGCTGGCGATGCTGCCGTTCTGCGGCACGTTCGGCATGACGAGCCTGCTCGGCTTCGTCGCAGCTGGCGCGACCGTCCATGTGCTCGACGCCTTCGAGGCGGCGCTGGCCGTGAAGATCCTTCGGGACTGCAGGATCACGCACTCTTTCGGCTCCGACGAGATGTTCCGCCGCATCCTCGCGCTCTCGGATGAGCCACGTCCGTTCCCGCATCTCGAAGTCTGCGGCTTCGCCGCGTTCCAGCCCGGCTGGCGCGAACTGGCCGCGGAGGCTGAAACGCGCGGCATGAAGCTGTTCGGCCTGTACGGCTCGAGCGAGGTGCAGGCGCTGTTTTCCATCGCCCGTGATAGCGATGCGTTCGCCGATCGCATCGAGGGTGGCGGCTGGCCGATGTCGCCGAGCGCGAGAGTGCGCGTGCGCGACACCGAGACCGGCGAGCTTGCGGCGAGCGGCGTGTCCGGCGAGATCGAGATCCGCGCGCCCTCGCGCTTCCTCGGCTATTTCAACAACCCCGAAGCGACGCGCGATGCGATCACCGCAGACGGGTTCTTCCGCACCGGCGACATCGGCCGGCTGCGCGGCGACGGCTCCTTCGCCTACGAAACCCGCGCCGGCGATGCGATGCGGCTCGGCGGCTTTCTGGTCGCGCCCGGCGAGATCGAGGACGAGCTCAAATCGTGTACCGGCGTTGCCGACGCCCAGGTGGTTGCAGTGGATCTGAAGGGCCAGGCGCGCTGCGTCGCCTTCGTGATCCCGGCAAAGCAGCCGCCAATGCAGGAAACGCTGGTCGCGCACCTGCGCGAGCGGCTCGCCGGCTACAAGGTACCGGCGCGGATCTATGTCGTGGACGCCTTCCCCATCACCGACAGCGCCAACGGCGTCAAGATCCAGCGCGCCAGGCTTCGTGCAATGGCGATGGAGCGGATCGCCGCCGAATAGGCGGCTTGCGCCACACAAGGCGCGTTCAGTACGACTTGGCGAGTCCCAGCACCTTTTCCGCGATGAAGCTGAGCGCGAGCTGCGGGCTGACCGGCGCGATGCGCGGGATCAGCACTTCGCGCAAGTATCGCTCGACGTGGAATTCCTTGGCATAGCCGAAGCCGCCATGGGTCATCACCGCCTGCTCGCAGGCCGAGAAGCCCGCTTCGCCTGCGAGATATTTCGCGGCATTGGCCGCGGCGCCGCACGGCATGCCCTTGTCGTATTGCCACGCCGCCGACATCACCATCAGCCAGGCGGCCTCGAGCTCGACCCAGTTCACTGCAAGCGGGTGCTGGATGCCCTGGTTCTTGCCGATCGGGCGATTGAACACGACGCGCGTCTTCGCGTATTCGGTCGCGCGCGAAAGCGCGAGCTTGCCGAGGCCGACAGCCTCCGCTGCTATCAGGATGCGCTCGGGGTTCATGCCTTCGAGGATGTACTCGAAGCCCTTGCCCTCTTCGCCGATCCGATCCTCCATCGGAATCTCGAAATCCTCGAAGAACAGCTCGTTGGAATCGACGATCTTGCGTCCCATCTTCTCGATCTCGTGGACCTTGATCCTGTTGCGGTCGAAATCGGTATAGAACAGGCTGAGGCCGTGGGTGGGCGAGCGCACCTCTTCCAGCGGCGTGGTGCGAGCCAGCAGCAGGATCTTGTGCGCGACCTGCGCGGTCGAGATCCACACCTTCTGGCCGTTGACGATGTAGCGGTCGTTCTTGGCGACCGCACGGGTCTTGAGCTGCGTGGTGTTGAGGCCGGTGTTGGGCTCGGTGACGGCGAAGCACGCCTTCTCGCGGCCCTCGACCATCGGCGGCAGCATCCGTTTGCGCTGCTCCTCGGTGCCGAACACGACGACGGGATTGAGGCCGAACACGTTGATGTGCACCGCGGAGGCGCCGGACATGCCGGCACCCGATTCCGCGATGGTGCGCATCATGATCGCAGCTTCGGTGATGCCGAGGCCGGAGCCGCCGTATTCCTCGGGCACGCAGATGCCGAGCCAGCCGGCGTCCGCCAGCGCCTTGTGGAAGTCGTGCGGGAAGCCGCCGTCGTGGTCTTTCTTCAGCCAGTAGGCGTCCGGAAAGCCTTCGCAGATCTTGGCGATGGCATCGCGAATGGCTTCCTGCTGATCGGTGAGCGCGAAATCCATGGTCTTGACCTCCCTTCGCCAAGCGTTCTTTAGCTCGAAAAACCACATGCAGATACGTGAATTTGCCCGCGAAGTGTGTCTACCATGCATAGGGTCATGCGGCGCGACGCTATGAGCGCGCCGTTATTTCGTGAGGAGGAAACCGCGATGGCCGGACTCTATTTCGAGGACTTTTCCGTAGGCCAGGAGTTCAGGCATCCGCTGACCCGGACCGTCACGGAGATGGACAACACCATGTTCAGCCTGCTGACGCTCAATCCGCAGCCGCTGCACATCGACGCGCATTTCGCCGAAAAGACCGAGTTCGGCCAGCGCATCTTCAACAGCCTTTACACCCTCGGCATCATGATCGGCATGACGGTCTATGATACGACCCTGGGCACCACCGTCGCCAATCTCGGCATGACCGAGGTCACGTTTCCAAAGCCGGTCTTCCATGGCGACACGTTGCGGGCTACGACGAAGGTGCTGTCGGTGCGGGACTCCAAGTCGCGGCCCAGGGCCGGCATCGTCGAGTTCGAGCACCACGCGTACAACCAAAGCGACGAGGTCGTCGGCAAATGCCGCCGCATGGCGATGATGCACAAGAGGCCGGTCTGATGCGTTCGATGCTGTTCGTGCCGGGCGACACCCCGCGCAAGTTCGAGAAGGCGAGCGAAGGCAAGGCCGACGCGCTGATCATCGATCTCGAGGACTCCGTCGTCGCGGAGAAGAAAGCGGAGGCGCGCGGGTTGACGCTTGCGATGCTGAAAAGTCGCAGCAAGCCACATCAGCTCTACGTCCGCGTCAACGCGCTCGACACCGGCATGACGCTCGCCGATCTTGCCGCGGTGATTCCGGGCAGGCCCGACGGCATCGTGCTGCCGAAATCGCAGGGCGGCGACGACGTGCGACAGGTCGCGACCTGGCTCGAAGCCCTGGAAGCGGCAGCCGGCATCGCGATCGGCACGACCCGTGTCGTCTGCGTCGCCACGGAGACCGCCGGCTCGATCTTCGGGCTCGGCAGCTACAAGGGCTGCTCCGCTCGCCTTGCCGGCCTGATGTGGGGCGCGGAGGATCTCTCCGCCTCGCTCGGCGCCACCGAGAAGGCGAGCGGCGGCGTGTTCCACAGCCCATACCGCCTGGCACGCGATCTCTGCCTCATGGCTGCGGCGGCGGCCGAGGTCGCAGCCATCGACACGGTCTACACCGACATCGACAATCTCGCGGGACTCGAAGCCGAAACGCGCGCCGCGCGGCGCGACGGCTTTTCGGCCAAGGCGCTGATCCATCCCAAGCACGTCGACATCGTCAACGCGGCCTTCGCGCCGACGGACACCGAGCGCAAATGGGCGGAAAAGGTGATTGCGGCGTTCGCGAGCAATCCCGATTCCGGCACGCTGCGGCTCGATGGCCAGATGATCGACAAGCCGCACCTTCGCGCCGCGAAGAAGATTCTCGGCCAGCCCTAGCGCGGGACGCAAGCTTCGGCATGATCGTCACCGTGGCTGCGCTGATGGCGCGGACGGGCGATTGATGGCCGCCGAAGGCGGACGGCCTACTGCCGGGACCTCAGTCGAATCCCTGAACGGGCGGCATCGCGGCTTGCGCCGGGACGGCAGGCGCAGCCTGGACGGGGGCGGTCTGGATGGGGGCGGCCTGAACCGGCGGCGGATTGCTGGCAGCTGGCATCTGGCCATTGGCATTCATCGCCTCGCGCGTACGCGGTGGGACGCGGGTCGTGGCCGCGCGTCGCGGCGGCTGCCGGTATCTTGCCGATTGCGAGCCCCTCAGGCCCCAGGACCGGGCAATCGAGGGTCCGGCGGTGTAGCCGACCAAGGCTCCGGCGACGGCTCCGACCGGGCCCAGCACGACCGCGCCTGACAAGGCACCGAGCGCTGCCGAGCCCGCGCGCTCCTGCGCAAGCGCACCCGCCGGCACACAAGCCAGCATTGCAATGGCGGTGATCAGAGCCTTGGTCATCGGAGTGCCTCCCTCACGGAAGATCACTCCTGCTCAAATATGGCCGCACGAGGTTCGCTTGCTGGCCGACAAAAGGCAATCGCTGGCGGAACCCAGCTATAGAACTCCTTGTGGGCCATCCTTCGAGACGCGCGCTCAAGGTCAGCCCCAAGAGTCAGATGCGATTGCTCTGCCGCGAGTGGGGAGAGGCGAATGCGGCTTCGATCATCTTGACACCGGTCACCCGCTGCATATTTTTTTTCGCCGAGAAGAGACTTTCTCACCCTCGACATCAAAAGGAATTAACGCGACCGTCTGGAGAGACGATCATGCTCGATGAGAATCTGGCCCGCATTCGTGCGCACCGCAACAACATCCACCGCTATCGGCGTCTGCTGAAGACCAGGCTGTCGGATCTGGAGCGCCATTTCGTCGAGAGGCGCCTCGCGGAAGAGCAATCGGCGCTCGATGGCCTGACCGCGGTGACCTTCCCGGTCGGCTTGCGCGCTTCCGGAGCGCCGGCCAATGCGGCGGGGATGGCGCAATGAACAGTCAGCGAGACCTGCTCATTCGAGGCAGCGAGAAGGTCATCGGCCATTACGAGCTGCTTCTTGCAAGCGCGAAGACCGAGCATGAGCGCGAGCTCTATCGTCAACGCATCGAACGCGAGCGGCGGCTGATCCGGGACCTGCAAGGCGAATGGGATCACCGCGCGGCCTGAGCTGGAGATCGTCGCAGGGGCCGAACCGCCCTTCCTTCCGCGGTTCGTCCCCGCATTCGTTTCAGCGAACGAGTCGATTGGGGCCTGCGAGCGCGCTGCTGGGCTCAGTCGCCGGCGCCACTCTCACGGTAGCGGTGAGCGGCGCGCCATTGCGCAACAAGGTCAGCCTCACATCCTCGCCGATGCGCGCAAGGCCGATCGTGTTGCGGAGCTGGGCGGCGGTGCGGATCGGGCGGCCGTCGGCTCCGGTGACGATATCACCCTTGCGCAGACCGGCCTTTTCCGCGGGCGAATCCGCAGCGATCTCGGCGATGACGGCGCCTTGATTCAGTCCCCTATTGACCGACGGATGCAGGTCCTTCAGCGAAACGCCGATGCGGCCGCGCTCGACGCGGCCATTGGCGATGATCTGCTCCATCACCTTGCGCGCCATGTTGACCGGTATGGCAAAGCCGATGCCGACATTGCCGCCCGCGGGCGAGATGATCGCAGAGTTGATGCCGACGAGTTCGCCGCGCAGGCTGACCAGCGCGCCGCCGGAATTGCCGGGATTGATCGCCGCATCGGTCTGGATGAAATCTTCATAGCCCTGCTTGCCGATGCCGGTGCGGCCCAGGGCGCTGACGAGCCCTGATGTCACGGTCTGGCCGAGGCCGAAGGGATTGCCGATCGCAAGGACGAAATCACCGACCTCGAGCCCGTCGCTGTCGCCGAAGGGAAGCGCCTTGAGCCCGGCCGGGTTCTGGACCTGGAGCACCGCGACATCGGTGGGCGGATCGCGGCCGATGACCTTGGCGGAAAACTGGCGGCCGTCCTTGGTCGTGATCTGAACGGCGGAGGTGCCTTCGACAACATGATTGTTGGTCAGCACATAGCCGCGCTGGGCGTCGACGATGACGCCGGAGCCGGTCGCATTGACCTCCTTCTCGATCTGCCTGGGAACATCGAAGAATTCGCGGAAGAGCGGGTCGCGATAAAGCGGGTTGTCCTCGCGCACGCGGCCGTGCACGGAGATGTTGACCACGGCGGGCGTCACCTGGCGCACCAGCGGCGCCAGCGTCGGCACCGGGCCGCCGGTCTTCAGATCCGGAATCTGGCCGGCAGCAGGCTGCGATGCCGTGAGCGTCAGCATGAGCAAGGCCAGGAACAGCAGACGCACAGCAGTCATCATCGTCACCCTGCCGCTTGTGTTGTGGGGATAGTCGGAATCTTGGTGCTTCAGCCTTCGTCGCCTGATGCGACGATCCAGCCCTGCAAGGCCAGAAACGGGACGGTCCAGGCGGCCGCGGCCTGGCCGAGCAGCACGAGCCCGAGGACGGTGGGCGTGAACATCATGCCGCCTGCCCTTCGGCGGCGGCCCATGGCCGCCGCAACCGCATCGGCACGCCGCCGCCCCGCGGCGGGTCGTCATTGTCGTTGTCGCCATCGAGCTTGCGCAAGGCGGCCAGAATGTCGGCGAGCCGGACCGTGTGGCTCATGCCGGGAATCTCGCGCAAGGCGGGACAGGATTCGACCGCGTACATGTCCGATGCCCAGGACGACAGGATGACGCGCTTCTCGGGCGACGAGAGCTCCTCGGCATTCAGGACGTCGGCAGGCGAGTCGTAGTGGGCGGCGGGATGAAACAGTGGATTGAGAGTGCCGGAATTGGTATTCACGTTGGTCATCGGTGGGTCTCCCACATGCTCCTTTCCAGGGGGACGGCTTGTTGACGAGGAGACGGCGGCGCCACATCGCCGCCGCCCCGCTTGACACTAGTGCGTGTTGATCGCGATGCGCTTGACGCCTTCGCGCGCCTTCTCCGATTTCGGCAACGACACGGTCAGGACGCCGTTCTTGAACGAGGCCTCGGCCTTGTCTTCCTCGACACCCTCCAGCGGGATCTGCCGCTCGAAGGCACCGTAATAGCGCTCGGTGAAGTACCTGCCTTCGCCGTTGCGCTCCGCCTTCTTCTCGCCGCGGACGGTCAGGACGCCATTGGCGATCTCGACCTGCACGTCCTTCTCGGTGAGGCCGGGAAGCTCGGCCGAGACGGTCAGCGCGTTGTCGGTCTCGCTGAGCTCGACCTTCGGCCAGCCGAAGCGGCCTTCCATCAGCGGCGACAGGCCGGTCCCGCCGAAGCCACGGAAGACGTCGTCGAACAGACGGTTCATCTCGCGGTGAAGCGTCAGGAACGGATCGAAGTTGTCGCGCGCTGGCGCAAGCTCCTGGTTTCTCGACCAGGGAATGAGATCACGAAAAGCCATGGTTCTCTCCTTCATGCATCGGGAGCGCGGCCCGCGCATCCGCGCGCCGCGTTCCGCCATTCGATCGAGCGCTCAGGCTGCTTTCTTCTGCTCAATCTGCGATGCCGCAGAAGCGCCGCCCGCGATCGGAATGCGGCGCGGCTTCATGGCTTCCGGAACCTCGCGGACGAGGTCGATGATCAGGAGCCCGTCCTGGAACGAGGCCTGCTTCACCTGCACGTAGTCGGCGAGATTGAACACGCGCCGGAACGGACGCGCGGCGATGCCCTGGTATAGATATTCGCGCGCAGCAGTCTCGGGCTTCCTGCCCTCGATGGTAAGCGCGTTCTGCTCGGCCGTCACGGTGATATCGCTGGCCCCGAAGCCCGCTACCGCAAGGCTGATCCGGTAATGGTCTTCGCCGGAACGCTCGATGTTGTAGGGGGGATAATTGTCCTCGGTCGCCTGGCGCAGCGTGCTGTCGACGAGGTCGGCCAGGTGGTCGAAGCCGATGGTGGAGCGCCACAGGGGCGCGAAGTCGAAACTGGTCCTCATAACCAAGTCCTCCAAAGAGCAAGATGGATACGAAGGAGCGCAAGGCGGGATTTCAGACGGGTCCGAAAGGCCAGCCCGGCGCCCGTGCCGGACCCGATCCTGGCATCCGGCACACCGCTCTCGCGGCGAAAAACGACTTAGAAAGCCGGAAACCGGCTTCAAGGGGGGCTGGAAGATTTTTTTTCGTCCCGATCCATTTGGTCGGCCGCCGGGCCGTCCCCCTTCGCTCCTGCGGAAGCCAGCTCCCGGGCCCGCCAATGGGGGGAGCCCCGAAGCTCTCGGCGGCACGGCGAGGTAAAATGGAGATGGAATTGTGGTTACAGGCAAGGCCAGATTGCCTCTTGTGCATCTGGCCCGGGCATCGCGCATGAACCAGGCGGCAGCAAGCGACAGGCCAGGGTCCCGACCGCGTCCAGCCGGTCGTGCGGCAGTCGCGATGACGATCGCCCTGCTCGCCGCCGCAACGGCGTGTGCTGCGCACGCCGACGCCATCTCACCTGCCGGACTGAAAGCGATCGGAACGATCGACGTGCGCTTTCAATCCTACAACATCGAGATGGTGGAGGTCACCGGCGGACGGTTCTGGAAGCCTTACCCGCGCACGGCACGCGCCTTCGACGAACGGAATCGCTACAGCGCGAGACCACCGACCGATCTTGCCAATGCGCGCCTGCGCCTGCTCGCCGCGGCGTTGTCGCCGGCCTATCTGCGCGTGAGCGGCACCTGGGCCAATGCAACGTTCTTTGCCGAGACGCCGGGAGAGCCGCCGCCGGGATTCAACTCCCTGCTCAGCCGAGCGCAGTGGCGCGGCGTCGTGGAGTTCGCGCGCGCGGTCGATGCGGAGATCGTCACCTCCTTTGCGATCAGTCCCGGCAGCCGCGATGCCATTGGTGTGTGGAGACCGGATCAGGCACAGCAGCTGATCGACACCACGCGCGCGCTGGGCGGTCGCATCGCCGCCGCCGAATTCATGAACGAGCCGACGCTCGCAGCAAAGAATGGTACACCGGCAGGATATGATGCGATCGCCTATGGCCGCGACTTCAAGGTCTTCCGCGATTGGATGCGGCGCGCCGCGCCGGACACGCTAATCCTCGGCCCGGGCTCGGTCGGCGATGCACCATTCCGATCCGGCTCGGGCATCACCACGCGCGAGCTGCTTGCCGCATCCGGTCCCGGCGTCGATCGCTTCTCCTATCACCATTACAACACGATCTCGCCGCGCTGTAGCGGTCACGACGATCCGGCGCAGGCGCTCTCGGAACATTGGCTGGCCCGTCCGGAGGCGACACTCAGGACCTACCAGGCCCTGCGGGACGCATTCGAGCCGGGCAAGCCGATCTGGCTGACCGAGACGGCTGATGCGGCCTGCGGCGGCAGCCGATGGGACCAGACCTTTCTCGACACGTTCCGCTATCTCGACCAGCTCGGACGCCTGGCGCGGGCCGGCGTCCAGGTGGTGATGCACAACACGCTGGCCGCCAGCGATTACGGCCTGCTCGACGAAACAACGTTCCGGCCGCGGCCGAGCTATTGGGCCGCGCTGCTCTGGCGCCGGCTGATGGGAACGATCGTACTGGACGCAGGCAGGGCTGCTCCGCGCGATCTCCATCTCTATGCGCATTGCCATCCGGCCATGGCAGGCGCGGTGTCGCTGCTCGCAATCAACACTTCGCGCCGCACATCACGTGCGCTGACGCTCTCGGATTCCGCCGAACGGTACACACTGCACGCGGCGCGGTTGCAGGGCACGATGGTGCAGTTGAATGGCAAGAGGCTCGCGCTGACCGCCGATGGCCGGCTCCCCCGGCTCGAGGCACGGGCAACACCAGCGGGAGCAGTTCAGCTCGCGCCGACGACCATCACCTTCCTGGTGTTTCCGAACGCTGCAAATCCCGCTTGCTTGCCCCGACGCTCAGCACTCTAGCGAGTCCCGCCCCGTCTCCGGCGCCACCAGCGCGGCGACGAAGAGTGCATCCGCGGAGACATTCTGGATTGCTTCCCTTCGCTCGTGATGACGATGCCGAAGCAGCCGCGTCCCTGTTGTCGCCAAGGAGGAACCGGCCCTTTCACCCAATCATTCGTCATTGACAAACTCATTTGTCAATATCTAATTGGCTGCAGAATACCCGCCGCCCCAAGCGGCCAAGAAAGAGAGGGAACGACGATGAAGGGGTTTCTGGCCTGCGCCATGCTCGCGGCCATGACGTCTGCTGCTTCTGCTCAAGTCTCCGACGATGTGGTGCGGATCGGCGTGCTGACGGATCTGTCCAGCTGGGGCCGCGACAACAGCGGGCCGGGCTCCGTCGAAGCCGCGAAGATGGCGGTGGAGGAGTTCGGGCCGACCGTGCTCGGCAAGCCGATCGAGATCATCGGCGCCGATCATCAGATGAAGACCGACGTCGGCGTGCAGATCGTGCGCGGCTGGTTCGACAACGGCAAGGTCGACGCCGTCGTCGACATCCCCAATTCCGGCATCGCGATCGCCGTGCACAACATGGTGCGCGAGCGGGGCAAGGTCGCGCTGCTGTCCGGTCCCGGCGCGAGCTCGCTGACCGACGAGCTGTGCAGCCCGAACACCGTGCACTTCACTTATGACACCTACGCGCTGTCGAAGGTGACGGCCTCGGCCGTCATCAAGGAAGGCGGAAAGTCCTGGTACTTCATCACCGCCGACTATGCTTTCGGCCAGCAGCTCGAGAAGGACGCCACGCGCTTCATCAACGAGATGGGCGGCAAGGTGCTCGGCGGCGTGAAGCATCCGACCAACACCGCCGACTTCTCCTCCTTCGCGCTCCAGGCGCAGAGCTCGAAATCCGACGTTGTCGCCTTCGCCAATGCAGGCCAGGACACCGACAATGCCATCAAGCAGTCCGGCGAGTTCGGCCTCGTCCAGGGCGGCCAGAAGCTGGTCGGCCTTCTGATGTTCGACACCGACGTACACGCGATCGGTCTGAAAGCTGCGCAGGGCACCTACATGACCACGGCGTCCTACTGGGCCATGAACGAGGCCACCCGCGCCTGGTCGAAGAAGTTCTACGAGCGCACCAAGGTGATGCCGACCATGATCCAGACCGGCGTCTACGGTTCGGTGCTGCATTACCTGAAGGCAATCAAGGCCGCCGGCACCGACGATTCCGCCAAGGTGATGGCCAAGATGCGCGAGCTGCCGATCGAGGATATCTTCGTCCATGGTGGCAAACTGCGCGAGGACGGCCGCGTCATCCGCGACATGTATCTCGCCAAGGTGAAGACGCCCGAGCAATCGAAGGAGCCGTGGGACTACCTGGAGATCGTCAAGACCGTGAAGGGCGAAGACGCCTTCCGCCCGGTCTCCGAGTCCAAATGTCCGCTCCTGAAGAAGTGAGGTGAGACATGACCGGCAGCGAGCATAGCGCAATTGAGACTTACGAGTGCGATGTGCTCGTGGCCGGATCGGGTTGCTCCGGCATGTCGGCCGCGATCACCGCGCGCTATCGCGGCCTGGACGTGCTGATTGTGGAAAAGGAGCCGCGCTTCGGCGGCACCACCGCCCGCTCCGGCGGCTGGCTCTGGATTCCCGGCACCTCGCTGGCGAAGGCCTACGGCATCGAGGAAACGCCGGAGCAGGCCCGCACCTATCTGCGGCACGAGGCCGGCAACAATTACGACGCGGCACGCGTCGATGCTTTCCTGAGCGCCGGTCCCGAGGCGGTCGATTTCTTCACCTCCAAGACCGCGCTGCGCTTCGACATGCCGCTGGTGTTTCCGGACTATCACGCCGAGGCCCCCGGCGGCGCCCAGGGCGGTCGCTCCATGGTGACACGCCCGTTCGACGGCCGCGAGCTCGGCGACCTGATCAAGTCCTTGGGCATGCCGCTGCCGGAGCTCACCGTGTTCGGCATGATGCTGGGCTCCGGCAAGGAGATCATCCATTTCATGCGGGTGACGAAGTCGCTGACCTCAGCCGCTTATGTCGCCAAGCGGCTGTCGCGGCATCTGATGGACGTGCTGCGCTACGGCCGCGGCATGACGCTCACCAACGGCAACGCGCTCGCCGGGCGCCTGGCAAAATCTGCGCTCGACCTGAAGATTCCGATGTGGCTGTCCTCGCCGGTGCGCGAGCTGACGGTCGAGAACGGCACGGTGACCGGCGCAATCGTTTCACGCGAGGGGCGCGAGGTGCGCGTTCGTGCCCGACAGGGCGTCGTGCTCGCCTGCGGCGGTTTCCCGCACGACGTGGCACGCCGCAGAAAAATGTTTCCGCACGCGCCGACCGGCAATGAGCATTATTCACCCGGGCCGACCGGCAACACCGGGGATGGACTGCGCCTGGCGGAAAGCGCTGGCGGTCGCATCGAGGATCGCCTGCCGAACGCGGCGGCCTGGGTGCCGGTGTCGCTGACCACGCGCAAGGACGGATCGAAGGGCGTGATGCCGCATTTCATCGACCGCGCCAAGCCCGGCGTGATCGCGGTGATGCGCGACGGCAGGCGTTTCGCCAATGAAGGCAATTCCTATCACGACTTCGTCCAGGCCATGGTCAAGGCGGCCAGGCCCGGCGAGGAGATCGCCGCCTTCCTCGTCTGCGATCACAAGACGCTGCGCAAATACGGCCTCGGCTGCGTGCCGCCCTTCCCGATGCCGCTGGGCCATCATTTGAAGACGGGCTATCTCATGCGCGGCGACACGCTGGAGGCGCTGGCGGCGAAAGCCGGGATCGACGCCAAGGCGTTCACCGAAACGGTCAGGCAGTTCAATGCGACCGCTCCACTGGGTCACGATGCCGCCTTCGGCAAGGGCTCGAAGGCCTATAACCGCTACCAGGGCGACGCACTGCACGGCCCGAACCCCTGCGTCGCGCCGATCGAGAACGGACCGTTCTACGCCATCAAGATGGTGATCGGCGATCTCGGCACCTATGCCGGCATCGTCACCGACGAGAACGCGCGGGCGCTAGACGCCGAAGGCCGCGTGATTCCCGGCCTCTATGCCGCCGGCAACGACATGGCGAGCATCATGGGCGGCAATTATCCCGGCGCCGGCATCACCCTTGGGCCGGCGCTGACCTTCGGCTACATTGCCGGACGACATCTTGCCGACAGCGCCGCCAAGCGCGACGCAGCGTAGGCCACCCGCCAGGAGGCGCATGAAGAGGGAAAGCCGCGGCATCCAGTCGATCGAGGTCGGCGGAGAATTGCTCCGCGCGCTCGCAAGATGCGGCGAGCCGATGATGCTGCGCGATCTTGCCCGCGAGGCCGGCATGACGCCGGCCAAGGCGCATCCCTATCTCGCCAGCTTCTCCCGCATCGGCCTGATCGAGCAGGACGAGACCACCGGCCGCTACGAGATCGGCGCGCTGGCGCTCGAGCTCGGCCTGATCAGCCTGCGTCGCCTCTCGGGCGTGCGCATCGCGCGGCCGAAGATCGCGGGCCTGGCGAGCCAGATCGGACACGCGGTCTCGCTCGCGGTCTGGGGCACGCACGGCCCGACCGTGGTGCAGCTCGAAGAGCCGGCCCAACCGGTGCACATCGTGATGCGCGTCGGCTCGGTGATGGCGCTGCTGGAGACCGCGACTGGCCGCGCGTTTGCGGCGTTCCTGCCGGAGAAGACGATCAGCGCCGCGCTCGAAAGCGGTCTCGACCGTCATGGCGTCGGCTACAATCCGAAGCGCGCCGTGAAAGGCGCCAAGCTCACCGAGATGCTCGCCGAAGTCCGCAAGCACGGCCTCGCCCGTGCGCTCGGCGATCCCCTGCCCGGCGTCAACGCGTTCTCCGCGCCGGTGTTCGATCATTCCGGCCATGTCGCGCTGGTCATCACCGCGATGGGACCGGAAGGCACCTTCGATGCCCGCTGGGACAGCCCGATCGCGCACGCGCTGCGCGACTGCGCGGGGGGCATCTCGAAGCGGCTGGGTTACGGGATCACCGTTGCGGCAGAGTGAGCCCTACTTCTCCTTCACCGGCACCGTGTAGTTCAGGATCAGCCGGCCGCCGTCCGGATAGATCGTCTGCCCGGTGATGTAGGACGCATCGTCGCTGGCAAGGAACGCCACGACCGAGGCCACCTCGCTCGGCTCGCCGCCGCGGCCCGCCGGCGTGCGTGACATCACGGTCCTGCGGGCATCTTCCGAGGTGTAGATGGACGAGGCCACCATGTCGGTCAGGATCGTGCCCGGCCCGACCGCGACGACGCGAATGTTGTGCGGCGCGAGCGCGACAGCCGCGACCGAGGTGAGCTGCTTCATGCCGCCCTTGGAGATGGCGTAGGTCGCAAGCGTCGGGATCGCCAGCAGCGCATTCACCGAGGACATGTTGATGATGACCCCGCCGCCGCCTTGCCCGATCATCTGCCTGGCGGCCGCCTGCACGCCGAAGAATGCGCCTTTCAAGTTGATGCCGATGATCTCGTCGAACTCCTCTTCGGTAATCTCGAGAATGTCGCGGTTGCGGGCGACACCGGCATTGTTGACCATGATGTCGAGCCGGCCGAACTCCTTCACGGCCGTCGCGACCAGCTGATCCACGTCCGCGCGCTTGGCGACGTTGCCAACGACAGTGCGCAGGGCGTCCGGCCGCCCGAGCTCGGCGGCCGTCGCGGCGAGGCCGTCTGCATCGACATCGGAGATGACGACCTTGACGCCATCGTCCAGGAATCTCTTCGCGCAGGCCTTGCCGATACCGCGCGCCGCACCGGTGATGGCGGCGACCTTGCCGGATAGTTTCATGGGTTCGCTCCAGGACTAGTGACGATCTCGCGGACGCGTTCACGCAAAGACGCGCGGGCGCAGTCCAGCATGAAACCAGGTGATCATGGAATAGATGTCGTAGACCGGCAGCCCGACTTCGGCCTGAAGCGCTGCGGCATAAGGCGGCATGTTGGTGCATTCGAGCACGATGGCGCCGACATCCGGATTCCTTGCGACGAGCTCTTTACCAGCCTCGACCACGTCGCGCTCGGCTTGCGCCACGTCCATGTCATCCTTCTCGGCCTTGATCAGGACACGGAAAAACTCCTTGCCGTTCTCGGTGCCGACCAGCGGCGTGTCGAGCGGCACGCCGGCGCCTTCGAGATGAGCCGGGGTCAGGGTCGCGCCCGATACCGTGACGAGGCCGACGCGCTTGCCCGGCGGCAAGGTCGCCTGCACCCAGGGCACCTGCATCAATGACGAGGTCGCGACGGGAACGCCGACGGCGGCCGCGATCTCCTTCTGGAACAGCGAGAGGAAGCCGCAATTGGTGGTGATGGCCTCGGCGCCCAGCCGCACCAGATCCTTGGCCGCGTCGATGAAGTCGGGCAACAGGCCGGCCGCGCCCTTCAGCACCACCTTCTCCGGCGAAGCCCCGCTCACCACGCGATACAGAACTGGGAACGGCCAGGTCGTGCCGTTGCCCATGTCGCCGGGAATCCGGGGGAAGCGCGCCTCCAGCATCAGGATGCCGAGGGGCGCGCCATAGATGGCCTTGCCACCACGGGCGATGCGGGAGGTCGAGCTGGCAGAATAGGTCATGGTGCGCTCTCAGAGGAAACGATCAGGCGCGAAGGGGCCGAGCGGAATCTCAGGCGCCTTGCCGCTCACGAGCTGGGCGACGAGACGGCCGGTGCGGGCCGAGCCGACCAGGCCGACATGGCCGTGGCCGAACGCATAGACGACGTCGCGGGAGGCGCGCGCATAGCCGATGCAAGGACGTCCGTCCGGCATGCTCGGGCGATGGCCGAACCAGGTCTTGACGCGCGAGGCCGGAATGTCCTTCGGCAATTTCGGGAACATGCCGATGAGGTGGTTGCGCAGGATCTCGGCGCGCTTCCAGTTCGGTGCGGCTTCGAGACCGGCAAACTCCACCGTGCCGGCGGCGCGCAGGCCCTTGTTGGTCCAGTTCACCACCATCTTGGCGTCGGACGCCATCATCGAGCTACGGGGACCGACTTCCGGATTCTCGATCACGACATGATAGCCGCGCTCGGTCTCGAGCGGCAGGGGATCGCCCACCGACGCGGTGAGCTGCTTCGACCTCGCGCCGGCGGCGATCACAGCGGCATCGCAGGCGATCTCGCCGGTCTCGGTGATGACGGCGACGAGCTTGTTGCCGGAGAGCTTGAGCCCCGTCGCCTTGGCGCGCACCTGTCTGGCGCCGCTCGCCAGCGCATGCGCGGCGAGCGCGGCGACATAGGCGCCGGGATCGCGGCAGCGCCCGGCCTCCTCCACCACCACGCCAAAGGTGTAGCGCGGATGCAGCTCCGGCTCGCGCTGGCGCATCTCATCGGCATTGAGCTCCAGCCATTGGACGCCGACCTTCTTGCGCAGGCGCCAGCCGAGATCATTGTCGAAATTGCCGCGCGAGGGAAAGACATGCATCACGCCGTTGCGCTCGATCAATTCAGGGACGCCGGCCTCTTCCGCGAGCTTCCGGTGCAGCAACGGCGCGTCCTTCAGGAGATCGCGCAGCGCGAACGCCGTGGTCTCGACCCGCGCCGCGGTCCAGCCCGAGAGCAGGTACTTGACCAGCCAGGGCAACGCCTTCGGCAAGTAGGACCAGCGGATCGCGAGCGGGCCGAGCGGGTCCAAGAGATATCCCGGCACCTTCCTCCAGATGCCCGGCTCGGCCGGAGGAATCACCGAATGCGACGACAGCCAGCCGGCATTGCCGTAGCTCGCCGCCTGTTCGCCACCGGGCTCGCCCGGATCGATCAGCGTGACGCGATGGCCCTCGCGCAGGGCCTCGATCGCGCTGATCACGCCGATCGCACCGGCACCGATGATGGCGACGTGACGGCCGGCCGGCATCGCCTTAAGCCTTCACTGCGGGCACAAAATCCTTGCCGACCGAGATCGCGCGCGGATCGATGATGCAGTGGAGGATCGCCGGCTTCCCCGAGGCGAGCGCGCGCTCGAAGGCCGGCGCGAACTCTTCGGTGCGCTCGACGCGCTCGCCATGACCACCGAATGCCTTCGCGTACATCGCGAAATCCGGATTCTTGAGCTGGGTGCCGACGACACGGCCGGGATAGTCGCGCTCCTGGTGCATGCGAATGGTGCCGTATTGCGAATTGTCGACAACGATCACGATCAACGGCGCGTCATACTGCACGGCCGTCGCAAATTCCTGGCCGTTCATCAGGAAGCAGCCGTCGCCGGCGAACGCGACGACGACGCGATCCGGATATTGCCGCTTGGCGAGCACGCCCGCCGGCACGCCGTAGCCCATCGAGCCCGAGGTCGGCGCGAGCTGGGCGGCGAAGCTGTGGAAACGGTGATGGCGATGGATCCAGCCGGCATAATTGCCGGCGCCGTTGCAGACGATGGCGTCCTTGGGCAGGCGGTCGCGCAGCCAGGTCATCACCTGGCCGTACTGGAACGTGCCCGGCAGCTCGCGCGCCTTCCCGGTCCAGGCGAGATAATCGGCGTGCGCCTTGGCGGCCTCGCCCTTCCAGGCGACCGTGCCGGAGGGCTTCAGCGTCTCGACGGCCGCCGCGAACGCAGCCGGCGTCGCCTGGATCGCGAGCGCCGGCTGATAGACGCGGCCGAGCTCTTCCGAGCCCGGATGCACATGGATCAGCTTTTGCTGCGGGGTCGGAATGTCGAGCAGCGTGTAGGACGAGGACGGCATCTCCGACATGCGGCCGCCGATGAGCAGAATGACATCGGCGCCCTCGATGCGCGCCTTCAGGCCCGGGCTCGGCCCGATGCCGAGATCGCCGGCATAGTGCGAATGGTCGGCGTCGATCAGCGAGGCCCGGCGGAACGAGGTCGCGACCGGCAGGTCGAACCGCTCGGCAAACCGTGCAATGCTCTTGGTCGCCTCATCCGTCCAGCGCGAACCGCCGAGAATGACGAGCGGCGCCTTGGCGCTCGCAAGCATCGCACCAACGCGTTCGATATCGGCAGGCGCCGGCCAGCTCACGGCGGGCTCGATGCGCATGGCATCGGCAACGGCTGCGGTCTCGGTCAGCATGTTCTCCGGCAGCGCGATCACCACGGGGCCGGGGCGGCCCTGCATGGCGACGCGAAAGGCGCGCGCGACCAGCTCCGGAATGCGATCGGGGCGATCGATCTCGACCGCCCATTTCGCCATGGAGCCGAACACCGCCTTGTAGTCGAGCTCCTGGAACGCCTCGCGCTCCCGCATGCCGGTGTCGACCTGGCCTACGAACAGGATCATCGGCGTCGAATCCTGCATCGCGATGTGGACACCGTGACTGGCATTGGTCGCGCCGGGCCCGCGGGTGACGAAGCAGATTCCGGGCCGCCCCGTGAGCTTGCCATAGGCCTCCGACATCATCGCCGCGCCACCTTCGGCCCGGCAGATCACGACGTCGATCGCGCTGTCATGCAGCGCATCGAGCGCCGCCAGATAGCTCTCGCCCGGCACGCAGGTGACGCGCTCGACGCCTTGGGCGACGAGCTGATCGATCAGGATCTGGCCCCCGGTACGGGTGTTGCGAATGGTCATGTCGGCTCCCTCAAGTCTTCGGCGATGCCCCTGACCGCCTCGCAAGAATTTCGTTCGGACGTGGCGTAGGACAGGCCGACAGGACGCGCAAGATCGAAAGGCTTTTTGCACCCTGCGCGGGCGGCATGCCCGTCCCTGCCCGTTGCACGACGGCCCGTGCCGCTGCCGCCTGGAGCAGATCCGTGAGCAGATACCGGAGGACTTCAAGGTCCGCGGCGTCAGCGCGAACCAGGGGTGGTTCTGACCGGCGCCGGCCTAATGGCGCTCCGGCCGAACCCAACCGGTTGCAATCGCGCTCGCCCAGGTGAGCATGCCCCTGCTGCGCGCCAGCGCGGCCATGGCCGCGCTATCGTAGGGCACGTAGCGGATCGTCGCGGTCCAGGCGCGTCCGGCGTGCTCCAATATGGCGTAGCACGCGTGGGGCGTGCCGACCTCAACCACGTAAGGGACAGGCAACTTCCCGTCGTAACCGGGCAGCCCGACGCTGCCGGGGTTTACGACCAGCCGTCCATCCCTCAGGCGAACGACCCTCGGAATATGAGTGTGCCCGCACAGGATGATTTCGGCCGCGATCCCCTCGGCTTCGGACTCGATCGCCTCGATCGGACTGGCGCGCACGCCGCCGTCACCGGCTATATGATCGAGCCAGAAGGCGGCGTCGTTCCCAGGCGACGCATGGCACAGGAACACCCGGTCTCTGTACATCAGCGTGGGTGGCATGCTTGCCATCCAGTCGAAATGCTTGCGCCCGAGTTGCTGGAAGTCGCTGCGCGCCGAAGTGCCCGCCTGCCGGAGCTCCAGGAGGATTCGGTCCTGATCGCCCCGCACCGAGGGAAAACCCCGCTCGATGAGCAGGTCTGCAGTTCTGGCCGCCTCGAGCGGTCCGCTGACGTGGTCCCCGAGATTCACGACGTCGTCGATACCGAGCGCGGCAATGTTCGCAAGGACGGCATCCAGCGCCGGTCGATTCCCGTGCACATCCGCGATCGCAGCAAACTTCATCTGGCCCTCCCGGTCGAGATGGCCGACGATTTCACGCAATGCGGGACGATGCAGGGCTAGCGGTTCTCTTTAGCTGCATTTGTAGAAGCGCCCGCAAGCTGAGGATCAAATCGGCGCGGGCGGAACCATGGCACGATCAACGCGCCGCGATCAAGCGATTTGCTACCGCGCTCCGACGTCTTCGCCTGCGATCGGCCGAACCGAACGCCGGGATCCCCGGACGGGCGCCATCTTCACCCGCTCCGCGTCTGCCGCGTGCTCGCCAGCAGCACCAGCATGAAGGAGGCCGCAGTCATCAGCGTCGAGATCGCGGCGATGGTTGGGTCGATCTCGTCGCGCAGCGCGGTGAACATGCGCTTGGTCAGCGGCTGGTACTGGCCGCCGGAGATGAACAGCGCGACGATCGTCTCGTCCATCGCCGAGATGAAAGCGAAGATGCCGCCGGCGACGACACTGGACTTGATCTGCGGCAGCGTCACCGCGAAGAAGCTGCGCAGGCGGTTCATGCCGAGACTGCGCGCCACCATCTCCTGCGCCGGATCGAAGCTCTGCAGGCCCGCGAGCACGGAGATGACGACGTAAGGCAATCCCAGCATCACATTCGCCAGCACGAGGCCGGGCAGGGTCGCGACCAGACCGACCCGGGCATAGACGAAGAAGATGCCGACCGCGGTGATGATGATCGGCACCACCAGCGGCAGAAGCAGCGCCATGTGGATAACGCGCATGATACGCAGCCTGGACTGGCTGACGGCATAGGCGGCGGCAACGCCGCACGGCGTCGCGATCAGGACGGTCAGGAATGCAACCGTCAGCGTCACCCGCGTCGCCTGCATCCAGGCGGGATTTGAGAAATATTGCTCGTACCAGCGCAGCGAGAAGGACGGCGGCGGGAACGTCAGGAAACGCGCGCTGGAGAACGAGATCGGCACGATGATCAGCACGGGAAGGATCAGATAGACCAGCACCAGCACGCTGATCACGTACACGACAATCCGGGCGGGCGAGGCGCGCATCATTTCTGTCCCAGCACGCGATCGAGCGAGATGAAGCGGCTGACCGCGAAGAAGATCACGAGCACGCCGAGGAGCAGCACCACTGCGACCGCGCTCGCGGCCCCGAACTGGTTGTAGAGCTCGACATTGCGGCTCACCAGCATCGACACCATCACGGTACGGCCGCCGCCGAGCAATTCCGGTGTGATATAGAAGCCGAGGCAGAGCACGAACACCATGGTGCAGCCTGCCAGCACGCCCGGCAGCGACAGCGGCAGGAAGACCCGGAAGAACGTCAGCGACGGGCTCGCGCCCAGGCTGGCGCCGGCCTGCATCAGATCGTTCGGGATCTTCTGCATGGTCGCATAGAGCGGCAGCACCATGAAGGGCAACAGGATGTGCACGGTGGCAACCACCGTGCCGAAGGTGTTGTGGACCAGCGCGAGCGGCTCGGAGATCAATTCGAGATGGCGCAGGAACTGGTTGATCACGCCACTGCGCTGAAGCAGCACCAGCCAGGCATAGGCGCGAACCAGCACGCTGGTCCAGAACGGCAGCACGACCAAGGCCAGGATGAAAATGCTCCACCCTTTCGGCAACGAATTGGCGAGATAGGCCAGGGGATAGCCGAGCAGCAGCGCAATCAGTGTGACGGCGAGGCTGATCGCGAAGGTCAGCGCGAAGCTGCGCCAATAGATGTCCTCGGTGAAGACACGGCGATAGTTCTCCAGCGTGAAGCCGTCATGATAGATCGACTGCCAGGCCAGCCAGCCGACCGGCAGTACGATTAGAGCCAGGATTACCAGCAGCGCCGGCGACACCAATGCCAGCATCAGGCCGTGCTCACGGCGCTGGTGCTTTTGGGAGGGATCTGGCACTGATGTCGTCAACTCCGCCTCGCCAAGGTCAGTTGTTGCACCTCTCCCGCTTGCGGGAGAGGTCGGATCGCGAAAGCGATCCGGGTGAGGGTTCCGTCCTCTTGGGGAGTCTTCGTCGTCGAGACACCGTCTCCCCAACCCTCCCCCGCAGGCGGGGGAGGGAGCGCAGCGGCGGCTCTGGCACGACCTGCGCGCATCACGAACTCGCCTACTTCTGCATGAACGACGCCCAGCGCTTCTCGGCGGCTTCGCCCGCGGGCGAGGACCACCAGGCGTAGGACATCAACGCCTGCTTGGCCGCGTTCGCCGGTTCGCTCGGCAGCTGCGCGGCGCGCTCGGGCTTGATCACGCCCGTCTCGAACGCCTTGGGATTGCCCGGCCCGTAGTCGATGTTGAGCGGCAGGTGAGCCTGGTGCACGGGATCAACCGCCTCGTTGATGAACTTGACCGCCGTAGCGAGATTCGGCGCGCCCTTGAGGATGCAGAGCGAGGTGCTCTGCAGGATGCCCTGGTTGTAGGTGAAGGAGACCTTCGCGCCCTCCTTGGCGACGGCGCTGACGCGGCCGTTCCAGGCCATCTCCATATCGACCTCGCCGTCATTGAGCAGCTGTGCCGACTGCGCACCCGAGGTCCACCACACCGTGATGTGCGGCTTGATCTCCTCCAGCTTCTTGAACGCGCGGTCGACGTCCAGTGGGTAGAGCTTGTCGGGTGCGACGCCGTCGGCCATCAACGCGGCTTCGAGGGTTGCGATCGGGTGATTGCGCAGCGCGCGGCGGCCGGGGAATTTCTTGACGTCCCAGAAATCGACCCAGCTGTTCGGCGCGTCCTTCGGGAACGTCTTCTGGCTGTAGGCGAGCACGCTGGAATAGAATTCGTAGGACACCGAATATGGGCTGCGATACGCCTCCGGCATCGTTGCGGCGTTCGGAATCTTCGAGAAGTCGAGCTTCTCGATCAGGCCCTGCTCGCCGCCGCGCAGGCAATAGCCGGTCGGGGTGTCCACGACGTCCCAGATTGGCTTGCCGCTGCCGACCTGCGTCTTGATCGCGGGCCAGGCGTCCGGGATGGAATCCTGGTTGATGGTGATGCCGAGCTTCTTGGCGGAAGGATCGAGGATCGCCACTGTCTGCGCCTGCTGATAGGCGCCGCCTTGCGAGACGAAGGTGATCTGCTCGGCGGCGTTGGCTGCAGTACCGAGCGCGACTGCACTGATCGAAGCGCCCAACAAGGCGTAACCAAATCCGGAATTCCGTTTCGTCGTCATCCTCGCCTCCTCCATCGCCAAAGAAATCTCACTGACCGATCGCATCGAGAAACTGGTACCAGCCGGCGACCATGCGGACCGCGGGCTCGCGCAGCGGATAGAACGGAATGGGCTTCATGCGCCTGACATCGAGCAGGCCGACCTCCGGGGTCTCGCCGCGCACGAAGGCGGCGAGATAGCGGCCCATCAGGCTCGACATCGCGACGCCGGCGCCGTTGTAGCCCATCGAGACCAGCGTGCGGTCGTCGAGCCGGCCGATATGCGGCACCGAGTCGAGCGTCATGCCGACGAGGCCCGACCATTTGTATTCGAGCGGGATATCGGCGAGATCGGGGAAGATGCCGACCATCGCCTTACGCAGGGCGTCGAAGGCGGCTTGCGAGTCCTGCTTGCCGAAGGCGCCGCGACCACCAAAGATCACCCGATTGTCCACCATGCGGAACCAGCGCATCATGCGCTTGGTCTCGGTATAAGTGCGCCCCGTCGGCATCAGCTTGCCCGCGAGATTGCGCGGCAACTGCCCGGTCGCGACCATGGCGCTGCGGAACGGGATCAGCGTGCGCTGCATGTGCGCGGTCGCACCGGTCAGATCGGAATAGCTGTTGGTGGCGATGATCGCCTGCTTGGCTCGCACCACACCTTGCCGCGTCTCGGCAACGATACCGCCGCTCTCCTTCCGCAGCCGCACCACGGGTGATTCCTGGAAGATCGGAACGCCGCGGCTCGCGACGCCATTTGCCAGACCACGCAGATAATTCAACGGATGGATGCCGCCCGAGCCGGGATTGAGCACGCCGCCGACAAAGATGTCGGAGCCGGTCTCGTCCCGCACACCGTGCTTGTCGAGGATGCGGACCTCGGCCGCCCCCATCTCGCGCGTCATCCAATCGGCCTCGCCGATCGCGGTCTTCAGCGTCGTCTCGTTGTGCGCCGCCTTGACCTGGCCGGTGCGCGTGAGGTTCGCACTGGTGATGCCGAACTCCGAGACCAGCTCCTCGACCATGTCGGTCGATTCATGCGCGATGTCGTACATGCGCTTGGCCATGGCGCGGCCATGTGCGGCGTCGATCTCGCGGAACGAGAGGCGAAACTTTGCGGTGATCACGCCGCCATTGCGCCCGCTCGCGCCCCAGCCGGGGCGGTTGGCCTCCAGCACGACCGGCGACAGGCCGTCTTTGGCAATGTGGTGCGCGGCGGAGAGTCCCGTATAGCCCGCCCCGATGATCACCACATCGGCCTGCTGCTCGCCCGACAGCACGGGAAACGCGCGCGTTGGCTCGGCCGTCGCTTCCCACAGCGAGTTAACCGATGGCAGCGCGCTCCAGTCCCGTGTCATGCTCGCGCTCACAACGTTAGACCGCGGGCCCGATGGCGGCGTCCGCCAGTGCCTTCAACGTCGGGTAATGAAAGTCCGGCTTGGTCAGCGTCTCCACTGCCGGCGTGCCGCCGAAGCCTGCAATGCCCTGGCGGCGCTCGATCCAGCACACCTGGTAGCCGAGCTTCCGCGCGATCCCGATGTCGTGATACTGGCTCTGCGCGACGTGCAAAATGTCGGACTGCTTGTAGCCGAAAGCGGACTGGCGCCCCCTGTTGTAGGCGAAGAATTCCGGATTCGGCTTGGCGACACCGGTGTCGTCGGCACACACCGTGTCGTCGAAGGGATCGCCGAGCGCGTGCGCGTAACAGGACAGCGCAACGCGGTCGGCATTGGTCATCGCCACCAGGCGGAATTTCGTCCGCAGGCGCTTCAGCGCCTCGACCGAATCCGCGAATGGCCCCCAGCGCAGCACCGAGAGCTGGAATACATCGCAGGATGCATCGTCAGCCGGCAGCCCGAGCTCTTTGGCGAGATGGCGATAGACGTGGAACATCGCCTCGCTCGAGCGGCCATAGTGCTTGTCGCGGCCGCGCTTGTACGGCTCGAAAATCTGGTCGTCGCTGAGCTCGGCCGGCGTCTTGCCGGAAATCTTGCGCACCGCGTCGAGGACGCCGGTCTCGAAATCGATTAAGGTGCCGACGACGTCGAAGGTGAGAACCTTGAAATTGCTGAACGCGGCTTGGGTCGACATGTCAGTTTCTTCTCTCAGGTTGAACAAGGCTGGTTTCAGTCCGCCCGGGGCACGACGATGGTGTCCTCGGGGTGAAGGGTGACGGTGAGGCTGCCGCCGAGCGGCGGAATGCGGCTGTAGGCCTGGTGGTAGCTCGGCTGGCGCAGGCTGAGCGCGATGCCGTCAGCGAGCGCCAGGAAGATGCGCAGGCTCTCGCCCTGGTAGACGATGTCGGTGACCGTGCCGGTCAGCCGGTTGCAGGCGGCATCCTGCGCGCCGTCGTCGATCAGGAGCTTTTCGCTGTGCACGGCGAGCATCAGCGCATCGCCATCGGGAATGGCACGGGCGCTGCGCAGCAGCGCATTGCCGAGCGCGACGCTGGACGCATCGACACGGCGAACGGGCAGCATCGTCGCCTCCCCGATGAAGCTGGCGACGAAGGAATCTGCCGGATGGTCGTGCAGGCGCTCGGGTTCGTCGATCTGGATCAGCCGGCCGTCCTTCATCACGGCGACCCGGTCGCTCATGGTCAGCGCCTCGCGCTGGTCATGGGTAACGTAGATGATGGTGGCGCCGATGCGCCGGTGTAGCGCGCGCAGCTCGATCTGCATGGATTCGCGCAACTGCTTGTCGAGCGCGGAGAGCGGCTCGTCCATCAGGATCAGGCGCGGCTCGAAGATCATGGCGCGCGCCAGCGCCACGCGCTGACGCTGGCCGCCGGAGAGCTGGGCGATGCCGCGCTCCTCGTAGCCGGCGAGCCCGACCATGCCGAGGGCCGCGCGCACCTTCTCGGGCCAGCTTGCTTTCGGCAGACGGCGGGCGCGCAAGGGAAAAGCGACGTTCTCGCCGACGCTCATATGCGGGAACAGCGCGTAATTCTGGAACACCACGCCGATGTCGCGCTTGTGCGGGGGCATGTAGGTGACGTCGCGGCCGCCGAAGAGAATCGATCCGCTCGACGGCAGGATGAAGCCGCCGAGAATGCCGAGCAGAGTGGTCTTGCCCGAGCCGGAGGGACCGAGCAACGAGACGAACTCGCCGGCGCCGACATTGAGGGAAACGTCGTCGAGGGCGCGGACGGCGCCATACGCCTTGCTCGCGGACCTGATCTCGACACTTTCCGCTCGTTTGTCCAACGATCGACCTCGCCCATCCCTGCAACGGCGTGCCTCACTGCGCGCCATAAGCCTGCTTTATAGACAGGGTGATTGAGCACCCACGGTTGAAGCGTGCAGTGCACCTAATCTTCTCTCGCGAGCCCTGTCTTTAGGCTGTGATGCCGATGACAACAGACTTGGCAAAACCCGGCAATTGCCAAATTATTACGGGCCGCATAACATGATGTTATGCCCGAGCTGCGCCGCATGCTGCCCTCCAGTAACGCCCTGTTCGTCTTCGACGCAGCGGCGCGCAATGGCAGTTTTACAGCCGCTGCCGCAGAGCTGAACGTCACGCAGCCGGCAGTGAGCCGGATGCTCGGTCAGTTCGAGGAGCATCTCGGCGTTCGCCTGTTCGACCGCACAGCGGGACGCGCGGTACTTACAGAGGAAGGCGAGCTGCTCTATCGCCGCGTGCTCGAAGGCTTTCGCAGCATCGAGACCGGCCTCGTCGAGATCGAGCGGCGCCGCAAGGGCACCGAGACAGTGACGCTATCGGTCTCATCAGCCTTCACCACGCATTGGCTGATGCCGCGCATCGACAAGCTGCAGAAGCAGTTTCCCGAGGTCGATCTGCGCTTCCAGCTCATCTCCGGTGCACTACGCGGACCGGTGGAGAATGTCGATCTGGGCATGCGCTTTCGCGACCGCGACGAGCCGTCCTCCGGCGGCACGCTGGTGATGAAGGAAGTCATGCTGCCGATGTGCAGCCCCGGCTATCTCGGCGAGAGCGATCCCACCGAAGGCAACACCATCATCCGCCTCGCAGAGACGCCGGGAGACTGGGCCGCGGATTACGCATCACTCCTCACCGGACGCCGCGGGGCGGCGAAAGCGCTGAGCTTCACCGACTATGCGGTCGTGGTGCAGGCCGCGCTGCTCGGCCAGGGCATTGCGCTCGGCTGGCTGACGGTGGCTTCGCATTGGCTCCTGACCGGCGCGCTGGTACCCGCCTCCGACACGCTCACCACCACGCGCCGCATCTGCGAATTCCTGCCGCCGCGCAACCGGCCAATGCGTCCGATCGCCGCCGAGATCCGCGACTGGATCATCGCGCAGATGAAGAGCGAGATCGTCGCGATCGACCGTCTCTATCCGAACCTCGGCGCGATGGCGGCGTGTTATTGACGCGCTTCTCCCTCTTCCCACCTGCAGGGAGGGACGATCCCGCAATTCCGCGACCGGCTGGAGACCTGTCGCGACATCACGCTGGCGGTGCGCGCCGGGCGGTGGAGACGACGTCTCAGCTTGATCGCATTTTGAATGCTGCACTGCGGCCAAAATCGACGGAAGTCGCGCTTGATTTTTGCCTGTCCTTGCCCCACCCGGGAGGCATGGCAAAGGACAGCAAGGTCATCGCCGCCAACGCGGCCTTTTACGCCGCCTTTTCGGCCGGCGATTTCGAGGAAATGCAGCGGATGTGGGCGGATGACGACGCCATCTCCTGCATCCATCCCGGCTGGCCGGCCATCATCGGGCGCGCCACCGTGATCGGAAGCTGGCGCGATATCCTGCAAAACCCGGAGCGGCCGCAGATCGTCTGCGCCGAGCCGCAGGCCATCGTCGACGGCGACAGCGCGCGGGTGCTCTGCATCGAGATCGTCGACGGCACCGCTTTGGCGGCCGCCAATCATTTTCGCCGCGTCGGCGACGACTGGCGCCTGGTGCACCATCAGTCGAGCCCGATCGCGCAGATTGTCGAACAGACTGAGGACGATAGGACGAGTCACCGCGTTCACTGAACACGGCGATCACGCGAGTGTGATCTACTGTGCATGGGGTTGTTTTTCAGTTTCTTGTTTGGCGGCACCGAGTTCCGACAGATCGTCCAGCACGACCTGCGCCGCCGTGAAGTCATCGTCTCCAAAAAACATGCTGCGTGTGATCAGAACCGGGATGCCGGCACGCGAGGCCGCGACCAGGCCGTTGGCGGAATCCTCGATCGCGACGCAGTCCGACGCGCCCAGCTTCAGCCGCGCCAGGGTCTCGATATAGACGTCCGGCGCAGGCTTCTTGCGCCTGACATCATCGCCGGCGACGATCGCCTCGAAATCCCCGGCCCAGCGCGTTCCCAAAGCCTGCGAGAGCAGCGCATCGATGTTGCCGTGCGAGGTGGTGGTCGCGATGGCAAGCCGCTGGCCGCGCGCCCTTGCCGCATTGAGCAGATCCACCACGCCGGGCCGCAAGGGGCAGCAGCCGGTCTCGATCAGCTCGGCATAATGCACGGTCTTGATGCGATGCAGCTCTGCGATTTCGATGTCCGACAATGGCGGAGCGGCCCCCAGCCTCGTGTGGTAGGCGCGCATGCGCTCCTTGCCGCCCGTGACGCGCAACAGGTCCTTGTAGACGGCACGGTCCCACCGCCAGTCGAGACCGTGGCGGACGAAGGCGTGGTTGAAGGCTTGCCGATGCAGTTCCTCGGTCTCCGCCAGGGTGCCGTCGACGTCGAAGACCAGCGCCGCCGCGCGCCGGATCAGCTCGCTGGCTTCACATCGCGTCGCCACAGGCGCTTCAGCCTTCATGATCGAACCGGTCGCCAACGACGCTTCCCTCCCGACCTGCCTGCGACGTGCGAGCATTGCCCGCCGTGGCGGGCGAGACAAATCGCAATATCTTTTGCCGGACCCAAAAATCTCTTATGAGCGAAAAGCGCCACGGCGCGAACGGGAACTCCGACCTGCACGGGAGACGCATGCGGCTCTTCATCCTTGGCCTCGGCTACAGTGCCCGGCACTTCGTCCGCCAACACGGCGCCAGCTTCTCGCATGTCGCCGGCACCGTGCGCGATCCCGCGCAGCGAGCCGACCTCGGCAGCATGGAGGCGCATCCGTTTTCCGGCAGCCGTCCATCGCGCGAGACGATTCAACGGCTTCGCGACGCCGATGTCCTCCTGGTGTCGATCCCACCCGGCAGCGCCGGCGATCCCGCGATCGCGGCGTTCGGCGACGTACTCGAAGGGGACCGCCGCAAGGTCGTCTATCTCTCGACCATCGGCGTGTATGGTGATCACGGCGCTGCATGGGTCGACGAGAGCACGCCGCCTCAGGCCGTCCTCGACCGCACGCGCATGCGCGTTGCTGCGGAGCAGGCCTGGACGGACGCGGCGCGCGGCGATGCGGCCATCCTGCGGCTCGCGGGCATCTACGGTCCCGCCCGCAACGCGCTCGTGACGCTGCGCGCGGGAACGGCGAGGCGCATCGTCAAGCCGGGACAGGTCTTCAATCGCATCCATGTCGAGGACATCGCGAGCGCGATTATGGCCGCTATTCGTCACGCGAGCGGCGGCATCTGGAACGTCTGCGACGACGAGCCCGCGCCGCCGCAGGACGTGATCGCCCATGCGGCGAAGCTGATGGGCATGGCGCCGCCGCCCGAAGAGGCGTTCGCGACCGCCGAGATGTCGGCAATGGCCCGCAGCTTCTATGCCAGCAGCGCCCGTGTCTCCAACGCGAAATTGAAGCGCGAGCTCGGCGTCACGCTGGCCTACCCCACCTATCGGCAGGGCCTCGAGGCGCTGTGGCGGGCAGGCGAAGGACGATAGCGTTCCTGCACTCCCGCGCTTCCCAGACATGCCCCGCCCGCGCTTGACTTCATCCCAGCGCGGTCGTGATCTAGGCATCGAGCGGACTCGTCGAGCCCGGTGGCGCGGCAATATCGCGCTGGCGATCGAAGGCGACACCCAGGCCTTCATCGATCGCATC
Source organism: Bradyrhizobium sp. USDA 326 (assembly GCF_049739485.1). Taxonomy (NCBI): domain Bacteria; kingdom Pseudomonadati; phylum Pseudomonadota; class Alphaproteobacteria; order Hyphomicrobiales; family Nitrobacteraceae; genus Bradyrhizobium; species Bradyrhizobium sp. USDA 326. The sequence continues at coordinate 1,000,314 of NZ_JBMGQA010000001.1, forward strand.
ACCAAGCTGCCGCTGGCGCATCAGCCCTCGACCGAGTTCGAATATGGTTTCTCGATCGACGTGCTCGGCGCGGTTGTCGAGAAGGTGAGTGAGCAGAAGCTCGGCGACTATCTCGCCGCCAATGTCTGGCAGCCGCTCGGCATGAAGGATGCGACCTTCCACCCGACCGACGCGCAGCGCCCTCGCCTTGCCCACCCGTTCACGAACGATCCGCTCACCGGCAAGCCGCAGGCCATCAGGCTCCTGGACACCCCGACCAAGTTCGATTGTGGCGGCGCCTGCTCGTTCGCGACGGTCGGCGACTACATCCGCTTCGGACAGATGCTGCTCAACGGCGGCGAGCTCGACGGCCAGCGCATCCTCGGTCCGAAGACCGTGCACCACATGACATCCGATCACCTCGGCCCCGAGATCAAGAACAAGGTGGCCAATGTCGAGCCGCATCGCGGCGGCTTCGGCTTCGGCCTTTCGGTTGCGGTCCGGACCAGCGAAGGATTGTCGTCGGTCCCCGGCAATCCCGGCGAGTTCACCTGGAACGGCGCCTACGGAACGCAGTTCTTCTGCGATCCCAAGGAGCGTCTCGCCGTTGTGGTGGGGACGGCCGCGCCCGGCGAGCTCAGGAAATACTACCGCGAGCAGGTCCAGGACATCGTCTATGGCGCGATGACGAAGTGAGATTGCTGCGCCGAAATCAAAAGGACGGCCGATCCGGCCGCCCCTTGAACCGTGCGTCAGCTCAACACGCCGTAGTTCTTGAACCAGGCCTGCGCCTGCTTCCAGGCATCTTCCGCGGCGTCCTTGCGGTAGCTGCCGCGATAGTCGGCATGGAAACCGTGCGGCGCATCGGGATAGATCTTGAACTCGGCCGTCTTCTTGTTCTGCTCGAGCGCTGCCTTCATCTGCTCGACCTGGGCGACGGGAATGCCGGTATCGGCGCCGCCGTAGAGGCCGAGCACCGGCGCCTTCATCTCTGGCGCGAGCTGCATTGGGCTCTTCGGCCACCGGCGCCCTGGTATTGCTGGCCGGACGGGCGAAATAGGCGGGCATCTCCTCGGAGCCGACCTTGATCTTGGCATCGCCGGCTTCGAGACCATTGGTGTCGGTCGTGACCACCTCGGCGCGCACCGGCCCGGCCGCAAGCGTGTAGCCCGCCGCCACACGGCCGCGGTGGCACTCATGAATCCGCGACGTGAGACCGGAGCACTTTTGGTCAGCCCGACGACGTCGGACGTCATGACAGTTTCGAGTTCATTGGTCCATCCCTTCCTGCTGCCTGCTACGCTCAGGGGCGACGCATTCGCCAATAGTTGCCGACGAAACGCAAATCACCATCCTGCGCGCACGAGTCGTCGAATTCCAGGATATTGCCGGTCATAGCTATGAAGGCGGCACGCTTTGTCGTTGAACCGCGCGGCTTGTCCAATGCCCAACGACACCCTGACATTCCCTGGATCGCGCGTGTGCCGGGCTTAACCGTCTAGCTGCATTGCGTCGCAACATCCATTAACCGAAAAAGTCGGTTCTCTCCCGGCCGGCCACGCCGCTAGAGATTGCGAAAAATGCCCCTGTTCGCACACTAGACATGCTCAGCCGCAACAAATGGCCACTGGCGTGGCGGCAACGACAAATCATGTTGCTCGCGCAACGAACAACATCGCCAATCTCGGGCGAACCGTCGTCATTTGATTGAAATTTTCCGAGGATCCGAGCTGCGCGATTTACTCGAACTTTCTTTGCGACGCACTAGTTCCACGGTCGGAAGTTCCATCTCCGCTCCGAAACGGAAAGGCTTCTTCCCCAGCCATCCGCCGCCCGCCAACGGACGAAGGAGCGCTCGCGGGCTTCATTCTCGTCCACTCAGATTGCGCTACCGAAAGCTCAATTGAATGAACGCTTATACGACCTGGAACTGAAATGAATTTGGCTCGCGAATCGATTGAACTGTTGGAGCAGGCCGCGCGAATCCTGTGGTTCGAAGGCACCAAGCACGGCTTGCGCGACCGCGAATGGATGGCGCTGCGCTTTCTCTCCCGGGCCAACCGCTTTTCCCGAACGCCCTCGGCGCTGGCGAGCTACGTCGGCACCACACGGGGCACCGCCTCGTTCATCATCGGCGAGCTCGAGCGGCTCGGCTACCTCGAACGAAAGCGCTCGGCCACGGACAAGCGGTCGGTGATGTTGAGCGTGACCCAGCAGGGCAAGAAGTTCCTCGTGCGCGACCCCGTCAACGTTCTCGTCGAAGCGATTGCCGTTCTCGACGACGACGTCAAGATCCGCTTCCGCGACACGTTCCGGCACGTGCTGGATCAGTCCGACGCAGCCGAGCAGCGGCATCACACCGACGTTTGCAAGCGATGCATCTTCCTGCGGGAAGATCGCACCACCACGGACAGCAAGACGACGGTCGAGTTCAGCTGCCGCCTCTTTCGCGCACCGATCGCGGAGACGGAGGTCGATCTGCTATGCACCAGCTTCGAGCATCACCGTCAATAGACGACGGCGCGATCAAGGCGTTGCCTTACGTGACGAATAGATGACGCCGCCGCTGGATTCCACCACCAGGCGCCCGTTCTCGTTCCTGATCTCTTCGATGCGACCGAGGCCGGGCACCTGTTGTCCCAGCACGGCCTCGATGACCCCGTTCGGGCCTTGCAGGATCGCAATCCCTTCATAGGCCTGGCGGACCGACCAGCCCTTGATCGTCTTGCGCGGCACCGACGCACGCTCGGCCGCAGGCACCGAGCCGGTGAATTCGGGCGCTGCGACCGAAGCCATCATCGGCCCTTGCTGTGACGCCGGCTGCGATTGGACCATTGCCGGCGCCGGAGCCTGAACCTGGGCTTGGGCTTGGGCTTGGGCTTGGGCTTGGGCGAGCTTGTCAAGTTTCGCCGTCGAGGACGAGCTCACCCGTTCGATCCGGTCCAGGTTCTCGGCAAATCTGCCGAAGCGATCATTCGTCACCTTGCTCGATTGATCGACCGCAGTCCGCAAGCCATCGAGATTTTCGGACACGCCCGATACCTGCCTGCGCAGTTGCGCGACGGTCTCCCGCAGATTTCTGATCTCGGCACTGGCCGCAACGTTGCTCTGAGCGGGCTGCGTGGTGAGATAGGCAATCACGCCGGTGCAGGCGCAGACCACCAACATGGCAGCGACCGCCAGAGTCGCGAGCGGTGCGACCCAGGTCGGACGGGGTGGCGGCGGTTTCGCCACGATCACGGCCGGCTTGATCACGGCCGGCGCAGGTTTCGGGATCGCCATCTTGTCGAGGCGCGCTTTGGCACGAATGCGCTTCAGCCCCTCGAGAGCTTCCTTCGCGAGAGCTTCGTCGCTCGCCGCAGCCGATACACGCTTTGCGCCGGCACCAGCTTTGGCCGCCGGCGTCGCACTGTCCTTTGCATCGCGCGCCTCCGGAGTCGGCTTCGCCGCCGCGGAAGCATCCGCGGTCGCGTTGGGACGAGCTTGTCCGTCGGACAACATGTGAAAATGCTCCGTTCGTTCGATCTGTCGAACGGCGACATTATTTGCCGAAGCTTGCCTGAAACGTGCGCATCGAAAACTTGCCACTAGCGCATGGTGCGACTCCGCATGAGTCAATCGCGCCATACACGTGGCGATAGTGCGACTCGAAAGACACACACTCGCCAAGATTTCAGCAGGCTGGCGTCGTCTCGCGAAGAGTGAGTCGAGTTGTCGCATCTGGAAAGGCGAGCCCGGGAGTCAATCCCGGGTTGAAGAGCCCTCGATTTGCCCGACCTGCACACTGCTAAAAATAGCTGTAATTGTACGGGGTTGCGCAACATTACAACCGCCGCGCCGCGAAACTAGTTTAGATTCCAAATCAACTGATGCGATTGAGTACATCAAGAAACAACCAGAAACGTATCAACAACATAAAGCACGTGTAGCAACCGCTTTGTTGCGCACGCTTGATCGGAAATCGGCAATTGTTACGGTCCTACTCAAGTGATTCTCGCCAGTTGGCGGGGAGATCGACATAGTTCAGCAGTGTTCGGACGCGATGAGCAACTTGGCGCAACTGTTCTAGGTCGTTTTCTCAATCCGCTCCGCGAGGTGATCCGCAAGGCACCCGCCGGACCTCACCCAGTAAGCGTTCAGTATCGAGTTGATGTAGCAGGCCTGCGGGAACGCAGGCACTGAATGCGTAGGGCTGCCCGCGAATATCGAAACCATAACAACGTTCGCGGGAAGGAATGTCGTCAAACAGCATCGTTGCCGAGCCGGAGCATCACAACAACCAGCCGGCCGCAACAAGTGCGAAACAGGGGCGAAAGACTGATGTATATTATCGTTGATGATCGCGAGAGCGTCGCGAACAGCTACGTCGGAGGGCTCGTTCGCGAAGGTGTGTCGTCGATCGGCTTCTCCTCCGGAGAATTCTGGGACTGGCTGCAATCCGCAAGTGAATCGGATCTGGCAGCGGTGGACGCCTTTCTCCTCGGGGATTGCGATGCACGCGGAAGGCTGCCACGGGCGATGCGCAAGCGTTCCTCGGCGCCCATCATCGCCGTGAGCGGCCAGAAGATGCTCAAGAACACGCTGGAGCTGTTCGAATCGGGCGTCGACGACGTCGTGCACGTGCCGGTTCACCTGCGCGAGATCCTCGCCAGAACGGCTGCCATCGCGCGACGCCGGGTAGGCGAGCTGCCGAGGCCCTGCGAGAGCAGGATCCAGGTCTTCTTCAACGGCCGCGACCCTGAGATCGCGGGGCACGCCCTCACCCTGCCCCGCCGCGAACTGCGCATTCTCGAATATATGGTCGCCAACCACGGCAAGTGGATCACCAAGACGCAGATCTTCAACGCGGTCTACGGCATCTTCGAGTCCACCTTCGACGAGAGCGTGATCGAGAGTCACGTGAGCAAGCTGCGCAAGAAGCTCCGCGACCGCCTCGGCTTCGACGCGATCGTGGCCCGACGTTACGTCGGATACCGCCTCAACATCCCGGCCGGCGAGTCCCTCGACGAACCGGCGCAGGAGCTCGACGAGGTCGGCATCCTCCTGAACAGGGTGCATGCCGCCCCGGCGGCCTATCCGGCCGGAAACTGAGACGGCAAGACACTGCCACGAAACCGGCAACGGCCTCTGCGAACACCTTTGCAGAGGCCGTTGTACTTTCAGCGGCAGCGGCCTGGGATGAGCCCTGCCCGAGCCACCATGGAGGTGCGTTTGCCTCCTGCATCAGGGCTGGGGATCGCATTGCGGCGAGCTGAGCGCACGCCTCGTCCTTCGAGACGGCGCTGACGCGCCTCCTCATCCTAAGGAGCCGCGAAGCGGCGTCTCGAAGGATGGCCGCAGAAAAGAGCTACGGCTTCTGCTGAAATTCTTCCCTGGACACGTAGTTGAAGTCCTCGATCAGGACGTCCTGGACGATTTCAGTCTGCATCCGTTCGTTGACACGCTGCTTGATGGCCGTCGTCAGGATGGAGAGGTCGTAACGGGCGAGCTTCCCGAAATCGAGGCGCTCGTCGGCATAGATCCTGCGAAAGGCCTCGTCGACGACGAACGGTTCTGGAGGAACGTTCAGCTGGCGCATGGTCCGCCCCTCGACGGTGTAGACGAAGCGCGCGACGATGTAACCCTGCACATTGCCGTTCTCGACCATGGGCACGCTCAGTGCCCTCGTCTTCTGATATTGCAGCCCGTCGAGATATTCGTCCTTCGCCGGCAACAGGCTGCCGTTCTCCTTCCAATAGGCGACGGCATAGCTCGTGCCCGCGGTGAGGATGCATACCCACAGTCCGCCCAGCACCAGCCTGATCATTTTCCGTCCTGCGCTGCGCGACCGGTATAAGTGCCGTCCGATTCGGCTTCCTTGATCGCCGTGACGATGATGCTCGCGACCTCACGCACCGCGTCATAGTGCATTTCCAGAATGGAACGATTCCGCTCGAGCTTCTCGCGCAGCCGCTGAATCTCCTCGGTGATATCGACTTCGCCGCCGAGATGCATCCGTGCCCGCATCAGGCGGACGAACTCGAGCATGCTCCGGCTCTTCCGCGCGCTGAAGTCGTCGAAATCGATCTTCCGGCCCGTCGCGAGCGCGGCCGTCTCCTCCTCGACGATATTCGCGAGCCTGCGGATTGCGGCCAGCAGGCCGCGCACCTCGTCCGATCTCGCCGCATCCGCGGCATCGACCATCGCTTCGTCACCCGCGATCGGCAGCAGCACGGGCAGCAGAGCATGGCTTGCTGCTGCTTCCGTCGTCGTCACCTCGGTGTCCGCGACCGTCTGGTCCATTGCCATGACCGCCGCGCCTTCTTGTACCTGCATCGGAAATTCACCCCTCAACTTCTGTCACTCGTTCGCGGATCATGATCCGGCCTTCGCCGCAGCGTCCGGCCCCGCCGGATGTGCGGCGGCGAGCTGCTTGGCGATGCCAATGCCCTTGCCCTTTGCCAACTGGTTGCCAAGCTGCTCTGCAAGCATCGACTTCCAGACGCCGCCAGCCGTGCCCTTGCCAAACACCTCCTCCGACTCCTTCGGCAACATCGTCTCGACGAAGGTCTGGAGGATGAAAGCTTCGAACTTGCGGTAAACCTCGCCGGATGCCGGCGCCTTGATCATCTGCACTGGCGGACTGTTCGCTGCGCCCGGCTGCAATTCCGAGCCCCTCGTCGCGGATTGATCGGCAGCAGCCTTGCCGATCTCCGCGTCCATCGCCGCGGCGAAGTCGGCATCGGCGGATTTCAACGCGTCGAGCTTCGCGGTTGCCGCGCGCTGGGTCACGGGATCGGCGGCTTCGAGGACATCGAGAACGAGGTCGGGTGTCGCGGTCACGATCATATCTTGTCCCGGTTGGCTGGCCGTGGCATCCAGGCGTGCACGGCAGGGCTTATTCCCGTCATCTCCTCGAGCGAGCGCTTCTCCGCGTCACGCAGCTTGTCTGCGAGCGCCGCCTTTGCGACTTCCTCGAGCTGCTTCACGCGGCGGCTTTCCGCGCGAACCTGGCCGAGCTGCTGCGCGGCCTGCACCTGTACTGCGCGTGCGCCGGCGCTCGTCCTGTTCAAGCGCCGCGCGATCGATTCACTCGACGAGCCCGCGGGCGGCCTGCCATCGTTCAGGGCTCCGACCAGCCATTCCTGCTCGTCCTGCAGGCTGCGCTCCTGCTGCCGCAGTTGCGCGAGCTGCCATTCGGACAGCCGAAGCTGGAGCTTCACCAGCGAAACCATCCGGCCGAGCTTGTCCGAGCGCGACGTCATGATCGGGTCACTCCGCCAGCCACGACGAGACGCCGAGCATGAATTGCGTCAGCAGTTCGTCGCTGGTGAGGTAGAGCAGCAGGAAGCCGCCGAACAGCACGAAGGGCACGGAGATGAAATAGACCGGGATCGCCGGCGTCAGCTTGTTGATCAGGCCGACCGCCAGGTTGACGATCACCGAATAGACGATGAAGGGACTGGTGATCCGCAGCGTCAGGACGAAGGCTTCCGAGAGGCGGCCGACGAGCAGGTCGAGCGCCACGCTGCCACCAAGCTTGCTGCCGGGCTGCCAGACGTCGTAGGAGTTCATCAGCCCGCGCAGCACCTGCCAATGCTGGTCGGTCATGAAGAACAGCGTGGTGACGGCCGCCATGATCAGGGGCACCAGGGCCGGCGCCGGATCGGTGTCGCCGACCGGCGTCCCCGGGATGTTGCTCAGCCCGATCGCACTGGCCATCATGGTCGCCATGGTCTGGAGCGCGAGAAAGAACACCCGTCCGCCGAGGCCGATGATGCTGCCGACCACGAGCTCCGAGCAGATCAGGAGCGCCAGCGTCAGCGGTGCCGCATTGTCCGTGAGCGGCTTGAGGACCGCGATCAGGATCGGCGTCAGCGCAAACGTCGTGACCAACGCGACGAACAAGCGCACCTGGGGCGGAACGTTGACGCTGGAATAGCCCGGCACCAGCATGAGGCAGGCGCCGATGCGGCAGAACACGATGAACGTCACCAATACGCTGTCCGCGAGGCCGCTGATCACGATACGGCTCCGAGCGCCCTGATCTCGATGCTGCGCGCGACTTCGACATGCGACAGGATCGGCAGGGTCGGGAACACCCGCTCCAGGATCATCCGGACATACGGACGTGCCTCGGGGGTCACCGCCAGCACCACGCTGGTGCCGTTCTCAGTGAATTTGCGGATCGCGGCGCTGGCTTCGGTCGCGAACTGCTCGATCAGGCGCGGGTCGGCGTCGAACTCGACGACGTCGCCCTTGGCATCGCGCTTCAGGCTCTGGTGGAACGCCAGGTCCCAACGGTTGCCGAGACGGACAACGTTGAGCACGCCATTGTCGGAAAGGTCGCCGCAGATCTGCTGGGCAAGCCGCGTCCGCACGTGCTCTGCGACCTGCTCGGAGCGCCGCAGATGGGGCGCGATCTCGGCGATCGCCTCGAGGATCAGGTGAAGATTGCGAATGGAGACTCGCTCGGCCAGCAGGATCTTGAGGATGGTCAGCAGGCCCGAATAGGAGATCTGCGAGGGGCAGAGATCCTCGACAAGGCGCTTGTATTCGGGATCGAGCCGCTCGAGCAGCGCGCGCATGTCCTTATAGGACAGGAGCTGGGCTAGATTCGCCCTGATCACTTCACTCAAATGCGTGAGCAGAACCGACAGATTGTCGACCGGCTTGCAGCCCTGCCGCTTGACTTCGTCGGTGAAGGCCTCCGTCACCCACAGCGCCTTCATGCCGAAGGCAGGCTCAATCACCTCGTCGCCCGGCACGTCGGGCTTGCCGTCCTTGTCGACCAGAACCAGCACCTCGCCGAGCCTGAGCTCGCCATGGGCAACGCGCGTGTCGTGGATCCGGATCTGGTAGCTCTTGGGATCGATCGACAGATTGTCGGTGAGCTTGATCTCGGGAATGACGAAGCCGTACTGCTTGGCAAACTTCTTGCGGATCTTGGCAACGCGGTGGGCGAGCTCGGTGCGCGAACCCAGGAGATGGACAGAAAGGTGGCCGCCGAGCGCCAGCTCGATCTCGGCGGTCTTGAGCTGCTCCTTCACCGATTCCTTGGCCTCGGCCTGGGCGCGCTCGTCGGCCTTGGATGCGGCTTCCTTGCGCTCCCGCGCCGCCTGCCGCCTCGGCAGCGAATAGCCGACGAAGGCCATGACACCCCCAAGCAGCACGAACGGCGCCATCGGGAGCCCCGGCATCAGGGCGAGCACGAACATCATCAGCGCGGCAGCCGACACCGCGCGCGGATAGCCGCCGAGCTGCCGCAGCACCGCCTGCTCCGCCGAGCCCCTGGTCCCGCCCTTGGAGACCAGGAGGCCCGCCGACAGCGACACGATCAACGCCGGCATCTGCGACACCAGACCGTCGCCGACGGAGAGCTTGGTGTAAACGTCAGCGGCGCGGGAAAGAGTCAATCCGTGATGGGTGACGCCGATGACGATGCCGCCGAAGATGTTGATTGCAGTAATGATGAGGCCGGCGATGGCGTCGCCGCGGACGAACTTCGAGGCGCCGTCCATGGCGCCGAAGAACGCGCTCTCCTCTTCGAGCTCGCGCCGTCGACGCTGGGCTTCCTTGTCGTCGATCAGGCCGGCGGACAGGTCCGCGTCGATTGCCATCTGCTTGCCGGGAATGGCGTCCAGGGTGAAACGGGCGCCCACCTCGGCGATACGCGTCGCACCCTTGGTGATCACGACGAAATTCACCGTGACAAGGATCGCGAAGATGATCAGGCCGATGACGAAGTCGCCGCCCATGACGAACTTCGAGAAGCCGGCAACGACATAGCCCGCGGCCTGTTCGCCCTCCCCGCCCCGCGACAGGATCAGGCGCGTCGTCGCGATGTTCAGCGCTAGGCGGAGGATCGTCGCGATCAGCAGCACGGTCGGGAAGGCCGAGAAGTCGAGCGGCCGCTGAATCCATAGCGCGACCATCAGAATCAGCGCCGACAGTGCGATCGAGAACGCAAGGCCGAGATCGATCAGGATCGGCGGAATCGGCAGGAACAGGATCGTGAGCATGGTCACGATGCCGGCCGCGAAGAAGGCGTCCGCTCCGAGGCGGCGCGGGCTGGGCAGGCTGGCAGCTAACGTATCGGCCATGGGTCACCGGCAGAAGGGTCCGCCCGCAATCTGCCGTGCAAAGCTTACGCGAGGGTGGTGCCGGGGTTGTCCGGATCAGAAGCCGTGCTCGATCCGCGAATAGACCATTTCGGTGAAGGTCGAGAGATGCGCGCCGATGAAAGAGCCCGAGACGGCAACGACCAGGAGAATGACGATGATCTTTGGAACGAAGGTCAGCGTCACCTCCTGGATCTGGGTCAGGGCCTGGATCAACGCGATGACGGTGCCGACCAGCATCGCGGCGCCGACCGCGGGCCCGGAGGCGACGATGATGGTCCAGATCGCGGCCTGGACGATATCGAGGGCGTCCCGCTCGTTCATGACTGGCTGATCGTGAGCCCGGGCCCGACGGCGACCTTGGTGCCGTCCGCGAGGGTCGCGATGGAGCCGTCGCTGTTAATGGAGACCGAAACGACCTTGCCGCTGAAACTGGCACCGGTCGAGTCGGTGAAGCTGACTGTCTTCCCGATCAGCCCGTTGGCCTGCGACAAGGACTGCGAGGACAGCAGCGCATCCAACTTCGAATTCGTCTGCATCGCCTGCTCGACCGTCGAGAGCTGGGCGAACTGACTCATATATTGCGAAGTATCCATCGGATTGGTGGGATCCTGATTCTTCATCTCGGCGATGAGGAGCTGAAGAAACGTATTGTAGTCCACGGTGTTGCTCGACGTCGCCGAGCCGGAGTCGGTCGAACTGGACCTGCTGGTGCTATCGGTCGCGCTGGTGACGTTCATGTGTCTCTCCGCTGTCAGGCAGCCTCGACTGGAGGAATAGTGGCGGCGCCGGCCAGGATGGCCTGCTCTACCGGGAACAGGGCTCGAATCCGCTTGAGCGCCTCGAAGTAGCGGGTCGCGCTTACCAGCTCGTCGACGACACCAAGTCCGTCCAGCATCTCGCGGCTCTCGCACACGGCACGCAGGGCCGCATGATGTTGCGCGTAGAGCGCCGCAGCGTCGCGAACGTCGGTCGGATTCATCAGCATGAGCTGGACGATGAAATAGAGCTGCCGCAGCGCCGTGGTGGCGTCGGAAGCCTGCATGACCTGCCCCTCGAGCAGGAACATCACGTCGTTGACGAGCTCGACGGAGACCTTGCGGTCCACGCGAAGCACCGCGCCGTTGATGTAGATCCGTTCGCCCGCCCGCAAGGAGATCTTCATTAAAGCGCGTCTCGGATCAGGCGGTTGATTTCGATGAGCTGCACCACGTCGTTCGACCTCTGCTCGCGAAGGCGGTCGGCTTCCTTGACGACCCACAGTCCGATCGAGATGATGTCGGCGCGCAGCTTGTCCGGCAGACCATTCTCCGGATGCGCGAGATCTTCGATGAAGATCGTCCATAGCCGCCGCACATAGAGCAGGCTCTCGACCAGATCCTCGGCGCTGAAGCGGCCCTTCTGGATCCGCTCGAGCCGGTCGATTCCGAGAGTGAGCGCCTGCCGCTCGCGGCTTCGCGCCTCATAGCCACTTTCGTCAACGACCGCTTCATAGGCTTCAAACGTCATCAGCGTCACTCTGCGCAGGAGACCGAACAACTAGACAAAGGTTACGAGCTCCGCCTCAGAGGTAATTGATGAGGCTGATCTTCTGGAGCTGCGAGGTGAGCGCCAGCGCCGTCTGGATCTGGGTCTGCAGGGTGTTGACCCGGACCGAGGCTTCGGTCGGGTCGACCTTCTCCATACCGACGATCTGATTGTTCAGAATGTCCTGCTGCGTCTTGAGCTTGGCGGTTGCGGTGGTGACCCGCTGCTGGACCGTGCCGACACTGCCGCCGAGCGCGGCGAGGTCGTTGATGGCGTTGCCGACGAGGCCGATGGCCTTGTCCACGACGACCTGGAACGTCTCCTGGCTCAGGCTCACATTCCCGAGATCGGCCATCATGGTGTAGGCCTCGGCGAGCCTGCGGAAGCCGATCTCGTTGGCGCTCACCGACGTTTCCGCGATCTCGGTGGTGGAGATGCGGCTTTGCATGGTCTGGTCCGTCGCCGAGGACCAGTTGGTGTTCCAGGCCGGGCTCGCGAACTCGGCATCGAAGGTGGTGTCCAGGAAGGTCTGCATCTGGGCCGGAGTGATGGTGGCCACGGCGGGCGAGGATTGCGGGAAGCCGAAGGTCGCGAGAAAATCGGCATCGACCCGGTTCTTGCTGGCCGAGCCCGCGGCGTACGGCGTGATGGGCGCGTTCTGCGTGTTGATGCCCGAGAACAGCGACGAGCCGTTATAGGAGACATTCAACGCGCCGATGAGGTCCTGGAGATTGGAGGCTGCAGGCGGCAGGATGACCCGCCCGCCGCCATCGGTGCTGCGGGCCGCGATCAGATCCTTGAGGAAGTCGGTCGCGGTCTTGTTGAGCTGCGTGATCCGGTTCTGCGTCACGTCCAGGCGTCCCGCGACGAGACCGTTGGTGTCGACGAGCTGGTCGGCGAAGCTCCAGTCCGCCCGCAGCGTGAGGTCGCTTCCCGTCGTGGCGCCGAGTTCGAGGCCGACATCGTAGAAGCGTCCGGTGGTCGCCTCGGTCGTTGCCCTGCTCAACGCCGCCTGGTTGTTCGTGATCGAGAACCTCAAGGACGAGGACAGCATCAAGGTCGAGACGTAGTTCGCGCTCATCATGGCTTAGTTCCCCACGGCAGCCAGCAGGCTCTGCAGCATTTCATCGACGGTCGAGATGATCTTTGACGAAGCCGAATAGGTGCGCTCGACCTGGAGCATCAACGCCATCTCGTCGTCCATGTTGACGCCGTTGACGTTCGACAGCGCCGTGATGCTGCGGTTGAGCAGCGTGGCCTGGTACTCGGAGTTGTCGTTGGCAGTCTTGCGCTGGTTCTCGATCCAGCTCGTCGAGGACGACGCGAAGTCGATCAGGTTGCCGCTCGGCTTGCCTTGCGTTGTTGGATCGAACGGCTGCGACGCATCCATGCCGCCGATGAGCTGCTGCAGCCGGGTCGAGTAGCCTCCGTTGCCGGCGGTGTTGTATTGGTAGGCGGGGTTGCCGCTGATCGCGCCGTCGCGCAGCAGATTCGGGTTGCCGCCCAAGGTCGGATCGACCGATGCAGCGACCGAGATCGTGCCGGCGAGGCCCACCGAGACGGTTGCGCTCGCCGGCATCGCCGGTGCGCCGGGATAGGTGAAGAGGCCGGGAACGTCGGGCAGCGCCGCGGCGGTCTGATCGCTTTCCCTGAACGTATTGATCAGACCGCGCGCGATTTCATCGAGCTGGCTCTGATAGGTGACGGTGTCCCGGTCACGCAGCTGGGCCAGCCCTGCGAGCTTGCCCGATTTCAGCGGCATCACCGAATTGGCCCCGGTCACGGGGACGCCGTCGATGTAGACGGCATTACCCGTGGTGCCGGCGGTGTAGACATTCGTCGGCGCAAAGCTCACCGTCCGCGCCGTCTTGTCGAACAGCACGACGCCACTGTCGGTGTAGAGCGCCGCGTCGCCGTTGGTACGGATCGACATCGAGACGCCGACCTCCTGCGACAGCTTCGAGACGATGTTGTCACGCTGGTCGAGGTAATCGGTGATGTCGTCGCCGGAGATCGTGCCCTTCACGATCGCGGTATTCACGGTCGCGAACTGGGAGAGCAACTGGTTGATGTTCTGAACCGACGTGTTCATGTCGGCATCGGCGCCCTCGCGGACCGACTGCACGGTCCGGGTCGCCTGGTTCAGCGCGGTGGCCATATCCTTGGCGGACGCGACCGCCGCCTGCGCCAACGTGGTGTTGTCCGGGGCATTGGCGTATTTCTGCAGCGCCTGCTTCAGCGCATTGAGCTGCGCCGTCGGCGACTGCTCGAGTTCGGGATCATCCACGGTCGACGCCGCGATCTTCTGGAGACCGTCGTAGATCACGCTTTGCTTGGCGGACGCCGAGGTCGTGGTCAGGACGTTGGTGAACAGGCCGCCGCTCGCGGCGCGCTGGATCGCCGCGACATAGACGCCGGCACCTGGCAGATTGTCCAGAACGGCGATCTTGCGCGAATAGCCGGCAGCGCTGGCGCCGGCGATGTTGCGCGAGATCGTCGAGGACTGAATGCCCGACGCCATGAGCGAAGCGCGAGCGGAGTCGAGAGCGGAGGTAAGGGACATGGCTTGCTCTTGCCCGGAATGGGCGCTGAAGAATTCAGCGCTTCAAGTTGACGACGACGTCGAGCAGGTCTGCACCGGTCTGGAACGATTTCGAGTTCGCGGTGAAGCCGCGTTGGGCCTCGATCATCCCGGTGAGTTCGTCCGCGAGGTCGACGTTAGAGGCTTCCAGGGCGCCGGACTGGATCGTGCCGAGCCCGCCGGTGCCGGCATTTCCGGCCTGCGCGTTGCCGGAATTCATGTTGGTCGAATAGACGTTGCCCGGCTCCGGTGTCAGATTGTCGGGGCTCGCGACGTCGGCGAGCATGATGGTGTAGAGCGTCCGTTGCTGGCCATTCTTGAGGATTGCCGTCACGTGGCCCGCCTCGTCGACGTCGACCTTGTCGATGGCCGAAGGAGCACTGCCGTTGACGGTCGCCTTGAAGCTGAAGTCGGTGCCGGCCTGCGTCATGTTCGACAGGTCCATGGTCAGCGCCGCGCCGCCCGGCACAGTCACGGTGAGACCGGTCGGGCTTGCAGCAGCCAGAGCGCCCTTGCCGGCCGCCGTGGTGTCGAAGGTGAAGGTGGTGGCGGGGGCGAGCGAGGTACCGGTCGCGGAATCGTACACCTGGATCTGCCAGGTGTCCGAGCCGGCCGCCGTCGCGGTGTGAGACATGTAGACGTCGAGCGTGACGGGCTGGCCGATATTGTTGTAGGCCACGATCGAGCTCTTCGAGGAATATGACGCGGGGCCGGGCGGACCCGCAATAACAGCCGCCTTCGGATCCAGATTGCCGGCCGTCAGCGTTCCCGCGGTCGACGGCACCGGCACCTGTGAGACCTGAGCGACGTTCACGATCTGCATTCCGGCCAGGCTATTTTGCGAGAAGTTGGTCACGAGACCGGGCTGACCTAGAAGATAGAAGCCGGCCGCGTTGACCAGATTGCCCTGACTGTCCGGCACGAAGGAGCCGGCGCGCGTCAGATACTGCTGCGTATTGTTTGCGTTCGACACCACGAAGAAGCCATTGCCCTGAACGGCGAGGTCCGTGCTCGACGTGGTGAACTGCGTATGCCCGGGATCGGTGATGGCGTAGCGGACCGTGGTCTCGACGGCGCCGGAATCGTAGTTGCCGGAGCCGCTCTTCAGGATCAGCGAGGAGAACTCCGTGGAAGCCCGCTTGTAGCCGGTCGTGTTGACGTTGGCGATGTTGTCCGAGACCGTCGACAGCTTGTTGGACTGCGCAGACATGCCGGAAACGCCGGTGCGCATAACACCATACAGGCTCATGAATTGGGCTCCTTTGGTAGGTTGCAGCTACAATGGGGGGTCTTGCTTGCGCGGGGCTGACGATTGGAAGCGATGCACAACTTCCTGTTGTCATGTTGTTTTCGGTTGGCAGAACGAGCGCGCCTTGTCGGTCCACGCGCCGAAGCCGCTCGATACGAGATGAGCGACGATGTGACAGACGTAGCGCTTCTGAGCCGGCTGGTTGTTGGGACCGGCATTGTAGCGCGCGACCGCCATGGTCCAGCTGCCTTCGCGCTGCTTCAGCTCTTTCAGGAAGCGCGCGGCGTAGTCGACGTTCCCAGCGGGATCGAACATCGCCCGTACCGAAGCGAACTTGTCGCCGTGATAATAGTGGTTGATCTGCATGCAACCGAGGTCGATGAGCTTGATCCCCTTGCTGCGCATCGTCTCGAAATTCGCGATTGCGTCGTTCATGTCCTTGGCGAACACGGTCTGGCCGTCGGCACCGAGGGCGTAGGGATGCAGCGCGCCGCGCCGACCGGTCTCGGTGAGGCCGACCGCGTAGAGAATGCCGAGCGGAATCCCGTGCTGCCGAGCCGCACGCGCCATCTCACGCTCGCAGGGGCGCGCAATTTCCTCGGCCGCCCGGGCAGCGCTCGCACTAGAGATAAACAGGGCCGCGACGATGATGCGGCGCCACGTCCTGATCATGACGCGTCTCCTGGTTGAACTGGCGCTCCTGCCGGGCCTGCTTCGCACCGCCGTCGGACTGCCCCGGGGACGTGCCGGCGCCGCCGAACGCGCCTTGCGACTGCGACGAGGGCTGGTGCTGGCCCGAGAGCTGCGGCTGCGAATGGCCGGAGCCGCTCTGGAATCCGTCCAGCGAGCCGTGCTGGACCGGCGCGACGTCGGCGACGTAGCCCGCCGACTGCATGAGATCGCGGATCTGGTCGCGCTGCTGGTCGAGCATTTGGCTCGTGTCCTTGCGCTCGGCGGCAAGCTGGACGGACACTTCGGTGCCGACGAGACGCAGGCGCACGGTGACGTTGCCGAGCGCCGGCGGCTCGAGATTGATGGTCAGGATCTTGAGCGGCTGATCCGGCGCATCGGTCCGGGAAGCTGCAAGATCCGGCGTTGCCGACGCTGTCGGAGCCGAGGACTCCTTCAACTCGGCGACGACTGCATTGGCGACCTGTTGCGGGGCGTTGAACTGCGCCGGCGGCAGATGGGTTTCCTGCTGGACCACGGTGACCTTGGTCGTCTCGGGCAGCGCGGCGCGCGTCGAAGCCCTGGCAGCACGCTCGACATTGGCCGTGACCGCTTCGAAGCCTGGTGACGCAGGCATTGCGCTCGAAGGCTCCTTTCCTTGCGTCGATGGCAACTGCGGCGCGGCCATCGCTTGCGAAGCCGCAGCCTGCGAGCGCGTGCCGGTCGAAGCGACACTGGATGGGGCGGTGTCGGCCGGCGCTGCCTTCGCCGCGCCCATGGCCGGAGCGTCGCGCTTCATCGTCGAGGACCGCTCGTCGCGCGCAGACACGTCCCTGTCGGAGGACTGTAGCATCTGCAGCTTCACGGCAGACGCAAGCGCGATCTCCTGCCCGACCGCAACAGCAACGCCCGATTGGCCCTGGACGTCTGCCCTCGTGGCATGATCGACCGGATGTTGCTTCTCCGATGACCTGTCCGTCTTATTGTCGGAGGATACTTCTGTGGGATCTGGTTGGTCGATCGCCGCGACAGGTTCGTGCACCGTCGCGTGCTGCGGCTTCTCTTTCTCGGTCGGGTGGGCCAAACGCGTGCGCAGCGTTCCGGCCTTCGCGGTCATATCGCTGCCGTCATCGCTCAGTGCCTGCTTTGCGAGGTTCGAGACGGTGTGGAGGAGATCGTTGAACGAATTTGCCGGCGATTTGGTCCCGGCGCTCTTTGCGGAACGCGACGCCCCGCGCACGTTGAGGCTCTCGGCGAGACCCGAGAAGAGCTGTCCGGAGGTTCCATTGAGCTTGGTCATGGACGGCGGTCCCTGGTAAGGAGTTCAAGCTCGCCGAGCTGCTTCTGCGCGCGCGCGAGCGTCACGCTCGATGAGGACAAATCGAGCCGCGCCGGCGTTGCCGGCGGTTTGTCGGCAGCGGCAACGGATGCGCCAGCGAAAGGCTTGCGAACGTCGAGCGCGAGCTGCACCGTGGCATTCAGAAGGGGGACGTCGCGCTCGGGCAGCTTCGACCGGTCGAGCGCCTTCAGCTCGGCCAGACCGCCGTCATATTCGTCGGTGAGTACCCGCGAGGCGCCGCGGAAGAAATGGGCCCGCTCGCGATCTGCCGAGGCGTCGGCGCTGAGCGTCAGCGCCTTCTCGCCCGCCAGCCGGGTCACGGCCAGCCGTCCGCGCACCATCGCGGCGCGCGCGATCACGAAATACAGCTTGAGGCGGCTCGAGCGATCGATCTGCTCCAGCAGGGCCGTGATCCGCGCAAAGCGGCGGTCGTCGAGCGCCAGGCTCGATTGCGTCAGCCCCGCGGAGAAGCGCTGCCAGAAATCGCCGGCATAGATCGAATTGCGGTAATGACGGATATAGGCCAGCGTCAGGAACTCGAACTTCTCGAAATCCTCCGCCTGCCCCACCAGCAGGATCTCGCGCCGCAGCGCCGCCTCCTCGACGAGCGTGCCGGGCAACAGCAGGCGCGCGTCATCCAGACGCTCGATGGCGAGCGATGCCTCCGCACGCGCGAACAGCGCACCCTGGACCAGCGCGACCTGTCCGCCCAGGCCCGAGGGAATCGTCCGCGGCTTGACGTCCTTGAGCAGCTCCCGCGCCTCGTCCTGACGACCCTCGACATAGGCGAGCGCACCGTTGAACAGCCGCTCGTCGACGTTCATCTTGTCGCGCGGCAGCTTGCGGACGACTTGCGGCGCACCGCCGCTGAGCAGGTAGATGACCACGGCCTGACTGTTCTGCGGATGGCTCCACACGGCGGGATCGGCAGCGAGAAACTTCTCGCCGATCTGCCGGATCATCGCGATGTGGCTGTTATGCGCAGCGGTGTCGCCGTTGGCTATGCCGTCCTGCACCGCCTGTAGCGCACGGACGAGCTCATAGGGCTCGCCGGATGGGGGCGCCGGCTGGGCAAGCGCACTCGCCGCCGTGAACGGCAGCAGCAGCAAGGCGGCGCGGCGCAGCAGCCTGATCAAGGGCGCTTCTCCCGGATCAGGATCTCGATCCGGCGGTTCTGTGCGGCCGCCGGATCGTTCGGAAGCTTCGGCCGCCGGTCGGCGTAACCTTCGATATGCTCGATCCGCCGCGCATCGACGCCGGAGCGAACCAGCATGTAATAGGCCATCTGCGCACGGGCAGTCGACAGCCGCCAATTGTCGTAGGTTTCCGACCGATACGGCCGATTATCGGTATGGCCGCGCACGATGATCACGCCCTGGCGCTTGGTCAGCAGCGGCCCGATCTTGTCGATCACGCGGATCAGCTCGGGCCGCGGCTCGGCCGAGCCGACCGCGAACATGCCGAAGCTCGCATCGTCGGTCAGGCTGATCAGGAGTCCTTCTTCGACCTGACGCACCTCTGCCGCTGGCCCCGCGCCCGCTTTGATATCCGACAGCGCGTCCGCGATCGCGGACTGAAGCTGCTTCAGGGTCGGCTGCTGCGTTTGCGCTTCACCGCGCGGTTCGGACTCCTTTGCCGTGTCGTTGAAACGCGTCTGGGGGGCGGCATTGGCTTGAACGCCAGATTGGGCGCTGCCCTCGCGCGAGGATTGCGCGGGTGCGGGGCCCGGCGGCAGCAGTGGCGACAGGCTTGCGGACGGGCTATCCGCGTTCGGAGCCACGCTTCCGCCCGCCTCTTCCACCTTGGCCCGGCGCGCCTGCGACTCGCCCGCATTTGTTCCGGCTGCGCCGTCGCGCGCGGACGCGTTCGGCTTGGGCTCGCTCTCGATGAAGCGATCCGCGTCCTTGGACGCCTGCGGCGCCAGCCTCCAATAGCCGGGATCGAAGGGATCGCGGTAAGCGTCGCCACCCTTGAGGCCGTCCTCTTCGGCCGACGTCAGAGCGCCGGCACGCCGCTGGCCCGTGGACTGGTTCGCGCTGTTGGCGATCTCGGCGAGCGTCGCATAGGGGTCCCGGAACAGGACCTTCTCCTCGAAAGAGGCCGGCTTCTCGGCAGTCGGAGAATCGCCGCGACGTTCTTCGTTCGGCCCGGCCGGCTGACGCTTGCCGTCCTGGCCTTCGAACGACGACGGCTCTTTCTTGGAGAGATCCTTCAGACCCTTTGGGGCAGGCGCGTTCTCGGCGAGCTTGATCGGGTTGAAGTAACTCGCGACCACCTGCTTCTGGTCCTGGTTGAGCGCATTGAGCAGCCACATGACCAGGAAGAACGCCATCATCGCGGTCATGAAGTCCGCATAGGCGATCTTCCAGACGCCGCCATGATGCGCCTCCTCGGCGAAGGCGCTGCGCCGGCGGACGATCACGATCTCATGCTTGACTTCTTCCATGGCGGACTACCGGCGCGCTTCCTTGAGGCGTTCACTCCAGGCGGAGATCTGTGTCTCGATCACGGTCTGGTCGGCCACGACGCGGACCTCGAAGGTGTCGGCGGCCTCGTACTCGATGCCGGTTCGCCGGGAAGCCTCGAGCTGCGTCTTCACGAGGTCGAGCAGCTCGCTCGGGCCGGTGACCTTGAACACCGGGGTCGGTGAACTGCCGGTCAGCGCCGCAACCTGCTCGACCAGCGACCCGATTGCCTTGTCGCGCACCGCCTCAGTGAGGAACGGCAGCAATATCCGCGCAACGGAGCTTGCGATGTTGCTCTCGATCTCGCGGCAAGCCGCCTCGAAGCCGCTGACGATCGCGAGCGCCTGCTGGTCGGACCATTTGGCCCGCTCCTCGCCGAGCCGGATCGCGCTACGTACGCGCTCCTCCGCCAACCTGGCGTCGCCCTCCGCGACGCCGGCCGCATGACCTCGCCGATAGGCATCGTCCAGGAGATTGACGGACGGAGCTTCCGGCGCGGGAGGCGGCGGCGCCTGAAGCTGCGGCTGCGCCTGGGTCTGAGGCTGCGTTTGAGGCTGCGGCTCGCGCCGGGTTTCCTTCGTCCTGGTCAGCACGTCCTGGATTTTCGGCGGCGGAGGCGGCGACGACTTGACCCGGCCATTCGCGTCGAACTGCGTCAGGAGTTTTCCGATTGCCGCGTTCATGCCGCCTCCTCACGCCGCATCCAGTCTTTAAGGATCGCTGCCGCCTGCATCTGATCGAGCCGGACGATCTGCTCCAGCCGCTTCTGCGGCGTTCGCTGCATCTTGCCTTCGAGATCTTCGACGAGGTTGAGCTCGGCCTCCTCGCTGTCGGGCAACGCAAGGGCCGCCGCAGCCTCGAGTTGGGCGGCCTCAGCCGCCTCGGCCTGCTCCTGCTCCGCGCGATGGGTCAGAATTCCGTTGACCGCGGGCCGAAGCCCGAACCAGACCAGCATCGAGGCAACGGCCAGGATCGTCACGGCATTGATGACGCTGCCGAGCTGCTTGTTGATCATCTCGACGAAGCTGATCGGAGGCACCGGCGCCAGCTCACGCGAGCCCTCGATGAAATCGACGGCCGTCACCTGGATCTGGTCGCCGCGCGCCTTGTCCAGTCCGCCCGCCGTCGCCGCGAGCTGACTGATCTCCGCGAGCTTGCTGTCGATGATGGCCTGGTTGCTCTTGTCGCCGAGATCGGCGACCAGTCGCGCGCGGTTGACCAGGACGGCGATGAAGAGCTTCTTGACCGAATAGCCGTCGCTCACCGTCGTCGTGGTCTTGGACGAGACCTCGAAATTGGTGACGTCCTCGCGGCGGCTCTTGTCCTCGCTGGAGTTCTTGCCGCCGCCGGCATTCACCTGCTGGTCGGGAAGATTCTGCTGCACCGTGGTCGGCGTCGAGCGGTCGGCGTTCTGCGACGATTCCTTCTCGCGCACGTTCCGCACCGAACGTTCGGCACGGCTCTCGGGATCATAGACCGTCTCGTTGATCTGCCGCTTGTCGGTGGAGAGCTGCGGTGCAACGCTCACCTCGAAATTGTCGAGGCCGAGATACGGCGTCAGCGCCTTGCGGATGTTCTCCTGCACCATGCCGCTGACCGTCTTCTGCAGGCTCGCCATCCTGGTCGGCGCGGCGCTCGCCTCGTCCTCTTCGGCGAGCAGCATCGAGCCGTCGGCGTCCAGCACCGTCACCTTGTCGCGGCTCATGCCGGGGATGGCGGCGGCGACCAGATGACGGATCGACTGGGCCGTGCGCGCCTCGATCGCGCCGTCGGTGCGCAGCACGACCGATGCCGATGGCGGCTGCTGCGTCGCGCGGAACGAGCCTCGCACCGGCAGCACGATATGCACCCGCGCCGCCTTCACGCCCTTCATCAGTTGGACCGTGCGCGCAATCTCGCCCTCCAGTGCCCGGAGCTTGGTGACCTCCTGCATGAACGAGGTCAGGCCGAGCGAGCCGATCTTGTCGAACAGCTCGTAGCCGGAATTGGCGCTGGTCGGCAGCCCCTTCTCCGCAAGCAGCATCCGCGCCTGCATGGTCTGGCTCGGGCGCACCGAGACCGCATCGCCAGCGGAATTGACGTCGAAAGTGATGTTCTGCTCGCGCAGCGCCGCGCCTATCCGCGTCACGTCCTCGCGGGTGAGGCCGGTATAGAGCGTTTCGAACTCGGGCCGGCTGAGATAATAGGTACCGCCGACGACGGTGACGAGAACGGAAAAGCCGATCAGTCCCAAGGCCATCAGGCGTCGCGGCCCAAGCTCCAGCAGATTGTTGAGCAGTTGCTGTACCTGCGCACGACTGAGCATATGACCTCGTACCAATGCGAATGGTGAGGACACTCAGCTGCCAACCTTGTCTGAAGGTTGCGCGAGGCCACGAATGTGTCAGTTCGCGGGCGAGGCGTTGCAATTTTGCAGGAAGCCTCGACGACGCAATCAGCTTGGCAGCCACAAGCGAAACGCTCGGACGCATGGCAGCGCTATCGGCCGCGGCGGACTGCATGAAGACTGGCGTCGGAAGGTCGATTGCCGGCACGTCCCGTGCCGCCGCATCCGCCGATCATGGCGGGGAACCGTGCTCCCTGAGGGAGCACGGTCGTTTCGAAAGCGCCGCTTAGCCGCGGAACAGCGACAGGATGCTCTGGCTGTTCTGGTTGGCGATCGAGAGCGCCTGAACGCCCAGCTGCTGCTGGGTCTGCAGAGCCTGGAGGCGGGTCGATTCCGCGTTCATGTCGGCGTCGACGAGCTGGCCGACACCGCGGTCCACGGAGTCCATCAGGGTCTTCACGAACTCCGAGTTGGTCGAGATGCGGTTCTTGACCGCACCGAGATCGGCAGCAGCCGAGCTCACCGAGTTGATCGCAGCGGTGACCTGCGCGATGTAACCATCGAGCGTGGTCTGGTCGGCCGCCGAGTCGGTCAGCGCGGAGATGTTGATCGTGTTGACGGACGCGCTGCCGCTCACCGTGTCCAGAATGCCGGTCTGCGTGGTGGAGTAGAGCGTGTAGTTGGCGGTCGTCACCGTGATGGAGCCGATGGTGGGCGTGCCGCCGACACGCGAATACGACGATACGAGGTTGAAGCTCGTCGGGGTGGTACCGGTCGTCGTGCTCAGCCAGTTGATCCCGTTGAAGGTGGCCGAATTGGCCTTGAGCTTCATGTCCTGCTGGATCTGGGTGATGTCCGCCTGAATCTTGGTGCGGTCGATACCCGCGGTCTTGGCTTCGACCAGCAGCGCCTGGAGCTTGGTCAGGCCGGATTCCTTGTCGCCGATCACCGAGGTCAGAGCGGTATATTCGGTGTCGACGGTCGCGGCCGACAGACCGAGCGAGTCGGAGACGGCGGACAGCGCGGCGTTGTCGGAGCGCATCGACGTCGCGATCGACCAGTAGGCGGCGTTATCCGAAGCGGTGGCCACGCGCTGGCCGGTGGAAATCCGGTTCTGGGTGGTGGCGAGTTGCGCGCTGACAGACCGCAGGGTCTGGAGCGCGGTCATGGCGGAGGAGTTGGTGAGAAGGCTAGAACCCATTTTGATGTCCCTTTGAAGATTGAATCGAACTTGGGGGACATACCGGACTTGCACCGGTACGACAGAGCGGCGTCATGCCTTTGGGCCCCCGCAAACGCGGGTTCAAGGCCCAATCTGTCGTAACGGCGAGGTTAGCGCGCGAAGCTTGTGCGGGGCTTGTGGCTCTGTGCTCAAGCTGCAACAGAGAGCCGAAATGACGGCGTGCGCATGGCGTCACGCCAAACGAAAGGGCCGCGCTTCGCGAGAAGCGCGGCCCTCCTCCGATGACCTGGATCTTAGCGGAACAGCGACAGGATGCTCTGGCTGCTGTTGTTGGCGATCGAAAGCGCCTGAACGCCGAGCTGCTGCTGGACCTGAAGGGCGGCCAGGCGGGTGGATTCCGCATTCATGTCCGCATCGACGAGCTGGCCGACACCGCGATCAACCGAGTCCATCAGCGACTTTACGAACTCCGTGTTGGTCGAGATACGGTTCTTGACGGCACCGAGATTGGCGGCGGACGCGGCCACCGAATTGATGGCGGTCGTGACCTGCGCGATGTAGCCATCGAGCGTGGTCTGGTCAGCTGCCGAGTCGGTCAGCGCGGAGATGTTGATCGTGTCGACCGACGCACTGCCGCTCACGGTGTCCAGAATGCCGGTCTGCGTGCTGGAATAGAGCGTGTAGTTGGCGGTCGTCACGGTGATGGAGCCGATCGTGGGCGTGCCGCCGACGCGAGAATACGACGACACGAGGCTGAAGCTCGTCGGTGTGGTGCCGGTCGTCGTGCTCAGCCAGTTGATGCCGTTGAAGGTCGCGGCATTGGCCGTGCTCTTCATCTGTTGCTGGATCTGGGTGACGTCCGCCTGGATCTTGGTGCGGTCGATACCTGCGGTCTTGGCTTGGACCAGCAGCGACTGGAGCTTGGTCAGACCGGAGTCCTTGTCACCGATGACCGTGGTCAGAGCGGTATATTCGGTGTCGACGGTCGCGGCCGACAGACCGAGCGAGTCGGAAACCGCGGACAACGCGGCATTGTCGGAGCGCATCGAGGTGGCAATCGACCAATAGGCGGCGTTGTCCGAAGCGGTGGCCACGCGCTGACCGGTGGAGATCCGGTTCTGCGTGGTGGAGAGTTGCGAACCCACAGACCGCAGGGTCTGGAGTGCGGTCATGGCAGTCGAGTTCGTAAGCAGGCTTGACATTGCGAATGTCCCTTTTTTGTACGCGATACATTTTCACGAGGGGACATACCGGACTTTCACCGGTACGGAGGGACGGCATCATGCCTTTGGACTGATGTGGGGTGGGGTCCAACCCGCCGTGCCGCATTGCTAGCACGCCGAATCTTGCTTCCAGATTAAGGCTCGACCAAATTCCGCAGTAAAATCATATGGTTAACATTACTCGACGCTAACCATAACCGGCACGTTTCGCTTAACCATAACCAGCAGGTCGGCGATCGCGGTGGCTACGAGAACGAGCGTACCAATCCGGAGGCCAGCAGGTTCCAGCCGTCGATCAGCACGAAGAACAGCATCTTGAACGGCAGCGCCAGGATCGTCGGCGGCATCATCATCATGCCCATCGACATGGTCAGCGTCGCCACGATCATGTCGATCACCAGGAACGGCAGAATGATGAGGAATCCGATCTCGAACGAGCGCCTGAGCTCCGAGATCATGAAGGCCGGAATGATGACGCGCAAGTCGATGCGCTTGTCGTCGAACTTTTTGCGGAAGCTCTCCGCGGCGAGCGCTTCGAAGGTCTGGAGATCCTTGTCGCGGACATGGGCCAGCATGAACTCCCGGAACGGGTCGGTGATCTTCAGATACGCTTCCTCTTCCGAGATCTCGTTCTTCATCAGCGGCTGGACGCCGGTCTCCCAGGCCCTGTCGAAGGTCGGCGCCATGACGTAGAAGGTCATGAACAACGCGAGACTGATCAGCACGAGGTTGGCAGGCGTGGTCTGGAGGCCGAGACCGGCGCGCAGGAACGACAACGCCACCGCAAATCGCGTGAAGCTCGTCACCATGATGAGCAGCCCCGGCGCCACCGACAGCACCGTGATCAGCGCCATCAGCTGGATGATGCGGCCGCTGGTCGAGCCGTTTCCCGGCGGCAACAGGGAATTCAGGTCCGGAATCTGGGCCAATGCCGCTTCGGGCAGCACGACCAGAACCAGCGCGAGCAGCAGGACTCTCACTCTCACTGGATCACCAGCGTCTCGATGATCAATTCGCGAACCTTGCCCGACGATCGGATGTTGGCGCGCTCGGTCAGGTCTTCGCGCAGATGCTGGAGCCCGCGCGATCCCTCGAACTGCGCGACCGTCGCCGACCGCAGATAGGTCACGATGTCCTCGCTGATGTGGGCGGCCAGAATGCCGGCATCCTCGTCGCTCATGCTGTCGGTCACCATGGAGGCCTCGATGCGCGCCCAGTTGTTGGCCGGCGCGGCGAGATTGGTCACGATCGGTGAGAGTTTCCTGAGCCGCGCGCTGCCGGCGTAGCTCGAGGCGATCGGCGGCGGCGTGGCGCTCTTCTTCGCATCGGCAACGCGCTCGGCGGTCGCGATCAGATGCAGGCCGGCAAGAGCGCCCGCGCCGATCGCGATCAAGGTCAGCACGACGATGGCGGCAATCAGGCGCATAACGTCCCCTGCCATGGCGGCGCGACCGGACCGCAAGCCTCAGAATGGTGCCACGGCATCATAGATCCGGTGTCCCCATCCAGGCTGCTGCACGTCCGACAGATTTCCGCGCCCGCCATAGGACACGCGCGCCTCGGCGATCTTTTCGTAGGAGATCGTGTTGGTTCGCGAGATATCGCGCGGACGTACGATGCCGCCGACGTTGAGCACGCGCATCTCCGTGTTGACGCGAAATTCCTGCGAGCCGCTGATCATCATGTTGCCGTTCGGCAGCACGTCGGTGACGATGGCCGCGATCGACAGCTTGATGTCCTCGGTGCGATCGATCTGGCCGTTGCCCTTGATCTGGGTATTGGTGCTGAGATTGGCGTTGGCCTGGCCAGTGTCGCTCCAGCCTGCGATGTCCATCAGCCAGTCGAGCCCGAACTTGACCTGCGAATCGCGCGAGCGGCCGGTCTTGTTGTCGAGCTTGGCCTTGTCCTGCATCGAGATAATCACCGTCACGACGTCGCCGGTACGGCGGGCGCGGGGATCGCGGTAGAGATCGGTGCCGTCGTCCCAGGTCGAGCGGTAGCTGACGGGCGTGCGCATGCGCGGTGTCACCGGGATCGGATCAGCCTGCATCCGCAGGCCGCTGCCGACAGGGGACATCTGCGGACCGGTCAGGACTTCGGCCGGATCATGGTAGCATCCGGCCAGGAGCACGGACGCGGCCAGGAGCGAGAGGATGAGGATCGGCTTGTTCATTTATTTGCTCTTTCCGTCGTCCACGCGACGCATGCCGCCGAGCAGGTCGGCGAGATGTGCCGCGCGCGCCGTGTCCATCTCGTTGAAGATGGCGCTCGAGTTCCTCGGGCTGAGCTTGGCGAGCACGGCGGCAGCAGTCTCGTCGGTCATGCCGGCGATCTGGGTCGCCGCAGCTTCGGGCTTCATGCGCGAATAGATCTCGACCACGCTCGCTTCGGCCTTCTTCAGGAAGTCGTCGCGCAGCGCCATCCACTTCTCGTATTCGGCGCGCTTGGCCTCGACTTCGGCAATGCGCTCGCGCAGCAGGCTCTCGGCCTTCTCCAGCTCCTTGAGCTGCCAGGCCAGCCTTGCGTCGACGGCGGGATCGGCGACGTTGCTGCAGAACAGGGCGATTTCGTTGTCCGGGGCCGGGGCAGCCTGCGGCGGCGCAGGCTTCGGCGGCGCCGTGACGCTGCCGGGCTTGGCCGGACGCAGCGGTGCGGGCGCGGGTGTGGGGACCTCGGAAGCCGGCATCGCCCCGGTGACCGCGGGTCCCGACTCTTCGGCCGCCCATGCCGCCGCCCGGATCGGAGCACTCTCGCCGGAATTTGGGGCGGCCGGCGGCTGCGGCTTCTGCGGTCCAGCCGCACGCGCGCGCGCGAAGGAGAGCAGGTTGAGCGGCTTCGACGCCCTGGCCTCGTCCAGCGCCAGCACGGGCGGTGCGCTCGCGAGCATCGAGGCCGCGGCCAGCAGGAGGAGTTTGGCTTTGTGATCCAGCTTCAGCATCGGGCCGCGTGCGATTCTCGGTCGAGACTTGAGCATTGAGCGACCAAGCTTGCACGACGCTTATGCATCATTGCACGATGACGTCGGCCTGGAGCGCACCTGCCGTCTTGATTGCCTGGAGGATCGCGATGATCCCCGATGGCTTCAGGCCGATCTGGTTCAGCCCGCGCACCAGGCGCTGGAGATCGACCCCACTCAGGATTGCCACCTGCGCTCCCGCCTCGTTGGCTTCGACCACGGTCTGCGGGACGACCACCGTCTGCCCTCGCGAGAACGGCGCCGGCTGCGACACGACCGGCATTTCCGTGACACGAACCGTCAGATTGCCGTGAGTCACGGCAACGGTCGATATCCGCACGTCGCGTCCGATCACGACCGTGCCGGTGCGCTCGTTGATCACGACCCGCGCCGGCGTATCCGGTTCGACCGTCAGTTCGCCGATCTCGGCCAGGAAGCGGACAGGGCCGATGTGGCGCGGCTTCGACAGCACGATGGTGCGGTAGTCGCGCTCGAAGGCGATCTGCGCGCGATAGCGTCCGCCGGCGTAACGGTTGATGGCGTCGAGAATGCGCGTTGCAGTGACGAAGTCGGGGTTCTTCAGCTCCAGCACAAGGAACTCCATCTCGTGGAGGCTTCCCTGCACCTCGCGCTCGACCAGCGCACCGTTCGGGATACGCCCGGCGGTCGGCGTGCCCTGGCTGACGTTCTGCGCCTGGCCTCCGACGCTGTAGCCGGCGACCGTGATCGCACCCTGCGCCACCGCATAGACGGCGCCGTCCGCGGCGCGCAGCGACGTCATGACCAGCGTGCCGCCGAGCAGCGACGTCGCATCGCCGAGCGACGACACGGTGACGTCCATGCGCTCGCCGGGCCCGATCGATGGCGGCAGGTCCGCAGTCACCATCACCGCCGCGACGTTGCGCGTGCGCAGCGTCGTCGGACGCGGGGGGTTGTTGGTGCTCGTGGTCTCGTTCCTGACATTGATGCCCATGTTCTCGAGCATCGATTGCAGGGACTGTTCCGTGAACGGCGCGTTGCGAAGCGTGTCGCCGGTGCCGTTCAGGCCGATGACGAGGCCGTAACCGACGATCTGGTTCTCGCGCAAACCCTTGATATCCGCGATGTCCTTGATGCGGACGGCGGCCTGGGCGCTGGCGACCGACATGAGCAGGACGAGCGCAAGCAGGAGTCTGGTCATGACCCGTCCACGACCCTGACGGTGCCGTCCGGCTGGACGACTCCCCTGATGATAACCCCGGTATCCGTATTGCGTACCGGGATGAGCGCGCCGGCCGCACCCGACTGCATCGCCGAACCGTAGGTGACGATGGACAGGCCGCTGTCTTCGACCACGACCTTGACCGTGGCGCCGCGAGCGACGGTCCAGGGGTCCTCCACCGCATTGGTCGGAATGGGCTGGCCCGGAAGCAGAGCGCGCCTCGCCATGCGGCCGACCAGGACCTGACGGCCCTCGATGAACATGGCGACACCGAGCAGGCTCGGCGCGAAGGCGCGTTCGGTGATCATCTCCTCCCGGATCAGCTCACCGGCTCGAATCGAGACGGCCGGCACGGGAAGCCGCTTCTCCTCGGCCGCAGCGCCGCGCGCCACGACGAGAACCAGCAGCACGGCGGCCAACCCGCGCATGATCAGGCCCACCCTGTTCAACATCGCGACACCGGAACTAGCGCATGCCCTTAGAGACCGTCTGGGCCATCTCATCCGAGGCCTGGATGACCTTGGCATTCATTTCGTAGGCGCGCTGGGCCGAGATCAACTCGGTGATTTCCTTGACCGGGTCGACGTTCGAGGCTTCGAGCCATTTCTGGTTGATCTTGCCGTAGCCGGCATCGCCCGGCAGTCCGACGACGGGCGTGCCCGACGCCGTGGTCTCCTTGTAGAGATTGCTGCCGAGTGGCTCGAGGCCCGCTTCGTTGGCGAAATTGGCGAGGTTGAGCTGGCCGATCTGCCTCGGGTTCACTTCCGTGTCGAGCTTGGCAAACACCTGGCCGGTCTGGTTGACAGTGACCTCCACCGTCCCCTGCGGAATGGTGATCGCGGGATCGAGCAGATAACCGTCGATCGTGACGAGCTGAGCGTTGGCATTGACGTTGAATGAGCCCGCACGGGTGTATTGCACCTCGTTGTTGGGACCGAGCACCTGGAACCAGCCGCGGCCGTTGATGGCGAGATCGTACGGATTTCCGGTCTGCGTCAACGCGCCCTGAATGTGCAGCTTGCGGATGGCCGCCGATTTGACGCCTAGGCCTAGATTGGCGCCTTCGGGGATCGGCGAGGAACCGTTGACGTTCGCCACGCCCTGCATGCGGTCCATCTGGTAGAACAGATCGGTGAATTCCGCGCGCGCCCGCTTGTAGGAGGTCGAATTGATATTGGCGATGTTGTTCGCGATGACTTCGATGTTGGTCTGCTGGGCGTTCATGCCCGTGGCCGCAATGGCGAGCGATTTCACTTAGGTCACTCCTCAGATCAAATCGACATCCGAACGACTTCCTGGTAGGCCTGCACGACCTTGTCGCGCACCGCGACCGCCGTCTGCAGCGCCTGCTCGGCTGACATCAGCGCCTCGACGACGCGTCGCGTCGACTCTTTGCCCTGCATCGCCGAGATCGACGCCGCCTCGCCCGCCTTCAGCGTTCCGATCGCGTCGGTCGTTACCTGTTTCATCACCGAGTCGAAGCCGACGTCGTCAGTGGTCTGGACCGCCGCAGTCGACGCAGGCGAGATGGCCTGCGTCTCGGTGGCGCGGCTCGCGGCCTGTCCTGCGGAGATCGCCGTGGATGAAATCGCCTCAAGCATCGTCAGCTCCTCAAGAGGTCCATTGTCATGCCAAGCATCGACCTCACCTGTTTCACGACCTGGAGATTGGCTTCATAGGACCGGTTGACTTCCCGCATGTCCGCCATCTCGATCATCATGTTGACGTTCGGCAGCTTGACGTAGCCGGCTTTGTCGGCGGCAGGATGTCCGGGATCGTATTCGACGCGGTAAGGCGTGGTGTCGACGCCGATCTCCTTGACTTTCGCGAGCTGCGCACCCGCGGCCCGGTCCATCGCTGCATCGAAGGTGATGGTCTTGCGCTGATAGGGATCAGCGCCGGCTGTGCGTCCCGTCGAGGTCGCGTTGGCGAGATTCTCCGAGACGATGCGCATGCGCGTCGACTGCGCTTCGAGCCCGGAACTCGCGACCGTCAGGGAGGCGCTCAGTGAGTCCAGCATGTCAGTTCACCTCAGGCCTTTGCGCTCGACAAGACCATGCGGTGAAACGACCGCACGATCGCCGAGTTCATCGAATAGTCGCGATTGACGTCGCTGCCCTTGATCATTTCCTGCTCGAGGCTGACGGAGTTTCCGGAGTGAACCACTTCCCAGCTATCCTTCTTCGCGGTCGCACGCGTGTCGGTCTCGGCCGCGGACAATTGCATGTGCGACGGCGACGTCGTGGCGAGCCTCACCGGCATGCCGTCGAGCACCTTGTTGAAAGGCTCGACGTCTCGCGCCCTGAAGCCCGGCGTGTTGGCGTTGGCAACGTTGGTGGCGATGGTCGACTGGCGGAGCTCGAGATAGCGCGCCTGCGACGATGCGAGTTC
The DNA here is from genome assembly GCF_049739485.1 of Bradyrhizobium sp. USDA 326. NCBI lineage: Bacteria > Pseudomonadati > Pseudomonadota > Alphaproteobacteria > Hyphomicrobiales > Nitrobacteraceae > Bradyrhizobium > Bradyrhizobium sp. USDA 326. Next base: position 1,031,503 of record NZ_JBMGQA010000001.1, read on the forward strand.
GAAGAGATAAAGCGGTCCCACGACAGCTCCATTCCGGTCCATTCGGAGAGGAGCCTAGGGCGTTAAGCTTTCGTCAAGCTGTTGGGCCGGACGTCGTCCTCGGAAATCTACTGGACCTTCTCGGTCCGCGGCGCCTGCTTCGACTGGAGGAAGTAGATGATCTCGGCGACGGGGCGGAAGAACTCAGCCGGGATCACCTGATCGACCTGAACCGCCTCGTAGAGTGCGCGCGCCAGCGCCTTGTTCTCGATGACGGGAATCCTGTTCTGCTCCGCAACCTCGCGGATCTTCAGCGCGATCACGTCCATGCCCTTGGCCACCACGAGCGGCGCGGGATTTTCCTCGCGCTTGTAGCGCAGCGCGATCGCGAAGTGCGTCGGGTTCGCGATCACAAGCGTGGCGCGCGCGGCGGAGGCGATCATCCGTTGCCGCGAGCGGTCGCGCGCCAGCGAGCGCAGGCGCGCCTTGATCAGCGGATCGCCCTCGGCCTGCTTGTGCTCGTCCTTGATCTCCTGCTTGGTCATGCGCAGCTCGCGTCGCCAGTGGAAGCGCGCCCAGGCGAGATCGATCGCGACCAGGACGATGGTCGCGATGCAGATCGCCGAGACGATCCGCATCGCGATGTTGAGGATCATCTCCGGCAGCGCGACCGGATCGGTGTACATCGCCTCGAAAGCCCTCGCTTCGGACGCGCGCAGCACGAAGGCGACGACGGCGGTCACCGCGGCAAGCTTGAACAGCGACTTGGCGAACTCGATCAGGCCCTGCGTCCCGAACAATCGGCTCCAGCCACTGACCGGAGAGATTCGCGACAGGTCCGGCTTGATGCGCTGGAGCACAAGGCGCGGTGCGTTTTGCAACAGCGAAGCGGCAAGCCCGAACACCACCAGGACCACCACCAGCGGCAGCAGGAACCGCACGGCCTGCAGGCCGACAACGGAGAGCAGGTTCTGCGCGTCAGCGCCGGTGCTGAGCGGGAAGCCCTCGGGATCGTCGAGCAGGCTCTTCAGCGTCGGCGTCAATTGCTGCACGCCGTGGCCGATCAGGAACGCCTGGATCACCATCAGCGCGGCCATCGAGGCGAAAATGGACGCCTCGCGAGAGACCGGAATCTTGCCCTGTTCGAGCGCATCGCGGACTTTCTTCTCGGTCGGCTCTTCTGTCTTGCTCTCCTGATCGGATGTTTCTGCCATGCCCGTTCAGCGGTCAGCGGAAGACCAGCTCATCCTCCTGCTCGGGGTTGAGCTCGATTTCGCCCTTCTCCGCCAGCTCGAGCGCCAGATCGGTGATCACGCGCCGCGCCTCCAGCACGTCGCGCTGGTTCGACGGCTCGCCGATGGCGAGCTCGTGCTCGACGACGCGGCGGACGCGCGAGGCGACCGAGGACAGGATCAACTCGCGGAAATGCTTGTCGGTGCCCTTCAGCGCGACGACGATGCGGTCAGTCGGCACCTGGTCGAAGATCATGGTACGCGCCTTCGGCGTCAAATTGACCACGTCGTCGAAGGTGAACAGCAGCTCCTTCAGCACTTCGGCCGACTTCGGCCGCTTCTCCGACAGGCTCTTCAGCATGTCCTCGATATGGCCACGTTCCATCTTGTTGATGATGTCGGCGACGCGGGCGTAGGTGTCGGCGCCGAGGTTGCGGGCGAAGTTCAACGTCAGGTCCTCGTGCAACGTCTTCTCGATGATGCGCATGGCCTCGTCGACGATCGGCTTGAGGCTCAGAACGCGCCGCATCAGTTCGTTGCGCAGGCTCGAGGGCAACTGGCTCATGACCTTGGCGGCGCAGGCCGGCTTGACCTTGGACAGGATCAGCGCCGCCGTCTGCGGATGCTCCTTGGACAGATAGCTCGCGAGCGAGTTTTCGGACACCGACGAGACGCGGTCCCACACCGACCGGCTCGAATTGCCGAGCAGATCCGACATGATCTGCGAGACCTGGTCGGCCGGAAGCACGTCGCCGAGCACGGCTTCCAGGCCACCGAGAGTGCCGAGGATGTTCGCGCCCATCGAGAACTGCTGGGCGAACTCCTCGACGATGCCCTCGAGCTCCTGCGCGGTGATCGGCCGCAGCTCCGCCGCCGCCTTGGTGACGATGCGTATTTCCTGCGGCTCGAACTGCTGCAGCACGCTCGCCGCCGCCTGCCGGCCCATCGCCAGCAGGAGCGCGGCTACCTTTTCGGTGCCGCCCAGCGTGGTAACACCTCGCTGCTTGGCTGGCGCGATGCCGACCGGTGCCGCCATGATCAGGTATCACCCTGCCCCAGCGGACCAACGATCTCCGTGAGCGAAACGCCGAAGCGGGAATTGTCCTCTTCGACGACGACCACCTCGCCGCGGGCGACGATGCGGCCGTTGACGACGACGTCGACGGGCTCTCCGACCCGGTGATCGAGCGGAACCACCGCGCCGCGGCCAAGCTTCATCAGGTTCGCCACCGGAATGGTGGCCGAGCCGAGCACCACTTGCATGGTGACGGGAATCCGCAGGATGGCATCGATATTGGCGAACTTGCCGGTCTCCTCGGCCGTGCGCTGGGCGATCTCCGCCAGCCGCTCCAGGGGAGAGGTTTCGGCCTCTGCCGATGCGGGTGCAGACTCATAGTCGAAGGATTGCGCCATCTGGTATCGCCTCTTGGTATTTCCGCTGCCGGAGCGCCGTGACGTTCCGATCGTAGTCGTTCTGCCGGCTTCGGCTTCAATGCTTGTTCAGGTCGGCGCCGCCTGCGGTCGCGGCGGGTGCGAGGCCGCTTCTGGCATCGAGTGCCGCGATCGCCTCGTGGGCCTGATCGATCTTCGTGCTCAGCACGTTGGCGAGCCGTCCGAGATTTGCGGTGGAATCGTGCGCTGCCGTGATGACCGTGTCGAAGGCGCCCGCCGTCTCGTGCACGATGGTCGAGAATTCGCCCTGATAGCTGCGCAAGCGCGCCAGCTCGCGGTGCATCCGCGTCACCCGCATGCTGGTGAAGGCGAGCGCAATCAGCAGCACGACATCAACGAGATAGGATATCATCGACGAACTCCCGCTTCTGATCGACGGGATCTGCCACCTGCATGGCGTAATAGCCATCAAGCTGGCCGATCTGACACCAGAACAGCACCTGATTGTTGCTTTCGAGACGGGCCAGCGTGCGCGGCGTGGCCTCGAGCTCGAGCACCTGCCCGACCTGGAACTTCACGACGTCACCGAGGGACACCATCTTCTCGTCGAGCACCGCACTGAGCGTGACCTCGGTCCGGTGGACCTCGCTCTCCATCTGCTCGCGCCAGCGCGGGTCGGCGGCGCGACCGTCGCTGACGACGACATGAGCAAGCTTCTGCCGGAGCGGATTAAGCGCGGAGTGCGGAATGATGAGGAACATCTGGCCGCCGCGGTAGAGGGCCTGCAGCATGATGTTCGCGCAGATCGACATGTTGCCACTCCGCCCGATCGCGAGCGAAGCCATCGCCGTCTCGACCCGCTCCACGCGAAAGGTCACGTTCGAAGTGCCGGCGAAGGCGGATTGCAGCGCCTTGGCAAACCGTTCGAACAGCGCCTGCACCAGGCGAAGCTCGATATTCGAGAAAGAGCGCTCGACGTCGAGCGGCGGCTCGGCGCCGTCGGAGCCGAACATCGCCTCGACCATGGTGAACACGAAGTCACGGTCGAGCATGATGATGATGCGGGAGTCCCACTGCTCGGCATAGAGCACCGCCGCGACGGCGTTGGCCTCGTAGTCCTTGATGATGTCGCCGACGCGGTCGTTGGTGATGCCGTTGACCGAGAAATAGCAGGGTGTTCCAGCCATCGGCTGGAGGCTGTCGGTGCACGATGCCGCCATGCGATCGAAGATCACATTGAGCATCGGCATGCGATCGATCGATATGCCGGCGGCGTCCAGCAGGTAGTTCGGCAGCTGCTTGCGCTGATCGACTTCGGCGTCTTCCATCATCATGCGCGCGCCGCCTTGGGTTCGGCATCGGCAACGACGGCCTTGGGACCTGCGATGGTCTCGTTCTCGACGACGTCGATCGAGGGACGCTCGCTGCTGGAGATCATCTTGCGGCCGTGCTCGACCGCGATCTGCGGCATGGCGCCGTTCATGAACGCCAGCAGCGTCTGCTTGACGATGATGTAAGGCCGGCACTTCTTCTCGCGCGTCATCTTGATCTTGATCGCAAAGGGCGAAATGATGCCGTAGGACAGGAAGATGCCGGCGAAGGTGCCGACGAGAGCGGCGCCGATGAAGCCGCCCAGCAGCTTCGGCGACTGATCCAGCGCGCCCATCGCCTTGATGACGCCGAGCACCGCGGCGACGATGCCGAGCGCCGGCATCGCTTCCGACACCGTCACCAGCGCATGATAAGGTGCCAGCTTGCCCTTCACGATGGTGTGGATCTCCTCGTCCATCAGCGCTTCGATCTCGTGCGTGCGCGCGTTGCCCATGATGATGAGACGGACATAGTCGCAGATGAACTGGAGCAGCGAGGGGTCGCCGAGCACGCTGGGGAATGCCTTGAAGATCTCTGACGACGAGGGATCGTCGATATGCGCCTCCACCTCGTTGCGGCCCTTGCCCCGCAGCTCACGCATCAGGGCGTGCAGCGCCCCGAGCAGGTCGAGGTAATAGCGCTGTCCCGGCACCGCGTTGGTGATGGCCTGCATGCAGGCGACCCCGCTGTCGACGACCGTCTTCCACGGATTGGCCAGGATGAAGGTGCCGACCGCGGTGCCTATGATGATGACGAATTCCCACGGCTGCATGAGCACGGCCAGGTGCCCGCCCATGGCGGCAAAGCCGCCGAGCAGCGCCGCTACCGTGATGAAAATCCCCACGAAACTGCCCAACGCGCCGCTCCATCACCGATGCCATCGGGAATATCTAGTCGGCCACGCTTGCGCGAGGCTGGCTTCTTCGTCGCCAGCCTCGCGCAAGCAACCGGCGGCAGCTTGCAGCGGTGCCGCAACAGCGGCCAGAGGGGCGCGTGTCATGCTATCCACCATTGCGGACTACACCAGACTGACCAACGACATGGGCAAGTCGCTGACGCAGGTCGCGAAGCAGCCGGATGTCAGCCGCGAGACGGATTACTTCCTCAGCCATATCGGCAACGTGAAGACCATCGACGATTTCCTGAAGGACTATCGTCTCTATTCCTACGCGATGAAGGCCTACGGCCTCAGCGACATGACCTACGCCAAGGCGTTCATGCGCAAGGTGCTGACCGAGGGCGTTGCGAGCAAGGACGCCTTCGCGAACAAGCTGACCGACACCCGCTACCGGCAATTTGCCGCCGCCTTCAATTTCGCCGCCCTCGGCGACAAGGCAACCCAGGCCGCCGCGGCCACGACCGGCACCGCGACCCAATACGTCACGCAGACCATGGAAGAGAAGGCCGGCGATCAGAACGAAGGCCTGCGACTGGCGCTGTACTTCACCCGCAAGGCTTCCACGATCACGACCGGCTACCAGATCCTCGCCGACAAGGCACTGACGCAGGTGGTGCAGACTGCAATGGGCTGGTCGTCGACGATCAGCTCGGCCGACATCGACGCCCAGGCCAAGATGATCACGGACAAGATCGATCTCGCCGATTTCCAGGACCCGGCCAAGGTCACAAAATTCGTACAGCGTTTCGCGGCGATGTGGGATGCGACCCAGGCCCAGAGCGACGCCTCGACCAACCCCGCACTGGTTCTGATCGCCGGCGCGTCGACGTCGATCAGCATGGATACCAACATGCTCACGACGCTTCAGAACATCAAGTTCAACAGGTAAGCCATGCAATCGGCCCTCTATGTGGGATTGTCGGCGCAGGTCGCCCTCGAAAAGCGCCTCCAGACGATCGCCAACAACGTCGCCAACGTCAACACGGCGGCGTTCCGCACCGACGTGGTGAAGTTCGAGACCGTGCTGTCCAAGGCGGGCCCGACCCCGGTGGCGTTCTCCTCGCCCGGCGACAACATCATCTCCCGCGAGATGGGCAGCATCACCGAGAGCGGCAACCCGCTCGACGTCGCCGTGGTCGGACAGGGCTGGATCGCCTTCGCCGGTCCGAACGGCACGGTCTACACGCGCGACGGCCGCCTCCAGATCGCTCCCAATGGCGATCTTCAGACCGTGAGCGGCTTCCCCGTCGTCGATTCCGGCGGCGCGCAGATCACGCTCGATCCGAACGGCGGACCGATCTCGATCGCGCGCAGCGGCGCTATCACCCAGGACAACAACGAGATCGGCACCATCGGCCTGTTCAACATTCCGGCCGATGCCAATCTCGAACGCTACGGCAATTCCGGCGTGACGCCCGACCGGCCTGCGACCGCCATCGCCGATTTCTCCCGGGACGGCTTCAAGCAGGGTTATGTCGAGGGCTCCGGCGCCAATCCGATGCTCGAACTGACGCGACTGATCTCGGCCTCGCGCGCCTTCGACGGCACCAATTCGATGATCGAGGGCACCGAGAGCTCGCTTCAGAACGCGATCCGCACACTCGGCGAACCCGGCAAGTAGACTGCGCCTCGCGCGCGTTGAGATTGGACGGCTTCCTTGAACGCTCTTCGGCAACTCGAGTGGGCGCTGCTGGAGCTTCAGCAGAGCACTCCCCTGGCAAGCGTCAGCGGCGCGATCTCCGAGATCGCGCCGACGCATTTCCGCGTCTCGGGCCTGTCGCGCTTCGTCAGGCTCGGCGAGCTCATCGGCGTCAATTCGGCCGGCAAGCGCCAGATCGGCGAGGTGGTGCGGATCGACAGCGACGGCATCGTTGCCAAGCCATTCGACCGGCAGTTCGCCGGCGGGCTCGGCTCGGTCGCCTACCGGATGCCGCCTCTGTCCTTCGCGCCCGATCCGAGCTGGAAAGGCCGCGTCATCAACGCTCTCGGCGCGCCGCTGGACGGACAGGGCCCCCTCACCCAGGGATCCCAGGCGGTCTCCGCGGAAGCGGAGGCGCCGTCGGCGATGAAGCGCGCACGCGTGCACAAGCCGCTGCGCACCGGCGTGCGCGTCATCGACCTGTTCGCGCCGATCTGCGCCGGCCAGCGCGTCGGCATTTTTGCCGGATCCGGCGTCGGCAAATCGACGCTGCTTGCGATGCTCGCCCGCAGCCAGGGTTTCGACACCGTGGTGCTGGCCCTGGTCGGCGAGCGCGGCCGCGAGGTGCGCGAATTCATCGAGGACGTGCTGGGCACCGACCGTCACCGCGCAGTCACCATCGTGTCGACGGGAGACGAGAGCCCGATGATGCGGCGGCTGGCGCCGAGGACGGCCATGGCGGTCGCCGAATATTTCCGCGATCGGGGCGAGTCGGTCCTGCTCATGGTCGATTCGATCACCCGTTTCGCCCATGCCGCTCGCGAGGTCGCGCTCGCCGCCGGTGAGCCCGCGGTCGCGCGCGGCTACGCGCCGACGGTCTTCACCGATTTGCCGCGTCTCCTGGAGCGCGCCGGTCCAGGCGAGGAGGGAACCGGCACGATCACCGGGATCTTCTCCGTGCTGGTCGACGGCGATGATCACAACGAGCCGATCGCGGACACCATCCGCAGCACACTTGATGGGCACATCGTGCTCTCCAGGCACATTGCCGACCAGGCGCGCTATCCGGCCGTCGACGTCCTGGCGTCGGTCTCACGCCTCGCCCATAACGTCTGGGACCCCGAGGAGCGCGAACTGGTGAGCAAGCTGCGCGCCATGATCGCGAAATATGAGGACACGCGCGACCTTCGCCTGATGGGCGGATATCAGTCGGGACGTGATTCGGGGCTCGACCAGGCGGTCGACATGGTTCCGAGAATCTACGACGCGATGCGGCAAGGCGCTTCGGCTCCGCCGAGCGCCGATCCATTCCGCGAGCTCCGGGACATGCTCAAGGGCAACTAGCGGATGGAGAGGGCGAGGCGGCGTATGAGACGGGCCTGCCGCTCATCCTGCTCGTGGTTTTCGACAGGAGATTGCGCATGGCGTTACGCTTCCGACGCATGCGTGCCCGGATTGATCACCGATTTGCGTCATGAGCGCGTCACCATTCGGGTGAGCACAACGCGCCGCCGCGGTGCAAGCGATCGGGCGTGACGATTCTGCGCGCACGGCGACAACAACCGTCACGTGTAATTCCTGTGAGCTCCCTTGGCGATTCTCCGCCGGAACGCACAAGTTGTGGATGACGTGCCGACACACATCATCGTCGTGCACAAGCTTCGATCAGATTGCGTCGACGACAGACAACAACATGCCGTGCAATCAGCCTCTCGCAAAGACGCGCGCGTGTTGCTCATCAAGCAGCGTATTGCGTTCACCATCATGTGTCCCGAAGAGCGGGATTGTCTTGAACGTTACAGTCGCTTACGACGACATCCAGTCTCTGCGAGCGTCTTGACTTGATTTTGTTGAGAAGCTCATTCATCGTTTCTTGCGGGTATAAGAAACGTCTGCCTGTGACTTGAACTTTGGGGGCTTCGGTTGAACCACTCCGATCCACCGTCTGCCGGTGACGGCAATCCGGGCTCCCGCGCGATGACGATGCTGCTGGCATGCCATCGACGCAGCCTCTCGCTCCGGACGAGGCGTTCCCCAACGGCCAAGGTGCGGCGCGTTGCGGTTCGTGCCTTCGAACGAGAGCGCGAGACGACAGGTTCGTCGAACACTCAGGGGGCAAAGCCGCTCCGGGACGCCGCAAACGAAGTTCCGGAGACGAGGTAGATTCATGCCATTGGCGCGAGAAGCCGTCGAGCTGCTGGTTCAGGCGGCGAGAGCTTGGTATTTCGAAGGCGATCAGCATGGATTGCGCGATCGGGAGTGGATGGCGCTGCGCTTTCTCGGCCGCGCCAACAGGTTTTCGCGCACCCCCTCCGCGCTCGCCGGCTTCATCGGCGCCACCCGAGCGACTGCATCGCAGATCGTGAAGACTCTGGAGAGCAAGTCCTTTCTGGTGCGAAAGCCGTCGCATGAGGACAAGCGTTCCGTCGTCCTGCACGTCACCGCCCAGGGCGAGAAATTCCTGAGCCAGCACGACCCGATCAATCACGTGATGAATGCGGTCACCGCGCTCGGGACCGACGAGTGTATCAGGCTGCGCGACTCTCTCCGCGAGATCCTCAATCACCTCGACGCGGCTCATCAGCGGCTCAATGCCAGTATCTGCAGGGACTGCATGTTTCTCGCAGAGCGCGGACCGGGAACCGGCAAGGGACGTGCAACCGCCGAGTTCATGTGCCGGTTGTATCGCGCCCCTGTTTCGCTCGAGGAGACCGAGCTGCTCTGCACCAGTTTCGAGCGTACGCGCGACCGCCCCAGAATCGAGCAGCATCCCGACCGCGCGCGCGTGGCGAGCCAGGGGTGAGGGGCGCACTCGCCACATCGTCAATGCGAGCCAACGGGTCCGCGCAGAGCGCGGCCCGATGACAGGCTCCGCGAAGCAATCCACAATTCCTACGCGGAAAGACTCTGGATTGCTTCCGACTTCGCCGAAGGCTTCGGCGGACAAGTCGCTACGCTCGCAATTGTCGATGTTCAATAATTCGCTGATTGGATTGCGGTGGTCTTGGTTGCTGCAAAAGCCTTGGGAGTTTGTCCTGCCAAGGCGAGACGTCGCATTCATTCAATTCACATTTCGACACGCAGACACGCTTTCGCATTCTCGCGGCGCTTTTCGCCCGAGCTTTGCTTGGTCGCTCACCCTCTTGAGCCAAGAGGGCACAGGGAAGGCCGGGTGCTGACAACGCACCCGCGGTCCGCTGCGCGAAAATGTAGCGCAAAGAGACCGCACAGCAGCATACAGGTGGTGCCGATCACTCGGCCTTCCCTGCGCGATGGTCGGACGGCTTATGCCGCGCTCTCCCGGGAGCCGAGTTCGTTCTGGCCTCCCTCGCTCTCGCGAAATTCGCCGGCCTCCGCGCCGGTTGACGCGACTGCCGCCTCCGCAAGAGCTTGACCGTAGCAACGACGGCCAGGACCACACGGTTTTGCCGTACGCGCGGCTCGCTTGACCCCAGCGGCTCCGACGACGTCGTGCACGTTGCCATCGAAGACCGCCGGGACGAACCTGTCAGCGCCGCTCGTCCGCACGCGGTTCGGGCTCACGGAGAGCAATCCGCCCTGCCCTTCACCTCTCGTGCACGACGCTGCCGCGTCCACCGCAAGCCCGGCTCGCGAACATGACGACCACATGATCGCCCCTCAAGAATGAGCCGGGATGGGCGACACATACGACAAATCCGAATTTCGGTAAAGCGGAATATTTTCGCTGCAGCGGCTTGACAGAGGCGACACAGCAAAGGCCCCGCTCCCCGGTCGCGCGCAACGCCATCCAACAATCGCGTCTCTGGCGCGGACGCCCGGATGTTCGCGGCGCGTGATCGGACAAACGACTCCAGTTGCATGGCGCGTACCGTACAACAAAAAAACACCCGGCGGTTTCCCGCCGGGTGCTCGTCGAAATGCTTCGACAGATCTTACCAGTTGCGCTGAGCGCGGAGCAGCAGCGTGAAGCTGTCCTGGTCCTTCAGCTCGTACGCAGCGGTCGGCTTGGCCGTGTTGGCAGCCGGGCTGAGCACGGCAGTGCCCGAGTACTTCTGGTCGAGACGGGTCCAGTTGAAATCCGCCGAGAAGGTCAGATTCTTCACAGGAGTCCAGCGGGTGATCACACCCACCTGGCCGACGGCGAAGTCAGGGTTACAACCCGTGACACCGGCGAGACCGCCGAACACGCCGCCAGCACCGCCGACGCCGCAGAGCGTGTTCTTGGCGAGCGTGCCGAACTGGGCCTGAGCGTAAGCACCGTAGAGTGCGGAGTTCCAGTAGGGATCCCAGTTGTGGGTGTAAGCACCACGGAAGCCCCAGGTCTTGACCGTTTCCTGCTGCGAACCCGTGACGTACACGGTATCAGGAGCATTGGCGAAGCCGACGCTCTGGTAGGCAATGCCCGAGCTGCCGTACATCTGGTAGGAGCTGCCCGCCAGGTTCTGGAAGTTGTAGCGGGTCGCACCGTCCGTGTAGACGCCCTGGATGTTGATCGTGTCACCCGCGCCGGTCGGGATGTTCTTGATCGACAGAGCGAGCTGAACCGCCCAACCCCACTTGTCGTCGGGGTGACCAGAGGTCTCGGTCGCGCCGTAATAGGCGACGTGGTTGTCATGCGCGGCAACCGACGCCTGGAACAGACCCCAGGCCTGGTCGACACGGACCATACCGACCAGGTTCGGCGAACGCGAACCGCCGATGGCATTCGAGCCGTACGAACCGCCAACCATGCCAGCGGCAGTCGCGCCGTTCATGTTGAGGTTGCCGGCCTGATAGTAGGCCGTCGCATCTTCGGCCGAGAAGGCCGCCGTGATGCCCTGACCGAAGTCAGCGGTGTAGGTGAACTGGTTCACGCCAGTGACCGTGCCGCTGCCGCCGACGAGGCTGTCGATGTTGTTGCCGGGATAGTTGGTCCAGGGCGCGTCGAACTGCGACACGGCCTTACCCATGGTGAAGCCGGCGAACTGGATGAAGGCGTAGTACACGCCGAGCGAACCACCCGAGGTGCCGCCGTCGGTCGAGTTGATGGTGGTGGTACCAGCCGTCGTGGCCGTGTAACCAGTCGTGCCCGTGCCGGAGCCCGTGCCGACGTAGCCGCCGGTCGTCCAGGTGAAGACCGCGTCGAAGTAGGTGCGGACGACGCCGTATTCGGTCGCGGTGCGCGTGTCGATGTTGAGATCCTGACGAGCGCGCATCGAGTAGTAGTTGCTCAGACGGTTGTGAGCACCGGCGGGAGCGCCGTTCGAGATGCCGTAGTTGCTGTTGGTGTTCATCGCGACTTCGGCGCGCAGGTAACCACCCAGCTTGATGCAGGTGTCGGTGCCCGGGATGTAGTAGAAGCCGGCGCCGTACAGCGAGCAGATCTTCACGTATTCGACCGCCTTGGCCTTCACGGGGAGATCGGCTGCGAACGCACCGGAGACGGCCATCAGGCCGGCTGCCGAGCCGAGAAAGAGCGTCTTCGTCAACTTCATTAGTAAACCTCCAGGTCGGTTCAGGGGGCTCGGCTCCTCGGCGGAGGCCGCTTTACCCTCTTTAATTTCCGTTCAATTCAGATCCGCACTGAAGGTCCGGACTGAAACGACAGCGAGGTGCCCCCCCTCCGTCGTGCTTCACGTATAGTTTATAAAAACCATTGCCTCAATTTATTGATCTCGTGAATTGAAACTTCCGTCGGGGATGTTGCCCGGGAGCAACAAGCTGCCTCAACGGGACATATAAACCACTGAACAAAAAGAAAAAACCCTCGGGGGGCATCCCGAGGGCCTTCTTGGAGGTCTCACATCGCTGCCTATCGCAATGGTCAAGAGCAGCAAATTCTGAGCGCGATGTGACGTAATCTAATTAATTGTTTTCTGCAAGCATCAAAATCGTCGATTTGTTCTTGCGATACGGTCTTGTCGTTCCGTCACTGCGCGAAGTCCGAGACGGCCCCCCAATATCCGGCTAAAACACTGCTCCAAGAACAATAAGAAAAACGGTCAGAGCAAAATGGGGGAGCCGGATGATCGAGAAGAAACTCGACAGGGCGATTACGGACTTCATCTGGAACGTCGTCGAAATTCACTCGCAGCTGGAGAACATCCACACCAGCTGGGCCGGACTGCTCGGCATTACCCAGCCGCAATGGCTGATCCTGATGGCGATCACCGAACTGGACGAGGGGCGCGGCGTCGCCGGGATCGACATCGCCAACAAGCTGCGGGTCCACCCGGCTTTCGTGACCAACCAGACCAAGACCCTCGAAAAAGGCGGCTTTCTATCACGACGACCGGCGGCGGACGATGCCCGCTTCGTCCTGATGTCGCTCACGGCGAAGGCGACGACCGAGATCGAGAAATTGTCGAAGCGAAAGCTCGCCCTGAATTCGACGATGTTCAACGATCTGGACGAGAAGACCTTGGCTGAATTGAACGCTTCGCTCGCAACGATCGCCAAGAACGCCCGGCTGGCTGCGCGATTGCTGGCTATCGACGCCTCCTGATATCGGCCGATGCCGGGCCCAGAATGCGAGCCGGATGCTGCGGTCGTCGCGCCGCGGGGTCCTGCAATGCCGCCGGACCAGGCTAAAGCGCGACGAGATTTGGATGAACCGTCATCGCGCTTTAGGTTGGTGTTTACGCATGATCTTTCCGGAAAACCGCTTCGCACTTTTCCGGATCATGCTTTAGAGCTGGGTCGCCGGGTCGAGCTTGCGGGCAGTTCCAAGCTTGCTATCGAGCCACTCGACAATGAAGTCGTCAACGGCGACGAAATTCTCGACCTCGCCGAGCGGGTGCGGGACGTTGTTGGGCACGACGACCGAGCAATCTCCTCCAATCCGCCGGTAGTCGGCTTGCAACTCGAGAGCATCCTGCTCCCACACCATGGAGCGACTCCCGACGACCAGGAGCAGCGGGCACGGGACTCGACGCGGCGGCAGCATTGCCTCTCTCGAGACCTCGTCAGGGACGGCCTGCCCGAAGCCGGTCATCCAGCGAAGTGTCGCCTGACACATGACCGGACGCATAAGCCCGCCGTCGCAGACGGCGGCCGCGATTCTGCGATCCGAGAGCGCAAGGCGGGAGGCATGAGCTGCGCCCGCCCCTTCGCCATAGATACCGATCCGCCGCGCGTCGACATCAGGGCGGGCTTCCAGGTAGTCCAGCCAGAGCTGAAGCCTGTGCTCCGGCTTGAAGGAGCGGTGAACAGTCGAATTGCCGGAATCGACGAGCAGCAGCGACATGGTCCCGCAGAGCGAGACGGGCAACAGCCTGCTCATCATCGAGCCCAGGGTGACATCGTCGTCACAGACGCAGATCACCGCCGGCGCGGCAGAGCCGTAACGACGCGCGGGCAGAAAGAAGCCAGCCAGCGCGCCTTGATCGAAGCAGTCGATCTTGACGCGCTCGATCGGCAGTCCGGCCTCTGTCTCGAGGCCTCTCAGCCCGGTGCCGACCTCGTCTGCGAGGGCGGCACTCTCGTCATCTCCGGGACCACACAGACTTCTGACGACTTCGAGGGCCGTCAACGAGCACAGCCACGCTTCCCCGGCAATCTGAGCGGAACGCGTTTCGCGTGCAGATTCTGCCAATGTCCGGTAGTCGTCGGCGACCCTCAACCAGTCCGAAATCCACAGATGCCGGTGCGACTCTCTCGCAAGCTCCGCGACCGACATGCTTTCGAAAAATTGGGAGGCTCGATCGCGCAAATGTGCCAGATTTCGCCCGGCGCCGTCGCACGAACGATGAGGCGAATGTTCACCATCCATGTCAGCCACCGAACGACGGCGCGAACGATTGTCCGGACTTGCCGGCGTCGCGCTCTGCGCGGCGCCTCGCACGCCCGATCGCGGGCGCGCCTGATCGCGTCTGCGTCCGGCAATGCTGCCTGCCTCGGTGATTTTCTTCGCGGCCATCTCGCCGCCGCGCAGCAAAGCTGCTGCGCGAAGCCGTCTGCATTCCAAACGGGCGGGCTTGGGCACGAAGTCCCCGCCCGCTCACCCCAATCGTCACGTCCCAGCTCCGTCGCTGATACACAGTCTAGCGCCACGCAACCTGCGAGGTTTACGCAGCGGGCTTTGTCGTTTCTTGTTGCGACCGGCGAGTCAAAACCACTCGTGCCGACACAAGACACATGCCTGTGTAAGCCCCGATTGTGAAAGCACGATGTGGTGAAGAGTGCAGCGCATTACCCTCGTGTGCCAAGCCCGCAGGAGAGACGCCAAGATCTTCATTGTGACAGTCTTTCGTGAGGGGCGTGTGATGACGACGGTCGCGCCCACGAAGAGTGGAATAGCCGAAACGCCCACTCAATTCAGAAAGCTCAATCGCCTGAAAGAACAAGGTCCGAGCCTCAGCTCCGGGGCAGCGGCGCCTCCTTGTATGCATTATCCCAGTTGCCAACTTCCCGCAGTTCGCCTTACATGCCGCCAACTCGCCCGCGGATGACAGGTGAGGCTGAAGAATCACACACAATCTTCAAAGGGACGGAGCATGGCGCGCAACATATTGATTCTGGGGGCTTCTTACGGGTCCCTGCTGGGCACGAAGCTGCTGATGGCAGGGCATAACGTGACCCTGGTCTGCCGTGCCAAGACCGCGGAGCTGATCAACCGCGACGGTACCGAGGTGCGCATCAAGTTGCGCGACGAGGCGGTGCACCGTGCGATCTTCTCGCGTGACCTGCCCGGCAAGCTCGATGCAGTGACACCGGCCAATGTCGACCTTTCCCGTTACGATCTGGTCGGCCTTGCGATGCAGGAGCCGCAATACACCAATCACACGGTGCGCGTTCTCATGGTCAAGATCGCCGCGGCGAAATTGCCGTGCCTGTCGATCATGAACATGCCGCCGCTGCCGTATCTCAAGCGAATTCCGGCACTCGCCGGCATGGACCTCGAAGAGGCCTACACCAATGCGCAGGTGTGGGAGCGGTTCGAGCCGGGGCTGGTGACGCTGTGCTCGCCCGACCCGCAAGCGTTCCGCCCGCCGGAAGAAGCCGCCAACGTGCTTCATGTCGGCCTGCCCACCAACTTCAAGGCGTCGGTCTTCTCCGACGAGAGGCACAACAAGCTGCTGCGCGAGCTCGAGGCCGACATCGACGCGGTCACGCTCGACGGCCACGACGTGCCGGTGAAGCTGAAAGTGTTCGACTCGCTATTCGTGCCGTTGGCGAAATGGTCGATGCTGCTCACCGGCAATTACCGCTGCATCACTCCCGGCGAGCCGCAGTCGATCCGCGACGCCGTGCATGGCGATCTCAAGCGTTCGCAGACGATCTACGACCATGTCGACGCGCTCGCCCGCCGACTCGGCGCCGATCCGCAGGACCAGGTGCCGTTCGCGAAATATGCCAAGGCTGCCGAGAGCCTGCTCAAGCCGTCCTCGGCCGCACGCGCGGTCGCGAGCGGCGCGCCGTTCATCGAGCGCGTCGACCTCCTGGTGAAATTGATCTCGCATCAGCTCGGCGTGCCCAACACCGAGATCGACCGCACCGTCGACACCGTGGACCAGAAGCTGAACGAGAAGATCGTGCAGGGTGGATCGGGCGCGCAATAACGCGCCGTTTTCCAGCGACGTCGGCGCTCAGGCGATCAGGAACGATTGAAGCCAGATCAGGCCGGTCACGGCGACCAGCGTGACCGCGCCGGTGCGCGCGATCAGGTCGGGATGCCCGAGGTGGCGGGCGCCGCGGCCGAGCGTCGCGCCCAGAATGATCCACGCGGCTCCTGCAGTGACGATCTGAAGCGCGATCACACCGAGCCAGGGCAGCAGTTCAAGCGGTCCGACCCCAAGGGGCAGGAGCAGGAACGCGAAGGCCAGCGCTTTCGGGTTCAACAGGGTCGTCAGCAGCACCTGACCGAACGTCACCGCAGCCCCCTCGCGCAGCTCGTGCGTGTTGACGCACCAGAGCATGACGGCGAGGCACAGGATATAGACGGTCACAGCCACGCGGAGCACGACCGCCGCAATCGGGATGTCGCTGATGACAGGACCAAGCGCCAGCCGCAGCACTGCGATCGCCAGTAGATAGCCGCACAACTCCGCCGCAAGCAGGTGAAGAGAGCGCGAGATGCCAGCCCCTGCGCCTGATGTCGCGAGCAAGGTGTTGGTCGGCCCCGGCACCGCCAGCAGGAAATAGGCCGTCGTGATGAAGGTCAGAAAAGTCATACGGCCGAATAACAGGCCTGGGGCTCACGGATCTTGATCTGCGTCATTCCGCGCCGAGCGTGGGATCGCCTCTTTGCATTCCCGCTCACCCAGCTTCGGCGCGACGCTGTTCCTGGTGTGGCACAAACTCAACGACAATTCTCGCGCGTCATATTCCACACGCCCCGCGCGCTGACGGCTGATATCACGACTGCGTGAGACGGCCGCATGCCGCTCGTCAGATCCCGGCGCTTCGCGGGCAAAGCGCGCCGATTGGACGCGAAATCAGCTCCCACACGTGCAGGTCCTTCATTCGCGCAGACGTTGCATGCGCGCAGGACGGGCCCGGCGTCTTGCCCAGCCAGGGAGAGATGAGCACCATATCTTTCTAGATCAGGTTTTTATTACCTGTTAGCCGGTCCGTTTGTTCCGGCGTGTTCGCAATGCACCGAGAGCCAGAAGAACAACAAGAATGGATCAGGCGATGCTGAGCGTCGTCCGCGCAGTGGAAGCAGGCGCGACGACGATGAAGGGCGTGATCGACGCCACCGGACTATCCCGTCTCAAGATCGAACGCGCGTTGAATGCGCTGGAGAAGCAGAAGCTGCTGGTCCGCGACGGACAGGGCTTTCGCGCGACCGGCCTGCCAAAGACGACCCGGCCCGCCCGGCATTGCGGATCGTGCAATGCCTGCTGCGATATCCTGGAAGTGGCCGCCGTCGACAAGCCAGTGAACCAGCTCTGCAGACACTGGCAGACGGGGACAGGGTGCACGATCTATGACCGCCGCCCGCAGATGTGCCGCTCATTCGTGTGCGCCTGGCTGCAAGGCCATCTCGAGGACGACTGGTTTCCCGAGACGGCCGGCCTCGTCGTGCATTTCAGCCAGGACGCCGTCAATGTCACCGTCGACGACGACTGCCCGGATCGCTGGCGCGAGGAGCCATATTTCAGCAAGCTCGCCGAATGGTCGCTGAACGGCATCAGGCGGATCGGAAACCGCGGCTATGCCACCCTCGTCGTCTCCGGCACCGAGCGATTCCTGCTGCTTGGACGCACTGCCGTTCCCGATCCGACGCCGTTCGGCACTGCCTTCCTGCCGCTCACGGCCGACACGTTCCAATTCTGGAAGGCGACATCGCCGGAGCATTTGCAGCGGCTGCACGAGCGAATCGCCGAGATCGAGCGGATCAGGCAGGAATTCGGCTCCTGCGCGATCCCCGAGACCGAGGACGATGATCCGCAAGCCCCCTATCGGCCCGCGCTTCTGCGGCTGTCGGGACACGCCTGAACCCCGCCGTGGGCAACGCGGCATGATTCGCCCTGCGCCGCTCGACGCGCCGCGACGGGATTGATAAGCCCCTGTCCGCGAATGATGGGGATTTGAGTCGGGGACATGACAGTTGCGATCGAGATGGGGCAGACCACGGCAGGCGCCGCGGCCGCCATGGACCTCGAGGAACTGCTGGCGACCCGCCTCCTGGTGCAGGGCAATTCGGGCTCCGGCAAATCGCACCTCTTGCGGCGGCTCCTGGAACAGAGCGCCCCCTGGGTGCAGCAGGCCATCATCGACCCCGAAGGCGACTTCGTGACGCTGGCCGAGCGCTTCGGCCATCTCGTGATCGAGGCCGAGGATCACACCGAGCGCGGCCTTCAGGTCGCGGGCGAGCGTGCCCGGCTGCATCGCGTCTCAACCGTGCTCAACCTCGAGGGGCTCGACGCCGAGAACCAGATGCGGCGCGCCGCGGCGTTCCTCGGCGGTCTGTTCGACGTCGACCGCGACCATTGGTATCCGATGCTGGTCGTAGTGGACGAGGCGCAGCTGTTTGCGCCCGCCGTTGCCGGCGAAGTGTCCGACGAGGCGCGAAAACTGTCGCTCGGCGCCATGACCAATCTGATGTGCCGCGGCCGCAAGCGCGGACTTGCAGGCATCATCGCGACCCAGCGCCTGGCAAAACTCGCCAAGAACGTCGCAGCGGAAGCCTCCAACTTCCTGATGGGGCGGACCTTCCTCGACATCGACATGGCGCGTGCCGCCGATCTGCTCGGCATGGAGCGGCGGCAGGCCGAAGCCTTTCGCGACCTCGAGCGCGGACAGTTCATGGCGCTTGGTCCTGCACTGTCGCGGCGCCCATTGCGTTTGAACATCGGGCCGACCTCGACCAGCCCGCGCAATTCGACGCCGCGGCTGATGCCGCTGCCGGAGGCGATGCTGGAGGATGCGCGCGCCGTGATCCTGGCGGCACCACCGCCCGATGCCAGCCGGCCGCAGCGCCGGCCTGCGCCGGATCTGCTGGAGCAGCTTCGCGCGGCGAAGGCGGCCGCCATACCGGAGATCCGGCCCGAGGCGGTCGAGGTGCCGGTCAGCGCAGAAGAGCTCGCCGCGCGGCGCGAACGCGTCGCCCGCACCTTGCAAGCCGTGCTGGCCGAGCCCGATGCCGGCTTCCGTGCCATCGGCGTGCTCTATCAGGAGTTCGTCGTCCGCTGCCGCATCGAGGGGCTCGGCGCGGCGGTGCCGGACCTCAACGAATTCCGCCGCATGCTGACGCATGCGCGCGCCGGGCTCGGGACTGATCTCACTGAAGACGACGCCTGGCAGGACGTCGCGCTGCGCGCCTCGATCCTGCCCGACGACATGCAGGGCGTGTTCATGATGATCGCGCGCGCGGCGAAGGAAGGCTGGCCGTGTCCCGGCGATGCTGCGATCGCCCGCGCCTACGGCTCGCATTCGCTGCGCCGCGCACAGCGGCTGCTCGGCTACATGGAGGAGCAGGGCCTGATCGTCTGCCAGCTCGACGGCGGCGGACGCCGGATCGTGACTCTGGTGGAGCTCGCCTGGGCGACGGCGCCGGGCGATCCCCACGCCGACGACTTGCCGGTGGAACGGTTCCCGAGCGCGGCTTCGCTCTGAACAGGTGGAATCAGGGACGTCTCATCACGACGGCCTCGGTCGCATCGAAGCCCTCCACCGCGTCCGGCGAACTGCGCCCGTCATCCGAGAACATGCGGCGATAGAGCACGACCGAGGCGAGCCATGCGATCGCGAACAGTGCGATCACGACGAAGCCGACATTCGCGAGCGACTCGTTCAGGCCGTCGACCAGCGTCCACATGCCGCCGGAGAGGCCGAGCCGATCGCTGATCAGGCCGAGCGCTTCGACGCCGCCGATGAACAGCGCGACCGCGACGGAGGCGCCGGTGATCGTGAGATTGTACCAGAGCTTGCGCAGGGGATCGACGAAGGCCCAGCGATAGGCGCTCACCATCAGGGCCGAATCGGCGGTGTCGACCAGCGCCATGCCGGCGGCGAACAGCGCCGGGAAGACCAGGACATCGGCGAGCGAGGCGCCACGCGCAGCTTCGCTGGCGGAGATGCTGAGCAGGCTGATCTCGGTCGCGGTGTCGAAGCCGAGGCCGAACAGAAACCCGAGCGGATACATATGCCACGGCTTCGTCACCAGGCGGAACAGCGGCCCGAGCAGCCGCGCCAGGATGCCGCGACGGGCGAGGAGCGCATCGAGGCCTACGGCATCGTGAACGCCCTGCTCTCGCGCCATGCGAAACGTCCGCCACAGGCCGGCGAAGATGGCGAGATTGATGGCCGCGATCACCAGCAGGAACAGCGCCGACACTGACGTGCCGATCAGACCGCCGATCTCCTTGAGCAGGCTGTCACCGCCGAGACTCACGACGCCCAGCGCCAGCAGCATGGTCGCGACCACGACCACGGTGGAATGGCCGAGCGCAAAATAGAGGCCGACGCTGCGCGGCGTGCCGCCGGCCTGCATCAGCTTGCGCACGACATTGTCGATGGCCGCGATGTGATCGGCATCGACGGCGTGGCGGAGGCCGAACACCCAGGCCAGCAGCGCGGTTGCCATCACCGTAGGACGGTCGCCGAACGCCGCGAAGGCCCAGGCCCATGCGGCGATATTGGCGGCGACGAGCCCGCCGAACAGCAACACCACGCCGGGCTCGACCGCCCGCAAAGACCATCTCGTCACGACAACCATCCGTCCGCTGCGCACCCCGTCGCGCCACCCGTATGATATTTTCACAGGATACTCATACTGACTAGCCCCGTTGGCAGCCAGCTGATCGCATATGCGAATTTGCAGATAGGTCGTCATGACCGGGCCTGTCCCGGGCATCCACGTTCTTCGTGGCGAGGCAAGCCGTGGATGGCCGGGTCAAGCCCGGCCATGACGGTGGATCAATCGAGCTACGCCGCCTCGGAACCGCCCAGATAGGCGTCGCGGATGCGCGGATCGTCCTTCAGCGCCCGCGCCGGGCCTGACAGCACGATCCTGCCGGTCTGCAGCACATAGGCTTCGTGCGCGATCTCGAGCGCGAGGCTGGCGTTCTGCTCGACCATGAACACCGAGACGCCCACCTGGTTGATGCTGCGGATCAGCTCCAGCACGCGATCGACGTAGAGCGGCGACAGGCCCATGGTCGGCTCGTCCATCACGATCATGCGCGGCCGGCTCATCAACGCGCGCGCCATCGCGACCATCTGCTGCTCGCCGCCGGACAAGGAGCCGGCGCGCTGCGACAGCCGCTGGCCGAGCTTGGGGAACAGCGTCAGCATCCTGTCGAGGTCCTGCGCCACCGCCTCACGGTCGTTGCGCACGAAGGCGCCCATCAGGATGTTCTCGCGCACGCTCATGTCCGCGAACAGCCGCCGCGCCTCCGGCACCGAGGCGATGCCGCGGCGGACGATCTGCGGCGTGGAGAGGCCGATCAGTGAGGCGCCGTCGAACGTCACCTCGCCCGAGCGCGGCTTGACCAGACCCAGAATGATCTTCATCGTCGTCGACTTGCCACTGGCATTGCCGCCGAGCAGGCAGACGATGTGGCCTCGTGAGACCGTGATCGACAGGTCGAAATGCACCTGGGCCTGGCCGTAGAAGGTGTTGACGTTGGACAGAGTCAGCAGCGGTTCGGGAGAAGCGTTGATCATGCCGCGCTCTCCTGCTCCGTCGTGCCCGACAAGCCGTGACCGAGATAGGCCTCGATCACCTTGGGATCGGTCCGCACCTCTTCGCCCGGCCCCTCCGCGATCTTCCTGCCCTCGTCCATGACGATGACGCGGTCGGACAGGCGCATCACATCTCCAGCTTGTGCTCGATCAGCAGGATGGTCAGCCCTTCGGCCTTGAGCTCGGCGACGAGGCCCTGCATCTCCGCGGTCTCGGTCGGGTTCATGCCGGCGGTGGGCTCGTCGAGCAGCAAGAGGCGCGGCCTCAAGGCGAGCGCGCGAGCGATCTCGACACGGCGGCGGTTGGCGTAGGAGAGGCTATAGGCGGGCTGGTCGACCCGCGGCAGCAGCCGTTCGCCGAAGCGCGCGAGGATGGCCTTCACCTCCTCGCGCAGCCGCTCCTCCTCGGCCCTGACGCCGGCGGGTCGCAGCAGCGCAAGGCCCAATTCCAGCAGCGGGCCGATCACTGGCACGGCCGGCTTCACCGCGCGCAGTCGCGTGTGCGCGCCGATCAGGACATTGTCCATGACGCTGAGATTGCCGAACACGCGGCCGAGCTGAAAGGTGCGCGCGATGCCTTCCGCCGCGAGCCGTTCCGGCGGGAGACCGGTGATGTCCTGGCCTTCGAAGCGGACGGCGCCGTCATCGGGCCGATCAAGCCCGGTCACGAGATTGAACAGCGTCGTCTTGCCGGCGCCGTTCGGGCCGATGATGCTGATGAGCTCGCCCTTGCCGAGGTCGAGATCGATCGCATCGACCGCAATGAGGCCGCCGAAGCGGCGCGTCAGGCCGCGCAGGGACAACATGGGCGCGTTCTGATCCGCCATCAGATCGTCCCCAACAGGCCCTGCGGCCTGAACCGCACGAGCAGCAGCAGCACGATGCCATAGATCAGGATGCGGTACTCGGCCGCGATGCGGAAAAGTTCGGGCAGGCCGACCAACGCGACCGAGCCGGCGATCGCGCCGACGACGTTGCCGAGGCCGCCGAGGATGACGACCGTCAGCGCCAGGATGGATTGCTGCGTGTTGAAGGTCTCGTGGTTGATATAGGAATAGAGATGTGCAGCGATCCCGCCGCTGATTCCGGCGGCGAAACCGCCGAAGATGAAGGCCAGCGACTTGTAGCGGTTCAGGCTGAGACCATAGGCACGCGCGGCGATGTCATCGTCGCGGATGGCCCGAAAGCTGCGGCCGAGATGCGATGATAGCAGGCGGCCCTGCAGCAGCGCGAGCACGACCATGACCGCGAGGCTGAACCAGTAGACTGAGGACGGGCTGATCAGGTCATAGCCGAACAGCGACAGCGGCGGGATGCCTGAGATGCCGATCGGCCCGCGGGTGACGCTCTCCCAATTCAGGATCACCAGCGAGACGATTTCGCCGATCGCGAGCGTCGCGATCGACACGTAGTGGCCGCGCAGACGAAACGACGGCGAGATCAGGAGCGTGCCGAGTGCGGCGCTCATCAGGCCACCGCCGATGACGGCAAGTCCGGCGGGAACGGCCAGCGTCAGCGACAACAATGCGGAGGTGTAGGCGCCGATCGCGAGCAGCGCGGCATGACCGAGCGAGACCTGACCCATCGTGCCCGCAACCAGCGTCAGGCTGAGTGCGAGCATGCCGAGCAGCCAGGCGTTGATCAGGGTCTGGAGCACGTAGAAGGACACTGGAAACAGCGGCAGGAGCGCAAAGCCGGCAACGGCGACCAGCAGCACCAAGCGCGGAATGTGAACCGGGCGGCTCGGCGCGACGAACGTGCCAGTGAGCGGCTCCGGCGGGGCCTGCCGTGCGCTGACGAACAGACCGTTCGGCCGCAGCACGAGCACGACGACGAGCAGCAGGAAGGCGAACAGATTGCGGTAGCTGGTGCCGAGTATGGCGACGCCGTAGCTCTCCACCAATCCGAGCAGCAGGCTGCCGATCACCGCCCCGGGCACGTTGCCGGCGCCGCCGACCACTTCCGCGACGACGCCTTTGAGCGTCGCCTGCAGGCTCATCGCGGTGTCGATCTGGTTGTAGTACATGCCGACCAGCATGCCGGAGACGCCGCCGAGCGCAGCCGCAATGCCGAACACGGCCTGATTGACGCGGTTGACGTCGACGCCCATCTGCATGGCGGCGTCGCGATCCTGCGCGGTGGCGCGCACCGCCCAGCCGAGCTTGGTGTAGCGCAGGAACACAAACAGCAGCAGCGCGCTGGTGAGCCCGACGCCGGCGATCAGGAGATCAAGCGGTCCGATGGTGCCGCCACCGAGCTGAAAGCGAACGTCAGGCAGCTGGCTCGGCAGCGCGCGCGGATTGGGCGAGAAGGTCAGCATCACCAGCTGGTCGAGCACGAAGCTGATGCCGATGGTCGCGAGCAGCGGCGCGATGCGCACCGAGTTCTGAAGCGGACGCAGGCCGAACCGCTCGATGATCAAGCCGACCACCGCGGCGGCCGCCGCCACCACGATGATGGTCAGCGGCAGCGGCGTGTGCAGCCGCACCACCGCGACCCAGCCGATATAGGCGCCGACCAGATAGATCGATCCTTGCGCGAAGTTGATCAGCCGGCTGACGCCGAAGATCAGCGCGAGCCCGACCGCAACGAGGGCGTAGACATTGCCGACGATCAGCCCGTTGATCGTGTAGTCGAGCCAGGAAGACAAGCGATGATCCCCGCGAAAAGAGAAGCACGGCCGGAGCGCCCGCTCCGGCCATCAGGTCAGGTCGGCTTGCCGTCCCAGAGCGCGAACTGGCCCTTGCGCACCACGAGCTCGGCGTTCATGGCGCCCTTGACGCGGCGACTCTCGACGTCGAACGTCGCCTGGCCGTAGATGACGCTGGAGACGTCCTTCACCTTGGCGAAGGCGTCGCGGATGGCCCGGCGGTCGGTGCCGCCGATCTTCACCACGGCAGCGGCCATGTTCATCGCATCATAGGAATAAGCGTTGAAGGCATCGGGCTCCTGTCCGTTGTACTTGGCCTTGAAGCCCGCGATGAACTTCTTCACCTCTGGCCGCGGATCCTCGGGGAAATAGCGCGTACCGAGATGGACGTCCTCGACCGCTTCGCCGCCGAGCTCCAGGAATTTCGGCGAGTACACCGAACTTGCCGCACAGATCGTCTGCTTCAGGCCGACTTGGCGTGCCTGGCGGGCGATCAGCGCACCGTCGGAATAATAGGAGATCAGGATCAGCCCGTCCGGACCGGCGTCACGCACGCGCACCAGCGTGGAGCGGAAGTCGCGCTCCTCCGCGATGTAGCCCTCGGTGACCGCGATCTCGGCGCCGTATTCCTTGGCCGCCTTGACGAAATGGTCGCGGCTGGTGCGGCCCCAATCGGTGTTGAGGTGCAGCACCGCGAGCTTCTTCAGGCCAAGGCGCTTGACGGCATAGGACGCCAGCAGCGGCTGCTCGTCGGCCTGGCTGACGGAGGTGCTCCACATGAAGTCGCCGCCCTTGGTGAAATCGGGGTGCGAGTTGGTGAAGCCGAATTGCACGAGGCCGCCGCGCTGATAGATCGGCGAGGCCGCCATCGAGGCCGGACTCGAGAAATCGCCGAGCTCCATGACGATGCGGGGATCGGAGACGAATTTCTGGGCGATCGCCACCGACTGGCGCGGATCGCTCTGGCTGTCCTCGAACTGGTAGGCGAGCTTTCGCCCGTTGATGCCGCCGGCGGCGTGAATCTCGTCGAGCGCGAGATCAAAGCCCTGCTTCCATTGGGCGCCATATTGCGCGTTTGGCCCGGTCAAGGGACCGCTGACGCCGAGCAGGATCGGTTCGGCCGATTGCGCAAGGGCGGCGCGCGAAAACGCCGCTCCCGCCATCATGGCGGCGAGTGAGCCCCTGACCAGGGTACGACGATCGATGTTGCTCATGCACGGCTCCATCCATTCAATGTTGAAGACAGCAGCAATTCTTGTGCCGGTGAGGATTGCCTATTTCGAGGGCTCGCCGAGCGACAGCATCAGCCGGTTCGCCCAGTTGAAGAACGAGGCGCCATTGATGACGTCGACGATCTCGGCATCGTCGAGGCCGGCACGGCGCAGCTCCTCGATATTGCCGGGACCGAACGCGATCGGCGTCGCGGCCAGTGCCACGGACGCCTTGACCACCGCATTCCAGCGTTCGCCGAGATCGGCTTCGACGCCCTCGTCGAGCAGGCGCTGCACGTCGTCGCGGCGTTTGGAATAGGTGCTGGCAAACCGCGCATGCACGGAGGCGCAGTAGATGCAGCCGTTGTAGCGCGAGGTGGCCGCCGCTGCGAGCTCGCGCTCGGCGCGCGGCAGGCCGTCCGCGGTATTGTAGAAGATGTCCTTGTCGGTCCTGGTGCGGGCTTCAAGGACTTCGGGATCGCGCACCAGGAGACGGAAATATTCCGACTTGGCACGGGTACGGTCGACCAGGCCCGCGTAATGCCGTTCGGTCAGCTCGGCCTCGGGCAGCGGATCGATCCACGAGACCCAGCCGAGCTCGTCCTGGGTGAAGACGACGGGCGGGTTGACGGTGCTCATGATGCGACCTCCTGCGCGCTTGCTGCTGCGAGCGTGCGCAAACCGCTGACGACGCGCACCTGGAACGACAGGAACGCAACGAGCTGAGAGAGCGTGACGATGCCGGTGGTCGACCAGCCGGCGGCCAGCAACGCCTTCATGTCCGCGGACGCGGCATCGCGCGGCCGGAACACCAGAAGGTGTGCATGCTCGAGCGCCGCTGTGAGCCTCGCGCCGAGGTCGGGCTTGCGCTCCGTGCTGACCCGATAGATCAGCCCTGCCTTGTTCTCGATCGACAACGGACCGGCCGGAAAGGCGCCATAGGGACCCGACGTCTTGCCGCGCTCAATCTCGGCCTTGATCGGCTCGACCAGCACCGCTCCATCGGCATTCGCGGCGAGCTTCTCGCGATAGAAGGCGGCGACGGGGGACTCGCCGTGGAGCCCGGTCACGAAGGCCGCGACCGCCGCGCGCTCGGCAAGCGAAAACTCGCTCGGGTCGATCGGCTCGAACAGGGCGAGGTAGCTCTTCTGCGCGTTCTCGCGTGCCTGCAGGCGCCGCGCGCGGATGGCGTCGAGAGCCGATCCCGGCTCGATTCCGGCGAGCGTGTCGATGATATCTTGTGTACCCATCAGTCAGCCCCGTGCAACCAACGATGTTCATCTCGTCTAGCCCGCCAGCGCCACTTCGGGTGCCGTCCGGGTCCAGCCCAGCGCCGGCGCGACCTTGTCGGCGACGAGCTCGATCGAGCGCAGCACATAAGGATGCGGCGCATCGACCGAATGCACCTGGAAGACGAGATCGGTCACCCGCTCCAGCGTGGCATCGGTGCGGAGCGAGGCGATCACCTCGTCGGCGGCGCCGACATGGGTGTCGAACGCGGTGATCATCTCCTCCAGCGTCTCGCCCGGGGGAAGGTGACCGCCCTTCATGAATTGCGGGAGCGCGCGCCGCAGTCCGATGTCTGCGAGGCGCATCGCCTCGCGATGGTCGTCGGCGACGAAGACGCTGCGCGAGGCCATGATGCGCGGCTCGCATCCCGGCGGCAGCGCGGCGAGATAGGCATCGATGATCGGGTTCTGGATCTCGGCCAGCGTGGCCTTCGGCGCATCCTTCGTCCGCGGCTGGGTGCGCGACAACAAGAGGCCGTCGCCTGCCTTGCCGGCCCGGTCACCGCCGGCGACCGAGAACGTCGCCTGCCAGATGCGCTTGTCCAGTTGCGGCCGCTGCGGATAGAGCGTGTCGCCGCCGGCGAGCGGCTTGCCGACCAGCGCGGTGCGAACGACCTCGAGGTTGCGCGCAAAGATCTCGTTGCGCTGGCTGCTGTCGAGGCCGAAGGCGGCAAAGGCGGCCGGATTGCCGCCGGTGCCGACGCCGAGCTCGAAGCGGCCATTGCACATGAGATCGAGCACCGCGGCGTCCTCCGCCACCCGCACCGCGTTCTCCAGCGGCAGCGTGACGATGCGAGGTCTTCGCCGCGACATAGCCGAGGAAAGTGAAGGGCGATGGCAATCCGCCCTCGCGCTCGTGAAAATGATGCTGCGCGATCCACGCGGAATCGAGACCGACCTCCTCGGCCCGCACGATCTGCTCGGCGGCGAAGCGATAGCGGTCCGCCGCCGGCGCCTCGTCGAGCAGCCGCGTGAAGAAGCCCAGGCGTTTCAGGTTTGCAAAGCGTTTCATACGACCCCTGTCGGGCGAGGATTGCCACGCCCCCGATGATGTCGGTTGCCGCAGCTCCAGACAAGCGGGGCATCGCGCAAGGCTGCCCGCCGGATCGCCCCTACATGGACTTTACGCAGGCAGATTGCCTACCAGCTCGGCAGCACGGCGCCCTTGAACTTGGCGAGGACGAACTCCTTGACCTCCGGCGTGTGGTAGCTGTCCACGAGGATCTTGACCCAGGGCTTGTCCTTGTCGGCAGTGCGCACGGCGATCAGGTTGACGTAGGGGCCCTTCGGATCCTCGCGCAGGATCGGATCCTTGACGGGATCAAGGCCGGCCTGGGTTGCATAATTGGTGTTGATCGCGGCGGCGTCGACGTCGTCGAGCGCGCGCGGCGCCTGCGCCGCGTCCACCTCGATGAACTTCAGCTTCTTGGGATTCTCGGTGATGTCGAGCACCGTCGGCTTGAAGCCGACGCCGTCCTTCAGCTTGATCGCGCCCTTGTCGCGCAGCAGCAGCAGCACGCGGCCGCCATTGGTCGGGTCGTTCGGGATCGAGACCTTGCCGCCCTCGGGGATGTCGGCGAAGGCCTTGTGCTTCTTCGAATAGACGCCGATCGGGAAATTCACGGTCAGGCCGACGGCCTCGATCTTGTAGCCGCGGTCGGCCTTCTGGTTGTCCAGGTAAGGCTGGTTCTGAAACGAATTGGCCTGGATGTCGCCGGAATCGAGCGCGGCGTTTGGCACCACATAGTCGGAGAACTCGAGGAGCTGAATATCGAGTCCCCGCTTGGCGGCGATCGGCTTCACGGCCTCGAGGATCTGCGCATGCGGCCCCGGCGTCACGCCGATCTTGATGGTCTCGGCCGCAGCTGCGGCGGACCATGCGGCCAGCACGGCGGAGAGAAGCAGGGGGAGGCGAAACGACATCTTGGTCTCCGTAGGTCTGCGACAAGTATGGAACCGTATTCGCTTCTCCGCCGCGCGAAATCAATGAAATGGAAAACCATATTGGCAGGCCACCGGCGGGTGCACGTTCTCCATTCGACATCAAACGGAAAAGAAATCACGCCGAGCGTCTTTGATCTGTGGCGATTTCCCGGCCGCGGCAATGATTCTTTCACTGGTGCAACACTCCGAAACTTGATGGATCTGCGCCGGCCGGATTAGCGTTCCGGTGCGGCCTTAGAACTTCCCCAAGTTCACCTGGATCGCACCGGATCGCCGCCTGGGTCTCTCAGGCAGGCGATCCGGATCGTGCCTCGACCGGGGCGCTCTCCACATCGTCATTTCGTCGCATCCCCGCCTTGCCGGCATTGCCGGCCCGGCCATCATGAAACATGATGGGTTGCCGGAAACGGTTTGTGCAGGTGGAGGTCGTCCGATGAACGAGAATGAGATCCGCGGTTTGATCGCCGAGGTGAAGCAAGGCAGGCTGTCGCGACGCTCGTTCATCCAGAAGGTCGCCGCGATCGGGATCATAGCGCCCGTCGCGAGCCAGATCCTGGTGTGGCACGACGTGGCGATGGCAGACGCCACGCTTGCCTACAAGCCAACCAAGGCCGGCGGCGGCGGCACGCTCAAGATCCTGCTGTGGCAGGCGCCCACCCTGCTCAATCCGCATTTCGCGATCGGCACCAAGGACCAGATCGCCACGCGCATCTTCTTCGAGCCGCTCGCCGGCTGGGACAAGGACGGCAATCTCATTCCCTGCCTGGCCGCCGAGGTGCCGACCAAGGCGAACGGCGGCCTTGCCGCGGACGGCATGAGCGTGATCTGGAAGCTGAAGCGGGGCGTCAACTGGCACGACGGCAAGCCCTTCACCGCCGACGACGTCGTCTTCACCTGGCAGTACGCCGCGGACCTCGCGACCGCGGCGTACACCACGGGCTCCTACAAGGACATCAAGGTCGAGAAGATCGACGACTACGCCGTCAGGGTGCTCTTCAAGGCGCCGACGCCGTTCTGGGCCGACCCGTTCGTCGGCGGCTCGGTCGGGCAGATCCTGCCAAAGCATCATTTCGGCGACTATGTCGGCGCCAAGTCGCGCGAGGCTCCGGGCAATCTCAAGCCGGTCGGCACCGGTCCGTACAAGTTCGTCGAGTTCAAGCCGGGCGACATGATCCGCGCCGAACGCAATCCCGACTATCACGTCAAGAACCAGCCGCATTTCGACACGCTCGAGGTCAAGGGCGGCGGCGACGCGGTGTCCGCGGCGCGCGCGGTGCTGCAAACCGGCGAATACGACTTTGCCTGGAACATGCAGGTGGAGGAGGAGGTCCTCAAGCGCATGGAGGCGGGCGGCAAGGGCAAGCTCGACATCACGCCGTCCGGCAATGTCGAGTTCATCATCCTCAACACGACGGACCCCTGGACCGAGGTCGACGGCGAGCGTTCGAGCGTCAAGACCAAGCACCCGACGCTGTCCGATCCCGCCGTTCGCCGCGCGATCAACCTCCTGATCGACCGCGATTCGATTCAGAAGTTCATCTACGGCCGCGGCGCCCTCGCAACCGCGAGCTTCGTCAACGCGCCCAAGCAGTTCAAGTCGCCGAAGCTGAAATACGAGTTCGACATCGACAAGGCCAACAAGATCCTCGACGAGGCCGGCTGGACCAGGGGCGCGGACGGTATCCGCGAGAAGGACGGCAAGAAGCTCAAATACGTGTTCCAGACCTCGACCAACGCCCCGCGCCAGAAGACCCAGGCCATCATCAAGCAGGCCTGCCAGAAGGCCGGCATCGAGATCGAGATCAAGGCGGTCACTGCATCGGTGTTCTTCTCCTCCGACGTCGGCAATCCCGACACCTACTCGAAATTCTATGCCGACATGGAGATGTACAACACGACGCAGCCGCAGCCCGATCCGGAGCGCTTGCTGAACCAGTGCGTCTCCTGGGAGATCGCCACCAAGGACAACAAATGGCTGGGCCGCAACAACTCGCGCTATTCCGATCCCGAGGCCGACAAGGCCTACAAGGCCGCGCAGAGCGAGCTCGACCCGGTCAAGCGCGCCGCGCTGCTGATGAAGGTCGACGAGATCTTCTGCGGGGCCAACGTGTTCCTGCCGCTGCTCTCGCGCCACATCGTCAACGCGAGCGTCAACAGCCTCATGACCGACATCTCGGGCTGGGACACCATCACCTGGAACCTGGCGGCGTGGTATCGGAGCTGAGGGGCAGACGACACGACGAAGGCGGCGGTTCCTCGGCACTCACGACATTCTTCGTTGTGTGCTTTGGGTCACAGTCGAATCAAGGGCTTTCGCCTAGAAAAGCCAAGGCATGGCCGCAAACAAGGTAACGGCGGTACGCACGAGGCTGCGGAGGCGATCTACAGCTAGGGACTTATGAAGCCGCCGGGTGGAAGACCGGGCGGCTTTTTCTTTCTCGCAGGCAAACGGGCGACCGACGCCGACGCCACGCCCTATCATGCGGGGGAGCTTTCGTCCGTGACCCCCATCAAGATCTCGCAACGAAAACGTGATGGTTGCGCAAGTGCGCTGACGGCGCACTTCGAGCCGCAAAGCCGGCGCCGCTTCAGTGCCACGTCGTGTCCGCTTCAACGATCACCGCTCTTATTTCGGGATCTTCGGCGGTGTTGCAGGTGCAGGGCATGCCCTCACCGCAGCGGCAACCGCCCAGCTTCTCACTCCAAACCCGGAGCGGGTGGTTTTCGCAGACCCATCCCAGCCCCTGGCAGAATGGGCAGGTCTTGTCGGTCACAGCGTATCCGGCGTCCGCAATGTGTTCGACTTGTCCTCGTTGCGCAGCTCCTGCTCGGCGGCGCGCCAAAACTCTTCCTCGCGGCCCTCGGGCTTGCCGGCTTGCTCCCACAAGCGGTGTGCGCGCTCTCTGATGTCTTGCTCGGTCGGCTCGGACAATTGTACCTCCTCTTGGAAGCACGGCCCCACCCTGGGGGGTATGGGGGCTTGGAGGCGGGGCCGTGCGGGCCAGCGATCGGCGGCGATGCTGGCCTGCGGAGTCAAGCTTCGATCATGTGCAAGAGTTCCTGCGCCTGACCACGGCCGGGCGGAATCCTTGCCGGCCGGCGAACTTCGTTTCGAAGGTCAGACAGCGGGCACGGCGGCGCGCTCTCGCGGCGCAATCCGCCCGAGCTTGGCTTCGTCGCTCCACCCTCTTGAGCCAAGAGGGCACAGGGAAGGCCGGGTGCTGACCTCGCACCCGCGGTCCGCTGCGCGAAATAGCGCAAAGCAGACCGCACAGCAGCATACAGGTGGTGCCGATCACTCGGCCTTCCCTGCGCGATGGTCGGACGGCTTATGCCGCGCTCTCCCGAGAGCCGAGTTCCTTCTGGCTTCCCTCGCCCCAGCGAAATTCACCGGCGCCGCGCCGGTTGACGCAACTGCCGCATCCGCAAGAGCTTGACCGTAGCAACGACGGCCAGGACCACACGGTTTTGCCGTATGCACGGCCCGCCATTTCGCCGCAGTATTCCCGGCCCTGTCGACGGAGCCGGAAACTTGCAGACGAGACGAACCTGACAGCGCCGCTCGTCCGCACGCGGTTCGGACTCACGGAGAGCAATCCGCCCTGCCCTTCACCTCTCGTGCACGACGCTGCCGCGTCCACCGCAAGCCCGGCTCGCGATCAAGACGACGACGCGATCGCCCCTCAAGGATGAGCCGGGATGGGCGAGAGATACGACAATTCCGAAATTCGGTAAAGTGGAATCTTTTTGCGGGGAGGGGTTGACGGGGGAGCGGGTGTTTTGCCCGACGGGCAAACGACCGGCTGCACGTCTTTCTAGGCCAGACTCATCAACCGACATCGAGGACGAACAATGAGCATCCGCTGAACGCTCTGGCGGCCGTTCCGGCGGCTGAAGCGTGACGGGTTTCGCAAGAGCCATCCTACAGGCCCGTCAGCCAGCACACGCTCGTTCGATTTCAGTCACGTAGGATGTCCAGTCGAACGCAAAGGGACCGACCTTCGACAGTTTGATTTCGCTGCTATGTCCATTCTCATACGCAAAGTCGGACCAACGCACGACGCGTCGCTCCGCGACACGAGCGCGGTGATAGCTCCGCAGGCAAGGCCTCCACATTCCGAACAGACATACAGAGCCATGCGGTTACTGCCACCGATCGGAACGGCCAACGTCAGAAGTCGCGCGAGTCCATCGTTGAGGCGAACGGCAAGTTCGGGCTCTCGTTGAGGGACTGAAAGACAACCGGACAAATCGAAGTTGGAGGCGCCGGTGACCGCAAAGAGAGATTGCCCGTTGACGACAAAATCGAACGTGTACCGCTCCTGCTTCGGAGGGCTTCCGCCACCGCTCCGATGAAGTGCTACAAGTTCAAGCTGGTCGGACATTCCCATCGCTCTGCGCCACCGTTGCCGATCAATGCAGCGCGCGCGACGCCGCCCGCCAGCAGCCGGCATCAGAGCTATGGGACCAGCATAACGCAACCCGCTACCATCGAGCCGAGTGCACGCGATATTCTGAAAAATCATCAGCTGCTTAGCTGGAAATTGGTAGCGGGGGAGCGCTACCGCCTTTCCCCACACCAGCCAAACCTACGATATCTCATCCGGTCCGTCGCATGAGGCAGTTCTTGAGGTCTTACGCTCCTATAGACATACGTGGAAAGGCCACGAACCGTGAAATCGGGCCAAAGGGGCCGAACTCGCGGAGATTCGAAAGGCGTCGCATATTTGGCGCCAACCGTCGTAAAGAGGGCCGTGATTGCAGCGCACTGAGTGCTCTTAACAGCAATCGCTCTCTACTCACGGCAATCGCTCTCGCATGGCCACGGCTCCGATCCACTAGATCATCATGGTCTGCTCGTCCAATGGAACAGAGAAAAAGATGATCTCGACAAACATCGTTAGATCCGGCGCGATAGCACCGGCTCCTGCGCGAACGTCAGGAATGTTCGCTTTTGCTCGCAAAGCGGCTGAGCTGGTCTCAGAAATCACCGGCCTCTTCCGTAACCTAGCCATGGATGTGCGCAATAGCTACCGGCCCGAGTTGCATTACATGCGGGGCCCTGGTCCGAAATGGCGCACCAGATATCAAGCTTCCAAAGGCGCTGCCTAGAAATCCCAGAAAGCACTGCAGTTCCTCAGCGCCGAAATTAAGACCTTGGCGCTGCCCTGCTCCACATTCGCTCTTCGTCAATGGCAGCGGTGCGTGCGTTCTGCATCTGCTGCCAATCCCCCTGAAAAAACCAAACTGCTCCCGATGGCCAAGTCGCGCGGTAAACCAGCAGATCAGATGGCAAGACAACCCCGTGACGTCGTCGGTGGGTGCGGCCCACTCTGAGCCAGACATTGGGCAGCGCCGTGAAATTGTGACGCGAAGCTCGATACTTATTCAGAAGCGCCGGTGCTGTAGTCAACGGTCGGGATCACCGCAAGCATTGGCGCCCTTGCTGATCGCGGGTGGTCACAACGAGTGCTACGCCGTGCAGCAGGATCGGACAAAGCATGATCGATTTAGGAAAGATCCCAATCCGTGCGGCGCCTAGAATGTCCTAAGGCCAAACCTGAGCGTTTTTCACCGGCGAGTATGGGTCCATGAGCAAATCTGGCTCGCTAAATATCTCGCTGGATCAGCCAGCCACTTCCGAGCCACAGCAGCCCGACCTCTCAATGGGCGCGCGGCCTCACGCGGAAGCGGAAATGACGCGCGTGCTCAAGACAGCACCACTCCGCATAGCTTCAGACCCGTCGAACGGCATTATCGCCTATTGGAGGCATGAGCCCGTGCACGACGTCGTCGGCCCCACGGCCGATCACGTCCTCATGGCTTTCCCTTCGGGATCACTTCGCTTCGAGCGACGCTCCGGAAAGTCCGTGCTGACGGGAACGACGCATCGCGGAGCTGTAACAGTGATTCCCGCCGGCTCGTCGTCCCGGTGGGATATTCCAGAGCCATTGAATGTCGTTCATCTCTACCTCCCACAGGCCACGCTCCAGCGCGTCGCCGTTGAGGCGGGAATGGCTGCTCCCGCCGATCTCGTCGAGAGATCGGCCCATCCCGACCCAGTTACATCCCGTCTTCTCCTGAGTGCGGCAGATGTGCTCGAAGGCAGGGCGGCGCTAGATACCCTGTTCAGGCAGCAGATCACAGACCTGCTCGCCACGCGTCTTCTGGCTGCGCACAGCGGCTCGCCACCCTCCTTCCAGCCTACCCTCAGCGGGCTGTCGCCGGCTGTGCTGCGCGGGGCCATCCAACGCCTGCGCTCCGACAGCGACGCAGACGTCTCACTAGCCGCGCTCGCCGCGGATGCTGGGTTATCGCGCTTCCACTTCTGCCGCGCCTTCAAGGAAAGTACCGGACTCTCGCCACATGCCTGGTTGCGCCAGCACCACCTTGAACAGGCCATGAACATGCTGCGCGAGACCGACGACTCGATCGTGTCGATTGCGGCCGCGCTCGGCTATTCCTCGCAGACGGCCTTCGCTGCGGCGTTCAGGAAACTGACCGGCGAGACCCCGAGCGATTGGCGGCGACGGATGCGGTGAACACGCCGAATTCGCGCGCACTAGCAGCAATAGCTCTGGAATCGTGTCAATCCCTCTGGGGCGGCGGCGCGGCTCGTCCGCTAGATGATTCCCATCGCTCATGACCTTGATCGGGGTGTGGATCACAGGCCTTGAGCAGGATCGGACAAGGCATGGCCGGTTCAGGAAAGGCACCGGACCATCGTGACGTCCGAAACGAGACCCAAGATCAGGCCGAAGACCACGGATGCCCCAGTTCCCGAGCAGCGCCGCCGCGGCCGCGTCAATCGTCGAGGCCCTGAAAGCGATGGCTGACGCGCCGCCAAAGGCACGGGCGAGCTTTGCCAAGGGCCGGTGCGTGCGTGGCACCTATGCCCCGTCGGATCAGGCCAGTGACATCACGAAATCCCGGAGTTTTACCAAGCCGTCCCGCGTGCTGGCGCGCTTCTCTGTAGGCGGCGGTCATCCGAATGTGGCAGACACGGACAAGCTCGTGCTGCGCGGCTTCGCATTCCGCCTCGGCAGCGAGGACCAGCGCTCAGAGATCTTTACCCAGAACGTGCCCGTACATTATGCGAGGACGCTCGATCAGATGCTGGCTTTCCTCAAGGCGCGCATTCCCGGGCCGGGCGGCAAGATCGACGCGGCTCGGGTAAAGG
Organism: Bradyrhizobium sp. USDA 326; assembly: GCF_049739485.1. Taxonomy (NCBI): domain Bacteria; kingdom Pseudomonadati; phylum Pseudomonadota; class Alphaproteobacteria; order Hyphomicrobiales; family Nitrobacteraceae; genus Bradyrhizobium; species Bradyrhizobium sp. USDA 326. The sequence goes on from NZ_JBMGQA010000001.1 coordinate 1,067,380, forward strand.
CTTTCTCCGTCGCCAATCCCGAAACGCTGTTTCAGGCGAATTATCTCGCTGCGCGGCCTTTGCCGGGAAGCTTTGCCGGCACGACCTACTGGGGCGTGCACGCCTTTCCCGCGACGAACTCAAGAGGCGAGACGCGTTTCATCAAATTCAAGGTCGAGCCAGTCGGCGGAGAGGTTACGCTGACCGAGGAGGAGGCTAGGGGAAAATCTGCCGACTTCCTAAGCGACGACCTCGATCAGCGGATCGCGGCACGCGACGTCAGGTTCAGCGTGATGGCGCTGCTCGACCGGAGCGGCGATCCCCTCATGGACGTCACCGTCCGATGGCCGGATGAAGACGAACGCGAAGCGGTGCGGCTAGGCACGATTGTCATCACCGGAGTCGAAGCCAACGAGACCTGCAATGAGGCGAACTTCAATCCGGCAAATCTCGCCGAAGGCATCGCCCATCCCCTGGATGAGATCTTTGCGGCGCGCCGCGCCGCCTACGCCATATCGCAGAAGATGCGAGAGTAAGCCGGCTATGTTTCGGTTTCCGAGCCGCCTTGTTTCTCCCGCCTCCACGCCCCCGGACTGACGCCGACCAGCGATGAGAACACCCGCGTAAAGTGGCTTTGATTCGCAAACCCCGCCGAGATCGCGATCTCCGAGAGCGGCAGGTCGCGAACGCTCAGCAACTGCTTGGCCGCCTTTGACGCGTTGGTGCAGCAGCCACTGGTGCGGCGGCAAGCCGGTGGACACACGGAACGCCCGGGAAAAATGGCTAACCGAGAGGTCGAATTCGGCGGCGATCTGCTGCCGTGAAAGGCTTCCGCCGAGGTCGGACTCCAGCCGTTCGCAGGCACGCTTCACCTGCCACGGTGCCAGACCTCCACGGGCAAGCTCGGTGTTGCGCTTCAATCCGCCATAGGTTTGGGCAACGTGGGCCGAGAGCGCAAGCATCGCGTGGTCGAGGAAGAGCTGATTGACTTCATCCGGCCGATGCAGCGCACCCGACAGCGATGTGCCGAGGTGACGGACTACGGAATCGTCATGGCCGATGCCCGGCTCGTAGGCGAGTTCACCAATGCGCACCGCGCCGCTCTGCCTGGCGATGTCCTCAAGTGCCGACCGCGGCAAATAGAAAAACAGCGAGTGGAAGGGCTTGTCGATCACGTAGCGCGGATCGCGCTTCAGGTCGTACAGGTAGGTTGCGCCACCGCGGATGTCCGTCTTGATCACGCACCGGCCGCGCTCCCAGCATTCGCAGTCCGGGTAATCGCGAAACTTCAGACTGACGAGATAGGCATCCTCGGAAGGCAAGGCGCCGCAGAGACCCGGCACGGGATCGTCATCGCGCGTCTCGACAACCGCGAGTTCGGCACTTCGGAGCGAACGCGTAACCAGCGACGGCGCGTCCTTCAGGTTCAAAGGCTGCCCGATCCTTCGTCCGTAGGCGCCCGGCCGTGTCATCAGTCCCACTTCCATTCAATGAAGGCGACCGCGCAGCTCATCATGTCGCGTGGTCGCTCCATTATCTAGGATGGTCGCGCGGTGGTCTAGTACCGCTGCGGCGAAAGCGGGCATTCTGACAAAGCTGTGACAATGCCATTTTCAGAATGATTTCAACGATCAAAGGCATCTGATTTGCGGTTCTGAGCGTGCGCGCATTGCATCGTGATCCTGCAGAAAATGTCGCACGGCGGGCTTTGAGCAGAATCGGACAACACGCAGCGGCTTCAGGAAAGACCCCGTAGTTCTACCTGCCTAGAACGTCTGACGAAAATTCGCGCCGCCCAGAGTCGATTCGGCAGACGAGAGGCAACGGATTCAGGCCAGCCCGGCAGGTCAGGTCCGGCGGTGCGGGTGCATCCTTTTCCGGAAGCTGAGCACTCCGTCATGAGCAAACCCATCGGACACCATCCTTCGCAAGAAAATCCGCACGGCGCCTCCGAGGCGCATTCTGATTCTGCGCAGATGGCCGAGCCCCGTACAGCGGATCAGGAGATGGCACGCGTCCTTCAAACTCAACCACTCCGCATTGCGTTAGAATCATCCGGCGCGATCGCCCATTGGCAACATGATCCCGTGCACGACATCGTCAAGCCTATGGCCGACCATGTCGTTATGACTTACCCTGTAGGCGTGCAGCGACTGGAGCGACGCACCGGACGATCCGTTGCGACCGGAACGGCACGTCCCGGGGTTGTAACAGTCATTCCGGCGGGCTCAAGCGCCCGATGGGACGTCACATCAGCCGGTTCAACTGGTCGACCCGGCATTCACCCGCCTCTGAGTCTCATTCAGCTCTACCTTCCGCACACAACGCTCGCACGCGTTGCCAGCGAAGCCGACACTACTCCTCGGGACCTTTTGGAGCGAATTGCGTATCCAGACCCGATTACATCGCGATTGCTGACGAGTGCAGCAGATGTTCTCGAAGGCAACAAGACGCTGGATGCGCTGTTCAGGCAACGATTGACAGACCTCCTGGCCACTCGCCTGCTGGCTGCACACACTGGCTCGCCAACGACACTTCAGGCGAGCGCGGGTGGGTTGTCTCCAAAGGTCCTGCTCCGTGCCATCGAACGCTTGCGTTCTGACAGCGACGCGGACGTCTCCCTCGATGCGCTCGCATCCGACGCCGGCCTCTCGCGCTTTCACTTTTGCCGCGCCTTCAAGGAAAGCACCGGGCTTTCGCCTCATGCCTGGCTGCGCCAACATCGGCACGCGCAGGCCATGACCATGCTGCGCGACACCGATGATTCAATCGTTTCGATCGCAGCCGCGCTTGGTTATTCCTCGCAGACTGCCTTCGCTGCTGCCTTCAGAAAAATGACTGGCGAGACACCGCGCGACTGGCGGAGGCGCATGCGTTAGCAGCAATCGCTCTACAGTGACGGCAATCCCTCTGGGGCAGCGGCAGGACTGATCGGTTAGACCATCATCATGTCCGAACCAACAGACGGAGACTAAAGATGACCTGGAGGAACTTCGTCAGCCGGCTGCCAATCACATCACAGCGCAGAGGCCTTACCACAGCCACGTTGTATGGACTTTCGTTGGCTGTCCGCTCCACGTCAGCAGCGGGAGGGGACGATGAAGTGCCCACGCCGTCGCTGCAAATGATCAAGCCGGTCACGTCCATCATGGTGAGGACCGCTCCGCGGCTTCCTTGAGGGCTTGGTGCAGGCCACTCAGCCCATCGTCCTTCGCTCCGGTTGGCCACTGGGTTCGTCGGGCTGTCGCGCCGGCATGTGAGGCCTTCATGGCGATGTTATCGATCCCGGATTGCCTCCGTCCATAAGGACCGAGACCTCTCATTTCACCTCTTCGCGTCGTCGTCGAGCGCTGCACAAGCAGCGAGCGACAGCGCGCGGACTATTTGAATTCCAACCACGGGAGCCAACACATGCGACTAGTTATCATCGGCGCCGGCTTTGCCGGCATGTACGCCGCCCTTTCCGCAGCACGCCTCCGCGACATCAAAGGCGTTTCGCCCGACGAGCTCGAGATCGCGCTGGTTGCGCCCGAGCCGATGCTGGTGATCCGCCCACGGCTCTATGAGCCGAAGCCCGAAACCATGACGGCGCCCCTGCTCGACGTCCTCAATGCCGTCGACGTCGTCTACGTGCAGGGCAGTGCCGAGACGGTGGATACCAAATCTCGGATGATGCAGATCGCCACGAACAAGGGCACGCGAAAGACCCTTTCCTACGATCGTCTCGTCGTGGCCACCGGCAGCCGGCTGTTTCGCCCCAATATTCCCGGACTCGCCGAACATGGTTTCAGCGTCGACTCGCTCGATGATGCGATCGCCCTCGACAAACATCTGCATGGCTTGCCGAGGCGGCCTGCGGTGAACGGGCGCGACACAGTCGTCGTTGCCGGCGGCGGCTTCACCGGAATCGAGGCTGCAACCGAAATGCCCACCCGATTGCGCGCGATCCTCGGCAACGGTGCAAAGCCGCGCGTCATCATCGTCGAACGCAATCCGTCGATCGCCCCCGACATGGGTGAAGGCCCCCGCCCCGTCATCGAGGAAGCCCTGCGAAAGGTCGGCGTGGAAACCCGGGTCGGCGTCGGGGTCAGCGCGCTGGACAAATCCGGCGTCACGCTTTCAAACGGCGATCACATCGAGGCGGAGACCGTGATCTGGGCGGCCGGCATTCGCGCCGCCCCACTGACGCAACAGATCCCCGCTGAACGCGACAGTTTCGGCCGGCTGCTCGTTGATCCCTTTTTGCGCGTGCCCGCTGTGCCCGACGTATTCGCCACCGGCGATGCCGCTCGCGCCGCCTGCGACGATGAGGGCAACTATGCGCTGATGTCGTGCCAGCACGCCACGCGGATGGGCGCCTTCGCTGGCAATAACGCCGCGGCAGAACTGCTTGGCGTCCCGACCAAGCCCTACCACCAGAAGGCCTACGTCACCTGCCTCGACCTCGGGGAGGCCGGCGCACTGTTCACGCGCGGCTGGGAGCGCACCGTGGAGATGGTCGGCGATGTCGCCAAGAAGACCAAGCAGGAGATCAACGGCGTCTGGATCTATCCGCCCAAGCCCGAGCGCGCGGCCGCACTCGCCTCGGCCGATCCGGAGCAAGTCACCAAGCAGTAGGCGCCCGACGCAACCGGGCCGCGCCTCGGCGTGAAGCGCGGCCCATCCGGAACCCACCATCAAGATCGAACCTCAATGTCAAACAATGGAGTCTTGACGATGAACCAGATGATCCGCAGCATCAAACAGAAGCCAATCAAGAACCTCGACAACACCTCCCCTCACGGCAGAACCGCGACCGACGAGCTGGTTCCATCGCGCTATGCGCTGCGAATCGGCGAAATCGAGGTGCTCGTGATCAGCGATGGGGTGCTCACGCCACCGTCCGAGTCCATGGCTACCAATGCCGATCCGGCCGTCCGGGCGGCCTGGCTGGACAACATGTTCTTGTCGCGCGACGCGTTCGATTGGGCACTGAACGAGGTGGTGGTGCGCAGCGGCGGCCAAACCATACTCATCGACGCCGGGCTGGGACAGGAGTACCCGGACTTTCCGCGCGCGGGACAATGGGGCCAGCGACTCGAAGCCGCCGGCATCGATCTTGGCTCGGTGAGCGACGTGGTGCTCACCCACATGCACTTCGATCACGTTGGCGGACTGCTCGTCGACGGCGTGAAGAAGCGGCTGCGCCCGGACCTGAGGATCCACGTGGCGGCCGCCGAGGTCAAGTTCTGGGCCTCCCCCGACTTCTCCCGCACTGCCATGCCGCCGGTACTCGCGGACTTGGCGCGGCGGGCGTCCAAGCAATTCCTCGACGAATATCACAGCCAGCTACAGCCGTTCGAAGACGAGTCCAAGGTTGCGCCCGGGGTCGTCGTCCGTCGCACCGGTGGCCACACCCCAGGGCACAGCGTGGTTCGCCTGGCGTCCGGCGACGACCGGCTCATGTTCGCGGGCGACGCCATATTCCCGGTCTCGTTCGACCACCCCGAATGGCACAACGGCTTTGAGCACGACCCTGAGGAGGCGACCCGCGTCCGCCTCGAACTCCTGCGGGAGCTGGTGGCGACCGGTTCGTGGCTGGTGGGCACGCACATGCCGTTCCCGTCCATAGGCCGGGTCGCGGCCGCCGGCGAGCTCTTTCGTTGGGTCCCGGCCTGGTGGGACTACTGACAGCTGGCTGGTCGGGGCCGAACGAGGCGCGAGCTCAAAGCGCAAAACGAGTTCGCGCCTGCGGCACCGATCGGAAGCGTGTCGATCCCGCAATAGATCACCAGCATTTGGTCGCGCCCCCAAGGCGCGCGGCCCGTTCACATCATAGCACCAGCAGAGCTACTCCGATGAAACATGAGACCGTGCGCGCGAGCGCGTTCGCGATGCCGCTGACGAACCCGGCCTTTCCGCCCGGCCCCTACCGGTTCGTCAACCGCGAATACTTCATCATCCAGTACCGGACCGATCCAGAGGCGCTGCGCCGGATCGTGCCGGAGCCGCTCGAAGTCGGCGAGCCAGTGGTGAACTACGAATTCATCCGCATGCCCGACTCAACCGGATTTGGCGACTACACCGAAAGCGGCCAGGTCATCCCGGTGAGCTACAAGGGCCAGGCCGGCAGCTTCGTGCACCAGATGTTCCTGAATGATCATCCGCCGATCGCCGGCGGGCGCGAACTGTGGGGCTTTCCCAAGAAGCTGGCGCAGCCGAAGCTCACGATCGAAATCGACACTCTGGTCGGCACCTTGAACTATGGCTCGGTGCGGATCGCGACCGGCACCATGGGCTACAAGCATCGGGCCCTCGACGCCGCGACCGAAGCGCGAAAACTCGCCGCGCCGAATTTCCTGCTCAAGATCATCCCGCATGTCGACGGCACGGCGCGCATCTGCGAACTCGTGCGCTTCCATTGCGAGGACATCTCGGTGAAGGGCGCCTGGACCGGGCCTGCTGCGCTCGACCTCTGCTCGCACGCGCTTGCGCCCGTCGCCGAACTGCCGGTGCTGCAAGTGCTGTCGGCCAAGCACGTGATCGCGGACCTCACCCTCGGCCTCGGGACCGTGGTCCACGACTATCTGTCACCGGCCGCAGTCTCGCGGCGGCGCGGTACCGAGCCCGAAATCTTGATCGAACGCAGCGCCGGCTGAGCCGCAATGCAAGGAGTTTTGGCCATGTTGAACGTGATGCGCGAGCAAACCGGTTCTGAGCTGCAGCAAACAAGGTCGCTGCCATACGATGTCGTCGCCCTGGTGCTGCAAGGTGGCGGCGCGCTGGGCGCCTATCAGGCTGGAGTCTACGAGGGTCTGCACGAGGCCGGCATCCGGCCGAACTGGCTGGCCGGCATCTCGATCGGTGCACTCAACGCCGCTATCATCGCCGGCTCGCCCGAGGCCGAGCGCGTGGATCGGCTGCGCGAGTTCTGGGAGACCATCTGCGCCTTTTCGATCGAGTGGCCAGCCGGTGAAGGGCTGGCCAATGCCCTGCCCTTTGCTTTCGACATCCACTCGGTACGCAACGCGCTCGCGGCGATGCGGGCCCTGGTGCAGGGCCAGCCGGGCTTCTTCAAGCCGCGCTTCCCGTCGCCGTTGTGGTCGCCATTCTCAGGTGATGCCGCGACCAGCTTCTACGACACTGCGCCGTTGCAGAAAACGCTGGAGCGACTCGTCGACTTTGACCGCCTGAACTCAGGCGAGGTCCGCGTTTCCGTCGGCGCTGTCAACGTTCGCACTGGCAACCTGACCTATTTCGACACCGCCGAGCGCCGGCTGGGTCCGAGGCATTTCATGGCTTCGGGCGCCCTGCCGCCCGGATTCCCCGCCGTTGAGATCGAAGGCGAGCACTATTGGGATGGCGGCGTGGTTTCGAACACGCCACTGTCCCGCGTCCTCTCCGGCGAACCCTGCGACACACTGGCGTTCCAGATCGACCTCTGGTCGGCCAAGGGGCGCGTTCCCTACGACATGATGGAAGTGTCGAGCCGGCAGAAGGACATCCAGTATTCGAGCCGCACGCGCGCGGTCACCGATCAGATGCTGCGAATGCAAAAGATGCGTCAGGCGCTGCAGCGGACTATCGAGAAATTGCCGGAAGCTGCAAAGCAAGATCCGGAAATCCGCGCCATCGCCGATTTAGCGCGCCATCGCTCCCACAACATCATTCACCTGATCTATCAGACCAAGCCCCACGAGGGTCATTCCAGAGACTACGAGTTCGGACTGAGCGCGATGCGCGCCCACTGGCAGAGCGGACTGGAAGACATCCGCCGCACGCTGGCCGACGGCCGTCGCCTCGACCCGCCGCCACCCGAGCTTGGCATCGTCACCCATGACATTCACCGCCGCGACTGAGCTCTCGGCCAATTCATCTCCTGCTCATCGAAAGGAAATACCATGTTGAACGGCAAGGTAGCCATCGTTACCGGATCGACCAGCGGCATCGGACTTGGCATTGCGAAGGAACTCGCCAAGCTCGGCGCTGACATCGTGCTGAACGGTTTCGGCGACGCCGGCGAGATCGAGACTATTCGCAACGGCATCGCGCGCGAGCATGGTGTGCGCGTCATCTATGACGGCGCGGACATGTCGAAGGGCGAGGCGGTGCGTGGCCTCATCGACGCCACCATCGAGAAGTTTGGGCGGGTGGATATCCTCGTCAACAATGCCGGCATCCAGTTCACCGCGCCAGTCGATGAATTTCCGCCCGCCAAATGGCATGCCATCCTCGACATCAACCTGTCCGCGGCGTTCCACGGCATCGCGCGGGCCCTGCCGCAAATGAAAAAGCGGGGCTGGGGCCGGATCGTCAACATCGCCTCGGCGCACGGCCTCGTCGCCTCGACCCACAAGGCGGCTTACGTCGCGGCGAAACACGGCCTGGTCGGCCTCACCAAGGTGGTGGGCCTCGAGACGGCCGGGAGCGGAGTGACCTGCAACGCGATCTGCCCCGGCTGGGTGCGCACGCCACTCGTCGAAGAGCAGATCAGCGACATGGCCGCGCAGCGAGGCATAAGCCAGAAGGAAGCGACCGAGGAGCTTCTCGCCGAGAAGCAGCCCTCGCTGCAATTCGCGTCTCCAGAGCAGCTTGGCGGCACCGTCGTTTTTCTCTGTTCGGCCGCAGCAGACCAGATCACCGGCACGGCGATCTCTGTCGATGGCGGCTGGACCGCACGGTAGCCGCGAGAATGGGCAGAGCTGTCAACGGTAGGAGGACATCGTGGCGCATCCCAACAAGAAGAAGGTTATCGGCTTGTTGCTATGCCTCGGCTCCGTCGTGACCATGCTGGCCGGATGGACCTATGCCCATTCGGGCGAGACGTCGACGGACAACGCCTATATTCGTGGCGACGTCACCTCGCTCGCGCCGAAGGTTGCGGGCTACGTCACGGCAGTGGAGGTTCGGGACAACCAAGCCGTCCATAAGGGCGATGTCCTGTTCCGGATCGACGATCGGGATTACCGCGCGCGGCTGGCGCAAGCGGAGGCCAATGTCGAGGCCGCGCAGGCCCGCCTCGCTAATGTCGATGCGGAGATCCCGCTTCAGGATGCGCTGATCCGGCAGGCCGAGGCGCAGAAGCGTTCGAGTATGGCCGAGATGGCTCTGGCCACCAAAGCTTCAGATCGGCGCCGCGAGCTGATCCGTACGAATGCGGTCAGCCAGGCCCAGGTTGACGAAAGCGATGCGGCGCTGTCGAAAGCTGAAGCGGCTGTCTCCGCAGCGGCCGCCACGGTGGAGGCGCAGAAGCAGCGCATCGCCGTCCTCGCCAGTCAGCGCGAGGCGGCGCTGGCCGCCGTGGCACAGGCGCGGGCCGCGCGCGACCTCGCCCAGATCGATCTCGACAATACCGTTGTGCATGCGCCAGTCGACGGCGTAATCGGCAACCGCCAGGTCCGTGTGGGCCGCCTTGTCGCGCCGGGCACTTCCCTGCTCGACATCGTACCGGTCAGCGATGTGTGGGTCGTGGCGAACTTCAAGGAGACCCAGATCGAACGGATCCGGCCCGGCCAGCGCGTCCGCATCATCGTCGATAGCTATTCGGACCAGCCTCTACAAGGTGTCGTGGACAGCTCTGCGCCCGGCAGCGGCTCCGCCTTCAGCATGCTGCCGACAGACAACGCAACCGGAAACTTCGTTCGCGTCGTTCAGCGCGTGCCGGTGAAGATCCGCTTCGCAATCAATCCGTTGCCCGGCCGGCTCGTGCCCGGCCTGTCCGCGCGCGTCGACGTCGACCACGGGAGGGGCTCATGATCAAGGTCGCGTGCACCATACCAAGCCGCGGACGATCCGCCGCAGGACCCCTTCTCGTCACGGGCATTGTGCTCGCCACCTTAACGGATGCCATCGCGAGCACCGTGCTGTCGCTCGGGCGTGGCTATATCATCGGCGACACCCACACCACTCCCGATGAGTTCGCCTGGCTCGATATCGGATACACAGCGCTGAAGCTGATTGGCTTCGTAGCCACTCCCTGGCTGATGCAGCGTGTCGATGCGTGCCGCCTGGTCATCTGTTCAACCCTGGTCATGGGCGGGGCGTGCGGCATCACCGCCATTAGCGCCCGGCTGGACCTGCTGATCGCGCTGCGCATGGTGCAGGGCTTCTCTGGCGCCCTCCTGCTTGTCGCAGGCCAGGCGATCATTTTCCGCGCCTATCCGCGATCCCAACAGCCAATCCTTCAGGCGTTGTTTGCGATGGGATCGGTCGTGGCACCCGCGACCGCCGCTCCGGCACTGCAGGGCTGGTTGATCGACAGTCGGTCCTGGACATGGATTTTCTTCAGCGTCGTTCCGCTGGCGCTGGCGGCTGCCGGCCTGCTCCTGATCGCCGGCACCCCGCGGTCCGCTACGCCCGTCCGCCGCCCGCTTGACTGGATCGGCCTCTCATTGATCTCGATCGCACTCTTCTGCCTGACCTATGTCCTCAATTAGGGCAGTCGCTGGAACTGGTTCGAGGCGCACCATGTCCTCTGGCTCGCAGTTATCGGCGCGGCCGCGCTTCTGGCATTTCTCGGCCAGCAATTAATGGCTGGAGGTCGCGGCCTGATCGACTTCACCCCATTTCAATCGGAAGATTTCACCTTCGCATTCATCGTCAGTTTTGTTGCCGGCGCCGCATTGTTCGGAAGCGCGTTCCTGATCCCCTCTTTTGCCGTGTCCGTGCTGGCGTTCAGGCCCACCGATGCCGGCCTGCTCCTGTTGCCAAGCGGTGCGTTCTTTGTCGGCACGCTCCTCGTCGCCGTGTTCCTGATGCAGGTTCGCCGCGTTCCTCCTGTCGCCACTGTGCCCCTTGGCATTCTGACGATCATGGTGGCGATGTGGATGTTGTCCGGTTCGACCAGCGAAAGCGGCGCGCACGACATGATGGCTGCCGTCCTCTTGCGGGGGCTCGGCCTCGGCTTTCTGTTTCTATCGATCACCCTGATTGCCTTCAGCAACCTCAACCAAGACAATCGCGCGTCCGGCATAGGCCTCTTCAATACCGGTCGGCAACTCGGCGGCCTGATCGGCGTGGCCGTCCTCCAGACTCTGATCGAACACAACGTCGCCAGCAACGTTACGGTGCTGGGGGCCAGTCTGACCGCCGGGACTCCTGCGATCGGCGAGCGGCTGAGAATGACGGCAGCAATGTTAGCCGCGGAGGGAATGGACACGCTGGCCGGCCGAGCTTCGACGTCCCTGCTGGATGGCGTCCTCATTCGCCAATCCACCGTGATCGCCTTCGATACGGCTTTCAATGCGGTCGCTCTGCTCTTTGTCATTGCGGCGCCGGTGCTCTTCGTCGTGAAGATTGGATTATCCCGATATTCGAAACGGAGTGCAGCGCCACGGTCTGGAGTAGTTGCCCAGGACGCCTGTATACCGCTTGAGCAGGTGCTTCCGCGAAATGTGGCTAACAAAGCCAGTCCTTGACAGTCTTGTTACAGAAGGAACAGCCGCCGCGTCGTGGCCAGCGCAATTCGTGGCGGGTCCAGCGCCAGCTCCAGGAGTAGGAAATCGTAGAAAGTCGCAGCTTGGCATACAAAATCGTACGATTGGTAGCGGGGGAGGGACTCGAACCCCCGACCCCAGGATTATGATTCCCGTGCTCTAACCAGCTGAGCTACCCCGCCACAGGGATCGCGGCGGCGACTTGAGGCCGATCTCGCGAACGCGCGGCATATAAGGAAGGGGGCGGGGGTAAGTCAAGCAAAGTGGTCCGCCTTTTTCCGCCTTCGCCGAGGCCTGTGGCGGGACGAGCCGCCGTGTGAATGCGGCCTCTTTTCAATGAGTTCGTCATGGCCGGGCTTGTAGCGGCCATCCACGTCTTTCCTTGCACCTCAAAGAACGTGGATGCCCGGCACAAGCCCGGGCATGACGGAGAGGGGGGGCGGAACAAGCCCCTTATTTCGGCCTCACATTCGGGTCGCCGCCGGGGCTGCCGGGAGGCGGGATCACCGGGGTGTTTCCGCCGGTGTCCGGCGCCGGGGCGTGCATCTCGGGGTCGATGCCGGAGGGCGGGCAGAGCACGCCGTCGGACTTGGCCAGCTTGTCGCCGAGCGGTTCCCGGGACTGGCCCGTAGTGGTGCCGTCCGATTGACGGTTCGGACGGTCCTGCGGGGTACAGTTGGCCGCGTGTTGCGGGGATGGCGGCGCGGTCTGTTGCGGCGGCGTCGCCGGGGCGGGCGGGGCCTGCGCGATCGCTGTGCCTGAGGCGGCGATCAGGAGGCCGGCCAGAATGATGTTTGATGTCGTGCGCATGGGAGGGAAACGCGCGCCGCGGGCGGCCTGTTCCCGGCCGGAGTGCGATGTGATCGGGAGTGGACTGCGGCAAATTTGACGGTCTGCGCCGCCCGTCGTTGCGCGCATCGGATCGTGCTCCGCTGGAGCGATCCAATCAGCGAATGAGTGAACATGCACAGCAATGCCGAAGTTACGCGCGGGATATCGCGGGTGGAGAGAGCCCTCTCCCCTACCCACTCCCGCAAGCAAAGCGGGAGAGGGGGCGCGCTGCCGGCCTGGCCGCGCCTCGGGCTCGCTCACGCCTTGCGGTATCGGATCAGCGAGAAATGGCCCATCGGCGGCATGGGGCGGCGCTCGGTGAGGGTGATGCCGCCGTGCCTGGCGGCCCAGCCCACGAGGCGGGCCCACGGGAATTCAGGGCGCCAGCCGAGGCGGCGGGCGATGGGAGCAAAGGCGAGCTCGAACAGCTTTCGGGGGCCGCTCTCGGCGCCGATGTGGTTGACGAGGATCAGCTCGCCGCCGGGCTTGAGCACGCGGACGAACTCGTCGAGCGTGCCTTCAGGATCGGGCACGGCCGTGATGACATATTGCGCGACCACCGCGTCGAAGAATTTGTCGGGGAAGGCGAGGTTCTTCGCATCCATCACCGACAGCACTTCGACGTTGGAGAGGCGAAGCGCGCGCACGCGCGCCTGCGCCTTGCGCAGCATCGGCTCGGAAATGTCGACGCCGCAGATCTTCGTGGTGCGCGCATAATCGGAGAGCGAAAGCCCGGTGCCGACGCCGACGTCGAGAATGCGGCCGCCGATGCGGTCGGCCTCCGCGATGGTCGACTGCCTTCCGGCGTCGAACACCTTGCCGAACACGAGATCATAGACCGGCGCCCAGCGGCCATAGGCCTTCTCGACCCCGGCCCGCGAGATGTCTGCTGCCATGCCCCCTGCCCTGCCCGATACTCTTACTTAGATGATGGTCATTGGTGATGATGGTCCTCGCGCCGTACTCGGTCTGGCGCCTCTCCCCCTTGCGGGAGAGGGGGCGCACCGCTGTTGCGGCTACAGTCGGGCTCAATCTCATTTCGCCTCAGCCGCGCACGACTTCCGCGAGCGGGCGCGACGTGGCCGCGCCGACCTTCGCCGCGGCGCTCTGGATGAAGCCGCCGCCGAGCACGCGGGCCTGGCCGCCGGCTGCGTCGTAGAACACGCAGGCCTGGCCGGGCGAGACGCCCTCCTCGCCGGCGACGAGCTCGACCTCGTAATGGCCATTGCCGCCGCGCAGCCAGGCCGGCTGCGGGCTGCGGGTCGAGCGCACGCGCACGAACATCTCGAGGCCGCCGCCGATCGCGCGGTCGATGTCGCCGTCGCCGATCCAGTTGACGTCGCGCAAGCTGATGCGGTGCATCTTCAGCGCATCGCGCGGGCCGACGACGACGCGGCGGGTAGCGGCCTCCAGCCGCACCACGAACAGCGGCGAACCGGAGGCGATACCGAGGCCGCGGCGCTGGCCGACGGTGAAATTGGCGATGCCGCTGTGCCGGCCGAGCACGCGCCCCGAGAGATCGACGATGTCGCCGGGATCCATCGCGTTCGGACGCAGCCGCGTGATGATATCGGTATAGCGGCCGGTCGGCACGAAGCAGATGTCCTGGCTGTCGTGCTTGTCGGCGACCGCAAGACCAAAGCGGCGCGCGAGCTCGCGCGTCTGCGGCTTGGTCATGTCGCCGAGCGGAAAGCGCAGGAAGTCGAGCTGCTCGCGCGTGGTCGCGAACAGGAAATAGCTCTGGTCGCGGTCGGCGTCGGCCGCGCAGACCAGCGCCCGCGAGCCATTGGGCAGGCGGCGCGAGGCAACATAATGCCCTGTCGCGAGCGCCTGCGCGCCGAGCTCACGCGCTGTCTTCAGCAGGTCGCGGAACTTGACCGAGCGGTTGCACTCGACGCACGGCACCGGCGTCTCGCCGAGCGCGTAAGAGTCGGCGAAATTGTCGATGACGGACTCGCGAAAGCGGTCCTCGTAGTCGAGCACGTAATGGGGAATGCCGAGCTTGGCCGCAACATCGCGGGCGTCGTGGATGTCCTGGCCGGCGCAGCAGGCGCCCTTGCGGTGGGTCGCCGCGCCATGGTCGTAGAGCTGCAGCGTGATGCCGACGACGTCATAGCCTTCCGCCTTCAGCAGCGCAGCCGTCGTCGAGGAATCGACTCCGCCCGACATGGCGACGACGACCCTGGTGTCCTCGGGACGGCCTTCGAGATCCAGACTGTTCAGCATGGGCCTTAGAGCGTTGTGACGGCGGCGTAGCGCGATCCGCGATTCCTGTGCCTTCTCGCGGGGTATCGGTGATCCCCCGGAACCCTGGTTCCCCGGGGGGGCACGACGGCCCAAGTCGAAAGCGGCTGAGAGTAACCTCTTTAATATAGGCGGCATTCCGGTGAAGCAATCGCGCGGGCAGTCGGCTTAGGGCAATTCTTGCCGGGGCGGCAGAAATGGCGGGGCCGCGGCACCTTGCCGGCGTCGAGCCAGAACATTCAAGCTATTGATTTTGCTGAATAAAATTACACGGAAGGCGCTGGCCCGCTCCTTGCTACCCCTTGTCCGAAGTTGCTTCCAAGGGGTTGCCTGTGGTTGGTCGTACGTCAGACGTCGTGGCAAGCGTGCAAGTCCAGAGCGCGCAGCAAAAGCCTGCCCGGTCGCAAGCCCCGAAAGACACGCCCGCGAACGACGCTTTCGGCTCGCTGGTGGACAGCAACACCCAGGCGATCAGCAACAATACGCAGGCGCAGGACACTGCGCCGCGCCGGAGCGATTCCACGTCGTCTTCCACCGCGTCCGACCGGAGCCCGCGCGACACCTCTTCCACGGACCAGGCTTCGCACAGCAAGGCGAATGACGACACATCTGCGCCGGCGAAGAACGACAAGAGCGACGCGACCAGCGATCCGGCCAAGGACACCGGCAAGATCAAGGACAAGTCCGAGACATCGGACGCCGGATCGACGGACAAATCCGACGAGACCAAGGGCGACAAGTCCGACGGCAGCGACGCTCCTTCCGTCGCCGCCGATGCGGCTGCCGCCGTGTCGGCCGATGCGACGCAGCCCGCCCTGCCCGATCCGAACGCGATCGTCGTTGCCGCGGCCGTCGTGCCGGCCGATCCGAATGCGGCTGCGAGCCAGGCCGGCGATGCCGCCGCCTCGCCGCTGACGATCGCCGCAGCAGGTCTTGCCGCCAGTGCATCCACTGCGGCGCAGATCGCCGGCAACAATACCGCCACCGCCGCCGACAAGAGCGCCAAGGCTGCAGGCGTCGAGGTCGATGCCGGCACCACGACGACGCTCGGCGAGACCGCGACCGGCGCAAGCGAGGCGACCGCGACCGACGCGAAGGCCAACGGCGGACTGATCGCCGCCGTCAGCCAGGGCACGCCGAAGACCTCGTTCAAGGCGGCCGCAACGACGCAGGTCCAGACCGACGTCTCGAATATCGGCCAGAACACCGGCACGGCGAACGCCGCGCAGGCTCCGGCGGTTGCGCATCCGCAGTCCGCAAAGCCGCAGGCAGATGGCGGAGCGACTGACGCCAAGGCAGGCCTCGCCGACCGCACTGCCGATCCGGCACAAGGCGCGCCAGCCACGCATGCGCATGCGGGCACGCAGGCCACCATCGCTCCGACGGATGCCGGCGCGCAGGCCGCTTCCGCCGTGCAGGCGCCGCTGACCAACGCGACCTCGGCCGCCACGGCATCGACGGCGACGCTCACCGCGACCGCGGCAAACCATGCGGCCGTGCCGATCAGCGGCGTGCCGATCGAGATCGCGGCTGCCATTCGCGCCGGCAAGTCCCGGTTCGACATCAGCCTCGACCCGGCCGAGCTCGGCCGCATCGACGTCCGCATCAATGTCGACCGCAACGGCCAGGTCACCTCGCATCTCACGGTCGAGAAGCCGGAGACGCTGTCGATGCTGAAGCAGGACGCACCGCAATTGCAGCGCGCGCTCGACGATGCAGGCTTCAAGACCGGCAGCAACGGGCTATCCTTCAGCCTGCGCGACCAGAATTCATCGGGCCAGAATTCCGGCCAGAACAGCGACAATGGCGGTAATGCCCGCCGGCTGATCATCAGCGAAGACGAAACCGTTGCTGCCGCGCCTGTCGCCCGCGGCTATGGCCGCATGCTCGGGTCGAGCGGCGGCGTCGACATCAGAGTGTGAGGAGTATTCGAAATGGCCACCACGAATGCCGCCACCGCCCCTTCCGTCGTCTCCGGGACGACCGACATCCCGAAATCCTCCTCCTCGAACTCGTTGAGCTCGACCACGGGCTCGACGCTCGCCGGCAACTTCCAGACCTTCCTGACGCTGCTGACGACGCAGCTCCAGAACCAGAACCCGCTCGATCCGCTCGACACCAACCAGTTCACCCAGCAGCTGGTGCAGTTCGCCGGCGTCGAGCAGCAGCTCAAGACCAACGATTCGCTGGCCCAGCTCGTCGCCCTCCAGCAGACCACGCAGGCGACCCAGGCGCTGGGCTTCGTCGGCAAGACCGCGCTGGTCGACGGCTCGACCACGAGCATGACGAACTCGGCGGCGATCTGGCATCTCAACGTGCCGACCGACTCCACCGTCGAGATCTCGATCGCCAATTCCAGCGGCCAGACCGTGTTCAACGGCAAATACACCGCCGCCGCCGGCAACGACATTCCGTTCACCTGGAACGGCATGGGCAATGACGGCACGCAATGGCCCGACGGCAAGTACACGATCTCGGCCACGGGCAAGGACGTCGCGAACAACAATGTCGGCATCGCCGCGCAGGTGCAGGGCGTAGTGTCGTCGGTCGACCTGACCCAGTCGCCGCCGCTGCTCACCATCGACGGTGCCAGCTACACGCTGAGCCAGGTCAAGAGCATCATCGCGACAAGCGCCTATTGAGGGCGAGGCACCTCTTCCCGGCGGGGAGAGGTGGATCAGAGTCCCGGGCTCGCGCCGAGCCCGCAAAAGTCGTTCGGCGTTAGTAAAGTATTTACCTTCTGCCCGCTTGGCCCGCCGGAATCGCGTCTGGCGCCGGCCGAGACGGCCGTGTTCCCGCAAGTTTCAACGAGAATTGTATTGAACCCTTAGGCTTAGCGGATTTTTAAGCCGGGGAGCGTAGGGTTACGGGCGTGAGTTCAGTGGTTGAGAGTTTGTGAGTACGCCATGACAGAACCCCATCGCCCGAGGGTAAAATACGTCATCGGGCCGGACGGCAGTCCGTTGACGATCGCGGATCTGCCTGCACCGGGCACGAAACGTTGGGTCATCCGTCGCAAGGCCGAAGTCGTCGCCGCCGTCCGTGGTGGACTTCTCTCCCTCGAGGAGGCCTGCAGCCGTTATACCCTGACGGTCGACGAATTCCTTTCCTGGCAGTTTTCTATCGACCAGCACGGTCTGGCGGGTCTTCGCACCACCCGCATCCAGCAATATCGCCAGTAGGCGATCCGGAAATCTGCAGCTTTTGACGAAAATCGGCCTCGCTCCGCGAGGCCGATTTTTTTTCATGATACAGTTTTGTCCGATCTCTTAACTCTCGTTAACCATATCGAAACCATCACCTAGGCAATAATTGCCCAGTCGGCCTTTCCGGTGAAAGCAGCCGAATCTGCTGGGGCGGTTGCTTGCAAGGGCTTGCGGACTTTCTGAAGAGTATCGGCGCCGCCCGGTTCGGGGCGATGATCGCGGTCACCGCCGCGCTCATCGGCTTCTTCGCCTTCGTCATCATGCGCGTCACCACGCCGCAGATGACGACGCTGTTCACGGACCTCAGCGTCGAGGATTCCTCGACCATCATCAAGGACCTGGAACGCCAGGGCATCCAGTTCGAGATCCGCAACGAGGGCTCCATCATCATGGTGCCCAAGGACAAGGTCACCCGGCTGCGCATGAAGCTCGCCGAGGGCGGCCTGCCCAAGGGCGGCGGCGTCGGCTACGAGGTGTTCGACAAATCGGACGCACTCGGCACCACCTCCTTCGTTCAGAACATCAATCATCTCCGCGCGCTGGAAGGCGAGCTCGCCCGCACCATCCGCGCCATCGACCGCATCCAGGCCGCGCGCGTCCATCTCGTGCTGCCCGAGCGCCCGCTGTTTGCGCGCGAGGCGCCGGAGCCGTCGGCCTCGATCGTGGTCCGCGTCCGCGGCTCGCTGGAAGCCCAGCAGATCCGCGCCATCCGCCATCTCGTCGCCTCCGCCGTCAACGGGCTGAAGCCGCAACGGGTCTCGATCGTCGACGAGGCCGGCCAGCTGCTGGCCGACGGCGCGGCGACCGATCCGGAGCAGGCGGTCGGCGACGAGCGCCGCATCTCCTTCGAAAAACGCATGCGCAAGCAGGTCGAGGACATCGTGTCCTCCGTGGTCGGCTCGGGCCGCGCCCGCGTGCAGCTGTCGGCCGATTTCGACTTCAACAAGGTCACCCAGACCTCGGACAAGTTCGACCCCGAAGGTCGCGTGCTGCGCTCGAGCCAGACCCGCGAAGAGCAGAGCATGACCGCCGACAACAACGGCCAGGTCACCGTCAACAACGAGCTGCCCGGCAGCCAGCAGAACAACGCCGCCGCCCCCAAGGACCAGAGCAAGAAGACCGAAGAGACCAACAATTACGAGATCTCCCGCACCACCAAGACCGAAGTGACCGAAGCCGGCCGGGTCAACCGCATCTCGGTCGCGGTGCTGGTCGACGGCATCTACACCAAGAACGAAAAAGGCGAGCTGGCCTACCAGGACCGCACCAAGGAGCAGCTCGAGAGCATCGCCACCCTGGTGCGCTCGGCGATCGGCTTCGACCAGAAGCGCGGCGACCAGGTCGAGGTCGTGAATCTCCGCTTTGCCGACGCGCCTTCCACCGCGCCGATCGGCGAGTCCTCCGGCTTGCTCGGCATGCTCCAGTTCACCAAGGACGACGTCATGTACTTCGTCGAGCTCGGCGTGATGATGCTGCTCGGCCTGGTCGTGCTGTTCCTGGTCATCCGCCCGCTGGTCAAGCGCATCCTCGCCTCCGACGAGGTCGCCGCCGCCATCTCCGGCGTGCTGACGGGCCCCGCCGCGTCGGAAGAGGCCGCGCCGGCCTCCGGCCAGGCGCTGCTGCCGAGCGGTGCCGCCAGCGCCATCGACGTCGCCACCATCCAGGGCCAGGTCCACGCCCAGTCCGTTCATCGCGTGGGCGAGCTCGCCGAGCGCAACCCCAACGAAACCGTCGCGATCATCCGCCAGTGGCTGACCGAGCCAGCCAAGTAATCCGCCAAGTGAATCAAGAAGTGATCTGACATGGCCGCCAGTCTGCAAAACGCCAATTCGAACGACATCACCAGCGTGATCTCCACGCTCGGTCAGCGCGCCGGCATCCGCGCCGCCGACGGCAAGGGCCTCGCGCAGCTGCCCGGGCCGAAGCGTGCCGCGATCCTGATGCTGGCGTTGGGCGAGCAATATGGCGGCAAGATCTGGAGCCTGCTCGACGACGACGAGGTGCGCCAGCTCTCGCTGGAGATGTCGACGCTCGGCACCGTCGAGGTCGACACCGTCGAGGACATGCTGCTCGAATTCGTCTCGCGCATGTCGGCCTCGGGCGCGCTGATGGGCAATTTCGACGCCACCGAGCGGCTGCTGCAGCAATACCTGCCGCCGGAGCGCGTCAACGGCATCATGGACGAGATCCGCGGCCCCGCGGGGCGCAACATGTGGGAGAAGCTCTCCAACGTGCAGGAAGAGGTCCTCGCCAACTACCTGAAGAACGAATACCCGCAGACCATCGCCGTGGTTCTGTCGAAGCTGAAGTCGGAGCACGCCGCCCGCGTGCTCGGCATCCTGCCCGAGGAGCTCGCGCTCGACGTCGTCAACCGCATGCTGAAGATGGAGGCGGTGCAGAAGGAGGTGATCGAGAGCGTCGAGAAGACGCTGCGCACCGAATTCATGTCCAACCTGTCGCAGACCCGCCGTCGCGACGCCCACGAGGTGATGGCGGAAATCTTCAACAATTTCGACCGCCAGACCGAAACCCGCTTCATCACTTCTCTGGAAGAGGACAACCGCGAATCCGCCGAGCGGATCAAGGCGCTGATGTTCACCTTCGACGACCTCGTCAAGCTCGACTCCGGCTCCGCCCAGACCCTGATGCGCAACGTCGACAAGGACAAGCTCGGCGTCGCGCTCAAGAGCGCCAACGAGGACGTCCGCAACTTCTTCTTCGGCAACATGTCCTCGCGCGCGGCCAAGATGCTCCAGGACGACATGGCGGCGATGGGCCCGGTGCGCCTGCGCGACGTCGACGAGGCCCAGGCGCTTCTGGTCAACCTCGCCAA
Source organism: Bradyrhizobium sp. USDA 326 (assembly GCF_049739485.1). Taxonomy (NCBI): domain Bacteria; kingdom Pseudomonadati; phylum Pseudomonadota; class Alphaproteobacteria; order Hyphomicrobiales; family Nitrobacteraceae; genus Bradyrhizobium; species Bradyrhizobium sp. USDA 326. Next base: position 1,087,887 of record NZ_JBMGQA010000001.1, read on the forward strand.
GGACCTCGCCGCCAAGGGCGAGATCATGCTGACCAAGAACCGCGCCGACGACGAGCTGGTGTACTGATGGCCGCTCCGGCAAAATTCCTGTTCGATACCGACTTCGCAGCGCCCGAGCGGGCGACGCGCGAGAAGGCCGCGGCCGCAGCCGAGATCGCCCAGAAGGTCGCGGAAGCCGAGGCGCGCGCCTACCAGGACGGCTTTGCCGCCGGTCAGCGCGAGGCCAAGGCCGAGAGCGACCGCCGCGTCGCGCTCGCCATGGAGGAGATCAACATCGCAATTCGGGGCGTCGCCTCCGGCATCGGCGGCATCGAGACCAGGATGGAGACCGAGGCGGTCGAGGTCGCGGTCGCGGTGGCGCGCAAGCTGTGCGCCGACCTGGTCGCCGCCGAGCCGCTCGGCGAGGTCATCGCGCTGGTCAAGGACTGCTTCTCGCATCTGGTCGCGACGCCGCATCTCGTCGTCCGCATCAACGATGCGCTCTACGACGCCGCGCGCGAGAAGATCGAGCGGCTCGCCAAACAGAGCGGCTTCGAGGGCCGGCTGGTGATCCTGGCCGAGCCGGAAATTGCCACCGGCGACTGCCGGATCGAATGGGCCGATGGCGGCGTCGTGCTGGAGCGCGGCGCCATCCTGGCCAAGATCGACGAAATGGTCGGACGCTATATCGCGTCCCGCAGGGGGAGCTAAGCCATGAGCGACACCGACGGACAGGTCCCGTTGCCCGATCTCAACGGCCCGATGCCGCCGACCGGAGCCGACGTCGGCTACAACGAGGACGAATATGCGGCGCGTGCCGCCGCCGACCTCGAAGCGGTGTTCGACGTTCCGGTGCAGGTCTCGGCCGTGCTCGGCCGTTCGAAGATGGACGTCGGCGAGCTCCTGAAGCTCGGACCGGGCACCGTGCTCGAGCTCGACCGGCGCGTCGGCGAAGCCATCGACATCTACGTCAACAACAAGCTGGTCGCCCGCGGCGAAGTCGTCCTGGTCGAGGACAAGCTCGGCGTCACCATGACGGAAATCATCAAGGCCGAACGCGGCTAGCACAAGACGCAAGGACATGACGCGCGGCAGCGCGAACAGACGGACAGGAGAGTGACATGCGGCTTCTCATCGTTGGCACATTGAAGGGCCAGCTCACCACCGCCACCAAGATCGCGATGGAGAACGGCGCCACCGTGACTCATGCCGAGGATCACGAGCAGGCGATGCGCGTGCTGCGCGGCGGCAAGGGCGCCGACCTCCTGCTGGTCGACGTCGCCCTCGACATTCGCGACCTCGTGCTGCGGCTGGAAGCCGAGCACATCCACGCGCCGATCGTCGCCTGCGGCATCACCAACGACGCCCGCGCCGCGGTCGCCGCGATCCATGCGGGAGCCAAGGAATACATCCCGCTGCCGCCGGATCCGGAGCTGATCGCCGCGGTGCTCGCCGCTGTCGCCAACGATTCCCGCGAGCTGGTCTATCGCGACGAGGCGATGGCAAAGGTGATCAAGCTCGCCCAGCAGATCGCCGGCTCCGACGCCTCGGTCATGATCACCGGGGAATCCGGCACGGGCAAGGAGGTGCTGGCCCGTTACGTCCACACCCGCTCGGCGCGCGCCAAGCGCCCGTTCATCTCCATCAACTGCGCCGCGATCCCCGAGCACCTCCTGGAATCCGAGCTGTTCGGCCACGAGAAGGGCGCCTTCACCGGCGCGGTCGCGCGCCGCATCGGCAAGTTCGAGGAGGCGACCGGCGGCACGCTGCTGCTCGACGAAATCTCGGAAATGGACGTCCGCCTGCAATCGAAACTGCTGCGCGCGATCCAGGAGCGCGTGATCGATCGCGTCGGCGGCACCAAGCCGGTGCCGGTGGACATCCGCATCATCGCGACCTCGAACCGCAATCTCGCCGAGGCTGTGCGCGAAGGCACGTTCCGCGAGGATCTGCTGTTCCGCCTCAATGTCGTCAATCTGAAGATCCCGCCGCTGCGCGAGCGCCCTGCCGACATCCTGGAGCTCGCCCAGCACTTCGTGAAGAAATATGCCGAGGCCAACGGCGTGCCGCTGCGCCCGATCTCGGCGGAAGCGCGCCGCGTGCTCTCCGCCAACCGCTGGCAGGGCAACGTCCGCGAGCTCGAAAACACCATGCATCGCGCGGTGCTGATGGCGCACGGCGACGAGATCGGACCCGACGCCATCATCACGCCGGACGGTGACCGGCTCGATCTCGCCAAGACCGCGCCGGCCGTGGCGCATGCCACCATGGCCGCCGAGCAGGTGACTCGCGCACTCGTGGGGCGCACCGTGGCCGACGTCGAGCGCGACCTGATTCTGGAGACGTTGAAGCACTGCCTCGGCAACCGCACCCATGCCGCCAACATCCTCGGCATCTCGATCCGCACGCTGCGCAACAAGCTCAACGAATATGCCGACGGCGGCATCCCGATCCCGCCCGCGGGAACGCCGGGTGAGTATCCGCGGATGCCGATGATGGGGGCGTAGGCGGCCACGACCGATCGAGACGATGCGAATGCCCGGGCTGGTCCCGGGCATTTTTTTGAATGCAGGCCGCCAAACTCGTCATTGCGAGCGCAGCGAAGCAATCCAGAATTTCTCCGCGGCGACAGACTGGATTGCTTCGCTGCGCTCGCAATGACGGCGTTGAGAGTGCTCCTCGCATAACGGGACCGCGTTAGCCGACTAGGCCGTGGTGACGCCAGGCCCTATAACCCGCGTGAGAACCAGCGCGAGGAACCACATGTCTGAAGCTCAAATCACGGATTGGCTGGCGTCGCAGCGGCAGGCGATGATCGATCTGCTCCGCGACGTCGTGAACATCGATTCCGGGTCCTACGACAAGGAAGGCGTCGATGCGGTCGGTGCGCGGTTCGAGCGGCACTTTGCCGAGCACGGCATTCCGTTCCGGCGCGAGGCCAACGCCGCCTTCGGCGACGCGATCCATGCGGAGGTTGCAAAACCCGGCAGCAACGAGAAGCCGGTGCTGTTGATGGGGCATCGCGACACTGTGTTCGGCAAGGGCGAAGCCGGGCGGCGTCCGTTCACGATCCGAGATGGCCGCGCCTATGGACCAGGTGTCGCCGACATGAAATCCGGCCTCGTCATGAACGTGTTCGTGGCGACCGCCTTCCACAAATTCGGCGGCTCGCCGCACCCGATCAAGGTATTGATCACCTCGGACGAGGAAATCGGCTCGCCCTCCTCGCGCCCGGTGATCGAACGCGAGGGACGCGCCGCGCGCGCGGTGTTCAATTCCGAGCCCGGCCGGCCCACGGGCAACGTCGTCACCGGGCGCAAGGGCGGCATCTTCATGCACATGGCCGTCACAGGCAAAGCCGCGCATTCCGGCGCCAACTTTGCTGCCGGCATCAGCGCGATCGGCGAGCTCGCGCACAAGATCGTCCATGTCCATGCGCTGACCGATCTCGACAAGGGCATCACGCTGAATGTCGGCCTCGTCTCGGGCGGGCAGTCCGTCAACACCACGGCGCCTTACGCCGAGGGTCAGATCGACCTGCGTTACGTCGATCCGGCGGATCGCGCGAGGGTGATGGCCGCAATCGAGACGATCGTCGCGACGTCCTACGTGCCGGGCACGAGTGCAACGCTCACGATCAAGGGCGAGTTCGTGCCGGTGGTGCAGAGCGCGGATTCGAAGGCGCTGTTCGAAAATTATCAGGCTGCCGCAAGACAGGTCGGGCTCACCACGCTGCAGGGCGAATTCTCCGGCGGCTGCGCCGATTCCGGCTTCACCGCCGCTGTCGGCACGCCGACCATCTGCGGCCTCGGGCCGGTCGGCGGGCTCGCGCACACGCCGGAGGAATATCTCGAGCTCGACAGCATCGTGCCCCGCGCGCAGGCGCTGGCGCTGGCGATTTTGCGGGGGTAGCCCACACTCTTCCGTCATGCCCGGGCTTGACCCGGGCATCCACGTTCTCCGAAATCGCCGGTGCACGTGGATGGCCGGGTCAAGCCCGGCCATGACGAGGGCACAGTGTCGTCACGAATAACTCGGCGCGTCGGGCTTGCGGAAGATGTGGATGGGGTCGCCCGGCACGATCGGCTGGCCGCGGAACGTCGCATAGGCGTAGAGCGCGAGATAGGCGATCGCGAGCGCGCCGACGGCGTAGAACGCTAGGATCGCGATGCGCTTCATCGTTCCGCTCCTCTGCCGTCCCGGCGGGAAGGCTCAGGGCGCTTCTAGAGCGATGCTGGGGAAAAGGCCAGCCTTCGGCGCCGCCACGCGCGGCGATCAAATGCCGCGCCGGCCGCGCGCGGGAAGGCTGACATCCGCGAGCCTGACCGCGTCTTCGTCCTGATCGACCGCCACATACTGGCCGTGCCAATAGGCCAGCGCGGCGGTGCGGGCCGAGTTCCTGATATTCCTGATACGGCCGATGACGATGCCGTGCGAGTGGCGTTCGACGATCTCCTCGACCTCACAATCGAAGGCCGAGAGCGCGCCAACCAGGAGCGGAACGCCGGAGACCGCCGTCACCCATTCGGCGCCTTTGAAACGATCGGCACCCTTCAGCCCGCCCTTGCCGGAAAAGCGCTCGGCAATATCGAGCTGGTCGGCATTGAGAATGTTCACGCCGAAGGCGCCGTGGCGCCTGATCAGCGGAAAGGACGACGCATCGCGGTTGATGCTGACCAGCAGCGTCGGCGGCTCGACCGATAGCGAGGAGACCGAGGTCACCGTCATGCCCGTAATATCCTTGCCCCGCCCGGCGGTGATGACGCTGACACCGCCGGTGAGGTGGCGCATGGCGCCGCGGAAATCGGCGGACGAGACGGGGATTTCGGTCATGAGATCGCGGGGCACTACATTCATGGCATTGCTCCCCGAAGCGGGGTTCCCTCTCATTTAGGTACGATCGTCCGCCGACAAAAGGTGGCTTAGGATCGAGCCTTCAAGGCTTGCAAGCTCTGCCGAGCCACGCTGGCGCGGCCGGAGCGCGTTGACCGTGACGTCATGGGCGATCCGGCCCTCCTCGATCACCAGCACCCGGTCCGCCAGCGCGACGGCCTCGGCGACGTCGTGGGTCACCAGGATCGCGGTAAAGCCCTGGTCGCGCCAGACCCGCTCCAGCAGGCGCTGCATCGAGATGCGGGTCAAAGCGTCCAGTGCGCCGAGCGGCTCGTCGAAGGCGAGCACGCGCGGGCGCGAGACCAGCGCGCGGCCGAGCGCGACGCGCTGCTTCTGGCCGCCCGACAGCACCGAGGGCCATTGGTCGCGCTTGTCGGCGAGACCGACCTCGCTCAAGGCTTTCTCGGCACGCGCATGCGCATCGCTGGAAGTACGATCGCGGCCGAGGCCGACCTCGACATTGGCGAGCACGCGGGCCCAGGGTAAGAGCCGCGGCTCCTGGAACATCACGCGGATGTCTTCGGGCTGGACGTCACCGCCGAAGCTGATGCTGCCGGCGTCGATCCCGTCCAGGCCGGCGATCAGACGCAGCAGCGTGCTCTTGCCGCAGCCGCTTTTTCCGACAATCGCGACGAACTGGCCGGCGGGGATGTGCAGGTCGATGCCGCGCAGCACCTCGTTGTCGCCGAAGGATTTGCGCAGGCCCCGGATGCTGAGCGGCCGGCCGCCGGTGTGAACCGGACGCTCCCCATGCACGACACGAGCATGAGGGACGAAATCGGCGCGGCTGGCGAGCTCGGTCTCGGGAAGGGACGTACGAAGCGCTGTCTGCATGTGATTCCCAGTATTTTGGCTCAACGTTTCTGGAAGGCGGGGTGCCAGGAGAGCGTCAGGCGCTCCAGCGCGCGGGAGGCGCTGTCGGCGAGCTTGCCGAGCAGAGCGTAGATCAGGATCGAGAGCACGACGACGTCGATCAGCATGAACTCACGCGCCTGCATCGCCATGTAGCCAAGCCCTGAGGACGCCGCGATGGTCTCGGCGACGATCAGGGTCAGCCACATGATTCCGAGCGCGAAGCGGATGCCGACGAAGATCGAGGGCAGCGCGCCAGGGAAGATGACGCGTCGGAACAATTCGCCGTCGGTCATGCCGTAGATGCGGCCCATCTCGATCAGCTGCGGATCGACGGTGCGGATGCCGTGCAGCGTATTGAGATAGATCGGAAAGAACACGCCCAGCGCCACCAGGAACAGCTTTGCGCTCTCGTCGATGCCGAACCAGAGGATGACCAGCGGGATCAGCGCCAGATGCGGCACGTTGCGCACCATCTGCAGCGTGGTGTCGGTGAGCTTGGCCGAGAGCTGCGACAGGCCGTTGGCGAGGCCGAACGCGAAGCCGATGCCGCCGCCGATCAGGAAGCCGATCGAGGCGCGCCAGAACGAGACCCAGATGTTGTGGACGAGCTCGCCGGAGAGCAGCAGCTTCCAGCCGGCCAGCACGACGTCGCTCGGCGCCGGCAGCACGCGGGTCGGCACGAAGCCGGTCACGCTCGCGACCTGCCAGATCGCGATGATGGCGAGCGGCACGATCCACTGGATCAGGCCGTCGAGGCGCGGCAGGCGCAGGCTGCGCGGAAGCGAAATGCTGTCGATCAGGCTCATGACTGCGACACCCTGTGCTGCGGACGGAGATCGCTGCCGACCGTCTCGCCGAACGGACCGCCGTTGAAATGGAGCTTCGTCACGTTGCTCGGCCGCTCCAGCGAAAGTAGCGGGAACACCAGCTCGGCGAAGCGATAGGCTTCCTCCAGATGCGGATAGCCCGACATGATGAAGGTATCGGTGCCGAGATCCTGATACTCCCTGATGCGCGCCGCGACGGTCTGGGCGTCGCCGACCAGCGCGGTGCCGGCCCCGCCGCGCACGAGCCCGACGCCGGCCCACAGATTCGGCGCGATCTCGAGCTTGTCGCGCCTGCCGCCATGGAGCTGCGCCATACGCTGCTGGCCAACGGAATCCATACGGGCGAAGTTCTTCTGCGCCAGCGCGATGGTGTCGTCGTTGACATGCCTGATCAGCTCGTTCGCGGCGCGCCAAGCCTGCTCGTTGGTCTCGCGGACGATCACGTGCAGACGGATGCCGAAGGAGAGTCTTCTGCCCCGCGCGGCGGCAACCTCCCTCACCTTCGCGATCTTCTCGGCGACCTGCGCCGGCGGCTCGCCCCAGGTGAGATATTTGTCGACGGTGTCGACCGCGACGTCGATGCCGGCATCGGACGATCCGCCGAAATAGAGCGGCGGCCGCGGCGACTGCACCGGAGGAAACAGCAGCCTGCCGCCCTCGATGCGGATGTGCTTGCCTTCGACATTGACGGTCTTGCCGGCAAGCAGGTCGCTGTAGACGCCCAGGAACTCGCGGGTGACCTCGTAGCGCTCGTCATGGCCGAGGAAGACTCCGTCGCCCTTGTTCTCGACCGGATCGCCGCCGGTGACGACGTTGACGAGCAGCCGGCCGTTCGAGATGCGATCGAGCGTCGCCGTCATGCGCGCCGCCACGCTCGGCGATTGCAGGCCGGGACGTACCGCCACGAGATAGCGCAGCCGCTCGGTGAACGGCGCCACGCTCGAGGCGACGATCCAGGAATCCTCGCAGGACCGGCCGGTCGGGATCAGCACGCCGAAATAGCCGAGCTGGTCGGCGGCCTGCGCGATCTGGCGCAGATAGTTGAAGTCGACCTCGCGTCCGCCGATGCCGGTGCCGAGATAGCGGCCGTCACCATGGGTCGGCAGGAACCAGAGGATGTTGCTTTTGGATTGGCTCATGGATGTTCCCCTAACCGTAGGTCGTGCCGACCGCCGCGGCGACGATGCCGATCGACAGCGCGATGGCCGCGATCAGACGTTGAACGATGCGTCTCATCTTCAAACCCTTTTTGATGGGAAGGCCGGTCGGCACGATCAGGCTGCCGGGTTGCGCCACACGATGTCGCGAATCACGATCGGCTTCGGAATCAGGCCGAGCCTGTGGAAGCGATCGGCGACGCCCTGCTGGGTCGCGATGATGTCGTCGGTGACGGGGCCGACCACGAACGACGAGCGGTTCGCCGCGATGGTCTGGATGTCGAGAGGAATGCCGGTCACTGCAGCGAGCGATTTCGCGACCTCGTCGCGGTGCTGCTCGGCCCATTTGGCGGTCGCGGTGGTGACCTCGACGATCTGTTGCAGGATCGCGCCATGGTTCTTCGCAAAGTCGCGATTGGCGATGTAGAACGAATTGGTCTTGGTGACCTCGCGCGCATTGATCAGGATGCGGCCGCTCTGCCTGGTCTCGCCGATCGCGAAGTAAGGATCCCAGATTGCCCAGGCCTCGATACCGCCATTGGCAAAGGCCGGGCCGGCGTCCGGCGGCGTCAGGTAGACCGGCGTGATGTCGGCATAGGTGAGGCCCGCCTGCTCCAGCGTCTGCACCACGATGTTGTGGGCGCTGGAGCCCTTGGTGAAGCCGACGCGCCTGCCTTTCAATTCGGCGATGGTGCGGATCGGCGAATCCCTCGGCACCAGGATGCCCTGGCCGTTGGTGATCGGCTGGCCGGCGGCATAGACGATGGAAGCCCCGGCGGCCTGGGCGAACACCGGCGGGGAATCGCCGACCGCGCCGTAATCGACGCTGCCGACATTCATCGCCTCCATCATCGGCGGACCAGAGGAGAATTCGACCCATTTCACCTCGATGCCCTGCGGGGTGAAATGTTTTTCCAGAGCGGCCTGCTGGCGCGTGATGACCAGCACGCCGTTCTTCTGGTAACCGATACGAATCTCCTTCACCGCGCCTTGCGCGATTGCGGGCGAGGCGAAGGCAGCGGCGGCCGCTGTTCCAATCGACAGTTTCAGAAAGTCCCGACGCTGCATTCCACACTCCCGGCCGCGCGGCCGTCATTCATCTGCGTTCGGGAATGATGGTGCGGCTGATCGGAGGTGTCGAGACGTGCGGAAAAATAGCGATGCGCGCACTGTGCGCGAGGTGCTGCGCATGATTAATCTTTCAATCCGCGGAACGAATGCAGCGCGAATTTTTTCCGCACGCGAATGTGACAATCGCAACGCACGGGGGCCAAGAACCAAAGAAATGCGAAAACAACCCCATGCACAGTAGCCAAGGTCTTGTTTCGAAACGCATTTCGCTTTTAGCGAAACAAACTTGACCCGTCGGGCAACACAGTAGCAGAATGTCATCCTGCGCCAGGAGGACAGGCGGGCCCCCCTCGTTGCCTAGTGCTGCCACTTCACCGGCAGATTGAGCAGCCCGCGGAACGCCCAGCCGCCGATCCGGACCGGCTCGTCGTCAGCGATTTCGATCCGCGGCGCACGGGCGAACACGGTCGGCAGGGCGACATCGGCAATCATGGCGCGCGAGGCGAAGGCGCCGGCGCAGAAGTGCGGGCCGGCGCCGAAGGCGACGCTCTTGGTCGTATCTCGTCTCACGTCGAACGCATCGGCGCGCTCGAAGTGCTTCTCGTCGCGGTTGGCGGAGCCGAACATCAGGAACACGCGCTCGTCGGTCTCGAACGAGACGTCGCGGATGCTCCACGGCCTTGCGATCCGCCGCGGCGACATGCCGATCGGCGAGATCCAGCGGGCGTATTCCTCGAACGCCTGGAGCCAGGACACTTCACCGCGCAGGACCAGATCGAGCTGCTCGGGATGGGTCAGCAGCGCCCACACCGTGCCGGCGATCGCCTTGCGCGGCTCGTTCTGGCCGCCTGATATCGCGAGCTTGACGTTGGCGCGCACGCTCTCCATCGGCATGCCCGAGGCGAGCAGGATGCCGAGAATGCTCTGGTCGGGGTTCTTGCGCATCACCGGCAGGATGTCGTCGATCGCGGCGTCGATGCCCGAGGTCGCCGCGTGGCAGCGCGCCTCGACCTCGGGGTCGCCGGCATAATTGGCGATGCCCTCGATCATGCCTTGCGACCACGCATCCATGTCGCGAAAGCCGATATTGGTGAGGCCCGTGATCGACTTCAGGCATTCGCCGGAGAAGGGCAGCGCGAAGTCACGCATGAAATCGATCCGGCCCGGCTCGATCGAATCGAGAATACGGTCGGCATGGGCCTGGAATTGCGCGGTCCAGTGCGCCTTCACGGTCTTCGGCGACACCGTCGGAAACATCGCGCGGCGCTCGACCTGGTGCGCCTCGCCGTCCTTGCGCATCATGTTGTGGCCCATCAGCCGGTTCATCAGGCCGGCGGGCTGATGCGAGGAGAACACGTCGATCTGCTTCTCTGAGATCGAGATGTCGTCCCGGCTCGTCAGCAGTGTCGAGCCGAGCTGCGGCACGAACGCGATCGGCGTCTCCTTCCGCATCTTCGCGAGCATCGGATAGGGGTCGGTCCAGAATGTATCAGGGTCGATGTCGATGCGCGGCGCGGTGCTCAAGGCGGTCTCTCCCGGATTCTCGTTTCCAGGAGACTAGCGAAGTCCGACGCCGGCGTCTGTCCCCAACGACAGGGACGGGCTGAATTGGAATTACCGGGCCTCGGCGATCTTCGGTCCAGGTGACATCATCTGCGCGTTGGCCGCCAAGGGCCGCTTCGACGGCGATGCCGGATCCGGCAATCGGAAGGCGGCGTCGGGCGGCGTTCCCGGACGACGGGCAGCGGTTGCCGGAAGCACGATCACTTTCGCTCCGACCTTCACCCGCTCGTAGAGATCCGTGACGTCCTCGTTGGTCAGCCGGATGCAGCCAGACGACACCTTCTTCCCGATCGTCGCGGGATTGTTGGTGCCGTGAATTCGATATTCGGTCTCGCCCAGGTACATCGCCCGGGCGCCGAGCGGGTTGCCGGGGCCGCCCGCCATGAACCGCGGCAGATAGGGCTGACGCGAGACCATCTCCGCAGGCGGATGCCAATCCGGCCATTCGGCCTTGCGGGCCACGGTCTGCTCACCGGACCATGTGAAACCTTCGCGGCCAACACCGATGCCATAGCGCATCGCCTGCCTGTCGTTCAGGACGAAATAGAGGAAAGTGTTTCCGGTATCGATGATGACGGTACCCGGCGCCTGGCGGCTCGTGTAGTCAACCACCTGGCGGACCAATGCTCCGGGAGCATCAGCGTCGGCCTTTGGCGGTTCGACCAGGGGCGCTGGGGCCGGAATGGGAGCGGGAGCGGGCGCCGATGCATGAACTGGAGTTGCCACGTAGACCGGAGTTGACGATGCCATGGCCTGGTGCGCGGACGGCTTCCGCACCGGTTGCACGCTCGCCGGGCGAGACAGCAAACCGTAACCCAATGCGGCGACGGCCACGGCGCCAATTGCAACTCTCGCGACCACTGGGAGTGCGAGCGTCTCCGCCTTTCCACGTTTGGTTCGCTTGCTCACGTCTCTCCCCAGGTCACCATGCCCAAGAGAGGTACCCAGCAAAATTTAAGAAACTTCCAAGCGATTTCGCTCAGACCGGAACCGCTAGCTGTGGTTAACGCCGAACGGCGGAGCGTACCTTATGATCGGATTGGCTGCCCGATTCCCAGCACGTTGCCTTCACTGTCGCGGAACCAAGCGCCTCTCTCACCGATCCCCTTGCTGGGATAATTCCCGTTAATCTCCGCGATCCCATCAACCGTCTTCAGACCTGGCAGGTCATACTCCTCGAACTCAACTCCCCGGGCACGAAGCTCGCGCACGGTCGTCTCGATGTCCTCGACTTCCCAGCCCATCTGCGTGTGCGTGCCGGATTGCATTCCAGCCGAGACGAAGATCGCAAACTCACCGCCGGCACAGACGTAGCGGAGCCCGCCCTCACGCTGTTCGACCGGATCAAGCCCAAGTTTTTCCGAATAGAACGCCCGCGCCCGATTCAGGTCCCGAGCAGGAAGCCTGGTTGCCACCTTGGCGTTTATTAGCATGCCCTCTCTCCTCCCAAGTTCAGGCGCGGTCGTCTCCATACACATTGGTAGTAGAGATCGAAGACACCACTTGGTTCGATAGAAGTTTCCACTTTTGCTCACAACAAGGACCGTAATGGGTCCCAAAGGCCGTCTTTGTCCGCTCGCATCGCCTGTTCGGGTCAGCTACAGGAAGCGGACCTTGCGGCGCTTTGGGCCAAGGTCAGGCACGGGCAAAGAGGCGACATCACCCGCTTGTCCCGATATGAAAAGTCTCCCAGGGACACAAGCGGAATTTGCCCGGCACGGATTGGTGCTTCGCCTTGGGATCGCGCGCGGCCTTGTCCATCGAACAGGGCGATGACGTTGCTGGCTAACGGGCAAGCGCATCCTTGTAGATAATTCCATCCTTCATGATGATCTTGAGATTGTTGGCGGGGTCGGCAAGAAGGCCGATATTGTCCAGCGGATTTCCGTCGACGAGCAGCAGATCCGCGAGTGCGCCCTGTTCCACGACGCCGAGTTTGCCGGGATAGGGATTCCGCTTGCCCGACAGTGCCAGCAGTTCGGCGTTCGTCGATGTCGCCATGGTCAGCGCCTCGGCGGGCGTGTACCAGCGAGCGAGCGAGGCCAGGATGGCCCCCTGTTGGCGCGCCAGCGCTGCAGAGAACAGGACGTCGGTGCCCCACGCCGTCTTGATCTTGTACTTCCTCGCCAACTCGTAGGATCTGGATATCCCGGGCCAGACCTCATCCGCCTTGGCTCGCTGGATGGAGCCTACGGGAAAGCCCAGCCTCAGATCCTCGGGGAGAGGCTGTATGCTCAGCCAAACACCCTTCTCCGCCATCAGTTGCGCTGTTGCGTCGTCCATCAGGAAGCCGTGTTCGATACACTTCACCCCGGCCGCAATGGCTCCCCGAATCGCAGCAGACGTAAAGGCATGCGCAGCGACATACGTGCCCCAATTCTCGGCCGCTTCAACGGCGGCGCGTATTTCGGGTTCGGTGAACGTGGTCACGTCGATCGGGCTGAAAGGCGACGACACTCCGCCGCCAGCCGTCAACTTGACCTGGGAAGCGCCTTGCATGAGCTGCTCGCGGACACGGACGCGGACCTCGTCGGGGCTGTCCGCAATCATTGCCCCACCGGTCTGTTCCATGCGGGTGAGCATGCCGCCGATCGTCCGCGGCAGGTCGGTAAGCTGGCGGAAGTCCCCATGCCCGCTCGTGACCGTAATGACCGCGCCGGACGGATAAATGCGCGGGCCCTTGATGATACCTTCGTCGATGGCGCTTTTGAGCCCGAACACCGGCCCGCCCACATCTCGAACGCTGGTAAAGCCGCGCATGAGAGTGTGCGTGGCCTCGTCGCCAGCGACAAGATTGACGTAGCCGACGTCGCCGAACGACTGTGCCGGCGTGACTCGGATCAACATCGCATGCCAATGGTTGTCGATGAGGCCGGGCATCAGTGTGCGCCCGCCGCCTTCGACAATGCGAATGTCCGCCCGGCTGTCCACGGCTATCGGCTGTAGCGAGATTGATTCTATCTTGTTGCCGCGCACCAGGACGTTGGAGGAGGCGGACAGCGTGGCGCTCTTGCCGTCGAAGATGCGGACGTTCTGAAAGAGCGTGACCGCGCCACCTGCCTGAAGCGCTTGCTGCGCCAGGCTTGCTCCACCGATCCAGGTCGAGAGCACCACCGCGATCGACAGCGAGCGGCATGTTCCGCTCATCGACGGTCGAATCCGCAGCGCGCTGTACAATTCATTCAGGAGAGTTCCTGACATCACCGCGCCCGGCCCCTTTCGTTGCGTATCGGCTGCGTTCGGTCGAAGCGGCCAGACCTTCGCGATGGCGATGCTGTGCATGGCTCTCGCAGCGACAGACCGATCTCGCGACCTCGGTCAGAGCGGATCGCCCTGGTTGCGCCTCATGATCTTGAGAACCAGGAAGATCGCACCAGCAACAAGGAAGGCAACACCGATCGCGGTGAATCCGCTGGACTCGCTGCTCAAGCCGATCGCCGTCATCAGCAAACCGAAGAGCAGGAGAAGCATACCCGCGAGCTTCTTGATCAGGAGGATTGGTCTTTCAACTGCGATCGCCATTAGCGCACTCCGTTATACGACTCGTTCCGCTATGCCGTCCTCGCCGCCGGCCGCCATGCATAGGTCGGCCAGGCTATGCCGTGGGAGATCAGGTCGATGCCGAGCACAAATCCAAGCACCTAGCCTGTCATCGGGACTCCACTGAGGACAACGAGGAATTCCGAATGCGCCGGACAGCAGCATCATCATCCGAGTGGCTGCGAAGGTCGCGCAGCCTTCCAACGCGCGGTAAAGAACGAGGCCATCGCTTCCAGCTCGCGAAGAGCTACTGTAGCGTGTAAACATTCGCAATGAAACGACAGGTGAACTGACACAACGGAGCTGTCGAAAGGCATCGCCAAAGCTTGCGGCAGGAGCAGCCAGGTGATTTCAGTCCGTAAATTCGTATCAATATTGGTCAGCTGGCCGAGAAAGCCGATTGGCTTTCTCATTCGGATCATGCTCGTCACATGGGCGGTGCTGGCCATCTATTATTCGAACTTGCCTTGGGACGGGCTGCGCACGGTTGCGGCCGGAGCGTTTGCGGGCTTTGCAAGCTGGGCGCTCTGGCGTTCGCGCCAACGGCGCATGTCCGTTCTCGTCCTCGTCATGTTTCTCGGTGTCGTCGCATGGTGGATCTCGATCCCTCCATCGCACGACCGCCATTGGCGACCGGAAGTCGCGGTGATGCCGCGGGCGGTCATCGACGGCGACCGCGTGCACCTGACCGGTGTCCGTAACTTCGACTACCGGAGTCGAAGCGACTTCACGGTGCGGTACGAGGAGCGCGAAGTGTCGTTGTCGCACTTGATGGCCCTCGATTTCTACATTTCCTACTTCACCGAGGGGCCGGTCGGACACACGTTCGTGAGTTTTGTCTTCGACAATGCGCCACCACTGGCCATCTCGATCGAGACGCGTCCCGAGGTTGGCGAAGGCTTCGCGCCCGTCGCCTCCTTGTTCAAGCAGTTCGAGCTGATCTACATCGTGGGTGAAGAGCGTGACGTTGTGGGCGTACGCACCAACCATCGCCACGAGCCGGTGTACCTGTATCGCCTCAATACATCGGCTGACGACGCGCGCCGGCTGCTGATGATCTATTTGACGCGCATCAACGAACTCGCCGATCAGCCGGAGTTCTACCATCTGTTGACCAACAGCTGCACGATCAACATCGTGCGCTATGCAAATGCGGCGGGCCGGCGGGGGCGCTTCGACATTCGACACCTGTTTAACGGACTGATCGACAGCTATCTCTATCACTCCGGCCGGATAGAGACGACGCTGCCGTTTGATCAACTGAGGCGGGCGTCCTTGATCAACGAAGCCGCACAGGCGGCCGATGGCGCAGCCGATTTCTCACAGCGGATTCGCTTGGCCTTGCCGACAATGATGCGACCCGAACCGCAGTGAGCAGATAGGGCAGATGCAAGGCAACCAATTCATCCCTTCACGTCCTGCTTCGGGTCACAGACGATTTCCGACGACAAGCGCTTGGCAGGTCTGCTTCGGGTCCAGCAACGGAAGTCGCCAACGCAGGTTTAATTCAATCGCGAGCGATGGTCAGCCCACCGGCCCCGTGGTCCAATAGTCTCCTGAAAGCGGGCTAACTCGCACGTCATCGATGACTCCGAGCTCGAGGCTCGGATCGAAATGGCGCATCGTGCGCTCGTTGAAGTCGATGATGCGGCCGGGCCTGAGCGGTCCGACGTCATTGATCTTGACGATGACCTTCTTGCCGACGGCCTCGACCAGGGCATATTTCGGCCTCGCACCGAATTGGACCCCGCCGAATTTCCGGCGCAGGCTCGTCTTGATGGCAGCCGACCAGACAGAGGGATCATAACGCTCGCCGGAGGCCGTCTTCGGACCGCCCTCCTCCTTGCCCGGCTTGAACGGATTGTACATGGATGCAGCGCCAACGACCGCATCCCCGGAGGCGGCATCGACGACGGCACTTGAGTGAACTCCACGCGTTTCACTTCGCGCAACGGCAACAGAAACGGCAAGCGCAACCAGGGCGCCGCAAAGTGCGGCGCTCGAGCGGAACAGCATCATAACTCCTGTGATTTTTCGATCCGGTTCCCGGAACCGCAAACAGGGCAAGCGAACGCGAAAGCGTCCATGAAGCTTGCGCTGATGTTTTGCGGATTCGAGCCAACCCCTTGGCTATGGAACCGTTGTGCGAACCGGGGAGGTTCCCACGCAGTGTTTTAAGTTGTCACCGACTAAGACAGAGATTGCGTCAGCAACATGACTTAACGGCCCCGATCCAACTGATCAGCGGGCCGCACCGAGAGCGCCGCCGATCGGGATATTTGCCGGCATCGAGCAGACAGGTTGCGGCGCCCGCCCGGCTCAGCGCAAATACCATGCAATGGCCGACCCGACCTGCCGACGCAGCGAGTCGATCACGACGTTTGGACGTCGGAGCCGCGAGGAACGATCGCATCACACCCGCTTTATTCTCCACATCTTTGGAGCTTGATCAGCGGTTTGCGCCATCCTGGCCGCAGATCGAAGAAGCAGTCTATGCGCATTCTTCTCGTCGGGGGCACAGGGCTTATCGGATCGGCCATCTACGCCAGACTGTCCGCCGAAAGACATGAATGCGTATTGGTGTCGCGACATCCACCGACGGCGTCCGACCGGCACCACATCACCCTCGATCTCGCTCGCACCGACATTTCAGAATGGAAGGGCGTTCTTGCAGGCGTCGATGCCGTCATCAATGCGGCGGGCGCGCTGCAGGGACAGGATATGCAAGGCGTTCATGTCGCCGGCAGCGCGGCGCTTTATGCTGCCTGCGAAAGCGCGGGCGTCCGCCGCGTCATCCTGTTCTCGGCGATCGGCAGCAATGTCGATGCGCTCAGCGATTTTTCCCGCACCAAGCGGGAGGGCGAAGCCGCCTTGATGGCACGGGAGCTCGATTGGGTCGTGCTGCGTCCTTCGGTCGTGGTGGGCCGGCCGGCCTACGGCGGCAGTGCGCTGTTGCGGGGGCTGGCCGCGCTGCCGGTCCTGCCGGTGATGCCCGGCACCGCCGCCATTCAACCGGTGCATCTCGACGACGTCGTCGAAACCGTGCTGTTCTTCCTGCAACCCGGCGCTCCCTCCCGGGTCGCACTCGATCTCGCCGGCCCGAGGCGGATCGCCTTCAGCGACGCGGTCGCGCTGTTTCGCGCCTGGCTGCGCTGGCGGCCAGCCTGCCGCCTGCACCTACCCTCCTGGCTGGCTTCGGCCGCGTACCGCGCGGGCGACGTTGCACAGATGCTGGGGTGGCGAACGCCCATCAATGCGACCGCACAGGCGGAAATGCGCCGCGGCGCGACCGGCGACCCCGGGCCCTGGCGTCAAGTGACAGGCGTTGCGCCACGCGATCTCGAGGCCGCGCTCGCACGTGAGCCCGCCTCGGTGCAGGAGCGCTGGTTCGCGCGGCTCTATGCGCTCAAGCCGCTGATCTTCGTCGTCTTCGGCGCGTTCTGGATCGCCACGGGCATCATCTCGCTGAGCGCGGGCTGGGATATCGGCATGTCTTTGCTGCGGGAAGGCGGGCTGCAAGAAAACGTCGCGGCGCTCACCGTCACCGCAGGCGCGCTCGCCGACCTCGCCATCGGCTGCGCCATCCTTTACCGTCCTCTGAGCCGCTACGGGCTGTGGGCCGCATTGATCATCTCACTGACCTATGCCGTGATCGGCACGGCGCTGGTGCCGCGGCTGTGGGCCGATCCGCTGGGGCCGATGCTGAAGATCTGGCCGGTGATCATGCTCAACCTGGTCGCGATGGCGATCCGGGAGGATCGCTGATGCTCTACTTCCTCGTGAAGATGGCGCACATCATCGGCGCTGCGGTCCTGCTCGGCACCGGTGCGGGCATCGCCTTCTTCATGCTCGTTGCGCATCTGCGCGGCGACCCGCGCGAGATCGCGGGGGTCGCGCGGACGGTGGTGCTGGCCGACTTCCTGTTCACGGCGAGTGCCGTGATCCTGCAGCCGATCACCGGCACATGGCTCGCCTGGTCGAGCGGGTACTCCCTCGGCGACGGGTGGGTTGCGGCGTCGATCGCGCTCTATGTGGTGACCGGCGCCTTCTGGCTGCCGGTGGTGTGGATGCAGATGCAGATGCGCGATCTTGCCGTCCTAGCGGTCGCGACCAACACCAAGCTGCCTGGCAGGTATTACCGTCTCTTCCGCTGGTGGTTTGCCTTCGGATTTCCGGCGTTCGCAGTCGTGCTGGTCATCTTCTGGCTGATGATCGCCCGCCCAGCCATTCCATATTGGGACTAGGTTCGCGCGTCTATCCCACCGCCTTCACCGGCGCCACATTGATCGCGACCTTGCGGTAGCGGTCGGTGAAGGCCTCGGTGTCGATCTCCTCCAGCTTGATCTCGCCGCTCATCACGCCTTGCTTCCAGGCTGCCTGCGCCGGATCGTCCTGGAACTCCGGCATCACCTCGCGGCCGAACAGCTCGAGCGACTCGCAGATATGCTCGTGGCTGTTCTTGCCGGCCTGGTTGAGCAGGATGACCTGGTCGATGTGCGAGGACTGGAAGCGCTTCAGCTTCCTCCGGATCGTTTCGGGCGAGCCGATCAGGCCGCCGCGCAAGCTTGCCTCCTGGGCTTCCGGATTGTCGCGCTTCCACTTGTTGTATTCGTCCCACATGTTGACGGTGTAGGGCGCGGGCCGCTGGCGGTTCTGCGCGGCGCCGTAGAAGCGCAGCGCGAACTGGAAGAAGGTGGCGCCATCGGCGCGCGCACGCGCCTCCTCGTCCGTCTTCGCGCACATGAAGAACGAGACCAGCGCCATGTTCGGGTTGATCTCGTAGTCGGCCAGCTTGTGCAGACGCTTGGTCATTGCGTTGTAATAGGCGTGCACCCAGGCGTGCGCGGCATCGGCGCTGACGAACTGGAAGCCGAGCGCGCCGAAGCCGTGACGGCCGGCGCGCTCGATGGTCGGCAGCTGCGAGCAGGCCATCCACAGCGGCGGATGCGGCTTCTGCACCGGCTTCGGCACGACGTTGCGCAAGGGAATATCGAAATACTTGCCGTGATGCTCGCTGCCGGCGTCCCTGAACATCGGGAAGATCGCAGCGACGGCCTCCTCGAACACCTCCTTCTTGTTTTCCATGTCGCGGCCGAACGGCTCCAGCTCGGTGATGGACGCGCTCTCGCCCATGCCGAATTCGCAGCGGCCGTTGGAGAGCAGATCGAGCACCGCGACGCGCTCGGCGACGCGCGCCGGATGGTTGGTGGTGAGCTGGAGGATGCCGTGGCCGAGCCTGATCTTCTGCGTGCGCTGGCTGGCCGCGGCGAGGAAGGATTCCGGCGAAGGCGAATGCGAATACTCTTCGAGGAAGTGATGCTCGACCACCCAGGCATGGTCGTAGCCGAGCTTGTCGGCGAGCTCCATCTGAGAGAGCGCGTTCTGATAGAGCCTGAGCTCATCGCCAGCCACCCAGGGGCGTGGCAATTGCAGCTCATAGAAGATGCCGAACTTCATGGCGTCGCTCTCCCGCTTATTGTTGTTAATCGCATCTTAATGCGTGAGGCGGCGCTGTCTACGTAGCAGCAATTCCATGACGCGGGATGAACGTTCCGGCGCTCACACCAAACGCTGGGCGCCGCGCCGCGACATTCGATCAGATCCAGCCATTGATCCAAATCAACGCGCTGTCAGGTTGAACGTATCTAAAGTGCAGCAAGGCGACGGCCCGGATGCCGTCTCGATTCCCCACAGCATTTCAAGAGACCGAATATGTCGGCCCCTGACGACGCGACGACGCGCGTGCGCCGTAAGCGCATGGAGATTTTCGCCTTCCTGTTCCTGACCGCGGTCGTGATGCCCGTGCTCGCGGTCGGAACGGTCGGTACTTACGGCCTTGGCGTCTGGATCTACCAGATGTTTGCCGGCCCTCCCGGCCCGCCGCCCTCCCCGCATTGATCCGCAACCAGCGAAAGACAGGCATCATGGCTCACGCCACACTGAACCGCCGCGCCTTGATCACCGGCCGGGTGCTCGGCGTCGACCGCGTCATCGCGCCGCCAGGCGCCGAGATCGCCAGCATCCTGGTGCAGGCGCGCCCCGAACGACTCGCCGAGGTCGAAGCCGAGATCACCGCGCTGCCGGGCTGTGAGATCCACGGCCGCGATCCGCGCGGCAAGCTCGTCGTGGTGACCGAAGCGCCCGATGCCGGCAGCCTCGGCACCCTGCTCAACACCATCCAGGCGCTTCGGGATGTCTATTCCGCAGCGCTCGTCTTCCACGCCATCGAAACCGCCTGAGTCAGGAAGAGCCATCATGACATCGCCCAAGCTCGACCGCCGCCAGATGCTCAAGCTCGAGGCGGCCGCCATCGCCGCCGCTGCCGCCGGCCTGCCCGCCCCGGCGCTGGCCGCCAATCTGGTCAGCGAGCGCAACAACAGCGAAATGAAATGGGACAAGGCCGCCTGCCGCTTCTGCGGCACCGGCTGCTCGGTGATGGTCGCGACCAAGGACAACCGCGTCGTTGCCACCCATGGCGACATCAAGGCCGAGGTCAATCGCGGCCTGAACTGCGTCAAGGGCTACTTCCTCTCCAAGATCATGTACGGCCACGACCGCCTGACCCAGCCGATGCTGCGCAAGACGGGTGGCAAGTACGACAAGAACGGCGAGTTCACCCCCGTCTCCTGGACCGAAGCCTTCGACATCATGGAGTTGAAGTGGAAGGAGGCGATCAAGAAGCGCGGGCCGAACGGCGTCGCCATGTTCGGCTCAGGCCAGTGGACGATCTGGGAAGGCTATGCCGCCTCGAAGCTGTTCAAGGCCGGCTTCCGCACCAACAACATCGATCCCAATGCGCGCCACTGCATGGCCTCGGCCGTCGCCGGCATGATGCGCACCTTCGGCATCGACGAGCCCCCCGGCTGCTACGATGACATCGAGGCCACCGACGCCTTCGTGCTGTGGGGCTCCAACATGGCGGAGATGCACCCGATCCTGTGGACGCGCCTGGCCGACCGCCGGCTCTCCGCGCCGCATGTTCGCGTCGCCGTGCTCTCGACCTTCGAGCACCGCTCGTTCGACCTCGCCGACATCGGCATGGTGTTCAAGCCGCAGACCGATCTCTACATCCTCAACGCCATTGCCAACCACATCATCAAGACCGGCCGTGTCAACAAGGATTTCGTCGCCGCGCATACCGTGTTCAAGCGCGGCCAGACCGACATCGGCTATGGACTGCGGCCCGAGCATCCGCTGCAGAAGAAGGCGACCGGCGCAGCGAAACCCAACGACGCCATCGACATGAGCTATGACGAATTCGCCACGTTCGTGTCCGAGTACACGCTGGAGAAAGCCGCCCAGATGTCGGGCGTGCCGCTCAACCGTCTCGAGGCGCTCGCCGAGCTCTATGCCGATCCAAAAACAAAAGTGGTCTCGTTCTGGACCATGGGCTTCAACCAGCACACCCGCGGCGTCTGGTGCAACAACCTCGTCTACAACATCCATCTTCTGACCGGGAAGATCTCCGCGCCCGGCAACAGTCCCTTCTCGCTGACCGGCCAGCCTTCGGCCTGCGGCACCGCGCGCGAGGTCGGCACCTTCTCGCACCGCCTGCCGGCCGACATGGTCGTCACCAACAAGGCGCACCGCGATCACGCCGAGCACATCTGGCGGCTGCCCGAGGGCACCATTCCCGACAAACCGGGCGCACATGCCGTGCTGCAAAGCCGGATGCTGAAGGACGGGCTGATCAACGCCTATTGGGTGCAGGTCAACAACAACCTCCAGGCCGGCCCCAACATCAACGAAGAAACCTATCCGGGCTTCCGCAACCCCGAGAACTTCATCGTGGTTTCGGACGCCTACCCCTCGGTGACCGCGCTCGCGGCCGATCTGATCCTGCCCACCGCGATGTGGGTGGAGAAAGAAGGCGCCTATGGCAATGCCGAGCGGCGCACCCAGTTCTGGCATCAGCTCGTCTCGGCGCCGGGCGAGTCGAAATCCGACCTCTGGCAGCTCATGGAGTTTTCGAAGCGCTTCAAGGTCGAGGAGGTCTGGCCCGAGGAGCTGATCGCCAAGAAGCCCGACGTTCGCGGCAAGACGCTGTTCGACGTGCTCTACAGGAACGGCCAGGTCGACAAATTCCCTGTCACCGACATCGAGCCGGGCTATGCCAACGACGAATCCAAGGCGTTCGGCTTCTACGTGCACAAGGGCCTGTTCGAGGAATATGCCCAGTTCGGCCGCGGCCATGGCCACGACCTCGCGCCGTTCGACACCTATCACAGGGAGCGCGGCCTGCGCTGGCCGGTGGTCAACGGCCAGGAGACGAAGTGGCGCTTCCGCGAGGGCAGCGATCCCTACGTCAAGCAAGGCACCGATGTGCAGTTCTACGGCCATCCCGACGGCAAGGCACGCATCTTCGCGCTGCCTTACGAACCGCCGGCAGAGTCGCCCGACAACGAATATCCCTACTGGCTCTCGACCGGCCGCGTGCTGGAGCACTGGCATTCCGGCACCATGACGCGCCGCGTGCCCGAGCTCTACAAGGCGTTCCCCGAGGCGGTCTGCTTCATGCATCCGGACGATGCGCAGGACATGAAGCTGCGCCGTGGCGACGAGGTGAAGGTGGTCTCCCGTCGCGGCTTCATCCGCGCCCGCGTCGAGACCCGCGGCCGAGACCGGCCGCCGCGCGGCCTCGTGTTCGTGCCGTGGTTCGACGAATCCAAGCTGATCAACAAGGTGACGCTGGACGCCACCGATCCGATCTCGCTGCAGACCGATTTCAAGAAATGCGCCGTGCGCATCGAGCGGGTGAACATGTCATGATGAAACGATCCGCAATCGCCCTGCTCGCCTTCGCGATCGCAGCGGGCACGAGCTCACTGACGGCGCAGACGGTGACGTCAGGCCTTCGCGGCCCGACCCCGCTCAATGACGAGGGCCCGGCGCCGCCGATGCTGCCGAACCGCAACACCTCCGAGAAGGAGGTGCGCAACTATCCGGAGCAGCCGCCTGTCATCCCGCACACGATCGACGGCTACCAGGTCGATCTCAACGGCAACAAATGCTTGTCCTGCCATGCGCGGGCGCGCACGGCGGAGTCGCAGGCGCCGATGGTGTCGATCACGCATTTCATGGACCGCGACGGCCAGTTCCTGGGCTCGGTCTCACCGCGACGCTTCTTCTGCACGGAATGCCACGTGCCGCAGAACACCGCCAATCCGCCGGTCAGCAACGATTTCACCGACATCGACACGCTGCTGTCGCGCGCAAGCCCGGGTGGCCGCAGATGACGACGACCGCTGATGAGCCCAACGCAGAGCTGAAGGCCAAGCGCGGCTTCATCGCGCGGAGCTGGGCCTTCCTGCTCGAGCTCTGGCAGGTGCTGACCCGGCCGAGCTCGGTGTTCGCCCTCGGCACCCTGGTGCTCGCCGGGTTCGTCGCCGGCGTGATCTTCTGGGGCGGCTTCAACACCGCGCTGGAGATAACCAACACCGAGAAGTTCTGCACCGGCTGTCATGAGATGAAGGACAATGTCTACGCCGAGCTGAAGTCGACCATCCACTTCACCAACCGCTCCGGCGTGCGCGCGACCTGCCCCGACTGCCACGTGCCGCACAACTGGACCGACAAGATCGCGCGCAAGATGCAGGCCTCCAAGGAGGTCTGGGGCAAGATCTTCGGCACGATCGACACGAGGGAGAAATTCCAGGATCACCGGCTCGAGCTGGCGGCGCACGAATGGGCACGCTTCAAGGCGAACGATTCGCTGGAATGCCGCAACTGCCACAGCGCCGATTCCATGGACATCACCAAGCAGTCGCCGCGGGCCTCGGTCGCGCACCAGCGCTTCCTGTTCACCAAGGAAAAGACCTGCATCGACTGCCACAAGGGCATCGCCCACCAGTTGCCGGACATGCGCGGCGTTCCCGGCTGGCAGTAGCCTCAGCTCTCACCGTCATGGCCGGGCATAGCCGTCCGAAGGACGGCGTCGCTTCCGCTCGCCTATGTCCCGGCCATCCACGCCTAACCACGCGGCACAAGAACGTGGATGCCCGGGACAAGCTTGGGCATGACGACATCTTGCAAGGCTCACATGCGGGTGCACCATTGGCAATGGCGGGGCCACCGCGCTTGAACCGTTGCGGCGAATGGTTAGTTTTGGGAGATGGCGAATCGCCTCGTTTCGCCCTTCCTCAAGACAGATATGGCCACTTTCACCCCGCATCAGGATGCCGCTCTGAAGGCCGTCGGCGACTGGCTCAAGGCCAAGCCGGGCCGTAACGGCACGCCGCCGGTGTTCCGCCTGTTCGGCTTTGCCGGCACCGGCAAGACCACGCTGGCGCGGCACATCGCCGAGGGCGTCGATGGCGAGGTGAAATTCGCCGCCTTCACCGGCAAGGCGGCCCTCGTCATGCGCAACAAGGGCTGCGACGACGCCTCGACCATCCACTCCCTGATCTACCGCGCCCGCGAATCCGGCGAGGAGCAGCCGAGCTTCGAATTATGGGACGATGCGCCGGCCTCGAAGGCGAAGCTGATCGTGATCGACGAATGTTCGATGGTCGATGCCGAATTGGGGCGCGACCTGATGTCGTTCGACTGCCCTCTCCTGGTGCTGGGCGATCCCGCGCAGCTGCCGCCGATCCAGGGCGGCGGCTTCTTCACCAACACCACACCGGACGCGATGCTGACCGAGGTGCACCGCCAGGCCCAGGACGATCCCATCGTGCGGATGTCGATGGACATCCGCGAGGGCCGCGAGCTCGACATCGGCCGCTACGGCGAGAGCGAGGTGGTGTCGCGGAAAGAGCTCGATCCCGATCGCGTCATGGGCGCCGACCAGGTCCTGGTCGGCCGCAACAACACGCGACGCGCCTACAACATGCGAGTGCGCCAGCGCCAGAACATCGAGGATCAGTTTCCGGTCGCTGGCGACAAGCTGGTGTGCCTGCGCAACAACCGCAAGAAGGGCCTGTTCAACGGCGGCCTGTGGCGGGTGAAGTCGCGCAACACCTCGCGCTCGAAATCACGCATTCTCAGCATGCGGCTGTCGCCGGACGAGGATTTCGGCCACAAGGTGACGAAGGTGTCGGTGCGCGCCGACTGCTTCGAGGGCGGCATCGAGCAGATCGCCTGGGAGCAGCGCAAGCCCTATGACGAGTTCGACTACGGCTACGTGCTGACCGTGCACAAGTCGCAGGGCTCGCAATGGGACGATGTCGTGCTCTTCGACGAGAGCTTTGCGTTTCAGGAGTCCCGGGCGCGGTGGCTCTATACCGGCATCACGCGCGCGGCGAAGCGGCTGAGCGTGGTGGTGTAGAACTCGCCAATCTCCGGGTGAGCGGCTTCACCGAGATGCATTCACTGCCCGCTAGGCTTCGCAATGTATCCCGTACGAAAACCGCAATGGAGTGGAGCGAATGACGGCGCGCGCAACAAAGCAGCATCCCGAAACCGATCTCGATAATCTCGCTGCGAGCCGCCGGGACTTCCTGAAATCGGCGAGCGCGGCAGCCGGTTCGCTCGCGCTGTCGATCACGGCTCCAGGGATTGCCCTTGCGGCGCCGGGCGCGTCGGTGCGAATCTCGAAGGAACGGCTCAATACGCTGGCGGCAAAATTCTATGCCGTCTTCAACGAAGGCAGTATTCTGCCGACGAGCTTTGCCGACAAGCATGCGGCGCGCCACGACGTCGAGCTGAGGCGGATCGTCACCTTCACCCGGATTCCGGAGACGGGCGAACGCGTCAAGGTCAGCGGCCTGCTTGCCGTCCCGGCGGGCGCGCGCGGCGCTCTTCCGGTCCTGTCATGGCAGCACGGCACGATCCTGTCGTTCGACCAGGTCCCCTCGAACCTGCTGCGGCTGGCCGATCAGACATATGAGCTGCGCGACAATGTCGATTCGATCGAGACCCTGTTCAACATCCAGCGCTTCGCCGGCAACGGCTATGCCGTCGTAGCGGCCGACTATGTCGGCAAGGGCCCCTATCGCAATGGTCGGAGCGAAGCCTATGCTGTGAAGGGCGCGACCGTGCAATGCTGCCTCGACATCCTGAAGGCGGGGCTGCTCGAACTGCGCAAGCTCGGTCTGCGCCAATCATCCCTGTTCCTGAACGGTTGGTCGCAAGGCGCCCTGAACACGCAATGGCTGAAACAGGAGTTGCAGCGCCGCGGCATCAAGGTGCGGGCGGCTGCGACAGAAAGTCCGTTCAACAATCTCGCCGAGAGCTTCCACTACTGGGCGAACCCGCGAGCCTATCTTCCAGCCTCGGAAAGCTCGTATCCGATGCCGCCGGCCTGGATCACGCCTTGCATGATCGTCCTGCTCGGCAGCTATCGCCGCTATTACGGGCTCAATGATCTGTTCAAGACCGCGGTTAAGCCGCAATATCAGGCCTTTGCGGAAAAGTACTGGTCCGACTACAACCTCGAGGGCGAGATCGCGAAGAGCATTCCTCCCGCCGGCGATTTCCTCGTCGATGGCTTCTTCGAGCGCTTCACCAACGACACGAACAGCAAGCTCATGCGCCAGCTGGGCGACAATGGCACGACGTTCTGGGACTACGATTCCCCGATCAAGTTCTACTACGGACTGGCCGACGAGGCCTTGCCGCCGCGCCTGGTGCAGCCGGCCGTCGTCGCCGGCGGGCACTTCGCCGGCGGCGTTCCGGTCACCGGCGCGAGCCACCGCGGAACCTTCCTGGCGAGCCTCTATGGTGGCGAAAGCACCGTTCTGAACGGATCTCCGACGACGTTCGACTGGTTCAATATGCTGGTGTGAGCGGGACGGTGCGCCGGCTGCCGGCGCCCTCACGGACTCGTGTCCGGCCGCCTGTAACAGCGGGGCGGGTCAGTCGTATCTTCGGCAGCGACAATGCCGGCGAGGCTATTCGCCCGGGCCGGCCCGCCTTAGACTGCCCACCCTTGCCAGAGGATCCGCCATGCGCCGACCTGCCCTCGACTTCCTGCTCGCCGCAACCACCGCCCTGACGCTGGCCCTTGCCGTACCGTCACGCGCCGCGGAGGAGGCGGTCGTGATCCCCGCTCCCGCGCTGGACGTGGCGCCCGCGAGCGGCATCCAGACCGCCGTGGTCGCCGGCGGCTGCTTCTGGGGCGTGCAGGGCGTCTTCCAGCACACCGCAGGTGTCGTCAACGCGGTCTCCGGCTATGCCGGCGGCACCAAGGCGACCGCCGACTACCAGACCGTCTCGAGCGGGCGCACCGGCCACGCGGAGTCGGTCGAGATCAAATACGACCCGAAGAAGATTTCCTACGGCAAGATCCTCCAGATCTACTTCTCGGTGGTGCACGACCCGACCCAGCTCAACCGCCAGGGGCCCGACGTCGGCCCGCAATATCGCTCGGCCATCTTCACCGCCTCGGACGAGCAGAAGAAGGTGGCGGAGGCCTATATCGCCCAGCTCAACGCCGCCCGCGTCTTCAACAAGCCGATCGTGACCAAGGTCGGCGCGCTGGAGGCATTCTACCCGGCGGAAGCCTATCACCAGGATTATCTGACGCTGCACCCGAACCAGCCTTACATCGCCTACAACGACATCCCGAAGGTCGAGAACCTGAAAAAGCTGTTCGCGGATAACTACATTGAGAAGCCGACGCTGGTGAACGCCAGCAAGGCCACCAACTGATCGAGATCACGAAAGAAACGGGAGACCCATGCCCGACACCAAAACGAAGATCACGGACGACAAGGTCATCAAGAGCGAAGAGCAGTGGCGGCGCGAACTGACGCCGATGCAGTACGCCGTGCTGCGCGAGAAGGCGACCGAGCGTCCCTTCTCGGGCGAGTATGAGCACGACGAGCGCGCCGGCACCTATGTCTGCGCCGGCTGCGGCAATGTGCTGTTCTCTTCCGACGCCAAGTTCGATTCCGGCTGTGGCTGGCCGAGCTTCACCCAGCCCGCGGCGGAGAGCCATATCGACGAGGAGCGGGATACTAGTCACGGCATGATCCGCACCGAGGTGCTCTGCGCCAAGTGCAGCGGTCATCTCGGCCACGTCTTCCCCGACGGTCCCGGGCCGACCGGCCTGCGCTACTGCATCAACTCGGCGGCGCTGAAGCTCGAGCCCAAATAAGCTTGCCTGCTGCCGGGTTCCCCCGTGGAACCCGGCAGCGCGATGTGCTTTTCTCCTCTGGCGGTGCGGCCGATCAACGCATTCGGCGGCCGCCAGGGAGGATGCCATGACGCTTGGGACCATCCTGATCATCCTGGTGATCATCTATCTGCTCGGCGGCCTGTCCGGCCGGTTCGGCGGCTACGGCTATGGTCTGGGCCATTCCGGCATGGGCATCGGCGGGGTCGTGCTGGTGGTGCTGATCGTGCTGCTGCTTCTTGGCAAGATGTAAATCATTTAAGCCATTGAAATAATTCGCGTTATTTCGGTTGCGGAGCTGCCATGCGCGGATTCATCATCTCGCGTCGCAGGGGTCGCATTTCTGTCAAATCGGCCTATATTAGAGGGCGAGAATGACATGTGGCGGGCCCGCTTGGCGGCTCCTGCCCTCCCCAACCCCACGCGCTTAAAGCCCCAGAGAAGATCACGAGGTCTTTGACCATGCGTCCACTGCGTCCGTTCAACTTCAACACCTCCGCCGAACTCTTTCCCGCCGCGATCCGCAAGAAGAAGCGCGCAGGCTTCACCTATCGCCGGTTCGGCACCGCGGCCGAGGCCGTGCAGTTCGCGATGGAGCAGTTGCCGACGGATTCGCTGAACGGCGCCTATCTCCAGGTCGAGGAAGCCCGCTTCGACCAGAACGGCATCCGCTCACTCTATGAGAGCGAAGCCTTCCCGCTGCCCCGTCGGCCCAAGCCCGCGCCGGCCGCTGAAACCGACGCCGACGCGGCGTAAGCCTTTCGCAAGCCTCCGATGTGCGCAGAAGGCGCGTTGGCCGAAAGGTCGTCGTGCCTTTTGTGTTTTGGGGACTTTCTCGCCCGCTTTCTCTCACCCGTCATTGCGCAATGACGGCTTTGATAAATCCGGAGCACCGTCGATCAGATGGATTTGCCGCGAGCGCGCTACATCCGCGGCTGCTTTTCCAGCCAGCGGCGCAGGAGCCGCACGTTGCGCATGTTGGCGCGGAACATCACGTCGAAGGCGTCGCCCGCGAACGGGACCAGGCCGACCACGCCGTCGAGCGCGACATTGCCGAGCATCCGCGCGGTGATGTACCAGGGCGCCCCCAGCGCGCGGGCCTCGCGCACAAGCCACAGCGAGATGGCCGTGGTGATGATGTCGCCGACGACGGGGATCAGGCCGATCAGCCCGTCGATGCCGTAGCGGATGTTGGTGCCGGGCAGGATGAAGGCGACGTCGAGCAGCCTTGCGATCGCATCGAGACGTGCGATCCGCTGCTCGCGCGTCAGATTGCCGAACGGGCCCGCTTGCCCGAACTCGAAGCGAAACTCGCGAAATCCCTGCTCCAGGCTTTCGGGCCTGATCTCGTGGCCTTCCTGGTCGATGATCGGCCCGCGAGCTTCAGGAGCCGCCGAGGAACTCGCGCGCGAGCCGCCCCCGGAACGGGATTTGCGCGGAGCAAGGATATCGTCCTCGGACATCATCATGGCCTTCAGTGAACGCGCCAGCGCGGCGGAGGTTGCCGCCGCGATCGAACGCCGCGCGTCAGGTCGGCGCCGCCGCTGCTTGCGGCTCCTCGACATAGCGATGCACGAGCCAGGACGAAATCACCGCCGGCACGAACCCGACGAGGCCATACAGGATGAACTGCACCGCGCCCGAATCCGGCCCGCGCGAGCTGTAGGTGAGCGACGCCAGGACGAAGGCGAACAGGCCGACCAGGAGCATCCGCAAGCCCGGACCGATCCGGCGGATGTGGATCAGGATGTCGTCGAGTGCGCCGATCATCAGGGACGGCAAGAAGCCGAACAGATAGCTGTATTGCAGGGTCTTGAAGAACACCGCGAACAGCTTGCCGACCTCGCCGATATTGGTCTGGGCCCAATAGCCGGACTGGTAGGTCGTCGTCAGCAGCAGCAGGAACCCGCCGACGAATGGGCCGACCAGCGCAAATACCAGATAGCGTTTCATCAAATGCCCTCACACTTCGCCGGTGTTATAGCAGCGCAACGGGAACCTTGAACAGCGGGCGCCGGACTCCGGCCGAGGGGAACAAGTGGCAAGGCGACGAGTTCATGCTGGACCTGAATTTAGCCCTGGCAGATTGGAGCCGCCGATGGCCCGTCAATTCGTTCTGGCGACAATCACGCTGGCAGCCTTGAGCACTCTCTCGAGCGCCCCCGCTTTCGCCCAAGGCCATATGGGCACGCCCAAGGAGCAGAAGGCCTGCTCGCGGGATGCCTCGCGCTTCTGCCGCAAGGAGCTCGGCAACGACATGGCCGTGCAGGGTTGTCTCCAGGCCAACCGCGCCAAGCTGTCGCGCGCTTGCAGCAAGGTCTTTGAGAGCCACGGCATGTGAGGATCGGAACCCATCCCCCGCGAACGGAGAGTGATGCCATGTTGCGCGACGAACAACTCTCGATCCTGCGGGACATCAGCCAATCCGTTGCGTTTGCCGACGACCGGCAGGGCAAGGTCGGGCAACTGATCGCCGACGGCTACGTGATGAAGGACGGCGATCTGTTCGAGCTCACGGCCAAGGGCGTCAGCGCCGTCGAGGAACACGCCGCCGCCCTCGGCTTGAGCGATCCGGAACAAGCGAGCGCATCCTCCAATCGGCAGATCTGATTGCGCGCGACGTGACTCGCGCGCAACAATTGCGAATTCCTTTGCGCTGACCATTGCAGCCGCGTGCCAATGGCGCATACTTCGCTCGGGCGGCGCAGCACTTTCGATTCGAGCATCAAGAGATCGAGCGACCACATGCGGGACCAGAGTTCCCGGCGTGAAGGCTGTGACGTACGGCAGATCAAGCCGCGTGCGGCGCCCCAAAAACCAAGTGGCTCAAGCCCTAGGGAAATCGGGGACCCATCCGCATGACACGCCATCAGACGATCGCTTCGCTCTTCGCTTTCGCCGTCACCGGCCTCGCACTCCAGACCTCGCCCGGCCTCGCCTTCTCGTCCGAAGCACAGCAGATGTGCTCAGGCGACGCGATGCGGCTGTGCTCCAGTGAGATCCCTGACATCCCACGGATCACCGCCTGCATGGTGCGGAACAAGTCGCAGGTCAGCCCCGGCTGCCGTGCCGTGATGGACCGCGAGCACGCCGCCGCGGCGGCATCGCGCAAGCGGGAAGCGGCGGCGCGGTAGTCCAGACTATCCGCAGCGTCATGGCCGGGCCTCGCCCCGGCCATCCGCGTCTCGTCCCGACGTACAAAGAACGTGGATGCCCGGGGACAAGCCCGGGCACGACGATCTCTCTGTCTGGAGAAGTGCCTAATCGCCCCACTGCGCGAAGGCGTCGTTGAAGGCGCGCTCGCCGGGGGCGCCCTTCTCGATGGCGATGATGGCGCGGCGCTGGTTGGCGTAGACCAGGGGCACGTCGAACCAGGAACGCTCCTTCAGGAGTTGGACGTTGCGGGCGCGGTCGGCGTCGACATTGGAGAGGCCGACCAGGAAGAAGCCGTCGGTGACCTTGACCGCGAGGCCTGCGAGCGGCGTGCCACGCGCCTGCTCGTTCGACTTCATCAGGATGCCCGGCACGTTGGAGACGCTGCCGCCCGGAAAATCCGGCGGCAGGATGAAGGTCAGCTCCGCGGTGTGGCTCGCCGGCAGCGAGGAGTCGGTGTTGCGGCGGAACGACATCGTCATCTTGAACTTGCGGTCGGGGATCTCGATGTCGGCGCGCACGGCGACGTCGGCCTTCTGGTTGCCGGACGCCTTGATCGGCTCGAGCCGCCACACCACCGAGCCGACATATTGCTTGCCCTTGGGGTCGGAGGGATCCTCGTCATAGAGCACGACCTTCTGCGCCACCGGCGCGACAGGCTGGTCGCTGGCCGAGGGCTGGCCGACACGATCCGGAATCTTCGGCTTGCTCTGCGGCTGCGCCGGGCTCGGCGTCTCCGCGACCTGAGTCGCGGACGGTTTGAGAAAGCCGTTGACGATCTGAACGGCCTGCTTGCCCCAAAGGATGCCGGCGCCGACCAGGATCAGCACGATGCCGACGGCGATCGCGCTTTTGAACGGAAATGCCGAGCCAGTGCGGACGCGCTTCTTGGCCTCGGGCGCGACGCGCGGACGCGGCGACGGCGGCGCGTAGCGCTCGGCCTCCTCGATCGCTTCGTCGTAGGAATAGGGCGCCTCGGACTCGCCGGCGCGGTTCTCCAGGCTCGGCTCCAGCCGGTCGAATTCCGGCGAGGGCGACGGCACGTTGGCATAGGTGCGGCGCGCGGCGCGGCTGGCCTGCGCGGCAGCGCCGCCGAGATCATTGGCATCGGCCGTGATGTCGCGGAAGCCGCGCACGCCCGGTGCCGGCGGCGGCGGGGGTCCTATGTCGGGCGGACGGCGCGCGCCGGCGCGATCGCGCCCGGCGGGCGGCGGCTCCGGCGGCAGGACGGACGGTCCCGGCGGGCGCGGGGCGTCGAAACGGGGCGCGCGCGGTGGACGCGCGGCGTCGCCCTGGTCATCGACGCTGATTGACGGACGGTCGGCCCGCGGCGGCGTCGGGGCCGGTCGCGTCCGCGGCGGAGCCGGCTGAGATGCGGGAGCGTTGGGTTCGGCGGCGCGGGTGCTGGCCCGGCGAAAAGCATCGCCGCTGCTGCCGGAGCGGACGCCGCCACCGGGGCGCGAGGCCTCGCGGGCGCGCTGAGCAGCCTCCGATTCGACCTTGCGGACAGCCTCTTCGAGCGACAGCCGTTCGCGCGTGATCTCGGATTCGGAGAGCGGCGGCTGCACGCTGCGCAGCTGCGCGATCAGCGCCGTGCGCGCCCGCTCATAGAGCGCGCGTCGGCTTTCGCCGGGAGCGTTGGGGTCCAGGGCGGCAATAGCACGGGCGATCAGCGGATAGTAATCAGCCATTTCTACTCAACTATACGCGCGTCCCGGTAAGATATCGTTAAGCCTCGAACGGATTTTGCACGAGGATAGTATCTTCGCGTTCGGGGCTGGTGGAAAGCAGCGCGACCGGGCACCCCACCAATTCCTCGATCCGGCGGACATATTTGATGGCCTGGGCCGGCAGGTCGGCCCAGGACCGCGCACTGGCGGTCGGCTCCTTCCAGCCCTCGATGGTCTCATAGATCGGCTCGACCCGGGCCTGGGCGCCCTCGCCGGCCGGAAAATGGTCGATCTCCTTGCCGTCGAGCCTGTAGCCGGTACAGACCTCGATCGAATCGAAGCCGTCGAGGATATCGAGCTTGGTCAGCGCGAGGCCGTTGATGCCGCAGGTGCGAACCGCCTGGCGGACCAGCACGGCGTCGAACCAGCCGCAGCGGCGCGGACGGCCGGTATTGGTGCCGAACTCGCGACCGCGTTCGCCGATCTTGCGGCCGATCTCGTTGTCCTGCTCGGTCGGGAACGGACCCTGGCCGACGCGGGTCGTGTAGGCCTTGCACAGGCCGAGCACGTAGCCGACCGCGCCCGGCCCGAGGCCGGCGCCGGTCGCGGCCTGCGCCGCCACCGTGTTGGACGAGGTGACATAGGGATAAGTGCCGTGGTCGACGTCGAGCAGCGCCCCTTGCGCGCCCTCGAACAGCATGCGCTTGCCCTCGCGCCGCTTGATGTCGAGCAGCCGCCAGACCGTCTCGGCATAGGGCAGCAGTTCTGGCGCCAGCGCGCTCAGCTCCTTCAGGATTATCTTGCCGTCGAACTCCGGCAGGTTGAGGCCGCGGCGCAGGGCGTTGTGGTGGGCCAGCAGCCGGTCGATCTTGTGCGGGAGCGTGTCGAGGTCGGCGAGGTCCATCAGGCGGATGGCGCGGCGGCCGACCTTGTCTTCATAGGCGGGCCCAATGCCGCGGCGCGTGGTGCCGATCGCGGTCGCCGCGCTGGCGGATTCCCGGTGCGCATCGAGTTCGCGATGCAGCGGCAGGATCAAGGTGACGTTTTCGGCGACACGCAGGTTGTCGGGGCTGACATCGACTCCCTGCGACCTGAGCTTCGCGACCTCGTCGAGGAAGGCGGCGGGATCGAACACCACGCCGTTGCCGATCACCGACAGCTTGCCTTCGCGCAGCACGCCGGAGGGCAGCAGTGCGAGCTTGTAAGTCTTGCCGTTGATCACCAGCGTGTGGCCGGCGTTATGGCCGCCCTGGAAGCGGACGACGATATCCGCCTGCTCCGACAACCAGTCGACGATCTTGCCCTTCCCTTCGTCGCCCCATTGGGCGCCGACGACGACAACATTGGCCATGCGCGGGTAATCCTTCGAAGATTTCTCTGTAAGTGGCACGATCCGAACGGAAAACCGGGACCCACTTTTCCGGGATCATGCCTGCGCCCAGCCCAATTCCCGGCCGAGGCCGTTCGCACGCGAGGCAGCCCAACCGGATAAAGGAAGCAGCCTCTCTAGGCAAGCAAGAACGGGGCTTTTTTCAGGCCCAGCGTGCACTCCAAGCCTTTGATATCCCCGGAAAATCCAGAAACCATCCAGGCCGGCGCAATGGCTTCGACCAAAGCGTGAGAGGCCGCCTTCACCGCTGCATGGTCGCGATGCATCCGCCCCCCATTGATGCAACCTCGATTTCCGTGTCTTTGGACAATGCCGGGTGATCAGCCGGCCCGGGTCTCGCCGGGCCGGAGGCCTTGGCGCACTCCACGCGGGGCCCCAACAACCACAATGTCCGCCACCGGCCACACCAGGAGCGCGGAGACATCCGGTCACAGCTGGATCGCCAACCAGCCTTATCTGCTGCTCAGCATCACCGCGCTGTGCTGGGCCGGCAACGCCATTGTCGGACGGCTCGCCGCCGGACACATTCCGCCGGTCACGCTGTCGTTCCTGCGCTGGTTCTTCGCCTTCCTGCTGGTGCTGCCGTTTGCCTGGAAGCACCTCGTGCAGGACTGGCCGGCCATCCGCGGCAAGCTCGGCCTGATGGTCACGCTCTCTGTCACCGGCATCGGTGCCTTCAACACGCTGCAATATTGGGCGCTGGAGCATACCCAGGCGCTCAATACGCTGCTGCTCCAGTCGGCCGCGCCGCTGCTCGTGGCGCTGTGGTCGCTGGTCATTCTCGGCATCCGGCTCACCGCGGCGCAGGCCCTCGGTGTGCTGCTGTCGATGTGCGGCGTGCTGATCATCCTGCTGCATGGCGACTTCACCACGCTGTCGAACATCGATTTCAACAAGGGCGACCTGATCTTCCTCCTCGCACTCTTGATCTTCGCGCTCTATTCGGTGCTGACGCTGAAGCGTCCGCCGATGCACGGCCTCTCGTTCCTCGCCTTCACCTTCGGCTGCGGCGCCGCCTGTCTCATTCCGCTGGAGATATGGGAACTGTCCGCGCGTCCGGTCATGAAGCTCGACGGACCGAACCTGCTGACCCTGTTCTACGTCGCCGTCTTCCCCTCGGCGCTCGCCTATCTCTGCTTCAATCGTGGCGTGCGCCTGATCGGCGCCAACCGCGCCGCGCCGTTTTTCCACGTCGTGCCGGTGTTCGGTTCGATCATGGCGATGGCGTTCCTCGGTGAGCACCCGCAGGCGTTCCACTTCATCGGATTTGCATTGGTGCTCGCGGGCGTGTTCGCGGCGTCGCGGAAGCAGGCGGCATAGGCGCCGCTCCTTCTAAATACGCAGGTGCCTCTTACCCTCCCCTGGAGGGTCCTCCAGGGGAGGGTAAGAAGGAACAAGCGCTATTTGACCTTGAACTTGCTGTAGGCCTCGCTTGTCGCGATGATGACGTGCTCGGCGCAGCCGTTGACGCGATGCGGGTCGGCCTGCGTCTCGTAAGCCTCAGATGTCATCATGTCGAGGAAGGCCGCGACTGTCGGGTAATAGACGAGCGCGACGAAGTCCCAATTGTTGCCGTCACGCGAACCGAGCGCGATGGCTTTGGCTTCACCGGTCCAGAGCAGCGTGCCGCCGCGCGCCCTGATCATCGGCACGGTGATCGCGCTGTAGCGCAGATACGCGTCCCAGCCGGACCCGTCGCCGTCGCGCGAGCGCGCATGGAAACGCATCAGGTTCAGCATCACCACCGGCGCCTGCGGATCGAGTTGCTCCAGGCCCTCAACGTTCAACATATTGACCGCCAATGGCACCTCCTCGGGTCGTGTCTGCATTGTAGCATTGCGGCCCTGTGACTTGTGTCACAACGACAATCCGGCGCAAGCTTCCATGCAACGCCAATGACGACCGCCTCGCCCGCGCCACCGGCCTCGAATCCGGCCAGTTGGCTCAACAACCAGCCTTATCTGCTGCTCAGCCTGACCTCGCTGTTCTGGGCCGGCAACATCGTGCTCGCACGCCATGTCGGCGCACATGTGCCGCCGCTGACGGTGACGACGATCCGCTGGTACGGCGTGTTCCTGATCCTGTTGCCGTTCGCCTGGCCACATCTGAAGCGCGACTGGCCTGCCCTGCGCAAGAGCCTGCCGCTGATGCTGTTCCTGTCGCTGGTCGGCTTTGCCTTCAACAACGCGATCTCGTACTGGGCGATGCAATACACCGAGGCGCTGAACGCGCTCCTGATCCAGTCGGCGGGTCCCCTATTCGTGGCGTTGTGGTCGCTGGTGCTGTTCGGCGTGCGGCTGACGGGCGCGCAGCTCGGCGGCATCGCGATCTCGCTTCTCGGCGTGCTGATCATCATCCTCCGCGGCGATCTCTCCGCGCTCAAGAGCATCAGCTTCAACAGGGGCGACATGATGTTCGCCTCGTCGCTGGTGGCGTTCGGCATCTACTCCGCCTTCATCCCGCGGCGGCCGAGGATCCATCAGCTCTCCTTCCTGTCCTTCACCACCTGCTGCGGCGCGACGATGCTGCTGCCGACGGCGATGTGGGAGGCCGCAAGCGGCCGCGTGCTGCAGTTCGACCTGATGACGCTGGCGACGCTGGGCTACATCCTGATCTTTCCCTCCACCCTCGCCTACCTCTTCTTCAATCGCGGCGTGGCGCTGATCGGGCCGAACCGGGCGGCACCGTTCTTCCATCTGGTGCCGGTGTTCGGCTCGGCGATGGCGATCCTGCTGCTGGGCGAAAAGCTGCAAGCGTTCCACCTGATCGGCTACGCGCTGGTGCTCGCCGGCGTCGTGATCGCATCGCGGCAGGGCTCGGCGGTGAAGTAATTCCGTAGCGCGGTCATTGGGCTCTCGTGTCCCGGACAAGATGCAGCGGGCAAGCGGTGCATCGCAGAGCCGGCAACTGTTATGTTGATGGTGCGATTTTATAGGGTTTTCGGTCGCGCAGCATTGCGTTGAGGATGGTCAGCAGCTTCCTTGCGACAGCAATGAGGGCGAGCTTTGCTGGTTTGCCGGCCAGACGGAGCCGGTCATAGAAGATTTTGAAGTGATCGGCGCGACGAACGGCGTTGAGAGCAGCCATGTAGAGGGCGTCGCGGACGCGCTTTCGTCCGCCGCCGATCTTGCGCTTGCCACGATAAGCCCCGCTATCGACATTGAAGGGAGCCAGGCCGGCAAGAGCGGCCACCTCCTTTGGCCCGAGACGCCCAAGTTCGGGCATCTGGGTGAGGAGTTGCATGCAAGCGACGGGTCCCACGCCGGGCACCGAGCGCATCAACTGTGCATCATTGGCAAGCTCCGGTTCGGCTTTGACGAGCGCATGAATCTCAGTGTCGATTTCGGCGATCTCATCATTGAGGACCTCGATGAGGCGAGCGATGCGTTCCACCATGGCGCGGTCCTCGGCTTCGCTGCGGCGGTTCTTTTCCTGGGCCCTCATGGCAACCAGTTGGTCCCGCCGTTTTGCAAGCCTTGCCAAAGTGTTGCGAGCAGGCGTCGCGGCCTGCTCGGTGGCGGGCTTCATGGCGCGGGCAAAGGCCGCCAGCATCCGCGCATCGATCGGATCGGTCTTGGCGAGCTGGCCGCTGGCGCGGGCAAAGTCGCGGGCACGGGCCGGATTGATCCGGGCAAAGCGGATGCCGGCCCGATGCAGGGCCTCCCGAAGCTCGAGGTCATAGACCCCCGTAGCCTCGAAGACGATCAGCGCATCACATCGCCAACGCGCCACCAGCTGTGTGATGGCCTGTGGCGCGTTGGCGATGCGTTCCGCTACGCCGATGGCCTCATCGAAAATATCAAGGTGATGTTTGGAGATGTCGATCCCGACGCAACGAGAGGATATGATCACGGTGCCTGTCCCTGTGATGCGAGGTCTGTTGACGCAGCCTCGTGCAACTGTTCAGGTTGATAGATGGAACGGGCGGGAGACCGAGCCGGCTCACGGCGTCAAGCGCCAAGGACCCAACGGCTTCCCGCCCACCATCATCATGCCAGACTTCCCAGACACAGGGACCCAGTGTGCCGCGGCGTGGGCCCCGGTTCAGCAGTGCATCACGCCGCGAAGACCGGCCTGCTGCACTGCGCCCCGGGGCGCGAAACTCACGTCTTCCGATTTTGACCAAGAGAAGCTAGGTTCCCCGCCAACGAAAAGAGGGAACGACCAAATATGATTTCAGCGTTGATTCGAAACCTGCGGACCGTCGGCGCCGCCGCACTTTGCCTCGCCGCAGCATCCACGGCTCAAGCCGACAACTATCCCAGCCGCAACATCACGCTGGTACTGCCGTTTGCGGCCGGCAGCGGCACCGACACCACGACGCGGCTGATCTCGCAGCACCTGTCGCAAGCGCTCGGCGTAGGCATCGTGATCGAGAACAAGGCCGGCGCCAACGGCATGCTCGCCGCAACCTATGTCGCGAAGGCTGCCCCCGACGGCTACACGCTGCTGGTGACGACCAACACCACGCATTCGGCCAATCCCTATCTGCTCAAGAGCCTCACTTACGATCCGGTCAAGGATTTCACCCCGATCGCGCGCACCGGCGACCTGCCGTTCATGCTGGTCGTCAATCCGGAGGTGCCGGCCAAGACCGTCGGCGAGCTCGTCGCGTACGGCAAGGCCAATCCGGGCAAGCTGAGCTACGCCTCGGGCTCGTCCTCGGCGATCGTCTCGGGGGCGACCTTCGCGCACAATGCCGGCCTCGACCTCCTCCACGTGCCCTACAAGAGCTCGCCGCCGGCCCTCAACGACGTCATGGGCGGTCGCGTTTCGATGATGTTCGTCGACATCCTGACCGGGCTGCCCCACGTCAACGGCAACGCGCTGCGCGCGCTCGCCGTCACCACCAAGAACCGCTCGCCGCTGGTGCCGCACCTGCCCTCGATGCAGGAGGCCGGCGTGCCGGACTTCGACATCTCGTCCTGGCAGGGCTATTTCGGCCCCGCCGGCATGCCGAAGGAGATCGTGACCCGGCTCAACACCGAGATCAGGAAGATCGTCGAGAATCCGGAGATCAGGGCCAAGCTCGCCACGCTCGGCATGGACGCCTTCTCGGGCACGCCGGAAGAACTCCAGGCGTTCGTGAAGGATCAGCTCGTACTGTGGGAGAAGCTGATCACGAACGCGAAGATCGAGAGGCAGTAGGACGGTCTCGTAGGGAGGGCAAGCGAAGCGTGCCCACCGCGAGTGGCGCCGAACTCAAAATAAAGGTGGGCACGACGCTTCGCGTCTTTGCCCACCGTACGAGTTCAGCGCAAGAATTTACGCCGCCCGCACCTTGGCGAGGAAGCCATCGACGGCGGAGCGCAGCGCGCCGGACTGGTTGTCCAACTCGCGGGCGTTGGAGAGCACGTCGGTGGCCGCGCTGCCGGTCGCTTCCGCGGCCGAGGTGACGCTGCCGATATGGGCGTTGATTTCGCTCGAGCCGGCGGCGACCGATTGGATGTTGCGGGCGATCTCGCGGGTCGCCTCGCCCTGCTGCTCGATCGATGTGGAAATGCCCGCGGTGATCTCGCTCATCTCGGCGATCGTCTGGGTGATGCCGGAGATGGCGGCGACCGCGTCGCTGGTCGAGGTCTGCATCGCCGCGACCTGCGCCGAGATCTCCTCGGTCGCCTTCGCGGTCTGGTTGGCGAGCGCCTTGACCTCGGAGGCGACCACGGCGAAGCCGCGGCCGGACTCGCCGGCGCGGGCCGCCTCGATGGTGGCATTGAGCGCGAGCAGGTTGGTCTGCGCCGCAATCGAGTGGATCAGCTTGACGACCTCGCCGATCTTCTCGGCGCCCGAGGAGAGCACCTGAACGGTGGCGTT
The DNA here is from genome assembly GCF_049739485.1 of Bradyrhizobium sp. USDA 326. Taxonomy (NCBI): domain Bacteria; kingdom Pseudomonadati; phylum Pseudomonadota; class Alphaproteobacteria; order Hyphomicrobiales; family Nitrobacteraceae; genus Bradyrhizobium; species Bradyrhizobium sp. USDA 326. The sequence goes on from NZ_JBMGQA010000001.1 coordinate 1,127,855, forward strand.
GGTACGCTCGGCGTCGTTGACGGCGCGGCTCGCCACCTCGGTCGAGCGCGTGACCTGGCGGGAGATTTCCGCAACCGAGCTCGACAGCTCTTCGGCGGCCGCCGCGACCGTGCCGACATTGCCGGAGGCCTTTTGCGAGGCAGCGCCGACCGTCGCCGCACGCGACGAGGCGTCGCTGGCGGTTGCAGTCATCGACTGCGCGGTCGTCTGCATTCCGGCCGCGGCCGAGGAGACCGAGCGGACGATACCGTTGACGCTGCGTTCGAAGTCGTTGGCGATCTCTTCCATCGCGCTACGACGTTCCGCCGCGGCACGATCCTTGGCATCGGCCTCGGCTCGCTCGATCTCGCGGATGCGAACCGCATTGTCCTTGAAGGTCTGCACGGTGGAAGCCATCGAGCCGACCTCATCGCCGCGACCGACGCCGGGGATGTCACCTTCGAGCTTGCCGTCGGCCAGCTCCCGCATCCGAGTGCCGAGCAGGGCGAGCGGAGCGCTGATGCTGCGGCCGATCAGCCAGGCGACACTGCCGGCGACGATGACGATGCCAAGCATGGCAAGGCTGAGCATCCAGTAGACCGGGCCCATCTTGGCATCGATGTCGTCGAGATAGGCGCCGGTGCCGAGATACATGTCGAAGCCGGGGACTGCGACGGCGTAACCGATCTTGCGGATGGGCGTCGGCTGACCAGGCTTTACGTATTCGTAGTACAGCAGGATCGACCCGTTCGCCTTGACGCCGTCCATCAGTTCGACGGATAGCTTGCGGCCGTTGGTCACGACATCCATGCGGTTAGCGCCGATCTGCTTGGGATCGGGCGCGAGCTGCGTGATGCCGTCGTAGGACGTACCGAACAGATAACCGGCGCCGTTGTCGTAGGTCATCGCGTTGCCGTAGCGGCGAAGCTCGGCCATCGCCGCGTCCTTGGTCAGCTCGCCGGCATCGACGCGCTTCTTCAGCGCGGCGGCATAGTTGCGCGCCAGCTCAACGATCGCCTTGGCCTGGTCGATGCGCGCATTCACCATCTCGCGCTTCATCAGATAACCGGCAAGGACCCCGGAGATGCACAGCCCCAACAAGGTGACACCGACAAGGATGCCGAGCTTGGGGGCGATCTTCAGATTGCTCAACTTCACGGGATGGCTCCGGCAAAAAAGGATACGGGCACGCGACAGATCGATCAAAATCGAATCAATTTTTAGGGGGGCAGCCCTTAGCAAGTTACTTACGTCCCTCCGTAGAAGCCCGGACCGCGCACGGAAAAACGGAAATATACCTGGCTCACGACAACCGGGAATTGTACGCACCCGCCCCGATTTCGCGTAAAAGACGCAAAGGCCCGCCACGAAGGCGGGTCACAACAAGAAACCAAATCGGGAGCATGACATGCCGAAATACAGGGTGGTGACGCCGAAGGGTGCGAGCTTCACCGTCGCGGGCAGCGATTATTCCTACGAGCGCGAGGCGCTCGATCCGATCGATGCCGAGATCGTCGAGGCGCCCGCCGACGAGGCCGGGTTCATCGCCGCCGCGAAAAACGCCGACGCCATCTACGCCAAGGGCATCCCGATCACCCAACCGATCATCGACGCGCTGGAGCGCTGCAAGGTCATCACGCTGGGCTCGGTCGGCGTCGACAGTGTCGACGTCAAGGCCGCCACCGCCCGCGGCATTCCGGTCACCAACATCCCCGACACCTTCATCGAGGAGGTCGCCGACCACGCCATGATGCTGCTGCTCGCCGGCTTCCGCCGCCTGGTCGAGCAGGACCGGATGGCACGAGACGGCCGCTGGGCCGAGGGCCGGCCGGCGCTGCTCAAGATCCCGAGGCTGATGGGCCAGACGCTCGGCTTCATCTCGTTCGGCCGCGTCGCGCGTGCGGTTGCGAAGCGCGCGGCGCCGTTCGGCCTGCGCATGATGGCCTACGATCCCTTCATCCAGGAAACGCTGATGTACGACCACGGCGTGATCCCGGCGACGCTGAACGAGGTGCTGTCGCAATCCGACTTCGTGTCGATGCACGCCCCGGCGAGGCCCGAGGTACATCACATGCTGACCGAGAAGCATTTTCGGCAGATGAAGAAGGGTTCGATCTTCATCAACACCGGGCGCGGCGCCACCGTGGACGAGGAGAGCCTGATCAAGGCATTGCAAGAGGGTTGGATCGCGCACGCCGCCCTCGACGTGCTGGAGAAGGAACCGCCCTCGCACAACAATCCGCTGCTCGGCATGGAGAACGTGACCCTGACAGCCCATGTCGCCTCGGCCTCGGCACGGTTCGACGAGGCGCGCAAGCGCCGCGTGGGCTACGAATTGTCACTGGTGCTCCAGGGCATGTGGCCGGTAAGCTGCGTCAATCCGTCGGTGCTGCAGAACACCGCGCTCCGCCGCTGGCAGCCCGTCAGCATGGACCGCGGCCCAAACAGCTAGGCGGCCGGCGTAGAAGCGCCGACGACCGAAACGGCCCTTCACCGGCGATCAACGCCGGGAAGGGAACATCATAGGGAGGTACTGATGAGGAACGACATCACACGTCGTGATGCCTTGGCGCTGGGCCTGTCCGCTGCAACCCTTGCTGCTACCGGTGCTGCAGCGCAAACATCCAAAATCAAGGCTGCCGATGTTCCGGCACCCAAGCGCGAGATCGAGAAGGGCGCGTCCCTGCGCATGCTGCGCCCCGTGCGCTTCGTCCAGGCGGATGAGGACGTGTTCCGCGCCAATGCTGCAAAATTCACCAAGGAGACCGGGGTCGAGGTCAAGGTCGACTTCGTCGGCTGGGAAGACATCAACCAGCAGACCGCGGTGACTGCCAATTCCGGCGCCGGCCCCGACATCATCATCGGCTTCTCCGATGCGCCGCACATCTACATCGACAAGCTGATCGAGCTGACCGACGTCGCCGATTATGTTGGCAAGAAATATGGCGGCTGGCTGCCGCTGGCGCAGCGCTATGGCAAGAAAAACAAGAGCGACGCCTGGATCGGACTACCGTTCGGCGCCACCGCGGGGCCTCTCATCTACCGCAAATCCATCCTGCAATCGGTCGGCTTCGACAAGGTGCCGGAAGACCATGCCGGAATCGTCGACCTGTGCCAGAAGCTGCACAAGGCCGGCAAGCCGGCCGGCTTCGCGCTCGGCAACGCCAAGGGCGACGGCAACGGCTTCGCCAACTGGGCGCTGTGGTCGCACAACGGATCCCTGCTCGACGAAGAGGGCAACGTCGTCATCAACAGCAAGGAGACCATCGCGGCGCTGAACTGGGTGAAGCAGCTGTACCCAACCTTCATCGCCGGCACGCCGTCCTGGAATGACGTCAGCAATAACCGCGCCTACTCTTCGCAGGAAATCTCGCTGACTGCGAACGGCGTATCGCTGTACTTCTCGCTAAAGAACGACCCTGCGACCAAGGCGATCGCAGAAGACAGCGAGCATCAGCTGCTGCCCAAGGGCCTTGCGAAGATCTCGCCCATGGCGGGCCTGACGCTGAACGCCATGCTGTTCAAGCACAGCCAGTATCCCAACGCGGCAAAGGCCTTCCTGCAATATATGCTGGAAAAGGACCAGTACGAGCCGTGGCTCAACGCCAACTCCGGCTACTGGTCCCAGCCGCTGGCCGCCTATGCCGAGGCCGCCGTGTGGTCGCAGGATCCCAAGGTGAAGCTGTTCAAGGACACGATGAACAGCACCTATTACGACGGCTACAAGGGCCCGATCTCGACGGCGACGGGTGCCGTCAGCGCCGACTACGTGCTGATCCAGATGTTCTCGTCCGTCGCGACCGGCACGGCCACGCCAGAGGCCGCCGCCGCCGAAGCCGAGCAGCGCTGCAAGCGGTACTTCCGGCGGCAGAACCGGTGAGAAGCAAGCACGACGGACGTCATTGCGCCGAGCATTGACAAACCGTTATTCCGGGATGGTGCGCAAGCACCAGACTTCGGGTGCGCAATTGCGCACCGGGAAATCTCGAGATTCCGGGTTCGATGCTGCGCATCGCCCCGGAATGACCTTGAAGCCCTGAAAAGACAAAGGTCCGATGTCCGTAACCACTCTTTCAACGCACAGCGTCGCGGCCCGGCAGCCGAACTGGCTGGTGCGGTTGTTCGACTATAAGCCATTCCTGATCGTGATGTGTCTCGCGCCCGCGATCGGGCTGCTCTCGGTGTTCCTGACCTATCCGCTCGGGCTCGGCATCTGGCTCGCTTTCACCGACACCACGATCGGCCGGCGTGGCATCTACGTCGGCCTGGAGAACTTCCAGTACCTGCTCACCGACTCCCTGTGGTGGAACGCGGTGTTCTACAGCGTCCTCTACACGGCCGTCGCGACCTTCGGGAAGTTCGCCCTCGGCTTCTGGCTCGCGCTGCTGCTCAACAACCATTTTCCGTTCAAGAGCGTGCTGCGTGCGATCATCCTGCTGCCCTGGATCGTGCCGACCGTGCTCTCGGCGCTCGCTTTCTGGTGGATCTACGATCCGCAATTCTCGATCATCTCCTACCTGCTGGTCGACGTGCTGCATTGGCGCGACAGCAATGTCGACTTCCTCGGTTCGCCCTGGCCGGCCCGCTTCTCGTTGATCGCCGCCAATATCTGGCGCGGCATTCCGTTCGTCGCGATCTCGCTGCTCGCGGGCCTGCAGACCATCTCGCCCTCGCTGTACGAGGCGGCGATGCTCGACGGCGCCAGCGCCTGGCAGCGCTTCCGCTACATCACCTTCCCGATGATGATGCCGATCCTCGCCATCGTCATGACCTTCTCGATCATCTTCACCTTCACCGACTTCCAGCTCGTCTACGCCATCACACGCGGTGGGCCCGGCAACTCGACCCACCTGCTGGCAACGCTTGCCTTCCAGCGCGGCATCGCCGGCGGAGAGCTCGGCGAAGGTGCGGCGATCGCGGTGTCGATGATCCCGTTCCTGGTGTTCGCGACGCTGTTCTCCTATTTCGGTTTGGCCCGCCGCAAATGGCAGCAGGGAGAAAGCAATGACTGATAGTGTCGCCCAACCGGCCGTCGCCGACGCGAAGGCGGCGCCCGATACCATGGCCTGGGATTCCGGGCTGCGGCGGCTGATGATGATCTACCTGCCGCTCGGCTGCTTCGTGCTCATCCTGCTGTTCCCGTTCTACTGGATGGCGATCACGTCGTTCAAGCCGAACGCGGAGCTGATGAACTACAAGGAGCACAATCCGTTCTGGATCTCCTCGCCGACATTGGCGCACATCAAGCACCTGCTGTTCAACACCGCCTATCCGCACTGGCTGTGGACGACGATGCTGGTGGCGATCGGCTCGACCACGCTGTCGCTGATCGCGAGCACGCTGGCCGCCTATGCCATCGAACGGCTGCGCTTCCGCGGCAGTCCTTATGTCGGCCTCGGCATCTATCTCGCCTATCTGGTGCCGCCGTCGATCCTGTTCATTCCGCTTGCCACCGTCGTGGTGCAGTTCGGCCTGTTCGACTCACCGCTTGCCCTGATCCTGGTCTACCCGACCTTCCTGGTGCCGTTCTGCACCTGGCTCCTGATCGGCTATTTCAAGTCGATCCCCTACGAGCTCGAGGAATGCGCGCTGGTCGACGGTGCCACACGGTTGCAGATCCTGCGGCGGATCACGCTGCCGCTCGCGGTGCCCGGGCTGATCTCGGCCGGCATCTTCTCCTTCACGCTGTCCTGGAACGAGTTCATCTACGCGCTCGCCTTCATCCAGAGCGGCGCCAACAAGACCGTGCCGGTCGCGATCCTGACCGAGCTCGTCACCGGCGACGTCTACCAGTGGGGCGCACTGATGGCGGGATCGCTGCTCGGCTCGCTGCCGGTCGCGATCTTCTACTCGCTGTTCGTGGATTACTACGTGTCCTCGCTGACCGGTGCGGTGAAGGAGTAGACAGCGGTTTCGCAAGCGATCGTGCGATCGTGATAGACCGCTTCACGCTTTCGGTCCCACCTGCCACGCAGAAGACGACGTCGATCGCTGGCGCCGTCGATGATCGCGCGAAAGCGAGCATTGCATGGCATCGCCAAAACTCAATTCGTTATCCCGACGCGGCTTCTGCTTGTGTTGCGTCGGTGGCGCAACGTTCGCGACCACCGCGGGTTGGCTCACGCCGCGTCAGGCCTATGCCGAGGCCCGAGGCATCGTCAGCTTGATCAAGGACAGCGCTGCAGCAGCGCCTATCACGACTTACAAGCTGCGCAACGACGTCAGCGTGCTCGAGGGGTCCGGAGGCAACATCGCCGTCCTGACCGGGCCAGACGGCAAGGTGCTTGTCGATGCCGGAATCGGCGTGTCGCGGCCGCAGCTCAGCAAGGCGCTGGCCGAACTCGGTGGCGAGCCGGTCACGCATCTGATCAACACGCACTGGCACTTCGACCATGCCGACGGCAATGAGTGGCTGCATGCGGCGGGCGCGAAGATCGTAGCCCACGAGAACACGCGCAAGCATCTTTCCGGCATTCAGCGGGTCGAGGACTGGGACTACAATTTCCTCCCCGCTCCCGCCGGTGCCCTACCGGCCGAGGTCTTCGCCAAGGAGCACAAGCTGAAGCTCAACGGCGCATCGATCTTGCTAAAGCACTACGGACCCGCACACACCGATAGCGACATTTCCGTCTGGTTGGCGGAGGCCAATATCCTGCATGCGGGCGATACCTACTGGAACGGCATCTATCCCTTCATCGACTATTCCACTGGCGGCAGCATCGATGGCATGATCTCGGCATCTGACGCCAATCTCGCCGCGACCAAGAGCGATACCATCATCATTCCTGGTCACGGCAAGCCCGTCAGCAATAAAGCCGAACTCCAGGAATTCCGCGACATGCTGGTTGCCATCCGCGACAATGTCGGCAACCTCAAGAAGCAGGGCAAGACCCGGGACGAGGCTGTTGCCGCCAAGCCGACCGCAGCGTTCGACGCGAAATGGGGGCAGTTCGTCGTAGATCCCGGCTATTTCACCAGGCTGGTCTACGAAGGCGTGTGACGCGCCGCGGGCGGCTGCGGCGTTTGGCCCGGCTTCACAAAACTGCAATGCACCGTCCCCATAAGCGTTGCGTCCGCCAACAGGAGACGCACATGCGCGCGACTTTTCTCAGCACCGTCGCAATGATCATTCTCACCGCCAGTTCTGCGCTGGCGCAGAGCGAAGGCGAATTCCCGGCCAAGCTCGCCGGCCACGTGGTGATGCCAGCCAGCTCGTTCATCGATGTGCCGGCTGACGCACCCGCCGATCTCAAGACCGCAGGCAAATACACCACCGGCAAGCGGGTCGACGCGCTTGGCACCGTCATGGGCAAGTCCTACGAGCGACCGACGGGCGTGTCGCTGCCGTTCAAGGGCCAGCCGCTCCAGGGGCATTCGGGCATCAAGACCATGCCCGACGGCAGCTTCTGGGTCATCACTGACAATGGCATGGGTGCGCGCGCCAACTCGCCGGACTCGATGCTGTACCTGAACCGCTACAAGATGGATTGGGCGAGCGGCAAGATCGAGCGACAGGAAACCATCTTCCTGCACGATCCCGACAAGAAGGTGCCCTTCCGCATCGTGCATGAGGATACCCGGAAGCGCTATCTCACCGGCTCCGATTTCGACACCGAAGGCTTCCAGATCGTCGGGGACTCTTTCTGGATCGGCGACGAGTTCGGCCCCTATATCCTGAAGGCCGACAAGTCGGGCAAGATCCTCGGCGTGTTCGACACGGTTGCCGACGGCAAGCCGGTGCGTTCGCCGGACAATTGGGCCGTCGCGACGCCCGGTGCGCCGGGCGCGACCTACACCAATGTCAATCTCCGCCGCTCCAAGGGCTATGAGGGCTTCGCCGCGTCCAAAGACGGCAAGTTCCTCTACGGCCTGCTCGAAGGACCGCTGTGGGATGCCGAGAAGAAGGACTGGGAGAAGGTCGACGGCAAGGAAGCCGCCCGCATCCTCGAATTCGACGTCGCCGCGGAGAAGTTCACCGGCCGCTACTGGCAGTATGTGTTCGAGCAGAACGGCAACGCCATCGGCGACTTCAACACGATCGATCAGGCCTCCGGCCTCGTCATCGAGCGCGACAACGGCGAAGGCACGGCGGACAAGGCCTGCCCGCAAGGCACCCGCGGCGAGAGCTGCTTCCCTGACCTCGCCAAGTTCAAGCGCGTCTACAAGATCGAGCTGACCGACGCCAATGTCGGCAAGCCCGTGCGCAAGATCGGCTATATCGACCTGATGAAGATCAGGGATCCCGACAAGAAGGCGAAGAAGCCGCTCAACGACGGCGTCTACACCTTCCCGTTCTTCACCATCGAGAACGTCGATCGCGTCGACGAGACCCACATCATCGTCGGCAACGACAACAACCTGCCGTTCTCCTCCAGCCGCGACCCCAACAAGGCCGACGACAACGAGTTCGTACTGCTCGAGGTCGCGGATTTCCTGAAGGCGAAGTAGGACGAGTTCTCTCCTCTCCCTCTCCCCGCTTGCGGGGAGAGGGTTGGAAATGACAGCGGCCTCATCCTCCGTCATTGCGAGCGCAGCGAAGCAATCCAGAATCTTTTCGACGGAGACAGTCTGGATTGCTTCGCTGCGCTCGCAATGACGAGGATAGAACTTCAGTCCCTCACGCTCAATGAGGTCGCGCGAAGCCAACCCCTCGCACCCTTTGCACGTCAGACCGTCGATGGGTGTGAGCGAGCATCCTCACCTCACCGTGAACTCCACCGGGATCGAAAAGCTCATCGAACCGTTCTTGATCTCGTCTGGGATCGGCGGGAACGGCGAGGCTTGGCGGATCATCGCCATGGCCTGGGCGTCGAAGACGGCGACGCCTGACGAGCCGCCGAGGCGGCTGGACGTGACTTGCCCGCTGCGGCTGAGGGTGAAGCTCAGCCTCGCGACGCCGCGCTGGTCGCCCCCACCTGACGGATATTGGTGGAAGCGCATCAGATGCGCGCGGACGCGTTGATTGTAGGATGCAATCACGGAGGCCATCGCACCCGCATTCATGGCAGATGCCATCGGCGCATCGCGCTCGGCGCGCGGCGGCGCGCTGGTGCGGGGGGCGGGCGTCGCTTCCGACGGCCTCTTCGCCTCGCGGCGAACCGCCTTCGGCTTCACTGGGGCGGGCCTTTCGACCGGCACCATCTTCGCCGGCTCGGGCTTGGCCGGCGTCGGCTCCAGCTTCTGCTCCGGTGGGGCGACGACGTCCGGCTTCTCCTGCGGCGGCGTCGGCGCGACGGTGTCGTCGACCGCCTGCTGCTGTACGGGTTCCGGCGGCGAGGCGTCGGCCTCTTGCATCACCGGTCCTGGGGCGGCGTCGTCCTGCGTCGGCTGCGGCGCCGAAGTCACCGGGGCCATGTCGATCAAGATCGCCGGCAGGCTGACGCCCTGTTCGGGCTGCGACCTGAGCCAGCTCGTCGCAAGCAGCGCGGCAGCCACATGCAACACCACGATCACGGCCGCCGAGACACCCCAGCGCGCGCCGTCGCGTTCGCAGAGCGGCTCGTGCAGGGCAAACGCGTTCGCGGCCATCAGCTGCGTCCGTCGAGGCCGACCAGAGCGACCTTGAGATAGCCGGCATTGCGCAAGGTGTTCATCACCTCCATCAAGTCGCCATAGGAGACGGCCTTGTCGGCGCGCAGATAGATGCGCTCGTCCTTGCGGCCCTTGGTGGCGGCGGCAAGCGAGCTGCCGAGCGCCTCGCGGCCCACGAGTTCCTCACCCACCGCGATCGAAAGATCCGGCTTGACGGTGACGAACACTGGCTTGTCGGGTCGCGGTGCCGGCTCGGCCGCCGTCGCGGGCAGATCGACGCCGATGTCGACCGTGGCAAGCGGGGCCGCCACCATGAAGATGATCAGCAGCACCAGCATCACGTCGATGAACGGCGTGACGTTGATCTCGTGAGTGACGTCGAGATCGCTGGCGTCGCTACGCGAGCCGAGCTTCGATGCGCCGAGCTTCGCGGCCATGGTCTACTCCGCCGCCCGTGCCAGACGGAAATGGCCGTGGTCGCGCTGGCGGCTCACCAGCAGCATCAGCTGCGCCGAGGCGTCGCCGAGCAAAGCGCGGTAATTGGCGATGCCGCGGACGAGGTGATTGTAGATCACGACGGCCGGAATCGCGGCGACGAGCCCGAGCGCGGTCGCGAGCAACGCTTCCGCAATGCCGGGCGCGACCACCGCGAGGCTGGTGGTGTGGCTCTCGGAGATGCCGATGAAGGAATTCATGATGCCCCAGACGGTGCCGAACAGGCCGACGAACGGCGCGATGGCGCCGATGGTCGCGAGCACACCGGTGCCGCGCGCAATCTGCCTGGACATCGCCGCCTCGACCCGCTCCAGCCGCAACGCGACGCGCTCCTGCAGGCCGTCGTCGAGGGTGCCGCCGGAGAGCTCGGCCTCCCTGGCGCAGGACTGGATCAGCTGCGCGACTGCGTCGCGCGCGTCGCCGGTCCGCGCCGATGCCTCGGCCAGCGTCATGTTGCCCTCGAGGGCGCGCGTCCGCTGCCCGGCGAGTGAGCCCTTGCGGCGCAGCTCGATAGTCTTGGCGAGCCACACCGTCCACGTCACCAGCGACGCGATGGCGAGCCCGACCATCACCGTCTTCACGATGATGTCGGCACTGAGGAACATGCCCCAGGGCGACAGATTGCGCGGCAGCAGGGCCTCGTCGATCGCGAAGGCCGGTGCCGGCGCGAGCGCCAACGCGATGGCTAGGATTGCATGCCGAAGCCTGGAATTGCGCTGCATCCCGATCTCCCGTCCGATTGAAACGAGCTACGCCTCTGGGGCGGCCGCGATCCGGTCCGTAAGTTGCCGAAACCGCGCCAATTGGTCTCCGCGTAGCGCCCGGGTCTCGTCCCGGCCGACGAAGACCTTGAACATGATGCCGCCGTCGGCGTTGACGAACGCAACGAAGGCCGAGGACTTACCCATGAAGGGCCGCTCGACGAAGGCGATGCCTGCGCAGCGCTCGTGGCGGAGATGGCCATGCAGGCCCTTTGGCTGCGTCAGGTTGAAATAGCCGCGGCCGATCTCGCCCGCGGGAACGGTCCCGGTGAACTCGAAGATCGCATCATCGGTGTGGACGATCAGGGTGACCTCGCCCCATTCTGCGATGTCCTTCATGGCGGCGGCAAAATGCTCGCCGCTCCCCATGCGCACCATGGGCGGTGGCAGCGCCTCGATCACCGCACGCGGAGTGACGCTGCGCTCGCGCGCAAGATCCTCGATCACCGCGCCGGGATTGTCCGCCATATGCGCCCTGAGATCGGCGAGATCCGTGCTCAGCATGTCCGACTCCCTGGCTCGCCGTCTCAGGCGGCCGCGCTCGTCTTGCCCTCGGTCATGATGACCTCGAAGCCCTCGAACTTGGGGTGGCCGAGATAGAGGCTGTCGCCGGTCTTGTTGTCGGCGCGCGCATGAGCACGGCGGAATTCCTCAGAACGCGTCCAGGCCTCGAAAGCCGCCTTGTCGACCCACACGGTATGCGAGGAGTACAGCGTGTGGTCCTCGGCGACCGGCCCCCTGAGCAGATGGAATTCGACGAACCCCGCCATGCTGCCGAGATAGGACTCCCGGGTGCGCCAGACGGTCTCGAACGCGGCTTCCGAGCCGGGCTTCACCTGGAAACGATTCATTGCGATGAACATTTGGTCTCTCCTTCTGATCAAAGTGAAAGCGCGCCGAAGCCGCGCTGGAGCATCAGCGCGGCCCGGGAGGTTGTTGTGTTGCGGCGACGCCGGTCGGCTTACGCACCTCCGAAGTGGATCTTCATGCCGGCCTTGTAGACCCTGCCCGGGCCCCGGCTCGACCACAGCACGTCGTTCTGCGACGTGCCGTCGGTCGAGCTGCCGGGAACGGCGTAAGGCCGATAGTACTGGTTCAAGAGATTGTCGATCGACGCCGTGAACACGATGTCCTTGGTAGCGTTGTAGGTCAGGTACAGGTTGACCAATTCGTAGCCGGTCGCCGGCAGATAGCCCGCGGGGACGTCGTTGTTGGGACCGAACGAGGCCCACTGAGCCGACAGGATCAGCGTGCGATCGAGCAGGCGGACACCGCCGGTCGTGACGACCTTACGTGGGGTGATGGTTGCGAGCCCGATATTGGTGGCGACGTTCTTGCCCTGGATGTAATGCCCGGCGACGCCGATAAACCAGTCGCCGGCATCGTACATCGTCTCAGCCTCGAAGCCCTGGATGCGAGCGTTGGCGATGTTCTGATACTGGTAGTACTGGCTGAACGAGCCGAACCCGGTCGGCACCGGCGTGGAAGCAACGAGGTCGATGTAGTCGCTGACATCGTTGCGGAAGAGATTGATCTTGCCGCGGAACGAGTCGTTGGCGCTGAAGATGTTGTCGTACTTCAGGTTGATGCCGACTTCCTTGTTCTTGCCGACCTCGGGACGAAGATTCGGGTTGGGCAGGAAGCAGAACAGCCCGACGGTACCGTCTGGACAGGGAAAGAAGGCCGGTCCGCCACCAGTCGCATGTGCGCCGGAAATCACCGTCTCGGTGATCGAGGGCGCGCGATAGCCTTCGGCGTAGCTGACATAGGGCTGGAAGCCTGGCACAGGCGTGAAACCGAGGGTGATCTTCGGCGAGAAGCGGTCGCCGCCGGCGCTGGTCCGCCCCGAATCGAGGTCGTAGCGGTCATAGCGGATCGCGCTCACCGCCTCGAACCAGGTGCCGTAGTTCTGCTTCAGCTGAAGGAAACCACCCGACACGGTGCGGATGCCGCTCGGCGTCGTGATGTTTGAATTGCCGCGGCTGTCGGTCGTGATCACATCGTCCTGGAAGGCGTCGATGCCCCAGGTGACGGCGTTGCGCCAGTCGCCCACGTTGAATCGCGTGGTGTTGTTGACGTCGATGCCGTAGGTATCGAGGACATAGCCGCGCTTGTCGCCGACACAACCCGAAATGTTGTTGCCGAAATTGCCCGTCCCGCAATAGGCGGCGCCGGACGTGGAATAGTGATAGGTCTTGGTCTGGTCGTTGTCGACGCGATTGCCGTAGATCGACATGTGCCAGTCGAACAGATTGTCGCTCGGCAGCGAATAGTTCCAGGTGATGGTGCCGGTGTAATTCTTCGCATCGGAAGCGTACACCGACGAGCCCTGATAAAGCGCGCGCTGGGCCGCCGTCGCCACCGGACCGCGGTTGAACTGGCCGATATCGTATTGATAGTCTTGGAAGACGGCGCCGAACTTGACCTCGTGACCGAGAGCCGGCCGCACCGTGAGCTTCATCAACCCGGCCTCGACCTGGTTGCCGGTGTTGCCGATCTCGGTGCCGTTGCCGTCCTTGTAATTGCCTTGGGTGCGGTAGACCGCGCCGCCGAAGACATCGACGTCGGGCGTGGCGCGCACGCCGCCGAACACCGAACCGAGGCCGCGATTGTTGTTGGAGCCGTAGGAGCCCGAGAGATCGACGCCCCAGCGCTCGCCGGGGCGCAGCACGTCGTTGATGTCCTTGGTGCGGAACGAGACCAGACCGCCGATCGCGCCGGAGCCGTAGATGTTGGCGGTAGGTCCGCGCAAGACATCGACCCCGCCGATCAACTCGGGATCGAGGAAGAAGGAGCCGTTGGCGTTGTGCCCGGTACGCTGATAGTTCTGCCGCGCGCCATCGACGACGACCGCGACGCGCCCGAAATCCTGCAAGCCGCGAATGTTGATGACGGTCGCGGGATCGTCGCCGCGCTCCTGAAACGATACGCCGGGAATGGCGTAGAAGATGTCCGACAGCCGGTTCGGCTGGAGTCCCTGGATCTTGTCCAGCGAAATCGAGCTGACGGGCGCGAGGGCATCGATCGCCCGTTCCGGAGTCTTGGTCGCGGCGACCGTGATGGTATCGAGCGTCTGCACGGGTGCAGTACCGCCGACTTGCGCGTGTGCATTCATGACATCGGGCGTTGCCTGCTGCGCCGCCTGCGGTTTGGCCGGCTTGCGCTTTGCCTGCTTCGGCCGCTCCGACGCCGCACTTTCAGTTTGCGGCGATGCGGCCTGCGCGAGACTGCCCTCCGTCATCACTGCTGCAATTGAAACCACCGACGCGCCCAAAATCAGGGCGCGCGAATACCTAGCCCCGTCAGCCATATCAGCCCCAGCCTGCACTTCGCTTTAGTTTTGGAGTTACTTGGCTGGCGCGCGTTCGCAACGCGAACGACTGGCTGGCTGATCTTCTCAAACCGCGGGGACGTCACCCCGCTGCCATGATTGGTTACGGGGCAACACTCTGACGGTCAATGATAACTGACTGCAGTTTATATCGATTGTAAGTTGGGGCCGTTGGAATACGCCTCGCGCCGCTTATACAGGACAAGCTAGATCTGAAGTTCGAAAGCGCATCACAACACAATGTCAGCAACATCCGGAGACAGCAGCGGCGTCACGGCGGGGCCGGCGGGAAGTGCTTCTGCGACAACGAGAACCGTCACCATGCGGGGGAGCCGGATCGACAGTCGCGAGCTGTTTGCGGCCGAGCGCGAGATCATCATCGCGCACGGCGAGGACAGCTATCGCCTGCGCCTGACCTCGCAGAACAAGCTGATCCTGACGAAGTAACCTGCAATGGCATTTTGTCGCACCCTTGCCAATCTCCTGCTCTCCGGCGGAATCGCGCTCGCATCTGCCGCGCACGCGGCCGGCATCACCGTGCATGACGCGCGCAACCGCGATGTTGCCGTCACCGACTTCGCGCGCACGGTCTCGATCGGCGGCGCCATCACTGAAATCCTCTATGCGCTCGGGCTGGAGAGCCGACTGGTCGGCGTCGACACCACGAGCCTCTATCCGGCGGCGGCTCTGCAAGACAAGCCCAATGTCGGCTACATGCGCCAGATCTCCGCCGAAGGCGTGCTCGGCCTCAACCCCACCCTGATCCTGGCGATCCAGGGCTCGGGCCCGCGCGAGACCATGGACATCCTGGAAACGGCGAAGGTGCCGCTGGTGCTGGTGCCCGAGACCTTCTCCGAGGAAGGACTGATCGAGAAGATAAGACTGGTCGGCCACGCCATGGGTGTCGATGCGCGTGCCGAATGTCTGAGCGCCGCTGTCGGTGCCGATCTTGCGCAACTGCGCGCACTGCGCGCCAGGGTGACGAAGCCGGTACGCGTGATGTTCGCGATGTCGCTCCAGAACGGGCGGGCGATGGTGGCCGGCCACAAGACCGCTGCCGACGAGATCATCCAGCTCGCGGGCGCGACCAATGCGGTGAACGATTACGACGGCTACAAGATCATCGCCGACGAGGCGATCGTGGCGGCCAAGCCCGAATTCGTGCTGTCGATCGAGCGCGGCAAGGAGTCGCTCCAGGCCGACGCGATCTATGCTCATCCCGGCTTTGCTCTGACGCCGGTCGCGGCCAACAAGAGCTTCATCACCATGGACGGGCTCTATCTGCTCGGCTTCGGGCCGCGGACGGCGGCGGCGGCCCGCGATCTCTCCGTCAGGCTCTACCCGGCGTTGGCCGACCAGGGCGGCGCGTTCACCTCGGCGCTGTCGGCGGCGAACTGCCGGCAATGAGCGTGGCGGTCGGGATCGAAGCACGGAGCCCGCGACAAAGCGCCAGACGGCGGTCCGCATCCTTCGCGATTCCTGTCCTGATCGCGGTGCTCGCGGTGACGGCGATCGTCGCGCTGACCGTCGGCGCCGCCGGCATCCCTCTCTCCCGGCTGCCTGCGGCGCTGGGCTTTGCCAACGAAAGCACTGCCATGACGGCTCGCGACCAGCTCGTGCTGTGGTCGATCCGCATTCCCCGCATCGCGGCGGCCGCGATGGTCGGCGGCCTGCTTGCCGCGGCCGGCGCGATCATGCAGGGGCTGTTTCGCAACCCGCTCGCCGATCCCGCCCTGGTCGGGGTCTCCAGCGGCGGCGCGCTCGCGGCCGCAAGCGCGATCGTCTTCACGGATTCGCACTTCGGCGAGGCGCTGCGCTTTCTCCAGACCGAGCTGCTGCCGCTCGCCGCCTTCGCGGGATCGCTGGCGACCACCGCGATTCTCTACGGCATCTCGAGTCGCTCGGGGCGGACCTCGATCGCGATCTTCCTGCTCGCCGGCGTCGCCATCACCGCCATCGCCAATGCCGGCATCGGCCTGCTCGTGTTCATCGCCGACGACCGCCAGCTGCGCGACATCACGTTCTGGATGCTCGGCTCGATGAGCGGCGCGACCTGGACCAAGGGCGCCCTGCTCGCGCCGGTCCTCGTCATTGGGCTGGCCGCCTGCGCCTTGATCGCGCGCGGCCTCGATCTGCTGGTGCTCGGCGAGGCCGACGCTTTCCACGGCGGGGTCGACGTCGAACGCCTGAAGCGGATCTCGATCGTCATGGTCTCCGCCATGACCGGCGTCGCGGTGTCGATCAGCGGCGTCATCGGCTTCGTCGGAATCGTCGTGCCGCATCTGCTCCGTCTCGTGATCGGCCCGGCGCATCGCCTGCTGCTGCCGGCCTCGGTGCTATCAGGCGCCATCCTGATGGTCGGCGCCGACACGCTGGCGCGCACCATCGTCGCGCCGGCGGAGATGCCGATCGGCATCCTGACGGCGGCCGTCGGCGCACCCGTCTTTCTCTTCATCCTGCTGCGGCAGCGCGGGCTCGCCGCGCTATGACCGCGGTGCTCGAGGCACGAGCGTTAAGCAAGCGCGTCGGCCGCGCGACGCTGGTCGATGGCGTCGGCCTGACGGTTGCGGCCGGCGAGATGGTCGCCATCATCGGCCCGAACGGCGCCGGCAAATCGACGCTGCTGCGGCTGCTCTCCGGCGATCTCCGCCCGAGCGCCGGCGAGGTGCGGCTCAAGCAGCGCGACATCCGCAGCTTCACGCCGCGCGAGCTCGCCGCGCGCCGCGCGATGCTCTCTCAACACATCAACGTCACCTTCCCGTTCACGGTCGAGGAGGTCGTTCTGATGGGAGCAGGCGAGTGCAGCCTTCGCGATGCCGCGCCGCTCGTCGATGCGGCGCTGGACGAGGTCGGCCTCGCACATTTCCGCGAACGGCAATTGCCGACGTTATCCGGCGGCGAACAGCAGCGCGTCCATTTCGCCCGCGTGCTGGTGCAGCTCGCCTGCGGCGAGGCCGAGCACGGCCCCGGACTTTTGCTGCTGGACGAGCCGACCTCGAGCCTCGATCTGCGTCACCAGATCGACCTCGTCGAAGCCGCGCGCCGCCGCGCCGGCTGCGGCACCGCCGTGATCGCGATCCTGCACGATCTCAATCTCGCGATCCGCTTCGCCGACCGGCTGATCGTGCTGAATGGCGGCGGGCTCGTCGCCGACGGCCCGCGCGCGGAGATCGTCACACGCGAGATCATCCGCGATATTTTCGAGATCGACGCTGTCGTCCATCAGACCGATGGCGTGCCGTATGTGCTGCCGCAGTCGATGCGGGCGGTTGAGACTGGTGTCTAGCCAATCCCGTTTCTGCAAAGACGGTGCGCTCCCTACCCCGCCGGCACGATCACCATGCCCTTGTCCTTGGGCCAGCGGATGCGCCAGGCGAAGTTGATGTCGCGGGCCTCGCCGGGCTTGGCGTCGAACGACCATTCCAGCACGCCGCGCCTTTCGCGGATGTTGCTCGCGGTCGGCTGGGTGCTCGAAGGCAGCATCTCGACGACGATATCCTCGTTCTCGCTGACCGGCAGCTGATCCTCGATCGCGACCTTGATCGGGAAATCATGACCGTTGCGGATCGTGGTCTTGAACGAACGCTCGTCGGTCTTCGACGTCGTCACGAGCAAGCCGGCCGAGCCCTCGTTGCGCTTGAGCACCGCGCGCTCGATTCTCACCTTGTCGTCGGCGCCGAAGCCGAGCCGCACGATGTCGTCCTTGGCGGACGCCGTGATCTTGCCGCGCCCGACGAAGGTGCCGTCGCGGTAGATCGCGACCTTGCCCGGCAACAGACTGGCATCGTCGGTCTGCCTGAAGCTGGCTTCGAGGAAGGCGGTCGGATCCATCACCGGCGCCGCGCGCACCGCGAGATCGGCCGGCACCGTCATGGAAGCAATGCGCAGGCTCTTGGCGCCTTCGGCGGCGCCCAGGCTGACGCGGCCGGGAATTTTGAAGGTGGCCTGGAAATCGCCGATCTCGGTGACCGCCTGCTGCTCGTCGGCGCGCTCGGTCGCCTCCGCGATCTTGGCCATGGCCGGCGATTGCGCCTGGCGCGTCATCGGGGCCGGCCGCGCCAGATCGGAGGCCGTGCCGAGCGCCAGCGGCTTGGGGCCTTGCGGATACTGGGCAACCAGCGAGTTCAGCTCCGGCGCGCTGCCGCCGCGGCCAATGCGAACCGTGGAGACGCCGAGCGTCACGTTCGACCAGTCCTCGCCGGTCGACTGCGTGACCTCGGCGCGGCGAACGAGCTCGAGCTGCGGCTTGCGGTCCTTCGCGCCGGTGTCGAGCCGGGCGTCATAGACCGGCATCCAGCGCGCATTGCGCACGGCGTAGGTCACCCGCAGTGTAGCCTTGGTCGCCGCCGCCGAGGCGACGTCGATCCGCACTTCCAGCTTGCTCGGCGGCTTGGCCGAGCGCTCGGCCTCCAATTGCGCGATCTGACGGTCGAGCTCGCGCTGTTTTCGCGTGGCGTCGCGGATCGCGGTGTCGGCAATCGCGATCTCCTCGGCAACCGCCGCAAATGCCGCGCGCCATTCGGTGATCGGCCGCGCCTCGCCCTTCTCGCCGAGGCCGGCCGGGGAGGCTTCGGCGAAATGCTGCGCGAATTTGCGCCGGGCATCGGCAGAGTCGATCGCACCTTGCAGGTCGGCCCGCTGATCTCTCAGTGCTTCGATGCGCTTGTCGAGCTCGGGCAGGTTGACCGGCGGTGCGGCCTTCGGCGGCCGCGCATCGATGGTGCCGATGGTGAGCTTGGCGCCCGCCTCTCCTTCGACGCGGAGGGAGGACGGATCGAGTGAGAGCGGAAAATCCTTGGCGACCAGCGTCGAGTCGCCGGAGGCGAGATCCAGCGAAATGACGCGGGTGACGGTGGCGCCGTCGGGATAGACGGTGACCGTGTCGATCGCCGAATTGGCCTCCACGTTGGCCGCACATGACGACGACGATGCGGCGGCCGTGGTCATCAGGACCAGGCTCGTGGTTGCCAACCATTTGGCGGTGATGCGCATAAAGTCCCTCCTGCCGGTATCGCCGCGCCGCCAGCCGGACGCGCGCGATGAAATGCCTCGCCATCGTGATGAGACGCGGCGGGGAAGGAACTGGTTCGATTGGGGTTTCCTTGGGGCGCTGCCGCGGCGGCAGCATGACCGCGGAACGGAGATCGGCCGCGGCGCAGCTTCAGACCTGCGTGGGCGAACCTTGGCTAAAGATGCGCCGGAGCAGGTCGGTCACGTTGCGGGCACCGGCTTTCCTCAGGATGCTGGCGCGGTAGCCCTCGACCGTCCGCGCGCTCAGATGCATCCGCCGGGCGATCTCCTTGTTGGTGAGGCCGGCGGCGAGATGCTTGAGCACGTCGCCCTCGCGCGCGGTCAGGGGCTCGCAGCCTGTCAGCCAGCGTTGCCGGCTCGCGCCGGGTTGCGCGAATTCGTCGATGGCGGCATCGATCCGTCCGACGATGTCGTGGGTGCGGAACGGCTTTTCGATGAAGTCGGCCGCGCCGCTCTTGATGGCATCGACCGCCATGGCGATGCTGCCGTTCGCCGAGGTCACCAGCACGGGCGCCATGCAGTTCTCCCCACGCAGCCGCTTGAGCACATCGAGGCCGGACCGATCAGGCGGCAACTCCAGCAGTACGCAAGCCGGCATCCGCACTTTTGCGGCGGACAGGAGAGATGCACCGTCGGCGAAGCAGATCACCTGATAGGCGTTCTGTTGGAGCGCGTTCGAAAGTTGCTCGCGGGAGGCTGCGTCGGCGTCGATGACGAATATCTCACCCTTGGAAAGCATGTTTCCCGGCATGATCCCGATCCAGCAATGTCTTGGTCAAAAGGGCCCGAGACGTTAGCGGGCTCCATCGCCTTGCCGCGCGTCGTGAGCACGGCATTCACGCGCGCGCTTCGGTTTCCCCTATGTATGTTCCCCGCGGTTCCTGGATTTGACTGACCGGGACAGAAAATTTACATTTCGGGACATCTGCGGGAACAGCTGGCAGGAACGGTTCGCATGACCGACCTCATTCGCAGCTCGAGCCTGACTTATTATCCGGAGGTCGCCCGGTCGGTCGGGCTCGACCCCAGGCAGATGATGCGCAAGGCCCGGCTGCCGCCGGCCTGCCTCGACAAGCCCGATACGCCCATTGCCGTCGCCGGCCTGCGGCGTCTGCTCGAATCATCCGCGGAGGCGTCCGGCGCCGAAGATTTCGGCTTGCGCCTCGCCGAGCGCGGCGGCCTGACCAATTTCGGCACGGTCGGCCTCATCGTGCGCGAACAGGCGACCGTCGGTGAGGCAATCGATGCATTCTCGCGCTTCATCCATATCCATCACGATGGCATGCGGCTCGACGTTGCGCGCGGCAAGCAGGCCGTGACCATCACCATGCATCTGCGCGGCCGGAAGCCGAGCGCGTCGCGGCAGTCGATCGACGTGGCGCTCGGCAGCGTCCACCGCATCATCCAGTCGCTGTTCGGGCATGACTGGCGACCGCAGGAGGTGCACCTGCATTATCCGCCACCGCACGATCGCAAGCGCTATCGCGAATTCTTCGGCTGCCGCGTGATCTTCAACGCGAAGGATGACGCGATCGTGTTGTCGGCGCACGACATGGAACGCCGGATCCCGAGCGCGCATCCGCTGATCGCGAGCTATCTGCGCAAGCGGATCGAAACGATCGAAACACGGCCCGCCAGCTGGGAGCAGAAGGTCGACGAGGTCGTACGTTTCCTTCTTGCCGGCGGCGGCGACTGCACGGTCGAGCGCGTCGCGGAGCATCTCGCCTGCACCCGCCGCACCATCCACCGCCGCCTCGCTGCATCGGGCACCAGCTTCTCGGCCATCCTGGACGCACGACGCGCCGATCTCGTGATCCAGCTGATCGATGCTCCCGGCCGGCGGCTGACTGACATCGCAATGCAGCTTGGCTTTTCCGCGCAGAGCGCGATGGCGCGCTGGTTCCGCAGCCGGTTCGGCTGCACCATCACCGAGTGGCGCAAGGGCGTCCGGCCCGCGACGGCACCGCCCACGGCGTCTGCAGCTTGAGTTCAGCGTGCGGGTGCGGGCACGCCCATCGTGGCGAGGGCACGCCACCGGCTGCCGGCGAGCAGCGGGCCGAACGCGATGGCAAATCCGAGGAAAGCGACGATCCAGCCGCAGGCGGCGATATGCAACAAAACATCGCCATGCGCGGGGGACACGACGGCAGCGATCCGGGCCAGGGCCGCGATCACGATCGCAGCATAGATCCCCTGGATCGCCGGCGAAGCCGTCAACGCCTGTCCGGTGTGGCCGAGGCTCGCGCGGGTCATCACCGCGAGCGTCATGGTTCCCGCCGCCCCCGCCATCCAGGCGTGGATACCGGCGCTTGGCGGCAGCACACCGAGAACCGCCAGGGCATGCAGGATGAAACCGAACGGCACGAAGACGTAGCCGACATGCAGGATCACGAGCAGCCGCTCGCGGAAGGTGCGATCGCCGGCCCAGCGCGCAAGCCGCAGCAAGTGCAGCCCGCCGACAAGTGCCATCAGAACACCGGTGACGGCATTCGACGGCGCCACGATCCACGAGACGAGCGCGAGCGCGCTGCATCCGATCACCGCGCCATCGAAGCGTCCGAACGGCACGGGCAGACGGCCGGGATTGAATTTGACCAGCCAGTTGCGGGTGAAGCTCGGAATGATGCGGCCGCCGATCAACGCAATCAGCAGAATGACCACGCTGATGCCGACGCGAATGCTGACATCGGCGGCGCCCTGGTCGTGCGCTTCGACATGAAAGGCGATGTTGCCGGCGAGCAGAGCGAACACCAGCCCCACCACGGGCAGGTTGCGCCAATTGCCGCCTGCGATGATCTCGCGCGTCGCGGCGGCGACGACCAATGCCAGGAAGGCGGCATCGACGATCAGCGCAAATGCCCAGCCGATATTGGCCGACACGGTCACCACGATGCGCCCGGCAAGCCAGACCATCAGCAGCACCCCCAGCGGCCTGCCCTGGATCGGCAGCCGCCCCGTCCAGTTCGGGATGGCCGTGAACAGGAACCCGGTGATGACGGCCGGCAGGAAGCCATAGAGCATCTCGTGGACGTGCCAGTCGCGCGGCGCGAATGCGGAACTCACGGACAATTCGCCATGAAACATCGGCAGCCAGACCAGGATCGACAGTGCAGCCTGGATCGCGGCAAGCAGGAAAAAAGGCCGAAAGCTGTTCGCAAACAACGGCCAGCCCGCAAAGTTACGGGATCGGGCGCCAGCCATGGCATCCACTCCAATGAATTCATATCGTCGTCTGGAAAAATACCGCCACTCTGCCGGCCCGTTTTGCGCTACCGCAAACACCAGAACGATTGCAGGTGCCATCACACTCCTGAGCGCCAAGGAGGCAGAATGGCCAAAGTCGACACATCGCTGGTTGCGCATTTGCCGCTGTTTGCGGGGGTGACGCCGGAAGCTCTGGACGAGATCCTGCGTGAGGCCCGCTCGGCCCGTTTTCCCAGGAACAGTGCCATCTTCGAGCAGGGGGCCGACGCGCAGTCCTTCTTCCTGCTGTTGCACGGCCATGTTCGCGCGGCCAAGACCACGCCGACCGGTGAGCAGATCGTGGTACGCTATGTCGCGCCCGGCGAAACATTCGGGCTCGCGATGGCGATCGGAGCCGCGCGCTATCCGGCGACGGCGATGGCGGTCGATGACAGCGTGGTGCTGGTCTGGCCGACCTCGGCCTGGCCGCGGTTGGTCGAGCGGTTTCCGGCGCTCGCCGCCAACACGCTCCAGATCGTCGGCACCCGGCTTCAGGAGAGCCACACCCGCATCCTGGAAATGTCGACCCAGCAGGTCGAGCAACGCATCGCGCACGCGCTGCTGCGCCTCGCCAAGCAGTCCGGCAAGAAGCTCGACCACGGAATCGAGATCGACTTCCCGATCGGCCGGCAGGATATCGCGCAGATGACCGGCACCACGCTGCACACCGTCAGCCGCATCCTGAGCGGCTGGGAGAGCCAGGGCCTCGTCGAGAGCGGCCGCCAGCGCATCATCCTGCGAGAGCCGCACAAGATCGTCGTGTTGGCCGAGCGGAACGCCGACAACGGCGCGGCGTGAGAACCGACGCCGGGAAGCCTCCGCTCACAGGGATGAGGGGCGCCTCCGCTTACGGCGAAAGCGCTCCCTCCTCCGGGAATCCGCGCGCCCGCGCGATTCCAGACCGTTTCACGCAGGCACGCAATCGCTCAAGGCAGCGAGGAATCTGTCGCGGTCGATGCCATGTTCGCGGCAGGCATCATCCACGGTGTGGAAGGTCGCGATCGGACAGCCGACGCAGGCCATCCTGAAGGCGAGAAACACGCGGATCGTATGCGGCGCCGTGCGCATGATGTCGTCGACCAGATCTTCGGATCCGAAGGGCATGGACAACTCCGTTCCGAATTGACGATAGCGAAGCGAGCGGAAGCCTCTTTGTTCAAGCGCAAGCTGGCTGGTCATTCCGGGGCGGGCGCAGCGCGAACTATGATGCGGAACTGCGCATCTGAAAATCCATCGTGCTGCGGATGACGTGGAACAATGGCTTCCGGGGTCGCGCCAAAGAGGCGCGCCCCGAATGACGGGAAGTGGTTCTTACACCGCCCTGCTATGCAATTGCTTCCCGGGATCCAGATGCGCATCGAATGCGGCGGCGACGCTGCGGACCAGGAAGCGCGAATCCTTGGCGACCGCGAGCCGATCGCCTTCCAACCGCACGACGCCGTCGGAGATCAGCGGCTTCAGACGCGCCGCCGATTTCAGCATCGCGCCTGCCTCTGCGCCATGACGGGCGCAGATGTCGCCGAGATCGGCACCGAACTCGCACATGATGCGCTCGATGATGTCGGCGCGCAACCGGTCGTCGCCGGTGAGCCCATAGCCCTTCGCGGTGGCGAAGCGGCCGGCGGCGATGCTCTGCGCATAGGCGCCGATCTGCACCTCGTTCTGGACATAGCCCTGCGGCAGATGTCCGATCGCGCTCGCGCCGAAGCCGAGCAGGACTTCACTCTTGTCGGTGGTGTAGCCTTGAAAATTGCGCCGCAGCGTTCGCTCCTCGAACGCCACCGCCATGGAATCGTCGGGCCGCGCGAAATGATCGAGTCCGATCTGCACGTAACCGGCCTCCTTCAGGGCATTGGCGATCGCGCAGGCCTGGTCGTGGCGCGCAAGGCCGTCGGGCAGCACGGCCTCGTTGATCATGCGCTGGTGCTTCTTGAAGTCAGGCACGTGAGCATAGCCGAACACCGAGAACCGGCTGGGCGCGAGCGCGAGGCTGCGCCGCACTGTGTCCAGGCACGAGGCGACAGTCTGGTGCGGCAAGCCGTAGATCAGGTCGAAATTGATTCCCTCGATGCCCGCGCCGCGGAGCATGCCGACCACGGAAGCCGTCTGCTCGAAACTCTGCACGCGGTTGATCGCCCGCTGCACCACGGGATCGAAGCTCTGCACGCCAAGGCTCGCGCGGTTGACGCCGGAGAGCCGCATGGCCTCGACCATGTCCGCGATCAGTGTGCGGGGATCGATCTCCACCGCGATTTCGGCCGAAGGCAGCACGAAGAACTTCTGCCGCATCGTCGCCATCAAGTCGGCAAAAGCCTCCGGCGCCATGATCGTCGGCGTACCGCCACCGAAGTGGATGTGCTCGACCTTGATCCGACGGCCGATGGTTTCGGCAGCTAGCGCGATCTCGCCGCGCAGCGTCCGCTGATAGCCGGCGATGAGATCGTCGCGGCGGACGATCTGGGTATGGCAACCACAGTACCAGCACATCTCTCGGCAGAACGGCACGTGCAGATAAAGTGACGCGCTGGCGCCCGCCGGCAGTCCCGCCAGCCACCGAGCATACGTGTCTGGACCGATCGCGGGCGTAAAGTGCGGGGCGGTCGGATAGCTCGTGTAGCGTGGCAGACGTTCCTCGCCGTAGACTGCCGCAAGATCAGTTCTCATATCTTACCCATTGTTAAATTTGCGCCGCGCGCAGGCATCACGGCAAATCACGGAGTAGGTTCAATTAACCCGGATGCGAGGCAGCGACTTTGCGCTCGCGCAAAGCGCGGCGCCCGGTTCCCAGCCATGATGACGACAATTCGCGTGGCCATTCGGAGCGTTGCCATGAGACTTCTTGCACTCGAACTCATTCTCTCCCTGCTCGATGTCCGCGGCCATATCCCACGTTTCGACGATTTCCGGCCGACCCCGGCCGCACCAGCCTCGGTCGGAATGGTGCGCGCCCTGGCCGCAGCAATCGCCGTCTTCGTCGTGCTGTCGCTGGCGATCTGGGGGACGGTCGGGCTTGCCATGTCTCTCCTCTAGCCACCACCCCTTCGCGAAGGCCTCGATCAAGATCTCATCCATGCACGCATGTGCCGGCGCAGTTGTCCTGATCTGCCTTGCCGGGGCCAACGTCCACGCCGGCACGCGAGATCGCTATCCAGCTTGAAGATGCGAACGAGTTGCCGCTGAGCGCCGATGCGGCTGCGGTCACGCTCGCCATCCCGAGCATCGCGTGGCGCCGGCCACCGCAGAGGCCGAGCACGTCGGCGCTGTCGACGAGCAGTGCCCGTGTCAGAATGTCAGTGCCGCTATCGGGCCACTGATCCCTCGGCCTCGACATCCCAATATGCCTCGAACGGATCGAAGTGGCGTCACCAATCGCTGCTCTGATGAAGCACCTAAGTCCTGTTGCTGAGGCGAATCCGGCGGAAGCTTGTCGCAGCGCAAACACGCTTGCCGCGATCGGCGCACACTGCAATCCGTCATCAAAACCTTTTCAGATGAAGGATGCTTCCGATGTTCACCCGCAGAGCCGCATTGATCAGCGCCGCCGCGACCGCCTTGATGCTGGCGACCCCCGCTTTCGCCGCCAGCGATCTCAAGCTGCCGCGTCAGAAGGTAGAGCTGGTCGCTCCGCCCTTCGTGCACGCGCACGAACAGGCCACGACGCAGGGCCCCAAGATCATCGAGTTCAAGATGACGATCGAGGAAAAGAAGGTCGTCATCGACGACAAGGGTACCACCTTCCAGGCGATGACGTTCAACGGCTCGATGCCGGGACCGCTCATGGTCGTGCACGAGGGCGACTATGTCGAGCTGACGCTGGTCAATCCCGCGACCAACACCATGCCGCACAATATCGACTTCCATTCCGCGACCGGCGCGCTCGGTGGCGGCGAACTCACGCTCATCAACCCCGGCGAACAGGTCGTGCTGCGCTGGAAGGCGACCAAGACCGGCGTGTTCGTCTATCACTGCGCACCGGGAGGCCCGATGATCCCCTGGCACGTCGTCTCCGGCATGAACGGCGCCGTCATGGTGTTGCCGCGTGAAGGCCTCAACGACGGCAAGGGTCATGCGCTGAAATACGACAAGGTCTACTATATCGGCGAGCAGGACATGTACGTGCCGCGCGACGAGAAGGGCAATTTCAAGTCCTACGATTCGCCGGGCGAAGCCTTCACCGAGACCGAAGAGGTGATGAAGAAGCTGATCCCCACACATGTCGTGTTCAACGGGAAGGTCGGCGCGCTCACCGGGAAGAATGCGCTCACCGCCAAGGTCGGCGAGAACGTGCTGATCGTACATTCGCAGGCCAATCGCGACAGCCGTCCGCATCTGATCGGCGGCCACGGCGATTATGTCTGGGAGACCGGCAAGTTCGGCAATGCACCGGAGGTCGGGCTCGAGACCTGGTTCATCCGCGGCGGGTCGGCGGGAGCTGCGCTGTACAAATTCCAGCAGCCCGGCATCTACGCCTATGTCACGCATAATCTGATCGAGGCCGCAGACCTCGGCGCCACCGCGCACTTCAAGGTCGAAGGCAAGTGGAACGACGATCTGATGACCCAGGTGAAGGCACCTGCGGAAATACCGCCTGCCAGCACCAACTAGACGCGACAAGGGGCCGGTCATCACCGGCCCCTTCTTGTTTCGGGGAACAACCATGCTGATCGCATTCAAACTCAAGCTGGCACTTGCCTGCGCCGCCGGGCTTGCGGGGCCGCTGGCCGTTGCGCCCTTGGTTTCCGAGATGGCGACGCACAATGTGGAAAGCGAGCCGGCCATGGTCGAGATCGCTGCCGGCAGCTTCTCATATCGCGAAGCCGGCGATTTCACACGCGGCGGCCAGCAGGCGGAAGCGCCGCTGCGCACCATGCGGATGGACCGGCCGCTGCACATCATGCGAAATCAGGTTGCTTCATCCGACTATCGACTTTGCGTGCTGGATGGCGCCTGCCGCGCACTCGATCGCGACGTGGCGATCGCCCCTAATCGCCCCGCGGTGCAGGTGAGCTGGTACGATGCCGATGCCTATGCAGGCTGGCTGTCGCGCAAGACCGGCCAGCATTACCGCCTGCCAAGCGACGAGGAATGGGCTTTTGCCGCCGGCTCCAGATTCAAGGATGACGGTGTGCCGGTCGATGCAAGCGACCCTTCAAAACGCTGGATCAGCCGCTATGAGCGGGAATCCGAACGCGACGTCACCGACACCACGGCCCATCCGTTCGGCAAGTTCGGCCCGAACGAGCACGGCATCGAAGATCTCGCCGGCAACGTCTGGGAGTGGACCTCGACCTGCTTCGTGCGCTCGCGCGTCGACGAGGCCGGCAATGCCGGCCGCCCGACCGTGAACTGCGGTGTGCGTGTCGCCGAGGGCGCGCACCGCGCCTATGTCACCGATTTCATCCGCGATGCCCGCGCCGGCGGCTGCGCCCAGGGCGTGCCGCCCGCCAATCTCGGCTTCCGCCTGGTGCGCGAGGAGACGTCATGGCTGGTCAGCATTTCGCAGCGCTTGAGCAAGCCGTGGCCGGCAAGATCATAACCGTGGCAGTGCGCATCGCTTTCGCGTCAACGTCTCGATCCATTAATTAGAACCGGTCTAAACTGCGTTTGGAATCCCTCTAAGTCATGGCCCTCGCGACATCGCGTCGCTAACGTTGCCGCACCGCCTTGCGCTACTCAAGCGGCGTTCAATCGCGCGCCTGGAGCAGCCCTTATGATCAATCTTCGCGTCCTCGCCGCATCCGCGGCGGTGTTGAGCCTGTCCTCGTCCTTCGTGTCGAAAGCAGCCGCCAATGGCGAGGTCAACGTCTATACCTATCGCGAGACCAAGTTGATCCAGCCGCTGTTCGACGCCTTCAGCAAAGATACGGGCATCAAGGTCAATGTCGTCTCCGCAAGCTCGGGTCTCGAGCAGCGCATGAAGGCGGAAGGCGCCAACAGTCCGGCCGACGTTCTGCTGACGGTGGACATCGGCCGCATCGACGAGGCCGTGCAGGCTGGCGTCACCCAGCCGATCAAGTCGGAGGTGGTCGACAAGGTCGTGCCGGCGCAGTATCGCGATCCGGACGGACACTGGGCCGGCATCTCCATGCGTGCGCGCGTGATCTATGCCTCGAAGGATCGCGTCAAGCAGGACAAGATCACCTATGAGGAGCTTGCCGACCCCAAGTGGAAGGGCAAGATCTGCATTCGCTCGGGCCAGCACATCTACAACAATGCCCTGTTTGCGGCTTACACGGCCAAGTACGGCGAGGCCAAGGCCGAGGAATGGCTGCGCGGCGTGAAGGCCAATCTCGCGCAAAAGCCGTCAGGCGGCGATCGCGAAGCCGCGCGTGACGTTGCCGCCGGCAAGTGCGACATCGGCATCGGCAATACCTATTACTGGGCGCTGATGATGAACAACGATCCCGAGAAGAAACCGTGGGCGGAGGCGACCCGCGTCATCCTGCCGACCTTCGAGGGCGGCGGCACCCACGTCAACCTCTCCGGCGTGCTGCTCGCCAAGCACGCGCCCAACAAGGCCAACGGCATCAAGCTGATCGAGTGGCTCGTTAGCGAGCAGGCGCAGCAGATGTATGCCGACCAGAACTACGAATATCCGGTTCGGGGCAGTGTCGCCGTCAACTCCACCATCGCGGGCTACGGCAAGCTCGGCCCGGATCCGTTGGCGATCGCAAAGATCGCCGCCAACCGCAAGGCCGCAGCCTCGCTGGTGGACAAGGTCGGCTTTGACAACTGATCTCTGGCGGCCCTCGTCTGTCAAGCTGGTAGAAGCTACGGGTGCACGGCCTCGTTTGAGAGGCCGCGTCCACGCCGGGCGCGCCGCGACCGCAATCGCGATCGCAACCGCGATCCTGGTCGCGGCGCCCGTGATCTCGATCATTTCGCTGGCTTTGCAGCCGGCGCCCGATGTGTGGCACGACCTGATCAACTACGTGCTGCCGGCCGCCCTGCTGGACACTGCGCTTCTGCTCGTCGGGGTCGGCGCGCTCACGCTTCTGATCGGCGCCGGTACCGCATGGGTGATATCGCGCCACGATTTTCCTGGCCGGGGCATGCTGCTGTGGCTGATGCCGCTGCCGCTGGCGATTCCGACCTATCTTGCCGCATACGTCTATGCCGATCTGTTCGAACCGCTCGGCCTGGTGCATCGCACCCTGGCGATCTGGCTGCCGCTGCGCGATGCCCTCGGCCATCTGCCCAACCTGCGCTCGCTGCCGGGCGCCGTCTTCGTGATCGGGCTCGTGCTCTATCCTTACGTCTATCTGTCGGCGCGCGCGACGTTTCAGGTTCAATCAGCCGAATTCGCCGAGGCGGCCACGACGCTGGGTGCCGGCCGATGGACTGTTTTCTGGCGCGTTTCATTGCCGATGGCGCGGCCGGCGCTGGCAGTCGGCGTGGCGCTGGTCGCGCTGGAAACGCTCAACGACATCGGCGCCAGCGAATATCTCGGCATCCGCACGCTGACGGTCTCGATCTTCACCACCTGGCTCAACCGCGGCAGCCTTGCCGGGGCGGCGCAACTCGCATGCCTGATGCTTGCGATCGTCGCCGGCCTGATCGCGATGGAGCGTTACGGCCGTCGCAACGCCAATGCCGAATTCTCGGCGGAAAGCCCGCATGTGAGGCAGCGAACCCCGCTTTCGGGCGCAAGAGCGTGGATCGCGTTCGCGGTCTGCGTGCTGCCGGTGCTGATCGGCTTCGTCGTGCCGCTGTTCTATCTGGCGCATCAGGCTCTCGGTCGCGGACTGCTTGCAAATTTCGACCCGCTCCTGTGGCGCCACACCTTCCATTCGTTTGCCTATGCGGCGCTCGCGACGCTCATGGCGCTGATGCTTGCGCTCGCCACGACGATCGCGCACCGCTTTCGGCCCGATCCTCTGCGATATGTGGCGATGAGCGTCGCGCAGACCGGCTACGCGCTGCCGGGTCTCGTGATTGCCCTCGGCCTGCTGACCCCCGTGCTGGCGGTCGACAACGCGCTGAGCGCGGTCGCTACCTGGACGGGACGTTCGCTGCCCGGGCTGATCCTGGTCGGCTCCGGGACGGCCGTCGTCATCGCCTACACGATTCGTTTTCTGGCCGTGCCCGTCGGCATGATCAAGGCCGGGTTCGACAGCATTCCGCGCGACTATGACGAGAGCGCACGCACGGTCGGCGCTGGCCAGGCGGTCATGTTGAGACAGATCTATCTGCCGCTGCTCCGGCCCGCGATGCTCGGCGCCGTCATCATCATGTTCGTCGACTGCCTTAAGGAGCTGCCGGCAACGCTGCTGTTGCGGCCGCTCAACGTCGAAACGCTGTCGACGTCGATCTACCAGTTCGCAAGTCGCGGCAATTTCGAGGACGGCGCGCTTGCGGCCCTCCTGATCATCGCTGCCAGCATCGGCCCGGTTGTCTGGTTGACCCGGTTCTCCGAGGTGCCGAGCGGCCCCGCTTGAAGGATGCCCGTCGGGAAAGGCCGTGCGAGCCGGCTGTCGCGCAAGAGCGGCAAGACCTATCGCCCGCCGAGGGACGAATTGGAGGAGGGCGCCGCTGCAGCACACGCCCGTCATTGCGAGCCACAAACTCAACCGTCATCACCCGACTTGATCGGGCGACGACCTTACGTGTTCTTCAGCGCGACCCGGAATTCGGCTTCGGTCTTGGCCTTGACCTCGTCGAGCGAGACGCCGTCGGCCAGCTCGATCAGGGCCATGCCGCCGCTGCCGTGCTTGTCGATGGTGAAGACGGCGAGATCGGTCACGACCATGTCGACCACGCGCTCGCCCGTCAGCGGCAGGTTGCACGTCTTCAGCAGCTTCGGGCCGTCCTTGGCCGAATGCTCCATCACCACGATGACGCGCTTGACGCCGGCAACGAGATCCATCGCGCCGCCCATGCCCTTGACCATCTTGCCAGGGATCATCCAGTTGGCGAGATCGCCGTTCTGGGCCACCTGCATGGCGCCGAGGATCGACAGGTCCATGTGGCCGCCGCGGATCATACCGAAGGAATCCGCGCTCGAGAAATAGGAGGTCGAGGGCAGCTCGCTCACGGTCTGCTTGCCCGCGTTGATGAGATCGGCGTCTTCCTCGCCCTCATAGGGGAACGGACCCATGCCGAGCATCCCGTTCTCGCTCTGCAAAGAGACGTCCATGCCGTCGGGGATGTAATTCGAGACCAGCGTCGGGATGCCGATGCCGAGATTGACGTAATAGCCGTCACGCAACTCCTTCGCGGCGCGCGCGGCCATCTGTTCGCGGGTCCAGGCCATCAGATTTCAACTCCAGTGCCGGCCGCCGGCGCCTTCGTCGGACGCGGGCGAGTGTTGCGGAATTCGATGCGCTTCTTGGCCGTGCCGACCTCGACGATGCGCTTCACGAAGATGCCGGGCGTGTGAATGTGGTCGGGATTGAGTTCACCGGCCGGAACCAGATGCTCGACCTCGGCCACCGTGATCCTCGCGGCGGTCGCCATCATCGGGTTAAAATTGCGCGCGGTCTTGCGGTAGATGAGGTTGCCGGCAGTGTCGCCCTTCCAGGCGTGCACGATGGCGAGGTCGGCGAACAGGCCGCGCTCCATCAGGTACTTCTCGCCGTCGAACTCCTTCACTTCCTTGCCTTCGGCGATCAGCGTGCCGACGCCGGTCTTGGTGTAGAAGGCCGGGATGCCGGCGCCGCCCGCGCGAATGCGCTCGGCCAGCGTGCCCTGCGGATTGAATTCGAGTTCCAGCTCCCCGGCGAGGAATTGCTGGGCGAACAGCTTGTTCTCGCCGACATAGGACGAGATCATCTTCTTGATCTGGCGGGTTTCGAGAAGGCGGCTGAGGCCGATCCCGTCGACGCCGGCATTGTTGGAGACCACCGTCAGGCCCTTGACGCCGGACTCGCGGATCGCATCCGACAACTCCTCGGCGATGCCGCAGAGGCCGAAGCCTCCCGACATGATCATCATGTTGTCCTTCAGAATGCCTGACAGAGCCGACTTGGCGTCGGGATAGACCTTGTTCATACAAAAAACCTTCGACTGAACCTGCGGCTTGGAGGCCTCGCGCCCTATTGGCGGCGATTATTAGGCGAAATCGTCCGAAGCCGTCAATGATACGGGTTCTCCGCTGCGCCGCCGGGTGGTAGAAGCTGCCCACGCCGTGGGCATACCCGTGCAGCGGCCTTGAAAGCGTCAAGAAAACCCATCAAGTTGCGGGGGTTGGGTGTGGGCGCGCAGGTTTCCCGGCCCGCCCTTCTGGCTCCAACGACCAACCCGATCAGGACATGCCATTGACCATGGCCCAAGGAATGAAGCGCCTCGGGACGCCGATCGCGGCGCTGCTCGGCGTCGCGCTGATCGCCCTGATCGCGAGCTCCTGGCTCATCAACCGCGACGCGCTGCGCAAGGCGGTCGAAGCCCAGATCCGCGACGTCACCGGGCTCGAGCTCAATGTCGCAGGCAGCATCGACATCTCGGTGCTGCCGGCGAGCTACATCTCCTTCCACGACGTCGGCCTCAAGGGCGGCGGCACCAGCACGCCAGCGCTCCAGGTCGACGTGCTCACCGCAAATCTGCGGCTGCTGCCGCTGCTGCTGCAACGGTTCGAGATCGCCGACCTCACGCTGCTGCGCCCGCGCATCCATGTCAGCCTCAAGCCGGACGGCGAGAGCAACTGGACGCCCTTCATCCAGACCATCGCGCGCACCATGAAGCCCGGGGCCGAGAACCAGGTCTCGTTCTCCGAAATTCGCATCCAGGACGGCGTGCTCGACTACGAGGACGCCGCCACGCGTGCCACCGAGAAGCTGGAGGACATCGACCTGTCGCTGGCGTGGCCTTCGATCTCGCGCTCTTTTGCGGCGACCGGACAGTTCGACTGGCGCGGCGAGCGCGTCGACGGCTCGATCAGCTTTTCCGATTTCGTCGCCGCCCTCTCCGGCGACCGGTCCGGCCTGAAGGTGCGAATCGCCAGTGCGCCGCTCAAGCTCGCTTTCGACGGCAGCGTCGCCAATCGCACCAGCCCGATGATGGAAGGCACGCTCACCGTCGACAGTCCGTCCTTGCGCAACGCGCTGCGCTGGACCGGGCAGCCACAGCCCGGCAGCGGCGGCTTCGGCCGCTTCGCGCTGAAGGCACGTGCCAACGTCGTTGGTGCCTCGATCGCGCTCACCAACGTCAATGTTGAGCTCGACGGCAATGCCGCCGAGGGTGTCATGACCTACGCCAATAACGGCCGGCAGACGCTGCAGGCCACGCTCGCCGCCGACGCGCTCGACTTCACACCTTATATTTCGACCTTCCGCCTGCTCGCGAGCGGCGCGCGCGACTGGAACAGGCAGCTGTTCGATCTCAATGGATTGTCGACCACCGACCTCGACATGCGCCTGTCCGCGGCCAAGCTCACGGTCGGGCCGACGAAGCTCGGACGCACCGCGATCGGCGCCAATTTGCGCAACGGCACGCTGGCGCTCTCGGTCGGCGAGGCGCAAGTCTATGGCGGGATCGCAAAGGGCTCGTTCGGCATCGCGCGGTCCGATACCGTCGCCGACATCAAGGCGCAATTCCAGTTCACCGACGTCGATCT
Organism: Bradyrhizobium sp. USDA 326; assembly: GCF_049739485.1. Classification (NCBI taxonomy): domain Bacteria; kingdom Pseudomonadati; phylum Pseudomonadota; class Alphaproteobacteria; order Hyphomicrobiales; family Nitrobacteraceae; genus Bradyrhizobium; species Bradyrhizobium sp. USDA 326. The sequence goes on from NZ_JBMGQA010000001.1 coordinate 1,161,777, forward strand.
CCAGGCCTGCGCCACCGAACTGTTCGGTCTCAACAAGCTGTCCGGCCGCGGCAACATCAACGTCTCGCTCCTCGCCTCCGGGTCGAGCCCGTTCGGCCTCGTGCAGTCGCTCGATGGAAGCGCCACCGTGACCGGGCATGACGGTGCGATCTCGGGCTTCAACGCCGAGCAGCTCCTCAAGCGGCTGGAGCGGCGGCCGCTGTCGGGCGGCGGCAATTTCCGCAACGGCTCGACGCCCTACACCAATCTCACCATCGCCGTGAAATTCTCCGACGGCATCGCCACCGCCGAGGACATCCGCGTCGAGGGGCCGGCGACGAAGATCACGCTCACCGGCACCGCCTCGGTGCCGACGCGCGAATACGACATGAAGGGCGTGGCGAGCCTCAACAGCGCCTCGGGATTCGAATTGCCGTTCGTGGTGCAGGGCCCCTGGGACGATCCGCTGATCTTCCCCGATCCGGAAAGCCTGATCCGCCGCTCGCCGGCCTCCGCGCCGCTGCTCGACATGCTCAAGGACCGCAAGGGCGGCGATGCCGTGCGCTCCGCAATCGAGCGCATCACCGGCAGCGGAAAACGTCCCGCGCCGGCGGAATCGCCGACGGCGGAAAATTCTAAAGAGAGCGCCAAGTCCAACTAAGCTGACGTCGGACTCAGGTGAGTTTCAACTGAGTACGGCGCCTCTCCGGTGTTGGCGCGACCGTCGCGAATTGATCCGGCCGAATTGATGCGGCGATTGGATCGATCCACGCGTTGAGCAACTGGGCCAACACCGCCACGAGCCAGGTCTGACAAGATGCGTTGATTGCGCTACCACCATGCGCTAGTGTTTTATACGACCGGTTAAAAACACCGGCCGTTTGAGGGAGAAAAACGTGAGATCCAAGGTAATTGGCGCAGTATCATTGGCGGTCGCTGCGGTTGGGCTTTTTGCTGCCACTGCACCCGCCTTTGCACAGCAGAAGACGATCACGGTCTGGTGGGGCAAGGGCTTCTATCGGTCCGAAGACGACGCGCTGATCGAGACGATCAAGAAATTCGAAGCCAAGACCGGCATCAAGGTCGAATTGTCGCAATACGCGATCCAGGACATGATTCCGAAGACGGTCGCAGCGCTCGATGCCGGCACGGTTCCAGATGTCGCCTATTCCGACTCCTATGACGTGCAGGCGCAGGGCAAGTGGGCCTATGAAGGCAAGCTCGAGGACCTCACGGATGTCATGGAGCCGATCAAGGGCCGGTTCGTGCAGAACACGCTCGATGCGTCGATCCTCTACAACGACGTCGCCAAGAAAAAGGCCTATTACGGCTTCCCGCTGAAGCAGCAGAGCATGCACGTCCAGATCTGGAACGACATGCTGGAGAAGGCCGGATTCAAGCAGAGCGACATCCCGAACGACTGGACGGGCTATTGGACGTTCTGGTGCGACAAGGTGCAGCCGGCGATCCGCAAGGCCACGGGCCAGCGCATCTATGCCGTCGGCCAGCCGATGGGCGTGGAATCCACCGACGCCTTCCAGTCCTTCTACACCTTCATGGATGCCTACCACGTCAAGCTGGTCGACGACGACGGCAAGTTGCTGGTCGACGACCCGAAGGTCCGCGACGGCCTGATCAAGGCGATGAAGGACTATACCGACACCTACATCAAGGGCTGCACGCCGCCGTCCTCGACGACATGGAAGGACCCGGACAACAACGTCGCGTTCCACAACAAGACCATCGTGATGACCCACAACTTCACGATCTCCATCGCGGCGAAATGGTTCGAGGACTCGCAGAACCAGGCCCTTACCCAGGAGCAGCGCGACGCCGGCAAGAAGGCCTATGAGCAGGACATCATCACGGCGTCCTTCCCGAAGGCACCCGATGGTTCGACCATCCGCTACCGCTCCGACGTCAAGACCGGACTGGTGTTCACCGCGGCCAAGAACAAGGCCGAGGCCAAGCAGTTCATCAGCTTCCTGCTCCAGGAAGAGAACGTCCGTCCCTACATCGAAGGCGCGCTCGGCCGCTGGTTCCCGGTGACCAAGGAAAGCCAGGAAAGCCCGTTCTGGCAGGCCGACAAGCACCGCAAGGCCGTCTACACGCAGTTCAAGGGCGGCACCGCGGCGTTCGACTTCACCAAGAACTGGAAGTTCACGATCCTCAACAACGAGAACGTGTGGGCCAAGGCGATGAACCGCGTGGTGAGCGAGAAAGTTCCGGTCGACAAGGCCGTCGACGAACTGATCGCCCGCATCAAGCAGGTCGCGGGTTGAGCCAACCTTCCCTCTCCCCGCGTTGCGAGGAGAGGGATAAGAACAACACCGGCCGCGTTTCGCGGCCGGCTTCTCTTTGAAGAGTCAGAAAAGAATGGCGATCACGCTCTCTGGCGCTCAGGCAATCCCCGGCCCGCCCCTGTCGTCGCGACTGACCCCGGCGCAGGTCTGGGGCATCGTGCTGCTCGCGCCCTATCTGCTCGTTTTCCTCGCCTTCGTCGTCTATCCCGTCTGCTACGGGTTGTGGCTGGCGCGGGCCCCTTCGAATTATGTGGCGCTCTACAATGATCCGATCTTCGCGCGCGCCGCAATCAACACGCTGATCTTCCTGGTCATCGGCATCAACATCAAGATGTTGATCGCATTGTTCCTGTCAGGCTTCTTCGCCCAGCAGCGCACCTGGATCAAATGGCTCTCGGTGATCTTCATCCTGCCCTGGGCGGTGCCGTCGATCCCGACCATCCTGTCGGTGCGCTTCATGCTCAATCCCGAATGGGGCATGATCAACCACTACATCTTCTCCTTGACCGGCGATGACGGCCCGAACTGGCTAAACGATCCGACCGTGGCGCTGACCATGGCGATTGCCGTGCATATCTGGAAGTCGCTGCCGTTCTGGACGCTGATCCTGATCACCGGGCGCCTCGCGATCTCGCACGATCTGTTCGAGGCCGCCGAGGTCGACGGCGCGAGTTGGTGGCAGAAATTTCGTTACATCACCTGGCCGTCGATGCAGACGCTCTACGTCACCTGCACGCTGCTCTCGATGATCTGGACGCTCGGCGATTTCAACAGCGTCTACCTGCTCACCGGCGGCGGCCCGGCCGACCTCACGCACGTGCTGGCGACGCTCGGCATCCGCTATCTCCGGCTCGACCAGCTCTCGCTGGCAATGGCATCGATCGTCTGCGCGATGCCGTTCGTCCTGCCGCTCGTGTACTTCATGATGAAACGGTTGTCGCGATGAAGCTCCCCGGCGTAAGAGAGTTTTCCTGGCGCGAAGTCGGAACCGAAGCGCGGCTGCTGCTGATCGGCATTCCCGTCTTCCTATGGACGATGATCCCGATCTATCACATGTTCCTGTTCGCGATCTCCCCGAAGGAGGACGCCTTCTCGGGCAAGCTGTGGCCGGATCACCCGACGCTGCACAATTTCGAGATCGTCTTCAAACAGCAGCATTACTTCCTGCGCGACTTCTACATCCAGTTCTGGAATTCGACCGTGATCGCGGTCTCCGTCGGCGTGCTGACACTGTTCATCGCGACTGCAGCGGCGTTCTCGATCTCGCGGCTGAAGGTGCCTGGCGGTCGCACAGTGTTGAACCTCGCGCTCTTCACCTATTTCATCCCCGCGGCATTCCTTGCCGTGCCGATGTACCGCACCATGGGCAATTACGGCCTGCTCAACAATCACTGGTCGCTGATCTTGGCGATGGTGACGATCGCCAGCCCCTACGCGATCTGGGTGTGCTGAAGCAAGCCTCCGACAAGCTGCCGGTCGAACTGGACGAAGCTGCGGTGATGGACGGCGCCACGACGCTGCAGATCTTCCGCCTGGTCTACCTGCCGCTGATGATGCCCTCGCTGGTCGCGATCGGCACCTACGCGGTGCTGCTGGCCTGGAACGAATATCTCTACGCGTTCCTGCTGCTCTCGAACGATCGCGAGATCACCCTTCCCGTCGCGCTCGGCAACTTCCTCGCCGCCGACGACTCGCCCTGGGAGCTGCTGATGACCACCGGCTTCATCTACGCGCTGCCGCCGGCCGCCGTCTACTACGCCTTCCGCCGCTACATGGTGGGCGGGCTCACGGCGGGTGCTGTGAAGTCGTAAATAGGCCGTCATTCCGGGATGGTCCGAAGGACCAAACCCGGAATCTCGAGACTCTCAGATGCGCAAATTGCGCACCTGAGTTCGATGCTTCGCATCGCCCCGGATTGACGCTCTCCACTACAACGGCGCTGCGCTCTCGCCTTGCGAGCTCGAGAGTTTCGAGGCCAGCGAGGCCATCACGATGACGACCGCGATCAGCGCAATCACCAGCGTGCAGATCGCGTTGATCTCAGGCTTCACCCCGAGCCGCACCTCCGAATAGATGCGGATCGGCAGCGTGGCGGAGCCGGGGCCGGTGGTGAAGCTCGCGATCACGAGATCGTCGAGCGAGAGCGTGAAGGCCAGCATCCAGCCGGCAACGATCGCCGGCGCGATCAGCGGCAGCGTCACGGAGAGGAAGGCGCGCACCGGGTCGCAACCGAGGTCCATGGCCGCTTCCTCCAGCGAGCGATCGAGCGAGCCGAGGCGGGACTGCACGACGACGGCGACGAAGCACATCGTCAGCGTGGTATGGGCGATCGTCACGGTCCAGAAGCCGCGCTCGGCGTTCAGCGCGACGAACAGCAGCAGCAGCGACAATCCGGTGATAAGCTCCGGCATCACCAGCGGCGCATAGAGCATGCCGGAGAACAGCGTGCGGCCGCGGAAGCGCTCGCCGCGCGACAGCGCCACCGCCGCGAGCGTCCCGAGCAGCGTGGCGATGGTCGCGGAGGAGACCGCGACCCGCAGGCTCATCCAGGCCGCCTCGATCATGGCGCGGTCATTGAAGAACTCGTGATACCAGCGCAGCGACCAGCCGCCCCACACCGTCACCAGGCGCGAGGCGTTGAAGGAATAGATGACGAGGATGAGGATCGGCAGATAGAGGAACGCCAGCCCCAGCGCGAGCGAGGCGATGTTGAAGCGGGACAGGCGGGTGATCCTGCGCATCGCCTCACCGCTCGTGTTCGAGCTGCCGCTTCTGCAGCCGTTCGTACAGCAGCAGCGGCACCAGCAGCACCACCAGCAGCACGATGGCGGCCGCGGACGCAACCGGCCAGTCCTTGTTGGTGAAGAATTCCAGCCACAGGGTCTGGCCGATCATCAGCGAATTGGAGCCGGCCAGAAGGTCCGGGATGACGAATTCGCCGACGATCGGGATGAAGCACAGCAGCACGCCGGCGCCGACGCCGGGTAGCGAAAGCGGAAAGGTGACGAGCCAGAACACCTGCCAGGGGGGCGCGCCGAGATCGCCGGCTGCCTCCTCCAGCACCGGCTCCATCTTGGCGAGCGTGGCGTAGAGCGGCAGGATCATGAACGGCAAATAGGAATAGACGATGCCGATATACATCGCGCTGTCGGTGGAGAGCCACACCACGGGCCGGCTGACCAGATGCAGCGCCAGCAGGATCTGGTTGAGCAGGCCATCATGCTGGAGGATGTTGATCCAGGCATAGATGCGAATCAGAAACGAGGTCCAGAACGGCACGATCACCAGCACCATCGCCACCGCCTGCCAGCGCCTCGGCAATCGCGCCATGCCATAGGCGATGGGATAGCCGATCAGAAGCAGCAGCACGGTGGCCGTGATGGCGACGGTCAGGCTGCGCACATAGGCAAATACATAGATGTCATCGGAGACGAGCAGCTTGAAATTGTCGAATGAGAGTGCAGCAAAGGCACCCCTGAGCGCGTCCCATCCCGCCGTCAGGTCGAAGACCGGATCGTAGGGCGGCTGTGCGATGGCCGTCTGCGACAAGCCGATCTTCAGCACGAAGGCGAACGGCACCATGAAGAACAGCACCATCCAGACATAGGGTGCAATCACGGCAAAGCGCGCCGGTCGCGCGAAGATGCGGCGGGAGCTCATGACGGCAGCACCACGCAATCGTCGGGCGTGAACCAGGCGACGACATGCTGGTTCAGGCTGTAGGCGTCGACGTCGATGCGTGCGCTGTTGGCGACCGAGGCCTGCACCGTCCCGCCGGTGTCGAGCTTCACCTTGTAGGTGGTGGTGCCGCCGAGATAGCAGATGTCGGCGATGACGCCGTCGAGCCGGTTGATCGCCGTTTCACGACCGGCCTCGCTCACGGGACCGCGGCGCGACAGCTTGACCTTTTCGGGGCGGATCGCGACCGCCAATCTTCCCGCGCCGACCGGCTCGCGCGGCTCGGCCACCACCAGCGCACCCGCATCACGCGTGCCGATGACCAGACGATGACCGTCGCGCAATTTGGACTCGCCGTCGAACAGATTGATGTCGCCGACGAACTCCGCAATCCAGCGCGAACGCGGCGCCTCGTAGAGCTCGCGGGGGCTCGCGACCTGGGCGAGCTTGCCGGCCTTCATCACGCCGATTCTATCAGCCATCGTCATCGCCTCCTCCTGATCGTGGGTGACGATGATGAAGGTCATGCCGAGCCGCCGCTGCAGCTCCATCAGCTCGCCTTGCGTGCTCTCGCGCAGCTTCTTGTCGAGGGCCGCGAGCGGCTCGTCGAGCAGCAGCAATTGCGGCCGGCGCGCCAGCGCGCGGGCCAGCGCCACGCGCTGGCGCTGGCCGCCCGAGAGTTGATCCGGCTTGCGCTTCTCGAGCCCTTCGAGCTTCACCAGCGCGACCATCTCGGCCACGCGGATGGCGATCTCGGCGCGCGGCATGCCGGCGCGCTTCAGGCCGAAGGCGATGTTGTCTCGCACAGACAGATGCGGGAACAGCGCGTAGTTCTGGAACATCATGTTGATCGGGCGCTCGTGCGGTAGCGCCTGCGCGATGTCCTTGCCGCCGAGCAGGATGCGTCCCTCGTCCGGCGCCTCGAAGCCGGCAAGCATGCGCAAGAGCGTGGTCTTGCCGCACCCACTGGGACCGAGCAGCGCGAAGAACTCGCCGGCCTTGATGTCAAGCGAGACGCCATCGACGGCGCGGAACGTCCCGAACGTCCTGGTGACGCCCTCGATGCGCAGCAACGGCTGCCCTGCCGAGGGATACGGATCTCCACCAGCCGCATTGGACGCGGTGTTTGTTCTGGGCAACTCGTCCGTCATGTTCCCTGCCAACCCCGATTCCGCCGCACGCTAGCGGCCGATCGTTCCCAGCTCAACCGGTTCGGGATGAATCGTTCACACCCGTCATGAACGCGGCCAGCGCGTCACGGTCCGCCGCGGGCATGGTCAGGCCGAGCTTGGAACGACGCCACAGGACATCCTCGGGGAAGCGCGCCCATTCGTGACTCATCAGGTAACGCACCTCGGCGCCGGTCAGTTCGGGGCCGAAGGCCGGGCCGAGCTCGTCGCGGGTCCAGGCGTCACCGAGCACCGCCGGCAGGCGCGAGCCATAGGCCGCAACCAGGCGCTGAGCTTCGGGCTCCGAGAGAAACCGCCAGCGGTCGCGCGCGAGGTCGACCTCGGTGTCGAAACGATCCCAGGCGAAATCGCCGCCGGCCAGCGCTGCGCCGGCGGTCCAGGGCGGCGACATCGGATAGAACGACGTCAGCTTCGTCACCGCGCGTTCGGCGCGCAGGCGCGACGTGGTGACGTCGCCGCCGAACATCGTCAGCAGCGGCGCCTTGCGCCGGCGCGCGTGGAACAGGGTCGTGCCGTCACCCCGCCGCACGGACGCCGGCCTCAAATTGACGCCGGAGACCGTCCGGACCACGTCGGCCGGAGCGACGCGCTCGCGGAAGTAGCGGCTGGCCGCGTCGCAGAGATAGCCGATGTCGGACCCGGACATCGCCACGATGGCAGGATCGCCGGTGAAATCATGCGTGACCGTGCCGATCAGCGTGAACTCTCGCTCGAACGGGCTTGCGAAGACCAGCCGGCCATCGTTGTTCTGGAAGACGTAGACGTTGTCTGACTCGAACAGCCGCGGCACGATGATCTGGCTCATCTGCATCGCTGTCGCGGCGGGCCGCGGCTGGCGCAGGACCGTCTCCGCGACCATCGACGCCCACGCGCCCGTGGTATTGGCCAGCGCGCGGGTCGTGAGGGTGCGGCGATGGCCGCGATCGACCACGGCGAGCCGCCAGATGTCGGTTCTGTCGGCACGCACGCAGCGTGCCCCGGTTCGGATCGCCGCGCCACGTTCGGCCGCGTCCAGCGCCGTGAGCACGACAAGGCGGGAATCGTCGACGACGCAGTCCGAATATTCGAACGCCGTACCGAAAGGGCGCTTCAGCGCGTTGCCGACCGGATGGTGGGTGATGTCGAGGGTCGTCGATCCGGGCAGGCCGCTCCGGCTGGCGAGGCTGTCATACAGGAACAGGCCGGCGCGCAGCAGCCATGGTGGACGCTCATCCGGATGCGCGGGAACAACGAAGCGCATCGGCCGGACCAGATGCGGCGCGATCCGGAGCCAGGCCCGGCGCTCGGCCAGAGCCCGGCGCACCCGCCAGAAGCCGCGGCGCTCCAGCACCGAGAGATCGCCGTGGATCAACCGCGGTGTTGCCGACGACGCCGCGCCGCCGAGATCGCCCTGCTCGAAGAGGATAACCCGCAGGCCGCGACCCGCCGCATCGCGCGCGACGCTGACGCCGTTCAGGCCGCCGCCGATGATCGCGAGGTCGTAATCCGCCATGAAGCCGTCGAATGGAAGCGAAGCACCCCCATAACTAGCCGGTCTTCAGCGCAAGCTCCATGGCTTCGGCGCGACCGACGAGGCCGGCATATTTCCCGATCGGCAGCGGCTTGCCGAGCAGATAGCCCTGCACGCCATCGCAGCCCTCCTTGGCTAGGAAGGCGAGCTGGTCCACCGTCTCGACGCCTTCGGCGATGATCGACATGTCGAGGCCGTGGCCGAGATCGATCACCGCGCGCACGATTGCCGCCGATTGCGGGTTGCGGCCGAGATTGATGATGAATGCGCGGTCGATCTTGATCTTGTCGAACGGAAACGCCTGGAGATAGCTCAGCGAGGAGTAACCGCTTCCGAAATCGTCCATGGAGATGCGCACGCCGAGCGCCTTCAGGCGGCGCAGCAGCGCAAGGCCGCGATCGAAATCCTCGATCAGCACGCCCTCGGTGATCTCGAGCTCGAGCCGGCCCGGTGCAAGGCCCGTCTCGATCAGGATCGAATGGACGAGGCCAACCACGTCACCGTGCATGAACTGCGCCGGCGACAGATTGACCGCGACCTGGAGCGGCTTCGGCCAGGACGCCGCCTCGCGACAGGCCTCCCGCAGGATCCACTCGCCCATCTCGACGATCAGGCCGCTCTCCTCGGCGATCGGAATGAATTCGGCGGGCGAAACCTGGCCGCGCACCGGATGCTGCCAGCGCGCCAAAGCCTCGAAGCCGATGATCTCGCTCTCGCCGACGCTGTGGCCCGCCGCCCCCTGCGGCTGGAAGGCGAGCGAGAGCTCTCCGTTCTTTACCGCCATCGAGAGGTCCTGATGCAGCACACGGCGGTCGCGGATCTGCTGGTCCATCTCCGGCTGGTAGAGGCTGATCGTGCCGCGCGACTTCTGCTTGGCGCGGAACAGCGCCGCGCCGGCATTGGCGAGCAGCGAGGCGCCATCGGCGCCATTGTGCGGAAAGACCGACATGCCCGTGGTGATGCCGGCGCGGACCGGCCGGCCGTCGATCTGGAATTCCCGGGCGACGGATTCGCCGATCTGCCGCGCCAGTGCGAGGCCCGCCTCAGGCTGCTTGCCGTCGATGATCAGGCCGAACTCGTCGCCGGACAGGCGCGCCACCACGCCGCCACGCGCGGAGTCCTGGAGCCGATGGGCCACCTCGATCAGGAGCTTGTCGCCGAGCGCATGGCCGAAGACGTCGTTGACCTCCTTGAGGCCGTCGAGATCGACGCAGAGCACGGCGAACTCCTCGCCGGTGCCTTCGCAGGCCTCGATCATCTGGGTCAGTGCCTGCAGGAAAGCGGCGCGGTTCGGCAGGTCGGTGAGGCCGTCATGATAGGCCATGTGCGCCATGCGCGACTCGGTCTGCCGGCGGTCGGTGACGTCCTCATGGGTCTTGATCAGATATTGCGGCTCGCCGGCATCATTGAGCACGGTGGCGCGGCGGGTCAGGAACAGCCGCAGGCCGTCCTTTGTGGAGATCGGATGCTCCTCGGTGATCATCCCGCGCTTCTTGATCGCGGCCTCGTCGCGCGCGATGATCAGCCTGGCTTCCTTGGGGTTGAAGATGTCGGAAGCCGTCAGGCCGGTGGTTTCCTCGCGCCTGCGGTTGAGGATCGTCTCCGCGCTGCGGTTGGCGAGCAGATAGCGGCCGTCCTTGACCTGCTCCACGATCAGCGCAACCGGGATGTTGTCGACCACGAGCTCGAGGAACTTCTTGGTGCTCTCCAGTTCCTGCGACAGCGAGCGGCGGTCGGTGATGTCCTCGAACACGATGAGCAGAAATTCGGGCTTGTTGCTCTCGTTGCGCACCACGATCCGGATCGAGGCGACCATGCACCGCGCACCGGCACGGTCGACCTCGAACTCATTGCGGTACTGGCCATCCGGCGAACTGAGCGCCGCCCGGTCGGCCGCCTCGATGCTGGCCGCCGAGCCCGGCGCAAACAGCTCCTGCGCGTTCCTGCCGACGGCGAAGTCCCGCGACAATCCCCAGAACCGCTCATAGGCGCTGTTCGCAAAGATGTAGCAACCGTCCTCGATGTTCTTGGCTGCCACGCAGGCCGGCACATGGTCCAGCACCGATTCCAGGAATTGCTTGGTGGAGGCAAGCTGCCGCGACAGCTTGCGCTGGTCGCTGACGTCGAGATGGGTCGCGACCGAGCCACCGTTCGGCAGCACGAAATATTTCACCAGGATGGCCCGCCCGTCCGGCAGTTCGGTGATCAGGCCGTTGGGGCTTGCCGCCTTGTCGTAAAATTCGTCGTCGGAGGCGCCCAGCACGCCGCGCCTGCGTCGCAGCTCGAGGAGTTCGCGGCCATTCATGCCGGGTCGGACATCCGACCGCGTCAAACCATAGATCTCGAGGTAGCGGTCGTTGCAGAAGATGACGCGGCGCTGCGCATCCGTCATCACCACGCCCTGATTGAGATTGTTCATGGCGGAGGAGATGAAGGCATTGCGCCGCAACTGCAAACGCCGGGTCCGGCGCAGCGAGGAATGGATCCACAGCGCGATCGCAGCGAGGAACGAGCAGACGACGATGCCGGCGATCAAGATCTCCCAGATCACGTTGGGATCGAGCTTGGCGAGATCCGGAGCGGAGAGGCCGTCCGAAAGCGCAAAGGCGCGCGCCGGCGCGCCCGCACCGGCCAGGCATAGGAGGGCCTGCACAGCAATCGAAAGCGTGCTGCCCACGTGCCAGTTCTTCTCAGCCATCAGCCACCCGCGATTTCAACGTCGGATTGTCTGGCCTCGCGGGTTTGGATCGGGTAAACGCCTGTAAGCACAACAGAATAATGTGACGTGAAATACGGCAATTGCCCTGACATGATAAATACTTTCTTAACGGAAAATTCCCCTGTGCCGCCAGCGGACTTCCTGCACAACCATGGATAGGGTCGATTGCATCGTTATCGGAGCCGGCGTGGTCGGGCTCGCGGTGGCCCGGAAGCTCGCCCAGGCCGGGCGCGAGGTCATCGTGCTCGAGGCAGCCGAGGCCATTGGCACCGTCACCTCCTCGCGCAACAGTGAGGTGATCCATGCCGGTATTTACTACCGCGCCGGAAGCTGGATGGCGCGCATGTGCGTCAGCGGCAAGCACGCGCTGTACCGCTACTGCGCCGAGCGCGGCATCCCCCACAAGAATTGCGGCAAGCTGATCGTCGCGACCAATGCGAAGGAAACCGAGAAGCTGCAATCGATCAAGGCGCATGCCGAGGCCAATGGCGTGCTCGACATGCAGCTGCTCGCGGGCGAGGCCGCGCGGGCGCTGGAGCCGGCGCTCGCCTGCGATGCTGCGCTGCTGTCACCGTCAACGGGCATCATCGACAGCCACGCCTACATGCTTTCGCTGCGCGGCGAGGCCGAGGATGCCGGTGCGGCCTTCGCGTTTCACACCCCGCTGATCCGCGCCAAGGCGACTGCCGGCGTCATCGAGGTCGAGGCCGGCGGCGAGGCGCCGATGACGCTGCAATGCAGCCTCCTTGTCAACGCCGCGGGGCTGTCGGCGACGAATGTCGCGCGCAACATCGACGGCATGCCGCTGGACCGGATTCCCCCGGCCTATCTCGCCAAGGGAAATTACTTCAGCTGCAACGCCAAGGCGCCGTTCTCGCGCCTGATCTATCCGGTGCCCGAGCCGGGCGGGCTAGGTGTCCATCTGACGCTGGACATGGCAGGGCAGGCACGTTTCGGGCCCGACGTCGAATGGATCGAGACGATCAACTACGAGGTCGATCCTTCACGCGCCGAGCGCTTCTATCCGGCGATCCGCAAATACTGGCCGACGCTGCCCGATGGCGCGCTGATGCCGAGCTATTCGGGCATCCGCCCGAAGATCGTGCCGCCGGCCGTGGCCACACAGGACTTCTTGATGCAGGGCCCGCGCGATCACGGCGTTGCAGGCCTGATCAATCTGTTCGGTATCGAATCCCCGGGATTGACGTCGTCGCTCGCGATCGCCGATCACGTCGCCGAGCTCGCGGACATCCAGAACGCTATCGAGCGAGGTGAATAGCGGTTCGCGTCGAGAAACGACGTCCCGGCAGAGCTGGCGCCAGGCAAACATCTTGCGCCATCTTGCAGCAGGGATGAGCACGAACGCTCTCATCCCTGCGTAAGGATGTGATCAACTCTACGGTGTTACGGGGGTGGTTAGTGGAGCGTGTCGCCGTGCTTCAGACGCTCGATCTGGTCCTTGACCATCAACTTCCGGCGCTTCAACTCAACAATTTGCAGGTCGTCTGTTGAAAGGTGCACGAGAGCTTCATGCAATTCGCTTTCGAGAAGTTTGTGCTTCCGCTCCAATTCAACAAGATGTGCCTGAATTGTCATTCGAAACCTCCTCGGTAGGTTGAACCTTAGGATTCGATCCGGACAAGCAAGTCTACATCACCGATTCGTCCTGTCGATGGGTATCCGTCGTCGCAGTGTCATTTTTGAAAGTTCATATGTAACGAAGCGTGACTAAGGGAACCGCGCGCGAAAGATCCATGATATCAATGCGCCTGCGCAACGCCGCGTCCGCCTGCAGAAATATGTTGCGGGAGACCGGCGCGCGAGGATCGCAGATCGCTTGCGATCGCGCGGCGCAAGGACGATAATTTCCACAAGGCATCCACAGCCTTTAATCTCACGCTTATCGGTTTTCGGCCACCGCAGACATGACCAATGAAGACGAGCGTGAGCTCGAAGCCGAGCTCACCCGGTTGCAGCAGGAACACCGAGATCTGGACGCCGCGATCGATGCACTGCATCAATCGCCCGCCCCCGACCTATTGCGGTTACAGCGGTTGAAGAAGCGCAAGCTCTTGTTGCGTGATCGCATCGCGTTCATCGAAGACCAGATTACCCCCGACATCATCGCCTGATCCGTGAGCCGGCCTGCGCCGCGGCTCGCCCACATGAATCCGCTTGACTCAAATAGAACAAAAGAGGAACATTCCGGAGCGCCCAATTCTCCGAAAACGCCAATGCTCACCGCACGAGGACAACGCAGATGTCGGCAACGCCCCTTCTCGACAACAGCCATTATGAACAGGCTTGCGATCAGGCGATCGCGATGTGCGACGGCAATCTGCGCAGCACCATCAAGGCGCTGATCATGGCCAATGAATATCTGGAAGCCGAGCTGGAGGAATTGCAGGCGGCGATTTCCGCCGGCTGCATTCCTGAGACCTCGCGCAGCAAGATGCGGAGCAAGAGCAGCGCCGCCTGATTTTCAAAACTGGAGCAACGCCATGTCGGATGTGACCTACTACGTTGCAATGCCCTTCTTGATCGACGCCGACGGCTCGCCGGTCGCGGGCACTGCCGAGGAGTGCCAGACCTCGACCGCCGCGTTGCGGCGCGCCGAGATATTGGCCCACGGTGCCGGCCATGTCGGCGCGGTCGCGTTCAGCCGCAGCGGCGATCCCCTGACCGGCGAATTCGGCGACGCCAGGCTGCTGCGCAAATTCGGCAACGTGCCGGAGGATCTAGGGACACTGTAAGTTCAGCTGCTGACCAGCCTGATCGCTGGCTCGTGCCGCCGACGCGCCTTGCGCACGTACATGGCGGCATCCGCCTCCTCCAGGGCACGGCCTGCGTCGGATTGCGCCCCCAGCAGCGCGACGCCCGCGGAAGCGCCCGCGGTCACGTGTTGGCCGCGAAAGACGAAGCACAATTCGTCGATCGCCTGCTCGAAGGCCGCGGCCTTCGCCTTGGCGTCGGTCTCGCTGAGATTCCAGAGCAGCAGCGCGAACTCGTCGCCCCCGAGCCGGCCGACCACGTCAGAGGCACGGACCTGTCGTGTCAGCGTGGCGACGATCGCCTTGAGCACCTCGTCACCGGCGGCATGACCGAACGAATCGTTGATCGGCTTCAGCCGATCGACGTCGAGCACGATCAGTGCCCCGCTGGCGCGGTAGCGCTTCATATAGGCGATGGCGCGCGCGAGCTCGCGCTCGAAGCCGCGCCGGTTGGGAATGTCGAGCAGGAAATCGGTGTCGGCCGCAGCTTCCAGTTCCGCGACCCGGCGCTGCGCCTGCTTGAGCTTGGCTCGCAAGCCCCGGATTGTCGCCCTGACGTTTTCCTCCGCTGCGCCATCGCCTGAGACGGCACGCTGGGGCGGCTTCGCCGGACGCTTGGTCAGCCGTTTGGGGGCGGATCGGCCGGCGCTGGTCTTCCGGCCGTTTTTTTTGGCCTTCGCAGCACTCGCCCTTTTTGGTTTCTTCATGGGCATCCTGCTCAATGAAGGCTTGCGGGGATTCACCAAGACAGGATAGTGGATTCCCTTCTCCTTGCCACCGCCTTGCGAGCCGCCGGCCGGAACCGTAGATCTGGCCTATGTTTCTGTTTTTCCGGGCACAATTGATGTCATGACCGCGCCGATCGCCATCATCATGGGAAGCCAGTCGGACTGGGACACGATGCGGCATGCCGCCGACACGCTTGCAGCGCTCGGCATTGCCGCCGACAGGCGCGTCGTCTCGGCTCATCGCACGCCCGACCGGCTGTTCGCTTTCGCCAAGGGCGCCAAGGCCGCAGGTTACAAGGTCATCATCGCCGGCGCCGGTGGCGCTGCACATCTGCCCGGCATGGCGGCGGCGCTGACGGAACTTCCGGTATTCGGCGTTCCCGTCGAATCCAAGACGCTCAAGGGCGTCGATTCGCTCTATTCGATCGTCCAGATGCCAGCGGGTGTCCCGGTCGGCACCCTCGCGATCGGCAAGGCCGGCGCGATCAATGCCGCGCTGCTTGCAGCCGCCGTGCTGGCATTGTCCGACCCGGCGCTGTCCGATCGCCTCGCCGCCTGGCGCAAGGCGCAAACCGAGGCGGTCGCCGAGCGCCCGGAGGACAAGGCGTGACCGGCACCAGGCATGTGAAACTGAAGCCCGGTGACACCATCGGAATTCTCGGCGGCGGACAATTGGGCCGGATGCTGGCCATGGCTGCGGCCCGGCTTGGCCTGCGCTGCCAGGTGTTCTCGCCGGATCCGGACTCGCCGGCTTTCGACGTCGTGCTGAACGCGACCTGCGCCGAATATGCCGATGTCGAAGCGCTCGAGCTGTTCGCGAACGACGTCGACGTCATCACCTATGAATTCGAGAACGTGCCCGCAGCAGCCGCGATGGTGCTGGATGCGCGCCGACCCGTGCTGCCCGACCGCAAGATCCTCGAGACCACCCAGGACCGGCTCGCGGAGAAGGATTTCGTCACGCGGCTCGGCATCGGCACCGCAGCCTATGCCGACGTCACCTCCGTCTCCTCACTGCGCGAGGCGATCGCCAGGATCGGCCTTCCCGCCGTGCTGAAAACCCGCCGGTTCGGTTATGACGGCAAGGGCCAGGCCATCATCCGCGAGGGCGACGACATCGCGAAAGTGTGGACCAGCCTCGCCACCAAATCGGCGATCCTGGAAGCCTTTGTCCCGTTCGAGCGCGAGATCTCGGTGATCGCCGCCCGCTCGACCACAGGCGAGGTCGAATGTTTCGACGTCACCGAGAACGAGCACCGCGACCACATTCTGAAGATATCGCGCGCGCCCGCGCCGATTCCGGCTGTGCTCGCCGAGGAAGCGCGCAGCATCGCCGGCAAGATCGCAGGCGCGCTCGACTATGTCGGCGTGCTCGCTGTCGAGATGTTCGTGCTCGCCAATGGCAGCGGACCGAGGGTGCTGGTCAACGAGATCGCGCCGCGCGTGCACAATTCCGGGCACTGGACGCTCGATGGCGCCTCCGTCTCGCAGTTCGAGCAGCACATCCGCGCCATCGCCGGCTGGCCGCTCGGCAAGCCCGTGCGCCACGGCGAAGTCGTCACCATGACCAACCTGATCGGCGACGAGATCAACGATTACGAAAGGTGGTTGAGCGTGCCGGGCGCGACCGTGCACATCTACGGCAAGGGCGCACCGCGCCCCGGCCGCAAGATGGGCCATGTCACCGAAGTCAGGCCGCCAAGGGGCAAATGAGGGGACCGCAGCTGCTGGCCGCGATCCCCTTTGCGATTACGCCGTCTTCACGCCCGCGACGACGCCGGTGGGCTCCTCGCTGAGCCAGCGATAGATCACCCCGCCCAGCGCGCCGCCGATCAGCGGTGCAACCCAGAACAGCCAGAGCTGTGACAGCGCCCAGCCGCCGACAAACAGTGCCGGGCCCGTGCTGCGCGCCGGGTTCACCGAGGTGTTGGTCACGGGAATGCTGACGAGATGGATCATCACCAGCGCAAGCCCGATCGCGAGCGGTGCGAAGCCCGCCGGCGCGCGGCCATGGGTGGCGCCCATGATGATGAACAGGAACATCATGGTCATCACCACCTCGGTGAGGAAGCCGGCCATCATGCTGTACTGACCGGGCGAATGCGCGCCGTATCCGTTCGACGCGAAGCCCTTGCTGACGTCGAAGCCGGGCGCCCCGCTGGCAATGACATAAAGCAGCGATGCGGCCACGATCGCGCCTGCCACCTGGGCGACGACATAAGGCAGGATCTGGCCGGCCGGAAAGCGGCCGCCGGCAGCGAGACCGACCGTGACCGCCGGGTTGAGATGGCAGCCCGAGATGTGGCCGATCGCATAGGCCATGGTGACCACGCTCAACCCGAAGGCAAGGGAAACGCCGACAAGGCCAATACCGACCTGGGGGAAGCCGGCCGCAATCACCGCACTTCCGCAGCCGGCGAATGTGAGCCAGAAGGTGCCGATGGCTTCGGCAGCGTATTTTTTCATGTCCATTGTGGTCCCCTCATTGCAAAACCCCGGAACAAGCTCCGGTCGCCGCCCCGCCCATGGCGTCAAACCGCCCAAATCGGGGCCGCGTGGAGGTATTTTCGCCGCATTTAATGGCCGAACTTGGCCCGAAAACCCGCTTTGCCGGTGGACATCCAAGGTTTTGTCTGATACATCGGCGCGCTCAAGGTTAAGGGCTTGCGCGTTTTGCCATCCCCTTTGACTTACCAGAATTCAAATCCGATCCACCTGAAGAGGATGCCGCGTGCAGGTTCTCGTTCGCGATAACAATGTTGATCAAGCCCTCAAGGCGCTGAAGAAGAAGATGCAGCGCGAGGGCATTTTCCGCGAGATGAAGCTCCGCGGTCATTACGAGAAGCCCTCCGAGAAGAAGGCCCGCGAAAAGGCCGAAGCAGTGCGCCGTGCGCGCAAGCTGGCCCGCAAGAAGCTGCAGCGCGAAGGCCTGCTGCCGATGAAGCCGAAGCCGGTGTTCGGCGCGGGCCCCGGCGGTGATCGCGGCGGTCGTGGCGGCCCCGGTGCAGGCCCGCGCGGCCCGCGCTGATTTGCCGAATCCGTAAGAGTTCAGTTTTCGATGACGCGGGCCCCTGGCCCGCGTTATTGTTTGTGAGCGGTGCCTTTCTGGGACGGGCACTACCGATGCGGCACCAGCGCGAGCGAACCGTAGATGGCCTCCCCTTTCCCCGAGCGTGGCTTGCCGCGGCTACGCCAGATCTGGCGGCAGCCGCTCGCGCTGGCCGTGATGGGGATCGCGCTCTGCGGCTGCTCCTTCGATCTTGGATCGCTACTCCCTGAGAAGGACAAGCCGCAGGAAGCGCCCAAGGCGGCCGCGCCCGCCGAGAGCGCGGTGAGCGCCGGCAACGTCACCGAAGCTCATGCCCATACCGCGAAGGCCCAGTCCCTGGCGAAGTCGGGCGAGACCGCGGCAGCGCTCGACGAGTTCAATCGCGCGGTCGGGCTCGATCCCTACAATGCGCAGGCACTTTATGGCCGCGCCCTGATCTACCAGAGCAAGAACCAGCACGACTTCGCGATTGCCGATTTCAGTGCCGCGAGCGGGCTCAACCCGCAAAAGGTCGAGCCGCTGCTCGGCCGTGCCATCAGCTATCTCGCGCTCGGTAAGGTCAAGGAGGCCACTGCCGATCTCGATGAAGCCTCCGAGGTCGATCCGAACAACGCCCAGGTCTGGACCACGCGCGGGCAGGCCTACGAACGGCTCGGCGACAGGGCCAAGGCGGCGGCGTCCTACACCAGGGCCGTCGCGCTTCGTCCACGCGATGAGGCCGCCCGCAGCGGTCTTGCCCGCGTCGGCGGCTGATTGCGCGGCTCAGCTGTCGCTTTAATCGGGGGTGGCGCCCTTCGGCAGCACCGCTTGGAACATCGACTTCATGCCCGACAGCATCTCGTCGGCGACATTCGTCTTCTTCGGCCGCGGCATGGGGCCACCGGCATCGGCCCGAAGGTCGAGCGGCGGTGCGATCACCGGCACGGGAATATCGGCCGGCGGCGTCACCCGAGTCGGGTCGACATTGCCGATCGTGGCCGTGTAGGACGGGCTCCCTTGTGAGGCGCCGCCATTGCCATAGGCCTCGGATGAAGGCGTCGACACCGTGATCGGCGGCGGCAGCGGGCGGACCGTGGACGGCTCCGCGGCGATGACACGTGGGGCTTCCGGCGTGCGGGCGGCTTCTCGCACCGCAGGCTCCGCCGGCCTCTCGGCCGGCTTGGTTTCGGCAGATTTGGCTTCGGCAGATCTTGCCTCGGCGGCCCTGCCCTCCGGCGACTTGCGCAACCGCTCGATGGCAGCGCGGGCGAGATCGTTGGCGTCGGGGGTCGGGGCCGGGGTCACAGCAGCCGACGCCGAATTGGCCTCCACGATGGCAGGCGCCGGGTTCGACTTGGCGGCGGCTTTCTCACGCGCGGGCGTACGACCCCGCGGGCTGGTTTCGGCGGGGGCCACGTCTGCGGCCTTGGTCTCGGCAGCGGGCTGATGATCGGCGGGCTTCTCGGCTGCCTTGTCCGTCCCGCTCTTCTCGGAGATGCTCTTCTCCGAGATGCCCTTGGCCTTGACGCCGTGCGCGGGGAGGTTGGCGGTATCGGTCGGCTTGCCCTCGCTGCCAGGCTGGGCCGGCGCCGTCACGGCTGACGGAGCATCGGGGGCGGGCTTGGCGTTGATGTAGTGGTTAACGATGTACGCCCCGATGATCGTCGCGAGCACCGAGGGGAAAATATCCATCGAGATTTTAGCGAGGTATTTCAGCATTTCTCGGCCACTCCCCGCGCGATCTGATGCGGGAACTTTAGGGCATTGTGAGGGATCAACTGCGACGGATCAATGGCAAAGGGTAACGCCGAACTTACGGCTTCAGCTC
The DNA here is from genome assembly GCF_049739485.1 of Bradyrhizobium sp. USDA 326. Taxonomy (NCBI): domain Bacteria; kingdom Pseudomonadati; phylum Pseudomonadota; class Alphaproteobacteria; order Hyphomicrobiales; family Nitrobacteraceae; genus Bradyrhizobium; species Bradyrhizobium sp. USDA 326. The sequence continues at coordinate 1,181,511 of NZ_JBMGQA010000001.1, forward strand.
GATTTCAAGGAACACGATCTCAGTTGAGGTTTCGTTAAGTACATCATGTTGGACGCCGGCCTTGCGGAAGTAGGATTTTCCGGCCGCGAGCTGCGCCTTGGACCGTTCGCCACTGGGCGCCACGATGGTCATCTCGCCGGCGGCGACGGGAACAATCACATAATCCATCCCATGGGTGTGATGCCCGGTGGCGCTACCCGGGGCGAGCCGCCATTCGGTCACCCGGACCTGCTCGTTGTCGATCTGAACCTCGGACTTGGCGGCAAGCATCGAAACTCTCCTTTTGCACTTCAGGGCACGAAAACCATGAACACGTAGACGGCAAATACCACCATATGGACCAGTCCGAACAGGACATTGGTCCTGCCCGTGCCGAAGGTCAGCATGCTCAGGAAGAAGGTCAGCAGCAAAAGCACGCTGCCCTGGGCGCTGAGGCCGAGTTCGAGCTCCTTGTCGAGCGCGTAGGTGGCGACGCCGACGGCAGGGATCGTCAGACCGATGGTCGCCAGCGACGAGCCGAGCGCAAGGTTGATGCTCTTCTGGAGATCGTTCCTGCGGGCCGCCGCGATGGCCGCGACCCCCTCCGGCATCAGGATCAGCAGCGCGACCAGAAGGCCGGCGAAGGCCGACGGCGCACCGATCCTGGCGCCGACGGCATCGACCACAAGCGAGAATTTCTTGGCCAGCAGCACGACCGCCAGAAGCGAGACCAGGAGCAGCGCGACGGTGAGCGCGAGCGCCCCGGCCGACAGGTGCACCTCCCCGCCCTCGCCCTCGGCCCGTTCATGAACGAAGTAGTCCTTGTGCAGGACGGTCTGGGTGTAGAGAAACACTCCGTACAGCGCGAGCGTGACCACGTCAACGAAACCGAGCTGAACCGCCGAATAGACCGGCCCCGGCGTGGTCGTGGTGTAGTTCGGCAAGATCAGCGTGATGGTCGCGAGCGCGAACAGCACGCTGAGATAGACGTTGGCTCCCGAGAGCTGGAAGCCCTGCTCGCGATAGCGCAGGCCGCCGATGAAGATGCAGAGGCCGACGAGGCCGTTGCAGACGATCATGACGACAGCGAATACGGTGTCGCGCGCCAGTGCCGGGGCAGGCTTGTCGCCCAGCATGATCGTGGTGATCAGCGCGACTTCGATGATGGTCACCGAGAGCGTCAGCACCAGCGTGCCATAGGGTTCGCCGACCCGCTCCGCGATCACCTCGGCATGATGAACCGCGGCGAACACGGTGCCGAACAGGATGACCAGAAGGACGACGGCGAAAACGAATCCGGCAAACGACAGCGTGAACACATAGTCCGTCGCGCTGACGGCTGCGAACAGCAGCACGGCCAGCGCCGGGAAGACCCAGGCCGACCGGGGCATCGGACTATGCGCGCTCATCCACCACTTCCATTTGCTTGAATGAGCAGTAGCAAATCAGGAGCGAGATTCAATGCCAGTGCAGGATCGGCGCCACCGGCAGCAGCGTCAGCAGCAGGAACAGGGTGGATCAGCACGACACCCGCGCGCAGGAGATAGCCGAAGAAGCTCGGCATCTCGATGCCGTTCTCGCTGGCAATGCTGCTGACCATGAAGTTCGGCGCGTTGCCGATATAGGTGAGCGCTCCCATGTAGACCGCCCCCATGGAGATCGAGGCAAGCGTGCCGGAGAGCTGATGCATCAGCACTTGCGCATCCCCGCCGGCGAGCTCGAAGAACAACAGATAGGTCGGAGCATTGTCGAGGAGCGCGGACATCAGGCCGGTGAACCAGAAATAGGCGACCTCGCGCGGCGCGCCGTCCGGCGCCGTCACCGCAGACAGCAGCCAGGCGAACGCACCGTGATCGCCGGCATTGAGCATGGCAATGACCGGAATGATGGCGACGAAGATGCCGGCGAACAGCTTTGCGACCTCGCGGATGGGCTCCCAGGTGAAGCCGTTGGCCTGCCGGTGCTCGTCCGGCGTGAGCCACACCGACAGCGCCGCAATCGCGAGCAGTACCATGTTGCGCGCGATGTCCTCCAGCTCCAGCCTGGTGCCGAGAATATCGAACGCGATGCCGGGCTTCCACATCGCCGATGCCAGCAGACTGGCGACGATGGCCGCAATCAGCACCAGATTGACGAGCCCGCGGATGCGCACCGGCTGCGCGGGGCCGGCACCGTCGGGCGGCGGCTCGCTCCGGAAGCGCCAGATATCGACGACCACGAACATCGCGAGCAGCAGTCCGGCTACGATCGCGGTTTGCAACCAGAGGGCCCGCGTGGTCCAGAAGAAGTCGACGCCGTGCAGGAAGCCGACGAAGAGCGGGGGATCGCCGAGCGGGCTCAGTGCGCCGCCGACATTGGCCACCAGGATGATGAAGAAGATGACGACATGGGTGTTGTGGCGCCGCGGCCGGTTGGCGCGGATCAAGGGACGGATCAGGATCATCGCGGCACCCGTGGTGCCGACGACGCTCGCCCCCAACGTACCAAGCGCGAGGATGCCGGCATTGGTCGCTGGCGTCGCCTTGATGTCCCCGGTGATGAGGACGCCGCCGGCCACGACATAGAGCGAGAACAACAGCACGATAAAGCCGAGATATTCGACCAGCACGGCGTGAACGAGCGCCGCCAGCGTCGCCATGCCGCCGGCAAAGATGACGAGCGAGGCGAGCGCCAGCAGCGACCAGGCCGCGGCGATCTTGCCGTAATGGTGGTGCCAGAATTTTGCGAACAGCAGCGGGCCCAGTGCGATCGACATTAACAGGCCGGCAAAGGGCAGCGCATAGGGCCAGCGCATCGCCGCGCCGTCGAGCCCGGTCGCGGCCCACGCCTGATGCGGCAACAATGTCAGGATGGCGACGAGAGCCTGGCTCCAGAGCCGCGTGACGAGCCGTTTAGGATCCAATGAATTGCCTTGCCTTTTCGACCGCACCGAAGGCGTCGAGATTGTCGTGTCCGCCACCCGCAAAGCGAACGAACTGCTTCGGTTCGCGCGCGAGCGCGAACAGACGCTCTCCGAACATGATCGAAATGACAAGGTCATTGGTGCCATGCATCACCAACAGCGGCACCGTGACGCGCGCGATCCGTTCGTCGGAACGAAACTGGTCGCGCATCAGGAGGCGCACCGGCACGAACCGGAATGCCAGTGCGGCGATGTCGACCGTCGAGGTGTAAGGCGCCTCCAGGATCAGCCTGCCGATCGGGAGTTCGGATGCGAGCGCCACCGCCACGCCCGTCCCCAGCGAAAAGCCCCAGACGACGATACGTTCCGCTCCATAGCGCGCAGTGGTGAAAGCGTAGGCGGCTGCGGCGTCGCGCAGCAGGCCCCGTTCGCTCGGTGCCCCGCTCGAGCCGGCATAGCCACGATACGACAGGGCAACGAGACCGGTGCCGTCGGCCGTCATCGCCTTGAAACGGCTGACGCGGCCGGCGAGAAAATCGCCATTGCCGGGGAAGTACAGGATCACAGGACGACCTGGCCTGGCCGGCACGTGCCAGGCGACGATTCTCTCGCCGTCCGACGTGGTCAGCACATGCTCTTCCGCCTCGGGAAGACCGGCAGCATCGGGTGCGGTGCGGCCGACGGGCGGGATCGGAAACAGCATCTCGCGCTGCCGGACATACAGCACGACGAGACCGACAAGATAGATGGTCACGAGCAGGATGGCGATCCACTTGACGATGGTCATCATTGCCCGGCCCGGTCCTCAGCTGAGACTAGGGCTTGCGACGGCCCCGCAGCAATTTCATGACATCGGGCCGGAGACTCGCCGGAACGTCGCGACAGCCGCACGCCGCCTTGTGAGCAGCGTGCCATGCGATGCGCTGCTCGCGCGTCGCCTTGGGAGGCATGGGATGAGACCGGTGCCAATCCTTGTTGATGGCCGCGGTCCGTGTGCCTCGCGCTACATCGCCTTGACGATGTTCTCGGTGACCTTCTTGGCGTCGCCAAGGAGCATCATGGTGTTGTCGCGATAGAACAGCGGATTGTCGATGCCTGCGTAACCAGAGGCGAGCGAGCGCTTGATGAACATCACGGTGCCGGCCTTCCAGACCTGGAGCACCGGCATGCCGTAGATCGGCGAGGACTTGTCCTCTTCGGCCGCCGGGTTGGTGACGTCGTTGGCGCCGATCACGAAGGCGATGTCGGCCTGTGCGAATTCGGAGTTGATGTCCTCGAGCTCGAACACCTCGTCATAGGGCACGTTGGCCTCGGCGAGCAGCACGTTCATGTGGCCGGGCATGCGGCCGGCGACCGGGTGAATGGCGTATTTCACCTCGACGCCTTCCTTCTTCAGGATGTCGGCCATCTCGCGCAGCGCGTGCTGGGCCTGCGCCACCGCCATGCCGTAGCCGGGCACGATGATGACCTTGGAGGCGTTCTTCATGATGAAGGCCGCGTCGTCCGCCGAGCCGAGCTTGGCCGGCTTCTGTTCGCCGGTTCCCCCGCCGGCCGCGGCGGTCTCGCCGCCGAAGCCGCCGAGGATGACCGAGATGAAGGACCGGTTCATCGCGTGGCACATGATGTAGGACAGGATCGCGCCGGAGGAGCCGACCAGCGCGCCGGTGATGATCAGCGCGGAATTGCCGAGCGTGAATCCGATGCCGGCCGCGGCCCAGCCGGAATATGAGTTCAGCATCGAGATAACGACCGGCATGTCGGCGCCGCCGATCGGGATGATCATGAGCACGCCGAGCGCCAGGGCGAGGATGACGATCATCCAGAAATCGAACGCGCTGCCTGACAGCACCAGGCCGACGATGAAGAACACCAGCGCCAGAGCCAGCGCGATGTTGATGATGTGGCGGAACGGCAGGATGATCGGCGCACCGCTCATGCGCGCCGACAGCTTCAGGAACGCGATCACCGAGCCGGTGAAGGTCAGCGCGCCGATGGCGACGCCGAGCGACATCTCGACCAGGCTCTGCGGATGGATGTTGCCGGGGGTCCCGATGCCGAAGGCCTCGGGCGCGTAGAACGCGCCGGCCGCGACCAGCACCGCGGCCATGCCGACCAGCGAGTGGAAGGCGGCGACCAGTTCCGGCATCGAGGTCATCGGCACGCGGCGGGCGATCACCGCGCCGACGCCGCCGCCGATCGCGACCGCGAGGATGACGAGGATCCACGCGACGCCGTCGGCCGGCGGATGGCTTGCGAGCGTGGTGGCGACCGCAATCGCCATGCCGATCATGCCGAACAGATTGCCCTGGCGCGACGATGCCGGGCTCGACAGCCCGCGCAGCGACAGGATGAACAGCACCCCCGCCACGAGATACAAGAATGCAGAGAGATTGGCGCTCATCTCAGGTCCCCATTGATCCCTTCAGCCCGAGGTGGCCGCTCACTTCGACTTCTTCTTGTACATCGCCAGCATGCGCTGGGTGACAAGGAAGCCGCCGAAAATGTTCACGCAGGCGAAGACGAGCGCGACGAAGCCGAAGCCGCGCGCCCAGCCCGAGCCGCTCGAAATCATGCCGACACCCACCGCGAGCAGCGCGCCGACCACGATCACCGAGGAGATCGCGTTGGTGACGCTCATCAGCGGCGTATGCAGCGCCGGTGTCACCGACCAGACGACGAAATAGCCGACGAAGACGGCGAGGACGAAGATCGACAACTGGAAGATGAAGGGGTCGACGAGCTGTGCTGCATGCTCCATGGCGGCTCTCCTTAAACCCGATTTAAGATGATTTGGGCTGGAAGTTCGGGTGGATCACGGCGCCGTCTTTCGTCAGCGCAGTGGCCTTGACCAGTTCGTCGTCCCAGTTGACGGCGAGCTTCTTCTCTTTCTTGTCGACCATGGTCTCGATGAAGGAGAACAGATTGCGGGCATAGAGGCTGGAAGCCGAAGCCGCGACGCGGCCGGCAACGTTGGTGTAGCCGACGATCTTGACGCCATCGACATCGACGACCTCGCCCGGCTTGGCACCCTCGACATTGCCGCCGCGCTCGACGGCGAGATCGACCAGCACCGAACCCGGCTTCATCGACCTGACCATGTCGGCGCTGACGAGCTTCGGCGCCGGCCGGCCCGGAATCAGCGCGGTCGTGATCACGATGTCCTGCTTCTTGATGTGCTCGGCGGTGAGCGCGGCCTGCTTGGCCTGGTACTCCCGGGACATTTCCTTGGCGTAGCCGCCGGCGGTCTGCGCGTTCTTGAATTCCTCGTCCTCGACCGCGAGGAATTTCGCGCCGAGCGATTCGACCTGCTCCTTGGTGGCGGGACGCACGTCCGTGGCCGTGACGACGGCGCCGAGACGGCGCGCGGTCGCGATCGCCTGCAGGCCGGCGACGCCGACGCCCATCACGAACACCTTGGCCGCAGGCACGGTGCCGGCGGCCGTCATCATCATCGGGAAGGCGCGGCCGAAGGCCTCGGCGCCCTCGATCACGGCGCGGTAGCCGGCAAGGTTCGCCTGCGAGGAGAGCACGTCCATCACCTGCGCGCGGGTGATGCGCGGCATCAGCTCCATCGCGAATGCGGAGATGCCGGCATCGGCCATCGTCTTGAGCGCCGCCTCGTTGCCGTAGGGATCCATGATCGCAATGACGAGCGCGCCGCGCTTGTACTGCGCGAGCTCGGACGCCTCGGGGCGCTTCACCTTGATGATGATGTCCGCGTCCTTGAGCGCGTCGGCACTGACGGTGGCGCCAGCCGCGGTGAACTCGGAATCCGGCAGGCCCGACTTGATACCCGCACCCGGCTCGACGGCAAGCTCGGCGCCCAGCGCTTTGAACTTCTTCACCGTGTCAGGCGAAGCCGCGACGCGCGGCTCCGACGGATCGATTTCCTTGGCAACGGCAATCTTCATGAGGCCTCCGGCGACGCGGGAAAAAGCGCGCACGCGAACTAAGCGTTACTCCCGCAACGTTGGATACCGGTTTTGGGACCGGCTTGAATGCAAATTTTATGGGCACCGACGACGCTGGCGGTGCGGCAGTCGATGGATCAGGTGAGGAAGATCGCCATCAGGATCACGATGAGCGCGACCGAGGCCGTGCCGTACTTCACCAGTTTGATGAAGCCCTCATAGGTCTGCTCGTGGGCAACATAGTCGTTGCCGTCGGCGGTGGTGTACGCCACTTCGCTATGGTCAGCCATGGAATGTCCCCAGTCGAAAGTCGAATTCTCGGGCTGGGATACCTGAAAGATTTAGACAGGGCAACGGCACCGAGGCGGGGTTTTCCCGCAAATCGGGTCATTTGGAATCCAGATTGTCGCGGATCCAGCGCGCGAGGCTCTCCTCGCTGACTTCGCCGGCAGCGAGAGAGAGTATGATGGTCGTCGCTTCCGCCGGATCGGGACTGAAGGCCACGCCATTCTTGTGCAGAAAGACCATCAACGCCATGAAGGCGATGCGCTTGTTTCCGTCGACGAATGCGTGATTTTTCGCAAGGCCGAATGCATATGCTGCAGCGAGTTCGTCCATCGGCGCCTGCTCATAGCGCCATTTGTTGATCGGCCGTTCCAGCGCCGACCGCAACATGCCTTCATCACGCAATCCCGACGCACCACCGAAGCGCCGGAGTTGGCGACCGTGAATGGCGACAGCCTGTTCGTAGGTGATCCAGAGCGGCTCCTGGGGATAGCTCATTGCATGGCCGACTATTTCGCAAGCGCCGCGAGCGTGTCGCGATACTTGTCCATCACCTCGTCGGCGATCTCCATCGTCCGCTCGAAGTCGGGATCGTAAGGCAGCAACTGAAAACCACCGCCGGGTAATTCCACGACGTGCAATTGCTGTCCGCGCTTGAGATCGAGCCGCTGCATCAATTCACGGGGCAGCAGTAGTCCGTCGGAATTGCCAATCTTCTTGATCTCGATCTTCATGGCATGGGCTCCAGCGCGTTATACATATGTATAACATCGTCGAAGCCTTAGTTCAACAAATGTTTTACGTGCGCCCCGCCCCCAAAAGCGCCCCGGGCACCTCAGCCCATCGCCTCCAGCTCGTCGATCATCCCGGCAATGACGCTGAGCCCGCCGTCCCAGAACTTGGGGTCCTTGGCATCCAGCCCGAACGGCCGCAGCAGCTCGGAATAGTGCTTGGTTCCACCGGCGGCGAGCATGTCGAGATAGCGCTCGGCAAAGCCTTCGGCCGCATTCTCGTAGACGGCGTAGAGCGAGTTCACGAGGCAGTCGCCGAATGCGTAGGCGTAGACGTAGAACGGCGAGTGGATGAAGTGCGGGATGTACATCCAGTAGTTCTCGTAGCCCGCCTTGATCTCGATCGCGGGCCCCAAGCTCTCGCCCTGCACCGACAGCCAGATCTCGCCGAGCCGCGTCGCGGTGAGCTCGCCATTCTTGCGCTCGGTGTGGACCGCCCGCTCGAAGGAATAGAACGCGATCTGCCGCACCACGGTGTTGATCATGTCCTCGACCTTGCCGGCGAGCAGCGCCTGCCGCTGCTTGGCGTTCTTGGTCTGGGCCAGCAGCCGCCGGAAGGTCAACATCTCGCCGAACACGCTCGCGGTCTCCGCCAGCGTCAACGGCGTCGGCGCCATCAGCGCGCCGTTCTTCGCGGCGAGCACCTGATGGACGCCATGGCCAAGCTCATGCGCGAGCGTCATCACGTCGCGCGGCTTGCCTTGGTAGTTCATCAGCACGTAGGGGTGCGCCGACGGCGTGGTCGGATGCGAGAACGCCCCCGGCACCTTGCCCGGCCGCACCGGCGCGTCGATCCAGCGATCGGTGAAGAAGCGCTCGGCGATGTCGGCCATCTCAGGCGAGAAGCTTCGATAGGCCGTCAGCACCATGCTTCGCGCCTCCGGCCAGGCAATGACGTCGGTCGCTGCAAACGGCAGCGGCGCGTTGCGGTCCCAATAGGCCAGCCGCTTCTTGCCGAACCACTTCGCCTTCAGCGCGTAATAGCGGTGCGACAGCTTCGGATAGGCCGCGCGCACCGAGGCGACCAGCGCGTCGACGACCTCGCGCTCGACGCGGTTGTTCAGGTGGCGGGAATCCGCGACGTCCTTGAAGCCGCGCCAGCGGTCGGAGATGTCCTTGTCCTTGGCCAGCGTGTTGGTGATCAGCGCAAAGGTGCGCTCATTGGCCTTGAAGGTCTTCGCCAGCGCCTCCGCCGCGCTCTTGCGCTTGGCGCCGTCGCGGTCCTGCAGCAGGTTGAGCGTCGGCTCGATCGCGAGCTCCTTGGAGCCGACCTTGAAGCGCAGGCCGGAGATGGTCTGGTCGAACAGCCGGTTGAAGGCGGAATAGCCGGTCTGCGCCTTTTCCAGGAAGAGCTGCTCGAGCTTGTCGTCGAGCTGGTACGGCTTCTCCTTGCGCAAATCCTCGATCCAGGGACGATAATGCGCGAGCTCGGCGGCCTGCATCGCGCGGTTCAAAATATCGTCATCGATCCGATTGAGCTCGAGCGCGAAGAACAATAGATGCGTGGACGCCGCCGTCAGGCGCTCGGACACGTCCCCGTAAAACTTTGAAATCGCAGGGTCCACGCTGTCGCCGGCATGGACGAGGCCGGCATAGGAGCCGAGACGGCCGGCGAGGTCATCGATCGCCTCATAGCGTCGCACGGCTTCAGCGAGCCATTTTCCGCCATCTTCGTTTGCTGTCCCTGTCGCCAGCTTGCCCTTGTAGTCCGTCTCGAAGGCGACGCAGTCGGCATCCAACTTTTCGAGATCGCGCGCCACTTCCGGCGCGTCGATCCCGGAATAGAGATCGGCGAGGTTCCACTCCGGAATCTTGCCCGTCTTGCTCGCAGGGTTTGCGGGCGAAGGCTCGGAGGTTTTGTTCTTGGCAGCGGATTTCTTGGCAGAGGATTTCTTGGCGGCTGATTTCTTGGTGGCTGGCTTGCGGAGTGCAGATTTCGAGAGAGCGGCCTTGGAGCGCGAAGTCATTGTGTGGAAAACCTGTGTTCAACAAGCGCGACGGCGGACGGGGGCATCAAGGCTTAAGCATGCGTTAATCGGCTTCGGCCAGAGTGCCCCGATTCGAGACAGATAGTAGTAGCGTGCGGGGAACACCATGGCTGCCAGTATTTTGATCGCCGACGACGATCCTGTAGCTCGCCGGCTGGTCGAGAACATGGTGCAGAAATGCGGCTATGAGACGGTCGTCGTGGACTCCGGTGACGCCGCAATTGCCACCCTCACCGCACCCGACGCACCGGCCATCGACGCCGTCATCCTCGATCTCGTGATGCCCGGCCTCGACGGCATGGGCGTACTTGCGAAGATCCGCGAAGCCGGCCTGAGCATCCCCGTCATCGTGCAGACCGCCCATGGCGGCATCGACAACGTGATCTCGGCGATGCGCGCGGGCGCGGCCGATTTCGTCGTCAAGCCGGTCGGCGTCGAGCGGCTCCAGGTCTCCTTGCGCAACGCGCTCAACACGTCCGCGCTCAAGGGCGAATTGCAGCGCATCCGTCACAGCCGTGAGGGCCGGCTGACTTTCTCCGACATCATCACGCGCGCTGAGGCAATGACCCCGGTGATGCGCGCCGCGCAGAAGGCGGCGAATTCCGCGATCCCCGTGCTGATCGAGGGCGAGTCCGGCGTCGGCAAGGAAATGTTCGCGCGCGCCATCCATGGCAGCGGCGAGCGCAAGGCCAAGCCGTTCGTCGCGGTCAATTGCGGTGCGATTCCCGACAACCTCGTCGAGTCCATCCTGTTCGGCCACGAGAAGGGCGCCTTCACCGGCGCCACCGAGCGGCACATGGGCAAGTTTGTCGAGGCTCATGGCGGCACGCTGTTTCTGGACGAGGTCAGCGAGCTGCCGCTGACCGCTCAGGTGAAGCTGCTGCGCGCGCTGCAGGAAGGTGCCGTGGAGGCCGTCGGCGGCCGCAAGCCGGTCAAGGTCGACGTCCGCATCATCTCGGCAACCAATCGCAAGCTGCTGGAGCGGGTGAAACAGGGACATTTCCGGGAAGACCTGTTCTATCGCCTGCACGTGCTGCCGCTGACGATCCCCTCGCTGCGCGCCCGGCGCGAGGACATCCCGCATCTGCTCAGGCATTTCCTGGCGCGCTTTGCCGCCGAGGAGAACCGCCCGATCACCGGCATCACCGGCGAGGCGGTCGCGCACCTGGCCCGGCTCGACTGGCCCGGCAACATCCGCCAGCTCGAAAACGCGGTCTACCGCGCCGTGGTGATGAGCGACGGCGACCAGCTCGACATTGGCGATTTTCCCCTGCTCGCCTCGCAGCCGCATCCCGTCACGGATATTCCGACCGCACCGTTGATGCTCGAGCCGGCGGCGATGCCATCCTTGGTGTCGGGTAACGAAATACCGATCGCGCCACTCCCCGCCGTGGGAACTCTCGCCATGCTCACCGCGACCGGCGATGTCCGCGCGCTGGAGGACATGGAGAACGAGATCATCCGCTTCGCGATCTCGCACTATCGCGGCCAGATGTCTGAAGTGGCTCGCCGCCTCAAGATCGGCCGGTCGACGCTCTACCGCAAACTCGACGAGGCCGGGGTTCCCGGACATGGCGGCAAAAGCGGTGAGGAGACGCACTGAGCCGGGTGCAAACGGAGGTTCGCGCGAAGGTGCGCGACAGCTGTAAGCCGTTCGCATGACGACAGAATTCGACTGTGATTTGAACCGTGACCTGGAAGTGACAGACAGAGGGAAAATCGCGTGGCAGAAGCGCACAATCCGTTGCCAAGAGGCTCCCTTGAAGTCAGTTTGTCGTGAGTTGTCCCGGGTAGCGCTGGCCGCAGAATCGGGGCCTGTATATCGTCTGCGTAGGAATCGTTGCGTGCAGGCGTGCAACTTTCGAGAGGCCGGCGCGGTTTAGCCGAAGCTCATCAATAGGCGATAACGAAGCTGTTCCACGAGGGGACAGCTCACCCGAGGGGTGCGACACAATGCGTGACTGTTTGAACCACCGTGCGGGCTTTGACCGTGTCTTGATGACGGTCGCAGCGACCTTCCTCGCGGTGTCCGCCAGCTCGGCGCTGGCGCAGGACCAGCCGCGCAGCAGCGCCGCCGAACTCGCGATCGAAGCTGCGATCCCGCGCCCCGAGCCGGCAAACGTCCCGCCCCCCACTGCAGCCGACATCAAGCTCGACACCACCGCCACGGTGCCGGATCCGACCAAGGAAATCGCAAAGGAGCCCGTCAAGGCGGACGCCGCGCCTGCGCCGGACAAGGTCGAGACCAGGCCGTCCGACGTCGCCACCACGCCGGCGCCCGAAGCGCCGAAGAGCGAGACTGCGAAGACCGAGCCCGCAAGCACCGAGCCTGCAAAGGACACTGCGACCGCCACGCCGACGGCTCCCGCGGCACCTGCTGCAGCGGCTCCCGCCGCCGAGCCGGTGAAGGCCGCGAGCAACGTGCCCGCCGCCGACCAGCCGGTCGCGGACAAGCTCAAGGACATCATCGGCGCCAAGACCTCGCGCTATTTCGACCGCAAGAACGAACGCGCGGCGATCGAGAAGTTCTACGGCGCACGCGATTTCGCGCCGGTCTGGACGCAAGGCGGCAACCCGACCGCTGCGGCGAAGGGCGTGATCGCGCGGCTGAAGGACGCGGCCTCCGACGGCCTCAATCCCGCGGACTATCCGTTGCCGGATTTCGCCGCCGCCACGACGCCCGATGCGCTGGCGGATGCCGAGCTCAAGCTCACCGCCGGCATGTTCGACTACGCGCGCCATGCCCAGAGCGGCCGCATGCATTGGTCGCAGGTCAGCGGCGACATTCTCTATCCCGAGCATCCGGTCGACCCCAACGAGGTGCTCGCCAAGGTCACGACCGCGGCGGATGCTTCCGCAGCGCTCGACAGCTACAACCCGCCGCACAAGCTCTACAAGGAGCTGAAGGCCAAGCTCGCCGAGCTGCGCGGCCAGGGCAACGGCCCGGTCCTCGAGATCGCCGACGGCCCGGCGCTGAAATACACCCCGGCCAGCAAGAAGCGCGCTGAAATCGTCGTCGAAGATCCGCGCGTGCCGCAGCTCCGCGCCAGGCTCGGCCTTGCCGAGAACGCCGGCGACACCCGCTACGACGCGGCAGTCGCCGAGGCCGTGCGCAAATTCCAGAGCGGCACCGAGATGAAGCCGACCGGCATCCTCGACGACAAGACGGTCAAGGCGCTCAACACCCCCAAGCGCGACAAGCAGATCGACGTGGTGGTGGTAAACATGGAGCGCTGGCGCTGGCTGCCGCGCGACCTCGGCGCGCCTTCGCTGGGTGATGCCTATGTCATCCTGAACATTCCCGACTTCACGCTGAAGGTGATGCAGCGCGGCCAGCAGGTCTGGACCACCCGCGTCGTTACCGGCAAGCCCGGCCAGCACGCCACCCCGCTGCTGACCGAGACGATGAAGTACATCACGGTCAATCCGACCTGGAACGTGCCGCCGTCGATCGTCTACAACGAATACCTGCCGGCGCTGCAGCAGGACCCGACCGTGCTTCAGCGCATGGGCCTCAAGCTCGAGCAGAACCGCGACGGCTCGGTGCACATCTCGCAGCCGCCCGGCGAAGCCAACGCGCTCGGCCGCATTCGCTTCAACTTCCCGAACAAGTTCCTGGTCTATCAGCACGACACGCCGGACAAGCATTTGTTCGCGAGGGACGAGCGCGCCTTCAGCCATGGCTGCATGCGCGTGCAGAATCCGGATCAGTACGCCTCCGTGCTGCTCAACATCACCATGCCGAACGAGAAGTACACGCCGGAGCGCGTGCGCAGCATGTACGGCAAGAGCGAGATCGATCTAAAATTCCCGACCCCGATCCCGGTCAACATCACCTATCAGACTGCGTTCGTGGATGACGCCGGCAAGCTGCAATTCCGCAAGGACATCTACGGTCGCGATGCGGCCATGATCAACATCCTGAAGAACAACCGCGGCAAGGACCTCGAGGCTGTCGTCGCCCATTCCCAGCCGAGCTATTCGCGCCCGGCGACGACGCTGCCTTCAGGGGTCGCGGTGGCCAACAATGGCGGGGGCTTCGGCTCGTCTGGGCCAAACTTCTTCGAGCGGCTGTTCGGAGCGCCGACCCCGGCCCAGCCGCCGGCGCCGGTCGGCCGTCGTCCGCAGCGGGTGTTTACCCGCTGAGGCCGGCTCAGCGCCAGGCTCACGAGAATTCTGCAATGAAATCAGCGGCCCCGTCCTTTGGATGGGGGCCGCTTAACGTGCACCAACCCGCGCCGGGGCGGCGGGCGTTTTTTTGCCACAGTCAACCGCTTAGGATCGTACTCTGACTTGGTTTGGGGGCGGGAAGGTCAACCTCGAATTAACCTTCTTGCTTTAAGAAAGCGTTCATCCTCTTCGCGCTGCTAACGGGGTTGGCGGGAGAGTCCATTTTGAACGCTCGTCGACTGGGTGGGCTCATACGTGCTGACTGGTCTCGCACGCAAATTCGTTGTGCTGTCGTTGTCCCATGCGGGGGTGAAGGCCGGATCCCGGATCGGCCTCGCCTCCGTGTTGCTGCTTGCCGCCGCAGGCTCGGTCCACGACGCCGCGGCGCTGAACGAGACCAAGACGCTCTCCTTCCACCACACCCATTCCGGCGAAGACCTCACCGTCACCTTCAAGCGCGACGGCCGCTATGACGAAGCCGCGCTGAAGCAGCTCAACCACTTTTTGCGCGACTGGCGCACCCAGGACGAGACGGTCATGGACCGTCGCCTCTTCGACATCCTCTGGGAAGTCTATCGCGACGTCGACGGCAAGCAGCCGATCCAGATCATCTCCTCCTACCGCTCCCCCGCCACCAACGCCATGCTCCGCCGCCGCTCCTCCGGCGTGGCGCGCTCCAGCCAGCACATGCTCGGACATGCGATGGACTTCTACATCCCGGGCGTGCCGCTGGAGCAGATCCGTTTCGCCGGCCTGCGTCTCCAGCGCGGCGGCGTCGGCTTCTATCCAACGTCAGGCTCGCCCTTCGTGCATCTGGACACCGGTAGCGTCCGGCACTGGCCGCGCATGACGCATGACCAGCTCGCCCGCGTCTTCCCGGACGGCAAGACGGTGCATCTGCCGACCGACGGCGTTCCGCTGAAGAACTATGAGCTGGCCAGGGCCGAGATCGAGCGGCGCGGGAGCGGCGACGACGCCGGCAGCAAGCCGAATTTCTTCGCCGCCTTGTTCAGGAGCAAGCCGGCTCCCGCCGCGAGCAGCGACGAGGATGACGAGGGCGCGCCCGCAACGGCCGCGAAGCCGTCCGCGCCGACCGTGGTCGCAGCCGCCGCCAAGCCCGCCGAGCCGGTGCCGACGCCCCGCGCCAAGCCGCAGATTGCCGCAACCCTCCAGCTCGCTTCGGCCGATGCCCAGATCGTTGCGCCGCCGAAGCCGGCGCCCGTGGCTGACAAGCCGGCGACCGGCAAGTCTGTCGAGGGCAAGCTGGAGACACCGGCCGACATCATCAACGCCCGCGGCTTCTGGGATGATGTCCCGGCCGCGCCGCAGCAGGCGACGCCGGCTCAGGTCGCAGCGTTGAAGGCGCGTCAGGCGCTGGCCGCCGCCACCGATCCGCAACCAACCGCGAGCGTCTCCAACGCAGCCTTCCAGGCCCTGGCTTACGCGCCGGCCGCCTCCCCGGTCGACCGCGCCAATGTCGTCGCCGCCTCCGCGCCGATCCCGCGCACCGCCCGACCCGCTGCTGCATCCCGCGGCGTGGCTCACGCGACGGAGGTCAACATGGTGGTCGGCAAGAGCATCGACGGCAGGATCGCCACCGCCACTCGCCTCTCCGCCGCCGGCGAAAGCATCTGGCTCAAGATCGTGATGCTGTCGCCGAGCGCCAGCCGCGCGATGTCGGTGACGCTGATGGGCGAACTCGATACCGCGGCGCTGCGCGGCTTCTTCGTCAAGCCGCAATCCGTGATCACGATGGGTTTTGCCGACGATCCCATGCACGGCCTGTCCTGCGAGAGTTTTTCGGGCAGCGCGACCGCGAGGCTCGAGACGATGTCCTTCGTCGTTCGCACCGCCGCGCTACGCTGAGTCCCGGGTGGCAGCAGGGCTCTTGCTGCTCTTCCTCGCTCCGGTCGATCAAGCCGGCAGGCCAGCCGCGATGAGGCCAGCCTCGTGGCGCTGCCGGTCGAATTCGCGCTTGTAGTGGAGCGTCGCAAGATGAGCTGCCACCGAGAACCCCGGCTCGCGCTTCAAGACCTCCGCGGCGTGAGCGCCGGCCGCGACCGCATTCGTCATCTGCGCGAATGTCGCCGCCAGAAACGCATGATGGGTGTAATCGGGGCGTGTGATCCTTGAAAATGCTTCGGCGGCCTCGGCGTATTTCTCCGCGCAATAGTAGGCGCGGCCCAGGTGGCTCCAGAAGCGCTCGGGATGATAGGGATTGAGGCGCATCGCTTTCCTGATCCAGTCGATGCCTTCCTCCGGCAGGCCCAGCCAGGTCAGGAGTTCCCCCTGTTGCACGACCACGAGGTCGTAGTTTGGATTGAGTGCGAGCGCGCGCTCCTGATGATAGGTGGCCTTCTCGTAATCGTGGCGCGTCAGGTTGAGTGCGGCGAGAATCCGGTGCACGTCAGCGTCATTGTCATCGAGCGCCAGCGCGGTCTCGAGCTCCGAAGCCACCTGCTCGAAGGTCGCCTCGCGGTCGGCGCACCAGCCATAGATCCAGCACTGGCCGAGCACGCATGCCTTCCAGGCATGAGCGTGGGCATAGTTCGGATCCATCGCCAGCGCGCGGTTGAGCAGCGTCTGCGCCTGAGCGTTGTCGTCGCGGGTTGATCGGTGATGCAGGAGCTTTGCAGCCAGCACGCATTCGTAAGCGGGCATGTTGTCGGTCGGCTTGCGCTTGGTGCGGTCGTGCGTTGCGGCTTCTACCCGACCGGGCAAAGTCGCCACGATCGCGCGGGTCATCTCGTCCTGGATGGCGAAGATGTCCTGGAGCTCGCGGTCGTAGCGTTCGGCCCAGATATGGCGGTCGGTCTCTGCATCGATCAGCTGCACGGTGACGCGGACGCGCTCCCCGGCCTTCCGCACGCTGCCCTCGATGACGTAGTCAACTCCGAACTCGCGGCCGATGTCCTGAACCTTCACGGCCTTGCCCTTATAGACGAACGTCGAGTTGCGGGAGATGACAAGCAGATCGTGAAAGCGTGAAAGCTCAGTGATGATGTCCTCGGTGAGACCGTCCGCGAAGAACTCCTGCTCCGGATCGCCACTCATATTGGCGAATGGCAGCACGGCGATGGACGGCTTCTTCGAGACACATGGTGGAGTCGCCGCAGTGTTCGACCCGCCGGGCGGGCCTGCAGGCCCCTCCACCAGCCGAATGCGGAAGACGCGGATCGGGCGGGCGATGTTCTTGACGCTCTGTTCACCGAGATCATCGAACTGAACTCCGTCCAGGCGGTCACCGACCTGATCGCGCACCGCGCCTGAAACGCAGATTCCCCCGGGCTCGGCCAGCGCCTCCAGTCGCGCAGCGATGTTGACGCCATCACCGAAAATGTCGCTCTGATCGACGATCACATCGCCCAGATTGATGCCGATGCGGAATTGTATCCACCGCGGCGGCGGGACGTCGGCATTGCGCCGCGCCATGCGGCGCTGGACCTCGGCGGCACAGAGCACGGCATCGACGACGCTGTAGAATTCGGCCAGCATGCCGTCGCCGGTCGTCTTGATGATACGGCCGCGGTTCTTGGCAATGGCTGGATCTATGAGTTCGACCCGATGGGTCTTGAGCCGCGCGAGAGTGCCGGCCTCGTCGACCTCCATGAGCCGGCTAAATCCGACCATGTCGGCGGCGAGGACCGCGGCGAGCCTGCGCTCTGGTCCCGGCACATCCATCGCTCGGTCTCTTCCCCGAGCAATCTAGCAGACGCAGAGGTTCTGCCCAAGCGTGATGAGCGGCAACGCCCGGGAGATGTGCCTCAGATCATCCCCAGCGCCTGCATGTAGGTCTCGAGAATGGTCTCGGCCTCCGCCCGCTCGTTGGGGTCCTGCTTGCGCAGGCGCACGATGGTGCGCAGCGCCTTGACGTCGTAGCCGTTGCCCTTGCTCTCGGCATAAACGTCGCGGATGTCGTCGGAGATCGCCTTCTTCTCTTCCTCCAGCCGCTCGATGCGCTCGATGATGGACTTGAGCTGGTCCTTGGCAAATTTCGTCGCGGGCTCGTCGTCGCGGACGGCGGCGGAGGTGGCCATCTTGTACTCCCAATGGAACTGGCAAAATGAGGTGACGCCGGCATCCCTCACCGCGCGTGCTGGGTAGACCCTTAGGGTCGGCGCCAGCTGCATTCAAGCAAGCATCGCGCTCGTCCACAGCGCGCCCACAGGAGATGACGCCGTCATTCCGGGGTGCCCGAAGGGCGAACTACGCTGGGCACTTGCGCACCGGAGAATCTCGAGATCCCGGGTCGATGCTTTGCATCGCCGGAACGACGGAACGAAATTGGTCAATGCCCGTGGGGATGGACCTTCTTCATCGTCTCGAGCTGCTCGGGCGTGGCCGTGCCCTGGTATTTCGACTTCCAGGTCTCGTACGGCATGCCGTAGACGGCCTCCCGGCTCTCGTCCTTGCTCAAGGGCACGCCCTGGGCGTCGGCCGCGTCCTTCAGCCAGTTGGAGAGGCAGTTGCGGCAGAAACCAGCCAGATTCATCAGATCGATGTTCTGGACGTCCGTCCGGCTCCGCAAATGATCGACCAGGCGCCGGAAAGCGGCCGCCTCGAGCTCCGTTCTGGTTTTGTCGTCGATTGCCATGGCTGTGTTCCTTAAGGCCCGTCCCGATGGCGGTCACCCTTACGGGATCAGGTGGGTTCTGTCACAGATTTTGCCATATCGCGGCGCAAACGGGCCGACGCCCGGCTTCGGGACGGGTCCCGGCCCAACGCCAAATTGTCAATGATCTGGTATAGCTTCCGCGACAATGATTGCCGAATCTCCCCCCTCCCCGCTTCGCCTCGTCGCCCGGCTGGTTCCGGTGCTGGTCGTCGCACTGCTGTGCCTTTACGCCAGCCCGGCCTCGGCCGATTTCCGCCTCTGCAACAACACATCGAGCCGGGTCGGGATCGCGCTCGGCTACAAGGACGCCGAGGGCTGGACCACCGAAGGCTGGTGGAACATCTCGTCGCGCTCTTGTGAGACGCTGCTCCGGGGCACGCTGGTCGCCCGCTACTACTACATCTATGCCATCGACTATGACCGCGGCGGCGAATGGTCGGGCCAGGCCTTCATGTGCTCGCGCGACAAGGAGTTCACCATCCGCGGCACCGAGGATTGCCTCGCGCGCGGCTACGACCGGACCGGCTATTTCGAGGTCGATACCGGTGAGCAGCGGGCCTGGACGGTGCAGTTGACCGACGCCAACGAACAACAGCCGGCGCAGCAACGCGTACCAGGCCTGCCCGGCCCGGTTGGCCCCGGCGGCGTTCCGGGTTTGCCCAATGGTCCGCCCAGTGGTACGCCCCCCGCCGCGCCTGGCCTCCCGCCAGCGCCCTCGCCCCCGCCTGGGAATAAGCCATGAGGCGTCTTCGCCGTATCAAGATTCTCGCGACCCTGGGACCGGCCTCTTCAGACCTCGCGATGATCCGCCGCCTGTTCGAGGCCGGCGCCGACCTGTTCCGCATCAACATGAGCCACACCCCGCATGACAAGATGCGGGAGCTGGTGGCGACGATCCGCAACGTCGAGAGCAGCTATGGCCGGCCGATCGGCATCCTGGTGGACCTCCAGGGCCCCAAGCTCCGGCTCGGCGCCTTTGCCGACGGCGCGGTCCAGCTCCAGAACGGGCAGACCTTCACGCTGGATTCCGACAAGACGCCGGGCGACGCCACGCGCGTCAATCTCCCGCATCCGGAGATTCTGGCTGCGCTGCGGCCGGGCCATGCGCTGCTGCTCGACGACGGCAAGGTGCGGCTGATCGCGGAGGAGACCTCGAAAGAGCACGCGGTGACCCGTGTCGTCGTCGGCGGCAAGATGAGCGACCGCAAGGGCGTCAGCCTGCCCGACACCGATCTGCCGGTCTCCGCCATGACGCCGAAGGACCGTGCCGACCTCGAGGCGGCCCTCGTCACCGGCATCGACTGGATCGCGCTGTCCTTCGTGCAGCGGGCTGACGATGTCATCGAGGCCAAGAAGATGATCCGCGGCCGGGCCGCCGTGATGGCCAAGATCGAGAAGCCGCAGGCGATCGATCGCCTCGCCGACATCATCGAGGCCTCCGACGCGCTGATGGTGGCACGCGGCGATCTCGGCGTCGAGCTGCCGCTCGAACGTGTGCCGAGCCTGCAGAAGCAGATGACGCGGATGGCGCGCCGCGCCGGCAAGCCGGTGGTGATCGCGACCCAGATGCTGGAATCGATGATCCAGTCGCCGGTACCGACCCGCGCCGAGGTCTCCGACGTCGCCACGGCCGTCTACGAGGGGGCCGACGCCATCATGCTGTCGGCGGAATCGGCGGCCGGCAAATTCCCGGTCGAGGCGGTCTCGACCATGAACCGCATCGGCGAGGAGGTCGAGCGCGACCCGACCTATCGCTCGGTGGTCACGGCCCAGCGTCCCGCGCCGGAATCCACCGCGGGCGATGCCATCGCCGACGCCGCACGGCAGATCGCCGAGACGCTCGATTTGCCCGCCCTGATCTGCTGGACCAGCTCGGGCTCGACTGCCGTGCGTGTTGCGCGGGAGCGGCCGAAACCGCCGATCGTGGCGATCACGCCGAACATCGCCGCCGGCCGCAGGCTCGCGGTCGTCTGGGGCGTGCATTGCGTGGTGGCGGAAGATGCGCGCGATCAGGACGACATGGTCGGCCGCGCCGGCCAGATCGCGTTCCGGGACGGCTTCGTCCGCGCCGGGCAGCGTGTGATCATCGTGGCCGGAGTGCCGCTCGGCATCCCCGGCACCACCAACATGGTGCGCATCGCCTCGGTCGGCCCCGAGGGCGACGCGAACATGTAGGCCGCCAGTCCACGCCAAACAAAAACGCCGAAAACAACCCCATGCACAGTAGCCGAGGCTTCCGGCGAGTTCGCTGCGGTTTTGCGAAAAGGCCCGCTCAGTCAACGACCTGAGCGAGGTCAGGGCGCCACCTCGGCCGCGCGGCGATTTTACGCCCCCACCAGCGCCTTCGTCGTCGGCAACAGCGTCTGCTGCACCACGAGGCCGCGGGCGCGGGCGTCCATGACGCCGACCGCGCGCAGCGCCAGCAGCGTCACGGTCTGCACCGCGTCGCGCATCTTGACGGGATCATCGAGATTGTCGGGCGCGAGCGGCCCGACCAGGGCCTCGTGCAGCGCGCCGAGCAATGCGGTGGCGGCGAGCGCGGTGTCCTGGGCCGGCAGGTGACCGGCGCGCACGGCGGCATCGATCCGCGTGGCGATTTCGCCCGCGATCTCGCGCCGGCTGGCAAGGCGCGAGGCGCTGACATCGACGTCGACAGGCTCGGCCAGGATGCCCCAGGCCAGCCTGCGCTGCGACAGGGTATGGACCGCCACGGTGGTCACGGCCGCCGCCAGCGCCGACGACGGCCCCGGCGCAGCGTCGGCTGCCCTACGGATCGCCGCGAGCTCGTCGCGGGAGACCTCGGCAATGAGCTCGGAGATCAGGTCGGCCTTGGAGGGGAAGTAGCGGTAGACCGTCCCGGCCGCGACGTTCGCCCGGACCGCGACGGGCGCGATCTGCACCGCCGCCATCCCGCCTTCCGCCGCCGCCTCCCGCGCCGCCGCCAGAATCGCGCTGCGCCGCGCCGCAAGGCGCTTAACCACTTGATGCGTCCGCCGATAAACCATGGCGCGCTTCCTGTCCCACACGCCGGCCGCACGCCCTGCGGCCAAACGCTTCGTCACGTCAAAGATGCAAATCGCCCCGCAAGGACTGAACAACTATTCAGAGTGAATGACAAGATGCAAATGCGTATGCAAGCGCAACGCAACTACGAGCTGCATGTGAGCAGATAGTAAATGCATCATTGCACCGCCTGGTGCGGAAAACCGGTGCGATTTACCCCAGCTTAAAGGCGATCATGCTCAGGTCCCGGTGCGCTGTTGTGCGTGGTCGTTCAACTCCGGGAGTGCAATGTCGATTTCCGTCACCAGCAGCGTTCCGGTCCGCGGCATTGCGCGCTGGGTCATGCCGCTCTGTATTGGCGCCATCGTCTACGTGTTCTTTCTGGGCATCGGCGACATCATGCTGCGCGATTCCGATACGCTGTGGCAGATCAAGATCGGGCAGTGGATCCTCGAACACCGCGCACTGCCCTACAACGACATCTATTCGTTCACGCGAGCCGGCGAGGCCTGGATCTCGAGTTCATGGCTGTCGCAAGTCCTGTTCGCCCTTGTCTATGAGCCATCGAACTGGTCGGGCCCCGTTATCCTGACATCGCTCGCGATCGGCGTGACTGCGGCGATTTTCGTCTACCGGCTCGTGCCCTATCTGGAACCTGCGCGGGCCTTTCTGCTCCTGACCCCGCTGCTCGCGATGTCGGTCGGCCACGTTCTCGCCCGTCCGCACATGCTGGCGCTGCCCGTCATGCTGGCCTTTGTCGGCGGGCTGCTGGCGGCCGCCGATCGGCGTGGCGCGCCCTCCTGGCTGTTGCTGCCCTTGATGGCGCTGTGGGCCAATCTTCACGGCGGCTTCGTCATGGGCCTGGCGCTGATCGGAGCCATTGGCCTTGATGCGATCGCGGCCGCCGATCGCAAGGACCGGCTTGCACTGGCGGCGCGCTGGGCCGTGTTCGGCCTTGCTGCGCTCGCCGCAAGCTGCTGCACGCCCTATGGCTGGAACACGCTCCTGGCGTCGACGAAAATCCTCAGCCTCGGCAAGCTGCTCTCGCTGATCTGGGAGTGGATGCCGGCCGACTTCAGCTCGCTTGATCTGTTTGGAGCCAGCCTGCTCGGCTTGATCGCCATCGGCTATTGCAGCGGGGTGGTGCTGTCATGGACCCGTATTTTTCTGCTGCTCGGGCTGATCTGGGCGGCACTCAACCACGTCAGAAACATCGAGGTCTTCGCGCTGGTGACGCCCCTCGTGCTGGCAAAACCGCTCGCCGAACATTTCGGAGTGACGAGAGCGCTCGCGCTGAAGGGAAGCGAGGCGCGGCCCTCCTTTGCCCTGACCGCAATCGCGGCGCTTGCCATCGTCGCGGCCGGCTGGAGCATCACGCGTTCTTATGCGACGCCGTACCGGTATGCCTTCATTGGCAATCAGAGCCCTGCCGCTGCAGTCGACCTGCTCGAAAAACGGCACGCGCAACGGATATTCAGCACCGCTCCGATCGGCGGTTATCTGATCACGCGCAACATCAAGAGCTTCATCGATGGCCGCGCCGAGCTGTATGGCGAGCAGTTCGTGCTCGACTATTTCGATGCCGTCGAGGGCAAGAACGTGGACACCCTGCTGCGGCTGCTCGAGACCTACCGGATCGACGCGACGTTGCTGAACACCACCATTCCCGCAGCCAGGATCATGGACCATCTGCCGGGCTGGAAGCGGCTCTATGCGGATGATATCGCCGTGGTTCACGTCCGCGACGACGCGCCGGCGCAACTGCCTTCCGCGTCCGGTGAACCAAAACCAGGCCGTTAGCTTCTCGCCGGCCTTCGCGTACGCAAAGCTTGCCTTGAGCCATCCTTCGCGGCATCCGGCTGCGACGGACTCTCAGGCGCTCTTGCAGCGGGACATCCGAGGCTCATCGCGAGGCGGCTGCCAAATCGCACGTCTTGAACCACGCACCTCAACCGATCGTTCGGTGCAGGCGCCCATACGAAAAAGAGCCCCGCCACAGACGGGGCTCTCAAGAAATTCGCAGTTCGTCCAGTCTTACTTGAGGCTGGTCGAGATCGAGCCGAACTTGCCGTTCAGCGTGGTGCCGAGATTGTTGACGACGGTGATGATCGCCAGCGCGATGCCGGCGGCGATCAGGCCGTATTCAATGGCGGTGGCGCCGGATGCATCCTTCACGAAACGCGCGACGAGGTTCTTCATAGAGTGCTCCAAATGGGTACACGAGGCTTACAACTGATCTGGTCTTTTCGGCTTCCCAGCGCCGCCCGACCATGGAACCGAACGTAGAGGCAAAGAATTGCGCCGCAGTTAATTCGACTGCGTAAACATCGAGCGGCTTGCGTGTATCGGCCCATGGTAAATCGAAACCCACAACAATCCATTAAATTGTCTGGACACGAAGCCGGCCCGGCCGGTTTACCCGAAGTTATGACCACCGTGGTCCAATGCCGCCCGCTCGGGCCGAAGCCGATGAGATGAATCGTTCATCGCGCTTCGCGTCTGTTCGAGCATGATCTTCTCGGAAATACCGCTACACGATTTTCCGGATCATGCTCGGCCCGACGAGAACAACAGGACGACGAGGCGGCATGTCCCTTTCCCTTGCCAACAGCATCGCGGTTCAGAGCCGCGCGCGGGCTCTGGTGCCGCTGTGCGTGGGTGCCGGCGCGTACCTGTTCTTCCTCTATCTCGGCGACACGCTGCTTCAGGATTCGGACTCGTTCTGGCAGATCAAGATCGGGCAATGGATCCTCGACCACCGCGCCATGCCCACCACCGACTTCTATTCCTTCACGCGAACAGGCGCGCCGTGGATCTCGACGTCCTGGCTGTCGCAGGTAGCGTTCGCCTTCTCCCATGCGCAACTGGACTGGGCAGGTCCGGTCATCCTCACCGCGGTCGCCGTCGCGCTCGCGGCCGCCATCTTCGTCCATCTGCTCGACGCGCAGATCGGGGCTCCGCGCGCCGTTCTGTTCGGGATGCTGGCGCTGCTGCTGTCGATCCATCACGTGCTGGCACGTCCGCATATCCTGGCGCTGCCCGTCATGGTGGCGTGGGTCGGCGTGCTGATGACGGCCGCCGACCGCAAGAGGGCGCCCTCCTGGACTTGGCTGCCGCTGATGGCGCTCTGGGCGAACCTGCATGGCGGCTTCGTGCTGGGCCTCGCGCTGATCGGTCCGATCTCGCTCGAGGCCGTCGAGCACGCCGAGAAGGGACGGCGGCTTGCCCTGTTCATGCGCTGGGTGCTGTTCGGGATCGGCGCGCTGATCGCGAGTTGCTGCACACCCTATGGCTGGCGGACGCTGCAGGGTGCGACCAACATCCTCAGCCTCGGCGAGCTGTTGTCGCTGATCTTCGAATGGATGCCGGCGAACTTCGCCACGTTCACCTCGTTCGAAGGCGCCCTGCTCGCCCTGATCGCATTCGGCTATTATCGGGGCCTCGTACTGTCGGCGCCCCGGATCTTCCTGATCCTGTTCCTGACCTGGAGTGCACTGACCCATGTCAGAAGCATCGAGGCATTTGCGTTCCTGGTGCCGCTGGTGCTGGCAAAGCCGCTCGGCGAGATGTTCCCGCGTCCGGCGCCCGACGCCGCCGGTGCCGACCGCTGGCCGGCCCGCTATGTCACCGCGGCTGGCGCGCTGATGATCGTGGCGGCAAGCTGGACCTCGACGTCGCTCTATCTGGGGAACCACCGCTTCTCCTTCACGATGACGCAGACGCCGGTCGCGGCGGTCGACCTGCTCGAGCAACGCAAGGTGCAGCGCATCTTCAACGCCTACCAGTTCGGCGGCTATTTGATCTCGCGCGATGTCCCTGTCTTCGTCGACGGCCGCGCCGAGCTCTATGGCGAGAAGTTCGTCATGGACTTCTTCAAGGCGACGGAGGGCAAGAAGCCCGAGCTGCTGCCGCGCTTGTTGGACGAGTACAAGATCGACGCGACACTATTGGTGGCTGACGCGCCGGGCCCGCAGATCCTCGACCAGCTCAAGGGCTGGAAGCGAATCTATGCGGACGACATCGCGGTCATTCATATGCGGGACGACGGGCAGAGCGCGGCTGGCAGGTCCACCCCCGCAGCATCAAATTGAGGGCAGTACGATGTCTTCCCCCGTCCTGCCGACCGAGCGAGGATTTACCGCTGCTCCGAATCCTGCGATCGTGCTCACGATCACCTGGGCGGCGATCGTGGCTACGCTCGGGTTTCCCGCGATCAAGACGGGGGTGTTCGACGCGCTGTCGACCGACGACGCGATGCGGCTGGTCGAGGTGCGCGATCTCCTGGCCGGCCAGGGCTGGTTCGACCTGACGCAATACCGGCTCGATCCTCCCGGAATCGCGATGCACTGGTCCCGCATCGTCGACGCGCCCCTGGCCCTGTTGATCCTCCTGTTTCGGCCCCTGCTCGGCCAGCACGCTGCCGAAGCGCTCACGCTGGTCGCATGGCCCTCGCTGCTGATGGGCGCCGCGCTCTGGCTCGCAGCGACGATCGCAAGTCAGGCGAGCGCGCCGGCCGACCGCGCGCGGATGCGGCTCGCCGCGATTCTGATCACCGCGTTGTCGATCCCTGCCCTGATCCACTTTCGCACCGGCGCGATCGATCATCACAATGTACAGATCGTGCTGCTGCTCGGTTTCGTGCTCTGCATCACCGGTCTCGAACACTCTGCAGCCAAGGCGGCTCTGGCCGGGTGTCTCGCTGGGCTGTCGCTGGCGATCGGGTTGGAAATGCTGCCCGCGATCGCCGTGGCAAGCGCGGCCGTGATGGGACTGCTGATCTGGAAGGGCACTGAAGCCCTGCGCTCGGCCTGCGTTTTTGGTGCGGGCCTCGCCGGGTCGTCGCTGCTGCTCGCGCTGCTGCTGCTCCCGCTGAACAGTCTTGCCAGGCCGGTCTGCGATGCCTTCGGCGGTCCCATCCTGCTGTTGTCCGCGGGCGGCGGCATCGCGCTGCTTGCGGTGGCCGGCGTCAGCTGTCTCCGCCGGTCCATCTGGATGCGGCTCGCCGCGGCTGCGCTCGCCGGTGCGCTCCTGCTGGG
This sequence comes from Bradyrhizobium sp. USDA 326, assembly GCF_049739485.1. NCBI lineage: Bacteria > Pseudomonadati > Pseudomonadota > Alphaproteobacteria > Hyphomicrobiales > Nitrobacteraceae > Bradyrhizobium > Bradyrhizobium sp. USDA 326. The sequence continues at coordinate 1,208,191 of NZ_JBMGQA010000001.1, forward strand.
CGCGTTCTTCAAATCGTATCCGAGCTGCGTTGCCTCCCCCTATGCGCAAGTCGATCCCCTGCTCGTCAGCTTCTGGCTCGAGCGGGTCAGCGAGACTATCTCGGTGACGGAGCTGGCGCGGATGCAGCCGCAGAAGCTGCTCGCGTATTATGCGTTTCCGTTGCTGACGCTCGGTCTCTGCCTTGCCGCCATCACCCGCGACACGCCGCAGACGCGCTTTCGCTGGATCGTCTCGACCGTCACGCTCGCAGCGCTGTTCGGCGTCAGCCTGTGGGAATTGCGCGGCGGCGCCGCCGCCAACATCGTCGCGGCCCCCCTCTGCGTCATGGCAATCGCGGCGCTTCGCACGGGTGCCGCGGCCAATTGGGGGCTGTTGCGTGCCGCACTGCTCGTATCGCCAGCCACGCTTGGCGGCGTCGGCTTTGCCATCTGGCCGGCATTCGCCGCGGAAACGAGCGGCCACGAGATCGCGATGCCCGACCCCAACGTGTCCTGCCAGACCGTCTCCAGCGCAGCTCCGCTCGCCGCGCTGCCGCCCGGGCGGGTGATGGCGCCGATCGACTCCGGTCCTGCGATCCTGGCTGCGACGGGTCATTCCGTGTTCGCTGGCCCCTATCATCGCAACAACGACGGCAACCTCGTCATGGTGCACACGATGACGGCAACACCGGAAGCCGCGCGCGCAATGCTCCGCGCCCGGCAGGTCGACTATATCCTGACCTGCAACCGCTCCGCCGATCAGGGGGACCTTGTCCGCATCGCGCCGGAGGGCCTCGCCGCACGGCTCGGCCGCGGTGAAGCTCCGGATTTTCTGGAGCCGGTCGAAGCGATGTCGAAACCCGGCTGGACGGTCTGGCGCGTGCGCAAGTGAGAGCGCGCGAGCCGCGCCTAAGCTGCAAATCCAGTCGATGATCTTTTCGGAAACCGCTGCACACTTTTCCGGATCATGCTCCGGAAGCGCACCCACGATTTCAACCCACTTCGGGCTGCTCGCCCGAACTCACGGCGCGCGCCAGCCGACGAGATCGATCAGGAGCAACGCGACGCTTGTAAATAGCCCCGCGACCGGCACCCACGCAGGCGCCAGGAACACGCCGGCAGGCGGCTTCGGTTCGCTCGCCTTGATCCGAAGAAGCGCGAGGTTGACCAGGGCAAAGACTCCAAGCGTCAGCCGTGAAGTCCATTCGGCCAATCCGGTCAGCGGAATGCCGAGCGCGAGGATCAGAATGGCGCCGACCCCAAAGAGGGTTGCAACCACCGGAGCACCGCTTTTGGCATTCACCCTCGCGAGAAGAGACGGAAGACTGCCCCGATCCGCCAGGCCGTACAGGACACGCCCGATCATGATCATGTGAACGATGATGCCATTGAGCGTCGCCACCACCGCAATCGCGCTCAGCACCGAGAGAGGAAGCCCTGTCAGCCGCTGAAATACCAGGGCAAGAGGAGCCGATGAGCGCGCGAGCTCGGCCGGCGGCACGGCGACCACCGCAATCCAGACGACAGCAAAGTAGAGAAGCGCCGTCACGCCGAGGGTGATGAAGAGGGCCCAAGGCAGGGTCCGAGAAGGATTCTTCATTTCCTCGGAGATGTTCACCAAATGCTCGAACCCGATGAACGCAAATACGGCGAGCAGCGCGGTCTGTGCGATCCCCGTCCAGGCTGTCACGTCGGTCATGGGGGCCCACAACTCGGGCAGCCGCGAGACCAGGGCATCGCCCTGGAAGAGGCCGGCTGCTCCGATAATGAGGATCAATCCTCCGATTTCCACGACCGTCATCAGCCCAGCGAAGCTGATGGACTGAACCGCGGACAGGCAGGCGATCGCTCCCATCGCAAGCACGACGCCGGCGACGATCCAGGCCGAAGGCAGCGGCAGGAATACGCCGATATAGCCGGCGCTCCCAACGGTAATGGTTGCACCTGAAATCGTCGCTGCGGCGACCACGAGCAGCCCCGTGGCACCGCCGAGCCATTTGCGGTGAAATGCGGCCTGGACATAGGCCGCCTCGCTCGCCGCAACCGGCAGTCGGGTGCCCAATTCAGCAAAGGTGCCCGCGGTCAGGCCCATGACGACCGCAGCAGCGAGAAACGCCAGAGGCGCGTGCATCCCGCTCCGCGCGGCGGACGCCCCCACCAGGACGTAGATTCCGGCGCCGATCGTCACGCCGAGCCCGTAGAGCACTGCGTGTGTGAGCGTGAGCGATCTGATCAGCTTTGTCGAACCGGGCGACACTCTCCTGATGGCAGGTTGCTGATTGGCATCTATTCCGACGTCCTGCATGGCCAGGCGTCAATGCGAAAACAGAATCGGGATCGGCGGCTTGGCCAGCAGGCCCCTGGTCGCGCCGCCGAGCACGAATTCCCGCCACCGCGGCGTTCCGTACGCGCCCATCACGAGGACGTCGATGCCGCGAGACAGCACGTAGGCCTCGAGGACCTCGGCAATCGGCTTGCTGCCGGCATCGATCTCGTCCAGGATAACCTCGATGCCGTGACGAGCCAGGTTCTTCGCCAGTTCTTCGGCGGAATGTCTGGAATCCAGAGCCTTTTCATTCGTGACAGTCACGACGCGCACATATTTCGCCCTTTCGAGCAGAGGAAGCGCGTCGGAAACCGCTCGCGCAGCGGCGCGGCTGAAGTCCCAGGCCACGCTGACAGCATCGAGCTGGAACGGACGCGATCGCACGGCAGTGGGCAGGATCAGCGTCGGCCGCCCGGACTCGAAGATCACCTCCTCAGCGTGCCACCGATCATGGGATTCCGGCACCGCCATGATCGTGAGATCGCGATGCCTTGCATAGTCGACCAGCAGTGCCGCCTCGCTGTAGGTTGTACATTGCTCGAAGATGGTCTCATGCCGAACGCCGGATTTCACGGCCGACGCTTCGAAAGCCGCGAGCAGCGCTTTTACATTCTGGCGGCTCTTGGCGGCCTCGCGCGCAACAAGGGCGGGTATGTCCAAGATGACATCCCCGAGCAAGCTCCCGCGCACTTCCGCATGGACTTCGCAGGAAATGGCTGCGAGGTGCGCATCCAGGACGGCGGCTATCGAAACCGCATGGTCGATCGCCGAGACCGGCGTCGGTTCCGGATAGCTCGCCAGGGTCAACAGAACATCCTTGAAAGCCATGTATCCTCCTTTGACGAGCCGGAAGCCTAACGCCGTGAAGGTCCCCTATCTTGATCGACCGCAACCGATTCAGTCGAGATGGGTGTGGCAAAACGGCCTAGGCTCGAACGATGCCCCCCGGAACGGAAGTGCCCTGGTTCGGCGGTGCTCGCTTTGCATGAGGGAGCCAGCGGAATGCCGGCTCGCGAATGCGCGCTTGGCCCATAAAAAAGGCGTTGCCGCCGCGTTCTTCAATTCGGTTTGCCGCTTGCGATCAGGCCTGCGGCTGCGGCTCCAGGCCGGGATCCGGATCGGGCCGCGGCCGCCGGCCTGAGCGCAGGGGATGTTCACTTCTCGGTGCGAACTAACTTGCGAGCCGACACGCCCGTTCTGCCATACGGTACTGTCCGATGCTCGAAGAGGAAGGTGTGTCATGCTGCTTCGCAAGCTCTTCATCGCACTTCTCGTAACGGTCTCGATCACCACGGCGGACGCGGCGCCGCGATGGCTCAGCCTGCCGCCGACTCCAAGCCTGCCCAAGGCGACGCAGAGCGGCTTCGCTCCCGTCAATGGCATCAAGGTCTGGTACGCCGTATTCGGTCGCGGCCAGCCCGTTCTGTTGCTGCATGGCGGCCTCGCCAACGCCAACTACTGGGGCCATCAGGTCCGCGCGCTGCAACGGCATTACCAGGTCATCGTCATGGAAAGCCGCGGCCATGGCCGCAGCAGCCGCAACCAGGAGCCGTATGGCTACGATTTGATGGCTTCGGACGTGATCGGGCTGCTCGATCATCTCGAGATCAGGAAGGCCGCTATCGTCGGCTGGAGCGACGGCGCGATCATCGGCCTCGATATCGCCATGAAGCATCCGGAGCGGGTGAGCAGGCTGTTCGCCTTCGCGGCGAACTCGGACCCGTCAGGCGTCGCGGATATTGCGTCAAGCGACGTCTTCAATGCTTACATCGCCAGGGCCGGAGAGGAGTACAAGCGCCTTTCGCCGACCCCGACCGAATATAAGGGGTTCGTCGCCGAGATCACCAAGATGTGGGAGAGCCAGCCGAAGTGGACGGCTTCTGACCTTGCGACGATCAAGGTGCCGACCTGGATCGTGGACGGCGATCACGACGAGGCGATCAAGCGCGAGAACACCGAGTTCATGGCCGCGAGTATTCCGGGCGCCGGCCTCTTGATCCAGCCAGATGTCAGCCACTTCTCGTTCCTGCAGGATCCGGAACAGTTCAACGACGACGTGCTGCGTTTCCTCGCCCGTGGCGCCAAGCCGGGAGCAGCGACGAAGTGAGGAGATCGCAGGCGGGGCAAAGCGGACTTGTCCCGCCGTAGCTCTAGAGCGGTAGCCTACCTGACTGAATCGTTTGGGATTCCCAAATCAGCGGTTTAATGATTCAAACTGTCTGCCGGGGACTGGAGGCCGGCGGGCATGGCGAAACCGTTGTCGATGGATCTTCGTGAACGCGTTCTCGGCTGTATTGAAGGGGGCGTTTCAGGCCGGCAGGCTGCCGAGCGATTTGGCGTCAGTCCGGCGAGCGTAAGCCGCTGGCGAACGCGTGAGCGCAAGCAAGGCGATGCCCTGCCGAGGGCTCAAGGGGGCGATCGCAAGTCTCACCGCATTGATGCCCATCAGGCGACGATCATGGCTCTGCTCGAGGCTTCGCCCGATATTACCATCGAGGAATTGCGGCATAGCTTGAGCAAACAAGGCCTATCCTTCGGCTATGGCACGATCCGCCGCTTCTTCGCGCGTCACAAGATCACGCGCAAAAAAAGACTGCCCATGCCGCAGAGCAGGACCGTCCGGATGTCTTGAAGGGGCGCGAGGCTTGGCGCGAGCGTCAGGACAAGCTCGACCGGGATCGCCTCGTCTTCATTGACGAGACCTGGGCATCGACCAACATGGCGCGGACACATGGCCGCTGCCGGCGCGGCGAACGCCTGCGCGCCGCCATTCCGCACGGCCATTGGAAAACGACAACCTGCGTAGCTGCTCTCACCACGCACGGCATCATCGCTCCCTGGGTGCTCGACGGTCCCATCAACCGCGACGCCTTTGAGACCTATGTCGAAAAAGTGCTCGTCCCCGAGCTGCCCGAGCACGCCATCGTCATCATGGACAATCTGTCCAGCCACAAAGGGCCACGCATACGCGAGATGATCGAGGCGGCCGGCGCCACGCTCCTCTATCTCCCGCCGTACAGCCCCGACCTCAATCCCATCGAGAACGCCTTCGCCAAGCTCAAGGCGCACTTGCGAAAGGCCGCCGAACGTACCGTCGGCGGCCTTTGGGACGCGATCGGGCGCATCGTCGACACCTACACGCCCACTGAATCCAAAAACTACTTCGCCGCCGCCGGCTATTTGCAACCTGATCGGCTAACGCTCTAGAGCCTTTCCCGTTCCGACCGAATCGGAACGGGGCTCCAGATTCCTGTCTTGACGCGTTTTCTTGACGCGAACCGGCGTCCACTTCGCTCGAAAACGCTCTAACAGCGAAGGTAGAGCCGCGCTGCCTCCGGGGCACGGGATTGAACTTCGAGGCGCAGATCGCCGCCGCCCCAAAAAAACGCGGCGTTGCCGCCGCGTTCTTCAATTCGGTTTGCCGCTTGCGATCAGGCCTGCGGCTGCGGCTCCAGGCCGGGATCCGGATCGGGCCGTGGGCGCGACTTGCCGGCCGGGGGCACGGCGGAGGCGCGCGGCGTGGCGGGCTCGAGTACGGATTCGCGGTTCGGCTTCTTGCCCTTGAGCAGATCGACGATCTCGTCGCCGGTCAGCGTCTCGAATTCGAGCAGGCCCTTGGCGAGCGCTTCGAGGTCGGCGCGCTTCTCGGTGAGGATGCGGGTGGCTTCCTGATAGCCCTCCTCGACCAGGCGCTTGATCTCGGAATCGATCTTCTGGACCGTCGCCTCGGACGCGTTCTGCGTGCGCGACACCGACATGCCCAGGAAGACTTCGTCCTGGTTCTCGCCATAGGAGACGGTGCCGAGCTCTTCCGACAGGCCCCAGCGCGTCACCATCATGCGGGCAAGGCGCGTGGCCTGCTCGATGTCGGAGGCGGCGCCAGAGGTCACCTTCTCGCGGCCGAAGATCAACTCTTCGGCGACACGGCCGCCCATCATGATGGCGAGCCGCGAGGTCATCTGCTCCAGGGACATCGACAGCTTGTCGCGCTCCGGGAGCTGCATGACCATGCCCAGCGCACGGCCGCGCGGAATGATGGTCGCCTTGTGGATCGGATCGGTCGCGGGCACGTTGAGGCCGACGATGGCGTGGCCGCCTTCGTGATAGGCCGTCAGCAGCTTCTCTTCCTCGGTCATGACGAGCGACTTGCGCTCGGCGCCCATCATCACCTTGTCCTTGGCCTCCTCGAACTCGGCCTGGGTCACCATCCGCTTGTTGCGGCGGGCGGCGGTGAGCGCAGCCTCGTTGACGAGGTTCATCAGGTCGGCGCCGGAGAAACCCGGGGTGCCGCGCGCGATGGTCTTCAGGTTGATATCCGGCGCCAGCGGCACCTTGCGGACGTGAACCTTGAGGATCTGCTCGCGGCCGACGACGTCCGGATTTGGCACCACGACCTGGCGGTCGAAACGGCCCGGACGCAAGAGCGCGGGATCGAGCACGTCGGGGCGGTTGGTCGCCGCGATCAGGATCACGCCCTCGTTGGCCTCGAAGCCGTCCATCTCGACCAGCAGCTGGTTCAGCGTCTGCTCGCGCTCGTCATTGCCGCCGCCGAGGCCGGCGCCACGGTGACGACCGACGGCGTCGATTTCGTCGATGAAGATGATGCAGGGCGCGTTCTTCTTGGCCTGCTCGAACATGTCGCGGACACGGCTCGCGCCGACGCCGACGAACATTTCGACGAAGTCAGAACCGGAAATGGTGAAGAACGGCACGTTGGCTTCGCCCGCGACCGCACGCGCGATCAAGGTCTTGCCGGTGCCGGGAGGGCCGACCAGCAGCACGCCGCGCGGAATGCGGCCGCCGAGGCGCTGGAATTTGCCGGGGTCACGCAGGAATTCGACGATCTCCTGCAGGTCCTGCTTGGCTTCGTCGACGCCGGCGACGTCCTCGAAGGTGACGCGGCCATGGGCCTCCGTCAGCATCTTCGCACGCGACTTGCCGAAGCCCATCGCCTTGCCGGCGCCGCCCTGCATCTGCCGGGACAGGAAGATCCAGACGCCGATCAGCGCGATGAAGGGCAGCCAGGAGACCAGCAGCGAGACGAACCAGGGCACGTTGTCACCCGGCGGCTTCGCGGTGATCTGCACCTTGCTGTCATAGAGGCGCTTCACCAGCGTCGGATCGTTCGGCGCGTAGGTCTGGAAGCTCGAGCCGTTGGTGAAGGTGCCATGGATGTCAGGCCCCTGGATCACGACGTCGCGCACATTGCCGCGGTCAACTTCGCTCAGAAGCTGGGAGAAGGCGATGTCCTGCGACGATGCCCGCTGACCCGGATTCTGGAAGAGCGTGAACAACGCCAACAGCAGCAAGACAATGATGACCCAGAGGGCGAAATTGCGCAGATTGGCGTTCATCGATCTTCCTTCGTGGTCGCGCGGATCGCGACCCTGATCCTTGGGCAGTGGCTTTGGTCAATGCGAGGAAATCCCAAGGAATCCTCATCGTTAGACGGATACAATTTAGGTGCCGCCCCGGTCGCTGCCAAGGGAACGAGGTGGGACTATTTATCCCATCTTAGCGCGATTCCCGCGCAAATAATGGCGCCCAATCGGGGGTTTTTCCGGCCTGGTTAAGGTGGCCTGACGCTGCGGAAGGCGAAACGGCCGGTGTCATGATCCGCCCTCATTCGTGCTCACCTCCCGGTGCGCCGCCGGGCCGGTGCCGGCGCGATGTGGATACGCCCGCCGGCAAGGCTGATCAAGGCTCCCGCGAGGGTCTGCTTCAGGGCCGGCCGGCCGGTCGCGCGGGCGCGGAGACTTGTCGCCATGTCCTGGTTCAATATGTCCTGGTCCAATATGGCCTGGTCCAATGCGGACATCAGGGTTTCGACCTTGCCGAGTTCCGCCGGCCCCTCACGTCCGAGCGCGTTGATGGCCCGCAGCAGGAGCCGCAGCCGGACCTCTTCGGGCAGAGCCGCAAAAGCCGAGGCCTCGAAGCTTCGGACGCCTTCTTGCGGCGCAACGCCGCGATCCCGCAAACGGAGGAAGCGCTCGGCGCCGTCGGCCAGCACCTCGACCGCAGCATTGGCCCGCGCCAGCCTTGCCGCGAGCCGCGCCAGATTTCTGCTATCGCCGCCCTCCGCCGCGAGAAGCGGCAGCAGCGCGCGCAGCCGCGGCCGGGTGAAGGCGGTGTCCCGGTTGGTGGGATCCTCGGCAAAGCCGACCTTCGCCCGCCTCAGGGTCGCGATCAGCTGCGACTTGGGAACATCGAGCAGCGGACGCGCCAGCACGATTCCGTCGCGCTCGCTGAGGGGAGCCATGGCCGACAAGCCGGCAAGCCCGCTGCCGCGGAACAGGCGCATCAACAGCGTCTCGGCCTGGTCGTCGCGGGTGTGGGCGGTCAACACGTGGCTCGCACCGGCGGCACGCGCGGCCTCGGCGAGCAGACGGTAGCGGGCCTCGCGCGCTGCCGCAGGCAGCCCCGTCTTCGGCTTTGCGCCGCGCCAGCGCAGGGTCCGGTGAGGCAATCCGAGTTCGGCGGCGAGTCGCTTGACCTCGCGCGCCTCGCGCGCCGCCTCTCGCCGCAGGCCGTGATCGATCGTGACGACGGTGAGAAGCGGGCCGCGCGCGAGGCTGCGCCGCCAGCGTGCCGCAAGCCACATCAGCGCGACCGAGTCCGGCCCGCCGGACACGGCGAGCACCAGCGCGGGCGCAGCTTTCAGGCCGGCGAAGAGCCGTCTCGCCTCGCGCGCCGAGATTGGAGAGTTGTCGTCGTCTGACATGACGCGGCCCTGACAGTCGCGGACTGTTTAGCGCAGGGCGATGCGCATTGTCAGCGCCTGGACGCAGCATCGGCACGGGGTAAGCCTTGGTCGGATCGACCCGAGCCGATGGTTCACCTCTCCGCGTGGGGAGAGCTGAAACCGCGGACAGCCGGCGGCGCTCAACTTTCTAGCACTTCACCCGCTTCTGCTCGCGATCGACCGCCGCTTTGACGCCGGTGGAGGCGCGCGGATATTTGCGGCCGACCTCGCCGAAGGCGGCGCAGGCGGCCTCCTTCTCCTTGAGCGCGGCGAGCGACTGGCCGAGCCGCAGCAGCGCATCCGGCGCCTTGGCCGATTTTTCGTATTTGGTGGTGACGGCGAGAAAGGCTTCCGCGGAGTCGCGATATTGCTGGCGCTGGAAGTAGCTCTCGCCGAGCCAGTATTGCGCATCCCCGACGAGCGGGTCGCTCGGAAATTTCTGCGCAAAGTTCTTCATGGTCTGCTCGGCAAGCGCATAGTCCTTGCGCTGCATGTAGCCGATGCCGAGGTCGAACTCGTCGCGCGGCGTCGCCGAGGGCGGCAGGGTGGTCAGGCCGGCGCCGCCGGCCGGCGCAGGATAGCCGGATTGGGCCGGCGGATAGCCGGGCTGCGCGGCTGGCGGCGCGCCTTGCTGGTAGCGGGGGCTGGTGTTGGCGAGGTCGAGCGGCTCGCCCGGGTTGCGGCCGCCGGCACCGGCTCCCGCCGGCAGCGGCTGCTGTCCGCCGCCGAGGGCGCGCGGCGCGCCCGGCGCGTTCGGGTTCTGGCTCGGATCGAACGCATCGCCGCGCCGGCGCATGCCGGGTGCACCGGCCGCCGGCTGCTCCTGAAGGATCGGCGCCGGGGCGGCGATCTGCGGCTGCTCGTAATTCGGCTGCACGGCCGGCTGCTGCTGGCGATAGCCCGGCGCGGCCTGGGTTGGTGCGATTTGAGCGGGCGGCATCGCCGCAACGTTCGGCGCCTGGGCGGGCGCGCCTTGCGCGCCGCCTTCGAGCGCCCGCAGCCGCTCCTCGAGCTGACGATTGCGGTATTGGAGCTCCTCGTTCTGTCCGGTGAGCTGGCGGAGCTGGTTCTCCAGCCGCTCGATCCGCATCTCGGGGTCGGCATCATCCGACTGCGCGAAGACCGGCTGCGCAAGTGCGGGCGAGCACAAAGAGAGCAGCGCGGCGGTCGCCACGGTGCCGGTAAAGACCTTGAATCTGGATGACATCTTGCCCTGACGACAAAAGCGAAATGGCCTGCGACGGAACATTCGACGCGCCCCACATTGAAGTGGAGTACGCCAAAAATGTGACTGGTACAAAGCGGTTTCTGTCACAGAATCCTGAAACGAAACCGGCGCCCGAGAGGGCGCCGGCATAGTCGATTTCCGAAGCTGAACGGCGCCTGACTGAACGTCAGGAGCTCGCGTTGAGCACCGTGACGGCGCGACGGTTCTGCGACCAGCAGGAGATGTCGTTACAGACGGCGACCGGCCGTTCCTTGCCGTAGGAGATCGTGCGCATGCGGTTCGGATCGATGCCGCGCGAGGCCAGGAACGAGCGCACCGACTGGGCTCTCCTTGCGCCGAGCGCGATGTTGTATTCCCGGGTGCCTCGCTCGTCGGCATGACCTTCGATGGTGAAGCTGTAGCGCGGATAGGTCTGGAGCCACTGCGCCTGCTTCTCCAGGGTCACGATCGCTTGCGGGGTCAGGTCGGTCTGGTCGCTTTCGAAGAACACGCGGTCACCCACGTTGACGACGAAATCCTGCTGGCTGCCGGGCGTCGCCGCATTGGCCATCGCATCCGTCGCGGCATTCTTGTTGGCGCAGGCGCCCATCGACAGCGCGACGGCGAGCACAGCGACCAGCTTCAATCCCTGGAGGATACGCATAGGATGTTTCATTCCGGAGCCTCCACGCTCACGTTTAGTTCACTGCTATCCGGTCTACAGGGGGTTGGTTAAGCGAACGTTCCGTCAACCTTGACGGAACCTTGCCTCAGCCGCTCAAATGCCCCCAATCAGCGAAAAGCAACCGCCATGGTTAATGAGTTGTAAATGTGGCGCGAGGGTGAAGGCAAGCCGTGCCGGCCGGCAAAAACGCCGGCTTCTGCTGGAATTTTGGGCCGAGACGAGAAGAGTGGCCGCCCTAGTAGGCCGAACCAACTGCTGGAGCCACCACATCCAGGTTCCGCGACGTGGCCAGCAGCGCCGGCCGCGTGGCAACCTGGCGCGGGGTGCTGCGCGTAAACAGCATGCGCCGCTCAAACGCGCTGGAACGCATGATCGGGAAGCGCGTCAGGATCTTTTCCCGGACCTTGGGATAATCCGAGGCCATGAGCACGGCCTTCTTCGTCGGCCAGCCCGGAAATGAACGCGGCTCAGTGAGCGTCTCGGACAGGAACACGCGGCGGTAGAACGCCTGATGATCGGTCCGCACCATCGAGAGCCCGACATCGGCATTGAAATGCTCGCAGGCAACGAAGGGAAGCCGGACAGTCAGATAAGGCAGTTCGGGGAATCGCTGCTGCATTTCGGGATCGGCAACGAATCGACACGGATCGACAAAAACCTCGCCCCGGTCCAGGCGAGGGTGCAGGACGTCGCCGAACACCTCCGTGGTGTAGGACATCCGCCATTCGGACGTCAGAACGTGGATGCGAACGGCACTGCAGAGTTCGTCGTCGACGTAGACGCCGAAATTCCAGACGTTGGGCGCGTCGTCGAAACGGTCCGTCACCCGCTCCGACTCCGACGGAGGGATCAGTCCGGCCTGCAGATAGGCGCGGTAGCGCATCAAGTAGAGGCTGTCTTTGTCCTCGGGAGTTTCGATGAGTCGGTAATCGATGCGGTCAAACAACGCGGCGCCGCGTGGAAGGAGCGCCGCGCTCGGTTCGGCTCCGGACTTCATCTGCTACCTCTACTCCAAGCAACTTCCGCGAGTAGTAACAGATTAAGGGTTCGTTAACGAAATTGCAAAGCCTTAGAATTGTTAGGGTTAACTTTAGGGGGCCCGCATAACTACGGAGCCGCCGAGAACCGACTGCGATGAAGAAGCCGTCAGAAGGGATCAGGCCGATCGCGACGACGCGATGGCGAGCTGGTCGTCAGGCATACGACGGCCATGCGAGGCATTGAGCAATTGGCGGACGCGAACCGCCGGAACGGGCCGGCTGAACAGATAACCCTGCCCTTCGGTCACGGTGCCGTCGGCGCTGATCAGCTCGAGCTGTTCGTTGGTCTCGATACCTTCGACCACCACGGCCATTCCGAGGTCGGCGGACAGCCGCGCGACGCCGCGCAGCAGCGTCAGCGGCCGGTCGGTATCGATGCCTTCGAGGAAGGAGCGGTCGATCTTCACTTTCTGCATCGGAAAATTGTGCAGGTAGCTGAGGCTGGAATAACCGGTGCCGAAATCATCGAGCGAGATACGCACGCCGAGCGCGCGTAGTTGCGACAGGATGTCGTGGGTGAGCTGGGTGTTGCGCAGCAGCGATGACTCGGTGATCTCGATCTCTAGTCGATGCGCCGGCAGGCCCGACACTTCGAGCGCGTAGCGGATTTCGCTCAGAACGTCGCGCTGGTGGAATTGCTGCGGCGAGAAATTGACGGCAACGCTGACGCCGTCCGGCCACTTCATGCATTCCATGCAGGCGCGGCGCAGTATCCAGCGCCCGAGATCGACGATCAGGCCCATGTCCTCGGCGACCGGGATGATGTCGACCGGCGACACCGTGCCGCGCACCGGATGATTCCAGCGCAGCAGCGCCTCGCACGTGGTGATCTTGCCGGACTTCAGATTGACCAATGGTTGGTAGAACAGCTCGAATTCCTCGTTGGCGAGCGCCTTGCGCAAGTCGAGCTCGAGGATACGACGAGCCTCGACGGTCGCCGCCATCTCGTCGCGGAAGAAGCAGAAGGTGCCGCGGCCGTCGGCCTTGGCTCGATACAGCGCCATGTCGGCATTCTTGAGCAGCGTATCGGCGCTGACCTCTCCCGGGGAGGTCAGCGCGATGCCGACGCTGGCGCCGATCTCGACCAGATGATTTTCGATACGATAACGTTCGCTCAGCCGCTCGACGATGCGGCGGGCAAGCGCCGCGGCGTCCTCGGGCGAAGAGATGTTCTGCTGGAAGACGACGAACTCGTCGCCGCCGAAGCGGGCGACGAAATCCTCGGGGCGCAGCATCTCGCGCAGGCGGTTGGCGACCGCACACAGAAGCTGATCGCCGCAGGGATGACCCAGCGTATCGTTGACTTGCTTGAACTGGTCCAGATCGACGAAGAGCAGAGCCGACAGACCTTCCGAATGCCGCGCGATTGCGAGCAAACGTTCGATCTCGTCCCGAAAATTGACACGGTTCGGCAGCGCCGTGAGATCGTCGTAACGGGCCAGATGGCTGATCCTGGCTTCGGCGTTGCGACGCTCCGTGATGTCCTCGAGCAGCAGGACCGCACCGCCATCGGCCATCGGCTGGACGGTCCATGACAGCGAACGATTTCTGTGCGGATCGGGGTCGGTGGTGATGATTTCGTTCGCCCGCGCTGTTTCGATGTCGGCGATGATCGCCTCGCCGCTGGCAGCCGAAATCGATCCCGCTTCGACGCACGCGGCGATGATGTCGCGCGCAGTCGTGCTGTTCTGCGTGAGATTGTCGGGCAGATTCATCATCGCGCCAAAGCGGTGGTTCATCACCGCAAGCTGGCCGTCGATGCGAAACATGCAGAGCCCGTGCGGCATGTTGTTGAGGGCCGTGTCGAACTGGCCAGCGAGCGCGGCCTCGCGCTCGCGTGCGACAACAGCGCGCAAGAATATCCTGTGCAGGTTGCCGGAGAGCCGCATGACCGAGATGAGGAACGCGGCGCACACTACCGACATCGCCACGTAATAGGGTGTAGCGTGCAGCGCCAGCGCGATCACGGCCGGGCCGAATATCAAGGTGGCTTGCAGACGAAATATCCACTGCCGTCCGTAGGCTCTCCCCGCTCCTCCCGCCACGATTCCGGTAGTGACCGAGAGGGCAATCATGTGAGCGATGGCATCCTCATTGCTCAACAGGGTCGTGGAGCACCATAGACCGATCACCGCAGCCTGGATGAGCGCTCCGATTTGGTAGCGCTGCTGCCAGCGCGCCGCTTGTTCTGCGCTCAGAACCGACTTTCTGGCCTGGTACCGGCTCAGATCGAAGGCGCGTATGGCTCCCGCAAGAATGAGCAGCGGGACGAATACCCAAAGCAGCGTCTGTCCCGTCTTGAGCGCCGTCAAGGAGGCCGAGAACGCCGAGAACACTATGCCGGTAAGTACCGTGCCGGGCGCCTCGAACAGCGAATCGGTCAGCGCCGCCGAAATCGTCGGCGAGGCCTGTTCGTCCTGCTCTCCGCTCTGGCTAGCGAACTGCATCTTGGTTTACGCGCGTCCTGTTTAAGCGCGTAGTTCTACCCCAGCTGAGATGAAGCCTTTCTGAGGGAACATCGTTAAAGTCGAGTTGTTTTTCGGCAATAGCGAACCGATTTTCGCTTGAATATCAAGCAACTAGGAAAGCATTGCCGGGCACAAGGTGAAGGAAGTCTTGCCTCGCGCCACGAACTCGAAAAAATCGGCGCTCTTTTTCGAAAACATCGCGCGTCTGAACGCGCGATATTTTAGCTGCACTCTTGTCAGCCCGATGTCGAAGACAGCAGCGGCGACCACGCGGGGTCCGAGGCAAAGCCCGGCGTCGGCACCTTCAGCTCGTTGCGGCCGGAGATATCGACGGAGTACAGCGACGGTCCGCCATTGCCGCCGGGATCGCGGAAGAACATCAGCACGCGGCCGTTCGGCGAGAAGGTCGGGCCTTCATTGTGGAAGCCGGAGGTGAGCAGCCGCTCGCCGGAACCATCAGGCTTCATCACGCCGATCGCGAACTGCCCGCCACCTTGCCTGGTGAAGGCGATGTAATCGCCCTTCGGCGACCACACCGGTGTCGAATAGCTGGCGTTGGTGTCGTCCTTGGAGAAGGAGATGCGCTGCGCCTGTCCTCCGCCCGACGCCATCACGTAGATCTGCGACCGGCCGCCACGATCGGACTCGAAGCAGATGCGGTTGCCGTCCGGCGAATAAGACGGAGACGTGTCGATCGCCGGCGTGTCGGTGAGACGCGTGGTCGAGCGCGAGCGCAGATCCATCACGAACAGGTTGGAATTGCCGCCCTGCTGAAGGCTCATGATGACGCGCTGGCCGTCCGGCGAAAAGCGCGGGGCAAAGGTCATGCCCGGGAAGTTGCCGACGATCTCGCGCTGGCCGGTCTCGATGTTGAAGAGGTAGACTTTCGGATCGCCCTGGCCGAACTCCATGTAGGTGATCTCTTGCGAGTTCGGCGAGAAGCGCGGCGTTAGCACGAGGTCGGAGCCGCGGGTCAGATAGCGCACGTTGGCGCCGTCCTGGTCCATCATCGCGAGCCGCTTGACGCGGCGCTCCTTCGGGCCGGTCTCGTCGACGAACACCACGCGGCTGTCGAAATAGCCCTTCTCGCCGGTCATCCGCTCGTAGATCTGGTCGGAGATGATGTGGGCGATGCGGCGCCAATATTCCGGCGAGGTGAAATATTGCTGTCCCGCAAGCTGCTGGCCGGAGATGACGTCCCACAGACGGAATTCGGCCTTGAGCCTGCCGTCCGGCTGCCGCGTCATGCGGCCGGTGACGAGGGCCTGCGCGTTGAGGGTCTTCCAGTTCTGGAATTGCGGCGCGACATCGATGTTGCTGATGCGCTCGATGAAGGCAGCCTGGTCGATCGGGGCGAACAGGCCCGAGCGTTTGAGATTGTTGGTGATGACCTGCGTGACGCCGTTGCCGACATCGCCGTCGGACGGCGAGCCCGGCACGAAGTTGGAGATCGCGATCGGGATCGGCTGGAATTCGGTGGGATCGATGCGAAGGCGCGGCTGACTCTGCGCGAAGGCGTGTCCGCCGCCGAGCATCGCGAGCGTCGACCCGGTCAGGGTCATGAAGCGGCGGCGGTTCATTGATCGAGCGTCATTCATCGCAAAATTCTTTTGTTCGGATGTCACAACATGTCTTTCAGGCCGAAAGTCATGGGGATGAGCTTCCAGCTCTCGTATTGCTGCTTCGGCATGAAGGAATAGATCTGGCACTGCACGATGGCGCGCTTGGCACTCTCCGCCACCGCCTGCGCGATCGAGCGCGACGGTCCCCTCACCGCGACGACGATCGGCTCGGACGCGAGCGACCCATCGATCTTCATGGGAATGTCGATGTCGGCTTCATATTGATCGGCGTCCTGCCCGTTATAGGTGGGCGTGAAGCAGCGCTTGACCGCGCCCTGGAATGCACCGCGCCAGGTCGCAACATTGTTTGCCGCAGTCCCGGTCGCCGCTCCCAGCGAAGCCGACGCGTTCAGTGCCGAGCCGGCGAGTTCGTGCCGGGTCGCGGCACGCTTGTCGAGGTCGCGCTGGATCTGCGCGGGATCAAAGGTGCGCTCCTTGGGCTTCGGCTGCTGCTGCGGTTGCACCGCCGCGACCTTCTGCTCCACGGGCTTCGGCGGCGGCTTCTTGGTCTCCTGTTTCTTCATGAGCTCGGCCAACGGATCTTCCTTGGCCGGATCAGGCTTCTTTTCCTGCGGCTTCGGCTCTTCCTTCGGCTTGGCCTCCGCCACGGGCTTCGGCGGCTCCGGCTTCTTCTCGACCGGCTTCTCGACGGGCTTCGGCGGCGGCTCCGGCTGCGAACTGGTCTTGATCAGCTCTTTCTTCTCGGTGACTTTGCCGACGGCGTCATCCTCCGGCTTCGGTTCCGCGATCTTCTCGACCTTGGGCTTCGGCTCTTCCTTCTTCCCGGTCTTCTGGCCTGCCATCATCTTGGCGAGCTGATCGGTGGAGATGATGTCGACCGGGAGCGACTCCTCCGGCGCGACGTAGGCCTTGCTGCTAAAGGTGACGAGCCCCCATCCAAGCACGAGGACATGGAGGGCAATCGACGCAACGAGTGTCTTGTCGACGTTCACCTTCACCGGTTACCCCTGATCCGCTTCCGTGACGAGGGCCAGCTTTTTGAAGCCGGCGCCGGACAACAGCCCCATGACCTTGGCCACCGTCCCGTAATCCGCCTTCTTGTCGGCGCGCAGATAGATGCGTTCCTCGAGCCCGCCGCGTGCATCCGTGATCGCCTTGAGCTTCGGCACCAGCTCGTTCAGCGCGATCTCGGCATCATTGATGAACACCTTGCCCTTGATGTCGACCGACATCTGGATCGGCTTCTGGTCGTTGTTTTCGAGGCTCTTGGCCTGGGTCTGAGGCAGGTCGAGCGGCACGCCGACGGTCAACATCGGCGCCGACACCATAAAGATGATGAGCAGCACCAGCATCACGTCGACCATCGGCGTGACGTTGATCTCGGCCACAACGGGCTTGCGCCGGCCGCGGCGTCCGCCGCCTCCGGATGAACTTGCGACGTTCATGCCCATGGTATGGTGCCCAAATTGCCCTTCACAGTAGAGCCAATTCCGCTCCGATGAAATCGGAACGGGGCTCTGGATTCTTGTCCTGACGCGTTTTCTTTACGCGAACCGGTATCCACTTCGCTCGACAACGCTCCATACATGCCGTCCGTCAGCCCCGCTCGTCGATCTGACGCGAGAGAATGGCTGAAAATTCATCAGCGAAGCCCTCCAGCCGCTGGGCCTGCCGGTTCACCTCGGACGTGAACTTATTGTAGAAAATAGTGGCAGGAATGGCGGCGATAAGGCCGACGGCGGTCGCAAACAGCGCCTCCGCGATACCGGGGGCGACAACCGCCAGAGAGGTATTTTTCGACGCCGCGATCGACTGGAAGCTGGACATGATGCCCCAGACCGTGCCGAACAGGCCGACGAAGGGGCCGGCGGAGCCGACGGTTGCGAGCACCAGCAGCCTGCGTTCCAGCCGTTCGACCTCGCGCGCGATCGAGACGTTCATCACCTTGTCGATGCGCATCTGCAGGCCCGCGACCGACCGCGCATGGCTTTCGAAAGAACGTTTCCACTCGCGCATCGCCGCCACGAAACAGGCCGCCATGGAATGCGTCGGCTTGGCCGAGAGCGTGCGATAGAGCTCCTCGATCGACTCGCCGGACCAGAACGCCTGCTCGAATCGGTCCATCGAGCGCCGGGTGCGCGCGTAAAGAAAGATCTTGTCGATGGCGATCGCCCAGACCCAGACCGAGCAGGACAGAAGTCCCAGCATCACCGCTTTCACGATCCAGTGAGCCTGCCAAAACAGCGCAATCAGCGACACGTCGGCGGAGGCGGCAACCGGAAGGGCTGACTGAGCCACGTCGGCCGGATTCATAAGCAGTATCCTCTCAAGGCGATCGTCACCTAATGTCCTTCGGCCAGCAAATCGCTGCCGGTGTTCCCCAACAGCCGCACTAGAGCCGGCGCGGCCGGCAAATCCGCTCAAAGCCTTGTTCTTTCTGGGGTGCAGGGCTCGTCCAAAGCCGGCCGCCTGCATTCCCCGCCAAGATGTCAAAACTATGGGCCTCGACACGGCTTTGGGCGCGACTGTCCGCAATTACCAGAGCCCGGCGTTGGTTAATGCGGGGTTACCGGCAGCAAATTTGGCTGCCGGAAAGGCAGGCGGACCAGGGATTTGGCCCGGCAGCCCAGGGGCGGCGGCATCCGGCCGAGGAAATCGAGGGCAAGACGCGCGGTCCCGGAACCGGGTTTGAGCTCCGCGTGACCTCACTCGGCACGCGCCTAAAGACCGCTTCCTTGTCTTCCAGACCGCTGAACGAGCATTCCCTCAGGCGGCGTTCGTCGCTGCACTGCTGCGCCCGTTCCCAATGGCCCGCTGTATGGCCTCAACGAAAGTGGCGAGCCGGGGTGCGTCATTCGCCGATGCCACGTCGCGCGCAGTGATGGAAAGACAGTCAAGGGGCTGCTTGCCGACGAGCTCCCGCATCTGGCCGAAGACCTGATCGCTGCCGGCCCCGCCAAGCGTACAGAAGAATGCCACCTCGGGGAGTTTCGGCCTGTTTGCGAGCAAGTAGGCACGGACGGGCGAAGAGAGCGACCAGGCCCAGACCGGCGTTCCGATCACAACGAGATCGTAGAGAGATGGATCCCTGAGGGGCGCGGCGATGCGCGATGGGATCTGCCGTCGCGCTTCCATGGCCGAGCGCAGATAGCCGAATATCCCACTGCGGCTACCAGCCTCGGTGATCTCTTCAATGTCGCAGGACAGCGCAGCCGACAGGGATTGAGCAACTTTGCGCGTCGTGCCGGTCCGGGAATAATAGACCACGAGAATCCTTGCCTTCGCCATCGCCATGCTCCTCGCCTGTGCCTGACGGACTACATCGCGTTCACGATGCGCGCGGCTTGATTCACGTCAACAGGCGCCGAGAACGCGTCGATGATGCGTGCCGGGCTTGAAACATCTTGCCGTACGACCTGACGTGCGAGCGCCGCACGCCCCGAACACGGTCCGCTCCCTCCTCCCTGTGGACGGAACACATCGCGTGTGCCGGAGGAACCAGCCCTGCACCCGCAGAATTGTCCCGAAAATCACCTTCGGCGAGGCTTTGCCATGACCATCAACCCCAAGACGACCGCCGCTATCGGCGATCACCCGCTCCACCCCATGATCATCCCGTTTCCCGTCGCGTTCCTGGTCGGCGCGCCCATCGCCGATCTGGCCTTCATCGGAACCGGCGACGCGTTCTGGGCACGCGCCGCGATGTGGCTGATCGGCGCCGGCATCATCATGGCGCTCGTTGCTGCCACGGCCGGCTTTACGGACTTCTTCAGCGAGCCCCGCATTCGCCGGCTCAACGATGCCTGGTACCACATGATCGGCAATCTCGTCGCAGTCGCGCTGGCCCTGGTCAATTTCTATCTCCGCTATGCGCAAGGCACGGAGACCGCGATCACGCCATGGGGCGTCGTGCTTTCACTGGTCGTGGTCGGCATTCTCCTGTTCACCGGATGGAAGGGCTGGGAGATGGTTTACCGGCATCACGTCGCAGTGCTGGATGCGCCGGGCCAGACCAGTTCGGAGCCGGTCACGCCGCATCATGGCGGCGAAAGTCGCCGCCGCGCCGCCTGAGGGCGCCTCAAGCCGCCGAGGCGGACTCGGGACAGTTGGTCAGTCGCGCAGGATTGCCGATCGCTGTGCAGCCGGCGGGGACGTCGCCCGTCACAACAGTGCCGGCGCCGATCTTTGCAGAATCGCCGATGCTGATGTCGCCGAGGATGCTCGCGCCCGCACCGATGTAGACGCCGCGTCCGATGCGCGGCGAGCGCGCCGGCAGTTCGCTGCCGCGGCCGATGCTGACGTTCTGGAGGATGGTGACGTCGTCGCCGATCACGACGTTGGCGCCGATCACAATGCCGGTGGCGTGGTCCAGATAGACGGCGGACCCAATGCTGGCAGCCGGATGAATGCTGACCTGAAGCACGTTCGACGCCTCGTTCTGAAACAGCAGCGCCGCGTCGCGATGATCATGACGCCAGAGCCAGTTCGAGGCACGCCAGGCTTGCAGCGCGATGTAACCCTTGTAGTGCAGCAGTGGTGGCAGCAGGTCGGTGACAGCGGGGTCGCGGCGCGCGATGGACGCCAGGTCCCTGCCGGCAGCTTCGATCAGGCCCGGCTCGCGGTGAAAGGCGTCGCGAGAACAGGATGTGAAGCGCGCGCGTTCGGCGCCGCTGCCAAGCCGCCGTCCGATCAGATCGGCCAGAGCGGCGACAAAATCGTCATGAGCGAGGATAGCGCCGGCAACAGCCTTGCCGAATACGGGATCGGCAGCTGCCGCACGCCGGGCCTCGCGGCGGATCGCCTGCCAGAGGTCGTCGCTCGCGTCTATCGCAGCTTCCGCCACCGTCGCCTCCGATCCGCGTGCATCTGTGACGGCGAATATAGGCGGTCCGGATCAAGGCGCCAGCGGTGCCCACGGGATGCGCGTCCTCTCGCGTGGCTATCCGGCCTCTCCCGCTGGCGCGAACACGCCAAAACCAAACCGCCCGCCTGCGGGTTGCGCAAGCGGGCGGCTCGGGGCCATCAGGACTTTGGGGGCATGCGCCTGAAGGCTTTGACAGGTGTCAGGCTCGGAGTCAGCCCTGCTGCTGGTCGGTGGGCGGCGGGGTCGGACGCGTCTTGTGCTGCGCCATGAACTGGTCGAACTCTTCCTTGTCCTTGGCGTGACGCAGACGGGTCAGGAAATCCTTGAACTCGCGCTGCTCTTCCTCGAGGCGCTGCAGCGTCTCGGCGCGGTATTCGTCGAAGGCGCGGTTGCCGGAGGACGGCGGGCCGAAGCCAAAGCCGAAGCCGCGGCGCTCCATGCGGTCACGCATGCGATCCATCCTGTACTGCATCCGCTCCATCTTGTTCTGCCAGCGATCCTGGTGGCTCCAGCACGACATTCTTCTGCTCCCGAGTGTGAAAAAGAGAAGGGCAAGTCCGATCGGCCACCAGATGATGAAGCCGAGAATGGTTACGGCAATCCAGCCGGGATGCCAGGGCGTATCGAGCATGCGGGGACGCTCGTACTGTTGGTATTGGTCCGAAGGGCCGCGCCATCGATTGACATCAGCGGTGTAGGCCATTTCCCATCTCCATCACGGCACCAGCGCCGTTGTGAATGTAAATAACATTTACATAGCTAGACCATCCCGCGATTTTGTCAAGCCGGCCGCCAGACAGGGCGGGCGAATTATTTGCGCAACTTTATTTCGGCTTGCCCCAGGGGCCGCCCGGAGGCACGCCCGAACCGGAGGGAGCCTCCGGCGGCACCGGCGGCGGCTCGGCCCCCTTCGTGGCCGGACGGCGGTCGATCGGAAAGCCGAGTCCGCGCAGATAGATCAGCACCTCGGCCTCTAACAGCTCGTCCGGCGACATCGGCAATTTGCGACGCGCGGCATCGCCGCGGGAGAACAGCGAAGCGACGCCGTGCGACATCGACCAGATGTGCAGCGCCATCATCATCGCCGGTGGACGGGGTGTGCCGGGCGGCGTCAGTGCGGCGAGACGCTCGGCGGCGGCACGGATGATGTTGAAGGCGCGCTCGCTCGCCGCCTGAAGTGCCGCATTGGCATCGACCGGCACGCCCGATTCGAACATCGCGTTGTAGAAGGCCGGCTCCTCGCGAGCGAAGGCGAGATAGGCCTTGCCGACGCGCTCGAAGGCGGTGACCGTGTCGGGCCGCCCGTCGTCCCAGGCCGCCGACAGGCGTGCCTCGAACTGCTCGAAGCCGCGCTGAGCGATCGAGGACAGAAGCTCGTCGCGGTCGCGGAAATGCCGATAGGGTGCCGCGGCGCTGACGCCGGCCATGCGGGCGGCATCGGCGAAGGTGAAGCCGGCCGCCCCCTTCTCGGCGATCAGCCCGAGAGCGGCCTGCAACAAGGCTTCCTTCAGATTGCCGTGGTGATAGCCGCGCTCGGCGCGGCCGTGCTCCTTGCGCCAGCTCATGTGAACGACCTTTACATGAGCCGGGCGCGAAGGTCACTAGCGGCGATGAGGCAGGATCAGCCCCGTACTTCCACGGCAATCCCGGGCCGGTGCGTCGGCATCGAGCCCGGAACGGGCTCGCACCGAAGCTACATCTGCGGAATGGGCAGGATGGGCATCACTTCGATCGCCTCGCCCGGAAAGATCGCAAAATGCGGATGGTTCTCGAACAGTTTGGCAGCTTCCTCCTGCGAGGCGGCACGCACCACCGTGAAGCCGGTCAGCGCATTGCTGACCTCTGTGATGCCGCCGGCGTCGATCCTGCGGGTCTTGCCCAGCGGGCCGCCGATCTCGACGATGACGGACTTGTGCTTCTCGACCCAGCCGTGCCAGGCAGCCATGCCCTCCTGCTCCCTAGCCTTCCGTTCGGCCTCCGGCAGGGCACGCCAGGCCGCCATCTTGGTACCGGTCGTGCTGCCGAGATAGACGGCGAGAAATTTGTGTTCGACGCTCATGGATATCTCCTTCGGTTGGTCGATCGGAAAACGCTAGTGGCTGTCGTCTACTTCTTCAGGTCGCCAAACCCGGCCACGACCTCCTGCACTTCAGGCGAATAGTCGGCCACCTCCTGCACCTGCCGGATCTCGATGATTTCGTTGGCCGAAGCCGGGCACTTCTTCGCCCAGGCGATCGCTTCCTCGCGCGAGGCGACCTCGATCATCCAGTAGCCGCCCAGCACTTCCTTGGCTTCAGTGAAGGGGCCGTCGGTGACGATGGGCTTGCCGGTCGCAAAGGAGACGCGCGCGCCCATCGAGGGCGGGTGCAGGCCGTCGAGCGTGATCAGCACGCCGGCGTCCTTCAGCGCCTCGTTGTAACGCATCATCGCCGCGACGCGCTCCGGATCGAGCTGCACGTCCGGCGGTGCAGCTTCGTATCCGAGCGGAATCATCAGCATCATGAATCGCATGGGATTTCCTCGCTGCTCTCAGTCATTCCGATCTTTCCCGCGGGCGGAAACAGCCGGGCCGCGTTCCCTCTAAGACGAACGACCTTCTGCCGAGCCGACAGCGGGGCGGGGAATTATTTGGAGGCGCGCCAGCGCGACTGCGGCAGGGGCATTCGGGCCGAATTGGGCTCGATAGCGCGGTGGGGCCTTTCGTGCCGGAACCAAAGCGAAGTAAAAGGGGCCGGCGCTCGCGCGCCCCCCGGACACAGGACAGATCAGCCAATGCCGCAAGCCCCGCAAAAAGTCGCCCTCGTCACCGGAGCTGCACGCGGCATCGGGCTTGCGACCGCGAAGAAATTCCTGGCCGAGGGCTGGCGCGTGGCGCTGCTCGACATCGAAGGCGACTTGCTCGGCCGCGCCGTCGCCGAAATCGGCCAAAGCGAGTCAACGCTGGCGCTGACCTGCGACGTTTCCGACGCAGCCACAGTCGCCACCGCGATGACGACGATCGAGCGGCGGTTCGGCCGGTTGGATGCCCTCGTCAACAATGCCGGCATTGCGGTGTTCGCGCCGCTGATGGAGACGTCGGAGGCCGACTGGCGCCGCGTGCTCGAGGTCAACCTCACCGGACCGTTCCTCTGCACCAAGGCGGCGGTGCCCTTGATGCGCGACGGCAATGGCGGCGCCATCGTCAACATCACCTCGATCTCGGCGGTGCGCGCCTCGACGCTGCGCTCGGCCTACGGCACCAGCAAGGCGGGCCTTGCGCACCTTACCAAGCAGCTCGCGGTCGAGCTCGCCTCGCTCAACATCCGTGTCAACGCGGTCGCGCCGGGACCGGTCGACACCACGATGGCGAAGCAGGTTCACACCAAGGAGATCCGCGCCGACTATCACGACGCCATTCCGCTCAACCGCTACGGCCTGGAAGAGGAGCTCGCGGAAGCGATCTACTTCCTGTGCTCGGGAAGTGCGAGCTACATCACCGGCCAAATTTTGGCCGTCGATGGCGGCTTCGATGCCGCGGGTATCGGCCTGCCGACGCTGCGCGGCCAGCGGCGCAACGGGTAGGCACGGATTTGGTGGGTGGGCAAAAGGCGCGCAAGCGCCTACCTACCACCTCTCTGGATTTGCGGTACCATTGGTAGGCACATACGCTATGCCGCCTTACGATGTCGAGATTTCGGAGAGTGCCATGCGACGCATCACCTTCCTCAAAGCCCTGATGCTTGCATTCGCGCTGCTCGGCGTCACGCCGGCGGCGGCCGAGATCCGCATCATCCAGTCGCCGGGTGGACAGGTCGGGCCGTTCCTCGATCTGTTCGAGAAGGTGCGCGAGAGCGGCGAGCGTGTGGTCATCGACGGCCCCTGTCTGTCCGCCTGCACGCTGGTGCTGAGCATCGTGCCGGGCGAGCGCATCTGTGTCACCAAGCGCGCGGTACTGGGCTTCCACGCCGCGCGCTCGGTCGACCGGCGCGGGCGCTTCTATGCCGAGCCGGAAGCATCGGTCGCGGTGCTTGCCGCCTATCCCGGCCCGGTGCGCGACTGGATCAGCCGCCGAGGCGGCCTGAGCTCACGGCTGCTGCTGTTGAAGGGTCGCGATCTCGCCGCGATCTATCCGCGATGTCGGTGACGATGCGTCGTTGATAGTCTCGCGATCGCTCGCGCCCGACACTGACGACCATTGTTGTCGGAACCGCTGCAGGGCCTCGTCAGAGGGCTCGCCGTCTAGAACAAAGTCTGGACTACGGGCGCGAGCTTCATGCTCACGCAAATGACCATTCCCCAAAGAGCAAAGTTGATTTGTAGCGCCGCCGCCATCGGTCGCTCCCTTCCAAGTCGCCCCGCCCTAGTTTGTAAATTTTATGAAGCGAAGTTAGCGATTCTGTTGTGCAGATCACAGCCCAATATTGCGCCAATTGTTGTGCGGTGCAGTCGGCTTCACGAAGCGGCCTCACTCCGCGCGCAAAGTGATGCGAAATTCCGATTCGTATTCGACCATGCCGGCTCGTCCGTTTGCCTTAAGTTCCATTAGAACGTCGTGATGCGAAGCGCTTCACGCGGATTGCGCGTCGCATACGCAGCAAAGGTCCTGGCATGATTCGATACTGCTTCATCTTGCTTACTTTTTGCACAGCGCTGATTGAATGCGCAGGCGCTCAAGCGCAGGAACGGCGTCCTATCGCATGGGATGGTCTTGGCAAGGATCCGAACCGTCCTCATGTCGCGAAGCGGCGCGTGGCGAATCCCGCACCCGCGGCGCCGGATCCCAATCTGGAGCGGGAACGCGTGCTCGGCACCTTGCAGCCATATTCACAGGCGTGGTGGGCGGTCCATGACGAGATACAGGCGGAGAACGACAGGCGGCTCGGCACCAAGCTCCTGATCTGCCCTCGTTGCGTGGAGCCGTCGCCGCCGAGCGAGAACGTCACCGGATCAATCCGGTGAAAGGACAAACGGCCGATCGGCGCGTGAGGTAAGGAGTCCATGCGTGTCCCCTCTCCCGCAGCATTGGAGAGAGGGGATCGCAACTCAATGGATCGCGGGCGCGGCCGTGCCCGTCACATTCCTTCCGCCGGGCAGTTCACCATCCAGGGAATGCCGAACTTGTCGACGCACATGCCGAAGCCCCTCGCCCAGAACGTCTTGCTGAACGGCATGGTGATCGAGCCGCCATCGGCGAGCGCGTTGAACTTGCGCTCGCCGTCTGCGGGATCCTTGACAGTGAGCGAGATCGAAAAGCCCTGCGGCTTGTGAAAGTGCTCGGCCGGCGCGTCGGAGGCCATCAGCACGCTGCCGTCGGGCAGCGACATCCGCGCATGCATGATCATCTTCTCGCGGCCAGGCGGGGCCGGCACCTCCGGCGGTGCATCCGACGAGCGCATCATTGCATCGATCTTTCCGCCGAGAACCTTGGCGTAATAGTTGAACGCCGCTTCGCAACTGTCCTGATAGAACAGATAGGGATTAAGCATCGTTTCTCTCCTCTTCGTTTGCAGTGAGGCTTATTGCTTCTCGGTGAGCTTCTTCAGGCCGGCGAGACCTGCCTCGAAGTCCTTGCCGATCATGCTGTCCATGTTGATGAACACCTGCATGACCTTCGACAGGAACGGGGCCGGACCGTACATCGCCCACGTGACCAGAGTGGCATCGCCTTGCGGCACAAAGGTGAACTCGGCGGTGTTGTGCCCTTCGAATGGCCGCTCGAAATCGAGCTTGATGCGAAGCCTGGAGGGCCCGTTCGCCTCCAGTATCTCCATGTGGCCGGCACCGACATTGTTGTTGCCGTTCCAGGCATAGGTGGCACCCTTTCCCGCCGCGGTTCCGCCGAACGTCCGCTTCATGGCGGGATCGCGCTCCTCATAGGGCGACCAGGCGGTCCAGCGATGAAAATCAGCAACCAGCGGATAGATCGCGTCGGCCGGAGCTTTCACGGCGAGACTGCGCTCGACGCGGAACGTGTCGGGTTTCGTCAAAGCGAAGATGAGGACGGCGGCAAAGCCGACGGCAATAGCGATGGCGATGACGGAAAAGACCTTCAGCATGAATGGCTCCCCTTGTACGGGCTAAGGACGAAGGGGAACAGCGTGGGCCGACAATTCGAAGACGAAATAATTCCGGCGTCATTCGGGGCACCCGAAGGGTGAACCCGGAATGACGGAGTGGTTGGATGCCAGGTCAAGCCGTGGCTTTGAGTTGCGCTTTACTTCGCTTCGGTCCCCTGCCTCGCACTCGCCTTCTTCGGCTGGCTGTCCCGGATCAGGCGATCGAGATGCATGCGGATGTGGGCGGCTTCGGCCGAGGTGTTGGCAAGCGCGATGGCGCGGTCGAAGGCGACGCGGGCTTCGTCGTTGCGGCCGAGCTGCATCAGGAATGCGCCGCGGACGCCGTAGAAATGGAAGTAGTTGGCAAGCTTCGGCGCCAGTGGCTCGATCAGATCGAGCGCGGCCTGCGGCCCGCGCACCTTGGAGACCGCGACCGCGCGATTGAGCGTCACCACCGGTGACGGCTGCACCACTTCCAGAGCGCCATAGAGCAGGTCGATCTGCGTCCAGTCGGTCTCCTCCGGCGTCGCGGCCCGCGCATGCAGCGCAGCGATCGCGGCCTGGATCTGATAGGGACCGCTGCGGCGGTGGCGCATCGCCTTGTCGATCAGGGCGAGACCTTCGGCGATCATGGTGCCGTTCCACAAGGAACGATCCTGATCGTCCAGCAGGATCAGCGATCCGTCCTCGGCAAAGCGCGAGGCGCTGCGGGCGTGTTGCAGCAGAATCAACGCCGTCAGGCCCATGATCTCGGGCTCGCTCGGAAACAGGCGCAGCAGCAGCCGCGCCAGCCGGATCGCCTCTTCGCACAGCGGCTTTCTGATCTCCGCGGTGTCTCCACTCGCCGAATAACCTTCGTTGAAGATCAGGTAGATCATTGCGGCGACACCGGCGAGCCGCTCGGAACGTTCGACGGCGCCGGGCGCTTCGAAGGGAACGCCTGCGTCGGCGATCTTTGCCTTGGCCCGCGTGATGCGCTGCTCCATCGCGGCTTCCGAAACCAGGAAGGCGCGTGCGATCTGCTTCACGGTGAGGCCTGAGACGATGCGCAACGCCAGCGCGATCTGCTGCGTCGCCGGCAGCTGGGGATGGCAGCAGATGAACATCAGCCGCAGGATGTCGTCGCGATAGTGCGAGCCGTCGAGCCGCTCGGCGAGCGCACCTTCGGCGTCGTCGAGATCGGAGATCGCCTGATCGTCCTCCGGCAGCGGCTGCTGCTTGCGGGCCCGGCGGACCTCGTCGATCGCGACGTTGCGGCCGACCATGATCAGCCAGGCTGCGGGATCGCGCGGCGGCCCGTTCTGAGGCCAGGTCTTGAGTGCGCGCAAGGACGCGTTCTGGAACGCCTCCTCTGCAGTGTCGAGATCGCGGAAATAGCGCAGCAGCGCGCCGACCGCCTGGGGTCGCGCCGAGGTCAGCGCAGTCTCGATCCAGGCGGTATCGGCCTCGCTCACGTCAGGTTTCCTCCGGGCCGGAACACGCCGACGGGACGCACCTCGTAGGCACCGCCGGGATTGGCAGCGCCCAGCTCGCGCGCGACGTCGAGCGCATCGTCGAGGTTCTTGCAGTCGACGATGTAGAAGCCGAGCAGCTGCTCCTTGGTCTCGGCGTAGGGGCCGTCGAGCACCAGAGGCGGATCCTCCTTGCGCAGCGTTGCCGCCGCGGTCGTCGGCAACAGCCGTGCCACCGGTCCGAGCCGCCCCTGCTTGCTGAGCTTCTCCTGCACCACGGCGAGCTTCTTCATCACGGCCTCGTCCTGCTCCTTGCTCCAGGAGCCGACGAAATCCTCATCGTGATAGCAAAGAATGGCGTAAAGCATAGGCGACACTTTCCTCGTCTGTTCTGAAGACGCGCCAATATGCCCCGCGCCGACAGGGCTGCGGAAAAAATTTGCAAGAAAAATCCGGCAGATCGTGCCAAGGAGGGGCTTTCTCAAGCGGAACCGACGAGGCACTTCGAATGACCCTGGGCACACTGGCCGTCCTGATCAACAGCACGCAGCAGAACTGGCTTCCCGAGCGCTGGAAGGCCCGGTTCGAAGCGGTCTGCGGGGAGCGCCGCGTCGTGCTGCTGCCGGATGCCGGGCTCGACCCGGCGGAGGTGCACTATGCCGCGGTGTGGAAGCCGGTGCCGGGCGATCTCGGTGCGTTCCCCAACCTGCGCGCGATCTTCAACCTCGGTGCCGGTGTCGATGCACTGATGGCGGACAAGAGCCTGCCGGATGTGCCCTTGGTGCGCGTCGCCGTGCCCGATCTCACCAACCGCATGACCGAATATGTCGTGCTGCACGTGCTGATGCACCACCGCCAGGAGCTGTACCTGCGCGACTCGCAGCGCGTAAAGCGCTGGGCGCCGCTCTATCAATGGCCGGCCAGCGCGGTGACTGTCGGCGTCATGGGCCTGGGGACTCTCGGCGCTGACGCTGCCGATGTGCTGAAGCGGCTCGGCTTCCGCGTCGCCGGCTGGAGCCGCAGCCCGCGGACGATCGACGGCGTCGCGTGCTTCCATGGCGCTGCGCAGATCGATGCTTTCCTGCACACGACCGACATCCTGGTCTGCCTGCTGCCGCTGACGCCTGACACCAACGGCATCCTCAACCGCGACGCCTTCACAAAGCTCAACCGCAACAGCCCGCTCGGCGCGCCCGTGCTGATCAATGCCGGCCGCGGCGGCCTTCAGAACGAAGCCGATATCCTGGCCTGCCTCGACGACGGCACGCTGGGCGCCGCCTCGCTCGACGTCTTCGTGCAGGAGCCGCAGCCGGCGGACAGCCGCTTCTGGAGCCATCCCAAGGTGGTGTTGACGCCGCACAACGCGGCCGACACCGACGCCGACGCGATCTCGGCCTATGTCGCCGAGCAGATCGCGCGGTTCGAGGCCGGCGCAGCGCTGGAGAATGTGGTGGATCGGGCAAGGGGCTACTAAGCCCCTGGATTCGCCAGCACTGGCGCTTCAGGCTCGGTGTCTCCGCTTGCCCGCGACGGCAGCCTACGCTTTCGCGCCGACCATCATATCGATCGCACCCTTCACGATCGCCTCCAGCTCCCTGCGCGGAACGCGGGCGCGCGAACGGACGGCGATGGAGTGCACGGTAGCTGATGCGATCTGCGCCAGCACGGCCGGATCGGCGCTCCCCGGCAACTCGCCCTTCTCCTTGGCACGGCGGAAGCAACCGGCAAAAGCCTTGTCGAGCTCGGTGAGACCGTCGAGCACCATGGCGCGGATCTCGGGATCGCTCACCGCCTCGGACGCCGCCGTCACCACCGTGAAGCAACCGCGCGGGCCGGCCTCGCCGGAGAGATAGATGTTCAGCGCGGAGGCGAAGATTCGCTCCAGGCGCTGGCGCAGCGGCATTTCCTCGCGAAAGATCGCGGCCATGGAGGCTCGCGCTTCCTCACGGTAGCGCTGGTAGCTCTTGATGTAGAGCTCACGCTTGTCGCCGAAGGCGCCGTAGAGGCTCGGGCGGTTCATGCCGGTGGCCTCGCTGAGATCGTCGAGCGAGGTCGCGGCAAAGCCCTGCCTGCGGAACAGGTCGAGCGCCTTGCCGAGCGCGACATCAGGCTCGTAGGCGCGGGGACGGCCGCGGCGCTTGGGCTGACTGGCAGCAGCTGGCGGCTTTGATTTTTGTACCATTTTGCAAATTAATCCTTGACCGCGGGTATATTATGCAACACAGTACAAAAATCAATCTGGCCAGGTTG
Source organism: Bradyrhizobium sp. USDA 326 (assembly GCF_049739485.1). Taxonomy (NCBI): domain Bacteria; kingdom Pseudomonadati; phylum Pseudomonadota; class Alphaproteobacteria; order Hyphomicrobiales; family Nitrobacteraceae; genus Bradyrhizobium; species Bradyrhizobium sp. USDA 326. Next base: position 1,238,821 of record NZ_JBMGQA010000001.1, read on the forward strand.
AGCGAAACTCCAGAGAATTGCCCAAGGAGGCTACAGATGGATCTCTATTTCTCGCCGCTCGCCTGCTCCATGGCGACGCGCGTCGCGCTGTATGAAGCCGGCGCCGAGGCGAACTATCTCGAAGTCGACCCGCCGACCAAAACAGTGCTGAGCGACGGCTCCGACTTCCGCGCCGTCAATCCGATCGGCCTTGTACCGACGCTGCGCACCGACGAGGGCGTGGTGCTGACCGAGAACGCCGCGATCCTGCAATATGTGGCCGACCGCTTCCCGCAGTCCGGCCTCGGCACCGCCGCGGGCATCGAGCGCACCCGGCTGCATCAATGGCTCTGCTTCGTCGGCACCGAGCTGCACAAGGGCCTGTTCATTCCCATGCTCGACCGCAAGGCGCCGCAGGAAGCGAAAGCCTACGCGCTGGAAAAGAACCTGTCGCGGCTCGACTATCTCGACAACTATCTGAAGGGCCGCGATTTCCTGCTCGACCATTTCAGCGTGGCGGATGCCTATCTCGTCACGGTCATCAACTGGACCATGGCGACGCCGCCGATCGAGCTTGCGAAATGGCCCAACGTGAAGGCCTATTACGAACGCCTGCGCCAGCGCCCGTCGATCGCCAGGGCAATCGCGGAGGAGTTCGAGTTGTACAAGGCCGAGCTCGCGCGGAAGAAGGCCGCAGCGTAAGGCCAATGCTATCTGCATATTTGGTGCGGCAGCGACGCCGTCCCGGCTCAGTCCGGACAGCGTCGTTCCGTCGCGCAACTCGACTATTTCGGCGCCTGCAGCACGACGCCATAGCGGCCGTATATCCGATCGATCGTGCCGTCGCTTCGCAGCCGTTCCAGGGCTCGGTCGATGGCTTCGCGCAATGCATCATCCGGGCGGATCATGCCGACGGCGACATTCCAGTTGAGATCGGCGATGCTCTCATCACGATCCAGGATCCGGAGCGGATTGTCCGGATGCGTCAGATTGAAATAGCCTGCCGCAGTGGGTGTGACCGCGGCGGCATCGATCTCACGGTTCGACACAGCCTCCAGGCTGTCGCTCTCGAAGCCGAACGTCGATAGGGGCACGTGCCGTTGCCCGATGATCATGGCGGCGATCGATCCGACCTGCACTCCCACCTTGGTATTTTCATTGAGACTCTTGAACGAGGTGAGCGGGCTGGATGACGGCACCGCCAGCGCGACGCCCGTGCGATAATATGGTTTCGATATCCTCAAACGTGTTTCGCCTTGCGCCTCGCGGTCGGCGATGGCGTCCAGGAGAATGTCACAGCCGGCGCTACGCATCTGGTACTGCGTGATGATCCAGTCGAGCCTCAGCGCCACACCGAGCTCGCGCGCCAGCACCTGTCCCAACTCGACCTGAAAGCCGGGCGGCTCGCCGGTCTTGCGGGCAAAGGGAAGCGAGTTGGGATGCGCGCACAGCCCGATCACGCCGCTCGCACGGATCGCGTCCAGGGTTCGCGCCTGCGCCGGTCCCGGCAGCCCGATGGCGGCAGCGACGATGACCGGCACGATCACCTTCATTCCACACCCTCATCTGGACGCATCGGGGTCTTCGCTGATTCAGCCTTCGCGTGGTTTCAAGGCGCGGATGTACTTGACGATCAGATCGATCTGCGCGTCGGTGAAAGCGCCATCGAATGCCGGCATCGCGCCTTGCTTGCCGTGCTTGATGCGGTTGCGAATGAAGTCGTCGTCGCGCGGCGAATTCATCAGTTGCGGCCCCTTGCCGGCAGCCCGTCCGCCGTCGGAGTGACAGAATCCGCAAGTTCCCGCGAACACCTGCTCGACCTCGAACGGCGCATTCTCGGGCGCAGGCGCCGCGGGTTGTGCTTGAGCCATTGCAGCGCACAGCAACGAGGCGCCCACCGAGGCTGATCTCAAATGCAGCTTCAACACGTTGACTCCATTCCTGAAGCAGGTGGCCGTTGCGATCAGCAAGGAGCGGGCTTGCACCCGCTCCTGCAGATCGTTTGCGGCGACTATTTCAGGCTGAAGACGACGAGCGCGCCGTCGTCACGTGGCATGCTCTTGTATACGCCGCCGAAGTTCGGCGCATATTCGTCAGCCAGCATGCCGCCGAAGCCGGCGGTCACGGCGATATATTGCTTTCCGCCGACGGAGTAGCTGACGATGCCGCCCTGGTGACCGGTGCCGTTGTTGTGCTTCCACAGCTCTGCTCCGGTTTCGGCATCATAGGCGTGAAGGACGCCGCGGGAGTCCGGCACGAAGACCAGATTGCCCGCCGTCGACAGCACGCTTCCAAGCGGCGGCTCGGGATAGCGGACCTCCCATTTCTTCGCTCCCGTTATGGGATCACGCGCGTCGAGATGGCCATAGATCTCGCCGCCGGGAGGAGGCGTCATCTTGAAATCGGCGCCGATGTTGAGCTGGACCTGGGGCGTCGTAACCGGTGTCGTCTTCTGGATGTCCAGCGTCATGCACCATTCCTGGCCGATCTTGTAGTAGAGGCCGGTCTTCGGGCTGTACGAGCCGGCGTTCCAGCTGATGCCGCCGCCGATGAACGGACACAGAGGCGGTTCAGTGACTTTCCCGACCGAGAAATCGCGGCGGCCGATCAGCGCGCCGGTCTTGGGATCGATATCCTTGACGAAGTTGATGTTCTCGACCAGCCGCCAGACGTTCTTCACCTTGAGATTGCCGTCGTAGACGAAGACGAAGCCGCCCTTGTTCGGATGAACCACGTATTTCTGACCGTCGCGCTCGAGCATCACGAACTCTCCGACGGAGCTGTCAAAGTCCCAGGCGTCGTGCGGCAGTTCCTGATGATAGAATTTCAGCTTGCCGGTATCGATATCGAGGCCGATCACCGAAGTCGTATAAAGATTGTCGCCGGGACGTGCGCCTTGCGTCTTGTAGTCGGCGCCCGACCAATCGTAGAGCGGCGCAGGGTTCGCGGTGCCCCACAGGATGGTGTTGGTCTCGGAATCGTAGGTGCCCGGCATCCAGCCGCCGCCGCCGCCGGTGCGCCAGGACTCGTTGCCCCAGGTCTTCATGGCCTCTTCGGTGCCCGCGACCGTCAGGAATTCCCACTTCTTCTTTCCCGTCGTGGCATCGAGAGAGAAGATCGGGCCGCGGCCCGGCCATTCTCCACCTTGCGAGCCGATGATCACGCTCCCCTTCGCGTAAAGCGGCGCGCCGGTAAAGCCGACCGTGAGCTTCTGCGAGTCGATCAGCTTGGTCTCCCAGAGGACCTTTCCCGTCTTCGCATCCAGCCCGAAGACACGACCATCCATCGTGCCGACGAAGACCTTGCCATCGCCGAGAGCTACGCCGCGGTTGTAGGGGGAGTGGGTCTGCCGGCTGATGAGCGCCTCGTCCAGTTCCGGAAAGAACGACCAGATGACCTCGCCGGTTGCGCCGTTCAGCGCAAAGACGCGGCTGTAAGAGCCCGAGTAATAGAGCACCCCGTCAGCCACGAGCGGCATGGACTGCAGTCCACGCGTCGATCGCCCGGGGATGTGCATCCAGGCCACGCCGAGATTGCCGACGTTGCTCGTGTTGATCTGCGCGATCGGGCTGTAATGGTGGGACTTGTACGAGCCGTGATAGGTGAGCCAATCGTTCTGGCCGGCGGCCTCGATGCGCGCCGAATCAACGGCCTGGGCCGACGCCGCTGACGCTGCAAGTGTCGCAACGACAACGACAGGCAAGGCCGAGCTGAGCCACTGCTTTCTCATTTTCACTTCCTCCCGCTCTTGTATTTGTTGATTGCATCTCGTGAGCGTCGCCGCGAGGGATGTTTGCAGTTCAGTACGCGTCGATCGTCCTCCATCGGACCGAGTCGCCAACAGATGCCCCCTCTTTCGGCGCATCGCGGCGAAAGAGCGACGTTCACTATGTGATTGCTGTTGTACTTCTGCTTGCCGCTGCAGCTTACGACGGATCACAGCGCGTGCAAATACGGAACGCGCGCGAGACGACTTTGACGCACGGGGTGAATTGAAATGGCAGCGGCACTGACCGTTTCGACCTCGATCGCCCGGTCCCGGAAACGAAACGGCTTATCCGTAGAGCACTTTCGGCAGGATCGTGACGATCCCCGGCCACAGTGTCAGCAGCAGCACGAAGCCGATCATGATCATGAGATACGGCATCGTCACGCGGGCGATGTAGCCGAGGCCGTCATCGGTCAAGCCCTGAATGACGAACAGGTTGAAGCCGACGGGCGGTGTGATCTGCGCCATCTCGACGGCGAGCACGAGGAAGACGCCGAACCAGACCTCGTCGAAGCCGGCGCCCTTCACGATCGGCAGCACGATCGGCAGCGTCATCACGATCATCGAGAAGCCGTCGAGGAAGCAGCCGAGAACGAGATAGAAGACGATCAGCGCCACGATCAGCATGAACGGCGACAGGCCGAGCCCCTTGACGAAGGCGGCCACCGCCTGCGGGATGCCGAGGAAGGCTGCGGCATTGCCGAGGATCGAAGCGCCCAGCACGATCAGCGCGATCATCGAGCAGGTCACGACCGAGCCGATCAACACGTCGCGCATCACCTGCTGCGACATCGCGCCTTGCGCCCAGGCCACGAGCGCTGCGCCGAGCACGCCGACGGCGGCGGCCTCCGACGGGGTCGCGAGGCCGCCATACATCGAGCCGAGCACGCAGGCGATCAGGAACAGCGCCGGGGCGAGGTCCTTCAGCGCGGCGAAGCGTTCGCTCCATGGCACCTGCGAGAGCTTGGCTTCCGCTTCCGGCACCATGCTCCGATTGAGGCTCGCGTGCAGCATCACCCAGGCCATGAAGGTCGCGGCCAGCAGGAATCCCGGCAGCACGCCGGCCGTGAACAGCTTCAGGATCGAGACATCGCCGAGCACGCCATAGATGATCATGATGTTGGAGGGAGGGAGCAGGAACCCGAGCGTGCCGGCACCGGCGAGCGAGCCGATCGCGATGTCGCGGGAGTAGCCGCGGCGCAGCAGCTCGTTGAGCGACATGCGACCGATCACTTGTGTGGTCGCGGCCGACGAGCCCGAGATCGCAGCGAAGATGGTGCAGCCGATCACGTTCACATGCAGCAGGCGGCCGGGCAGCAGGCCGGCCCACGGTGCCAATCCCTGGAACAGCGAGCGCGACAGGCGGGTGCGGAACAGCAACTCGCCCATCAGGATGAACAGCGGCAGCGCAAGCAGCTCCTGCGTGGTCAGGATGTTCCAGGCGTATTGCGGCAGCAGCTTGTCGAGCGGGATCGAGCGGAACATCGGGAGCAGCATCGTCGCGGTCAGCGCAAGCGTCAGGCCGATCCAGACGCCGCAGGCCAACAGCGCGAACAGAATCGCGAACAGTGCGACGACTTCGATGGTCATGCGATCTTGGATCCGGGAATGGACAAAGCGGTCATTCGACGGGCGAGGCCTTCATGCGATGATCCTCCAGGGGCAGGCCGAGCGCGGCCTGGATCGCGCGCGCCAGGAACTGCAGCGTCAGCAGCAGCATGCCGAAGGTGACGACGGCTTCCGGAAACCACAGCGGCGTGTCGCTCGAGGTGGAGACCTGGCCGCGCACGAAGGCGCCCCAGGCAAATTTCGCCATGGCCGAGGTCAGGAACGCCATGAAGGCGAAGCCGGCCGCCGCCGAGAGAATCTCGAGCGCGCGCTGCACCGGCACTGGTGCGTTCTTCAGGAGCAGCACGACGCGGATATGGCCGCCGACACGTAGCGTCATGGCGGCGCCGAAGGTGAAGGACGCCGCCATCAGATAGGAGGAATATTCCCACGCGATCGAGATGCTGGGCGGGAAGAACGGCAGAAAGTTCGACAAGAAGCGGGTTGCGACCTCGCACAACATCAGCAGCGTCAGCATCAAGAGGCAGAAGCCGCCGATCCAGCCGTCGAGCCGGCCGAGGCGATCGATGCCGTCGAGGACGATGCGCAGCGGCGCGGGCGCCGCAGCATTGAGGCTTTGCGGTGCTTCGGGCGAAAGGCTCACCACTATCCCGCCCTCAGCCACGCTTCATTTCGGCGAGATAAGCCCGCACCGGCTTGTCGGCGGCCGGCACGCGCTTGAGGAAGGCATCGAGCTGCGGCGCTGTCTTGGCCCGGATATCCGTCATCATCGCGTCCGACACGGGCACCACCTCCATGCCGCCTTCCTTCAGGCGGTTGAGGCTGTCGACGTCGGCCTTGAGCGAATTGGCCCAGAAGCCCGGCTCCATCTTTGCGGCGATATCAGCGACGAGCTTCTGCTGGTCGGCGCTGAGCGCCTTCCACGAATCGAGATTGACGGTGAGCATCTGCGACGACCAGACGTGGTTCGTCGGGTAGACATATTTCAGGAATTCCCAGAACTTGCCGTCGACGCCCGACACCGACGAGGTGGAGACGCCGGCCACGGCGCCGGAAGCGAGCGCGGGAATCGTCTCGCCCCAGGGGATCATCACGGCCGCCATGCCGATCGCGTTCAGCATGTCGACCGCGTTCTTGTCGGGCACGCGGATCTTGATGTTTTTCAGGCCCTCGACATCCGCCACTTTGGCCTTCAGATGCAGATACTGCGTCGGCCACGGCACGATGTAGAGGATCTTCTGGTTGTTTCGCGCGGCGATCTTCTCGTATTCGGGCCGCACATATTTGTGCAGCACCTTGAGCTCGTCCACCGAGCCGCAGAGGAAGGGAATGCTCTCGACGCCCATGAACGGTTCGTCGCCGACCTGCTGGATGTTGAGGACGTCGGCGAGCGGAACCAAGCCGTCGCGCACGGCGCGCAAGTGCTCGGGGCCCTTGAAGCCGAGCTGACCACCCGCCTTCACGGTGATGTTGACCGTGCCGCCGCTCTGCTTCTTCACCTCCTCGGCGAAGGCAAAGGCGTTCTGGGTGTGGAAATTGCCGTCAGGCCACACCGTCGACATGTCCCAGCTTACCGTCGCCGCCCGCGCGCGGGTGGAGGCATGGCCGGCGGCGAGCAGCGTCGCTGCGCCCACGGTGAAGTTCCGCCGTGTGATCATTGCACCCCTCCGTTTGCTACGCGTATGACGCCTGAGGCGTCACCGCGAGTACCCATAAACTGCGACCGCCTTCTCGACGGACACGAGGCCGCTTTCGACGTCGTCATTGACTGCCGCGCGCCCGCGCTGGGCGGGATCGCCGATGCCGGCGCCGCCCGGTGTCAGCACCACCAACCGGTCGTCCGGCGGCACCTGCTGAAAGCCTTTCCCTCGCAGCTTCTTTCCGGACTTGAGACCGACATAGCCGGCCTCACCGTCCCCGCCGCCATCCCGGCCGCGCGGCGGATGATCGATGCGGTCGAACGCCGCGAGAATGTCGAACGGCGCATCGACGCCGCTGCCGACCTCGATGATCTGGCCGAGACCGCCGCGGGTGCGCCCTGCCCCGCCCGAATCCGGACGCAGCTCCTTGCGCCAGAAGATCAAAGGCGTCTGCGTCTCCGCGATCTCGACCGGCGTGCCGCGCACACCGCTTGGGTAAGCGGTCGCCGACAGCCCGTCCTTGCCGAAGCGCGCGCCGGTGCCGCCATTGGAGGTCACCGCCATGGAGAACCCGTAATTGCCGCCGACGCCGCTTCGCGTCTGGCCGCGCACGTTGAGATTCCACAGGCACGAGGTGCCTTCCGCAGGCACGCGCTCGGGAATGATCTGGCGCAGGCAGCCGAACACGACGTCGGGCAGCATCTGGCCGATGATGTGGCGCGAGGCGACCGGCGCCGGCTTCGGCGCATTGAGGATCGCGCCAGGGGGAGCCGACACCGTCAGCGGCGACAGCGAGCCGGCGTTGTTCGGGATCTGCGAGGCGACGACGCAGCCGAGGCCGAACACGGTATAGGCGGTGGTGTAGGACAAAGGCACGTTGATGCCGAACTTCGAGGCGGCGGAGGTGCCGTCGAAATCCACGTGGATGCCTTCGTCCGAGATCGTCAGGGTCGCAGCCAGCGTCACCGGCGCGTCATAGCCGTCGACCACCATGGTATTGCGCCAGCTGCCCTTCGGCAGCTTGGCGATCTCGGCGAGCACGGCATCGCGCGAACGGTCGCAGATGTAGTCGCCGAGCTCGTCGAGCGAATCGATGCCGAACTCCGTCATCATCTCGATCAGGCGCTCGCAACCGACGTCGTTGCAGCCGGCGAGTGAATAGGTGTCACCTTCGGTGTCGATCGGCAGCCGCGTGTTGGTCCGGATCATCGCCATCAGCGTCTCGTTGACGACGCCCTGGTCGATCAGCTTCAGCATGGGGATGTAGAGCCCCTCCATGAATACGTCGGTGGCATCGGGCCCGAAGCCGATGCCGCCGATGTCCATGAGATGGCTGGTGCAGGAGAACAGCGCCACCGGCTTGCCGTCCTTGAAGCAGGGCGTGGTGACGACGAAGTCGTTGAGATGGCCCGTGCCCATCCAGGGGTCGTTGGTGATGTAGGCGTCGCCTTCCTTCATCGTCTCGATCGGGAAGTGGTCAATGAAATGCTTGACCGATTCCGCCATCGAGTTGACGTGGCCAGGCGTGCCCGTCACCGCCTGCGCCAGCATGCGCCCCTTGAGGTCGAACACGCCGGCCGACAGGTCGCCGCATTCGCGCACGATCGGGCTGAACGCGGTGCGCAGCAGCACCTGCGCCTGCTCCTCGACCACGGCGATCAGCCGGTGCCACATGATCTGGAGGTCGATCAGGCTCGCGCCATTTGCCTTGCGCATGATCAGGCCGCCTTCCGTTCCATGACGATGCTGCCCGCACCGTCGATGTGGGCGTCAAAACTGGTGGAGACGAAGGTCGAGGTCTCGTCCTCCGCGATCACGGCGGGGCCCGTAATCGTCGCGCCGGGCGCCATGTCCTCGCGGCGATAGAGGGGGATCTCGATCACTTCGCCCGCGCGGCCGTCGAAGAACCTGCGGCTGCCGGATGCCTTGGCCGCGGGCATCCGTGCGACGGAAGCGACGGTGGGCGGATTGCGCGCGTCGGTGGTGGCGAGCACCGACCAGCTCAACACCTCGATGGCAGCCCCCGGGATTGGCCGCTCGAACATCGCGGAATAATCCGCCTCGAACTTCTGGCGTAGGCCGGCGAGATCGGCGGGCGCCAGCCGCCGGTTCGGCAGTTCGACCGAGATCTCATGGCCCTGCCCGACATAGCGCATGAAGGCGGCACGGCGCTCCCGCACCGGCGCACCGGCTGCACCCGGCTCCACCAATCCGCGCGCTTCGGTCACCATCTCCTGCAAGAGATCGGAGACGGCCTCGGTGTCAAAATCATCGAGCCGGACATGACGGCTGCGCACCAGCTCATAGGCGATGGGCGCCGCCAGGAAGCCCACGGCCGAGCCGACACCGGCATTCGATGGTACGATCACGCGGGAGACGCCGATCTTCTCGGCGACGCGGGCCGCATGCAGCGGCGCGGCGCCGCCGAAGGCGATCAGCGTGTGCTGGCCGATAATCTCCCCGCGCTCGACCGCATGCACGCGCGCCGCGCTCGCCATGTTCTCGCAGACGACTTCGTGGACAGCATAGGCCGCGGTTTCCGCGGACAGGCCAAGCGGCTCGCCGACGTCCCGAAGCAGCGCCTGCCTCGAAAGCTCCGGATCGAGCTTGATCGTGCCGGCCGCAAACGCATCGGGATCAATCACGCCAAGCGCGACGTCCGCATCCGTCACCGCCGGGCGCTGACCGCCGCGGCCGTAGCAGGCGGGTCCCGGCTCCGAGGAGGCGCTCTCGGGACCGACGGTGACGCGCTTCATCGCGTCGACATGCGCGATCGAGCCGCCACCGGCGCCGATCTCGACCATCTCGATGACGGGAATGCGCACCGGCAGGCCGGAACCCTTGAGGAAGCGCGCCGCGCGATCGACCTCGAACACGCGCGAGGTCTCGGGCTGGTACTTTTCGATCAGGCAGATCTTTGCGGTGGTGCCGCCCATGTCGAAGGAGAGCACCTTGCTCTCACCAAGACGAGCCGCGATCTGGGCCGCGAAGATGGCGCCGCCGGCAGGACCGGATTCGACGAGACGCACCGGAAAGCGTCGGGCAGTCTCGATCGAGGTCACGCCGCCGCCGGAGGTCACGAGATAAATGGCGCCGCGAAACTGCTCGACCTGCAGGGCATCGGCCATGCGGGCGAGATAGCCATCGATCAGCGGCTGCACATAGGCGTTGGCGACCGCTGTGGATGTGCGCTCATATTCCCGGATCTCGGGACACACTGCCGACGATACAGTCACGGAGATGCCGTGCATTTCATCACTGATGATCGCGGCCGCGCGGCGCTCATGCTCGGGATTGGCATAAGAGTGCAAAAACGCGATCGCGACGCTCTCGACCTTCAGCTCACGCAATCTCGGCGCGAGTGCGCGCACCGCCGCTTCGTCGAGCGGGAGACGAACGGCGCCATGCGCGTCAATGCGCTCGGGCACGGTGAAGCGCAGGCTGCGCGGCGCCAGCGGCTTCGGCTTGTCGATGCTGAGATCATATTGGTCGTAGCGGCTTTCGGTGCCGATATCGAGCACGTCGCGGAAGCCCTCGGTCGCGATCAGCGCGGTCTTGGCCCCGCGACGCTCGATGATGGCATTGGTCGCGAGCGTCGTGCCGTGAATGAAGACGTCGATGTCGCTGATATGCGCACGTGCATCGGCCAGAATGAGGCGCATGCCGTCCAGCACGGCCTGCTCGGGGCGCTGCGGCGTAGTCAGCACCTTGCGGGTTTTGCGATCTTGCCCCACGTCCAGCACGATGTCGGTGAACGTGCCACCGATATCAACGGCAAGCCGCACCTCGGCTCCCTCAAGCATTCCAAATTCTCCGTGCTGATCGTCAAGATTGGGGTCAAAAGCGCAGCAATTTCCATGCCATGGCGACCAGGAGAATGCCGCTCCCGGCTATTCTGCTTGGCACCTATGCAATAGGCAAGGCGCGTTCGCCGCCTGTACGATCAGAGCAGGAATGCAAGCGCTGTCTCGCAGCGCTCCTCGATCTTGAGCGTCAGAAGATCGTCGGCACGGGTACGGCCAAGGTTGACCGCCGCAATCGGAATATTGCGGCGCGCGGCGGCCTGGACGAAGCGGAAGCCGGAATAGACCATCAGCGAGGAGCCCACGATCAGCATGGCGTCGGCTTGCGTCAGATGATCCTGCGCGGTGGCGACGATGTCGCGGGGGACGTTCTCGCCGAAGAACACGACGTCAGGCTTGAGGACGCCGCCGCAGGCTTCGCATGGCGGCACTTCGAAGGAGGAAAAATCCTCGTGCTCCAGATCGGCGTCGCCATCAGGTGCATCCGCGGCATCGAGCGTCAGCCATGCCGCATTCGCGCGGCCAAGTTCGCGCTGAAACTCGTCGCGCGGTGTCTTGCGGTCGCAGCCCATGCAGCGGACAAGATCGAGCCGGCCGTGCAGGTCGATGACCTGCCGGTGGCCGGCCGACTGATGCAGCCGATCGACGTTCTGGGTCAGCAGCATCCCGCACCGGCCGTTCGCCTCGAGCCGGGCCAGCGCATGATGCGCATCGTTCGGCTTCGCCTGGCCGAACCGCCGCCAGCCGATCAGGCTGCGCGCCCAATAGCGCCGGCGCGTCTGCTCGTCCGACATGAAGGCCTGGAAATTGACCGGCTGGGTCCGCTTCCAGTTGCCTTGGCTGTCGCGGTAGTCGGGAATGCCTGAATTGGTGCTGCAGCCGGCGCCGGTCAGCACGAACAGACGTTCGTGCCGGCCGACGAAATCCTGGAGCGGAGCGTTTGACATAGTACCAGATGTAGGTCGCGAGGGCGGTTTTTCCAGACTACCGTCGGCGGGACGGGCCTCCTGCGATAGCTGACGGGTGAGATTTCTCCTGGTTTGCCGTGTGGGCGGCTTGCTGCAGCATCCGCCGAAACTCGTCACGCTTTTCGTGCACCGAGGCTATCGCATGCCCGACCTCGACTCCGAGGCCGACCAGCGCGGCTTCTGAAAGCTGCAGGCTCGCCTCGATGGTTTCCGGCACCGCGTCGGTGGCGCCGATTGCATAGAGGTGACGGGCATGATCAGCGTCGCGCGCACGTGAGACGATCAACACATCCGGCCGCACCGAACGGATCCGCTCGACGACGGCATCGATCGCCGTTCGCGACTGAATCGTAATGATCACGCCGGTCGTCTGCATCAGGCCGCAAGCTTCGAGAAAGCCCGGTTCTGTCACGTCGCCAAAGAAGACCTTATGGCCGCCGCGGCGGTCGCGCGCCACGGCGATCGGATCGTGATCGACCGCGATGTAGTCCACGCCATGTGTGGTAAGCAGCGAGCAGACCACTTTTCCAACGCGGCCATAGCCGACCACGATGGCCTGCGTTCGGCCACTGGGCGGCCGAACCGCGAGTTCCGGATCTGGCGGGCGCTCGCTATCCAGCTCCGCGGCCAATCGTCGTCCGACCATGCCAAGAAGCGGCGTCAATGCCATCGTCACGGCGGTGATGGCGACGACAAAGCTCGACACGCGAGGCTCGATCAGGCCGCCGGCCGACGCCATTCCGATGCTGACGAAGGCAAATTCCCCGACGGGACCCAGCAGGAAGCCGATCTCGATCGCCGCCGGCCATGAGAGCCTGAAGAGGCGCCCCAGAATGATGAGCACGATCGCCTTGCCGACGAGAATGCCGACAACGGCAGCCAGCAGCCAACCGGGCTCGCGCATGAACACGCGGAAGTCGATGGCCATGCCGACGGTGAAAAAGAAGATGCCGAGCAGCAGGCCCTTGAACGGCTCGACGGTGGCCTCGATGGCTTTGCCATACTCCGTTTCCGCCAGCATCAGCCCTGCAACGAACGCCCCGAGCGCCATCGACAGGCCGGCCTGGTGTGCGGCAAGCCCTGCGCCGACGATGACGAACAGGGTCGCCGCGACAAACAACTCCGTCGAATGGGTGCCCGCAACCATCTGGAAGAGCGGACGCATCAGCAGCCGTCCGATCAGAATGAGAAAAACGACCGCCACGACCGCCTTCAGGATCGCACTGGAGATGTGCGTCACGACCGAACCAGCGCTACCTGCACCGAGGACCGAAACGAAGACGAGAATGGGGACCACGGCGAGGTCCTGGGCCAGCAGCACCGAGAAGCTGGCGCGCCCGGCTGTGGTCGCAAGCCGTCTCTCGGCGGAGAGAATCTCGAGCACGATGGCCGTCGAGGACAGCGCAAGGCTCGCGCCAATGATAACGGCGGTATCGGAGTCTTGCCCGAATAGAAGCGCCACGCCGAATATCAAGGCGGACGTTGCCGCCACCTGCAGGCCGCCAAGCCCGAACACCAGCCGTCGCATCGTGACGAGCCGCCTGAAAGACAGCTCGAGCCCGATCAGAAATAGCAGGAAGACGATGCCAAGATTGGCGATACCCTCGACGTTCTGCGCATCCGTCACCGTAAACCAGTACAGGAACGGGATTTCTCGAACCACCGAGCCGAGCCCGAGTGGACCGAGAATGGCGCCGGCACCGAGATAGCCCAGCACCGGATTGATACCCCAGTGGCGGACGATCGGCACCACGACGCCGGCAGTGCCGAGGACCACCAGCGCGTCACTGTAGGCATTGATGTTGATGGTTGTGGTCACGAGCCCGTCACGTGTCGGCGCTTGCCAATAGCGGCCGCGGCGCCCGCGGTCGATAGCACACGGCGCCGCAGCCCCCAACCCGCCTGGTTTCTCCGTGCGGGCAGTGGCGGCCGCCGATGCGGATGGGACGTTCAGCTGGCCCAATTCTCCCGGAATTCAGGGAACAGCGTCAGGCCTCCGCAGGCATAGAGCGTCTGTCCAGTGATGTAGCTCGCGTCCTCCGAGGCAAGGAAAGCGAACACGGCGGCGATCTCTTCCGGCGTGCCGACGCGGCCCAGCGGAATGTGGCTGGTAACCACGCCGCGCTTTTCGGGGTCACCGGTCCATGCCACGTTGATCGGCGTGTCGATCGCGCCTGGTCCCACCGCGTTGACGCGAATGCCCCGGCTGGCAAATTCGAGCGCCAGCGTGCGCGTCAGATTGGCCATGCCTCCCTTGCTGATCGAATAAGCGAGATAGCCGGGTTTTGGAATGATCTGGTGGACGCTCGAGCAGTTGATGATGCTGCCGCCTCCGCCGCGTGCGACGAAGTGAGCGAGCGCCTTCTGCGCGCAGAGCACGGCACCGTTGAGATTGACGTCGATGATGCGGCGATAGGCTTCGACGTCGAGGGCCTCGCTCGGCGATTCCTTTTGGAAGCCGGCATTGTTGACAAGACAATCGAGACGTTTCCAGCGGGAAAAGATCGCCTCGAACATCGCAGCAATGTCCTGCTCATCGCCGACATTGGCCTTGACGATGCAATGATCGGGCTCGCCGTGGCCGCGCGAGCGCGAAGCTGCCCGAGCGAGCGCGAGCGTCTCCTCGGCCCGCTCCACGTTCTCGAAATAGTTGATGGCGACGGTTGCGCCTTCCTGGGCGAGCCGGACGGCGACGGCGCGGCCGATGCCTTGCGAGGCACCGGTCACCAGCGCGTATTGGCCGACAAGGCGCGAGGGAAACGAGGTTGAACGTTCGGTTTGCGGCATGGGTTCTCTCCGGAATGCCTCATCATCGGCAGAAGCGCATTTTTGTTCCATCCATCAGCGCATCGCAGGGCTTCATTCGGCGCGCCGCACCGCTGACGAGGTCAGGATCTGGTGAAGGATGATAGCCCCGAAGGTCGCGGTGCCGATCCCGCCGATCGTGAACCCGCCGAACCTGAGCGTGAGGTCACCAGCGCCCGCGGTCAGCGCCACGGCGACGGTGATCAGGTTTGCAGGATTGGCAAAGTCGACCCTGTTCTCGACCCAGATGCGTCCCGCCATTGCAGCGATCAACCCGAACAGCACGATCGAGAGGCCTCCGATGACTGCCCCGGGGATCGACAGAATCAGCGCGCCGAATTTCGGCGAGAAGCCGAGCATGATCGACACCGCCGCGGCGAAGGCAAACAGCAAGGTCGAATAGACCTTCGTCGCCGCCATGACCCCGATGTTCTCGGCATAGGTGGTGACGCCGGTGCCGCCGCCGCAGGCCGCGACGATGGTCGCAAGGCTGTCGGCGAACAGGGCACGGCCGAGATAGGCATCGAGACTGCGGCCCGTCATGGCGCCGACGGCCTTGATGTGACCGAGATTCTCGGCGACGAGAATGACCGCAACCGGCGCGATCAAGACAATCGCATCGGCATGGAAGCTCGGCGCGGTGAAGCTCGGCAGGCCCAGCCACGGCGCGGCCGAGAGTTGCGCAAAGTCGATCCGCTTGCCGAAGCCGAGGCCGTTCGCGAACAGCAAGTACAAGAGATATCCGCCGATCGCGCCGAGGATGATCGGGAGGCGACGCCACAGGCCTGGAGCGGCAACGGCCACGACGCCGATGATCAGAACGGTCGCGAGCCCGATTCCCGTGTCGAACGCATTGGCGCTCACCGCCTTGACCGCCACGGGCGCGAGGTTGAGGCCGATCGCGGCGACCACAGCGCCGGTGACGGTCGGCGGCATCAGGCGCTCGACCCAGCCGACGCCCGACCACATCACGATCAGGGCAATCACGCCGTACAGCACTCCGGCTCCTACGATGCCGCCGAGCGCCACCGACAGATTCGGGTTCGGCCCCTGCCCGGCATAGCCGGTGGCCGCGATGACGACGGCGATGAACGCGAAGCTCGAGCCAAGATAGCTCGGCACGCGCCCGGCGACGATGACGAAGAAGATCAGCGTGCCGATGCCGGAGAACAAGACCGCAACATTCGGATCGAACCCCATCAGCAGCGGCGCGATGATCGTCGAGCCCGACATTGCGACGCAATGCTGGAGGCCGGACACAGCAGTCTGGCCCCAGGACAGCCGCTCCTCGGGCATGATCACGCCAGAGGTCTTCAACGTCCAGCGCGGAAAATAGCCTTGCTGGTCCGAGCCCGTTGCAGTCGACATGTTTCCCCCAATTGCGGGCGCAACGACCCGATCTTCGTGCGAACAGACAAAAATGTGATTGTCGCTTCTGCTGCGGCCATCACATGATGCAGCTCATGCAAGATTCAAATCCTGCAAGATCAATGCGTTCCGGGGCTCACTCTATGACACAAGTCGCGATCCAGCCAGCCATCCATCGCCGGCACCAGCCCTGGTACAAGATCCTCTACGTGCAGGTCTTGATCGCGATCGTACTCGGCGTGCTCATCGGCTATTTCTATCCTGATCTCGGCAAGGCCTTGAAGCCGCTCGGCGACGGCTTCATCGCGTTGATCAAGATGATGATCGCGCCGGTGATCTTCTGCACCGTGGTGCACGGCATCTCCTCGATGGGCGACCTCAAGCGCGTCGGCCGGGTCGGGCTGAAGTCGCTGATCTATTTCGAGACGGTCTCGACCGTCGCGCTCGCGGTCGGCCTGCTGGTCGGTGAGATTCTCCAGCCCGGGCGCGGCTTCAACATCGATCCCGCCACCATCGATCCAAAATCGGTCGCGACCTACGTCACCAAGGCCAAGGAAGAGGGCATCGTCGCCCATCTGATGGCGATCATCCCCGACAGCTATCTGGGCGCAATCGCGCGCGGCGACCTCCTGCAGGTGCTGCTGATCTCGATTCTCTCCGGCTTCGCCATCGCCTTCCTCGGCAAGGCCGGCGAGCCCATTGCGGACGCGATCGACAAGGCCGCGAAGATGTTCTTCGGCATCATCCGCATCATCGTCCGCGTCGCGCCGATCGGCGCCTTCGGGGCGATGGCGTTCACCGTCGGCGCCTACGGTCTCGGCTCGCTGCTCAACCTCGCCGCCCTGATCGGCACGTTCTATCTCACCAGCATCCTGTTCGTACTGGTCGTGCTAGGTGCGATCGCACGGCTGGCGGGCTTCTCGATCCTGCGCTTCATCGCCTACATCAAGGACGAGCTCCTGATCGTGCTCGGCACGTCTTCCTCCGAGACGGTGCTGCCGCAGATGATCCAGAAGATGGAGCATCTCGGCGCCTCGCGCTCGGTGGTCGGCCTCGTCATTCCGACGGGATACAGCTTCAACCTCGACGGCACCAACATCTACATGACGCTGGCGACGCTGTTCCTGGCGCAGGCGACCAACACGCATCTGACCATCTGGCAGGAGCTCGGCATCCTCGGCATCGCCATGATCACCTCGAAGGGGGCCTCGGGCGTGACCGGAGCCGGCTTCATCACGCTCGCGGCGACGCTCTCGATTGTGCCTGATATTCCGATCCAGTCGATCGCGATCCTGGTCGGCATCGACAAGTTCATGAGCGAATGCCGCGCGCTGACCAACCTGATCGGCAATGGCGTCGCCTGCGTCGTCATCAGCATCTCTGAAGGCGAACTCGACCGCGACGCGCTGCACGAGACCATGGCCCACCCGCTGGAGATCGGCGAAGCGCTGGAACCGGGCGGAGGTGCGTAGATCGAAGACAGGCGCAGCCCAATTCCGATGCGGTAGTTTCCCGGAGTGGAAAATCGGCAGGATAAGCGTCACAAGAAGGCATTGGAATCACGGACTGATACTCATCTTTTTTACCCGACGCGCTGGGGGCAGGGCGTCGGGTTTTTATTATTCGAATGATGAGCCTTTGGAATCACGTTCGCCGGCAAGATCGAGCCGCCGCGTGACCCCGATTGCCTGCAGGAATGTCTCGTCATGACTGACGACGAGCAGAGCGCCGTCATAGGTTCTCAAGCCTGCCTCGACGGTTTCGATGGACTCGACATCCAGATGGTTGGTCGGCTCGTCGAGAATCAGCAGGGACGGCGGAGTCAGTCCGCCAAGCACACAGGCAAGGCCTGCACGAAACAGCTGCCCGCCGCTCAGGCTTCCGACGATCTGCAAGGCCGCATCGGCGCGAAACATGAACCGCGCCAGTGCGGCGTGGCATTCATTCGCACCCGCCTTCGGATTGAGACGCCCGAAATTGTGCAGGATGGAGATCGCGGGATCGAGTAGCCTGACCTTCTGGTCGAACAACGCGAAGTCCGGCCTGACCCGCACGGTGCCGGAGAGCGGGCGCAGCTCGCCCGCGATCAATTTCAGCAGCGTCGTCTTGCCGGAGCCGTTGGGTCCGACCAGCGCGACGCGCTCCGGACCGACGATCGTGAGCGATAGATCCCGGAAGACCGGCCGCTCAGGCCGATAGCCTACACTGACGCCGTCGAGCCAAAGCACCTCCCTGCCCTCCGGCAGGCCGGTCGCGGGCAACTTGACCGACAACGGCTGAAGAATCTCGATGCGCCGGCGCGCCCCATCCACAGCATCGATCGCGTCTGCGCGCCGCCGCTCGGCGATTTGTGCGTTCTTGCCGCCGCTGTCCTCGCTACGGTCCTTGCGTGCACCGGCCAGGATCCGCGGCATGTCGCCCTTGGCGCGTTTCTTCCTTCCGCTGCCATCCTTGCGCGCTTTCCTTTCCGCAGCCTCTTGGGCCTTGCCGTCGATCTCGGAGAGACGCTTTTCGGCATGCGCGAGGTCGTGCCGGACGGCCGCAAGCTCGACGGCCTTCTGCTCGCGATACCGACTCCAATTGCCGCCGTATCGCGTAGCTCCGAGCGAGGTCAGTTCGACGATCGCGTCCATGGTCTCCAGCAAGCTCCGGTCGTGGCTGACGACGATCGCGCCGCCGCGCCAGGCGGCGAGCAGATCGGTCACCGCTTTGCGTCCGTCCTTGTCGAGATTGTTGGTGGGCTCGTCCAGGAGCAGGAAGTCGGGCTCGGCGAAAATCAGTGCGGCGAGTCGAACCCGGGT
Source organism: Bradyrhizobium sp. USDA 326 (assembly GCF_049739485.1). Taxonomy (NCBI): domain Bacteria; kingdom Pseudomonadati; phylum Pseudomonadota; class Alphaproteobacteria; order Hyphomicrobiales; family Nitrobacteraceae; genus Bradyrhizobium; species Bradyrhizobium sp. USDA 326. Next base: position 1,257,523 of record NZ_JBMGQA010000001.1, read on the forward strand.
GATCTGGCCGCCGGACAGGCAAGATAGCTCCGTGTCGGGAGACGAATCGAACCCGAGGCGCGCCAGCGCGGCTTCGAGCCGCGTCTCGAGCGTCCAGTCGATCGCAGCGATCTCATCGGCCGAGGCATCGCCTCGCTCCGCACGGCGAAGCAGGTCCAGTGCCAGCCGCGCGCCGAACAGGTCGGCCACGGTCGCGCCGGCAAGGACCTGCACATCCTGACGCAACAGGCCGATGGTCCCGTTGATCAGAACGCGCCCTGACTGGGGCACGGATTCCCCGGAGATCGACGCAAGCAGCGTCGTCTTCCCGACTCCGTTGCGGCCGACGAGACCGGTCCGCTCGGCTGGGAATGTCAGATCGATGTTGGAGAGAAGAGAACGGCCGTCAGGCGTGGACAGCGACAGGTTCGAGAGAACGATTGAGGCAGACATGGAATTCCCCGTGAGCAAGGCAGGTGGGCTTTGCGGTCGGGCTCATATCCATGGCTGCAAGTATCCTGATTGAGGAACTCTCCAAATAGTCCCATCGAACGGCGAGATCAAGGCACGCCGCGAGGAGACGACAGCGCGGGAGGCGCTGTCGTCCTTCGTCGCCGTGTGCGGTCAACCCTTCAGGGCGGTGACCACCACCTCGATCAGTGCGCCGCCGCCGAGATCGGCGACGCCGACGGTGGCGCGGGTGGGGAGATTGTCGCCGAAGAACTCGGTCCAGGCGGCATCCATCTCCTTCTTCTTGGAGAGATCGGTGACGAAGATCGAAGCGCTGACGACGCGAGACTTGTCGGTGCCGGCCTCCTTCAGATAGCCGGCGATCTTGCCGAGGATGTTGCGGGTCTGCTCGCCCATCGAGACTGAGGTGTCGTCGGCAATGGTGCCACCGAGGAAGACGAAGCCGTTGGCCTCGACGGCGCGGTGCATGATGGGCGTGCGAATGCTGCGGTTGATGCTCATGATGTCCTCTTCTTAGAGCGTGGAGGGATGGAAGCGATCGATGCCGAGATCACTGACGCGAGTCTGGGTGCCCCCGTTGACGATCAGCTCCGCCATCACGGCGCCCGCGCCGGGGCCGAGCTGAAAACCGTGCAGCGAGAAGCCGAACTGGTGATAGAGGCCCTTGTGACGGCTGCTTGGCCCGAACACGGGCAGATCGTCCTTCATCCTCGCCTCGATGCCGGCCCATGCGCGAACGATGGTGGCGCTGCGCATCACCGGGAATAGCTCGAACACGGTCTGCGCGCTGGTCGCGAGGCTCTTCCAGTCCAGCACCGTCTCGTTCCGGTCCTGGTCGGGCGTCGCCAGATGGCCGCCGCCGATCAGCACGGTGCCGTTCTTGAATTGCTTGAAGGAGAGTTTGCGCCCGCGCAGGATCACGACGGGATCGATGAAGTGTGGCACGCGCGAGGTGATCATCAGCATCGGCGCAACGGTCTCGACTGGAACGGCTTCGCCGAGGGCGGCTGCGATCCTGCCGGCCCAGGCGCCCGCGGCGTTGACGAGCACCGGCGCAGCATAGCTGTCCGTGCCGACGTCGACGTGCCAGAGCCCATCGCTGTAGCGGATATTGCTGGCGGCCACGCCCTCGCGCACGGTCGCACCTAATTGCTCCGCCTTGCGACGGAATGCCGTCGTCGTCTGCGCCGGATTGGCGGCTCCGTCCCGGCGCGAGACCACGCCGCCGGGACAGGTCTCGGCGACGGCCGGCACGAGGCGCCGTAGTTCAGTCGCGTCGATCAGCTCTTCATGGGTAAAGCCGAGCGCGTTGAGCTCGGCGACACGCGCGCGACAGATCGCGAGCTCCTCCTCGTCTTCCGCGACCAATACCTGGCCGTGGCTCTCGAAGCTGCAATTGTCGTCGAGGAGATCTGATATCTTCTCCCAGATCCCCATTGAGCGGATCGAGAGCGGGATTTCGGGAACATGCCGTGCGAGCTGACGGACTCCGCCGGCATTGACACCCGAGGCATGGCGGCCGGCGTAGTCCTTCTCGATCAGCACCGGCTTCAGGCCGGCGAGGCACAGATGCAACGCGGTCGAACATCCGTGGATGCCGCCGCCGACGACGATCGCATCCACGTTCCTGGTCATCCGCGCACCACGGCCTTGACGTCGGCTTCGGTCTTCGGAACGGTGGCCAGCTCGGCGAGCGTGATCGGCTTCACCGGCGCGCGCAGACGGTAATAGCCGATCTCCTGCGGGGACTTGCCGCGCGCCTGCGCCATCAGCTCGGTGACGGTGAGGCCGCAGAGCCGGCCCTGGCACGGACCCATGCCGGTGCGGCGATAGGCCTTGAGCTGGTTCGGCCCGGTCGCGCCGATCGCGACGGCATCGAGCACGTCCTTTGCCGTGACCTCCTCACAGCGGCAGACGATGGTGTCGCCTGAAGGAATGCGGAATTGCGGCGCTGGGCGGAACAGGGTGTCGAGGAAGACGCGGCCGCGCTCGGCCTTCGCGAGATCGGCGCGGAGCGTTGCAATTGCAGGGAGCTTCGCCGCGGCTGCAGGTGCTAGTGCATCCACCGCCGCACGCGCCGCGATGCGGCCGCGGACTACGGCTGCATTTGCGCCGCCGATGCCTGCCCCGTCCCCTGCGATAGCAATGCCGGCGACCGACGAATGGCCGCTCGCATCGAGCACCGGCGACCAACACAATTGCAGATCGTCCCAGTGATGCTCGACGCCAGCCGCCATCGCCAGATTGACGTTGGGCACGACGCCCTGATGCAGCAGCAGCAGATCCGCAGGTATGGTCTCGCGCTTGCGGCCGGCGACATAGCTTACGCTGGCGAGCAGGCCGTCACCAGCCGCAGAGAGCTCGGTGACGCCCGAGACGACCTGCACCTTCGCCTTCACCTCGCGCATCATCGACAGGCCCTTGGCGAAATAGGGCGAGGTCAGGAACGCGAAGGCGTGCGGCAGCGCCGCGAGATAATTGCGGCGCTCGGTGGTGTCGAGAATGCGGTCGATGCGGCCGCCAAGTCGCAGGATCTGCGCGGCGAGCAGCCAGAGCAGCGGCCCCTGCCCTGCGATCACCGTGCGTCCATCGGGCACCAGTGCCGAGGACTTCAGCATGGTCTGCGCCGCGCCCGCGGTCATCACGCCCGGCAGCGTCCAGCCGGGAATCGGGAACGGCCGCTCCAGCGCGCCGGTCGCAAGAATCACACGCTTGGCCTTGACGAAGGCGGATGCGCCGCCGATGGACACGGCGATCTCGAGATTGCGGTCGAGGCTCCAGACCGTGGCACGATGGATGACCTCGGCGCCGCTCGCACGCAGCGCCTGCACGAGATCGGCACCGACCCAGTAATCGGCGCCGAGCTGGTTGCGGTTGGTCACCGGCGTCGAGGAGATCGCGCGAAACACCTGGCCGCCGGGGCCGATATTCTCGTCGAGCAGCAGCGTCGAGAGGCCGGCCTCGGCGGATGTCGCGGCAGCAGCAAGGCCCGCGGGCCCGGCGCCGATCACCACGACGTCGTAGTCTTCGGACTTGGGAGCCACAGTCATTTTCCGATCTCCCGCTTGCCCTTCTGGATTTCGACCTGCATGCCCTCGGCGACGGGCACGAGGCAGCCTTGCCGATTGCCGACGCCGTCAATCGTGACGAGGCAGTCGAAACACACGCCCATCATGCAATAGGGCAGACGCGGCGCGCCGCTCACTGCGGTAGAACGCCGTGCGTCAACGCCGGAGGCCAGCAGCGCGGCGGAGACGGTGTCACCTTGGCGCGCTGCGACGGCAACGCCGTCGACGAAGATCTGGACCGGTGGACGCTGGTCCTGTTCGGATCGCCTGAACATGGGGATGCCTCTTGGCTCCTTGCTGAATAATTTCTAGTAGCCGCTGTTGTTCGCCGCGCCCGCGCCGCCAAAACGGCTGGCCGAGAACGCGCCGACAAGCTCCGGCTCGAGCGCGCCCTGCGCCACCATGCGTGCGACCTCGAAAGCGTGGTTGGATGCGAGCGTCACGCCGGAATGGCAGCAGGCCACGAACGCGCCGGGATGCGTCTCCGACTGGTCGTAGATCGGAAAGCCGTCCTGCGGCATCACGCGAATGCCGGCCCAGCTCCTGACTACGTTGAGGCGCGACAGATGCGGGAACATGCGCTGGGCGCGGTCGGTCATCACTGAGCTGATCGAGTGCTTCAGTGCGCGGTCATCGAGCTCGTCCTCCTTGCTGTCGCCGATCATCACCGTGCCCTCGTCGGTCTGGCGGATCGTCGTCAGCGGATGCGGCAAGAACGGCATGGTGCGCTCGGTTACCACGATCTGGCCGCGAGTCGGTCCCATCGGAGCAAGGAGGCCGACCATCGGCGCCAGCGTCTGATTGGCATTGCCCGCCGCTAGCACGATCTTGGCGGCGCGCAGCTCGCCCTTCGGCGTGGCCAAGCGGAATTCGCCGCCGCTCTTGCCGATCGCCGAGACCGGCCGCTCCGGAAAATAATCGATGCCGAACGCCCTGAAGCCAGTGTGGAAGGCCCGGAAAGTGCGCAGCGAGTTGACGTGACCGTCGAGCGGGCAATAGCTGCCGCCCGAGACTTCGGGGCCAATCAGCGGCAGCGATTTCTTGACTTCCGACGCCGACAACATCTCCATCTTGTAATCGGCGGCGCCGATCTGGTTGTGCATGCGTTTGACGAGGTCGGCGCGCTGGCCGAATTCGTCCTCGCCAAGCGTGAGATGAAAGCCGCCGTTCTGCTGGAGGCAGACATCGAGGCCGGTCTGCTGCTTCAGTTCGGACGCGAGCCGGCCCCACGCCTCCGACGCGCGCACCGTCCAGACCGTATAGGCCGGCATGCCGAGCCCCTTGCTCTGGACCCAGACCAGCGCAAAGTTCGCGCGCGAGGCGCGCTTCGTGATATCGCCCTCGTCGAGCACGGCAACCTTCTTGCCGATGCGGCCGAGGCCCCAGGCAATGGCGGAGCCGAGCAGTCCGCCGCCGACGACGGCGACGTCGTATTCCCCTGACATGAGTTCTCCTATCGTCCCGTATCGCCCTTGCCGGCGAGCACGCGGTCGAGCCCGTAGAAGCGGTCGAGCAGAATGAGGGCGGTCATGGTGATCGCGATCACGCAGGCCGAGACCGACGTTACCAGCGGATCGATGTTGTCCTGGATATAAAGGAACATGCGCACCGGCAACGTCTCGGTGCCGGGGGCCGCGAGGAAGACGGTCATGGTGAGATCGTCGAAGGACTGGATGAAGGCGAGCGCCCAGCCGCTGATGACGCCCGGCAGGATCAGCGGCAAGGTCACGCGGCGAAACAGCGTCCAGCCGCCGGCGCCGAGCGAGACGGCCGCCATCTCGACCGTGCGGTCCATGCCGGTCGCCGCCGCCAGCGTCAGCCGCAGCGCAAACGGGAACACGATGAGGACATGGGCGATGATCAGCGCGGCGAAGCTGCCGCCGAGCCCCGCCGAGGTGAAGAAACGCAGAAAGGCGATGCCGAGCACGACATGCGGGATCATCAGCGGCGACAGGAACAGCGCCGCCAGCACATCACGGCCGCGGAAGCGATAGCGCGCGATCGCGAGCGCGGCAGGCACCGCGAACAGCAGCGCCACCGAGGAAGAGAGCGCGCCGAGTCCGAGGCTGACCCAGAAGGCGTGGATGAACTCGGGATAGCTCGCGATGGTCCTGAACCAGCGCAGCGAAAAACCGTTGGTCGGCAGCGATAGAAAACCTTCGGGCGTGAACGCGACGAGGCAGACCACCAGGATCGGCGCCACCATGACGATGACGAAGATGGCATGGAAGATCAGCGCCAGCGGACCGTTCCGTCTCATCGGAACACCTCCGCATAACGCCGCTCGATCAGCGCGTTGCTGCCGACGACGATCAGCACCAGCGCGACCAGCAGCAGCGTCGCGACGGCAGCGCCGAGCGGCCAGTTCAGCGTGTTGAGGAACTCGTCATAGGCGAGCGTCGCCGCGACCTTGAGCCGCCGGCCGCCGATGATCGCCGGCGTCGCGAAGGCGCTGGCCGAGAGCGAGAACACGATGATCGCGCCCGAGAGCACGCCCGGCATGATCTGCGGCATGATGATGCGGCGGATGATGGTGGCAGGGCTCGCGCCGAGCGACATCGCGGCATTCTCGATCTGCGGATCGAGGCGCTGGAGCGCCGCCCACACCGACAGCACCATGAACGGCATCATCACATGCGCGAGCGCGACGACCATGCCTGTTTCGGTGAACATGAAGGGAATGGGCGAACGGATCGCGCCAAGCGACATCAGCAGCTTATTGACGAGGCCGTTATTGCCGCCGAACAGCAACGCCCAGCCGAGCGTGCGTGCCACCACCGAGATCAAGAGCGGCCCGAGAATGACCAGCAGGAAGAAGCTCTTCCAACGGCCGCTCATGCGGTTGAGGATGTAGGCTTCGGGCGCGCCCAGCAGAGCCGTGAGCAGCGTGGTCAGGATCGCAATGCGGAAGGTCCGCCAGAACATCTCGGCGTAATAGGGATCGGTCGCGATCTCGTGCCAGTTCTTGAGGATGAAGACCGGCTCGATGCCCTTGTACTGGCCCCAATCGTGGAACGACAGCATCACCGTCATCGCCAGCGGAATCAGCAGCACGCCGACGAACAGCATCAAGGCGGGCGCCGTCAGCGCCCAGGGCGCGCGCGTGCTGCGCTCCTCGACGGCCATGCTCATGCGCCAGCCCTCGCGCGCACGCTCATGTCCGCAGGTTGCCAGGTGAGGCGAACCGCGTCGCCTTCGGCCGGCTGCGCCTTGCCGTCGTTCTGGCGGATCACGATCGCCGGGCCGCATTCGCTGTCGCACTGGAACAGCCAGTGATTACCCTGGAAGATGCGCGTGATGATCTTTGCGCTGAGCCCTGTATCGCCAAAGCCGATTCTTTCGGGGCGAACGCTGACGGTGACGGGACCGCCAAGCCCAGCCGGCGCCGGTGCGCGCCAGGAGCCAGCCACCAACTGCGTCGGCGCGACGGTCCGGTCGATTGTTCCGGCAAAGTCGTTGGTCTTGCCGAGGAATTGCGAGACGAAGGCCGAGGCCGGCTTCTCATAGGTTTCCTGCGGCGTGCCGATCTGCTCGATCTTGCCCTGGCTCATCACCACGATACGGTCGGACAGCGACATCGCCTCGTTCTGGTCGTGCGTGACCAGGATCGTGGTGGTGCCGACGGTGCGCTGGATCTGGCGCAGCTCGATCTGCATCTCCTCGCGCAGCTTTGCGTCGAGATTGGACAGCGGCTCGTCGAGCAGCAGCACGCTCGGCTTGATCACCAGCGCGCGCGCCAGCGCCACGCGCTGTTGCTGGCCGCCGGACATGCGGCGCGGATGGCGGTTCTCGTAGCCGGCAAGTCCCACCATCGCCAGCGCGGCCCGCACGCGCTCGGCCCGCTCGCCTCGGGACACGTTGCGCATCTCGAGGCCAAAGGCGACGTTCTCCGCCGCGGTCATATGCGGAAACAGCGCGTAGCTCTGGAACACGATGCCGAGGCCACGCTTAGCCGGATGAACCGCGGTGAGGTCCTTGCCCTCCAGGCGGATCGCGCCGCGCGTGGGATCGAGGAAGCCCGCGATCATCTGCAATGTCGTGGTCTTGCCGCAGCCGGATGGGCCGAGGAAGGAGATGAACTCCCCCTTCCCCACCGATAGGCTGAAGTCATCGACCACAGTCTGCGCGCCGAACTGCTTTGCGACCCGATCGAGCTCGAGATAGGCCATGACGCTGTCTCCGCCGCGACCGATCAGCGCTCGACCTCGCGGTTCCAGCGCTTGGTCCACTCCTCGCGCTTGTCGTTGATGACCGTCCAGTCCGGATTGTAGAGCTTGGCCGCACGCTCGCCGATCGGCGCCATCTTGCCGAGCTCGGGCGGAATCACCAGCGATTTCAGCACCGGGCCGTAGCCGTAGTCCTTCAGCAGCACGAGCTGGATCTTTGGATCGAGCAGCATCTTGACGAAGCTCGCTGCGAGCGGCGAGGCGTTGGGCTTGTTGATCGGACACGCCGTGGTCAGCAGGGTCGCTGCGCCTTCCTTCGGGTACACGAAGTCGACGGGAAAGCCGGTATTGGCAAAGCTCTGCACGCGGCCGGTACCCCACACCGCGATCACGGCCTGGCCGGACTGGAACAGCTCGGTCATCTTGCCCGGCGACGGCTCATAGGCCAGCACGTTCGGATTGATCTGCTCCTTGAAGATCTTGAAGCCGGAATCGACGTTGGTCTCGCCGCCGCCGTTCATCTTCGACAGCATCACCAGTGCCTCGAGGCCGTAGGTGTTGTTGATCGGCGGGATCACGAGCTGCTTGGCGTATTTCGTGTCCTTCAGGTCATTCCACGAAGTCGGCGGCGCCCAGCCCTTCTCCTTGAACACCTTGGTGTTGTACATCAGGCCGGTCGCGACGATGCCGATCGCAACGGCACGATCGTCCTTGAAGCGGGCTGTATCGTAGAGATCGGCCGGCAGCCCGTCGAGCTTGCCGCAGAAGCCGAGCTGGATCGCCTGGTACATCGGGCCGTCGTCGACGATGGCGACGTCGATCTGCTGGTTGCCCTTCTGCGCCTGAAGCTTTGCCAGCGTGTCGGTGGAGTTGCCGGCAACGTACTCGACCTTGACGCCGTTCTCCTTCTCGAAGGCCGGAATCACCTCGTCGCGGATGGTCTTCTCGAACGAGCCGCCATAGCCGGCGACATAAAGCGTTTTCTGCTGGGCCGAGGCGACCGAGGGGGCGGCAATGAGCGCTGCGATGCTGACCGCAGTCAGAAGGCGAAGAGTCTTCATATGGACCGATCTCCAATACCGGAATGAGGTGACGTGCCGACAAGTCTCCGGCCGAAGCGCCTGCCGCATTTCCTTCCGCGCCATCCTTCTCCCGACCAGGGCTCCGGCCCCTGCTCGGCGGGTTTAGCGCGATCTGGAGGTTGGAAGTCCTCCAATCTGCCGAAAAAGCGGGCTGTCTCCAGCTCTGATGAAAAAGATCGCAACCTATACTTCCATCGTCCAATGAATAATGGCACCCTTTGCATGCTGAAATGTTATGATTGGATCACGGGATGGCGCGGATCAATTCGCGGCAGGTGGAGGCCTTCCGGGCCACGATGCTGACCGGCAGCGTCACCGAGGCGGCGAAGCTGATGGCGGTGACACAACCCGCGGTCAGCCGGCTGCTGCGCGACTTCCAGGCGCTGCTCAAGATGGAGCTGTTCGAGCGGCGCGGCACCGGCCTCGTGCCCACCGCGGCCGCGATGGCGCTCTACACCGAGGTCGAGCGCTCCTTCGTCGGTCTCGAGCGCATCACGGCAGCGGCCGAGGAAATCCGCGGCCGCCGCACTGGCTCGCTGCGGATCGCTGCGCTGCCGGCGCTGGCCAACGGCTATCTGCCGCGGCTCGCGGGGCATTTCTTGATGGAGCGGCCCAATCTCAACCTTGCCTTCTTCGGCGTGATCTCGCCGATCGTGGTCGACTGGGTGCTGAACAACCAATGCGACATCGGTTTTGCCGAGGTGCCGATCGCGCATTCCGGCCTGCCGAGCCTACGGCTGCCGGGCCTGGCGCGGGTCGCCGTGCTGCCGACCGGTCATCATCTGGCCGAGAAAGAGGTGCTGGAGCCGCGCGATTTCGAGGGCGAGACCTTCATCTCACTGTCGGCGGGATCGTCGAGCCGGCACCTCGTCGATCAGGTTTTCCATCGTCACGATGTCCGTCGCGTGCTCAGAGTCGAGACCACGCTGTCGGAAATCATGTGTGGCATGGTGTCGTCGGGGCTGGGCGTTTCGATCTGCGATCCCTTCACCGCGCAGGAATTCGCAACGCGCGGCGTCGTCGTGCGGCGCTTCCTGCCGCGCATCGACTTCGAATTCTCCGCGGTCTTTCCGGCACAGCGCAGTCCTTCACCGGTGGCGCTGGACCTGGTCGAGACCATGCGCAAGGCGCTGGTGGAGTTCGAGGATCAGGACTTGGGTTTGCACAGTGCAGCCACAGGCTCGCTGCAACCTCTCCCGCGCGCGGGAGAGGTCGGCGCGTAGCGTCGGGAGAGGGTTCTCTCCACACGGGGGGTATCCCTACGAGGAGAGAGCCCTCTCCCCTACCCTCTCCCGCAAGCGGGAGAGGGAGCGCACCGTCGTCGTAGCGCCAGCCGCGCTCAACCGTTGAACGCAGCCTGCGCCTCCGGCAGATCCCAGATCTTGCCGATCGCGGCGCTGCCCGCCGCCGTGATCGCCGCCTCATCGGCGCCGAGATAGCGGCCAGCGTCGATCAGCACGCGGCCGTCGACCATGACCTGATCGATATTGGCGCGGTTGGCGAGCGCGATCAATGCGCGGCGCGGGTCGAACAGCGGCCGAAGATGGGGGTGAGTGAGATCGACAACGGTGAGATCGGCGGTGGCGCCCGGCTCGATGCGGCCGAGATCCGGACGCTTGATGACATCGGCGGCGACAGCCGTGTTCGCTTCGATCAGCTCCGGCGAGTTCGCGACGTCGGGACGCGCCGAGGTGACCTTTGAGATCAGCGACGCCGCATTGAGCTCGCCGAGCAGGTCCATGTTGTAGCCGTCGGTGCCGACCACGGTGCGCACGCCGTGCTCGGCGAAGCGGCTGAACGCCGCGGTGATGCCGGCGCGCGCGAAGACGCGCGGGCAGTTCAGCACGGTCATGCCACGCGCGGCCATCAGCTTGAGGTCGTCGTCGCTGCTGAACATGCAATGTGCCGCCATGAGGTCGGGCGCCAGCAGGCCGAGCCAGTCCAGATATTGCGCCGGCGTGCGGCCGCCAAAGCGTCGACCGATGGTCTCGACCTCGGCGCGGCTCTGCGCCATGTGCGTCGTGATGGGCACGCCGAGCTCGCGCGCCCGCACCGCGCAGGCCTGCAGGAGATCGGGGCCGCAGGTGTCCGTGGCATGCGGGCTCATGGCAAGGCTGATGCGGCCGTCGCCGCGATCGTTCCAACGCTGATAGAGCGCATCCCAGGTCGCCATGTGGGCGGCGCTGTCATCACCCGAATAGTGCACCACGCCGTCCGGGCCTGCTTTGGCGTCGGATGTGGAGAACAGATAGGGCGCGCCGTAGAACCGGATGCCCATCTCCTCCGCCGCGTCGAACATTTCCGGAATCGAATTGCGGAACGGCTCCATCACCGTGGTGGCGCCGCCCTTCAGGAGTTGGAGGATGCCGAGCCGCGCCACCGCCATGCGCTCTTCCGCCGATAACAGGTCGGCGCCGCGCTTGGTGAGCGGCAAGAGCACCGTATAGACGATGCTCTGGTTGTTGCGGCGACCATTGCCATCTTCCGTGTGGCTGCGCGCCACCGCTTCGGAGAAGCAGTGATTGTGCAGGTTCAAGAGGCCCGGCAGCACGAAGCGGCCGGGACGGTCGTAGACCTGATCCGCCTGCGGCTTGTCATGCGTAACCGCGGCGATCTTCCGGCCCTCGACCAGAACCCAATGGTCGCGCAGCACGTGCTGCGCGCCGTCCTTGCGTGACAGCACATAGCTGCCAAAGATTGCGGTGGTGCTCATGCGGGGCGTACGTTCCAGAACACAGCGGTGCCGTCGAGAATGCCGGTGATGGCCTTGCGATAGGCGGTCGGCTGCTTGTAGAGGCCGATCGGAACATAGGGGATTTCCTCGAACGCCACCGCCTGGATCTCGCGGCAGATGCGCTGCTGCTCGGCGAGCTCGGAGGCCGCCAGCCATTGGCTGCGCAGCTCGCCCATCTTCGTGCTCGCATACCAGCCGGCGACCTTGCCTTCGCCGCGGATGTTGGTGTTGCCGGCCGGGTTGAGCCAGTCGATGCCCTGCCAGTTGCCGACCGCCGCGCTCCAGCCGCCCTGCCCGATCGGGTCCTTCTTCAGCTGGCGCTGCAACACGACGGCGAAATCGAGCCCGGCATATTCGACGTTCATGCCGGCCTTGCGCAACGAGTCGACCGCGATCTCGCCCAGCGGCTTCTGCGCCAGCGAGTTGGCGGGGACGAGCACCACGATCTTCTCGCCGTTATAGCCGGCGGCCTTGAGGTCGGCCTTGACCTTGTCGTAGTTGCGCGGGCCGCGGAAGACGTCGAGACCGACCTCGCTCGCCATCGGGGTGCCTGGGGCGAAATAGCCGATCGGTGAAACCTGAAAGGCGGGATCGACGCCGGCAACCGCGGTCATGAAGGCGGACTGGTCGATCGCCCCCAGCAGCGCGCGGCGGATCGCGGGATTGTCGAACGGCGGCTGCAGATGATTGAGGCGCAGCATGCAGGCATAGCCTCTGGGATCGAGGATGCGCGTCTCGATGTCTCCGGCGGCCTTGATGACGGGCAACAGGTCATGCGGCGTGGTCTCCTGCCAATCCTGCTCGCCGGTCTGCAGCGCGGCGACGCCGGTGCCGGCATCGGGCGTCGTGGTCCAGACCACGCGGTCGTAGTGCACGATCTTAGGCCCGGCGGTCCAGTCCGGCTTGCCGTCGGTGCGCGGCTGATAGCGCTCGAATTTGGCATAGGCGTTGCGGGCGCCCTGCACGCGCTCGTCGGCGAGATAGCGGAACGGGCCGCTGCCGATGACCTCGGTCAGCGGCTTGAACGGGTCCTGGCTCGCCAGCCGCTCCGGCATCATGAAACAGGCATTGATCGCGGCCTTGCCGAGCGCCTGCGGCAGCAGCGGGAACGGGCGCTTGAGACGAAAGCGGATGGTGCGGTCGTCAGCAGCCGACAGCTCGGCCGTCGCCTCCATCAGCTCGCCACCAAAACCGTCGCGCGCCGCCCAGCGGCGGATGCTGGCGACGCAGTCGCGGGCCAGCACGCGCTCGCCGTCGTGCCAGAACAGGCCGTCACGCAGCGAGAGGTCCCACTGCAGCTGGTCGCCTGAGATGACCTGGCCGGACAGCATCTGCGGCGAGACCTGCAGCGAAGAGCTCATGCCATAGAGCGTGTCGTAGACCATGAAGCCGTGGTTTCGCGACACCTGCGCGGTCGAATAAATGGGATCGACGAAGGCGAGGTCGATCACGGGGATGAAGCGCAACGTGGATTGCGATTCAGCGCGGACGATGCCCGGCAGCGCGAGCGCCGGCACTGTAGCGGCTGCCTTGAGGAGCGAACGGCGGGAGATGGGCATTAGCGGTTACCGGCTTCGTGGCGCAGGAAGTTTTCCGCGATGTTCTCGCCGGTGGTGATCCAGACATCCGGGCACGACTTTGCGTAGGTCAGAAACTCGCGCAGCAGCCGCAGCCGCATCGGACGGCCGCTGCATTGCGGATGCAGCACGGTCGTCACCATCGCGCCCCAATCGCGGACTTCGTCGAACTCGTCCTTCCACATCGAGAGCACATGCTCTTTCGGGAAGATCGAGCGCGGGCTGAAGCGGGCGGACAGGCCGTGCATCCAGTCGTCATAGCTTGCGGTCACCGGCAGCTCGATCGTGCCGGGCTTGCCGTCGGCGAGGCGATGGCGATAGGGCCTGACGTCGTCGCGGAACGAGGAGGTGTAGACGATTCCGTGGCGCACCAGCGCGACGCGCAGCTCTTCCGTGAACTCGCCGTAGGGCGCGCGGTAGCCGGTCGGCTTGACGCCGAGCCGGCGCTTCAGCGCCTCGAAGCCGCGCTCCAGCTCCTCCTCGATCCAGGGATCGCCGGGATCCGGCAGTAGATGATGATAGCCGTGATGGCCGATCTCGTGACCGGCCTTGAGGATGGACTCCGCCATCGCCGGATGCGCGTCGACCGACCACCCCGTGACGAAGAACGTCGCCTTGAGATCGAGTTGGTCGAGCAACTCCAGCAGCTTCGGCGTGCCGACGCGCGCCTCATAGCCACCATAACTCATGGTGATGAGCCGCTGCGCATGACCTGCGTCCTTGCTGGTCCAGGCGCTCTCGGCATCGACGTCGAACGACAGGAACATCGCGGATGTGTACGGCTTCGGCCAGGGATATTCCGGCGCGGGATCCGCGGTGTTGGCCGGAACGAGCGGAATGCTCTGGAGTGCCTTACTGTCCAGCATTGATGGTCGCCTTCTCGATTGCGTTGTCGCTCAATTTCCACTTCGCCAGCAGCGTCTTGTAGGTGCCATCCGCGATCAGCGCGTCGACCGCCTCCAGCATTGCCTGCTGCAATGCCTTCTCCTTCACCGGCAGAGCAATGCCGGTGAACTGCTGTGCGATGGGCTCGCCCACGGTCGCATAGGTGTTGGGCTCGAGGTCCATGATGTAGGGCAGCGTCTCGTTGCCCTGGGCGGCGGCATCGATGCGGCCTTGCCTCAGCTGGGTGCGCGCGTCCGCCGAGCCGTCGGTGCCGACGACCTGGATCGGATTGCTGCCGCAGTTCTTCTCGCTCCACGCCACGATCTGCGCCGGGAACATGGTGCGGCGGCTGGCGCCGACTTTCTTGCCGCAGAGCGCCACCGCATCCTTGAACTCGGTCTTGCGCGACGCTTGCACGAAGAACTGCGGACCGCTCCGCAAGTAATCGACGAAGGACGCGACCTCGTGCCGGCTCGCATAGTCGCTGAAGCCGGACAAGATGGCATCTACCCGCCCGGTCGAGATCGACGGCATGAACTCGGCAAAGCTCGTCTCCTGCCATTCGATCTTGAGACCGAGCTTGCGGCCGATGGCCTCGCCCAGATCGATATCGAAGCCGGAGAGCGCGTTGGTGGCGGGATCGCGGAATTCCATGGGCGGATAGTTCGGCACCAGCGCCACCTTGAGGCTGCCACGCTTGACGATCTCCGCCGGCAGCTCGATCGCCATCGCGGACACGCTCATGGCCCCCAGCAATGCCGCCGCAACCAAAAGTCTCCTCATCACTACGCCCCCAATTTTCAGATCACAGCCGAAAGAAATGCCCTGGTGCGCTCCTCGCGCGGCGCGCCCAGAACGTCCGATGCCTGCCCCTGCTCGACGATCGCGCCCTGGTCCATGTAGACGACGCGGTCGGCGACCTCGCGCGCGAAGCCGAGCTCGTGCGTCACCACCATCATGGTCATGCCGCTCTTCGCCAACTGCTTCATCACCGCGAGCACCTCACCGACGAGCTCGGGATCGAGCGCGCTGGTGGGCTCGTCGAACAGCATCAGCATCGGCTTCATCGCGAGCGCCCGCGCGATCGCGACGCGCTGCTGTTGCCCGCCGGAGAGCTGCGCGGGATACCAGTCCGCCTTGGCCGCAAGCCCAACGCGACGGAGCAGCTCGATCGCCTCCGCGCGCACCTCGTCGGCCTTACGCCCCTGAACCTGGGTCGGGCCCTCGGTGATGTTCTCCAGCGCAGTCTTGTGCGGGAACAGGTTGAAGCGCTGGAACACCATGCCGGTCTTCAGCCGCTGCCGCGCGATCTCGCCCTCGCTCAAGCGACGGAGCTTGCCGCCCTGCTCGCGCACTCCGAGCAGTTCGCCATCGAGCCAGATGCCGCCCGCATCGGTCGTGGCAAGCTGATTGATGCAGCGGAGCAGCGTGGTCTTGCCGGAGCCGGAGGCGCCGATCAGGCACATCACCTCGCCGGGCCAGACGTCGAGCGAGACGCTTTTGAGAGCCTGGAACTCGCCAAAGTTCTTGCCGACGGACCGGATCGCAACGAGGGGTCTTGTCATCGCGCCAACCGCAATATGCCGCGTGCAAAGCGACGTTCGAGCAGCATCTGAAGCGGGGTCAGGATTGAGACCACGAGCAGGTACCAGAGCCCGGCGACAATCAGGAGCTCGATGACGCGGGAGTTGGCGTAGTAGATGTTCTCGGCGTTGTGCAGCAGTTCCGGATATTGGATGACGCTGGCGAGCGAGGTCGCCTTCACCATGCCGATGAACTCGTTGCCGAGCGGCGGGATCACCACGCGCATCGCCTGCGGCAGCACGATCCGGCGCAACGCGCGCAGCCGCCCCATGCCGATCGCCTGCGCCGCTTCATATTGTCCGATGTCGACTGACAGCATGCCGGCGCGCATCACTTCGGAGGTGTAGGCGCCCTGGTTGATGCCGAGCCCGAGCAGCGCGGCGAGGAACGGCGTCATGACGTCGACGGCGCGCGCGGACCACAGGCCGGGAATGCCGATGGTCGGAAACACCAGCGCGAGGTTGAACCATAGCAGCAGTTGCAGGATCAGCGGGGTGCCGCGAAACAGCCAGGTGTAGCCGGCGGCCACCGACTTCAGCACCGGATTGGGCGACAGCCGCATGATGGCGACGACGATGCCGAGCACGATGCCGAGCGCCATCGCCAGCACCGCCATCACCATGGTGTTGACGATACCTTCGAGGATGACCTTTGCGGTCAGGAAGCGGCCGACATAGGACCATTCGATCTGGCCGCCGGCGAACGCGCGTGCGATCGCCGCCAGCACGAGGACGATCAGGGCCGCGCTCAGCCAGCGGAACCAGTGCGGCTCGCGCGCGATCTGCATTCCCGACAGGTCGGGAAATCCGTCGGCGAGTGCCGGTGCCGGCTTCATTGCGGCGCCGCGTTCAGCATGGGCTGGGCGACCGCGTTGGCACCTAAGCCCCATTTGTCGAGAACGGCCTTGTAGGCGCCGTCGGTGATCATCGCCGCGAGCTTCTCCGTCACGACCTCGCGCAGGGCCGCATCGTCCTTGCGGAACATGATGCCCTGGTAGCCCTTGGCGAAGGGCTCGCCGACCACGCGGTATTTCCCGGGCTCCTGTGTTTGCGCGTAAGGCAGCGTCTCGCTGCCCTGCACGGCGGCGTCGATGCGGCCCTGCTTGAGCTGGTTGCGGACATCGATCGAGTTCTCGCCCGGAACATACTGGATCGCCGGCTTGCCGGCCGGTTCGCAATTCTGCTTGCTCCACTTCTCGATCTCGACCGGGAAGCTGGTGCTGCGGGTGGTGCCGACCTTCTTGCCGCAGAGATCGGTCGCGGCCTTGGCCGCGTTGTCAGCCATCACGAAGAACTGCGGGCCGGTTGCGAGGTAGTCGACGAAATCGGCAGTCTCGCGCCGCGAGGCGCGATCGGAGATGCCGGAGATGATGAAGTCGGCGCGCTTGGTCTGGAGCGAAGGAATCAGCTCGGCGAACGGCGTCTCGCTCCAGACGATCTTCAGCCCACCGAGCCGCCTGGCGAGCTCGTTGGCAAGATCGATGTCGAGCCCGACCAACTCGTTGGTCGCGGGATCGCGATATTCCATCGGCGCGTAGGTGGAGTTGACGGTGAGCTTCAGCGCGCCCGCCTGCTTGATCTCCGCCGAAAGCTCGGCTGCCTGCGCCGACGTCGCGGTAGCCAGCGCTGCAAGCACAAGGAAATGCGAGAGGCGTGTCATGTCAGCTCCTTTGCCAACGGTTGGCGGGTCCTATTGCTAACGGCGTGCCATTTTGTCAGTCCGCGTCGAGAACGGCCGGCTCGATGACGCCGGCGCGTTCGGTGATCACCCTGTACTGTTCGGGCCGCCGGTGGGCGGCGAAATTGAACATCTTGTCCTTGCCCTGGCGGCAGAGATCGAGATCGATGTCGGCGACGATCACCTCGTCGGCCAGCGTCTCGGCCTGAGCGACGATGCGGCCATTGGGATCGACGATGCAGGAGCCGCCGATCAGCCCGGAGCCGTCCTCCTCGCCCGCCTTCGCCACCGAGATCGCCCATGTCGCGTTCATGTAGGCATTGGCCTGCGTCACCAGCGTCGAGTGGAAGGTGCGCAAGGCGCCATCTTCCGTCGTGCCGCCATTGGGATCGTAGGCCGCCGAATTGTAGCCGATGCAGACGAGCTCGACGCCTTGCAGGCCGAGCACGCGCCAGGATTCCGGCCAGCGGCGATCGTTGCAGATCATCATGCCCATGATGGCGTGGGCCCAGGACGAGCCGGCGCGGAAGGCGGGAAAGCCGAGGTCGCCATATTCGAAATAGCGCTTCTCGAGCTGCTGGTAGCGCGCGCCCGGACGCGGCTCGACCGAGCCCGGAAGGTGCACCTTGCGGTAGCGGCCGAAAATCTCCCCTTCGCGATCGACCAGGACAGAGCAATTGTAGCGCCGGCCCTCCGGCGTCAGCTCGGCATAGCCGACATAGAAGCCGACACGCAGCGCACGCGCTCGATCGAACAGCTTCGCCACCGCCGGGTTCGGCATGCCGCGCTCGAAATATTGGTCGAGGGCCTCGCCTTCGAGCAACCAGCGCGGGAAGAAGGTGGTGAAGGCAAGCTCGGGAAACACCACGAGGCTCGCGCCGCGGCCGGCCGCCTCCTCCAGCAGGTCGAGCATCCGCGACAGCGTATGCTCGCGCGTATCGGCTTTTTGCGTCGGCCCCATCTGAGCGGCGGCGGCGCGAAGAACACGAACCAAGTTTGCCTCCAATCTGTGCGCAGTGCTGCCTCAATGGGCGAATGAACCCTTTGATGCGACGCGCAAATCCGCTGCCATTACGGGCGAGCGGGGCTGCAAAATCAATTCGCGTTGCTATGATGTTTTGGCCCTGAGTATAATCGGCAGTGATATGAACCTGCGTCAGCTCGAGATCCTGCGCGCCGTCATCCGCCACCGCACCACGGTCGCGGCGGCGGACGAGCTGGCGCTGTCGCAGCCCGCGGTGAGCAACGCGCTGAAGACGATGGAGGCGCAGACGGGTTTCGCGCTGTTCGAGCGCGTCAACAACCGGCTGTTTCCGACCGCCGAGGCAATGGCGCTCTACAAAGAGAGTGAGGCGATCTTCGCATTGCACGCCAAGCTCGAGAACCGCGTGCGCGACCTGCGCGAGAACCGCTCCGGGCATCTCGCCATCGTGGCGACCCCGCCGCTCGCCTACAGCATCATCCCTTCCGCGCTGTCAGGCTTCCTGCGCCGTCGCCCGGAGACGCGCGTGTTCTTCGACGTGCGCCGCTACGAGGGCATCATCGAAGGCGTGCTCAGCCGCGTCGCCGAGCTCGGCTTCGCGCTCGGGCTGACGCATCATCCCGGCATCGCGCATGAGGTGGTGCATACCGGCGAGATGGTGTGTGTACTGCCGCCGCAGCATCCGCTCGCTGACAGGCCGGTGATATCCGCTTCCGATCTTTCCGGCCTGCCCTTCATCGGGCTCGAGCGCGGCACGCGGCTTGGCGAAGCCGTGCGCGACAGCTTTGCCCGTGCCGGTGCGCCGTTCCGGCCGACTGTCGAGGTGCGCTACTGCAACACGGCCTGCGTACTCGCGGCCGCCGGCGTCGGCGCTGCGGTGGTGGATCCGTTCTCGCCGCGGCAGAACGGCGGCAGCGGCCTCGTCGTCCGTCCGTTCACGCCGACGACGCAGGCGGTCGCCTATATGCTGTGGTCGGAAGCCGAGCCGCTGTCGCGCCTGGCAAAGGCCTTTCTCAACGAGGTCCGCAAGGAAAGCGCTCTACTCGAGCGCACAGCGCCACACCAGCAATATGGGGCAGAAAGCGACTGAGCTTCGCAACCTTGATCTGGGGAGCACATGGCACGCATCACCATCATCGAGACCGGACAGGTCCCGCCAAAATATCGCGAGCAGCACGGCTCGTTTCCGGACATGTTCAAACGGATGATCCGCACCGAGGATCCGACGGCGACGGTCGAGGTCGTCAGCATCCCCAACGGCGATGCGCTTCCCGATCCGCGCAAGGTGGAGGCCATCCTGATCACCGGCGCGGCCGCCGGCGTCTATGACGAACTGGACTGGATGGCGCCGCTGGAAGATTTCGTGCGCAAGGCTTACACCAACAAGACGCCGATGGCCGGCGTCTGCTTCGGCCATCAGCTGATCGCGCAGGCGCTCGGTGGCATCGTGCGCAAGTCGGAGAAGGGCTGGGGCATCGGCCGGCACGTCTATCAGGTGCTGCCGGAGAATGGCGTCATCGACGGCGACGCGGTCGCGATCGCCGCCTCGCATCAGGATCAGGTGATCGAGCCCCCAAACGACGCGCTGACGATCCTCTCCTCGGACTTTACCCCGCATGCCGGCCTGCTCTATGCCAACGGCGCAACGCTGACCGTGCAGCCGCATCCGGAGTTCGACGTGGCGTTTGCGCAAGTGTGTTGCGATCTGCGCGACGGCAAGGCGCCGGACGTGATTGTTGCCACGGCGCGGCAGTCCCTTGCACAGCCGCTGGACAACGCGAAGTTGGGCGGGGCGATTACGAGATTCCTGGTGCGCAAATCCATCCCCTCCTCCTGAGAGCCCGCCAAGGCGGGCGTCTCGAAGGATCGAGGCCCCCCGCTGCAGCAGCTGGGCCTGCATGGTTCGAGACGCCGCTTCGCGGCTCCTGACCTTGAGGGGTGAGAGTTAGAACGGATCGCTGCCCAGCCCCGGCACGTCGGCCGGCCGCGGCCCGGGCGCCGGCCAGTGAAACCGGCGGTCCTTCTCGGCAATCGCGATGTCGTTGATCGAGGCCTCGCGCCTCTTCATCAAGCCGTGCTCGTCGAACTCCCACTGCTCGTTGCCGTAGGAGCGATACCACTGGCCGCCGGCATCGCGCCATTCGTACTGGAAGCGCACCGCGATGTGGTTGCCGTCGAACGCCCAGAGGTCCTTGATCAGCCGGTAGTCCAACTCCTTCTCCCATTTGCGGGTGAGGAACGCGACGATGGCCTCGCGACCCTGAAACACCTCGGAACGATTGCGCCAGCGGCTGTCCTCGGTGTAGGCGAGCGACACGCGCACCGGATCGCGTGAATTCCAGGCGTCCTCGGCCATGCGGGCCTTTTGCGCAGCAGTCTCGCGGGTGAAGGGTGGAAGCGGCGGGCGCGACATGATGGCCTCATCGGTTGATCGGGGCCGTGAATGTATCGCCGCAGCCGGCGGTGTCGATAGGCCATCACAAATCAGGCGATCACTTATCGGGCGATCACGAAATCAGATCGGCTTTCATCAGCGTGCGGATCGACTTCGGAATCGGCTGGGCGCGACCGCCGCTGATGAAGGCAACGCGCACTTCGGCCTTCACCAGCACATCGCTGCCGCGCCGCACCTCCTGCGCCAGCATGATGGAGGCGCCCTTCACCGCGATCGGCCAGGTCACGATGTCGAGCACGTCGTCCATCCGCGCGGGCTTGAGGAAATCCAGATGCATCGAGCGGACGACGAAGGCAAAGCCGGCGCCCTCCGTCTCGACCTGCTCGAACAGCGCCTGCTGCTCCGCGCCCATCAGCCTGAGATGGTTGGTGCGTCCGCGCTCCATGTAGCGCAGATAATTGGCGTGATAGACGATCCCCGAGAAATCCGTGTCCTCGTAATAGACGCGGACCTGCATGTGGTGGCGGCCGTCGCGGATATCGCCGTCCAGATGGGCAGTCACGTCGTGAGCCTCTTCGCTTGTCGCTGTCGGCCCGTTTTGCGCAAAAACCGCGGTCCGCGCAAGCGTGTCAGGATACAACCGGCGCGGCCCGCCCCAGCGTCACCTCGACGATCTCCGGCGGAACGCCGACGCGGAGCGGCATGATGCTGCACCCGAGGCCACCGGAGATGATCACGTCGCATTTCAGCCTGACATGACCATAGGCGAGGCGGACGCCGTGCTGCGGCGGCACCGCGGGGGACCAGCCGAGCAGGCGGACCTGGCCGCCATGGGTGTGGCCGGACAGTTGCAGCGCGACGCGCGCGGGCACGCGCGGCGCGATGTTGGGCTCATGCGCGAGCAGGATGATGGGCGCATCGTCCGTGACCTTGGCGAGCGTCGCATTGAGATCGTTGGCACCGAAACGCACCATGCTACGGAAACGGCGCGCCGGCAGAAAAGCCAATTGATCGCCGAGACCGGCGAGCCAGAACGGGCGGCCGTCCTTGGTGAGGCGCACGACGTCGTTCTCGTAGACGGGGATACCGGCCGCTTCCAGCGCGCGGTGCGCGACGGTCACCCCCTGCCCGGCCCGCTGCACCGTGCCGTCATCCCAATAATCGTGGTTGCCCATGACGGCATGGACCCCGAGCGGCGCCTTGAGGCCGGCCAGCACGCGCGCCCATTCGCTGCACGGAATGAGGCGCGTGACCTGATGCAAGCCGGCGACATAGTCGCCGAGCAGCACGATGAGGTCGGCGTTCAGCGCGTTGGTGCGGTCGACGATGGCCTCGACCCGATCCAGCGGCATCCAGGGATCGCAGGCGTGGAGGTCGGCGATGACGGCGATCTTGAGCGGAAGATCCGTCGGCCATTGCCGCGGCATCGGATGATAGCGGGTGACGCGGAGCCGCAGCATCGGCTCGACGCCGACGCCATAGGCGGCGGTCGAGACGCCAAGGGCGGACAGGCCGCCGATGGAACGGATGAGATGACGGCGCGTGATCATGGAAGCCCGATGGTGATGCGGCGTCTTGATGATGTCTGATTGGAGCGGAATTGGGGTGGGTTCGTGCAGATCGTCTGCACGAGATTACGGGAAATTCATCAAAGCCGGAACGGCGAACGTTTCAGCAGGTCACTCGTCGCTGTCATCCGAACCGAACAGGCCGAACTGGGCCGGATCGCGATTGGGCTCGGCGAGGCCAAGATGGCGGAAGGCGTGCGAGGTGAGCAACCGGCCGCGCGGCGTGCGCTGCAGATAGCCGCACTGGATCAGATAGGGCTCGATGATGTCCTCGATCGCATCGCGCGGCTCGGACAAGGCCGCGGCCATGGTCTCGACGCCGACCGGGCCGCCGCCATAGTTGAGCGCGATGGTCGTGAGGTAGCGGCGGTCCATGGCATCCAGCCCGGCGGCGTCGACCTCGAGCGCGCTCAGCGCGTGGTCGGCGATCTTGCGATCGATCTTGTCGGCATCGGCAGCCGAAGCGAAATCGCGCACGCGCCTGAGCAGGCGGCCGGCAATGCGCGGCGTGCCACGGGCGCGGCGCGCGATCTCGTTGGCGCCTTCCGCGGTCATGCCGACATTGAGCACGCGCGCACCGCGGCTGACGATGCTCTCCAATTCCTCGATCGTGTAGAAATTCAGTCGCACCGGAATGCCGAAGCGATCGCGCAAGGGATTGGTCAGAAGGCCCGCGCGCGTGGTGGCGCCGACGAGGGTGAATTTCGACAGCTCGATCTTCACCGAGCGCGCCGCCGGGCCCTCGCCGATGATGAGGTCGAGCTGAAAGTCCTCCATCGCGGGATAAAGCACCTCCTCTACCGCGGGGCTCAGGCGATGGATCTCGTCGATGAAGAGCACGTCGCGCTCTTCGAGATTGGTGAGGAGCGCGGCGAGATCGCCGGCCTTGGCGATCACCGGGCCCGACGTGGCGCGAAAGCCGACGCCGAGCTCTTTCGCCACGATCTGCGCCAGCGTGGTCTTGCCGAGGCCGGGCGGTCCCACGAACAGCACGTGATCCAGCGCCTCGCCGCGTTTGCGCGCCGCCTCGATGAAGATCGAGAGATTCTTGCGCGCCTGCTGCTGGCCGACGAAGTCCGACAGCGATTGCGGACGCAGCGCGGTATCGCCGACATCGTCGCTGCGGCGCTCGGGCGAGACCATGCGGCTGGCCTTGGGATCACTCACTTCGCGAGCTCCTTCAGGCCGAGACGGATGAGCTGCGCGGTCTCGGCATTCTCGCCCGCACTACGCGAGGCCGATGCGATGGCCGCGGCGGCCTGCGGCTGACCGTAGCCGAGATTGACCAGCGCGGAGATCGCATCCGCCACGGGGCGCGGCGCGCGCTGGTCGTCGACGGCGCCGGCGAGATGCACCACGGCCGGATCGACATTGGCGAACGCCGGCGCCTTGTCCTTCAATTCGGTGACGATGCGCTCGGCAACCTTCGGGCCGACGCCGGGGGTGCGCGCCACCGCGGACTTGTCGCGCAGCGCAATGGCATTGGCGAGGTCGGCGGTCGAGAGCGTGCCGAGCACGGCGAGCGCGACCTTGGCACCGACGCCCTGCACGGTCTGGAGCAGGCGAAACCATTCGCGCTCCTGGTCGGTGCGGAAGCCGAACAGCTTGATCTGATCCTCGCGCACATAGGTCTCGATCGACAGCACGGCTGCTTCGCCCGGCGTGGGCAGATGCTGCAAGGTGCGCGAGGAGCAATGCACCTGATAGCCGACGCCGCCGACATCGAGGATGACGAAATCCTCGCCGTAGGAATCGATCAGGCCCTTGAGCTTGCCGATCATATCCCCACCACCTTCAGCCGGAGCGCCGCACTCTGGCGGTGATGGGCGTGGGTGATGGCGATGGCGAGCGCGTCGGCCGCATCCGCCGACGGCGGCTCGGCTTTCGGCAGCAATATCTTCAGCATCATCGCGATCTGTTGCTTGTCGGCGTGACCGGCGCCGACCACCGTCTTCTTGACCTGGTTCGGCGCGTATTCGGCGACAGAGATGCCGAACATTGCGGGCGCCAGCATGGCGACGCCGCGGGCCTGGCCGAGCTTCAACGTGGCAACGCCGTCCTTGTTGACGAAGGTCTGCTCGACCGCCGCTTCCATCGGCTGGTGGTTGGAGAGAACGGCCGCGAGCCCCTCATGGATCGCGAGCAGGCGGCTCGACAGCGGCAGGTCGTCCGGCGGTTCCACCGAGCCGCAGGCGACGTAGATCAGGCGATTGCCCTCGGCCTCGAGCACACCCCAGCCGGTGCGGCGCAGGCCGGGGTCGATGCCGATGATGCGGACGGGGCCACGAATCGGGAGCGCAGTCATGGGCCAGTGATAGCGGCTGGCCGCCGCGGGGGAAACAGAAACAGAACGGAAGTAACAGGGGAAAGGCGGTCTCGCGTCCCGGGCGCGGCGCAGCGCAAAGCGGTGCGGCGCTGAACCGGCAACTGTTATGTTGATGGTGCGATTTTATAGGGTTTTCGGTCGCGCAGCATTGCGTTGAGGATGGTCAGCAGCTTCCTTGCGACAGCAATGAGGGCGAGCTTTGCTGGTTTGCCGGCCAGACGGAGCCGGTCATAGAAGATTTTGAAGTGATCGGCGCGACGAACGGCGTTGAGAGCAGCCATGTAGAGGGCGTCGCGGACGCGCTTTCGTCCGCCGCCGATCTTGCGCTTGCCACGATAAGCCCCGCTATCGACATTGAAGGGAGCCAGGCCGGCAAGAGCGGCCACCTCCTTTGGCCCGAGACGCCCAAGTTCGGGCATCTGGGTGAGGAGTTGCATGCAAGCGACGGGTCCCACGCCGGGCACCGAGCGCATCAACTGTGCATCATTGGCAAGCTCCGGTTCGGCTTTGACGAGCGCATGAATCTCAGTGTCGATTTCGGCGATCTCATCATTGAGGACCTCGATGAGGCGAGCGATGCGTTCCACCATGGCGCGGTCCTCGGCTTCGCTGCGGCGGTTCTTTTCCTGGGCCCTCATGGCAACCAGTTGGTCCCGCCGTTTTGCAAGCCTTGCCAAAGTGTTGCGAGCAGGCGTCGCGGCCTGCTCGGTGGCGGGCTTCATGGCGCGGGCAAAGGCCGCCAGCATCCGCGCATCGATCGGATCGGTCTTGGCGAGCTGGCCGCTGGCGCGGGCAAAGTCGCGGGCACGGGCCGGATTGATCCGGGCAAAGCGGATGCCGGCCCGATGCAGGGCCTCCCGAAGCTCGAGGTCATAGACCCCCGTAGCCTCGAAGACGATCAGCGCATCACATCGCCAACGCGCCACCAGCTGTGTGATGGCCTGTGGCGCGTTGGCGATGCGTTCCGCTACGCCGATGGCCTCATCGAAAATATCAAGGTGATGTTTGGAGATGTCGATCCCGACGCAACGAGAGGATATGATCACGGTGCCTGTCCCTGTGATGCGAGGTCTGTTGACGCAGCCTCGTGCAACTGTTCAGGTTGATAGATGGAACGGGCGGGAGACCGAGCCGGCTCACGGCGTCAAGCGCCAAGGACCCAACGGCTTCCCGCCCACCATCATCATGCCAGACTTCCCAGACACAGGGGCCCATTTTGCGACGGATGCCGAAAGAACCTCGGGTCCCGGCTCTGCGCAGCAGCGTTTCACGCTGCAGCGCGTCCGGGACACGAGAGTACCCTACCCGCCCATCTTCGCCATCAGCGCGTCCGATATCTCGAAATTGGCGTAGACCTGCTGCACGTCGTCGTGCTCGTTGAGCAAATCCATCAGCTTGAGAAGCTTCTCGCCGGTCTCGTCATCGACGGCGACCGTGTTCTGCGGTTTCCAGATCAGCGCGGCCTTGCGCGGCTCGCCGAACTTGGCTTCCAGCGCCTTGGCGACGTCGCGGTAGCCTTCGGTCGAGGCGTAGATCTCGTGGCCGTTCTCGCCCGAGACCACGTCGTCGGCGCCGGCCTCGATCGCGGCATCTAGCATCGCGTCATCCGAAGCGACGCTGCGGTCATATTCGATGACGCCGGTGCGGTCGAACATGAACGACACCGAGCCGGTTTCGCCGAGATTGCCGCCGGACTTGGTGAAGAAGGAACGGATGTCGGAAGCGGCGCGGTTGCGGTTGTCGGTCAGCGCCTCGACGATGACGGCGACGCCGCCGGGGCCGTAGCCCTCGTAGCGGATCTCGTCATAGTTCTCGCCCTCGCTACCGAGCGCCTTCTTGATCGCGCGCTCGATATTGTCCTTCGGCATGTTCTCCTGGCGCGCCGCGATCACGGCGGCACGCAGGCGAGGGTTCATGGCGGGGTCGGGCGTGCCGAGCTTGGCCGCGACGGTGATTTCCCGCGCCAGCTTGCCGAACAGTTTCGACTTCTGGGCATCCTGCCGCCCCTTGCGGTGCATGATGTTCTTGAATTGGGAATGTCCGGCCATGCGTGGTCTCGTTAAGGAATCGTGCGCCAAGGTGAGCGTGGGAAGCGCGGCCTTATAGGCCGCCAACCCACCGGAATGAAAGAGGCTCTACGACTTTAAGGTAACAACGTACTAGGTCGTGCCTAGGGGGCAGGCACCGTTAACCCTGATTTCATTCCGGACTGCGAAAATAGCGCCCGACCGTTCTCCGACAAGAGAGGCGCGATGGCGTTCGGATTATTTCGGAAGCGTCTGCCGGACCAGGCTGCGCCTGCGACAGCCCCAGAGGCTCCGCAGCCGGCGCCCCATTCCGCCCCCGCCCCGACCGCCGAAAGTGATTCGGCCCGGGAAATCCTGGAACTGCTGGAACTCGAGCTCGGCGCCATGATCCGCCAGCTCGAGCGCGCCGCCAATTCGGTGGCCGGAGGCGCCGAGGCGACCGCCGCGACGCTTGCCGCCATTCGCGACCGCACCGACGCCCTGACCGGCCGGACCAACGCGGCGCAGTCGACCGCCTCCACCTTCGCCCATGCCGCCGACAAGTTCACCCAGTCCGCGCAAGGAATCGGCGCGCAGGTTCGCAATGCCGGCAAGCTAGCCGACGAGGCCAGCGCCGCGGCGCAGGAAGCCCGCGCCAATGTCGAGCGCCTGCGCGTATCCTCCGCCGCCATCGGCAACGTCGTCAATCTGATCGCGCAGATCGCGCGGCAGACGACGCTGCTTGCGCTCAACTCCACCATCGAGGCCGCACGCGCCGGAGATGCGGGCCGCGGCTTTGCGGTCGTCGCCACCGAGGTCAAGGCGCTCGCGGTGCAGACGCAAGGAGCGACCGAGGAGATCACAAGGAAGATCGACGCGCTCCAGCGCGACGCCGCCGGCTCTGCCGATGCCGTGCACCGCATTTCCCAGGCGATCGAGGCGATCCGCCCGGTGTTCGACACCGTCAACGGCGCGGTCGCCGAGCAGAACGCCACGACCAGCGAAGTCTCCGGCAACGTCGCCAGCGCCTCGGAGTTCATCATCTCGGTCGGCGAGAGCGCGGCCGAGATCGATGCCGCGACCAAGGCGGCCGAGACCCATGGCGAGAGCGTCGCCAGTGCCGGCAAGGCCGTTACCACTTTTGCTCAAAAGCTGAAATCGCGCTGCGCTGTGCTGCTCGGCCAGAGCGAGCACGACGACCGGCGCAAGACCGAGCGCCTGCCCTGCCATCTCAGGTTAGAGACCCCGCGCGGGGTGATGCCGGTCTACGAAATCGCGATGGATGGCGTGCTGATCGGCGGCGCGGATGCAGGCAGGCTTGCACCGCAGGCGATGATCGAAGGCACACTCGAGGACATCGGCGCCTGCCGCCTGCGCGTGGTCGAGCAATCCAAGGCCGGCGCCCGCGCGCAATTCGTTGGTGCCAGCGCCGCGCTCGGCGAAAAGATCGAGGACAAGCTCTGGTCCATCCACGAGGAGAACACGGAGCTAGTCACCCGCGCCATGGAGGCGGGCAACGCGCTGACGAAGATATTCGAGCAGGCTGTTGCGCGCGGCGAGGTCAGGATGGAGGACCTGTTCGACACGGACTATGTGGAAATTGCAGGCACCGATCCGCAGCAATTCCGCACGAGATATCTCGACTGGGCCGACCGTGCCCTGCCGCCGTTCCAGGAAGCCTTCCTGGCGAGGGAGCCGCGGATGGCATTCTGCGCCATGGTCGACCGCAACGGCTTCCTGCCGGTGCACAACAAGATCTATTCGCATCCGCAGCGGCCGGGCGACATCGCCTGGAACACGGCCAACAGCCGCAACCGGCGGATGTTCAACGACCCGGCGGGGTTAGCTGCCGCGCGCAACCTGCGCTCGTACCTGGTCCAGAGCTATGCGCGCGACATGGGCAACGGGAACACGGTGATGATGCGCGAGATCGACGTCCCGATCCGCGTGCAGGGCCGGCACTGGGGCGGATTTCGCACCGCCTACAAGCTGTAGTGCACGCTCAGGCAAGACGGCGGCGGCGAATCATCCTCTAAGGTCGAATTTGGAATGGGAATGCCGCCGTGAGCCGGTGAACGGCTCTGACTGGAGGACTCATCGAACATGTCCGTCGCACAACTTGCCGTCATGGACACCGGCTCCAACCGCACCCTCGCCGAGCGGCTGATCGACCAGCTCGCCGACCGCATCGGCGGTCTCGGCGTGGAACTCGCCGACATCGCCGGCAACGTCCAGGAAGTCGCAGACCGCGTCGCGAACCAGTCGGAACGGTTCCACCGCCTGCAGGAGACGGCCGAGACGATGGTCTCGGCCAACCACGACATCGCCAACGCATCGCAGGCCGTGCAAACGACGACGTCCGCGGCAGTCGGCGAGATCGCGCAATCGCGCAGCGCCGTCGATGCCGCGGTCAGCCACATCTCCGAGCTGGTCGCAGCCGTGGAGCGGATCGAGGCGCGCCTGAGCGCCGTCGGCTCGGCGCTGGCGCAGGTGGCGAAGGTCTCCGGCTCGATCGAGGCGATCGCCAAGCAGACCAATCTGCTCGCGCTGAACGCAACCATCGAAGCGGCGCGCGCCGGCAATGCCGGCCGCGGCTTCGCGGTGGTCGCGAGCGAGGTCAAGAACCTCGCGGAAGCCACACGCCAGGCCACGCATGAGATCTCCGATACCATGCGCGATCTCGACGGCCAGATCGAAGGCCTGATCGGCGAGAGCAGCGACGCTTCGCAGCGCGCCAAGACCGCCGGCGAAGGCGCCCGGCAGATCTCCGGCATCATCACACGCGTCCAGCAGGGCTTTGCCTCGGTGGAAGCGGAGATCGACAGCGTCGCGCGCGCGGCCACCTCCAATCTCGGACATTGCGACACCGTCATCAGCGAGCTCAGCGAGCTCGCCAAGGGCGTTGACCTGTCCTCGCGCGATCTCAAGAACGCCGACGAGCGGGTGGCGAAGCTGCTCGACACCTCCGAAGGCCTGATCGCGCTGATCGCCGACAGCGGCGTCGAGACATCGGATGCGCCGCTGATCCGGGTCGTCGTCGACACCGCAAAGCGGATCTCGGCGGAGTTCGAAGCCGCGATCGACCGCGGCGAGATCACGCTCGACCAGCTCATGGACGAGACCTACCGCGAGATATCAGGCACCGATCCGAAGCAGTACCTCACCAGCTACGTCGCGTTCACCGACCGCGTGCTGCCCGCGATCCAGGACCCGATTCAGAAATCCGATCCCCGCATCGTGTTCTGCGTCGCCTGGGCGAGGGGCGGCTATCTGCCGACACACAACCCGAATTACCGGCTGCCGCAGGGCAAGGACCCGGTCTGGAACAACGCCAATTGCCGCAACCGCCGCCTTTTCACCGACCGCACGGTGAATAAGGTCGCAGCGAACACGAAGCCGTTCCTGCTCCAGACCTACCGCCGCGACATGGGCGGCGGGCAGTTCGTGCTGATGAAGGACCTGTCCTCGCCGATCTTGGTCCGCGGCAAGCACTGGGGCGCCTTCCGGATGGGCTTTCGACAGGGCTGACGGCCGCTCCTGCGGCCCTTGAATCAAAAACCTGAAAACAACCCCATGCACAGTAGCCGGGGTGTGTGAAATCATTGGCTTATGCCGGCATGCCATGGCGCGCGTTGACTCGTCGGGCAAAACAGGGGCATAATGCTATTATTCCGAAAATGTCATGCGCTGCTCTTCCTTTTCCCCTTGCGGGAGAAGGTGGCGCGTAGCATCGGATGAGGGGTCTGTTCCTGCGGGTTGAGCTGCTTCGAGAACGAGCGGGTCATACGCGGATAGAGACCCCTTACCCCAACGTGCCCGTGTCTACTGGCGTCGCTGCCCTCTCCCGCAAGGGGAGAGGGCACAACAATGTCGGACGGACTTGCGACCGCCTGACTTTCCCAATCGCACGACTTTCGTCATCGCACGGCTTTGCCTGTTCGCACGATCATCTGCGGCGATCGACGACGCACGCGCCGAAAATGCCTCAAAAAATGACGATTATCATACCAATTGGCCTAAAATCTGCGCAGCGATCGCCGCACAAATTCGTGAACGTCATGGCCTCACGCCTCGTCCGCGCAAATATGCATTGCCGGAAATTTCGACGCTTCATCGTTTCGCATCGATATGATTATCGTCGCGCAAAATTCGTCGACGCGATTGCCGCAAGCGATCGCCGAGCAAGGGAATGCATATGGCAACTGTTCTCACCATCAACGGCGAAACGAAATCCTTCGACGCGCCACCTGACATGCCGCTGCTATGGGTGCTGCGCGACATCCTCGGAATGACCGGCACCAAGTTCGGCTGCGGCATCGCGCAATGCGGCGCCTGCACGGTGCATGTCGACGGCAAGGCGGTGCGCTCCTGCGTGCTGCCGGTGAGCGCGGTTGAGAACCGCGCCGTCACCACGATCGAAGCCGTCGGCAGCACGCCTGCGGGCGCGAAGGTGCAGAAGGCCTGGCTCGAGGCGGAAGTGATCCAGTGCGGTTACTGCCAGTCCGGCCAGATCATGGCGGCTGCGGCGCTGCTGGCGACGACGCCGAATCCTGACGATTCCGACATCGACGCCGCCATGGCCGGCAACATCTGCCGCTGCGGCACCTATGTGCGCATCCGCGAGGCCATCAAGCAGGCCGCCAACGGCCGCCAGTCCTGAGGTTCGCCATGAATGCACATCACAGCGTCTCCCGCCGCGCGTTGCTGACCGGCGGTCTCGCCACCGGCTTCCTGCTCGCCTTCCATCTGCCGCTGCGCGCCGCTCAAAACGAGCCGCCGCAGCGCGATGTGACCGACGGCAAGTTCGCACCCAACGCCTTCATCCGCATCGACCAGACCGGCCGCACCATGCTGATGATGCCGCAGGTCGAGATGGGCCAGGGCACCTACACCTCGATCTCGGCCGTGATCGCCGAGGAACTCGATGCTGACTGGAGCAAGGTCGAGGTGCAGCACGCCCCGCCCAACGACAAGCTCTATGGCAATCCGACTTTCGGCCTTCAGGTCACCGGCAATTCCAACTCGATCCGCGCCTGGTGGCTGCCACTGCGCAAGGCCGGAGCGACGGCGCGCGCGATGCTGGTGCAGGCTGCGGCCAGCCAGTGGGCCGTCGAGCCATCGAGCTGCACCGCGTCGAAGGGCGAGGTCGTGCATGCCGCGAGCGGGCGCAAGCTCGGCTATGGCGAACTGGCGCTTGCCGCGCAGGGCCAGACGCCGCCGAAGGACGTCGCGGTCAAGGACCCCCGGGATTTCGTCCTCATCGGTCAGCCGCTGAAGCGCCTCGATACGCCGGACAAGGTCAACGGCAAGGCGCTCTACGGCATCGACGCGATCCTGCCGGGCATGAAGATCGCCGCGATCGCCAATTGCCCTGTGTTCGGCGGCAAGGTCGGCAAGGTCGACGACAGCGCCGCGGTGAAGGTCGCCGGCGTGCGCAAGGTCGTCGTGCTCGACGATGCGGTCGCGGTGATCGGCGATCACATGTGGGCAGCGAAGAAGGGTCTCGAAGCGCTCAAGATCGAATGGAACGAGGGACCGAACGCTGAGATCTCCACCAAGGACATCTGGGACGATCTGCGCAAGGCCAGCCAGAAGGATGGTGCGGTCGCAAAATCCGAGGGCGATATCGCCAAGGCGCTCGCCAGCGGCGACAAGTTCGAGGCCGCCTATGAGCTGCCGTTCCTGGCGCATGCCTCGATGGAGCCTATCAACGCGACCGTCCATGTCAGGCCTGACGCCTGCGAGATCTGGACCGGTACGCAGATCATGACCCGCGTGCAGTCGGAGGCCGCAAAGGCCGCCGGTCTTCCTGTCGACAAGGTGATCGTCAACCAGCACCTGCTCGGCGGCGGGTTCGGACGCAAGCTCGAGCCCGACATGGTCGTCGCGGCGGTGAAAATTGCAAAACAGGTCGACTATCCCGTGAAGGTGGTGTGGACCCGCGAGGAGGACATCCAGCACGACGTCTACCGCCCGGTCTATCGCGACCAGATCACGGCGTCGCTGGTCGACGGCAAGGTCGCGGGCTGGAAGTACAAGGTCGCGGGCTCAGCGGTGCTGGCGCGCTGGCTGCCGCCGGCGTTCCAGAAGGGCATCGACATCGACGCGGTCGACGCCGCGGTGGATGCTCCCTACGACTTCGCCAATTTCCACGTCGAATACGTTCGCGCGGAGCCGCCGGCGGTGCCGACCGGCTTCTGGCGCGGTGTCGGCCCGAACAACAACGTGTTCGCGGTCGAATGCGCGATGGACGAGCTCGCGCGCAAGGCCGGCAAGGACCCGATCGAATTCCGCAAATCCATGCTGACGAAAAACCCGCGCATGCTCGCGGTGCTCGACCAGGTCGCGGAGAAATCCGGCTGGGGTCAGCCTTTGCCGCCGCGCGTCGGCCGCGGCGTCTGCGTGCAACCGTCCTTCGCAAGCTTCATCGCCACAGTGGTGGAAGCCGAGATCGACGACATCGGCGAGATCGTGCTTCGCCGCGTCACCTCGGTGGTCGACACCGGCATCGCGGTCAACCCGGACACGGTGAAGGCGCAGATCGAGGGCGGATTGATCTTCGGCCTCACCGCCGCGCTCTATGGCGAAATCACCATCGAGAAGGGCCGCGTGCAGCAGTCGAACTTCCACGACTACCGCATGATGCGCATCAACGAGACGCCGAAGATCGAAGTCATCGTCGTCAAGAGCGGCGAGGCGCCCGGCGGCATCGGCGAAGCCGGCGTCAATGCCGGACCGCCTGCGCTGCGCAACGCGATCTATGCCGCAACCGGCGTGGCGCTGCGGCGCCTGCCGATCGATCGGAAACTGCTGGCTGCGGGGAAGAAGGCATGAGCGGCAAGATGCGTATCCTCGCAAGTATCGTCGTGATCGCCTTCGTCGCGGTGGCGCTCGGCGTCTTCATCATCCGCGGGCCCGGCCCGCTCGACTTCGCAGGCGGCACGAAAGTGGCGCTGGCGGACTACCGCGCGGGCAAGCCGACCGGCGTTCCGGCGAAGCTGGAGAAAGCCGGCATCGTCGAGCGCGGCGAATATCTCGCCAAGGCCGCCGACTGCATGGTCTGCCACACCAAGCCGGGCGAGAAGGAATATTCCGGCGGGCTCGCCTTCAAGCTGCCATTCGGCACGCTCTATTCCACCAACATCACGCCGGACAAGGACACCGGCATCGGCAATTACAGCGACCAGGACTTTTTGAACGCGGTCCAGCACGGCAAGCGCCGTGACGGCGCGCGGCTCTATCCGGCGATGCCGTACACGTCCTACACCTTCATGACGGACGAGGACGTGCTGGCGGTGAAGGCCTATCTGTTCAGCCTGCCGGCGGTGCGCGCGAAGGCACCGGACAACACGCTGTCGTTCCCGTTCAACCAGCGCTGGGCGATGATCGTCTGGTCGGCGGTATTCAATCCGGACACGCGCTTTGCGCCAGACACCTCGAAAAGCCCTGAGTGGAATCGTGGTGCGTATCTCGCCGAGGCCCTCGCGCATTGTGGCGAGTGCCACACCCCGCGCAATCTCGGCTTCGCGCTGGACAACCGCAGGAAGTTCGCCGGCGCGATCACGGCCGGCTGGCGCGCTTTCAACATCTCCGCCGACAAGGCCACCGGCGTCGGCAATTGGAGCGACCAGGACCTGATCTCGTACCTGTCGCTCGGCCATGCGCCGGGTCATGGCTCGGCCTCGGGTCCGATGGGTGAAGCGGTCGACAACAGCCTCAGCCATTTCGCCCCCGAAGACATCCGCGCCATCGTCGCCTATCTGCGTAGCGTGCCGCCACAGGCTTCGCCCGATCTGCCGGCCACCACGGCGCCCGTCGCACCGGCCTCGCACCGCGACGGCGTCACGGCGGATGCCCGCGGCAAGCAGGTGTTCGCCAGCGCCTGCGCCAGCTGCCACGGCTGGAGCGGCGAGAGCCCGGTCTCGCCGATGGCGACGCTGACCGGCACCTGGGCCGTCAACGACCCCGCCGCCACCAACGTCGCGCAGATCGTGATCTCGGGCACCAGGCGCCACACGCCTGACGGCGCGCTGTCGATGCCCGCATTCGGCAAGGCCTACACGGACGATGAGATCGCGGCGGTGGCGAACTATGTCACCGCACGGTTCGGGACCAAGGGCTCGAAGCTGACGGCGAAGGACGTGGCGGAGTTGCGGGAGCAGACGGCGGAGTAAAGTTTCTCTTACCCTCCCCTGGAGGGGTCCGGGACGAGCGTAGCTCGCCCGTGGGTCGGCTCACATGGAGCGCAGCGGAATGTGAGACGGGGGAGGTGACGGTCTCTCCGCATCGAACAATGCCCGAGTGGAGGGATCACCCCACCCCGCTCGCGCTTCGCGCGATCGACCCTCCCCCTCCAGGGCAGGGTGGCAGTGCGAATGCCGCTCTACTCAGCTCAACCAGAACTTCGGCGTCGTCGGCTCCAGCCTTCCCCCCACACGCACCGGTGCGATGCGGAGCGCTAATCCCGTTGCGTCATCCGTCTCCACCGCAACGCCGCTGAGCGTTGCCGCACCCGCCGCCGGCTCGAAGCGGCCCGACGGAATCCCCGAGGTGAACCGGCGCAGCGGTTCTTCCTTCTGCATGCCGATGATGGAGTCGTAATCGCCGGTCATGCCGGCATCGGTCATGTAGGCGGTGCCGCCTGCGAGGATCTGGTGGTCGGCGGTCGGCACATGGGTGTGCGTGCCGACGACGAGGCTGGCGCGGCCGTCGCAGAAGAAGCCGATGCCCTGTTTCTCGCTGCTGGCCTCGCAATGGAAATCGACGACGATGGCATCCGCAGCGACGCCGAGCGGACAGGCGCCAAGCTCGCGCTCGAGCGCGGCGAAGGGATCGTCGAACGGGGTCATGAAGACGCGGCCCAAAGCGTTGACGACGAGGGCGTGCTTGCCGTTCTTGGTCTCGACCAAAGCGGCACCGCGGCCCGGCGTGCCGCGCGGATAATTCGCCGGACGCACCAGGCGGTCGGCGCGCTCGATGAACACCAGCGCCTCGCGCTGGTCCCAGGAGTGATTGCCGAGCGTCACCGCATCGGCGCCGGCCTCGAGAAATTCCTGGTAGATCGCTTCCGTGATACCGAAGCCGCCGGCGGAATTCTCGCCGTTGACCACGACGAGATCGAGCGACCAGTCCTTGACCATGCCGGGCAGATATTCGGCGACGGCCTCGCGCCCGCTGCGGCCGACGACATCACCCACGAAGAGAATGCGCAACTTCAGAACTCCGGAAATCGAACACGTCCGATTCCGTTAGCACATAATCCAGCGCGACGTCGTGCGATAGTGCCGGAACCGCCTCGATCTCCTGCGCCGCAAAGGCAAGCCCGATGCCGATGATGTGCTTGGCTTTGCGCAAATGCGCGAAGGTGAAATCGTAATGCCCGGCGCCATAGCCGATGCGATGGCCGAGACGGTCGAAGGCAGCGAGCGGTGTCAGCATGATGTCGGGAATGACTTCGGCAGCTGCAGGTGACGGCTCGGGAATGCCGAGCGGGCCGAGCATCAGGCGGTCGTTCGGATGGAAGATGCGGAAGATCAGCGATTGGCCGCGCGCGGTGACGCAAGGCAGCGCCAGCTTCGCGCCCTGCTCCGCGAGCTTCTTCAAGAGCGGCATCGGATCGATCTCGCTGCGGATCGGCGAATAGCCGGAGACGATGCTGCCGGGCAGCAGCTCGAACGGCAGCCCGCGCTCGGCGAGCCTGGCGGCGGCGCTCGCGCGCTTCTTGTCGCTCAGCGCATCGCGCCTCGCGAGGGCCTTGGAACGGAGCTCGGCTTTGGAGTTGGTCATGCGCGTTGGTCCCCGAAGGCAGAGCCTTGCTCCACTGTCATTACCCGCGAATGGGTGATCCAGTATTCCAGAGACGAGTGCTAGAACCTCGACGCCGCGGCGTACTGGATGCCCCGGTCAAACCGGGGCATGACACCGAGTCTCAAATGAACCGCAAGCGTGTCGGGGACGCAATTCGACAGACACGAAGAAACAGTACGAAGCCGCGAACGCCGTTGAAGCACTCGATCCCGGAGTTCCCTACGAAAGTAGGTGGGCACCATATGTCCGGGCCCACGGGCCCGGCCAGGGACAGTTCCCTAAAGGATCGATAAGGCCCCGGGGATATATGGCTCCTGACGCACGTCGCAGCCTCGCCCGGGCAATGTAACAACGATAGTGAGGAAGTGCCAGTGCGGCGAGAATGCTAGGCTTCGGCGGAGTGAAGCGACCAACGAGCCGCGGCGGAGGTGAACTCCCTCTCCCGCCTGCGGAGGGCTGGGGAGAGGGCTCTCACCTCTTGGGAGTTCTCGATCGTGGAGACACCCTCTCCCCAACCCTCCCCCGCAGGCGGGGGAGGGAGCGCACCGGGCGTGTGGCGCTATCGAGCCTCACCCAATGGCGATGCCGCCTCCGACGGTGCGGTTCAGCACCTGG
This sequence comes from Bradyrhizobium sp. USDA 326, assembly GCF_049739485.1. Lineage (NCBI taxonomy): Bacteria > Pseudomonadati > Pseudomonadota > Alphaproteobacteria > Hyphomicrobiales > Nitrobacteraceae > Bradyrhizobium > Bradyrhizobium sp. USDA 326. Next base: position 1,294,445 of record NZ_JBMGQA010000001.1, read on the forward strand.
GTCGACTTCTCGATGCGTTCGGCGGCGGCGTTGAGCGCGTTCACCACGGCGGTCTGCGTCATCCTGGCGCGTTCGACCGCGGCGTTGCGGAAGTCCCTGAGCTCGGTCAGCTCCTGCTCGAGGGTGCGGACACGGTTGCTGGTGTCGATCAATTCATCGCACACGGTGAGCGCCGCCATCACGGTGAGGCGTGCATCGCCGATCTCGCCGAATTTTCCGCGCAGCGACTGGATGCGTGTCTCCAGGCTCTCGGCGAGCTTGAGCAGCCGCACCTCCTGGCCCTCCTCGCAGGCCATGCGATATTGCCGGCCGTTGATGGTGACGTTGATGTGGCTCATCCGTCCTCTCCGGTATCGAGCACCGAGCGTATCGTGACGATTGCGGAATCCAGCCGGTCGGAAATCGCGCGATTGGTGCGCTCGAGCTTGCGCGCCTTCACCAGCGCGCCGTCGAGTTCGTCGGCAAGTCGCGAGCGATCCGCGCCGAGCGCCTGTATCCGCGCCGCGAGCTCGTTCTCGTCGCGATCGGCATCGCGTCGCCGCTCGACCGCGCTTTCGAGCGCGTCGAGCGCCGCCGTGAGCCTGCGCGTCGCAATCTCGATCTCGACGGCGGATGATTCCGTCATGGCAGAGCTATTGGACACGCGATCGTTCATGCAGTCAGCGGCGGAACCTGGCGGCCTTTGCCCAGTGGCCTTTTCCTGGGGCTTGCCGTCCGGCAAAAGACTCGGTTCGGCAAGCGGTTAGAAGCAGAAATTTACAAAGCAAGCTAGCCCAGCGCAACGCCGCCGCAAAACTATGCACCGATCAATCGGCACGCGGTTGCGATCGATCGATTCCTTCCGGCACGATCCCGGCGGAAAACCGATCTCGACAGGCAACTTTTACGGCCAAACCGGCGTTTGACCGCCTTGGACTCCCGGAACCGAGGTGCTATCCCAGCGCCAACCTCCAGTGGCCGCCAGGCTTCTCCCCGCGCGGGCAACCATCGCCAAGCGCCTCATTTCAGACGGATTTCAGACATGACGCAGGTCGATCACACCCGTATGGCCAACGCGATCCGCGGCCTTTCGATGGACGCTGTCGAGAAGGCGAAATCGGGCCATCCCGGCCTGCCGATGGGCGCCGCCGACATCGCCACGGTGCTGTTCACGCAGTTCCTGAAATTCGACGCCGCCGCGCCCGCCTGGCCGGATCGTGACCGCTTCGTGCTGTCGGCTGGCCATGGCTCGATGCTGCTCTATTCGCTGCTGTACCTGACCGGCAATGACGAGATGACGCTGGACCAGATCAAGCAGTTCCGCCAGGTCGACTCGCTCACGCCCGGGCACCCCGAGAATTTCCGCACCAAGGGGATCGAGACCACCACCGGCCCGCTCGGCCAGGGCATCTCGACCGCAGTCGGCATGGCCCTCGCCGAGAAGATGCTCGCGGCCGAGTTCGGCAAGAAGATCGTCGACCACCACACCTATGTGCTCGCCTCCGACGGCGACCTGATGGAAGGCGTGTCGCAGGAAGCGATCGCGATGGCCGGGCACTGGAAGCTCAACAAGCTGATCGTGCTCTACGACGACAACGGCATCTCGATCGACGGCCCGACCTCGATCTCCGATTCCGTCGACCAGGTGAAGCGCTTCAAGTCGGCGGGCTGGGCCGCCGAGAAGATCGACGGCCACGACCAGGCGGCGATCACCGACGCCATCACCCGCGCGAAGAAATCGAACAAGCCGACGCTGATCGCCTGCCGCACCACCATCGGCTTCGGCGCGCCGCACAAGGCCGGCACCTCGAAGGTGCATGGCGAGGCGCTCGGCGCAGACGAGCTCAAGGCCGCAAAGGAAAATCTCGGCATCTCGCTCGAGCCGTTCTCGGTACCCGACGACGTGCTGAAGGCGTGGCGCGCGGCCGGCAGCCGCGGCGCCGCGGCACGCCAGGAATGGGAAGCGCGGATCAATGAGCTCGGCAGCCGCAAGCGCGCCGAGTTCGAACGCCGCCTGCGCCATGAGCGTCCGGCGTCGCTGGCCAAGGCGCTGAAGGCGCACAAGAAGGAGCTGCTGGAGAAGCCGCTTGTTGCGGCGACGCGCAAATCCTCGGAGGCGGCGATCGAGGCGATCGCGGCGGCGATGCCGATGGAATTTTTGGCCGGCTCGGCCGATCTCACCGGCTCCAACAACAACAAGGCGAAGTCGGCGACCGCCTTCTCGGCGAAGACGCCGAAGGGGCGCTTCATCCATTACGGCATCCGCGAGCACGGCATGTGCGCCGCGATGAACGGCATCTTCCTGCACGGCGGCTTCGCGCCGAACGGCGCGACCTTCCTGGTGTTCACCGACTACGCACGTCCCGCGATGCGCCTCGCCGCGCTGATGGGCGCGGGCGTCGTCTACGTGATGACGCACGATTCCATCGGCCTCGGCGAGGACGGGCCGACGCATCAGCCGGTCGAGCATCTCGCCGCGCTTCGCGCCATTCCCAACATGCGCGTGTTCCGTCCCTGCGACTCCATCGAGGTCGCCGAGTGCTGGGAGCTCGCGCTCAACCGCATCGACGGTCCGACCGTGCTGGCGCTGACGCGGCAGAACCTGCCGCAGCTGCGTACCACCGCACCGAACGACAATCCCTGCGCAGTCGGCGCCTATGAGCTGGTCGCGGCCCAGGGCGAAGCCAAGGCGACGCTGTTCGCCTCCGGCTCCGAAGTCGAGATCGCGGTCGCGGCCCAGAAGCAGCTCGCGGAACGCGGCATCGCGTCGCGCGTTGTCTCCGTTCCCTCGCTGGAGCTGTTGTTAGCGCAACCAGAGGCCAAGCGTGCCGCGATCATCGGCAACGCGCCGGTCAAGGTCGCGATCGAGGCCGCCGTGCGCTGGGGCTGGGACGCCGTGATTGGCCAGGACGGCGAATTCATCGGCATGCATTCCTTCGGCGAAAGCGGTCCCGCCAAGGAGCTTTACAAGCATTTCGGCATTACCGCCGAGGCTGCGGTTAACGCTGTGCTGAAGCGCATTTCCTGAGAGTTGAGCTTGCCCCAAAAAAGGACTACGTAATCTCCCATATGATCAAGCACCGCCCGGCCGAACCGGGCGCCCGCCCCTAAAAAACCCTCGCAGGCGTGCAAAGCGCGTTGTGCGGGATGACAACGGTCATTGAAGGAGACGAAACATGGCAGTCCGCGTCGGAATCAACGGTTTTGGCCGCATCGGCCGCAACGTCCTGCGGGCTATCGCGGAGTCAGGCCGCAAGGACATCGAGGTCGTCGGCATCAACGATCTCGGCCCGGTCGAGACCAACGCCCATCTGCTACGTTTCGACAGCGTCCATGGCCGCTTCCCCGGCACCGTCACCGTCGATGGTGACTCGATCAACCTCGGCGGGGGCAAGATCAAGGTGACCGCCGAGCGCGATCCCTCGAAGCTGCCCTGGAAGGATCTCGGCGTCGACATCGCGCTGGAATGCACCGGCATCTTCACCTCGAAGGACAAGGCCTCCGCGCATCTGACCGCCGGCGCCAAGCGCGTGCTGGTCTCCGCGCCGGCCGACGGCGCCGATGCCACCATCGTCTACGGCGTCAATCACGACACCCTGACCAAGGATCATCTGGTCGTCTCCAACGGCTCCTGCACGACGAACTGCCTCGCGCCGGTCGCCAAGGTGCTGAACGATCTCGTCGGCATCGAGACCGGCTTCATGACCACGATCCACGCCTATACCGGCGACCAGCCGACGCTGGACACGCTGCACAAGGATCTCTACCGCGGCCGTGCGGCAGCGATGTCGATGATCCCGACCTCGACCGGTGCTGCGAAAGCGATCGGCCTCGTGCTGCCCGAGCTGAAGGGCAAGCTCGACGGCGTCGCGATCCGCGTGCCGACCCCGAACGTCTCGGTCGTCGACCTCAAGATCGTCGCCAAGCGCTCAACCGACGCCAAGGAGATCAACGCGGCGATGAAGCGCGCCAGCGAGCAGCAGCTCAAGGGCATCCTCGGCTACACCAGTGCGCCGAACGTCTCGATCGACTTCAACCACGACCCTCACTCCTCGACCTTCCACGAGGACCAGACCAAGGTGCAGAACGGCACGCTGGTGCGCGTGATGTCCTGGTACGACAACGAGTGGGGCTTCTCGAACCGCATGGCCGACACCGCCGTCGCGATGGCGAAGGTGATCTGACCAGGGTCTCGTGTCCCGGACGCGGCGCAGCGCGTAAGCGCTGCTCCGCGGAGCCGGGACCCATCCAACCGCGGGACTCGCAGTGATGTGAGTCCCGGTTCTGCAGCGCACCGCTTCGCGCCGCGCAGCGCCCGGAACAAGAGAGCGTCAGATGACCAACAAATTCCGCACCCTCGACGACGTCGACGTGAAGGGCAAGCGCGTGCTGCTGCGCGTCGACCTCAACGTGCCCATGGAGAACGGGCGCGTCACCGACGCGACCCGGCTCGAACGCGTCGCGCCGACCATCATCGAACTCGCCGACAAGGGCGGCAAGGTCATCCTGCTTGCGCATTTCGGCCGGCCGAAGGGGCGCGATGCCAAGGAGTCGCTCAAGCCCGTCGCCGAGGCACTGTCGAAGGTGGTGAAGAAGCCGGTCGGCTTCGCGGACGACTGCATCGGCGAGCCCGCAGCCACCGCCGTGGCGGCTCTGAAGGACGGCGACATCCTCTGTCTCGAAAACACCCGCTTCCACAAGGAAGAGGAAAAGAACGATCCGGCCTTCGTCGCGGAGCTCGCCAAGCTCGGCGACATCTGGGTCAATGACGCCTTCTCGGCCGCGCACCGCGCCCACGCCTCGACCGAAGGCCTCGGCCACAAGCTGCCGGCCTATGCCGGCCGCACCATGCAGGCCGAGCTCGACGCGCTGGAGAAGGCGCTGGGGTCGCCGACCAAGCCCGTCATCGCGATCATCGGCGGCGCAAAAGTCTCGACCAAGATCGACCTCCTGGAAAACCTCGTGACCAAGGTCGACGCGCTCGTGATCGGCGGCGGCATGGCCAACACCTTCCTGCACGCCCAGGGCGTCGCGATCGGCAAGTCGCTGGCCGAGAAGGACCTCGCGCCGACCGCGCTGCGCATCATGGAGAAGGCGGACGCCGCCAATTGCGCCATCATCCTCCCCGTGGACGCGACCGTCGCCTATCATTTCGCGGCCAACGCGCCGTCGCATGCCTATGGGCTCGATGCGATCCCCGCCGACGGCATGATCCTCGATGTCGGTCCGCAATCGGTCGCGCGCGTCCACGCGGCGATCGACGATGCGGCAACCCTGGTCTGGAACGGACCGCTGGGCGCCTTCGAGATGCAGCCGTTCGACCGCGGCACGGTCGCTGCCGCCAAGCACGCCGCCGAGCGCACCAAGGCGAAGAAGCTGGTCTCGATCGCGGGCGGCGGCGACACCGTCGCGGCGCTCAACCAGGCCCATGTGGCCGGCGACTTCACCTATGTCTCGACCGCCGGTGGCGCATTCCTCGAATGGATGGAAGGCAAGCCGCTCCCCGGCGTCGAGGTTCTGCGCATCAAGTAAGCAAGCGGCCTAGCAGGCCCCCAACGGGAGAAAGACACAGATGGCTCGGATCACGTTACGTCAACTGCTCGACCACGCGGCGGAGAACGATTACGGCGTACCGGCCTTCAACATCAACAACATGGAGCAGGCGCTGGCGATCATGGACGCGGCCAACCAGGTCGACGCGCCGGTCATCATCCAGGCCTCGCGCGGCGCCCGCTCTTACGCCAACGACGTCATGCTCAAGCACATGATGGACGCGGTGACCGAGATCTATCCGCACATTCCGGTCTGCGTGCATCTCGACCACGGCAACGAGCCGGCGACCTGCATGACCGCGATCCAGGCCGGCTTCACCTCGGTCATGATGGACGGCTCGCTCAAGGCCGACGGCAAGACGCCCGGCGATTGGGGCTACAATGTCGGCGTGACCAAGACCGTGACCGACATGGCCCATCTCGGCGGCATCTCGGTGGAAGGCGAACTCGGGGTGCTCGGCTCGCTCGAAACCGGCATGGGCGACAAGGAAGACGGCCACGGCGCCGAAGGCAAGCTCAGCCACGACCAGCTCCTGACCAATCCGGACGAGGCCGTGAAGTTCGTGCAGGAGACCAAGGTCGACGCGCTCGCGATCGCGATGGGGACGTCGCACGGTGCTTACAAGTTTACCCGCAAGCCCGACGGCGACATCCTCGCCATGAACGTGATCGAGGAGATCCACCGCAAGCTGCCGAACACGCATCTCGTCATGCATGGCTCCTCGTCGGTGCCTCAGGACCTCCAGGACATCATCAACGCCTATGGCGGCAAGATGAAGCCGACCTGGGGCGTTCCTGTCGCCGAGATCCAGCGCGGCATCAAGAACGGCGTGCGCAAGATCAACATCGACACCGACAACCGCATGGCGATGACCGGCCAGATCCGCAAGGTGCTCAAGGACAATCCGGAAGAGTTCGATCCGCGCAAATATCTGAAGCCGGCGATGGAGGCGATGACCAAGCTGTGCAAGCAGCGGCTCCAGGAGTTCAATACCGCCGGCCAGGCCTCCAAGATCAAGAAGGTGCTGACCACCGCCGAGATGGCCAAGCGCTACGCCAAGGGCGAGCTGGATCCCAAGGTGGCTTGATCTATCTTCCCCTGCCTCCGCGAACTCGGTTCACCTCTCCCCATTGGGGAGAGATCGATTTGCGCAAGCAAATCGGGTGAGGGTTCAGGTCCCTACATGGGGCGAAACCCTCACCCGGCACCATAGCCGATGCTGCGCATCGGCGTCTCTTAAGGACGGCCGCCGAAGGCGACCTATGCCGACCTCTCCCTATGGAGAGGTGTGGGACCCAGCCTCCCCGCCTTTACCCTGCGACGAACGTTAACTCGGCAATTGCCCGAGAACGGTCTATTTTTGCGGGCAAGGGCAGACTTGTTTTGGGAGGACCTCTCGATGAATCTGACTGAGCTCAACAGGATCGCCACCGCCATGGTCGTATCAGGCAAGGGCATCCTTGCCGCCGACGAATCCTCCGGCACCATCAAGAAGCGCTTTGACGCCATCGGCGTGGAATCGACGGAAGAGAACCGCCGCGACTATCGCGAGATGCTGTTTCGCGCCAAGGAGGCCATGAGCCAGTACATCTCCGGCGTGATCCTCTATGACGAGACGATCTGGCAGGATGCCAAGGACGGCACGCCGCTGGTCAGGCTGATCGAGGAGAGCGGCGCCATCCCGGGGATCAAGGTCGACGAGGGCACGCAAGCCCTGCCGATGTGCCCGGGCGAGCTGGTGACCGTCGGGCTCGACAAGCTCGCCGAGCGGCTGAAGAAATACTACGAGCGCGGCGCGCGCTTTGCCAAATGGCGCGCGGTGATCGACATCGGCAGCGGCATTCCCTCGATGACCGCGATCAGCGTCAACGCCCACGCACTGGCGCGCTACGCGGCGCTGTGCCAGGCCGCGCAGATCGTCCCGATCGTCGAGCCGGAAGTGCTGATGGACGGCGATCACGACATCGACCGGTGCTATGAGGTGACGCAACGCGTGCTCAACAAGACGTTCCAGGAGTTGCGCGTGCAGCGCGTTGCGCTCGAAGGCATGGTGCTGAAGCCGAACATGGCAATCTCAGGCAAGAAGTGTCCAAAGCAGGCCTCCGTCGAAGAGGTCGCGGAGAAGACGATACGGCTGCTCAAGGCCTGCGTGCCCGCAGCGGTGCCCGGCATCGCTTTCCTTTCCGGCGGCCAGTCCGACGAGGAGGCGACTGCGCATCTCAACGCCATGCACAAGCTCGGCCCGCTGCCCTGGGGCCTGACCTTCTCCTACGGTCGCGCGCTCCAGGCCGCGCCGCAGAAGGCCTGGTCCGGGAGGCCTGAGAACGTCGCGGCCGGACAGCGCGCCTTCAGCCATCGCGCTCGGATGAACGGCCTCGCCTCCAAGGGCGAATGGCAAAGCAGCCTGGAACAGAAGGCAGCCTAGATCTTGTCGAACAAACCGCCTCCGCCGCGCCCGGCGCCGCGTCTCTACCTCGCGACGCCAATTGTCGATGACCCTGCGGGACTCCTCGCCGAGTTGCCGGGCCTGCTCGCTTCGGCCGATGTCGCGGCCGTGCTGCTGCGGCTGAAGGAGACCGACCAGCGCACCATGATCTCGTGCATCAAGGCGTTGGCGCCGCCGGTGCAGAAGGCAGGCGCAGCGCTCCTCATCGACGGCCATCCTGAAATCGTCGCGCGCGGCGGCGCCGACGGCGCGCACCTCACCGGCCTTGCCGCGCTGGAAGAGGCGGCGCAATCGCTCAAGCCCGATCGCATCGCCGGCGTCGGCGGGCTCACGACGCGCCATGATTCCATGAGCGCGGGCGAGATGGGTGCCGACTATGTGCTGTTCGGCGAGCCCGACAAGAAAGGCCAGCGCCCGTCATCCCAGGCCATCGCCGAACGGCTGGACTGGTGGGCGGAGCTGTTCGAGCCGCCCTGCGTCGGCTTTGCCACGTCGCTGGAAGAGGCTCACGACTTCGCCGCCAGCGGTGCCGATTTCGTGCTGGTCGGCGACTTCATCTGGGCCGATCCACGCGGGCCCAAGGCCGCGCTGGTCGAGGCCGATGCTGCGATCAAGAAGGCGCACGCGACTGCGCCGGCGAGCCGGGATCCTGCGGGTCAGGAGCACGGCTAGCGCCCCGACATGAAGCTCCCTTGCATCACCATGCTGGCCACGCTGCTGCTCACAGCGCCCGCGGCGGCGCAGCTCCAGATCACGCCACCGGCCGCAACGCCGAGCGCCCCCGCCGAAAAGCAGAAGCCCAAGCCGCACACGATCACCAAGAAGAAGGAGGCCGCTCCCGCGCCGAAACCTTCGGCATCCCCCAAGCCGTCTCCCTCGCCGAAGCCGGCCGCAACCGTGATCCCCGCGCCGCCGACCGACGATCCCAAGGTCGACATGGTGTTCGGCGCCTATCAGCGCGGCCAGTACAAGACGGCGTTCGAGCTCGCCACCGCCCGTGCACAAGCCGGCGATCCCAAGGCGATGACCATGCTCGGCGAGCTCTATTCCAATGCCATGGGCATCCGGCGCGACTACGCCAAGGCAGCCGAATGGTACAAGCGCGCCGCCGATTCCGGCGATCGCGAGGCGATGTTCGCGCTCGCCATGCTGCGCATGTCGGGCCGCGGCGGCCCGGTCGACAAGGGCGAGGCGGTCAAGCTGATGGCATCCGCCGCCAAGCTCGGCGAGCCCAAGGCCGCCTATAACCTCGCCTTGCTCTATCTGGACGGCCAGACCCTGCCGCAGGACGTCAGGCGCTCAGCGGAGCTGCTGCGCCAGGCCGCCGATGCAGGCCTGCCCGAGGCGCAATACGCGCTCGCGACCTTCTACAAGGAAGGCACCGGTGTGCCGAAGGACCCGGAACGCGCGGTGCGGCTGCTCCAGGCCGCCTCGCTCGCCGACAATGTCGACGCCGAGGTCGAATATGCGATCGCGATGTTCAACGGCACCGGCACACCGAAGAACCAGCCGGCGGCTGTCGCGTTGCTGCGCAAGGCGTCCCGCCAGGGCAGCGCGATCGCGCAGAACCGGCTGGCATGGGTGTTGATCAATGGCGTGGGCACACCCACGGACAAGGTCGAGGGGTTCAAATGGCACCTGGTGGCCAAGACGGCCGGCAAGGGCGACCCCGAGCTCGACAAGCAATTATCCGATCTGCCGGCCGAGGAGCGGGCCAAAGCCGAGGCCGCCGCCAAGAAATGGCTCGGGACCAAATGACTTGACGCAATGACTTGACGCAAGCGTCCTCGCAGGGCACCCAATCCCTCAAACGGGCGCGACGTCCCGCCCCTGCCCCTGATCCCTGCCCCCGATCAAGTCCAGAGCTCATGCTGTATTCCGCCACTATCAATGTCATGGTCAAGGCCGCGCGCCGCGCCGGCCGCAGCCTCAAGCGCGATCTCGGCGAGATCGAGCATCTCCAGGTCTCGCTGAAGGGGCCGGCGAATTTCGTCTCGCTCGCCGACAAGCGCGCCGAGGAGATCCTCTATCAGGACCTCGCCAAGGCCCGGCCCGGCTACGGCTTCATCGGCGAAGAGGGCGGCACCCGCGATGGCACCGACAAGAGCCACACCTGGATCGTCGACCCGCTCGACGGCACCACCAACTTCCTGCACGGCATCCCGCAATTCGCGATCTCGATCGGCCTCGCGCGCGAGGGCACGGTCATCGCCGGCGTGATCTACAACCCGGCCAATGACGAGCTCTACATCGCCGAACGCGGCAAGGGCGCCTTCCTCAACGACCAGCGCCTGCGCGTGGCCGGCCGCCGCCAGCTCAACGAATGCGTGGTGGCCTGCGGCCTGCCCCATATCGGCCGCGGCGACCACGAAGAATTCCGCCGCGAGATGACCGCGATCCAGAATCGCGTCGCCGGCCTGCGCCGCTTCGGCGCCGCCTCGCTCGACCTCGCCTTCGTCGCCGCCGGCCGGCTCGACGGCTATTGGGAGCGGAATCTGTCGCCCTGGGACATCGCGGCCGGACAGATCATGGTCAAGGAAGCCGGCGGCACGGTGAGCGACATCGACACCCCGGGCGATGCGCTCGTCACCGGGCACGTCGTGTGCGGCAATGAGGTCGTGCACGGGGAGCTGGTCAAGATTTTGCGGAAGGCGGCGTAGCGCCGCAGCTTCTCTATTACGTTCCGGGGCGCGCCGCTTGGCGAACCCGGAAACCATTCATCGACTGTGATTGCTGCCCGATGGATTCTCAGAAGCGCAATTGCGCATCATAGCTCGCGCCACGCGCCCCGGAATGACGGGGCATTCAGTGGCTCGTGTGCGCCCGCGCCGGCGGCCCGTACGCCTCGCCTTCCTTCGCCGCCGCCGGCTCCCGGTCCCCACCCAGCACGCGCTGTACCGAGACGAAGAACACCGGCACCATCAGGAGCGCCAGGATCACCACCGCGATCATGCCGCCCATCACGATTGAGCCCAGCGCCTGCTGGCTGGCGCCGCCGGCACCATGCGCGATTGCCATCGGCAGCACGCCGCAGATGAAGGCGAGACCGGTCATCAGGATCGGGCGGAAGCGCAGGCGGCAGGCCTCGATGGTGGCTTCCACCAGCGGCTTGCCTTCCTTGCGCAGATCCTTCGCGAACTCGATGATCAGGATCGCGTCCTTTGCGGCGAGGCCGATGATGGTGATCAGGCCGACGGTGAAGTAGACGTCGTTGGGCAGGCTCCGCAGCGTCGCTGCGACGACCGCGCCGACGATGCCGAGCGGCACGGTCAGCAGCACCGCGAGCGGAATGGTCCAGCTCTCGTACAGCGCGGCAAGGCACAGGAACACCACGAACACCGACAGCGCCAGCAGGAACGGCGCCTGCGAGCCCGACAGTTTTTCCTGGAGCGACTGTCCGGTCCATTCATAGCCGAAGCCGCGCGGCAGCCTGTCGGCGAGCCGCTCCATCTCGGCGATCGCATCGCCCGAGGTAAAGCCGGGCCTGGCTTCGCCGGAGATGCGGACCGCCGGATAATAGTTGAAACCGGCGATCTGCGTCGGACCGCGCGCCCATTCCACCGTGGCGAAGGAGGAGAACGGCACCAGCTGGCCGCGGCTGTTCTTGACGTTGTAGTTGAGGATGTCCTCGGTCCGCATGCGGTCGCGGGCATCGGCCTGCACCACGACGCGCTGCATGCGGCCGCGATTCGGGAAGTCGTTGATGTAGTTCGAGCCGAGATTGGTCGAGATCGTGTTGTTGATGTCCTCGAAAGTGACGCCGAAGGCGCCGGCCTTCTCGCGGTCGATGACGAGATTGACTACGCCTGCCTCGGGCAGGCCTTCGATATACACCTTCTGAAGCACAGGGCTGGCATTGGCCTCCGCGATCAGCTGGTCGGCGGCGCGCATCAAGGCCGGATAGCCCTTCTGGCCGCGGTCCTGCAGGCGGAACGAAAAGCCCGAGGAGTTGCCGAGATTGTCGATCGGCGGGGGCTGCAGCGCCGAGATCTTTGCGTCGCGGACCGACGAGCCCAGGTCGCGGTTGACGTCATTGACGATCGCGGCGGCGGAGTCCTTCGGACCGCGCTCCGACCAGTCCTTCAAGGTGATGAAGGCCTGCGCGGTGTTCATACCCTGGCCGGAGAAGCTGAAGCCGGTGAGGAAGGTGACGTCCTTCACGCCCGGTCGCTCGGCGAGATATTTTTCGACTTTCTCGATCACGGCCTCGGTGCGGGGATAGGACGAATCCGAGGGCGTCTGCACGTCTGTGGTGACGAAGCCCTGATCGTCGACGGGCAGGAAGCCGCCGGGCAGGTTGACGAAGGCCCAGGACAGGCCGACCAGCAGCGCGGCATAGACCAGCATCAGGCGCCCGGTGCGCTTCAGCGAGAAACCGACCGTACGCTCGTAGCGGAACCGCGCGGCCTCCAGCATGCGGTTGAACCAGCCGAAGACGAAATTACTGGAATGACCGTGCCCCTTGGCGACTGGCTTGAGCAGGGTCGCGCACAGCGCCGGCGTCAGCGACAGCGCGAGGAAGGCGGAGAAGCCGATCGCGGCGACCATGGTGACGGAGAACTGGCGGTAGATGATGCCAACCGAGCCCGGGAAGAATGCCATCGGCACGAACACCGCCATCAGCACCAGGGTGATGCCGATGATGGCGCCGGTGATCTGCGACATCGCCTTGCGGGTCGCTTCCTTCGGCGGCAGGCCTTCCTCGGCCATGATGCGTTCGACGTTCTCGACCACGACGATGGCGTCGTCGACGAGGATGCCTACCGCGAGCACCATGCCGAACATCGAGAGCATGTTGATGGAGTAGCCGGCGAGCAGCAGGGTGGAACAGGCGCCCAACAGCGCCACCGGCACCACGATGGTCGGAATGATGGTGTAGCGGATGTTCTGCAGAAACAGGAACATCACGACGAACACCAGCACCACGGCTTCCACCAGCGTCGACAGCACCTTCTTGATCGAGGCCTCGACCACGGGCGTGATGTTGTAGGGGATCTCGTAGGTGATGTTGGCCGGGAAGAAGCGCGACAGCTCCTTCATCTTCGCTTCGACCGCGCTCGCGGTCGCCAGCGCATTGCCGGTCGGCGACATCAGCACCGACAGACCCGCGGTCGGCTTGCCGTTGAGGCGTGTGTTGAACTGGTAGCTGAGCCCGCCGACCTCGATGCGCGCGACATCGCGCAGCCGCACGGTCGAGCCGTCGGCATTGGCGCGCAGGATGATGGCGCCGAATTCGTCCGGAGAGGAGAGCTGTCCCTTGACCAGCACCAGCGCGGAGGTGCGTTGGCCGGACGTCGAGGGTTCGGCGCCAATGCTGCCGGAGGCGACCTGCGCGTTCTGCGCGGCGATGGCCTTATTGACGTCGTCGGCGGTCAGCCCGTAGCCGACGAGCTTGGCCGGATCGACCCAGACGCGAAGCGAGCGCTCGGTCGAGTACAGCGTGGCGCGGCCGACGCCGGGAATGCGGCGGATCTCACCCAGCACGTTGCGGATCATGAAGTCGCCGAGGCCGACCTCGTCGAGACTGCCGTCGGTCGAATTCAGCGTGATGATCTGAAGCACCGCGCTGGAGGCTTCCTCGATCAGGATGCCCTGCTGCATCACCGCGCGCGGCAGGCGCGCTTCGACGCGCTTGATGCGGTTCTGCACCTCGACCGACGCGGCGCTGGTATCGGTGCCTGGCTGGAAATTGGCGATGATCTCGACTTGGCCGAGCGAGTCGCTTGTCGATTCGAAATTGAGGATGTTGGCGGCGCCGTTGAGCTCTTCCTCGATCAGGCGCGTGACGCTGTTATAGAGATTTTCCGGCGAGGCACCGGGATAGCTGGTCGAGACCGAGATCGAGGGCGGCGCGATGATCGGATACTGCGCGATCGGCAGCAGCGGCACCGCGATCGCGCCGATCAAGCAGATGAACAGCGCGACCACCCAGGCGAAGATCGGCCTGTCGATGAAGAAGCTCGGCATAGCGCGTTACCGCGTGAGCTGCTGGGCGTGCCGGTTGTCCGCGATCGCGTCCGCCTCCGACCAGGGTTGCGGCTTGACCTTGTCGCCGGCCGCGAACTTCTGGAAGCCTTCCACCACGACCTTGTCGCCGGCCTTCAGGCCTTCGGTGACGAACCAGAGTCCGTCTTGCACCGAGCCCGTACGCACCGGCTGGACCGCGATGTGGTTGTCGTCCTTGACGACGAACACCTCGCTGCCGCCGCCGCCATTGCGCTGAACCGCCTGCTGCGGCACCGCAATCGCGTCGGAATCGAGACCCTGGTCGATGCGGACCCGGACATACATGCCCGGCAGCAGTTCGCGCTTCGGGTTGGGGAACTCGCCGCGCAACGTCACCTGCCCGGTGTGGGCGTCGACCTTGGCATCGGAGAACAGCAGCTTGCCGTCGAGCGAATAGATGGTGTTGTCGTCGAGCACCAGGCGCACCTTGGCTGCATCGGCGGCGATGCGCTCGAGATCGCCGGTCTCGAAGGCACGGCGGAGCTGATTGAGCTCGGTCACCGACTGGGTGAAGTCGGCATAGATCGGATCGAGTTGCTGGATGGTGGCGAGATTGGTCTCGTTCTGCACGGCGAGCGCGCCCTCGCTGACCAGCGCCGCGCCGACCACGCCGTCGATCGGCGCGCGCACGGTGGCATAGTCGAGATTGAGTTTGGCCCGGGCGAGCTCGGCCTTGCGGCCCTCGACCTCTGCATGGGCCTGACGTTCGGCCGCGATCGCCTTCTCGTTCTCGGCCTCCGGGGCGGCGCGATCCTTGGTGAGGGTGGCGATACGATGCGCCTGCTGCTTGGCCTGCATCAATGCCGCTTCGGCCTTGGCGAGCGCGGCCTCGTTGGCCAACACCTCGACCTCGAACGGACGCGGATCGATGCGGTAGAGCGGATCGCCCGCCTTCACCTCGCTGCCCTGGCGGAACAGACGCTCGACCACGATGCCGGAGACGCGGGGCCGCACGTCGGAGACACGCGTCGGAGCGATACGGCCTGGCAGCTCGCGCACGACGGCGCGCGGCTGCGGCTTGACGACGACGATGCTGACGTCAGGCGCGGCCGGCTGGGCGGCGGACACCGCCGAGCTGGATTCGTCGCAAGCACCAAGCAGCGGCGCAAGGGCCGCGAGCATCAATGCAACGCATGCCGATCGCGCGCGAAGTCCTGACATGAACTGTAGTGCCCCGATGTTGTTGATACTATTACGCGCAGCGAGCCCGTTCTGGACTCCAATTCGCGCGGCCGATGACGTCAAAATAGAGTGGACGTGCTGCGACGCAACGCGTGTTGCGGCGGCTCATTGTCACACGAACTAACCTATTGAGTTCAGACGCCTTTTATCGACTCACCTGATTGTGAGTCCAGTTCCACCGGCGCGTGCTGCGACCGAACACCGCAATCACTCGGCGGCTTTCGTCCGATAATGGCTGATTCCCCATTCGGTTCCACCGGCGTAGCCGAACAGGCCGGATGTTGCGAGGAGGAACCAGCGCCAGCGACGCATGCAAAGCGCAGTCTCCTCGCCGTAGACCCTCCGCAAGGACGCCTCGATGGGGCCGCGATGCGCATCGAAATTGGCGAGCCAGTCGTTGGCGGTGCGCTGGTAATGCGTACCGCTCCAGCACCATTCCTTCTCGATCGCAAGGATATCGTCGAACTGCCTGACGAGGTGATGGCTCGGCATCAGCCGGCCGGTGAAGACGTGCTGCGCCATCCAGTCGTTGCGATCGAACCGGTCGAACAGCTGTGAAGCCGAGCGATGGGTGACGACATGCATGAAGAACCGCCCCTCCGACGCGAGCCATGACCGCACGCGCGTCATCAGCTTGCGCCAGTTCGTCATCTGCCCGAACATCTCGACCGAGACGATGCGGTCGAACTGGCCTTCGGGCGCGAACACGTTCATGTCCGCGGTGACCGCGCGCAGGTTCAAAAGGCCGCGGAGCCGCGCCTCGTCCTCGACATGGGTGCGCTGCGCCTGGGAGTTCGACACCGCCGTCACCTTTGCATGCGGAAACTGCCGCGCCATCCACAGCGACAGCGAGCCCCAGCCGCAACCGAGCTCGAGGATGGTCTGGCCATCGGCAAGACCGGCATGCTCGACGGTCTGGCGCAACGCCTCCTCTTCCGCCTCCTGCAAGGTGCTCGCGCCGGTCTTGTAGAAGCAGGAGGAGAATTTGCGGTTGGGGCCGAGCATTTCGGCGAAGAAGGAAGCAGGCGCCTCATCATGCCCGGTCCCCGCGTCCTCGGCGATCGGCCTCAGCATCATGCGCCCGGCGAAGGCGGCATCGTCGGCGGCGCCCGGCGCGGACAGGCGCGTCGCCGTGCGGGAGCACAAGCGCTGGATCGCGGCACGGATGACCACGTCCGGCAGCGGCACCCGTTCGGCAGTCCCGATGATCGCGGAAACGACGCTCATGCACCTCCGAATGGCGATCTTCTGCAGATACCTGCTCATCAAAGCGCCGCTTCCGGTCCCGGTTCCCCGAGCTGTCCCCGAAATCGGCGCATCCGGCGCTTTTTTTGGGCCGGCGCTGTGCCATAGTGCGCACTGCAAGCAAGCTTACGTAACGGATGATACCGGCCATGCCGTCTGGCACTTCCCGCTCCACCTTGGATATCGAGTACACGAAACTGTCCTCGCCCAGCGTCTTCCTGGTGCGGATGCTGGTCTTCCTGGTGCTGTGCACGCTGGTGGGCGTGGTGCTCTACAAGCAGATCATCCAGGCCTTCTTCGCCAATCCCGGGCTCAATGCCCTGATCGGGGCAGTGCTGTTCATCGGCATCGTGCTGGCCTTCCGCCAGGTCATCCGGCTCTATCCCGAAGTCTCCTGGGTCAACAATTTCCGCATCGCCGATCCCGGCCTGGCACCGGCCCGCCACCCGAAACTGCTGGCGCCGATGGCGGCGATCCTCGGCGGCGAGCGCTCCGGGCGGATGACCATCACCCAGACCACGATGCGGCATCTGCTCGATTCGATCGCGACGCGGCTGGACGAGGCCCGCGACATCTCGCGCTACATGACCGGCCTGCTGGTCTTCCTCGGCCTGCTCGGCACCTTCTGGGGCCTGATCGAGACGGTCGGTTCGGTCGGCAAGGTGATCGACGGACTCAAGGTCGGCGGCGATGCCGGCTCGCTGTTCGACACCCTGAAGGAGGGCCTCGCCGCCCCGCTCGGCGGCATGGGAATCTCGTTCTCCAGCTCGCTGTTCGGCCTCGCCGGCTCGCTGATCCTCGGCTTCCTCGACCTGCAATCGAGCCAGGCACAAAACCGCTTCTACACCGACCTCGAAGACTGGCTCGCCACCACCGTGCGCGAATATGGCAACGGCGAGGCGCCCGTTGCGGCAGGCGGCGGCGTCGTCAGCGGCGAGCTCCAGGCCGCGGTCGAACGGCTGCGCTCCGTGTTCGAGGAAGGCAGCGCCAGCCGCGGCACCACGGCGGCGATGGCGAGCCTTGCCGAAGCCATCCAGGCGCTGGTCTCGCACATGCGCACCGAGCAGCAGATGATCCGCGAATGGGCCGACGGCCAGGGCGAGCAGAACCGCGAGATCCGGCGGCTGCTGGAGCGCATCGCGCGTCAGCCGGAGAAGAGCTGAGGCGGTATCGTGCCCCGAACACGACGCGGCATGAAATGATGCGTCGCCGAGCCGGGGGCCCAGCGTCAGGGACAATATGGGTCCCGGCTCTGCGCAGCAGCATTGCACGCTGCAGCGCGTCCGGGACACGAAGGTGGAGACGGACAACATGGCTCTAGCGCGCGGCCGCCGCAGCGAAGGCGCTTTCAACTACTGGCCCGGCTTCGTCGACGCGCTGTCGACGCTGGTGCTGTCGATCGTGTTCCTGCTGTCGGTGTTTCTGGTCGTGCAGTTCTTCCTCTCGCAGGAGGTGACCGGCAAGGACAAGGCGCTGGAGCAGCTCAATGCCAAGATCGCCCAGCTCAACGAGCTCCTGTCGCTGGAAAAGCTCGGCAAGCTCAGCCTCGACGACCAGGTCTCGCAATTGAAGGCGGGCCTCGCCTCGGCCGAGTCCGAGCGCGACCGCATCAAGGGGCTCTATGACGGCCTTGCTGCCGCCGGCAATGACGCGCAAGGTAAGACCACCGAGCTCGGCAAGGCGCTGGACTCGGAGAAGGCTGTCTCTGCGCGGGCCCTGGCGCAGATCGAGGTGCTGAACCAGCAGATCAGCGCGCTCAGGCGGCAATTGGCGGCGCTGGAAGAGGCCCTCGAAGCCAGCGAGAAGCGCGACAAGGAATCGCAGAACCGGATCGCCGATCTGGGCTCCCGCTTGAATGTCGCCCTGGCGCAGCGCGTGCAGGAACTGTCGCGCTACCGCTCCGAATTCTTCGGCCGCCTGCGTGCCATCCTCGGCAACCGCCCCGACATCCGCATCGTCGGCGACCGCTTCGTGTTCCAGTCCGAAGTGTTCTTCGATACCGGCCAGGCGACGCTGCTGCCCGAGGGCCGCGCCGAGCTCGACACGCTGGCGACTGCGCTGATCGAGCTCGACAAGAAGATCCCGAGCGAGATCCCCTGGGTGCTGCGCGTCGACGGCCATACCGACGTGCGGCCGGTGAGCGGCGCGAACTTCAAATCGAACTGGGACCTGTCCGCCGCGCGCTCGATCTCGGTGGTGCAATATCTGATCTCGCTCGGCGTGCCTGCCCAGCGCCTCGTCGCGGCCGGCTTCGGCGAATTCCAACCGCTCGATCCCGGGAACACCGAGGAGGCCTACAAGCGCAACCGCCGCATCGAGCTGAAGCTGACGGAGCGGTAGTGAGCGCGCTCCACCTCCGCCCCTACCGACCCGAGGACGAAGCCGCTGCGATCGAGCTCTGGCATCGCACCTGGCAGCAGGCTTATCCGCAGATCGACTTCGCCGCACGGCTCGAATGGTGGCGCGAGCGCTGGCGCAAGGATCTGGTGCCGAAGGCCTCGATCGTGGTGACGGAGCAGGACGGCACGCTGACCGGTTTCGTCACGATCGACGGCGAAGGTTACCTCGACCAGCTCGTCGTCGATCCCGCGCATTGGGGCTCCGACGCAGCAAGGCTGCTGGTGGACGAGGCCAAGCGGCTGTCACCCTTGGGCGTCACGCTGCTCGTCAACAAGGACAATGCCCGCGCCATCCGCTTCTACGAGCGCAACGGCTTTGCCCATGCCGGCGACGACGTGAACCCGACCTCGGGGCGGCCGGTGCTGAAGATGGTGTGGCGGGCGTAAATCCTTCTCCACGCGCAAATGACTGCGCCCAAAGGCCCTCACGCGCCCTCGAACTGCAACCGCGCCAGCCTCGCATAAAGTCCGTTCGTCGCCACCAGTTCGGCATGCGTGCCCTGCTCGACGATCCGGCCCTGGTCCATCACCAGGATGCGGTCGCAGGAGAGCACGGTTGCGAGGCGATGGGCGATCACCAGCGTGGTGCGGTGGCGCATCAGCTCTTCCAGCGCGGTCTGCACCAACGTCTCGCTTTCGGCATCGAGTGCGGAGGTGGCCTCGTCCAGCAACAGCAGCGGCGCGTCGCGCAGGATGGCGCGGGCGATCGCGATGCGCTGGCGCTGGCCGCCGGAAAGCGTCACGCCGCGCTCGCCGAGCGCCGTCTCGAAACCCTCGGGCAGGCGGCGGATGAACTCGGCGGCATGCGCCAGCTCGGCGGCGCGCTCGACCTCGGCATCGGTCGCATCGGGCCGGCCGAACCGGATGTTCTCGCGGGCAGTCGCGGCGAACACCACCGAGTCCTGCGGCACCAGCGCGATGCGGGCCCGGAAATCTCTGGGGTCGGCGGATTTGACCGGCACGCCGTCGAGCGAGATCGTCCCGCTGCGCGGGTCGTAGAAGCGCAGCAACAGATGAAAGATCGTGCTCTTGCCGGCGCCGGAGGGACCGACGATCGCGACTTTCTCGCCGGGGCGCACCGTGAACGACACGGCGTCGAGCACCTTGACGTCGGACCGCGCCGGATAGGCGAAGCTGACCTGGTCGAAGCCGACCTCGCCGCGCGCCGGCACCGGCAGCGCCCGCGGCGCCGCGGGCGCCGTGATCTCGGGCTTCACGTGCAGGATCTCGAACAGGCGCTCGGCAGCGCCCGAGGCCGCCGAGACCTCGCCCCAGACCTCGCTGAGCTGGCCGAGGCCCGCCGCGGCGAACACGGCGTAAAGCACGAACTGGCCGAGCCGGCCCGGCGTGATCGCGCCGGAGAGCACATCATGCGAGCCGATCCAGAGGATGGCGACCACGCTTGCGAACACGATGAAGATGATGATCGCCGTGAGCACGGCGCGGGCCTGGGTCGAGGTTCGCGCGGCTTCATAGGCCTCTTCGACCTCGCCGCCGAAACGCTTCTCGGCAAATTGCTCGCTGGTATAGGCCTGCACGGTACGGATCGCGCCGACCAGCTCGCCGGCATAGGCCGAGGCTTCGGCGAGCGTGTCCTGCGCATTGCGCGACAGCCGCCGCACCCAGCGCCCGAAGGCCACCAGCGGCAGCACGATCAAGGGAATGGCCAGCAGCACGAAGCCGGACAGCTTCGGGCTAGTGATCACCATCATCGCCGCGGCGCCCAGGAACATCATCAGGTTGCGCAGCGCGATCGAGACCGAGGCGCCGACGGCCGATTTGAGCTGGGTGGTGTCGGCGGTGAGCCGCGAGATCAATTCGCCGCTGCGAGCGGAATCGAAGAAGGCGGGGGACAGCGAGAGCAGATGGGCGAAGACGTCGCGCCTGAGGTCGGCGACGATGCGTTCGCCGATCGTCATCACGAGGTAGTAGCGCGCCGCGCTCGCGAGCGCGAGCACGCCCACCACCGCGAGCATCACCGAGAAGTAGCTGTTGATCAGCTCGATCCCCTCGGGCGTCAGGCCGAAATCGATCATCCTGCGCACCGCGATCGGCACCAGCAGCGTCGTCAGCGCGGCGACCGTGAGCGCGACGAAGGCCAGTGCCGCCCGGCCGCGATAGCGGCTCACATAGGGCGCGAGCGCAAGCAGCGGCCGCAGCTTGGCGCGCCCCTTGGCGGGCTCTTCGATCAGCTCGGCCTCGATCGACGGGATGTCCGCGGCGTTCATTGCGGGCCGATTGACATGCTGGTCATCAAGCCGTTCCACTGCGCTCATGATATCCGACCCATTCTATTGCCTTGCTCCCAATAGGCCGGTGTAGGGGTAGTGGCAAATCCGGGAAGTCCCTTAGGGGTAAGTCCGGTCACCAGCCCGGCATGGCTTGTTTTGCCTGATATCGTGCGGTATAGAGCCGCCCAAATCCGTCATTCGCTAGCCACCCAAGAAGGCGCCGGAGCGCCGAGGAATTGCCATGAAAGCCGAAATTCATCCGGATTATCACACCATTAAGGTCGTCATGACCGACGGAACCGAGTACCTGACCCGCTCGACCTGGGGCAAGGAAGGCGACACGCTGAACCTCGATATCGACCCGAAGTCGCACCCGGCCTGGACCGGCGGCTCCACGCAGATCATGGACCGCGGCGGCCGCGTCTCGCGCTTCCAGAAGAAGTTTTCGGGCTTTCTCAAAAAGGATTGAAGCCGGCCGCAAGGCTGGAGACGAAAACGCCCCCGCAGAGACGGGGGCGTTTTTGTTTTCTACTACACCGTCATTCCGGGGCGGCTCGGAGAGCCGAACCCGGAATCTCGGGATTCTCAGGTGCGCAAGTGCGCACCAGGGTTCGCGCGTCGCGCGCCCCGGGATGACAGCGTGAGACTTACCGCTCGAACGCCGCCTTCAGCGCATTGAGGTGCGGCACCAGCGGATTGCCGATCGCCACCTGCTCGGCCGGCGGCGTGTGGATCGTGCTGTCGAGGCGGCGCACGCGGGTCTGCAGACTCATCGAGCGATGGATCAGCTCCTGGAGTTGCGCGGGCAGCTTCTCGATGGTGTCGGCGGGACCGGGATCGGCGGCGGTGAGCTTGACCTTGGTCTTCTCGCGGTTGGCCTGGCTCAGCGTCATCTCGCCCTCCTTCACCGCCCGATGCAACAGCAGCCAGGACGCAAGCTGCATCAGGCGCGTGGTGAGACGCATGCTCTCGGTCGCATAGGAGAGGCTGACGGCGCGATCGAGTGCCTTGGCCTCGACGCGGCCGGCGCCGTCGAGATAGGCGGCGGTCTCTTCGACGAGGTCCATGCCTTCACGGAACAGAGCGCCGAACGCCGCAGAATTGGTAAACCGCTCACTGAGCTGAACGAGAGCGCCTTCGGCCTGCAAACGTTCCATGGTTAACGCCCCTTACGCAACTGTCTGACTGTCCGGCTTGGCGCCGGCTTATGATGAACAAATCATTGCGCGCTGGGAGCGCCGAGTCCAGTGACAAGCGCGGATATGGTTTCCGCGCGTCATTCCCCGGAATGCAACTGGGCGGATATTCCTGTTTCGGCGCGTCTTCTCGACGCGAACCGGTATCCGCTCCGCTGGAAAGCGCTTTGCGCAAAAAAAGAGCCGCCGGAGACCGGCGGCTTTGAAAGTTGATAACAGGGAGGCGTCAAACAGAGTGGACAGGAGCCACTCGGTGTCCAAACGAGGACGGTTCCAGTCATAAACCCGAAAGCTTAATCGACCGTAAACGAGCTAATTTTTTGAGAGTTCGTTAGCCATGTCGGCCAGCGGCCGAGCCGGGGTCACGTGCCGCGGACGCAGTGCGGCACGACGCGCTGCACTGCTGAGCCGGGACCCGAGAGTCGTGAATGACTACGTCTTGAAAAGGCTGTTCGCCGCATCGCGCGAGGCGCGCTTCCTGGTGGCGGCTTCCTCCAGTCTCGCGATCTCGGTCTTGAGCAGCGCGACGCGCTCGGTCAGTTCCTCGACCGATAGCAATGAGAGATCCTGGCCGATCTCGTGCGTGATCTTCTTGCGCGGGCGGTCGTCGTCTTCCATCGCCATGGTGTGTCCTCCCGAGCTGCCTGAAGGACGCCGATCTGGCGTTCTCCATACCGAAATGCTATCGCCTTTGTACAAGGAGAAATGTGCAGTGACTTTCGCGAGCGCGCAATATCTGACGCGAATGCCCCGGCCCGACCGCAAGGAGGCTGACCGGACGGGATAAGAGCGCGCATACGCGCGTGAGGCATGAGCCGACCCCAAGCCCTTCCGATCATGCGGGAGGGCTTTTGATTTTCCGGTTTGACTTGTTCCGGGTCGGCATCCCCAAGCGCGAAAGACGCAGCCATGACCAAAATCCTCATCACCAGCGCCCTTCCCTATGTGAACGGCGTCAAGCATCTCGGCAATCTCGTCGGGTCGCTCCTGCCAGCCGATGTCCATGCCCGCTTCAGGCGACAGATCGGCGACGACGTGCTCTTCGTCTGCGCCACGGACGAGCACGGCACGCCGGCCGAGCTCGGTGCCGTTCGCGCCGGACAGGACATCCAGACCTTCTGCAGCACGCAGCACGCAATCCAGGCCGACATCTACCGCCGCTTCGGCCTGTCATTCGACCATTTCGGCCGGACCAGCTCGCCGCAGAATCGCACCCTGACGCAGCACTTCTATCGCAGGCTCGAAGATGGCGGACTGATCGGGGAACGCGCGTTGCAACAGGTCTGGTCCCCCGTGGACGGCCGTTTCCTACCAGACCGCTACGTGCTCGGCACTTGCCCGCATTGTGGCGACCCATCCGCGCGCGGCGACCAATGCGACCGTTGCGGCACCCTGCTCGATCCACCCGAACTGAGCGATCCGCGATCTGCGCTGTCGGGCGACCGCGCGCTGGAGATCCGCGAAAGCCGCCATCTGTTCCTACGACAGTCGCGGCTTCTCGCAGCGTTGAGCGCGTGGATCGATAGCCGATCCGGCTGGCCTGCCTTCGTGGTGTCAACCGCGAAGAGCTGGCTCACGGCGAATTTACGCGATCGCTGCATTACGCGCGATCTGACCTGGGGCATTCCGGTTCCGCGCCGGGGATTCGAAAACAAGGTCTTCTACGTCTGGTTCGACGCGCCGATCGGTTACATCGCAGCCACACAGGAATGGGCCGCCGCCGCGCCAGGCCGAGACTGGCGAAAATGGTGGTGGCAGGCCGATGACGTCCGTTACATCCAGTTCCTCGGCAAGGACAACATCCCATTCCATGCTGTCAGCTTCCCGGCAACGCTGATCGGCTCGAACGAACCGTGGAAAACCGTCGATATCATCAAGGGATTCCACTGGCTGAATTACGAAGGCGGCAAGTTCTCGACCAGCCGCAATCGGGGCATCTTCACAGATCAAGCCCTGGAAGAACTGCCGGCGGATCTCTGGCGCTGGTGGCTGATCGCCAACGCGCCTGAAAGCGCCGACACCGATTTCAGTATCCCGAAGTTCGTCGCCGACGTGAACAAGGATCTCGCGGACATCTTCGGCAACCTCGTCAATCGCATCGTCAGCTTCGCCCATCGGGCCTTCGACGGCCGAATTCCGGAAGGCGGTGCGCCCGGCCCGACCGAACACCGGCTCGCATGCGAACTGGAGCAACGTATCGCGACACTGCGACGCCATCACGAGGCGCTCGAGTTTCGCGCGGCGGCGGCGGCAACTCGCGCGATCTGGGATGTCGCGAATGCTTACCTGCAGCACGCCGCGCCATGGACAGCCAGCAAGTCCGATCCGCTTCGCGCTGCTCTCGTGACACGAACAGGCCTTAATCTGATCAGCGTCTACGCCGTGCTGGCTTGGAGTATCATACCCAGCCTGTCTGAAAATGTGCTGCGCGCCTTCGGTCGCATTGACGCTGTTCCAAGCTGGCCCGTTGGCCCACTCGCGGGCCTGCTCGACGGCGGTGCCGGCACGGCCGTCGCTCCGATCCGCCCACTGGTCGATAAAATCCCTCCCGAGAAAGCACGGAGTCTTGCAGCGCGGTTCGGGCCTTAATGTCGTTTCACTTTGGCGGAAAAGGCGATATGCCATCCGCCGATCCCATGCACTCAAGGACACAATCATGGACAAGCTGCCCGCGCAAATGACCGTGATCGCCATCTCCAAGCCCGGCGGACCGGAGGTGCTGGTGCCGGAACAGCGCGCGCTGCCGCAGCCCGGCCCGGACGAGATCCTGGTCAAGGTCGAGGCCGCGGGCGTGAACCGGCCCGATGTCGCGCAGCGTTCCGGCGCCTATCCGCCGCCGCCCGGCGCCAGCGACCTGCCGGGCCTCGAGATCGCCGGTGAGGTGGTGGCGGTCGGCAGCAATGCCAGGCGGCACAAGATCGGCGACAAGGTGATGTCGCTGGTCGCTGGCGGGGGCTATGCGCAGTACTGCATCGCCCAGGATGCCCAGGCGATGAGCGTGCCGCCGGCCTTGTCGATCAAGGAAGCCGGCGCGCTGCCGGAAACCCTGATGACGGTCTGGCACAACGTGTTCGAGCGCGGCGGCCTCAAGGCCGGCGAGACGCTGCTGATCCATGGCGGCTCCTCCGGCATCGGCACCATGGCGATCCAACTTGCGAAAGCATTCGGTGCCAAGGTGTTCGTCACGGTGGGATCGCAGGACAAGATCGACGCCTGCCTCAAGCTGGGCGCCGACCGTGCCATCAATTACAAGACCGAAGACTTCGTCGCCGTGGTCAAGGCCGAGACCAACAACCTTGGCGTCAACCTGATCCTCGACATGGTCGCCGGCGACTATGTCGACCGCAACTATGATGCCGCGGCGGTCGATGGCCGCATCGTCCAGATCGCGACCCTCAACGGCCCCAAGGTCAGCGTCAACATCGCCAAGGTGATGGTCAAGCGCCTGACCCATACCGGCTCGACGCTGCGCCCCCGTACTAATGCGGACAAGGCGGCGATGGTGACCGCGATCGAGGCAAAAGTGATGCCGCTTCTGCGCGAAGGCCGCATCAAGCCGGTGATGGACAGCACTTTCCCGCTGGAAAAGGCGGCGGACGCCCATCGGCGCATGGAAACCAGCGCACATATTGGCAAAATTGTGTTGGAGGCCTAGGCCGCCGGCCCACAGGCCAGGCCGGAAACCCTTTGATTCTCCTCGCTTTCGTGGCATCTATCGCGACGCGCCGAACCACTTCGGTCCGGTCTGAATCGCCTTCTAGATTCGCCTTGCACTGACGAGTTTGCGTCGAACGCGGAGAACTGACCTTGCGTCTGATCAGGTGCCTCGCGCCCATCGCGCTGGGCCTCATGATTCTTGTCGCCGCGTATCCCGCGCGCGCGCTGGACGCCGTCAGCGTCCGCAGCGACGCGCCCGCGATCGACCTCACCGGCGTGCTCGAGCATCAGCGCAGCGATGCCGATCGTATCCAGGTCTCCACCGCGCCCGGCACCGACGGCATCGTCCGCCGCATCGAGGTGCGCGCCCGCGAAGGGGGGCAGAACTGGGTGGTGTTCGCGCTCGCCAACAACACCGACGACCAGCTCGACCGCCTGATCGTCGCCCCGCATTATCGCATCGTCTCCTCGGGGCTGCTGTGGCCCGACCTCGGCCTGTCGCGCATCGCGACCATCACGCCCTCGATCGGCGACCGGCCGGAACGTCAGGAAAGCGCCACCGCCGACGTGTTCCGCATCACGCTCGACCCCGGCGCCGTCGTCACCTTCGTCGCGGAGCTGCGCACCGACAAGCTGCCGCAGCTCTATCTGTGGGAGCCGGAATCCTACAAGGACAAGGTCAATTCCTTCACGCTCTACCAGGGCATCGTGATCGGCATTTCCGGCCTGCTCGCGCTGGTGCTGACCATCCTGTTCGTGGTCAAGGGCAGCATCATGTTCCCGGCCGCCGCGGCGCTGGCCTGGGCGGTGCTGGTCTATATCGGCGTCGATTTCGGCTTCTGGGGCAAGGTGCTCGACATGTCGAACAACGCCGAGCGCATCTGGCGCGCGGCGGGCGAGGCCATCCTTGCGGCCACGCTGCTGGTGTTCTTGTTCGCGTACCTCAATCTCAGCCGCTGGCACGTGCGCTATTCCCACATCACGATCGGCTGGCTCGCCTTCCTCGGCTCCCTGGTGGCGCTGGCGCTGTTCGATCCGGCCGTGGCCTCCGGCATCGCACGCATCTCGCTGGTGCTGATCGCCTTCGCCGGCTTTGCGCTGATCGTCTATCTCTCCACCCACGGCTTCGATCGCGCGGTGCTGTTGATCCCGACCTGGTTCCTGCTGGTGGTCTGGGTGGTCGCGGCCGGCATGACCGTCGCCGGCTCCGTCACCAACGACATCGTCGGCCCGGCCCTGCTCGGGGGCCTCGTGCTGATCGTGATGCTGATCGGATTCACGGTGATGCAGCACGCCTTCGCCGGCGGCGGCGCCACCACCGGCATCGTCTCCGACATCGAGCGGCGAGCGTTGGCGCTCGCCGGCTCCGGCGATCTGATCTGGGATTGGGACGTGTCCGCCGACAAGGTGTTCACCAGTCCCGAGACCGAAGCCCTGCTCGGGCTCAAGCGCGGCACGCTGGAAGGACCCGCGGCGTCCTGGTTAGAGGTGCTGCATCCGCTCGACCAGGACCGTTTCCGCGCCGCACTCGACAGCGTGCTCGACCAGCGCCGCGGCCGCCTGGTGCAGGATTTCCGTCTCCGTACGCCGGACGGCCACTTCATGTGGTTCGCGCTGAAGGCCCGTCCGGTGGTCGGCTCCGACGGCGAGGTCTCGCGGGTCGTCGGCACGCTCACCGACGTCACGGAGCTGCGTAACGCCGAGGAACGCCTGCTGCACGATTCCGTGCATGACAATCTCACCGGCCTGCCCAACCGCAAGCTGTTCATGGACCGGCTGGGTGCTGTCGCCAACTTCGCCAAGACCATGCCGACGCTGCGGCCGACGCTGATGGTGATCGATCTCGACCGCTTCAAGCAGGTCAACGATTCCGTCGGCATCGCGGTCGGGGACTCGATCCTGCTGACGCTGGCCCGCCGCCTCACCCGCATCCTGAAGCCGCAGGACACGCTGGCGCGACTGGCCGGCGACCAGTTCGGCCTGATCCTGCTCTCCGAACAGGACCCGGCCCGCATCACCGCCTTCGCCGAGACCATCCGCAAGACCATCCGCGCGCCGATCGCCTTTAACGACCGCGAGATCTTCCTGACGGCTTCGATCGGCCTCGCCTTGTCCGATCCTCAGACGCAGCTCACGGACGAGATCATCAAGGACGCCGAGCTGGCGATGTATCATTCCAAGCGCATCGGCGGCGACCGCATCGACGTCTACAAGCCCGCCATGCGTGCGCGGAAGACGGACCGGCTGACGCTGGAGAGCGAATTGCGCCGCGCCATCGAGCGGCAGGAGATCACCATCCTTTATCAGCCGATCGTGCGGCTGGAGGATCGTTCGATCGCCGGCTTCGAGGCCCTGGCGCGCTGGGATCATCCCAAGCTCGGACGCATGGCGCCGTCGGAATTCATCACTATAGCCGAAGAGACCGGGCTGATCGTCGACCTCGGCATGTTCGTGCTCGACCAGACTGCAAAGCAGCTCTCGGTGTGGCAGCGCGCGATGCGCTCGCGCGACCCGATCTTCGCCTCCGTCAACGTCTCCTCGCGGCAGCTGCTGCGCCACGACCTCATCCACGACATCCGCACCGTGCTGTCGCGATCCTCGGTGGCGCGCGGCACGCTGAAGCTGGAGCTGACGGAATCGCTGGTGATGGAAAATCCCGAGCACGCGGCGCAGATGCTGACGCGGATCCGCGAGCTCGGCACCGGGCTGTCGCTCGACGATTTCGGCACCGGCCATTCTTCGCTGGCCTATCTCCAGCGTTTCCCGTTCGACACCATCAAGATCGACCAGTCCTTCGTGCGCACCACCAGCCGCGGCACCCGCCCGGTGATCCTGAAGTCGATCATCGCGCTCGCGCACGACCTCGGCATGGACGTGGTGGCGGAAGGCGCCGAGACCGATTCCGATGCGGTCGAGCTCTACCAGATGGGCTGCGAATACGCTCAAGGTTTTGCCTTCGGCGAGCCGATGGACGCCGACGCGGCGATGCGCCTGCTGACGGAAGTGCGGCTGGAAGCGGCGAGCTGACTGCTCTCTTACCCTCCCCTGGAGGGGGAGGGTGGGTCTCGCGCTAGCGCCGTCGATCACCCTTCTGCTTCCTGAACCGCACGCTCGCACCGTCCGGCATCCGTGTCGCCACGAATCCCGCGGCGAGGCAGGCTTCGCGTTGCGGCATCTGGATGTCGGGGCTGCGCAGGCTGTCCCACCAGGAGGCACGCTGGGCTGCGCGCGGCAGCGCGGCGCCGATGATCTCCTCGATCTGCTCGAAGCTCAGCACGAACTCCTCCTGCTTCTGCCGCAGCAGATAGTCGCGCAACGCGTCGTAGTCGTTCACAAGCGTCCTCTCGTCCGAAGTCCCGTCCGATCTGCCTAAAACCGTTCGATCCATAAACCGATTCTTAACTCATTGCGGTCGTGCCGTCCTGCCTTAAACACTACTCAAGCTTTCGGGCGCATCCACTGGTGGCGGGAGCGAACGATGCCCTTTGGATGGCGCGGAATTACGGCCCGGCGGCCGTGGCGAATTTCGGCGAAACTGCTGATCATCTCGTCCGTGGTGACGGTGATCGGCTTCTCGGCCGTCTGCGTCAACGTGATGCTGGACATGCGCCGCGGCGAGGAGGCGCTCGCCCGCCAGACGCTGGAGAACCTCGCAACCACCATCGAGTCCGACATCGGCCGCAACATCGAGATCTACGACCTGTCGCTGAAGGCGGTCGCCAGCAACATGCTGCTGCCCGAGCTCGCAACAGTCTCCAAGACGATCCGCCACCTGATCCTGTTCGACCACGCGACGACGGCCCGGCATTTCGGCGCCATCCAGGTATTCGATGCCGAGGGCCAGCTGACCATCGACGCTTCCACGCTCGATCCCCTCGCCGAGAATCGCAGCGAGGAGGACTATTTCACCGTCCACCGCGACAATCCCGAAGCCGGGCTCTTCATCAGCCGCCCGATGCTGTTCCGCGGCGCCTATTCGATCGTGCTGAGCCGGCGCATCAGCGATACCGACGGCGGCTTCCTCGGCGTCGTCGCAGGCTCGATTCGCTTCAGCTATTTCCACGAATTGTTCGAACGGCTGAATCTCGACACTGAAGACACCATCACCGTGCTCAGGCGCGACCGCACCATCATCATGCGGCGGCCGTTCGATCTCGACGTCATCGGCACGAACCTGAGCGACCGGCGGAGCTGGAACGCCGACAATCTCCGGGCCGGCACCTCCTATTCCGGACAGGGCCCGGTCGATCCGACGCCGCGGCTCTATGTCCGCAGCGGCGACAGCGGACCGCTGTTCGTGGTGGCGGGCAAGCCCCTGACCGCAGTGTTCGCACTCTGGCAGAGGGAGGCGTTCCGCATCGGCGCCGTGGTGCTGGCACTCGCGCTGTTCGTGCTGGGATCGACCCTCGTGCTCGCGCGCGAGATCGGCCGGCGCGCCGAGGCCGAGCGCAAGCTCGAGGAGATGGCGACGACGGACGCGCTCACGGGCCTGAGGAACCGCCGCAAGTTCGATTCCGTCATCGACGTCGAATGGCGGCGCGCCATGCGCCAGAAGGCGCCGATCGCGCTGCTCATGATCGATGCCGATCATTTCAAGGCCTACAACGACACGTTCGGCCATCAGGCGGGCGACCAGGTGCTGGTCGGCATCGCCATCTGCATTTCCGATTCCGTGAGCCGCGCCGGCGACTGCGCCGCGCGCTACGGCGGCGAGGAATTCGCCGTTTTGCTGCCGAACACC
Organism: Bradyrhizobium sp. USDA 326; assembly: GCF_049739485.1. Classification (NCBI taxonomy): domain Bacteria; kingdom Pseudomonadati; phylum Pseudomonadota; class Alphaproteobacteria; order Hyphomicrobiales; family Nitrobacteraceae; genus Bradyrhizobium; species Bradyrhizobium sp. USDA 326. The sequence continues at coordinate 1,325,080 of NZ_JBMGQA010000001.1, forward strand.
TCGGCCGACGACGCCTTCAAGGTCGCCGAGAAGATCCGCCTCAAGGTGCAGGGCTGGTCCGACGATCAGGCGGCATCGACGGTCTCCTGCGGCATCGCCAGCCTCGTGCCCGCGGCCGGCATGGACTGGCCGGTCCTGGTCGCCGCCGCCGACAAGGCGCTCTATGCCGCGAAAGCCGGCGGGCGCAACCAGTCGGTGGTTGCGAGCTTGCCTCAGCTGTCGCTGGTGGCGTGAGGCGTTCTCTCCCCGTCATTGGGTGTAACGCGATCCACCAAATACTCAGTGTCGTCCCTGCGAACGCAGGGACCCATAACCACAGGGAGTGGTTTGGCGATGACACGTCGTTCGGTACTCCGACCGAACGCGATCGAGGGATCACGCGGTATGGATCCCTGCGTTCGCAGGGACGACACCGGGGGTGTGACTATGATTGCGCCAGATACTTCTTCATCTCGGCGATCAACCCCTCGCGCAATTCCGGGCGCTTCATGCCGTAGGCGATGTTGGCGCGCAGGAAGCCGGGCTTGGAGCCGCAATCATGGCGCTCGCCCGCGAACTCGACGCCGTAGAATTTCTGCGTCCTGGCAAGCCCGATCATGGCGTCGGTGAGCTGTATCTCGCCGCCGGCGCCGCGCTCTTGGGTCTCCAGGATCTTGAAGATCTCCGGCTGAAGGATGTAGCGGCCGGTGATCGAGAGATTGGAGGGCGCCGTGCCCTTGGCCGGCTTCTCGACCATGCCGTCGACCTCGAACATCTTGCCGTTGCGCTTGCCGACGCCGCAGATGCCGTATTGATGGGTCAGATGATCGGGCACCGCCTCGACCGCGATCAGATTGGATTTCTCGCCAAGTGAGGATGCCATCTCGATCATCTGCTTCAGGCAGCCCGGCGTGTTGAGCACGAGTTCGTCGGGCAGGACCACGGCGAACGGCTCGTCGCCGACGATGTCGCGTGCGCACCAGACCGCGTGGCCGAGGCCGAGCGGCGCCTGCTGGCGGGTGAAGCTGACGGCACCGGCTTCCGGCTGGTTCTGCGCCAGGATGTCCTGCTCGGCCTTCTTGCCACGCGCGGCCAGCGTCGTGTCGAGCTCGAACATGCGGTCGAAATGATCCTCTATGACACTCTTGTTGCGGCCGGTGACGAAGATGAAGTGCTCGATACCGGCTTCCTTCGCCTCGTCATAGACGTACTGGATCAGCGGCTTGTCGACGATGGTCAACATTTCCTTCGGCATCGCCTTGGTGGCAGGCAGGACGCGGGTGCCGAGGCCGGCGACGGGGAATACAGCTTTACGAATTCTCATGTGATCGATCGAATACCTGGGGACACATGTGACGGGAGCAATGGCATCTTGCTAGCCTGTTTGCAGCTGGCAACAAAGGCGGATGTGGGGCCTCGCCCCGACAGAGTTAAGAAAAAGGCCGTCACCAAAATTTCACCTTTGTTAAGCTATTGGCAACGCTAACCGGGCCTCCTGTGTCGGATTTTTCAGGCCGACGGGTGGAACATGATGCAAACGATGGCAGGGCTGGCAAAACGGGCGGGATTTCTGACCGGCGCAGCGATGGTTGCCACCGCTTCGCTGCTGCCGGCCTGCGCGCACGCCCAGGCGCAGAACGGCCTGTCCAATCTGTTCGGCGGGATCTTTTCCGGCTCCAATCCGGCACCTTCGCAAGCGCCGCCCGGGCCCGGCGGCGCTCAACCTTGGAGCGGCGAGGACGGCGCCTCCGGTCATCCGCTGATGACGGCCGCCGCGATCCGCGAGGCCGCGGGCAAATTCAGCAATTGCGTCGCCGCGATGTGGCCCGATGCCGCACGGCGCAACATTACCCAGGAGAATTTCCAGCGTTTCACGGCCGGGCTCTCACCCGACCTGCGCATCATGGACCTGATGGACTCGCAGCCGGAGTTCACCAAGTCTATCTGGGACTATCTCGACATTCTCGTGAACGACAACCGCCTCGCCAGGGGCCGCGAGATCCTCGCCAAGTACAAGGCGCAGTTCGACGCCACCGAAAGGGCCACCGGCGTCGACCGCTACATCATCGCCTCGATCTGGGGCATCGAGTCCAACTATTCGACGCAGATGGGCGACCGCAGCGTGCTGCAATCGACCGCGACGCTCGCCTGCATCGGCCGCCGCCAGGCCTACTTCAAGGACGAATTCCTCTCCGCGCTGGAGATCCTCAATCGCGGCGATTTGCGTCCGGAGCAGCTGCGCGGCTCCTGGGCCGGCGCCTTCGGCCCGACGCAGTTCATGCCGACCGCGTTCAAGCGCTTTGCGGTCGACGGCGACGGTGACGGACGGCGCGACGTCGTCGACAATCCCACCGACCTGATCGCCTCCACCGCCAACAACCTGAAGAAGGACGGCTGGCAGTCCGGCCAGACCTGGGGGTACGAGGTCGTGGTGCCCCAGGGCTTCAACTACATGCTGGCCGACCGCGCCAAGGCGATGACGATCGCGCAATGGGAGAAGCTTGGGCTGAAGCGGGCGACGGGGCAGCCCTTCCCGCACCCGGCGGAGAAAGCCTATCTGCTGGCACCGGCCGGCGCGCAAGGACCGGGCTTCCTGATGCTGCAGAATTACCGCGTCATCATGAAGTACAATCCAGCCGAGGCCTATGCGCTGGCGATCGGCCATTTCGCCGACCGCCTGCGCGGGGGCCAGCCCTTCGTGCAGCCCTGGCCGCGCCAGGAGCGGGAGCTGGCGCGCACCGAGCGGCTGGAACTGCAGCAGCTGCTGGCCCAGCGCGGCTTCTACAAGGGCACCCCGGACGGCCAGTTCGGCGGTCAGACCCGGGAAGCCCTGCGCAACTTCCAGACCTCGATCGGGGTGCCCGCCGACGGGTTTGCCTCATCGGACGTGCTGGACCGGCTGCGCGGGCGGTAAAATCGCGCCGAAAGTAACCCTGAGGCGGGATTTCGATAGGCAGCCTTGACGGCGGCGGCCGTTCCCCGGCCTATGGAGAAGAATCTGCAAAGAGAATCTGCCCGTTTGCGGCCTGATTCCGTTATTATATTGAGTGCTTCCAATCCCCTCGCGCGCCCGAGATCGCATGTCGAAGAAGTCCCTGTTCAAGGTGCTGACCGAGACCGGCCCGCTGATCGCGCTGGGGACGGCGCTTGCGATCCTGGTCTCGGTCGCAGGACCTGCCTCGGCGCAGTTCTTCAATTTTCCCGGTTTCGGCGGCCCGCCGCAGCGCGCGGCCCCGCCCCCGCCACGGGGCGGAGGTGGCGGCGGATGGTTCGGCGGCGACTTCTTCGCACCGTACCCGCAGCAACAGCCGCAGGCGCCGCGCCAGGATTTCTCGCGCGCACCGGGGCCGGCCAAGCGCGACACGATCCCTGAGAAGAACGTGCTGGTGATCGGCGACGCCATGGCCGACTGGCTCGCCTATGGCCTCGAAGACGCCTACAGCGAGCAGCCCGACATCGGCGTGATCCGCAAGCACAAGACCACATCCGGTCTCATCAAATATCAGCCGAAGGGTGAGCCTGCGGACTGGGCGGCGGCGGCCAAGGGCATTCTCGAGACCGAAAAGCCCGACGTGATCGTGGTCATGCTCGGCCTCAACGACCGCATCGCGATCCGCGAGCCAGCCGCCGAAAAGCCGGACAAGGCATCTGACAAGGACAAGAAGAACGACAAGGGTGCGCGCGCCAAGCCGCAGGCAAAGCCGGGTGACGCCAAGCCCGGTGACGCCAAGTCCGGCGACGCCAAGCCCAATGGCACCGATACCGCGGCCAAGCCCGACGACAAGCCTGCCGATGTCGACCTGCCGCAGGACGATGCCGACAATGCCGACACGCCTGCGGCCGCGCCGGAGAAGACCGCGCGCAACCCGAACGGCCTCTACGAATTCCGCGACGACCGGTGGGTCGAGCTCTACGGCAAGAAGATCGAGGAGCTCGCGGGCGTCCTCAAGTCCAAGGGCGTGCCTGTGCTCTGGGTCGGCCTGCCCGCAGTGCGCGGACCGAAGGGCACCGCGGACACCCTGTTCCTGGATTCGCTGTACCGTGAGGGCGCAGCCAAGGCCGGCATCACCTATGTCGATGTGTGGGACGGCTTCGTCGACGAAGCCGGCCGCTTCCTCCAGAAGGGCCCGGACTTCGAAGGCCAGATCCGTCAGCTCCGCAGCTCCGATGGCGTCTATTTCACCAAGGCCGGCGCCCGCAAGCTCGCACACTATGTCGAGCGCGAGATCACGCGCCTGCTTGCGGGACGCTCCGGCCCGATCGCGCTGCCCAGCGAGCCCGCTACCCCCGATACCAGCGCCGAGCCGGGCAAGCCGGCGCCGCGTCCGCTGGCGGGGCCGATCGTGCCGCTGGTAGCGGCTTCGATCTCGACCGATCAATTGCTGGGTGGGCCGGGCACGCGTCCCGCTGCCGTCGATGCGCTCGCGGCCAAGACCATGGTGAAGGGCGAACCGCTGGCAGCTCCGGCCGGCCGCGCCGACGATTATGCCTGGCCGCACCGGGAAGTCGGCCGTGAGCAGGCCAAGGGCGACACGCCAATCGCCGCAACGACGCCCGACGGCGGCGCGGCTCAGCGTTCGCCGGGAGCGACTGCGGTGATCGCGCCGCCGAAGCTCGCGCCGAAGAAGCCGCAGGTCCCGCCGCAGCAGCCGGCCCAGGCAACGCCCGCAGTCCGGGATTTCTTCGGCTTCGGCTCTCCGCAGCCCCGGCAATGGACGCCGGCCCCAGGGCCGCGCAATCCGAATTCCAATCCGGGGATTCCGCGCCCGCCTGCCAATGTCGGGCGATCGGCGGAGATGTTCCGGTAATCTGTCTTGTGATTTGAGATGACATTCCGGGACGCAGGCAGCGCGGCCCATCAGCCCCGCCATCGCTACCGGTGAAGGAATTCCGGGCTCGCACCGGAAGGTGCGAGCCCGGAATGACGTGGCATTGGCTCGGCCCTAGTAGCGCCAGCGCGGCGGTGGGCGGCGGGCCGGCCGCGACATCAGGAGCGCCAGCGCGAAACCGATGCCGCCGGCGACCAGCAGCGCGCCGAGCGGGTTGTCCTGCACTTTCTGCGCGATTGCCTTCGAGCCGTCGCGAAAAGTGTCGCCACTGTTCTCGTAGGCGTCCTTGGCATAGCTTGCGGCGGTGTCCGTGGCGTCACGCACTGCATCCTTGGCCTGGCCGTAGAGATTCTGCACCGTGCCCGCGGCCTCTCGCGCCTTGCCCGACGCCTGCGTCTTCGCATCGCCTGCCATGTCTCCGACCGCGCCTTCCGCGCGTCCGGCATATTCCTTGGCCGATCCAACAATCCGATCCGTATCCATGATGCTCCTCCTCGGGGGTCAGCCCAAGTAACCGACCAGAAGCAGTGCAGTTCCACGTGATCAGAGAATGAGACCGCCATCGACGACCAGCGTCTGGCCGATGATGTAGGACGACAGCGGCGAAGCCAGGAACAGCGCCGCGCCCGCCATGTCGGCCGGCGTGCCCAATCGCCGCAGCGGGATGCGCGCGAGCGCGCCTTCGAGCCGCTTCGGATTGTCGGTCGTCACCTTCGTCATCTTGGTGTCGACGAGCCCGGGCGCGATGCCGTTGACGCGAATGCCGTCCTCGGCCCAGGCCTCGCCCAGCGTCCGCGTCAATCCGACCGCACCGGTCTTTGACGCATTGTAGGCGGGATTGCCCATGGTGGAATGATAGGCGGCGGTCGAGGACACGATGATCAGCGAGCCCCTGGAATCCCGCAACATGGAATGAAAGCGCGTCGCGCAGGCCATCAGGCTCATCAGGTTGACCTCGACCACCTTGCGAAAGCCAGCCATCTCGAACTCGCCGCGGCGATAGAGCACCGCGCCCTGCGCGAGCACGAGTACGTCGAGCCTGTCGAAGGAGGGCTTGAAGGCCTCGACCGCTCCGGCATTGCCGACGTCGAGGTGTGCATAGGCGAGGCCCGTGAGATCGGAGCCTTCCTCGATGGAATATTCCGCAGCCCGAGCACGCGTGCCGCAAACCGCGACATGTGCGCCTCTCGTGCGAAAAGCCTGCGCGATGCCGTTGCCGATGCCGCTGGAACCGCCGACCACCAGCACTTGCCTGCCTGAGAAATCGAGCTCGTTCGCCATCGCGGCCTCCCCTTTGTCTTGCTTGTTTGACCTGTCTGCGGATCGATGCCAGCCTTGTCAATCACAACAAGAACAAGCACGGCGTGAGGAAACAGCATGTCCGACTCCAGGGAGCTCAGCCGGTCCGTGAAGGGCCTGACCGTTCTCGTCACCGGCGCAGCCAGCGGCATGGGACGCGCGACCGCGCGCGTGTTCGCCGCCGAGGGCGCGAACGTGGCCGTCACGGATTTCGACGAGCAAGGCGCGCATGCTGTCGTCAGGGAAATTGCGGCGAGCGGCGGCTCAGCAAGGGCGTGGAAGCTCGACGTTGCCGACGGCGGCGAGATCAAGCGTGTGGTCGGCGATGTCGCCGCACATTTCGGGGCCATCGACATCGTCGTCAACAATGCCGGCATCTCCGTGCGTGTCGCGATCGACGACGAGGCGGCCTATGAGGACGCCTGGGCCAGGGGCATCGCCGTGATGTTGACGGCGCATCCGCGCATCATCCGCGCTGCGCTGCCCCATTTGCGCAAGTCGAAGAGCCCGCGCATCGTCAACATCGCCTCGACCGAGGCGCTCGGGGCCACCGCATTGCACAGCCCATATTCGGCAGCGAAAGGTGGCGTTGCGAGCCTCACCCGCTCGCTGGCGGTGGAGCTCGGCCGCGAGGGCATCACCGTCAACTGCATCTGCCCCGGGCCGATCCGCACCGCCATCACCGACCGCATCTCCGAGGAGCACAAGACCATCTACGCCAAGCGCCGCACCGCACTCGGCCGTTATGGCGACCCCGAGGAGGTCGCGCATATGACGCTGAGCCTGTGCCTGCCGGCAGCGTCGTTCCTCACCGGCGCGGTGATCCCGGTCGATGGCGGCCTGATGGCGCGCAACGCCTGAGAGCCATGCGCTCGAAGCGTTGACAACGACTGACGCGGGAGTAGCTTTTTCCTCAACAGAGCGGGAATAACCGCTCGCGACCCGCGGGAGAGAACGTCATGACGATCGCCATCCGGCAGCTTCAGAAGCATTTTGTCGGCGAGGTTTCCGGCCTCGACTTGCGAAAGCCTCTCACACCGGATGAAGCGCGCCAGGTCGAGGCGGCCATGGACAAATATGCGGTTCTGGTTTTCCACGACCAGGACATCAATGACGAGCAGCAGATGGCTTTCGCGCTGAATTTCGGCCGGCGCGAGGACGCGCGCGGCGGCACCGTGACCAAGGAGAAGGACTACCGGCTGCAATCCGGCCTGAACGACGTCTCCAATCTTGGCAAGGACGGCAAGCCGCTTGCGAAGGACAGCCGCACGCATCTGTTCAACCTCGGCAACTGCCTCTGGCACTCCGACAGCTCGTTCCGTCCCATCCCGGCGAAATTCTCGCTGCTGTCGGCGCGCGTGGTGAACCCGAAGGGCGGCAACACCGAATTCGCCGACATGCGCGCGGCCTATGACGCACTCGACGACGAGACCAAGGCGGAGATCGAGGACCTCGTCTGCGAGCACTCGCTGATGTATTCGCGGGGATCGCTCGGCTTCACCGAATACACCGACGAAGAGAAGGAGATGTTCAAGCCGGTGCTGCAACGGTTGGTGCGGACCCATCCCGTCCATCGCCGCAAATCGCTGTATCTCTCTTCGCATGCCGGCAAGGTCGTCGGCATGAGCGTGCCCGAGGGCCGCTTGCTGCTGCGCGACCTGAACGAGCATGCGACGCAGCCGGAATTCGTCTATGTCCACAAATGGAAGCTGCATGACCTCGTGATGTGGGACAACCGCCAGACCATGCACCGCGTCCGCCGCTACGACCAGTCCCAGCCCCGCGACATGCGCCGGGCGACGGTGGCGGGGACTGAGCCGACGGTGCAGCAGCAGGCGGCGGAGTAGGCGCGTCTTATTCCGCTGTCGTCCCCGCCTTCGCGGGCACGACAGCGGAGGGTTTGCGACAGCAGCACTGACGCTACGCGTGTCCGGCCTCGTTCGAGAGCATGCCGGGATCGATGCCGATCTTCTGCAAGGCGCGGTTGTACTTGTCGTCGACGTCGTCGCCGAAAATCAGATCGGCATCCGCATCGCAATGCAGCCAGCCGTTGCTCTGGATCTCCGTCTCGAGCTGTCCCGGTGCCCAGCCGGCATAGCCGAGCGCGAGGATGGCGTGCTTGGGACCGGAGCCGTGGGCGATCGCGCGCAGGATGTCGACGGTCGCGGTGAGGCAGACGCCGTCATCGATCCGCAGCGTCGCGTTCTCGATGTAGAAGTCGCTGGAATGCAGCACGAAGCCGCGGCCGGTGTCGACCGGTCCGCCCCGCAGCACCTTCATGCTTTCGGCATTCTCCGGCAGCTTGATGTGCTCGCCCTTCCTGATGATGCCGAGCTGCTGCAACAGCTCGGGGAAGTCGATGCTGCCGGCGGGGTGGTTCACGATGATGCCCATCGCTCCCTCGGCCGAATGGGCGCAGAGATAGATTACCGACCGCTCGAACCGGGAATCGCCCATCACGGGCATCGCAATCAGGAGCCGGCCGTCGAGATAACCGGCCGAATTGGGCAGTGCGGGGCCCGAGCTGCGGGTGCCTTCGCCCGTCCTCTTGCCTGTGGGAGCCATCGGTGAAGCACTCCGGTTTCAATTCCTATCCTGATGTCGGGCCGGGCGGCTGTCAAATCAAGCCTTGCTCTGACTTGATTCAAGTGCATCCATCACAAGCAATTCAATGGTTTGCCCTGGGTCGACCCTGTAAAGACGTGCCATGCTCACAAGAGTTCCCCTGCGTGCGGCGATTGGCGTCGCGACAACCTTGCTTGCGTCCTCATTGGCCATCGTAGCACGTGCCGATGACGCTTCGCCGTGGCAGCGCGACGGACGGACATTCCGCGGTGCGGCTGCTGGCGGGATCGCGCAGCGGCGCGGTCCTGCTTGGCGGTATCGCGTTCCAGCTCCAGCCCGGCTGGAAGACCTATTGGCGCACACCGGGCGATTCCGGCGTTCCACCGCGGTTCGACTTCTCGAAGTCCGAGAATGTCGAGGCGGTGACGATCATGTGGCCGGCGCCGCTGAAATTCGACGACGGCGCGGGCGGCCATTCGATCGGCTACCACAACCAGATCGTGCTGCCCTTGCGGATCGTCGCCAAGGCGGCCGACAAGCCCGTGACCTTGCGCGCAGAGATCAATTACGCGGTCTGCGAGAAGCTCTGCATTCCGGTCGAGGCCAGCGCCGAGCTCGGCTTCAACAGCGTCGCCTCGACCGAGGATGCGAACTTGCGTGCCGCGCTCGACACCGTGCCCAAGCCCGCCAATATCGGTGACCCCAATCCGCTGACCATCCGCGACGTCAAGCGCGACGGGCCCAAGAATGTTGTGGTCGACGTGGTGACGCCGGACAGCCGCAACGTCAATCTGTTCGTGGAAGGGCCGACGCCCGATTGGGCGCTGCCGATTCCGGCGCCGGTGCCGCACGGCCCGCCTGGGGTGATGCGGTTTTCTTTCGAGCTCGACGGGCTGCCGCCGGGCGCCAAGCCGGATGGTGCGGCGCTGAAGTTCACGCTGGTCGGGCCTGACAAGGCGTACGAGTTCAATACGAATCTGAACTAGCGTCCACCCAACCGAATCTTAACGAATGGTTGCTAGTCCCCTGGCATGCCGCAGCTTGCGGCTGCTTGGGGACTGTTCGACGTGGCCGTGATGGACGCACAACCCGCAACGACCGCATGGGCCGGGCTGATCGCGCGGCTGCGGGCCAAGCTGACGGGCGGATCGAGCGAGGCGTCCCTGACGCGGCGGCTCGCCGGCACCATCTTCATCATCCGCGTGATCAGCGCGGGTCTCGCCTATGTCTCGCAGGTTCTGCTTGCGCGCTGGATGGGCACGTCCGACTACGGCGTCTATGTCTCTGTCTGGACGTGGGTGCTGCTGCTCGGCAGCATGATGGATTTTGGAATCTCTGCCTCCGCGCAGAAGATCATCCCGGAGTACCGCACCAGCGGCGAGCAGGCGCTGCTGCGCGGCTTTCTCTCCGGCAGCCGCTGGCTGACCTTTGCCGTGTCCACGCTGGTGTCGCTCGGCCTTGCCGGCATCGTCAAATTGCTATCGCCCTGGATCGATCCGGCCGAGGAACTGCCGCTCTATATCGGCTGCATGACGCTCCCTGCTTTCGTCGTCGCCAACACCCAGGACGGCATCGCACGCTCGCATGACTGGATGCAGCTCGGATTGATGCCGCAATTCATCATCCGCCAGGCGCTGATCATCGGCCTCACGGCCGCGGCATTCCTGCTCGGCTATCATCTCGGCGCGGTCGCCGCGATGGTCGCGAGCGCAGGTGCGGTGTGGATCGCGATGACCGGGCAGATGCTGGCGCTCAACCGCAAGCTCGCCGATCACATCGAGCCGGGACCAAAAGCCTATGACGTCAAGGGCTGGCTCGCCATCTCATTGCCGATCCTGCTGGTCGAGAGCTTTTACCTGCTGCTCTCCTACACCGACGTGCTGGTGCTGCAGCAATTCCGCCCCTCGGACGAGGTCGGCGTCTATTTCGCCGTGGTGAAGACGCTGGCGCTGGTCTCGTTCATCCACTACGCGATGTCGGCCACGACGGCGCATCGATTTGCGGAATACAATGCGCTCGGCGACAAGACGCGCCTTTCGGCCTATGTGGCGCATGCCATCAACTGGACGTTCTGGCCGTCGCTGGCCGCGACCATCGTGCTGCTCGCGCTCGGCAAGCCGTTGCTGTGGCTGTTCGGGCCGCAATTCGTGGTCGGCTACGACATCATGTTCGTCGCAGCGATCGGGCTGGTGGTGCGCTCCGCGATCGGGCCGGTGGAGCGCCTGCTCAACATGCTCGGGCAGCAGAAGATCTGCGCGCTGGCCTATGCGCTGGCCTTCGTGATGAACCTCGTGCTCTGCGTTGCGCTGGTGCCGCGCTATGGCGGCCACGGCGCCGCGGCCGCAACCTCGATCTCGCTCAGCTTCGAGACGGTGCTGCTGTTCTGGATCGTGCGGCAGCGGCTCGGCCTGCACGTACTGGCGTTCGGCAAATAGGCCGCCGCGGCCTGCGCCGTCGTTGGGGAACGCCTATTCCGTGACAAGCCCGGGCACGAAGCAAAACGACTTGCCCACCAGCGGCCGGCAGCACAATCTTTCTTATTCCATCCAAGTGGTTGCGCCCCAGGGAAAATTTATTCTACGTCATATTGCCCAACCGATGAGATCAACCTAACATTCCCTGAGATGCTTGATCCACTTTACGTCGCCTCCGGATTCGCCGTCGGCCTGCTCGTCGGCATGACCGGCGTCGGCGGCGGCTCGTTGATGACGCCGCTGCTGATCCTCTTGTTCGGCGTCCACCCTTCCACCGCGGTCGGCACCGACCTGCTTTATGCCGCTGCCACCAAGACCGGCGGCAGTGTGGTGCATGGCTGGTCGCGCAGCGTGCACTGGCCGGCGGTGCTGCGGCTCGCCTGCGGCAGCATTCCTGCCAGCGCGGTGACGCTGCTGGTGCTGTGGAAGCTCGACCTCAAGACCGATGCCGAGCGCAGCCTGGTCAATCTGGTGCTGTGCTTTGCGCTGCTGCTGACTGCGACCTCGCTGATTTTTCGCAAGTCGATCATGGACCGCTATCGCAAGCGCCTCCAGCAAGTCGACGCGCGCACCACTTTGATTGCGACCGTGATCACCGGCGTCGTGCTGGGCGTGCTGGTCTCGATCTCCTCGGTCGGCGCTGGCGCGGTCGGCGTCACCGTGCTGCTGCTGCTCTATCCGCGCCTGCCGATGGCGGCCATCGTCGGCTCCGACATCGCCCATGCAGTGCCGCTGACACTGGTTGCCGGTATCGGGCATTGGGCGCTCGGTGACGTCGACTGGGGCCCTGATGGGCGTGCTGCTGCTGGGCTCGCTGCCCGGCATCATCGTCGGCAGCTTCAGCGCGACGCGCGTGCCCGAGACGGTGCTGCGCCTGACGCTCGCCTGCGTCCTGTTCGTGGTCGCCGGCAGGATCATCTTCGCGGAACTGAACCTGTCGTCGGCCATCGTCACGGCTCTGGCCTGGAGCCATTGAGCGCAAAGCCGGCGCCTCGATCTTGCTTTCGTAGGATGGGTTAGCCGAAGGCGTAACCCACCTCTTTTCTTTCCGCGGTGACAGACGCGGTGGGTTACGCTGCGCTAACTCGCCCTACCGCATAGTGCCTACTCTGCCGTCCAGCCGCCATCGATCGAGAGATTGGTGCCGGTGATCTGGGCTGCATCGTCGCTGCACAGGAACAGCGCGAGCGCTGCGACCTGCTCGGAGGTGACGAACTCCTTGGTCGGCTGCGCATCGAGCAGCACGTCATCGATGACCTGCTCGCGTGTCAGGTTGCGCGCCTTCATCGTGTCGGGGATCTGCTTCTCGACCAGCGGCGTCCAGACATATCCCGGGCTGATGCAGTTGCAGGTGATCTTGTGGGTCGCGACTTCCAGCGCCACGGTCTTGGTGAGGCCGGCGATGCCGTGCTTGGCCGAGACGTAGGCCGACTTGAACGGCGAGGCGACCAGGGAATGCGCGGACGCCGTGTTGATGATGCGGCCCCAGCCCTTCTTCTTCATGCCGGGAACGGCGGCACGAATGGCATGAAAGGCCGAGGACAGGTTGATAGCGATGATCTGGTCCCACTTCTCGACCGGGAATTCCTCGATCGGCGAGACGAACTGGATGCCGGCATTGTTGACGAGGATGTCGACCGACCCGAACGTCTTCTCGCCGAGCGCGATCATGCCAGCGATCTCGGCGGGCTTGGTCATGTCGGCAGACGAGTAGATCGCCTTGACCTTGAAGTCGGACTCGATCTTGGCGCGTTCCTTCTCGATGTCCTCCGGTGAGCCGAAGCCGTTGATGACGACATTGGCACCGGCGGCAGCGAAGGCGCGCGCATAGGCCAGCCCGATGCCGCTGGTCGACCCGGTCACGACGGCGTTCTTGCCTGACAGACTACCCATTCTATTCGCTCCTTTTTGCCGGGGGCGCGGTGACGTCCCCCGTGAGATCGTAGGTCACCATGGTCTCGCCGGACTGCGGCCGTTCGAGCCAATCCCTGTGCCGCATCGACAAATGCACGTCGCGGACGCCGGCTTCCCAATGCTCGACCATGGCAACATGCGAGAAGTCGTAATCTTTTGACGAGGATTCGTAGTTCTTGCTGCGGTAGATCAGATGCACCACCGTGACGGTGCTTTCGCGCGACACTTTCGCCAGGAATTCGACGGAAGGATCGTTCTTGAGATAGTCCGGCAATTTGCTGATCAGGTCCCGCACGGCACGCCGCGCATTGTGCAGCTGCTTGTTCTTATCGGTATTCATCCGCGTACGGCTGGAATAGCGGATGTCTTTCTCGCGCTCGGCCGCTTCCAGCAGCGAGTTCGGCAGGTCCCCGCGCGCGGAGAACAGATCGACCTGGAAGATCAGCATGTCGCGTTCGACCTCGGCATCGAGCACGTAGTCGAGCGGGGTGTTGGAAGCGATGCCGCCGTCCCAGTAATGTTCGCCGTCGATCATCACGGAGGGAAAGCCGGGCGGCAGCGCGCCGGAGGCCATGATGTGCTCGGGGCCAATGGTCTTGCCGAGCTTCTTGAACTCGTAATTGTCGAAATATTTGAAGTTGCCCGAGGTGACGCCGACCGCGCCGACCGACAGGCGCGTCTTCAGATCGTTGATGCGGTCGAAATCGACGAGACGCTCCAGTGTCTTCTTCAGCGGCGAGGTGTCGTAATAGCTTTCCGCTTCGGGATGCCCCGGCGGCCAGAGCGGCGCCGGCGGAATGCGCGGCGTGAAAAAGCCGGGCACGCCGAAGGTCGCAATCAGCGCAGCACTGGTCGAATTGAACAGCTCGCGGCTGTGGTCGCTCTTGCCGATCGGCTTCCACGGTACCGGCGCGGAGACCATCTCCCAGAACTCCTTGAGCCGCTTGACGCGCGTCTGGCCCTCATTGCCGGCGATGATGGCAGCATTGACCGCGCCAATGGAGATGCCGGCCACCCATTCCGGCTCGAAGCCGTAGCCGCACAGCGCCTGATAGGCCCCGGCCTGGTAGGAGCCGAGCGCGCCGCCGCCCTGGAGAACCAGGACCGGTTGCGCATTCGTCGGAACTGTTGCGATTTCCGGACTATGATCGGTCATAAGGGAACAATAGCAAAAGGCCGGCCACCGTGGCGATACTCCGCCGCGGCGTCAATGCTTCCCGGATCAAGTCTGGCTTATCGAGGCTCCGTCGAGGCCAGGATCATGGTCCAGAACACCTTGTATTTCGTGCCGGGAGCATAGCTCGCCGCGATGCCCAATTTTGTGACACCGCCCTTGAGCATGTTGGCGCGGTGAGGCGGCGAGTCGCGCCAGCCGGAAAACGCTTCCGCCAGCGTGTGATAGCCGGCCGAAATGTTCTCGACTGCCACGGTCGCGGGATAACCGCCGGCGGCGAGACGCTTGGCCAGCGGCGCGCGGACATCGTGATCCATCTTGTTCGCGGCCGCCATCGCGCCCGACTGGGACTCGGCGAGCCGCATCAGGTCGGGATCGATCACGACGGTGCCGAGCCCGTTGTTCTGGCGGTATTGCGAGATCATCACCGCAGCCGCCTGCGCATCGAGCTTGGAGCCCGGAACCGCCATGTCGGCGTACATGGATGGCTGCTGGACCGGTGCTTCGTTGCCGGCACAGCCGGCGAGCAGCAAAGTGATGAGAATTGCGGCCGCAGCGCGCATGTTTACAGGCCCCCAAATGAGGGGGCGTTGTTGCATACCAACCGTGGCTGAAAGGTGAATTTTGAGGAAAATCGTAGCTGTCATTCCGGGGCGCGCGTCAGCGCGAACTATGGTGCGCAATCGCGCACCTGAGAATCTCGCGCCTCAATCTCGGGATTCCGGGTTCGATGCTCCGCATCGCCCCGGAATGACTGTGCTGGCCTGTGCTAGCCCGCAAATATCCGGTAGCGGCGAGGCTCCAATCCGATCGTGTCGCCGACGCGCAGTTCCTTGTCACGGGGGGCGTCGATCTCGATGGTCTTGCCGCCCGAGAGCGTGACCTCGGCGCGCTGTACGGGGCCGAAATTGCGGACATGCCGGACCGCGCCCTCGAAGGCGCCGCTGCCGGGCGGGCCGACCAACATGTCATGTCGCCGCACGAACAGCTTTGACGCGCCAGGCGCAAGCCCGTCCGCCGCGAGGGCGAGCGGCCGGCCGTCGAGCCTGACGGCGCCGCCCTCGACCTGGACCGGCAGCTCGATGGACTCACCGATGAAGCCATGGACAAACGCGCTCGCCGGGCTCTCGTAGACGTCATCGGGCGAGCCGATCTGCTCGATCCTGCCCTTGTCCATCACCACGACGCGGTTGGCGACTTCCAGCGCCTCCTCCTGGTCATGGGTGACGAAGATCGAGGTGACGTGGATTTCGTGATGCAGCGAACGCAGCCATTTGCGCAGCTCTTTCCTCACCTTGGCATCGAGCGCGCCGAACGGCTCGTCGAGCAGCAGGATGCGCGGCTCGATCGCGAGCGCGCGGGCGAGCGCGATGCGCTGGCGCTGGCCGCCGGAAAGCTGGCTCGGGTAGCGATCGGCGAGCCAATCAAGCTGTACGAGATCGAGCAACTCCTTGACCCGGATACGGATCGCCGCCTCGTCCTTGCGGACCGCGCGCGGCTGCACGCGCAGGCCGAAGGCGACGTTCTCGAACACCGTCATGTGTCGGAACAGCGCATAATGCTGGAACACGAAGCCGACGTGACGCTCTCGCGCGCCTTGCGCCAGTGCGTCCTCGCCATTGATGAAGACCTCGCCGGAATCAGGCCAGTCGAGCCCCGCGACGATCCGCAGCAGCGTGGTTTTGCCCGACCCGGACGGACCGAGCAGCGCCACCAACTCGCCGCTGTCGACCTTGAGATCGACGCCGTCAAGTGCCTTGAAGCTGCCGAACGACTTGACGAGATTTCTGACTTCAATGGTCACTTGGCTCTTGTCCTTCGTCCAGATGACGTTCGAGAACGGTCTTCACAATCAGCGTGATCAGCGCCAGCATCGCCAGCAGCGAGGCGATCGCGAAGGCGGCGACGAACTGGTACTCGTTGTAGAGAATCTCGACAAGGAGCGGCATGGTATTGGTCTCGCCGCGGATGTGGCCCGAGACGACCGAGACAGCGCCGAACTCGCCCATGGCGCGGGCGTTACAGAGCAGGACACCGTAGAGCACCCCCCATTTGATGTTGGGCAGCGTGACGCGGAAGAAGGTCTGGAGGCCCGAGGCGCCCAGCGAGATCGCGGCCTCCTCCTCCTGCGTGCCCTGCTCCTGCATCAGGGGGATCAGTGCACGGGCCACGAAGGGAAAGGTGACGAAGGTGGTGGCGAGCGCAATGCCGGGCACCGCGAACAGGATCTGGATGTCGTGGTCGCGCAGCCAGCTGCCGAAATAGCCCTGGGCACCGAACAGCAGCACGAAGACGAGACCCGAAATCACCGGGCTGACCGAGAACGGCAGGTCGATCAGCGTGATCAGGAACGTCTTGCCCGGAAAATCGAACTTGGCGATGGCCCAGGCAGCGACGAGGCCGAACACAAGATTGAGGCCGACTGAGATCGCTGCGACCAGAAGTGTCAGCCTGATTGCAGCCAGTGCCTCCGGCTCGGCCAGTGCGGCGAGATAGGCCAAGACGCCTCTCGAAAACGCCTGCGCAAACACGACGACGAGCGGCAGCACGACGAAAACGGTGAGAAAGAGCATCGCCAGCGCGATGATGACGATGCGCACCGCGCGCGGTTCGGTACGCAAATTGTCCCGCGCTGCCGCCGCCTGCGCACGCGCCTTGGCGTCGGAGGCCGAGAGCGGTATGGAATCTGCGATCTGCATCGTCATGATCCGCCCTCACCGCGCCGGAATCCGGCTCTGCGCCCAGCGCTGGAGCCGGTTGACGGCAAAGATGATCACGAACGACACGACCAGCATGACCACCGCGATCGCCGTCGCATCGGCATAGCGGAATTCGGAGAGCCGGATCACGATCAGGAGCGGCGCGATCTCCGAGACGTTGGGCAGATTGCCGGCGATGAAGATCACGGAGCCGTATTCGCCGACGGCCCGGGCGAAGGCGAGCGCGAGGCCGGTAAGCAGCGCCGGTGCGAGCGACGGCAGGATCACGCGGAAGATGGTCTGCGAGCGGCTGGCGCCAAGGCTTCCCGCGGCCTCCTCGATCTCGGGGTCGAGATCCTGGAGCACCGGCTGCACCGTGCGAACCACGAAGGGAATACCGATGAAGATCATCGCGACGAAGATGCCGACTGGCGTGAACGCGACCTTGAGGCCGAGCGCGGCAAGCGGCGCGCCCAGCCAGCCCTTCTCGGCGAATAGCGCGGTCAGCGCCACGCCGGCCACCGCGGTCGGGAGCGCGAAGGGCACGTCGACGATGGCGTCGAACAGCCGCCGGCCCGGAAAACGGTAGCGCACCAGCGCCCAGACGATGATGCTGCCCATGACGAGATTGACGCAGGCCGCCGCAAAGGCGAGGCCGAACGAGACGCGGAGCGCGTTCAGCGTGCGGCGGCTGGAAAGGATGTTCCAGAACTGCTCGGGGCTTAGTTCGAGCGATTTCAGGAACAGGCCGGCGAGCGGAATCAGGATGATCACGGACAGCCAGGTCAGCGTCAGTCCCATGGTGAGACCGAAACCCGGCAATGTCCGGCGTCGTGCTGCAACTGCGCTCACCAGGCCCCCTGCAAAAGCCTCTTAAGACAGCGCCTGATCAATTCTTGTAGATCTGATCAAAGACGCCGCCGTCGGCAAAATGTTCCCTCTGTGCCTTGGTCCAGCCGCCGAAAACGTCGTCGATCGTGAACAGCTCGACCTTGGCGAAGGCATTTTCATACTTCTTGGCAATTTCGGCGTCGCGCGGACGGTAGAAATTGCGCGCGGCGATCTCCTGCCCCTCCTTGGTGTACCAATATTGGAGGTAGGCGTCGGCGGCGTTGCGGGTGCCTTTCTTGTCGGCAACCTTGTCCACGATCGCGACCGGCGGCTCGGCGAGGATCGATTGTGGCGGCGCCACGATCTCGAATTTGTTCGCGCCGAACTCCTTCAAAGCGAGGTGCGCCTCATTCTCCCAGGCGAGCAGCACGTCGCCGACGCCGCGCTCGACGAAGGTCACGGTGGCGCCCCGCGCGCCGGTATCGAGCACCGGGACCTGCTGATAAAGCTTGCCGATGAAATCCTTGGCCTTGTCGGCCGAGCCGAACTTCTTCTGCGCAAAGCCCCAGGCTGCAAGATAATTCCAGCGCGCCCCGCCCGATGTCTTCGGGTTCGGCGTGATCACCGCGACGCCCGACTTGATCAAATCGTCCCAATCCTTGATGCCCTTGGGATTGCCCTTGCGCACCAGGAACACGATGGTCGAGGTATAGGGGGACGAATTCTGCGGCAGGCGCTTCTGCCAGTCCGCCGCGGTCAGTCCCTTGTTCGCGATCGCGTCGATGTCATAGGCGAGTGCGAGCGTCACCACGTCGGCCTGCAATCCGTCGATCACCGCGCGCGCCTGCGAACCGCTGCCGCCATGCGACTGCTTGATCTCGATGCTCTTGCCGGTCTCCTTCCGATAGGCATTCGCGAATGCCCTGTTGAACTCGACATAGAGCTCACGTGTCGGATCGTACGACACGTTCAAAAGGTTGATATCGGCGGCGACAGCCGAGCTTGCCCAGAGGAGTCCTGCAGCGAGCGGAACGATACGGCGCATCATGTCCATCTCCATTCACCTCGACGACATCGGCGTCATCGACGGCAGGCATAACTCGGGGCGAAAGACGCTCAAGTCAACGGAACCGGATTTTCTTGTTCGCAGCGTGGCAGCACAACCGTGCTACGAAATCTTCATCGTGTGAATGCCGCATTCTGTCTTCGTCCGGCCCCGCCATCGGCCGGCGCGTGCGTCCTCGCCCTCGGCCGTTCTGCTCGTGCAAGGCATGCAGCCAACCGACAGAAATCCTGACGCAACCAGAGGATGCCGCGGCAGTTTGGCACCGGTGAAGATGGCCTCGATCTCCTCGCGCGAGACGTTGGCGAAGGGATTGAACTTCAACCGCGCGCCGTCGTCCTCGACGACGGGAATGTCTGCGCGCGCATTGCCCTGAAAACGCTTGCGGCCGTTGATCCAGGCCGAGAACGGCTTCAGCGCCCCCGCCAGCGGCTCGACTTTTCGGATGCGGCAGCAGGCGTCGGGATCGGAGAACCAGAGGTCGCGGTCGGGATCGGCGCGCGAGAGCGTCTCCTCGGCCGGCTTGACCGACCGGACGTCCTTCAGACCAAGCTTTGCGATCAGCATATCGCGATAGGCCAGCGTCTCCTCGAACAGCCAGCCGGTGTCGAGAAAGATCACCGGAATGGCGGGATCGACGTCCGCCATGACCTTCAGCAGCGTCGCCGATTCCGTGCCGAAGGACGATACCAGCGCGAGCTTGTCGCGCCCGACCGTCTTCAGCGCCGCGGCAATGATCTCGGCGGGCGAGGCATCGCGCAAGCTCCGATCGAGCTCGTCCGCCGAGGGCAACGCAGAGACCGTCGGAACCTGAGGCGCGATCGCGTTCACGTGCCAACGCCTTCGGAATGACGCAGCTGCATGCGCCGGTGCAGCGCCGTGATGCGGCCATCGCCGGTCGGCTGGTAAAACACCGAATAGCGCTTGGCCGTCTGCATGAAGGCTTCCGCGTCCGCCTGCTTCTTGACCTCGAAGGCGTCGAAGCCGGCGCGCAGCATGAAGACGAACTGATCGCGCAGCACCTGTCCGGTGGCGCGCAACTCGCCGCGGTAATTGTAACGTTCTCGCAGCAGCCGTGCCTGGCTGTAGGCCCGCCCGTCGCGGAAGGTCGGGAACACCAGGGCGACGGCGGCGATCCTGCCGAGATACGGCACGAGTTCGGCGATGTCGCGATTGTTCGGCCAGATCACGCCGACCTTGCCGGAGCGTTCGAGCAAGCCTTCGGCATCGCCAAGGAAACGCTCGGCCGGCACCAGAATGTCGCCGCGCTCGGGCAGCGGCGTATCGACGGCGAGCTTGACGAAGCCGTCGTCGACGATCTTTCCGCCGTTAACGAGTGGCATAGACGCGCTCCTTGAAGGGTTCGACGCCGAGGCGCTTCACCGTGTCCATGAAAAGCTCTTCGGGCCGCTCGCGCAGCGCCAGATAGGCTTCCACGATGTCCTCGACGACGTCTGCGACCTCGTCGAACTTGACGCCCGGCCCGATCAGAGTCCCGAGCGCGGCGTTCTCGTCGGCGCGGCCGCCGATGGTGATCTGGTAGACTTCCTCGCCGTTCTTCTCGACGCCGAGAATGCCGATATGGCCGACATGGTGATGGCCGCAGGCATTGATGCAGCCTGATATGTTGATGTGGAGCCGGCCGATCAGGTTGGCGAGCTCGTGATTGGCGAAGCGCCGCGTCAGCTCCTGCGCAATCGGGATCGAACGCGCATTCGCCAGCGAGCAATAATCGAGTCCCGGGCAGGCGATGATGTCGGTGATCAGGTTGACGTTCGGTGTCGCCAGCCCGAGCTTGTCGAGCGCCTTCCACAGCGCCGGCAGGTCGCGCTTGGCGACATGCGGCAGCGCCAGGTTCTGCTCATGGCCGACGCGGATCTCGCCGAAGGAATATCTGTCGGCAAGATCGGCCAGCGCGTCCATCTGCTCGGCCGTGGCATCGCCCGGAGGCCCGCCGGTCGGCTTCAGCGAGATCGTGACGATCGAGTAGCCCTGAACCTTGTGCGGGGCCACCGAGTTCTTGCGCCATGCCTCGAAATCCGGATCGGCCGCGGCCTGCCGCAGTTCGTCGGGCATGTGCGGCAGCTTCTCGTAAGCCGGATAGGTGAAGCGCGAGCGGATGTCCTCGATCACCTCGTCGTCGATCTGGAGCGAAGAGTTGCGGATGTGCTGCCACTCGTCCTCGACCTCGCGCGAGAACTTCTCGATGCCGAGCTCATGCACCAGGATCTTGATGCGGGCCTTGTAGATGTTGTCGCGGCGGCCGTACTGATTGTAGACGCGTAAGATAGCCTCGATGTAGCTGAGGATATCGCGGCCGTGCACGAAGTGCTTGATGGTCTTGGCAATGAACGGCGTGCGGCCGAGACCGCCGCCGACCAGCACCTCAAAGCCGGTCTCGCCCTTCTCGTTCTTGATCAGGCGCAGGCCGATGTCGTGGATCTTGATCGCGGCGCGGTCGTGATCCGAGGCGGTGATCGCAATCTTGAACTTGCGCGGCAGGAACGAGAATTCCGGATGCAGCGTGGTGTGCTGGCGGATCAGCTCCGACCAGATGCGGGGATCCTCGATCTCGCCGGGCGCGACGCCGGCCCACTGGTCCGAGGTGACGTTGCGCATGTTGTTGCCGGACGTCTGCATCGCATGGATGCCGACCTTGGCGAGGTCTTCGAGCGCGTCCGGCAGCTCGGCAAGCTTGATCCAGTTGAACTGGATGTTCTGCCGGGTGGTGAAATGGCCGTAGCCGCGGTCGTATTTGCGCGCGACATGGGCGAGCGCCCGCAGCTGGTTGGTCGCCAGCGTGCCGTAGGGGATCGCGACGCGGAACATGTAGGCGTGCAGTTGCAGATAGACGCCGTTCTGAAGCCGCAGGATCTTGAACTCGTCCTCGGTGAGCTCGCCGGAAAGGCGGCGCTTCACCTGGTCGCGGAACTCCGAGACGCGCTCGTTGACGAGCGTGCGGTCGATTTCGTCGTAAGCGTACATAAGAGAATGCCTTAAACCTGGGCCGGCTGTCCGATGGTGACGCCGGTGCGGCGGATCTGTTCACGCAGATTGCCGGGCAGGATCTTGCCGTCCTCGCCGACCTGCACGGGCGCGATATAGGGACCGATGGCACCGACGTCATCGGCCACGGCTTCCGCAAGCAACGCCCTGGCCTCGTCGGAGTTGCGCACGATCGCGGCTTCCGAGAGCTCCGCGGACCAGCCCTTGGCGGCGGTGCGGTAGACGACGATGCCGTCCCAGGTGCGGTTGGCGGTCACGACAGAGGGGCCGGCGATTTTGATCTTCTTCTGTTCAAGCGGGGAGGTCATTCGGCTGCATCCAGGAGGTCGGAGATGATTTGCTTGGGTGTCTGACGGCGAAGCGAGCCGGCATGCCGGACCACGTCGCCGATGATGAGGATGGCGGGACCACCTTGGGTCCGCCGCACGAGTTCGGGCAGGTCGCGCAGCGTGCCAACCGCGCCCTGCGCATCGGGCCGCGTGACGCGGGCGAACACGCCAACCGGCGTTTCTGGCGACCGGCCCGCGGCGAACAGGCCGGCGCGCACAGCCGGCGCCGCGGTCATGCCCATGTAGACCACGACGGTCATCTTGGTGTCGGTCAGCGTCGACCAATCCACGTTCTCGGCATCGCGCGCCTTGTGCGCGGTCAGGAAGGTGATGCGGGTTGCTTCATGGCGGTAGGTGAGCGGCACCTCGAAGTCGGCGGCGCCGCCGAGCCCTGCGGTGATGCCGGGGATGATCGAATAAGCGATGCCCACGGCGCGCAACGCTTCGACCTCTTCACCGCCACGGCCGAACACGAAGGGATCGCCGCCCTTCAGCCGCACCACACGCTGCCCGGCCCGCGCGGCTTCGATCATGCGCTTGTTGATAGCGTCCTGGCCGATGCCGGGCTTGCCGACACGGCGGCCGACCGGCACGCGCGTGGTGTCGCGTCGGATGCGGTCGAGAATCTCGGACGAGACCAGCTCGTCATGGAAGACAATGTCCGCATCCTGCAACGCGCGCAGCGCCTTGATGGTGAGAAGGTCAGGATCGCCGGGGCCGGCGCCGACCAGCGCGACCGAGCCTTCCGGCTTGTCGGCGCGCGCGAACTCGGAGGGATCGGAGATAGCCTTGAGCGATGCGTCCGCTTCGCCCTTGCGGCCGGCGAGCACGGCGGCGCCGATCGGACCGTCGATGACGCGCTCCCAGAAGCGGCGGCGCAGTGGAAATTCGGCAATGCGCTCGTTGATGGACTTGCGGAATCCACCGATGAATTCGGCAAGCTCGCCGATGCGGGCCGGCAGCAGCGCCTCGATCTTCTCGCGCACGCGCCGCGCCACCACCGGCGAGGTCCCGCCGGTGCCGACCGCGACCACGACATCGCCGCGGTCGACGATCGCCGGGAAGATGAAGCTGGAGTGCTCGAGATCGTCCATGACGTTGACGGGCAGGCCGAGCGCCTTCGCCCGCACGGACATCGCGACGCCGACGTCGCCGGCACCCGCGCAGACAATGGCGATGACACCCGAGAGATCGGCGGTGAGCGGATCCCCGCCAACCATTTCAACGCGCCCCGCGTCCTCAAAGCTGAGGCCAAAATCCTGATTGCCGTCGATCGCATGCACGCGGATGCGCGCGCCGGCAGCGGCGAGCACGCGCAGCTTGGCGCGCAACAGCTCGCCCGCGCCGATGAGGACCACCGGACCGGCCTTGAGATCGAGAAACACCGGCAAGAACCGCATGCGCTACTCGCTTCCCCACAAACGGGGTTGACTGGAATTATTTTCTATATATGTCTCGTTCCGAGCGCGCAAAGAGAAAATTTTTTCTTCTCTTCCGCAGTGCAACTATAGAATTTTCGCCTCCAAACGCAAAGTGGCAGAGATGCATCTTCTCAAGGACGAGTCCGCTGCTGATCGGATGAGCAACCCGGCGCTGGCCGAGCGCGTGCGCGCGCAAGAATTTTCTGCCGAACTTGCCCCGAGCATGGACCATCTCGACCAGCTCGAAGCGCAGAGCATCTACATCTTCCGTGAGGCCTTTGCCCGGCTGAAGAAGATCGCCCTGCTGTGGTCGCTCGGCAAGGACTCCAACGTCATGATCTGGCTGGCGCGGAAAGCCTTCTTCGGCAAGATGCCGTTCCCGGCCCTTCACGTCGATACCGGAAAGAAGTTTCCGGAGATGTATCGCTTCCGCGATTACTACAGCAAGGAGTGGGATCTGGACCTGCGCGTCGAGCCCTGCCCGCCGATCGACGCCGTCGACCCGACGCTGCCGCCGGCCGCGCGTTCCGCCGCGCGCAAGACCGAAGGCCTCAAGATGGCGCTCGCCAAGTATGGCTTTGACGGCCTGATTGCCGGCATCCGCCGCGACGAGGAGGCAACGCGCGCCAAGGAGCGCGTGTTCTCGCCGCGCGGCCTGGAGGGCAATTGGGACGTGCGCGACCAGCCGCCGGAGTTCTGGGATCATTTCAACGCCTCGCCGCCGCAAGGCGCGCATTTGCGCATCCATCCGATCCTGCATTGGACCGAGGCCGACATCTGGGCCTACACCAAGCGCGAGAACATCCCGATCATCCCGCTGTATCTCGCAAAGAACGGCAAGCGCTATCGCTCGCTGGGTGACCAGGACATCACCAATCCGGTTGCCTCAAACGCCTCCAGCATCGACGAGATCCTGATCGAGCTCGAGCAGACCAAGGTGCCGGAGCGCTCGGGGCGCGCGCTCGACCACGAGACCGAGGACGCTTTCGAGCGCCTGCGCGTCGCCGGCTATCTCTGACCTCAAGGACGCGAGCGCCCGCATGAACATGATCGTCACCCCGGCTTCGTCCGCCACTCCGAACGGCACCACGCGTCCCCAGGTGCGCATCGTCATCGTCGGCCATGTCGACCACGGCAAGTCGACGCTGGTCGGCCGCCTCCTGCACGAGACCGGCAGCCTGCCCGAGGGCAAGCTCGAAATGCTGAAAGCCGTCAGCGCGCGCCGCGGCATGCCGTTCGAATGGTCGTTCCTGCTCGACGCGCTCCAGACCGAGCGCGACCAGGGCATCACCATCGACACCACGCAGATCCGCTTCCGCACCAATTCGCGCGACATCGTGCTGATCGACGCGCCCGGCCACGCCGAGTTCCTGCGCAACATGATCACCGGCGCCTCGCAGGCCGACGGCGCGGTGCTGATCATCGACGCGCTCGAGGGCGTGCGCGACCAGACCAGGCGGCACGGCTATCTCCTGCATCTGCTCGGCGTGAAGCAGGTCGCAGTCGTCGTCAACAAGATGGACCGCGTCGATTTTTCGGACCTGCGCTTCAAGGACATCAGCGACGAGATCTCCGCGCATCTCAGCGGCCTCGGCGTGACGCCGACGGCTGTGATCCCGATCTCCGCGCGCGACGGCGACGGCGTCGCCGGGCGAACCGACCGGATCGGCTGGTACAAAGGGCCGACCGTGGTCGAGGCGCTCGACCGGCTCGAGCCGGCACGGGCGCTGGAAGCGCTGGCGCTGCGGCTGCCGGTGCAGGCGATCTACAAGTTCGACGACCGGCGCATTGTCGCCGGCCGCATCGAATCCGGCAGCCTGCTTGCCGGCGACGAGATCGTGATCATGCCGGCCGGCAAGATTGCCCGGATCAAGACCGTCGAGAGCTGGCCGGTGACACCGGTGGCTGGACGGCAGGGCGCCGGCCGCTCGGTCGGCATCACGCTCGACCGCGAGCTGTTCATCGAGCGCGGCGACATCATCGCGCATGCAGACAGCGCGCCACGCGAAACGCGCCGGCTGCGCGCACGCATCTTCTGGCTGCACGACAAGCCGCTTGCCAAGGGTGACCAGATCCTGGTGCGCTGCGGGCCGAAGGAAAGCCGCGCCACCGTGGTGGCGATCGAGAAGGCGGTCGATCCGGGCGAGCTCTCGAGCACCGAGAACAAGGCGATCGCCCGCAACCATGTCGGCGAGATCGACATTTCGCTGTCGAATCCGATCGCCACCGATCCCTACACCGAGAACCCCCGCACCGGCCGTCTCGTGATCGAGGTCGCGGGGCGCATCGCCGGCGGCGGCCTGGTGCTGTCGGTCGATGCCGGCCAGCGTGCCGTGCCGGTCGACATCGTGCCGGTGGAATCGGCGCTGCGTAGCGACGAGCGCTCGGCCCGCTACCGCCACAATGGCGCCGTGGTCTGGCTCACCGGCCTGCCGGCCTCCGGCAAGTCGACGCTGGCACGGGCGCTGGAGCGGCATCTCTTCACCAATGGCGGCTCGCCGATCCTGCTCGACGGCGACACGCTGCGCGCCGGGCTCAACAGCGATCTCGGCTTCTCCGCCACTGATCGCAGCGAGAATATCCGCCGCCTCGCCGAGGTCGCGACGCATCTCGCCCGCAACGGCCACATCGCCATCGTCGCCGCGGTCTCGCCCGCGCGCGAGGACCGCGCAGCCGCGCGCCGCATTGCCGATACCGCGTTCCGCGAGATCCACGTCGCGACACCGGCCGAGATCTGCGAGGAGCGCGATCCCAAGGGCCATTACAAGAAGGCTCGCGCCGGCGCGCTCGCCTCGTTCACCGGCATCGGCAACGACTACGAGAAGCCCGAGGCGGCGGAGCTCGTGATCGACACGTCGAGGCGAACGGTCGCGGAGGCGGCCGACGAGATCGAGCGCATGCTGAAGACGACCGGCGTGCTGTTCGACGAGGTCGTGGACCTCGCGGCGAATATTTGAGGCACGTGCATTCGTTGGTGCGCTCGCTGCCGCCAACACTGGCAGTGCGTTCCCTCCTCCCTTGCGGGGGAGGGTTAGGGGAGAGGGGTCTACACGGGGACTCTCTCCATCAGCGCGAACTGATTTCACGCCGAACTCCGACACACCTTTTGCTGGGCCACCCCTCTCCCCGCCCTCCGGGGCAGGGAGCGCAGTAGCGCGCGTGGCACGAAGTTGGGCTCAAACTTGTAAAACGCGCTGCGTCCCTCCCCTCTCCTTGACATTTTGACAACCCCCTGGGGGTCTTCTCACGGCCTTGATTTTGGGGCTAATAGGCCCCGAAAGTCGCCCTGCGTGGGCGCATTTTGCTGCTGACGGGTCAAAAGCAGCCAAAAACAGCCATTTCCAACAAGAAAGCCCATCATGAAACGCGTCGACGCCCACGGATTGAAGATCGCCCCTGTTCTGTTTGACTTCATCGCCAAGGAAGCGGCCCCGAAAACCGGGATCGCGCCGGATGCGTTCTGGGCCGGGCTTGCCGCCATCATCAAGGAAATGGGGCCGAAGAACCGGTCGCTGCTCGCATTCCGCGACACGCTTCAGGCCAAGATCGACGACTGGCATCGTGCCAACAAGGGCAAGGGGTTCGACCTCGCCGCCTATACCACCTTCCTCAAGGAGATCGGCTATCTCGTCCCGGAGCCGGCGACTCAGAAGGTCGAGACGGCCAATGTCGACGAGGAGATTGGCCGGATCTGCGGCCCGCAGCTCGTCGTGCCCCTCACCAATGCACGCTATGCGCTGAACGCGGCGAACGCACGCTGGGGCTCGCTCTATGACGCGTTCTACGGCACCGACGCGATTCCTCACGACGCTGCCGAGAGCGGCAAGGGCTACAACAAGGCGCGCGGCGACAAGGTGATCGCCAAGGCCAAGGCGTTTCTCGATGCCGCCGTCCCGCTCGCGACCGGCAGCCACACCGACGTCACCGCCTACAGCGTCGTCGCGGGCCAGCTCGCGGTGAAGCTGAAGAGCGGCAACGCCACCGCACTGAAGAACGCCGCACAGTTCGCCGGCTTCCAGGGCGATGCGGCGGCGCCGAGCGCGGTGCTGCTCGTCAACAACGGCCTGCATATCGAGGTCAAGATCGACCGCAGCAGCGCGATCGGCAAGGACGATCCGGCCGGCGTCGCCGACATGATCATGGAGGCCGCGGTCTCCACCATTCTCGACATGGAGGACTCGGTCGCCGCGGTCGATGCCGAGGACAAGGTGCTGGTCTACCGCAACACGCTCGGCCTGATGAACGGCACGCTGTCAGCCGATTTCGAGAAGGGCGGCAAGACGCTGACGCGCTCGCTCAACCCCGATCGCAGCTACAAGACCCCGGACGGCACGGGCGAGCTCAAGCTGCACGGCCGCAGCCTGCTGTTGATGCGCAATTGCGGTCACCACATGTTCACCGACGCCGTGCTGGACGAGAAGGGCGAGGAAGTCCCGGAAGGCCTGCTCGATGCCGCCGTGTCCGGCCTTCTCGCCATTCACGACCTCAAGGGCCTCTCCAAGTTCAAGAACAGCCGCACGGGATCTGCCTATATCGTCAAGCCGAAGATGCACGGCCCCGACGAGGTGTCGCTGACCTGCGAGATCTTCGACCGCGTCGAGAAGATGCTGGGCCTGCCCGAGAACACGCTCAAGGTCGGCATCATGGACGAGGAGCGGCGCACCACCGTCAACCTCAAGGCCTGCATCCAGCGCGCCTCCAAGCGCATCATGTTCATCAACACCGGCTTCCTCGACCGCACCGGCGACGAGATCCACACCTCGATGGAAGCGGGCCCGATGATCCGCAAGAACGAGATGAAGGCGCAGGCCTGGATCAAGGCCTATGAGGACTGGAACGTCGACATGGGCCTGACCTGTGGCCTGCCCGGCCACGCCCAGATCGGCAAGGGCATGTGGGCTGCGCCCGACAAGATGGCGGACATGCTGGCGCAGAAGCTCGGCCATCCGCAGGCGGGCGCCACCACCGCCTGGGTGCCCTCCCCGACCGCGGCGACGCTGCACGCACTGCACTACCACCAGGTCAACGTCATCGCGCGCCAGCAGGAACTCACCAAGGGCGGCCCGCGCGCGAAGCTGTCGGACATCCTCACCATCCCGGTGTCGAAGTCGAACTGGGCGCCAGATGACGTCAAGCAGGAGATCGACAACAATTGCCAGGGCATCCTCGGCTACGTCGTGCGCTGGATCGACCAGGGCGTCGGCTGCTCCAAGGTGCCCGACATCCACGATGTCGGCCTGATGGAAGACCGCGCCACCTTGCGCATCTCCAGCCAGCATCTCGCCAACTGGCTGCACCAGGGTGTGATCACCGAGGCGCAGGTGATGGAATCGCTGAAGCGCATGGCCATCGTCGTCGACAAGCAGAACGCGGGCGATGCCATCTACAAGCCGATGGCGCCCGCCTTCGACGGCGTCGCCTTCAAGGCGGCCTGCGACCTCATCTTCAAAGGCCGCGAGCAGCCGAACGGCTACACCGAATACATCCTCACCGCCCGCCGCCGCGAGGCCAAGGCGCTGGGTTGAGAAGGCGCTTGGCTGAGCTGATCTGTTGAATATCAAGAGCCCCGGCCATCGCCGGGGCTTTTTGGTGCGCACTCGTATCGCGGACGAAACGTCGCGATACGCGGCGGAACCGGCTGCGCGAGCCTCGCGTTGTCCGGCCATCAACCCATGGGAGATGGTCATGGACTGGAATCGGATCGAAGGAAACTGGAAGCAGTTCAAGGGCTCGGCCAAGGAGAAGTGGGGCAAGCTCACCGACGACGACCTTCAACTGATCGAGGGCCGCCGCGAACAGCTCGAGGGCCGCCTGCAGGAACGTTATGGCAAGGCCAAGGACCAGGTTCGTCAGGACGTCGACGACTGGCTCAAAGGGCTGCACTAGAGCGTTTTCGAGCGAAGTGGACGCCGGTTCGCGTCAAGAAAACGCGTCAAGACAGGAATCTAGAGCCCCCGTTCCGATTCCGTCGGAACGCGAAACGCAGCACCAGGAAGCCTCGGCTCAGGCCGGGGTTTTTGTTTCTGAAGATTCGCAACCCAGACGATGCGAAGCGAATCCGGCACTTGTCTCGATTGAGGCACGTCCCGGATTTCGCTTTCGCTGCGTCGGGGCTAGAACACTGCAAGATATTTCAGCAGCGACACGATGCCGATGATGATGACGATGACGCGCGCGATCTGCTTGGCGCGGCCATCCATCGGCAACATGTTGATGAGATAAAGTACGAGAATGACGACGAGAAAGGTAACGAGTACGCCCACCAGCATTGCAGGACCCCCTTGTGGCAAATTGCGCCGCCGTTCTTAACGCGCTGCACTCTAGTCGGTTCCATTTCAGCAACCCGCTGCAACCTCTCGCAGAATCCGTCGTCCTACGATCGGCCCGGCCGCCTATGATGTCATTCTTCCGACGAGATTGAGACCACCATCACAGTTGAGATCTGCGTGCGGTCGCGGCGAGCTTGCCCGGAGACCACTGTTGTTCGGCGACGGTCCCCTTCGATGCGGCGTCCCTACTCCTTCGCCACCACCGGGACCCGGCGGAATTTGGCGCGCACCGACTCCGGCAGTGGCGAGAAATTCATTGCGACGCCGCGGCGGTCGTTGGCGTTGCGGCTGGCGACCACGAGGCCGCCAGCGCCGGCGACGATATCGCCCTTGCGCAGGGTGGGATCGTCCTCGACCTTGACCGATGCGAGACCTGCCGGATCCTTGCCGTTGCAGGTGCAGCCCGCGACGATCTCGTTGCGATACCGGAACGCGTTCGGCAGATTGGAGTAGGACTTTCCGTTCTCCGTCGTGGCGTCGTCGATATTGCTGCCGTAGACCAACGAGGTTTCGGAGGCCGGGCAGAAGCTCTTGCAGGACTGCGCCTTGCTTTCGGCATCGCTCCCTTGCGCGGGGAAATAGCGGCCGTCGCAGCCGCGCACGCAATAAGCCGTGCCGCCACCATAGGAGGCTCGCTGGCGCGGCGCATCGTAGCGCGGCATGTCGTCATGCGGGAAAGGCATCCGGATCTCGGGCGGTGGCCGCATCCGGAAGCCGCCGAACAACGCCGAGAAGAAATCCTCCGCGTGCGCCGACGGTACCGACGCCAGACCGGCGGAGACAACGGCCAGGATCGCCGCACCACCGGCCACCTTGCCAACCAGGCGTCTGCTCATATGACCTCGCTCACTCCTAGTTCACGGCCGACGTCGTGATGTTCAACGCCTGCCTGCCCGAGGACAACGTCGTCACGGCCGGACGCTTGCGCACGGGCTCGCCGGCCCTGTCGCCTCCCCTGGCCATCAGCGGCGCGTTCTTCGGCAGCACCACGACCTTGGCACCGACATTGACCCGGTTGAACAGGTCGATGACGTCCTCGTTGGTCATGCGGATGCAGCCGGACGAGACGAATTTGCCGATTGTAGAGGGATCGTTGGTGCCATGGATGCGGTATTCGCTGGAGCCGAGATACATCGCGCGCGCGCCGAGCGGATTGCCGGGGCCGCCGGCGACGAAGCGCGGCAGATAGGGCTGGCGCGCGATCATTTGGGCTGGCGGATGCCAGTCCGGCCACTCGGCCTTCCGGCTGACGCTCTGCACGCCCGACCAGGTGAAGCCTTCCCGGCCGACGCCGACGCCATACCGAATCGCGCGGCCGTTGCCGAGCACGTAGTAGAGATAGGTATTGTTGGTATCGATGACGATGGTACCGGCGGGCTCGCTCCTGTCGAAGCTGACGATCTGCTTGCGAAGCCGGTCGGGCAACTGGGCGTCCTCGTCGGCGGGCTGCGGCGCCTCGTTGACGTCGCTCTGGGAGTAACCCTGGTCCTGCGGGTACGCCCGTGGCTGGAACGGTGCATAGCCGAACGTTTGCGCGCTCGCGCTGCCAAGGGACACTGCGAGCAGAGCGGTTGCGAAAGCGAAAGCGCCGACGGCGCGCGGCGAGAAGCTGCGACGGACTGCAAACAAGTTGGTCATGTGCTGCCCCGTTGGAAAGGTGCATCAGGGTGATGCGCTGCCGGACAAACTCCGCCGGCTGGATCGAAGTTCCGGCGCAACGTGCGGCACCGACGTCACAGTCAAGCGAGCAGCCGTTCACGAAGCCGCGATGGAACCGGTGCGCCGTCCTTGCGTTGTGTAGTCGTCAATGGGCGCGCGGATCGCGGCTTCCGTGCAGGAGAGATATTGTGCGCGTCCTTCCCAGCGAACGTCTGATTTCCGGCAACAGCGAAGGCGATCCGCTTCCCGAGAGCCGTGCCGAGCTGCCGCCGGTGATCCGCCGCACCGAATTCGTCGCCTTCGCGCTCGCAGGACTGTTGCTGATTGCCATCGTTACGGTGCTCTACGTTGGAAGGGCGTTCTTCCTGCCCGTGGTGATGGCCTTCGTCACTGGCACGATGCTATCTCCGGCGGCGGGCTTTCTCGAGCGGTACAAGGTCCCCCGCAGCGTCGGCGCCGTCCTGATCGTGGTCGCGGTGACCGCGGTGGTCACCTTCATGGTGGCGCTGATCGCCTCGCCGGTGATGGAATGGAGCACGCGCCTTCCGGAGCTCGGTGCTCAGCTGAAGGACAAGCTCCACGTGTTCGACCGGCCGCTCGCGCTGTGGCGGGAGATGCAGGCCATGCTCGGCGGTTCGGAAGGATTGCCGAGCTTCCAGATCCCCAAGGTCGACTGGGTGCAGCCGACGATCGAATTCCTGTCACCGACCTTTACCGAATTCCTGCTGTTCTTCGTCACCCTGATCCTGTTCATCGCGAGCTGGCGCGACCTGAGGCGGGCCATGATCATGACCTTCAGCGATCGTGACGCGCGGCTGCGCACGCTGCGGATCCTCAACGAGATCGAGGTCCATCTCGGCAATTATCTCCTGACCGTCACCGTCATCAATGTCGGAGTTGGTGTCGCCACCGGCCTCATCTGCGCGCTCACCGGAATGCCCAATCCGGCGGGGCTCGGCGCGCTGGCAGCGACGCTCAACTTCATCCCGATCATCGGGCCGGTGGCGATGTTCGCGGTGCTGGTCCTGGTTGGGCTTATCGCCTTTCCGACCATCGGCGGCGGCCTGATAGCCGCACTCGCCTTCGGCGGCCTCACCTTTCTGGAGGGGCACTTCATCACGCCGACAATCATCGGACGGCGGCTGGCCCTGAATGCGCTCGCCGTGCTGCTCGCGCTCGCGTTCTGGACCTGGCTGTGGGGACCGATGGGCGCGTTCCTGTCGTCGCCGCTCCTGATCGTCGCGCTGATCCTGAAGGAGCACCTGCTGCCGGAGAATTCGCCGCAGCTCCCGCAAGCCTGACCGGTTTCCCCGAACGGAACTTACCCGGCGACGAAACGTTTTCCGCCCAACTCAGCCGTCAACAGCTCGGAGCTCCTGATGTCCACGACCAATGCCCAACCCGGGATGAGAGACTGGACCGACAAAGCCACCAGAGAACGCCTTGAGAAGGATGTAGCAGCCGTGAAAAGCGATATCGCCGCCCTCACCGACCAGATCACCGACGCACTCAACACCTTTGCCAATTCCACGAGCAAGCAGGCTCGCCGAGGCTATCGCCAGGCGCGCGACAACATGGATACCGCGATCGACGACGTGTCGGAGCGCGGCAGCGCGATGATGGAGGCAGCACAGGACGCCTACGGCTCCATCGAGGAGACGCTGGAAGACGCGATCACGCAGCGTCCGCTCGCGACCGTCGGACTCGCGCTCGGCATCGGCTTCCTGATCGGCGTTGCCTGGCGCCGGTAGAATCGCTAGCGCGTATCGAAGCGGCGGCGCGCCGCCGCTGTCGGCCCGTGACGATTCGGCTGGTGGGAATTGAGGAGTAAGGCCATGTTTCAGCGCATCATAGACGGGATCAGTGCATCCACCGGCACGACTGTCCGGCTGACCTCCCTTGCCGCTGGCGCGGCCTTGGCCCTGTTGGTGACGACAGGCTTCCTTTGTGCCGCCGCCTTCATCTCGGTCCTGGAGAAGTATGGCCCGGTGCAGGCCTGTCTTGCCGGCGCGGGCATCTTCTTCCTGCTGACCCTGGCCGCGGCAGGCTCTTATTGGGGCTACAAGCGCGAGGTGCAGAAGCGTGCCCGGATCGCGGCCGAGCGCGCTGCGAAGTCGGCCGCGCAGAGCATGCTTGCAGATCCAATGCTCCTCGCCACCGGGCTCCAGATCGTTCGCGCCATCGGGATGAAGCGGCTGTTGCCGATCCTGGCGATCGGCGGCGTCGCCCTCGGAATCCTGGCGAGCCGCGCCGGTGTCTCCGACGAGGTGTCGGCTGAACCTGCCGAGTAGCCGTCAGAGCCGGTTAGAAAATTTCGTCGCAAGCTCCGCGAGCGCGTCTCTCCGCATTCGATAGGGGCGACGCCGCGCAATTTTGCGCCCACTGGTGCAAACCCGGCCCCACTCACGCAAACGCTACTCGGATGGGCAGGCGGTTGCCGCTAAAAGCATCACCCTGATTCCAAAAGCTATTTTACTCAATGAAACCGTCCGTCAAGGCGAACCTCGCCGCATTCCATCACGACGCCAGGCTGTATTTGACGCTCGGCATTGCCAACTGGTCGGTTTTCGTCGACCACATTCCGAACAACGTCGTCAACCTGCTGACGCTGCGCAACTTCGGCTTCAGCGGTGCTGCGGACCTGTTCGTGTTCGTGGTGGGTTATGGCGTCGCCATCATCCACGGCAGGATGGCCCTGGAGCGCGGCTACGTGGTCGCGGCGACGCGAATCTTTCGCCGCGTCTGGCGGCTCTACGCCGCCTATGTCGTGCTGTTCGTGATCTATATCGACGCCATCGCCTACGTCGCCTCGCAATCGATGGCGCCGGAGATCATCCACGAATACAACATCTCAGGGATTCTCGAGCATCCGTTGCGGATCCTGATTCGCGGTCTCGTGCTCCAGGAAGAGCCGCTGAACCTCGACCTTCTGCAGTTGATGATTCCGCTGATGGCCTTCTTTCCGCTCGCGCTGTGGGGTCTGTTGCGACGGCCGAACCTGACGCTTGCGGCATCGGTGGCGCTGTATCTTGCCGCACGCTGGTTCGAGTGGAATTTTCGGGTCTCCCCCGACCAGGAGTGGACCTTCAATCCGCTCTGCTGGCAGATGTTGATGGTGCTGGGCGGATGGTTCGCCGTCACGGGCGCACCGGGGCGGGCGCTGCGCGACCTTCCCTGGCTGCGGATACTCGCAGGGAGCTATCTCGTCTTCGCGATGGCGGTCACCCTGTCGCGCCATTCGCCGGAACTGGCAGCCTATCTGCCGGGCCCGCTCCTCGACAGCATCGCGCCGACCGACAAGGAGAATCTCGCGCCTTATCGCGTGATTCACTTCCTAGCGCTCGCCTTGCTCGCGACCCATCTGGTTCCGGCCGATCACCCCGGCCTGCGATTGAAGCCGCTTCAGGCGGTCATACGATGCGGCGAGGAATGGCTCGCCGTGTTCTGCGTCGGCGTGTTCCTGTCCTTTGCCGGCCATCTCATCCTGATCACCAGCCCTAACCTGGTGGTGATGCAGATCGTGGTGAGCATCATCGGCTTCGCGGCGATGACCGCCGTCGCCTACTACGTCGCCTGGTCGAAGCGGCAGGACCTGCCTGCCGCCCTGAGGCAGCAGGCCTAGTCGCAAAATCGTGCGATTCTGCTAGGCCGAAGGCTATGGCTGCGCTATGCCGAAAGTCTGTGTGAGGAGACCGGGCGTGGCGGGGGCGAAAGGCGGGAGTGACGAGGCTGACAGCGCGCCCCGGCGCGGCCGGCCAAGGTCAATCGAGACCAGCAACGCCATTCTCGAGAGCGCCTATACGCTGATGGCCTCCACCGGCCTTGCCGCCACCACCATCGACGCGGTCGCGCGCCATTCCAGCGTCTCCAAGATGACGATCTACAAGTGGTGGCCGTCCCGCGAGGCGCTTTTGATCGACGCATTTCTCCACCACGCCGCGCAGATGCTGCCGCTGCCGCCGGCGAGTGCCGGCAACCCCGCGGCGCGCGCGCGCCGCCATGCCGCGGCCTATGCCGAAGCGCTCCAGGGCGAGTTCGGCAAGGTCCAGCTCGCCGTCATCTCCGAATGCATCTCGAAGACCGGCTCGGCGGAGCTGTTCTACGCGCGCTATCTGCAATTCCGCCGCGACGCGCTCGTCGAGATGATCGCCGCGGGCCAGCAGGATGGCAGCATTCTGGCCGAGGGCCTTCCCGAGGATCTCTACGATGCGATCTATGGCAGCCTGTTCTATCGCTACGTCTTCGGCATCACGCCGGTCACGCCGGCTTACGCGCGCAACCTCGTCGATCTCGTGTTGCTTCCGAAGGGTTAGCTGCGCACGGGCCTGACCGGCGCCGAGATCTTGTCCGTGCGGTCGCGCTCGGTCATGTCGACCACCGTCTCCATCGGTGCGGTCAATTCATAGACGTAGGAGACGTCGGTGAAGAAGCGCTTGGCGGTGCCCCCTAGCGCCTCGGGCGCAACGCGGTCGAGCAGGATCAGGCCGAAATCGGAATCGGGCCGGCGCGTCGCCTCGCTGGTGTTGAACTCCTCCCAGCGGAAATGGAAGACCTCGCTGCCGTCCTCTCCCGTCACCGTCCAGTTGGCGGTGATGTGTGGATGCTTTCCAACCAGCGACAGGCCCTCGTCGGAATGCGAGGCCAGCTCGAAGAACAGCAGCGACAGGCTCTGCGCCGCGCGTGCGCTGACCGCGATATCGGGACCGGTGACGGCGATGCGGTCGGCATGCGGGATGGCGCGCGCCTCGAACAGGCCCTTCAGCTTGACGCCCTGCCACTGGCTCTCGCTCAGCAGCGAGACCACGTTGGACATCGCGTGGATGCGCCCGATCAGCAGCTCGCGCGCGGTGTCGATGTCCGAGCCGTGGCGCAAGGTGCGAGTCACGATCGACTGGATCACCGCCAGGATGTTCTTGACGCGGTGGTTGAGCTCGTCGATGACCGCGGTCAGCCGGCGCTCGAACCCGATCCTGACCTGGATCTCCCGGCTGAGCCGCAGATTGTTGTAGGCGACATAGCCGAACAGGCCGCACACCATTGCCGTGATCGCAAAGCCGATTGCCGCCACGATGATCGCGGTCTGCTCGGCACGACGCGCCGAGTTGGTTTTCGCGTAGTAGCTGAGCTGCCAGTCACGCCCACCGAAGCTCACGGTGCGCGTCGCCGACGGCGCCGGCCCGTCCGCTGCAACCCTGCGCGACGAGACCACGCCCTGATCGTTGGCGATCAGCTCGCCGCCTTCCTTGCGCGGATCCCTAAGCGCGACCGCGAACACCGACAAGTCGTCATTGGTGAGCATCAGCGTGGCGAGCTCGTAGGAGAATGTGACGAAGCCGGCAGGCTCCGTTGCTCCCTCGGGAATGACGGGCGCAGCCACGATGATGCCGACGGCGCCGTTCCCTCGGATCAGCGGCACCGGGTCCGAGGCAACCGACCTCTTCTCGGCGCGCGCACGCGTCAGCATAGCGCTGCGAACGGGATCCTGATCGTAGC
Source organism: Bradyrhizobium sp. USDA 326 (assembly GCF_049739485.1). Classification (NCBI taxonomy): domain Bacteria; kingdom Pseudomonadati; phylum Pseudomonadota; class Alphaproteobacteria; order Hyphomicrobiales; family Nitrobacteraceae; genus Bradyrhizobium; species Bradyrhizobium sp. USDA 326. Next base: position 1,362,144 of record NZ_JBMGQA010000001.1, read on the forward strand.
TGCGACCGGGCAGCGTCTTGGTCTCGTTGCTGCGTGGCTCGAGGTCCATCAGCACGTCGATCGGCTGAGTGATTTCGGCCGGATTGATCGGCTTGTCGTCATAGGAACGGATCTGCGGATTTGGGAAGCCGGCGCCGGCGATCGCGGCCTGCGCCGCCGCGAGCTCGTTCGGCTTCAGCCGGGCGATCCAGCCGGCCACCACGAAATCGGTCTTGAAGGCGTAGATCGCCGAGCGCAGCGGCTCCAGCATGTTCGGCTTGATCACGGATGGCGTGCGGAACAGGCCTGAGGCGACACGCGCGAGCAGCTCCCGCTCGGTGAGGCGGTCCTGAACCAGGCTCGCATGAACGTCGATCGCACGCGCGAGCGCGATCCGATCCAGCGCCAGCTCCTGGTCGTGGACGCGATAGGCTGCAAGCCCGGAGAGCAAGACCCCGAGCAGAGCGATGAAGCCGATGATGAAACCCAGCCTGACCACGCGACTACTCAGGCGAAAGCAGGAGGTCGGCAATAAACACGGAGCATGTGAACGCCGCTTGAACGGCCATCTGCCGAGACAGGGGAGACCACAGTGGCGGAGATAATGGAGGAGGAGGCATCAGTACGCAACTTGGGTCGCCTGGAAAGCTTAATCCGCCCGGCCGATGGTCTGGCAGGGATGAATTTGCCCCGGGCGCCGGAGGTAGTTAATCGTCGTGTCCGAAATTTGTTCCGCGGTCACGGCGCCGCCCAAACGTTAACGGCGGAAAATGCCTGCGCCAAGTGGTCGCGTCCCGTCAGCCCGGCCGTTTCAGGCCACCTTTGGCCTCGATGAAGCCGACAATTCGGTCGAGCCCCTCGCTTTTCTTCAGGTTGGTCATGACGAAGGGACGCTCGCCGCGCATGCGTCTCGCGTCCGTTTCCATCTTCTCCAGGGAGGCGCCCACATGGGGCGCGAGGTCGGTCTTGTTGATGACCAAGAGGTCGGACCGGGTGATGCCGGGGCCGCCTTTGGACGGGATCTTGTCGCCGGCGGCGACATCGATGACGTAGATGGTGAGGTCCGCCAGCTCTGGGGAAAAAGTGGCAGCGAGATTGTCGCCGCCCGACTCGATCAGCACGAGATCGAGTCCGGGAAACTTGGCGCGCATGTCCGCGACGGCGGCAAGGTTCATCGAGGCATCCTCGCGGATCGCGGTGTGCGGGCAGCCGCCGGTCTCGACCCCCGCGATGCGATCCGGCGTCAGCGATCCCGAACGCACCAGGAACTCCGCATCCCATTTGGTGTAGATGTCGTTGGTGATCGCCGCAATGTCGTAGCGCTCGCGCATGGTCTTGCAGAGCAGGTCCATCAGGGCGGTCTTGCCCGACCCGACCGGGCCGCCGACGCCGACACGCAAGGGGCCGTGGGATTTCGACATGTGATTCGCTCTCTCTCGATTGGTTGAAGCCGCGCCGGTCACGAGCGAAACAGCCGCGTATATTGCGTCTCGTGCCGCAGGCTGGCGAGATCGGCCCGGAAGGTCGCGCTGCCGAGATCGTCCAATGCCGCGTCCAGCGCACGATCGGCGGTCGCGGCGACGGCGGCTTCCAGCCTTGCCAGCACACGCTGGCTATCGGTCTGGCCGAGCGGAATGAGCCGGCTGGCCGCCGAGATCCAGTTCGAGACCAGCGCATGCAGGAAAGCGTGCAACGTCGGCGCCAGCGGCACGGTGTGCATCGCGGCGACGACACCGACGGCAACGGGATAGACCAGCGGAGTGCTGCATGCCGCAATCATGGCATCCAGTCCGTCGGCATTCCACGCGGAGCGGGCGATGTCGATGAAGGCGCGGCCCTGCGAGGTCGTCTCGAGCTGCCGTTCGCGCGACGGCACGAAGGCGCTCGCGAGCCCGGCGATCTCGTTCAAAGCGGCAGTCTCGCCCGCTTCCGTGGCGCGATAGGCGTGGACCAGAAACGTCGCGTCACAAAAGCCGGAGCCGTCGCCGAGCATCGCATCGAGCCAATCCGCCAGCGAGGCGGCGTCGGTGATGTCGCCCGCCTCGACGGCCCATTCGAGGCCGCTGGAGTAGGAGAAACCGCCGACCGGGAACGCCGGCGACAGCCAGGTCATCAGCCGGTACAGCGCCGCTGCCTCACCCTCGGCAAGGGCACCGGCGCCGACCCGCTCATTTGTGGTCATGAGCATGCTTGTGGCCGTGGCGATGGTCGGGGTGGTCGCAATGCTCATCGTGGTGACCGTGGCCATGATCATGCGCGGCATGATCATGATTGTGGTGGCCGTGATCATGGTGATGATGGCCGTGATCGTGATGCGCATGGTCCTCATGTCCATGGGCGTGGCTCGTATCGACATAGGCCCCACCCTCGGGATTGAACGGCGCCTCGATCTCGATCACGCGGGCGCCGAGGCCCTTGACCATGGCCTCGATGACGTGGTCGCGGCGAATGCGCAAGGCTTTGGCCATGATCTGCGTCGGCAGATGGCGATTGCCGAGATGCCAGCCGACCCGGATGAGATGGTGCGGATCGCGGCCGCGGATCTCGAGCAGCGGCTCGGGCGCCGCGACCACTTCGATCAGCCGGCCGTCCTCCAGCACCAGCGCGTCGCCGCCGCGCAGCGCAACGGCATGCTCCAGGTCGAGCAGGAATTCGAGGCCGCGCGTGCCGGTCATCGCCATGCGGCGGCGGTGCCGGTCGTCGAAATCGAGCACGACCGTATCCACCGGCGCTTCCGTGAAGCGGTGCTGTCCCTTGACCTGCGTCGCCCGGATCATGCGTCTTACCTCTTTACCGTGTCTCGACCTTCTCGGGCGTGATGATTTCGATCTTCGGCGGCGCCGTGAAGCATTTCACCGCGACGCGGCCAAACGTCTTCATGTGCTCCATGGCGCGATGCGGCACCAGCGCCTCGGCGTTCTCCCACTGCTCGACGAACACCATCTTGGCAGGATCGGTGACGCTCTCGTGCAAATCATAGGCGATATTGCCGGGCTCCTTGCGCGTCTCCTTGATGCAGGCGGTGGCGGCTGCAATGAACTCGGCGCGCGTTTCGGGCTTGATGGTCAAAGTGGCAACGACGTAGATCACGAGAAATCCTCCCGGCTTTTCTTCTGAGGGTTAAGATACCGGGCGGGACATTAGACCAGGCGGCACCGAACGCAAAACCGCAAAAGGCCGTTCCCGGATACGCGGCCAGACTTCCCTCCCTGGACATGCGTTGAGGCGCTATTTCAGTACATGAAATATCGCTGCGCCATCGGCAGCACCTCCGCAGGCGGGCAGGTCAGCAGCTCGCCATCGGCGCGCACCTCGTAGGTCTCCGGATCGACCTCGATGTTGGGCGTGGCATCGTTGTGGATCATGCTCTTCTTGGAGATCCTGCCGCGGGTGTTCTGGACGGCATAGAGCTTCTTGTCGATGCCGAGCTTGCGCGCCAGCCCCGCGGTGACCGCCGCCTTGGAAGTGAACACCACCGACGATGCCGTACGCGCCTTGCCGAACGCGCCGAACATCGGCTGGTAATGCACCGGCTGCGGCGTCGGGATCGAGGCGTTGGGATCGCCAATGGGCGCCGCGACGATCGTGCCGCCCTTGACGATGCAGTCCGGCTTGACGCCGAAGAAGGCCGGCGACCACAGCACGAGATCGGCCAGCTTGCCCTTCTCCACCGAGCCGATCAGCTTCGACACGCCATGCGCGATCGCGGGATTGATCGTGTACTTGGCGATGTAGCGCTTGACGCGGAAATTGTCGTTGTCCCTGCCCTTGTCCTGCGGCAACGACCCGCGCTGCTTCTTCATCTTGTCGGCAGTCTGCCAGGTCCGGATGATGACCTCGCCGAGACGGCCCATCGCCTGGGAGTCCGAGGACATCATCGAGAGCGCCGCCGAGGTCGTGCAGGATGTCTTCGGCCGCGATCGTCTCCTTGCGGATGCGGCTTTCGGCGAACGCCAGATCTTCCGCGATGGACGGATCGAGATGGTGGCACACCATTAGCATGTCCAGATGCTCGTCGATGGTGTTGCGGGTGAAGGGCCGTGTCGGGTTGGTCGAGGACGGCAGCACGTTCTTCAGCCCGGCCACCTTGATGATATCAGGGGCATGGCCGCCGCCGGCGCCTTCGGTGTGGAAGGCGTGGATGGTGCGGCCCTTGAAGGCCTTGATCGTGTCCTCGACGAAGCCGGATTCGTTCAGCGTGTCGGTGTGGATCATCACCTGGATGTCGTGATCGTCGGCGACCGACAGGCAATTGTCGATCGCGGCCGGCGTGGTACCCCAATCCTCGTGCAGCTTCAGCGCACAGGCGCCGGCCTTGATCATCTCGACCAGCGCGGCCGGGCGCGACGCGTTCCCCTTGCCGGAAATGCCGAGATTGACCGGGAAGGCGTCGAACGACTGGATCATCCGCCCTATGTGCCACGGCCCCGGTGTGCAGGTGGTCGCGAAAGTGCCATGGGACGGTCCTGTGCCTCCGCCCAGCATCGAGGTAACCCCTGACATCAGCGCGTGCTCGATCTGCTGCGGACAGATGAAATGGATGTGGCTGTCGAAGCCGCCGGCGGTGAGGATCTTGCCTTCGCCCGCAATCACGTCGGTGCCGGGGCCGATGATGATGGTGACGCCCGGCTGGATATCGGGATTGCCGGCCTTGCCGATCCCGGAGATCATGCCGTCCTTGATGGCGACGTCGGCCTTCACGATGCCCCAGTGATCGACGATCAGCGCATTGGTGATGACGGTATCGGCCGCGCCCTGCCTATTGTTGACCTGCGACTGCCCCATGCCATCGCGGATCACCTTGCCGCCGCCGAACTTCACCTCCTCGCCATAGGTGGTGAAATCCTTCTCGACCTCGATAATCAGATCGGTGTCGGCGAGGCGTACCTTGTCGCCGGTGGTGGGGCCGAACATGTCGGCATAGACGGAACGCTTCATCTTGACGGACATCACAAGCCCCGTTTGCGTTTGAATGTCTGGTGGGTCATAGCAGCGCCCTCGCTGCTTTCACGGCATCATCGAATTTCTCGTCGAGCCACGCATTGCCGCCGCGGCAACCCGCCACGACCTGCGTGGCCCACACGATGTAATCGGCGAGATCCTCGCGCTCCTCAGCACTCGGGTCGGTTTGAATGCGCGCGCCCGTGTTGCTGATCTTGTCGGCGATCTTGATCAGCTTGGCACCCTGCGATTTATGGGGCGCGTCCTCGATCTGTTTTTGCCGCCGTTTTGCCTTCGGCAGGCTCATGTCATCGGTGCATTCGGCGACGAGGGAAGCGACACGCTCGGAAAATCTCTGTGCCAGCTCCTCGCGCGTGGTGTCGGTGTCCTCAATGGTGTCATGCAGCCAGCCGGCCGCGACCAGCTCGGCGTCAGCCCCATCGGTCGCGGTCGCAAGCAGGTTCGCGACCTCGGCGAGATGATTGATGTAGGGCTCGTTGCCGCGGCCCTTACGCGCCATGCCGTTGTGGCGGTGCGCGGCGAGTTCGGCAGCTTCCGAGACGAGGCGGATGGGGGACAGCATGGAAAAAACCTCCGTTTCCGCCTCAACCGTGCCGCGCTGCGCTCGTTCCTCCGGGTGTCACAGCTTGCCCATGACGTCGCCGCGGAAACCGTAGATGGTCTTCTTGCCGGCCACGGCGACGAGCTGCACGTCGCGGGTCTGGCCGGGCTCGAAACGGACGGCGGTGCCGGCGGCGATGTTGAGGCGCATGCCGCGGGCCTTTTTGCGGTCGAACTTCAGCGCGGGGTTGGTCTCGAAGAAATGGTAGTGCGAGCCAACCTGGATCGGGCGGTCGCCGGTGTTGGCGACCGTCAGCGTCACGGTCTTGCGGCCGGCATTGAGCTCGATCTCGCCGTCCTGGATGAAGAGTTCGCCGGGGATCATGTCGCACTCCTATCGGATCGGCTCGTGCACGGTGACGAGCTTGGTGCCATCCGGGAACGTCGCCTCGACCTGGATGTCGTGGATCATCTCTGGGATTCCCGGCATCACCTGATCGCGGGTCAGCACCTGCGCGCCGGATTGCATCAGCTCGGCGACGGTGCGGCCGTCGCGCGCGCCTTCGAGGATGAAATCGGAGATGATCGCGATCGCCTCGGGATGATTGAGCTTGACGCCGCGATCCAGCCTGCGGCGCGCCACGATCGCCGCCATCGAGATCAGAAGCTTGTCCTTTTCGCGGGGAGACAGGTTCATGCGAAATCTCTTCCGTTCAACACGTCAATTCAACCAGTGATCAGTTCAGCCAGAGTCGCGGCAGGGCTACACCGGTGCGCGCCAGCACCGCCATCATGTCGGCGCGCAAACGCGCCGCATCTTGGGCACAGAACCGCGCCATTGCAAAGCCATTCCAGGCGGATACCCCGACCTCGCCGGAGAACGACTCCGATGCCTCGCGGATGCGCTCGACCAGTGCCTCATCGCCGGGCACGATCAGGGCCGTGCCGATCGCCGCGCCACCCTTGGCGACCGCTGATCGCGCGAGCTTTGCGCCGATATGGCCGTCGAGCCTGACCGTTTCCGCGAAGACCAGCTTGCCGCCGCGGGAAAGCCGCCAGCGGTCGACGAACTCGCCCTGCTCCATCCGCTCGCCCATGGCGGTGCGGCCGAACACGACGATCTCGCAAAGCAGGAGCGAAGCGTTCTCGTCGAGCGCTATGTCGAAGCGGCGGTGAACCCGGGCGCGATCGAACAGGATCGTCTCCTGTGGCAGCCAGGCGAGATGTGCACCCGCGGCGACCTTCAAGGCAATCCCGAGCTGCGCCGCGGGCCCGGGCGCGCGATAGATCTTTTCGGCCGCCGCGGTGGTCAGTGTCAGCCGCGAGCTATCCGCCGCCGATATCTCGATGTCGAAGCGATCGCCACCGGCGACGCCGCCGGCGGTGTTGACGAACACGCCGGAGAGGCCCTCGTCTTCGGGCGAAGGAAAGCGCACGCGGAGCGAACCGGATTCATGCAAGGCCCCGCGCCGCGTCACACCGTCACGAGCGTGCACGTCGAACCTGACAGCACCGCGGGCGCGGTTGGCCTCGAACACCGAACTTGTCGCTGAAGCGTCGCTGCGCATCCGTCTCCCCAGCCGGTCGCGGCAGGATTTCTTGGCTTACCGGTCCCCGACTTACAGCGCCATCTGGCGGCTGATCTCGCCGGGATCCAGGTTGGCGCGACCGCAGGTGAACTTCACCGCGCCGCGATCCATCACCGCGAAACTGTCGCCGAGTTCGCAGGCAAAGTCGAGATATTGTTCGACCAGCACGATGGCGATGTTGCCGAGGTTGCGTAGGTAGGAGATGGCCCGGCCGATGTCCTTGATGATCGAGGGCTGGATGCCCTCGGTCGGCTCGTCCAGCAGAAGCAGCTTCGGCCGCATCACCAGTGCGCGGCCGATCGCGAGCTGCTGCTGCTGGCCACCGGAGAGGTCGCCGCCGCGCCGGCCGAGCATGGATTGCAGCACCGGAAACAGCGAGAACACGTCGTCCGGAATATGCTTGTCTTCGCGCTTGAGCGGCCCGAAGCCGGTCTTGAGATTTTCCTCGACTGTCAGCAGCGGAAAGATCTCGCGGCCCTGTGGGACGAAACCGATGCCCTTGCGCGCACGCTCATAGGGCTTCAGACCCGTGATATCGCTGCCATCGAACACGATCGCGCCCGAGGAGATCGGATATTGCCCGACCATGGCACGCAAGAGAGAGGTCTTGCCGACGCCGTTACGCCCCAGCACGCAAGTCACCTTGCCGGGCTCCGCCGAGATCGAGACGCCGCGCAGCGCCTGCGCCGCACCGTAGAACAGGTTGATGTTCTTGACCTCAAGCATGGCTCAGCGCCCCAGATAGACTTCGATGACCCGCTCGTTGGACGAGACCTGGTCGATGGTTCCTTCCGCGAGCACGGTGCCTTCGTGCAGGCAGGTGACCTTGACGCCGAGCTCGCGCACGAAGGTCATGTCGTGCTCGACCACCATGACGGTGTGGGTCTTGTTGATCTCCTTGAGCAGCTCGGCCGTGAGATGCGTCTCGACGTCGGTCATGCCGGCGACGGGCTCATCGACGAGGAGCAGCTTGGGGTCCTGCGCGAGCAGCATGCCGATCTCGAGCCACTGTTTCTGGCCGTGACTGAGACTGCCCGCGAGGCGGTTGCGGGCGTCGGTGAGACGGATCGTTTCCAGCACCCTGTCAATGCGCTCGGATTCCGCCTTGCTGCCGCGCCAGAACAGCGTGGCCTTGACGGCGTGGTCGACATTGAGCGCGAGCAGCAGATTGTCCTGCACGGTCTGGCTCTCGAACACGGTCGGCTTCTGGAATTTCCGGCCGATGCCGAGCTCGGCGATCCGGGTCTCGTCGAGCCGCGTCAGGTCGGTGACGCCGTCGAACAGCACGGTACCCTCGTCGGGCTTGGTCTTCCCGGTGATGATGTCCATCATCGTGGTCTTGCCGGCGCCGTTCGGGCCGATGATGGCGCGCATCTCGCCGGGCTCGAGCGTCAGTGACAGATTGTTGATGGCGTGGAAGCCGTCGAAGGAGACGTGCACGCCATCGAGATAGAGCATCGCGGAGGTCGCGCGGGTGTCCATGACGTTCATTGCACCTACTCCGCCATCTTGGGTTCGGTGACACCGTCTTCGGCCGCCGCGCTCACGGAGGCCGCGGCGGTACGTTTGTCCTTCGACGAATCCCACCAGGCGTTGAAAGTGCCGACGATGCCCTTCGGCAGCAGCAGGGTCACCAGGATGAACAGCGCGCCCAGCATGAACAGCCAGTACGGCGCCAGCATGCCGGAGGTGAAGAACGTCTTGGCGTAGTTGACGACAACGGCGCCGAGCGCGGCACCGACCAGCGTCCCGCGGCCACCGACCGCGACCCAGATCACCGCCTCGATCGAGTTACCCGGAGCGAACTCGCTCGGATTGATGATGCCGACCTGCGGCACGTAGAGCGCACCGGCGACGCCGGCCATGCAGGCCGAAACCGTAAACACGAACAGCTTGTAGGATTCGACGCGGTAGCCGAGGAAGCGCGTCCGCGATTCCGCGTCACGCACCGCGATCAGCACCTTGCCGAGCTTGGATGAGACGATGGCGCGGCAGATCAGAAAACCCATGATCAGTGCCAGGCAGCTCAGCGCGAACAGCGCGGCACGGGTGCCCTCCGCCTGCACGTTGAACCCCAGAATGTCCTTGAAGTCGGTGAGGCCGTTGTTGCCGCCGAAGCCGAAATCGTTGCGGAAGAAGGCGAGCAGCAGCGCATAGGTCATCGCCTGCGTGATGATCGACAGGTACACGCCGGTGACGCGGGAGCGAAAGGCGAGCCAGCCGAAGCAGAAGGCGAGCAGGCCCGGCACGACCAGCACCATCAGCGCGGCAAACCAGAACATGTCCAAGCCGTACCAGTACCAGGGCAGCTTCTGCCAGTTCAGGAACACCATGAAATCCGGCAGGATCGGATTGCCATAGACGCCGCGGGTACCGATCTGCCGCATCAGGTACATGCCCATGGCGTAGCCGCCGAGCGCAAAGAAGGCGCCGTGGCCGAGCGAGAGGATGCCGCAATAGCCCCAGATCAGGTCGATCGAGAGCGCGAGGATGGCGTAGCAGACATATTTGCCCCAGAGCGCGACGAGATAGGTCGGCACCTGCAGGAACGAGTCCGCGGGCAACAGCAGGTTGGAGAGTGGGATGAGGATGCCGCAGGCGGCGACGACGGCGAGGAAGATCGTCGCGCCGCGGTCCAGCGATCGCGTCAGCATGTGAGGGGTCATGCTTCCACCGCACGGCCCTTGAGCGCGAACAGGCCGCGCGGCCGCTTCTGAATGAACAGGATGATGAGGACCAGGATCGCGATCTTGCCGAGCACGGCGCCGGCGACCGGCTCCAGGAATTTGTTGGCGATGCCGAGCGTGAACGCGCCGACCAAGGTGCCCCAGAGGTTGCCGACCCCGCCGAACACCACGACCATGAAACTGTCGATGATGTAACTCTGGCCAAGATTGGGGCTGACATTGTCGATCTGCGACAACGCCACGCCGGCAATACCGGCAATACCGGAGCCGAGGCCAAAGGTCAGCGCGTCGACGCGCGAGGTGGCGATACCCATCGAGGCCGCCATGCGGCGGTTCTGCGTCACTGCGCGCATCTCCAGCCCCAGCGCGGTATAGCGCAGCATCGCGAGCAGGATCGCGAACACGGCCAGCGTGAAGCAGAGGATCCAGAGCCGGTTATAGGTGATGGTGATCTGGCCGAGCTCGAACGCGCCGCTCATCCAGGAGGGGTTGCCGACCTCGCGGTTGGTCGGACCGAACATGGTTCGCACCGCCTGCTGTAGCACGAGCGAGAGGCCCCAGGTCGCCAGCAGCGTCTCGAGCGGCCGGCCGTAGAGGAAACGGATGATGCTGCGCTCGATCAGCACGCCGATGGCGCCGGCAACCAGGAAGGCGAGAGGCACGGCGATCAGCAGCGAATAGTCGAACAGGTTGGGATAGCGGGTGCGGATCACCTCCTGCACCACGAAGGTGGTGTAGGCCCCGATCATCACCATCTCGCCGTGCGCCATGTTGATGACGCCCATCACGCCGAAGGTGATGGCGAGTCCGATCGCCGCGAGCAACAGCACCGAGCCGAGCGAGAGGCCGTACCAGGCGTTCTGCACCATGGACCAGACCGCGAGCGAGCTCTGGATCGAGCCGATCGCGCTGGCGGCGGCCTTGGTTACCGACGCCGGCTGGTCGCCCATGCCGGTGAGCAGCGCCAGCGCATCCTGGTCGCCGCGCGCCTTGAGGGTGGCCACTGCCTCGAGCTTCTCGACCTCGCTGGCGTCGGACTTGAACAGCAGGATCGCGGCGCGGGCCTCGCCGAGCGCGGTCTTGACGGATCTGTTGGTCTCCTTGGCAAGCGCAGCATCAACCGCCTCGAGGGCGGTCTCCTCGTGCGACTTGAACACCGACTGCGCTGCCTGCAGGCGCGTTCCCACATCCGGCGATTGAAGCGTCAGGCTGCCGATCGCGGCATCGACGCTGCGGCGAAGACGGTTGTTGAGACGGACCGCGCTCGCATTGTCCGGAACGGCGGCGACCGCCTCGCCGGTCGCAGCGTCGATCGACTTGCCGTCGGCGCCGGTGACGTAAACCTTCTTGCTGTCGGAATCAGCCATGAGGCGGCCGTCCTGGAGCGCGCTGATGATGGGAAAGGCCAGCTTGTTGCCGCTGCTCGCGACCACACCGATCGCCTCTTCCGTGTCGGAAAAATCGTCATTGGCGAATTTGGCGACCGCGTCCTCGAACGGACCGGCGAAGGCCGGCAGCGCGAACGCGATCAGAAACAAAGAGAGTGCAAGCGTGCAGAGACGGGCGGACAAATGGGCTGGCACTGTGAATGACCCCGGCAGAAATGAGTGGAGAAGGCGGCGGGATCGCCGCCCTCTCCGATCTTGCAATGGACGTCAGATCCGGATCAGGAGCCCGAACCGAGACACTTGTTGGTCTTGGTGTTGAAGTTGCCGCACTTCTTGCCGACCCAGTCGCCGATCAGGTCCTTGGAGCCTTCGAGCTCCTTCGACCAGGCATCGCCCGCGACGAGCCCGGGGGTCTTCCAGACCACGTCGAACTGGCCGTTCGCCTTGATCTCGCCGATGAACACCGGCTTGGTGATGTGGTGGTTCGGCAGCATCTTCGAAACGCCGCCGGTCAGGTTCGGCGCCTCGATGCCGGGAAGCGCGTCGATCACCTTGTCCGGATCGGTCGACTTCGCCTTCTCCACCGCCTTCACCCACATGTTGAAGCCGATCACGTGCGCTTCCATCGGATCGTTGGTCACGCGCTTGGGATTCTTGGTGTAGGCCTGCCAGTCCTTGATGAACTTCTCGTTCGACCCGTCCTTGGTCTTGATCGACTCGAAGTAGTTCCAGGCGGCGAGATGACCGACCAGCGGCTTGGTGTCGATGCCGGCGAGCTCTTCCTCACCCACGGAGAACGCAACGACCGGGATGTCCTTTGCCTTGATGCCCTGGTTGCCGAGCTCCTTGTAGAAGGGAACGTTGGCGTCGCCGTTGATGGTCGAGACCACCGCGGTTTTCTTCCCGGCCGAGCCGAACTTCTTGATGTCGGCCACGATCGTCTGCCAGTCGGAGTGACCGAACGGCGTGTAGTTGATCATGATGTCTTCCTGGGCGACACCCTTCGACTTCAGATAGGCTTCCAGGATCTTGTTGGTCGTGCGCGGATAGACGTAGTCGGTGCCCGCGAGCACCCAGCGCTTCACCTTCTCTTCCTTCATCAGATAGTCGACGGCCGGGATCGCCTGCTGGTTCGGCGCCGCACCCGTGTAGAACACGTTGCGCTCGCTCTCCTCGCCCTCGTACTGAACGGGGTAGAACAAGATGTTGTTCAGCTCCTTGAAGACCGGGAGCACCGACTTGCGCGACACCGAGGTCCAGCAGCCGAACACGACCGAGACCTTGTCCTTGGTGATCAGCTCGCGCGCCTTTTCGGCGAACAGCGGCCAGTTCGAAGCGGGGTCGACGACGACGGCTTCCAGCTTCTTGCCGAGCACGCCGCCCTTCTTGTTCTGCTCATCGATCAGGAAGAGGATGGTATCCTTCAGGGTGGTTTCGCTGATCGCCATGGTGCCGGACAGGGAGTGGAGCACGCCGACCTTGATGGTGTCGTCCGCGGCCTTCGCGCCAGTCAATGAAGCCAGACCAAGCACCAGTCCGGCGGTCGCGGCGAGCACGCCGCGGCGGCTCAATGACGCCGCTATATCGTGAGTGGATTTCCTAAACATGAGTGTCTCATCTCCCTGACGCAGACGTGAAAATGCTGCGAAACGGCCCGCGGCCGCCTGCGATTAACGGAATCGCAAGAACCATGCCATGGGCTGATCACCTATCAACTGTTTGAATTTACTTAGGTAATTGGCAGAATTCGAAGTTTAGCCGCAGTCAGACCGCCCAAACTCTAGGCAATCAAAATGTATGCGAAAGCGGCAGTCAGTTTATTTTTTGAGCAAACCGCCAATTCTGGCTAAATTTCCGGCATCACTATTTTTGCACCGCAATTGCAGTTTCGGACGCGTTTGCCTTGAAAGCGCCCCCTCGATGTTCCATATGACCTCCCGAGACCTCTTGCGAATCAAGGGGTCATAGCGAGCCGCGTGTTCTTAAGCCCGTATGGGCCTCTGGCTTGCCCCATTCTCCCAAGCCCATCCGACACCCCAAACACGCAGGTGTCTTCTCGACACCCTTTTGCGCGCGCCGCGCCGAATGCGCCGGGCGCCCGCTTTTGACATGGAAAGAACCCCTCTTTTGACTTCGTTTCAGGATTTCGGCCTCGCCGAACCCATCGCGCGCGCTCTTCGTGAAGAGAACTACGTCACCCCCACTCCGATCCAGGCCCAGACCATTCCGACCGCGCTGACCGGCCGCGACGTCGTCGGCATCGCCCAGACCGGAACCGGCAAGACCGCGTCTTTCGCACTGCCGATCCTTCACCGGCTGCTCGAGAACCGCATCAAGCCGCAGCCCAAGACTTGCCGCGTACTCGTGCTCTCGCCGACCCGCGAACTGTCCGGCCAGATCCTCGACAGCTTCAACGCCTACGGCCGTCACCTCCGGCTGTCATCGACGCTCGCTATCGGCGGCGTGCCGATGGGCCGCCAGGTCCGCGCCTTGATGCAGGGTGTCGACGTTCTGGTCGCCACCCCAGGCCGCCTGCTCGACCTCGTGCAGAGCAACGGGCTGAAGCTTTCCAGCGTCGAGTTCCTCGTGCTGGACGAGGCCGACCGCATGCTCGACATGGGGTTCATCAACGATATCCGCAAAATCGTCGCGAAGCTGCCGATCAAGCGGCAGACGCTGTTCTTCTCGGCGACCATGCCCAAGGACATCGCCGAGCTCGCTGATTCCATGCTGCGCGATCCGGCCCGCGTCGCGGTAACCCCGGTCTCCTCGACCGCCGAGCGGATCAACCAGCGCATCCTGCAGGTCGACTTCTCTTCCAAGCCCGCCTTCCTGACCAAGCTCCTGAAGGACGAGCCGATCAACCGCGCACTGGTTTTCACCCGCACCAAGCACGGCGCCGACAAGGTGGTGAAGACCCTTGAAAAGGCCGGCATTGCCGCGAGCGCCATCCACGGCAACAAGTCCCAGAACCATCGCGAGCGGACGCTCGCGCAGTTCCGCTCCGGCGAGATCCGCACCCTGGTTGCCACCGACATCGCCGCCCGCGGCATCGACGTCGACGGCATCACCCACGTCATCAATTTCGACCTGCCTAATGTCCCCGAGACCTACGTTCACCGCATCGGTCGCACCGCCCGCGCGGGCGCCGACGGCACTGCGATCTCGCTGGTCGCAGGCGGCGAGGAGCTCAGCTATCTCCGCGATATCGAGCGGCTGATCCGCGTCGCCCTGCCGCGCGAGGACCACCGCACCGATGCCGGCCGCCGCGATACCGGCCCCGCCCCGTCGCAGCAACGACAGGGCCGGCCGGGCGGCCGCCCCGGCCAGCGCCCCCAGGGCGCACGGCACGGTGACGGGAGGCGTGCCGACGAAAGACATGGTGACGGGCGCCACCACGGTGCCGGCAAGCAGGGCGACGGAAGGCACGGTGAAGGACGGCACGCCGAGGTAAGGCATGCCGACGGACGGCCTGGCACTGGCCCGAATGCCCCGAAGGGTTCTCGCCGCCGCCGCTCCGGTGGTAAGATGCATTCATCGCCTGTCGACCGTCCGGAACAGCGTTCCGCGCATAGCGCCGGGACGCCCGATGGGATACAAGGCGTTGCCTTTTTGCGCCGCGAGAGTCGGCCAAACAGCCAACCGAACCGCAAACCCTATTCGCACTAGCCGTCCACGACCTGGAGAAATTCATGGCTAAGGAAGAGCTGATCCAGTTCGAAGGACTGGTCACCGAAATCCTCCCCGACGCCCGCTACCGCGTGCAACTCGACGCCGGACACGAGATCGTTGCCTATACCGCCGGCAAGATGAAGAAGAACCGCATCAAGACGCTGGCGGGCGACCGCGTGACGGTCGAGATGTCGCCGTACGACCTCGAGAAGGGCCGGCTGATTTTCCGCCACAAAGACGAGCGTCCCAGCACGGCAGGCGGACCGCCCCGTCCCGGACAGCGCGGCGGCCAGTTCCGCCGCCGCTGATCGGGCTACGGCGCGCACCTGCGGCATAGAACTCTTAGATATTGATCCGCCGCCGACATCGCGGCGGATCAAAAATTCGTGCACGCCCGGATTGTTTCGGGCTCCTGTTTCCGATAAAATGAATTAATCGATTTTCGGCCGGACGACATTGGCATCCACCGGTACAGCCGGTTCAGACACGCTGACGACCCTTCCAGAAATTCGATCTAACCGGCCTGCGTAAGCGGGCTCTTACATTGTGTTATCTGAGAAGGATCTACCCATGAGCATGGGAACCGTGAAGTGGTTTAACGCGACCAAGGGCTTCGGCTTCATCCAGCCCGACGACGGTGGCCAGGACGTATTCGTTCACATCAGCGCCGTGGAGCGCGCCGGTCTCGGCTCGCTGCGCGAAGGCCAGAAGATCTCCTACGAGATCGTGGCGGATCGCCGCTCAGGCAAGTCGGCGGCGGACAACCTCCGCGCCGCGGGCTGAGTTCTCGGCTGTCGGCCCCGACGGGCCGAAGCGAGCAAGGCAAAAGGAAAAGGCCGTGCGTGACGCACGGCCTTTTTCATTCCAGCGTCGGCTCGCAAATCTCAACACGTCGACGGTACGCCGTTGTAGGGCACGCAGGTGACCTGGCGCGGCCGCGTGTAGGAGACATCGCTCAGCGTCACGCTCGACTTCAACACGTAGCCGATGGTCGGCGTGTAAGTGTACTTGGCCTCGCTCAGAATGAGATAACTCGACGGAATCAAGAGCGTCGGGGGAATTATCGTGGTGACGTCGTCGCCGGCGTTCCGAGCCGAGGTCGCCAGCGTGGCTTGCGTCGCGCCGCTCGCAATCGTGCCGGCCCTGCTCCACTTGACCGTGGCGATGCTGTTGGCATCGATGTAGATCTCAGAGATCGTGCCCTTCACCAGTGTCGCGTCGTAAGGCATGATGACCGAGATGCTTGCCGTAAACGTGTTCTGCATGTCGGCATCGACGAGCGTCGTCGACTGCGATGTCAAATCGGACAGTGTCCGCGCGATCAACGTGACTTTGCGGTCAATCGCCACGGCGGACGAGAATTCGACGGTGCCGAAGAACATGACCAGCATCAGCGGTACGATGACCGCGAATTCGGTCGCCGCGAGCGCGCGCTTGTCGGCGACGAAGTCGCGCACGGAGCAGCGTGCCTTCCGCCAGATATTCGCAATCGCCTGCATCGGTCCGCTCAGATCCATCTGCCTCAGAAGGGTTCGTTCTTGAAGGCCGCGGTCGCCACCATCAGCCGTTTGTTGCTGCATCCGGCGTTGTAGCCCAGGCCGGTGACGATGAGCGGCCATTGGTAGAACAGCCGCACCACGACGACCTGGCCGGAGGCCCCGGCATTGTACTGCATGCCGCTCGCGTTGAAATTGCAGGAATCGCCGTAGCTGGTGAGGCTCAGCGTCCCGAAGGAGCTGGTGCTCACGACGTCGACGTAGAGCTTGCTGCAATCAAACAGTGCCGGAATCTGGGTACAGACATAAGCCTTGAACGTTGTCTGGTCGCACGCGGTGACCGAGTTGGGCGCGGTCTGGCAGGCCGCCACCGAACCGCCCTGCGCTTGCGCCTGGCCGGTCAGAATTGCGCGCGCGGAATTCTGCGTGATGGTCTCGAGCACCTGGCTTGCGAAGAACATGAGCGCCGTCTCGATGATGGCGAACAGCAGCCCGAAAAACATCGGTGCGACCAACGCAAACTCGACGGCCGCGGAGCCGCGGCGGTTGCCGCGAAACCGGGCCAGCGCTTTCCGGATCGTGAACCTCGTAGGTGCAGGCGATGGCATCACGTCGAATTCCCCAGCAACAGGCGATCGTCTGCCCCGTTCAATAGCGCAAACTGATTGCCTAAATGTTCAGGCGATCCGCGCCCGACGGACCGCGCCCTTAGGAATGCGTTAACCAGGCACGGCCCCAGGGCGCATGGAGACACGGCGCCCGCGGAGAGACGTCGCCCTCCGGTCCGCAAGAGGCCGGGCGCGATCCTGCCCCGGCAGACCCACCGGCCGGCTAGTTGGATTTGGCGCCCCCGCCGGCGCTGCCGCTGGCACTGCTGCTCAGCGAACCGGCCTGGCTCATCGTGTTGTTGAAGTAGGTGTCGCTGTCGCCGAGCGTCACGCGACGCTGGCAAAGCGGTACGCAGCTGTAGGACTCGCGCTCGATCCCGCGATAGACGGTGACGAGCCGGTCGCTCGGACCTTCAACCTGGATCTGGCGGTCGACCAGGATTTCGCCGCCCCGGTCGAGCGCGATGAAGTTGGTCGCACCATAGCCCTTTCCGGTCACGACGATCATGCCGCCCGGCTGGAGCGTGACGTCGGCAATCAGGGGATTACCGACCACGATGGTTGCCACCTTGCCGGGCAGCCGTACCAGCTTGGCCTGGTCGACACTGACGGCGATCGTGTCCACGGTGGACTCGGCAAGGCCGGCGGCCGGCCATGCCAGCACCGCGGCGGCAACCAGAAGACAGGTGCGCGCATGACGGCGCAGCAACTCTTTACGCATACTCTTACCCCCGGGACGTCACAAACCGGCAGAAGCGATCAGATAACAGCGGAGCCGGTGCCCGACCCGGCCAACCTGCCTTCAATTCATGAACGTTCCGCAAACTCGCCGACTATTGTTTGAAAGGATAGGCGAGTTGGCCCCAGATCTCCTTCGGCATGGTCGCTTCGTCCTTGCCGTAATCCTGCGGCAGCTTCCCCTCCGGCATGCGAAAGGTGCCGAACAGCACGTCCCAGATCGGAAACGTCCCGGCGAAATTGGTGTCGCCGCCCTCTTCGAGCGAGGTATGGTGCCAACGGTGGAATACCGGCGTCGCCAGCACGCATTTGAACGGCCCGAAGGTCCAGTTCAGGTTGGCATGCACGAAGGCCGAATGGAAGGTGGTGAACGGGCCGACCCAGATCATGACGTTGGGGGAGATACCGGCCATCAGCAGCACGACGTCGACGCTGATCGTCCCGAGCATGAGATTGACGGGATGGAATCGGGCCGCGGAGATCCACCCGATTTCCTCCGACGAATGATGCACGGCGTGGTACTTCCAGAAGCCGCCGCCGTGGAAAAGCCGGTGCAGCCAGTACAGCATGAAATCGGACAGCACCAGGAACAGCAGAGCCTGAACCCACAGAGGCAGCTGCGACAGCGGACCATGGCCATTGTCGTAGAAGGCAATGAGTTCGTCGGCATCGTGGATGTTGAAGACGAGGCTGGCGCCGACGATCAGAAGACCGATCCGCATGGTGCGGGCGAACACCGGAACGAAGAACCAATAACAGATGTCGGTGATGATCTCCCGCTTGCGCCACCACGGCGCGCCGGGATTGCAGGCCCAGAAATGCTCCAGCACGGTGAAGACGGCCGCGAGCACGAAGGTGACCGGGATCACCTTGACGATGGTCTCGCCGAGCATCAGGGCGACTTGCATGGGCAGGCTCGACATCGTCGCCTCTCTTGCGAATTCCAGTCCTGCCTACGCCTACTCCGCGAGATTTAAGGGAGCGTGAAGCAGGCACCACACTGCCGATGCGCCCGGAACCGGAATGTATCTGCCGCTTTAAGGCGAAATTCACTCTGGATGAAAGCATCGCGCCGGCGCGGGGTTTACCCGATCGGATTAACTTTACCGAAAGAGCTCGGCTCTCATGCTCTTTGCATCAGACAGCGCCGGACGAGCCGATCTCACCCAGACGGAGTTTTGTTCATGAAGAACTTGGTTGCGCGTTTCGCGAAGGATGAATCCGGCGCCACCGCCATCGAATACGGTCTGATCGCCGCCGGCATCGCGCTGGCCATCATCACCGTCGTCAACAATCTCGGCACCACGCTGAACGGCAAGTTCACCTCGATCAGCACGTCGCTGAAGTAGGCAACCGACGACCGGCAGCAGAAGCCCCGGTCCTCCGGGCCTTTATTTTTCCGAAGACGGCAAGTTCCAGTGGCGTTGTACAAGTTCAGAACCGATGCCGCGGTCGCGGCGAGAGAGGCGGGGGCGGATCCGGCCGGCTCGCCGGCCTATTGGATCTGCCTTGCACTGCTGCTTGCGACGGTCGCGCTCGCCGCGCGCATCGCCAGCTTCTGGTGAAACGCATTCAGCGGGCCCGGCCTCGCGTCCCTGTCGCCGTTGTCGGTTTGTTTAGCACTACGCGCTAGCATCTGGCGACGCCAGCTCCCGCGGCCAATCCAGGCCTCAAGACGCAGCCCATGACCCTTGACCTTGCGCGCCTTCTGCTCTTCCCGGCCCTGATGGCATTCGCCGCCGCGAGCGATCTCTTCACGATGACGATCTCGAACCGCGTGTCGCTGGCTCTGGTCGCGGGCTTCTTCGTGCTCGCCCTCGCCGGTGGCATGGCACCTTACGAGATCATGACTCATGTCGGCGCCGGCGCGCTCGTCCTGGTCGTGGCCTTCACCTGCTTTGCGATGGGCTGGGTGGGCGGCGGCGACGCCAAGGTCGCGGCTTCCGTCGCGCTCTGGTTCGGCTTCGCGCAGCTGATGAACTTCCTGCTCTACGCCTCGCTGTTCGGCGGCGCGCTGACGCTGCTCCTGCTCCAGTTTCGGCAATGGCCGCTGCCCTACGGGCTGGCGGGTCAGGCCTGGCTCGCACGGCTGCACGCCACGGAGAGCGGCATTCCCTACGGCATCGCGCTCGCTCTGAGCGCGTTGATGGTCTACCCGGAGACCGAATGGGTGAAGGCGATCGACCTCGCTCACCTCGCACTGCGCTGAACGCACAGGGTAAACCCGGCGTTAAGGCGATTTAGATACGCCTCATTAACCATGCTTTGACGAATAGCTGGTCAACTGCCGATCACGGCAGCGGCAGCGTCGCAGCGTATTGTTGGAAAGTGAAGCGTATGAATAGGGCACGCATTGTCGTCCTGACGGTCGCCATCTGCGCCGGCGGCGTCGCCGCGTACCTGGCGAGCGGCACCGATAATTCTGCGCCACCTCCGCTTCCGGTCGCGCAGCTGCCGACCGTCGACGTCCTCGTCGCCAAGAACGACATCGGCCTGGGCGAGACCGTGAAGCCGGAAGACGTGCAATGGCAGACCTGGCCGGCCGCGACCGCCAGCACCACCTTCATCCGTCGCAACGAGCGTCCCGACGCCGCGACCCAGGTGAGCGGCTCGATCGCGCGCGCGCCGTTCATTCAGGGTGAGCCGATCCGCGACCAGAAGCTGGTCAAGCCCGAAGGCTCGGGCTTCATGGCGGCAATCCTGCCCACCGGCATGCGGGCGATCTCGACCGAGATCTCGCCGGAGACCGGGGCTGGCGGCTTCATCCTGCCGAACGATCGCGTCGACGTGCTTCTCACGCGCCGGTTGAAGAACCCGGACCAGAGCAGCGGCGCCCCCGACGTCGTCACGTCCGAGATCATTCTGGTCAATATCCGCGTCCTGGCCATCGACCAGGCGCCCAAGGAGAAGGATGGCCAGAACACGGTGATCGGCAAGACCGTCACGCTCGAGCTCAATCCCGCGCAGACCGCAACGCTCTCCGCGGCGCGGCAGAGCGGCACGCTGTCGCTGGCGTTGCGCAGTATCGCCGACGTCAAGATGAGCGAAATCACGCTCGACGAGTCCGCGCAGAAGCGAGAGGGCGTTTCGATCATTCGCTACGGCATTCCAAGTCAGACGGCTAAGGTGCGATGAAGACAGTCGATATGAGATGCAGGGCAGATTCGGCGGCGATACGAACCTCACTGGTCCGCGCCCTGTCGTTTTCGGCCGCCTTCGCGCTGGCGTTCAACCCGGGGACGACCTCGGTGATCGCTGCCGACTACCGCCCCGTGGCACCGGCCGCGGCGGACGGCCAGATCAACGCGCGCTTCCTCTCGCTCGGCGTCGGCAAGTCCATCGTGATCGACCTGCCGCGCGACATCAAGGACGTGCTGGTCGCCGATCCAAAGATCGCCAATGCGGTGGTTCGCTCGGCGCAGCGCGCCTATATCATCGGCGCCGCGGTCGGCCAGACCAACATCGTGTTCTTCGATTCCGCCGGTCAGCAGATTGCGGCCTATGACATCGCGGTCAAGCGCGACCTCAACGGCGTGCGCGCAGCGCTGAAGCAGGTCCTGCCCAATTCAGACATCCAGATCGACGGCCTCGGCGACGGCATTGTCCTGACCGGCACGGCTGCCAACCCAATGGAGGCACAGCAGGCCAACGAACTTGCCGCGCGCCTGGCCGGCGGTCCCGACAAGGTGGTGAACTCGATCGTGGTGCGCGGCCGCGACCAGATCATGCTCAAGGTGACGGTGGCCGAGGTCCAGCGCAACATCGTCAAGCAGCTCGGCATCGATCTCACCGCCAATCTCAACTACGGCACCTCCGTGGTGAGCTTCACCAATTCGAACCCGTTCACAGCCTATGGCCGCAACCTGGTGGACGGCAACAATCTGACCACCAAGTTCGGCGCGACGCCGTCTGTGCAGGCCACCCTGCGTGCGATGGAAACCGCTGGCGTGATCCGCACGCTGGCCGAACCGAACCTGACCGCGATCTCCGGTGAATCGGCGACGTTCATCGCCGGCGGTGAATTCCCGGTCCCGGCGGGCTACGCGTGCGATCCCACCACGCATGTCTGTACCACCCAGATCAGCTTCAAGAAGTTCGGCATCTCGCTGAACTTCACGCCGGTGGTGCTGAGTGAAGGCAAGATCAGCCTGCGGGTGATGACCGAAGTCTCGGAGCTTTCGAACGAGAATGCGATCACGCTGTCGCAAGCGGTGACCTCGAACACGGTGAACTCGCTGACGGTGCCCTCGATCAGGACCCGCCGCGCGGAGACCTCGCTGGAAATTCCCTCTGGCGGCGCGATGGCGATGGCCGGTCTGATCCAGCAGCAGACCAAGCAGGCAGTCAGCGGATTGCCGGGACTGATGCAGCTCCCGATCCTGGGCACGCTGTTCCGCAGCCGCGACTTCGTCAACAACGCGACTGAGCTGGTCGTGATCGTGACGCCGTACGTCGTTCGCGCGGTGGCGCCGAAGGACCTGTCGCGGCCGGATGACGGCTTCGCTCCGCCTGCGGATCCGCAGGCCCAGCTGATCGGCAATATCAACAGGCTCTACGGCGTGCCCGGACGGACCGAACCGGCCAAGAGCTACCGCGGCACCTACGGCTTCATTACCGACTGAGGCGGAACGGGGACTTCACGATGATCACGAGACCACCCCAGCTTCGCAAATGCGCCATCCGCCTCGGTGGCGCGCTCGTCGGCATGGCGCTCGCGCTCGGCGGCTGCCAGCACGACGAAGTCGTCACGGCCTCCATTCCCGACGATTACAAGCAGCGCCATCCGATCGCGATCGAGGAGCAGAACCGCTCCATCGTCGTCTTCGTCGGCCATGCCCGCGGTGGATTGACCGCCGCCCAGCGCGCCGACGTGATGGGTGTCGCATCAACCTGGTTGCGCGAAGGCACCGGCGCCATTCGTATCGACGTGCCGTCCCATACGCCCAACGCCCGGCCGATCGCAGATACGATGCGAGAGATCCAGGCGATGCTGGCGGCGGCAGGCGTTCCGCCGCGCGGCGTCAGCGTTCACCCCTATCAGCCGGAAGACAGGCGTTTCCTGCCGCCGATCCGGCTCACCTATACCAAGATCGCCGCGGTCGCCGGCCCCTGCGGCCTGTGGCCTGAGGACATCGGCCCCTCGATGAAGAACAAGCGCTGGTTCGAAAACAAGGACTATTACAATTACGGCTGCGCCTCTCAGCGCAACCTCGCGGCCATGGTCGACAACCCGTCGGATCTGGAGCAGCCGCGGCCCGAAACTCCGTCATACACGCCGCGGCGCATCACCGGTCTCGAGAAATATCGCAAGGGGCTCTCGACGACGACCACCTATCCCGAGGCCGACAAGGCCAAACTCAGCGAAACCGGCAGATGATCAACTACGCGCGTCAGACACAAGAAGAGCAGCCGCAAGCCGCTCCCCCACCGATGGAGGAGCATATTGCGCCTGCGCCGCGCGTCTCGGTCCAGGCCTTCTGCGAAACCGTGGAGACTGCCGCCGCGGTACAGGCGGCCGGCGAGGATCGCCGCCTCGGCAAGGCCCATCTGAAGATCCAGATGGGCGGCATGGCGGCCGCGATCGAAGCCTATCGCTCGGCCCCCACGCCGAACGTGATCGTGCTCGAGAGCGACGGCCGCAGCGATCTCTTGAGCGGGCTCGACCAGCTCGCCACCGTCTGCGACGCCGGCACCCGCGTGGTCGTGATCGGCCGCATCAACGACGTGATGCTCTATCGCGAGCTGGTTCGCCGCGGCGTCAGCGACTACGTGCTCGCGCCGGTCGGCGCGATCGACGTCGTGCGGTCGATCTGCAACCTGTTCTCGGCGCCGGAAGCCAAGGCGGTCGGCCGCATCATCGCCGTCGTCGGCGCCAAGGGTGGCGTCGGGGCTTCCACCATCTCTCACAATGTCGCCTGGGCGATCGCGCGCGACCTTGCGATGGACGCCGTCGTCGCCGATCTCGACCTCGCCTTCGGCACCGCCGGGCTCGACTACAACCAGGATCCGCCGCAGGGCATTGCGGACGCCGTGTTCTCGCCCGACCGCGTCGACACCGCCTTCATCGACCGCCTGCTGTCGAAATGCACCGACCATCTCAGCCTGCTGGCGGCGCCTGCGACGCTCGACCGGGTCTATGATTTCGGCACCGACGCTTTCGACGCCGTGTTCGACACGCTGCGCTCCACCATGCCCTGCATCGTGCTCGACGTTCCGCATCAATGGTCGGGCTGGACCAAGCGCGCCTTGATCGGAGCGGACGACATCCTGATCGTGGCCGCGCCTGATCTCGCCAACCTGCGCAATACCAAGAACCTGTTCGACCTGTTGAAGGCCGCGCGCCCCAACGACCGGCCGCCGCTCTACTGCCTGAACCAGGTCGGCGTGCCGAAACGGCCCGAAATCGCCGCCACGGAGTTCGCCAAGGCGATCGAAAGTCAGCCGATCGTCTCGATCCCGTTTGAGCCGCAAATCTTCGGCTCGGCGGCCAACAACGGCCAGATGATCGCGGAGATCTCCGCCAACCACAAGTCGATCGAGATGTTCCTGCAGATCGCCCAACGCCTGACCGGCCGCAGCGAGACCAAGAAGCAAAAGTCGTCCCTGCTTTCACCTCTGATTGAGAAGTTGCGGGGAAGATAAGCCGCCGCATGGAGTTGTTAAGTGTTCGGTAAGCGTAGCGGAACAGACACCGACTTTCGGGCACCAAAGCCCGGCGCCGTGTCGCACGAGCCTGCCCAGGCTCCGGCGCCGACGATATCGCGCGCCCCGCCTCCGCCGACCGTCGCCTCGCCGCCGCTTGCCCCTGCCAAAGTCGCGCCGCCTCCGACCATGGAGAGCCGGCGTTCGGACAATTATTACGAGGTCAAAGCGACCATCTTCGGCGCACTGATCGAGGCGATCGACCTCGCCCAGCTCGCCAAGCTCGATTCTGAATCGGCGCGAGAGGAAATCCGCGACATCGTCAACGAGATCATCGCGATCAAGAACATCGTGATGTCGATCGCCGAGCAGGAAGAGCTGCTCGACGACATCTGCAACGACGTGCTCGGCTACGGCCCGCTGGAGCCTCTGCTCGCGCGCGACGATATTGCAGACATCATGGTGAACGGAGCCGGCACCGTCTTCATCGAAGTGGGCGGCAAGATCCAGCGCACCGGCATCCGCTTTCGCGACAACCAGCAGCTCCTCAACATCTGCCAGCGGATCGTCAGCCAGGTCGGACGCCGCGTCGACGAATCCTCGCCGATCTGCGACGCGCGCCTCGCCGACGGCTCCCGCGTCAACGCCATCGTGCCGCCGCTCGCGATCGACGGCCCTGCCCTGACCATCCGCAAGTTCAAGAAGGACAAGCTGACGCTCGATCAGCTCGTCAAGTTCGGCGCGATCTCGCCGGAAGGCGCCGAGATCCTCCAGATCATCGGTCGGGTCCGCTGCAACGTGCTGATCTCCGGCGGTACCGGCTCGGGCAAGACCACGCTGCTCAACTGCCTCACCAACTACATCGAGCACGACGAACGCGTGATCACCTGCGAGGACGCGGCCGAGCTCCAGCTCCAGCAGCCCCATGTGGTTCGGCTGGAAACCCGCCCGCCCAACATCGAGGGTGAGGGCCAGGTCACCATGCGCGAGCTGGTGCGCAACTGCCTGCGCATGCGGCCCGAACGCATCATCGTCGGCGAGGTCCGCGGACCCGAGGCCTTCGACCTGCTTCAGGCCATGAACACCGGCCATGACGGATCGATGGGCACGCTGCACGCCAACAACCCGCGCGAGGCGCTGTCGCGCTGCGAATCCATGATCACGATGGGCGGCTTCTCCCTGCCCTCGCGAACCATCCGCGAGATGATCTGCGCCTCGATCGACGTGATTATCCAGGCCGCGCGCCTGCGCGACGGTTCACGCCGCATCACTCACATCACCGAGGTGATGGGCATGGAAGGTGACACCATCATCACCCAGGACATCTTCCTCTACGACATGATGGGGGAGGACGCCAACGGCAAGATCATCGGGCGGCACCGCTCGACCGGCATCGGCCGTCCGAAGTTCTGGGAACGCGCCCGCTATTACGGCGATGAGAAGCGCCTTGCCGCTGCGCTCGACGCAGCGGAAGTCGCTCCGAACACATGAGCAGGTCAGCGCCGCCATGAACATGCAGGTCCTCGCCCTCGCCTTCCTCGCCACCGCAGCGGTCGGTGGCATCGCCTGGGTCTTCCTCTATCCGCTGCTGTCCGGAGAACGAAAGGCGGAGAGCCGCCGCGCTTCGGTCGCGCGCGCCGAGGCGCCTATCGTCCGCCAGGCCGAGAAGACCCAGCGCTCGCGCCGCGAGCAGGTCGAGACCACGCTCAAGGACCTCGAGGCGCGGCGCGCCCAGGAGAAGAGCGCTCCGCTCAGCGTCCGCCTGTCGCAGGCGGGGCTTGACTGGACGCCGCAGAAGTTCTGGATCGTGTCTGCCGTCGTGGCGGGCGTGTTCTTCGCGGGCGCTCTGTTCGGCGGCGGCGGCCTGATCGGCGCTGCCGGTCTCGCCTTTGCCGGCGGCTTCGGCCTGCCACGCTGGGCACTCAACTTCCTGAAAAAGCGCCGCGAGGCCAAGTTCCTGGCTGCGCTGCCCGACGCGGTCGACGTGATCGTTCGCGGCATCAAGGCGGGCCTTCCGCTGTTCGAATCGATCAAGGTCGTGGCCGCCGATTCTCCCGAGCCGCTGCGCAGCGAGTTCCTGGCGATCATCGAGACTCAGACGATCGGCATGCCGCTGGGCGAGGCCTGCGCGCGGCTCTACGAACGCATGCCGCTGCCGGAGGCCAATTTCTTCGGCATCGTGGTGTCGATCCAGCAGAAGTCGGGCGGCAACCTCTCCGAGGCGCTCGGCAACCTCTCCAAGGTGCTGCGCGACCGCAAGAAGATGAAGGAAAAGATCCAGGCGATGTCGATGGAAGCCAAGGCCTCGGCCGGCATCATCGGTTCGCTGCCGCCCATCGTGATGTTCCTCGTCTATCTCACGACGCCGCAATACATCGCCCTGCTTTGGACTCATCCTACCGGACAGCTGATGCTGGTCGGCTGCGTCGTCTGGATGTCGATCGGCGTCATGGTGATGAAGAAGATGATCAACTTCGATTTCTGACGGTGCCGTATGGTCGAATTCCTCGTCTCGAAACTGCACGACGTCCGTTTCATGACCATGCTGCTCGCGGCCATCGCCGCCAGCGCAACCGTGTATACGCTGGTGATGCCGTTGTTCGCCGGCGAGGGTCTCTCCAAGCGCATGAAAGCGGTGGCAAGCGAGCGTGAGCGCATCCGGCAACGCGAGCGTGAGCGTCTTCACAAGAGCGAAAAGGTCTCGCTGCGCCAGACACCGAAGCAAATCGTTTCCAAGGTGGTCGAGGACTTCAACCTCACCAAATGGCTCGCGCAGGAAGCGGCGCGGGACAAGCTCATCATGGCGGGTTACCGCGGCCAGGCACCCTACATCACCTTCCTGTTTGCCCGCATGGTCGCCCCGATCGTGCTCTTCATCGGCTCGGCCCTCTACGTCTTCGTGATCGCGCGTATGGAACAGGCGCTGCCGGTCAAGATCGGCATCTGCATCGGCGCGGCCTATCTCGGCCTTCAGGCGCCGATGCTGTTCCTCAGGAATGCGATCGCCAAGCGCCAGCTCTCGATCAAGCGCGCGTTTCCCGACGCGCTCGACCTGCTCCTGATCTGCATCGAATCCGGCATGTCGGTCGAGATGGCGTTCCGGAAGGTTGCGACCGAGATCGTGGGCCAGTCGATCGCGCTGTCGGAGGAGTTTACCCTGACGACGGCCGAGCTGTCCTATTTGCAGGATCGCAAGGTCGCCTATGAGAACTTGGCACGACGTACCGGGCTCGAGGGCGTCAAGTCGGTGTGTCTGGCGCTTCAGCAGGCGGAGCGCTACGGCACCCCGCTCGGCCATTCCTTGCGCGTCATGGCGCAGGAGAACCGCGACATGCGCATGAACGAGGCCGAGAAGAAGGCCGCCGCCCTGCCGCCGAAGCTGACGGTGCCGATGATCCTGTTCTTCCTGCCGGTGCTGTTCGTGGTCATTCTCGGACCGACTGCCATCAAGGTCACGGAGTTGCAGTGAGCCAGAGCGAACCGCGCGGTTCGCAACTCAGGCCCAGTCCGGGCGAACAGATCTGATCAGTCGGACTGACTGAGCGAAGCAACCGGCGTCCGCTTCGGTGCACCGTGCGGGGCCTCGCTGCGGCTGAGCATGTCCTTGAGATAGGCGACATTGGCCGCTGCCTGGTCCGGCGGCAGGTCCGCTTTGACGATGGTCTCCGCTTCCGCGAAGCGGCCCTGGAGACCGACGACCAGGGCGAGGTTCTGCCGCACCCGCGCGTTCGCACGCGGCGAGGCGTAGGCCTGCCGCAACGCCTCTTCGGCTTTCGGCAGCTCTCTCGACAACATATAGGACAGGCCGAGATTGGAGAGCACGCCGGGATCACCCGGCGCGATCTTCAGCGCGCTCGCGTAATAGGATCGCGCCTCCTCATGACGGCCCATCTGGTCCAGCGCCGTGCCCTGCACCGAAAGCAGGCGCCAGTCCGGATTGTCGGGTGAATGCGCCTTCGACAGGACGTCGTAGGCCTGCTGGAAATTGCCATTGTCGGCGAGTGCGCGGCCGTACTGGGCGAGCAGCGCCTTGTTGCCGGGATTGGCGATGGTCGCCTGCTCAAGCACGGCGGCGGCCTGGGCGCGCTGGCCGTTGGCGCGCAGGGCCTGTCCGTAGCCGAGCGCGGCATCGGCATCCTTGGGATTGGCACGGTATCGCTCGCCATAGACTTCGACGGCACGCGCTGGATCGGTGGGCGCGCGATCGGTGGGAGCCGCCTCCGCCCGGGCGCCGACCGAGCCCGTGACGTCGGACAGCTTTGACATTGCCGTACAGCCGCCGAGATTCACCGCCACCATCGCGACGAGCGAGGCGGATGCAAGAAGCCGGGCAGGACTGAACCGTTGACGCATGACGCTTTTGACTCTCGAGCGGATGGATCGAGCTGAACGCGCCAGCAATAGACTGTTAACCCTAATGGCGGGTTAACGGGGAACCCCGCCCTGGGCTTCCTCGGCCTGGTCAATATTCGATGGCAAGCCGCCTGCGGATTTCGTCGATGCGCTTGTCGAGCGCATCGAACCGCGCATGGACGGAGCGATCGTGGAGATAGAAGACATAACCGCCGGCAAGGAACGCGAAGATCCAGTGGTGATGCTCGATATAGCCAAAAATCGCCTCGATGGCCTGGCCGACGAATGTGACCGCGCTCCACACAAAATCCATCGCATTCCTCCGGCGCTTCCTGGTCGGTCGCCGGCGATCTCAACGTCTGGCGGCCGCATCCCCGAGCCTAGCATGGCCCCCTTGCGGCGAGTAGCGATCGCCGAACGGTCACGGCAAAGCCCGATTGCAGCGGCGGCGAAACTCTGCGAAGTCTCGTTCGTTCGCATGACCCGCTTGATCTGACGATCCGGACCCGCCAATGCCCTCCATCTTCGAGACGTCGCCCACCGCCATCCCCATCACTTTCGTGACCAAATCGAGCTGGGATCGGGCCGCCGAGACGTTACCGCCAGCGCAACGCAAGTACGCCGCCGCGAGCGCCTTTGCCGCCAAGCCGGGCAGCTATCTGGCGCTGCCCGCGCCGGACGGGGCGATTGCGCAGGTGCTGTTCGGCCTCGAGGATGAGGGTGCAAGATCGCGCGACCTGTTCCGACCCGGCGCCCTGCCCGGTCTGTTGCCGCCTGGCGTTTATCGCTTTGCCAACGCACCGCACGATCCGCGGCTGGCGGCGCTCGCCTTCGCACTGGGCTGCTACCGCTTCGCCCGCTACCGCAAGGCTGATCGCCCCGACGTCCGGTTGGTGCCGCCTGACGGTGTCGACGCGGAGGAGATCGAGCGGATCGCTGATGCCGCAATGCTGGCGCGTGACCTCATCAACACGCCGTCCAACGACATGGGCCCGGAGGAACTCGCCACAGCCGCGCAAGCGCTCGCAACCGAGTTTGGCGCAAGCTTCGCCTGCACCATCGGCGAGGATCTGAAGACGAATTTCCCGCTGGTCCACGCCGTCGGCATGGCCTCCAGCCGCGCGCCGCGGCTGATCGAAATCGGCTGGGGCGATCCTGATCATCCCAAGGTGACGCTGGTCGGCAAGGGCGTGTGTTTCGACACCGGCGGGCTCGACCTGAAGCCGTCGAGCGGCATGCTGATCATGAAGAAGGACATGGGCGGCGCCGCAAACGTGCTCGCGCTCGCACGCATGGTGATGGACGCGAAGCTGAAGGTGCGGCTGCGCGTGCTGATTCCGGCGGTGGAGAACGCCGTCGCCGGCAATGCCTTCCGCCCCCTCGACATCTTCACCTCGCGCAAAGGCATTACCGTCGAGATCGGCAATACCGACGCCGAAGGCCGGCTCGTCCTCGCCGATGCGCTGGCGCTCGCCGACGAGGAGAAACCCGACCTGCTGATCGACCTGGGCACTCTGACCGGCGCGGCGCGCGTCGCGCTGGGGCCGGATCTACCACCCTATTACACCAATGATGAGACGCTGGCCGCCGACATCGCGCGCTGCGCGGTGAAGGAGAACGATCCGTTGTGGCGCATGCCGCTGTGGCCGCCCTACGATGCCTGGCTGGACTCCAAGACCGCTACCATCACCAACGCGCCGTCCGGCGGCTTCGCCGGCTCGATCACCTGCGCGCTGTTCCTGCAGCGCTTCGTCGAGCACGCCAAAAGTTGGCTGCATGTCGACATCTACGGCTGGACGCCCTCGGCGAAGCCGGCGCGGCCAGAGGGCGGCGAGTGCCAAGCCGCGCGCGCCATCTACGCATTGCTGAGCGAGCGCTATGCATGATCCAAGATACGATCCAAGGCTGACGCCGGCGCGGGGCGACATCGCCGCGAAATATCTCGAAGGCAAGGTCGAGGCGGAGCGCTTCGTCACCGGGGAAGAATTCGAGGTGGTCGAGGCGATCGCGCCGATGCGCGAGCAGCCGTCGCCGAACGCCATGCTGGTGACGGAGGCGCTACGCGGCGAGCGCGTCACCATCTACGACCGCAACGGCGAGGGCTGGGCGTGGGGCCAGCTCGATGGCGACGGCTATGTCGGTTGGCTTCCCGATGCGGCGCTCCTGAAGCCGACGGCCGCGCCGACGCACAAGGTCAGCGCGCTGCGGACGTTTGCGTTTCCTGGTCCCTCGATCAAGCTACCGCCCGCCGACACGCTTGCGCTCGGATCAAAGCTCGCAATCATGCGTACGGACGGGGCGTTCGCGGTGACGCGGGAAGGAACGTTCCTGCCGAAGACGCACCTTGTTCCGCTCGATCATCGCGAACCGGACTTCGTCGCCGTCGCCGAGCGCTTCGTTGGCACACCCTATCTGTGGGGCGGCAAGAGCAGTTTCGGGATCGACTGCTCCGGCCTCGTGCAGGTGTCGCTGACATCGGCAGGCATCGGCTGCCCGCGCGACAGCGATATGCAGCAGGCCGGACTCGGCCGCGCGCTGGAACCGCACGAGCAGAGCAGCTTGCTGCGCGGCGATCTGATCTTCTGGAAGGGCCACGTCGCCATCGTCCGAGATGCCAGCACCATGGTTCACGCCAATGCCTATCACATGGCGGCCGTGATCGAACCGATCGAGCCCGCGATTGCGCGGATCAGGCAGGCCGGCAGCGAGGTCACCGCGATCAAGCGACTCTAGCGGGCCTGCCTCGACCACTGCCTCTCGTTCCACAAACACACGACGCTTTCTGTGTTTGAACGACAGCATTGGGCCGGGCAGCAAGTTTGGGCTCACGGCGAGCTTGTTGACCGCACCATGTCGATCCACATCTCACCGCACCGGCAGCACGATGCACCGGCTGGTGATGGAGATCGACTATGACTGGACTCAAGATTCTCGCTGCAGCGGCTTTGCTGTCGGGCCTGACCTTAAGCACCGCCTACGCGCAGTCCGGCTTTGCAAGCAGCCACCCGGATACTTACGAGGCCGAGTACCCCAATCGCAATCTGAATGGCACACTGACGCCGGCAGGTCGGATCGGCCTCGAGTTGCCGGATGGCGCGGCTCCTTCTCGGAGGGTGGATAACGCCCTGGCTCGCACGAACGGCGCCGCCTTGCGTTCTTGCGCGGAGCGCTACCGATCCTACGATCCGGCAACGAGCACCTACATCGGTCGGGACGGCCGCCGCCATCTCTGCAGGTAACGCCGCGAATTGCGGACCTGCATCCGTGGCGGGATTCGAGGCGATGCTGAGGCGGCGCCTCGAATCTCCCGAGCATTTCGCCTTCGCCCCGGGACGGACAGCTCGCAGTCCCAGGAATGACGAAAAGCTACGTCGCCACCGCCCCGTTCCCCGCCGTCTCCAGCCGGAACGCAGCCGCGAACAGGGCGCGCGTGTAATCCGTCTTCGGATTCTTGAACAACTCGGCGGCCTGGCCTTCCTCCACCACCTTGCCGCCGCGCATCACGATGAGATGGCTGGCGAGCGAGGCGACGACCCGCAAATCGTGCGAGATGAACATGTAGGTGAGTTCGCGCTTGCGCTGGAGCTCGCGCAAGAGATCGACCATCTGGGCCTGGAACAGCATGTCGAGCGCGCTGGTCGGCTCGTCCAGCACGACGAAATCCGGCTCCAGCACCACCGCGCGCGCGATGCTGATGCGCTGGCGCTGGCCGCCGGAGAATTCATGCGGATAGCGGAAGCGCGTCTCAGGATTAAGCCCGACATCCTCGAGTGCCTTGACGACGCGCGCCTCGCGCTCCTCGCGCGACAGCTTCGGCTGATGCACGGAAAGACCTTCGGCGATGATGTCGGCGACCGACATGCGCGGTGAGAGCGAGCCGAACGGATCCTGGAACACAATCTGCATGTCGCGCCGGAAGGGCCGCATCTCCTTGAAGCGCAGGCCCTGGATGTCCTTGCCCAGGAATACGATGCGCCCGTTCGAGGAGATCAGCCGCAGCAATGCGAGCCCCAGCGTGGTCTTGCCCGAGCCTGATTCTCCGACGACTCCAAGCGTCTCGCCCTTGCGCACGGCGACGCTGACGCCATCGACCGCCTTGATGTGGCCGACCGTTTTGCGCATCAAGCCGCGCTTGATCGGAAACCAGACTTTGAGATCATTGGCCGACATCACCACCGGCGCATCCGGCTGCGGCGGCGCTGGATCCGGCTTCGGCTCCGCCGCGAGCAGGTCGCGCGTATAGGGATGCTTCGGGGTCTTGAAGACCTGCTCGACCGGCCCCTGCTCGACGATCACGCCGCCCTTCATGACGCAGACGGTGTCGGCGATGCGGCGGACGATGCCGAGATCGTGGGTGATGAACAAGAGGCTCATGCCGAGCCGCGAACGGATCTCGGCGAGAAGCGCCAGGATCTGCGCCTGCACGGTGACGTCGAGCGCCGTGGTCGGCTCGTCCGCGATCAAGAGGTCCGGTTCGTTGGCAAGCGCCATCGCGATCATCACGCGCTGGCGCTGGCCGCCGGAGAGCTGGTGCGGATAGCTCTTCAGCCGCGTCTCGGGCTCGGGGATGCCGACCTGGGTCAGCAACTCCAGCGTCCGCTTGCGCGCCTGCGCATTGCTGGTCGGATTGTGCAGCTGGATGATCTCGCCGATCTGCGCCTCGATCGTGTGCAGCGGATTGAGCGAGGTCATCGGCTCCTGGAAGATGATGGAGATGTCGCGGCCGCGGATCTCGCGCATCTGCTGCTCGGAGCGGTCGATCAGCTCCTGCCCCTTGAAGCGGATGCTGCCCGAGGGATGCGACGCGTTCGGATAGGGCAACAGCTTCAGGATCGAGAGCGCGCTGACCGACTTGCCGGAGCCGGACTCGCCGACCAGCGCCACGCATTCGCCGCGCTTGATCTGGAACGAGACCTTGTCGACCGCGAGCGTGGTGGCGCCGCCCTGGTGGAAGGCCACCGAAAGGTCGCGCACGCTGAGCAGGGGCTGGTTGATTGCGTCCATCGCCTTACCTGAACGTCTTGCGCGGATCGAAGGCGTCGCGCACGGCCTCGCCGATGAAGATCAACAGCGACAGCATGATCGCAACCGAGAAGAAGCCGGAGAAGCCAAGCCAGGGTGCCTGCACATTGGACTTGGCCTGCGACAGCAATTCGCCGAGCGAAGGCGATCCCGGCGGCAGGCCGAAGCCCAGGAAATCGAGCGCCGTCAGCGTCATCACCGAGCTGGACACGATGAAGGGCAGGAACGTCATGGTCGCGACCATCGCGTTCGGCAGCAGGTGGCGGAACATGATGACCGGGTTGGAGACGCCGAGCGCCCGCGCCGCCTGGATGTATTCGAAGTTGCGTCCGCGCAGGAACTCGGCCCGCACGAGGCCGACCAGCGAGACCCAGGAGAACAGCAGGAGGATGCCGAGCAGCACGAAAAAGCCGGGCACGAGGACCGAGGACAGGATCAAGAGAAGGTAGAGCGAAGGAATCGCCGTCCAGATCTCGATGAAGCGCTGGAAGATCAGGTCGACCCGACCGCCGAAATAGCCCTGCACCGCCCCCGCCGCGATGCCGATGACCGACGAGACGATCGTGAGACAAAGTCCGAACAGCACCGAGATGCGGAAGCCGTAGATCAATCGCGCGACCACGTCGCGGCCCTGATCGTCGGTGCCGAGCCAGTTGTATTCGAGGTCGCGGCAGCTCTTCAGCCCCTTCTTCTCCACCACCGGCTGACACTGCTTCTCCGTCAACATCCAGGTCGGCGGCGACGGCGCCGGCGTCGGCAAGTCGAGATTGTGAGTATCGTAGGAATAGCGGATCAGAGGCCAGACGATCGTGCCGTTCTTGTCCTTGATGAGCTTCTGCAAATAGGGATCGCGATAGTCGGCCGCGGTTTCGAAGTCGCCGCCGAAGGTCGTTTCCGAATAGGTCACGAAGGCGGGCCAGTAGAGCCGGCCGTCGAACTTGATCAGGAAGGGCCGATCATTGGCGATCAGCTCGGCGAACAGCGAGATCACGAACAGGCTGATGAAGATCCAGAACGACCAGTAGCCGCGCCGGTTGGCCTTGAAGTTCTGCCACCGTCGCCTGTTGAGCGGCGAAGGCGAGAACGGCTTACGCGTGATCGGCACCGAATCGCCGAGCGGCGATTTCGCCGTGGTTTCGACCGGCGTCGTTGGGGCGGCCAGCGTCATCAGACCTCCCGCGCCTCGAAATCGATCCGGGGGTCGATCCACATATAGGTCAGGTCGGAGATCAGGTTGATCACGAGACCGACGAGCGAAAAGATGTAAAGCGTACCGAACACCACGGGATAGTCGCGGTTGAGCACGCTCTCGAAGCTGAGCAGCCCCAGCCCGTCCAGCGAGAAGATGGTCTCGATCAGGAGCGAGCCTGAAAAGAAGGCGTGGATGAAGGTGCCGGGGAAGCCGGCGATCACGATCAACATCGCATTGCGGAAGACATGGCCGTACAGCACCCGGTTCTCGCTGCACCCCTTGGCGCGCGCGGTCATGACGTATTGCTTGCGGATCTCGTCCAGGAACGAGTTCTTGGTCAGGAACGTCATGGTGGTGAACGCGCCGAGGCCCATGGCGATCAGCGGCAGCGTCAGATGCCAGAAATAGTCGATGATCTTCCAGTACCAGGGAAACTCCGACCATCCGTCTGACGTCAACCCGCGCAGCGGAAACCAGTTGAAGAAGGAGCCGCCGGCGAACAGGATGATCAGAAGAATGGCGAAGAGGAATCCGGGAATGGCATAGCCGAGCACGAGGACGGTTGATGTCCAGGTGTCGAGGCGCGTACCGTCATTCATCGCCTTGCGGATGCCGAGGGGGATCGAGATCAGATAGGTGATCAGCGTCAGCCAGATCCCGAGCGAGATCGAGACCGGCAGCTTCTCTTTGATGAGCTGGATCACGCTGACGTCGCGAAAGTAGCTCTTGCCGAAATCGAAACGGGCGAAATTCCAGACCATCAGCGCGAAGCGTTCCGGTGCCGGCTTGTCGAAGCCGAACTGCACCTCCAGCTTCTTGATGAAATCAGGATCGAGCCCCTGCGCACCGCGATATTTGGAATTGATGGCGTCGCCCCCGCCACCGACCTGCCCAGGCGCGCGCTGCGCAAAATCGCTGCCGCCCGAAATGCGGGACGTGCCGCCGGTATCGGCGCCCGAGAGCTGCGCGATCACGCGTTCGACCGGGCCGCCCGGCGCGAACTGCACGACGACGAAGGACACGAAGAGGATCCCGAGCAGCGTCGGGATCATCAGGAGGATGCGCCGGGCGATATAGGCACTCATGGCTATTTTGCCTGCTCGAGCTTGGCCGCCTTGGCGGGTTCATGCCACCAGATGTCGGGCGCGCCGACGCCGTTGGCATAACGCGGCAGCTTCTGCGGATGGCCGAACTGGTCCCAATAGGCCAGCCGGTGCGTCTTGTTGTACCATTGCGGCACCCAATAGCGGCCGGCGCGGAACAGCCGATCGAAAGCGCGGCAGGCGACGGTCAGCTCTTCGCGGCTGTCAGCCGACATGATTTTCTCGATCATGGCGTCGATCGCCGGGTTGGCGATGCCTGCGAGATTGTACGAACCCTTGGTGTTCGCGACCTGCGATGAGAAGAACGAGCGCATGGCGTCGCCCGGCGTCGCGGACATGCTGAAGCGCTGGATCGTCATGTCGAAATCGAAGTCGTCCTGACGCGCCCTGTATTGCACGGGATCGACGAGGCGCACGTTCGCTTCAATGCCGAGCGTCCCGAGGTTTTTGATGTAGGGCGCATGATGCGGCTGGAAGGAAGGTTCGTCCAACAGGAACTCGATCTTGAACACCTCGCCATTCGGCAGCATCCGCTTGCCGTCCTTGATCGGCACGCCGGCTTCGTTCAGCAATTGTTGTGCCTTGCGCAACAGGGTGCGATCCTGCCCGGAGCCGTCCGTGACCGGCGGCGTGAATGGTGCGGTGAAAACGTCGTCCGGAACCTGGCCGCGAAACGGCTCCAGCAGCTTCAGCTCTTCCGGCGAAGGCGGCGCATTGCCTGCCATGAGGTCCGAGTTCTGGAATGGCGACACCGTACGGGCATACGCGCCGTACATGATGGTCTTGTTGGTCCACTCGAAATCGAAGGCGTTGATCAGGGCCTCGCGCACGCGCGGGTCTTTGAACTTGTCGCGTCGCGTGTTGATGAACCAGCCTTGCGCGCCGGACGGCGTATCGTCGGGCACGACCTCCATCTTGACGCGGCCATCTTTCACCGCCGGAAAGTCATAGCGCGTTGCCCATATGCGCGAGGTGAATTCTTCCCGATAGAGATAGCTCTTGCCGGTGAAACCTTCGAAGGCGACGTCGCGGTCGCGATAGAACTCGTAGCGCACGACATCGAAATTATAGCTGCCGCGGCAAACCGGCAGGTCGGCGGCCCACCAATCCTTGACCCGCTCGAATTCGATGTAGCGGTTGACCTCGAACCTGCCGACCTTGTACGGACCGGAGCCGAGCGGAACGTCCAGCGTCGATTCGTCGAACGACCGGGGCGTGTAGTACGCTTTCGAAAAGATCGGAAGGCCGGCGACATAGAGCGGCACATCCCGGGCGCGCCCCTTGGCAAAGGTGACGACGAGCGTTGCGTCATCGATCGCTTCCGCGCTCACGAAGTCGCGCATGTTCACGACGATCAGCGGGTGGCCCTTGGCCTTCAGCGTCGTCAGCGAGAACGCCGCATCATGCGCGGTCAGCTTGGTGCCGTCGTGGAATTTCGCCTCCGGCCGCATCGTGAAGCGATAGACCAGCCTGTCCGGCGATATCTGCACGGATTTGGCGGCAAGCCCGTACATCGCGTCCGGCTCGTCGCTTGCCCGCACCATCAGCGGCGAAAACGTCATGTCCATGCCTTGCGCGCCGTCGCCTTTGAGAATGTAGGCGTTGAGCGAGTTGAAGGTCTGGTAGGACTGGTTATGCGATTTCGTCGACGGGATCAGCGAGAACGTACCGCCCTTCGGAGCGTCGACATTGACGTAGTCGAAATGATGGAAGTCGGCCGGATATTTGAGATCGCCGAACGCCGAGATACCATGCGCCTCGATCACCGCTTCCGACGCTCGCGCACCGTGCAGCAGCGGCGCGCCGACGGACGCCCCAAGGGCGCCGCCAACGCCCAAGACCAACACATGGCGGCGTGACATCTGCGTCATGCGGGGAATGTCCTTCACGACTTCTTTGCGATCCGCGCCGCCTTCTCTGCGTCGTACCACCAGATGAACGGGAAACCGGACTGACCGTATTTGGGCAATTCCGCCGGCCGGCCGAAGCGATCCCAGCGCGCCGTGCGCACCTTGTTGTAGGTCCACTGCGGCACGACGTAGTGATTCCACAGCAGCACGCGGTCGAGCGCCTTGGTTGCGGCCACCAGATCGTCGCGATCGGTCGCGTAGATCACCCGTTCGATCAACTTGTCGATCGCGGGATTCTTGATGCCGCCGATGTTGCGCGACCCGGCGATATCAGCCGTCTTGGACGACCAGAACTCGCGCTGCTCGTTCCCCGGCGACTGCGACTCGCCCCATGAGTTGGTGACGATATCGAAGTCCCACTCGCGCGTCCTGTTCTCGTACTGGGTCGGATCGACTGTCCGTACACTGACGGCGATGCCGAGCCGTTCCAGGGACGGCTTGTAGAACAGCGTGATCCGCTCGAAGCTCGGATCCTGGTTCAGCAACTCCAGTGAAAACTGGGTGCCGGTCTTGACGTCGATCAGCTTGCGGTCGCGCACCTCATAGCCGGCGTCCTTGAACAGGCGCAGCGCCTCGCGAAGATTCTCCCGAACGGCCTCCGGGCTGCCGCCAACCGGATTGCTGTAGGGCGTCGTGAAGACCTCGGGCGGGACCTGAGCGCGGACGGTTTCGAGGATCTCGAGCTCCTTGCCCTGCGGCAAGCCAGTTGCCATGAGCTCCTCGATGCCGTCGAAATAGCTGCTGATACGCTTGTACTGACCGTAGAAGATCTGCTTGTTCATCTCCTCGAAGTCGAAGGCGTAGTTGAGCGCACGACGCACGCGGGGATCACTGAACTTGGCGCGCCGCAAGTTCGGCACGAAGGCCTGCATCACGCCCGAGCTGCGATTGACGAATTCCTCGAGGATCACGCGCTTTTCGCTCACGGCCGGGAAGTCGTAGGCCGTCGCCCAGCTCTTGGCGCTGTTCTCGGTTCGCCAATCGACCTGATCGGCCTTGAAGGCCTCGATCGCGACAGTGGCGTCGCGGAAATACTCGTAGCGCAGCTCGTCGAAATTGTTGCGGCCCACATTCGCGGGAAGGTCGCGGCCCCAATAGTCCTTGACGCGCTCCAGCGCGATCGACCGTCCCGCTACGAACTCCTTGACCCTGTAGGGGCCGGAACCGAGCGGCACTTCCAGGGTGGTGGCGGAGACATCGCGCTTGCGGCCCTGCGCGTCCGTCCCCTCCCACCAATGCTTCGGCAGGACGGTGAGCTGCCCGACGATCTGCGGCAATTCGCGGTTACCGGGCGCGTCGAATACGAACTTCACCTCGCGCTCACCGACCTTCTCGGCCTTGACCACATGGCTGTAATAGGCCGAATACATCGGGTGATGCTTCTTGAAGGAATCGAGCGAGAAGATCACGTCCTCCGGCGTGACGGGTTTGCCGTCATGCCATTTCGCCTGCGACCGCAAACGATAGGTGACGAAGGAGAAATCGTCCGGGTGGCTGACCGCTTCGGCCAGCGCACCGTACTCGGTCGAGACCTCGTCAAGCGAGGGCGTCGTGAGGGATTCGTAGATGAAAGCGACGGCACCGGCGACCTGCCCCTTCACACCTGATACGACGATGTTGAAATTGTCGAACGTGCCAACGGCGATCTGGCGCGCGATACCGCCTTTTGGCGCATCCGGATTGACGTAGTCGAAGCGTTTGAAGTCGGCGGGGTACTTGACCTTTCCAAACAGCGACAGTGCATGGCGCCAAGGCAGCCCACTCGAAGGCAGCTCATTGGAAGACTGCGCTTCGGCCGTGCCGACGACGGGAACGCCCGCGACGGAACCGAGGGCGGGGAGCGCTGCGGCCGCAGTGCCGGTGAGCAGAAGATCGCGTCGGGTAATGGCCAAATCAACATCCCTGTCTTGAAGGAGCTTCTCCTTTAAGTTTCCAATATAGGCGAGGTTTCGACGGAAAATATGTTGCTTTTTCCTCATCTTGGAAGACTGGACTGCCTGGCAGATGCGGCCAAACGCCCCGATAACGTCGTCGCGAGGCCCGAATAGCGAAACGGCCAGGCTTTTCAGCCTGGCCGCATGTTCCAAAATCGGGCTTTGAGGCCTTACTTCGAGGCCGTCGGCAGCGGCTGAGGATGCTCCGACAGCGAGTTCAGGTAGGCAATGACATCGGCGCGCTCGGAATCCTTGGCAATACCGGCAAACCCCATCGCGGTGCCAGGAATGAAACCCTTCGGATTGGCGATGAACTTGTTGAGGTCGTCGAACGTCCAGTTGCCGCCCTTGGCCTTCATCGCGGCGGAGAAGTTGAAGCCACCGTGGCCCTGGCCCTTTGGTTCGCCGACGACGCCATAGAGGTTCGGGCCGACCCGATTCGGGCCACCCTTCTCGAATGTGTGGCAGGCGCCGCACTTCTTGGCGGCCGCCGCGCCCTTCTCGACGGAGGCGGTCTGGAGCAGCTTCTCGATCGGCTCGGACGATGCGGCCGCAGCAGTGCCTTCCTTGCCGTGGCCGGCATCTTCCTTCACGGCAATCTCGAAGCCCGGCTTTTCCGGCATCTTGGGGGAGAACAGCGCACTCGCGGTGAAGCTCGTCACCAGCAGAAAGAGGCAGGTGCCGAGCACGGCACCGAGAATCTTGTTGAGTTCGAAAGAGTCCATTTCCGGCCAGGCCCCACCGCAAGAAGGAAACAGCGGCCCAAGCGGCCGCCAGGACGAGCCTCGGGAGAATCAAAGCGTTCCTTATTGTTTCCCCGAGTTTTGCCATTGAGATATCGGTTTGCCCGGGGTCTGGCAACCCGTATAAGCAAGCCGGCTTTCAGCCCGTCCCCACTCCATTTCTCGGCGCGGAAAACGTCCCGTTTCCAGGCTCTTGACCCCAGACCTTTGAACCCAATGATCGATCCTCGCATCCTGGTGCTGATCCCGGCCCGCATGGCCGCCACCCGCCTGCCGGGCAAGCCGCTCGCCGATATCGCGGGATTGCCGATGATCGTGCATGTGCTGCGCCGGGCCGAAGCCGCTGCAATCGGCCGGGTCGCGGTAGCAACCGACACCGACGAGATCGCCTCCGTGGTGACTGCCCATGGCGGCGAGGCGGTGATGACCCGCGCCGACCACCCCTCCGGCTCCGATCGCATTCACGAGGCCATGCAGAAGCTCGATCCCGAGGGCAAGACCGAGATCGTGATCAATCTCCAGGGCGATTTCCCCACCATCACGCCGGCGACGATCCGCGAGGTGCTGCCGCCCTTCGACGACCCCGCGGTCGACATCGTCACATTGGCCTCGCAGATCCACACCGAGGAGGAGGACCGCGCGCCGAGCGTGGTCAAGGCCATCGGCTCGCCGATCGGGCCGAAGCGGTTGCGCGCACTTTATTTCACCCGCGCCACAGCCCCTTACGGCAACGGACCGCGATACCACCACATCGGCCTCTATGCCTATCGCCGCGCGGCGCTGGAGCGGTTCGTGTCGCTGCCGCCTTCGTCCCTGGAACGCCAGGAGAGCCTGGAGCAGCTCCGGGCGGTGGAGGCCGGCATGCGCATCGATATCATGATCGTCGACAGCGTACCGCGCGGCGTGGACACGCCGCCCGACCTCGAAACCGCGCGCAGCATCCTTTCCAAATCCTGAGCCGCTGCTACAAGGCCGGGCAGGAGCACTTCAAAACATGAGCAAGCTGAAAATCGCATTCCAGGGCGAGCCCGGAGCCAATTCCCATATCGCCATCGTCGAGGCCTATCCCGACGCCGAACCGATGCCCTGCGCCACCTTCGAGGACGCGCTGTCGGCGATCTCATCGGGCGAGGCCGATCTCGGCATGATCCCGATCGAGAACTCGGTCGCCGGGCGCGTCGCCGATATCCATCACCTTCTGCCGGCCTCCGGCCTCTTCATCATCGGCGAATGGTTCTTGCCGGTCCGGCATCAGCTGATGGCGGTGAAGGGGACCAGGCTCGAAGACATCAAGAGCGTGGAGAGCCATGTCCATGCTCTCGGCCAGTGCCGGCGCATCATCCGCAAGCTCGGCATCAAGCCGATCGTCCACGCCGACACCGCCGGCAGCGCCCGCGACATTTCCGAGCGCAAGGACAAGACCGTGGCCGCGATCGCCTCGCGCCTTGCCGCGAAGATCTACGGCCTCGACATCCTCGCCGAGGACATCGAGGACGAGGCGCACAATACCACGCGCTTCGTGGTGCTGGCACGCGAGCCGAAATGGGCGCCCCAAGGCGCGGGCCCGCTGGTCACCACTTTTGTGTTCCGGGTGCGCAATTTGCCGGCCGCGCTCTACAAGGCGCTTGGCGGCTTTGCGACCAACGGCGTCAACATGACCAAGCTCGAGAGCTACATGGTCGACGGCAACTTCTTCGCCACGCAGTTCTATGCCGACGTCGACGGCCACCCCGATGACAAGGGCCTTGCCTTCGCGATCGAGGAGCTGAAATTCTTCTCGCGCGAATTCCGTATCGTCGGCGTGTATCCGGGACATCCGTTCCGCGCGACGTTCAGCGAGACGCAGGATTAGCGGCGTGTCGCGGACGCGCGAAGCGCGAGCCGGGACCCAGGGGCTGCAAGACTCCGGACTGCGGTGGGCCCCGGCTCTGCAGCGCACCGCTGTAGAAGCGCTGCGTCCGGGGCACGAGAGCGGCCTAGACTATTCCGCCTGCTTCGCCAGCCCGAACGCCTCCGCCAGCAGCGAATACGATTTCTTGCGCGCCTCGTGATCGTACACGGCGGTGATCACCATCAGCTCGTCCGGCTTGCTGGCGTAGATCAGCGGCTGAAGCTTCTTCTGCACCGTTGCGGGGCTGCCGACGAACAGGCGCGAGCGGTTGCGCAAGATCGAGGTGCGCTCGGCGTCCGTATACGGATAGGCCATCGCCTCCTCGACGCTCGGCAGCGGCAGATATTGACCGCGGTCACGGCGCAGCCGATTGAGGTCAAAGGAAGAGGCGAGCCTTTCGGCCTCCTCGTCGGTATCGGCCGTAATGACGGCGACCGCGAGAATGGCATGCGGACTCGCGCACCAGGCCGAGGGCTGAAAGCGATTGCGGTAATGCACCATCGCATCGATCGCGTCGTGGGTGGCGAAATGATGGGCGAAAGCGAAGCCCATGCCGATTTGGGCGGCCAGTTCCGAGGAATAATCGCTGGAGCCGAGCAGCCAGATCGGCGGCAACCTGGTGTCGTCGGGCATCGCGACGACGTTGTTGTAGGGGTGGCCCGCAGGAAATTCGCGGGTCTCCCACAGAATCAACTCGTGCAGACGCTCCAGGAAATCGTCGCCCTCGCGCCGATCGAGCCGGCTGCGCAGCGCATAGGCCGTGGCACCATCGGTGCCCGGCGCGCGGCCGAGGCCGAGATCAATCCGGCCGGGAAACAGCGCCTCCAGCATCTTGAAGCGCTCGGCCACCACCAGCGGTGCGTGGTTGGGCAGCATCACGCCGCCGGAGCCGACGCGGATGTGCTTCGTCACCGCTGCGATCTGCCCGATCATGATGTCGGGTGCAGGACTCGCGACCGAAGCAAGGTTGTGATGCTCCGCGAGCCAGTAGCGGACATAACCGAGCCCGTCGACGTGGCGCGCCAGATCGATGCTGTTGCGCAGCGCCGCGGCGGGCTTGGTGCCCGTGGTGACGACGGAGAGGTCAAGAACTGAGAGCGGGATCATGGGGCGCTAGCGTAATGGATGACCGTGCGGCGGCAATTGCGGGCTGCGCAGGGCTGACGGTATGGACGAGCGGGCCGCCTCGAGAGAGGTCCGTTGGGCCAAATTACATCTTAAACACCGTAACTTCATACTGCCCACAGCCAAAACCGACAGGGTCAAGGCGCATGAAATCAAATAACATATTATACTATAACTATATTTAGTCTCTGTAGCGATCTTCCCACAATAGAGCAATCTAGGTCTATAAATTGAATGTATCGGCTTGATAGTGGGCTATTTCCCATCATCGATGGGCTGTCGTGCAACCTGTCTTTGCCCTATCTTGGGCACTCCCAAGCCAGACCGCAGGGCCGGCGGAAATTGGAGCGAGTGGTGCCATGACTGACGTGACGACGCCTGCGACAGCCGACGGGCACCTGAAGCGGCCGGCGATCTCCTTCGAGTTCTTTCCGCCCAAGACCGAGGAGATGGAGCGCAATCTCTGGGACACCATCAAGCGGCTCGCCCCGCTCGAGCCGAAATTCGTCTCGGTGACCTACGGCGCCGGCGGCTCGACCCGCGAGCGCACCCATTCCACCATCGCGCGCATCCTGAAGGAAACCGCGCTGCTGCCCGCGGCACATCTAACCTGCGTCGGCGCCTCGCGCGGCGAGATCGACGAGATCGTCGACCGCTATCACGAGGTCGGCGTCCGCCACATCGTGGCCTTGCGCGGTGATCCCGTCGGCGGCATCGGCACGCCCTATTCAAGCCATCCCGACGGCTACCAGAGCTCGGCCGAGCTCGTCGCCGGGATCAAGAAGCGGCACGGCGATATCGAAATCTCCGTTTCCGCCTATCCCGAGAAGCACCCCGAAGCGCGCGACTTCGATGCCGACATCGACACGCTGAAGGCCAAGGTCGAGGCCGGCGCGACGCGCGCGATCACCCAGGTGTTCTTCGACAACGACCTCTACTTCCGCTATCTCGATCGCGTCCGTGCCCGCGGCATCGACATCCCGATCGTGCCGGGCATCATGCCCATGCACAATTTCAAGCAGGCGCGCAACTTCGTCACCCGCGCCGGCACCACCGTGCCGGACTGGTTCGCCGCGAAATTCGACGGCCT
The DNA here is from genome assembly GCF_049739485.1 of Bradyrhizobium sp. USDA 326. Lineage (NCBI taxonomy): Bacteria > Pseudomonadati > Pseudomonadota > Alphaproteobacteria > Hyphomicrobiales > Nitrobacteraceae > Bradyrhizobium > Bradyrhizobium sp. USDA 326. The sequence goes on from NZ_JBMGQA010000001.1 coordinate 1,406,808, forward strand.
CGATGACGACGCCGAGACGCGCAAGCTGGTGGCTGCGACCGTCGCGGCCGGCCAGGTGCAGAAGCTCGCCAAGCACGGCGTCGACACCTTCCACTTCTACACGATGAACCGCGCCGATCTCGTATTCGCGATCAGCCATTTGCTCGGCATTCGCGTCAAGACCGCCCAGAAGGCTGCGTAACACAAAATGACCTTACCCGTTTCGCCCAAGCGAACCGCCCTCCTCGACGCCGCGCGCGAACGCATTCTCGTGCTCGACGGCGCCATGGGCACGATGATCCAGAACCTCCAGCTCGACGAGGCCGCCTTCCGCGGCGAGCGCTTCAAGAACTTTCATCGCGACCTGCGCGGCAACAATGATCTCCTGATCCTGACCCAGCCGCAGGCGATCGAGGACATCCACGCCGCATACTTGCGCGCCGGCGCCGACATCGTCGCGACCAACACCTTCTCCACGACCTCGATCGCGCAGGCCGATTACGACCTCACCGACATCGTCTACGAGATGGCGCGCGAAGGCGCCCGCCTCGCCGGCAACGCGGCGCGCCGCGTCGCGGCCGAGGACGGCAAGCCGCGCTTCGTCGCCGGCGCGATCGGCCCGACCAACCGGACCGCCTCGATCTCGCCCGACGTTTCCAATCCCGGCTATCGCGCCGTCACCTTCAACGACTTACGCAAATCCTATGGCGAGCAGATCCGCGGCTTGCTCGACGGCGGCGTCGACCTCTTGCTGGTCGAGACCATCTTCGACACCCTCAACGCCAAGGCGGCCCTCTATGCGATCGCCGAGATCACCGAAGAGCTCGGCATCGACGTTCCCGTGATGGTGTCGGGCACCATCACCGACAAATCCGGCCGCCTGCTCTCGGGCCAGATGCCGGAAGCGTTCTGGAATTCGGTGCGGCACGCAAAGCCCATCACCATCGGCTTCAACTGCGCGCTCGGCGCCGAGGACCTGCGGGCGCATATCGCCGATATCGGCCGTGTCGCCGATACGCTCGTCTGCGCCTATCCCAATGCCGGCCTGCCCAACGAGTTCGGCCAGTATGACGAGACGCCCGAATACATGGCGCGCCTTATCGGCGAGTTCGCCCGCGACGGCCTCGTCAACATCGTCGGCGGCTGCTGCGGCACCACACCGGACCATATCGCGGCGATCGCCGCCGCAGTCGCCCCGCACAAGCCGCGCATCGTGCCGGACATCGAACCACGCCTGCGGCTCTCCGGCCTCGAGCCGTTCGTACTGACGGACGCGATCCCGTTCGTCAATGTCGGCGAGCGCACCAACGTCACGGGTTCGGCCCGCTTCCGCAAGCTGATCACGGCCGGCGACTACACCGCCGCGCTGCAGGTCGCGCGCGACCAGGTCGAGAACGGCGCGCAGATCATCGACGTCAACATGGACGAGGGCCTGCTCGACTCCGAAGCCGCGATGGTGACCTTCCTCAACCTCGTCGCCGCCGAGCCGGACATCGCCCGCGTCCCTGTCATGGTCGACTCCTCGAAATTCTCGGTGATCGAGGCCGGCCTGAAATGCGTGCAGGGCAAGCCGGTCGTCAACTCGATCTCGATGAAGGAAGGCGAGGAGAAGTTCATCCTTGAGGCCAAGATCGCCCGCCGCCACGGCGCGGCCGTCGTGGTGATGGCGTTCGACGAGGTCGGCCAGGCCGATACGTTCGCGCGCAAGACCGAGATCTGCAAACGCGCCTACGACATCCTGGTGGGCCGCGTCGGGTTCCCGCCCGAGGACATCATCTTCGATCCGAACATCTTCGCGATCGCGACCGGCATCGAGGAGCACAACAATTACGGCGTCGACTTCATCGAGGCGACGCGCTGGATCCGCCAGAACCTGCCGGGCGCGCATGTCTCCGGCGGCGTCTCCAACCTGTCGTTCTCGTTCCGCGGCAACGAGCCGGTTCGCGAGGCCATGCACTCGGTGTTCCTGTATCATGCCATCAAGGCCGGCATGGACATGGGCATCGTCAATGCCGGTCAGATGATCGTCTATGACGACATCGATCCGGAGCTGCGCCAGACGTGCGAGGATGTCGTCCTCAATCGCGATCCCGGCGCATCCGAGCGCCTGCTCGCGCTCGCGGAGAAGTTCCGCGGCAAGAAGACGGAAAGCAAGGAAGCCGATCTCGCATGGCGCGAATGGCCGGTTGAGAAGCGGCTGTCGCATTCGCTGGTGCACGGCATCACCGAATTCATCGAGCAGGACACTGAAGAAGCCCGCAAGAACTCGTCCCGTCCGCTGGACGTGATCGAAGGCCCATTGATGGCCGGCATGAACGTGGTCGGCGACCTCTTCGGCGACGGCAAGATGTTCCTGCCGCAGGTGGTGAAGTCCGCCCGCGTCATGAAACAGGCCGTGGCTTACCTGATGCCGTTCATGGAGGAAGAGAAGGCGCGTAACCTCGCCAACGGCATCGGCACGAAGGGCTCCTCGTCCGCCGGCAAGATCGTGCTCGCGACGGTGAAGGGCGACGTCCACGACATCGGCAAGAACATCGTCGGCATCGTGCTCCAGTGCAACAATTTCGAGGTCATCGACCTCGGCGTGATGGTGCCGGCGGCGAAGATCGTCGAGACCGTGAAGGCGGAGAAGGCCGACATCGTCGGGCTGTCAGGCCTGATCACGCCCTCGCTCGACGAGATGGCGTTCTTCGCCGGCGAGCTGCAGCGCGAAGGCCTCAAGCTGCCGCTTCTGATCGGCGGCGCCACCACGAGCCGCGTTCATACCGCCGTGAAGATCGATCCGAGCTATCGCGCAGGTCCCGTCGTGCACGTCAACGACGCCAGCCGCGCGGTCGGTGTTGCCTCCGCGCTGCTCTCGCCCGAGAAGCGCGAGGCTTACGCCGCCGAGGTGCGCGCCGAATACGCAAAGATCTCGGAAGCGCATCTGCGCGCGCAGGCCGACAAGAAGCGGCTGAAGCTGGCTGACGCCCGCGCCAACCGCGTGCCGGTCGACTTCGCCAAGAGCAAGCCGGTGAAGCCGACCTTCCTCGGCATCAAGAGCTTCGACGAGTACGATCTCGCCGAGCTCGTGCCGTACATCGACTGGACGCCGTTCTTCCAGACCTGGGAGCTCGCCGGCCGCTTCCCCGCCATCCTCGACGACGCCAAGGTCGGCGAGGTCGCGCGCTCGCTCTACGACGACGCGCGCAGGATGCTCGACACCATCGTCAGGGAAGAATGGTTCCGGGCGCGCGCGACGATCGGCTTCTGGCCGGCGAATGCGCAAGGCGACGACATCGTGCTCTATGCCGACGAGAGCCGGACCAAGCCGATTGCGACGCTGCACACGCTGCGCCAGCAGCTGGAGAAGCGCGAGGGCCGCTTCAACGCTGCGCTCGCCGACTTCATCGCGCCTGCCGGCGTGCCCGACTATATCGGCGGCTTCGTCGTCACCGCCGGGATCGGCGAGGATGCCGTTGCCGATCGCTTCAAGATGGCCAACGACGACTACTCATCGATCCTGTGCAAGGCGCTGGCCGACCGCCTCGCCGAGGCGTTCGCCGAACGCATGCACGCCCGCGTCCGCCGCGAGTTCTGGGCCTATGCACCGGACGAGGCACTCTCGAACGAGGAGCTGATCCTGGAGAAGTACTCCGGGATTCGCCCCGCGCCCGGCTATCCCGCGCAACCCGACCACACCGAGAAGGCGACGCTGTTCGAGCTGCTCGACGCCGAGAACACGGCCGGCGTAAAGCTCACCGAGAGCTTTGCGATGTGGCCGGGCTCGTCCGTCTCAGGACTCTATTTCGCGAACCCCGAGAGCTATTATTTCGGTGTCGGCAAGATCGAGCGCGACCAGGTCGAGGACTACGCGGCGCGCAAGGGCATGACGGTGGCAGAAGCCGAGCGCTGGCTCGCGCCGGTGCTGAACTACATCCCGTCGCAGCAGAGCGCGGGCGACAAGGCTTTTGCGGCGACGCCCGCGAATGACGAGATGCCGAAAGACCTCGCCTCGCATCCGCCGGGCTGCACCTGCGCAGTGCATCTGGTCTGGCAGAAGAAGCGCGCCGGGGCGGGGTAGACGCCGCCTAAACACAAACGTGAAAAGCAACCCCATGCACAGTAGCGATGGGGTTGAAAAGGCTTGAGGATCTTCGGTGTTGCCGAAATCCCGTTGCGGCGTCGGGCAAAACAGGGGTACTATGGCATTATTGGGCTGCTGTGGCCATTGAACCAACGCCGGCGGCGATGTGTCTCTTCCTACACGTACGGTGCCCATCCTTCCCTGGAGGGGGAGGATCGGTTCGCACGGAGCGCAGCGGAGAGCGAGCCGAGGTGGGGTGACAGTCTCTCCCCACAGGCGGTCCCCGTGTTGAGAGATCACCCCACCCCGCTCGCGCTGCGCGCGATCGACCCTCCCCCTCCAGGCCCCTCCAGGGGAGGGTAAGCGCTTCATCCCTTCGGCGGGGCCAGCGGCTGCACGATCTCCTTGAACGGGGCCAGTGCTTCGCAGCGCTCGCTATGCGCTGCGAGCGCGGGATAGCGCGCGACATCGAACAGCTGCGGATGCGCTTCGCGGGTGAAGCGGACGACGCAGGCCACCGCGACGTCGGCGTGGCCGATGCGGTCACCCAGCCAGTGTGGCGTCGTCACCCTGGCGCGCTCGGCCTCCAGCACCTTCAGCACGTCCGCGATCTGCGCCTGGCAGCGCTCGACCCACAGCGCGAGCTGCTCCTTCCGCAGCACGCGCTCGTAGAGCAGGCTCACCGCCTTGTCGCCGAGGCCGGAGGCGAGCGCGCAGATGCGCAAATGCCTGCGCCGTTCGGCGCCGCTACGCGGCAGCATGGCCTTCTCGGCACCGACGAGGTCGTCGAGATAATCGAGGATGATCGTGCTCTCGATCAGCGCCTCGCCGTCGTCCAGCACCAGCGTCGGGACGCGGCGCAGCGGATTGTACGGCGCGATCTTGTCGGCATCGCCGAAGGTCGACCACGGCCTGTGCTCGAAGGCGAGCCCGTAGAGCCGCAGCGCAATCGCGACGCGGCGGACGAAGGGGGAATCATATTGGCCGATCAGGAACATGGTTCTCGCTCTTCTCGATCATTGAACTAGGCAGGGCCGGTCAGTCTCCCCGACCAGCTCGGCGCGGCGCAACAAAAATCTCGGAAATGGAGCATTGCGCCGGCTGCAACGACGCCCGCGGGCGGCCTTGCGCTCAAAGGCCGTCCTGGATCGAGCGCTTGATCGCGGCGATGGCCGTCTCGTTGCGCTTGTACATCGTCCACCGCTTGATCCGCTTGGCGCGCACCAGCTTGGCTGCCGTCAGCACCCGCATGTGCTCGCTCAATGTCGGGGCGCTGACGCCGAGCTTTTCGGCGATCAGCAATCCGCAGACGCCGTCCTCGACCAGGTCGCCATCTTCCTGCTCGCGAAAATGCTTCCGCGGATCCCGCAGCCATTCCAGGATCTGCAGGCGGCGTTCGTTGGCGAGCGCGCGCAAGGCGACGGCAAATTTCATTTAGCCATTTTGCTAATTACCTAATTGATGTCAACGCCCTCTTGCGCTATCCTGGACGACATCATGACAGCGACAATGGACATCACGCGGGAGCGGATTGCGGCGACCGAGCCGGTCATCCGTCCGCATATCAGGCGCACGCCGCTCCTTCAGGCCGATCTCGCCGATTTCGGCCTGCCGGCCGCGCCCGTCACGTTCAAGCTTGAGATGCTGCAGCATTCCGGATCGTTCAAGGCGCGCGGCGCCTTCGCCAACCTGCTGCTGCGGCAGGTGCCGCAGGCCGGTGTCGTCGCCGCATCCGGCGGCAATCACGGCGCGGCTGTCGCCTATGCGGCGCAGCGGCTCGGCATTCCCGCCACGATCTTCGTGCCCGACATCACGTCGCCCGCCAAGGCCGAGCGGATCAGGGGGTATGGCGCAAAGCTCGTGATCGCGGGCAGCCGCTACGCCGATGCGCTCGCCGCGAGCGAGGCGCATGTCGCGCTGACCGGCGCGCTGGCCGTCCATGCCTACGATCAGGCCGAAACCCTGCTCGGCCAGGGCAGCGTCGGGCTGGAGCTGGAGCAGGACGCGCCAGGCATCGACACGTTGCTGGTGGCGGTCGGCGGCGGCGGACTGATCGGCGGCATCGCTGCCTGGTACGGCGGTAGGACGCGCATCGTCGCGGTCGAGCCGGAGCAATCGCCGACACTGCACGCCGCGTTCGAAGCGGGCGCGCCGGTCGATGCGCCTGCTGGCGGTCTCGCCGCCGACAGCCTTGCGCCGCGGCGCGTCGGCGCATTGATGTTTCCGGTCGCTCGGGCTCATGTCGAGCGCGTCGTCCTGGTCAGCGACGATGCGATCCGGCAGGCGCAGGCCGCGCTGTGGTCGCACTTGCGCCTCGTGGCCGAGCCCGGCGGCGCCGCCGCCTTTGCAGCGGTGCTCTCCGGCCGCTATCGTCCCTCACCTGCCGAGCGCGTCGCAGTTCTGGTCTGCGGCGCCAACACAACGGCGGTGAATTTCGATAGCTAAGTGTGAATGACATGACGGGATTGCGCGGACTGATCCTGATATCGATCCTGCTGCCGATAATCGTCGCCGCCCATGCCCAGGATCGCCCGATCGGCTTCCTGGGGCCGTCAAAAAACATCGCCTGCCAATTCTTCAGCGACAACGGTCAGGGCGTGCTCCGCTGCGACATCATGAACATGGACGCGCGCCCGCGCCGGCCCGCCGATTGCGAGCTCGACGGGGGCCACACCTTCGAGATGAGTGGCAAGAAAGCCGCGGGGCGCATCTGCGCTGGCGACACCGTGATGGACGCTTCGCTGCCGGTGCTCGCCTATGGCGAGGTGTGGCAGCGCGGGGGACTCACGTGCCGGTCGGAGTAGACCGGGCTGACGTGCTTCAATGCGATGCAACGGGGGTTCTCGCTGGCGCGGGGAAAGCGGGGGGTGTTTTGAGACAGAAGAGCTGAAAGCCTTCCTGCGGAGCGTCGGCAGAGGCAATGAAATCGTGCCCTTGACTGATGAGGATCGACCGGATCGGGAAGGACGGTCTCCGGCGCAACATGGACGATGCCGCAACCAGACCATATTTCATGCGCTCATCGATCGGCGGGAAGCAGGAAAAGTGCTGCAAGAACGCCCAAGACTGCTGTTGACGCCGCGGTAGCAAAGATGGCCTCGAAGGCTTGCCCGCCACCAACTGCGGCCAGCGCAGCGATCCCAAGCGCGAAGCCACCCTGCCGCGCCACGATCGTCATGGCAGAGGCCATGCCGGAACGGTCTGGCGGGACGAGCGCAAGCATAGCACCCGAAAGTTGCGGGTGGGCGAGCGCCGCTCCGCTGCCGATCGCGACCATGCCCGCGAGCATGAGGACGAGGGTCTCGGCCGTATCTGTACGCCGGAGCGATGCAAATAAGAGGAGATTACCGACCGCGAGTATCGCGAGAGAATGCGCGAAGTGCCAGCGCCAACCGATGCGCATGACGAGGTAGCCGCCAATTGGCGGCACGATCAGCATCGGCGCCGTTGCGGCGAGCAGCGCGAGCCCGCTACGATTGGCTTGCCACCCGAATGCGCTCTGCAGCGCTGGCGGCAGATAGACAAGGATGGCCCAGTAGCTGACGGAGACCGCAATCAGCAGCAGGCCGACACCGATCATCGCGAGTGTCCCGAACACGGTCGGGTCGAGGAGCGGCACGGCGCGCCGACGCTGTTGCAGGGCGAATCCTGCCAACAGCAGAAGTGCCGCGCCGCCGAGGCTCGCAGCACCAATCGTGTCGGCGCGTATACGCAACGTGGCGTCGATCAGTAGCGCAAGTGCCATCGTCAACAGGCCGGCGCCGGCAATATCGAGCGCGCGCTTCTCCACGGCCTGGCTCTCCGCCACGAGCCGCGGCACCACAATGGTCAGAGCCACGCAGAACGGCACGTTGATGAAGAAGATCCAGCGCCACCCGGTCCAAGCCGTGATCACGCCACCGAGCGTCGGCCCCACGGCCATCCCAACACCGGAGACGATGCCCAACAAGGCGAACACACGCGCTCTGACGGGGGCATCCGGGAAGGCGCTGGCGACGAGCGCCAAGGCGCCTGTGACGACGAAGGCTGCGCCAATCCCTTGCAGACCTCGGGCGAGCCACAACGACGGACCATTCCAGGCAAGGCCGCAAGCAAGGGAAGCGACAAGGAAGATCGCGTTGCCGGTCAGCAAAGCGCGGCGGCGGCCGAAGCGATCGGCGATTGCCCCAGCCGCCAGCAGCATGCCCGTGAAAGCAAGCGAATATGCATCGATCACCCACGCCGTCGCGGCCATGCCAAAGCCGAGGGTATGCTCCATCGCCGGCAGCGCAACGACGACGGCGGTGACGTCGAGATTCGTGAAGAACGCACCGAGGCCGAGCGTCAGGGCAACGGAAACATCACGAGCGGATAGCGAGGGTGCCGTCTTCACAAATCCTCTGCCGATAAGTGCCGCGCAGAAGCGCTGCGATGCCCGCTGGTTATCATCGGTATGCGCTCGTGGCGTATGCCGAGTGTTCAACTCAGCATGAATCTCCTTCATAATGCCGGCATGACCGCCCAACCTCCATTCGATGCCCTGATTGCCTTCGAAGCCGTGCACCGTCTCGGCAGCGTCACCGCTGCAGCAAGCGACCTCGGCGTGACGCAGAGCGCAGTGAGCCACCGGTTGCGCCGGCTGGAAGACTTTATGGGTTTGCCACTGCTGATGCGGACTTCGGGCGGCATGCGGCCGACGCCCGCCGGTGAGGCGCTTGCATCCGGCCTCGCAGAACTCCTCACCGGCCTCGGAGAGTTACGCGCGCGATGCCGCGCTGCGGCCAGCGGTGGCCCACTGCGCGTCGGCGTCAGCGCGGCGCTTGCGGACTATTGGCTCGTCGCACGCCTGCCGATGTTCAAGGCCCCATCGACGCCGATCGAACTGATCATCGTCGAGAGCACGGCGCAAGCGATTCACCTGGATCTCGACATCACGATCCATTGGCTCCTCGAGGGCGAGGCACGCGAGACCTCGACGCAGCGCGTGCTGTTCCGCGAGCAGGTCTTCCCCGTTTGCCACGCGCGACTATTGCCGTCCGCGCCGCTCGACGACCCGATGCGCATTACCGCGCTGCCGCTGATCCATAAGGGAGCTGGCGAAGACGCGAACGCGGGAACGGAGTGGTCCTGGTCGACGTGGTTCGCGCGACTTGGCCTCAACGCGCCGCCGCCGGTTGGACTACGTTACGCCAACATGGCGACAGCGATCGGTGCCGCACTTCAAGGCAGTGGCGTCGTGCTAACGCGCTCACTCCTCGCGCGCGACGCGCTCACCGACGGCCGCCTTGTGCGCGTGCTGCCTGAGACCTGGGACATGCCGTCGACGAAGGTACACCTCGTGCGCTGGCCCGCGGTCTTGGCAAGTGATGCTCGGGTGAAGGCATTCGTTGCATGGCTCTTGGACGAGGCCGACTCATGCGTCCACTAGGAAGGCCCGCCCGGCACCCTCGCACGTTGGTGTGCTGACTGCCGCGTCGGCACGGAGCCTGTCATCGGGCCGCGCTCTGCGCGGACCCGTTGGCTCGCGATGACGGTGTAGAGCCGGCTGCATGCTATTCGATGATCGGTACATGCCGCGCCGCATCGCGCGGCGCGGTACCATCGAGGCGCGGATCATCCGCGATCTCGATCTGGCGGCGGAAGGGGCGGAAGCCGGAGCGCTGGTAGAACGCGACGGCGGAGGGATGGTCGAAGGTGCAGGTGTGCACCCAGACGCGGTGCAGATCGCGTGACCACGCAATCTCCAGCGCGCGGTTCATCAGGAAGCGGGCGGCGCCGGTGCCGATCAAGGGTGCGGTGACGCCGAAATAGACCAGCTCGCACTGGCCGGACTCGCGGAAGTCGAGCTCGAGCAGGCCTTCGTCGCGGCCGTCGAGGGCGAGGGCGTAGACTTCGATTCCCGGCGTGTGGATGACTGCGGCGAGCTCTGCATCGCTCATGCGGGCGCGCGAGAACCACAGCCAGTCCTCGCCGACGCGACGGAAGAGATCGCGGTACCAGGGAAGCGCGGGGGCGTCGACCTTGCGCAGGGTCCAGTTGCCGGAGGGATCGTCACGGCGTGCCGGCGGCGCGGTCATCTCCAGATGGGTGACGACGGCGGCGATCTTGCCGGCGGGGACGTCGGAATAACCGTCGGGAAGGATCATGCTTGGTTGCTCCATTTTCATCGCGGGTGACTCCGAGTCGGCGCCACACACTCCGTCATTGCGAGCGACGCGAAGCAATCCAGAATCTCTCCGCAGAGACAGTCTGGATTGCTTCGTCGCAAGAGCTCCTCGCAATGACGGTGTCGAGACAGTTGGATGCGCCTCGCGTTATCCGGGCTACGACTCTGCGCCTACCCCTCCCCCTCGTCGCTCGCCAGCACGCCTTTCACCGCCCGCGCCCAGCCGGCGAGCTTCCGCTCCCTTGTCGCCTGGCTCATGTTCGGCTTGAAGCGGTGCTCCAATCGCCAGTTGTCGGCGAATTTGGTCGGCTCGGGATAGACGCCGGCGTTGAGGCCGGCGAGATAGGCGGCGCCCAGCGCCGTGGTCTCCTGGATCACGGGGCGGTCGACCGGTGCGTCCAGGAGATCGGCGAGACGCTGCATGGTCCAGTCGGACGCGGTCATGCCGCCGTCGACGCGGAGCACGACGCTGGCGGTTTCCGAGCTCGGCCAGTCCGCGCGCATCGCGGCCCAGAGGTCGAAGGTCTGGTAGCACACGCTCTCCAGCGCGGCGTGGGCGAGCTCGGCGGGGCCGGTGTTGCGGGTGAGGCCGAACAGCGCGCCGCGCACGCGCGGATTCCAGTAGGGCGCGCCCATGCCGACGAAGGCGGGCACGAGATAGACGCTCTGCATCGAATCCGACTGATCGGCAAGAGGCCCGGTCTCGGCGGCGTGCTTGATGATCCCGAGGCCGTCGCGCAGCCATTGCACAGCGCTGCCGGCGACGAAGATCGAGCCTTCGAGCGCGTAGGTGCGTTTTCCCTCGAGCTGATAGGCGACGGTGGTGAGCAGCTTGTTCTTGGAGACCACGGGCGTGGTGCCGGTGTTGAGCAGCGCGAAACAGCCGGTGCCGTAGGTGGACTTCATCATGCCCGGGCGGAAGCAGGCCTGGCCGATGGTGGCGGCCTGCTGGTCGCCGGCGATGCCTGATATCGCGATGGGGCCGCCGAACAGGTCGGGCGTGCTCTCGCCGAAGCGGGCGGAAGAGTCCTTCACCTCGGGCAGCATCGAGCGCGGCACGCCGATGATCTCCAGCAGCTCGTCGTCCCACTGGCCGGTGTGAATGTTGAAAAGCAGCGTGCGCGAGGCATTGGTGGCGTCGGTGGCGTGCACCTTGCCGCCGGTGAGGCGCCAGAGCAGGTAGCAGTCGATCGTGCCGAACATGAGCTCGCCGCGCGCGGCGCGGGCGCGGGCTCCGGGAACGTGATCGAGGATCCAGGCGACCTTGGTGCCGGAGAAATAGGGATCGATGATCAGGCCGGTCTTCTGCGAGATCACGCCCTCGCGTCCCTCGGCTTTCAGTTTGGCGCAGATGTCGGCGGTGCGGCGGTCCTGCCAGACGATGGCGCGGTGCACGGCCTGGCCGGTGGCGCGGTCCCACACCACGGTGGTCTCGCGCTGGTTGGTGATGCCGATCGCGGCGATATCCTTTGCGGTGATGCCGGCGTGCTCGATCGCCTCACGGCAGACCATCACGGTCGAGGTCCAGATGTCCTCAGGCTCGTGCTCGACCCAGCCCGAGGCCGGAAAGTGCTGCGGGAACTCGGCCTGCGCCTTCGCCGCGATGGAGATGTCGCCGCGAAACACGATCGCGCGCGATGAGGTGGTGCCCTGGTCGATGGCGAGGACGAAAGACATGGCAGCTTACCCTAGCGTTTTCTTGGCGTTTCCCTGGAGGGGATCATTGTGTCGCGCCAAAGGGAGCGGATTAGGGCGGCAAGGTCAAGGTTTGGATGCGGTGCCGCGGCGCCCTTCCCTTCTCCCCTTGTGGGAGAAGGTGGCGCGAAGCGCCGGATGAGGGGTTCTGTCGGCAAAGAGTATTGCGAGAGAGGGTCACGTGCGGATAGAGACCCCTCACCCGTCTCGCCGCTACGCGGCGATCCACCCTCTCCCACAAGGGGAGAGGGGAAGAAAAGCTACACCGCCGCCGTGGTGACGCCGCCGTCGATGACGATGGTCTGGCCGGTCATGAAGCTCGATGCGTCGGAGGCGAGGTAGGCGACGGCGCCGGCGATTTCGTCGGGCTCGCCGATTCGGCGCAGCGGGGTGGTGGCGGTGCGGCGCTTGAGGTTGGCTTCGTCTTCCCACAGCGCGCGGGCGAAATCGGTCTTGACGAGGCCGGGGGCGATGCAGTTGACGCGCACACCCTTCGGACCCCATTCGCCGGCGAGCGAACGGCACAGCGCGAAATCGGCGGCTTTGGAGATGCCGTAGGCGCCGATCACGGTGGAGCCGCGCAAGCCACCGATCGAGGAGATGATGACGACGGAGCCGTTGCCGCGCTCGGCCATCTCAGGGATCGCGAGCGCGGAGAGCCAGATGTTGCTCTTGACGTTCGAGCCCATGATCTTGTCGAAGGCTTCATCGCTGATGTCGAGCAGCGGACCGTAATAGGGATTGACGGCGGCGTTGCAGACGAGAATGTCGATCTTGCCGTAGTGCTTCGTCGCGCCCGCGATCAGCGCCTCGACTTCGTCCTTGCGCGCGATGTTGCAGGGGATGACGATGGCGTCGCCGCCGGCCGCATTGATGCCGTCGGCGACCTCCTTGCAGGCATCCGCCTTGCGCGAGGAGACCACGACCTTGGCGCCGAGCCTGGCGAGCAGCTCCGCCGACGAGCGGCCGATGCCGCGGCTGGAGCCGGTGACGACGGCGACCTTGCCGGTGAGATCGAACGGGGTGTTTTTCATTTGTTGGTCTCCGCTACGGCCGCATATGCCGTCATTGCGAGCGCAGCGAAGCAATCCAGGATCTTTCCGCGGAGAAGGTCTGGATTGCTTCGTCGCTACGCTCCTCGCAATGACGGTGGTGGCTTAAATCAACCCGCCCGCATCGGCGACGCGGCGCTGGTGGTAGTCGGTGTCGCCGAACGTGTTCTCGATCATGGTGAGGCGCTTGAAGTAGTGGCCGATTTTCGCCTCCATGGTCATGCCGATGCCGCCGTGGAGCTGGATCGATTGCTGGCCGACAAATTTCAGCGACTTGCCGATCTGCACTTTGGCCGCGGCGATCGCATTGGTGCGCTCCTTGGCGTCCTCGAAATCACCCGCCATGGTCGCGAACATCGACATCGAGCGCGCCTGCTCGGCGGCGACGAACATGTCGGAGGCACGGTGCTGCAGCGACTGGAACGAGCCGATCGCGACGCCGAACTGTTTTCGCGTTTTTATGTACTCGACGGTGGTCGTGAGCGATTCGTCCATCAGGCCGACCGCCTCGGCGCAGAGCGCGACGCGGGCTTCGTCGACCACGCGCTCGATCAGCGCGAGTGAATCCTCGGGATTGCCGAGCACGGCCTCAGTGCCGACCTCGACACCGGTGAAGGTGATATCGGCGGCGTGCAGGCCGTCCTGGGTCGGATAGCCCTTCCTGGCGACGCCCTTGGCATTCGCCGGGACCAGGAACACGCCGATGCCGCTTCTGTCACGACGATCGCCCTTGGTCCGGGCAGTGACGACAAGCGTGTCGGCGTTCTCGCCGTTGAGCACGACGAACTTCTCGCCGTCGATGATCCAGCCGTCGCCTTTCTTCTTCGCGGTCGTGGTGACGTCGAACAGATCGTAGCGCGAGTTCTTCTCGAGCTGCGCAAAGGCGAGCGTCTTGCTGCCGTCGATGATCGAAGGCACGTGCGCGGCCTTCTGCGCATCGGTGCCGGCATGGCGCAGGAAGCCGCCGCCGATCACGACTGTGGCGAGATAGGGCTCCAGCACCAGTGCCTTGCCGAGCGCCTCCATCACGATCATGGTCTCGACGCCGCCGCCGCCGAAGCCGCCATCGGCTTCCGCGAAGGGCAGGCCGAGCAGGCCCTGCTCGGCGAGCTTGAGCCAGACCGTTTTGCTCCAGCCGCCCTTCTCCGCCATATATTTCTTGCGCTGCTCGAAATCGTAGGAATCGGTCAAGAGCCCGTCGATGCTTTCCTTGAGAAGCCGCTGCTCCTCGGACAGATCAAAATCCATGTTGTTTTGTTCCTCGTACCCGAATTTTTTGCTTCGTCATTCCGAGACACGCGCGATAGCGCGGGGACCCGGAATCCAGAGATTGTCGCGCGAGATTCCGGGTTCGCGCTGACGCGCGCCCCGGAATGACGTCTACAGCCCCAGCACCGCCTTGGCGATGATGTTGCGCTGGATCTCGTTGGAGCCGCCGTAGATCGAGACCTTGCGGTTGTTGAAGTAGCTCGGCGCGATCTGGGCGGTCCAGTCCATGGCTTCGTTGGAGCCGTCGTCGCCGTGCTCGTCGAAAGGCGCGGCGAACGGGCCGATCACTTCCATCAGCAGCTCGGTGGTGGTCTGCTGGATCTCGGAGCCCTTGATCTTCAGCACCGAGGAGGCCGGGTTGGGCTTGCCCTTGCCGTGCTTGCCTTCATCGGCGACGACGCGAAGCTGGGTGAGCTCGAGCGCCTTCAGCTCGATCTCGCAGGCCGCGAGCTTCTCGCGGAACGCCGCGTCCTGGATGATCGGCTTACCGCCGGATTCGACCTTGGAGGCGAGCTCCTTGATGCGGCGGATGCGCTCCTTGGAGACGCCGACGCGGGCGATGCCGGTGCGCTCGTTGCCGAGCAGGAATTTTGCGTAGTCCCAGCCCTTGTTCTCCTCGCCGATCAGGTTCTCGATGGGCACCTCGACGTCGTCGAAGAACACTTCGTTGACCTCGTGGCCGCCGTCGATGGTCTGGATCGGGCGTACGGTGACGCCCTTCGACTTCATCGAGAACACGATGAAGGAGATGCCCATCTGCTTCTTGGCGTTGTTGTCGGTGCGGCAGAGGCAGAAGATCATGTCGGCGTGCTGGGCCAGCGTGGTCCAGGTCTTCTGGCCGTTGATGATCCACTTGTCGCCACGGCGCTCTGCCTTGGTCTTCAGCGAGGCAAGGTCAGATCCCGAGCCGGGCTCCGAAAAACCCTGGCACCACCAGTCGTCGACATTGGCAATGCGCGGCAGGTATCTCTTCTTCTGCTCCTCATTGCCGAAAGTGTAGATGACCGGGCCGACCATGCTGACGCCGAAGGCGAGCGGCTGCGGCGCGGGGTGAGCCTGCAGCTCCTCGTTGAAGATGTAGTGCTGCACGGCCGTCCAGCCCGTGCCGCCATATTCCTTCGGCCAATGGCTGACGCCCCAGCCCTTCTTGTTGAGGATGCGCCACCAAGTCACCATCTCGTCCTTGGAGAGGTGGCGGCCCTCGACCATCTTGCGCCGCGTCTCCGGCGGCACGTTGTCGCGGAAGAACTGCCGCACTTCCTCGCGAAACGCCTGCTCTTCTTTCGTGAATGCGAGATCCATCGGATCCTCCTGTGAATTACTGCAATACTTCGAACAGCCCCGCCGAGCCCATGCCGCCGCCGACGCACATGGTGACCACCGCGTATTTGGCTTTGCGGCGGCGGCCTTCGATCAGGGCGTGGCCGGTGAGGCGCGCGCCGGACATGCCGTAGGGATGGCCGACCGCGATCGCGCCGCCGTCGACGTTGATCTTCTCGGGGTCGATGCCGAGCTTGTCGCGGCAATACAGCACCTGCACCGCGAAGGCTTCGTTCAATTCCCAGAGACCGATGTCATCGACGGTGAGACCGTGGCGCTTGAGCAGGCGCGGCACGGCGAAGACCGGGCCGATGCCCATCTCGTCCGGCTCGCAGCCGGCGGAGACGAAGCCGCGGAAGATGCCGAGCGGCTTGAGGCCGCGCTTTGAGGCTTCCTTGTCGCTCATGATGACCGAGGCGCTGGCGCCGTCGGAGAGCTGGCTGGCATTGCCGGCGGTGATGCTGAAGCCCTCGCCGCGCACGGGCTTAAGCCCGGCGAGGCCTTCGATGGTGGTCTCGGGGCGCGGGCCTTCGTCCTGCGACAGCGTGATCTCCTTCATCGAGACAGTGCCGGTCGCCTTGTCGGTGACGGCCATCTGCGTCGTGATCGGCGCGATCTCCTCCTTGAACCTGCCGCCCTGCTGCGCGGCGGCGGTGCGGCGCTGGCTCTCCAGCGAATATTCGTCCTGCTTCTCGCGCGAGATGCCGTAGCGCTTGGCGACGACTTCGGCGGTGTCGATCATGGGCATGTAGACCTCGCCCTTGATCTTGAGCAGCGCGGGGTCCTGGGCATGGAAGCCGTTCATCTTATCGTTCTGCACCAGCGAGATCGACTCGCCGCCGCCGCCGACTGCGATCTCGACGCCGTCGAAGATCACCGAACGCGCGGCGAGCGCGATCGCCTGCAGGCCAGAGGCGCATTGCCGGTCGATGGTGGTGCCGGCGACGGTGACGGGCAGGCCGGCGCGGAGCAGGGCCTTGCGCGCGATGTTGCCGCCGGTCGCGCCCTGCTGGAGGGCTGCACCCATCACGACGTCCTCGACCTCCTTCGGGTCGATCTTGGCGCGCGCGACGGCTTCGCCGATGGCATGGCCCAGAAGGGTCGCACCCTCGGTGGCGTTGAGCGCGCCGCGATAGGCCTTGCCGATCGGGGTGCGGGCGGTGGAAACGATGACGGCGTCGGTCAAGAACGAACTCCTGATGCGGTTCTGGTGGATTGTGACGGTTTCTGCTGCTGGCGCAATTCGTGGCGCGACAGTTTCCCGACCGGCGTGCGCGGCAGATCGTCGACGAACTCGACTTCGGCCGGCAGTTCGTGCTTGCCGAGCTTGCCAGTGAGCTGCGCGCGCAGCTCGTCGAGCGAGAACGGCTTTGCGCCGGGCTTCAACTTGATGAAGGCCTTTGCGGCCTCGCCGCGGTACTGGTCGGGAATGCCGAGCACGATCACCTCGTGCACGCCAGGGATGGTGTAGATCGCCTGCTCGATCATCTGCGGATAGACGTTGAAGCCGCCGGAGATGATCATGTCCTTCTTGCGGTCGACCAGGAAGAAATAACCGTCTTGATCCATGTAGCCGATGTCGCCGGTGAGGAAGCGGCCGTCGACGAAGGCATCCGTGGAGCCCTCCGGCTTGTTCCAATAGCCCTTGGTGACGTTCGGGCCCTTGATGCGGATCTCGCCGACTTCGCCGGGCGGCAGCACGCGCCGGGGATCGTCGAGCGCGACGACGTCGAGCTCGATGCCGGGCAGCGTCAGGCCGATCGAGCCCGGTTTCTCGGGGCCCTCGGGCGGATGGCCGGTGCCGGGCGAGCAGGTCTCGGTCATGCCCCAGCCGCTCTTGAGCTTCTTGCCGACCTTGCGTTCGAAGAAGCCCGCGATCTCGACCGGCAGCGGCGCGCCGCCGGAGCCGATGGTGGCGAGCGAGGAAAAGTCGCGCTTGTCGAGATCGGGCAGCGCGGCGATCGCGATCCACATCGTCGGCACGCCCGGAAAGTAGGTGGCGCGCTTGACCTCGATGTCGCGCATCACCGCCTCGACGTCGAAGCGCTGGTGCAGCGAGATCAGATTGCCGCGGCGGAGCGAGGACAACAGCACGACGGTAAGCGCGTAGATGTGGAACAGCGGCAGCACGCAGATGACGCGCTCGATGGCAGCGCCACGCGCGGCACGCCCCGGCTTGCCCCAAACGTCGTAGATCGACACCGCCGCGGTGAGATTGCCGTGCGTGAGCATCGCGCCCTTGGGCAGGCCGGTGGTGCCGCCGGTATATTGCAGCAGCGCGACGTCGTCGGCCCTCACGTTCGGCCACTGTGCCGGCGGGGTCGCCCCCTCGACGAAGGTCTTGAAGGTCACGATGCGGGGATCGTCGGGGATTGCCGTCTGCGGCGTGCCGACCTTGCCCCAATGATCGTCCTCGCAGACGACCAGGCGGTCGATCAGCCCCTTCTCCAGAAATTTCAGCGCGGTCGGCAGCAAGGCCTGGAGGTTCGAGGTGACGAGCAGGCGCGAGCCGGAGTCGGAGACCTTGTGCGTCAGCGCGATCTCGCCGTCGAGCGGGGACAGATGCGCAACGCGGCTACCTGCCTTCAGCGCGCCGAAGAAATTGACGGGATGATCAGGCGTGTTGCCGAGGAACAGCGCGACGGAAGAGTTCTTGCCGCAGCCGGCACGCAGGAACGCCGCGGCAGCGCGGTCCGCCTGAGCTGCCAGCTCGGCATAGCTGATCGGACGGTCCCGGAATTCCAACGCGGTGCGCGGGCCGTACTCGGCGGCGGCCTTCGCCAACAGGTCGGGCAGCGTGCCCTGGACGATAGTCTCGTCCCAACGCACGCCCTCGGGGTAAAACTGTTCGCCGGGATGGGTCATTAGCGGTCGATACTCTTCGCTGCCTGGGCAGCAATTCCATGTGAGGCAGGCACGGGCGCTCGGGCTCCCTCCCCCCTTGTGGGGGAGGGTTGGGGAGAGGGGTAGCCACAAACTCGAACCTCGCCCGGAGCCACCCCCCTCCCTGACCCTCCCCCACAAGGGGGGAGGGAACGGAGAGAGCGTTGCCCGGAGCGCGACATCGCGGCAGTTACCAATCCGATCACGCCGCTTTCGACGCCGCCGCGAGCGAGGCAAACGTCTTGCCTTCGGCCGCGAGCTTCTTCAGCAGCGGGGCGGGCTCGAGGCTCGGGTCGTTGGTCTCCTTGGCATAGAAGGACAGGCGATCGGCGATGTGCTTGAGGCCGACGCTGTCGGCCCAGTACATCGGGCCGCCGCGGTAGATCGGCCAGCCATAGCCATAGAGCCAGACCACGTCGATGTCGGACGGACGCGCCGCGATGCCCTCTTCGAGGATCTTCGCGCCCTCGTTGATCATCGGATACATCATGCGCTCGAGGATCTCCTCGTCGCTGACGACGCGCTTCTTGCGGCCGAGGCGGGCAAGCGTCTCGTCGATCAGCTTCTCGACCTCGGGGTCGGGCAGCGGGGCGCGGCTGCCTGCTTCATACTTGTAGTAGCCCTTGCCGGTCTTCTGGCCGAAGCGGCCGGCTTCGCACAGCGCGTCCGCGATCTCCGACTTGATGCCGCGGTCCTTGCGCGAGCGCCAGCCGATGTCGAGGCCGGCGAGGTCGCCCATCGCGAACGGCCCCATCGGCATGCCGAACTTGGTGACGACGGCATCGACCTGCTGCGGCAGCGCGCCTTCGAACAGCAGCTTCTCGGACTGCTTGCCGCGCTGCGCCAGCATGCGGTTGCCGACGAAGCCGTCGCAGACGCCGACCACGGCCGGCACTTTTGCAATCTTGCGCGCGATCGTGACAGCCGTCACGAGAGCGTCCGGCGCGGTCTTGTCGGCACGCACGATCTCGCACAGCTTCATGACGTTGGCCGGCGAGAAGAAGTGCATGCCGAGCACGTCCTGCGGACGCTTGGTCGACTTCGCGATCTCGTCGATGTTGAGGTAGGAGGTGTTGGAGGCGAGCACCGCGCCGGGCTTGGCGTACTGGTCGAGCTTGGCGAACACTTCCTTCTTCACCGCCATGGTCTCGAACACGGCCTCGATGACGAGATCGGCGTCGCCGACATTCTCGATGCCGACCTTGCCGTCGATCAGCGCCATACGCTTGGCGGGCGCGTCCGCCGGGATGCCGCCGCGCGCTGCCGTCGCCTCCCAGTTCTTCTGCATGACGCCCATGCCGCGCTTGAGCTGCTCCTCGGCGGTCTCGATCAGCGTGACTGGGATGCCGGCATTGGCGAACGACATCGCGATGCCGCCGCCCATGGTGCCGGCGCCGAGGATGGCGACGCGGTTCACAGGGCGCGACTTGGTGCCTTCGGGGACACCCGCGATCTTGGCGGCTTCGCGCTCGGCGAAGAACGCATAGCGCTGCGCCTTGGACTGGTCGCTGGCGACGAGCTTCAGGAAGCCCTCGCGCTCCTTCTTCAACCCTTCGTCGAACGGAAGGTCGATGGCGTAGCCGACGGCGTCAGCCGCCGCGAACGGCGCCTCCAGGCCGCGTGACTTCTTGGTCATGGCGGCGACGGCATTGGTGAAGATCGAGCGGTCGGCCTTGGCCGCCGCGATCTTGGAATCGTCGTCGCGCAAGCGGCGCAGCGGGCGCTTCTCGGCCAGCAGCTTGCGCACGAAGGCTTCGCCGCCCGAAGCCGGGCCCTCGACGATCTCCTCGATCAGGCCGTTCTTCAGCGCTTCCGCCGCACCGATGGGGTCGCCGCCGACGATCATCTTGACTGCGAGTTCCGGCCCGACCGCGCGCGGCAGGCGCTGGGTGCCGCCCGCGCCCGGCAGCAGGCCCAGCTTCACCTCAGGCAGACCGAGCTTGGCTTCTTTCACCGCGACGCGGAAATGACAGGCCAGCGCAACCTCGAGGCCGCCGCCGAGCGCGGTGCCGTGGATCGCGGCAACGACGGGCTTCGGCGAATTCTCGATCTCGGACAGCACGTCGTTGAGGGCCGGCGGCTTCGGCGGCTTGCCGAATTCGGTGATGTCGGCTCCGGCGATGAAGGTACGGCCGGCGCAAGTCAGCACGATGCCCTTGATGGCGGGATCGGCGATTGCGGCCTTGATGCATTCCAGAATGCCGCCGCGGACTGCGGCACTCAGCGCATTGACCGGAGGACTGTTGACCGTGACGATCCCGATTTCGTCATGACGCTCAAGCTTGACCACTTCGCTCACGGTGTCCCTCCTTGGTGGGGATTTACTTTTGTTCGATTTCGCGGTGCGGAATTTAATTCCGCATCTTGACGGCAGGGTTATTTTGAAGCACGGACGTTGTCAACGACTCCGCGCAAGAAGCAGATCAGGGATGAAGCGTACAGGAAAGAAGACTGCGACCGATCGGAATTTCGTCGTCGCGCTTTCCCGCGGACTGGATGTATTGCGCGCGTTCCAACCCAATGACGGCCTGCTCGGCAATCAGGAGATTGCGGCCCGCACCAATCTGCCCAAGCCCACCGTGTCGCGGCTGACCTACACGTTGACCAAGCTTGGATATCTGACGCCGGTTCCCCGCTTCGAGAAGTACCAGCTCGCACCCGCTGCGATGGCGCTCGGTTACGCGGCGTTAGCCAATCTGGGCGTTCGGCATTTGTCGGAGCCGTTCCGGGAGGAAGTAATGCGCGCGACCGGCGGTGCCGTCGCCGTCGGCGGCCGCGACCGTCACAGCATGATCTATTTCGGGCAGAGCCGCGGTAGCGAGACGGTCGGCGTTCAACTTGACGTCGGCGCGCGCGTGCCGATTGCAACCAGTGCGATGGGCCGCGCTTATTTCTGGGCGCTCGACGACGAGGGTCGCGCTGAAGTGTCGCGCATCCTGCGCGAACATTACGGCAGCCGCTGGCCGAAGATGCGCGACGGATTGGAGCGTTCCGGCGAAACCGTGGCGAAGTACGGTTTTGCGATATCCGTCGGCGACTGGCACGACGACATCGGCGCCGCCGGCGTCGCACTCAAGCTCAACGACGGAACCGGACCTTACGCATTCAATTGCGGCGCGCCGGCATTCCGCTTCACGGAAGAGCGCTTAATCAACGACATTGGACCGCGTCTGCTTGCGATGGTAAGGAACATCGAAGCGGCGCTCGGGGGTCTGATGCCGCACTCAAAAAAAGACGTCAGCAAAAAGCTGAAATCAGGAGGAAAAGTTGCACGTGTGGCCGAGGGGTTCAGATAGCCTTTGTCATCATCGGGAGCGGTCCGCATCGCCCCATCGCTCACTGAACGACGTGAGCGAGACGAGATGACGCAGGCACAGCTCGCGCGGGGGACATCGCCCCTGCTCGCAGTTCGCGACGTCAGCGTCGTGTTCGGCGGCATCATCGCGCTCAACGGCGTGTCGTTCGACATGCACAAGGGTCAGATCTTGGGATTGATCGGCCCCAACGGCGCCGGCAAGACCACGCTCTTCAACTGCCTCTCGCGGCTGTACCAGCCGTCGTCCGGCGACATCCTGATGGAAGGCGTCAGCATCCTCTCGCGGCCGCCGCACCGGATCGCCGAGATCGGCATCGGCCGCACCTTCCAGAACGTGGCACTGTTCCCGAATTTGTCGGTGATGGACAACGTCCGCGTCGGTGCGCATTCGAAGACCTCGAGCGACATCATCAGCGATTCCCTGAGGCTTGCCTGGGTTCGGCGCAGCGAGACTGACGTCAACAGGAAGGTGCACGAGATCCTCGCCTATCTCGATCTCGAGGACGTCGCCCACACCGTCGTGTCCGGCCTGCCCTTCGGCACGCAGAAGCGCGTCGAGCTGGCGCGCGCGCTGGCGGCCGATCCGAAGATCCTGCTGCTCGACGAGCCGGCCGGCGGCCTCAATCATGAGGAGGTCTATGTGCTCGGCGATCTCATCCGCCGCATCCGCGATGAGCGCCACATGACCGTGCTGCTGGTCGAGCACCATATGGGTCTTGTGATGTCGATCGCCGACCACGTCGTCGCGCTGAATTTCGGCAAGAAGCTCGCGGAAGGCACCCCTGCCCAGGTGCAGGCGGACCCCGACGTCATCAAGGCGTATCTCGGGAGCAAAGACCAATGACGACACTGCTCAACGTCAAGGACCTGCGCGCTTATTACGGCCAGGTCCAGGCGCTCCATGGCCTGTCCTTCTCGCTCAACGAGGGCTCCCTCACGACGCTGCTCGGGGCCAACGGCGCCGGCAAGACCACCACGCTCCGCGCGATCTGCAACATGGTGCGCTCCACCGGCGGCATCGAGTTCGAAGGCAAGCCGCTGAACAACCGCTCGACCGAAAGCATCGTGCGGTTCGGCATCGCCCACGTGCCGCAGGGCCGCGGCACCTTCACCACCATGACGGTGGAGGAGAACCTGCAGCTCGGCGCCATCACCCGCAAGGACAGCGCCGGCATCGTCTCCGACATCGAGCGCATGTACGCCCACTTCCCGGTGCTGAAGCAGCGGCACACCCAGGTGGCCGGCACGCTGTCCGGCGGCGAGCAGCAGATGCTCGCGGTCGCCCGCGCCCTGATGCTGCGGCCGCGGCTGATGCTGCTGGACGAGCCCTCCTTCGGACTCGCGCCGCTGGTGGTGCGCGACCTGTTCGGCATCCTCGGCAAGATCAACCGCGAGGACAAGGTGTCGATCCTGGTGGTCGAGCAGAACGCCCAGCTCGCGCTCGAACTCGCCGACCAGGCCTATGTGATCGAGACCGGACGCATCGTGATGTCGGGCAAGGCCAAGGACATCGCGAACAACGAAGAAATCCGCAAATCCTATCTGGGTTACTGAGGGAGCCGGGACAATGGAGCTGTTCACCAACCAGATCCTGGCTGGAATCGCCACCGGCGCCATCTACGCCTGCATGGCGCTGGCCGTGGTGATGATCTACCAAGCCATCGACCATCTCAACTTCGCACAAGGCGAGATGGCGATGTTTGCCACTTTCGTCTCATGGCAGCTGATGCAGTGGGGCGTGCCCTATTGGGCTGCGTTCGTGATCACGCTGGCCTTCGCCTTCGTCGGCGGCGTCGCGATCGAGCGCATCCTGTTCAAGCCGCTCGCGAAGGCGCCGGTGCTGACCAACGTCGCCGGCTTCATCGCCCTGTTCGCGATCATCAATTCCTCGGCCGGCCTGATCTGGGACTTCACCATCAAGCAGTACCCGACCCCGTTCGGCTCCTCGCCGTTCCTCGGCAGCCAGCTGATCTCGACCCACCAGGCCGGCATGATCGGCGTCACGGTGCTGCTGCTGATCGGCCTCTATTTCTTCTTCCAGTACACGCGGATCGGCCTCGCCATGCGGGCCGCCGCCTCGGTGCCTGAATCCGCCCGCCTCGTCGGCATCAACACGAGCTGGATGATCGCGCTCGGCTGGGGCATGGCCTCGGCGATCGGCGCCATCGCCGGCATGCTGATCGCGCCGGTCGTGTTCCTGGAGCCCAACATGATGGGCGGCGTTCTGATCTACGGTTTTGCAGCCGCCGTGCTCGGCGGATTGACCAGCCCGTTCGGCGCCGTCGTCGGCGGCTTTCTCATGGGTATCTTCGAGAACCTCGCCGGCACCTACATCCCCGGCGTCGGCAACGAGCTGAAACTTCCGATCGCGCTCGCGCTGATCATCTCCGTCCTGGTCGTCAAACCCGCTGGCCTGTTCGGCCGGCACATCGTCAAGCGAGTTTGATCATGAGCGCAGCAGAAGAAGTCGTTGCCGAAGGCCACCAGGCTGTCGAGGCCGTTCCGAAGCGGGCCATGACACTGGGCACCGGCACCTCGCTGGTGGTGCTGGCTGCGCTGTTGATCGTGCCGCTGCTCGTCAAGAACTTCATCGTCTTCCAGATGACGATGCTCCTGATCTACGGGCTCGCCGTGCTGGCGCTGAACATCCTGACCGGCGGCTCCGGCCAGTTCTCGCTCGGACAGAGCGCGTTCTACGCCGTCGGCGCCTATACCTCGGCGGTGTTGATGGAGCATGCCAACATCAACTACGCACTGACC
This sequence comes from Bradyrhizobium sp. USDA 326, assembly GCF_049739485.1. Taxonomy (NCBI): domain Bacteria; kingdom Pseudomonadati; phylum Pseudomonadota; class Alphaproteobacteria; order Hyphomicrobiales; family Nitrobacteraceae; genus Bradyrhizobium; species Bradyrhizobium sp. USDA 326. Next base: position 1,431,293 of record NZ_JBMGQA010000001.1, read on the forward strand.
ATTCCTATCTCCGCGGTGGTCTGCTTCGGATTCGGTTACCTGTTCGGCAAGCCGGCCCTGCGGCTGTCGGGCGTCTACCTCGCGCTCGCGACGTTCGCGCTCGCCACCGCGATGCCGCAGCTGTTGAAGCTGAACTTCCTGGAACACTGGACCGGCGGCGTGCAGGGCCTCGTCGTCACCAAGCCGGACGCACCGTTCGGCCTGCCGATGTCGCAGGACATGTGGCTGTATTACTTCACGCTCGTCGTGACGATCGCGATCTACATTTTCGCGGTGAACCTGCTGCGCTCCCGCTCGGGCCGCGCATTCATGGCGATCCGCGACAACGAGATTGCGGCATCGGCCATGGGCGTCGACGTCGCGCGCTACAAGACGCTGGCCTTTGGCGTCTCCGCCGCCGTCACCGGTATCGCCGGCTCGCTCGGCGCCATCGCCGTGCAGTTCGTGGCCCCCGACAGCTACACCATCACGCTCGCGATCTCGCTGTTCCTCGGCATGGTCGTCGGCGGCGTCGGCTGGCTGCCCGGCTCGTTCGTCGGAGCGGCCTTCATCATCTTCGTGCCAAACATGGCGGAAAGCATCTCCAAGGGGCTCTCCGGCGCGGTGTTCGGCGTGCTGTTGTTCCTCGTCATCTACCTCGTGCCGCATGGCGCGCGGCAGGTCGCGATCTTGGGCCAGCAACTCGTCAACAAGCTCAAGAAGAACTGAAAACTCTCAAGGACTGTCGTCTAACCAAGGAGACCCAATTGCTTTTCGGAAGAACACTGCGAGCCGCCGCGCTGGTCACGGCAACGGCGGCCGTCACCCTCACCTCCGGCGCTGCACTCGCCCAAAAGAAATACGACACCGGCGCGTCCGATACCGAGATCAAGATCGGCAACATCATGCCGTATAGCGGTCCGGCCTCGGCCTATGGCATCATCGGCAAGACCGAAGAGGCCTATTTCAGAATGGTCAACGACAAGGGCGGCATCAACGGTCGCAAGATCAACTTCGTCACCTATGACGACGGCTATTCGCCGCCGAAGGCCGTCGAGCAGGTCCGCAAGCTGGTCGAGAGCGACGAGGTGCTGGCCGTCTTCAACCCGCTCGGCACGCCCTCGAACACGGCGATCCAGAAATACCTCAACGCCAAGAAGATCCCGCAGCTCTTCGTCGCCACCGGCGCCACCAAGTGGAACGATCCGAAGAACTTCCCCTGGACGATGGGCTGGCAGCCCTCCTACCAGAGCGAAGCGCACATCTACGCCAAATGGCTGATGAAGGAGAAGCCGGACGCCAAGATCGCGATCCTCTATCAGAACGACGATTTCGGCAAAGACTACCTCAAGGGCACCAAGGACGGTCTCGGCGCGAAGGCCTCGTCCATGATCATCATGGAAGAGAGCTACGAGGTCTCCGAGCCGTCGATCGACGGTCACATCGTCAAGATCAAGGCGGCCAATCCCGACGTGCTCCTGATCTACACCACGCCGAAGTTCGCGGCCCAGACCATCAAGAAGACCGCCGAGCTCAGCTGGAAGCCGCTCCAGATCCTCACCAACGTGTCGATCTCGGTTGGCAGCGTGATGAAGCCAGCCGGCTTCGAAAACGCGCAGGGCGTGTTGTCGGCAGCCTATGCCAAGGACTCCACCGACCCGCAATGGGCCAATGATCCCGGCATGAAGAGGTGGAACGAGTTCGTCGACAAGTACATGCCGGGTGCCGACAAGTCCGATACCAGCATGGTCTATGGCTACGGCGCCGCGTCGACCCTGGCCAAGGCGCTGGAAATGTGCGGCGACGATCTCACCCGTGCCAACCTCATGAAGCAGGCGGCTTCGTTGAAGGATTTTGCGCCGGACACGCTGCTGCCCGGCGTCAAGATCAACACCAGCGCCACCGACTTCGCCCCGATCGCCCAGCTCCAGATGCAGCGCTTCAAGGGCGAGAAGTGGGAACTGTTCGGCGAGATCATCAGCGGCGACGTCGCCTCCGAGTGACCCGCTGACGCAACGATCCGGCGTAGATGGCCCCCGCGGGCAACCGCGGGGGCTTTTTGTTGACGGCGGGTATCAATCTTGTTCAATGCGACCCATCCACCCCGAGGAAGGAGAACAATGCTCGCGGTTCGTTTCCAGGTTGCGTCCCTCTGGGTCGCGCTCGCCTTGTGCACTGCAATGAGCAGCGAAGCGCTGGCGCAGAAGAAATACGACAGCGGCGCATCCGATACCGAGATCAAGATCGGTAACATCATGCCCTATAGCGGGCCGGCCTCCGCCTATGCCTCGATCGGCCGGACCGAGGAGGCCTATTTCAACAAGGTCAATGCCGAGGGCGGCATCAACGGCCGCAAGATCAAGTTCATTTCCTATGATGACGCCTACTCGCCGCCGAAAACGGTGGAGCAGGCGCGGAAGCTGGTCGAGAGCGACGGGGTGCTCCTGATCTTCGGCTCACTCGGCACCTCCACCAACAGCGCCATCCGCAAATACATGAACGAGAAGAAGGTGCCGCAATTGTTCGTGGCGAGCGGCGCGTCGAAATGGAACGATCCAGAGCAATATCCCTGGACCATGGGTTGGCAGCCGAACTACGCGAGCGAGGCGCGCATTTACGCCAAATACCTCATGAAGGAGAAGCCGGACGGAAAGATCGGCGTGCTCTACCAGAACGACGATTTCGGCAAGGACTATCTGAACGGGCTGAAGGAGGGCCTCGGCGCCAAGGCTTCGATGATCGTGCTGGAAGAGGCCTACAGCACCTCGGAGCCGGCCGTCGACGAGCACGTCGTCAAATTGAAAGCCTCCGGCGCCGACGTCTTCATCAGCATCACCACACCGAAATTCACGGCGCAGGCGATCAAGAAGGCGGCAGAGATCAACTGGCATCCGGTCCACGTCATCTCCAACGTCTCCGCCTCGGTCGGCGGCGTGATCGAACCGGCGGGGTTCGAGATCTCGCAAGGCATCCTGTCGGCGAGCTACACCAAGGACGGCTCCGATCCGCAGTGGAATGCCGATGACGGCATGAGAAAGTTCTACAGTTTCCTCGCCCAGTATGACCCCAAGGCCAACAAGCTCGATGCCGGCGTCGTGTTCGGCTATGCCGCCGCGCAGACCATGGTGAAGGTGCTGCAGATGTGCGGCGACGATCTCACCCGCGAGAACGTCATGAAGCAGGCCACCAGCCTGAAGGATTTCGAACCCGATACGCTGCTGCCCGGCATCAAGATCAATACCGCGCCGGACAATTACGCCCCGATCGAGCAGCTCCAGATGATGCGGTTCAAGGGCAGGAAATGGGAGCTGTTCGGCAATATCATCTCCAGCGAGATGGGCCACTGAGCGGCGGTGCAATTCAAGATCGCCGCCTCTGCAAGAAGCAACTCCAGCGGTGGGTTGGCGCCGCAAATCTCACGCGCCGGAATATTCCAGCATCGAAGGATCGCCGGCCCTGCGACGCTCATGCGGTGCGTTCTCCTTGCTGACGGCCGTCGATAGGTATTGAATGCACGATGGAGCGACGAGCAACGATCGCCCCCAACAAGAACAATCGACACATTCAAATCTTCCTAGGGAGATCAAGATGCCTGCAATGCATGTGCGATTGGGGGCCTTCTCGGCTGCCCTCGTGCTGGCTGCCGCCCTTTCCACGGCAGCATCCGCGCAGAAGAAATACGACACCGGCGCATCCGACACCGAAATCAAGATCGGCAACATCATGCCCTACAGCGGACCGGCCTCCGCCTACGGCGTGATCGGCAAGACCGAGGAGGCCTATTTCCGCAAGGTCAACGCAGAAGGCGGCATCAACGGCCGCAAGATCAATTTCGTCTCCTATGACGATGCCTATTCGCCGCCGAAGACCGTGGAGCAGGCGCGCAAGCTGGTCGAGAGCGACGAAGTGCTGCTGATCTTCAATTCGCTCGGCACGCCGCCGAACTCGGCGATCCAGAAATACATGAACCAGAAGAAGGTGCCGCAGCTGTTCGTCGCGACCGGCGCCACCAAATGGAACGATCCGCAGAACTTCCCGTGGACGATGGGCTGGCAACCGAACTACCAGAGCGAGTCGATCATCTACGCCAAGTACATCCTGAAGAATCATCCGAACGCCAAGATCGCCGTGCTCTACCAGAACGACGATTACGGCAAGGACTATCTGAAGGGCTTCAGGGACGGGCTCGGCGCCAAGACCTCGATGATCGTGATGGAGGAAAGCTACGAGGTATCGGAGCCGACCATCGACTCCCACATCGTCAAGCTCAGGGCGACCGGCGCCGACGTGTTCTTCAACATCACAACGCCGAAATTCGCGGCACAGGCGATCAAGAAGAACGCCGAGATCGGATGGAAGCCGCTGCATTTCCTCAACAACGTCTCGGGCTCGATCGGCAGCGTGATCAAGCCGGCCGGCTTCGAGAACGCCCAGGACATCATCTCGTCGCAATATTTCAAGGATCCGACCGACGCGCAGTGGAAGAACGACAAGGCGATGATTGGCTGGAACGAATTCCTGGATAAGTACTATCCGGAGGCGAACCGCGCCGACGCCTCGGTGATGTACGGCTACATCGTGGCCCAGGGTCTCGTTCACGTGCTCAAGGCCTGCGGTGACAATCTGACCCGCGAGAACATCATGAAGCAGGCCGCCAGCATCAAGGACTTCGAGCCAGCCGGCCTGCTGCCGGGCATCAAGGTCAACACGTCGGCCTCCGATTTCGCGCCGCTCTCGCAACTGCAATTGATCCGCTTCAAGGGCGAGCATTGGGAGCGATTTGGCGACGTCTTGAGCGGCGATGTCGGCGGCTGACCTTAACCAGCCGCTAAAGATGTAAGCCTCAATCGACTAAAGACGCATCCCCTGCGGCCTTGCCGCAGGGGTTTTCCTTGAAGCTTTCCGGCAAATCGTATTGAATTGCAGCCGCGTCGCCAAAAAATGAGACAAGAAAAGGGACGCACACACCAAGAAAAATAGGGAGATTGGAATGCCCGCTGTCACCGGCAAACTCGCGGCCGCATCATTGGCGCTCGCGCTCATTGCGGCTTCGACCTCAACTGCATCGGCCCAGAAGAAATACGATACCGGCGCGACCGACACCGAGATCAAGATCGGCAACATCATGCCCTACAGCGGACCGGCCTCCGCCTATGGCATCATCGGGCGCACCGAAGCCGCCTATTTCAAGAAGATCAACGACGAAGGCGGCATCAACGGCCGCAAGATCAATTTCGTCTCCTACGACGACGCCTACTCACCGCCGAAGACGGTGGAGCAGGCCCGCAAGCTGGTCGAGAGCGACGAGGTGCTGTTCATCTTCAATTCGCTCGGCACGCCGCCGAACTCGGCGATCCAGAAATACATGAACTCGAAGAAGGTTCCGCAGCTGTTCGTCGCCACCGGCGCCACCAAGTGGAACGATCCGCAGAACTTCCCCTGGACGATGGGCTGGCAGCCCAACTACCAGAGCGAGACGCAGATCTACGCCAAATACATTCTGAAGGAGCTGCCGAACGCCAAGATCGGCGTGCTCTATCAGAACGACGATTACGGCAAGGATTACCTGAAGGGCCTGAAGGACGGCCTCGGCGCCAAGGCCGCAAGCATGATCGTGCTGGAGGAAAGCTACGAGACGTCGGAGCCGACCATCGACAACCACATCGTCAAGCTGAAGGCGACCGGAGCCGACGTCTTCATCAACATCACCACGCCGAAGTTCGCGGCGCAGGCGATCAAGAAGAACGCCGAGATCGGCTGGAAGCCGATCCACTTCCTCAACAACGTCTCGGCCTCGGTCGGCAGCGTGATCAAGCCGGCCGGCTTCGACAACGCGCAGGACATCATCTCGGCCGCCTACCTGAAGGACGTCTCCGATCCGCAGTGGAAGGACGACGCCGGCATGAAGGCGTTCCTCGACTTCATGACCAAGTACTTCCCTGAAGGCGACAAGCTCGACGGCGGCACCGTGGTCGGCTACGGCGTGGCACAGACGCTGGTGGAAGTGCTGAAGAAGTGCGGCGACAACCTCACGCGCGAGAACGTCATGAAGCAGGCGGCGAGCCTGAAGGACTTCCGCACCGAGGTGCTGCTGCCCGGCATCAAGATCAACACCGGCGCGAACGACTTCGCACCGATCAGCTCGCTCCAGCTCATGAAGTTCAAGGGCGAGAAGTGGGATCTGTTCGGCGACGTGATCAGCGCCGACCCCAGCGGCTAGCCTCCAGCCCGAGTCCATCGGTCCAAATGGCCCTCCGCGAGAGCATCGCGGGGGGCCTTTTCGCCATCACGCGATTGCATATTCGAATGATGGCAAAGCCGGCTTACGCTCCGGCGCCCGATGCGCTAGGCAGGTGAACGGCGGCGCGTGTCGCCACTCCGTTCAAGTCTGCCGAAGGCCATCGCCATGACCGACCGACGTCCCCTGCTCCGCGCGCTCTACGACGCCGCCGTCGCCGCCGCCCATCCCGATGTGGTGCTGGCACCGCATTTGCGGCCGGCGCCCAAGGGGCGCGTGATCTGCCTTGCTGCCGGCAAGGGCGCCGGCGCCATGGCCGCAGCGGCCGAGCGGCACTATCTCGACACGCTCAAGCTCGCCCCGGAACGCCTCGTCGGCATCGCCACCACGCGCCACGGCTATGGCGTGCGGACGCGCCGCATCCGCGTGGTCGAGGCCGGGCATCCCGTGCCGGATGAGGCCGGCCTGAAGGGTGCCGCCGACACGCTCGCGCTCGCTGCCGAAGCCGGGCCGGACGATCTGCTGCTCGTGCTGCTCACCGGCGGCGGCTCGGCGAACTGGATCGCACCGGCGGACGGCATCAGCTTCGCGCAGAAGCAGGCGGTGAACAAGGCGCTGCTGCGCTCGGGCGCGCCGATCGGCGAGATGAACGTCGTGCGCAAGCACCTCTCGCGGATCAAGGGCGGACGCCTGGCGCGCGCCGGCGCGAATGCCGCCGAGATCGTGACGCTCGCGATCTCGGACGTGCCGCATGACGATCCGTCCGCGATCGCCTCCGGCCCGACGGTGCCCGATCCGACCACGCTGGCGGACGCGCGCGCGATCGTCGCGAAATACAAGCTCGACGTCGACGATGCCATCCGCCGCGCGCTCGACGATCCCGCCAACGAGAGCTGCAAGCCCGGCGATGCCGCCTTTGCGCGCACGCATTTCGAGTTGATCGCGCGGCCCAAGCAGTCGCTCGACGCCGCGGTGAAGCTCGCACGCGCCTCCGGCTACGAGACGATCGATCTCGGCGCAGACCTCGAAGGCGAGGCGCGCGAGGTCGCCGCCGATCACGCCAGGCTGGCGCTGGAAGCACGGGCCCAGGGCAAGCGCGTCGCGATCCTCTCCGGCGGCGAGCTCACGGTGACCGTGCGCGGCCAGGGACGCGGCGGACCGAACCAGGAATACGCGCTGGCGCTCGCCGGCCTGTTGCAGGACATGGCCGGTGTCGCGGCCCTCGCCGGCGACACCGACGGCGCCGACGGCGGCGCCGGCCACCCCACCGACCCCGCCGGCGCGCTGATCGACGCGGCAACGTTCGCAAGGATGAAGGCGCAGGGGCTTGCCCCGCAGGCCTATCTCGACAACAACGACGCGACCTCGTTCTTCGAGGCGACGGGCGATCTGCTGCAGCCGGGACCGACGCTGACCAATGTGAACGACATCAGGGTGATCCTGGTGGATTGAGATCGCGCTCACCCTGCCCTGGAGGGCAAGAGTCAGAATTCGTTGGCGATCTTCGAGAGCATCCCGATCAGGGCTTCGCGGTTGGCCTGACCGAGCAGATCGTTCAGCCGGGCCTCATGCTTGGTGGCGACGAGCTTTTTCGCCCGCGACAGCACGGCCTTGCCCTTGTCGGTCAGCACCAGGATGTGCGAGCGGCGGTCGTTGGTGGAGCGGATCCGCGCGCAAAGATCGCGGCTTTCGAGATTATCGAGCATCGCCACGAAGTTCGGCCTGAGAATGCCGAGGGTGGAGGCGATCTCGGTCTGGTTACGGCCGGGGTTCTTCTCGACCAGGAGCAGGACCGAAAACTGCGCCGGCGTCAGCTGGAGCGAGGCCATGCAGCGCAAGAAGTTCTCGAACACCTTGAGCTGGGCCCGCTTCAGGACATAGCCGAGCTGTTCGGAGAGCTCGCCGAGCTGGAGCGCTTCGGCTTGGACGTCGCCCGCGTCCTTGCGGCCCTTGGCCGCGTCGGCGGGTTTTTCGGAGGACTTTTCAGCGGCTTTCGAAACGGTCATCGCCTCGTGCTCATAATCCCGCTAAATTCGGGACGGGTCGTTCCCCACCCTTGATGTTATATTTGATAATTGTTATGGACCATATCAAATAACGTCAGCGTATTTCAATGGCTGTGAGGGGACCATCCACCGCAATTGCGGAGACCGGTCCTCAATCTTGAGGGGGAGCGTCCGGTCTTGAATACCACCATCATGCTGTTCCTGGTGCAGGACGGCATCACAAATGGCGCGATCTACGCGCTGCTCGGCCTGGCGCTGGTCCTGGTGTTCGCCGTCACCCGCGTCATCCTCATTCCCCAAGGCGAATTCGTCACCTATGGCGCGCTGACCTATGCCTCGCTGGCCGCGGGCCAGATGCCGGGCACGGCCAAGCTCGCGCTCGCGCTCGGCATCGGCGCGTTCGCCTTCGACCTGTTCGTGGCGCGCAAGGCGCTGCATGCGCGGCTGATCGCGCGCAGCCTCATCACCAACATCGTGCTGCCAGCCATCGTGCTGGCGTTGACGCTTTACTTCGCCGCGCAGAAGCCGCCGGTCGTGGTCTGCATCGCGCTGTCGCTGGTGATCGTCGCGATGATCGGGCTCTATCTCTACCGTATCGCGTTCCAGCCGCTGGCGCACACCTCGGTGCTGGTGCTGCTGATCGCGTCGGTCGGTGTCCATCTCGCGCTGCAGGGGCTGGGCTTGCTGTTCTTCGGCGCCGAGGGCCAGCGCGGACCTGCCGTGCTGTCCGGTGCTTTCACCGCCGGCGCGCTGCGCTTCACCGGCCAGAGCATCACCGTCTACGCCATCACCATCGCCTTCATCGTCGGGCTCTGGCTGTTCTTCGGCCTGACGCTCTACGGCAAGGCGCTGCGGGCAACCGCCGTGAACCGGCTGGGAGCGCGGCTCGCCGGCATCCGCACCACGCTGTCCGGGCAGATCGCCTTCCTGCTGGCGTCCGTGATCGGCGCGCTGTCGGGCATCCTGATCGTGCCGATCACGACGCTTTATTACGACAGCGGCTTCCTCATCGGCCTGAAGGGTTTCGTCGCCGCGATCATCGGCGGGCTCGTCAGCTACCCCCTCACCGCCGTCGCGGCGCTGGTGGTCGGCATCGTCGAGGCGTTCTCGTCCTTCTATGCCTCCAACTACAAGGAAGTGATCGTTTTCATGCTGCTGATCCCCGTGCTGCTGCTGCGCTCGCTCGCCGCGCCTGCGGTCGAGGAAGAGAAGGACTGACGCCAAGATGCAGAGCCGGCTTCCCATCCTCATCTTCGCAGCTCTCATGGCGGCCGTCCCGTTCGTCCCGGGCATGCCGCCGTTCTGGATCGTGCTGCTCGACAATATCGGCCTTGCGGCGCTCGTCGCGATGGGCCTCGTGCTGCTGACAGGCGTCGGCGGCCTGACCTCGTTCGGACAGGCAGCCTTCGTCGGCTTCGGCGCCTACACCACCGCGGTGCTGTCGACGGCCTACGGCCTGTCGCCCTGGCTGACGCTGCCGCTGTCGCTTCTGGTCAGCGGATCGCTCGCGGTGCTGCTCGGGCTTATCACCGTCCGTCTTTCCGGCCATTATCTGCCGCTCGGCACGCTGGCCTGGGGGCTCGGGCTGTTCTATCTCTTCAGCAAGCTGGAATTCTTAGGGAGAAACGACGGCATCTCGGCGATCCCGCCGCTGTCGATCGGCGCGTTCAAGATGCTCTCGCCCGGCTCGATCTACTACGCGATCTGGGTCGCCGTGATCCTCTCGGCCCTGCTGACGATGAACCTCCTGGACTCCCGCACCGGCCGCGCCATCCGCGCGCTCAGGCGCGGCCATATCGCGGCGGAAGCCTTCGGCGTGCACACGCCGCGCGCAAAACTGCTGGTGTTCATCCATGCCGCGGTGCTCGCCGGCCTCTCCGGCTGGCTCTATGCGCATCTTCAGCGCGCGGTGAACCCGACGCCGTTCGGCGCGCAGGCCGGCATCGAGTATCTCTTCATCGCGGTGGTCGGCGGCGCCGGCTATGTCTGGGGCGGCGTCCTGGGCGCGGCGATCGTCGTGGTGCTGAAGGAGGTGCTGCAAAGCTATCTGCCGCTGATCCTGCCGGGCTCCGGCCAGGTCGAGACCATCGTGTTCGGGATCATGCTCGTGGCCCTGCTGCAGCTTGCGCCCGGCGGCCTCTGGCCCTGGCTGATGTCGTTCTTCCCCGAGCGCACCGATGGCAGGAAGCCGGACACCTCCCTGAAGCTGGAGCATCGCGCCCGCGCGCCCGCCGAGACCGGCGTCCTGCTTCAGGTGGAGAAGGCGCGAAAGCAGTTCGGCGGCGTGGTCGCGGTGAACAACGTTTCCTTCGAGGTCCAGGCCCGCGAGATCGTCGCACTGATCGGACCGAACGGCGCCGGCAAGAGCACGACCTTCAACCTGATCACCGGCGTGCTGTCGGCGACCTCGGGTTCGATCTCGGTGCTCGGTCGGAAGGTCGACAACGCGCCGCCACAGGAGATCGTCAAGCTCGGCATCAGCAGGACCTTCCAGCACGTCAAGCTCGTCCCCGACATGACCGTGCTGGAGAACGTCGCGATCGGCGCACATTTGCGCGGCCATTCCGGACCCGTTTCCTCCATGCTGCGGCTCGACCGCGCCGATGAGGCCAAGCTGCTCGCCGAAGCTGCCCGCCAGATCGAGCGTGTCGGCCTCACCGAGCAGATGCACCAGCTGGCAGGCTCGCTCTCGCTCGGCCAGCAGCGCATCGTCGAGATCGCCCGCGCGCTCTGCGTCGATCCGATGCTGCTGCTGCTCGACGAGCCGGCCGCGGGCCTGCGTCACATGGAAAAGCAACGGCTGGCAGCTCTACTCCGCGAGCTGCGCGACGGCGGCATGAGCGTGCTGCTGGTCGAGCACGACATGGGGTTCGTGATGAACCTTGCCGACCGCATCGTGGTGCTCGATTTCGGCACCAAGATCGCGGAAGGCACGCCGGCGACGATCAAGACCAATCCCGAAGTGATCAAGGCCTATCTCGGAGTGGCGGCATGAGCACGCTGTTGTCCGTCACCGATGCCCATGTCGCCTATGGCAAGGTCGAGGCGGTGCGCTCGGTTTCGCTCGAGGTCGGGGCCAACCAGATCGTCACCATCGTCGGCGCCAATGGCGCCGGCAAGACCACGCTGCTCTCGGCCGTCATGGGCATTCTGCCGCTGAAGGGCCGCGTTGCCTTTGCCGGCCAGGATCTCGCACGGCTCGACATCGAGGACCGCGTCGCGATGGGTCTCGGCCTCGTCCCCGAGCACCGCGAATTGTTCGTGACCATGAATGTCGAGGACAATCTCGAGCTGGGCGCGTTCCGCATCGAGCGGAGCAAGGCCAAGGCCTCGATGGAGCGGGTCTACACGCTGTTCCCGCGGCTGAAGGAGCGGCGCAAGCAGCTCGCCGGCACGCTCTCCGGCGGCGAGCAGCAGATGCTCGCGATGGGCCGCGCACTGATGGGCGAGCCCAAGCTCCTGATGCTGGACGAGCCGAGCCTGGGGCTTGCGCCGATCATCGTCGCCGACATTTTCCGCATCGTCACCGAGCTGCGCGCCAGCGGCGTCTCGGTGCTGCTGGTCGAGCAGAACGCGCAGGCCGCGCTGAAGATCGCGGACCAGGCCTACGTGATGGAGCTCGGCGAGTTCGTGCTCAGCGGCAAGGCCAGCGACATCGCGGCAAACGAGCGGGTGGCCGCGAGCTATCTCGGCTTCCAGCACGAAGGCGCGAGCGTGGTGTGACTCTTACCCCCCTGGAGGGGGACGGTCGGCTCATATCGAGCGAAGCGAGGCATGAGACGGGGTGGGGTGACGGTCTCTCCTCGTAGAACACTGCCCGCGTGGAGAAATCGACCCACCCCGCTCGCGCTTCGCGCGATCGACCCTCCTCCTCCAGGGGAGGGTAAGAAAGCAGCAGGTTAGGGAACTACTCCCCCCACCTTCTCGCCCTTCAGCGCCGCGACTTCCGCTTCCAGTTCCGCGATCCGCTGGTCCCTCGCCGCCAGCGCCGCCGCGACATCGCCGGCGTCGAACTTCTGCGGGATGTGCTGCGGGCAGTTGGTGTCCCAGGCTGCGATCTTGAACAGGATCACCTGTTCGGGCCGCGCGCGGTAGCCTTTCGGCATCAATGACGTGGTCAGTGCCTCGTCGTCCTCGACTATGCGCGCCTCGCCCCAGATCTTCACCCTGCGGCGATGGGCGTAATCCATCACGAAGATATAGGCCTTGGGGTTCTCCGAGAGATTGCCTTGCGTGATGAACTGCTGATTGCCGGCATAGTCGGTGAAGGCAAGCGTCTGCTTGTCGAGCACCTTGAGAAAACCCTTCGGGCCGCCGCGGTGCTGAATGTAGGGCTGGCCGTCGGCCGCGGCGGTAGCGAAATAGAAGCTGTTGGCCTCAGTCAGGAAGGCCGCGAGGTTGTCGTCGACCTCGGTGCGCCAGCCGCGCTGCTCGCTGCGCGCATAGGCCTCGCGCGAGCCCTTGCGCGCCTGGATCGCCTTCACCGCGGGCGAGAAGGCGACGTCGCTGGCATAGGTGTGAACTGCTGTCGTCATCGGAACATCTCCTGAAATTCCGGCGCATCGCTGCGTCTTCCTTCGCAAGATGGACCCTCACGCCAACCAAAACAATCGACCCGCTTGACACTTCATCGTTGCGATATATGCAATAATACCATGGACCGCCTCGAAGCCATGCACGTCTTCGTCACCGTCGCCGATCTGCGCGGCTTTGCGCCGGCGGCGCGCAAGCTGCAGCTGTCGCCCTCGGCAGTGACGCGAACGATCGCGGCGCTGGAGGAGCATCTCGGCGCGCGGCTGTTGCAGCGGACGACCCGGCAGGTGAGGTTGACCGACGTCGGCACCCGGTATCTGGAGCGCGTCAGGCGCATCCTCGCCGACGTCGATGAAGCCGATGGCTCGGCACGGGAGGAGCGCAACCGCCCGAGCGGGCGTCTGGTGGTGTCGGCCCCGGTCGGCTTCGGCCGGCTGCATGTCGGGCCGGTCATGACCGCCTATCTCACCCGTTATCCAGAAGTCGCCTGCGAACTGCGGTTGTCGGACCATCTCGTCAACCTCGTGGAGGACGCCGTCGACGCCGCGGTGCGGATCGGCCATCTCGCCGATTCCTCGCTGGTCGCGCGCCAGGTCGGCGAGATGCGGCGGATCGTGGTGGCCACGCCCGGCTATCTCAAGCGCCACGGCGAGCCGAAGACGCCTGAGGCCTTGCTCGAGCACCAGACCATCCAGTTCGGCCCCTGGTCCGAATGGCGCTTCCGGCGCGATGGCCGCGACATCGAGGTGACGCCGACCCCGCGCTTCACCAGCAACAGCGCCGACGCGGCGCTGCAATATGCCGAGGCCGGCGGCGGCGTGACCCGCGTGCTGGCCTATCAGGCCGCCGAGGGCCTGAGGCGCGGACGGCTGAAGATCGTGCTGGCGAAATATGAGCAGCCGGCACTGCCGATCCACATCGTCTATCCGACTTCGCGGCTGCTCTCGGCCAAGGTGCGCGCGTTCATCGATCTCGTGGTGGAGACGGCGGAGTGGAGGTTTGGGTGAAATTCGTGTCCCGGACAAGCTGCAACTCCCTGGGCGTTGCGGCGCAGAGCCGGCAACTGTTATGTTGATGGTGCGATTTTATAGGGTTTTCGGTCGCGCAGCATTGCGTTGAGGATGGTCAGCAGCTTCCTTGCGACAGCAATGAGGGCGAGCTTTGCTGGTTTGCCGGCCAGACGGAGCCGGTCATAGAAGATTTTGAAGTGATCGGCGCGACGAACGGCGTTGAGAGCAGCCATGTAGAGGGCGTCGCGGACGCGCTTTCGTCCGCCGCCGATCTTGCGCTTGCCACGATAAGCCCCGCTATCGACATTGAAGGGAGCCAGGCCGGCAAGAGCGGCCACCTCCTTTGGCCCGAGACGCCCAAGTTCGGGCATCTGGGTGAGGAGTTGCATGCAAGCGACGGGTCCCACGCCGGGCACCGAGCGCATCAACTGTGCATCATTGGCAAGCTCCGGTTCGGCTTTGACGAGCGCATGAATCTCAGTGTCGATTTCGGCGATCTCATCATTGAGGACCTCGATGAGGCGAGCGATGCGTTCCACCATGGCGCGGTCCTCGGCTTCGCTGCGGCGGTTCTTTTCCTGGGCCCTCATGGCAACCAGTTGGTCCCGCCGTTTTGCAAGCCTTGCCAAAGTGTTGCGAGCAGGCGTCGCGGCCTGCTCGGTGGCGGGCTTCATGGCGCGGGCAAAGGCCGCCAGCATCCGCGCATCGATCGGATCGGTCTTGGCGAGCTGGCCGCTGGCGCGGGCAAAGTCGCGGGCACGGGCCGGATTGATCCGGGCAAAGCGGATGCCGGCCCGATGCAGGGCCTCCCGAAGCTCGAGGTCATAGACCCCCGTAGCCTCGAAGACGATCAGCGCATCACATCGCCAACGCGCCACCAGCTGTGTGATGGCCTGTGGCGCGTTGGCGATGCGTTCCGCTACGCCGATGGCCTCATCGAAAATATCAAGGTGATGTTTGGAGATGTCGATCCCGACGCAACGAGAGGATATGATCACGGTGCCTGTCCCTGTGATGCGAGGTCTGTTGACGCAGCCTCGTGCAACTGTTCAGGTTGATAGATGGAACGGGCGGGAGACCGAGCCGGCTCACGGCGTCAAGCGCCAAGGACCCAACGGCTTCCCGCCCACCATCATCATGCCAGACTTCCCAGACACAGGGACCCAGGAGCAGCAGGTTGGACTGCGGATGGATGGGCCCCGGCTCTGCAACGCACCGCGGAAGTGGCGCTGCGCCGCCTCCGGGGCACGAGACCGATCACCCCTTCTTCGGCACCACCCTGAACGTCCCGCTCGCCCGCGCGATTACGGCGTCGTCGGCCTTCACCAGGCATTGCGCGAAACAGATCGTGCTCCCGGTCTTGATCGCCTCGCCCTCGACCGCGAGCCATTGGCCGATCTCGGCGGCGCCGACATAGTCGACCGACAGCGAAATCGTGACGAATGACGTCGTCCAGCCCGTCGCCTGCGCGCAGCTGTAGCCCATGGCGGCATCGGCCAGTGCCGCGATCAGTCCGCCATGGATCAGCCCGCGCGCATTGGTGTGCGGCGTCGCCAGCCGCAATCCAACGGTGACGCTCTTCTCGGACTTCTTCGAATAAAGCGGCTCCCAGGGATCGGTGAGCGGGGCTTTGCGGAAATGCGGCTCGAAGCCGGCGGGGACGTCAGGCATGGTCATGGCGGTCTCGCGTTGCTGTGTGGCCGGCATTGAACGCGATAGACGTGGCAGATGCATCAATTACAAAGTTTCAAACGGAATTTGCGCGGGCGTTTGAAACGGATGCGCCTCGTCATTGCGAGGAGCTCTTGCGATGAAGCAATCCAGGCTGTCTCGCGGAGGGATTCCTGGATTGCTTCGCGGAGCCTGTCATCGGGCCGCGCTTCGCGCGGACCCGTTGGCTCGCAATGACGATGCGGACAGAGCGATGCCGTCCTAAAATGGCAGCCCGACATAATTTTCCGACAGCGACGTCGTCGCCGCCTGGGACTGCGTGACGTAGTCGAGCTCGGCGAGCTGGATGCGGGCGCCGATGGTGCCGGTGTCAGGGAATTTGTGCAGCATCGAGGTCATCCACCAGGAAAACCGCACGGCTTTCCAGACGCGCGCCAGCGCCTTGCTGGAGTAAGCGTCAATGCCGGCGCTGGATCGCTCGTCGTAGAATTCGCGTAGCGCACTCGACAGATAGTGCGCATCGCTGGCGGCGAGGTTCAGTCCCTTGGCACCGGTCGGCGGCACAATGTGAGCGGCGTCGCCGCACAGGAACATTTTGCCGAAACGCATCGGCTCGGCGACGAAGCTGCGCAGCGGCGCGATGCTCTTTTCGATCGACGGGCCCGTGACGAGGCTGTCGGCCGCTTCCTGGTCGAGCCGGCGCTTCAACTCGTCCCAGAAGCGGTCGTCCGGCCATTGGTCGACATGATCGTCGAGCGCACATTGCACATAGTAACGGCTGCGTTTGGTCGATCGCATCGTGCACAGCGCAAAGCCGCGGGCGTGGTTGGAATAGATCAGCTCATGGCTGACAGGCGGGGTGTCAGACAAAATGCCGAGCCAGCCGAATGGATAGACCCGCTCGAACTCCTCGATCGCCGAAGACGGGACGCTCGCGCGGCTGACGCCGTGGAAACCGTCGCAGCCGGCGATGAAATCGCAATCAATCGCGTGGGTGACGCCATCTTTCACATAGGTCACGCGCGGGTGACTGCCGTCGAAATCATGCGGCTGCACGTCCCTGGCCTCGTAGACGGAGGTGAGACCAGCGGCCTTCCTCGCATTCATCAGGTCGAGCGTGACCTCGGTCTGGCCGTAGATCATCACCGTCTTGCCGGTCGCGCCCTTCATGTCGATGCGGTGACGGCGGCCGGAGAAGGCGAGCTCGATACCTTCATGCACCAGACCTTCGGCATGTGCGCGCGCGCCAGCGCCGACCTGATCGAGCAGTGAGACGGTTCCTTCCTCCAGGAGACCCGCGCGGATGCGGCCGAGCACGTAATCCGGGCTCTGCCGCTCCAGGATGACGTTGTCGATGCCGTATGTGTGCAGCAGTTGCCCGAGCAACAATCCGGCCGGCCCGGCCCCGATGATTGCGACTTTTGTCCGCAATACTTGCTCCTTCCGATCCTGTAGGCTTTCGTCGCGGGTCGCTTGTCGCCTCGCTCCGTGCAGGATAATTATATCATATAACGGTTGGGAAGAAGGGAGGGCGTTCGCCGCAGCGCGACAAATCCATGCAACATGGATGATGTAGACGGCGTGGCGAGGTGCGCGCCAGTTTCCGGCTTGAACGCGCCGGCCAATTAGATAACATGTTAATTAACGAGACCGGGCCATCGAAGCCCGCCGTCGAAAACAGGGAGAGACGCGTGATGAGGAAAGCCTGTCTGGCGTTGCTGCTGGCAGCAAGCGTGAGCCCAGCGTTCGCGCAGGAGAAGACCTTCGATCTGAAGATCTCGCACTGGGTGCCGGCCTCGCATCCGCTGCAGAAATCGCTGGAGGACTGGGCCGCCGCGGTCGAGAAGGATTCCGGCGGCACCGTCAAGGGCAAGGTGTTTCCGGCCCAGCAGCTCGGCAAGGCGTTCGACCATTACGACATGGCGCGCGACGGCATCGCCGATGTCACCTATGTCAATCCCGGCTATCAGCCCGGCCGCTTCCCCATCATCGGCGCAGGCGAACTGCCCTTTCTGATCTCGGACGCCAAGGGCGGCTCGATGGGGCTCGACGCCTGGTATCGCAAATATGCCGAGAAAGAGATGAAGGACGTCAAATACTGTCTCGCCTTCGTCCACTCGCCCTCCTCGTTTCACTCCCGCACCAAGAAGATCGTCAACCCTGAGGACGTGAAGGGCCTGAAGATCCGCCCCGCTCATGCCACCATGGCGAATTTCGTTACCTCGCTCGGCGGCACCAATGTGCAGTCCTCAGCACCCGAAGTGCGCGACATCATCGAGCGCGGCGTCGCCGACGGCGTCACCTTCCCCTGGGGCTCCCTGGTGCTGTTCGGCATCGACAAGGTGACCAAGTACGACATGGAGGCGCCGCTCTACACCACGACCTTCGTGTTCGTGATCAACAAGGACAAGTACAATGCGATGTCCGACAAGCAGAAGGCCGCGATCGACAAGAATTGCACGGTCGAGATGGCGGGCGCGGTCGGAGAGCACTGGGGCAAGTTCGAGGATGCCGGCATCGCCAAGGTGAAGGCGGAGTCCGGTCACGAGGTCTACAAGCTGACGGCCGAGCAGACCGCCGCCTGGAAGAAGGCCGCCGAGCCGCTGGTCAAGACCTGGAGCGATAATGCCAAGAAGGCCGGCGCCGATCCCGATGCGGCGCTCGCGGACCTGAAGGCATCGCTGAAGAAGTACAACGCGCTGGCGGAGTGACGCCGCGGCGCAGTCGCTGCACCTCTCCCGCTTGCGGGAGAGGTCGGCGCGTCGCGCCGGGTGAGGGTTCTCTCCTCTAGGGGATTGTCGCGTTGTGGAAACACCCTCTCCCCAACCCTTCCCCGCAAGCGGGGGAGGGAGCGCAGCTTCATCGTGGACACACCTCGCACTCGTCGGAAGGACTCTTTCCCCATGAAGCGCGCCTGGATGGACCGCGTGATCGACTCGATCGAATGGATCGCGGCCGGCTTCGTCGGCATCGTCGCGCTCGACATCTTCCTGTCGGTGCTGCTGCGCAACACGCTGAACTATTCGATCCCCGACAGTTTCGACATCGGCCGCATGCTGCTCGGCATCCTCATTTTCTGGGGCATCGCGGCGACGTCCTATCGCGGCACCCACATCACGGTGGACCTGGTCTGGGGCAATGTCGGCCCGCGCTATCAGCGCTGGATCGACGTGTTCGCGACGCTGGTGCTGCTGTTCGTCGTCACCGTGCAGACCTGGACGCTGTTCGACAAGGTGCGCGGCACCTACAACGACAACGTCCAGACCTTCGACCTGCACATGCCGACCTGGCCGTTCTTCGCGGTCGCCTGGATCGGCGACGTCTGCGCCGTGCTGCTGATCGCGATTCGCACCTACCGGCTGATCTTCCATCCCGAAGAGATGCACGACCCCAAGATCAAGGCGACGGAGTAGTCATGAGCACCGATGCCGTCGCCGTTATCGGCTTCGTTTCCCTCTTCGTCCTGATGCTGCTGCGCGTGCCGGTCGGCATGGCCATGGGCCTCGTCGGCGTCTCCGGCTTTTCCTATCTCGTCGGCGCGACGCCGGCGCTGAAGCTGGTCGGCCAGACCTCGATGCGAACGGTCACCGATTACACGTTCGGCGTCATTCCGATGTTCCTGCTGATGGGCTCCTTCGTCAGCAATTCCGGCATGAGCCGCGAGCTGTTCCGGGCCGCCAACGGCTTTGTCGGCCACTTGCGCGGCGGGCTTGGCATTGCGACCGTCGGCGCCTGCGGCGGCTTCGCCGCGATCTGCGGCTCGTCGGTGGCGACCGCCGCGACCTTCTCCGCGGTCGCCTACCCCGAGATGCGCCGGTTCGGCTATCCGCAATCCTTCGCCACCGGCGTGATCGCGGCGGGCGGCACGCTGGGCGCGATGCTGCCGCCCTCCACCGTGCTTGCGGTCTACGGCATCATCACCGAGCAGGACATCGGCAAGCTCTTCATCGCCGGCATCATCCCGGGCCTGCTCGCGATGACCATGTACATGATCACGATCTTCCTGATCGGCTATTTCCGCCCCGACTTCCTGCCCAAGGGCAAGGTGACACCCTGGCGCGAACGTTTTGCCGGATTGAAGGAGATCTGGGCGCCGGTGCTGCTGTTCGTCTTCGTGATCGGCGGTCTCTACGGCCTGCCCTTCCTGCCGCGCTTCACGCCGACCGAGGCCGGTGGCGTCGGCGCCACCGGCGCCTTCATCATCGGCGTGCTGACGGGCCGCCTCGACCGCGAGAAGGTGCTGGCCTCGCTGCTGCAGGCCACGCGCACCGCGGCCGCGGTGTTCACAGTGCTGATCGGCGCGCTGATCTTCGGCTATTTCCTCACGGTGACGCAGACCCCGCAGAAGGTGACGGAATTCCTCACCGGCCTCGGCCTCGGGCCCTACGGCGTATTGGCGCTGATCATGGTGATGTATCTCGTGCTCGGCTGCCTGATGGACGCCATGGCGATGATCATCCTGACCGTTCCGATCATCTTTCCGGTGATCATGCATCTCGGCTTCGACCCGATCTGGTTCGGCATCATCATCGTCATGACCGTCGAGCTCGGCCTGATCCATCCGCCGGTCGGCATGAACGTCTTCGTCATCAAAAGCGTGGTGAAGGACGTGTCCTTCTCCACGATCTTCAGGGGCGTGATCCCGTTTGTGGCGACCGACCTCGTGCGCCTCGTGATCCTGATCGCATTCCCGCTGCTGGCGACCTGGCTGCCGACACGCATGATGGCGCATTGAAGAGGTGAAGCGATGACCACGCCGACTCTCGAAACCAAATACGTCTTCACCATCACCGCGCGCATCGGCGACGTCGTCACCGCCGGGGAGACCGGGATCGGCGTCCGCCGCATCATTCCGATCATCGGCGGCGAGGTGACGGGCGCGGTCAAGGGCCGTGTGTTGCCGTTCGGCGCTGACTTCCAGACCATCCGTCCCAACGAGCTGATCGATCTCGAGGCGAAATACGCCTTCGAGACCGGCGACGGCGCGATCGTCTATGTCGAGAACAAGGGCATGCGCTTCGGCCCGGTCGAGCTCCTGCAACAGCTCAAGCGCGGCGAGCCGGTCGATCCCAAGCTGATCTACTTCCGCACCGTGCCGCGGTTCGAGACCGGGCACGACAAGTATCGCTGGCTGATGGAGCACATCTTCGTCGGCTCGGCCGCGCGCCATGCGGACCGCGTCGTGATCGACGTGCACCAGGTCATGTGAGGAAGCTGCCACCTCGTCATTGCGAGCGCAGCGAAGCAATCCAGAGTCCCTCCAGGGAAAGATTCTGGATTGCTTCGCTGCGCTCGCAATGACGGAGAATGTGGCAACAGTTGCGCATTGCAACCTCCTCCCGGGCCGCCGCCTCGCCGGGCGGACGCCGGGCAGCTCAATGCCGGCCGAGGGCGACTATCCGGCGCCGCCCTCCTTGACTCGCCCGGAATTCGTTATACAACATAACTATTCTGACAAGGACGCAAATGACACAGGGAAACGCCGAGACCGCTAGCGCGGGCGCCTCCGGGCTGTTGAAGATCGAGCGAGCGGACCGGGTTCTGACCGTGGGTCTGAACCGGCCGGCCAAGCGCAATGCGCTCAATGACGGCATCATCCTGGAAATCGGCGAGTGTTTTGCGTCCCTGCCCGAGGACATCGGCGCGGTGGTGATCCACGGCATCGGCGATCATTTCTCCTCAGGCCTCGACCTCTCCGAGCTGACCGAGCATGACGCGACCGGCGGCCTGCTCCATTCCCAGATGTGGCACCGGGTGTTCGACCGCATCCAGTACAGCCACGTGCCCGTCATCGCGGCGCTCCGGGGCGCCGTGATCGGCGGCGGACTGGAGCTGGCCTGCGCGGCGCATATCCGCGTCGCCGAGCCCTCGACCTATTTCGCGCTGCCGGAGGGGCAGCGCGGCATCTTCGTCGGCGGCGGCGGCTCGGTGCGGCTGCCGCGGCTGATCGGTGTCGCCAGGATGATGGACATGATGCTGACCGGACGCGTCTATAGCGCGACCGAGGGCGCATCCTACGGCTTCGCGCAATATCTGACCGAAGCCGGCAACGGGCTCGGCAAGGCGCTGGAGCTCGCGACCAAGATCGCCTCCAACGCGCCGCTGACCAATTTTGCCGTGTTGCAGGCGCTGCCGATGATCGCGGAGGCCAATCCGCAGACGGGCCTCTTGATGGAATCGCTGATGGCGACCGTCGCGCAGAGCGACAAGGAGGCCAAGCGCCGGATCCGCGAGTTCCTCGAACACAAGACCGCGAAGGTGAAGCCCAAGTCATGAGCGTAAAGTCATGAGCGTAAAGTCATGAGCGCGCAGCCGTCCTCTTCCAGCACGGAGCGCGGCGCGAACACTTTCCCGCTGCGCCCGATCTCGTTCGGCGATCCCGCCGTCAACATCGAGCGCCGCGATGACGGCACGATCTATCTCAGGCCGAAGCAGCCGCTCGGCGACTATCCCGTCCGCATCACCGACCGCCTGCATCATTGGGCGACGACGACGCCGGACCGCGTCTTCATGGCCGAGCGCGAAGGCGGGCGCGGCTGGCGCAAGATCACCTATGCCGAGCTGCTCATTGCGAGCCGGCACATTGCATCAGGCCTGATTGCGCGCGGCCTGTCCGCAGAGCGCCCGGTCGTGATCCTCTCCGGCAACTCGATCGACCACGCCTTGCTCGCCTTCGGCGCGTTCTATGCCGGCATTCCGTTCTGCCCGGTGTCGCCGGCCTATTCGCTGGTGTCGAAGGATTACGGCAAGCTATCTTACCTGATGAAGCTGCTGACGCCCGGCCTCGTCTTCGCCGAGGACGGCGACAAGTTCGCCGACGCACTCACCGCCAATGTCTCGCTCGGCACCGAGATCGCCGCGTCCTATGGCCATGTGCCGGGCCGCGACGTCACCCTGCTCGCCGACCTCATGGCAACGCCGCTCCGCAGCGATCTCGACGACGTCCACGGCCGGATCGGCCCCGACACCATCGCAAAATTCCTGCTGACCTCGGGCTCGACCGGCAACCCCAAGGCCGTCATCAACACCCAGCGCATGATCTGCGCCAACCAGGTGATGCTGCGCGAGACGCTCGCCTTCCTGAAGGATGAGCCGCCCGTCATCATCGACTGGCTGCCCTGGAACCACACCTTCGGCGGCAACCACAATATCGGCCTGACGCTCTACAATGGCGGCTCGATGTATCTGGACGCCGGCAAGCCGATGCCCGGCGGCATCGAGGAGACCGTGCGCAATCTCCAGGAGATTTCGCCCACGGTCTATTTCAACGTGCCCAAGGGCTACGAGTCGCTGCTGCCATATTTGCGCGACGATCAGGGCCTGCGCGCAAAGTTCTTCGACCGGCTGCACGCGATGTTCTTCTCGGGCGCGGCGCTGTCGCCCTTCGTCTGGGACAGCCTCGACGAGCTCGCGGTGAAGGAAAAAGGCTACCGCGTGCCGATGCTGACGGGCCTCGGCGCGACCGAGACTGCGCCGTTCTTCATGTCGGTCAATCCACGCACCAGCCGCTCCGGCCATGTCGGCCTGCCGGTCTCGGGCAATGACGCCAAGCTGGTGCCGAACAACGGCAAGCTGGAGGTGCGCTGCAAGGGGCCGAACGTGATGCCCGGCTACTGGCGCCAGCCCGACATCACGGCAAAATCGTTCGACGAGGAAGGCTTCTACAAGCTCGGCGATGCGCTCAAGCCAGCCGATCCCGACGATCTCAACGCCGGCTTCGACTTCGACGGCCGCGTCAGCGAGGATTTCAAGCTGGCGAGCGGCACCTGGGTCAGCGTCGGTCCGTTGCGCGCGCGCTTCGTCGCGGCCTGCGCGCCGCTGGTGCGCGACGTCGTCATCGCCGGCATCAACCGCGACGAGATCTCCGCGCTGGTCGTGCTCGATCTCGACGGTTGCCGGCTGATCAACCCGACGCTGCCGACCGACGATCTCGTCGTCGCCACGCGCGACCGGCTGGTGCGCGAGGCGTTTCGCGAGCGCCTGACCCGTTTCCTGAGCCAGGCCACGGGCTCCTCGACACGGATCACGCGCGCGATCCTGATGGACACGCCGCTGTCGATCGACAAGGGCGAGGTCACCGACAAGGGCTCGATCAATCAGCGCGCGGTGCTGGAGCATCGCGGCGAACTGATCGAGGAGCTCTACGCTGCCAATCCATCGAACCGTGTGATATCGGTCGCTTGAGGAATCATCGCCAAAGGAGAATGCCATGTTGTTGAAGGATCAGGCAGCCATCGTGACCGGCGGTGCATCGGGGCTTGGCGCTGCCACTGCGCGAAAGCTGGCGGCGCAGGGCGCCAAGGTCGCCGTGTTCGACCTCAATGCCAAGCTCGCGGAAACGGTCGCGGCGGAGATCAAGGGCGTCGCCGTGACCTGCGACGTCTCCGATGCCGCCTCCGCTGAAGCCGCGATCGCGCAGGCGACGAAGGCCCACGGCCACGCCCGCGTGCTGATCAACTGCGCCGGCATCGGCGTCGCCAAGCGCGTGGTCGGCCGCGACGGGCCGATGGCGCTCGCCGATTTCGACAAGGTGATCAAGGTCAACCTGATCGGCACCTTCAACATGCTGCGCCTTGCCGCGACCGAGATGTCCAAGCTGGAGCCGCAGGCGACCGGCGAACGCGGCGTCATCATCAACACCGCCTCCGTCGCGGCCTATGACGGCCAGATCGGCCAGTCGGCCTATTCCGCGTCCAAGGGCGGAATCGTCGGCATGACGCTGCCGATCGCGCGCGAGCTCGCGCAGTTCGGCGTACGCGTGCTGACCATCGCGCCCGGCCTGTTCCTGACGCCGCTGCTCGCCAACCTGCCGCAGGAAGCGCAGGACTCGCTCGCCGCAGCGATCCCCTTCCCGCGCCGGCTCGGAAATGCCGACGAGTTTGCCGCGCTCGCGCTGCACATGGTCGAGAACGCCTATCTGAACGGCGAAGTGGTGCGCCTCGACGGCTCGCTGCGCATGGCGCCGAAGTAAGGCGGCATCCATGTTCGTGAACCGGCGCGAGGTCCAGATCCAGTGGGGCGATTGCGACCCTGCCAACATCGTCTATTACCCGCGCTATTTCGCGATGTTCGACGATTCGACCTCAACCCTGTTCGAGGTCGCCGGCTTCTCCAAGCAGGATCTGGTCCACAAATACGGCTTGGTGGGCATTCCCATGGTCGACACGCGGGCCAAGTTCTACATCCCCTCGACCTATGGCGACTGGATCACCATCGAAACCAAGATCGAGAGCATCAAGCGCTCGAGCTTCGAGGTGAAGCACAACGTCTACAAGGGCGAGGCGCTGGCGATCGAAGGGTTCGAGACCCGCGTTCTCGTCGGCCGCGATCCCGTTAACCCAGACAAATTGAAATCGGCACCATTCCCGGCGGAAATGGTAGCCAAATTCACGGGAAGCTAAATCGCCGCATCACCAAAAGAGGGGGGCTGAATTACCCCCCGATTTCTGCTTTCAAAGAAACTCGTCAAGGGAGGAATAGATGAAACGTTTTTATTTGACCGCCGCCATCACTGCGGCCGCGCTGGTGCTGCCGGCATTGCCCGCGCTGGCCCAGACCAGCGAAATCACCATCGGCATCACCACCACCACGACCGGCCCGGGCGCCGCGCTCGGCATTCCCGAGCGCAATGCGCTGGAATTCGTGCCGAAGGAAATCGGCGGCGTGCCGCTGAAGGTGATCGTGCTCGACGACGGCGGCGATCCCACCACCGCGACCACCAACGCCCGCCGCTTCGTGACCGAGTCCAAGGCCGACATCATCATGGGCTCGGCCCTGACACCGCCGACCATCGCGGTCTCCAACGTCGCCAATGAGGCCGGCATCCCGCATTTCGGCCTCGCGCCGTTCCCGATCACGCCCGAGCGCATGAAGTGGTCGGTCGCGATGCCGCAGCCGATTCCGATCGTGGGCAAGGTGCTGTACGATCACATGAAGTCCAAGGGCGTGAAGACGCTCGGTTACATCGGCTATTCCGATTCCTACGGCGACCTCTGGTTCAACGACCTCAAGGCCCAGGCCGTACCGATGGGCATGACCATCGTCGACGAGGAGCGCTTTGCCCGTCCGGACACCTCGGTGACCGGACAGGTGCTGAAGCTGGTCGCCGCCAATCCCGACGCGATCCTGGTCGGCGCGTCCGGCACCGCAGCCGCGCTGCCGCAGACGGAGCTGCGCGAACGCGGCTACAAGGGCCTGATCTACCAGACCCACGGTGCTGCCAGCATGGACTTCATCCGCATCGCCGGCAAAGCGGCCGAGGGCGTGCTGATGGCCTCGGGCCCTGTGATGGACCCCGAGGACCAGCCGGACACCGCGCTGACCAAGAAGCCGGGCCTCGCGCTCAACTCGGCCTATGAGGCCAAGTACGGCCCGAACAGCCGGAGCCAGTTCGCCGGCCATTCCTACGATGCCTTCGAGATCCTGAAGCGGATCATTCCGACGGCGCTGAAGACCGCGAAACCCGGCACGCCTGAATTCCGCGAAGCCATCCGCCAGGCGCTGCTGACGGAGAAGGAGCTCGCGGCAAGCCAGGGCGTCTACAACTTCACCGAAAAGGACCGCTACGGCCTCGACGAGCGCTCGCGCATCCTGCTCACGGTGAAGGACGGCAAGTACACGCTGGTGAAGTAGGCGTCGCCAAAATTCGAGACGACGAGAGCCGGCCCGATGGGCCGGCTCTTTTGTTTGTTTAATGGAGTGAGCTGCGGCTTCGGCGCCGGTGCGCCCCCTCTCCCGCTTGCGGGAGAGGGTTGGGGAGAGGGTGCCTCCGCGCTGGGACCGTCCGAGGCCTGCAGAGATAGTCCCCCAGAGGAGAGAGCCCCCACCCGGGGCTACGCGCCGACCTCCCCCGCAAGCGGGAGAGGTTGCATTGAACCCGCGGACGTGCCGGTGGCCTCAAGCCGCCTGCCGCAGCGGGGTCCAGGCGAACTCCGGATAGTAGTCATCCATCATGCGGTCGACATAGGCGGTGAGGTTTGGAAAGCCCTCGGCGCGCTCGCGCAAAGCCGATTCGAAGAACGGCGAGAGAACACCGGCGAGCATGCCGAAAGCGGTGGCATCGACGCCGCAGGGCTTGTTGCCCATCAGGTACGCCTTGTCGCCGAGTTGCACCGACAGCGCGAACAGCGAGCGCACCGCGAGGTCGACGTCGTCATCCGGCGCATGGCGGCCAAGGCCGGAGAGCAGATAGTTCTCGGCGACGCGGAATTGCGCATCCTCGCGCAGCTTCTCGCGGTTGTGCTCAGGCGCGCCGTCGAAGAAATGCGCAGGCCCCTTGGCGAAATTGACCGGATCGACCCAGCGTGCGCCGACCAACGCCCAATAGACGTGATGCTCGACCATCCGCTCGAATGCCCAGGCCTGCGCGCGTTCCTGCAACGAGAGCCCAGCATCGAAATCGAAGCCGTAGCGGCGCTCGATATGGGCGCGGATGAAGGTGGAATCGGCCACCGCCTCGCCGCCGTCGTCGATGAAGGGCAGCTGCCCCTTGGGGGAAGCGGGCGGCATCGCCCGCTCCTTCCGGTAAGGCAGCCCCGCCATCTTGAGCTGCACTTCCGTCTTGGTGACGAAGGGGCTGATTTCCGGCAGGCCGAAGCCGGCGCCAAAACCGTAAAGCGTGATCATGCGAGCTCTCCTGAACCTGTCGAACGATTTGACGGAACCTAGCGACCGGCTGCTGCCACCATGGTGGCAGCAGCCGTGATATCTTCTGCGAAGCGGGCCCCTCGCCAGGCCCGGCCCATCACGTGCCGGACCAGCGCATCCGCGGCATGGAGCAGCGAACGCGTCACGGCGGTCGCGAGCGCAAGGCGGAGGTCGACGACCGTGACATCGAGCGAGACGAGGCGGCGGAATGCCCAGGCCTGCCATGCCTGGACCTGGAAAGGCTGGCTCCGCCACAACGGGCCGGCCGGGCCGAAATGGGTTGGAATGATCATGGACAAATCCTCTTCAGTCGATGTGTTGTCCCGGTATAGAACTCCCCTGCTGCCAACATCCTGTCAGCAGCCGCGCGCCGCCTTCTGAAAAAGACCACCGAGAAAAAAGCAGCGACAAGGGACTGTCATGAGACGCGCCGACCGGCTGTTTCAAATCATCCAGGTGCTGAGGCGCACGCGTAAGCCGCTGACGGCGGACGCGATCGCGGCCGAGCTCGAGACGTCGAAGCGTACGATCTATCGCGACATCGCGACGCTGATCGGCCAGCGCGTGCCGATCCGCGGCGAAGCCGGCATGGGCTACATCCTGGAAAAGGGTTTCGACCTGCCGCCCTTGATGCTGACGCCCGACGAGATCGAGGCGGCGGTGCTGGGCGCGCAATGGGTCGCAGGCCACGCCGATTCCGCGCTGGCGCGCGCGGCCGAAGACTTGATGGCGAAGATCGCCGACACCGTGCCCGAGCGCCTGCGGCCCTTCGTGCTGGAGCCCGCGAGCCGGGCGCGGCCGAGCTGGAACAGGGAGCCGGACCGCCTGGACATGGCGCGCACCCGCACCCAGATCCACGAAGGCAAGAAGATCGTGCTGCGCTACCGTGACGAGCAGGGCCGCCCCAGCGAGCGCGTGATCTGGCCGATTTCGGTCGGCTATCTCGAAGCCGTGCGGCTGCTGGCGGCCTGGTGCGAGTTGCGCAGCGACTTCCGCAGCTTCCGCACCGACCGCGTGGTCGAGGCGACTTATCTCGACGAGAGATATCCGGAGCGGCGCGACGTGCTGCGCGCAAGATGGCGGCAGAGCCTGGTGTGGGGTCCGCCAAAGGACACGTGATGATGGAAGAGAGTTCCCGGATCGACCTGTCGAGCTGTTGCCAGGGTTGCGGCGCCTGCTGCGGCTATTCGCAGAACTGGCCGCGTTTCTCGATCGAGAGCGACGAGGAGCTTGCCGCGATTCCCGAAGGGCTGGTCAATGCGCGCCAGTCCGGCATGCGCTGCGAGGGTGATCGCTGCTCGGCCTTGCAGGGAGAGATCGGAAAGATGACGGCCTGCGGCATCTACGACGTGCGGCCGGAGGTGTGCCGCACCTGCATGCCGGGCGACGCCGAATGCGCGATGGCACGGCGGAAATTCGGGTTGCCGGTTATTGACGCCGCTTAGGCGGGAACGGCTTCGCTGATCTCGTCGTCGAGCTCGTCATCGAGTGGTGCGAGCACCGAGAGCGGCTTGGTCGACAGCGTGATCGGCTTGCGTCCGCCCGACAGCGACGGCGACGATTTGGCCGAGCTCTCACGCGACAGCGCATAGAGCGTCGAGCCGACGCGGCCGCCGTTCTCGATCAGGTCGCGTTCGCTGCAGCTTGCCGCGATCGCGATCGCCAGCGAGTGCAAATGGCTGCGGCGGTAGCAGAACAGCGCCAGCCTGGCGCGAACGTCAGGGGAAACACTCTCAACCAGCCTCGGTAGGCCACTCTCGTTGGCGCGATACATCTCGCCAAGGAGCTCGTCGCGGACCGGGCAGAAATCGCTTTCAAAGGTGTCGCGGCTTGAAAACATTGCAGTTCTCCCTCGTGTCAGGAAGATGCAGCGCAATTCTCTAACGAAAGGTTAACCACGCTGCCCGATAGTTGCCCGGTGTGGTTGCGCCCCGGCCGCGAATCGGAGGCGGAAGGGTGTTGCAGATTGCCGTCATTCCGGGGCGGTCCAAAGGACCGAACTACGGAGCGCAATTGCGCTCCTGAGAATCTCGAGATTCTCAGGTGCGCAACTGCGCACCATGGTTCTCGCTTCGCGAGCCCCGGAATGACAGATGCGCAGCAGTCAGTTCGCCGCCATGAAGATGGAGAGGCCGAAGCCGGTGAGATGGTGCAGCGCCTGGTCGATGCCGATCAGCGTCCAGAACCAGGGATGCGCAAGGTCGACGCCGAAATTGGCGGAGACGAACCCCTTGGCGCGGTCGATCGTGATGTGGATCGCGAAATCGATCAGCGCCACGAACCAGAATCTCGGCGCCACGATCAGGATCAGCGGCAGCGCAACGGCAAGGTGGATCAGGCAGTGCACCAGAAGCGGCAGGGCCCAGCCATGCTTCTGGTCCTTCCCGTGCGCCATCCAGGCGGTCTGGAGAACGAAATCCGCGATGATGTGCTTGAAGGTGAGCAGCAACATCCAGCCAATGAGCGCTTCAACCGGAATCGCCGATGACATGGGTGGAAACGACAAGCTGACGCCCTCATTGACGTGACGAGAAGAATTGGAGCGTTCAGCGCAACTTCTTCTTGGACCGGTCAAATCGCCGGGACGCGCGATTTATGACATTTCCCGCGGCGGAATGCAGCCGGGGGAACCGGAAAATCGCCAACTGTGGCTAACTGGTGATAGGATGACCAATCGCCGGGGACGCGTCGCGCAAGGTTATCTCCGGCTCGAAATTTGCATTCTGTTACCTTCGCGCTATCATCGCCAACAGAGAATATTTTTCTTTTTCAGACGTTTACGAATTGCAGGGCGCCCGCCGCGAGCCGCCCGCCCTCCGAGTCTAAGGCCAGGTGCTGCCATGATTACTGAAGGCTCCACCTCATTGCCGACCGCAACGCGATCGACGAGGTCAAGGCGCTGGCGCGCAAATTTCCCGGCATTTCCAACGAGACGGTGACGGCGGGCACGCTGTCGGCTTCGCCGCAAATTCCCGACGACGACCTCGACACGACAGGGCTCGAATGCCTGCTGGTCGCGCAATCCAGGATGGCGACGTCCACGGCGGGCGAACTGGCCCGCACCATCTACGAGAACAAATCCGCGCTCGGGCTCCAAACGGCTTTGCCAGCAGGATCGAGCCAGCCTCGACCGAGAAGGACGCCTTCGTGACGGCGCACCAGGGGGCGGCCGATTACATCAACGACGACACCAAGTCGTTCATGGACAGGTACAGCGACCTGATGTACCTGGGCGCCGTCGCGCTCAGCGTCATCGGCTCGATCTTCGCGGCGATCTACGCCAAGATCACCCGCATCGCGCCGGAGAAAGCGAGCGAGCTCTCGACCGCTATCCTCGACATCGGCGAGCGGATCGAGCACGCCCACTCGCTGGATCAGCTCGAATGTCTCCAGGACGAGCTGGAGACCATCTTGCGCGGTGCCATTATCGGCCTCAGAGACGGCACGATCAGCACCGATGGGAGGCTCGACACCTTCAAGCTCGGCTACGAATTCGTCCGCGACGAGATCGGCATGCGCCGCGACTATTTGAAACGTCATGCCGGCGAAGCCGAGAAAGCTGTGCGCGATGCGGGCCCGGCCCAGCTGGAGGACAGCAATCTCGTGGTGGCGAAGACCGCCCAGAGCGCCTGATCCGCCGGTTGGGGCCGCCGACGCTCTCGTGTCCCGAACAAGATGCAGTGCCGAAGAGATTGCGGCACTGAGCCGGGACCTGGGAAGCCACCACACCATGCGCGGCTCATTGGGCATGGGCCGGCTCTGCGCTGCGTCGGGGCACGATCCTGATGACGTTCCGCCCGATCGCTGGCCGGCCGCCTGGAACCTCGCCCATCCGCAACCGTTGGCTTCCGGCTGCAACCGGAGAACGCGGCATGCGTGCACTCCTCATCATCCTCCTTCTGGCCATGCTGGCGGCGGTCGGCTACTTCGCCTATTCCGCAATGGCGATCGAAGGTGAACCGATCCCGACAGAGGGCTATGTGGCGCTGGCGCTGGGCGCGGGGTTTTCCGTCATCGTCGGCGTCGGGCTGATGGTGCTGCTGTTCTTCAGCAGCCGCCGCGGCTACGACGAGCCGCCACATTTCAAGTAGCACTCCGCCAGACGACGGCACGGTCGAGCAGGCCCGGCGCAGCGGCACCGACTGAGCGGCCTGCACCGTGTTGACGGCCTTCGCCTGGGCGGGCACTTTGGCGCCGACAATGGAGACAAGAATGTCGGACACCGCCGACGCAGCTACCGGCCCCCTGCTCGAAATCACCGGCGCACGCGCCACCATCCGCCTCAATCGACCGAAACACCTCAACCGGCTCCAAGCGGAGGATCTCGGCGAGCTGACGAGACTGTTCGACCGGATCGAGGGCGATCCCGATATTCGCGTGCTGGTGCTGACCGGCACCGGGCGCGCCTTTTCAGCAGGCTACGATCTCAATTCGGTGGCGGAGCGCGCAGTCAGCGCGAGCGAGCAGCAGAGCGCGGGCTCGGCCTTCGAGGTGGTCGTCAACCGGCTGGAGGATTTGGGCGTACCGACCATCTGCCGGCTCAACGGCGGCGTCTATGGCGGCTCGACCGACCTCGCGCTCGCCTGCGATTTCCGGATCGGCGTCGATACCGCGGAAATGTTCATGCCGGCGGCGCGGCTTGGGCTGCATTATTACCCGGGCGGCATCAAACGCTACGTGACGCGTCTTGGCGTGGACAATGCCAAGAAGCTGTTCCTGACCGCGCAGAAGATCAGCGCACCGGAGATGCTGCGCATCGGCTACCTCACCGCGATGGTGCCGGTGGAACTCCTCGACGAGGAAGTCGACAGGCTCGCTGGCGTCCTCGCTGGCAACGCCCCACAGGCAATGCGCGGCATGAAGCGCGCCATCAACGAGTTCGCTCGCGGCGAGTTCGATGAACCCGCCGCCGACCAGCGCCACCGCGACAGCATGCGTGGCGACGAGATCAAGGAAGGCATCCAGGCATTTGCCGAGAAGCGGGCACCGCGGTTTTAAGGGAGCGGTCAGCGAAGACGCGCCTCATACTCCGCTCTCGTCCCGGACAAGCGCGCCTCAAGCGCGCGCCGATCCGGGACCCATAGCCACCTACCCTCCAGCCGCAGCCGCATGCTGCGCCGCCATCTCGGCGTCGGCTGCCGTGATGCGCTGGAACGCCGGCCGCGCCGTCATGCGTTCGGCATAGCGGACGAACACATCCTTCTTCGGCACGATGCCGAACATCATGGTCCAGCTGAACGCGACGCCCCACAACACGTCGGCGGCCGTCATGCGCTCGCCGAGCAGATACGGGCCCTTCGACAGCTGCGCCTCGAGCGCACCCAGCATGGTGTCGTAATCGGCATAGGGCGATTGCGTGATCGGCGCCGGCTCGCGTTGCATGAACTTGTCGATCAGGGCCGGCTCGAACGAAGACCCGTAATACGCGATCCAGCGCAGATAAGGGCCGCGCAGCGGATCGTTCAGCGCGGGCGTGAGGCCGGCCTGCGGAAACAGGTCGGCGAGATAGATGGTGATGGCGACCTGCTCCGTCACCAGTGCCTCGCCGTGACGGATCGCCGGCACCTTGCCGAGCGGGTTGATGGCGAGATAGGCGGGCTTGCGCTGCTCGCCGGCCTTCATGTTGAGGACATGGAGATCGTAAGGAGCCCCCAGCTCCTCCAGCAGCACCCGCGTGCCGGTGGCGCGGCTTTGCGGCGAGTAATACAGCGTGATGCGGTTTGGATCGGTCATGGCGGTCTCCATCGGGCCTTTTTGCGATGGCGCAGCTTGTAGCGGGCCATACCTGACATCTCCTGTCAGGTATGGTTTAAGGGATCATGCGCGCGAGCCGGATGCTGTCGATCCTCACCACGCTCCAGGCCCGGGGGCGGGTCACCGCGCCCGCGCTCGCGGAGGCCTGCGAAGTCTCGGTGCGCACGATCTATCGCGACATCGACGCGCTGGCGGCGTCCGGCGTTCCCGTTTACGCGGACCGCGGTGCGGAGGGCGGCTATCGCCTGCTCGACGGCTATCGCGTGCGGCTGAACGGCCTGTCGCAGAGCGAGGCGGGCGCGCTGTTCCTGGCGGGATTGCCCGGCCCGGCGGCGGCGCTCGGGCTCGATGCCGCGATGCTCGCCGCGCAGAACAAGCTGATGGCTGCGCTGCCCGAGAATCTGCGCGAAGACGCCGGGCGGATGCAGGAACGTTTTCACCTGGACGCGCCGGGCTGGTTCGGCGAGGCGGAAGACCCAAAGCACCTGCGTGCCATCGCCGGCGCCGTGCTGCGCGGAACGCTGATCAGGATCCGGTATCAGAGCTGGCGCGCGGAGAAGCAACGCCGCGTCGCTCCGCTCGGCCTCGTGCTGAAGGGCGGCAGCTGGTATCTCGCCGGCCAGGTCGACGGCAGCGTGCGCACCTATCGCGTCGCGCGCGTACTCGACTGCACGGCGCTCGACGACCGCTTCGATCGTCCCGCCGGCTTCGATCTCGCTGCGTATTGGCAGGCCGCGACGCTGCGCCTCGAGGCCGAGATGCATCCCAATGTCGCGGTCGTGCGGCTCTCGCCGTTCGGCGTCAAACTGCTCGACGCGCTGAGCCAGCCCTACGTCAAGGCACGCACGCAGCTTGAAGAGACCACGGATGCCGATGGCTGGCGCATTGCGCGAGTCCCGGTCGGCAAGACGTCCTGGCACGCCGCGGCGGAATTGCTGCGGCTCGGCCCCGAGGCCGAGGTGCTGGAGCCCGCCGATCTCCGCGAGAAGATGGCGGAGATGACGCAGGCGATGGCTGCGCGCTATCGCGCGGTGCGAAAAGCCCGACGGCAGCACACTTTGTCGCAG
This sequence comes from Bradyrhizobium sp. USDA 326, assembly GCF_049739485.1. NCBI lineage: Bacteria > Pseudomonadati > Pseudomonadota > Alphaproteobacteria > Hyphomicrobiales > Nitrobacteraceae > Bradyrhizobium > Bradyrhizobium sp. USDA 326. Next base: position 1,465,197 of record NZ_JBMGQA010000001.1, read on the forward strand.
CCCACGAAACAGTCCTGAAACACGATTCTCCGCATCCCGTGTGAACGCGATCGCATCTCATCTCGACCGAGATGCAGGGACACAACAATGGCCCCTGCGCCAAATGGAGAATGAAGATGTTTCGTAAGCTTGCTCTTGGTCTGATCGCTGCCGGCTCGCTCGGTGTTGCCGCCCTCGCGCCCACCGCGGCCTCGGCGGGCGGCTTCCATCACCATCACGGTCACCACCACTGGGGTCCCGGCTGGGGCTTTGGCGGTATCTACCTCAACACGGGCGTCAGCAACTGCTACCAGGAGCGCCTCGTCCGCACCCGTCATGGCCTGCGCGTGCGCGTCGTGAATGTCTGCGCCTACGGGATCTACTGATATCTCGCCTCGCAGCAAAGCCCCGATCGCCAAGCGATCGGGGCCTTTGCGTCTGACTAGCCGGCCTGCCGCTGCCGGCGAAACCAGGCCCAGGTCTCCCGCGTCGTCCTGATGTAGCCGCGGCCGCGATGCACGATCTCGCCGTCGACGATCTCGTTCAGCTTCGGCAGCGCGTGAAAGGGGATCGAGGGATAGGCGTGGTGCTCGACATGGTAGGGCATGTTCCACGCGAACCATTTGACGACCGCGCCGGTGTAGGTGGTGCGGGTGTTCTGGAACGCGCTCCGGGTGTGGTCGCAGCCGGTATGCTCGGCGTAGAGATAGGGCCGCAGGAAAAACTGCCCGATGATGAGCGGCACGATCCAGACCCAGAGCAGCAGCGTCGAGGAAAACCAGAGTGAGAGCGCGAGCAGCAGTGCATAGAGTGCGGCATAGATTCGCGCCTCCGTCACGATGACGGCGCGCTTGCCCTCGGGGATCCAGGGCACGGTGACCTTGCCGGTGAGCGCATGGCCGAGCATCAGCCGCAGCCGGCCGGCGACCTGGAGCAGGCCGCTATAGGCCAGAGCAAGCTGCGTATCGGATGTCGGCTTCACGCCGACGATCAACTCGGGATCCCTCGCCGGATCCTGCGTGTAGCGGTGATGGTCCCAGTGAAACAGGCAGTAATATTCGTAAGGCAGTCCGATGATGAAGGCCGAGAGATAGCCCACCGCGAGATTGAGGCCGCGGCTCCTGAACGCGGTCTTGTGCGCGGTCTCGTGCACTGCCATGAACAGGAAGGCGACGACATAGCCCTGCACCGCCATCAGCGGCAGCGCCCAGAGCACGCCCCACGTCGACGAAACCTTCCAGATCAACGCGCCTACCAGCAGGATCACGCCGTAATGGCCAAGGCTCTGCGCCGCACCCCTGATATTGGAGCGAACCGACAATTCGCGCAGCATGGCCGGTGTCAGCGGCTTCAGGCGATGACCGGGCTCTGAAACGGTTGCGTCGCTCATGATCGGTTGCCTGCTTTACTTGCTGAGAAGCTCGGCGATCTCGGCCTTGATGAAGGCCTGGTCGCGCGGATTGTTGACGGGGTTGCCGGCGCGATGGCCATGCAGCGATGGGATCGGATGCAGCACGGCTGATGCCGCATTGACGAGCCGGCCGAGTTCGTCCTCGTTGTCGCGGACGTCGAAATAGCGATCGGTCGCGCCCGGCATCAGCAGCATGTGTGCCTTGACCGCCGCCAGCGCCCGATCGAGATCGCCTGCGAAGGTCGGGCAGCGGCTGACGTCGCCATTCTGCCAGATCCCGATCTGCGCCAGGAGGTCGTTGGCGTCGCGCCGCGCAAACGTCGCGTCCCAGGCACGGACGAGATAATCCTCCAGCGATGTGAAGCCGGCCTCGCGCCACAGCTCGTCGCGATAGAAGCCGTGCGACATCGCCCAGCCGGCATAGACCCGCCCCATGGCGCGATAGCCGGCAACGGGCTTTTCGGCGAAACGGCCGTCGCGGAAGGCGGGATCGGCGGTGAGCGCAGCCTTCACGCCTTCCAGGAAGACGTAGTTGTAGGGCGCGCAACGGGCGCTGCCGCAGACGACCGCGGCACGCTCGACCATGTCGGGATGCAGCGCCGCCCAGTGATAGGCCTGCATACCGCCCATCGACCAGCCATAGACCAGCGCAAGCTTGGAGATGCCGAGGCGTTCGGTGAGCAGCCGGTGCTGGACCGCGATGGCATCATGATAGGTCACCGCGGGGAAGGGCGCGGGCGTATTCGACGGCGAGGACGACAGACCGTTGCCGAACAGGTTCGGGATGACGATGAAGTAGCGCGTGGGATCGAGCACGGCGTCGGGCCCGATCAGCCATTCCGTATCGGTGTGCTGCGCACTGAACGAGGTCGGATAGAGGATGACGTTGTCCCGGGCCGGGCTCAGCGTGCCGTAAGTCTTGTAGGCGAGCTTCAAGGAGGGAAAGACAGTGCCGGACCGGAGCAAGACGTCGCCGGCCTCGAAAATCTCGTAGTCGCGATGCGCCGTCATGCATTCAACTCCCGCTCACGGAGGCCGCAAAACCCCACGGCTTCCGCGATGCATCGATCATGCCGGAGCCGCGTGGTTTTGCGGCAGGGCTTAATAAATGTACATTTAGTACAGTTATTTGGGACCGGCAAGATAAATCCGATCCGCAGGACTGGCTCAGGCGATAGCCGACAGATAGCGCGCGACCGACGCTGCGAATGCGGCCTTGGCGCCGCTGGCGATGTTGCGGCCCCACCAGGCTCCATAGATCCGGTCGAAGGCGAGCGGCTCGACGGCGGCCGCGATCCGCCGCACCGCGGCGGCGTTGAGGGGCATGTAATTCGGATAGGAATACATGAAGCTGACGAAGCGGCGGTCCATCGTCACCTGCGCGATGTCCCCGGTGAGCAGCGCGCCCCTGCCGTCCGCACCACGAGCGCAATGCAGCACGGTGGCGCCGGCAAAGTGCCCGCCGGTACGCAGCAGCAGCATGTCATCGGAGATGCGATGACTCTCGCCGGTCCAGTGCACGATCGCCGGATGAGGCCGTGTGACAAAAGCGCGATCGTCGGCGTGCAGGTAGACCGGCACGCCGCCAAACGTGTCGCTCCAGTCGGCGACCGCGCCGTAGTAATGCGGGTGCGAGATCGCGATGGCCTTCAGCCCGCCGAGTGCTGCGACATATTGGATGGCCTCGTCCGTCGCAAGCGGAATGCAATCCCACATCACGCAGCCGTCGTTTTGAGGCACCAGCAGTGCGCGCTGCCCGATGGCAAAACTGGGCTCCATCCCGATCCCGGTGAGGCCAAGATCGTCGCGTCCCACCAGTCGATGCCTCCGCGCGAGCTCCTCGCGCGCGAGAAAGGTCTGTCCCTTCCAGTTCACGAACTGCCGCTCGTCCTCACAAATCGGGCAGGAGTCGGGCGGCGCTCCGCGTGAGGGAAATTGCGCGCCGCAGGTTTCGCAGGTCCAGAGAGGCATGACTCGTGCTCCGTGGGATGATCGCAGGATGCCATTGCGGACGAGCTCTCGGCAAGTTCGATGTCCGGCAGCCGTGACTGGAACCAACGCGACGAGCGCCAGTTACGTTCAGGTCTCCACGCCAGAATGATTGGCCAAAGGGATCACGACACACGAAGAGCATGTTCGAGTATCGATGGCATCGCGGTCCCCCACCTCCTCCCGTATCTGGCCTTTGTTCGCGCTCAACTTCTTCATGGCCGACATGCAGTCGGGCATCGGGCCGTTCGTCGGGGTTTTTCTGCAGGAACGCGGCTGGGCCAGCGGGCTGATCGGCACCGCGATGACGATCGGCAACGTCGCGGGCATGCTGATCACCACGCCGATCGGAGGCTTCATCGATGCCAGCCGCAACAAGCGGCTCTGGGTCGTCATTCCCGGCATCTGTGTCGTTCTCGCGTCCGGGATCATCCTGATCTCGCAGAACTTCTGGGCGGTGACGTTCTCGCAAGTCGCGCAATCACTGGCGAGCGCCGCGATCGTGCCGGCGGTAACGGGTATCACGCTCGGCATCGCCAAGCAGAAGGGCTTCAATGAGCTCAATGGCCGTAACCAGGCCTTCAACCACGCCGGCAACATGCTCGGCGCCGCATTGTCGGGCTATCTCGGCTACAAATACGGCTATGTCGCCGTGTTCGCGCTGGCGGCCGTGTTCGGCGCCATCGCCATCGCCTGCGTCCTGATGATTCCGGCCAAGGCCATCGACGACCGCGCCGCGCGCGGCAGCAAGGAGGACGATTCCAAGGCTCCGCCGGATGCGATGACGATGCTGCTCAAGCACCGGGCGCTTCTCGTGCTGGCTCTCACCCTCGCGCTCTTCCACCTCGGCAACGCCGCCATCGTTCCGCTCTATGGACTTGCCGCGGTGGCCGAGGGACAGGCGAACGGTCCGAGCTTCGTCGCGACCACCGTGGTGATCGCGCAAGGCGTGATGATCGTGACCTCGTTGATCGCGATGAAGGCCGCGAGCAAGCGCAGCTACTGGCCGGTGATCCTGGTGTCCTTCATGTTCTTACCCGTCCGCGGCGTGCTCGCCTTCTTCGTCACGGGATGGTGGGGCGTTGTACCGATGCAGGTGCTCGACGGCATCGGCACCGGGCTGCAGACTGTCGCCGTCCCCGGCATGGTCGCGCGCTCGCTCAACGGCACCGGCCGCATCAATCTCGGCCAGGGCGCCGTGATCACGGTGCAGGGCATCGGCGCCAGCCTCAGCCCCGCACTTGGCGGCTGGATCGCGCAATGGATCGGCTACGGACCGACCTTCCTGCTGCTCGGCGGCTTCGGCCTCGCGTCGATCGCGCTTTGGCTGGCCTTCGGTGCGACCGTGAAGAAGTACTGAGGCGAGATCATCACGTCCCGAAATTCTTCTGGATCGCCTTGTCGAGCGTCTCGCCGCCGACGAAGCGCTGGCGCAGCTCGCGCTTCAGCAACTTGCCGCTCGGATTCTTCGGCAGGCTATCGACAAAGATGACGCGCTTGGGCACCTTGAAATGCGCCATCTGGCCGGCGCAGTGCTTGATGACGGCGTCCTCGTCCAGCTTCTCCCCGCTCTTGACCACGACGATCGCGGTCACCGCCTCGATCCAGCGCGGATCGGGCAGGCCAACGACGGCGACCTCGGAGACTGCGGGGATGCGGTAGACCATCTCCTCGACCTCGCGGCTCGCGACGTTCTCGCCGCCGGTCTTGATCATGTCCTTGACGCGATCGACCACGGTGATGTGGCCTTCGTCATCGACGGTGGCGAGATCGCCGGAATGAAACCAGCCGCCGGCGAACGCCGCCGCCGTCTTCACCGGATCATTGTAGTAGCCGGACAGCAGATGCGGCGAGCGGTGCACGATCTCGCCGACCTCGCCGACCTTGACGTCCTCCATCGCCGTGTTGACCACCCTCGTTTCGACATTGAGCACGGGCTTGCCGGCCGAGCCGGCCTTGCGCAGCTGATCCTCCGGTCGCAGCACGGTCGCGAGCGGCGCGATCTCGGTCTGGCCGTAGAAATTCCAGAACTTGACGCTGGGCAGGCGGCGCTGGAGCTCAAGCAGCACCTCCACCGGCATGATCGAGGCGCCATAATAGCCCTTCTGCAAGGTCGACAGATCGGTCCTGTCGAAGTTCGGCGAGCGCAGCATCGCGATCCAGATCGTGGGCGGCGCGAAGAAGGAGGTGATCTTGTGCGCCTGGATCAGCGCCAGGATGTTGTCGGCAGTCGGCTTGCCCGTGATGACGCCGGAGGCGCCGAGATAGACCTGCGGTCCCAGGAAGACATCGAGCTGGGCGCAATGATAGAGCGGCAGGGCGTGCAGAAACTTGTCCTCCGCGCTCATGCCGCCGTCGATGATGCAGCTGACATATTGCCACATCACGGCCTCGTGGGTCAGCATCGCGCCCTTGGGCAGGGATTCCGTGCCGCTGGTGTAGACGATCTGCGCGAGGTCGCGGCTGTCGACCGATGCGTCCAGGAACGAGCCGTCAGCGTCGAGGAGATCGTCGAAAGTCGTGAGGCCGGGGGGCGCCGATGCGGGATCCTCGCCCGGCAGCCAGATCATCTTCTCGACCGCGCAATCCTTAGCGCTGGCCGCGCGTGCGGGCTCGACGAAATCGGGGCCGGTTGCGAGCAGTTTCGCGCCGGAGCTCTTCAGGATGAAATTGATCTCGTCCGGATTGAGCATGAAGTTGATCGGCACCAGCACGGCGCCGATCCGCGCCGCCGCGAAGCGCAGCGCGGCGAAGGCGTGCGAATTGCGCGACAGCACAGCGACACGATCGCCCTTCCTGACGCCGAGCCCGAGCAGGCCGCGGCCAAGCCGGTTGCAGGTCGCGTCCATCTCGGCAAAGGTCCAGCCGACATCGCCACAGCGTACCGCGAGCTTGTTCGGCTCGCGGCCCGCCGAGCGGCGCAGGAGATCGCCGATGGAATGCTCGCGCGCTTTCGAGATGGTGGCTGCGGTGTCGCCGGTCATGTCCTTCCCCCTGAATCTTTATTCTGCATGAATGGGAGCCTGGGCACTCGTCGGCCCACCGCATTCAAAAAGTATTTTGCGTTTGCGCAACCGTAGTCGGCGCGATTGGCCGCGTCAAATCGACCGGCCTGCGCGGCGCCGTCACGCAAGAATTGCCGCTCCGGAGCGGCAAATCTGGGCTCGTGCACCAACTATGATATTGGGGGAAATACCATGTGCCGGATTATGTGCGCCGCATTTGCGGCCGCACTCGCTGCGTTTGCTATCGGGCCTTCTCGTGCCCAGCAGGGCCCGCTCAAGATCGGCGTCCTCTCCGACTTCTCGTCCGTCTATTCCGACATCGGCGGCATGGGGAATGTCGAGGCCACCAAAATGGCGATCGAGGACTTTGGCGGCAAGATGTTCGGCAAACCCATCGAAATGATCAGTGCCGACGTGCTCAACAAGCCCGACGTCGCCTCCACCATCGCCCGCAAATGGTGGGAGACCGAAGGCGTCGACATGATCATCGATCTGCCGACTTCGGCCACCGCGCTGGCGGTGATGGAGCTGTCGAAGCAGTACGAGAAGATCATGATCGTGACGGACGCGGCGAGCTCCGACATCACCGGAAAGTCCTGCTCGCCCTACACCGCGCACTGGACCTATGACACCTATGCCAACGCGCACACGGTCGGCAGCGCCATCGTCAAGAGCGGCGGCGACACCTGGTTCTTCCTGACCGCAGATTACGTGTTCGGCCATTCGGTCGAGCGCGACACCGGTGACGTGGTAAAAGCGTCCGGCGGCAAAGTGCTGGGCAGCGTCAAGCATCCCCTCAACACGGCGGACTTCTCCTCGTTCCTGCTTCAGGCCCAGGCTTCCAAGGCCAAGATCATCGGCCTCGCGAATGGCGGGGGCGACACCATCAACGCGATCAAGCAGGCCGGCGAATTCGGCATCGTTGCCGGGGGCCAGAACCTTGCTGCGATCGTGATGTTCATTTCCGACGTGCACAGCCTCGGGCTCAAGCTCGCGCAAAGCCTGATCGTCACCGAGGCCTATTATTGGGACCTCAACGACAGGACTCGCGCCTTCGGCAAACGCTTCATGGAGCGGGTCAAGCGCATGCCGACCATGAACCAGGCCGCGACCTACAGCGCAACGCTGCACTATCTCAAGGCCGTGCAGGCCGCCGGCACCCGCGACACCAAGACGGTGATGGCCAAGATGCGCGAGCTGCCGGTACGAGATGCCTTCACCGACAACGGCGTGCTGCGCGAGGACGGCCGCATGGTGCACAGCATGTACCTGTTCCAGGTGAAGAAGCCCGAGGATTCGAAGGGGCCCTGGGATTATTACAAGCTGCTCGCTGAAGTTCCCGCCGACCAGGCATTCCGGCCGCTGAAGGACGGCGGCTGCCCATTGGTGAAGTGAGACGGCCCGGATCGCGCCGACGTCACTTAGTCAACAATTCTGCTCGTCCGTCTGATCTATCAGGGCGGACGAGCCGTGATAAGACGCGGCCCAAAATAGAGGCAGGACGCCTCGCGCCGCTGACTGATCTGCATCAAGTTGCGGTGCAAAATTCCCTGCAATGTTGAGCCTGCCCTTTCCGCGCGATCCGCGGCCGGGCGTTCGTATCTCAACAGTGGGCGCCCCCGCACGGCGTTGTGCACAGATGAACTTCACACCGGGTCGCGTCGTCGCAGCCCTCGCCATCCTGCTCGCGGGCGGCGGTTATTATTATTGGCAGCACCGTGATGCCGACGCGCTGCCACCGGGTTTCGCCCGCGGCAACGGCCGCATCGAGGCAGTCGAGATCGACATCGCCACCAAGACCCCGGGACGGATCCGCGAGATCCTGGTCAACGAAGGCGACTTCGTCAGCGCGGGCCAGGTTTTGGCACGCATGGACACCGAGCAGCTGCAAGCCCAGCGCCGCCAGGCCGAAGCGCAGCTCCAGCGCGCAACGATCAATGTCGAAACCGCGAAGAGCCTGGTGAACCAGCGCGAGGCCGAACGCAGGGCTGCGGAGGCCGTGGTCGACCAGCGCATCGCCCAGCTCGACACCACGAGCCGCAAGCTCGACCGGTCCGAACAATTGATCAAGACGAGTGCGGTATCCCAGCAGGTCCTGGACGACGACCGTTCCGCCAACGCCACGGCGAAAGCGGCGCTGGCCGCTTCCCAGGCCCAGGTCGCGGCATCGGAAGCCGCGATCAGTTCCTCCCGCGCCCTGGTGATCGATGCCGGCGCAGCGGTCGACGCGGCAAAGGCCGCGATCGAGAGCATCAACGCCGACCTCAACGACAGCGTGCTGAAGGCGCCGCGCGACGGCCGCGTGCAGTATCGCGTGTCGCAACCCGGCGAAGTGCTCGCTGCCGGCGGCCGCGTCCTCAACATGGTCGATCTCGGCGACGTCTACATGACATTCTTCCTGCCGACGGCCGATGCCGGCCGCGTCGCGATCGGCGCCGAGGTCCGCCTCGTCCTTGACGCCATCCCGAAATATGTGATTCCCGCCAAGGCCACCTTCGTCGCCGACGTCGCGCAATTCACGCCCAAGACCGTCGAGACCGAGGAGGAACGCCAAAAGCTGATGTTCCGCATCAAGGCGCATATCGCGCCCGATCTGTTGCGCCAGCACATCGAGCAGGTGAAGACCGGCCTTCCCGGCATGGCCTATGTGCAGCTCGATCCGGCGGCGCAATGGCCCGACAACCTCAAGATCAAGTTGACGAGATGAGCACGACTGCCGCAGCCGAAGCACCGGCTGCCGTCGGCAGCGTGGTGCATCTGGAAGGTGTGGGCCTGAGCTACGGCAAGACCCGGGCGCTCGAGTCCATCACGCTCGACCTGCCGTCCGGCTGCATGGTCGGCATCATCGGCCCCGACGGCGTCGGCAAATCGAGCCTACTCGCCCTGATCGCGGGCGCGCGCGCGATCCAGGAGGGGCGTATCGACGTGCTCGGCGGCGACATGGCGAGCGCGCGCCACCGCCGCACCGTGTGCCCCGACATCGCCTATATGCCGCAGGGCCTCGGCAAAAATCTGTATCCGACATTGTCGGTGTTCGAGAACATCGACTTCTTCGGTCGCCTGTTCGGACACGACAAGGCGGAGCGGAACAGGCGGATCGCCGGCCTGCTGCGCGACACGGGGCTGACGCCCTTTGCCGACCGGCCGGCGGCAAAACTCTCCGGCGGCATGAAACAGAAGGTCGGCCTGTGCTGCGCGCTGATCCACGATCCCGAGCTGTTGATCCTGGACGAGCCGACCACCGGGGTGGATCCGCTGTCGCGGCGCCAGTTCTGGGAATTGATCAGCGCGATCCGCAGCAGCCGACCCGGCATGAGCGTGATCGTCTCGACCGCCTACATGGAAGAGGCTGCGCAGTTTGATTTCCTGATCGCGATGAATGCCGGCCGCGCGCTGGCGACCGGCACGCCCGCCGAACTCAAGCGGCAGACCGGCGCCGATACGCTCGATGACGCCTTCATCCGTCTTCTGCCCGAGGCCGAGCGCAGCAACCATACCAATGTCATCATCCCGCCGCGCGACGAGAACCACGAGGAGATCGCGATCGAAGCCGACCACCTGACGCGGCGGTTCGATGGTTTCGTCGCCGTCGACGACGTCAGCTTCCGCATCAGGAAGGGCGAGATCTTCGGCTTTCTCGGCTCCAACGGCTGCGGCAAGACCACGACGATGAAGATGCTCACCGGCCTCCTGCCCGTGAGCGAAGGCACCGCGCGGCTGTTCGGCAACACGATCGATGCCGGCGACATGTCGGTGCGGCGGCGCATCGGCTACATGTCGCAGGGCTTCTCACTCTATTCCGAGCTCACGGTCGCGCAGAATCTCGATCTGCATGCGCGACTGTTCGAGCTGCCGGCGGACACCGTCGCCGCGCGCATCGACGAGATGATCGCCCGGTTCGATCTTGCCGATGTCGTCGACGCCCTGCCCGATGGCCTGCCGCTCGGGCTGCGGCAGCGGTTGTCGCTCGCGGTCGCCATGATCCATGCGCCCGACATCCTCATCCTCGACGAGCCGACCTCCGGCGTCGATCCTGTCGCCCGCGACCGCTTCTGGCAGATCCTGGCCGAGCTCTCCCGCAAGGACAACGTCACCATCTTCGTCTCGACCCATTTCATGAACGAGGCCGAGCGCTGCGATCGGATCTCGCTGATGCACGCCGGCAAGGTGCTGACGTCGGATACGCCGGCCGCCATCGTGGCCGCGCGCGGCACCGCCACGCTCGAGCAGGCCTTCATCGCCTGGCTGGAGGAGGCGATCGCGGACACGACGGAGCCGGCCGGTCAGCCGGCGGTCGGCTCGCTGCCGCCCGCACCTGCAGGCCCAACAACGGTCCGTCGGCACAGCGCCACGTTCAATCCGACGCGCATGCTCGCCTATTCCCGGCGCGAGACGCTCGAGCTGCGGCGCGATCCGATCCGCGCCACGCTCGCGATCCTCGGCAGCGTGCTGCTGCTGTTCGTGCTCGGCTACGGCATCAGCATGGACGTCGAGAACCTGACCTTCGCCGTGCTCGACCGCGACGACACCGCGATCAGCCGCGACTACAGCCTCCAGATCGCGGGCTCGCGCTATTTCACCGAGAAGGCCCCGATCACCGATTACGCCGACCTCGACCGCCGCATGCGCGCCGGCGAGATCGGCCTCGCGATCGAGCTGCCCCCCGGCTTCGGCCGCGACGTCAGCCGTGGCCGCCATGTCGAGATCGGCGCCTGGGTCGACGGCGCCAACCCGACGCGGGCCGAGACGCTGCGCTCCTACGCGCAGGCGATCCACGCGACCTGGCTCGCGCAGAAGGGCCGCGAGCTCTATGGCGAGGCGGCGATCGCCGGGTCCTATCAGCTCGCGCTGCGTTACCGCTACAACCCGGACGTCCGGAGCGTCGTCGCCATGGCGCCTGGCATCATTCCGCTGCTGCTGATCATGATCCCTGCGGTGCTCGCAGCGCTCGCGGTCGTGCGCGAGAAGGAGCTCGGCTCAATCGTCAATTTTTACGTCACACCGGTGACGCGGCTGGAGTTCCTGCTCGGCACGCAGCTGCCCTATGTCGTGCTGGCATTCGGAAACTTCCTCCTTCTCGTCGGCTTTGCCCTTGCCGTCTTCCGCGTACCTTTCACCGGAAGCTTTCCGACCTACGCGCTGGCCGCGCTGCTCTACGTCACGGCCACGACCGGCATGGGGCTGGTGATCTCGGCCTTCATGAACAGCCAGATCGCGGCCCTGTTCGGCACTGTCCTGATCACGCTGATCCCGGCCATCCAGTATTCCGGGCTGATCGATCCGGTTTCGTCGCTGCAGGGATTTGGCGCCCTGATCGGCCGGCTCTATCCCACCACCTATTTCGTCACGATCTCGCGCGGCACGTTCTCCAAAGCTCTGGGGTTCGACACCCTCCACAACGATCTCCTGGCGCTCGCCATCATGGTTCCCGTTCTGGTGATCGCCGGCACGATGCTGCTGAAGAAACAGGCCCGCTGACCATGCGCCTCGACAACGTGTTTCAGCTCGGCATCAAGGAATTGCGCGGCCTTGTACGCGACCCCATGCTGCTCGTGCTGATCGTCTATTCGTTCACGCTGGCGGTTTATGCCGGCGCAAAGGCGCTGCCGGAAACCCTGAACCACGCCGCGATCGCCATCGTCGACGAAGACCGTTCGCCGGTCTCGACCCGGATCGGGATGGCGTTCACCCCGCCCTATTTCTCCGAACCGCGCCTGATCTCGCAATACGAGATGGACCGCAGGATGGATGCCGGCCTCGACACTTTCGCGCTGGACGTCCCGCCCGACTTCCAGCGCGACCTGCTGGCGCGCAAATCGCCCACGATCCAGCTCAACATCGATGCGACGCGCATCTCGCAGGCATTCAACGGCGGCGGCTATATCGAGCAGATCGTCAGCGCGGAAATTGCCGAATTCCTGGCGCGCACACGCGGTGTCCAGACCGTGCCGATCGAGCTGGCGCTGCGGGCGCGGTTCAACCCGGAACTGAAAAAGTCGTGGTTCGGCGCCATCGATCACGTCATCACTTCGATCACCATGCTCTCGATCATCCTGACCGGGGCGGCGCTGATCCGGGAGCGCGAGCACGGCACGATCGAGCACCTCCTGGTGATGCCGGTCACGCCCCTGGAGATCATGGTGAGCAAGGTCTGGTCGATGGGAGCCGTGGTGCTGATCGCCTCGGCGCTGTCGATTGCCGTCGTCGTCAAGGGATGGCTGGCGGTGACGATCGACGGCTCGCTGGCGCTGTTCCTCGTCGGCGCGGCGCTGCAGCTTTTTGCCACCACCAGCATGGGCATTTTCCTCGCCACCGTCGCCGGGTCGATGCCGCAGTTCGGACTGCTGCTGATCATGATCCTGCTGCCGCTGCAGACGCTCTCCGGCAGCATGACGCCGCGGGAGAGCATGCCGCAATTCGTCCAGGATATCATGCTGGCGGCGCCCAACACGCACTTCGTGATGCTGGCGCAGGCGATCCTGTTCCGCGGCGCGGGCCTGGAGGCGGTGTGGCCACAGCTCCTCGCGCTCGCCGTGATCGGCAGCGTCTTCTTCGTGATCGCACTGCGGCGGTTTCGCGCGTTCCTGGCGTGAGGCGCGAGGGCTTCACGTCAAGTCCGCGAAAACAACCCCATGCACAGTAGCGACCCCTTTGCTTTAGCGAGGATTTCTCTGAGGCGTCGGGCAAGGTCCTGCCAGCGGCGGTGCTATCGCTACTCTGACCGGGAGCAGGCTCAGCTGAGCCGATCGTCCCGGGCGAGCATCTCGTTCAGCATCGCCTCAGCTTTCTGCTTTAGCGGCAGCGCGCCGCGTTCGGAAGCGATGGCGATGGCAGCGCGCAGAGCGACGACGATGGCGGCCTTGTTCGCCGCGTCCGATGGCGGGGTCACGACGGCTTCGCCGAACAGGGCCTCGGCCTCGAGGCCCGAAAACCCCTGCTGGCGGGCGGTGTTGCGCGCCTCGCGAAGCATGTTCTGCGCGGCCCTGACATCGCCGAGGCGGTGGGTGGCGAGCGCCAGATAGATCGAGCTGCGCAGCACCGCCGAGGTGTAGCCGACCGCCCTCGCCTCCTCGCGCGCCTCCGTCAGCATGCCGCGCGCCCGGTCGAACAGGCCCTGCTCGAGATAGGCGATGCCGAGATGGCAGGCCAGCACCGGCACGAACAGCCGGATGCCGTGCTTCTGCGCGAGGACAAAACCCTCTTCGAGAATGGCGGCGGCCGCCGCCGGATCGTTCTGCCCGAGCTTCAGCCAGCCGCCGCTATAGGCGGCGGCGACGCGGTCATAGGGGCGGCCGGTCTCCTCGGCGATCGCGGAGGCCTGTCGCTGGAGCTGCTCGGCGGCATCGAGCTCGCCCATGACGGTGTGGGTGAAGCTCTTCATCATGCAGCAGAGGAGGAGCGTGTATTTCGGCGGCGTGCCAAACGGCGCAATCGCTTCCGATCCCATGAGATGAGCGCGGCCTCGTGCGAATGTCTGCTCGGCCTCGCGATAACGCCCCGCAAGAAAATAGGCCTGTCCGAGATTGTACAGCGCAAGATTGCGCCACCCCGGATTGCCAGACTTCTCGGCAAGACCGACGACTTCCTCGCCAAGGAGAACAGCCTCGGTAGGCGTCCCGTAAAAATTCTGGCCACCCGCCATGACCGTCATGGCGGCAACCTTCCTGCCGACATCATCGATCTTGCTGGCCCGCTGGTCGGCTTCCTTTCCCAGATCAATCCATTCGGCAACCCGACCGGACCAAATGAATGCCATGCGCGCCTCCATCCGGAGATCGATGGCGTTGGTCTCCCGCAGATCTGTCGACGGCGTCTTGTCCAGTGAACTCATCGCGGTCCGGAAGTAGTCGACCGCGTCGGCATAGGCCGATCGCACCAAGCATTTCTGTGCGGCGCTTCTTCCGTAATTGAACGCCTTCGGCCAGTCCTTGGCGCGCACGGCGTGATAACAAAGCGTGTCGGGATCATCTCGCCATGTTTCGTCGCTCTCGAAGGCCGAGAGAACACGCGCATGTACGCTCTCACGTACCTTTTCGACCATCGACTCGTAGGTTACCTGGCGGACCATTTCGTGCCTGAACTCGAGTGAGCTCTCGAGATCGCTATCGATCCTGACAAGCAACTCGGCGCGGTCGAGCGACGCGAGGCAGTCCTGGAGGGTGTCTTCAGGCAGTTCCGCGACTCTTCGCACCACGGCTTCCCTCGACCGTGGCCCCAATGCGGCTGCGACCTGCAAGACCATGCGCTGCTGTCTCGATACGCGATCTAGGCGCGCCGCAATCACCCCCTGGATGCTTGAAGGAATACCTAGCTCATCAATGGGACGAACGAGAGCCAGATCGCCCCATTGGCCGCGGAGTGTACCGTCATCTTTCAGGCCGCGGCAAACCTCCTCGATGAACAACGGAACGTTGGCGGTGTGGGAAATGATCCGGTTCTTCAGATCGGCATCCGCCGAGGAAGCTCCGAGCATGTCAGCCAGCATGGCCCTCCCTGAATCATCGTCCAATGGACGCATCGCGATCACTTCGGCGTGACAACGCGCAATCCAGTCCGGCATTCCGTTCGGCCGGCTGGTGAGGAACACAAACAGATTGGGCGCCTGCAGCGACGCAATAGCGGCAATAACGGCGTCGCTGGCGCGATCGATCCAGTGCAGGTCCTCGACGAGGAGGACAGTCCGCCTGTGGCGGGCCATACTCTCCACAACCGCGCAGCTTGCCTCGGAGATCGCGCGACCTCGCGCGTAAGGCTCCAATTCGCTCCAGCGTGAGTCGGAAACGGGCACATCCAACACTGAATCGATAGCCAACCGATGGATCGCCGACAGGCGCTCTCTGGGATCTTCCATACGATCCGGATCTTTGGCCACTGCTTCCAGGAGCGACAGCAAGACGCGCTTCAGGGTGCTGAATGATGCTCCCTGAAGATTTGGACTGCACTCGGTGTCGAGCAGCCGCCAACCTCCCGTCCGAAGGTCCTGCACGAACTCATGGGCCAGCCGTGACTTTCCAATGCCGGCGTCGCCTATCAGCAGAACCGTCTGCCGGCTGGCAGATATCCGCTCCACAGCCCGCCACAACAGGGCCCGCTCCGTCGTGCGATCGACAAATCTGGAGACACTGCGGGCACGCCGGACCCGCCAGCTCGAAAGATCGCTCGCGCCCATGATCCGGTACACAGGCAATGGCTCACCAAAGCCACGGAGCGCCTTCCGGCCGAGGAATTCAAAGCGGACATGCCCGTCCGCGAGCTTTTGGCAGGCTTCGGAGACGAAGATCTGATTCGCCTCGGCCGCTGCCTCGAGCCGCGCAGCCAGATGCTGGGCGGCCCCCCCGATCTCGTAGACTTTGGAGAACTCGCTGGCGACCATGTAGGCGACGACATGGCCGGAGTGGAGGCCGACCCTCACCTGGAGTCCGGGATCGCCGAGGCTGCTGACACGCCGGACAAGCTCGATGGCTGCGTGGCACGCCAGAGGCGCGTGGTTGTCGTCGGCAATCGGGGCGCCGAAGACGGCCGCCAGTCCATCTCCCAGCTCCTTGCTGACGATGCCGCCAAACTGACGTACGGCGGCCCTCATGGCCGCCAGTGCCGGCTCGAGGCGCGAGACAGCCTCCTCCGGCTCCAAATCGGCGACGAGGCCGGTGGAGTCTATGACGTCGGCACGAAGAATCGTCACAAAGCGACGTTCGCTGTCGGGGTCGACCCGCTGACGTACTGCGGCTCCGCATTTGGAGCACCAGCTATCGCCCGGATTGATCGCCGACTGACACGCGAAGCAAAGCATTCCTGCGCCCTAAGGGTTCGCGGCCATTCTGTCGACCAGAATCCGCGAACGGTCTCTCGACAAGAATACCTATCGAGAACCGCTTAGCAATCGGGCCCGCTCCTCACGTTAGCGGAGCACAACACGGTTGGCGATCTGGACGAAATCCGACCCTGAGTGGTAGCGTGAGCAAATCCCAGCAAAGATGGGGCATATATTTCGGCGGCGCCCGGTTCGGCTAGACTGACCGGCGCCGCCGATTTGTATGTATTTCCGCAAGGCCAAGGACATATTGAAGGAAAAAGGCGATGGGCTCGAAAACCTACAACGGGGCTTCATTCCGAAATTTGATGAACAGCAATTACTATCCGTTGGCGAACATGAAGAAGAGTGTCGCCAAGCTCAAGGCATCGGACGACATCGATCTGCCGACCCTGGAATACGGCCAGTACCACCTGATCCTGACGCCGGCCTCGAAGTGGCCGCAGGGAAGCGCCAAATACTGGCACAAGGAGAAGGGCCGGGCTCGTCTCGACCTCAGCACCCAGCCGAACACGATCCCGCTGTCCAGGGACGAGCCGGGCGTGATCCCGCTGACGCGATGCGATCTGCTCGATGCCTGCGTCCGCAAATGCTTCAATTCAGAGCCGCCGATCCCGATGAAGACCAACATCATCGTCCATGCGCCGAACGACGCCTATGCCCACCGGCACGAGATCCGGCTGGAATGGGAGTACAAGAAGGGCTCGGACAAGCCGACGCTGCTGAAGCTGACGATGGTCTGTCCGTATAGGGAGTGATTGGAAAAATTCTAATCTGTTGGCGAAGATCATCGTCGCCCGCGCGCTCCAGGCACGCGGGCGTTTTGTTCGCCGGCGCCGTGACGTGGTCCCACCCGTCTCACATATGGTCACGGGCCTGTCGCACGAAGATGATCCGCTACTGCCAGCTATGCGCGCGAGTCGCCCGACGGCGTGGCGCGCGTTCGACAGGAGCGGCCGATGCCCGTTGGACTGCTGGAAGTCGCAGGCACCATCGACGTCGGCCAATTCTGGCCGGACGGGCAGTCGGACGCCGATACCACCAACGTGTTGGTGATTATGGCGCCGGACGCGGTCCGCTTCCGCAAGAGCGGCTCTGCGCCGTTCCAGCCGACTCACGTCTTCGAGGGCGCCAAGGTCAAGGGCCGCACGTCGACCACGCCGATCAAGCTCGGCAAGCTCACCGTTCGCCTCCAGGGCATCGACGCACCGGAGCTGCACTATATGCCGTCGCCGCTCTCGGCTGCCGAGAAGAAGGGGCTGACGAATGCCAAGACGCAGGCCTATCGCGAGGTCACGCATTCCTACCGACAAATCCTCGGCGCGACCGCGAGCAACGCGCTGCATGATTTCCTCAGCAGCAGCGGCGAAGCCACGCTTGCCTGCCGGGTGTTCACCCATGTCGATGCGCCGAACGAGGTGTTCGACACCTATGGCCGGCTGGTCGGCGACATCGAGGTGACGGTCGCGGGCGAAAAGGTCGACATCAACCACTGGCTGGTCGGGGAGGGCTTTGCCTATCCGACGTTCTACTCCTCGATGAACGAAGACGAGATCAGGGCTTTCCTTGCGCTGGCCAAGATTGCGCGCACCAGGAAGCTGCCGGTCTGGAAGCATCTCGCGAAGACGATCGGCCCCTTCGACTTCGACCTGCGCGAACCCAAGGCCGGAGACACCGCCGTACTCGCGACCGACAAGGGCCCGGTGATCCCGCCAAAACTCTACCGCCGCTACACCAACTGGTCCGCGCGCAAGAAGGCCAAGGTGACGAGCCAGAACTTCCAGACGTTCCTGGGCGAAGGCGCCAGCGGCAAGCCCGACACCTGCTACGAGACCGGCGACTTCCTGCAAAACGGCGTGCACGCGGCGACGCCAAGGAATTTTGCCGAGTTCGTCGAAGGTGGGAAGACGATCAAGTTTCAGCCGGAGGGGCTGGTGTTCGGGGAAGCGCCGTCGACGCTGGTCGGGGCGGATGGGAAAGTGGTTAGGGAGTTTTGAGAACAGCAGCTCCGAAACAAAAATGGCCCGCGTCACGCGGGCCGTTTTCGTCTCGGATCCGGTCAATCCAAATTTGGTTGCGGGGACACGCAACACCCGATTCTTGCGATTGATGGAAGCGGCAATCCCACGCTTGGCCGCTTAGTTAGACCATTACCCTCTGAAGGCTGATATTAAGGACACTCTGTTAAGAATGAGGCGGTAAAAGACCCGCAAAACAGTGACTTGAGCGCACCGCTCGATGTCCGCAGAAACTCAGCGAGCATCCGCGCAAACAGTTTTGGGACAGTAGTAGCGAACAAGAGGAAAGAAGCTGGTAGTCCAGCACTATGCCCGCGGATCAGAGGTTGCTTAGTTGATGGCCAAGTCCGCTAGCCATCGAAGGGATGCTCCGTAGCTCAGCTGGATAGTGCGCCTCTTCCGAAAGATGGAGGCTAAATGTTCGAATCGCGTCGGGCGCGCCAAAGTCCGCCGATACCCCTCTATAGTACGATATAGCCGCCGATTACCGCCGGAACGACACCACAGCAAGGAATGCGAGGTAGCCTGCGATCGAAAAAGCACAGAAACGGCGGCGTCGGGCGGTGAAAAAGTTCAAATCGCTTATGGCGGTTTTTTGAACGGGCTGCTATGCGCCCCTTCTCCGCCATTCAGTAGGCAACTGAGCTGACTGATGCGGAATGCCCATTGTTAATGATCGCGCATTCGGAAGTAGAACCGCTCGGCTAGCACGAACGAGGCCCAACGTAACGCCGCCGCGCCGGCAAAACCGAGGACGCCTAGATACACGACATTGAACACATCCCCAAGCGGGGGACTCGCAAGCCGCCACCACAGCGCAAACACCGCGGCCAGCGCCACCGAATGCAGCAGGTAGAACGAATAGGATATCCGTCCGAGCGCAACCAGTGGCGACCATGACAGAGAGCGGGCGAGCCAGCCCTCGCCGGCGCTAGCCTTGCACAGCATCAAGATGCCCACCCCGGCGAACAGCCAGACGAACTGTGAGGTGGTCAGATATCCCGCCGTCATTAGTCCGGTCGGGATGCAATAGAGCAGCACCACGATCCCGTCCGGGAACGTCGCCGCGATGCCGCGAACGCTGGCCTGCGACAACAGGCCGACCGCCGCGCCAGCAAACAGGAACACGAAAAATTCGAAGTACATGCCGGCAAGTCCTGGGCCGTAGGCCATCACCACACCGGCGAGAACGGTTGTCGCGAGCGCCGGTACACGGAGCGCGCGCCCGCTCGCCAGCAAAAGCGGTAGGGTGAGATAGAAGGCCATTTCATAGAACAGGGACCATGTGACGTTGTTGAACACGACGCCGGTTACGCCCAGCGCTGGAACGCCGTTAAGGAAGAGGAGATTGAAGGCGAGATCGCCCCAGCTCGGAAACGGAATGTGAAGAAACGGCCCAGTCAACACGCACACCGCCATTGTCAGCAGGAAGGCGGGATAAATCCGCACCAGACGGTTTCGCACGAACTGCGGATAGGCGAAGTCGCTGCGGTTCGCGATCTTGGCAATCAGGAATCCGCTCAACACGAAGAAAATGTAGACGCCGTGGTGCGAATGAAATAGCCAGTACATCGCCTTATCGAACGGCTCGCTCCAGCCGCGCAAGCGGCACGACATTGGGATTGGCGCCGCGGAACGTCGCCATGTAGGTCCCACAATAGTGCACAAGGAAGGTCAGGAGCACCGCGACGCCGCGAAGCCCGTCCAGGCTACGATTACGTCCAATCATGTGCGAGCTGCGATATCGCGGTTGGCGGCTCGAACCGAAATTGGCCGAACGGGAAGCTCCGTTTCGGTGATCGACGGTTCGGCCGGCTTGCCGGGTTGTCGCCGTCGACGGCGATGAGTCCCGACCGCCGTCGCAAGCCGCTTGCCGAGCCGTCGAAGCGGCGTCTCAATGCACCGGAAGCTGATATCAGCCGTGACGCCGAGCAGGATGGTGGCGGCCAAGAGGAACGGTATCGTCTCGGAGGGCCCGGCGGGAGAGCCTGGAAAAGCTCCGCGATATAGCGCAGCCACCAGCCAGAAGACCGTGTTGTGGAGCAGGTACATAGCGAACGAGCGTTCGCCGATCCAGACCAGCGCGCGACGCACGGAGCTCGGCCCGATCAGATATCCGTCGCTGTAGGACGCGAGAAACACGAGGACCAGCGCCAAACCGCTGACGACCGTCGGGAAAAACTTGATATGCATCGCCGGGATAATGCAGAGGGCTAGCAGCAGGCAAGATAGCGTCGCCGTGCGCATCACGGGGCTGCGAAGCGCTGTCGGCCTGAGTCGTTCGTAAAGCCAATGTTGCCGGCATAGTGCGAGCAGAACACCGAGCGCGATCGCGTCGAGCCGCGTCATCCACACCAGTGTCGTTCTCGGAAGCAGGGCAAACACCACGACCAGGCCGACTAGGCCGAGCATTATCAGGCGCCGCGGCAACAAAAATAAAAATGGAAAAACCAGGTAGAACTGCTCTTCCAGCGACAGGCTCCAATAGATCCCGAAGAATGAGCCACAGTAGGGATTGGTGGAATCAATGCAGGCTGCGACATGGATGTTCTGAAGGTTGAGAACTATCGCAGCCAAATCGCCGGTCATGCCCCGCAGGACGATATCGCTCCAGTCGTTGAGGTGCAGCATCAGCAGCGCTGTGACCAGAAACACGGTCCACGAGAGCGGCCAGATCCGGAAGATGCGCCTGATCCAGAACGGGACCGCAGCTCGCCAATAGCTGCGCGGTTTGGCGGCGATCGCGGCACTCATCTCGCTGGCAAAAGCCGAGGTGATCACGAAACCGGAGATGCAGAAGAACAGATCGACGCCGCCGTAAAAGTCGAAATATTGCTCGAAATTGCGCTGCCGCCATGTCAGCAGCGTGTTGATATGCTCAAGAATGACGAAGAGCACCGCGAATGCTCGCAGCGCTTCGATCTCAAGATTGCGGCAACCGGCCTTCATGCAACCCGGGGTAGCGCTACCGGATACACTCGTCAAGGATGTCGCACGAGAATGACTCGCTTTTTATCTCAGCTGTCGCCGCCGGGACGCTGATGCTGTCGTAGACTTGCATTCCGACGACCTGGGTGCTGGGCCGACCCGTCACTCCTGTGTGGATACGGCGTTCGATGACGCGAGCTGCCGCAAGGCTGTTGTGCGACGATCGTATCGCCGGCAGCACTAGGATCGCCGCAACCTTGGATCGCCAATCATCTTTTCCGCGCCAAACGCGACACAGCGCACAAATACTGCATGTCGGACACAAAAAAGCTCGATCCAGACGCCATCGCGAGTCTAGCCTCACCGCCCCGATAGATGGGCGCCTGCGTTGTTGGTGGAGCTAAAGAATGAAGATGGGCAACTCGTAATGCAGGACATCAAGCCAAAATGGGGGGCTGAGTCCCCGCTTGCGATGGCTGCTTTGCAGGATGCGCATGCGCAACGAGACCGCTGCCGTAGCACGCATCATGCGCCGGATTTCTGTTGTTGCGCCGCGCATTCCATTGCACCGATGTGCTTCCCCTTCCGGGGTGATCCCATGAGTTTTGAGGGCACCAGCCGCCTCGGATGAGTGCAGTACTTGGTGATTCTGCATCCTGTCCCTTCATTCTTCTCCTTGCTCCAAGCCGGCCGCAAAAGTCGCAACATTGTTCAGCTTCCGTTGTACGGCTTCTCCACCTTGCGCATTGAACGTCCCATACTCAATCTTCGAAGACCCTAGTTTGGTTTAAGTGCCGTTTGATACTATCAGTTGCCGGTTACACTTTTCATTTTTGATATGCAGTGAACTGCCGGCATAGACTTCGCCGGCTGCAGGTCATCAGCGACCAAACAGCGGGGGGACTTCGAACTGCCGCTCAGCTCCCATCTAGGACCAGAACTTGCTTCTTCCGATGCTCACGTTGCTAGCTCTCAAGCTCGACACCGCCACATCCCGGTTTGCGACTGAAGCGTGCCTCGCGTGTACCACCTGGAGCGGTCCTGAGCTGGCCCGCGCGGAAGCTCTACGAAGTCGCAACGTTGACGTCGCGGTGCTGGGCCTTGCGGCGGCATTGCCTTGGTCGACCACGGCAACCAGCATACTTGGGACCGCCATTCTCTTTCTCATTTGGCCGATGATCGGGAGGGAGCGGTTGCTTACAGCCGTAAGTCAGCCTGCCGGAGCCCTGCCGGTTGCGCTCGTAATGCTTGCAGTCATCGGAACCGCCTGGGCAACCGGGGTACCTTGGTCAGAGCGGCTCGGCGCTCTCGACAAGATGATCAAGCTGCTGCTGCTCCCGCTCCTGTTGCTGCACTTCCAGTACAGTAGACGGGCGACATGCATATTCGTCGCCTTTATCGGATCGAACGTCATTTTGCTGGGGTATTCCTTCCTAGCATACGCAGTGCCCTCGTTGGCCATTGTTGAAAAAGTTGGTTACGCGGGCGTTCCGGTGAGAAACTATATCGACCAAAGTCAGGGATTTGGGTTCGTTGCGATTGCCTTGGCAGGTCTCGCGTTCGAGGCCGCGTCTCGAAAAAACCGCTATTCAGCTGCGGCCCTCGGAGCGACCGCTAGCCTATTCTTCGCTAACCTAGCCTTCGTCAACGTCGCTCGGACTGCATTCTTTTACATCCCCATCATGTTGGTTCTGTTGATGGTGCGGTACGTAAATCGAAGGCAACTCGTTGCGGGACTGATCGTTGCGGCGATCATTTGCGGGGGGGTATGGCAGATATCTCCAAACCTCCATCGAAAAGTCTCTACGATTTTCGCGGAGTTGGCTGTGCAGCCGGATGCTCCAATAGGAGTGAACGAGCCTTCGGCAGCCATGAGACTTGAATTTTGGCGCAAGTCATTGCGTTTTTTTGAAATGGCGCCCTTAATCGGCCATGGGACCGGTTCGATCCGAGGTCTCTTCCAGCAAGATGCGATCGGCCAGGCAGGGGTATCGGCCGTTGTTGTCAGAAATCCTCATAATCAGACGCTTGCCGCTGCCGTCCAGTGGGGCAGCATCGGAATCATAATTCTTTGGGCAATGTGGATAGCCCATCTACGGCTCTTCCGCATCAGCGGCCCGGCCGCTTGGATCGGCATGCTGGCGACAGCGCAAAATATCGCAAGCTCGGTCTTCAACTCTCATCTGATGGATACGTACGAGGGCTGGCTCTACGTTCTGGCGGTTGGAGTAGCAGGCGGAGAAGTGTTACGTATTCAAACCAGCAATCCGGTTCTTCGCAACACCGCGGACCGATCGCAGGCAACTCAGGCGCAGTGAGTTGCGAGTTCTTGGCTTATCTGCGTCGATCCGGATTTGCCGACCGCATCTCGCGCAGCGCACATCCAACAAGGCGTCGCGGCTAAGATTGGGCTGTCGCGAGTCATGATTTCAGAAATTTCAGATTTAGGTTGGCCACGTTCACGAGATGTTGGCGCCATCCAGCAATTTCAGTAGCGGGCCCGACCGAACGACAGCAGCGTGTCTTCTGCTGGCGCCGATCGGGAGCGGATTCTTACTTGGCTAGAATTCGTATGCCAGCGCGATGACGGGACTCGCGACTCTCTAAGCCGATTGAAGCGCGGAAATTTTTCTAACGAGTGAGCAGCTAAGGGAAGCGTCAGGTTGCGTCAGCCGCGTCCGTTTCGAGGCGCGCTCATAGACTACTCAATCGCGCAGATTTGTCTCGATTATCTTGAGTTCCATTTCTTGCATAGGTATCGCGACCATAACGCCGTTACGGTGCCGCGAGTGCACGTCGAACAGCAGCGCGTCGTGTAGCCAATGGTGCTGCACATGGACGTCGAGAGTGCCGGAGGCGATGGCCGTCGTCACGGAGTAGCGTCCGGATGCGAGGTTAGGGAGAACGAACACGAAGCGGGCCGCGACCTGCTGTCCTTGCCGGAAAACCAATCCTTGGTCGGCATAGCTCAAAAATGTGTTGTCCCCGAACAATGGTTGGCCGAGGCGATCTTTGACATGAAAGCCGACGATGGGACTTTCCATTTCCGCGGCGATCTTGATCCGAATGGTTATCGCGATTGCCTCGCCGCCCTCGATCCAGGACAGTGGCGTGCCGTCCGGAGCCGTCATCGTTGTTTCGACAATTTCGGCAAGCCCGCTGCCGAAAGAGCTGCTCTCCTCGCGGACGTCGAAGATAGGCGGCTCCGCCTGTGGTGCCGGCGGCCGAGGCCTCCTGGCCTCGCCTTCCTTAGCAGGAGGCATTGCCAAGGACCCTGCCCCCTTGTCGGAGGTTTGGTTCTGACTGGCCGCGACTTGACGAGGGCGGGGGCGCGCCAATCGAACAACATTTTCCGGCAAACCCATCGCCTGGGCCTGGATCGCCGCGGCATATGCCTCACAGACATCCTTGGCAGTGCCCTCCATTTGCAGTCGTCCTTTGTCGAGCCAGAGGGCGCGCTGGCAGAGACTCATCACGGCGCCGGTGTCGTGACCGCAAAACAGAACCGTGCCGGTCTCTCGGAATTGTCGCAGCCAGCGTAGGCATTTTTGCTGGAAATAGGCGTCACCGACCGCCAGCGCCTCATCGATGATAAGAATATTGGCGTCGACATGGGCGATCACGGCGAACGCCAACCGCATCGCCATGCCGCTGGAATATGTCTTGACCGGCTGGTCGACGAAGTCGCCGATATCTGCGAAGGCGACTATGTCGTCCATTCGTGCCCTAGTCTCCTCCTGGGACAGTCCGAGCACCGAGGCATTCAGAATCACGTTCTCGCGACCCGTATATTCCGGATTGAAACCCGACCCCAGCTCCAACAGCGCCGCGACCCTTCCTTTGACCTGAACGTCACCGGTCGTCGGAGTCAAGGTGCCGCATACTAATTGCAACAGCGTCGACTTGCCCGATCCGTTGCGGCCGATCACGCCTACCGTCTCTCCGCGGGCTACTCTGAAATCAAGCTCCTGCAATGCCCAGTGGCGGCTGAAATAGGTTTTCTCGCCGAGTTCAGCGCCGAAGCAGCGCGCCATCGGGCGAACGAACCGTTGCAGGCGCGGCACTACGCCCTGCAGCAGACGATCCGTTGGCTGGGAATAGATTAGATAGGCCTTCGACAGGCCTTTGGCCAAAATGGCCGGGTCAGAGGACATCGGCGAATCCGTTTCGTAACCTCTGAAAAACCCAAAACCCGCACGCAAGCGCTAGAAGCGCCGCCACACTGTAAATCGTAAGTCCGACGAAATCCGGCCACCGGCCGAAAATCGTGACGTCGCGCGCTTGTTGCACCACGAAGGTGAGTGGATTGAGTAGGATGGCGCGTCTGAACGATTCTGGAATGGCCTCGATCGGAAAGAAGATCGGCGTCAGGAACAACGTCACGGTGATGAGCAAGGACACAAGTTGGGAAAGGTCACGCAGATAGACCCCCGCGGCTGCAAAGAAGAACACCAAGCCGATCACAAACAGCAGATAAGGAGCAATCACAAGCGGCAGCATCAGAACCGTGAAATAGATCTTTCCGTTCAGGAGGAGGTTGCCGATGAGGACGATGGCGATGCCGATGCCTGCGTTCACGAGCGCCGTAAGGGCGGTAACGACCGGCAATATCTCGAGCGGGAACACCACCTTTGTGACGTAGCTTGCGTTTCCAAGCACAAGCGCAGGAGCGCGCGCCACTGCCTCGGCGAATATCGTATGGACCACCATTCCGGTCAGACAGATGACCGCGAAGTCGAACGGTCCGTCAGACACGCCTGGCCATCGCGCCTGGAACACCTTGCTGAAAACGAAGGTATAGACCGCCGCCGTAAACAGCGGCATCAGCACCGCCCAGGTGGCGCCAAGCATGCTGCCGCGAAACCGCTGCGTGAATTCCCGCGCCGCGAGACGAAAGATCAGCACGCGGTGGCGTCCCAATGATTTGACGAATTCGGCGAGCGAGGCTGGGTGATGCCGCATTGTTGAGGTTCAGTTTTCCCGGGACAGTTCGTTCTGGATGAAATCCAGGTTCAAAAGGTCGTTTTCCACGCGGTCGACATCGAGCAGAAATTCTGTGCTTTCGCAGGTGTAGTCTGATCGGTCAGCGTGATCGGACGGCCGGCCTTCGCTTGCGTCACGAAACGCGAAATCACGGACCCGCTGACGGCTGCGACATTTCCGTAGCGGGTGGCGTATAGGATCGTGCCCGTGTCGAGTGCCAGAGAGCAAGCTTTGGCAACCATCAGCTTTTCCATCAGCGCATTGCTCATGCCCATGGCATTGATGGGACATACCGCCTTGTCGGTCGACAACATGACGACGCGCTGAACGAAGGTGGGGCTTCCGAGCATCCCGGAACTCCAATCCCGAGAACCTTCTGCATGGAAATCCCCGACCGGCGCGTACCTGCCTCAGTTTCGATCTGATGTCTACCCAAGGTATACCCCCCGCTTTTGATACCCAAGAAACTCGCGCACGCCGGCTTCCATGCGTTCGAGTGTAAAGTCCGCCATGAAGGATTCCTGAGCCGAAAGGGCGAGACACGCATAGAGCTGGGCATCCTCGACCAAATGCATCAAGCCATCATATACGGCGTCGGGGTCCATGGACCGGCAAATGAACCCGGCGCCTGTCGATTTCAGGTATTGCGCAGGCCCTGCATAGTCCGGCCCGTGGAAAAGGATTGGTCTACCCGCGGCGAGGTAAGTTGGGATTTTGGATGGGAAACTCAATCTAGCGACGTCGGCCATCGAAGTCGCATAGGGGTACGGGCAGTAGAGAATGTCGCAGGTATTCGATAATAGCTCCACGGATTTCGCCTGCGATTGCCAGCCAAGAAAATCAAGATGATTGTCCGGTATGGCTATCGGGCGTTGATGCCCGAATACGCGAATGGTCACTCGGCGGCCGGCCACTTGCCAACGGGCGAGTTCGAGCGCCCTCACGAGCGCAAGCCATTCTTCATTGGCATAAAATTGCCCGGCCATTCCGATCACCAGTTCGCCGGTGGTTCGCAATGCGAGCTCTGGCCGTCGCGCGATAGACCTATCGAGCGAGGCAATGATGGCCTGGCTCGGTGTCCCATAGAGCTCTTCGTATTGTCCCGCCATGGCCCACGAGGCGGCAGCGCAGGTTGTCGCCGCGCGCATGGTGCGGTCGAAGGCGGCGAGATCCCATCTACGGTTGAGACGATCGACCCCATGAGCCCGGAGCCACCAATCCAGCGGATCCCAAACCTGGGCTCGGAGCGGAACGCCGAGTCCGTCCGCAACTCCAGAGGCCATTCGGACCATGGTTTGGCCCTGAAGGATGACCCAGAGGGATGCGACGTCCTGTTCTTTGCCGTAGGCGATGGCCTGACGCACCAGCGGCGAAATCCTGGTCCGGCGGCGGAACGTCTCGATCGCGGTCGCGCCAGCCGAGCCGACCGAAATCCCCCGAATGCTGCGACAGCTGAGTTCGTTAGGTTTGACCGCGAAGCGTATCGGGATATCAGACAGGTCCGGATAAGGCTCCGGGCTTAGATGGCGGTTTTGCACGCAAAAGATCGCCAATTCTCCGGCGGGAACGAACCGGCACATTTGCGCTGTGACGATCCCGGCCGTGAGGTTGCTGGACGGCGGTATGTCGGTGAGCAGTAACGTCTTCATTATGACGCAGCCTCGCTGGGACCGTTCAAGGCATGCTTGTCGGCCACGGACCGGTACAGGCCGGCTAGACGCCGAGCAAATAATCGATCGCCGTACAAGTCTTCGGCGATGCCCCGAGCCGCCGATCCCCGCGCGCGTCTTTCCGCGTCATCGCCGGCAAGGCGGCGCATGGCCGCCACGAGGCAATCGACGTCCCCCATCGGGACCGATATCGCGATGTCGGGAGCGCGGGCGACTTCGGGCAGGGAGGTGCCGTCAAATACGATGACCGGTTTCCCACACGCCATCGCCTCGATCGCCATCATGCCGAACGCTTCCGCTGTCGACGGCATAACGAAGAAATCCGCAGCCTTGAAGGTGTCGAGAATCAAAGCCTCGTCGTTTGTCCATCCCAAATCGATGATCTGATGCGTTCCGACGAATTCATTCAGCTGCGCCTTGGCATGGGTCGCTACAATGCAGAGCGGGACATTGATCTCTCCCAGACGGCGCAGGGCTTCAAGGAAGAAACCAAAGCCTTTATAAGGGCTATCGGGAAACGCCCGCACGCCTATCACCACCCGGTTTGGCAGCACCCCGAGACGCGCGCGCGCGGCGGCGCCATCGCCTGGACAGAATTTCTCCAGATCGATGCCGAAGGGAATGCAATGCACCCGAAGGGCCCGACCGATCGGCGATGATTGCACCATCCGCCGCATATGCTCGGATGCAACCACAACATCGATGTCGCTCTTGTGTATCAGCCGCTGCTTCCATTGGAAGTCCTGGGCCGTGCGATCGCGGCGCATCTCGAACACGAGGTCCAGCCTCGGGCATTCCCCACAGCCGATCTTCCACCTTTCGCAGCCCAGTGGATAGATGCAGTGCCCCGTCATCGGCCAGGGATCGTGCCAAGTCCAGATACTCGGCTTGAGCCGGGTGAGCCAGGGCAGCGCATCGAGGCCGAAATAGCCATCGTGAATGATGTGATAGTGAACCACATCTGCTTCGCGGAACGCGCGATGTAGCGGCAACGTGAACGATTGAAGCTGAAGACGCGAATGGAAAGAATACGCCCGTTCGATTCTTCCTAGCACTTTCGTTAAGTCGCGACTGCGAGGAATTTCAAAAAACTTGCTCGAGGAGTCGCTGTCGCTCAGCTTGTTCCAGACCAGATGATGCGTTTCGATCCCGTCCGCCGCGAGCAGGTGGCGAACGTCGAAGCCGTTAAAACGACTTCCGATCAGGTCGGATGAATTAAGTTGAAGTACCTTCATGCTTTGAAAGCCAACATACGGATCGCAATCATTGGGCAAGTGCCCGTCGGTAGAACTCATCCATTTTCGGACGAAGCACTTCGACCTCCAGTCTCGATTTTATGATTTCGAAATTCTCGACAGCGGCAGTGTCAACCAGATTGTCGTCCGTCAACGCGGCTACGAAGCGCTCGCATATCTTCTCAAAATCGTCCGGCGGGATGGCAAAGCCGGTCTTTTCGTGAACGAACCATTCCTCACAGCACGAGGTATTGGTCTGGATCGGAAACGCTCCCATCACCATTGCTTCCAGCACCGACGTCGAAATAGCGTCAGAGATGCTGATCCCGAGATAGATTCGCGCCTGCCCGAAATGCCGCAGAATATCGTCATGGGTTGCCCAGTCGATCACCTTGATTTTCAGGGTTCCTGCTTCGGTGAGTTCGAGTGCGCGAACCCGCGGCTTTGCTCCGACTGAAAACAGGACGATCGTGTAGTCCTTCAGTTGCTCGGCAAAGCGTTCCAGAACAGCCAGAGATACCATCGCACGGCCGGCGAAGTGGTCGTACCCCTTTACCATGATTAGCTTGCGCCTCGAGGGGGGCTCTGGACCACGGAGTGACAGGACATGGTTGATGTCCATGCCGCCGGAATTCGGCAGGACCGGCAGGTCCGGTCCGCGATATCCGAATTCCCGTCCAAGTCGTAGGTCTCGATGGCATTCGCAGGAATAGATATCGATTGCTTCGCACACCCGCCGGATCTGCCGCGCATGGCCGGGTTGCCGGCCGAATAAAAAGATATCGCTGCCCCAATTAGTCGCGAGCCAGCGAGGAAACGGACCTTTAATACGATCGCGCGCAGCGAGCACGAGATAGGCCGAATGTTGAAACTCCATCGAGTGGATCAAATCTGGCTTGAGCTTGTTGATGAGCGAGGCAAGCACGTCAGGACCATGAATGCGCAGTGTGGTTTGATCACTCTCGTCATCGCGTCCGAGGCGAACGGTTTCCGTGACATCGGCAACGGCGCCGATAGTCTCAAAAGTCGACAAGTGTCGAAACTTCACGCGCAAACTCGTAGTGTCAAAGTGCGGGAGCTCGATGTCGACAATTTCTGCCTCCGGATTCACCAACATTACTTGCTTGATGCGCTTCAGGGCACGTTCCGGGTCAGACCGCAGCAGACGCAGGAAGTTGAGGACGCGAGAGCGGATATCTTTCCGGCGCGCTTCCTTCACCGGCTCTTTTGGCGGCTGATCCAGGACCGGAACGTGAAGCGTTAAATCGCGCAGCATGTGGTGTGGCGCGCTCGAGTCCAGCGGAAACATATGGAGGTCGTATCCCAGATCTGCCGCCATATCGATCCACCGCGCAGTGTGCGGGCTGGTATGCATGGCGACGAAAAGAATTTTTTTAACGGGCGCGGCCATCAGTAATCCAACGACGAGATGATTGAACAAAACGCATCTCGCGCCCGATCCACGTGGAATTCCTCGGCTAGGAGCGCTGCTTTCTCGGCGAGACGGCGCCTAAGTTGGGGGTCGTTGGAAATCGTGGTCAACGCCGTGACCAGCCGATCCGGATCGGAGGTGTCGACAATCAGGGCGGCGTCGGCCTTCCGCAGGAGCTCGGTCGCAAACGACCCGCTGGGCGCATGAACCAGGATAGGGGTGCCGGCGGCAAGATATTCTCCGAGCTTGGCGGGCGAAGACGATAGGATCGCCTCGGGAATCGCGGAGTCGAATGACAGCGGCAGAAAAAGGACGTCCGCATTTCGTTGCAACGACAGCGCTGTCGACTGAGGAGTATGTGCATGATGCCGCACATAGGGGCCCTCAAGGCCGTTTGCGACCAGCGCGCTAATGGGCTGAGAGGTGTAGACGTCAAGTTCGAAGCGGCCCGCCAACCGGTTAAGCGCCGCGTTCAGGTTGCGAAAGGCGCTCGCCTGCGCCGAATAGACTGATCCCGTATACAGTAAGCGGCAGGGCCGTCCGGCGTGGCGTTCCGGTTCATCCTCCGGTATGCCGGTGGGCTCCTTGGAGAAGGCCGCGGGGTCTACGGGATTTCTCACAATATAGATCTTCGCCGCCGGAAGACGCGCACGCACGTCGTTCGCAAGGACCTCGTTCGGGGCGATTATGGCGGCGGCGCCGCGGCCCCATATCGGCTCCCAAAAACGCGCCAGCCACCGGTAGATGCCTGGCTCCCACTGAAAGATGGGATCATCGAACAGATAGGCGACGAAGGGAACTTTGAGCCGCCGCGACGCAAAATAAGCTGCGGGAAGGTCGAACGGACTGGCCGTGCAGCCCACGATCGCATCGACCGGCTCGTTCCGCAGGATCGATGTGATTTCCTTCGTTCTCGACATCGCACTGCGCAGCAACCCACCATAATTGTTTAATTTCCGCAACGCTTCGGGTGCGTGAGAAATCAATTGATGGCGGGGAGCACCAAGCGAATGATAGCTGCCGAAGCGATTACCATCAGCCTCGAGCGCGTGAAGTTGATCCGTGAGGTAGACTGGAGGAGCAACTCTTGCAGGTACCATGAGATGCCCCAGAACTCTCGCTTGTCCACTCGCAGACGGAGGCGCGGCCGTGGTGACCACGGCGATTTTCGGCAATCGTGAGGGATGTTCGCCGGCCACCGGCAGGCTTTCCGTGGGAACGCTGCGGTTCATGCCTCACCGCCGAGGTTGATTGGAGATCCGGCAGACGAATCCTTTGGCACCTGCCACCAAACCGCCGCGCCGTCGACTTCGTGCATAGGTGCTAAAATTCCATAACGAGCTCGGAAGTCATCCACGGCCTGGGCGCAGGCCTTGAGAATGTAGTCGTCGACAATCACGAACCCGCCTGGAGATACTTTCGAGTAGAGTGCGTTGAGAGTATCCATCGTGCTTTCGTACATGTCGCCATCCAGCCGCAGAACGGCCAATTTCTCGATGGGGGCGGTCGGCAAGGAATCCTTGAACCATCCCTCCAAGAACACGACCTGTTCGTCTAGCAACGCGTACCGACGAAAATTGGCCTCGACTTCGGCGCGCGAGACGGCGAGCTGATCGAACGTGTGGTGCTGGTCGCCGGCGTCCGCGGGGTAGGCGGCTTCGTCAGGAGCAGGTAGGCCGCGAAAGCTATCGGCGACAAATACCCGACGGCTTGTATCACCGGCCGCTGCCAGAATGCCCCGCATGTAGATGCACGCGCCCCCACGCCAAACCCCAGTCTCGATCAGATCGCCCGGCACTCTTTCTTGGAGCGCACGCTGCGTTAGGACTCGCAAGTTTCGCATTCGCGCCGTGCCGATCATCGTCTCGGCCTGCGACGGCCAGTCTTGTCCAACCGCCCGGCGCGCGGGGTCAAAGACATCCTTCGCCCAGGGGGCCTGTGAGACATCCGGGCGCAGCGTTCCCGTCAGCGCGGCTTCCAAAAGATCGAGAAAACGATCCGCCGCCGCCATGCCGGCTCCAGCAACCGATCCGTTTAGCCGGTTGCGAAGGCTCCGGAATTCCTCATCCTGTCCACAGCGAAGGGCAACAAGGTTCGCCGTTAATAACGGTATTTGGCCGGTAAATACGGCCTGAGCTTCCGCGAAACGGCCCAGGAGGAGATTGCCGAGCGTAGGGAGATGTTCTTGGATGTGCGCGCTGAGCGTCGCGACATGTTCCTGGAGTCGAGCGACATCTGCTAAGCTGCGAGCGAGACTGTCGGCTCGCTCGTTTGAGGCGGCAAGCTGACCCTTGGCGCTTTCCAATTCCCGTGAAGTCTGGGATTCACGTGAGGACAAAGCTGCCAGTTCACTCCGGATGCTTTCCAATTCCTGCGAGGCTTGGGCTTCACGGGCGGACAAAGCTGCAAGTTCACTTCGGATGCTTTCCAATTCCCGTGAGGCTTGGGCTTCGCGGGTGGACGAAGCTGCCAGTTCACTCCGGATGCTTTCCAATTCCTGCGAGGCTTGGGCTTCACGGGCGGACGATGCTGCCAGTTCGCTCCGGACGCTTTCCAATTCCCGCAAGGCTTGGGCTTCACGGCCGGATGATGCTGCCAGTTCGCTCCGGATGCTTTCCAATTCCCGCAAGGCTTGGGCTTCACGGCCGGATGATGCTGCCAGTTCGCTCCGGATGCTTTCCAATTCCCGCAAGGCTTGGGCTTCACGGCCGGTCGAGGCCGCAACTTGGTCTTGGAGCACACCGATCTGTGCATACAGCTCTTTAAATACCCACAGCTTTCGGGCAGCTCGACCGAGCATTGAGTGGTTCTGTTTTGGCTGCGTCATAGCCTCCGCGATTCCTCACCAAATCAAAACAATCGCGCCAGCGTCTAGCAAGCGCAGCCTGCCAGCGGCCAATATCATACTAGAGAGCATCGTCGGGACCTGACAACGTTATCCTCCGCCTGAAGCTTTGTGCCAGACGGTTCTGTTGACGTAGTCGACATAGCTCAACACGATGCGAAGCACCTGCTTTGAGACCGGCCCGGTTTCGTAGTCCGGCACTGTCTTGAATGTCCGGGAGCTTGTTTGGTGATGATTGATGACGACCTGCACCGCCTCCAAGACGCGCCGGCTCTTCAGCCCGCTCATGACGAGCGTCCCCACGTCCATGCCTTCGGGTCTCTCGTGTGCATTGCGAATTGTTATGGCTGGAAGGTTGAGGAGCGATGCCTCCTCAGTGATGGTACCACTGTCGGAGAGTACACACAGTGCACCCATTTGAAGACGAATGTAATCGATAAACCCGAACGGTTTCGCGAACACGATCCGATCATCCATTTCCATCTGCCCGAGCGCATCGAGCCGCTTGCGGGTCCGAGGATGCGTGGAAACCAGGACGGGGTATCCATAGGTAGTCGACAAATCCCGTAACGTGCCCAGGATGTCGCGCAAATGTTCGACGCTATCGACGTTTTCTTCGCGGTGAATGCTCACGAGGAAGAATTTTCGCTCGTCCAGGCCAAGTCGCGTCAGAACATCGGACGCCTCGATCTTCGGCATGTAAAACTGAAGCACCTCCTGCATGTGGGAGCCGGTCTTCATAATAGTCTCCGGCCGGATCCCCTCTGCGAGCAGGTAGCGACGCGCGTGCTCCGTGAGCACGAGATTTACGTCGCTAAGATGATCCAGCACCTTCCGGTTCAACTCCTCCGGCACCCGCTGGTCGAAGCATCTGTTCCCGGCTTCCATATGGAAGACGGGAATCTGCTTCCGTTTCGCGGCAATGACAGCGAGACAGGTATTCGTGTCGCCGTATAGCAACAGAGCATCCGGTTTTTCCGTGTTCAGGACGTCGTCGGTTTTCGCGATGACATCCGCTATCGCCTTGGCAGGCGTTTCGTTGTTCACTCCCAGAAAGTGATTGGGCTTGCGGATTCCAAGTTCATCGAAGAAGATCTGGTTCAGCTCGAAATCATAGTTCTGTCCCGAATGGACCAGAACATGATCAAGCTGAGCGTCGAATTCCGCAATGACGCGGCTCATTTTGATGAGCTCTGGCCGCGTTCCGACCAATGTCATCACCTTCATTTGCTGAGCCGCTCCTTTTTCACAACACGGACAGAGCAAGCCGATCGGACGATCGTCCAAGTTCGGCCCGGACAAAATCGAGAGATAACAGGCGCTCCTTAAGGCCTTCAACGGTGAGGCGATGAGTGTTGTGAGATGTGTAGTCGTCCACTGTCGAGAGCTCCACTTCACCCTCCACAAAGAACTTATCGTAATTCAGGTCGCGGTTGTCTGCAGGGATCTGAAAGTACCGGTCTGAATGACTGGCCCTCATTATTTCTTCGCGGCCAATGAGCGTCTCGAACAGCTTTTCTCCGTGCCGAGTGCCAATGATATTAACCGCATTGCTCGCTCCAAACAGCTCTTTCAGTGCAATCGCCAGATCACCCATGGTGGCGGCTGGAGCCTTCTGTACGAAAATATCGCCTGGCCTGCTGTGCTGGTACGCATGAACGACGAGCTCGACCGACTCTTCCAGCGACATCAGGAACCGAGTCATATTGGGGTCTGTCACGGTGAGGGGGAGGCCGTTCTTGATCTGCTGCATGAACAATGGAATGACGGAGCCGCGGGAGCCCATCACATTGCCGTATCGGGTAATACACATGATCGTGTCACCGGCCACCCTCGATTTCGCCAGCACAACCTTCTCTGCCATGGCCTTCGACAGACCCATGGCGTTGATGGGGTAGACCGCCTTATCTGTGCTTAGGAAAACAACGCGCTCCACGCCCGTCTCTATCGCCGCCTGCAGCACGTTCTCCGTGCCAATCACGTTGGTGCGCAAGGCTTCTATCGGGTAGAATTCACAGGAGGGCACCTGCTTCAGCGCTGCGGCATGGAAGATATAGTCGGCGCCCTTCATCGCATCACGAACGTTTCCGTAGTCTCGAACGTCGCCCAGGAAGAACTTAAGCTTGGGGTTCCTAAGCTCCGTACGCATATCTTCTTGCTTCTTTTCGTCGCGGCTGAAGATGCGAATCTCTCCGATCTCCGTGTGGAGAAAGCGACGCAAGACGGCGTTCCCAAAAGAGCCCGTACCGCCAGTGATCATCAATGTCTTGTTGTCAAACATTATTCATCTCTCGACGCAAATCAGCTTCATACAATC
Organism: Bradyrhizobium sp. USDA 326; assembly: GCF_049739485.1. NCBI lineage: Bacteria > Pseudomonadati > Pseudomonadota > Alphaproteobacteria > Hyphomicrobiales > Nitrobacteraceae > Bradyrhizobium > Bradyrhizobium sp. USDA 326. Next base: position 1,500,820 of record NZ_JBMGQA010000001.1, read on the forward strand.
GCCGGATCAGTTCCGGCCAATCGGCCGCGCGATAGCCTGTCTCTCTCTGAAACTTCTCGGAGTTGAGAGAACGATCAATCTTCGTCTGATCGTCCTTCAGTATTTCAATTCGCTTTCCGTACTGACGCGCGAGAAGGTGCAGCAGATCGAATTTGCAGATCGGCGCTGCAGAGACGTGATAGAGCCCCGCGAGATCTTTGTTCGGCAGGACGACATCGCGAATAACTGCAGCGAGTTCCGCTGTCGGCAGCCCGGAAAAAATGGCTTTTGCGTAACCCTTTACGGCCTCTTGCTGGGAAAGAAACCACTCGACGAGCGAATGAGCGCTGTAGAGTTCCCGGCCGATAATCGACGTGCGCAACGTCACAGCATGGTCGTAGTCAACGAGCTCTCCCAAGAGTTTTGATCGGCCATATAGGTCTTGAGCGTCGGTGACGTCACCTTCCGTGTAATTTCCCTTCCATCCGGAGAAGACGCAGTCGGTGCTGATGTGAATCAGCCGGGCGCCAATCAAGGAGCAGATGCGGGCAAGCCGGTGTGGAAAAATCGCATTGATCGGTAGAGTGACCAGCGGGTCGGCCGCTGACGCAAGCTGCTTCACAAGGCCGATACAGTTGATAACCGCGGCAGGACGCTCCCGATCCAGAAGCGAGACAAGCGCGTCCTCGTCAAGGACATCCAAATGCAGCAGGCGCGCCGATGCTACCGACGAGAAGAAGCCCAGAGCCACTTTGTCCCTTATGGTTCCAACCGCCTCGAAATCGGCGGATGCAAGAAAGGAGCGGAATACAGCGGCGCCTAACATTCCGCTGGCGCCCAGGATAAGGACTTTAGTCTTAGGCATGGCAACTCATTTCCCTTTGCAAAATTCCCAATAGCCGGCTCAGCACCTGATCGGCATCAAAGTGTTTTTCGTAATACGCGCGGCCGGCTCGACCCATTTCCAGCCGTTCGATTGCAGGCATTTTCGTCAGAGCGAGTATGCTTTGCGCGAGGCCAGCCCCGTCTCCGGCTTGAACAGTGAGGCCGACTCCCGCGCTTACGATCAGATCCGCAGCCGCGCCGTTAATAGCGCCGACGATCGGCCTGCCCGCTTTCATGTAGGCCTGTATTTTGCTTGGAATGGTTGCGTTGAGAGCTGGATGATCGCCGAGAGTCACGAGGAGGCAGTCCGCATGCCTGAACAATTCCGGCATCATGCGGCGATCCAGCATGCCGATCATTTGGACGTTCGTTAGCTTAGCAGCAGTGACTGACTCTCTAAGCGTCTCGGCATGGCTGCCCGTTCCAGCGACCACGATCAGGATCTCAGGGTGAAACCGAAGAATGCGCGCCGCGTGGACGATCGTGGACAGCGACTGGGCTCTGCCAAGATTGCCTGCAAACACCACCGAAAACCGGCGCGGAAACAAGCCCGCGATAGCAAGGGGCAATGGAAGCACTTCGTCACTCGGGGGAGCAAAATTCGGGAGGACGAATATCTTCTTCTTTGGAATCATCTTGGCGATCGGCCCCACGAACTGGTTTGATTGGACCAGAACGGTGTCTGCGGCGCGATAAATGAATCTGACTAGAACATGAAGAATGGCTACGACGAAGCGGCTATCTACAAAGCCGGTCGACGTCACGACCTGCGGCCACAAGTCCTGTACCCAGAGCGCAAGGTGGCAACGTTTGATCCAGCGCAGAAGAATAGCTGGAAGCGCCGCCGTTATCGGCATCGCGAGCACGAGGATAACGTCGAACTCCTGCCTTTTGAGCAGCCGCGGGAACCACAGGAGACCTGACCAAGCGAAGGACAGGTAGTTCAGGGCAAGATTGAGCGCCGTAGACTGGTGTCGCGGCCGGCTCGGGATTCTGAATACTTGCGAGCCGGCAAACGTTTCGCATTGAACCTTATCCCGCGTATAGCCAGGTGCGAGTTCGCCGGTCGGATAGTTCGGCTTGCCGGTCGCGACCGTCACCGAGTGTCCGGCCTTGGTTAGCCATCGAACCAGGTCGTTCACAACAAATGACTCCGGCCAAAAATACTGAGTCACAATCAAAATACGCATTAGACCAAGCTCACCCATTCAGGCTTGGACGCTGTTTGATCGCAGAGCCATTCGAAAGTTTTAAGATATTGGGCGACAATGTCAGGCCATGAAAACTGCACCGCGTAGTGCCGCGCCGCATCGGCTGTCGCTTTCAGCTGAAATGGAGGAAGAGACACTGCTTCTCGCAACGCTTGTCGCAACTGACCGACGTCATTTTTGACAATCCAACCAAGGTTCTTTTCCGCAAGGTGTGCCCAAGGCGTTGCGCTGGTGGTGATGACCGGGAGGCCGGCTGATAGTGCCTCGGCAACCGTGATCCCGAAGCTCTCGGTGTAAGACGGCAGCACATAGATAGAGGAGGCGTGAAGCTTTTCCCATTTCTCCCGCTCGTATAGTGGACCGAGAAGCTTCACGTCGCGACGGAGACCGAGTTGTCGGATTCGCACCTCCAGGTAGGCGCGATAGCCTGGGTCGCCAAACCCATGGATATGCAGTTCATAGCCACGGCGATCCTCAAGGCCGCGCCACGCTTCCAGCAGGTCAGGAATTCCTTTCGTGGGACAGAGACGCGCAAGAAAAAGAATGACCTTTTTCCTCTCCGCGTTTACGTTCTCCGACGATATGACAGGCATTTTCGGGCCATCGACTCCATTAGGAATAATGGCAATGGGTGAGGTGAGCCCGGATCTCCGAAGATGGTCATGCTCTCGCTCTGAATTTGCAATCAGCAAATGGGCGCGCTGAACTATTCTACGCTGGTACAGAGTCCACGCCATAAACTTCTTTAAGCGCTTGCGATCCAGTGCACGAGGCGACAGCGCACCATGTGGACTGATGACTAGCAAGGCTTGACTACGCCTTGCTTGTAGCTGCGCCCAGCATTCAAAAGGGGTCCATAATCCGTGAATATGGATCACACCGCAAAGCAATTGTTTTGGGATCACGCCAATGGGGCCAACGGTTCGGCCCGCCACGTAGACATGCTCGACATCTTGTTCCGGCGCCAGTCCGCAGACCAAGCGAGCGTCAACTCGCTGCGCCAGCAACGCATGATGCAAAGACAACGCAACAGCAGCCATGCCGCCGCCACTTCGGCTCGCATCTCGCACCACACCAGTAATGGCGCCCACCCCCGCCATTCTCATTCCACTACCTTACGCAATATTTCACTTCAGCATCTGCTCTCACGAGAGCCCCTCCCGTGAGCGAACTCCAATAAGTAGAACAACACCCTTAACTACGACGGACGCCCTCAAAACACTCGACCACTGCGCCCAGCGTTGCGCATGCACAAAGCCCGGCCCCATAACGAATACTGGAATTACGGGCACGACTCCGACAAAGACCGTACGGAACGTACTAACAATCGTGTTACGCATCCGAGCGTGCCGCCCCGACAACAGATCGGTACGCTTCGAACAAACGCCATTCTCCCGCTCCAGCCTTGCGGCTCGGCAGGCTCGGCCAGAGTAGCCCTGTACTTGCGCTCGGGTTGCGCGTTTTCTGGGGTTAAGACGCAGCAATTCTGCGTAAAGCGCGGGAATGCGCCGATACTCGATCGGGCAATGACCGCAAGCCGCGTCATTGCCCGCGATGTGGTTGGTGATCCTAGTCAGCATCAAGGATGCATTCGGCACCGTTGGATGCGACACAGGGTTGATCGCAACTTTGCGTCCTAATATTGGGTGCCCCACTACATTGGTGGTGGGAGCTTGACGTGGGGGTATGGGTTCGGCGAGCCGCGGCTCAACCTCGGATCTCATTTATTGACTGCGCCTTTGGAACGCACATCCTGAAGCACGGTCACGCGGCATGTGCGGCGCAATCATTGATCAGGAACGTTTCGCTATGCTTGAGACACGGGCATCTCGCGCGCCTGTATCAGCTCCTCCACTTACCCGATTTCGCGTCTGACAAACTCCATCGCGATCGTTCAGCGGCTGACGATGCAGAAACTGAACCGCGTGAAGTCAAGCTACTCTCGTATCGTTCGAGAGCGCCGATGACTGCCTGGAATCTCCGTACCTACCAGACGCGCGAGAGAGCGTTGCGTCCGTCTCGTGCCGTGACGTTTGGATCGATATGTGACCCGCTTTGAACAATATTTCCTAAGGTTGACAAGCGCGCCGCATTAGCAGGAGCGCACGAGCTCTTTCGGTGTTTATGAAATGCCAAGGACGGCTCTGGCCAGCGACGGTTACTTGACAGATTGCGTCGGCTAATTGCCGGAATTTGATATGGACGGGACGTGATAAGCGAACAATATCCCATTCGGTACTTGTCGGGCCTCCACCAGCGAAGCTATTTTCGCTCGCGGGGCGTGGCAAGCGGGGCGGAAGTCGGTCGAAGGATTGGCCCGCGAACGCGCTATGTTGACCTTGAGGAAAGAGCAAGTGTCGAGAATGACTGACCTGCCAATGCGTACGGACGGCGCCACGGCCGAGCGGCTGAAGGCCTTGGAAGAGGAGAAGGTAGAGCTGAAGAAGCTTCTGGCTGAGAAACTGCTCGAAGCAGCCGCCCTTCGGAAGCATCTTTCAAGGGAATGATCGGGCACGCGCGCTGCGTCGCGCGTCCGCAGACCGTTCTCTCCGCCCTGTAAAGAGATCTCTTCAAGTGGCCAAATCGAAAGCGAAAGCAGCGGCTGTGGATGATGTCACGCTCGCGTACTGGCTGATCGGAGCTGGAGCAGTCCTAGTCCTGATCGGGCTATTGGGGGTAGTGGCCTTGCGCAGGCTCGAGGCGAAGGCGGGGAGAACGCGAGAGTTGGCAGGCACGACTCCTGGTACAGCACGCTTGCCAGAAGTTCTTGATCACTAGCGCGTGAGCAGACGGTTCGCCTGTTCGCTGGCGACGCGGCCGCGCCATCCTCGTCCCGGCCGAATCCTCGGATGCCGAGAACGCGCCGGACTACCGTACACTTGAGATGCTGCGGCGACGATAGACTTCTCCTCCGCGTGACGGCCGAAGCGCAGCCAATGCTCGATCCGCTTCACGATCCAGGTCAGCTCGACATGAGTGAGAGCAACACTGCGCCGATGCGGGGGCGACAACCTCCTTCTCGCGGCCGAGAGGATGCTGGATGATATTGACGAAGTCATCCGGTGTTACCGTGATCTTTCCCTGAGCCTCGTTCAGAGTAAGCCAGCCATACTGGTCCATCCCGGCGCCCTGATTGCTCCTCGGCGCTACGGCTACGATCGCAAAGTCCAGGCTTCGATTATTGAGGAACAATCGGGCCGGCTCGAAAGCGAAGAGTTGCGGTTGAGGATTTGGCGCAAAGCGATTTTGTTCATAATCCATCTGAATGAAACAAGTCGCGGCCTGCTCTTGCGTACGAAGCACGTGTTCATTTGTCAGGACAACACCGCTGCCAATGAGAAAGCCGGTCCCACGCGCCCGAAGACCTCCGCCCGTATCGATGAGAATGCGGCCGACGCGCCGGCTTGCTTGTATGCCGCGAAGCCATGGTGTCGTCCTAAAGGCTAGAAGACGTTTGTGAATTGCAGAAGGAGCTTCGCGAAGTGGCCCGTGCAAACGATACGCTCGTCTCAGTTATTCCGGACCTTCCGGAGTATGGCCTTGAGAATGGTCAGAAACGCTGTCGGGACGGCAATCCGCAGCTGCGATAAACAAACAACTTGGCTCAGTGCTCTAAACGAAAGGTTGTGTAATCGAGTATTCGATGTATCGTAGTCGAATACAACTATGACTTTTTATCGCTCACCATGATTGCTGTCATACGTTTTTCATATGCCGCAGTCGTTCGCTTTGCAGCGCTGGGGATCGTTCTTTCGGCCGTCGCAGCGACGTCTTGTCTAGCGAGAGCCGGCAACAGCTGGCCCGTCAAGCACGAGCTCATCGGCAAGGACGGCAAAAAGTCCAAAGACGTCAGCGGGATTGCGTGTACGGAGGGGCATGGATCTCCCCGCTACTGCCTTGTGATCGATGACAATTTGCAAGAGGCCCAATTCGTAACCCTCAAGCAGGGCAAGCTTATAGCAGGTGAGCCGGCCAAGCTCATCGACAATACGTTCAAGCGCAAGCCGGTCGAACTCGATGGCGAGGGTGTCGCGTTTGGCAGTGGCCGGTACTATGTCAAGGACGGCGCAGGGACTTATGCAGTCTACTCCTGGGACGGCCGGACGGAAAACGTCAAGTTGCTATCCGAAGTACCTTTTCGCTCCTCCCGGAAGCCGGAAGCTCTGCTGCCTTTGGAAAAGCGCGGCTTCGAGCTGCGCGTCCTGATCTTGTTCGACGGCGACAAGGAAGGCTCTCCAACTCCGGTCAATGTCGCCGCGCCCTGATGCATCACGCGTTGAGGATCCACATGAGACTGCTTTTCTTGGTCGCCATCGCCCTTTTGGTTCAGAACGATCGCGTTCTGGCTTGGGGCCAGGAAGGTCACTCGATCGTCGCCGAAATCGCGGCGCATTGTCTGGACCAAACGACCTACGATAGTATTCGAGCCCTCCTGAAGACCGACCTTTTGCCCGATGTTCAAGACGGCCACGTGTCCCTGGGATCCATTGCGAGTTGGGCAGACGACTATCGCGCTGAGCACGAAGAAAGCCGCAACTGGCATTTTGTGAATATCCCTTTCGAGCGTGGCACCTATGATCCTCAAGTCGATTGCAGGCCGGATTCGCGGTATGGTGATTGCATCATCAATGCCATCGAGCGACAGCGTGTAACGCTGGCGGACTGTGAAAAATCGCCGGCCGAGCGCACTGCCGCTCTGAAATTTATCGTTCATTTCGTGGGCGACATTCACCAGCCCTTGCATGCCAGTGAGCGAAACGGTGACCATGGCGGCAACGACGTCGTCGTGAGCTTTTTCGGAAAGAGCGCAAAATTGCATGCGGTCTGGGACACCGATATCATCCTGCGCACCGTCTATGCGTGGGGTGCCTACGTCACCCGCCTCGAAACCAAATGGTTGCCGGGGCGCGACCTCTCTGGATTGGATGGTGGCACGCCGGTTGATTGGGCCCTCGAGTCGCACAAGTTTGCACGCGATGTCGTCTATGACATCCCCGATGGCGCCGTCCTTGAGATGAACTACTACAGCCGGGCGCTTCCTGTCGTAGATCGCCAGCTCGCGCTGGCCGGTTTGAGGCTCGCGCAGCTGTTAAAGGACACGCTGAAGCCCACGGCATCGTGTCCCTAATCGCTTGCCGCACTAGCCATTTGGGGAGATTATGAATGGACATATCCCGTGCTGCCTGCTTAGGAGCACTGCTGGTGCCCGCACTTCTCGCCGGCGTCAATGCACACGCGCAGCAAAGCACTGAATGCTCTCGAAATGCCTTTTGCTACTGCGTTCATGATGACCTCAAGAAAGCGATTTCCGCGCGGGTCGACGAGGTCCGCGCCCGCATTGCGGCCCAGCGGGCCCAGGGCAAAGCGATCGGCTATCTAAGCATTCCGATCTCGACCGTCGCCGGCAGCTATTTTGGCGTCAATGCTAAGGTTGCGGCCCGGACCAAAGAGCGCGTCGAGGATCGCTTCGGGGTTCGCTCTCTGTGGCTATTGAACACTGCCGCAAAGGAGTTTTCGCTGCCTGGTTCGGCCTCGGGCGCCGACTACATGCTAATGTGGACCCGTATCCTCGAAGGCGAGGACGGGCTCGGGCGCGATTTCGATTTCATCTATTTCGCTGGCCCGTCGGATTTCGCTGAGTTCTTCTCCTTCGATGGCCGCTCCGATCTTGAAAAGCTGGAGCAATATTACGACGGCCTACGGAAGACTGAGACGGGCCTTGCTACCGTAAACAGGACCGAGTTCCGCAACTACCACGGTCTTCGCGCTTCCGTTTCCTTCAGCCTCGGCTCTCACGATGAATGGAGCATCGTGCGCAAGATCAATGAGCGGCGGAAAGAGGAAAAAGATGGGCAGGACGGTTTCGGTGTCGCAAGGCAGGTCGCGCTCATGTTCAATGGCTCGGGTGTTGCGCCGGGGCTTTTCGAAGCGACAACAGCGAGCGGAAACGAAAGCCAGTGTCCGCTGCCGCGACAGACAACCACAGAAAAACAGTAGGTGCATGCGGCTCTTACGTATACTCTGCAATCCGGCAGTGGGCGGGCTGCTTATCGTTTCATTGGTGTTCGTATCTGGCCTCTCACGAGCGTCTACGCAGCAGGTTGACAATCCGGGCCTGACCGAGCCCGAGCAATGGGTTTGGACGGAAGTGCTTGAAGGACGGGCAGCTAACCTAAACCAACACTGCGGGACTGGCGATTTAGATCCGGCCGTAGGGGATGCGACGTGGGATGAGACTTGCCGCGCTATCAGTGCGGTGTTCATCAAGAAAATTCTAGTAAGCAAGCCTTGGCGCGACGAGTTGCCTCGTCGATTTCTCATGATCGGGGCTCGGATAAAAGACTCACTCGACCTTACAGACGAAAGCGTTGGTGTCAGCGTTGTACTGTATAAAAGCAGATTTGACGCGCCGGTCTCTCTTCCAAGGGCGAATTTTGCTGGCTTACTTGACCTTAGCGGTTCGCTTTTCGAGCGTGGGATTGTTGCAAACTCCATACGCGTCAAAAGCGATCTTTTCCTGCGATCCGGCGCGGTCGTGCGCGGCGATTCGTTGAATCTCGTGACCGCCCACGTAGATGGAGACATGAGTCTAAGTGGTTCGACCCTCGAGGCTGGCTTGGTTGCCGACGGTCTCCAAGCAAACAGAATCCTCTTGAATCGGACAACCGTGCGTGGTGGTCCTGTACGGTTCACGAATGTCGAGGTTAGGGCGAACTTGGTCTTGCGTGATGCGACGTTGGAGCCTAAGTTCGCCGCTGGTTCGCCTGATGAATCAATCAATTTTGATAGCGTCAAGATCGCAAAAAGCTTGGACCTTCGTGGCACGTCAGTGCGACATGGCAGCGTCTGGCTCGTGAGAGCTGAGATCAACGGCAATATCGAGTTGGAAGGTTCTGCCTTGGCTGGCTTCATCGCCGACAATGCGCAGATCGGAGGCAACCTTCAAATGCGATCGGCGATCCTGGCCGGTGTGCCACGGATCGACTCGAGCGATATCAAAGGAAACATTGATCTGAGTGCGTCCAAGTTGCCAAGTTTGGACCTCGTGAACTCGAATGTTGGAGGAATTCTTCGCCTCGGTTCGGATGCTCGTGATGCCCCTCAGTGGCAAAGCAATGGAATGTTGAACCTGAACGGCACGCGCACCAAAGTGCTGCAAGACCGCATGAGTTCTGGCCGCGAAAGCTGTGAGCTGAGCGACAGCTGGCCGAGCAAGCTTAACCTCCAGAGTTTCAGCTACGAGCAATTGGGAGCGAAGCCTGGACATGACCTGCGAGCACGAGATGCTTGCTGGTACCGCAACTGGCTCGAGCGGGATCCCTATTTTTCGCGCCAGCCCTATCAACAACTCGCGCGCGTCTTGGAAACTCAAGGTGACCCTGATCGAGCGAATGCCGTACGTTACGCCGCGCGTGACCGCGAACTGCGCGAGGCATGGCGGAAGGGGGATTTCGGGAGCGTGGCCCTTCTCGGTCTGCTCAAGATCACGATCGGCTACGGGATTGGCGAGTACACGTTCAGGGTGCTTTGGTGGATTGGAGGGGTGGCCCTATTTGGCATGCTCGTGCTGGTGTTCTCGTCAAAGGCGAGGAAGAGCAAGCGAGCAGACTGGAAGACGCCCCGGCATTTCGGCCTAATTTGGCCAATTTGGTGCTTTGGCGCCAGCTTGGATCAGCTCTTGCCGATAGTGGAACTAAACAAGGAATTCTCCGACTTTTTCAACGACCCGAAACGGGAGAGATTGGACAACAGTCAGCATCTCTATTTCGGAGTCCAGGCTTTGATCGGATACCTGCTTGGGCTAGCGCTCGTCGCGGCACTCTCCGGTGTGACACAGGCAAGTTGATGTGTCGGCAACAACTGCGAGCGGCTGCTACATGTCGACGTGCATCCATGTTGTCGGCCAGGCCTATCGACTTTGTTGTCGGCTTCCCCTCACAAAGTGCACCCGAGGGACGATCTTGCCGGTTCACGGGCTGTAACCGGACATTCCGACGGGCTACAGCCCAAAGACTAGTCGGGAGGAATCCACGTCCAGATCGGCCGCGTTGATCGTTGGCATTCCGCTACTCTCTCTCGTGATGGTTCTGGCGACAGTGGGCACCCCTATTCATGGCGATGGACCTGTTCGCGCTGCGCTACTGGAAGCCATCGACCTGGTCGAAGCCGGATATTGTGCTGCTGTTGCCGGCTCTCCTGATCGGTATCGGATGCGGCTATCTGCTATTCCGCGTGCTAGACCATTGCGCCGTGGCGATCGTGATGGCAGTCGTCACCCTGATCTATGTCAGCGTGTGGTTTGTCGGCGGTTCGGAGGTGACCGTTCGTCCGCATTCGTCGCCGAAAGCTGTCGCTGCGGGTTTGGCCCCAGGCGTTACGACCATAGTTGCGCATTCGCGCGGACCATATATCTGCTGCCGCCTAAGCAAGGAAGTCGACGTCGGCACGACGAGCCTAATCATGCTCAATCCTGCCAGTCCGAGCGTCAAGCGGGCGAAGGATATGCTACAGCAAGCGGCGACTAGACTCGGCGTGCAGTTCAACGTGCTGGAGTCCAGTAGCGATGCCGAGATTGAGAAGGTTTACGCCACGCTCAAGCGGGGCAGCCCGCTTCTGATCGGCGCCGCCCATGTTCGCTCGCCGTCCTCGTTGATTGCGCTCAGCGCCAAGCACGGCATCCCCGCCATGTATGACAATGGCGAGTCTGCCGATGCCGGCGGCCTACAAAGTTAGGGCCAAGACACCGAGAGCAGTTGGGAACAGGCCGGCTTCTCCGTCGGACGCATCCTCAAAGGCGTCAGGCCGGCAGAATTAGCGGTCCTGCAGCCACGAAATTCGAATATGTCATCAAGCTGAAGACCGCCAGGGCGCTCGGCATTGACGCGCCGCCGGCGATGCAGGCCCGCGCTGACGAGTGATCGAGTAGCGATTGATGTCTGCTGTTGGACCATCGCGGCAGCGCCGCCCGCCGCCTAGACGTGAGCTGTGAGGGTAGACCGGCGCAACCCGAGATCAGGCCCAACCAGACGCGCGCTTAACTATGCGCAACTCAAAGCCTACTTGGTGAAACACCAGCTGCTATAATCGGGATTATTTGGTGATCCCATGCTTGACCATAAATTTAACAAACAGCGGGCCGGTTTGTCCGCGACTTGGCGAGCCGGGCCGACCCTTTTAACAAGCGGAGCCTGCTCGATGGGCCTCTCGCTACGAGAAAGGGCCTCCCAAGACCAGGCCCCTACCGCTCGTTTTACCAGACAACCGGAATTCTTCTGATCAACCTGACAGTGGCGACGCCGACTAGCCTGGTCATTCGGGGCTGCCCCGATCGGGTAGACAATTGGACTTGCCGCATTCGGCCTCACGCGCCTGTTCGGAAGCGCAATGACGGCTTCGTGCCTGTGGGTCCGTGATCTTCGAGAAGGCCCGCAACAGCCTCAACGTCTGCAAATCCCTCTTCGGTGGCTTTCATCTTCCCTCCGGCGCAACTACACGACCGAGTCCACGTGACAGCTCACCAAACTCAGGTCACTTCGACTTATCCCTAATTTGGGCACCGCAATGGTCTAGGCCCGTATTCATAAATCCATCGGCCGAACGACGTCCGCATTACCGTCAGAAGCGGGCGAAAGAGCTGCGCCGGACATGTCGGCTACGGGCCAAAAAGCGCAAGCCCGCATTCCTCTGCAGCTCGCTTCGCACGCCGCAACGTGCTTTCAAGAAATACGACATAGCAGTTGACTCTTTCTGAATACACTTTCCGATGGCGCGGACTTGATGACGCGCCTAAATGGTTTGCGATGCGCAATACGGCGCGGCGCGATATCGCCGCGGGAGGCAACATGGGGAACGCCCTTGTTGTACACGCGAAACGTCTGCCTCAGTCGCAAAAAGCGCTACGGGCGGCGCAGTATGTTCGCATGTCGACGGATTACCAGGAGTACTCGATTGAAAATCAGGCCGTGGTCATCGCGACCTACGCCGAACTTCACAAACTAACCATCGTCCGTACCTATCGTGACGAGGGAGAGAGCGGCCTCAAGATCGAAAACCGAGTGGGGCTTACAGAACTGGTCGAAGACGTGCAATCGGGACGCGCTGATTTCGCTCATCTGCTTGTCTTCGACGTGAGCCGGTGGGGACGCTTTCAGGACGTTGACGAGAGTGCGCACTACGAGTTCATCTGCCGCAAGGCGGGCATCAAGGTTGCATATTGCGCGGAGCAATTCGACAATGACGGAAGCCTTCTTGCCAGCATCATGAAGAATATCAAGAGAGTGATGGCGGCTGAGTTCAGTCGGGAACTCTCCGCCAAAGTGTTTGCAGGGTCAGTCCGATTGACGCATCGCGGCTTCAAAATGGGGGGCCCTAGTGCTTACGCGTTGCAACGACGTCTCGTCGACGATCAATGCAGGCCGAAGGGCACTTTAACGATCGGCCAGCGCAAATCTTTGCTTACCGACCACGTCAGGCTTATCCCTGGCGCGCCCGACCAAGTCGAGATCGTGAAATGGATTTTCCACGAGTATCTCCGTCACAAATCGCAGGCGGCCATTGCCCGAGAGCTCAACCGGCGAGGGATTGTGAATAGCCAGGGAAGACCGTGGCTTGGAAAGGCGGTCGGCGATCTCCTTCGAAACGAAGCCTATGTTGGCGTTTTGACCTACAATCGCAAAAGCAAGAAACTTGGTGCCAAGGTCACGCGCAACCCGAGGGAGCTTTGGATTAGAAAGGAGGATGCCATCGAACCTATCATCCATCGCGACGTATTCCGGCGCGCGCAAAAGGTCATCGGCGAGGAGCACGTCAGCATTCCCGAGGCCGAGATGTTACTTCGCCTTCGTAAGGTCCTGATGAAGAAAGGCAGGCTTAGCAAGACGATCATCAATTCAAGTCCAGGCCTGCCGTCCATGTCTTCGTATCTTGTGCACTTCGGCACGCTGCGGAACATCTATCGTCTCATCGGGTACAGCGGCAATCAAGGGTGGTTTGACAAGCACGCCGCGCATCAACGATGGGTAGCCCTGCAGCTCAGCAATGCTGCTCGTCTTCGAGACGATTTCGAGAAACTTGGTCGCCATGCCACCCTCAATACTTCGACTGAATGTCTTCGAATCGATAATGCCGTGAATGTCGTCTTTCGGGTCGCAAGATGCCGCAACTACAGAAACCGGCCCTTGCGCTGGACACTGCAATACCGCGTGAGGTGGCCGAAGGGATGGGTTGCCGCCGTCCGGCTGGACGAGAAGAACGAAGCGATCTTCGATTATGTCTTGATGCCCTCCGCTTGGCTCACCTTCAGCCGCCGCATGTTCTGGTTCTCCAGGGAAGTCTATAAGGGTCGCCCCATAAACCGCTTTGAGACGTTCGAAGCGCTGTCACGCTTCCTCATCGAATGCGTCGGCAAGGAAAAGCCTTCGTGAGTCTAACACCGCAGATGAAGAAGCCGTTGAAGGCGGCAACTCGCCACGCGACATCGCAGCTGCCTTGAACAAGAAAGGCGTACCCGGGCCACGTGGCGGCGCCTGGAACGCCTCGACCATTGACGGTAGCCGCAAGCGCTTGAACGGCATCCTTCAGAATGAGCTGTACGCCGGGCGCATCATCTGGAACCGACAAAGGCCCCGTGGGTCGGTCAAAATCCCCCGGGTATGGTCACTTGAAACTCCCCCACCTGGTGATCGGCTGCGGATCGGCTGAACAGCAGTAGCCGGTCAGGCAGGACGTTTATGTTCGCCCCCTTTAGCCAGCAAGGGGCCGGGGAGTTGAACGTCTTGAAGCGACATCTGCAAAGCACCGTACTTACATTACTTGATCGCAACACCAGCCAGCGCGAGATTCACCGGCTGACGGGTGTCGATCGCAAGACGATCCGGCGTTACCGGGCGCTGCGGGCTGGTGCGGAGGCAAATTCCCCCGGGGAAGTGACCACCGGCTCGGTGAGCGTGGACGGCCAAATTCCCCCACCCCGACCACCGGCTTTTGGGGCATCGGAAGCGACGGTCACCAGCAGCCTGGCCCGTTCGGCTTGCGAAGCGCATCGGACGTGGATCGAAGAACAGGTCCGGCTGAAGCGGAACGCGCAGGCGATTTACCAGGACCTGGTTGATCAATTTGGCTTCCCGTCCAGCTACCAGAGCGTCAAGCGGTTTGTGCGCCGGTTGCGGCACGCTGATCCTGAGCAGTTTGATCGTCTTGAGTTCCTCCCCGGCGAGGAAGCCCAGGTCGACTATGGCGAGGGCGCGCCGACGGTTGATCCGAAGAGCGGGCGGTACCGTCGTCCCCGCCTGTTCGTGATGACGCTGCGCTACTCGCGGCGCAGCTTCCGGCGGGTAGTCTGGAAGTCCAGCCAACAAGTCTGGGCGCAGCTCCACGAAGAGGCGTTCCGGTATTTTGGCGGGGTCCCCAGCTATGTCGTGCTCGACAACCTGAAGGAAGGCGTCCTCAAGCCGGATTTGTACGAGCCCGAGCTCAACCCGATTTACAGCGCGATGCTGGCTCATTACGCCCTGGTCGCCGATCCCGCGCGGGTGGCCGATCCCAATCGGAAGGGATGCGTCGAGAATGCGATTCAACATACCCAGGGCACCGCGCTGGCCGGACGGCGCTTCGAGACGCTGGAGGCGCAGAACGAGTTCTTGAGGCACTGGGAGGAGAACTGGGCTTCCAAACGCATCCACGGCAGCACGCGCCGTCAGGTCGAGGCGATGTTCCAGGAAGAGAAACCGCACCTGCGGCCGCTGCCTGTCGCTTCCTTCCGCATCTTCACTGAAGTCGTCCGGACCGTCTGCGACGACACCACCGTACGCGTCGACAACAGCTATTACGCCGCGCGGCCCGCGCCGATCGGCAGCCAGGTCGTCGTGCGCATCTACACCACCACGATCGAGATCCGTGATCGCCACACCCGTGCGCTGCTGCGTGTTCATTCCCGGATGGCGCACCCCGGTTCTGTCGTCCTGCCGACCAGCGAACGGCCGTTCAACCCGTCGCGGCAAACCGCCGTGCTGCTGGCGAGCGCCGAGCGCATCGGACCGCAGACCAGGGCCTTGTGCCAGCAGGTGTTCGACACCGAAGGGCGCCCCGGACAGCGCGCGATGTGGGGCATTGTCGGGCTGGGCCGGAAGTATCCGGCGCGGCTGGTCGAGCAGGCCTGCGCGCACGCCATCGACAACCGCATCTACCGCTACAAGCACGTGCGTGCGACCGTCGAGCGGTTGTTCGAACAGGCGATCGAGCAGGTTGGAGTGACGCCACAGCCGGCATCGCCGCTCACCCA
Organism: Bradyrhizobium sp. USDA 326; assembly: GCF_049739485.1. Classification (NCBI taxonomy): domain Bacteria; kingdom Pseudomonadati; phylum Pseudomonadota; class Alphaproteobacteria; order Hyphomicrobiales; family Nitrobacteraceae; genus Bradyrhizobium; species Bradyrhizobium sp. USDA 326. Next base: position 1,516,174 of record NZ_JBMGQA010000001.1, read on the forward strand.
GGATCATCCGCTGATCCGTACCCCCGCGGAATACGGCGACCTCTTCAGCCGCGCTGTGCGGCGCGACGCCGACGATAATGGTCGGCAGGCCGAGGCTCACGACGATCACGCCACGGCAATCCGCGCTCGTGTCGCCTGCGCAACCCCGGCCAGCTCCGGCGCCACGAGCGCTCCCGCTGCACCTTCTCACCCTAAACTGGAGACCCAGCCACATGATGACCATGCCGGAAATTGAGCGTTGCCTGCGACAGCTGCGCCTGTCGGGCGTCCGCGACACGCTGCAGACGCGCGTGCTGCAGGCGCAGGGCGCCAACCAGCCCTTCCTCGAGACCTTCTCCCTGATCCTACAGGATGAACTGGACCGTCGTCAGTCCCGTCTTATCGAGCGGCGATACCAGCAATCCGGGCTCGACGAAAAGCTGACGCTCGCAGAGTTCGACTGGTCCTTCAATCCCAAACTGCCACGTCAGACCTGCTTCCAGCTCCACACCCTGGCGTTCATTGCCGCTGGCGAGAACGCGCTGCTTGTCGGCAAACCTGGCACCGGGAAGTCGCACATCGCCAAGGCGATTGCCTATCAGGCGATCCTGCAAAGCCACAAGGTCCAGTATCTTGAGACCGATGACTTCTTCCACCGCAACGCCCTGAGCCCCATCGCGCAACGCGAGGTCCGGCTGCGAACCATCATCGACTGCGATCTCCTCGTGCTGGACGATCTGTTCCTCGCACGCGCCATCCCCGACGACGCCGGCGCCTTGCTGCAGACCCTGATCCATCAGCGCTACAAACTGCGCCGCAGCGTCATCGTCACCTCCAATCGCATCGTGCAGGATTGGGGGGCATACCTGGGGGACAACACCATGAGCACGACGATCCTCGATCGCCTTATGCATCATTGCCATCTGCTTGAGTTCGACGGACGCAGCTATCGGCTCAAAGAAGCCGCTGAAGCTCTTGCCCGGGAAACAAACTCGAACTAACAGTCCCTTCTGTCCTGCCTCGCGGGTGGAGGATTTTGACTGACCACACCCGGAGGAATTTGAAGTGACCCGCGGGGCAAAGGTTCATCAAAGACCCGGAGACCGCCAAGCGTATCAGCCGCGTGAAGCCGCGCGAGCAGTGGATGACTGCTGAGGGAAGAAATCTGCACGCGGCATAAAGGAAACTGGTCTCTGATAACCGGCGCACGGTGCCGCGCGAAGCGACTGAAGCCACGGTTCTAAAGGGCACCGAGCAGATACTCGCGGTCTGCTGAGATCACGCGTCGGTTTCTTCAAGCTCGGCGATGCGCTTGCGCAGCGTAGCGACTTGGCGGCGCAGCTTCCATATCTCGTCGCCGGCCCAATAGGCGCCGCGCTGGGCGATTTCCTTGCGAACGTCGTTCGCTTCCGCGATCTCGCGGCGGATGACGCTGTCAAAGGCTTCGATGATCAGGTCTCGCACGGGTTATTACCACTTTTAGGAGCGTGCCGAGGCCATCAGATGCCGGCTTTTGCCGGCCGCGTTGCTCAAATGCGTAGATCGCTCCCTAGGGAGCGCTCTACGATCGTCAGTTACGCCTTCGGCAAACTGCCGGCGCGCAAGATGGCTTCGCACCTTGCTCGGACGCTTTGATGCTCGGTGCGCATGTGCATCGAGTAGATTTCCTCAAGCCCAAGGAAGACGTCTTCTACCGCTCCGGAGCCGCGTGCATTTTCGAGATCCTTTTCGACCCGCGCCAAAATCTCCAACTCTTTGGCGCAAGCTCTGTCTGCCTTCTTTTTTGTTACCGCTTTCACTGTCGTTTTCTCCGTCGATCTTTCTGAGATCGAGGTAGTCGTCCGGAGCCAGAACTAAGCAACGACAGGCGCTCCCTCGCGTCTTTACGCTTGCGCCACTGGACATATGCGCGAGGACTCAGGACTTTGGGGAAAACGATTACGCCTGCCGTACGAGGTTTTCTGGACCTCATCGCGACAATAGGAAATGCGGTTCGGCCATGTCAACGTTTAAGTTGTACTGTTTGGTATAACACGTAAGAGTCATTAATTATATCGACACACAAAGGTGCACCGGGTTTGAATCGCGCGATGAAGCGCAGAATCAACCGAACTCCGCAGATTTGGACGGAAAGCGAAGCTGCTCAACTGCTGCGTTGCTCGACGAGCCACGCGTGACATCTGCGGCTCACTCGTCAGCTCGGGTGTTATCCAGGCCGCCCCGGCCTCTCACAAGCCGATCTGGAAGTATACGGAGATCATCAGAGTTCGAATGCCCGGAACAGCCAAGGGGTACGCCGGCGTACCGTCGCTTCGGCAAGTGGCGGACCCACGCGATACGGTCGCCTTCCATTCGATCCGCCTGCCGAGCCAAAGTCAGGCTTCAACATCGGCAACCACCTTTAACAGTTTAGTCCTGAGGGCCGCTGCTTCCGGATCGGCGCTTGGACGTTCTGCGGTATGCTTCATGCGACGGTTAGCCAGGTGGGCAGTTTAAACGTGGGCGGGTAGCATTCGGTGACTACCTCGCTGCAGAAGCATTGCGCAATGCTTTCCGGCCGCTGTGTGGGGTAGCGGCAGCGCCAGATCGTGCATTCGGCCTTCCCAGGCGGTCCAGTCGCGCTGCTGATTGGCTGCTCCGACTGCGGCGGCAATGTCTCATTTTCGGCCGTCACCGCCCGCACTGCGGCTCGCGTGAGCCAGCCGGTCGTTATGTGCAAAGCTCCAAAAGAGCACGCCTGCACCGGATCGAAGAGCTGAACGATCAGACACTGATCGGCATGGTTGTCTTGTGTACAGGTATCGGCTTTTCTACGGCGCGGTGATGATCGGTCCCGGTGGCGCCGCCGGCTATGGCCTAGTCGGCGCTATCATCGGAGCACCGGGCGGTTTCATCATCAATGTCAGCTGCCGGCTGTTTGGGTGATCCTGCAACGGTCACGCCGCCGACACAAACACCGGGAAATATCCCGGTGTTACAATCAATGATCGCAGGGAGCCAATGCCGCCGCTGCTCAAGCCAGTCGTCGCCAATCTGGCGCCCTCCGGGTCCGACTTTACCGTCTACGATGAAGAGCACACGATCACGTATTGGCGCCTGCTCGACGCCAATGCCGAAGGCGCTGACTGGCGCGAGGTATCGCGGATCGTCCTGGGTATCGCCCCAGACCGCGAGCCCAAGCGGGCCCGGCAGGCGTTTGAAACCCATCTTGAGCGCGCGCTATGGATGGCTAACAGCGGATACCGTCAACTGCTGCGAGGCGGGCCTTCGAAGGCTCCGTAACGGCCGAGAGTGCGGACAGTCTCTTCGAGCAAAACGGCCGGCGGAGGTCATCCACCGCCGGCCATCTTACGCTGCCTTGGGCTGGGGGGCTGATTAGGCAGCGATAACAGTGGCTGCAAGCCTGCCGAACGGCGGTTAATAACCTACTAACCAATTAGGGCGGGCTCCGGATCATTCAAAGGCCGGAAATGGGCGGCCTTGCGTCTTGGGGCGAGCCCCATTGTAATCGGCATTCAGCGCAGCATGGACCTGGCGCGGCCAAAATGTTCGGATGGGGACGATCAAAGAAGTCGGTTCTGGCCTCTGCCGAAGAGCCTATAGGCGATCTCTTCGAACCTCTGACGCCCCTGTCAGCCCTCGACAGGCTGCTTCCGCTGTACATCAAGGAAACCGATGAAGGCCGGTTGGTCTACCCTGCCTGCAAGCGTGGACTGGGCGACGCCGACGGGAATGTGCGTGCCATCTGGGAGCACACGCGGCTCGAAGCCTGCCGCTACGTGATGATGGTGCCGTGGCGCGACGTAGATCTTTTGGTCAGCGCCGTCCGCCAGGCCGAAATGATGGATGCCTTTCTCAGGCAGGCTCCGCACGAAGAAACCGTCGCCGGCTTCAAGGGCGTTCCTGTTGTCGATTATCCAGTTGCGATCATGGCGGGCCTGAATTGGCTCGATCATTGCGCCTTCATCGGCGGCGTCGACCCTGACAAGTTCAGCCGAACGAGACGAGACTTTCGACGGCTCGTGGTGCTCGCGCAGCAATGGTGGGCGATCGAAAACGCTGGACCGCGCTGCTATGAGATGCTTGCGAACTGTCAGGTCCCGCCGCTGATGTTCTATCTCATGTGGCAGAGCTATACGCGCTTGGCCAAGGAGATCGCGATTGCGGCGATATACGGCTCTTCGCTCGATCGCACCATCGAGCGGCCCGACAAAATGCAAGCTGCGCTCTCTGCTCTGAGCGAAACCGCAGCCAGATTAAAAGACGCTTCTGATCCAGACGATTTGGTCCGTCGATAATAGCGCCGCGGCTTGCGCGCTTAGATCAAGGGCGAAACGAGCTCGACCGTGGCAGTCAAATCTTTGCGAAAGGCTGGTCGAACAAGAGCGGAACGTCCTGAAGATCTTCGGCCCGTTCCGCCGCAAGCCTCGGATAGTACACGTCGACGAACCCGCTGGATCGAAGTTCTGAGATGAATTGGTCACGGTGCTGGATCTACGGTAAGCGTAGCTCTGCGGCCCTTTTGATTGACGCTTGAAGTTTATTTGAGCCGCGCGGCGCGACGCCGCGGCTTCCAAATTCCGGACAATGCGTTGACGGCGGCCTCGAGCGTCTTCCGGTCGACGACGTTGGGATCGAACTGTTCGGGCCCCCAGAGGCGCATATTCTCATGTTCTGGATGAGTAGGGTCGCCGATGGCGTCGAGGTAGTCGGCGTAGCCTGGTGCACCGCCGACGTCCTCCGGAGGACAACGACCGGCAGCCTCGAGCAGGAGCGGTAGTCCCTCTATCGTCGTGTTGTCGAACCATTTTTCGAGTTTGATCACATGGTCCCAGCTGTCGCCGAAGTCATAGAGATAATGGATCGTCTTGGCGCCTGTCTCTTGAACGATATCGTAGAGCCGCGCCTTGCGGGCATCGATCGGCTGGGGGCCAAAATCACCGTCGGGATCAGGGATACCCCAACGCCCTTCGGCAGCTAGGAACTCGAAGAGGTGGCTGTTCGTCCAGCCAAACGCCGCCTGGAGCGTCAGATGCAGCCGATCAAGGCGTAGGGTGACGGGTACGACAAGGCAACGCATCACCTCCGGCTTCACGTCCTTGAGGGTTACCCTGATCCGGACGGCGGTCGTGTTCAGGCTCATGCTGCCAGCCTCGGATCGTGCGCATGCATCGTGTAGGTCGACGCCCAGGGAAGCAGTTCGTCCAGTCGCGCCGCAGGCCAGCCGTTGACGAGCTTTGCGAGGACGTCAGAGAGCCAATGTTCGGCGCTGATGCCACTGAGCTTGCACGTTTCAATGAGCGAAGCCAGCAATGCCCAATTCTCGGCACCCTCGTCGCACCCAGCGAACAGGGCGTTCTTGGCATTGAGCTTGATCGGCCGCATCGCACGCTCGACCGCATTCGTGTCCATCTCGATGCGCCCGTCATCAAGGTAGAGCGTCAAGCCGTTCCAATGACGCAGCGCATAGCGCAAAGTCTTCGCCGTGTCGCTTTTTTGCGCAAGGTGATCAAGCGTTGCCTCAAAAACACTGCTTCAAGGCTGCAGCCAGCGGCCGGGCATGCGCTTGTCGGCCCGCGCGGCGCTCGGCATCAGATCGGCCGCGGAGGGCTTTCTCGACCGCATAGAGCTGGGCGATGCGCGCGAGGGCCTCACGGGCAACCGGAGCCGGTGCCGGCGAAGCCTCGCGCTCGATCTTCACAAACTGACGCCGTAGATGCGACCAGCAGAACGCGAGCGTACCGGACAGAGCGTCCGCACGCGTCTCTCGTGTCATGGTCTTGTAAGCCTCATAGCCATCGCAATGGATGATGCCACGGTAGCCTTCGAGCAGCCTCAAGCCATGAACAGCGCCGCGGCCCGGTGCATAGGCATAGATCACCCCAGGTGGGTCAGGTCCGGCCCAAGGCCGGTCATCGCGCGAGAGCGCCCAGAAGTAGCCGGTTTTGGTCCTGCCACGCCCCGGATCCAACACTGGCGCCGGGGTCTCATCGACACAAAGCTTCGGGGACCCGAGCAGAAGCTCGCGCAGACGATGCCACAAGGGCTTCAATTCCTGGGCGGCGTAGCCGACCCAGAAGGCGAGCGTGGAACGGTCGATGGCGATACCATGCGTCGCCAGCATCTGCGCCTGACGATAGAGCGGCAAATGCCAATGATACTTGGCATCAATTACATGCGCGACGAGACGCTCGGTGGGCAGTCCCCCCTTGATCAATCGCTCGGGCGCGGCGTGCTGGAGGACGACGCCATGACAGGCGCGGCAGGCCAGTTTGGGCCGGCGGGTGACGATTACGCGATACTGCGCCGGTACGACGTCCAGCCTCTGGCTCTCATCGTGACCAATCTTAACGAGATCGCCTTTGCAGGACGGGCAGCAGGTTGCAGCCGGCATCAGTGTTTCAACGATGCGTGGCAAATGCTCCGGCAACTGACCGCGATTGGCCCTGCGCTCGGCAGCTCTCTTCTCGCATGTTTTGGGATTGGCACGATCCTCGGCTGCTTCGAGAGCCGCGACGGCCTGATCGATATCCTCCAGAACAAGCTGGAGCTGATCAGCGTCAAGCTTTTCGGAGGATCGACCGAACTGCGCATCTTTTGCAAGCTTGAGCAACCGCTCGAGCCTGGCGCAGCGCTCCAGCAGAGCCGCGGCAAAGGCACGCAACTCGGCTGGATCGCTCGGCAGCACATCAGGCAAATCACTCATTGGCCCGAGTCTGCCATGCTTCGCGCCCCGATGCAGCGAAGATTTTATGCCCTACGCAAGTGCTTTCGGCTGCGGGATTCGAGGTGCGTGCATGCGTGTCCAATCCATGCCGGCCAGAAGCGCCGACAGCTGCGCGGCGTTCATTCGCATCACACCGTCAACAACCGGCGGCCATTTGAAGGCGCTGCCCTCAAGCCGCTTCCAGTACAGCACAAGGCCACTGCCATCCCAAACGACGATCTTCACCCGATCGGCACGCTTCGCACGGAAGACCACTGCCACGCCCTTCATCGGATCGTGGCCCAGCGTCTCCTTCGCCAAGAGTGCCAAGCCATCCGCGCCCTTCCGGAAGTCTACAGGTCGGGTCGCAACATAAATCATGAGGCCAGCCGGAGCCGTCAGCATGAACGTGTCCGGCGTAATGCCACAAACACATCACTCAGCACGGCAAGCCCAGGTGTTCCGCGCACCTCCACCCGTGCCCCCAGGAACTCAATTGTAATAGCGGCAGCCTCCGGCGATCCGGAGGGCGCGGCAGCCGCCGGCAGCGACGTCTCCGACACCAAAGGCACGAATGATAGTGTATCCACCGAAGCCGGCAGCACCAGTTGACCTGAACGCGCCCGGCGCCGCCAGTCATGCACCTGCTGCGGCCGGCGGCCATGGCGGCGTGCGATATCTGTCACAACCGCACCTGGCTCGAGGCTCTCCGCCACAATCTGTGCCTTCAAATCATCCGGCCACTGCTTCCGGCCTGCGCCAGCATACACTTCGATACGCTGCGTCACCGGTCGTCTTATGTCGTCCGAATGGTCGTCCATTATGAGCACCCTTGCCGAAGATGACTCTTCTAACGGTGCTCCGAAGGCTGCGCACAGACAATCTGAAGGGCCTCGGCGCTACGCTTACGATCTACGTCCGGGACGATCGGCCGTTTGGCGGCGCCGTAGGCATACGATGAAGACCGCCCGATTGCCGCGTGCGCGCGGGCCCGGCGAGCTCTATGATGGCGTTGCGTGAAGGTCAGGCGGCCTGTTGACCGGCGGGGTTGCCGGCTTGGCCCAGCTTCCATTCCCAGGGCAGCAGTTCGTGCAGACGCGATGTGGGAAGGTCGGCGATACGGGCTAGGACGTCGGCGAGCCAGGCCTTGGGATCGACCTCGTTGAGGCGACAGGTCGTGATCATCGTCAGCATGATGGCGGCACGGTCGGCGCCGCGCTGGCTGCCGGCGAAGGTCCAGTTCCGCCGTCCCAAGGCGATGCCTCTCAATGCGCGCTCGGCACAATTATTGGTCAAGCAGATCCTACCATCGTCGAGGAAGCGGGCGAAGTCGCCCCAGCGCCTGAGCATGTAATTCATAGGCTTCAGGACCTCGGAGGAGCGCGAGAGGGTTTCGCGCTCACGCAGCAACCAGACGTGCATGTCCTCGAGAAGCGGCTTGCTCTGTTCCTGGCGCACGGCACGCCGCTCCTCGGCGCCGCGGCCGTTGATGGCGCGCTCGATCTCGAACAATGCATCCAGGCGTCTGACCGCCTCCAGTGCGATCGGAGAGACCGGTTTGCCCTTCTTACCTTGCCGAGCATTTTTCTCGATGTCGGCCAGGTCGAAGAAGCCCCGTCGTGCATGGGCATAGCAAAACGCCGGCGTAATCGGCCGCGCCTTCTTCTGCGGATCGAACAGCGGCTCGAACCCGCTGTAGCAATCGGCTTGCAGGATACCGGCGAAGGCGGCCAGATGCTTCTGGGGATGCTCGCCTCGTCGGTCGCTCGAGGCGTAATAGACCGCAGCCGGCGGCGCGGGCCCGGCGAAGGGCCGGTCATCTCGCACATAAGTCCAGATCCGTCCGGTGGTACACTTGCCCTTCGCCAGGATACGGATGGTGGTGTCATCGCCATGAAGGCGCTCGGCCGCGAGCACATGGCGTTCGATCAAATGGAAGAGCGGCATGACGGCGAAGGTGCCGTGGCCGACCTGGTCGGCCAGGGTCGACAACGACAGGTCGATCCCCTCGGCCTTGAAGCGCGCACTCTGGCGGTTGAGCGGGATATGCATGCCGAACTTGTCGAACAGGATCGTCGCCAGCAATTGTGGGCCAATGAAGCCGCGCGGCGTGGCATGGAACGGCGCGGGCGGCTGGCTGATCTTCTCGCAATCGCGGCAGGTGAACTTCTCCCGTACCGTCTCGATCAACTTGAAGCGGCGTGGGATCTCCTCCAGCGTCTTGGTCACATCCTCGCCGATCTTCGCCAGCCGCGATCCACCGCAGCAGGCGCAGCTCGTTGGAGCCTCCATGACGACGCGCTCGCGTTCGATGTCATCCGGCCATGGCTTGCGCACCGGCCGCTTGCGCGTGAAGGAACGGACGTTCTGCGTCTTTGCTGCTGCAGCCTGCGCGGCAAGCTCATCTTCGCTCGCTGTGGTAACGAGTTCCTCGAGCTCCAGCTCCAACTGCTCGAGCAGCCGTGCCGTGCGCTCGGAGCGCGGCCCGTACAGTTCGCGCTTGAGCTTCTCGATCCGCAGCTCCAGATGCGCGATCAGCGCCTCGTTGTCCGACAGCTCCGCCCGCACACTGGCAGCCACCGCCTCGGCGTGTAGCCGCGCCTCACGCTCGGCCTGCAGCGCCGCCAGGGCACTCGCAAGGTCCGATGGAAGATCGTCCGGCTTCGACATCATGAAGCCAGTGAATCAGATCAAGCCGCAGATTCAAACATAAAACGCTATCCGATCCGCGTTGGACGCTGGGTTTCTTGTGGGTTGCGCCAATCGATCCCTGACAACAGATAGCTCAACTGCGCCGGCGAGATCGTGACTGATTCACCGGCAACCGATGGCCAGATGAACCTTCCTCTCTCAAGTCTTTTGGTAAACAGGCATGCTCCCTGGCCATCGTGCCAGATCATCTTCACAAGATCGCTGCGGCGACCACGGAAGACGAACAGATGACCGTTGAGCGGGTCTTTGTGCAGCACCTCCTGCACCTGGAGTGCCAACGACGGAAAGCCTCTGCGCATATCGGTGTAGCCTGTCGCGAGCCACACTCGCGCGCTGGTCGGAACCGGGATCATCGGCGCACCAGGGCATCGACAACGCGACGCAGCGCGTCTCCATCAACCTCGCCATCGACCCGGATGCGGTGTCCGCTACCCAGATCAATCTCGATGATGCCCTGGCTCCTCCGTCGACGCGCCGGCGCCGTCGTCAACGGCACTTCGGTCAGGTCCCGCGGCGGCACAGACGGTCCGATCTCGACTGGCACGAACGGCGCCATACTCGTCTCACCGCGCTTGCAAAACTCTTTGCGCCACCTGAACAGCTGGCTCACATGAAGGCCGGCCATGCGAGCCACCTCGGAAACAGTGGCTCCGGGCGCGAGCGATGCGGCAACTAGTCGTTCCTTCTCATCTCGCGACCACCGCCGCCGCCGCTCGACGGATGTGATCACCTCTGCCCGCGAAATCGTCATAGCGCTTCTCCTAGGATTACCCCTAGGACCTGCAGCGCTCGCCTCCCTCAAACAAGGCGGCTGTCAACGGAGGCGTACGCGGCGCCGGGCCGCCGGCGGCGATGTTCTACTACTCCCGCGACCGTAGGGGCGAGCATCCCCAGGCGTATCTGGCGGGGTATGCCGGCATCCTGCAGGCGGACGCCTATGACGGGACAACCAGCTCTATCTGGCGGGATGCCACCCTGGACCGTCCCAAGGAAGCGGCGTGTTGGGTCCATGCGCGGCCCCCGTTCTTCGCCAGGACCCTAGTAGGAGCCGCTCGTGCACGCGACTACCATGCATATGATGGAATCAGCTTGGTCTCCTGCCGGCAGAGTCTAACAAGCCAGCGACAGAATGCGCGCGCCAGATCAGGGTTGTCGCTACGATCGAGTGAATAGGCGTGATATTGCTTCCCACTTGGCACCCGTGAGTTCGGAAGGACCCTGAGCAGGCCACCACGTACGAGACCGGCAATCACGATCTCCGGTGCAACGAGAAGGGAATTTCCGCTCAAGACGGCAGGCAGTGCCAGATAGTGATGGTCATATCGGGCTCCAAGCGTTATTTCGTCCGGAGATAGTCCTTGAGACTTCAACCACGTTGGCAAAATATCTGGTCGGGAAGTGACGGTAAGCATGGGTAACGTCTTTATGACACCCGTACCCTTCTCAGTTACGTTGCCTGGAGCGCCCACGCAGACCAAGTGCTCTCGATAAATCTCCCAGTCGTCTGCCTCCTCAATGGGCGCGAGATTCCGTGTGATCAACACATCAAAGCTGTCAGGCGAAGACGGTAGTGACAGTGAACTCATCACATCCACGATCGCGCCACCTGCTTCCGTCGAGAACGACTGAATGTTTGGTATGAGGAGCGCGTAGGCAAAGGTCGGCAGTGATGAGCTGACAACGATGCGATTGGCATCACTCTGGCTACGCCGGCGCATTCGCCGTGCCGCAAATGAAATCACGTCTAGCGGCTCAGCAACGGTGTCGGCAAAGAGCCGGCCAAAATCCGTGAGCTCTATACCCCGACCCTGCCTTTTGATCAGCTCCGCCCCAAGATATTCCTCAAGGACTGACAAATGCCGACTGACCGAGCTTTGCGTCAGCCCCAACGCCGAAGCTGCGCGGGTTACGCTCCTCTCCCGAGAGACCTTCACAAATGCGCGGATCGCATTCAAAGGTAAACGATTGTCGTCTTGGTCCGGCACACGATAGGACTCCTGATCTGATTTTCACTACGCTTTCGCTGCGAAACCGCACTTCTAGGAAAAAGGAGAACTTGCCAAGGCTAGTTCAGGCGGGCCGGCCAACACAATAGCTCGCTCGTCATGCGGGCCGAACCTGGACATCTTGTCGAACGACGCGACATCAACTGCCGAAGTATCATTCTCGGCATGTGCGGACTTCAGCGGATCGTTCAGAAGCACATGCGTGGAGGTAATGCCTGTAACTACCACCCAATGCGTAATGGTAGCGCCCTCGAATTGGATACTGACCATGGCTATCGGATGCCAGCCTTGATGCATCCAGCGCATCAGGTCGGAAATAGAGTAGTCGCCAAAAGCGATATCCACGCCGCGCTCCTTGGCCTCGCTAAGATCGCGGTGTTGCAGGATCCTCATCGCTTCCTTTTGAGCATCCGTCGAGGCGCGACACTCAAGAAACGCACCATCATGGCTCAGCATCGTATGGGCAACGGCTCCTCGCTTGTTCAGCGACAGCGCCAAGCCTATCGGACCGCATCCGCCATGAATCGTCGTCGCCTCTCTCCAGATCTCCAATTCTGCCGTTTCGTTTGGACGAAACTCCGGATTCAGCGCAGACATCACCATCATTACTGATGAGGGTCCGCATGTATAGTTTCGCCTTTGGCGGTAAAGGGAGATTTTGCGGGTGATTTCCGCCGCACCCGTGTTGCTTGTGGATAGTGACACGATCGCTCCCTATGCCTTGTTGGATTCTTTATCGGACCAGCCCTCACCTCGAAGGTGGTCACTGGCTAACATCAACGCGAGAGCAGATGCGGCGATAGCAAGGCCTGGGAATACGGCTATCCACCAGGCAGTCATCAAATATCCTCGGCCAAGACCAACCATATTCCCTAAACTTGACATCGGAGGCTGGATACCAAGTCCAAGAAAGCTCAGGGTACCTTCCAGGAGCACCACCTGTGCGAGGCCAACGGTAGTTCCGGCCACGATCGCTGGAAAACAGGCCGGAAGAACGTGCTTGAGGTAGATGCGCGGCAGCGAGGCGTTATATGTACGAGCCGCTGTGGCGTAGAGATGGTTACGCGCAGTCAGCGCCACATTCCGAACCACCCTTGCATGGCGCTCCCAGCCGTAGAGTCCCAAAACGACTATAAAAAGCGGCACGGAGTTGCCAAATACGGTGATCACGAGAAGCGCGACGATCATGAACGGCAACGCTGCCTGCATGTCGACAACCGCCATGATGCACTCGTCAATAGCGGAATTGAACTCGGCTGCGATGAAACCGAGCAGCGTCCCAAGCACTGTACTGAACACGGTCCCGCATACTGCGACCGCCACGCTAATCTGGATCGAATAGATGAGCCTTGAGAGTACATCTCTTCCCAGCTCGTCCGTCCCCAGAAGATGATCCGATGACCCACCAAGAAACGCCGGCGGAGCAAGTCGAGCGTCAAGCGAAATAGCTGCCGGATCATAGGGCGCAACAACCTGGGCAAAGATCGCCGTGAAGACACAAACGGAGATCCAGGCAATCGCAAGGTACGTACTGAAACCAAATGGCAACGTGAGCCCTTGGCTCAAGGACAACCTCATCAATCGTCGAGGAAAACTAGACGGGAGGCCCAACATCATTGCCTTCAGCTCCATGTTAGACTCGTCGCGCTCGCGGATCGATCAGGATACAAAGGACATCCACCGCAAGATTGGAGAGTATCATCGCCGTGCCAGAAAGAATAACGATCGCCTGGACTACCGGTATGTCGCGGCTGCCGATCGACGTGATGAACAGATTTCCCATCCCGGGCCACGAGAACACCGTCTCGACTACCATTGAGCCCGTAACCACTCCCCCAACAAGCAACCCGAGCACCGTCAATATCGGCACGGCCGCGTTCGGCAACGCATGATGGATCAAGATGCGCCAGGCGGGAATGTCGCGTGATCTTGCCGCGAGAACATAGGGGCTTTCGAGCGCATCGATCATCGCAGTTCGCGTGTAGCGTGCCAAGACCGCAGAACTTGCAGCCGCCACAGTCGTCGCTGGGAGTATCAAATTGCGCCAACTGTCCGCCCCGCTCGTTGGCAGCAGTTTGAGCTGAATTGCGAAGACCAACATAAGTATCAAGGCAAGAAAGAAGGCCGGGACGCAAAGGCCTACGGAACTTGCGACTGTTAGAAACCGATCAATTAACGTGCTACGAAAGACTGCAGAAAGAACCCCCGCAAAGAGACCGAATATGATCGCCAGCGCCAATGCCGTTCCCATCAGAATTAACGTCAAGCCAAGATGGTCTATCACGACCAGCAATGCTTCGCGGTGATCGACATAGGATCTTCCGAAGCTGCCTCTCAGCACGTTGTCAAAATAGGCAAGGAACTGTTCGAGAAGAGGCCTGTCGAGCCCGAATTGATGTGTGTAGGCCGTTCGCATTTCCGGCGTCGCGTCTGGGCCAAGAAATACAGTCACGGGGTCGCCTGCATTGCGAAGCAAGACGAAGACGGCGGTAACCATTAGGAAGATTGTGATAATTGCCCGTGCAAGCTTCGCAACGGGCTGCGCGAGGCGGCCTATCATCTGACAACTGCCCCTTTTTCGCCGCTCGGACTCTGCGTTGAGGCACGGGTGTCCGCAAGGACATGACCAACTCTGCTTGGCCTAAAATTGGGAATAGAGCTGAGAAGCAGCTTGGTATACTCCGCCCCCGGTTGCGTGAGAACGTTGTCCCGAGTTCCGCTCTCTACGATACGGCCGCTGCGCAGAACAACGACCTCGGAACACAGGTGCGAGACCGCTCGGATATCGTGACTGATGAACAACAGACTGAGGTGCCGTTTACTCTTGAGTTCACTTAAGAGGTTTAGGATTTGCGCCTGGACCGTCATGTCCAATGCAGAAACAGGCTCGTCGCAAACGAGTAGATCGGGATTGAGAACTAGGGCCCGCGCGATGGTGACTCGTTGTGCTTGTCCGCCACTTATTTCACGAGGACGCTTTTCGGCGATCTGGATCGGAAGTCCAACCGCGGCCAGCGCTTCTGCCATGCGCCTCCCACGCTCCACGCGAGGAAGGCGGAAGTTCACGAGCAGCGGCTCTATGATTTGCTCTTGCACCGTCATACGTGGGTCAAGAGCATCCATCGGGTTCTGGAATATCGGTTGAACTCGGCGGCGGAACGCCGACAAATTCGCCTTTGAAAGTTGCCTACCATCGAAGTAGATCGCTCCCTCTTTCGGCGTCGCAAGTCCAAGGGCCAGCTTGGCGATTGTGCTCTTCCCGCTTCCGGATTCGCCTATAAGGCCGAGCGCCTGACCGCGACCGATTGCGAAGCTGACATTGCTCAAGGTAGGCCTGCCACTCCTTCCAGTTTGCGAGTAGGCAAACGCCACATCCCGCAATTCAAGCAAAGGCGAGATCTGGTGCCTGTCCGAACTCTCTAAACTGGTTTGTTTCTCAGGAGCCATCGCCTACCTCGGATTGTGGCATGCCGCTGCGTGATCGACATCGGTCGCGAGGTACGGCGCTGTTTGCTCGCATTCGCTAACCACTTTTGAGCATCGGGAGGCGAAGTGGCATCCTTCTTTCCGCTGGGTCGGGTCAGGTACGCCACCGGCAAGAGCTCGAAGTCCAGTCGGGCAAAGCGAGATGTCCGTTATCGAGGAGAACAGAGCATCTGTGTAAGGATGTAGTGCAGTGTCGGCCAGGAGCTTTGCTGGACCGACCTCCACGAGCTGGCCCGCGTACAGAACGCCAATGCGGTCGGATCGCTCGGCCGCCAGGGCGAGATCGTGCGTTACGAACAGGACTGCCATTCCCCAGTCCGATCGAACGCGGTCTAATAGATCCATAATCTGCTTCTGCGTCGTAACATCAAGCGCCGACGTTGGTTCGTCAGCGATGAGCAGCTTGGGGCGAAGAGCAAGAGCAAGTGCAATCATGACCCGCTGATTCATACCTCCCGACATCTCGTGCGGGTATTTGCGCATCGTCCCGATGGGGTCGTGTATTCCCACGCTTCGCAGGAGATCGACGGCGCGCTCCCGCGCCTCGCGCTTTGTCGTTCGGGAGGCAATCTCCACGGTTTCTTGGATCTGAAATCCTATGGTGCGGAGTGGATTAAGATACTGAGTAGGCTGCTGAAAAATCACGGCGCGCGAGCGTCGATGAGACTGGGCCAGCGTCCTCCCATCGAACCAAATTCGACCAGTCGACGTAAGGCTAGATGGCAACAATCCCATGAGCGCTGAGCAGAGTACGCTCTTGCCACTGCCGCTCTCGCCGACCAACGCAAAGAACTCACCCCGGCGAATTTCAAATGAGACTTCTTCAAGTAATCTAGCCTTTCCTTCCCCGCCGGCGGAAACGCTTAGGCCAGAGACCTCGAGAAGACGCATATTTTCGCGCTCGGAAAACGTGGATCCAGATCCAAGTGAAGGGGAAGGTCGTTGAACAATCGTGGAGCGAATGCCGATCGCCCCCGCATCTTGAGCGAGGGGGAGTTTGGCGGGCTGTGGAACATGCTTTTCCATGCGCACCTCCGCTAAATGGAGATTGCCCCCGGCCGGAAGTCAAGCAGTCCTGTTGATGTAGGCGCCCATTTGATGTCTGCGCGTTTTCCAAAAAACTCGCCAAGGGAGTGCAGCACGGTCCCAGGAGGATCAACCTCGTCGAATATATCGAGCATCTCTTGGTATGCTGCACGACGGACATTCGGGTCTAGAGCCGTGAGAAGCGTACCTTGAAGCTCATTGAAACGGTCGTTCTTCCAATATCCGCCGCTCTGGAACGTGCTCGCAGAACCCCAGCGAGCAACGAAGGACG
Organism: Bradyrhizobium sp. USDA 326; assembly: GCF_049739485.1. NCBI lineage: Bacteria > Pseudomonadati > Pseudomonadota > Alphaproteobacteria > Hyphomicrobiales > Nitrobacteraceae > Bradyrhizobium > Bradyrhizobium sp. USDA 326. Next base: position 1,532,381 of record NZ_JBMGQA010000001.1, read on the forward strand.
CAGCAGGATCAGGATAATAGGTACCATCGGACGAGTTGTTCACCCACCGAGGCGATTGATCCTGAACCTGCGACCAATTTTCCTTGATCTGGATCTCGACATTGAGACCGATGGCGCCCCACATCGCGACCATAGCCTGTGTCTCGGCGATCTCCGCAGTGTAATAGTCACCGACCGTCTTGAAGATGATCTTCTCGCCCTTGTATCCGGCTTCCAACAACAACTGTCTCGCCCGCTTGGGATCATATGCCGGGACGGGCCGATCCGGATTGTATAGCGCACCATAAGCCGGGTGCTGGTGGTACCGGGGAACGGAAATGCGCCCCCTCCAAATGCTCCTCACCATAGCTTGCCGATCGATCGCGAGATTCATCGCACGGCGAATGCGCGGATCGCGTAGCACGGTGTTGGTGAGCGTGTCGTATTGGACCGTTCGAAATGAAGTCGTATCACCACCCACGATGTTGAGCTTTGGATCAGCCGTGATGGAATCAAACTGGTCGGGTGCGATGGTGGTGATGATATCGAAGTCGCCCGCCCGAAGACCCGCTACGCGCGCTGCGGGCTCCCGGATGACCCGAAACTCGATGCTCTCCAGAGGGGGCTTGCCGCCCCAATAGTCGGGATGGGCTTGGAGGCGAACATGGCTATTTCCAACGGCCTCAACGACTCGATAGGGACCCGCGCCAACGGGGGATTTGGCCCATTCTTCAAAGCTGCCGGCCTTCGAGTAGGCCGACTTCGAAACGATCCCGCCACCATAGGAGGTCAGCCTTTTCCCAAAAATTGGATCCGGCGCCTTGGTGGTAAATTCGACGACATAGCGCTCGATCGCCTTCACACCAGCTAGGGAAGGAAAAGTGATCCGCCCAACGCCATACCCGGGCGCACCTTTGTCCAGCATGCGTTCCGGACCGAACGTGAATGCCACATCGTCTGCGGTCAATTCGTGACCATCGTGGAATTTGACGCCTTCGCGCAGGCGCACGCGAAAGACAATGTTGTCTGCCGTCTCGATCGAGGTTGCGAGCTTCGGACGGAACTGTCCGCCATTCCGATAGTCAATCTGAAAAAGCTTGTCATAGACGCTTTCGAGGACTCGAAAGCTGACTAGCGCTGTTGCGCGCGTGTGAAGCGGGTCCAACTCAATTCGCAGATCTTGCATTGCAACTTTAAGTGCGGCGCCATCGCGCCGGTGGGCCAGGGCCGGAATCGCGAAACTCGACAGGCCCACGGCACCCAACATTCTCAGAACTGTCCGACGCGAACGTGCGCTCATGCTCATCTCCTCATTCGCTGATTTCGTGCGGCGCGTAAGCGGCGCCTTGGATCGCTGTCGCGGACTCTCTTAGCCCGTCAGTATGACAGGAATAATACGGGTGTCTAGGTGCCTAGGTCTCTAGACATTGTGGCCAGCGCCATCTATGCTGAAAGCTGAGTCGAAAGCGGCGGAGAGTCTCAAGTGAAGTTTATTGCCATCGTGTTTGATGGCCTTCGGCCTGATCAGATCGATGAGCGCGTAACGCCAAATCTCTGTGCGCTTGCGAGGGCCGGGCTTCGCCTCGACCAACATACTGCGTCGTTTCCTAGTGAGACGCGCGTTTCTTCGGCCGCGATTGCCACGGGTAGCCATGGCTCCGGCCACGGCATCGTTGGAAACAAATTCTTCACGAAGGGGCAGTTCATTGACGGCGCTTCCCTTCCTACTCTCCTTTCACTAGGGAGTGAAACGCAAGGCGTCCTGACTTCGACTGCAATTGGCGAAGTCTTGCGAGCGCACGGAAGGACGATGCTATCCATCGGCTCCCAGTCTCAGGGGTCTTGGGGACTCTCAAGCTGGGGCAGCTGGCAATCGGACGCACCTGCTTTTTGGGTGCACGACCCGAAAAAGTTCAGCAGCAACCCAATCGTTCATCGGATTGCGTCAACATTCCCGGAACTCCCGAAAGGGGAGGCGCCCGCTCTCGACACGATCAAGCGAGTCGTGGACGTATTCTTTTCATACGTTGCCTGCGCGCCATTGCCGGATCTGACCTTACTTTGGCTTTCAGAGCCGGACATCTCTTATCACCTGTTTGGCCTTGCTCACCCGAAGGCTCGAGAAGTCCTATCCAAGGTCGATGGCGAATTCGGGCGAATTCTCAATTGGTGGGATGCAGAAAGAAGCAAGCAGCAGCTCCAGCTCATCGCTGCGTCCGATCATGGCCATGCGATCATCGGAGAGAAGGTCTCGGTTTCGAGTTACCTAGCCAAAGCTGGTTTCGCGGTTGGTGCGGAATTCAGCGATAAGTCCAACGTTGTGCTCACAGCACAACGGGCCGTAAATATTTGGGTTCGTGACAAGGACCTTGGCCTCTTAAGCGAACTGCATCATTGCCTGTCAGAAACGCCATGGTTTGGGGTTGCGTTCTCCCGGACGATGCCAGACGGGCTGCCGCTGCTGGAGACGACTCTCCCCCACTCTGCAGTTTTCGCGGAGCACGCCAGAAGCCCAGACTTGTCATTTGTGCTCGGTGATTGCGCGCAGACGAACCGTGATAGCAGCCCTGACACGGTCTTTTATGATGGCACATACCCGGTAGGGGTTGGAATGCATGGCGGCCTAACACGCTTCGAACTCTCCTCCCTCTGCATCCTTGCTGGGGACCATTTTGGTCATGGCGTCCTCACGACACCAACGAGCATTGTTGATCTTGCACCCACAATTCTGAACGGCCTTGGCCTACCACTCCCCCAGACTGTTCAAGGACGCGTCATGGAGGAGGCGTCGCATGCTCAGCCGACGGAAAGATATTCAGCCGACGATGCAAGCCTTTCGGTTACATCTTCTCGGCGCCAGGCAGTTCTCCACCGCGTCCGCTACCGAGAGCGCCTCTATCTTAAAGGCGCGGAAATCAATTGGAATGCAGCAGAGAAGCGAGGCAGCGAATCGCGACCGCCGATAACAGCCGGTTGAAAGAAGGGAATCTGATGTTTCAGGGAAAACGCTGGGAATTTGTTCGAGCGAGGATCGAGGAAAATATCGCTTCGAAACAATTTCCTCCCGGAGAAAAAATACCGAATGATGTCGAGCTCGCATCAAAATATGGGGTCAATCGCCATACCGTGCGGTACGCGATACGCGCATTGGAGCAGAAGGGTGTTCTTCGGGTAGAGCAAGGGCGCGGAACGTTCGTCGTCGAAAACCCAACCCCGTACCTTCTCTCCTCCCAAACTCGCCTCACGGATAACCTGCTTGCCCAAGGTCGCCTGGCCCGCCGGGACATCCTTTCGGCCAGGACCATGCCCGCGGATGACCGATTGGCCGGCCATCTCGATGTCACGCGCGGCGATGATGTGTTGTGCATCGACACCCTGAGTTATCAGGACGACATTCCGATCGTTATCGCCCACAACTACTTCGCGGCGAAACGGACTCCAGGTCTCTTGGATGTGTTTTCCGGGTTGAACTCAGTTTCAACCGCCTTGAAGCGCGTCGGAATAGCGTCCTACACGCAGCAGTGGGTCCTCATCAACGCAAGGCTTCCGACCGAGGACGAAGCTCGTCTTCTTGGAATGTCCACGGCATCACCTGTGTTCGTAAAAGAGAACCTCGACTGCTCGGATGGCGTACCAATTAAATTTGGCGAGAACATCTTATGCGCCGCGCGGATACATTTTCGAATCGACTTCAATGAGCTCGCTTCGGCTGGCCTCTCTGCGACGCGCCTGATCTGAGGGAGGCAGGACTGTTTAAGACCATTAGTAACATGGATCCCTTGAGCGGAGCCAAGAGGCGCAAAGATCACGCCAGTTCCGACATGCTGTCGAAAGCGGTATCCATTTTGCAAACCCTCATTTCAATGGACACTACAAGCAGCAAGTCGAATCTACCGCTAGTCGACTGGGTGGAGGCCTATGTGGCCGCACTCGGCGCGACCGCCGAAAGGTTTTCTTGTGATTCAAAAGCGAAGGCAGCGCTCTGGATCACATTTGGACCTGCAGCGAGGCAAGGTCTTGTGCTGTCTGGACACACGGATACTGTTCCAGCAGTCGAAAGTTCGTGGAAATCAAACCCGTTCAGACTCCACAAACGTGACGACAGACTATACGGCCGCGGTGCGTGCGACATGAAGGGCTTCATCGCAGCTTGCCTCGCCGCGCTTCCTCGCTTGGCACGACAAGAGCTGTCGTTCCCAATCCATTTGTCACTGTCATATGACGAAGAGGTTGGAATTGTCGGTGTCCGACCGATGCTCCGGGAGATTGCAACGCGGCCCGTGAAGCCATTTGCATGCATTGTCGGAGAGCCGACGATGATGCAAGTTGTCGTTGGGCACAAGGGAAAGCGCGCCGAGCGCGTGACGGTTCGCGGAAGAGGCTGTCATTCCTCGTTGGCTCCTCATGGCGTGAATGCGGTTTTGTACGCTGCCAGGCTCATCAGTCATATAGATCACTTGGGAAGGCGCCTTATGCGTGACGGCTCCCAGGATGCGCTCCAAACGGTCCCTTCTGTGACGGTAAACGTTGCACCCATCCGCGGCGGACAGTGGGTCGCCGCCGTTCCCGACGAATGCTCCTTCGACTACGAGATAAGAGGATCTTGTCAGAAAGAGATTGATGAGTTCGTACACCAGGTCCATGCTTTTGCGCAGGACACTCTTCTGCGCGAGATGCAATGCATCGCTCCAGAAGCCGCGATTGAATTCGAATTTCACACTAGCTATCCGGCGTTCAACATTTCACCCAATGCATCGCTGGTAAAATCAGTCCAAGATTTGCTCGATCAACGTGCCGTGGCGAAAGTGCCCTACGGCACTGAGGCCGGACTGTTCGCCGCGATCGCCGATATTCCAACTGTTGTCGTCGGCCCAGGTTCGATTGAGCAAGCCCACAAACCCAACGAGTTCATCGAGATTTCGCAATTGGAAGCCTGCGTTCATTTTGTCGATGACCTGCTTTCGATCGCGACCGGCCAGATGTAGGACACGCAAAGACGGCCTGACGCGCTGAATAATTGACCAACATTCCCAGCGGAGAGAGAAATAATTCACGAAATGACGGCCAGCTCGAATGCAAATATCCGAGTTTTCGATCGATTCATTCAAGAAAGCGATAGCCTGGTTGGTTAGGCAGGCGGAGAATGAGTAGAAGCGGTTGGCCCCGTCCTTTCTTATGCCCGTAAGGATCATTGTGTCCGCCTCTTCGAAACAGGGCGTCGCCTGCACTTCAACATTAAGCGTGTGCACGCGCTTGCCGCGCCGTGAACGCGGACGCATGCTCGAGCGGCAAGGTGCTCTCCCATGGATCTCCAAATCAAACGTGTGACAGCAACCCCCGTGCTCGTGCCCGTTATTGTCGGTGAAACCGCCCGTTGGGTCCGACGGACTCATATCGACCGAACAATCGTCGAGATCGAGACGGCAGACGGTCTCGTCGGGGTTGGCGAGGCGCGGGCCCTGTGGCCAGCCAAGACCATCATGGAGCGGTTCAGGCCGGCCATCTTAGGGCTCTCTGCACGTGACTTTGCTACGATTCGAGCGCGCTGTCTTTCTGCGCGCAGCGACTACGGGTTTCCCGAGCGCGACTGTGATCGACTTGCGTTTGCAGCAATTGATCTTGCTCTGTGGGACCTCGTCGGCAAGGCAGAGAGCAAGCCACTTTACGAACTGCTCGGTGGTGCCGCGCGCGAGCAAGCCCTGTTCTGCGCTTGGGGCTATCCTCCCGATCCTCAGGCCGGTTACGATGGAAAGGATGTCCCGAAGGCCATCGCTGACCAGGCAGTCTCTGCAATCGAGGTGACGGGATCGGACTATTTTGAATTCAAGATCGCGCGTTTTTCCGTAGACGTGGACATCAAGACCGTCCATGCAGTGCGGGCGGTGGTTGGCGATCAGGTCGAGATCGCAGTCGATGCCAACATGAGCTACGATGGCGATAATGCGGCTCGATTCCTGGGCGAGACGCGCGACTTGCGCCTCGCCAATGTGGAGGAGCCAGTGCGCTCCCTCGCCGAGGCCGATATTCTCGCGCGCACCTTTGGCGTTCCTTTGTCAACGCATTGCATCGATCTAGACACCGTCCGGGCCTTTCCGAATATTGCAAGCACCGTGCCCGACATCTGCGTCTTCGGCGGGGTCGCCGAATTGATGGCCTATATGGATGCGGCCGCGCGAGCAAAGCGGGGGACCTGGCTCCGAGCCATGTGGGAGCTCGGCCTCAGCTGGGCGGCCATGTGCCATGTGGGACTTGCCTCTAGGGCGGTGACACGTCCGTCTCAATCGCTGATCGATTACGCCGAGGACGACCTTATTTTGGACGACCCTTGGCTCCTGCGAAATGGTGGCGTTCGGCCTCCCAACACGCCAGGTCTCGGGGTCACGCTGGATCGCGCGGCAGTGGAGCGCTATCGCGCGATCTGAGGGGTCGCTTGCGGGTGGCAATCTCTCTGCGTCAGCCTGGCCCGGACAGGCCGTTAGAATACAGGCGGGCTGTCGCCGAAGTTACGACTGGCGGGGACAGAGATTTGATTCGATTGAATCCGCTAAATAGAGGCCTGCAGGTCTTCCACACGTTGCGCGTCAATCAGGCGTGTTTCTCGCAGCGCGCCGGCTTGCTTTAATATCGGATAGGCGACGGTCGCCACATGAGCATTGATGCGCTTCAGATCGCGCAGAACATCCAGGTCGAGTGAGCTCGTCTGTACGCTCTTGACGTGTCCCTCACGGAGGCGGGCAATATGATTCATAGCAGACCGCTCCTCAAGACGGCGAATTTCGAGCTTTGATTGAACGAGCCGGCGTGCGAGTTGCTCATCTCCCGAAAGGAGGATGGTTTGAGCAAGGTGAAGGTTCTCAGAAGTGACCTTGTAGAACTGCTCGATCTCAGCCGCGCCCTCGTCAGAAAAAGAAAGCTGTTGCTTGATCTTTTTTTCGATTAGTTCCCGCAAGTTCTTGTCGACGATATCGCCGGCGTGCTCAAGGTTGATTGCGTAGGAAACAATCTCACCGGATCGTAGCACGTCCTTTTCGGCCAGAGCTGTGCGGTTGAGCCTCGCGAGATAGAGCTTCACCGCGCTATTCAACTTGTCAACCTCATCGTCCATAGCAGCTATTGAAGCGCATCGCTTCGCGTCGTTCCGGCGCATGGCTTCAAGACTTGTATCGAGCATTTTTGCCACGCGGTCACCGATGCGCAGCGTCTCGCGGGCTGCTGCGGTAAGCGCTAACGCTGGTTCATCAAGGATGTTGGAGTCGAGGTGTCGTGGACTGTCTTCGCCATTATCAACGTCGGGCAATATGCGACAAACTGCCCACGAGAAGGGGGCGAGAAAAGGCAGCATGAACGCGGCCAGCGCGATGTTGAAGAGAATGTGGGCTTCGACGATGCGCTGGGTCGGGTCCCAGTCAAAGCTCGCCAGAAGCGAGGCCGCTTCGTTTGTGAACGGCAGGACTACAACACAACCCACGAGCCGTACCGCCAAATTGCCGAAGGTCACCCTGCGAGCCAACGGACCATCTGCAAGAGACGCGAGCGCCGGTGGCACGGCACTACCGAGATTGGCGCCAAGAACCAATGCGATACCTAGTCCAGTCTGAACTGTTCCGATTGCTGCCAAGGACATCACTAGTAGTACGACGGCCATGCTGGACGACGAGGCAACCGCCAGTACGGCGGCAACAATGACGGCCACGGCCGGCGTGGTAGCCAGAGAAGCCATCAGCGCCCTGATCACTTGTGAATCGCGCATTGGTTCTGTGGCTTGGCCAAAAAGATAGACGGACTGAAGGATCAGTCCGAGCCCCTGCACAGCTCGTGCGATTGCCTTAGTCGGCTTGGCTTCGCTAAAATTGAAGACGACGTAGCCGGCGGTGAGCAATGCGGGTGCCAGCCAATGAATATCAAAAGCAAGGATGCGGGTCGCCAGGCCCGTTCCGACGTTAGCGCCCAGCATGAGGGCTTGCGCCACCACTGAATCCACCAAGCCTCTGCTGGCGAACGATGCCGTCATCAAGGCCGTAGCAGTGCTACTCTGGAGTGCTATCGTGACGACAAGGCCGATGCTAAAAGCAGCGACTCGGTTGCGCGTGCCTACCGCGATCCAATGGCGAAGTCGAGCACCGAAGGCCCGGCTCACGCCCGTCTTCACCATGCGAAGACCCCAAAGCAGAAGGGCTACAGCGCCGATGAAATCGAGCATCTGCCTTTATCCAACCGCTGGCCGCTTTGCTCCGAACCGAAGTGAAAAAGTGATCGGCGACACCGAGCCGATTGTACTCGACTTCGATTTAGGGAGATTGCAACTCATCAAGCAAATTGTTGGCGCCAAACTCACCCTCCTTGCGCAATCCTTTAAGAGGCGAAGGTCTTTGACCATTGGTCACTGCAATCTACCTGTAGATCGATGTGCGTGCCAGGTCATGTTTTGAGTGGCCGATTTCACGCGAGGAAGCGCGCTTCGTCGGCCTTGACCTGTTCCATGTTTTGCAGGCGGAATATCTCTTCCACCTTGACAATGCTCTTGTGCACGTTCTGCACGCCGCCATCGGCAATGATCCGCCGGAAAGCATCCTGCATGGCCGTGGTTGCAGCGCGGATGCCGTAATTGCCGTAGATCGTCATTTTGATGTTGCCGAGCGCTTTGATCCGCGTGCTGTCGAGCTCCGGATAGGCGTTTGGCACGATCACCAGCGGGACCGATCCTTTCCACGAGCGAGAGAAGCTCTCGATTTCGGAGGGATCTTTCTTCTTCGAATGAATCAGGACCATGTCGGCGCCTGCCTCCACGTAGGCCAGGCCTCGCTTTAAGGCTTCGTCTTCGCCCAGGCCCGCGATCAGCGCCTCGGTGCGGGCAATGACGATAAAATCAGCACTTTGTCTTGCCGCGACCGCGGCTCTGATTTTGCTCTGGAACTCTTCGATAGGAAGAAGCTCCTGACGGCCATCGGCGGCGAGGCTCGTCACCTTGGGAAAGGTCTTGTCTTCGATCACGACGGCGCTGGCGCCGGACCGCTCGTATTCGCGGATGGCATGAATGACATTGATCGCGTTGCCATAGCCCGTGTCGATGTCGGCGACGATGGGCAGCGTCGTGCGCCCTGCGATCGCCCGCATCATGTCGAGGTGCTGTGTCATCGATATCAGGCTCATGTCAGGCAGGCCGTAGAGCGCCGAAAGCTCAAAGCCGGACGCCCATAGGCCATCAAATCCGGCTTCTTCTGCGAGGATCGCCGAAAGAGGACTATGAGTGGCCATGATGTGGACCAGGCCAGTCTCGGCAATGCGGAGACGGAGGCGTTTGGCAGGAGACAACATCGGGGCGCCTTTCAGGACAGAGCCGCGCAGGCCGCGATAATGCGGTCGCAGGCCCGAGTAAGTTCCTCGGCCGAGGAGGCATAGGAAATCCGGATATAAGGGGAAGCCCTAAAGCCGCTGCCGGGCACGACGGCCACGGCGAATGCTTCGAGCAAATACATCGCGAAATCGGTATCGGTTTCGATCACCTTGCCCTCCGGCGTGCGCTTGCCAATTACACCGACGCAAGAGGGGAAGACGTAGAAAGCCCCCTCGGGCTCGCGGCACGAAAGCCCGGCGGCCTGTTTCAGCTTAGCGACGACGAGGTCCCGACGCTGCCGAAACGCGCTCGCGAATTCCTTGACATGGTGCCGGTCGCCAGACAACGCCTCGATGGCCGCATATTGAGAAATTGAGCTTGTGTGTGAGGAGGTCTGGCCTTGGATGAGGTTCATGGCCTTAATCAGCACCAGCGGCCCGGCCCCATAGCCGACGCGCCAGCCGGTCATTGCATCGGCCTTAGACACGCCGTTGACTAGTAACGTACGCTCAGAGAGGTCCGGCGCAACCGCCGCCATGGTGGCAAAGTCGACGTTATAGGTCAGCTTCTCGTAGATGTCGTCTGACAGCAAGTGGACGTGTGGATTGCGGCGCAACACGGCGGCGAGCGCGAGCAACTCGTCTCGGCTGTAGACGGCACCGGTCGGATTGCACGGCGAGTTTAGCATCAGCCACTTTGTGCGCGGCGTGATAGCCGCCGCCAGTGCCTGGGGCCGCAGCTTGAAGCCATCAACTTCATGGCAGTCGACAAGGACCGGTTTGCCGCCGGCAAGCGCCACCATATCGGGATAGGAGACCCAGCATGGTGTGGGTATTATCACCTCGTCGCCAGGATCGAGGCTTGCGAAGAGCGCGTTGAACACGACCTGCTTGGCGCCGCAGCCCACTGTGATTTGATCGATACCGTAGTTGAGTCCATGGTCACGGCTGAAGCTATGGCGGATCGCTTCGCGAAGCGCCATCATTCCGGCAACCGCCGTGTACTTCGTCCGCCCGTCGCGGATTGCCCGGATGCCGGCTTCGCACACGGCGGAGGGTGTGCTGAAATCCGGTTCACCCTGACTGAGCGTGATGACATCCACGCCGTGCTCGCGCAGCTCCGCCGCACGAGCGGTCATGGCTTTCGTTTCGGAGGGGCGGACGACATTCAGTCGTTCTGCAAGCAGAGACAAGACTACACCTGCGCACATAGAGAAGGATCGAATACTTTGTACTCGTTCACAGCCTGTCAGGCCATTCAGGCTTATCGTTTTTTTGAATAATTGGATCGAAAGTCGAGATATTTGCATTCATGTTTTTTTGCACACATCGTCACATTCGCCGTATCCTTAAATTAGTTGCCTAAGATGCGCCTCCTCCTCGTTTCTTCTGCGGAAGCGCAAGGTTGGCATAGACACGAACTTTCTCAATGGGATCCTTCCGAGACGGTCCCTTTGCCTTCGTTGCGCAAGCGACTGTCCTGAGGCAGTCTCGCGCAGGATGGGACCACCAGAATGGATATCCCGGTTCTATCCATTTAGATCGAAAAATTGCTTCCGATTAACGGAAGGACATTCCACTGCCAAGTTGAATTTGCGATTGGTCCAAACTCGATTCGGAATCGTAGTATTTGGCCGAATCATGCGAGTAGAGGGGGTTGCGCTTCGACTTGCCGGTGGAATTTCGAGATTAGGCTAGCCCCTGAAGGCGGTGCTGTCGGAGTTGGCGCATGAAAAGTCGTGCGATTGTGGCCTGGAATGTTCGTCGGATCCGCGTAGATCGAGGTATTTCGCAAGAGATATTGGCTTACGAGGCCGGGATTGATCGCTCCTACATGAGTGGTCTTGAGCGCCAATCGAAGAATCCGACAATTGATCTTCTCGAGCGCATTGCCGAAACGCTGGACGTCCATTTGTCCGAGTTCTTTGTTCAGCCGCCCAAAGGTGCGACGGCTTTCAAGACCTTGCCTAAAGGTCGCAAGCAAGCGCGTTCACGTCACAGGAAGAAATAACTCGGTCAGTGCAAGTCCTGCTGATTGCGGCAGAGCCTTCGTTGAGGCTCCGGACATCCGCGACCGAAAAACACCAACGGTTCTGAGCAAGGTCGGTCAGTTCCTTCGCAGTCCCGCGTGAGAAAGCGATTGCAAAGCATCTTCACTGGCCAAGCGCGCGTTCAGGATGCGCGTCGTCCCACGCCTGTGCAGCCTGGAAAGCCGGTTCTCTCATCGACCAAACATACATTGAATAGTTCGATGACGTATTTCGATTCTTCTATGGATGACGGAAAGAACTCCCCGCGCTGGCCGGGTTCAAATCACGATCGGAGCGCGTTCGCAGCATGGGAGCGAGTGATGACTAGCAGCCGGATGGACGTCCGCGGGATGCATTGGGCGGGCGCGGTCGCACCGCTTCGATATTACAAATGCGTCAACTCTTTCAAAGATTTGTACGGAGTGGATTTACCATTGAGCAAACTGCGTTTGTCCAACTGGGGCGAAGTTTCGTAATCTCGAATGTTTATATGTATTGAGCACGCGGGCGCGGAGATCGCGGCACGTCATCAGGCAGAGCGATGGACACGGCCAAGCCATCCGACACAACCAAAAATAGTCATATTTTCTGGCACACATCCTAGTTACCTACAATTTGTTTGGTAAATGTGCGATGATCGATGCAGGTTCACGGCTGTCTCTCGAAACACCTCGAACTCCGAACTTTGATCCTCGGCAGCGCCGCTATGGTGTTATGAGTTGCCGTTGGAAATCTCCGGCAGGCAGTCGACGCATCGCTGTCAAACAAGCGCCCCTTTGCTCGATGCGACACCTTCAGCATCCCATAGGGATGGCGGGTTCTGACCGGTCGAGCGCTGGTCCTCCATAGACTGACACTGGGTCGCTGCAGGATCTTCAGAAATGGCCAGCTCTTTGGACGAGCCTCATTGATCACAACATGAGTTCGAGCTGACCTTTTTGGCTCCAGCCTCGCCCATTTGCGCTCGCCTCATTTCGTGAGCGACGCTGTTGCCACGTGGGGCCTGGCGAATCACATGAAATTTGAGCGTTCTCGTTCTGACGATTGTGAATTCAACTGCATCGATCGTAGCGACATCGTGGAGATGCTAGGAAGGGAGTCGCAGAACGCCGGCTTCTCGGCGACGATCGAAGGTGCGAGTTCGTGAGGCCGCGATCTCGACCTATTGGCTTACCAACGCGCCGCCACGTTAGACTTCTCCCGCCATAGGATTTCGAACAGTGCCTGTGGAATTTCGACATCTACGCTGGGCAATCGCCGCGTCCCAGCACCGAAGCTTACGCCAAGCGGCAGAGACGCTCAGAATCAAGCAGTCAACGCTCAGTCGCAGCCTGCGAAGTCTCGAGCACACGTTAGGGAGCAAGCTCTTTCAGCGAACCAACGGCGGAACGCGGCCAACCGTGGAGGGTCAAGACTTCCTTGAGGATGCACGGCGTCTTCTAGGCGAAGCTGAGGCAATGACCGCCCGTCTCAGGAGCCGCTCCCGCGGCGTGAGTGGTCGGCTGACCGTCGGCATTCAGACCTCTCTCTCAGCCGGCAATCTCCGAGCCACACTCCTCGAGCACAGGGACCGCTATCCCGAAGTCGACCGACGGATGGTCGACGAAGCGAGCGATCATCTGATTGCGCACCTCGCCAGCTCCGCCATTGACGTCGCCATCGTGGCCGAGCCCAATCCGAAATGGAGCGACAGGTCATTGCTGCTCTGGAGCGAGCGTGTTGTTGCCGCCCTCCCCGCGAACCATCCGCTGGCTGGCCGTGACGTAGTTCACTGGGGCGAACTGAGGCGCGAACCGCTTTTGACGTCACGGCGTGGCCCTGGACCGGAACTCCTCAAGCTCCTCATCAGCAAATTGGGGTCTTCCGATCCTTGTACGCTGCTTCGCCATGACGTGGGGCTCGACAGGCTTCTCTCTTTGGTGGGTGTGGGCTGGGGTATTCTGCTCGCACTGGAAAGTGCGACTGGCGCATCCTATCCGGGTGTCAGCTTCCGCGAGGTGCATGATGCCAACGGACCGACGCGGCTGAGCTTCCACGCCTATTGGCGGAAGGCCAACGGCAATCCGTCATTGCGTCCGTTTTTGGATCTACTTCGCGAGCGCTACCCGGATCTTTCCGCTGCTGTTGGTGCAAGCTGAGCAGCATTTCGCCGAGCCTTGGCAAACGCGCGATCAGTTGCCATGAAACGCTCGATCATCGGCGCGACCAATTTGGCAGGCTCGGTCGGCACCGTTGCGCCTCCGCTGCGCGTCAGAATCTCGGCGTAGCTCTTGAGATCCCTGAAGACCGCCGCAGGCAACTCGATCGTGAGCTTGACAGGCTTGTCGTCTTCAAGCGCTCCAAGCTTGAGCTTCGTCATGGCGTTCCTCCCTTCCCGTAGGGTGCCAGCACCAAATCGCGCGTCACGATGACCCGCACCGGGAAACCTGGCCGGATCGTTAGCGTTGGCTGGATGTTGAGCTGGCGTTGCACGATCTGCTGGCCGGTCTGGCTAATGCTGTTGGACGCACCGCTGCGGATCGCTTGGACGAGGTTGTTCTCATTCTGGCTCGTGCCCGCCTCCGCTCCAACGCTGAGCATTGTCGAGAGGACGGCGGCCTTGAACAGCATGCCCCAGTGGTTGTCGACCTCGTCCTCGAGGCCGGCATAGCCACCGGTGTCGGCACCAGGCTGGCGCTCCAGCACGATCGAGTGACCGTCCGGCATGATGATGCGGGTCCAGACCAGGAGGATGCGGCTCTGGCCGAACGCGACGGAACTATCGTACTGACCTATCAACTTCGCACCCTGGGGGATCAGAAGATATTTGCCGGACGGGCTGTCCCAGACCGCTTCCGTGATCTGAGCAGTGACTTGGCCGGGCAGATCGGAACGAATGCCCGTGATGAGCGCGGCCGGAATCACGGTGCCCGCCTGCACAACGTAAGGTGAGGCCTTGGCTTCGAGCCGGTCCGGACTGACCGTGCGCTTGTCTGTCGCAGCAGTGAGGAAGGCCGTCTTGCGATCCTGCATGTTCTGGGCAGATCCGGCATCGACGGGCGGTGTCGCAGCCGGAGTGGCCGTGGCTGCAGCGGAGGCATTCGGGACGAGTTGGCCGGTGCTCTGAGGTTGCTGAGCAGTTTGGGCAAAGAGGCGGCTGACCCGTGCCGCCTCGATTTCCTGGCCCATGCGCTGCGTCTCAGGATCTGACGTCGCTGCCATGGTGTTTGGTGCGGCGCCTGCGTTGAGAATCGGCTTGCCGAGGTCGCCGGGCAGCGGCGGCCCGAGCGGCGGCGCCTGACGCGGCAGACCGGTATAGTCTCTCGGCAAGGCGGCCAGGCCGTCGGCCGAAGGCCTGTTCTGGGTGCTAAGCAGCTCCTGGCCGGTCTGCTGCTTGTTGCCAGTCTGGAGCGCATAGCCGAGTGCTCCCGCGACCGCGCAGGCAGACACTGCGCCGAGGCCTACAAGAACCTTGCGCGAGAGCCGTGTGACACGCGGCCGCTCGCCCCGGAGCCGAAGGTCGGGCGGCGCAACAGGCGGGATGTTGCCCTGATGTTCGTCTTCACTGCCTATTGCCATGAGCGCGGCCTTCCGTCGGTACGGACGATGCGCACGCGCCGCTCACTGTCCTTGTCGCCAAGACGCAATTCGGCGGCGGCGAACAGGCGATCGACGATGTAGTAGTTGCGGTTGACGCGGTAGTTCACGAGTTCGGAGCCACCGGCAGGCCCGATGACGAACAGCGGCGGCATTTCGCCCTGGACGATGCCGCTTGGGAATTCGATGTAGACCTTGTTCCCGTCGTCAAAGGCGCGCAGCGGACGCCAGGCCGGATTGTCGCCTTCAATCGCATAGCGGAAGTTGATCGCGGC
The DNA here is from genome assembly GCF_049739485.1 of Bradyrhizobium sp. USDA 326. Lineage (NCBI taxonomy): Bacteria > Pseudomonadati > Pseudomonadota > Alphaproteobacteria > Hyphomicrobiales > Nitrobacteraceae > Bradyrhizobium > Bradyrhizobium sp. USDA 326. The sequence goes on from NZ_JBMGQA010000001.1 coordinate 1,547,574, forward strand.
GAGATCGACCCCGGCCGCAATGGGGGCTGCGGTTTCAGCCGCCGCATTTCGCCGCCGAAGAGCAATCAGTTGGTCCTCGGGATACTGCCAGGAGACCGAGGCCATGTAGGTCTTCTCCGTCGAGCGCAGCTCGAGGAGGTAGGTCCGCCGGTCGGTGTTGATCACAAGATTGGTGACCAATTCCGGCCGCGTCGGCTTGACCAGGATGTGGATCTTCCTGGTCGCGCCCGCTCCGCTCTCGGTATCGCCGATGATCCAGCGCACGGTGTCGCCGGCAGCAACCGGGCCGGAGCCGACGAGTTGCTCGCCCTCCTGGAGGGCGACATCGGTGATCTGACCGGGCGCCGTATAGACCTGATAGAGGGCTCCGCCGGAGAACGGATAGACCTGTACCGCGTTGATGAATCCGTTGCGGACCGGCTGCACCCTTGCCGCAGCATTGGCCTGCTTGACGCGAACCTTCGGATCTGCGGCTTCCGGGACGCGTTTGCTTGCGGCGAGCGGTTTCAACTGCCCAGGCAGCGGCAGCGGTTTTGGCAATTCCACGATCTGGACTGGCGGCGGCGGATCAGCGGTAAGCGTCGCCGGCTCCGCGGTGTCGTAACTGATGTCGGGGGGGATGAAACTGTGTGCGCAGCCGCCAAGGACAGAGACGAACATCAGTAAAGCCGCAAAGGCGGATTTACGGAAAGACGTATCGCCGTCTTTTCGGTTTTGCTGAACGATGAAGAAAAGCGAAGCCGGACCGCCGGCTTTTGAGAAAATCGGCGGGGTCATTGTCCCAGCTCCTTTGACCAGTTGATGGCGTTGACGTAGATCCCGAGTGGATTCTTGCGAAGCCGATCGGCGTCGGTAGGCGGCTGAATCGCGATGGTGAGGATCGCGGTCCAACGTGTGGTGCCAGCGAGCGCCCCGTCTTGATAGCGATGCTCGACCCAGGCCACGCGAAAACTGTCGGGTGAGGCGCGGATGACGCTGGAGACGTCGACGGCGACCTGCTGCTTGCCGAGATTGGCGAAGGGGTCATTGGCGCGGGCGTAGTCGTTCAACGCCGCCGCGCCCGCCGTCGTCGTGAAATCATAAGCCTGCAGCCAGTTGTGCCGCACGATGATCGGGTCGGCCGGAAGCGAGCGGACGATCTGGATGAAGTGAGCGAGATACCAGGCTATCTGCGGGTCATTTGGCCTGTAGTCAGCGACGGCGGGCGCCACGGCTTGTGCCTCGCCGAGCTTGTCGACCTGCACCACCCAGGGAACGACGGTGCCATGGGTGGATCGCCAGACGAGCCCGCCTGCGAGGCCACAAGACAGGATCAGTGACCCGAAGGCCATCAGCCGCCAGTTCTTGGCCTGCACGCGGGCGGAGCCGATGCGCTCGTCCCAAACTTGAGCTGCGCGCTGGTAGGGGGTTTCGGGCTCGGGCGTGCGGCCGTAGCGGACGGACGATCGCCGAAAGACTGACATTGATTATTCTCCTCCCGAGAGGTCGACGGAGTGGCCGCCGCCATGGCTGTCGCCGGATTTGAGGGCTTGGGCGGCGGTCTGCGCGCCGTGAATGACGGTCTGATTGCGCTTGACGCGTTGGGCCCAGGCGGGCGGGCCGGTTTCGCTCGCTGCTGGAGATGCGGCTCCATCGTTCGGGGCCTTGCCACTCCCAATGGTCCCCATGGTCGAGGAGCCGCCTGTGTTGGCGATGACGGCACGGGCACCGGAGGTGAAGCTCTCCCTCATTGCCCCCGCTGCTTGCGAAGTCGCGCGTCTGACGGGAGCTGCCGCCGTACCGGCAACAGCGCGGCCCGCACCACCGACACCGGACACGACACCGCCAGCGCCGGATCGGCCAGCTGATGCGAGGCTGTAGGCGGAGGACATGCCGCCCGCCATCGCGGCACCACCACGTGCGGCGGCCGCAGCACCGGAGCTCGCTGCCATCGCTCCCCTCCCGGCCAAACCGAACGCCGCGCCGCCGACCATCGCCGTACCGACGACGGCGAGACCAGTGCCGACGGCAGCGCCCGCGCCAAGCTGCGGCGCCCCCGAGACAAGACCGGTGGCGATGCCCGGACCGAAGATGCCGAGGCCGAGCATCGCGAGCGCTGCCAGCACGACAGAGAGCGCTTGCTCAATGGTCGGCTGACCGCCGGCATAGGTGGTGGTGAACTGGGAGAAGAGTCCGGTACCAATGCCGACGATGACAGCAAGCACCATGACCTTCACGCCGGAGGCAACGACATTGCCGAGCACCTTCTCCGCGAGAAAGGCCGTCTTGTTGAAGAGCGCGAAGGGAATGAGGATGAAGCCGGCAAGCGTCGTCAGCTTAAACTCGATCAGCGTGACGAACAGCTGCACAGCCAGAATGAAAAAGGCGATCAGCACCAAGAGCCAGGACACCATCAGCACGGCAATCTGGACGAAGTTCGCAAAGAAGCTGGTGAAGCCCATCATCTGGCTTGCTGCGTCCAGCAGCGGCTGCCCAGCGTCGAGCCCAACCTGTGCGAGCCTGCCGGGACGAAGGAAATCCGCGGACGAGATCGACGAGCCGCCGGCCTTCAGGCCGAGGCCTGCGAAGCTATTGAAGATGATGGATGACAGCTTGGTGAAGTTGGTGATGATGAAGGCGAAGAAGCCGATGTAGAGGGTCTTCTTCACCAGCCTTTGGAGGATGTCCTCATCTGCGCCCCAGGCCCAGAACAGGCCGGCGAGCGCGATGTCGATGACGATCAATGTCGACGACAGATACGTGACCTCGCCCTTGATCAGGCCGAAACCTGAATCGATGTAGGTCGTGAACGTATTGAGGAAGGTGTCGATAACGCCGACATTGTTCATGGCCTCCCTCCCTGCGGAGCGCTCGTCGTTGGCGGTGTGGCCGGCGCCGCCTGCGGCAGAAGTGGCCGCGCCGGCCTGCCGAAGAAGCGCGCGCGGTTCTCCTTCCAAACCGTCTGGCAGTGCGGATCTTCGGCATCCTGGGGTCCAAGCTCAGCGCAGCGGAGCAGCTCGGCCGAAAGGTCATCGGGAGCGGAGACAGAGGGGACGTCGGATACCGGCCGCTCGGCCGGACGCCGATGGATGACATGCAGCGCTGCGAGGAAAATCACGAACACGACGATCATCGCGCCTGCGCGAAGGATATCCGAGCGCTCCATGACCTAGGCCTCAGTTGCCGCTGAACATGGTGACGTTGCCGGGCTGATAGCCGCTACGCGTCGAGAAGATCTTGTATTGTTGCTGGCCTTGCGATTCGCTCGCCGTGACGCGCGCCTGCTCGAGCGCGTCTGCCCTCCCCTTCGCTGCGAGAACCGCGACAAGATCTGAAAGTTGCTGGGAGTGCAGAGCAAGAAGCTGGTTGCCGGCCTGAGCAGCCTGCAGGGCGCCGGTTGCGGACTGGCTAGCGGTGACCAACGAGCTCATTGCGCTGGAGTTGGTCAAGATATTGCCGACGACGCCGGCCTGCACCTTCAGCGAGTCTTCGAAAGCGCCCACCGAGTTCTGCCAACGACTTTGAGCCGCGGCAAACATTGTCGCATTGGAGCCCGTGGCCGCCGCTGTGCCGTAGGTGCTGGAGTACGCGGTCTGGATCCGTTCAACGTTGAAGGCGATATTCTGGGCCTGGCTCAGCAGCGACTGGGTCCGTGCGACCTGTGCCTGGAGCTGGGTCAGCGTCGACAAGGGTAGGTTGGCGAGGTTCTTTCCCTGGTTCACCAGGCTTTGGGCCTGGTTGTTCAGCATCTGGACCTGATTGTTGATCTGCTGCAGTTCGCGCGCCGCGGTCAGCACGTTCTGGCTGAAGTTGGAGGGGTCGTAGACGATCCACTGCGCGGAGGCTGGCGCCGTCACAAGCGGCGAGATCGACAAGGTGAGCGAGAGAGCGGTCGCAGCGGCCAAGCGAGCGCGCCGCACGTCAAGAGTCGTCATGATTGCACCTCCAGGTTTGTCAGGTCAGGGATGAGATCGGCGGCCCAGAGCAGTTCGTGATCCGCGAGCCAGGCGGCCGTGAAGTCGTCGCGGCCGTGCTCGGCGAGCAGCCGTTCAATGGCGGCATGGTCAGCCTTGGAGGACGCAGCGCAGAAAGCGAGCGCGACCGGCCCGAGGCCGAGTTCAAAGAGCCGATTGCCGCGGCGGGACTGGCAGTAATAGTCCCGCTTCGGCGTCGCCCGCGCGATGATCTCGATCTGGCGATCGTTCAGACCGAACCGCTGGTAGATGGCGGTGATCTGCGGTTCGATCGCGCGCTCGTTCGGCAGGAAGATCCGCGTCGGGCAGCTCTCGACGATCGCGGGTGCGATATTGCTGCCGTCGATGTCGGAAAGCGATTGGGTGGCGAAGACGACAGACGCGTTCTTCTTTCGGAGGGTCTTTAGCCACTCCCTGAGCTGTTGCGCAAAGGCCGGATCGTCGAGGACGAGCCAACCCTCGTCGATGATGAGGAGGGTCGGTCGGCCGTCGAGCCGTCTCTCGATGCGATGGAAGAGGTAGGTGAGGACGGCAGGCGCAGCTCCAGCGCCGATCAAGCCCTCGGTCTCGAACGCCTGGACCGACGCAAATCCGAGTTGCTCGGCCTCCGCATCGAGCAGGCGGCCGGAGGAGCCGCCGACGCAATAAGGTTGCAGCGCCTGCTTGAGCGCTGTTGATTGCAGGAGAACCGTGAGGCCGGTGATCGTGCGCTCCTCGACCGGCGAGGACGCCAGCGAGGTCAACGCCGACCAGACGTGCTCCTTCACGGTCGGATCGATGGTCATGCCCTCCTTGGCGAGGATCGCGGTCACCCATTCGGCCGCCCAGGCGCGCTCCACCGCATCGCCGATGCTCGCGAGCGGTTGAAGCGAGACTGAATCCTCGGCGCTGTTCGACAGGCTGCCGCCGAGGTCGTGCCAGTCGCCACCCATGGCAAGCGCCGCCGTGCGGATCGAGCCGCCGAAATCAAAGGCAAAGATCTGGCTCTTCCGATAGCGGCGGAACTGGATCGCCATCAGCGCCAGCAGCACGGACTTGCCGGCGCCGGTCGGGCCGACGATCAGGGTGTGGCCGACGTCGCCGACATGGAGCGAGAAACGGAACGGCGTCGAGCCTTCCGTCTTGCCGAAGAACAGCGGGGCGCTGCGGAAATGCTCATCGCGGTCTGGCCCGGCCCAGACCGCCGAAAGCGGAATCATGTGGGCCAGGTTCAATGTGGAGAGCGGCGGCTGACGGACATTGGCGTAGGCATGCCCCGGCAGAGAGCCGAGCCAGGCTTCGAGCGCGTTGACGCCTTCCGGCATGCAGGTGAAGTCGCGACCCTGGATGACCTTCTCGATCAGGCGAAGCTTCTCAGCGGCGAGGCCGGGATCCTCGTCCCAGACGGTGACAGTCGCGGTGACGTAGGCTTGGCCGACGTCGTCAGTGCCCAGTTCCTGCAAAGCGAGGTCGGCATCGACGGCCTTGTTCGCCGCATCGCTGTCGACCAGTGTCGAGGCCTCGTTGGTCATCACCTCCTTGACGATGGCAGCGATCGACTTTCGCTTGGCGAACCACTGTCGGCGAATCTTGGTCAGCAGCTTCACCGCCTCGGTCTTGTCGAGGAGGATCGCGCGCGTTGACCAACGGTACGGGAACGCAAGCCGGTTCAACTCGTCGAGAATTCCGGGATGGGTGGCGGTCGGAAAGCCGACCACCGTGAGCGTGCGAAGGTGGTGGCGGCCAAGGCGCGGCTCGAGGCCGCCGGCGAGCGGCTCGTCCGTGAGCAACGCGTCGAGATGCATCGGCGTCTCGGGGACGCGTACGCGCTGTTGCCGTGTCGAGATGGTCGAATGCAGGTAAGTCAGCGCCTCGCCGTCATCGAGCCACGCCACCTCCGGCATGAACCCTTCGACCAGTTGCAGGACGCGGTTGGTCCGATCGACGAAGCCACGCAGCAGTTCATGAGGATCGACGCCGCTCCGCGCGCGCCCCTCATAGAGCCAGCCCTCGATGCGCGAGGCGTCCTCGGCTGGCGGGAGCCAGACGAAGGTCAGGAAATAGCGGCTCTCGAAATGCGCGCCGGCCTCCTCGAAAGCGTCCCGTCGCTCCAGGTCGACCAGCGCTGATGCCGCATCAACAAAGGTGTTGTGGGGATACGTCTGGGCGGCGATGCGCTGGGCCTCGACGAAGATCGCCCAGCCCGAACCGAGGCGGCGGAGCGCGTTGTTGAGGCGGGCCGTCACGCCCACGAGTTCGGCAGGCGTCGCGCTGTCGAGATCCGGACCACGGAAGCGCGCCGTGCGCTGGAACGCGCCGTCCTTGTTGAGGATGACGCCCTTTGCGACCAAAGCGGCCCAGGGCAGGAAGTCGGCGAGGCTGTGGGGCCGGCTGCGATATTCGGCGAGGTTCAGCATGGAAGCCTCACTCGCCGAGATAGGATGGATAGCGGAGGTGACGCCGGACGACGTCCAGGAATAGCGGATCGCGCTTGGCGGCCCAGACCGCCGCGGCGTGGCCTACGGCCCAAATCAGCGCTCCGGGAATCCAGAGGTGGAGGCCGAGCGCTATCGCCGCCGCCAACGTGCCGTTGGCGATCGCAACCGTGCGGGGCGCGCCGCCCATCAGGATCGGTTCGGTGAGCGCGCGATGGACCGGCGCGAAGAAGCCCGGCACTTCCGGATCGACGATGCTGGCCATCACACCAAGGCTCCCCCGGAGAAGCTGAAGAAGGTCAGGAAGAAGCTCGACGCGGCGAAGGCGATCGACAGTCCGAAGACAATCTGGATCAGCCGGCGGAAGCCGCCGGACGTATCGCCGAACGCGAGCGTCAGGCCGGTCACGGTGATGATGATGACCGACATGATCTTGGCGACCGGACCTTGCACCGACTCCAGGATCTGATTGAGCGGTGTCTCCCACGGCATCGAGGAGCCGGAGGCGTAGGCAGCTGGCGCGAATGCGACGGAGATGAGGGCAAACGCTGCGAGCCCGCAGAAGCGGATTCGCACGCGACGGATCACGGGAGAGAACTGGATCATGATGGGTCCTTGGGAGATTGGCCGCCCGCCTCGGCGGACTGGACGCGGTAATCGCCGGTGACGGGATCGAGGCCGGCGACGAGGGCGAGTTCGGAGAGGCGGCGGTCGCTGCCGCGGCCGCGCAGTACCGCGACGAGATCGATGGTCTCGGCAATCAGCGCCTTGGGAACGGAGAGGACGGCTTCCTGGATGAGCTGCTCGAGACGACGAAGCGCGCCCAGCGCCGTGCCGGCGTGAATTGTTCCGATCCCACCGGGATGGCCTGTGCCCCAAGCTTTAAGGAGCTCCAGGGCTTCGCTGCCGCGGACCTCTCCGATCGGAATCCGATCCGGGCGCAGGCGCAGGGAGGACCGAACCAGGTCGGATAGCGACGCGACACCATCTTTGGTACGCAGCGCGACCAGATTCGGAGCGCGGCATTGCAGCTCGCGCGTATCCTCGATCAGGACCACGCGATCAGTGGTGCCGGCGATCTCGGCCAGCAGTGCGTTCGTCAGCGTGGTCTTGCCGGTCGAGGTGCCGCCGGCGACCAGGATGTTCTTGCGGGCGGCGACGGCTTCGCGGAGCACGCCCAGCTGCCCGGCCGTCATGATGCCGGCGGCCGCGTAGTCGTTCAGCGTGAAAACAGCGACGGCAGGCTTGCGGATGGCAAAGGCCGGCGCCGCAACGACGGGCGGCAGAAGCCCCTCGAACCTCTCTCCCGTCTCGGGAAGCTCGGCCGAGACGCGCGGCTTTTCCGCATGCACCTCCGCGCCGACATGGTGCGCAACCAGGCGCACGATGCGCTCGCCGTCGGCGGCGGACATCGTCCGGCCGCTATCCTCCAGGCCACCGGAGAGCCGGTCGATCCAGAGCCGTCCGTCGGGGTTAAGCATCACCTCGACGATCGCGGGGTCTTCGAGGAAGGTCGCGATCGCGGGACCAAGCGCGGTGCGCAGCATGCGCGCGCCACGCGAGAATGCTTCCGAATGGAGTGAAGTGCCCGCCACGATCGTCCCCCGTCGAGCGCCAACCGCGGCAAGCGATCAGCAACGGGGATGGATAGAAAAAGCAGGAGATGGGTTAGTTCAACAAGTATTCAGCCGCCGTGGGGCGCAGGCGTAGAGCAGAGCAAAAATACTTGCAGGGGAGTGAACCCATCAAACTTCAGCGGTCAATTTTGCGGCCAATATGCTCTCAAAAAGCACGGATCACGCTCGTATTGAGCTCACGGTAGCATCTCGCTCAATTCAGGCGAACCTGGCGGTTGGCTTTTCATGAGCGTCGTGAACGTTGGTTCTGATCGTAGCGCGCACTCAACAAGGCGGTCAAAAACATCGCGAGAACCGAGTCCAAACCTAGGCATAGCAGCAGAAAAACGAGAACGCCCTCGTCGACCGCCAGTCGTTCCTTCGCGAACGGCACCAGCGGCCCCCAGGCCGCCATACCAAAACCAGCGACAAAAAATGCAAGACGCATCGCCAGCCGCGTGGCCGGCCGATCGGCAGACATTTTTAGGAACTCCGAAGGCAATTGTTGGCGAGCGCAGCGCGCGGGTAATTTGCACAGCCTGGCGGCATGTTAGGGCGATCGAAACGGACTAGCCACCCGCTAAAAATGAGGGGGCTTTTAGGTCACTGCGCACAGACTCTGGTCTGTCCAACTTTCTCACGCGCCGGGCTCGATCGTCTCCACCAGCCCGTAGATTCGGCCGTGACCCTGTATGAGCTGTACCGTGGACCTGAGCTCGCGGCGTGCGTCACTGCGGGTGCGATCCCTAGATGTGGTGTTTCAAAAGGTTGTCCATCTGGTCTGAACCGAGGAAGCTGGGGTTGCGAAGGTTCAGCGTTCCGAGGAGAGACCAGATGGACGTCCACAAGAATGGGCCTTTGACGACCAAAGCTCCAGAGGCGATGGTACGAGGCGTAGTCGAGAGTTAATGGCATGGACCACGCCCGCTCTCAGGGGCAACGTGGATTGAGCCCGGCGGGGCGGCAGCAGGAGCGCAGGCCATATCGAATACGAACCTTGTCACAATCGGCATCGATCTCGAGAACATACTCCACGTCGTCGGTCTCGATGCCACAGGCGCAATTACGCTACGCAAGAAGCGGTCGAGAAATCAGCTGGTGCCAGTTGCTGGGCAATGTTCCGCGTTGTCTGATCCAATGGGGCGTGTGCAGGCGCTCATCACCTGGGGCGCAAGCTCAAGTAACCGGCGGCCGTCACGCCGAGCCGCCGGATCGGCCGCTCCTCGTTGGGCCTGGTGAGCAACTCGCCGCTCACCGCGTTGACTTCGGCAAGGCTGTAGAAGACGCGGTGGCGCAGGTGGCCGAGCAGTCAGCGCTCGACGATGAGGACAGCCTGCTCGACCTTGGCCTTGGAGAAAGTCGTCGACTACAGGCCGTGTAGGTACAACCCGCCAAAAGGTGCAGATCACTCATCCCTGCCATCCGCTGTGCGGTCGCATGTTCGATCTGATCTGCCGGCGGCGACATTGGGGCGAAGACCGGGTGATCTATGAAGGGCAGAATGGACGACTTTGCACGATTGCGAGCGCCTGGACCGACATCGATCCCGTGGATGAGCTTCGGCTGATTGCCGCGGGTCGAGCAGCCTTTAGGACCATTGATCTGCTGGCCTTTGTGACGCGCTGGATCGGCTCGCTGAGGGTTTGAGGTCCGACCGTGCGTAAAGAGAATTACGCCGCGCATGCAAAGGGATTGACGCCGCTCCACAGCTGCCAAACGACGGATTTATCGGATATTCTCGCAAAGTATCAGCATATAGTGCCGGCTTGGGGAAGGCTCCAAAAAACAGGATCCGAAGAGCGCGGCGCTGGCGCAGGACGGCGTCCTCAATCCCGACCCCGAAGCTGTCCGCGACCTGCTGTTCGTCGGCAATCCATTCTCTTTTCATCCCAAGGACTTGGTCCAGGTCCGTTACGAGATCGCGCGGCGACATCAAGTCGACGGCGTTGCCATCAGCGAAGCCGCCGCGACGTTCGGCGTCACCGGTCCAACCTTCTACAAGGCCCAGAGTGCGCTCCAGAGCGCAGGAGTCGCCGGCTTGCTGCCGAACCGGCGAGGCCCCAAGAGTGGCAAGATCTCCGCCGAGGTTATTGCGTTCGTAGCCGATCTCAAGGTAGCAAGCCCCGAGCTGACGACATCGCAATGTCTCGACGCGATCGAGACACGCTTTGGCATCAAGTGCACCGGCGCAGCCTGGAGCGGGCGCTGGCGCGCAAAAAAACGACTCACTTCAACCTGATCGTTCCGCCGGCGGACGGCACGGACCGTTACGAGGAGCTACGTGCCGCGGTATTGGGAGGCGAGCTCAATGCCTGCTTTGCCTCGGCATTCTCCGCCGCCAAGGGGGGCTCGCTGCATGGATCAGGGCGCTCGGGCAGCGCCGCGACGCCGAGATGGCGTGCTGCGATCATCCGACTACGCCAGCGATCACGGTCGATCCATTGCCTGTAGCGGGCGACCTCACACGTCTCATCGCGGGCATCATTATCGCCATCGCAATTGAGCCTGCCCATGGCTGACCTCAAAGTCACCCCGAGCATCTCAAGCGCGCCGCCTACCTTTATGTCCGCCAATCGACCCTCCGCCAAGTCGCCGAGCACGGCGAGAGCACGCAGCGCCAATATGCGTTGCGCGCTCGGGCAATCGCCGTGCGCTGGCCGATTGAACGCATCCATGTCATCGATTGCGATCTCGGCAAATCAGGATCAAGTACGACAGCACGTGAGGACTTCCAGCAACTCGTGAGCGAGGTGGCGCTGGGCAAGGCCGGCATTGTCATGGGTTTGGAGGTCTCGCACGCAACTCGGCTGACCGGCACCGCCTCATCGAGTTGTGCGCGTTGACGATGACGCTGATCCTCGACGAGGACGGAATCTACGATCCAGCCAATTTCAAAAATGATCGCCTCCTGCTCGGCCTTAAGGGTACGATGAGCGAAGCCGAGCTGCATATCCTCAAAGCACGCATGCGCGGTGGCCAACTCAACAAGGCGCGACGTGGCGAGCTCGAGATGTGCCCTCCAGTCGGCCTGGTTTACCGGAATGATGGGACCCTCGGCCTCGATCCTGACGCCAAAGTGCAGAATGCCATCCGTCTCGTGTTCGACACCTTCGAGCGGACCGAAAGTGCCATGCAGACCATCCGCTTCTTCCGAGAGCAAGGTCTGTTGTTTTCACGTCGATTGCGCGCAGGTCCAAACAAGGGAGACCTCCTATGGGCGCCGCCGAATCATGCGCGCATCCTGCAGGTGCTCCACAATCCACGCTACGCCGGCGCCTTCGTCTATGGTCGCACGCGCACACGGTACAGGCCCTGTCAGGATTAGGTGCAATATGAAGCAATCTTCTTCGCGCGGCTTGCGCGGCCGCGCCAGCAAAGACGGCGGTGCCGCAATGCGCGGCCATCTCCGCACAGGCGCGATTGATCTGCGGATCGTAGAGGCACGCCTTGATGACCGCGACCTTGGTGTTCGATGCACCACGTGCCGGCCATCTGCATAGCGGCATCTTTGCTGCCGAGATCGGCGATCGCGTCGCTGAACCAGGGCCGAGCCGAAGGGAATTCGCAAGGGCGGAAGGCTGCAGTGAAGCCGCTCAGATTACGCAGGCAAGTGTGGACATACCGCCGGACGCTGCGCAGGCCTATAAGAGCGAGGATTGCGCAAAATAAGCGCCTCAGTTCGCGCGGGACGGATAGCTCGCAATCTTGCGAGTGAGCTGCCAAAGCTCGACCCTGTTGGTCTCGGCTAATTGCTGTGCTCGCTGTTTAGCCGCTTCCTCATCAGCGCAAATCAGCCTTACGCAGTGCACTATATGGCCGTCGGGCTCGAACAAGTAGACCATGAACTCCTCGATCGAAGGGCTTCCAGTCACGCGCGGGCCGTGACTTTGAAGGTTGTTGCTTGGTCCGATGGCGCTGCGTGCATGTCTTTGGTGGAGGTCGTCATCGCTCATGCTTATTTGATCGCGACACCGGCCGGCGTATTGCCCAGTTGCAAAGTTCCTGCATGGGCATCTCTCGGATCTTATTCCCCGCCGGTTGCGTTCGACGATAGCTAGAATCAATTCTTCGGTGGCGATCAGTGCCAGCTCCATTTTTTCCTCAACAATGGTCGACGTATCTTGACCGATACTGTCGAGGTGGTTCAGGGCCATCGCTTTGAAACTATGGGCTAGCCGCTCCTCGGTATCGTCGCGTGCATAGTCTATAATAGTATCCAGGTGGGCGACGGTTTCAGCCCGTTGCTCGGTCGATTTTGGTCCGTCAAGCAACGTTATCGCTCGAATAAAGGACTCCTCAATAGGGATCATATCAGGTTTCCTTTGACTGTGATCGGAAGCAGTGATTCCAGCTCGCACCGTTGGTGCAGATTCAGCGGATTGAAAGGCGGGGAACTTCAAGCGGCTTGCCCCTTCTCTTTAAGAAGTACCAGGCAGAGGGTATCTGTAGATTTCTTCGAATTTTCCGTCGACGACGTGCCCCACGGCCCATTCCGTGAACAACACCGCGTCATCTAAAGCCACCTTTTCGGCTTTGCCCGTATCGATGTTGAAGTATTCACGGTGATGCCGATCTTGTTCTCCTTTTGAGTAGCGTATGGGGCGGAGTGCTTGCCATCTACGACGACCGTCCATTCGTCATTGTGGAGTGTGATGATGTGTTGAATACGCGCCATAAGGTCCTTCTCCCCAGGTTCTGGAAGCGCGTGTCCACGCCGGGAGGGATTTGCAACCTGACGCGGTCGCCTCATCTACCGGATTGGGTAAGGGGCCGAGCTGGCCCCTTGCAGTACACATTTCTGTAGCAGGCTGAGCGCTAGATGATGGACCTGAAGCGCGCCCGAGATCTGGTACCCCGCGCGCGTGAACATTCGCGTAGAACCCTCGACCGGCAGCGAAGTTGAGCTTTTGGTCGACAGTTGCGATCGCGAGCGCGCGCATCCAGTGGACAGTCGCCGGCAGCGCGAAGCGCGCGTCTGGCACGTCGCGCGGCGCTTCGATCAGGGTGCCGTAGCTCTGCATTCGCGAGTAGAGGGATGCGGTTTTCGGATCAGCGGCCATGACGCGTTCGTCTCAAGTATTCCTTAGTCGGCCCCAGTTTCTGCGCAAACAGGAGCACGCGCCTATCAATGATTTTCGAATCTGCTCCTGCATTGTTTCAAATACTCTGTCGAATTATATCCTCGGAGAGACCCGCGAGGCACCTACCAGGTTCGGTTGGTTACGCAGACTAGCCGTGGCTAGTCGAGGACGCCGATCCAGGTCAGCACGAGTTAGGTATCACTTCGCAGCAGTCGTCTGAGGAAGCTCAGTGAGCGTCAACGAATCGCGCCTCGTTCGGCGCTCGAGGTATCCGACGGCTCTTATGCGATTGCCCAATTTCAACAAATGCTCCGCTTCCATGGCATTAAAGGAAGGGGCGTCCATCGTGAACGTAACTTCCGTTCCGCGCAGCGATTGATAAACGACGGTATATCGCTTGTCGTTTGTCTGGATGATGCGGCCGTGATCGGTGACGGGACGAGCCTCGATCAGTGAAGTGGACCTGTGCTGAGGACCACTGGGTCCGGTTCTTTAAGTGGAGCTGCTGCCGTTCGTTCTTGCCAATAGGTTTACGCTACTCTTACTTGCTGCTGTGGCTGTGGGGATGTGGGCAACGTGCAGCGTTGTCCAAGCTTCTCGCTTGCGAGAAGCTTCATATTCACAGCCTCTTCGCCGAATGCGCCGGTGACACCGGCCCGCCAGACCGCCATCGGCGCGCGGTTTGCCAGCGCCTGATGGGGGCGCTGGAAATTGTACAACAAGGCTCAAGAACGCCCACAGGATCGTTCTTCGCGAGGTTCTTTATCGCCATCATCCCTGGTTTGGTCGCCGAGTTTGCGTTCTGGCGCATCCAGAGCCTCTCACGACCAGAATCGGGGAGAGACTCATGTCACGGCAGACGGCAGTGCCAGGGAGCGTATACCGACACAATCGACGACCGCGGCCGCAGCAGCAGATGGATCTGTTCGGGAGTGGCCTGTCGAACGGCGCCATCGGCGCGCCCACATGGCTAGATCTGCCCGCAGAAGAGCGGGCAGCGCTCACGAGCCTGATGACGCAGTTGGTCCTCGACCATGCAGCGATGACAGCGACGCCGCCCGCGAAGGAGGTCGATCATGATCTCTGACAAGGTCAGGCCTCATCATCTGGAGCGCAAGCCGATTCTTTACGTGCGTCAGTCTTCGGCCCATCAGGTGTTGCACAATCGCGAGAGCAGCGCGCTCCAATACGCCATGCGAGACCGGCTGACGGCACTCGGGTGGTCGGAGAATGAAGTGATCGATGATGATCTCGGTCGTTCAGCCGCCGGCGCCATACAACGCGCCGGATTCGAGCGAATGGTGGCGGAGGTTTGCCTCGGCAAGGTTGGTGCGGTTTGCGCCCGCGAGGTCTCGCGCTTCGCCCGCAACAGCCGGGGGTGGCAGCAACTCATTGAGATGTGCCGCGTGGTCGATACCGTTCTGGTCGATCAAGAGACCATCTATGCGCCAAGGCACGGCAACGACCGCCTGCTGCTCGGCTCAAGGGCAGCCTCAACGATTACGAGCTGGATCTGTTGCGCTAGCGGGATGGCAGAGTAGTTTGGTCGCTGCCAGGCCGTGTCGCCGTTGGTCTGCTTCACCGGCAGATCCAGATTGTACTCGTGGAGCCAGCAGAGCGCCTGTCGCGCGCTGCCCAGTTCCTCGACCTTGTCGAACACCAGCTTGACCACTGCATCGCCTTCGGAATGCGCGTCGATGACGCCATCGAGGAAGCACTGCTTGGAGTCGTCGGTCCGGGCGCTGTTGCTGCCGCAACCGCTGCGGCCAAGGGGGCCAGGGAACGGCGCGATCAGGTACGCGATGCCCTCAGTCGCGACCTCGAATCGGCGCGCCATGCCGTCGACAGGGCTTTCCGGCAATACGATGCCGCTGATCCCGCGAACGGGCTGGTGGCGAGTGAGCTGGAAGCGCGCTGGAACAGGGCGCTTGCCCAAGCGGCTGAGGTCGAGGGTAAGATCGCCACGCACAATGCGGCGACGCCCGCGCCGATTGCGATCCAGCTTCGCTCGGCGTTCTGGCCTCGAACCTCAAAACGGTCTGGGATGCGCCGACGGATGCTCGCCTCAAGAAGCGCATTGTGCGCACCCTCATCCGTGAGGTCGTGGCCGATATCGACGACGCGGCCTCGGAGATCATTCTCGTGGTCCATTGGGTGGCGGGCGCCCACAGCGAGCTGCCGATATCGTCCAGGCCGTGCGTCAACTGGTGCTGATCGCCAGCGACGATCTGATTGCCGGCCTCCTCAATCGCAACGGCCTCAAGACCGGTAACGGCAATCGCTGGACCCGCGAGCGCGTCACATCAATGCGCTCGAACTACCACATCCCGGTGTTCAAGCCCGCCCAGGACGGGATCGAGCCATGGCTCAACCTTGGCAACGCCGCGAAGCTCCTGAAGATCGCGCCCAAGACGCTCCGACTGGCCACTGAAGCCGGCGAGATCGACTCCATCCATCCTCTGCCGGATGGTCCTTGGATCTTCGCCCGCACCTCGCTGACAACAACTGCTGCTCAATCTCTCGCCGAACGAGCGCGACAGAACGCAAATCAACCCGCGGGATCGCATCCCGCTCAACAAAATCTCTTCTCTTCAATTACATAGCCAGATGGGTGTTCTGATGCGCAGTTGTAGTATCTGCGCCAAGTCTGCACCTTTTGCCGGGCATCCGCAAGGGACAGGAACCAATGGGCGTTGAGGCATTCGGCTCGGAAGCGGCCGTTGAACGCCTCGATGAAGGCGGCGTTGTCGGTCGGCTTACCAGGCCGTGAGAAGTCCAGCGTGACGCCGCGCTGGTAGGCCCAGAGGTCAAGATCGCGCGACACGAATTCGCTGCCTTGATCGACGCGGATCGTCGCCGGGAGTCCCACTTCCTTGCAAACCCTTTCCAGCACTTCCACGACGTCGGTGCCGCGGAAGGTGAGCCGCGGCTCCAGCGCGGGCGAGAAGCGCGAGAAGATATCGACCATCGTGAGCACCCGGAGCTTGCCGCCGGTGGCCAGCTCGTCATGAACGAAGTCCATCGCCCAGATCTCGTTGACCCGCGTCGCGGACCGCCGGTCGTCGCGCAGCTTGGCCTTGACCCGGCGCTTGGGCGATTTATTGCGCAATTGCAGGCCCGATTCGCAATAGATGCGCCGCGTCTTGTTCTGCCTGTGACGCTATCCCTCGCGGCGCAGCAGCACATGGACACGGCGATAGCGAGCGCGAACATGGCAGATCTCCTTGATCCGAGCTTCGAGGGTCGCCTGGCCGGAGCGACGAGATTTGTAGTGGTAGGTCGATCGGTCGAACTCGAGGGCCACCACACCTGCCACTCACCGCAAACCTCATCGACGAGCTTGCGCTTCTGGCAAGGCTTCACAGCTAATGGGATGGAACCCGCGCATACTGCGCGGCGAGTGTTCGACCGAGAAGAGGAGGACCAGAAAATGTTGAGCAACAAGCCTCAGCCCGCCGCTGTCTTCGGCATCGAAGGCGTTGAGTCATTCAAAAAGTAAAGCTCCGCCGCGACACACCTTTGCAGTTCTTGGATACCGCGCAGCGTACGACCGTCGCGATGGAGGCTTGCCCAGGCTCCCAATGGCTGGCACGCAAGTTACAACAGCTCGGGCACGCAGTCCGAGTGATTCCTGCGCAGTTCGTGAAGCCTTACGTGAAGACAAGAACGATGCGGAAGCGATCGCCGAGGCCGCCAGCCGACCCGCTATGCGCTTTGTTGAGATCCAATCGGAAGCCCAGGTTGATATCCAGGCGCTGCACCGTATCCAAGATCAGAAGGTTGCTCTACGAACTCAGCTCGTCTGCCAAATGCGTGCGTTTTGCGTCGAATACGGCATCGCAGTCCATCAGGGCATTGGCAAGTTCAAGGCCGGCCTCCCTCGCATATTGACCGACCAAGGCAACGATCTGACGCCGATGATGAGGCGTACGCTTCGTCGGCTGTTCGAAGACTTCGGGCACATCGAACACCGCATCACCGAGATCACTCGTGAAGTTGAGGCTTTGGCGGCGAGTGACGAACGAGGGCGGCGGCTCATGACTGTTCCCGGGATGGGCCCACTGGTGGCGACGGCATTCGTCGCGAGCGCCGGCAATGCTAGTCAGTTCCGAAGGGCCAAAGACCTCGCCGCGTGGCTTGGGTTGGTCCCTCGCGAACACTCAACGGGTGGTAAGACGACCCTCCTTGGGATCAGCAAAAGAGGCAATCATTACCTCAGACGGCTGCTGATTCACGGCGCAAGGTCATGCGTCATGCATCTGAACCGTACTTCCGATCGCCTGGGTTCGTGGTTGACCGGCCTCGACAAGCATGCATGCCAACAAAGTCACTGTGGTCCTGGCCGCAAAGATTGCGCGGGTGGCCTGGGTCATCCTCACGCGGCCCGGCTCGACCTACGAGCGGCGGCTTCCCGCATTCCCGTAGGGCCCGGGCAGCAGACTGCGAGGTTCGAGGTAGTGATGACGAGACAGTTGATCGGCGCCGCGTAAGCCCTTCGCCGAAAACGGGCCAGTGCCCGATTAGCTATCTGGGAACGCGGCGTGCTGATCTCATCATGGCCTGGCTGCAACCGCAGCCCACTCGCGAGAGGCCGGATACATTTACGCAGACTGTCAAGGTCGGATCGCTCAAGAGCCTTGCACAGGCGGGGCAGACCATACATTTCGGCGGATCACGTCCTGCAGCATCTCCTTGTCGTGCGACAGGTCCGCAACCAACTTCTTCAGCTTGCCGTTCTCCTCCTCGAGCTGCTTCAGCCGGCGCATCTCGGTCGGCAGCAGCCGTTATACTTCTTCTTCCAATTAAAGTAGGTCGCCTGGCTGATCCCGGCCTTACGGCAGATCTCCGCCACCGCAACCCCGTCGTTGCACTGTTTCAGGATGAACGCCTTCTGGGCGTCCGAAAACTTCGAGGCCTTCATCGTCGTCCGCTCCTCCCAGCCGAGGGGATTCGGCAGCGCAAGACTCTAGATTCGTGGTACTTGCTCAGCAAGATCGAGAATGCGCCGTCGGGTCTCAGCGCTCAGTGCTGCGGGCTGCTGTTTGCAACGGCGCTCGTAGTCTTCCGCCGCGTCGGCATGAATGCGCAGCTTCTCGTTCCATGCCGCTTCGAGTGCATCGGCGACGAGGCGGTTGTCGGAATCGACCTTCATGTAGCGTCGACGCGCGAGCTCGCCTTCATAGCGCATCCGCTCGACAGGCTGGGGACGCGCTGCGTCAGTCTCCGCGGCGCGCGCCTGGAGCTCGCGCTGAATCTCCAAAGTGACCGCCAGGCTCATCGGTGTCATCAGCTCGATCATCAGGGCGGCGATCGCGGGATCGACGAGCTTCCCGGGAACTGTTTGGCATGTCCATCCGGCGCGCCGCACCGCATTAGCTTGACAGACACAGGTCGGCACTGTGCGGCTGTGCTCTTGGCTGTAGCGCACACCCATGCGTTCGCCACGGAGGCCACAGACCACGCGACCTTGCAGCAACGCTGGTCCTTCGCGTGCCGGACCTGACCGCCGTTCGCCGCCGAAGGCGCGAGCATTGTCGGCGAGCCGCCGCTGATTGACTTCGAGCCGTTCCCAGTCGATGTAGCCTTACGAACTGCCAGTCCGCCCGGGCACCCTCTGACGACACTGCTGCCGCCGTCGGGCCTGTACCGTGTGCGCGTAGACGAAGGTGCCGGCCCGAGCGCGCAACGCATATTGGCGTGCTCGGTTGGCAATCTCGAAGTCGTCCCTGCGGGCGTTATGCACCGCGGTCTTCACATCGAGCTGCACACCTTTTGAACGCCATCAGGCGGCGGCTGTAGAGACGACCGCGGAAAGAACTATGAACCCGGCAGTGGATGATTTTTGTCTAATCGGGGTTGACACCGTGCCCGCGATTAAAGAACGGACGACTAGCCCCGAGAAAGTCGGGTGGCACTCACCCCCCCTCTAGAAGCGCGCGTATACGTGCAGCGATCTTCCCCGCCTCCTTCGGCCCGGGGTTGAGCTTCACGCTATCGAGTATGCCTAACACTGCCTGAGCCTCCTCTGCATCAAACGTTGCAAGTTGGCGATCTGCCAGGCTCAAAGACTGATCGGCCGCGCGGGCCTGATTGGCCGCAAGCACCTCAAGCGCTTGCGACCGTAGGGCTGTGATGTGCCGCTCTAATATATGCATCCTTGGCCCCACGGTTGGAAGTTAGCGGCCACATGACTCGGCGCCCTATTGCAGACGAGCGCTGTCCCTACCACGCGTCGCTAACTCCACCCCCAGCCTCGCGGCGAAAGAGGCTGATGGTAGGATACATCCACCGCAAAAAGCCCCGGCACAACTACCAGAATCGGTTGCCGCCTATGAGGCTTGACGATCAGCCTCAGATCGCAGGCAGCGCGGGCGTGACTCGGCGCCGTTCAGTTGCGCTGGGGCGGACGCTGTCCCTGCCCCGCCAGCACTGCCGATTAAGTTAGCGGCTACGTGACTTGGCGCTTGAAAGGCCCCACGCATACACAGGGGAAGCGCTGTCCCTGCCACGCGCCGCGAACCGAGCTATCGCTGAAAGTTGGTGACGGCGGGAATCGGAAAGGCGGCATTTCGTGGGGGTGCTTGACGCCTCCAGTTCTCCACCGAAGGAGCGATATGCCGTGTCCAAAGATAACATCATCAAGCTGATTCAACCAGGAAACGTCGACGATCAACTCACCGAAATCTTGCGCAATGGGGCGCGTGCTCTGTTGGCCCAGGCGGTCGAAGCCGAGGTCGCGGACTTTCTCGGCAAGCATGCCGATTTGAAGACCGCGGACGGCCACCAGCGCGTCGTGCGCCACGGTCACCTGCCGGAACGCGAGGTGATGACCGGTATCGGTCCGGTCGCCGTCCGCCAGCCGCGTGTACGCGATCGCGAGGCGGACGCTACCGACCCCGACCGCATCCGGTTCTCTCCGTCGATCCTGCCGCCCTACATGCGTCGCTCGAAATCGATCGAGACGCTGCTGCCGATCCTTTACCTGAAGGGTATCTCCACCGGCGACTTCTCCGAGGCTCTGGCGGCGCTGCTCGGCAAGGATGCTGCCGGGTTGTCGGCATCGGCCATCGGCCGTCTGAAGGACGGTTGGCTCGACGAACACACCGCGTGGCAGAGGCGCGATCTGTCGGCGAAGCGCTACGTCTACATCTGGGCCGATGGCATCCATCTCCAAGCACGCCTCGAAGACGAAAAGCAGTGCATCCTGGTGCTGATCGGCGCGACGCCGGAAGGCCGCAAGGAACTGGTCGGCTTCACCGATGGCGCCCGCGAGAGCGCGCAGGACTGGCGCGATCTGCTGCTCGACCTGAAGCGGCGCCGGCTCGACGTGCCGCCGCGGCTCGCCATCGCCGATGGCGCGCTCGGGTTCTGGAAGGCCGCCGGTGAGGTCTGGCCGAAAACGCGCGAGCAGCGCTGCTGGGTGCACAAGACCGCGAATGTGATCGCCAAGTTGCCGAAGAGCCAGCAGCCGAAGGCCAAACGCGCGTTGCAGGAGATCTGGATGGCCGAAACCAAGGCCGCCGCCGAGCTGGCGTTCGACGCCTTCATCGAGAGCTACACGCCCAAATACGAGAAGGCGGCCGACTGCCTGAGCAAGGATCGGGACACGCTACTGGCGTTCTACGACTTCCCGGCCGAGCACAGGAAACACCTGCGGACGACCAATCCCATTGAAAGCACCTTCGCTACCGTGCGCCACCGCACGATCCGATCGAAGGGGTGCCTGTCCAACAGGACGGCGCTCGCGATGGTCTTCAAACTGCTCGAAGCCGCGCAGAAAAGCTGGCGTCGTCTCGATGGCCACAACCAGTTGCCAAAACTCGTTCTCGGTGTGACATTCAACGACGGGATCGAGGTCATCGCCAAACCGACTGACCGTCAGCCCATAACCGCCGCCGCCTGACCGACCAGGCCGTCACCAAAATTTAGCGATAGCTCCGCGAACCCTCCCACGGCCAGCCTCAAGCTGACCGGCAGGACATCGCCCGCAGAGCGAGCGTTTATCTACTAGAACGGGATTTGGAAGCAGTGCGGGCGCGAATCGGCGCCTGACGGCTGGGGGGGCTGAGTTGAAGGCACGGTCCCTGCCACATCCGCACTGCTGGTGCGGTTTAGCGGAAAGGTGACACTCCACCCCTTCGCTCTGGAAGCCACAGCAATGTCCGTCCCACCCCCACTGAACCCAACAATCATGTATCGGGCCTAGCTTACTGGAAGCTGACGAGACCGCGCGGCATCCAAAAAACGGAAAGCGGCCCGCGTGGGCCGTTCGAAGCTTAGCCGGCTTTGACGACAGTGCGCTCAATCTGCTCCGGGCAATCTTGCAGCCAAGCAAAGACGCCCGCTAGACTGTAAGGCCGTGCGACTTCACGGCCGCCAAGCTTAATGGGATGATCTTCGATAAGATAGAATTGCCCATCGGCTGTTCTGACCATCCGACCTCTTATCTCAAACCACACGCCCGTTGTCGGCGACCTTTTGTAGGATACGCGCGTCGCGAAATGGACCGCTTTAGCAAGGCACCGCGCTGTCGGGTTCCGTTTCCGCGCGCGCAAATGCCTTAAAGGCTGAGCCTTTGGTGCCGTGATTTGTCGCTTGAACATACGCCTTCCTCGTCGGCTCAAAAGCCGCGCGGATGCGACTCGGCGCCCTTATCGGCTGAGGGCCTCGGATAGAGGCGCTATTCCTGCCGCATCCGCACTGCCCGTGAAGTTAGCCCTGGGATCGACAGGCTAACCCGCACCCAGCTTCCCCGTGAACGGGGCTGAAGTGCAGTTTAGCGAGAAAGCCGCCGTGAGTGGCCTACCTGAATTGATAGGCTAGACTGAGCGACTTGACGCCGCTCAGCCTGTGAGTATTTCAGCCTAGCGGTCTTGCAGAACGATCAGGCCGCAGACAAAAAGCGTTCAGCCCGCTTACGATCAGCGGCAGCCGTACCACGACGACGGGCCGGATCGGCGCTCAGCCAAGCCACTGCACGCTTATGGCTGATCGCCGTCACGACCTCACGATCTCCCGGCTCCTGCGGCTCTTCGACCAAGTAGAGCTGGCCGTCCGAATTGCGCATCAGGTGCGTTCGAGCCAGATACGTCGCACCACTCATCGGGTATCGCTCCAGACTGATCCTTGTGAGGACAAGATTCCACGCAAGTCGTAGAAGTCTCCCCAACGCCTTGCGGCTTTCGGGAAGTACGACTTGGCTTTCGATGAAGGCGTACTCATTACAGGTGGTTGCCATGTACGTCGTGCTCCTTTTGGACACAACCAGGTACCGGTTGACTGGCCGAGAGCATTCCTTGAACTCCAGCAAGGCTTCAATATGGGAATACTGCGGATTGACGAAAAGCGAGCTCCGATGTACAGTTACACCCATAAGTTGTAAGCTTTGTAACGTGACAGACGTTACAGGACCGAACAAATTAACGCCGCTCGGTGATAGATTGATGTCTGTGAGAAAGCAGCGTGGATGTGACTCGGCGCCCTTATCGACCGGGGCCTTAGACAAAGGCGCTGTTCCTCCCGCATCCGCACTTCCGGGGAAGTCAGAAGCGACGTGAGCCTCCTCTGGAGAGCAAAGTAAAGCACGGTCACTATCGCGTGCTGCTAACTTCGGTGGCTAGCCTGGGCATCAAAAGGCTAACCCGTCCGGCTTTCGAGCTATGCGGGATTTTGGGTGACGAGGCGATCAGGCGGCGTGGTTTGCCGGCACTTGGATGACCTCGATGCCGTCGTTGAATCTGACACCAGCGATGATCTTCGGCAACTGGTTTGTGCCTTTGAGTCGCCGCCAGGTCTTTGACGCGGCGATCACCAGCTTGAACACCATCAGCTTGGCGGAGGTCGGCGACAACGAGCCTTTCGTGCGCACCGCCCTGTGCCGCACGGTGGCGAACACGCTCTCGATGGGGTTAGTAACCGGTATGAGATGCCTCGGCGCCAATGTTCCGCCGCGGCGTTCTACCTCGTGGCATATGGTGCGACCATCGGGACAGAGGCACCGGGAGCACGAAGTGCGGGCAGGCCGATGCACACGATGAGCCGAGAGCTCGAGTTAGTAGCTGGCCGCCTCTGCGACTCGCCCGGTTGCGCCGCGAGCGCGAATCCGTAGTTGTCGTGTCGCCCGCAGCTCCCGTCATGTGTCCGGCAGAGGAGGTGCGAATGCGACGGGTAATTGGCATTGATGTCCACCGAACTTTCGGCGAGGTGGTGTTTTGGGAGAACGGCAGGCTTCGACATGCGGGTCGCATCGATATGACGCGGACTGCGCTGGAGGGATTTGGCAAGACCTTGCTGGCCAGTGATGAGGTGGTACTCGAAGCGACCGGCAACAGCATGGCGGTCTCGCGAGTGCTCGCGCCATTCGTGGCGCGGGTGATTATCGCTAATCCGTTGCAGGTGAAGGCGATCGCCCAGGCTCACGTCAAGACCGACAAGATCGATGCTGGGACGCTCGCCAGTCTGCAGGCGGCGGGATACCTGCCGCAGATCTGGACGCCTGACGCGGAGACCGAACGCAAGCGTAGGCTGGTGGCGCGGCGCTACCAGGTCGTGCGGCATCGCACGCGGCTCAAGAACGAGGTGCATTCGATCCTGCACACACACTTGATCTCGAAGTGCCCACATGCCGATCTTTTCAACGCCCGCGGCCGGGCGTGGTTGGCCGCCCAACAGCTGCCGGACGATGAGCGCGCGGCCATCGATCGGCACGTCCGTGAGCTTGACCGGCTGGCGGAAGACCTGGCTCTGCTCGACCGCGAGATCGCGCAGGACGCCATCGACGATTCCGCGGTCAACAGATTGATGACCATCACCGGCGTCAATCTGGCGGTTGCCGCCGGCATAGTGGCGGCGATCGGCGACATCAGCCGGTTCAACAGCCCGCAGAAGCTGGAGAGCTATTTCGGGCTCAACCCACGGTGCGGCAGTCGGGACTGGGAGCCGCCCATCACGGTCGCGTCAGCAAGATCGGCCGCAGTCATGCGCGCGCCATGCTGGTCGAGGCGGCCTGGGCCGCGGCCAAGGCGCCCGGTCCACTGCATGCTTTTTTCGTGCGGATCCGCGCCCGGCGTGGCCATCAGGTCGCCGCAGTGGCCGTGGCTCGCAAGCTCACGGTGCTCTGCTGACATTTGCTGACGAAGGGCGAGGACTACCTGTGGGCGCGCCCGGCGCTGGTCGCCAACAAGACCCGCGCGATGCAACTTCAAGCTGGACATCCGCAACAGAAGGGCAGCCGGCGTGGACCAGCCTATGCCTACAACATCAAGGCGCTGCGCGACCGTGAGATGTTGATTGCCGCCCAGGCGGAACGAAGCTACGAACGATTGGTGTCGCAATGGAAACCGCGGCGGCCAAAACCCGGCGCGCGGGCGCCTCAGTTCGGCAGGACAAAATAGGCAGTCCGGTGACGCTTGCAGCCGACGCGTCACGCTTCGCCACGAGGTCGCCCGCGCCCGACAACCATAACCGCCGCTGACGGCAAGTGCCAGCCAGGAATGCAGTGCCGTTCCACGCCAGCATGCCGCCGTGCTCGGGCCGGTCAACCAAGCCGTGCGGTGGCCGCAAACGCGGCCAGCCTTGACCGACCCTGCGCGCGGCAGCTGCGAGATCGGTGGCCGGGACGGAAGAATGGCCCGCGGCGCGGCCGAACAAAAGAATGGACGTACGCGATTTCCGCAATCGTCATCGCGGCGGTCATAAAAAATCGCTTGTCCATCTCATCCGTCGTGCGCAAGTGATCCCAATGCTCGGCGGGGAAGTCGTAGAAGGCCAGCAGCGCGTCGCGATCCTTGACCAGGCAGTCGACCGCTCGGCCGTACTTGGCGAGGTATTTCTCGGCGAAGACGTCGATCGCCACTTCGGCGGCCGCCCGGTTCGGCGCCCAGTAGACTTCCCGCAGGTCCTTCTTCATGTTGGCCTGCACCGAGAGCGGGACCTTGTCCAGGACGTTCACGGTCTTGTGCACCCAGCAGCGCTGGTGCCGCGTGCCGGGAAAGACCTCGTCAAGCGCCTTCCAGACGCCGAGCGAGCCGTCACCAACGGCAATTTCCGGGGCGATCTGCAACCCGCGCTGCTTGACGTCGATCAGCAGTTCACGCCAGCTCTGCGCGCTCTCCCGCACGCCGACCTGAAAGCCGATCAGTTCCTTCTTGCCTTCCGGCGTCGCGCCGATCAGCACCAGCATGCATTCGCCGTGGTCTTCCATGCGCGCCTGCAGGAAGACGCCATCGGCCCACACATACACATAGCGCCGCGCCGGCAGATTGCGCCTTTGCCAGCGCTCATACTCGCCCTGCGACTCGGCCGTCAGCCGCGAGATCACCGCCGGCGACAGGTTCGGCGCGTCCTTGCCCAGCAAGGCCGTCAGCGCCTCCTGGAAATCGCCGGTCGAGATGCCGCGCATCAGCGCATGACCGGCAATCACAAGCATACCACCGTGCCCGAGCACATGGCGTCCAGCCATCGGCGCTACGCCGGCTGGACCATCGAGCGAATCCGCCAGGACGCCGTGGCGATCGGGCCCGCGACCATGGCGCTGTGCAATCTCATTCTCGACGAGCGGCCGCATCCTGAGCAGGGCTTCCGCGCCTGCCTCGGGATCATCCGGCTCGCCCGATCCTATGGAGGCGACCGGCTTGAGGCTGCTGCCACGCGCGCGATCGACATCGGCGCGCGCACCTACGGCTCGGTCAAATCCATTCTCGCCAACAACCTCGATCGCCGTCCCGCACACAGGCCCGCGGACGGAATTGCGACCGTCCATCCCAACATCCGCGGACCGCGCTGTTACAATTAGGAGAACAGACGTGCTGACACATCCGACCCTCGATCAGCTTCATGCGCTTGGCCTGCATGGCATGGCCAAGGCCTTCGTCGACATCCAAGCCTCCGGCGAGGCAGCCGGCCTCGGCCACGCCGAGTGGCTGGCGCTGCTGCTTGAGCGCGAAGCCTCCCTGCGTCACGACAAGCGCCTGTCCGCACGCCTTCGCTATGCCAAGCTGCGCCAGCAGGCCTGTGTCGAGGACATCGATTACCGCACGCCCCGCGGCCTCGATCGTGCGCTGTTCACCCAGCTCGCCGAAGGCAGTTGGATCGATGCACACGCCAATCTTTTATCTGCGGCCCCGCCGGCGTGGGTAAGAGTTGGTTAGCCTCGGCGCTTGGCAACACGGCCTGCCGCGACAACCGCTCGGTGCTCTATCAGCGCGTGCCGCGACTGTTCTCCGAACTCGCGCTCGCCCGCAGCGATGGTCGCCATCAGCGCCTGCTGCGCGTCCTCGGCCGGATCGATCTTCTGATCCTTGATGGTGTGGACGGCCTCACCTCAACGGCATCATAGTGCCAAGGCCTGGTCGCCAGAGCGCCACAAAGAAGGGAGACCGTCCGAGATGAAGTTTATTAGAATAGGCGTTGATCTCGCCAAGAACTATTTTCAGATTCATGCGCTGTCTAGTGAGGATGCACCAGCCGTAAAGCGCAAGCTGACGCGCCGGACGATGCGCGAGTTCTTCTCGAGGATCGAGCCGTGCCGCGTTGGCATGGAGGCTTGCGGCTCAGCGCACTATTGGGCGCGCGAACTGAAGGTCATGGGACACGATGTGTCTCTGATGCCGCCGGCCTACACAAAGCCCTATGTCAAACGAGGTAAGAACGATGCCGTCGATGCGGAAGCCATCTGTGAAGCGGTCTCGCGCCCTGCCATGCGTTTTGTGCCAATCAAGAGCGCTGATCAGCAAGCGACCCTGATGTTGCACAAGACGCGCGAGCTGCTGGTCAAACAGCGAACGATGAGCGTGAACGCTCTACGCGGCCATTTGGCCGAATTCGGTCTTGTCGTCGCCAAGGGCACCGGCCGCGTCGACGAGCTTTTAGGCCTCGCAGAAGGCGACGCGACTCTTCCCGACGCCGCTGTCCTGGCCGCGAAGGTTCTCGGTCAGCAAATTGATGCGCTAGGAGGCGCACTCGATGATTTGGAGAGGGAGATCGCCAAGGCTCACGCGCTCAGCGAGACGAGCCGTTCGCTCGGAGAAATTCCCGGCGTTGGCAAGCTTGTTGCCTCGGTAATTACAGCCAGTGTACCAGACCCAAGCGTATTCAATTCGGGACGGGATTTTGCTGCCTGGCTGGGTCTGACGCCCAGGCAAATTTCAAGCGGGGGTAAACCAACTCTCGGAACCATCACCAAGGCGGGTAATCGATATATAAGGAAGTTACTCGTTCTCGGAGCAACATCGCTTCTAAACGTTGTGGAAAAACGCCGCGGCGGCTTGCGCGACTGGATTGTCGGGCTTTTGGCTAAAAAGCCGGCGCGGCTTGTGACCGTCGCCCTCGCCAACAAGCTTGCTCGGATCATCTGGCGGCCGGATCGGTACTCGCGGCTCGTTGCTGGGAAGTCCGGCCTTCAGACGGGCGTGTCGTAGGTGATGGGATAACGCTCTGGAAACGGCCCTCCTGCGTAGTCGATCTCCGCGGCGGGACGGACGCCCCGGATTTGCAGGATGCGGCGAACGATTTCCGGAACTTGGATGCGGCTGATCTGGTCGCCGAGGCAGGTGTGCATCCCGTAGCCCAGATGCATGTAGACCGACTCCGGCCGGTCGATCGCGAAGCTGGACGGCGCCCGCAGTTGCAAGCCATCGCGCATCGCCGATCGGGTCGAGATCAGCACCGTGCTGCCGGCCTTGATTGTCGTGGCGCGCAGCGAGCCCTTGGCTATCCGGTAATCGGTCCGGCAGCGGCGCACCACGAACGGATTGATCGGGTTGAAGCGCAGCGCTTCCCAGCAATAGCGATACATCAGATGGTCGTTGTTGCTGCTGGCGACGTCGATGGCCTCCTTCAGGATCCTCGGGCGCTTGAACAACTCGTCGAGCAGCTGCACGATGGCCGCCGATGTGGTCTCAATCCCGCCGACCAGTGTGCCCATCATATTGGTAATAATGCGTTCGTCGGCGAAGCCGATCGAATCGTCAAAATGGCTATTCAGTAGGCGGCTGAACACGTCCTCGAGCGGCGCCCCATTTTTCAGCTGCTCGCGCCGTTGCGGGAGCAGTTGTGTCAGATAGGCGCGCATCTCGTGCCCAGCGTCAATGTTGTCCTGGTGCACCTTCGGATCTTTGTCCAGGTTGTGAAACATGTCATATTGCGTCGCGCGCGACCAGCGGAACATCGAGGCCAGATCGGGGCCGGGAAAGCCGAAATATTCTCGGGTCAGCTGAATGGGCACCAGGCGCGACAACGTGCTGACCACGTCGATCTGGTTCTGGGTATAGATCTGCTTTTCGACAGACGCATTGGCGAGGCTGTGCACCTTCTGGCGAATTGCCGGCAGATCCTCCATGCGCATGAAGGCGCGCATGATACCCTTGTCGCGCTGGTTTATTTCGGTGCAGTCGCGGCCGAGCATGAAGGGGCCGACCGAAGGGTCCATCATCGGCGCATAGGTGACGTTGAAGATGTCGGGGCGGCTCAGCGCTTCCTGCACGTCGGGGAAGCGGGTGATGAACACCGGCCCCGCGGCGCCCAACGCCAGGTTGGGCCTGACGCGCCGGATGAGTGCGAACAATGCATCCGGATGTTTGGCGATCATCCATTTCAGGAACTTCGCCGCCGGCCCCTGTTTCTGTTCCGCCATTGCTGCCGCACCCTAACTCAAGAAAGGTTCGCCTGGTCGGTCGATCCGGGCTTCCGTCCACCTTTCCCCCTGCGGGAGCGAGATGGTCTTCGCTACTGCTCCAGCTGGAGCTGACCCAATCAATTTCAGATCGACTTGAGGAACTCGATGATTGCGTTGCGCTCCTCCGGAGACAGCGCGGGGCCAATGACGCCCTCATGCTTCTCATTCGAGAATTCGTGGCCGGTATTGCGATTGGCGGGCCTCGACGTATCGATGATGAAGTAGCCCTTGCTGTCGTAGGTCCTGCCTTCAGGAGCGACCGTCCGTGTCACGATACCGACGCGGACAGGATCGAAGCTGGGCTCACCGAGCAGGAAGACTTGTGGGCGTTCCGCAACCGGGCTGAGCAGATCGTAGATCGTCGGCACCGAGCCGTTGTGCAGGAACGGGGCAGTCGCCCATACGCCGTTCAGCGGACGCGCCTTATAGCCGAAACCTGCCGCGAGACAGTTCGGCCGATCGCCTTCGATATCCGCTTGGACCGTCCCGGTCGACCGAAGCCATTCGTCGATGCCGGATTGGACCACGGCGCCGAGCGCAAGCGCGTAGAGTTGCATCGCATGGTCCGAGAGGTGGATCGTATCCAGCGTCTTGTCAGCCTTCCGTTGGCAGACATCGATGTCGAGGCCGAGTCCTGGGCTGCTCTGGCCCGCCCTGGCCAGTTCGCTGCCGGCGGTGTCCACGGTGCGATTGCGCAGCACGTCGCCTTGGGCCGGATCGGTGCCGATATGGCTTTGCTTGATGATCTTGACGTTGAGTACGGATTCCCTCGTCTGCTTCTCCTGCCCATCGAGACCGCGCCAGCGGATAGGGCCGAAGTTCTTCCAGAACTCCGCGTCCGGGGCCTTGCCGTGCACGATGTCCGGCGTCAGCGCTGGAAGATGGCAGCCGCTGCAATATTTGTCGTAGAGTTGGGCTCCCACGGCGGCCTTGGCTTTGTCGATCGCAGGAAAGCTGTCGGGCCAGGCCGGCGCATTCAGTCCGGTGAAGGCTTTCGCCACCAGCGGCTGGTCCTTTCCAGCGAGCTGTTGTTCGATCCAGTGCAGATTATCGAAGGGGATGCTGCTGGCAAAACGTCCCCCCTTGGGCGGGGCCGTGAGGTTGAGCTCCGCCGAAACCCCCATCGCCTCGCCGGCATTGCGCACCAATGGCTGCATAATCGAGCCGTCGTACTGCACCCAATCGAACCATGACGATGTCCAGATGTGCGGGTAGCTGACAGGGGCGTTGAGGTTGACGTAGTTGCCGTAGCGCTTGGGGTCGAGTGCGAACACCTGGTTGCCGATGCGATTGAGCGCATCGAGGCGGGTAAACCCTTCCGTGACGTCGATCCCAGCGGGCTGATCGATCAGAGCACCAAGTATTCCATCGAGCTCCTTGGACAGTTGGACGCGTGTAAGATCGCTGTACTCGGTTCCTAAAACGCGCTTCGCGAACCGCCCGAAGCGACCGTCGAAGAAGGGTAGCTTTGCCGACAAAGCGGTCTGTGCGAGCGCAGCGCGGAGCGCATTTGTCAATTGACCTAGATCGGTCACGGCGGGGCCGCCTTCAATGACATAGCGCTTCTCTTTGAAGATCAGTTGGCCGGTATGGCACGCGGCACAGGTCAATCCAACGGCAGTCTCCTTACGCGATAGCCCGCGGATCGACTGAAACGGCGAATATGCAAAGCCGATCGGCAAACCGTACTCATTGTTCTCGCTTTCGGCAGACTCTATGAATCCAAACCGCAGTAAATAGCGGTTGTCAGAAAACCGTTCTCGTTTGAAAAAGGGGATAGCGAAAGGCGAGTTCAGCGGCGCTTCCAGGGCGAGAAACCATGACAGCGGGATCGGTAAGGTCTGCGTGCCCTGGGCTTTATGATGGAATCGATCGGCGTCTTCGGCATTCCAGCCCTGATCGAGCGAAACCTGCTCGCCCGCGGAAACCGGTTCAGGGAGACCAGGCGGCGTCAGAGCTTCGATTGTCGCGCCAAGCTGGGAGCTGGTCATGACTGCGATCAAAGCAATGACCATGATGATCGCCAGAAGAACAAGAAAGCGTCGCCACCAAAGGCGCCGAATTGCGCTGGTAACTGTCGACATGGCTCCCCCGTGTCAGCGAACGGCCTCCAGCAGAGAGCCGTGCAAACAGCAATACTACAACTACATGATCTTGTAGGCTTACCCCTGCTGTTGACGTCCTTGAGACGCGATCGCTATTCTTTCTGACGTCACAATCGGTGGTCTGTGGAATGGGCAAACTTGACCGCATAACAAGAACATCTAGCCCGTCTTATTCACGATGTGCCAGCGAGAAGAATGCCACATTTGCGTTCCCGGGGTGGGGTCGCGAGTGAGGGTTGCGGAGTTTTCCGCGGTTTGCGTCGAACGTGGGGAACGCGTTTGAGGAGCGATGGGGATGAACGGGGCATCAGCCGCCCCGTTGGTCACGGCGGTTGAGGGAAGAATGCGTTGACAAGGCCGCGGAACAGGTCGGCCTCGGGACAGGCTGCGGCGAAGGCGATGCGGATCCGGCTTGTGGTCTCGACGATGCGGGCGGCGATCTTGAGAAGCCTGAGCCTGATCGTTGCGAACTCGGCGGTGGCGAGGTCGCGCGGTTTCGGGATCCTGTCGCGCACGACGAGCACGAGCCAATAAGCGGCGGTGTGGAGCACGAGGCGGACCTGATTAGCGAGCGCCGAGCGGCAGCTGGTCCGATCGGAAGCGAGCTGGCTCTTGTGCAGCTTGATCAGGTTCTCGGCCTGTCCACGTTGGCAATAGAGGCTGTCGTAGATCCATTGAGCCGAGCCGATGCCCAGGCTGGTGACGACATAACGGATATCGAGCCCGTGCTCGCTCGCCTCGATGCGGGCGACGATGCGGCGCTCGTGGTGCCAGGAGCCGGCGGCGTGGCGGACCTCGGTGTAGTCCCGCACCACCGCCTTGCCTTCGATCGCCCTTTGGACGCGGGCCGCGTCGGCGATCTGCTCGACCTTCACGGCGAGCGGCTTGGTCCCGGCCACGGCGAAGACGTAATCGATGCCGTATTGCTCGCAGAACTCCATGGCTTCGGGGCGGGCGTAATGGCTGTCGCCGCGGAAAGTGATGCGCGTCGTGGGCCAGCGCTTTCGAATGTGACGGACGAGGCGGCGCAGATGGCCACGAACTTCGAGGCCGCCCGGCACCTTACCCGGGCGCAGAACGACAGCAACCGGCCGGCTGCGCTCGGTATCGTAGACATGGATCGGCAGAAAGCAGTGCTCGTCGTAATGGGCGTTGAACAATGATAGCTGCTGACGCCCATGCACCACGTTGACGGTGTCGTCGATATCGAGCGTCACAGCGCCCGGCGCGCATGAGTAGCTGTCCATCCACAGGTCGACAAGCGCATAGCTCAGTCGGATCGTCTCGCGCAGGTCAGGGGCATTCTCCAGCCGCGACAGGGTCGGCTGCGAGCAGAGGTCCAAACCGCTGTCCGGTAGACGGCCGCAGGCCAGCTTGAAGGCCGGATCGCCGCGCAGCTGGTCGAGATCATTGCCGTCCTCGTAGCCGCACGCGATGGCGAAGATCCGGGCGCGGATCAGATCGACAAGGCGATGTGCGATGCGGGCCGGATCGCGCCGCTCGGGAAAAACGCGCGCCAGTTTCTCCGAGACCTTGGCATGACCGTCGGCCAGCGACAGCAGCATGACGCCCGCATCCGACGTCAGTCGCCCGCCATCGAAAGCGGCTGTGATCTTCTTGCGTCCGACCGCTGGAAATATGAAGGGCAGAATCGTATCGTCGACCATGGCGGGTGTGGCGGCCTCGATGTCAGCGCAGAATTGGTGTCAGCAACCAAATCCTACGCCCCATCAGCGGCTTACGCCACACCCGCCAGCCACTTCAAAGCTCATCGTGAATAAGACGGGCTAGAGCGTTCGGACGAGCTCTTGTTCGAGCCGCCATCCCATCCTCGCGATCGAATTTGCAGTGACGTTGGGTCCGCTGTGGGAGATCGGGGCTGTAATCCGCGGGAACGCGAGCGAACGGAATCGGCCGGGCGCCTGAGGGCAATAGGCTCGCACTCGGAGATCAGGACTCCGTAGGGCGCAATGACCATGAGCATACATCCGGCCACGCCGATCACGATGATGCAGACGGCGAATTCGAGCCAAGCAACGCGGCTACCCTTCTAACGGCTTCGTTTGGCAAGCACGATGACGGCGCGGCCGACCTGAATTACCAGCATCGGCGTCAGGCTGTAGCCCGCGACAATGCTCCACATCGCGAGCGTCGGTGGCAGACGTGGAAGACCTCTGTCATCGGCGGCCAGTAGAGTAGCTAGTTTCGCCCTCATCTCGTGGCAAGAGGTTAATCGGATGCGTGTGGCGAGAATAACATCAAGCCGAAAGAACACCGAATTCCAGAGTACGCCTAAAGGTTGCCTGGAAGTCGGCGCGAACGTTTGATCCGCGCTTTGGCGAGTCCGAGCCGTCACGGCGCAGGACAGCGCTTCTCTATCCGAGCGAACGGTCGCCCGCAGCGTCCGCGCCTTAGTCAACTCAGGTGATATTTATTGAGTAGTTCTCCAAGCTCAGTCGCTTCAATCTTTTTTAGAATGAGCTCGCGCAGGAACGCAGGTCCCGGGATCTCAATTTCATTGCCGTCGCGCAGTCTGCCCATTGCTGCAAGCAGCTTGCGAATATCATAGGTCGAGTTGAATACCTCGGGCACGCCACCACGTTCAATCTTGAGGAGGATATACACGGCTTCCATCGCGGTCCGAACGGAGTATTCCGTCGTGAAGATACAATCCCGTTCCCCCGACTCCGCGAACTGGCCGATGAAGGCGAAATTGACCGCATCTTTCGGCACAACATCTGGCCGATCGCCCGCCTGCCGCGGCATGAAGAAGGAAGTGACGTAGGGCATCATCACCGGGACCGTCTTGGCGGCCCCAGCGGCGAGTTCCGGTATACTCGCAACCGGCACACCGAGGTGATAAAGCCATTCTTGCGTGATTTCCTCGCCCGTACAATCTTGCATCGGTTTCCTCACGTAGTCGCCGGCTTTATCGACGAATAACGAATAGGCCCAGACGACGACTTGATCGCTGGGCTGGCGCTTGAAATGCGGCTGGCGATTTGTGGTCCAACTGAGCAACCAGCTCGAATCTTTCACCGTAACGATGCCTCCTGTGACAACCTTGCCGCTGAACGGATCGCGTTTGGCGATCTTGCGGATGTATGCTGGAATGCGTTTGTCCAGGGTCGTGATCGTCGCCGATTCCCATTTGCTTGCAGGAATATTGCCGCAAAAGACATTTGGGCGTCCAAAGGCCGCATCTTTGGCCGCAAGACGCCGCCACAGATCCCAGGCGGGCGCCGGTCCTTCGTTGAGCCTGGCGGCCGTGTGATGGTCCCCCATGTCCGAGTTTTCGGTCAGCGACCCGATCGTCATGAAAACAAGATCGTCGGCGCCAATAATGAGACTGCCCTCAATGCCATTCTCCAGCCAGCGGATGGCTGTGGCTTGCTTGCGGCCACGCTTTATGTCGAAATCGATATCGGTGACTACGACCCCGTAGCGAAAGTTGACGCCTTGCGCCAACAGCCATTTGGATAACGGCAGAACAAGCGATTCATATTGATTGTATTTGGTAAACTTCAGCGTACTGAAATCCGGCAGGCCGCCGATATGGTGGATGAATCGATGCAGATAAAGTTTCATCTCGAGGGCTGAATGCCATTCTTCAAAGGCGAACATGGTCCGCCAATAGAGCCAGAAATTGCTGTTGAAGAAATCTCTCCCGAACACTTCGTCGATGCGCTTGGTCTCCATCTGCTTACGAGTGGCAAGAAAAAGGGCAATCAGCTCTTTCTGGGCCTGTTCGCTCAGTGTGAAGAGGCCATCGGTATGGGCATCCTGCCCCTGCTTCACCGTCGCCCGCCGTAGTGTGTAGTTCGGATCATCCTTGTTCAGCCAGTAAAACTCATCGAGCACGCTGGCGCCTTCAAGTTCGAGCGATGGGATCGAACGAAACAGATCCCAGAGACACTCGAAATGATCCTCCATCTCTCTACCACCTCGAATCACGAATCCCTTTTCCGGATCCTGACAACCGTCCAACGCGCCCCCCGGAACCGTCTGTCGTTCGAGGATGGTGATACGGTCGCCACGCATCTGCCCGTCGCGGATCAAGAAGGCCGCGCCGGAGAGCGCAGCCAACCCCGAACCAACGAACCAAGCTGTCTTGCTATCCACGCCGGCGGGTTTGCGGGGCCGAGCAAAAGCTTCGTAATTTCCACTGGTGTAATACATCGCGACATTCCATCTCGTTTGATGTGACAATCCATCCGCTGATAGTCAGAAGATGTTTTCGACCGCCTGCCCCTTCTGCGGGACGCCGATCGTCAGACCGCCATCGACGACGATTTCGGAGCCGGTAAGATAAGAGGACTCGTCGCTAAGCAGGAACAAGACTGCCTGTGACACTTCCTGCGGCTCGGCTGGCCGCGCGAGCGGAATTGGAAAACTGGAAAGATCGATGTTCTCTGTCATCCGAGTGTTGATGAAGCCCGGATGGATAGAGTTTATGCGAACTCCGGACGCGGCGGCCTCCAAGGCAGCGGACTTCGTTATGCCCCGCACGCCGAACTTGGAAGCAACATAGGCGTGAAGCCCAGGACTACCCCTCAGCCCCTCGACCGACGAGATGTTGACGATCGAGCCTCCGCCCGCGCGGCGCATCGCAGGTAGGGCAGTCTGCATTCCCAAGAATACACCGGTGAGATTGACAGCCAGGGTCTTCTCCCACTGCTCGAGCGGGAACCGCTCGATGGGAGCCATGCTCGCTATGCCTGCATTGTTGACGAGGCCGTGCAGCGCGCCGAACTTGCCCTCCGCAGCCGCAATCGCCTGGCACCATTCCCCTGGCTGAGCGACGTCTTGACGCACATAGATCGCGGATGGGCCAAGTTCGGCCGCGAAAGTCGCTCCTTCATTGTCAAGAATATCGGTGATCACGACTTTCGCGCCCTCGGCTACCAGCAGGCGCGCATGAGCGGCCCCCATCCCTCGAGCCCCGCCGGTTACCAAAATGACTTTTTCGCTCACACGTCCCATAACTCTTGGTTCCCTCGATCAGTGGCGGTGCAGGGTTTTACAGAATCAAAAAGGATGACGGGCATGTTGATCAAAATGGTTGAGAATGAGCATTGGAAAGTCGGGCAAGCCAAGAGTTGCGGTCTGCACCACGCCCCGGACTCTTGCCGATCTGCCCTCTGCTACGCATCATCTTTGATGCCCAAAGCCTGTGCGCAGTACCCGTGTAAATTGGCGCTAAAGCACTTCAGTAACGATTTCACGTCGCGAACATGCTTCCGCCGCTCAGGCGTTAGCCATCCTTTGGATTGTTGCATTGGCTTTGCCGAACTATCCCACCTTCTAGACGCCGACAATTTGCGACCGAATTTCCTCCGGTTTCGGAGATAGGATCGGTACCGGCGAGGGGAGCGATACCGGTGCCGAACGGTGCTGAGCTCCTTGTGGATCGAAAAGTGGGGCGCAGAACGCATGAGGTTCTCCTAAGTCTTGCGAATTGGAGTATCCATTCCGTGCAATCGGCGCGCCGAGACTCTGATGGGAAGTCAGCCTCACGTGACTCTTACACAGGCGCTGGAGGTCTTCCGACTCTCCACCGAGACGGCGATGTCAGGGCCTGCGTTTTCGACTATGCGAGCGATAATGTTGCGCTGATCTGGTTTAATCGAGACACAATGGCGATAGCCATGCTGTTGCGAAAACTCGTGAGAGAGCCTCATCGACTTTCTGTCCGCTACTTGATCATGTCGGGCTTTCGACATCGCGTCGTCAATCGGACAAGCGAGGAAGGTAACAGAACAAGGGTCGAAAGTTGTCGGGTCACTCGTACCCAATTTGACGTCAGCCAGTGAGCCGTATAAACCGCACGAGGTGCCTGGCATCGACGTTGCATAACGACTGATAGACAAATTGGAATCACCCACTCGCCTTGACGTCATCATCGGTGAGCAGGCTCCGCCGGAATGGATGCACAATCAGGCGCATCCGGCAGCACAGGACAGCTGCCGGCTTCTAGAATGGAAAAGGTCAAGCGTGTCGGATGTTTTCGGATCGTTTAATCCGGCGGATTGACGTGCAAGGCGTAGACACGGCACTGCGGCCTCGCGTAGCGAAGATCGCTATCACCGGATCGATGTGCCGCACGGACTACCGAACCCACATCGCTGCCAGCGCAGTACAGTCGCTTCAGGGGCGCTTCAACAACCGGAGAGGCGCGGTGAGATGAATAGCGCAATCTCCAACCGCGCGAATTATTCTGAGATCAAGGAGGATGCGATGCCCGACGTCAAAGGCATTCCGCTTGATGCGCCTCTTTACCATGGGGGCAAAAATCGTGGCAGTGCGTTTCTCGGCTGCCAAGCCATAAACCTTATGTTCAGCGTGGGGCACGAGGCGAATTGTTTATTGCCGAAGGAGCTAGCACGTGCAGCAAACCCTGCAATCGCCATTGTGGGGGTCGCGAGCTATCGCTCAAGCACTGTCGGGCCATACTTGGAGTGCTATTCAGGAATTCAAGTTCGTGATCCCGACGGCGAGACTGGCTACTACATCCCTTACATTTACGTGACGGTAAATGATGCAGCTCTCGCCTCGGGACGAGAGGTTCTTGGTGCTCCAAAAAAGCTGGCGCACATTAGACTGATCAGAGAAGGCGGTCTAATTCAGGGTACGCTCGAGCGTCCGAAAGGCAAGCGCCTGCTGACCCTTACCGCTCAACCAGACGAGCGCATGAGCTCGGATTCGCGGCAGATGTATTCTGCGCGGACGAATTTCTACTCGGTTCGGCAGCTGCCGCCCATCATTGAGTCCGGGAAGGGAGAGGTCACGCAACTCGTCAAATGGTGTACGGACCGAACGTTGCGACGCGACGAGCGTGGCGAAGAAGTTCTATTTACTGGACCAACCTCCCTAACTTACGACTCCCCCTCGATTATCGATCCCGTGCACAACTTGACAGTTGGCCAAGCCCTGCTCGGCACATACGAGGAGTATGACGCAAGGCTCGAGGCCATTGATATCCTTTCGGAGGAATCAAACCCGGTAAACAGATGATCGACGAGCTTGAAGAATTCATCCAATCCTAAATTGCTGCCAGGGCTGTCGGTTTGCCAGCTGACGGGCGGTATGTGGGGTTCGCCTCCTCCCGGCGACTCGTTCTGGAAGATGGTCGACAAGGGCCGGCTTCAAGACCCACGTCTACAACAAGAATAGCGGCAATAAGGAGAAGAAGGCCGACGTGGCGATCGCCACAGCCATGATGGATGGGCGTTCAACATCATCGACAAGGACAACGACGATATCCTCTGGTTGCCTCGTCAGAAGCAGACGAAAGAGCTGCGCCGGACATGTCGGCTACGGGCCCATGTGTGGACGTATATGGACCCCGCCCGATTGCAACGATCGGCTTGATCAGGATCGACGGCCACAACTGCTGACGTATATCCGGCTTCTTGATGCGGCTGGACAACGTCTCCGCCGCGAGCCTCGATGGTTTTCGCCCGCTTCCACCTCAACGGCCCCGAGACATCGGCGCAAGCCGTGCCGGTCCACACATCAGGTTCGGGAAGCGACGGGGTGACCGTTTCGCCATCTCCTGCCATTTGTTGCAATTGCCGGGTGAGACCTCCTTTCCTTGATTGCCGCCTCGCTTCAGGCCGCCTTCACCGACAGCGCCGGCTGATAAGCCGCGTCGCCCGTGAGCATAGCCCACACGATCCGCGCATTCTTGTTGGCAAGAGCCACGGCCGCGACATTGGGATGGCGCCGTTGCCGCAGCTTGCCGAGCCAGAGGCTTCGCGGATCCTGCTTGCCAGTAGCCCGGCTTAAAGCGGCGCGAGCTCCGTGAATCATCAGCGTCCGCAGGTATCGATCGCCGCGTTTGCTGATGCCGAATAAGCGGGCCCGTCCTCCACTGGATCGCTGCTTCGGTACCAGGCCAAGCCAGGCCGCGAACTGGCGGCCGTTCTTGAAACAGCTTCTATCGCCCACGGCGGCGATCAAGGCTGTTGCTGTCACAGGTCCGATGCCTTCGATTTTGCCGAGCCGCTGGCACTGCTCGCTTGTACGGAAGATTTCCCTTATCCGCCGGTCATAGGCTGCAACGCGGGTATCAAGCTCGGACAACTCCTCTTGCAATTCCCTCATGAGCGCTCGGAGCATCTCGCTGAGGCCGTCATTGATGTTCCCTACGATGACAGCGAGGCCACGCCGCAGCTGCGCGATGTCACGGGCAATGACAATCCCATGCTCGGACAGAAGACCGCGAATCTGGTTGACGAGCCATGACCCGGTCGGCGACCAGGCGCCGGCGAATGCGGTGCACGGCTTGTACCACCAGCTGATCGGTTGATTTCGGTGGCACGAAGCGCATGGACGGACGGCCGACCGCCTCGCAGATGGCTTCCGCATCGTTCTGGTCGTTCTTGTTCGACTTGACGTATGGCGTCACGAACTGAGGGCTGATCAGTCGGACCTGATGGCCAAGCTCCGTGAGCACGCGAGCCCAATAGTGTGCCCCGTTGGAAGCCTCCACGCCGACCAGGCAGGCCGGTAAATTGGCGAAAAAGCCGGCCACCGCATCGCGACGCAACCTCTTTCGCACAACGACTTTCCCGTGGTTGTCGACGCCGTGAACTTCGAAAACATACTTCGCCAGATCTAGACCAATCCGAACGACCTGCATGACATCCTCCTTCACTGTAGTTGACGCTCGAGATTCCACCGCGGCAAGGGCGGGGTCCATACCATTGGCTCCGGGTTGGCAAGGAGAATCTTCACTTTGCGGCGTTGGTCGGAGCGGCCATGTGTTCGGCCTGTTTGCGCGGTTCACGTGACCGCTGGCCATAATGCCCTCCGCGGATCAGGTCCCGATCAAAAGCACGCATTCGGAGATGCCGTGGCCCGTGTGGGTTGTCCTGATCGCCGGATCGACCGGCGCTGCATTAAGTGCTGTTCGCCCTTCCAACCGCACGCCGGCATGCCCGGCGTAATCTCGTTTACGCCATGAGAGCGGCGGGTTCGTTGTAGCGTTCGTTCCTCGCCATCATCGCCCAGGCTATCCTGGCGAGTTTGTTGGCGAGCGCGATGGCAGCGACCTTAGTTGCTCGCCGCGCCAGCAGTGCGGAGAGCCAGGGTCGATGCCCGTTCCATGGATTTTCGCATAGCGGATCACGGCGAGTGCGCCGGCGGTGAACAGGCTGCGCAAATAGCGATCGCCCTTCTTGCTGATGCTGCCAAGCTTGTCCTTGCCTCCTGAGTTTGCCCCCAGAGTTTATCCAGTTCTGAGTTCGCTCAAGCCATGGATTTGCCCAGTTGGGCGGTGGTAGCGACGGGAGCTGGCGCGGAGCCATCGGCATAGCGCAGCGCCAGATCCCGGCGCGGGTGGCAGGTGAAGGCGAACTCGGAGGGCGTCTTCCATCCGAGCTGTGAGTGCGGTCGTGTGTAGTTATAATCGGCACGCCAGCATCCGAGTGCGACGCGGGTCTGAGCCAGCGACGTGAACAGCGTCTCGTTCAGCAATTCATCCCGGAGCCGACCGTTGATGGGGAAGACGGCCCCGCTCCCTCGGCGCCAGCGATATACTGGCGATGTACAGACCCGCTAACAGGAGCTTTTCCTATGGAAGTCGCGACAATCGGATTGGACATTTCGAAGCACGTGTTTCACATCCATGCAGTTGACAGCCAAGGCCAAGTGAGCAGTCGCCAGCGCCTCCGGCGAGGCGAGATCATGTCGTTCTTCTCCTCGCTCGCACCTTGCTTGGTCGGCATCGAGGCCTGCGCGACCGCTCATCACTGGGCGCGGGAGATTCGGCAGTTTGGACACGATGTAAGATTGATTCCGCCGGCCTATGTCAAACCCTACGTACGAAGAGGAGCCAAGAATGACGCCGCTGACGCGGCCGCGATCTGCGAAGCCGTCACCCGTCCAAATATGCGGTTCGTTCCAATCAAGAGCGTCGAGAACCAAGGGTTCTTGATGCTTCATCGTGCAAGAGGCTTGCTGGTCCGCCAGCGAACCATGGCAGCCTGCGCCATTCGGGCTCACTTTGCTGAGTTCGGAATTATTGTCGGGCAAGGCCGGCAACGGGTGGATGGTCTGGTGGACTTGTTGGATGACGAGGGGTTGACACTACCGGCCCATGCCCGCATCGCACTGGTCGTTCTTGTGAACCAACTGAAGGAATTGGAGCGGCAGGTCGAGGCCATCGAGCGCGAGCTGGCTCAGATCCAGCGAGCAAATCCGATGGCGAAGTTGTTGTCCTCCATTCCCGGTATTGGTCCCATAACGGCCACGGCTCTCGCTGCGACCGTGCCGGACCCGACAATGTTTCGCTCTGGGCGAGAGTTCGCGGCCTGGCTTGGCCTGACACCTAAGCAGAATTCAACTGGCGGGAAGGATCGGCTGGGCAGGATAACAAAACAGGGCGATTCCTATCTCAGGCACTTGCTTGTGATCGGAGCACGTAACGTCGTTCGGTACCCAAAGGCACGCTCCAGGGTCGGAGGCGGCTGGATCGAAGCCCTGCTTGAACGGCGTCGGCCCATGGTGGTCGCCATCGCCGTTGCCAACAAATTGGCCCGGATCATCTGGGCAATGATGACCACCGGGGAATTCTATCGGCCTAAGCTCGCGGCTTAACTTTCCCCGTATCCTGGCCACCTTATGGTGTGAGGGCAAATGACAGCATGATGGACACCGGCGGAGCTGGGGATCGAGCAAGCCCGAAGAGCTTTAAGCGCACAAGCGCGACCCGTTGATGAGGCCTCGATCCGCGATCTCCATCAGGGCCAGCGGCCATGGCATCGGTCGCACTAACAGGCCGTATACATGAACGCACCCGACCAGTATCCAAAGTGCTGCCAAAAATCCCTTGCATCCGCGGGGCCGTCTATACATGAAGCTTTCGATGAAGCCATTCTGCATGGGCTTGCCCGGAGCGATATAATGCCAGGCGACGCGGCTCCGATCGGCCCAGGTCAGGATGGCGTTGCTGGTAAGTTCGGTGCCGTTGTCGCTGACCACCATCTTCGGCTTGCCGCGCTCCATCACCAGCCGATCCAACTCCCGCGCCACCCGGGCCCCGGAGAGCGAGGTGTCGACCACCAGCGCCAAGCACTCGCGGGTACAGTCATCGACCACGGTCAAGATGCGGAAGCGGCGGCCATCCGTGAGCTGATCGGAGACGAAGTCCAGTGACCAGCGGTCGTTCGGTGCTATCGGCACCGTCATCGGCGCCCGGGTCCCGATCGCCCGCTTGCGGCCGCCACGGCGGCGCACCACCAACTTCTCTTCCCGGTACAGCCGGAATAGCTTCTTGTGGTTGATCGCAAAGCCCTCCCGCTTGAGCAGAACATGCAGGCGCCGATAGCCGAAGCGACGGCGCTCCTGGGCGATCGCCTTCATGCGCTGGCGAACGCCGGCATCATCCGCTCGGGTCGTCCGATATCTCATGGTCATGCGGCAGCAGCCGATGGCTTTACACGCCCGCCGTTCGCTCATCCCGTGGGCATCCACGAGATGCG
This sequence comes from Bradyrhizobium sp. USDA 326, assembly GCF_049739485.1. NCBI lineage: Bacteria > Pseudomonadati > Pseudomonadota > Alphaproteobacteria > Hyphomicrobiales > Nitrobacteraceae > Bradyrhizobium > Bradyrhizobium sp. USDA 326. The sequence continues at coordinate 1,589,902 of NZ_JBMGQA010000001.1, forward strand.
CGACAGCCTTCCGCTTGGCCGCGGGCGTCACCACTTCTTTCCCAAGAGGTCCTTCAACGCCGCATTGTCCAGCATGGCGTCAGCCAGGAGCCGCTTCAGCTTCGTGTTCTCGTCCTCCAGCGTCCTCAGCCGCTTGGCCTCGGAGACGTCCATCCCGCCATACTTGGCCTTCCATTTGTAGATGCTGGCGTCGCTCACGCCGTGCTTGCGGCATAGATCGGCGACCGACATCCCGGCCTCGTGCTCCTTCAAGATCCCGATAATCTGCTCTTCCGTAAAGCGGCTACGCTTCATGCTCTGGTCCTCGTCGTGGCCCAGAACCGATTGCAGGCGTCTGCGAGGAACGGAGCGCCTGGCATTCGCCGCCTTCTCGGCCCGGTGTATAGCGCGACAATCAGGATGAGAGCGTCGTATTGCCTCACGTATCGATGCTCCCGGGCGCGATCGGTTGCCTCGTTTATTTTGCTCCTGGCTTGGGTTGAGGAGGAGGCCGGGTGCGGAGATGGCCGGGGTTTCGGAGCGCCCGGCCTCCTCCGCTGGCAGCCGGTACATCATTGCGTTGTCGTGACCTCTGACCTTGGTGGCATTTTCTCCGTAGGAGCGAACAGCAGCGCATTCGCTTGCTCGCTGCGCCAGGATTTAAGCCGCCGTTGAAGCGTTCGAAGAAGCTTGTTCGGGTAGGCTCCAGGATATTCCACCTGCAGGCGGGAGAGCAGCTCGCTGCCAGTCCGCCAGGGCTCGGCTTCAAACCATTTTCGCAAATCGGGCGTTGCGCGAATGAGCGGGTCGGGACGACGCCGGCCTCTTTTCGCCGTCACGATTGGCCGATCCGTCGGTCGCATAGCACCGTCCTTCCAGGCCGTTCGCAGGCTTGCCAGGAAGCGATCGGTCGATTGCGATGCCGCAGCAGGATGGGCGATTGGTTGAGTATCTGCGAGGGCCGCGAGGCGCTCCTGCGCGTCGCGGATGTCGCGCAACAACGCGACCGGATCGAGAGCGGAATAGATTTCTTCGAGATGGTGGCGGACTGCGTCAGGCGTGCGGGCGTCGGCGGCCAGGCGCTGGTGGGGTGTTGCCGGCGCGCTGTATGTCTTGCGCACACGAGCACCGTCGCGCTGCTTGGCTATCAGCTTGAACGAGGGTTGGAAGAAGTTTACGAACAGCCGGGCTGCTCGATAGAGTTCTGCCAGCAGCTCGGCCGCTTCGAGGCCTTCGAACCGACGATAACCGACCATCCTGCGCACGACCGCGCCGTTCTTCTGCTCAACGAACGCCTGGTCATTCTTCCGGTAGGGACGGCAACGCGTGAAGACAATGTTGGCTGCCTCGCAATAGCCTTTCAGCGTCTCGTTCATGAACACCGTATCATTGTCAGTGTCGAGGCCGAGCAGCGCAAAAGGCAAATGTTTGCGCAATTCCGTCAGCACCGTGCTCAACAGCGTCTGTTCGCGCACGATCAGGGGAGCGCACTCTGTCCAGCCGGTAGCAATGTCCGTGAGCACGAGGGTCTGGATAAAGCTGCCGCGCGCAGATGGTCCGCTATGCGCTTCAAGGTCAGCCTCGACGAATCCTGGCGCCGGATCGTTCCAATCCGCCGACGTCCGTATTGGAACACTGCGACGCAGAGAATGCGCTGTGTGCCGCCGGCGCTTGCGACCCAATTTTTCTCGGATCGGCACCAATACGCGGTCAATCGTCGCAGCGCTCATCGCCAAAAGCTTGGCGCGGATCTCGGGGGCAAGGTCGAGGTGGCCATGCCGTTCCATCGCCTCAATTAGCGCAGGCATTAACGCCTTCAGCCGCTTCCCGCAGATCCGGTCTGACGCTTCCCAAAGGAGCACGAGCGCATTGTGTTCTGCCTCATTATAGATCCGACGTCGCGGCCGTCGGCCTGGGCGTGCGTCTTCCTGGCCTCGAAGTAGTCGCATCGCATGCTTGCGATGAAACCCAGTGATGTCGACGAACTCGTCTAATATTCGCGCCTTCTTCGCGCGATCCGAATGCCGATAACGCACGCCTGCCGCCGCCGTCAGTTCCTTCCGCGTTGCCATGCTCAGCCGCCCCATCTGCGCCCCCGCTTGTCCCCGATCCAGGGGAGCAATTTACGTGAGGCAACGGCTCAGCATCCGGTAACAATTAAGGCGAGGCAATGCGGAGTCTCACCCTGATCGCCGCCGCGCACCGGTGGTAGATTTCCCGGTTTCGCTCGGAATCGGCAGCATCGGCGGTGCCTGCGGACGCATTTTGCTGAGCAGAACAGATTGCTGCCATCGACCTCAGCTGTGAGGATCGTGCCGAGCCACTCGCGCCAGTGCGCCGGCATGTCGAACCGCGCATCCGCAGACGCAAAATGGTGCGGCGTCATCCCTTCGAGCGGCACCGGGTCGTCGAGTTTCGCGCTTAAGGCGGTCGAGCAACAATTCACCAACTTTAGGCCGTGGCCAAAATCGCAATAGGCAGGACCTGCTGCGGTTACGCGGCCATCCTCGACCGCGTTCGGCACTGCGCTTGAGAAGCATGGCGTGCATGTGAGCGATGACGGCGGGCATGGGAAGACGCTCGTCCACTTGGACGGCCATTGAGGTCGGCGAACTACGGTTCGGCGGCTTCGCCGATGACGAAGGCAAACGTCCCACACGCTGGACCTGGCTTCACGGTATACATCCGAGCTGGCCGCGGACAAGGACTTACCGAATGCACCGCTTGAGACGTTCGGGATTTTCTTCGTGCATCCTGATGAGCTCCGTCAGGTTTTCGATGCCGAAGTCGGTGAACGCCACGACCTGATCACCCATACCATCAACCCAGATGACGCCATCCTCCGTGTCCATTCCGTTGGCCACGTCCCAGACCCAGTCCTCGTCTTCGCCGAGGTCTTTTGCGACGCGTGCGATGGTGAAGAGGCGTGAACTTTGTTGACGTGCATGGCTACGCCCCCTGGGCGGAGGACCTCGACGCAGAAGGCGTCCAGTTTCAGGGCAGCAACTCGTGAGGGCGGTTCTGCGGCATGTCGGCAATGCGCGCGAAGACGTCGGCAAGCCAGGCTTTCGGGTCGATGTCGTTGAGACACGCCGTCATGAGAAGCGTGGGCATCATGGCAGCCCCGCTCCGCGCCGCGATCAGAACCAGCGAACACCCGTGACTTTCTTCCCAGAGCAAAACCGCGCAACGGTCGCTCCGCTGCATTGTTAAAGGGCATGATGTTTTCAGCGCTCAAACCCGGTGGAGAGGACCGGTCGGCCGGATTAGTCTGTCCAAGCCGGGATAGGGGCGCTGGAGCACGAAACGGTGGCAGGCCGCCATGACCATGAGCTGTGAGCTCGCTTTGTTACTTGGCCGCCCCTACGACTTGCCCGGCTGCGCTGCGAGCGCGGATCCGTAGATGTCGTGCAAGCCACTGGCTCCTGAGACAGAGGAGAAGCAAGCATGCAAATCGTCGGCATGGACATCCACCGATCCTTCGCCCAAGTAGCGATCCTGGAGGACGGAACAATAATCCGACAGCTCCGCGTTGATCTCGTCCACGATCGGCTTGTCGCCTTTGCCAAGACACTCAGCCTCGAGGATGAGGGGGTCATCGAGGTGACGGGCAACAGCGCGGCGGTCGAACGTATTCTACGTCCGCATGTTAAGCGCGCCGCGGTCGCCAATCCGAGCCTCGTTCGGGCGATCGCCTATGCGCGAGTCAAAACGGACAAGGTCGATGCTGGGACCCGGGCAAAGTTGCATGCTGCTGGCTTCTTGCCGGAGGTCTGGGTTGCTGACGAGGACACCTACAGCCGCCGGCGCCAGATGGCCGAGCGCGCTGGCGTCTTGGCGCAGATCATCCGGATTAAAGGACGCATGAAGGCTATCCTGCATGCCAACCTCATCCCGCCCTACAAAGGCCATCTCTTCGGCAAGCACGGACAGCATTGGCTGGACAGTCTGCCTCTTCCATCGGAGGAGCGTGCGATGCTCCAGCGTCTGATCACGGAACTCGAGCGCGTGACGAAGCAACTATCGGAAATCGACAAAGTCGTGGCCCAACAGGCTCTGGACGCTCCACGGGCTCTCAAGCTGATGACGATCCCCGGCGTGAGTTCGGTCGTCGCATCGAGTGCACTGGCCTCCATCGGCGACAGCGCACGCTTCCAATCACCGGATAAGCTCAGCAGCTACTTCGGTTTGACCCCTCGAGTTCGGCAATCGGGAGAGCATCCGGCAAGGCATGGTCGTATCTCGAAACAGGGCAATCGTGACGCCCGCAAGATGCCGGTTGAAGCGGCCTGGTCGGCCAAGACGGCGCCCGGGCCGCTGCGGGCCTTCTTCAATCGCATGCAGAAGAAGCATGGGCCTGGAGTCGCGGCCGTCGCCACGGCACGCAAGCTCGCAGTGATGATCTGGCACGTCCTGACGACCGGGAAAGATTATGCTTACGCACGACCGGCGTTCACAGCGATGAAACTCCGGAAGGTGGCACTCAAGGCTGGAGCGCCTCGTGCCTACGGCAAGGCTGGCTCGGGTCGGGACTACTGGATCAAGGAACTGCGTGAGCAGGAAGCTGGCTATGTCGCACGCGTCGAGCAGGCGGACGAGCGGATGGTGGCGGCCTGGAAGGAGAAGCCAAAAAAAGTGGCCTTGAACTGACGATAGGGCTTCTCAACACCATCCGTCGTCATGCAGATCCTTCCGTCGTGCACAAGGTGGGCAAAGCCTTCCCAACTGTTGAGCAGATTGTCGATCGGCTTAATCATGTTAAACGAATGTGAGAGCCGGGCAAACTCCGTCAGAAGCCAAGTCTCAAGCTCAGTCAGCAGTTGCGCGCTTCTCTCCCGGCGGATCTGCAGCCGCTCCTCAGTGCTAGGCCCATAGATGTGGTGCTCGATCTCGAACAATTGGTCGATCCGGCGAAGCGTTTCCAGCGCGACGGGCGAGATCGCCCTCGCCGATCTTCCGCGGCGAGCCTTCTGGGCGATGTCGGCAAGTGCGAAGAACGCCCTCCGGCCATGTGCCCAACAGAAGGCGGGCGTGGCCGGAATCGCCTTGCGTCCGGGATCGAAGAGAGCGTTAAACCCGGTATAGGCATCAGCCTGATACCGGCGAAGTTCTGAAGATGCCGCGCGGGATGCTCGCCGCGCCGCTCATGTGAGGCGTAGAACGGCGCCGCCGGAGGATGTCTGAGCGCGCACGCCCCGCTTCTTTGACTACAGGATGATTTGGATCCCAGTGCGCCGTAGCCACCTCGACGGCGCTTGCAGCTACCCAAGCGCGCTCATCGGTAAGTGCGCAGCGCATCTGCACCTGGTCGCCAGCTCGCATGTCTAACCAGACCCAGCGACGCTCTGCGGCGATGACGGTCATGCCGGGTTGAAGCGTCGCAAACGCATCACGACCAGAGATTTTGATCACAGCGCCCTCCGAGGGAGAAGTGGCAGACGGGATTGGATTGCATGTCAACGCGTTACTCAACTGCTATATTTGGGAGGCAACGGTCGCTACTGCGCGCCCAGTACGGCGTGTCAATCGGCCCATTACGTAATTGCGGGTTACTGTCAAGCTGCCATTGTTCTCTCCAGTGGCACGCCGCTCGCGATTGCTCCGTCGGAGCTGGTCGGGATTGCGGAGACGGAGCGATCGTGGATGGCGAGACATCGCCTAGCGGGATTGGATAAATCGATGTCGTTGGCGGCTTCGGCGCAATTGGGTTGATGTCGCAGTTGGTCATGTTCCTTTCGGAGGTCGGGAGCGCCTCATGATGATGTCCGGATCGGGCGGTCCCATGTCCGGCTGGCAAGCCATGTATCACCCGCGCGCGCGCCGTCTCCGCTGCCCCTGTTCGCGCTCGGCGAACTGCTTACGTTACCGCAGATGATGGCGGTGTTTTGAGATGATCCAATATCTTCGAGCCTTCGCTAAAGGAGCTCGACCGGCATTTCTCCGCGAAGTCCAGGTGGCACTTCAGTAGCTCAGAGGGACTTTTGCAGTCGGCAACGTTCTTCAGAAAATTGGCTTGATCGTGCAGAGAAGAAGCAGCCAATCGGAACCCGTCCTTCAGTGCCGTAACGAACAGGTTTCTTGTCGCTTCGATTGATTTTTGCCATTCCGGAAACGTAAATGAAATTCTTGATATAGCTGCCGCCGAACCTCCAATGCCATCGGCAGCGCCACCTGCTCCAGAGGCTGATGCCTGAGCCAGCTCGGGCCCTGGACGTGTCCGCCGCTCGCGGTTCTCGTCTTCGGCTGTAGTCGCGGGCATTCGATATCTCCCAGGGTTCGCTACTCAGTTCCCATCGTCAACCTTCGAAGGGACTGTACCACAACCTCCAACATGTCATACCTACCTCATTTGGTATCGCTTGATCGCAAGGAAGAAGCACGACGTCCACTGGACGATCTTTCCTCGAAAGTTGGACTTCTCTTGCTTCGGGTGTGAAGGCGTGAAGGACCTGGCCGGTGGCGGTGCAAACCGCGTCGACGGTTCTTGCGGCAGCCTTTCGGAGCAGATGTTTGAGCTTGGCAGAGACCTGTTCGATCTGGTTCAGGTCGGGTGAGTATTTTGGCACGAAGAACGGCTTGGCTTAAGCGTAGCGGATGAGCTGGCGCACGGCTTTACTTCTGTGGCTGTCGAGATTGTCCACGCCATGCTTAGTTGCCTCATTATCGCCCCGCGGTCCCATCCTATTGCGGAGCAAATTACGTGAGGTAACGGCCCTGAAGTGGACCCCGGATTGTGGACCGGCGGCTTAGGTGGTGCGGATGCCGTTCCGTTTTGATAAACGGAGCGGACCATGAAGAAGACGAGACGGAAGATCGATGCGGCACTGAAGGCAAAGATCGCCTTGGAGGCGCTGCGAGAACAATCAACGGTGACGGATCTGGCGCAGCGCTATCAGGTGCATGTGAACCAGATTTATGCGTGGAAGAAGCAGCTTCAGGATCAAGCGGTTCGGGCGTTCGACGCGGGCGCTGGTCGGGATGGCGAGGCGGCCCACGAACTGGAGGTCGAGAAGCTCCACGCCAAGATCGGCCAATTGACGGTCGAACGAGATTTCTTAGCCAGGAGGTCCGGAAGATGAGCGCGCCGGATCGCCGAGGATTGCTTCAGCGCGATCATGAGAGTCTGTCGATCCGCCGGCAATGCCAACTGCTGAGCGTTGCGCGATCGAGCGTCTATCGGCCGCCGCGGCCGGCCAATGACAACGAGCTTGAGCTGATGCGACGGATCGACCAGCTGTTCACGGCCTGGCCGTTCCTGGGCTCGCGGCGGATGACGGCGATGCTCAATGGCGAAGGCTGTCGCATCAATCGCAAGCGCGTGCAGCGGTTGATGCGCAAGATGGGCATCGCGGCGCTGGGACCAAAGCCCAGAACCACCACGTCGGCGCCGGGACACAAGATCTTCCCGTATCTCCTGCGCCAGATGGTGATCGACCGGCCGAATCAAGTGTGGGCGGCCGATATCACCTATGGTGCGCCTCGCCCCACAGTTGGGGAAGCGTATGACTGGAATGCAAAAGAGAAAGGAGGACTGGAAAAAAAGTGACTTGTTCCCTGCTGTGAGGGGACATGAGCCCAAGCGGCGGTGACCTGTCGTCAACTGGCAGGGTGACGTAGCCCGCAGGTAAAGGGGATTGAGGCGAAGCCGTTAAGCCGAGATGGTCCCCGAGGCTGAAGTATTGGAAGGTTGAGGAACACGAACCGGTTTACCCGCATCTGAGGGCTGAAATGTCGCCTCCGTCTACACGGCTTAACAGGTGGAATGCTGATGATGTTGCCGGACAGATAGGACGGCCTGCATCCGAACGCGAGCCCAGATGTAAGGACGCTCGCGAGGGTCATGGGGAGAACGCAGCCAGACCATGGCATCGGCATCGACTTGCGGAAAGCAAGGGAAAAGACTGCGACCGGCAGCCTCACCAATACGATGACGTCCAGCATATGAACGAGGGAAGGCATGATGGAATGCCCACGATGCTTTGCGTCGCAAGGGAGTTGACCCTGATGTCCACCATGCTGGCGGAGGTCCCGTAGTAGTCCGCGGCAGGGAAAGCCTGCCACATGGCGAAGGGGAACAGTTCAAACTGCTTGGAGTGCAAACTACCTGACCGAATGAGGTGAAGACCTTTGATAATCAGTGAAATGCAGCACAAGCTCGCGACATGGGCCGAGAGCGATCCGAACCGAAGGTTCGATCGCCTCCTTCGGCTGATTGCCACCCGGGAATGGCTTGCCGAGGCCGCTCGGATTGTTCTGGCGTCAAATGGCGCACGAACACCCGGCATCGACGGAATAGATAAGCAACGACTGCAGGTCAGACTGGATCAGCATCTGGATGACCTGCGGAAAAGCTTGCTGGACGAGAGTTATCGCCCCCAGCCGGTGAAGCGAATCTATATCCCGAAGACCAATGGCAAGCTACGCCCACCGGGTATTCCGACTCTGACGGATCGCATCGTCCAACGAGCCATGCTCATGGCCATGGAGCCAATCTGGGAAGGCGACTTCCATCGCCTATCCTATGGCTTCCGGCCTGAACGGAGCGTGCACCATGCCGTCCGCACCGTGAAGATACAGCTCCAGGATGGAGCCGACATGACGAGGGGCCGCTGGATCATCGAAGGTGATCTGGCAAGCTACTTCGACACGGTCCATCACCGGCTGCTTATCAAATGTATGCGGCGACGAGTGCAGGATGGGCGGTTTGTTGATCTTCTCTGGCGGTTCCTGAAGGCAGGTCACATTGACCGTGACCTGTTTACAGCCTCCAGCGAGGGTGTTCCGCAAGGTGGCGTGCTGTCACCGCTCTTGTCCAACATCATGCTCCATGAGTTTGATGCGTGGCTGGAGGCGAAATACCTGAGCGACAAGGCTCGCAAGGACCGCTGGGCATGGAACTTCGGCATCAAGTTGGGCCGCCCTATTACGGTTCGAGAGAACCGGCAATGGAAGCCGGCGGTTGCTTATTGCCGATACGCTGACGACTTTGTCGTCATCGTAAAAGGGACCAAAGCTCAAGCAGAGGAAATCCGCGAAGAATGCCGCGCCTTTCTGGAAGGCAAGCTGAAATTGACGCTGAATATGGAGAAAACCCATATCACCCACGTCAATGACGGCTTCGTCTTTCTGGGGCATAGGATCATTCGCAAGCGAGGGTCGCACGGGCGCATGTCCGTCGTCACAACGATACCCAAGGAAAAGGCGAAGGGGTTTGTTCGCAGGCTCACTGAAGCCCTTTCCGGCAATCATAGTGTCAGCACGGTCGACATGATCGCTGGCCTGAACCGTCAACTGGCGGGATGGGCAGCGTTCTACAAGTTCACCGACTTCACCGCGCACGTATTCCGGCGTATCGACCATGTCGTATTCTGGAAAATGGCGCATTGGCTGGGGCACAAATACCGATCTCGCATCAAACCTTTGATGCGGAAATGGTACCGAACCCCGGAACCGGGCAAGGCGAAAACCTGGCTCGTGTTTGGTCGGAATGAACGCGGCGCGCTGCACGGAAAAGCACTTTACCGGCTTGTCTCAAGTCCGAAGGCGCAGTTCCGGTGGCGCAATCCGGAGGAAAATCCCTACATCTTCCGAAAAGAAACCCGCAGCACTGTCACCTCGCACTACCATGATGTTGCTATGGCCATGGGCCAAGCTTGAACAGAGAGCCGTATGCGCTGAAAGGTGCACGTACGGTTGTGTGTCCAGGTAAAGCTGGCATGTTCAGCAGGAGATGGTCCTGCCGGGGTAGAAGTCAGAGCCCCGTAGTTTGGATAGCAGAGGAGATGGAAACAGAACTTCTGAAGCCTATCGACAAGGTCTCCTTCAGGGAGATCCACGAGTCACCGGGCTGTAACAACAGTGAACGCGTTGTGGCCTCGAAAGTGAGTAAATCCGAGGGCCGAGCTCGCAACCGTAGGGCGAAGGCAGCATGAACAGCCGAACACTGACCGATACGGCTGTTTATCTCGGCGGGGTGGAAGCGACGGCACGGTGACAAGGACATGCTGAGCAACTGGAGAAACCCTCCTCGTCCCGGCGAGAAATCGACGGAGCAAGGTAGGCCGTATAACCGGCGACACCGGGAAATCGGCCGAAGGCGAGAGGGTGGCGGCTGGGTTCGGAGTAGCGAGGAAGCGGAGTAATGTCCGTGGAGCAAAGGGGCCCTGCCATTTGTGACGTCTCCAACGTAAGGAAGGCAAGGACGAGATGACAAAGGCGTCCATCGATTTGCAGGACCTGAGGCGGAGGCTATACGTCAAGGCGAAGGCTGAACCGTCCTGGCGTTTCTGGGGTCTATACGTCCACGTGTGCAAGATGGAGACTCTGCGCGCGGCGTATGAGATGGCGAAAGAAAACGACGGCGCACCGGGAATAGACGGGGTGACGTTCGAAGCCATCGAGGCGCGAGGTGTGGAGTCGCTGCTTGAACAGCTAAGGGACGAACTGACCGGGCGTACCTATAAGCCACTTCCCGCGCGACGGCAGGAAATACCGAAAGATGGGGGTAAAGTCCGCATCCTCTCGATTCCTGCAATCCGCGACAGAGTGGTGCAAGGTGCGCTCAAGCTCATACTCGAACCTGTCTTCGAGGCGGATTTCCAACCGGGGTCGTTTGGATATCGTCCCAAGCGGGCAGCACATGATGCGATCAAGCGAGTGGCTGAAGCAGTAGTCCAACGGAAGACGCGAGTTCTCGACTTTGATCTGAAAGCTTACTTCGACAATGTCCGGCACGATCGGCTGTTAGAGAAGGTGGCGCAACGGATCGATGACGCGGATATCATGCATCTCCTGAAGATTATGCTGAAGGCCTCTGGCAAGAAGGGCGTTCCGCAAGGCGGTGTGATCTCGCCGTTGCTCAGTAATCTCTATCTCAATGAGGTAGATAAGATGCTGGAAAGAGCAAGGGAAATCACACGCAGTGGCAAGTACACCTACGTCGAATATGCGAGATTCGCTGACGATCTGGTGGTCTTGATTGATGCCTACAAGCGACATGACTGGCTAATTGGAGCGGTAACTAAGCGGTTACGGGAAGAGTTCGCCAAGCTGCGGGTTGAGATCAATGATGAAAAGAGCCGCGTTGTCGACTTGGAACGAGGTGAGAGCTTCGGCTTTCTGGGGTTCGACTTCCGCTATCTCCGCAGTCTGCGCGGGGTGATGCGGCCGCACTACGTGCCCAAGCTTAAAAAGCGGACGGCGCTCCTGCGGGCGCTCAAAGAGGTGTTCCGCCGATATCGATCGCAGCCGATTGAACGGGTGATAAACCTGATCAACCCGATGCTGCGAGGATGGGTGAATTACTTCGCAGTTGGGCACTCGAGCGAGTGCTTCAGCTACATCAAGGATTGGGTGGAGAAGAAGGTCAGACGCCATATGGCGCATGCTCGGAAACAAAAAGGCTTCGGCTGGAAGCAGTGGAGTAGGCCGTGGTTGTACGACGCGCTAAAGTTGTTCAACAGCTATCGAGTGCGCCGTGGCGGGTCGAAAGCTGTTCCGGCATGATCAGGTCTCATAAGCCTTGGCGTGAAGCAAATGGGTGCGCGCAGTGCGGGAAATCCGCATGCTGCGTTGCGACGTGGCGGGGATTGGAAACGTGGCTTGCCCGGGGGCTCACCCCGGGTAGACGGCGCGCCAGTCCTCGACCCTACCTGTGAGGGGCTGAGGGTGAAACTCCCTCGGCCCACTCGACAGTTCTTCACCGGCGAAGAGTTTTTCCAGCACGTTTTCCCGCACGAGCGTTCGGACCTGAGCCATTAGCGCAAGCGGGCGCATAGGACTGGCGCAACGGCACCGCGTGAAGCTTCGCCAGCTCCACCAACTTCTCGCGCGCCCGGTTCAGCAGCTTCGCATCGGTGGGGAACGTCACGTTCTTCGGCTGCACCGTGGTGTCGACGATCACCCGCGACAACTCGGACGGCTTGATCGCCTCCGTCCTAGTGGCAACCGACACGCTATCCTGGATCAACGCAGCCAGCCGCTCCTCGCCCGTCCGGTTGCGCCAGCGCGTCAGCGATGAGCGATCGAACACCAGGCGGTGCTGGAAGAATTGGTAATAGATCCTATGCAGGTATGGGCTGGAGCTTGAGGTTATCATCTGGTGCCGACGCTAAACATCCGGAGAAAGACCATGGACAACGTCATATCGCACGGAACAACGGATAGGATTAAAAGCACCTGTTTCATGGCGATCGAACTGAGCAAGGCTAAATGGCTGGTCGGGATGCTCACGCCATTGTGGACAAAATCTCGCTTCGGAGCATTCCGTGCGGAGCCGTGCAGTCGCTCATCGAAATCATCGACCGGACCCTCGACAAAGTCTTGCGGGCAACAGGGCAGCCGGCGCGGATCGTTTCATGCTATGAAGCCGGCTATGACGGATTTTGGCTCCATCGCGTTCTCGATGCGCACGGCGTTACAAATCATGTGATCGATGCGGGGAGCCTGCTCGTCAGCCGCAAAGCTCGGCGCGCGAAAACCGATCGGCTCGATGCTGAAAACCTCGTCCGAGTCCTTGTGGCTTTCTGGCGTGGCGAGCCGAAGGTATGCAGTGTGGTTCAGCCACCATCAATCGACGAGGAAGACGCGAAACGCCAGCACCGCGAGCGAGAATTCCTGATGAAGGAGCGGGTGCAGCACATTGGACGGATTAAAGGATTATTGGCGACACAAGGCGTTTACGAGTTTCAACCAAGCCGCAGAGACTGGCAAAGCCGCCTTGCGAAGTTGATCACCGGCGACGGTCGACCACTGCCGCCGCGTCTGGCCGCAGAGATCGATCGCCACTGCCGGCGTTTAGCCACGGTCAATGCGATGTTAAAGGAAATCGACGAGGAGCGCGACGCCGCGGTGAAAAAAGCGGCGCCGTTGGCTCCGTGCGCCAGCGGAGCTCAGCGCCTGGCTCAGCTCAAGGGTATCGGCTCGCAAATTGCGACAGTTCTGACGACGGAAGTGTTCTATCGCCGGTTCAAAAATCGGCGCGGCTTGGGCAGTTACCTCGGCCTGACGCCGAGTCCTTTCCAAAGTGGTGGCATGGATCGGGAGCAAGGCATCACCAAAGCCGGCAATCCGAGAGGGAGAACGATTAGCATCGAGCTCGCGTGGCTGTGGCTCAGATATCAGCCCCAGAGCACTCTGGCTCGATGGTTCCATGAGCGGACGAACGGCCTGAAGGGACGGGTTCGGCGCATCATCATCGTTGCTGTGGCCCGCAAACTCATGATTGCCGTGTGGCGATATCTCGAAACGGGTCTCGTGCCCGACAACGCGGAGCTGAAGGCCTAACAAGAAAGAGCGAAGATCGCACTTCGCCATGGCCAAGATGGACGGTGACCGCGAGAACCCGTGGCTCGGCTTCGGCCGGCCGCCGTAATAGATTGGTCCCGTAATCCTGGAAACTCCTCCTCCCTGAATGAGGGATTTTGGCCCGGCCATCGAAGCCGACCGGATATAAGGTTCAGCGAGTTCTTCGCTGCTGTTGGAGTTTCCCATCCTGGCGTACGATCAGCCGACCGGAGGATGTCTTATGTGAGAAAAAACTTGACGGCTCATACCTGATATAAGGGGTTCTCCACCCTGCGCTCGCATAGCACCTCGTCGGACAGGTCATGGGTTTGCTTGAGGATCGCAAGTCCCGCCATCAGCGCGTCGGCAGCGGCGGCCGGCCGGAATCATCGGTGTAGACCTCGCCGAACCGCTCCTCCGGGAACCTCCAATCCACCGTCCGGCCCAGCGCCCTCAGTGGATGTTTCATGTCGATGATCTGATCGAGCCGAGAGCGGAAAAGATCCTGCTCTCCCGTCTCGCTCCGCTCCCGTGGTCGCATCTCATCCCCTCGCCAAAGCCGGTTCTGCGCGAGTGAACCACAAATCAAGTTTGCAAGGAATCCCGCTCCAAAGGCCCGCTTTCCGGCAAATTCAGTCACAGCAAATGCCGTTTCCGGATTCCAAATCAACGGCTTGGGAATTCTTCAGGGACGACTAGCGCGCGATTTCACGTCGGCGAATTGCTCACCTTTGCCGCAGATGACGGGCCCGCTTTACATATTATCTGTCACTTTCGTTGAACGATTTCGACCAGAGCCGCTCCGCGAAATCCAGATGGCACTTCATTACGTCCGAGGGAGTTTTGGAATTGGCAAGATTCTTCAGAAGATTGGCCTGAGCGTGCAGAGAGGAAGCAGCCAGCTTTGACCCGTCCTTCAATGCCGCAGCGAACAGGTCTGTTGTCTCTTCGAGAGATTTTTTCCATTCCGGAGACGCCAATGAATGGCTTGATGCGGCCTTCGCTGATTCTCCAACATCGTGCGTGGTGCCACCCGATTCAGAGGCTGATGCCCGGGCGGCCCGTTCGGGCTCTGGATCTGTCTTCCGTTCGCGTTTCTCGTATTCGGGACTTCTCGCGGGCATTCAACGTCTCCCCGTCTGAACAGGATCGCAGCGCGCCGCGTGGTCTAGATGCGACCAAGAGGCTTCGGAAAGTACCACAACCGGCAACATGGCGAACCTATCTCATTTGGTAGCGCTTGCTCAATCGTAAGCGGATATGCACGGGCGAGCTTGGCCGTCTGCTCGGCATTGACAATGAAGACAATTCCTATCGATTAGCTTAGCGTCGCGCTTCCGAGCGCGAGCGTCGCAAACGTCCATGACTAGGTGTCTGATTCCCGCAAATGAACTCATGCACGATCCATTGCTGCTTTTGCGCTATGGATGTTATGTAACGCGCACGCCTGCAGCACGATGCGCGATATTTCAATCGATCAGCTTGACCTCGACGGCTCTGTACTTCGAGCGCTGTTTATTGAAACGAATACCGAAAGTCACGCGCGTGCCGGACACCAGATCAGCTCCTGCGCAGTCGCGAAGGTCCGATATGTGCACGAACAAATCCTTGCCGTCGCCATAGTCAGGCCGAATGAACCCCCAGCCCTTTTCAACGCTGTACGACACTACTGTTCCGGTGCGCATGTTTGTTCCAAGGTCTTGCGGCTCGATATCGCCGCCTATTACTCCGGAGCTGCGGGTGCACTTTCCGTTCCTAACTCGGCGGCGACGAGCGCGAGCGAAGATGAGCGCCGCCACTTGAACATCCTGACTCACCTCGCCTCACAGCAAACCGGCGGGGCGGACCAGGCGCTAG
This sequence comes from Bradyrhizobium sp. USDA 326, assembly GCF_049739485.1. Taxonomy (NCBI): domain Bacteria; kingdom Pseudomonadati; phylum Pseudomonadota; class Alphaproteobacteria; order Hyphomicrobiales; family Nitrobacteraceae; genus Bradyrhizobium; species Bradyrhizobium sp. USDA 326. Next base: position 1,605,022 of record NZ_JBMGQA010000001.1, read on the forward strand.
AAGCGACGAGCCCGCCCCTAACATTACCGCATCTGGAGACTCGGTGATGCTGCCCAGGATCGAGCAAGGGCCGTGCCGAATCGAGAATTGGAGATTCTGCAGGCGCTTCGTGGCGGGGTAGCGGCTCGTCCGCACCCCGTTGCAAACGAGGAGGCACCCGATCCGGACATCATCATGAGGCGCTTACGACCTCGGAAAGGACCATCGGGCAACTGATCACATTGAAACCAGGTGACAGCAGATCAGCTTACTACTACGAGCTCGCTATAGATCCACCAGCCGCGCTCGCCCCGTCTGCGGTAGGGTCGAGGACTGGCGCGCCACACGACAAGTATTTTTGTCGAGTGCGTTTCCAGCCCCCGCCACCTCGCACGGAGCGTGCGGATTTCCCGCACTCCGCGCACCCACTTGCTTCACATCAAGGTTTATGTAGCCGTATCATGCTGGGCAGCTTTCATCGTGGATACTTTACCCGGTAGTTGTTGAACAACCTCAAGGTGTCGTACAGCCATGAGTTACTCCACTGCTCCCAACCGAAGCCCCTTCGTTTCCGTGCCTGCGCAATTTGGCGCCTGACCTTCTTCTCTACCCAATCTTTGATGTATTTGAAGCACTTGCTAGAGTGTCCAACTGCGAAGTAGTTCACCCACCCTCGGATCTTCGGATTGATCAGGTTGATTACCCTCTCAATCGGTTGGGATCGATGGCGTCGAAACACCTCCGAGAGCTCTCGCAATAACGCTGTTCGCTTCTTCAGCTTGGGCGTGTACTGCGGCCGCATCACTCCGCGGAGACTGCGGAGATAGCGGAAGTCGAAACCCAGAAAGCCGAAGCTCTCGCCTCGTTCCAGGTCAACTATGCGGCTCTTTTCATCATTGATTTCAACCTGCAACTTGGCAAACTCCTCTCGGATTCGCTTGGTCACAGCACCAATCAGCCAGCCATGGCGCTTGTGGGCGTGGATCAAGATCACCAGGTCGTGCGCGAATCTTGCGTATTCGACGTTGGTGAACTTGCCGTTGCGTGTGATTTCTCGCGCCCTCTCCAGCATCTTGTCCACCTCGTTGAGGTAAAGATTACTGAGCAGGGGCGAAAGAACACTGCCTTGCGGAACGCCTTTCTTGCCAGAGGTCTTCAGCATGACCCTGAGAAGACGCATGACGTCCGGATCGTTGATCCGCTGAGCCACCTTCTCCAGCATCCGGTCATGCCGGACGTTGTCGAAATAGGCTCGCAAATCAAAATCGAGAACCCGCGTCTTCCGTTGGGCTATTGCATCGGACACCAGCTTGATCGCGTCATGCGCTGTCCGCTTGGGCCGGTATCCAAACGATCCCGGTTGGAAGTCCGCCTCGAACACAGGTTCGAGTATGAGCTTGAGCGCACCTTGAACCACCCGATCACGGATTGCTGGAATCGAAAGGATTCGAACTTTGTTCCCATCCTTCGGGATTTCCTGTTTCCGTGCCGGAAGTGGCTGATAGGTGTGCGTGGTCAGTTCGTTCCGTAGCTGCTCAAGTAGAGCCTCTACGCCTTGCGCTTCGATGGCCTCGAAGGTCACCCCGTCTGTTCCCGGAGCGCCATCGTTTTCTTTGGCCATCTCATATGCCGCGCGCAGCGTCTCCGCCTTGCAGACGTGAACGTATAGACCCCAGAAACGCCAGGATGGTTCAGCCTTCGCCTTGACGCATATTCTCCTCCTCAGGTCTTGCAAATCGATGGACGCCTTTGTCATCTCGTCCTTGCCTTCCTTACGTTAGAGACATCACAAATGGCAGGGTCCCTTCGCTCCACGGGAATTACCCCGCTTCCCAGCTACTGCGAACCCAGCCGCCACCCTCTCGTCTTCGGCCGATTTCCCGGTGTCGCCGGTTATACGGCCTACCTTGCTCCGGCAATTTCTTGTCGGGACGAGGAGGGCTTCTCCAGTTGCTCTGCATGTCCTTGTCATCGTGCTGTCGCTTCTACCCCGCCGAAAGTGAGCAGCCGTGTCGGTCAGATTTCGGCTGCTCCTGCCTTCGCCCTGGGTTGGCGGGCTCGGCTTTCGGGTTTAGTCCTTTCGAGGCCACAACGCGTTCTCTTTCGATACGGCCCGATGACTCGTGATCTCCCTCAAGGAGATTTTGTCGATAGGCTTCAAAGGTTCTGTTTCCGTCTCCTCTGCTATCCGAACTACAGGGCTCTGACTCTTGCCCTGGTAGGACTGACTCCTACTGAACATGCCAGCCTTCGCGGGACGCACCAACCCCGACCTGCTTCGTCGGGCCGAGCGCTACTACTTTGCCACATGGCTTCAAAAAAAGTTGACAACAACCGGCAATTAAAGAGCCGATTGGCGATAGCCCTCATACTGGGGCGCTCGGCGGCTGTCAGCAGATTGGGACCAATCGTAGTCGCACCGATGACGACGCGGATCTGACGCATCGATTTGCGGACGGCCTTCGAGGAAGGCTCGGCTCGCGTCCTCCATTAGATGCCAGCGATCCGCGACCTGCACCGCCTGCGGCAAGGCTTTGGCCGCCGCCTCTCAATATTCTCCACCACGGTCTCGGGCGACGATCGCGATCGTGGGATGAGCACGTCAGGCTTGGGCGGTCGTGGGTTCACGATCCGGCAGTAGGGTGACGATCCGGCGTCGTTCCAGATTGAAGATGATGCTGGCGCATCGGTGATTGCGCCGCCAGGCCCAATCATCAATCCTGATAACCCTGAGCGGGCCAGCCAGGGAACGGCGACGGCGTTGGACCACGCGCAGGAGCGTATCCTTACTTACCGGCAACATCAGCTGTTTTGCGAAGGCTGCCGCCGGACGACCGCCAAGCGCCAGACCAAGGTGATGGACGATAGAGCCCAGCCTCACCGTGCGTCGCGCCGACGGAGCCAGTATCTGCGGATTCCGATCGATGTCGCCCAGGATTGAACGAACCCGCTACGCGGGAGTGGGGGCAAGCCTGGTGAACTGAGGTGTCCTGTCTGAGAGGATGTTGGTCTTCGCACCACCCCTCTCAAGACAGGAGATCCAGATGGCTACGATGAGCCCTCTTCGGCAGCGCATGATGGAGGACATGACGGTCCGCAATCTGTCGCCGTCGACTCAACAATCCTATATCTATGCGATCGCAAAGTTTAGCCGCCATTTCGGCTACGCCCCGGACCGGTTGAGTTTCGAGCAGGTCCGCGCCTACCAACTGCATCTCATCGGTCAAAAGCGTTCGTGGTCCCACATCAATCAGGTGGCCTGCGCGCTGCGGTTCTTCTACGGTGTCACACTCGGGCAGACGGAGGCATTCGAGCGGATCATCGGTGGCCAGAAGCCCGACAAGCTCCCGCTCGTGCTTAGTGCCGAAGAGATCGAGCGCTTCCTGGACGCGGTTACAGGGGTGCGCAATCGCGTCGTGCTGGCGACGGCTTATGCGGCTGGCTTACGGGCTAGTGAAGTCGTCCGCCTGAAGGTGAGCTCGATCGACAGCAAACGAATGTTGATCCACATCGAGAACGGCAAGGGCGGCAGGGATCGTTACGCGATGCTTTCTCCGCGACTGCTGGAGATTCTGCGTACATACTGGATACGAGCCCGACCGGGGCTGTGGCTATTTCCAGGCCAAGACCCAATTGAACATGTCAGCGTCCGCTGCGTCCAGGCGGCCTGCCGCGCCGCCCGCCGCCGCGCTCGGCTTGCCAAGCCGATTACTGTCCATACGCTCCGGCACTCGTTTGCGACCCATCTCCTGGAAAGCGGGATCGACATTCGCATCATTCAAGTTCTGCTCGGACATGCCGACCTGGGATCGACCGCGCGCTACGCTCAGGTTGCGACCAATCTGCTCGCCCGCACGACCAGCCCATTCGATGGACTCTCCGTCAGGGTGATCCCACCCGATTGAGCTGCGCATATGCGCCCGATGCTTGAGGTGGCGGACATCCTCCGCCGCCACGGCGACGCGTTCCGTGCCGCGCAGGGTCCTCGGCTGTCCTCCGATCAGCGCCGTGTGATGGCGGCCATCGAGGCGTGTCGCACAGCGACGCTCGGCGGCCACGTCGAGCGGTGCGACGACTGCGGCCTGGTCCGTGTCACCTATAACAGCTGTCGCGATCGGCACTGTCCAAAGTGCCAAGCGCTCGCGCGCGCCCAATGGCTCGCCGAGCGCCAGGCCGACCTGCTGCCGGTCCCCTATTTCCATGTCGTCTTCACCGTGCCGGCGCCGGTGGCTGCCATCGCGCTGCAGAACAAGGCGGTGGTCTACGACATCCTGCTCAAGGCAGCGGCTGAGACGATCCGTCTCATCAGCGCCGACCCGAAGCATCTCGGTGCCGAGACCGGGATGATCGCCATTCTCCATACGTGGGGCCAGACCCTGACGCATCATCCGCACGCCCATTGCCTCGTGCCAGGCGGCGGGATCGCCCCTGATGGAAGCTGGGTTCATTGTCGCCCCGGCTTCTTCCTTCCCGTTCGCGTCCTGTCACGATTGTATCGTCGGCTATTCCTGGAGCGCCTGCAGGCGGCGTTCGATGGCACCAAGCTCCAGTTCTTCGGCCATCTCGCGCACCTCGTCGAGCCAGCGGCATTCGCCCGCCATCTAAACGCCCTCCGCAAGGTCGAGTGGGTCGTCTACGCCAAGCGTCCCTTCGGCGGACCAGAACAGGTTCTGGCCTATCTCGGGCGCTACACCCATCGCGTTGCGATCGCCAACAGCCGGCTCCTTACCTGTGACCAGGGCCACGTTCGCTTCCGGTGGAAGGATTATCGTGCTGGCAACAAATCCAAAGTGATGACACTCGACACTGAGGAGTTCCTTCGTCGCTTTCTGCTCCACATATTGCCGAAGGGGTTCCGCCGCATCCGTCATTTTGGTTTCCTGGCGAACGCCTGCCGCGCCGCCAAACTCGCGCGCATCCGAGCGGCGCTTGACGCGCCGCAGCCACCTCCGCCTGCCGAAGCTATCAACTATCGTGAGCGCTGCGCCATCCTCCTTGGTCACCGCCTCGACTTGTGCCCCATCTGCGGAGGCCGCATGGTCGAGGTTGGGCCTGTGCCGCGGGCGCCAGCGCAGCGACGCGCAGCACCTCGCTGCGATACATCATGACCGACGACCTCGACTTGTCCGCTCCCACTGCACGCATCGCCATGCCGACGTTCTCCGCCGGAACGATCAAGCACGCTCACAACGCCCGGCGAACGGGCGATAGTCAGCCGCCTGGGCCTCACGCGCCGTTCGACGCTATCGACGGCGACATCCTTTGCTGCCAACATCAGCCACAATCTGCCGCCACACTCGCTCGCGGACCCGACATCAGGTCAATTGCGCCTACCGGCGCCTAGATCGAGCCCCCATAGCTCCCCGCTCACAAGACGCGGCTTCGTTCAATCCAGGTTCAAATAGGTCCCGCGCTGGAGTTGCGGCGAGATCTGCGACGCGGGACCTATTTGAACCCTCCGGTATTCCGAGATGATCTCGCCCACCATTCCGATTTGAAGTCGCCCACCCGTTCCGAGATGATGTCGCCCACCATTCCGGGATGATGTCGCCCGGGTGACGAGACCTCTTCTGGCTCCCATAGGGTCAACCTTTCGGTTTTGCGAAGGGGGACCCTGGATGCCGACGGAGAGGCTTGCGATGCGCCGTGTGCGCGATGTGATCAGGATGAAGGCGGCTGGGCTGCCGAGCCGCGAGATTGCTCGGCGGATGGGCGCGGCGCCCTCGACAGTGCGGCTGACCATCCGGCGGTTCGAGGCCGCAGGCCTGAGCTGGCCGTTGCCCGACGAACTCACGGATGCGGCCCTGGAGGCCCGCCTGTTCGCCAAGACCGGCAACGGTAACCGGCAGGGTCATCGCCGCATCGCCGAGCCCGACTGGGCGGCGGTGCACCGCGAGCTCAAGCGCAAGCATGTGACGCTGTCGATCCTGTGGGAGGAGTACATCGGCGCCGAGCCCGGCGGATACCGGTACTCGCGCTTCTGCGAGCTTTACCGCGCCTGGGAGGGACGCCTGTCGGTGACGATGCGCCAGGCGCACGCGGCCGGCGACAAGCTGTTCGTCGACTACGCGGGCGACGGCGTGCCGGTGGTGGTCGACCGCCTCACCGGCGAGCGGAGGACGGCGCAGATCTTCGTCGCCGTGCTCGGCGCCTCAAGCTTCACCTACGCGCAGGCGACGTGGACGCAGGGGCTCGCCGACTGGATCAGCGCCCATGTTGGCGCCTTCGCGGCGATCGGCGGCGTCCCGGCGCTCTTGGTGCCTGACAACACCAAGGTCGCAGTCATCAAGGCGAGCCTCTACGACCCGCAGATCAATCGCACCTATGCGGAGATGGCCGCGCATTACGGCACGGCCGTCTTGCCGGCGCGGCCGCGCAAGCCGCGCGACAAGGCCAAGGTCGAGCAAGCCGTCCTCATCGTCGAGCGCTGGCTGCTCGGCCGCCTGCGCCATCGTACCTTCTACAGCCTCGCCGAGGTCAACGCGGCGATCGGCGAGTTGCTCACCAGGCTCAACGAGGAGCGGCCGATCCGGCGGCTCGGCGTGACGCGCCGCCGGCTGCTCGAGGAGGTCGACCGGCCGGCGCTCAAGCCGTTGCCGGCGAGCCCCTACATCCTCGCGGAGTGGCGGATCCGCCGCGTCAGCCTCGATTACCACGTCGAGGTGGAGAAGCATTATTACAGCGTTCCGCATCGCTTCGCCCGCGCCGAGGTCGAGGTGCGGTTCACCGCCCGCACCGTCGAGATCTTCCACAAGGGCGAGCGGATTGCCGCGCATCAGCGCATGAGTGGCAATCACAAGCACACCACCGTGCCGGAGCACATGGCCTCCAGCCATCGGCGCTACGCCGGCTGGACTATCGGGCGTATCCGTCAGGACGCCGCCGCGATCGGGCCGGCAACCAGCGCATTGTGCGACCTCATTCTCGACGAGCGCTCGCACCCCGAACAAGGCTTCCGCGCCTGCCTCGGCATCCTCAGGCTCGCCGCCTCCTATGGGCGCGAACGGCTGGACGCGGCGGCTGCGCGGGCGATCGACATCGGCGCGCGCACCTATGGCTCGGTCAAGTCGATCCTCGCCAACAATCTCGATCGGCGTCTCGCTCACCAGCGCTCCGCGGACGATGCGCCGATCCTGCATGCCAACATCCGCGGACCGCGCTACTACAATTAGGAGACCGTCCCTTGCTCACCCATCCGACCCTCGACCGCCTCAACGCCCTCGGCCTCCACGGCATGGCCAAGGCCTTCGCCGACATTGAAGCCGCCGGTGAGGCTGGCAGCCTCGGTCACGCCGAATGGCTTGCTCTGCTGCTCGAACGTGAAGCCTCGCTGCGGCACGACAAACGGCTCGCCACTCGCCTGCGCTACGCCAAGCTGCGCCAGCAGGCATGCGTCGAGGACATCGACTATCGCACCCCGCGCGGTCTCGACCGCCCGCTGTTCGCCAAGCTTGTCGAGGGCCGTTGGATCGACGACCACGTCAATCTCCTGATCTGCGGCCCGGCAGGCGTCGGCAAGAGTTGGCTCGCCTCGGCGCTCGGCCACAAGGCCTGTCGCGACAATCGCTCCGTGCTCTATCAGCGCGTCCCGCGCCTGTTCGACGATCTGGCGCTCGCCCGCGGCGACGGTCGTCACCCACGCCTGTTGCGCAGCCTTGGCCGTGTCGATCTGCTGATCCTCGATGATTGGGGGCTCGAGCCGCTCGATGCCGGCGCCCGTCACGACCTCCTGGAAATCCTCGAAGATCGCTACGGTCATCGCTCCACCATCGTCACCAGCCAGCTCCCCGTGGACCAGTGGCATCTGCTCATTGGAGATCCCACCTATGCCGACGCCGTGCTCGATCGCCTCGTCCACAATGCCCATCGGCTCGACCTCACCGGTGAGAGCCTGCGCCGAACCCGGCAATCCGCCCGAAAGACCTGAGCGCTGTGGACATGCCGCTGCGCTTGGACAACGCAATCGCGTTGCCCACATGCCCACAGCAACCGCAGAAGAAGAAAAAAGGTTGAAGTCGCGATTCCAGATTGACCGCGCGGCTTGACCGATGCCAGAGAACCAGCCGGCCAGAACGCCTCGCTGCTGGGCGAGATCAAATCGGAAAGGTGGGCGACATCGTCTCGGAATCCACGGGCGACTTCATATCGGTACGCCTGGGCGACTTCGTCGGAATCCGCACAGTATCCCTTGCGAAGCGCTCAGCGAATATATAGCACCGCACAGGACGGCGTGGCAGCGGAAGCGGCGGGCGATCACCAGGAGCTCTACGATCCGCCCCAAGAGCGGCAGATCGGTCACGCGTCGTCGATACCGCCTATCGACACGTCGTGAATCCGTTCTCTACGACGGACATACGCCAACGCTTCTGGATGCTCGGACCGTAATGACAACTTTGTCACCCTCATAGCACGCACTCTCTTCAACGAACCCACGCGGCACCAGACTGGAGCGGTGGAGTGCTTGCTGCATGGCGCTGATTTTCCCCAATCAAAGCGCAAGACATCCTCCAAACTGCATCAAAAGTGAGAAGAACGCGTGCTCGAGCCCGCCCGCACCAACATGCACGATGATGAAATTGCTGATCGTGCCATATTGACGATCTAGCAACATCGGTCGCCAAATTGCCCCGACAACGTGCTGCCCATCACGGCCCAGCGCATTCTCTTGCACGCCCGGCCTGTACGCGATGGCGGCATTCATCCGACCTGCTAAGCACACAGAAATTTCGCTGGCGTATCGAACAGCAGGCAAGCGGGCCTTTTAATCGATCGCATCCCTTCGGACGCGCACCCGTTCTCCAACACGCCGTACGCGATGGAGGCTCGAAAACTACGCAATCACGAGCTCGACCATCTCCATCTCAGAATCACAGCTTCACGAGGAGGAGCATTCGCATGGGTAGTCGAGCACGTAGCGAAGCTGGACTGGGGTGATTGTCACCACGTCCGCCGCCGACGGCTACAAAAAGCGGCCGCGATCCAGCCGCTTGGTATAAAGTGACCTGCCCAGTCCTGGCAGGCTCCAAATGTCGGCCGCCTACAAGATCTGGCAGGGGCTTAGCTTAGTCAGTTAATGTATATAGCGGAACCTCTGTCCCGCATTTTGCCGCGGGGACACGGGCAGGACGGAGGTCGCAGATGGTATACAAGAAACTCATCAATCAAAGCGGGGTGACACTTACGGTGTTGCTCATCACGCTCGTCGGCTCCGAGCCGAACCAGTCCGGACCGACCGTCACAGCGGCGCTACCAGTGGGTGACAAGCAGACGATTGAGTATGGTAATGCGCAGAATCCCTTCCTCAATGGCCTCGTGATTTCCTCCTCCTCCGGCGCGTTTTCGACCGGGTCGCAGATCGTGACGACTCGGGGCAGCAGCTGGGATACTGTACTGAACACGCACGATACCCTTACCGTCAGCGGAGCGGGTGGGCTGAACCTAGTGGGCTCGAACACATAACCCGCCACGGCACCGACGATCCCGCAGTGGCGAACTTGGCCGCTCTTGGATGGCAAGCCAATCCTGGCGGCGTCGCAGCCCCGTCCGGATGAGTGCAGCCGATGGACGGAAACGTAAATCTTGTGACTTCCGCGCCCGTTCAGCGGGATCACCCGTGCCGGGTGTTGGATGAGCTACGGCGGAGACGAGCCATGATGCCTTCACTTTGCTTGTCTAGCACGACTCCAAGATGCTTGAAGAAGGGCCCCACGAGTTCATGAAAGGACCGCGTGCGATCATCATGGAATGACGGTATAGCATATGAGTACCAATCTTATGTTGCAGGAGCCGCCCAGCGCGCTTCGGCTGATCACACAGGCGTATACGAGCCTTCTCATTATCGGCTTCGCGCTGCTCCCCACTCAGTTCATCGCTTACCTCTATTTCCAGCAAGATCCCGCGCTGAAGTTTGAAGACCACCTATTCCACGAATTCGCCATCGCCGTCGCTACCCTCGAGGGGCTGTTCGTCACATATGTGACGTGGCGGTGCTATCGGTCTTCAGGCGAGCCTCTGTTGCGGTGGTTGACGCTTGGTTTTCTGGCCTTCGTGCTGATCTATACGCTGCACGGCGCCTTCACCGGGATGGCACATCGCAACATTTGGCTGTTTCTGCTCTATGGGCCAGCGTCGCGTCTGGCGATGTCGATTTTGCTCTTCGTCGGGCTACTCAGCTACAACCGGCCGTCAGACGGACTTGAGAAGCGCTCGGACACGCGCGCATGGCTGACGTGGATTGGCCTGTTCCTTACGATGGACCTAGCTGTCGCACTGGTCGCCTATTCGCCCTATGCTGGGCACCCGGTGGTCCGCCTGTCCATGGAGGGCGGCGCATTGCTCTTCAGTGCGCTGAACGTCGCGGTCTTGCTCATGCGACGGATTCACTCGCCGCTCATGGTTGTTTTCGGCGTTTCTGTCGCATGGTTTGCGCTATCGTCGCTCGCATTCATTTTGGCCGCGCCGTGGAATCATATGTGGTGGCTGGCTCACGCAATCTTTGCTGGCGGATTTTTTTTGCTCAGCTATGGCGTCGTCCAGGCTTTCCGAACAACGCAATCGTTCGCCACCATCTATAGCCAGGAAGAAATGACCGCCCGCCTGGCCAAATCGATGGCCGACACTCAAAAGGCACTTCAGCAAGTGAAATTGAGCAATCGTCGGCTGGAGCGGCTCGCCGCCACTGATCCACTAACCGGTGCCGGGAACCGGCGCCACTTTATTGAGCATATCGGCGCGGAGATCGCACGAGCCAAGAGGACCGGAGCTCCGTTGTCTCTGCTGTCCCTCGATCTAGACCATTTCAAGGATATAAACGACTCACGTGGTCACAGCGTCGGCGATGAGGTCCTGCGCGTATTCGTGCGAAAGTGTCTGGAGGCAATCCGGCCTTACGACTCTGTCGCGCGCGTGGGCGGTGAAGAATTCATGGTACTGCTACCGGGGGCGACGCTCGACGCGGCTGGCGCGGTCGCCGAGCGCCTTCGATCGGCCATCGAACGCACTGCATTCGACGTCGGAGCCGGACCGTCGGTCGGCGTCACCATCAGCGTTGGAGTGTCGGAGTTCAGGCGTGATGGAGACACGCTCGACGGGTTCTTGAACGTCGCCGACCAGCGACTCTATCGCGCAAAATTTGAAGGCCGCAACCGTGTGGTTGTCGCCTAGGATATCGTTCATCGTTCACTCCGTCTCCGGTGCTCTTGACCGGGACGCCCGTTCTCGCTGTTCTTCGAGCCAAAGCCCGCCTCTATTAACAACTATTCGGTCATGGTCCATCCATTGCAATTTGCAGGCAGGTTCGCACCGCAATAGGCTGCGGCCACTAGCTGCCGGGAGCTGTTATGTCGTTGCTTGCTACGACGGCGTCGCGTGACAGCCGTCGTTCCATCGAGCGCTCAACTGGCGGTCGCCTCACCTCGCCAAGGCGGCCGCCCCTTGGCGCGCGCCGCGAGCCAATCCGCTCGCCAGGCACTTGGCAGAAGGTCCGGATCAGGAGGTACAACTAGTAGGAGCTTGGTCGCGCTGATTGCTATCGCACGTAAACTAGCGCCCTCCCTTGGCGCTCGCGCTCCAGAGTGTTCAAAGTCTTGAAGCGGCATATTCAGGATATAGCTCGTTGCTTCGGTGCGCGAACTTGCCGGTCGCTCGAACACAACGTTTGCGGGAGGCCGCTATCGCGCCCCGATGGCTCGTTGCTGCTTGCGAAGCCGTTACTGAAGTTCGGCAATCGGCACAACATCTGGTTCTCAACAATCATGCTGCGGCTAAGAACCTCACTGGGCCACCCCGCGCTGCGGAGTGTTTGAATGAGATGAGAATGTCAACTCCACGATTGCGCGTATTGCACTTCGATTGGCGCAGTCCTGCCACGAGGGACGTCATTGCTCTATTCGGTGGCGTCGTTCTCACTTCAGTTTTAGCGTATCTCTATGGGCTTGGCCCTCGTTTAGCGCAGCTGGGACAGCGCTATGTGGAGTCGGTACTCGACGACATTATCTTCATCGTGTTCGTTGCATTCTTGCTTAGCATTGGGCTCACGATCTTTAGTGTTCGGCGCTACCGAGAACTCGCCCGCGGAACTGAAGCACGAACCATCACAGAAGGAGAAGCCCGCGATTTGGCGCGACACGATCCATTGACTGGCTTGCCAAACCGCCGCCTGTTTGATGACAAACTTGATCTGTGCGTTGGCCTCGCCACCGACACGCATCAAGTCGCAGTTCTGATGCTCGGCCTCGACGGCTTAAAGCGAATCAAGGATACGCACGGCCATGCAGCGGTGGACAAGGCACTCTGCGAACTTGCCACAAGGCTTGCCGACATCTTGTGCAAGGACGGCCTCCTGGCGAGGATCGGAGGCGACGAATTCGGGATCGTCCTGCCCAACATTAGCTCCCTCAAGGATCCCGCCAATCTGGCGCGCCGTATCGTGGCGTCTGCCGCCGACAGTTTCGCGATTGAGGCTGGCGCAGCCGAGCTTAGTCTTGGAATTGGCATCGCCATCGCTCCGCTTGATGGCGTCGCTCCCCACGAATTGGTTAGGCGCGCAGAACGCGCACTTTATCGCGCTCAAGGCGACGGCAGGTCGCGTGTTCGCTTTTTTGAACCTGACATGGACGTGCATGTCGAGCGGCGCATCAATATTGAGCGTGAGCTTCGGAGCGCTATCGCAACGGATATTATCGAGCCCCATTACCAGCCGGTGGTTTCACTTGTAAGTAATCGCATAGTCGGGTTCGAGGCGTTGGCGCGTTGGGAGAGCAAGACATCGGGCCATATCCCGCCTGACGTGTTTATTCCGATTGCAGAAGAAACAGGCCTCATCAACGCTCTTGGAGATCAGCTGTTTCGCCGCGCGTGTCTTGATGCCACTGCGTGGCCAAAGACGTTTTCGCTTGCCTTCAACATTTCGCCTGTTCAGTTGCGGGATTCCGCGCTTGGAGAGCGCATTATATCGATCCTAGAGCAAACCGGCTTTAGTCCGCGCCGCCTGGAGATTGAAATTACAGAGAGCGCGTTCGTGGAAAGAAACGGGGCTGCGAAGACCGTGATTGACGAACTTCGTCAAGCCGGCGTCCGCATTGCGCTCGATGATTTCGGGACAGGTTATGCTACGCTTAGCCAGCTGCTTTCGTTTCGTCTTGACAAGATCAAGATCGATCGCAGCTTCGTGTCTCATCTCGACCACAGCACTGACAGCCGGGTGATCGTTCGTGCTATACTCGGCCTTGCTGAAGGGTTTGGTTTGACGACCACGGCCGAGGGAGTCGAAGACGAACGCCAGCTCGTCTTTCTGGTGTCTAATGGTTGCACAGAAGGACAAGGCTACCTGTTCAGTGGTCCCGTTCCAGCCGCCGGTATCCCCGCGCTGCTCGATCGCGAAGCCAGCCGCGGACCGGTCACTGAAGCTGGAGCAAGAAACCCACATGCGTGAGCCGACGCGCTGAGTTCAAGCGTGCTGGGGAGGCGCTTGATTAGAATAAAGCGTTTAGAGTTGCCGCGATACATTCGACGCATCACCCTGCATTATTGCTCAGGGCGGGCGCATTCACTTGGACGGGGCGCAGACTCTTAAGAGATCACCTTGGCTCGATTACGCGATTGCGGGCGGCGGCCTGTCGTGCATCACCGTTTTTGACCGACTCCAGCGTCAACGCACAGGGGCCCGCGAACGGCCCTATGCGCTCAGGGTGCGCGAGCGGCCAAGCGCCTGATCTTCGACTACTCCTCTTCGCTCTGGCGGCTTGCAGATACACGATGAGCTGAATTAACGGCGATCAGATACCCGAAGTCTGGATTATCATCTCGAAGAGCCGTTATCCAAATCCCCTAATGCCCCTCGGACTGAAGCGCCGGAGCCGTCTCCTAACGGCTCCTGATTACTCCAGGGAGCGCCGGACGCACACGATCCGAATCACACTTCCACGGACATCCGCTGCCTCCCGTCAGGTGGGACCCCTCCTGATCAGGCCGTTTATGATCAGCCAAACCTCCCAGGCCGCATTACTCAGCACCAAACGATCCCCCAAAGGATTCCAAAACGAGACTCAGTCCGATTTGCGACCTTACGTTAGAACATGACCTTGACTGTCCGATTTCTGACATGCTGTCGGTTTGGTACACTTCCTTGAAAAATTATCCCTTACTGATCAAGCTGTCGCGATTGGCACAGGATTTGAATAGCGAGGTCCATCTACCGCAGCCGCCACGAAGCGGCGGCTACACTAACGCTTCTTCGGCTGTGGCCTTTTGACGCAATTACACGAGCTGCCACATGGAGTCGGTCTCAATAGCACGTCAGAAAAACTGCCCTCAATGTGGCTCTGCATTGGTCCACCTCGAGTGGCATGAACGAATCGGTGCGCGGAGGGTCCAAGATCTCTGGCGCTGCTCGAACTGCAGGAATGAATTCATGACCGTTTGCACTTCTGACGATACGGATCCTCCTGCCGCTGAGATCACGAAGCTCTTCTTTACCAGCCTGTTAGTCTGATCATGACGCCTGAGCCGCTAACACTTGCATCCGAGCGGACTTGGCAATCCAAAGCAGGGCGGAGGGTCGCTTAGGCGAAAACGATTGGACCGTAGCTGCTCAGTAATACGCTGCGCGACCTTCCCGTCATAAATGCAGTTGGAATGTCCTTATGAGGCTCGTACGTGCAATCGTCGGCTTGGCCCTGTTGGCAATGGGATTGTACGTTATTATCGGTGAGCACTTCGCTGGAACATCGGCGGATGCTACACTCAATGCGCGGCTCTACATCGTTCGCGCCCCGATCGAAGGAAAGGTAACGCTTGCCGTAAAGAGCATCGGCGCGCGCATTAATCCCGGCGAGTTCATAGCAGAAATCAACGACCAACGCTTCGATACCGCGAGGCTTCTTGAGCTTGATCGCGATCGCACGAACCAGCAGATCGAGCTCAACCGTCTTGTTGGCCAGCGAGAGGCCTTGTCCGCATCCAGGTCTCGCTTCGACGTTCAATCAACTGATTACCAGCGCGGAAGGGTTCGGCAGATTGAGGCTCGAATTGCCGAAACGAAAGCAGCTCAAGACGCTGCGGCCACACGTCTTCGTCAAGCGGACGCAGAATTCAAGCGAGCAAACGAACTGAGCACGCGTGGTGTACAGACGGCGGCGAATTTGGATCGCGCTCGCGCAACTTACGACGTCGCGCAGCAAGAACTGGAGAGTGCGCAGCAGCGAGTGAAATATTTAGAGACGGAACTTGCGTCCGCTCGCGAGGGCGTCTTCATCGGGGAGTCCTATAACGACGCTCCCTCCTCGGCCCAACGTATCCGAGAGCTCGAGCAGCGGTTGGCCGAGCTAAATGTCGACCAGCAGCAGGTGAAAGCACGTATTGTACAGCTCGACCGGCAAGTCGATGCCGAGCGTCTTCGTGTCAATAATTTGAGCTTCGCTACCCTTAATGCCAGCGTCGTTGGTTTGGTCTGGGACATACTAATAGACGATGGCCAATACGCGCGGCGCGGCCAGGATCTCGTCAAGATCGTAGACTGCAGTACCCTGATCGTCACCGCGGGCGTCAGCGAATCTCTCTACGACGGTCTCTCGGTGGGAACCGCCGCGCAATTTCGGTTGTTTCGAGATGATCGTATTTTCAATGCAACCATAACCCGCCTTGGCGGATCCGGTGCGGCCTCGCTCTACACCAATCTTGCTGTGGGTCCAAGTGCGCAACATCTCCAGCGCTTTGATGTCACAGTGACAGTTCCAGACCTTGCAGGAGAGGCAGATCTCGGCTGCGCGATTGGACGTACTGGACGCGTCATCTTCACAGCTGGCCCAATCGCACAATTCCGTCGCTTTATAACGCGGTACGGACTCTGATGATTCTGCTGTCGCCACTCGTTGCTGCCTTCGCAGGCGCCGCCTTCATAATTGGGCTCTGCCTTACCGTCTTTCCGTTTCTCAATCCGATGAAGTGGTATTGGCGCGCTCTTCTCCTGGGGACGGCTGCCGTACTGTCTTGGCGTTATATGGCTTGGCGCTTCACCGAAACGCTGGCGCCCCTCGACTGGACTGCGGACGCGCTGTTCAGTTGGGGATTCGCCATCCTCGAAGCTCTGACGATGCTTTCCTCTACCATCGCGTTTTTCATACTGTCGCGGGTGAAAGAGCGGTCGGCAGAAGCAGACCGGTACTCCGAATGGTGGCTGCCTGGAGAAGCGCCGCGTGTGGACGTTTTTATCACGACTTACAACGAGCCGTCGGAAGTGCTCGAGCGCACGATCATTGGCGCGGCGCAAATCCGCTATCCACGGCTTCGGATTTTTATCCTCGACGACGGCGCCAGGAATTGGGTGCGGCAACTTTGCGAGCTGCACGAAATCGGATATCTCGCACGCTCGGATAAGGAGCACGCTAAAGCGGGGAACATTAACCATGCACTTCGCGCGTGCGCCCGCGATCCAGCCCCCCCGGTCTTTGTCGCTGTACTTGACGCAGATTTCGTTCCCCATGCGGACTTCATCGAGCGGACGCTAGCGTTGTTTCACGAGCCAAGCGTCGGACTAGTGCAAACCCCGCAGCACTTCTTCAATCCTGATCCGATCCAACATAACCTTGGAATAAGCACCGCATATCCGGATGAACAACGTCATTTCTTTGACAACGTCGAGCCAGCGCGGGACGCTTGGGGGATTGCCATCTGCTGTGGGACATCATCCGTAATGCGGGTACAGGCCGTCGAGCAGATTGGCTGGATTCCAACACAAAGCGTAACCGAGGACTTTCTACTCACCCTCAAGCTTGCGGAAAACGGCTGGCAAACTGTGTACCTTAACGAGCCATTGACTGAAGGTTTGGCTCCCGAAGGACTGAAAGAGTATATTACTCAGCGTGGACGGTGGTGCCTCGGCTTGATGCAAATTGTCCGCAACTCATACAGCCCCTTTGGCATGCGCAGCCTTGGTCTGATGCATAGAATCGGGATCCTCGATTCATTGCTCTACTGGCTCAGCACTTTTCCCTTCAGGCTTGCCAGCTTGGTTTGCCCCCTGTTGTACTGGTGGTTCGGTATCACCATCGTGAACGCGTCGCTGGTGGAAATTATCAGTTATTATGTACCCTATTACCTAATGGTTCTGGTGTCCCTGAACTGGCTTTCAAAAGGGTTGTTTGTCCCGCTTCTCAACGATACGGCTCAACTGATCGCGGCCTGGCCCATCAGCCGGGCAGCTGCTCTCGGGCTTCTGACCAGCGGATCGCATAAATTCTCGGTCACGGCCAAAGGCGGCGACCGCACCAAGGTCGTTGTTCAATGGGCGTTGATGCGACCGTTTCTACTCCTACTCGCACTGACGATCGGCGGCCTGATCGTGCCGTTAAACTCCGATTTTGTCTTCGATACGTCCGCAACAGCGGGCGACGGCACGGCTATCGTGATGTTCTGGACAGTTTACAACATTCTGGTGCTGTTCGTGGCAGTCGTGGTGTGCATTGAACGACCTCGATACGATCGACCTCAGCGCCAGATTCCAGAACCCATCACGTTGGTGATCCAAGGTGAGAAGCACCGCGGATGGCTTCTCAATCTGGGCCGAGGGGGCGCTCGAATCAGCGGTCCATCCGGACTTTCTGCCGGAGCAGCAGGGAAGCTCGACCTGCCTGGGATAGGCGGAGTAGACGCGCATGTTGTTGCGAATACTCGTGATGGCTATCGAATCAAGTTCTCTCCAACTCCCGAGCAAAGGGCGAAAATTATCAAGAAGCTTCACACTGAATCGGCCATGCCAGGGGCCTATCGAGGGAACATCTTGCAAATGATCCGCGAGTTGGCGCGAGCTCTAACGAGTTAAGGAGCACGAGATGCCGAGAAGACCGAGCCTACTCTCCTTGGTGTTCTGTGGAGGCGCCTTGCTCATATTGGTGCCGGCCGTGGTGACCGCGACGATCTACACGACCTTGCTACAGCAAGGGGGAGAGCAGCTGCAGTTCGACGCGTTAAGAATTCGCGGCGAAATGAGTTCCGCGCTGTTGGCCCGCCGGCTCTACGGAGTTTGGATGGATGTAGCTCGGTCCGCTGAGCTCATTGACCTAACTGATCTAAAGAATGCGCGAGAACACATCGACTTCTTGAGCCGTCTTGATCGACGCTACACTTGGCTCGGCGTCGCGGATCTCGAAGGGACCATTCTCGCGGCTAAAGACGGCATGCTCGAAGGAGCAAGCGTTGCACAGCGACCTTGGTTTAGGCGGGGCCTTGTCTCGCCGACGGCTATCGATGTGCATGCCGCTCAACTACTGGCCACCCAGTTGCCTCCACCTCGTGAGCCCTATCGCTTTATCGACCTGGCAGCGCCGTTGCGCCACGCCGGCTCCGTTGCCGGGGTCATCGGCGCTCACCTCGACTGGAAATGGGTCGCAGAAGGCATGGACTCGTTACAAGTACCCGGCATTGATGTGCTGCTGCTTTCGGGAGATCGAACCGTCCTGTTTGGTCCGCCGGATCTTATCAACAAGCCGCTCAGCATCGGCTCCGCGCTTGCGGCTAGTCGCGTCACGACTGCGTCTCTGCGCGAACGTTGGCCTGACGGCCGGGACTACTTCACGGTGATCGTTCCGACGGTCGGCTTCGCGAACCTTCCAAGCTTCGGTTGGTCTCTTCTGGTTCGGCAGAGTGCCGACGGGGCGCTTGCGTCCACCCGTAATCTAATCCGATCATTCTGGAGTAGTTTTGGTGCTTGTGCCATTGCTACACTAGCACTACTCTTTTGTGCGGCGCAGTGGCTGAGGACGCCCCTTCGCCGGCTCTCGAATACAGCGGAGGCCCTCTTGCACGATCCATCCGCGCGCCCGCCATATTCGGAAACACGCTTTAATGAAGCGGCGAGGCTCAGTGACGCGCTAGCTCGTATCCAGTCGAAGCTGATGGGGCACTCTGGTCGCAACTGAATCCAAGCACCGGCTGGAGACGACAGCTGAACGATGATCAGAATGGCCTTCACGACGGAGGCCTGACGCACCGGGCATGAATTTGCGTGAGGTGTGAAATGGACTCGCGGAGCGGGACCACGTGAACCGGTTTGTTCCATGCGGTGACGGCATCGGTCTCCAAGACCTGTCTGGTGCGCTTCGACAACAACAAATACTCAGTCGCAGCCAGCGCGGTCGGGCGCCCGGTCGAGGTCCAGGCCTATGCCGACCGCATCGTGATCCGCCAGGATGGGCGCATCGTCGCAGAACATCCACGATCCTTCGGACGTGGCGAGACGACCTACGATCCCTGGCACTATGTGCCGGTGCTTGCTCGCAAACCCGGCGCCTTGCGCAATGGCGCTCCCTTCAAGGACTGGGTGTTGCCGGCAGCGATCGAATGGATCTGGCGCAGGCTCGCCAGCACCGACGATGGCAATCGGCAGATGGTCGACATCCTCAACGCGGTGCCGACCGACGGTCTGCCGGCGGTGGAAGCCGCCTGTGCCGAAGCGCTCCGCCACGGCGTCCATTCCGCCGATGTCGTGATCAACATCCTGGCCCGGCAACGCGAACCCGCGCCACCGGCAAACATCATGACGCCGGCGGCGCTAACGCTTCGCCATGCGCCGATCGCCGACTGTTCCCGTTACGACAACCTTAGGAGGACCAGCTGATGGAACGAACTCAAATCTTCGACCTCATGGGCGAGCTCAAGCTCTACGGCATGAAGGCCGCCTTCGACGAGATCATGGCGACCGCGATCAAACGCCAGCACGAACCCCAGCGCATCGTCGGCGACCTGCTCAACGCCGAAATCGACGAGAAGCAGGCCCGGTCGATCAAATACCAGCTCACCATTTCCAAGCTGCCGCTTGCCAAGGATATCGCCGACTTCCGGTTCGACGGAATGCCGATTAACCAGACGCTCGTCAATGATCTCGCTGGCGGCCGCTTCATCGCTCAGCAGCGCAACGTCGTCCTGGTCGGCGGTACTGGAACCGGCAAGACCCATCTTGCCATAGCCATCGCAAGAAGCTGCATCCGCGGCGGCGCCCGCGGCCGCTTCTACAATGTGGTCGACCTCGTCAACCGCCTCGAGGCCGAGACCCGCAGCGGACGTCAGGGCCGGCTTGCCGAGCATCTGACCCGGATGGACTTCATCGTCCTGGACGAACTCGGCTATCTGCCTTTTGCCCGGTCCGGTGGCCAGCTTCTGTTCCACCTCGTCAGCCGGCTCTATGAGCGCGCCTCCGTGATCGTCACGACTAACCTTGCATTCGGCGAGTGGCCCAGTGTGTTCGGCGACGCCAAGATGACCACCGCGCTGCTCGACCGATTGACCCACCACTGTGACATCGTCGAGACCGGCAACGACAGTTGGCGATTCAAAAGCCGAGACGACGATCACATCACCCGCGCTCGGCTCGCCTCCGCTATCCCGGCCAGCTCCGACGAGCCGAGCGCTACCAGCAGAATGCGCCGATCAAAGGGGGGCCTTTTGGATGCCGATCGGAGGTCCCAGTCCAACGCCGATTGACAGGTTGACACCGTGCCCGCGATTAAAGAACGGACGACTAGCCCCGAGAAAGTCGGGCGCACTCACCCCTCCCCCTCTAGAAGCACGCGTATACGTGCAGCGAGATCTTCCCCGCCTCCTTCGGCCCGGGGGTGAGCTTCACGCTATCGAGTATGCCTAACACTGCCTGAGCCTTCTCTGCATCAGATGTCGCGACTTGGCGATCTGCCAGGCTCAAAGACTGATCGGCGGCCCGGGCCTGATTGGCTGCAAGCACCTCAAGCGCTTGCGACCGTAGGTCTGTGATGTGCGGCTCGAGTGTGTGCATCCTTCGGCCCAGGGGTTGGAAGTTAGCGGCCACGTGATTCGGCGCTCGACGAGAGAAGAAGCGCTGTCCCTACCACGCGCCGCTAACTCCACTGCCAGCCTCAGCGACGGAATAAGGCTGACGGTAGGATACTTCCATCAGCAAAAGCCCTGGCACAACTACCTGAATTGGTCGGCAGCATGGTCCGCCACTGAACGCTAAGCTGGTTGCTCTTTTTGCATGCGGAAGAAGAGGACCCCCGTGGCCAGGCTCGCACGCGTTCGTTGCATCAGTAAGACCGACAGGACGAATCCACACGAGAGAATCAGCAGCATCGGCGGGGTATATTCGAACGGAAGTCAGTGGAAGCAATCTGTCGTTCAGACGATCAGAGACATCGAAAGCGGCGCGTGGGAATTCTATGTGCAGGAAGACGGGCTCACGGCTGGTTTGATCGTGGCCAAACACGAAGGGCACAAGTACATCAAGACAACAGCGGACGGAATTCAGCCGAACAATCTCCTCTCGCTCCCTGAGTGTCCGTGATGGTTATCGACCCCAGATCGCGCTCACCGGCCTGCACGTCTAGAAGCCAGCCACTCTGCCAGGGCTACATCCGGATCGCTCGATGCGGTCTCCCCGGTAGGCAGACCGGAAGCTCGGTCAAGATACCAGTCAATCGCCTTGCGATCCCAACGCTGAGTGCCGGGATAGCCCCCGGCACCAAGCCCTTCTTAACCCATGTGTCGAACGCGTCCTCGGAGCAGCCGCAGTAGGCGGCTGCGTTGACCTTTGTGAGGCCCCGAGGCGCGATCTGATCGGCGCGTAGTATCCGCTCCGAACGTCTCAGCTCTGGGGGCGAAGGTTTGTCACGCTGATGATCATCGTCCATTTGGACCTATGGTAGAAGTTAGCGGCAACGTGACTCGGCGCCCCGAGCGTTGGAGTTAGAGCGCTGTCCCTACCACGCCCCGCCAACTTCAACATGGCCAGCCTCAAGCGACTGAAGCTGACGGCGGAACGTATCGTCCGGAAAGCACGTGGCACAACTACCTGAATTGGTCGGCCCCACGTCGTCAGGCACGCTCTAATCTGGTCCGACAGCTTGCCGAAAACGGGAGACACCCAGCATGCCAAAACGCGTGCGCATTTGTTGCGTAAACAAAACTGACAGGCGAAACGCGCATGAGAGAATCAAATATGTCGGCGGGGTAAATTTAGACGGAACGCGATGGAGGCTATCCGTTAAGAAGACTATCCGAGACCTCGAAAGCGGCGAGTGGGAGTACTACGTCGAAGAATCAGGCGTCACTGCCGAGGTCATCGTCGCCACTGACGGTCGACACAAGTACATCAAGACAACAGTGGACGGAATTCAGCCGAACAACCTCCTCTCCCTCCCTGAGTGTCCGTGAGGAATTATGAGTGCCAGATCGCAGGCAGTGCGGGCGAGACTCGGCGCTGTTCGGTTGCGTTCGATCAGACGCTGTCCCTGCCACACCCGCACTGCCGATTAAGTTAGCGGCTACTCGGCGCTTGAAAGGTCCCTGCGTTCACTCTGAGGCACAGGCACTATGGCTGCGCGACCACCCTTCAAGGTGTCGAGAATTTCAGCGACGACTTTGGATTCTACCTCCAGTGCGCGCAGATACGATTCTCCTTGGAGCAATGCCTGCCCTCGTCCGTTGGTCCGTGAGCGTCACGAGAGGAGCACTGGTGCCCGGGCTTGACTTGCGCGGAATGCTCTGGATAGCGCGGTCGGGATGATTGACGCTGCCGGCGCGCGGTGATGGGGTGATCCCGGTTCGGAGTGGGCAACGGGGATCAGAATGACCAGCGAATCGCAGCTGCGCGAGAAGCTTCGGAAGATCGAGGCGTTGTTCGCGGGTGCCGGAACTGCCGGTGAGCGCCTTGCGGCGGAAGCTGCGCTACAGCGGGTGCGTGCCCGGGTCGCGGAGCTCGCTCGCCACGATCCGCCGATCGAGCAGCAATTCTCACTTCCTGACCAATGGTCGCGGCACCTGTTTTTGGCGCTTTGCCGCCGGTACGGGCTGCGGCCGTTTCGTTATCACCGCCAACGACGCAACACGGTGATGATCCGTGCGTCCCGAGGCTTCGTCGACAAAGTTCTGTTGCCGGAGTTCACCGAGCTGGAGAGGGCGTTGCAAGTCTATCTGCACGAGATGACGCTGCGCGTGATCCGCGAGGAGATCTATGACGACACCAGCGATGCGCAGGAAGTTCCAGATGCCCTGCCGTCGAACTGATCAGGCGGCGAGCTTTGCCAGCGAACTGTCGCGCTCGGCCTTCCAATTCCACGGCAACAGCATGTGCAGCTGATTGATCTTTGTACGTCCGGAGACGATGCGCTCGATAACATCGGTCAGATAGTGCCGCGGGTCGATGTCTTGCAGCTTTGCCGTGTTGATGAGCGACGCGAGAATGGCCCATGTCTCGGCGCCGCCTTCACTGCCGGCGAACAAGTAGTTCTTCTTTCCCAGGCCTATCGGCTTGATGCTGCGCTCGACCGTATTGCTGTCTATTTCAATGCGTCCGTCATCGATGAAGCGCGTCAGGCCGTCCCAATGGTTGAGGGTGTAGCGGATGGCTTTGCCCAGACCGGACTTCTTCGAGACTTCCAGCAGTCGCGCCTCGAGCCAGGGTTTGAAGTCCTCGATCAGTGGCCTGGTGTCGGTTTGCCGCACCGCAGCCCGCTGCGCCGCCGGCAGACCACGGATGCGGTCTTCGACGGCATAGAACATCGCAATCCGTCGCAGCGCTTCCGCGGCAATCGGCGACTTCGTCGCGACGTGAACGTCCCAGAACTTCCGCCGCGCATGCGCGAAGCAGAATGCCAGTTGCACCAGACGGCCGCCGTTCTTGATCAGCCCCTTGTAGGCGGCATAGCCGTCGACCTGCAGGATGCCGTGGTAGTCTCCGAACAGCTGTTTGGCGCGGATCGCCTTGCGATCCTCGGCGAACACGTAGACCACCGCCGGCGGTGCCGGGCCGCCCCACGGCCGGTCATCGGTGGCGATCGCCCAGAACTGGCAGATCGTGGTCCTGCCACGGCCAGGATCAAGAACCGGCAGCGGTGTCTCATCGGCAAACAGCCGCGGGTAGGAGCTCAACGTGTCGCGCAACAGCGCGTGAAGCGGCCTCAGCCACCAGGCGGCGCGGCCCATCCATGAGGCCAGCGTCTGCCGGTCAAGCGTGATGCCTTGCGCGGCGAACATCTGTTCCTGCCGATACAGCGGCAGCTGGTAGCCGTATTTCATCACCGCGATGTGGGCCAGCAAGGCTTCCGTCACCATCCCGCCCTCGACCGCCTGGGCCGGCGCGGGTGCCTGCAGCACACCTTGGCGGCATCCCCGGCAGCCGTAGCGCGGACGCACAATGCGCTTGACCTGGTACTGCATCGGAATGACGTCGAAGGCTTCCTTGACGGTCTCCCCGATCTTGTGCAGCCGCTCGCCGCAGCAGGGGCAGATGAGGCTCTCGATATCGATCACGACGTCGATGCGCGGCAAATGCTCCGGAAGCCTCCCCCGGTTGCGTCGCGCCGGTCGCTTGCTACGGCCTTCTGCTCCATCAGGCAGCCTGCCTCCGGTCCCGTCGTCGTTGGCGGCGGCACCTGCCGCCTGCGCCGTGATGGTGAAGAGAGACAGCTGTCCGGGATCCAGTGTCTCGGAGCGGGGACCGAAGATCGTGCGCTTGTACTGGGACAGGATCATCAGGAGCTTGTCGTTCTCCTGGACTGCAGCATCGCGTTGGGCGATCGCCACATCACGCTCGGCCGCCAGCGTGCTGCATTCCGCCGACAACACGGCAAGCCGTGACGACAGTGCCGTCACGGCTTGCCGGAGCAATGCTGGATCGGAAGGCAAATCAATCATGCAACCTGTTTCTACTACAGCTCTGCATGAATGACGAACTACTCTTGACGATGATCAGCCAGCTCGTGTTGGTTGATCCACAACCCGCATCGGCACACGCTTCCAATCCGAGCCGTCGAGCAGAACCGAGAACTGAGCATGAGATAGCGGCATGACGCCTTCCTTGATCGGCGGCCAAGTGAACTGCCCTTCGATTCTCTTGTAGTAAAGAACAAGGCCGCTTCCGTCCCAGGTCAGGATCTTCACGCGATCTCGGCGCTTGGAGCGAAACACCCACAGCCCGCCGGCGAACGGATCGGCTCCAAACGCCTCGCTCACCAGCAGCGCCAGCGAGTCCATGCCGCGACGGAAATCGACCGGCTGCGTCGCGATCCAGATCGACAACCCAGGTCGGAGCCCGATCATCGGCCGACCGTCCCGACTGCCGCAAGCACCTCGCAGAGTGCTCGCCGGTCGACCGTTCCCATGACACGGATGCGAACTGCGCCGACCTCGATCTCAATCGCTCCCTGCTCCTCGCATAGCGGCAATTTGCCTCCACAGTCGGTGATCGCGACCGGCATAAAGCCTGATGGCATGCCTCCATCCCTGCGCTCCGCGAGCTTCGCCCGCGTTGCCTGACGACGCCAAAGAAACAACAGGCTCGGGCTGATGTCGTGTCGCCGCGCCACCCCGGAAACGCTTGCACCCGGCGCAAAACTCTCCGCGACAATCGCCGCTTTCGCATCGGTCGACCAGCGCCGTCGTCGGCCGGTCCCCGTGATGATCTCGACGCGCCGCAGCGTGTCGGAGCCGTCCTCAAGGATAGGCGTATGCCTATCCTTATCGCCATCCTTACAACTATCTCTTGACATGGTGACCTCGTGACGAACCAATCCACGAGATCTTCCTAGCCGACCAGATCAGCCCTCAGGGCGTGGTCGCCGGATGACGCTCACGTTGGTCCTCAGCGCGCCGAAATACGCTTCGCCGTCAGCTGCAGCGGGGTGTAGCGAGAGGGTATCCAACGCTTCCCGGTACGCACCCTCCTCAAGGCCCAATTGCGAGAGCGGGATGACATTGCCACGCCACGCTTCGATAACAGCGATAGCGAGTTCCTCGCGGGCAAGGATGTTGGTTTCTTCAGCCTCGCAAACGCGGTTATGCAGGGCCCCGTCGTTGTTTACGACTAAGCGGAATTCCATTTTCGTCGTGCTCCTTTTGGACTCGACCGGGTGTCGGTCGACTGGACGAGAGCATTCCTTGAATTCCAGCAATCCTTCAATCTGGGAATACTGCGGATTGACGAAAAGGGAGCACTGATGATCATTACGCCTTAAATTGTAACGTGTGTAATCTGACAGATATTACAGGACTGAACGACTTAACGCCGCTCTCTGTTTCAGTTGCCGCAAGCGCTGAAGGCCAAGCGCTCGCTCAAGCATCGGCTCGCCGCAGCACTTCATCACGGCCCGAATGGCGCGAGCCGGAATGTCCTGCAGTCGTGAAGCCGCTCAAGCTAGGAACGGCAACACGACTTCAGGCAGCTCATCCGTCAAGCGCAAGACGTTGATTGCATCGCCCCCACATTGCCTCAGCTTCGCGAGCGCGTGTGCGAGGACATCGGGAGTATCGGGCTCGACGGCCGCAGTGCGCGGTGCGAACTGTAGCTTTACGACGCCCATGTCACTCTACGCCCCTGCCAAGCCGAACGACCTTGACTTCGATACGTGCAACGCTGTCAGACTTGATGTCTGTTACCTCATGCGCCGCATCCGGAACCCACACCGCTGTCAGCTCGCCGCTCCGTTGCAGCTTGGCCAGCATCGCCGCATCGCGCCGGTCCGTCTTGACCCGATCCCCAGCCTTCATCGGGATCAGCGAGGGTGCCACCACGATGCAGTTGTGCCCCAGTCCCGTCAGTTGTCGATGCAGGCCATATCCGCAGGGTCCGGCCTCGTAGCAAAAATTTACCTGCCGGTCACCCATGCCAAGCTTCTTCGCCAGCTTGGCGATTTGATCAGCGCGATTAGGAATGATCCCCAAGTTACGAACTTCCCCGCCGCGCATTCCTTCGGCCACTGCAACCGAAATCGTCGTCTTGTGCACATCCAGCCCCACGAAAATGCTATCGTTCATCAGGCCCGCTCCCCATGCTTGAGGTTCGGCGCCGGACCATCCGGCGCAACCCTCGATAGGAGCTTGCCGCGGGGCGGGCCGCCCGTCACCTCAGAGGGCAAACATAGGGTCTAACCCGTCTTATTCACGATGTGCCAGCGTGAAGAATGCCACATTTGCGTTCCCAGGGTGGGGTCGCGAGTGAGGGTTGCGGAGTTTTCCGCGGTTTGCGTCGAACGTGGGGAACGCGTTTGAGGAGCGATGGGGATGAACGGGGCATCAGCCGCCCCGTTGGTCACGGCGATTGAGGGAAGAATGCGTTGACAAGGCCGCGGAACAGGTCGGCCTCGGGACAGGCTGCGGCGAAGGCGATGCGGATCCGGCTTGTGGTCTCGACGATGCGGGCGGCGATCTTGAGAAGCCTCAGCCTGATCGTTGCGAACTCGGCGGTGGCGAGGTCGCGCGGTTTCGGGATCCTGTCGCGCACGACGAGCACGAGCCAATAAGCGGCGGTGTGGAGCACGAGGCGGACCTGATTGGCGAGCGCCGAGCGGCAGCTGGTCCGATCGGAAGCGAGCTGGCTCTTGTGCAGCTTGATCAGGTTCTCGGCCTGTCCACGTTGGCAATAGAGACTGTCGTAGATCCATTGAGCCGAGCCGATGCCCAGGCTGGTGACGACATAACGGATATCGAGCCCGTGCTCGCTCGCCTCGATGCGGGCGACGATGCGGCGCTCGTGGTGCCAGGAGCCGGCGGCGTGGCGGACCTCGGTGTAGTCCCGCATCACCGCCTTGCCTTCGATCGCCCGTTGGACGCGGGCCGCGTCGGCGATCTGCTCGAGCTTCACGGCGAGCGGCTTGGTCCCGGCCACGGCGAAGACGTAATCCATGCCGTTTTGCTCGCAGAACTCCATGGCTTCGGGGCGGGCGTAATGGCTGTCGCCGCGGAAAGTGATGCGCGTCGTGGGCCAGCGCTTTCGAATGTGACGGACGAGGCGGCGCAGATGGCCACGAACTTCGAGGCCGCCCGGCACCTTACCCGGGCGCAGAACGACCGCAACCGGCCGGCTGCGCTCGGTATCGTAGACATGGATCGGCAGAAAGCAGTGCTCGTCGTAATGGGCGTTGAACAATGATAGCTGTTGACGCCCATGCACCACGTTGACGGTGTCGTCGATATCGAGCGTCACAGCGCCCGGCGCGCATGAGTAAGCTGTCCATCCACAGGTCGACAAGCGCATAGCTCAGTCGGATCGTCTCGCGCAGGTCAGGGGCATTCTCCAGCCGCGACAGGGTCGGCTGCGAGCAGAGGTCCAAACCGCTGTCCGGGTAGACGGCCGCAGGCCAGCTTGAAGGCCGGATCGCCGCGCAGCTGGTCGAGATCATTGCCGTCCTCGTAGCCGCACGCGATGGCGAAGATCCGGGCGCGGATCAGATCGACAAGGCGATGTGCGATGCGGGCCGGATCGCGCCGCTCGGGAAAAACGCGCGCCAGTTTCTCCGAGACCTTGGCATGACCGTCGGCCAGCGACAGCAGCATGACGCCCGCATCCGACGTCAGTCGCCCGCCATCGAAAGCGGCTGTGATCTTCTTGCGTCCGACCGCTGGAAATATGAAGGGCAGAATCGTATCGTCGACCATGGCGGGTGTGGCGGCCTCGATGTCAGCGCAGAATTGGTGTCAGCAACCAAATCCTACGCCCCATCAGCGGCTTACGCCACACCCGCCAGCCACTTCAAAGCTCATCGTGAATAAGACGGGCTAGGGGCCTGGCTGCTTGCGATGATGGCACTTGTGCTGCTCTAAGCGAGTGAAGACAACGAGCTTGAAGGCCGCGCGAAACGTCGGCTCCGTTCGACGCGTTCGCGCGCCCAGAAGCGGCATGATCAACGACATCTTGCGTGAAGCGGCAACGCGCGCTTGGTACTCTTCGAGATCCACTTCGCGCGTCACATGTGCGAACGAATCTTCGAAGCTGGCTTGAAGTTCGCCTTGTTCGATCCACGCCTGACCGCCGCCCGCACTGATGCGAGGGCCGACAAATACCTCACGTCGGCGCGCCTTGCGGTAAGACATGCGTTCGATCGTCCAACTCGTCAGGGTCCCTCACGGTAGCAGCACGATTTGAGCCGAACCGCGTTGCCGCGCCCTCTCTATTGCTCCCCTGCACGCCCTGGGGAACGTCATTGGGATCTCCGTTCTTAATTCATAGTCTTTGACTGCAATACTGGGCGATATGATCCGGAAGCGCCAATAGCGGCGCCCGCTTGGCTTCTTCCCGTACTCGCGCTCCCACCGCGAAGTGTCAATCCGCACATCCGTCATGCTCGCTGATCGCCTCAAAGATTACAACCTTGCCCTAGCGACAGTGCTTCAGAGCGTCAATTCCTTCAGGCTGGTAGGCCTTGGGCTCGTCCTTGATGTTCCAACGGATATCGCAAGCCGCCGAATCTTCTCCAATCGAACAAGCGCCTCTTGGAGTAACGAGGCTCGGAATTTGCAAGTCGTCTGGGCGGGGTAGCGCTGCTCAGCCGCCCTTCGGAAATCCCTCCGTTCAATGCAGAAACACCATAGCGGCGGCACTCCTGACAGCTCTTGATTTCCGTTACCTACAAATTCTTGTAGTTGACCCGCGCAGTATTCTCCGGGCCGAATCGCGATCAACCCCACAGGAGAACAAAGCTATGTCCCCACTAGAAGCAATCACCCGTTGGCTGGACTCACAAGATTTGGTCATGCAACTTGAGATCGCCGGTTTCGCGACATTCTTGGTTTTCGGGGATGATGACACTTTCACGCTCGGCGACTCGGAGCGGCTCGAGTCTCTTTACCGATGGTTGAACGAGCCAAGCTTGGCATCGGACATCGCCGCCGAACGTGCCCTGACCTTTCGAGTGTACTTCGCTTCCTTGGCCGAGGATAGAGCGACGGGCGCCGGATGGAAGCGAACCGAAGTGTTGGTGCGGAAAAGTCTGAAAGACGCTACGCGCGACGGGAGGTTTGCCGCTGCCCGCAAGGCGCAAAGGATGCTTGAGCTCTTGCCCGCCCGAAAAGAGAGCTGGAATCAGGTCTTGAGATCCTGGAATGAATTGACCGCGACGTATCTAACACATGAGGCTCTCAGTAGTTGGAGCGCCGCCGAGAAGCTCCGAGGCCTGAGGGCCATTTCAAGCACCAGCGTTCCTGTTGCTGGGCTTGGGTCGCCTCATCGAGGCGCTGCTTAATTCTGATAAAGCCGCAATTCCCCTGTGCTGCGGGGCGTGCGTCTGCATGCACCTGTCGGATCCATAGAGGCCAGCTAGCCGCTTAAAAGCATGACACAGGGGCCACCGGAGGATATCTCCACCCGACCGGTGGCCCACTTGCGACGCTGTAGCGCAAAAGCCGAAACCGGCATCTGAACGGCAGGCACGGCTTCGCGCTTTTCTTCGAACATACGCCAATGCCAGCGGGCCTAACACATCGAGATGAACGAAAGTCTCCGGATAGGCTATATCGTTTCGGTAGCTTCTTTGCTCGAGAGCCGCTCAGGCCGATGTTCAGGGCCGTACAAGGTGGCGCCTGCCTTCGGCGCAGACGCGGTTGCTGCTCGACATGATGTCGCGGCGGCATCAGTGCCGCTGCGAACGAAAACCGACAAATATCGGACAAAATCCGCAATTGGTGACGAAAAGTCCGGATTGGCTATATAATATGAGATCGTTGGATGGGGGAGCCCGATGGCGATCTATAACCCTTTGAGAGACAAGCTGGTCGCAAACAGCTCTGCCTCGCTCAAGATGACATTTGCCGACATCGAGATGCTTATCGGTCGGTCCCTCCCGAAATCAGCGTATGAATATGATGCGTGGTGGGCCAACGAAGACCCCGTCAAAACTAATCACAGTCACAGCCTTGCGTGGACAGTTCCGGGGTATCAAGCCGAACCAAATCGATTGCAGCCGACAGTAACATTTTCGGCGCAGGGGGTAGCATTTTCCGCACAAGCGAATGCCTATGAACCCGGCTCTAATTCGAGAACCGAGGATGCGTCGTGAATGAAATGAAAATGATCGCGCGATACGACTAAGCCCGTATCGACAAGATATCATTATTTCTTATCGCATTAGCCTCTCCCTCCGTTGGCAGCAAGCAAGGGGCGGCCGGCCGCCGATACGCGTGCCGAGCTCGGTCTTGGCGTCCCTCATCTCCGCCAGCAGGGCCACGGGATCGAGCGTGCGATAGCTCTCGAAGGCGCCGTTCGTTTGACGCCTTTGCTCAGCTACGGATGCGCGAGAGCGCGCTCAGGGATCATCGCCGCTTCGAGTTTGGGACGGAGCTGATCGGCGACCTTGCCAAACTGCGCCGTTGCAGCTTCTGCATCGAACTCGGTGACGATGAAGACGAAGACGACACGGCGCCCGGTCTTCCAGCATGCGGATTCCGCTCTATGTCGCCCAGCATTGAACGAACCCGCTACGCGGGAGTGGGGGCAAGCCTGGTGAACTGAGGTGTCCTGTCTGAGAGGATGTTGGTCTTCGCACCACCCCTCTCAAGACAGGAGATCCAGATGGCTACGATGAGCCCTCTTCGGCAGCGCATGATGGAGGACATGACGGTCCGCAATCTGTCGCCGTCGACTCAACAATCCTATATCTATGCGATCGCAAAGTTTAGCCGCCATTTCGGCTACGCCCCGGACCGGTTGAGTTTCGAGCAGGTCCGCGCCTACCAACTGCATCTCATCGGTCAAAAGCGTTCGTGGTCCCACATCAATCAGGTGGCCTGCGCGCTGCGGTTCTTCTACGGTGTCACACTCGGGCAGACGGAGGCATTCGAGTGGATCATCGGTGGCCAGAAGCCCGACAAGCTCCCGCTCGTGCTTAGTGCCGAAGAGATCGAGCGCTTCCTGGACGCGGTTACAGGGGTGCGCAATCGCGTCGTGCTGGCGACGGCTTATGCGGCTGGCTTACGGGCCATTGAAGTCGTCCGCCTGAAGGTGAGCTCGATCGACAGCAAACGAATGTTGATCCACATCGAGAACGGCAAGGGCGGCAGGGATCGTTACGCGATGCTTTCTCCGCGACTGCTGGAGATTCTGCGTACATACTGGATACGAGCCCGACCGGGGCTGTGGCTATTTCCAGGCCAAGACCCAAGTGAACATGTCAGCGTCCGCTGCGTCCAGGCGGCCTGCCGCGCCGCCCGCCGCCGCGCTCGGCTTGCCAAGCCGCAACACGTGGAAGCACACGGAATTGCCGCCATGTCGACGTGTGGTACTTTTCGTCTGGAATTAAGCCGAGCTTCTTTCCATAGAACGCCACGCTGGCATCCAAGTCTGATACATCTACCTTGGATACAAAAGCATATTCGCCAATAACATCTTTCAGTGCCATTATTTGCTCCCTATGCTGTGGCAACGCAGATTGCAAGAATTTGTGCTACACGCAAAGCATGCTGTCGCCTCCTCGTCCTGGTAGGGGGTCCGGGGGTGCCGTCAAGTTCGACGAACTGGAGCGGCGCAAGGGGTATACGAGCGACGTGCGGACTGCCAAGGATCCTCCTTATTACCGCCATCGCTTCCCGCCGGAAGTGATCAGCTATGCCGTTTGGTAGAATTTCCGGTTTCCCTTAAGCTTGCGCATGGTCGAGGAAGTGCTGGCGGCGCATGGCATTGGCGTGACCTTATGAAGCCGTGCGCCAGTGGGGACGGAAATTCGGCAAGCCGTTCTCCGATCGGATCCGCCAGCGCGCTCCCGCGCGCGGTGACAAATGGCATCTGGACGAAGTCATTATCTCGATCGCGGGCGAACAACATTGGCTCTGGCGCGCTGTCGACCAGAATGGCTTCGTTCTCGACGTCTTGGTCCAGCGCCG
The DNA here is from genome assembly GCF_049739485.1 of Bradyrhizobium sp. USDA 326. Classification (NCBI taxonomy): domain Bacteria; kingdom Pseudomonadati; phylum Pseudomonadota; class Alphaproteobacteria; order Hyphomicrobiales; family Nitrobacteraceae; genus Bradyrhizobium; species Bradyrhizobium sp. USDA 326. The sequence continues at coordinate 1,637,611 of NZ_JBMGQA010000001.1, forward strand.
AAGAGACTCGCGCGCTGAGCAGCGGCTCATGAAGAAGCTCTTGAAATCCGCCGGCACGCCGCCGCGCGTGATGATCACGGACAAGCTCCGTTCGTACGGCGCTGCGAGGGCGAAGATAGGCTTTTATGTCGAACATCGCCAGCACAAAGCTCTCAACAATCGGGCCGAGAATTCTCATCAGCCGACGCGGCGACGCGAGCGGATCATGAAGCGTTTCAAATCGTCCCGTCAGGCTCAACGGTTTCTGTCAGTTCACGATCAGGTCGCGAACCTTTTCCAGATCCCCTATTCCGGAGCCGTCACCGCCGACTTCCGTCGTGCTTCGCGCGAGCGCGCCTTTGCGACTTGGCGCGAGATCTCCATGACAAGCGCTATCGCCGACTCTCGACCTCTGAGAATCGTCTCCTTCGGCTCGGCGGTCGATTAAGTTGACGATGCCGCGCAAGGTTGTGTTGAGTGCAAGCTCGGTGGGTTTGGGCCGACGGGCCGATCGCTCGGCGTGCCATTGGGCTGTCGATGCACGATACTCCAAGCCGCCGCTGCGCGTCGCGGCGTTGCGTCGTAACTCACGCGAGATGGTCGAGGCAGATCGACCAAGACGGCGCCCGATCTCACGCCTCGAGAGGCCCTGAACGCGAAGAGTACGATCTCCTCGCGTTCTGCAAAAGACAGATACCGCCCGGACGGCGGCTTGGCTGAAGATCTGAACGTCGCCGGTAGCATTCCGCCTGCCTTTCGGAACAATCTGGTTCCCACAGGCTGCGACATACCAGCTGTTAGCGCAGCATCCTCGCTGGTCATTCCCTGTGCAATCCCCAACCAGAATCGTTGAAGTTCAAATCGCCCCGCAACTGACGGCCGTCCCGGGGACGGTAACGGCGCCCGTCCAGATCGCAGTGATCGTCGCTTTCGAATGGCCGAGCGTGAACTCGCGTCCGGAAAACGCGACCGGCACCTACGCATATAAGTAGGTGTAGGGCTTGGATTGCTGTGTCAGGTTTCAGAGCTTGGTCGCTTTTGAACGACCCTCCTGAGCACCAAGCCTCGTCCTATGGGACCGTGCGGGCGGTCCGTCAGCGGCGGCAGTCGCCCGCACGTTTCGATGTCCTTTAGGAGGCTTGGAGCTGGGTAATGCGCAGCGACCGTCATTTTGATGGGACTAGGCTTCCTCGCGATCATAGCGATCGCCATGCTTATGCAATAAGGCCCGGGGCCGATGTAGCGTTCAGCCCTTTCAAAGGGCAAGGACGCCCTTACGAGATTCACATGCAGGCTTTCCGACCTAGCGCGGGATCAGGCCCTTCAAGATGGCTTCCGCGCGGATAGAGACGGCCGTGTAGTGCTGTGCGGCCTTGATGGACTATACCGCCCCGGATAGGTTTCCGCGATGTAGGGATCAGATAGAAGGCGCTGGAGCCCGCTTCCGGCGCCATGCCTGCACCCGGCGAAGCCGCGACAGCACAGAAGGCCGTCCTTCGACCCTGATCCTCTTCTCACTCGTCACACGTCCGCTCCTCATGAGGTTGGGAGCCTAGCTCAATGTGCGGCGCGGAGGGAAGGGCTCCCGGAATGCTACGGACGCCAGCTGACCTCAAGATCGTTCGATGGGTCCGGATTTGCAAGGCTCAGCAGCTCATAGCTGACAACTTACGGGAGCACAGCAAGATGGATGGTTGGTTGGTGACGGTCGCTGTCTTCAAGGAAGACGGCGACGATGACGAAGAATTCAGGCACATAACTTACGTCGTTGCTGCCGCTGACCCGGCGGAAGCAGTGAAGCTGACCGTAAAAGACAGCGGCGCGAAGGCCGCAATCCTCAGCTGCCCCATCGAGGAGGAGCAATTGCTAAGACTTGGCGTGAAGCCCGGCGAGCTTCTCGTTATACACGATGGGGAGTTCGATCCGATCAACTCGCGCCATCGTCATCACTAAGCGCTCCACGTCCGATCTTGATCAGTTGCGTCGAGTTCATGACATTGTCGTTCGGAAGCCGCCGCTCGCACGAGCAGTCAATCTGCACAAGCTATGAAAGCGCGCCGTTTGCTTGTCTCCGCAATATGGCCGCCTGGCACGCTGATTGCTGAACCATGATTGCTTGGTCGCTTATTGATTGAGTGAGGGCCAAGTCTACGCATCGTAACTCGTGCGGGCGGTCGTCAGCAGCCGCCCGCACGCTTTTTCATAGCGCTACGCGCTGCTTTGTGAATGGCACCCGAGTTGCTGAGAGACGCTTCGGCTTGGCTCCTCATACTTCACGCAACCCCCATGAGATAGCCAAGCCTCTTTGTTGGCGCAACTCGCGCGGGTGGTTCCTCCAGCCGCCCGCGCGTTTTTCGCGCGAAAAGCCGTAAGGTCATACCATGACCCGTGAAGAGGCTAAGGAAGCTGTTGCAATGAACAGGCTCAAATTCGTCCCCGCATTCGAGGCCGCTATTCGCTGTGCCGATCCAGACAAGCTCGCCGCACTTCGCGAGACGATCCGTGAGCGCGGAGGCCCTGACGAGTTCGTACTGACGAGCACAGAACTCATCCGCAAACATCCGCCTACGCTCTTTAGACTGCTTAGGATCATCTCCGACGCGGCACATGAGGACAAGCGCTAATGAGCATCCACCCAGCCTCCGGAAGTCACACCATTCTCATTGCAGAGGCAGCCGTATCGCTCGTTAAGGTGGCTTGCGCAGCATGGCGGCTGTACGTGCGATCCGACAGAGAAGACCCAAGTGGTTGGACTGGGATGAAGGCAAAGAGATCGGCCAGAAACGCAAGGCCAGCGCGATGGCCGGCCCTATCAATCTCCGATCGCTTGATGGTTTCAACGGAATTACGAGGTCAGCCGACATGTCACCGCTCATCCTCATTGTCGCTTCGACGCACCTCAGCATTTTAGCCACCGTCAACATCGCTGCTCGGCCATCAAAGACTTTAGATGAGTGTCGAAGGATTGGTGAGCTAGCGATAGAAGCCGCGACCGCGAAGCCCAGCCGCTCCGCGTCCTATGTCTGCCACGATACTACGCGCGAACAGGGCTTAACGGGCGCACTAGGTGTGATTGCCTACGTTTCGCAAGAGGACGGTAAAATAACGATCCTTGAGGGCTACATGGCGACGATGTCTGACTGCAAAGTTGCCGGAATGGCGGCAGCCGCGAGCAAGGCTGTTCCCGGCGTTAGAACCCGGGCTTGGGCTTGCTAGGATCTCGGCATCTTTGAACAATGATGCGATAAGCGTTTCTAATCTTCGCGCGTGTAGCGTACGCGCTGCATCACCTTCAGGAGTTGTCGGAACGTCGCGACCAGCGCGAGCACGCTATCGGCAATCCGTATCCCGTGCGACTTTCCGGATGTGCGGAGCACGTCCGGCTTTCCGCAGGCCCGTAGGGCCTGCGGCTTGCCCGTGGTACGTGGTGTGTTCCGGCTCATTATGCGGCCCCTCGCCTTTCTTGGACGTTTCGCATCCCGAGTAAGTTTGAGCCCGAGCAATTCGAACACCCGGCGCGAGATGGATTCTTGCGCCTCGCGTAGCTCCACCGACCGCAGCACGGCCAATTCGCCGATGTAGCGCCCGCTGATGCCGGGCACGGCGTGGCCTAGCAAAATGCTGGACAGAATTTCGGGCACGCCCAGCGCGGTCGCCAGCGATTTGTAAGAATGCCGAGGGCTCCGCGCCAGCTCCCGTCGCTACCACCGCCCAACCGGGCAAATCAAACAGCCGGGGCGAACTCAGGACCGGATAAAACTTGGGGCAAGGTCATCGGTAGCGAGACTATGTCGGAAGATATGGGTGCCGCGGTGGGCGCAACCTTCGATTCCAACTCGATCGAGAGCGGCCTCGGCGATCATGGTGATCGCGCATCCGGAAGCAAAGCCGACGTGTGGCGCGAGTGTGCGGACGAACAGCCGTCGGCACGACGACTTTGGGCGGCCATTGCGCAGATATGCAACGATAGCCGCGCCAATGTCTGGCGGTACCGGCATTCGTGCACGCTGTCGGCCCTTGGCGCGAACGAGTATCTCGCTGGCGCGCCAGTCGATATCGTCGACGGTGAGCGTCGCAACCTCGTCGGCTCGCAGGCCGAGCTTGGCCAGCAACAACAGAATGGCGTAGTCGCGCCGTCCCATCACCGTCTCTCGGTCGCAACCGTCGAGAGCCTTCCGCACCTGAGCAGCAGGCAGATAGGTCGGCAGAGTTGCGAGCTTCCATCGGCGCATCGATGGAACGCAATCCGCCAACGAGCGCGCGTTCAGCCCCCGATGGTGGAGGTAACGGAGAAAGGCACGCAACGACCAAGCACATCGCCTTGTCTGTTTCCGGGCCTCAATCCTGGGCGTGGGGCTCAACGTAGCGGATCACGTCCTCTTGGCTGATCTTGCGCAGGGCGCCGGCGCCGCCGGAGCACACCTCGTACAGGAACCTGCGGATGACTGGGAGATGGCGGACGATGGACCTCGGGGCCAAGCCGCGCTCTAATCGCAGGTAGGCATCGAACTCCTTGAAGATCCGTTCGTGCGGGTTGAGAGGCGGTAGCACCAACGGCGCGATCGCGCCTTCCTCGCGCAGCACCCACAGCCATCGCTTGAGCGCAGCTCGGTCACCAGGTTGGATAGACTGCCTCCCGCCTCGATGTCGGAGGTACCGCTCAACGACCAGCTCATCGAGATCGACCAGCTTGTGGCGACGGCCCGCGATCCAACTCAGGAGCCCGCCAATCACGTCGAGGTAACGCCACGTGCCGTGCCGAACGAGCCTCTCTTCGACGAGACGAGTGGCGCAGCGCTCGACGAACTGTCCGTGCGGCCCACTTCTGAGACGCCGGTACAGCCGGCTTCTGCCCAAGTACTCTTCAACTTCCATCTTCCTGTTCTCCGCTGTTGAAAGTGGAGGCACAGAACGAACTATGCCGAACCGACCAAACGCCGGTCAGCGAAAAATCTGGGGAAAACGATCCGACTCGGCATAGTTCGGCGGGCGGCATAAACCTGCAAGCTTAACGACGTTGACCCGCTTGCCTATCTCACCGACGTCCTGACCAGGATCGTCAACGGGCATCCCAACCGCGACATCGGCCGGCTATTGCCTTGGCCTACCGCGCTCAAACCCTCAAAACCGTGGCCTGAAAACGACGCTCTGATGTCCGCTGTCAAGGATTAGAACGCAGAGCATCGTCCGATCGTCGATCGGCTGTTCGTAGAGATGGTCGTGAATAGGTGGAGGCGGAACCGAAGGACGTCGGTGATCAAGCTCTGATGCGCGGATTGGCTACCGCATTCCCGATTGTGCGTCCGAGGTCTGCTCCTATCTTACTACGGGCGTCGGCGCTCTTGCCGGCCACAAAGCGTCTGACGGGCATTCCCTCTGCCGTGGTCCCGCCTCCGCCCATGCACGATGATAAGAAGGGCGCCTATCAGACTGTGTGCACTTGCCTGGCAACCGCCCACATAAACCCGACCAGTTCACGGGCGATAGCGGTGCAGACTACCGTCGTTCGCTTGCCGCGCGCAGCCAGCTTCCGGTAGCGGGCCGTCAAGCAGCTCTGCGCCTTCCAACCAATCTCTCGCACTGCAGGCGACACCTGCTCAAGCCGGTATAGCTTTGTCTTGCCGATCTTCGGCGGGTGTCTATATGTCCAGACGCTTTCGACCAACATGTGGCGAACACGGCCGTTGCTGGCCTTGGTCATGCTACCACGCCTGACAGACTCTCCCGTCGATCGTTCGCTTGGCACTAGGCCGAGGTAACCCATAAGTTGACGTGGGCTCTCAAAACGGTTCACGTCACCAACCTCGGTCAGCGTATTTGCGAGCGCCTGGCTTGAAGGTCATCGCGACTTCATTTCCACCCAAAGCAGTCCGACAGCGATGGCGAGCGAGCCGACACTCGCGGTCGAGCTGATCGGCCTCAATTTTGTTTTCGCCTCCCGGCCAGCGGATCGTACTGGCGTCGGCGATCAGGCCCGGCTTTGACGGGTCGGTTTCGGCTGCGACTGTTTGTTTGAGTTCCGTTACGTTGACCGTTGAGGGGTGGACGTCCATTGGGCGCGGCCCCAAATCAAAGCATCTTGAGATTGTCAACCTGCTTGTCTGACCAGTCGACAAGAGATCTTCGGGGGGTAAGCTTCGGCCGTGCATCAAGCAGGCAATTGGGGAGCACTACAGTCACCAGGGGAGCTTTTAATGTCAGACCTTGTTGCGATCGTGTACCCATCCGAAGCCAAAGCGGAGGAAGTTCGGCAAAGAATATTCAAGCTCCAGAGCGAGTATCTGATCACGATCAGCGATGCCGTGATCGCCGTCAAAACTGGGGACTCTGTAAAACTCAGTCAACTTGTGAATACCACTATGACCGGCGCCGCAAGTGGCAGTTTCTGGGGATTGCTATTGGGGATGGTCTTCCTGAATCCGCTTCTAGGCGTGGCTCTCGGAGCCGGCGCAGGCGCACTGAGCGGTGCGCTGACCGATTTCGGGATCAGAGACCAGTTCATGAAGGATCTCGCGTCGAAGGTAAGATCGGGCGATGCCGTCCTCTTCCTGCTGATCCAGTCTATGACGTCAGACAAGGTTCTCAATGCGATTAAGGATGCGGGAGGGATTGTCCTGACAACCTCGCTCGATGAAAAGAGAGAGCAGCACCTGCGTGATGCTCTCGCAGCCGCAACTCAGGCGAAGCCTGCCTAGCCAGTGAGCCAAAACCTGGCGCCAGCGTCAAAGCGTCGCCGAGAACGGTAGTAGCTGCGCTGTCACGGCAGTCGCTGTGGCAGCGGAATACGCTACAGTTTTGCGTAGGGGTCGGTGCGCAAAGGCATCGGTCCCTGGGCGGGATCGCCGCGAAGGAGGCCGGCTGCAGCCATACGGCTCCGCGACCGCTCAGCCGGGCTCTCTTCGGCGCTATCAAAAGCCGGGAGAAAATCATGCGCAGATTGCTTCTATGGCGGCTCGCACTTGGGATTGCTTCGGCAGGGATTACGGCGACCAGCGGTCGCTCGCAAGCCGGCCTTATCGCGCCGCTGGGCGTGCGTCAGGCCGCCGACGAGCTTCGTCTCGCGGAAACTGTCCAGTTCACGTGGAGAGGCCATCGCTATTGTTGGTACAATATGGGATGGCGCGGTGGCGGCTGGTATAGGTGTGGTTTTGCTTCGAGGCGCGGCATGGGCTGGGGTGGTCCGGCGGGATGGCACGGATGGCGACGGCCAGGCCACCGCCCGGTCACTCGGCCTCCGAGGCCAGGTCGGCCAGGAATCGAGCGGCCGCGACCACTCCCGCAACCGTTCCCTGGCAGGAGCTGACGACAACTTTGTATGTCGTTCGCCGGCCGCGACGTGGCACGCCAGTCGGAGCCCGCCATGGCCTTGAAGGAGCCGCAAAAACGCGCGGGCCAAGCGCGCGATGCCGTGCTGGTCGATCTCGCGCTGCAGGGCGGTGGATCGCACGGCGCTTTTACCTGGGGGGGCTCGATCGGCTCATGGATGAGCCGTGGCTGCGCATCGAGGCGATATCGGGCACCTCGGCCGGCGCGATGAACGCCGTCGTGCTGGCGGGCGGGTTTATGACCAACGGCCGGGCCGGCGCCAAGTCTGCATTGGAGGCCTTCTGGCGACGGGTCGCTCACTCAGCGCGGTTCAGTCTCATTCGGCGAAGTCCGCTGGACGTCATCCTCGGTCGCTGGACCCTTGATACGTCGCCCTTCTATCTCGCCTTCGATCTGGCGAGCCGCGTGTTCTCGCCGTACGACCTCAATCTTGCCGGCACAAACCCTTTGCACCAGGTCCTCGCCGAGTCGGTCGATTCTCGACAAATCGCGAACTCCCCGATCCGCTTGTTCGTGACGGCGACCAACGTTCATACCGGCCGTGGGCGTGTGTTTCGCAACGCCGAGCTTTCACCCGACGTTCTGCTCGCTTCGGCCTGCTTGCCGACCCTGTTCCGCGCGATAGAGATCGATGGCGAGTCCTATTGGGATGGCGGCTACTCCGGGAACCCGACGATCACGCCGCTCGTACGCGAGTGTGACTCGCATGACACGCTTCTCGTCGCGGTCAATCCGGTCGAGCGACCCGGGACACCGCGCTCCACGCGCGAGATCCTCGATCGGTTGAACGAGATTGCGTTCAACGCCACGCTGCTCAAGGAGTTGCGCATGATCGCGCTGCTGCGGCAGGTCGCGGACGCTGGGAGTTCCGAGGGGCGCAAATGGGCCGAGATGCGCATCCATCTGATCGCGAGCAAGGTTCTGGCCGGGCTCGGCGTCTCGTCAAAGCTCAATGCCGAGTGGGACTTTCTCTGCATGCTGCGCGACGAAGGCCGCCGTGCCGCGGAGGCATTCCTCGTCGCGAACGACCAGAATATCGGCAGGCGTTCCTCGATGGATTTGGATTTGCTCTTGGAGCAGGTTTGACGCCATGGGCCTCGTCGGGATCCTGGTTGCCCTTGGCCTGCTCATCTCTCGTTCCGCGGATGGAGCGTGCTCCTGCTGGCGCCGGCTGCCGCGATCGTCGCTGCGGCTTTCGCCGAAGAGCCCTTGCTTGCCCATTGGACGCAGACTTTCATGGACGGCGCTGCGCAGTTCATCGCGCAATTCTTCCCAATATTTCTGCTCGGTGCGCTGTTCGGCAAGCTGATGGACGACAGCAGATCGGTCCACGCGATCGCTCATTTCATGAGCACCAAGCTCGGGGCGCGTCGCGCGATCCTTGCCGTGGTGCTTGCCGGCGCGGTCGCCACCTACGGCGGGGTAAGCCTTTTCGTCGCCTTTTTCGTTTTGGCGCCTATGGCACGGGAAATGTTTCGCGTCGCGAACATCCCGCGTCGGCTCATGCCGGCCACCATCGCTCTGGGCACCTCTACATTCACGATGTCAGCAATGCCCGGAACGCCCGCGATTCAAAATACGATTCCGATGCCGTTCTTCGGAACCACTCCGTTTGCCGCGCCCGGATTGGGCATCGTCGCTGCGGCGATCATGCTTGCATTCGGGCTCTGGTGGCTCCGCCGCGCCGAGGGATCGGCACGCAAGGCCGGTGAAGGCTATGGCGGAGACGCAGAGCTCGTCAGCGGAGCGGTCGCTGACGATCAGTTCATCCGCGAGCGCGCAACATCGTCCCACGAGTTCGATCCGGCCGAAATAACGCATGGCAAGCGCGGCGACGTGCCACCACCGATCGGCACGGCGATCATCCCGCTTCTCGTGGTCGTGGGCGTGAACCTGCTGATGTCGCTCCTGATCCTGCCACGGCTCGATTTCTCATTCCTCGCGCAGGAGCGCTGAGGCGGGACATCCCTCGCCGGCGTCGCCGGGGTGTGGTCGGTCGCAGTCGCTCTCGCCGCCGCCGCGGCGACGCTCATCGCCCTCAATCGAGCCCGTCTGACGGATCTAAGGGCGAGCATGGATGCCGGCGCAAACGCCTCGGTGCTCCCCATTTTCAGCGTGGCGAGCCTCGTCGGCTTTGGAGCCGTCGTCGCTGCGCTACCGGCCTTTGTGTCGGTGCGCGACTGGGTACTGTCGATCTCCGGCGGTCCTATCGTCTCTCTCGCCATCGCGATAAACGTTCTTGCTGCCTTGACCGGATCGGCCTCCGGCGGATTGACCATTGCGCTCGATGCCCTTGGTGACACTTATTTGCAGATCGCCCAGACGTCTCACATTGATCCGGCGCTCATGCATCGCATTGCCGTGATCGGTTCCGGCACCCTCGATAGCCTACCGCATAACGGTGCCGTCGTGACGCTGCTTGCGGTCTGCGGTTCGACCCATGGCAAGAGCTACTTCGATATGGTGATGGCCAACATCGTTGGGCCGATCATCGCCTTGGCCCTCGCCATTTTTTTGGGTTCGATGATCGGATCATTCTAGGAGGGACGACGAGGACGCTATCGACGCGATCTTGTCCGCCGTAAGGGCCGACTTCGAACTCGTGAGCAATTATTGAAGGTCTGATTGGCCTGTATCGACGTGCGACCTTACCGCCTCGGGCAGCGCAAGCGATCTACACATAGCCGGCGCCCATCAGAGGTTACCGCGGTTCTCGGTCTCGAGCCGAAGACGGGTGAACATTCCGGCAAATGGCGCGCAGAGTTCGCAATTTGCGGTGTGATCACGCGATACCAAATGAGGTAGGTATGACATGTTGGCGGTTGTGGTAGCTTCTCAAGGTTGATGATCGAAGCTGAGCAGCGAACAACTCAGCTCGTTACAATCCCCCTTAGGCTAGGAGACGTCGAATGACCACGAATATAACCGAAGACGAGAAACGCGAACGGCGGGCACGTCCGGAGCCCGGACCGGTCCAGGCATCGGGCGCCGCCACCGATGGCTTTAGAGAACATGCGGCGGCAGCAGCGGCATCACGCATTCCATTAATTTTCCCGGAATGGGAAAAATCGATCGAAGCGACAAGGCACCTGTTCGCGACGACACTGAAGGACGGATTAAGTTTCGCTGCTTCCTCTCTGCACGACCAGGCCAACCTTCTAAGAAATCTTTCCGACTCCAAGACTCCCTCGGAGCTCCTGAAGTGCCACCTGGACTTTGCGGAGAAGTTCTGGTCGAAGTCGTTCAGCCAAGGCTCGAAGATATTGGATCATCTCAAACCACGGCCATCATCTGCGGCAAGCCAAACAATCCACCGAGCTTGAAGCAACGGCCCGACCGTACTCTGCTTCATCCGGGGCCACACGTCGGCGGTCGGCGACGTTGTGGATACTGCATTCGGCTCGACCTGAGAGCACCTCCGTCCGCCTCCTGCTCGATATGGAGCTCAGATGGCGCATCGAACGCGACTATCAAGCAACGGTCGCCGTCAGCATTATGTGAAGGCGCGATGGTTGCGGCTTCCATTACCACGCCATGTTATGCATCGCGCCCGAAGGAGGACGTTTCCGTCCTCCCGATCTCACGGCTGGAGTCCGAAAAACCTCAAACTTCTCAGAAATCAAAGCCCCTGCAGTCCCTCTCAGAACCGAGCGTCATGCCGAATTTGGTCACTACCATGGCAGCGGCTCCTCAAGAGCGTCGTTGGCTCGACGCCTAGTTGTCCGAGTTTGCGCAATCCGAGCAAGGCCCATGCGTCCGATCTGTGACGCCTCAAGAATTGGTTTTCATGTCCGATTTGACAGGATGGTAGCCTCGCGTGCGCCGTCATGCGCAATATTATGAGTGCGCCGCTTTCGGCCCTCGACGAAGCACTCGCCCCTTGCAATTCACCCTCGTACGAGCAGTGGAGAACAGAGCTCTCCAGCTGCACAAGACAGGTGGGATCGCACAAGACCCCCTCACCTGGAGATCGATGATATTCATTGAGCAGTTTTGCCGGGCTCCATAGCGTCGATATTCTTCAGCATTAGCTCGCGCAAGAGCGTCGATCCGGGGATTCTGACTTTCTTGCCGTCGCGCAGTATGCCGATTGCAGCGAGAAGCTTGCGGATATCATAGGTCGAATTGAACACCTCCGGCACACCGCGTTCAACGTTGAGGAGCGTGTAGGCGGCTTCCATCGCAGTGCGAACTGAGTATTCGGTCGTGAAGATGCAATCGCGCTCCGCCGACTCAGAAAACTGGCCGATGAAGGCAAAATTGACAGCGCCTTTGGGCACAACATTTGGTCGATCACCCGCCTGCCGCGGCATGAAGAAAGATGTGACGTAGGGCATCATCACCGGCACTGTTTTTGCGGCTGTCGCGGCCAGTCCCGGTATTTCATCGATCGGCACGCCGAGGTGATACAACCATTCCTGCGTAATTTCCTCGCCCGTGCAATCTTGCATCGGTTTGTTCACGTAATCGCCGGGCTTGTCGACGAAAAGTGAATAGAGCCAGACGACGATCTGATCACTGGGCTGGTGCTTGAAATGCGGTTGACGGTTTACAGTCCAACTGAGCAGCCAGTTCGAATCCTTCGCCGTGACGACCCCCTCCCGTGACGACCTTGCCGCTGAACGGATCGCGTTTGGCGATCTTGCGGATATAGGCCGGAATGCGCGCGTCAAGAGTCGTGATCGTTGCCGATTCCCATTTTGTTGCAGGGATATTGCCGCCGAAGACGTCCGGGCGGCCGAAAGCCGCGTCCTTGGCCGCAATACGCCGCCACAGATCCAAGCTGGCGCCGGGCCTTCGTCAAGCCTGAAGGGCGTGTGATGGTCTCCCTTGTCCGAGTTTTCAGTGAGCGACCCGATCGTTATGAATACAAGATCGTCGGCGCCAAGGCCGATACCGCCGGCGACGCCATCCTCCAGCCAGTGGATGGCCGTGGCCTGCTTGCATCCGGCCTTTAAGTCGAAATCGACATCGGTGACTTCGACGTCGTAGCGGAACTTGACGCCCTGCTCCAACAGCCATTTGCACAACGGTAGAACCAGCGATTCATACTGATTGTACCTGGTAAACTTCAGCGCACTGAAATCCGGCAGGCCTCCGATATGGTGGATGAACCGATGCAGATAAAGCTTCATCTCCAGGGCGGAATGCCATTCCTCAAAGGCGAACATCGTCCGCCAATAAAGCCAAAAATTGCTGAAGAAAAACTCTTTCCCAAACACTTCGTCGATGCGCTTGCTCTCCATCTCCTCACGGGAGGCAAGAAAGACAGCAATCAATTCCTTCTGCGCTTCTTCACTCAGAGTGAAAAGGCCGTCGGTACGCGCATCCTGTCCCTGGTTCACCGTCGCCCGCTGCAGCGAGTAGTTCGGATCATCCTTGTTCAACCAATAGAATTCGTCGAGCACGCTGGCACCTTCGATTTCCAGCGACGGGATCGACCGGAACAAGTCCCATAGGCACTCGAAATGATCCTCCATCTCGCGGCCGCCCCGGATCACGAAGCCCCCTCCCAGGTCTTGGTTACCGTCGAGCGCTCCACCGGGGATCTTCAGCCGTTCGAGGATGGTGATCCGGTCGCCACGCATATGGCCATCGCGGATCAGGAAGGCCGCACCGGAAAGCGCCGCCAGGCCCGCACCGACCAGCCACGCCGTCTTGTTGTCCGCACCTTCGGGTTTGCGGGGGCGGGCAAAGGCTTCGTAATTTCCGCTACCGTAATACATGGAACATTCCGTCCGATTGGATCGACAATCCTTGGGCTCATTAAAAGGTGTTCTCGGGCGCCAGGCATTTGCGCGGGACGCCGATCGTTAGACCGCCATCGATGACGATCTCGGAACCGGTAAGGTAGCTGGACTCGTCGCTGAGTAGGAACAAGACTGCCTGCGACACTTCCTGCGGCTCGGCTGCCCGCCCGAGTGGAACGGGGAAGAGGGAGGACTCGAAGCTCTCGGCCATCGGGGTGGCAATGAAGCCGGGATGGATCGAGTTGATGCGGACTCCCGAGGCTGCGGCTTCCAGCGCAGCGGATTCTGTTATGCCCCGAACGCCGAACTTGGAAGCGACATAGGCGTGGAGCCCGGCACTGCCCCGCAGCCCCTCGACCGAGGAGACGTTGACGACCGAACCTCCGCCGGCGCGCCTGATGGCCGGCAGGGCCGCCTGCATTCCGAGGAATACACCGGTCAGATTGACGGCGAGGGTCTTGTTCCACTGATCGAGCGGGAACTGCTCGATAGGGGCCATGTTGGCGATCCCGGCGTTGTTGACTAGCCCATGCAGCGCGCCGAAGCGCCGCTCGGCGCTTGCGACCGCCTCGGCCCACTCCTTCGGCTGGGTAACGTCCTGAGGGACATAGAGCGTGGATTCGCCCAGTTTAGCGGCGAGAGCCTCTCCTTCTATATGAAGAGTATCAGTGATTACGACCCTCGCCCCCTCAGCCACCAGCAGACGCGCGTGAGCCGCACCCATCCCGCGAGCTCCGCCGGTCACCAGAATAACCTTGTTCTTCAAACGTCCCATGATCCTTGCCTCGTGCCGTTGGTCAATGGCGGTGCAGCGTCTTCCAGGCGTCGAAGAGGACGCGGGGATCATGCTGGCCCTTATACAAAGGGCGAGACCGGACGCTGGATGTCGAGCAAGCCCAAAACGGCGGTCTGCGCCGCGCGCACGGAATATTCGACGGTAAAGACAACGTCGTCGGGAATCTCGCAGAACTGGCTGATGAAGGCGAGGTTGCGCGATCCCTTCGGGATGACCTTCGGCCGGTCGGTCCTCACGCGCGGCATGAACTGGGCGGTAATGTAAGGCATCATCGCCGTTATGACGCGCGAAGTGTCGAGGATGTGCGGAATACTCTCTGTGAATCGCAGGTGCGAAAGCAATTCGATGAGAATTTCACGCCCTGTGCACTCCGACATGGGCTTATGCACGAAGTTACCCGGCTGATCCGGGAAGAGCCCATAGCCCCACCACACCAAGACATTCTTCGGCTGTTCGTAAAAGTGCGGTTGACGATTAAGGACGACGGTCAGGAGCCAATTGGAGTCTTTGATCGTTACCAGTCCGCCCTTGCCGGCTCTGCTGCCGGAAAAGGCTTCGAGCCGGTCGAAGAAGCTCGAATCGTCCGCCGTGACTGTGAAGGATTCCCATTTGGACTGGTCGATCCTGGAAACGAAGACGGCGGGGCACCCGAAGTCTGGACTCTTGACAGCCAGACGTTCCCAAAGTTCCCACGAACCTCCATTTCGCGTCGTATTCAGCGCCGGAACCGTGTCCATCGAACCGTAGCTGGTATCGGATGTCATTGATCCGTTGGTCACGAACACTAGATCCTGTTCAGCCAGATCGATGACGCGATCTTCACCGTCCTGCCGATAGTGCAAATGCGTCGCGGTCTTCTGCCCGCCTTCGATCACAACATCAATATCGGTCACTTCCGCCCCCATCTCGAGCCGCACGCCCCGGGCCTTCAACCATGCGACGATCGGGCGGACCATGGCGTCGAACTGGTTGAACTGCGTGCGGTAAATGCCCGCCATAGTGTCGATCGTCGAGAACAGATGCAGGAAGCGTAGACAGTAGCGCTTGAAATCGATCGCACTGTGCCAAGGCGCAAAAGCAAAGGTCGTGGACCAGATGAACCAGAAGTTGCTGCGGAAAAAGTGGGGTTCGAACCAGTCCTGGATCGTCCTGATGTCGAGCACCGATTCTGGAGTCGCGCAAAGCGCGATCAGGTCGAGCCGATCCCTCTCCCTGAAACCCAGATCGGAGACGTCGACGATCTGACCGCCCGAAACCAGACGCGCCCTGTCGTTCCAGAAGAACTCCTGATGGAACTCCATCAGCTCGTCCTTCGCTGATTTCATGGGGTCGGCAATTGAGGGGATGAAGGACAACAGGTCGTAGGTGCAATTGACATGCGGCCGCCGCGCATGACGTATCCATCCTTCGGATTGCCATGCGCGTCGAGGCTTCCGCCGAACAGCTCCATCTGCTCGAACAGAACGATATTCGAGCCCGATAGCCCGCCCTCCTTGACGAGGTAGGCCGCTGCGGCCAAGGCAGCGATCCCTGTTCCGACCAAATAGGCGTTGCGAGGAGCCACCTGCTTCGGTGGATCAAGGCGGGAAACGAGAGAAGCAAGAGCACATAAAGTTCTCCGGCATGTAGCGGTTGGAAATATAGATTCCATGCAATCGGCGCGCCGATGGCGGCGCGTGCTAAAAATGTGATCGCGAACCACCGTTCCCGAGACTGCATAATCAGCAAGCGCCGAAGCTCTTCGACGTACACAAGCCATATGCAGACGCCGTCGGGCGCCTGACCATAAGCAGCAATAGCGCCGCGTTGATCGGGATCGATCAAATCATACCAGCAGCGGCTGTGCGTCGCGCAAGGAGCTGGTTGCGGGCCCTGCTTGAAGACGGAATGCAAGCGTCGTCATGTCGGGTTTCCAACCGACCCGTCGCCAACCAGACAAGACAGAAAGCAACCGGACAAGACGGAAATTGAGTTGGTTCCGGTTGTCGCTTTTGCCAAACCCGACCATATTGCAGCACGACGATGCCAAGGTGACGTTACAAGGTGCTTGGTCAGCGACCGGGTCGAGTTCGAGCGCAAGCACTAGCGGTCCTTGCGCCTCGCTAAAGTCTTTCGGGATGGCGCGGCACTCTTCGCCTAAATTAGAGCCCGTGAGCCTTCATTTCGTCTGCAAAGGTGCTCCAAACTCTGAGACTTCGGGCTGTGAGGCTGGCACTGGCCAGTTCTCTCCAGGACTTCCGCACCTCCATCCAACGGCCCTTTCGAGCGGGCAGGGTGTCGAGCATTCTCTCGGCAATCGGTGCAAGGCGCGCGGCTTCCGAGTTCGGGTCGCACTTAGCATCTTCGAGAATTTTAAGAGCGGTCGTTTCGGACCGCCTCCACCCCGACTCGGTGAACCTGCTCTCCGCAAAATACTCAAAACAGGTCCGGAACGTCAAAGCGCGGCCGATGATCGTATGGGCTGGCAAGCCCGCCTCACTCAGCCACCTCCGAAGACAGTCACACCACTCTCGGCTGCTGAGGTCGAGAAGGTCCGCACCTTCGAAGACCAAAAGCGCCGCCATGCCAGCGATCTCGCATTGCACCCCGTCGTCCTGTTTTTCGAACCAAGCCCGGATTGCATGCAACGGCGTCACCGGCCGATTCACAACCGGCACCTGCGCCGTGCCGGCGCGATGGAACTGAACCACGTTTTCCAGCGGTGGCATGGCCACGGCCTCCCTCTGCGTCCCACAAGACCCAGCGCTCAGCGATCTTCTTTGCCTCTTTGGGAGACCTGCTTCGCCAAAGCTCCTTGAGCGCCTCATTGACGTAATATGAGACGTCAGCTTTCAGACCGCATGTACGTGCTATTGCCGCGAGACGACCGGCGTCAATCAGCCGTGCCGCGAAATTGTTCTCTGCGTTCATTTGCCGAGGCCTTGCGTGCCCTTTCTAGTGCGTCCCGTTCATCCGGCTCGATGTGATCAAACCAAGAGCCCGGGGGAAATGTCGCAATACGCTTGGCAAGGAAGGATTGCGGCTCCCACTCTTGTCCATCGCGTTTCTCGAAGGTGATGACCCCCCTCGCGGGTAAAATAACGGGGTCCCGGAATATTGCAGTTCACCAAAAGCAGCACGCGCCACAGATCACCTGTCGTGGCCTGATTCTCGTCCACCTTCGGCAAGTAATCCCCGCTAACAGGTTCAACGATCGTGCAACGGCCGTGCCCGAGGAGATTACCCAGCTTGCCTTGCGCGGTCGTGACGACGTTGAAATTGGTCGGATCATGCAGAAAGCGAAGGTTCACGTTCTTTTCGCCGTCAGCGACTTCACCGGCAATCAATGAGAGCGCGAAGGCCCGCCAGCTCAATTCCATCGGCTTCGCATATGTCGACGCAATCTTAATCGCTCCGTCCGGTCTGACCTTCCAGGTGATCACGTATTCTTCGAGTGATCTGTGGTGGCGGTGCCTAGTCCACGAAAGAAAGACATACTCAGTTGATCAATTGCTCCGACAACTCCCCACGTTCGTGGGACGAAGTGCGCCACCTTCGCGACCCTGGAAATAATTCGTTCTACTGGCTCGCCGTCTTGTGCTCGCCACATCGACTTGACCTTGTCGATAAGTGGATTGTCGTCGGCGCGAACACTGTTGCTCGTGGCGGCCTCAGCCAGGCAGATCAGCAGCAGGCCGAAACAGAACCAAAGCGCGCGTCTTCCAACCATTCTGTTCATAAGTCCGCCCATCCGCTCTTGTCGACACGCCAGTTCTAAAGCGGACCAACCGCCGAACGCGCTATTCGCGAAAGATAGAAGTTAGCGGCGACGTGACGCAGGTGCCCGCCAGTGTCGCGCACGAGCAGGCGCCGTCCCCCGTCTATGTCACGCGCCGCTAACCTCGGGGGCCAGCCACAGCCTCAACTTGCGATGGTGGCCATGCCCAAGGGAGGGCACCCCGGGCATATCGAGGGGCTGCATTCTTCGTGCCAAGCAATGGCCGGCAGTTGGCACCATGTTCGTGTTGGCCTTGCCTGCTTTCCGACTTGTGCACGTCTTAATGTTTGCACCTAGCGCCTATCCAGAACGACTTCATGTCGATCGTTGTCGGCCTCGCAATCATCGACAGCGCAAGCGAACGTCTTGGTGCCAGTTCCGGCACGGATGAAAAGCCCCTAGCTTACCGTCATCGCCGTTGTTCGAGTCGGCGCTGTTGCAACAAGGTTGACGCTCAAGCCCGGCCGCGCTTTTGCACGCATGCGACCAAACTTCCAAGGCGGCGACTTGGCGCTCCTGAGGGCGGCATCGCTGAGAATCGCGCACCGGCCGGAATTTGGTCGCTAAGCTGTTGATCTGAAAGACTGAACGACTCCTCGACCGACAGCGCGTGATGCTCTTTCGGCCGGAAGGCTGTTAGTTCGAGCGCGGTTGTTTGAGAGTGTAGGGGCGACGACGCATGCGAGTGGCCCATCGGTACTGATCCCAAAGCCGTTGAGCTATGCTCTGGTGCGTGAAGACGCGTTCCCCGCTCTCTTCGATCACCAGCTCGCGAGTAAGCCACTCTAAACGCAGCTCGGCTTCCAACGGAGATTTGCCGTCGCAGATGGCCGCCGCGACGACTTCAATCTGTTCTTCGATAAGATTCCGGAGAACTTGGATGCGAGGGAGTACGTCCATTGTTGCTGCTCTCGTGCCGAGAAAAAGTGGCCGACCATCTTACGCTCCAAATTCTGGCTGGCACCCTACCAGAATTGGTCGGTCTACCATTACCCCGAAGGTCGCGGCGCGCCCGCTCTGAACAATCCCACCTTGCTAATTCGAGCGGAGGGCTAGGGCTACAGGCTTTCAGGCGATCAAGCTTTGAATTCGGCGTAGATAATTTTCTTCTCCCCCATTGTCCGTCGTCAGATGATTTGAGACTGGTCAGGCTTTTTGAGAAGGGAGGCTCTGGCTCATCAGGGTTAGAGTTTAAGCGACCTGCAGTTGATGCTGCAAGCGGCGGTTTGCGTTGGTGTCGCGCTTGATGCGGGTTCGTTCTGCGAGGATCGCCTCAGCCATGCCGAAGTAGACATCGGCTGGCGTGAGGTCGTCAATGCTCTCATGATAGCGGACGTGATTATAGTGCTCGACGAAGGACCGTACCTGACGTTCGAGATAACAGGGTAGGTAGTAATTGTCGAGCAGAATGCGGTTCTTCAGCGTCTGATGCCAGCGCTCGATCTTTCCCTGAGTCTGAGGATGGTACGGAGCGCCGCGCACGTGCTGCATGCTCTTCTGGTCGAGCCACTTGGCCAGATCGTCCGCGACGTAACTCGAACCGTTGTTTGCTGAGAAGCTTTGGCCGGTGCGCGACGGCGATGTGGTCAAGGCCGGATGCGGCGAGTGCCTGGTCGAGGGTAGCTGTGAAATCCGAAGCGCACATGGTGGGACCAAGCCTCCAGGCGAGGGCTAATGCTGGCAAGACGATTCGTTCGATTGCAGACGCGCTTCAGATCAGACCTTCCTGCTGTGACGAAGTGGAAAAATCTGCGGCGCGAGACCGGAGGCGTTTCTTCCAGCAAGATTGGCCCTTACAACCAAGCGGTTCTGTCTGGCACCAACGCCGACCGGCTGCGCAAGCGCATTCGCTCCGGACCATTCACTTTGCGGAAATTGACGCAGGAACTGGCTGATCGCAGGATCAAGACGGACGTGCGGGCGGTATGGTCGCCATCCTCGGCAACGTCGGCAGTCACAAGAAGGGGGCCCGCAACGCACCGCACCTGCCCAACAGGAGCGCATTTCCTCTTCCTGCCACCCTACAGTCCCGACCTCAATTCATCGAGCATGTCTCCGCGAAGCTCAAACACGTGATGCGAGCCACACAGACACGTGATGTCAAAGCGACTGGCGCAAAATCGGCGAACTCCTCGATATCTTCTCCAAGAAGAATGCGCCAACTATCTCAAAAATTCAAATAGGTGTGTAAAACCATCATGCCCTAGTACCGGAAATCCCAAGATTCTGCTGCCTCTCCGTCATGCCGGGCGCCTACGACACCCATTGTGAACTCGACATGCGAGAACGCTCCCGTGATCGGCACTATTTACAGCGGCGTTAGCGAGGACCCGCCCTTCGATCATGATATTCTCGATGCAGGACAGTTTCATTCGAAACGACTGAGGACTATGCATTCTAGCGACTGCGTGAGCAGAATGTTCGGGCGAGCGCTTGGCAAGCCGCTGACGCAAGTGGGGCCGAACAAGGCTGGCTGCTGTCGCTAGTGTCCTGAACCAGAAGTTCGCAACATTGCGTCGTGTTGTAGCGGGGCATTGTAACGGCAGAAGCGCTCGATGGAAGCAAGGATATCATCAGCTGACTTGGTCCATCGGAACGGCTTGGGATCAGCGTTATGTCGTTCGATAAACGAGGCGATGTCCGCCCTGAGGGCGGCTACGCTGCGATAGACGCCGCGCCTGATCTTCTTATCGGTAAGAAGCGCGAAGAAGCGCTCGACCTGATTGAGCCATGACGAACTGGTCGGGGTTGCGCGTTTCGCGGGATCGTGAGCGCGGATTTCAGGGGATCGTGAGCAGAGATTTCAGACGATCGTGAGCAACGATTTCGCGGGATTGTGAGCAAGGTTTTCGGAGCCTTGCAGCGCTTCGGCCGACAACTCAACCGGCTTAGGGATGACCTCGTGATTAACGAGGAAGCCCAATGCCTACTCAGAGATTGTCGATGCGCCGGATCAAGGAAGTCCTTCGGTTAAAACATTTTCAAGGCCTGCCAGAGCGGGCCATTGCGCGGAGCGTGGCGTCAGCAACGGCGTTGTGCACAGCTACCTGAGCCGCGCGCGCTCTGCTGGGTTGAGCTGGCCGCTTCCGGAGGGAATGACCGATGAAGACCTGGAGCTTTTGCTTTTCCCGGCCCCACGACCAGCGTCTCAGAGCCCGCAGCGGCCGGTGCCCGACTGGAGCTAGATCGATAAGGAGCTCCGCCGACGCAACGTAACCCGTCGCCTGCTCTGGGAGGAGTATCGCGCCGTCAATCCCGACGGTTTCGGGTACACCTGTTATGTAGCGGCCAAATTTATATTGTGCATGGAGCTATAATTACGGGGAGCGTGAACGCTGGGAGCATTGTTCGCGCAACATAATTCGACGTCTGGGTAGCGAACCATTTGTCCAATGGAGGCTCGCTATGGATCAGACGATTTATTCCATCCCCTTGACCGTGCCCCACCGTGATGATGCGCCATTCAGCGACGAGCGGTAGCTTCGCCACTGTGCAGAAGCCGGTGCGACCGCAGCTTCTCTCAAGATCAAGCGCAACGAGCTGTTGCGGATTGCCGCACGTCTCGGTCCAGATGCTTCGCAGGGCATCGATATCGAGGCACTCCAACGGATCGCGACCGAGCGTCTGCGCCTGACGGGGGCTGCCACCGCAGCACGAAGAGTGGTCGACATCGGACGGCCTTGGCTTCGATTTCTCGGTTGGTGGCGTGAACCAACCGTCGTGTTTCAGTATCAGAGCCAACTCGACCAGCATGTGACATGGATGCGCAATGAGCGCGGATTCTCGTTATCGACGGTGGAGCAATGGAGCCGGATAATCGGCAGGTTCCTGCGCTGGTGCGACAAAACCAACCGGCAACTCAGGGATCTTCAGCCTGAAGACGTTGACGCCTATTTCGTCGCCCACGCGACGGGACGATGGTCCCGCGTTTCGGTGGCCAACACAGCCTCTGCCTTGCGGGGATTTCTGCGCTACGCGGCAAAGCGGAGCATGTGTACGGACCGCTTAGCGGTCTCGATTTGCCGGCCTCGGCTCTATCGTCAGGAGTCGCTGCCGTATGCCCCAGATTGGTGCGACGTGCAGCGCATGTTGGCCGACGCCGAGACTGACAACCCCCGGGACATTCGTGATCGTGCGATCCTGCTGTTGCTTGCGATCTACGGGATGCGCAGTGGCGAAGTGGCGGCATTGCGCCTCGATCAGATCGACTGGGCCGGTGGGAGGCTACGGCTTTTCCGCCTGAAGCGCCGGCAGCCGCAGATTTACCCGCTGCTTCCCTCTGCAGCTGAGGCGCTCGCCCGCTACATCGACACGGTGCGGCCACTATCATCGTGCCCGGAAGTGTTCCTCTGCATGCACGCGCCCCGTCGACCGTTGAAGGCAGGGAGCATCTATGATGTCGCTAACCGCAGATTTTTTGCACTTGGAATCGACGCGGCCCACCGCGGTGGCCATGCGTTGCGCCACGCCTGCGCGTCCCGGCTTCTTGCCGAAGGTCTGTCGATAAAGGAGATCGGGGACCATTTGGGACATCGCAGCGCGGCGTCAACGAGCATCTACGCCAAGGTGAACATTCAGGCGCTTCGCAAGGTCGGAGCGACCTGGGAGGCCTCCAATGATGCTGACCCATGTTGTCGACGCCTATCTGGCCAAGCAGCGCTCACTGGGGGCGCGTTTCGAGTCGGCTGAGGTTCTGCCCCGCAGGTTCTGCCGAACGATGGGCCATCGAGATATCGGCGAAGTCACCCCAGAGGCAGTAGCCGAGTTTCTCCAAGGCAAAGGATCGCTCAGTGCCACCTGGATGCTCCGATATAGGGTTTTGAGCGGCTTTTATCGATTCGCCATCAGTCGCGGGTACGCGGCATCCTCCCCACTGCCGACAACGTCTCCAAAGCTGCCGCCGCAACAAACGGCCTATGTTTACTCCACGGAAGAACTGCGCCGCCTGTTGGACGCGACGTCGATCCTGAAGGTTGGGCATCGCCCTCACGTGCCAGCTATGTACCGTACGCTCC
Source organism: Bradyrhizobium sp. USDA 326 (assembly GCF_049739485.1). Lineage (NCBI taxonomy): Bacteria > Pseudomonadati > Pseudomonadota > Alphaproteobacteria > Hyphomicrobiales > Nitrobacteraceae > Bradyrhizobium > Bradyrhizobium sp. USDA 326. The sequence continues at coordinate 1,660,234 of NZ_JBMGQA010000001.1, forward strand.
TCTTGTTGCTGTACGGAAGCGGCGTGCGCATTGGCGAGGCGCTTCGTTTAGTCTTGCAAGACGTGGATCTGATTGATCAGGTCATCACCGTGCGTGACACGAAGTTCTTCAAAACGCGCCTCGTGCCAATCGGACCAAAGCTCAACCAGGAACTGGTCGAGTACGTCGAGCGCCGTCGCCGGCTCCCTCTGCCGCGCGGGCAAGAAGCTCCATTATTCACTACGCGCGGAAGTCGACCGTGGCACTATGTGCGGGTCATCTCCTGGTTTCAGCATGTCCACCGAGCCGCCGGAATCAGTTGCCCTGTCGGCGAGCCTCGACCTCCACGGCTGCACGATATTCGCCATACAGCCGCGGTGCACCGGGTGATCGCATGGTATCGCTCCGGCCAGGAGGTGCAGCGACTGCTTCCGCAACTCGCAACCTACCTTGGCCACATCGATATCCGTTCAACCCAGCGCTATTTGCAGATGGCGCCGGATCTCCTCCAGGCAGCCAGCGAGCGCTTTGCTCTGTACGCGATGGAGGTCGACCATGAAGGATAAGAGCCTGCTTGGTCCGTGAATCCGGCGGTTCTTGCTGGAACATCTGGTCGCCGAGCGCAATCTTTCCCGCAACACTCAAGCCAGCTACCGAGACACGCTGACATTGTTATTGCCGTTTGCCAGCAAGCAGGGAGGCCGCGCCATCGATCGCATGACCGTGGAAGAGCTGACGCCGGAAGTCGTCCGCAAGTTCCTGGACCACCGGGAGCTCGCCAGTGCAGCGAGGTCACCCGCAACCAACGGCTGGCGACCATCCATTCACTGGCGCGCTTTATCGGGACGCGTTCGCCGGTCCACCTGGCCTGGTGTTCCGAGATACGGGCAGTGCCGTTCAAGAAGACGGCCAAGACCGCGATCGGATATCTCCAAAAGGCCGAGATGGACGCGTTGCTAAACCAACCTGACAGACGCACGAGTCTTGGCGTGCGCGACCATGTTCTGCTGCTTTTCTTATACAACAGCGGTGCTCGCGCCGATGAGGCAGAAAAATTGACCGTCGGCAATCTCCAACTGGGTGCGTCCCCGTCAGTGCGACTTCACGGCAAGGGAAACAAAGTCAGAATCTGTCCATTGTGGTCAACGACGGCAACTTCGTTGACTCGTCTTGTGGCCGACCGGAACAAAAGTGAAGCGGTCTTTCTCGGGCGGACGAACCAGCCTTTGACGCGCTTCGGAATACACCGTCTCGTGACGCAATATGCCGCTATGGCAGGCGAAACGGTGCTGACGTTGGCGACGAAGCGCGTGAGCCCGCATACGGTTCGGCACACAACGGCCGTGCACCTGCTGCGCGCCGGCGTCGACATCAACACGATCCGTGTTTGGCTGGGCCACGTGTCATTAGACACTACGCACATCTATGCTGAAGTCGACCTGGAGATGAAAGCAGAGGCGTTAGCCAGGGTCGATATCAGCAGCCTGAGGCCGCCGCCTCGGCAACCCTCTCTCCCGTCGTTGATGGCATTCCTGAAGGCCCTGTAGGCCGAAAGGTTGTACACTCTTATGTTGCGGAGTGAGCCGAGGAGATTGGCGGAAATCCTTGGCTCACTCCAGCGGCGACAACATTAATTTGGCCGCTACATAACGCGAGTACCGGTATCCGCTGGGCTCGGCGGCAATGTACTCCTCCCACAGGATCGACAGCGTCACGTGCTTGCGCTTGAGCTCGCGGTGCACCGCCGCCCAGTCGGGCTCGGCGATGCGGCGGTGACCCTGCCGGTTGCCGTTGCCGGTCTTGGCGAACAAACGGGCCTCCAGGGCCGCGTCCGTGAGTTCGTCGGGCAACGGCCAACTCAGGCCCGCGGCCTCGACCCGCCTGATGGTCAACCGTACTGTCGAGGGCGCCGCGCCCATCCGCCGCGCAATCTCGCGGCTCGGCAACCCGGCCGCCTTCATCCTGATCACATCGCGCACGCGGCGCATCGCAAGCCTCTCCGTCGGCATCCAGGGTCCCCCTTCGCAAAGCCGAAAGGGACGACCTATGGGAGCCAGAAGAGGTCTCGTCACCCGGGCGACATCATCCCGGAATGGTGGGCGACATCATCTCGGAATACCGGAGGGTTCAAATAGGTCCCGCGTCGCAGATCTCGCCGCAACTCCAGCGCGGGACCTATTTGAAGCTGGATTGAACGAAGCCGCGTCTTGTGAGCGCGGAGCTATGGGGGCTCGATCTAGGCGCCGGTAGGCGCAATTGACCTGATGTCGGGTCCGCGAGCGAGTGTGGCGGCAGATTGTGGCTGATGTTGGCAGCAAAGGATGTCGCCGTCGATAGCGTCGAACGGCGCGTGAGGCCCAGGCGGCTGACTATCGCCCGTTCGCCGGGCGTTGTGAGCGTGCTTGATCGTTCCGGCGGAGAACGTCGGCATGGCGATGCGTGCAGTGGGAGCGGACAAGTCGAGGTCGTCGGTCATGATGTATCGCAGCGAGGTGCTGCGCGTCGCTGCGCTGGCGCACGCGGCACAGGCCCAACCTCGACCATGCGGCCTCCGCAGATGGGGCACAAGTCGAGGCGGTGACCAAGGAGGATGGCGCAGCGCTCACGATAGTTGATAGCTTCGGCAGGCGGAGGTGGCTGCGGCGCGTCAAGCGCCGCTCGGATGCGCGCGAGTTTGGCGGCGCGGCAGGCGTTCGCCAGGAAACCAAAATGACGGATGCGGCGGAACCCCTTCGGCAATATGTGGAGCAGAAAGCGACGAAGGAACTCCTCAGTGTCGAGTGTCATCACTTTGGATTTGTTGCCAGCACGATAATCCTTCCACCGGAAGCGAACGTGGCCCTGGTCACAGGTAAGGAGCCGGCTGTTGGCGATCGCAACGCGATGGGTGTAGCGCCCGAGATAGGCCAGAACCTGTTCTGGTCCGCCGAAGGGACGCTTGGCGTAGACGACCCACTCGACCTTGCGGAGGGCGTTTAGATGGCGGGCGAATGCCGCTGGCTCGACGAGGTGCGCGAGATGGCCGAAGAACTGGAGCTTGGTGCCATCGAACGCCGCCTGCAGGCGCTCCAGGAATAGCCGACGATACAATCGTGACAGGACGCGAACGGGAAGGAAGAAGCCGGGGCGACAATGAACCCAGCTTCCATCAGGGGCGATCCCGCCGCCTGGCACGAGGCAATGGGCATGCGGATGATGCGTCAGGGTCTGGCCCCACGTAATGAGAATGGCGATCATCCCGGTCTCGGCACCGAGATGCTTCGGGTCGGCGCTGATGAAACGGATCGTCTCAGCCGCTGCCTTGAGCAGGATGTCGTAGACCACCGCCTTGTTCTGCAGCGCGATGGCGGCCACCGGCGCCGGCACGGTGAAGACGACATGGAAATAGGGGACCGGCAGCAGGTCGGCCTGGCGCTCGGCGAGCCATTGGGCGCGCGCGAGCGCTTGGCACTTTGGACAGTGCCGATCGCGACAGCTGTTATAGGTGACACGGACCAGGCCGCAGTCGTCGCACCGCTCGACGTGGCCGCCAAGCGTCGCTGTGCGACACGCCTCGATGGCCGCCATCACACGGCGCTGATCGGAGGACAGCCGAGGACCCTGCGCGGCACGGAACGCGTCGCCGTGGCGGCGGAGGATGTCCGCCACCTCAAGCATCGGGCGCATATGCGCAGCTCAATCGGGTGGGATCACCCTGACGGAGAGTCCATCGAATGGGCTGGTCGTGCGGGCGAGCAGATTGGTCGCAACCTGAGCGTAGCGCGCGGTCAATCCCAGGTCGGCATGTCCGAGCAGAACTTGAATGATGCGAATGTCGATCCCGCTTTCCAGGAGATGGGTCGCAAACGAGTGCCGGAGCGTATGGACAGTAATCGGCTTGGCAAGCCGAGCGCGGCGGCGGGCGGCGCGGCAGGCCGCCTGGACGCAGCGGACGCTGACATGTTCACTTGGATCTTGGCCTGGAAATAGCCACTGCCCCGGTCGGGCTCGTATCCAGTATGTACGCAGAATCTCCAGCAGTCGCGGAGAAAGCATCGCGTAACGATCCCTGCCGCCCTTGCCGTTCTCGATGTGGATCAACATTCGTTTGCTGTCGATCGAGCTCACCTTCAGGCGGACGACTTCAATGGCCCGTAAGCCAGCCGCATAAGCCGTCGCCAGCACGACGCGATTGCGCACCCCTGTAACCGCGTCCAGGAAGCGCTCGATCTCTTCGGCACTAAGCACGAGCGGGAGCTTGTCGGGCTTCTGGCCACCGATGATCCACTCGAATGCCTCCGTCTGCCCGAGTGTGACACCGTAGAAGAACCGCAGCGCGCAGGCCACCTGATTGATGTGGGACCACGAACGCTTTTGACCGATGAGATGCAGTTGGTAGGCGCGGACCTGCTCGAAACTCAACCGGTCCGGGGCGTAGCCGAAATGGCGGCTAAACTTTGCGATCGCATAGATATAGGATTGTTGAGTCGACGGCGACAGATTGCGGACCGTCATGTCCTCCATCATGCGCTGCCGAAGAGGGCTCATCGTAGCCATCTGGATCTCCTGTCTTGAGAGGGGTGGTGCGAAGACCAACATCCTCTCAGACAGGACACCTCAGTTCACCAGGCTTGCCCCCACTCCCGCGTAGCGGGTTCGTTCAATGCTGGGCGACATCGAGCGGAATCCGCACCGGCGGAATCAACTTGATGATGTTGTCTTTGGATAGGGCATATCGCTCCTTCGGTGAAGAAGTGGAGGCGTCAAGCACCCACGATATGCCGCCCTTTCGATTCCCGCCGTCACCAACTTTCGGCGATCGCTCGACCGAAGCTGCTACCTCCATCTAAGTCATATCGCGTTCATCATGTGTGAACACCTTCACGTCGCACTTGATCCGAGACAAGTCGTAGACCAAAGCTCGTTTACGCAAGCCGGCGAGGCGTTTCGGACTTCCTGCCGGCCTAAATTGACGATCGCAGCACCAAATCTATGCCTTAGCTGATCCAAGCCTTCACGGCCGATCCGGCCACCCGGCCGGGGTCATAGGCCCGTCTGGCCTCGGGCGAGGGATCAATTTCACGAGGCGTTTGCTTGTCCCCGTCTGCGGCGGTGAGGATAGATGAACGCCGCATCGAAAGATGCCTCGGCCAGTGGCACAGGGCGTGCAGTGCGTTTGTTGCGTGGGAAATTTCAGTGTCCCGGCTCAGGCATAAAAATGGCGCGGCGTATTTTCGTGACACGAGTGTCGTCCTTCCTTGGGACACCCGACGCGATTTCGTAACAGGTCAATGTAGGAGGAACTGTTGAGCCACGAATTACCTCCGCAACAGTCCAGGTTCCTCGTTCGAAGGGGGACCACCGCTGGATGTTTTATGATCGAGAACGCAAGGGGCCGGCGCTGTTAAAGGACCACAGCTTGGCCGAGAAGCTGAAGGAACGGGCCGAACAAATAAGGCAGGCACTCGTCGATGGTTCGATTAACTGCTGGCCGTGATCCCTTGAGGTGAGCCCTTATTTAGGGAAATGAAAGTCTACCCTGCGTTCAGCTCCGCTCTGGGGTCTCCACGCGGAGAACATAGCCATTCGTTCATGCCCCCAGCCGGGCCTGGTGAGTTCGCCGATGATCTTGAGAAAATCGGCCTGCGAACAGCTGGGCGTCGGACAAACCCACAGGCGTGTCCTTGCTCTGGCAGCATCAGCCGTTTTGCAAAGGCCTGTCCGTCGCCCGCTAAGCACCAGACCGAGATGCTGGACCATGGAGTCCAGCCGCGCCGTGCGTCGCGCGGATGACGCCAATATCCGGTCGGCGAAACGCTCAGTGAAGATCTGGCGTCCGCACGGGACGGCGTCGCAGCGGAAGCGTTCGATGATCACCACGAGCTCTACGAACGCGGCGCCAGCGACAGATCGGTCACGCGTCGGCGCGTTTTTGGATACGCCGTGGAATCGTCCCGCACCTATCACTCAACTTTCATCCAGCAGCGCTTACAGTCTCGGGTTTATGCAGCGAGGCCGACCTTTGGACCATCCAGAACTAGAGTTTTTCGCCGTGATGCAGCGAGACCGAACTTTGGACCACCCGGAACTAGAGTTTTGCGCCTCTGATCACGTTGGCGGGCTGGTGTCGCCGACGTGATATTGCAGCAACATCGGCGGCCGATTGCCGATCGCCCCGTGGGCCGTTCTTCGTTATAGTGTCTGCGCCAACTCTCCACCTTTTGCCGGGCATCCGCAAGGGACAGGAACCAGTGGGCGTTGAGGCATTCGGCCCGGAAGCGGCCGTTGAAGGCTTCGATGAAGGCGTTGTCGGTCGGCTTGCCGGGTCGTGAGAAGTCCAGCGTGACGCCGCGCTGGTAGGCCCAGAGGTCAAGATCGCGCGACACGAACTCGCTGCCTTGATCGACCCGGATCGTCGCCGGGAGTCCCACTTCATTGCAAACCCTTTCCAGCACCGCCACGACGTCGGTGCCGCGGAAGGTGAGCTGCGGCTCCAGTGCGGGCGAGAAGCGTGAGAAGATATCGACGATCGTGAGCACCCGGAGCTTACCGCCGGTGGCCAGCTGGTCATGAACGAAGTCCATCGCCCAGATCTCGTTGACGCGCGTCGCGGGCCGTCGGTCGTCGCGCAGCTTGGCCTTGACCCGGCGCTTGGGCGATTTGTTGCGCAATTGCAAGCCCAATTCGCGATAGATGCGACGGGTCTTGTTCTGCCCGTGACGCCATCCCTCGCGGCGTAGCAACACGTGGACACGGCGATAGCCGTAGCGAACGCGCACATGGCAGATCTCCTTGATCCGAGCTTCGAGGGTCGCCTGGCCGGAGCGACGAGATTTGTAGTGGTAGGTCGAACGGTCGAACTCGAGGGCCGCACAGGCCTTACGGATCGACACATGCCATTCACCGCAAACCTCATCGACGAGCTTGCGCTTCCGGCCAGGCTTCACAGCTTTCGGCGGATCACGTCCTGCAGCATCTCCTTGTCGAGTGACAGATCCGCCACCAGCTTCTTCAGCTTGGCGTTCTCGTCCTCGAGCTGCTTCAGCCGGCGCATCTCGGTCGGCAGCAGCCCGTCATACTTCTTCTTCCAATTAAAATAGGTCGCCTGGCTGATCCCGGCCTTGCGGCAAATGTCTGCAACCGGGACCCCGTCATTACCCTGCTTCAGGATAAACGCCTTTTGGGCGTCCAAAAACTTCGAGGCCTTCATCGTCGTCCGCTCCTCCCAGCCGAGGGGATTCGGCAGCGCTAGACTCTAGATGTCTAGTCCCGGAGTGTGGGGGAATCAGCCAAACTGATCCCTCATTCCGGGAGCAGTTATGGGACAGATACTTCACGGCAGCGCCACGACCACGCACGCCATCCGAGCAGCGATACAGCGATCTAAGGCTCCGCTCAAAGAACTAGCCGCGCAGCATGGTCTCAATCAGAAGACAGTCTCCAAGTGGCGCAAGCGGACCTTTGTTCACGATGCGCCGATGGGTCCGAAGATCGTGCGTTCGACAGTTCTGACGGCAGAGGAGGAGGCGGCGGTCGTTGCGTTCCGCAAGCACACGCTGCTGCCTCTCGATGACTGCCTCTACGCTCTGCAGGCGACCATTCCCCATCTGACGCGGTCATCCTTGCACCGTTGCCTGCAACGCCATGGGATCAGCCGCCTGCCCGAGGTCGCCGGTGACAAGCCTGCCAAGCAGCCTTTCAAGGCCTATCCGATCGGCTACTTCCATATCGACATCGCCGAGGTTCGCACTGAGGAGGGCAAGCTCTACCTCTTCGTGGCGGTGGATCGCACCTCGAAGTACGCCTTCGCTCGGCTGATGCAGAAGGCGACCGTTGCCACCGCCAGGGCTTTCCTCAACGACCTGGTCAAGGCTGCCCCCTACAAAATCCACACCGTGCTCACGGACAACGGCATCCAATTCGCCGACCTGCCCAAGAACCGATCGGGTCCAACCGCCATGTGGCGCGGATGTCCTCGACGGCGAGGTAGAGCTCGTATTCGTGATGCTCCGGATTGCCGCAATACTCGGTGCCGCGGTCGGTCAGGATCCGGTTCAGCGGGATACCCCGCGCATCGAAGAACGGCACCACGCGATCATTCAACAGTTCGGCCGCCGTGATCGGCGTCTTGCGATCATACAGCTTGGCGAACGCCACCTTGCTGTAGGTGTCGATGAAGGTCTGCTGATAGATCCGCCCGACCCCCTTCATGTTGCCGACATAGAAGGTATCCTGCGCACCACAATAGCCGGGGCACTCGCTCTCGAACTCGCCGTGCGCTTCCTTCTCGGACTTGGCCTTTTCCAACGCAACGAGCTGGGCCTTGATCAGCACCAGGCCGTCCTGGGCCATCTTAGCCTCCAGCGCCGTCAGCCGCTTCTTGACGTTGGCGAGGTCGTGACGCAGCCACACCGCCCGCACACCGAACGGGGAGATCGACAGGCCGCGGCTCCTGAGCTCATTGCTGACTCGCACCTGGCCCCAGGCCGGCTGGTCGATCGCCAGCTCAACGACGGCCGCCTCGACCTCCGGCGCGACCCGGTTCTTCAGGATCGGTTTCTTGCGGCTGATCTCAATCAGCGCTAGCTCGCCGCCCCTGTCGTACAGTTCCTTGAACCGGTAGAAGCTGTCGCGGCTATAGCCCATCATCCGGCAAGCCTGGCTGACATTGCCGAGCTGCTTGGCCAATTCCAGCATTCCGACTTTCGCGCGAATGACCTTCTGTTCCTGGGTCATGGTAACGTCTCCTGTGAGACGCTGCGGGCTGCGCGGGAGCGCCCTTTGGGTGAGCGCTCCTGCTCGCCCGCAGCTTCATTCCCCGCCAGTTCCAACCTTGCCGTCAGATTAAGTCGAAACTTCTACAGACAAGGCTTGCCCAGAAGCTGACAAGCTTGTTGGCTACGAGAAGCATGCTTCCTTCACCAGGGCGCCGATCGAGGCCGAGGCGATCAAGCACATTAATGTTCTGTTCGCCATTGTAGGCGAGATCAACGGTCTTGCGCCGCGGGAGCGCCGGCGCGTGCGCCAGGAGCGCCGCCGGGTCTGGTCCTCGAACTGCAGGGATGGTTGCGCGAACAACGCACAAAGCCGTCCAAGCAGAACGAGACGAAAGGCGATCAAAACTGCCTAAGCCGCTGGGACGCAATTTACCCGCTTGTCGCCCTCGTGGGCCAAGAAATTGAACCTTCGCGGGCTCCGATGAGGGCGTGCGGCTGCGATCTATACCTTGATCGCACCACCAAGCTCCACGAGATCGATCCACAGGCTGGGCTCGCCGACGTGCTGGCCCGCCTGCCGGATCATCGCGCCAAGCGCATGTCCTGGAATTGTCGACCTCAGAACGTCACTCTCGCCCGCATGAGCGCGGACGACCTACCCCGCACGATGGACATAAGCCGACATTTCCGGTCGCCCGAACCGGTGACGGCTTCTCATCCCGGGAGCACGCACTCTCTACAACAACTCCACCCGGCACCGGACTGCATCGGTGGAGTTCTTATTGCATGCCGCAGGTTTTAGGAACGGGATCTGGTCCTGGCCTAGGAAGCCATACGCCGTCAGTTTACCGAGCCGGCAGAGGTCCGGTCAGAGTCACAGACCCAACGCGGTTTGTCTTCGCCCCGGGATGCAGCCATCGCGCAGCTAATCCCTACTTGATCAAATGCAAAAACGACATCTTTGGTTTCATACTTCAGTTTATCCGCCGCCCGGAGCACCCCTTCGGCACCATTTTGAAACGTGGCGTTCAAAGTCCAGTAGTCTTGATTCGCGACAACAAACGTGTGGAATGCCTTCCTGATATCCCAACCAGAGCGTTTTAGGATACAAAACACCTTGTTATAAATTCCACTGGAATAGTGAACGTCCAGTCGATCAGAGTATTTGGAGACGTGGTCTATAGAGTAGCCATCCTGTGGCGGGTCGCACATATATCGCAAAGACGTCCCAGCTTTTTTGGTAACATCCGCCCCCACGGTCAAGTCAGACCCCGATCTTCCGAATGTATTGCCATACTTCTGGAAGTAATAGGATTCGGCAGCTTCTCCTGCCATGTCGGAAAACGACTCATTCATACCACCTGACTGGTACTGATATTCGAGGTTCGAATTCTGCTCTGTGAAACCATGCGACACTTCATGGGCAACAACATCCAAGCCCACCAGAGGGTAGAACATCGCTTTCCCATCGCCAAACGTCATTGAGCTGCCATTCCAAAATGCGGTGTCCTCATTCCTGGAGAAGTGTACGCGCAAATGCAGTTTCTGCTTCAAAGGACTGACGCCGTACCAGTCCCTATACATGTCCACAACAACCTGCCCGAAAAATTGGGCATCATTCAGCGGTGAGAACGCGCCATTGATATTATCCCCTGCGTTGTTGTAACACCTAAACGCAAAAGGCTTGTTCGTACCTTCTACAGAGTAGTTCATGTGCTCGGTGAAAACATCTGGGCTATCCATTTCACAGATGCTGCCCTGCTCGCTCACTTCGAAAGGCGGAACGGTTTCGCTTCCATAGGTGTACTGGCCAGTCTTGGCATTTCCGCCAGGCCCCGTTCCTCTTTGTGCGTGTTGTAGGTTTTCATAGGAACTCACAGTTTCGCCAGTAATAGCATCGATAAACAACACAGGACGTGTCGGGCGTGGGCCTGCTGTGCCGTCCCGGACAGTTGTAAAGAACGACGTGCGGTACACAAGCCGGACCTCGCCCTTCTTTTGAACGAGATACACGAGATCGGCCTCTTCGTTTTCGTAGCTGCTCGCGCGAAGCGTAGGGGCAGAAGAGAGTACAATCTCCTTAGCTTTTTGAAGCGCCTGCTGCTTGGTGATCTTCGCGGTCAGGGCCGGACCTAAATCGTAGGCGGCAGTTCCGCTTATGGCAACAATTCTCGTGCCATCAGCAGATCTCTCGGCAACGATCTGCTGGCCCCACACGGGAATTCCGTCGTGCTGCTGCTCAAGGCGGAGAGTGGCGCCGGAACGGTTAGGCAGCGCCTTAAGCGACGAAGAAGTATCGAGCTCGAGCAATCGGGCAACGGAGGCCTCAGGTGATCTTCCTTGAGCTATTTCAGCTAGGGGACTGGTTTGAGGTACAACCTTGTTCACCTCACGGATCTCGGCGGCGGTAGCTGACCCTAGCGAGGCACCCAATACAAAGCACGCCAGTGCGTGGACACGGTTATGACGCATTACACTCTCCTCAAGCTCGATTAATCGCGTCGCTGCATTGAAAGTAGCGAACGTAATTGCTGCGATCTGGCTCAACCTGCATATCCAATGTCATCTCTCCCATCGTCAGTTGCGATAGCTCTCACGACCATCGACGCCTTTTGCCGTTTCGATCAGAAACTCAATGGCGAGCTTGGCGAAGCGGGCGGCTTTTGTTGCATCCAACTTGGAAACCACGTCCTCCGAGGTGTGAATGTATGGATTGCTCTCTTTGAGCGGAGCCTCGAACGGCCAGGCTGCGCGGATGCCATTTCGCGTCCACGAGGCATGATCAGAGCATGCGTAGCAGCCCTTAGTTTCACCGTGCGTGATCGCATGAGCACCAGAATGGTTGTATTCCTTTAGGAGCTTCGTGAGAAAACCATTTAGTTCGGGGCTGGTGTATTGGTTCACCAGGTAGATGTCCCGGGTGTCCCGGCCGGAATTGAAGCCGGTCATGTCAAACTGCAAGGCCGCAATTACCTTTTGCCCTTTACTTTCGGCCGCGTACCTGTCCGCGATTTCAGCGGAACCTCGAAGCCCTACCTCTTCGGCCGAGTAGGCCATAAACTTAATAGTCCGCTGCGGTTTGAATCCCGTTTCCATCAGCACACGAAGCGCCTCTGTGACGACCGCGACTCCGGATGCGTCGTCGTCAGCACCAGGCGCGTTCTCTTTGGGGTTATCTTTATTCTTCCAATTAATGGAGTCGATATGCGCGCCAATCACCACTACTTCATCCGGCCGGGACGCGCCTCGGATTGTTCCGATAACCGAGTTCTGAACCCAGCCGTGCGAAAATAGCGCGACCGTGAAGTCCGGACGCTCCTGTCCCATGCTCTCCCATTCTCTACGAACAAACTCAGCCGCTTCTTGCCCTTTGGACGTTTCGAAGTGTCGCGTCCCGAAACCTTGGAGCATTGTGATCGTGTTGAGGATCTTATCGCCCTTAACCCGCTCAAGGGCGCGCCTCACGGCACTCTGCTGATCAAGCGTCTCCGGAAGGGGAGCTAAGTAGCGAAATCCGGGCTTGTAAGCTGGGTTGTCCACCTCCTTGAGGGCTGCCTCGCGCGAGGCGTGGACAGTGAAGCCGCCGCAGCGCGGGCATGCGCTGCGCATCCAATTAGAAAACCTGTCCAGGTCTTTTTCAGCGATGTCAGCAACCGACATGCCGTTGATCACTTGAAACGTGGGAACAACGAGATCGTCCGCAACTGATTGTCGGCTCGCAAGAGACCGCTGCGCGGCAGCTGCCACATTGTCGCTAGTGACAACCCAAAGCCTTGAGGATTGTGCATAAGTACAGGGACCACCCACCAGCAACATGGCTAAAGCAGTTAGAATTGTCTTTGAGCCACTCATTCCTTTCATGTCTACTCCTTTTCGCCGACGCATGAGCATGCTGATGACGCAACCACGCTACACACCGTCACAGCAGCTTCCGGACAACCAGTCGTTTAGCGATGAATCGCGGCCGGTCCGCCTGAAGATGATGTTCTCTGCGAGAGTTGCTGTGGTCGCGCGAACAGAGCAAGCGGCGTGCCAAATCGAAACTCCAATATTACTCGTGCTTCGTAGCATCTTAGTGCGTCGTAGCTCGGTATTGGGCTAAACCTGACCATCGGCACGGCTAGTGACCGACATTCGTTGCAGAGTTAGCGACGAAATCGCGACTATTCAGATACTGTGCAACCGGTGCCGCTGAGCGCACCGAATTGCAGGACCGGGAGCCGGCCGTGGGGATCCGGCGCCATCAAGTTCTGTTTAAATGGAGAACCAAACTAGCCCTGCCGCCATTCTCGAGGTCACGCAAGTAGCCAGCTTTATGCTTGTGTTGGATCGTTCAGAACGACCCGGCGCTCACAGGGGGTTGCGCCAGCGGCAACTGAACGCCGGCGAGCACTTTGTAATGGCCGGGCGGGCCGGTGTGGGAGACTTTGTCCTACTCAGCCGCACCGAGTTGCCGCTAATTCAAACAGGACCGTTCGCATGAGAGCAGGCCTGAGCTACTCGAATTCGGACGGCTGCCAGCGTTGCCGGAGCGACGCGGATCATATTCTCACTGCGCCATATTCTGCGTGTGGCAGGGGGCATCCACTCGAGACCTTAGCGCCAGGGCCTCGTTGTAAATGCGCGTGCGTTCATTAGATGGTCCCCGCAGATCGGGCTGCCAGCGCTACATTCTCCAGACGCGCCGCTTGCGGGGAGGAGGATGAAAATTGTAATGTGGCACTCCGAGGGCCTGGATCGCCGTTGTTGTCGAGGGGGACTCAATCGAGACGAAACTATTCTTTTCCGCCGCGGCCGAGGGCCTGCAGAGCAGGTCGAGTGAATGTGTCGCTGATGTCGAATCCTCGTCGGGACTACCCTTGTGCGGTCAAACCCGGGAGGCCGACCTGCGGTTAGCTGCTTTGTGTGTGACGAAACCGCCACTCGCCCTCTGAGGCGAATGACGATCCAAAGAAGCTCGAAAAGGCGCGCCATGAGCGGGATGAATGCGGGATGATTCCCTTGCTTGGTTGCTGCTCGCCACTGCGCTACGCATTCCCACGCCGCTGTTGTGCGCGGACTACCGTCACCGGCATTTGACCGTGGGCGACCGGTGCAGCAGCGTCCCGCCTCAGTCATTGCATGCCGGTTGCGGCCCGGCTAAGGTCGTAGCATCCCTATGTGCATCGCAATTACATTCTCATGGCGCTCACCTTTAAGTTCTGCCGAACCGAGTCCCGGTGGCAACGCGCGCGCTCTGGTCACCCCGGCGCTCGGAAGCTGGATCGCCGCGGTCGATCTTGGTGGCCCCCGCTCGCATTGTGAACCGCCGCTCCATGTTGTCGTCATGCCGCACCCTTCATGACAGACTTGACTGACGCGATCTGCTGCACGCTGCTGCTGTTTGCTTGTGGCTGGCTGATCTGGACCGATCTCCGCCATGGCATCATCCCTGATTGGATCAACGGCTTGATCGCAGCGCTGGGACTTGCGAGGACGTTTGCGATGGAGGGGGCTCTTGGTCCACTGATCGCGGGCAGCCAAGGCCTAATAATCGCTGCCCTGCTCCTGCTGTTGAGAGAACTCTACTTCCGTTGGCGCAGCATACAAGGGCTCGGCCTTGGTGACGTCAAGTTCCTCGCCGCCGCTACGCTTTGGACTGGACTATTCGACTTCCCGATTCTGTTGCTTGCCGCAAGCGTCGCGGCGCTGTTCGTCGTACTCTGCCTCCATATGGTCGGGCAAGGCGTCACCGCACGAACGTCGATCCCGTTCGGACCATTTCTGGTCGTCGGCCTACTCGTCGTGCTTGCTGTGCAGACAAGTGCTGCAAGTATGCCTTTCCAGACTATCAATTTACTGGATAGTTTATTGCCGCCAGCCAGAATACGGCCGGACGTTCACGGCGCCACAACAACGCGCCGTGCTGCCTCGCCTATGCACCCGCTCTGGCGCAAGAGAGGTCACATAATGACGAAAATTGAGGTCAACGGCGATTGCGGCATTCCTTCGGATATGAAGGTGTTTTAGGGATCCCGAGCAACAACATGCTCACGACTAGCTCCTGGACCCTGACGAAATTGCGCGCTTACCAAAATCCGATCGAGAACCTCGACACACGCACAGGCGAGTCGAACTCGCTGGGCGCTCGGGCATTGAATCCATGCAGCGGAGAAGCGTGCAAAGGCAACGCGCATTCATTCCGCGACTACATAGATTAGATTGACAGTAAGACGAAACACAGGCGTTGTTTGGAGGATCGGATGTTGGATCGGACCACTACTGCGTTTGTCGAGGTCCCAGCTCCTGTTCGGCGGTCGTCGAGTTCAAAGGTGATAGCTGGATCTCTCCCTCACTTCCTTTTCCAGGCTGGGGCATAGACATGATCGCCTTCTTGGAGGGGTTTTCCAACATCACCTCGCGAGCTCGCACCTCGCGTAGCACCCAGCCATCATGCTGTTCGCCGACCCTGATCCGAAGCGACAGCTTGCTGGACTGATCGATGAAGATCCCGAAGCTCTCGAAACCTCCCACAACGGTTCCAACCAGCGCGAGCGCCGGCTTCTCCGGCCTCTTGGAGGACAGCGGAGGCACGGGCACAGCGGCAACCGGCGTCGGCACGGGGACCAGCGCCCGTCGTGAGGGCGAGAAGATGGGACGGTCCCGGGTAGCGGATAGCCGGGTCAACGAAATTCCCCACAAGGGATTGGCACTGGATGCCGGCTCTTTCGGCGCCGACACCGAGTTGATGGTCAATGACGACGGCTCAGGCTTGTCGACTCCTGCCCCACCCTCCCGCTGCCCTATCGAACCAGTGTCCGTCACTTCCTCGCTTTTCACAGCCGCTATGGCCGCGCAGACCGACAGGTTTGTCATGGCCAATACGACAGCGGCGAAACGGATCGTTGCGATAGGACGCATCATTTGCGTTCCTGCCATTGACCCGATACCGTCAGCGAAACGCGCAGCTTTCCTGGCGGGGTGGTCGTGCCGGTCAACAACGTTTCGACCAAGAGTTGCTCCACAAAGAGGAATGGAAGACCGGCTTCCAGGTCATAGAGCAGTTGCTGTAAGGCTGGTTGTTCGACCTCGCAGCTCGTCACTACACTAATGAAGCCTGCTTTCGAATGCTTACCCTGCAGTTCGACCTCGGTCGACAGGACGTTGCCCCCGGTTTTTGTGACGGCGCCCACCACCCTTTGCACCAGTGCAGCGCCTGCAACGGTCACAGTCTTTCCTTCGAGAAAGGCCGAACCTCCAGGTCCGGTCAGATTAGGCTCGCCGCTGCGATCAGGCCGAACCGCTCCTCCCTCGAACTGAGGCAATAGCACTCCAGCCTCGTGGAGCTGGTCGTATCGCGCAAATAGATCGGTGATGGCGCTTACGATTACCCAGAGGAAAAGGAGAACTGCGATACCATAGCCTGAAGCAGCTGCAGCAGGTGATGACCGAAATGCCACCCGAAAGAAAGCGGATCCCCTCATGTGCTTCCCCTGAAATAGGCATTCACATGAACCTCGATGTGAAATCGCTCGCCGGGCTCGTTCGATGATCTGGTTGTCGGTGCGAAGAATGCGGCTCGGCTGAACTGCGGTGACTGCTCGATCAGCTGGATCAGCGTCGGGGCATCCTGAGTCAGACCAATCAGTTGCAGCCGATTGCCCTCGACACGCAGGTTGGTGACATAGGTACCATCGGGCAGGATGCTCGAAAGATGATCCAGGACCAACACCGTCGCTGGCGTCGTTTGCTTACGCCGAGCGAGCAGCGCGCCGGCAGTTGATGCAGCGTCGCTCGGATCGCCCTTGACTGCTGCCCGCTGACGCCCGATCGTGCTGCGCAGTTCTTGCAATGCTCCGTCTGCCTTTGTGCTGAGCACCATGGTTACTATCAGCACCAATGCAGTCGCAGTCCCAGCGCCGAGCAGAAAAAACTTCAGGAGTTTCGCAAGGTCTCGGCGACCGGAGATCGCCGAACGAAGACCTGCGGTGAAAAGCGTAATCGGATGCAAGGACAACTCACTCTGTGTATGGATCGCGACTGTGGCAGCTCCGACATGATCCGCGAACTGGACCAGCGGCTCTACCGTGGCACGCGACACCGCCGCTAAAATGAGGCCGATGCGTTCCTTGGGTGCCGACTGAGGCTCACTGAAACCAAAGAGCGCCTGTTCGGCACTCCAGGGCGTTAGTCGATCGATCTGTGAACGGATCATTCCGTTTAGAAATGGTTCTGCCTGCTTTGGAAAGTCGAGCTGCCGAACCAGCACTTGGTTTGGGGCGAGGTAAATGTCCATTACGCACCCGCGCAGTACCCCAATCCAGTTGCTTGGCAGGTTATGGTCGCCGGCCAGCCGAACTTGGGCATTCTCTGGCTGCAGCTTGCGTGCGGAGTGCTGCAGCAGCTGTAGCGTCAGCCCATCCGCTCCGTCGTGGCAAGCGCTTACCCGACGGCGCCGGTGGACACGGTTCGCGATCGCTTCAAGAGCGCTAGCCACCAGGGCACACCAGGCGGTAAGCGCCATTTCGATGTCACTTGCCATCTTCATGCCCACCTCGCCCGTCGTGTGTTTGCGCGCCCTCCTCCTCGTGCGACAGAACTCGATAAGGCAATTTCCCTTCGCCCAATTCAATTACGACCACCGACGACCGCCGCCGACCATCGGCTGCCCGCAATGACACGCGCAACCTCCACGCGTTGCTCTTGCCCGCGATGACCCTGGCACTTGCGGGTACCAGCGCCTGCGCAATAGCAGCCGGGTCGGCGGATAACGCGTCTCGTGAGGCGAGGAAATCCTTCAGGATCAGCGGCGTCATGCCCGGAACTGAAGCGACCACCTCCGCCGGGGCGGCCAAAATGTCTATCCCAGGCGAGCCGCTGAAGACGGTGACAAACGGCATCACTCGGTCAAGCAGCCAGGACGGCGGCCCGAGCACTAGCGGTAGCTCGTCGACATGGACGAAGGGGGCCAGCCTCGGACCATATTTACGTCCCGCCGCTGCATAAAGCGCCTCTTCCGATCGCGCAGCCGCCTTATCCACCGGCTTGGTACGCCACGATACCACCCTATCGGCATAATCCTGCGCCGCTTCGGCGTCTGCGCCAAGGATATTGAAGAGATTGGCGATCATCTCCTTCGGCGCGGCATTGAGATCGACTCGGGCGGCCTCGGTTAGGAACGAGACCGCCACAACGTCACCGCCGATCCGGATGCTGAATCCACCGCGCCTTGGCCGCTCCTCATTTTTCGCCATGAGCAACTGATAAGCCGCTAGCTCAACGCCGGCAGCGACCAACGCTTCTGCTTGCAAGGCGTCATCATCAATCCGCAAGACTCGCGCCGAGTTCGAAAGGTACTGTGAGAATACCACGATGAGCGCGGCCAAGACTGCTAGAAACCAGAGCACCGCCACCAGGATGAAGCCATCCCAAGGGCCAGCCTTGCGTGACGATTGCCCTTTCGATTGCAACATCAATCGCTCCGCGCGCCACCGAGAGCGGCCTTAGAGCCCTGCTGCGGCTCGTCCGGCCTCGAGCTCACGCAGTCCCTCTCACCTTCAATACATCCCGCAGCCGGAGCATCGACATGAATCCGGACCACCCGCGACATTATGGCTAATCCGCCCCGACTACGATCTAGAATAGTCAAGCGAACCGCAGTGGGAAGCCGACCCGCCTCATGCCAATCCGGCCACCAAGCAAGGCTCGCATCCGCATAGGCAAAGGACAGTCGGAAGGGAGGACTAAGCAGCACCACTCGATCGGCGAAATGCAGAGTTTCGGAAAGTGAAACGCCGACCGGCAAAGGTGTGAATGAGGTTCGCGAGCGCACGAGCGCAACATCGGATCCGTTAGCAGTTTCGCCAATCTGGACGATGTCAAGGCCAGGCCCGACATTCGGTCCAATCGCCTTGCGAACAAACGTCACCCCTAGCTCTCCCCCTTCAAACAGCGGCTGCGTCTGGTCGCGATTGGACGGGACAAACTCCGCTGCAGAAAGATCGTTGGCTATTCGGCGCAGCGCCAAACCGAGCATCTCCGCGCGTTGAACACGATTGACGCCGCGATTCCACGCCGGAAACCATTGCGACGTCATTGTCGCAAGCACCGACATCACGAGCCCCGCGACAACAAGCGCAGCCAGGGCCTCGATCAGGGTAAAACCGGCTCGCGCGTCACGATGTTCTGATGCCGCACACATCAGCCTGCAGTCCGCGCCAGTCGCACTGTGCGCACATCGACGACGGCGCCCGATGCCGAACGAAGACGCAGCTCCACCATGCGAGGAATCCAGCCCGCCTGACCGGCGGCGACGTCCCAACCCGTCCCGATCGGCGCAACCAGAACAGTCCACTCGCCGGAGGCGGACGCACCGCGGAATGTACCCGGTAGCAACCGATCACGGCCTGGAATCGCGGTGACAAGAGCCGCGCTCGCCTCTTGGATGACTGAGACCCTCTCCTCGATCTTACGAACGGCACGCATATTGGTTGATACGACAGTGCCAATTAACCCAAGTGACAGGCTGAGCACCGCGAGCGCGACCAGCATCTCTATCAGAGTGAAGCCAGCGTCACTCTCTTCAGCCTTTGATGAGGGAACGAGAGACAACCTCAATCCTCCCAGTCAGCCAGTTGATCCTGATCTCGACACGCAGGTCAGCCCGCCAGAGCGCAATCGCACCACCGCAGGACAGGCCGTCGGGAAAGAAACTGATCGCCGATAAGACCGGACGTTGGTTGCAGCTGCGTGGCAATATCGCCTCGAATTTGACGTCGTCCGGCACCTGGACAGCAGCGGAGCTGGCGCCCGAATGAATCGCCCGGCGTGGCGGATCGACCAGAGTATCCACCCTGACGCCACCGCCGACCGACATCGCCCGGTCAGCTTTCAGGATCGAGGCGGCCGCAAGAGCATAGGCCTGCAGCCTTGCCTTGGATGTCTGCCGCGGCACGAACGGCAATAGCACTGCCGCGATCATTCCGGTGATCGCGAGCATGCAAACCACCTCCAGCAATGTGAAGCCGCGTTGACCATCATTCATTGCGTGCACTCGTCTGCGCACCGAGCATAATGTCAGCAGCCGTCCCGCTACCTCCCTCCTGACCGTCGGCGCCATACGATATGATCTCGTATGGGCCACGCTCGCCAGGGGAGCGATAAACATAAGGCGTATTCCAGGGATCGGCGGGGATCGCGCCACCTCTCAGGTATGGGCCATTCCAGGCCGTAATGCCGGCGGGCCGGCTCGCCAAGGCTCGTAACCCTTCGGATGCTGTGGGATAACGACCCGCGTCCAGATAAAAGAGGTCCAGTGCGCTCGCGAAGCTCTGCAACTGGATCTTCGCTGCCTTGACCTTGGACTCCCCGAGATAATTGAGGACCCTTGGCCCGATCAGCCCCATGATCAGGCCTATGATGGTGATCACAACCAGCATCTCGGCCAAGGTAAATCCGCGCTCCCCTTCGGGGGCCTCCACTGGAATACGCCATATAAGTCTCGATTGGTATGCACGACGTTCCGCGACCGGCCGGCATTCTGTTGTCATGCTGAGCTCCTCTGCGCTTCGTCAGTCGACGAGCTGCGTGACGGAAAGCAGCGCCGTCATGACGGAAACGATCAGGCCTCCGACGACAATACTGATCGTCAGTATTGCGGCTGGCCCGACCATTCCCAAGACACGATCAAGGCTGCGCTGGAGTTTCGCCTCATAGAATTCCGCGATTCGGCCGGCCAGCACCGGCAATTCGCCGGTCTCCTCGCCCAGCCGTAGCATGCGAACTGCCATGGGCGGGAGCACGTGGGACTCTGCCAGCGCTTGCGACAGCTTGCCGCCGTACCGAACGCGATCAGCCGCTTCGATCCACGGGGCAGGAGACGAGGTCACGGACATCACGTCGACGAGAATGCGCTGCGTTGCGGTGAGATTAACACCACACCCCAACAACAGTCCCAAGTTCCGACAGAACAGGCTCGTGCGGTGGAAGACGAAGATTCTGCCAATTCCAGGCAGCGTTGCAAGCGCAGCGACGATCGAAGCACGTACCTTGGTCTGCCGCATGAGCCACCAGCCCCCGGCCAGGACGAACGCGCCTGAGATCAGCAGCAAAGCGCGGTTAGCTCGCATCAGATCAGAGGCTTCCATGAAGAAGCCAAGTGCCGGGTCGGCGCGGCCGCCGAAATCGCGCAGCACTGATGAAAATTGTGGCAACACAGCCAGAATGAAGAACAGCATAACGCAGCCCGCCGCAAGCAAAACGAAGATCGGATAATGCATGGCATCACTGAGCTTCCGCCGAGTTGCCTCGGTCCGATCCCGCTCCGCCGCCAGAACCTCAAGGACTTGGCTGAGCGTACCAGAGGCTTCACCGACCTTCATGAGTGCGCCATACATTGACGGAAACAGATCAGGTTGCGCGGAAACTGCATCGGTAAAGCTTTCGCCGCCAAGTACGGCCAACCTCAATCTTCTAATCACCGGCCGCAGCCGGCCAACATCGCAATCGTCTGACAACAGATCAAGAGCGTCATCAAGGCGCGCTCCTGCCTTCAGAAGCAGCGCAAGGTCGCGCGTGAAACTCGTGACCTCCGCGTATGAAGGGCGGTTAGGCCAGAATCCGCGGCGAAAGACCGACGGGGAACGGGCCTCCTCCACGGCTTCAATCGGTAGCAGATGCAGAGATGAAATCCGGCGCTCGGCCTCTGCTTGCGTCGATGCGACCAACGAGCCGGCAACGATCTCTCCGAACTGGGTCAACGCTCGATAGCGGAAACTTGGCATAATCCTGATTCAGCGTGCAGCAACAACACGAAGAATTTCAGCCGGCGCTGTGATTGCAGCCCGGCATTTAGCAATCCCATCGTCCAGCATCGTCGTCATCCCCTCGCCGATCGCCGCATGATCGATTGCGAGCCCATCGGCATTATCGGCGATCAGCTCACGCAAACCGCTGCTGAGTTCGAGGAGCTCAAATACTCCGATCCGACCGCGATAACCGCTGTGGCTGCAGCGTGCGCAGCCCCGCGGCTGCCACATGATTTCCCCTGCAGATAGCCCGAGGCGGCTCACTGTGGTGTCCTGGCTCTGTTCATCCTCGCCGAACGGTGTCGGCGCCTTGCAATGCTCGCAGAGTTGTCGCACCAGCCGCTGTGCGATGACGCCACGCAAAGTCGATCGCAAAAGATAGCCTTCCACACCGAGATCAAGCAGGCGCGGCACGGCCGCCGCGGCCGTTTCGGCGTGCAGCGTCGTGAGCACAAGATGTCCCGTGAGCGCGGCATGGACGGCCACATTCGCCGTCTCCGAATCTCGGACTTCACCGACCATGATCACGTCGGGATCCTGACGAACAAAGGATCGGAGTGCACTCGCGAAAGTAAGCCCGATGGCAGGCTTGATTTGCGACTGATTGATTCCGGGGATGTCGTATTCCACGGGGTCCTCGACCGTCAGGATTTTCCGTTCTGGCACATTGAGCATGGACATTATGGTGGCGAGAGTTGTCGTTTTGCCACTGCCAGTCGGCCCTGTGACCACAATCATGCCATGCGGAGCCGTGATCAGCCTGCGCAGAACAGCCTCATCGCGCTCGGAAAGGCCGAGACGGTCTACTGCAAGCTGGGAGCGGTCCTTCGGCAGAAGGCGCAGAACCGCGGACTCGCCATACTGCGTCGGCATGATAGCAACACGCACGTCGATCTCGCGGCCGACCCGAATTCGCGCAGCTCCGTCTTGCGGCAGACGTCGTTCCGCGATGTTCAACCCAGCAATGATCTTGATGCGAGAGATGACTGCCTGGGGCAGCACACCCGCTGGCGGCTGAATGGCACGAAGCAGCCCATCGATCCGCAGCCGAACCGTAAGGCCCGTTGAGAACGGCTCGATGTGAATGTCACTCGCGCGCATTTCGAGGGCTTTTTCGATCAGATCAGTGACCGCGCGCACGACGGGCGCGCCGCTCGCCAGGTCGCGCAGACTTTCGATATCGTCATCGCGTAGCTGCTGAACGGCGGACTGCCCCCTCTCTTCCGCAGCCCCGAGCTTCTGATCGAGACAGATAGAAATGTCCTCTATCGAAGCTACCTTAAATGAGGTCGCCCCCCCGAACACCAGCTCCGCGGCTCTACGCGAGGGCTGGTCGGTGGGATCCGCCATGGCGAAGACCGGTGTGCCATCCGAAACGCGGTGAGGAAAAGCCACCACTTCGCGAAGAAAGGCTGGCGAAAACTGGTCGATTGCAGGAGCAGCCGCCATCATTTCCCGCAGCGTAATACGTTCGAGACCAGAAAAGCGGGCGGCTTCGTCGGCAAATGACTCTGCCGATAGGTCAAACATCTCCCAAGTTCTCGTCGGCCGCTCACCGGTTTGAGCGTCGCCCTCCGGGTGCGCCGAACACATGCGCCGGAGATGCTCGATGAATTGCGTTGACGATGTACCGCACATAACATGATCCGCGCCCAAGGGTCGGCATCGGACCCGAGTCGACTCGTCAAACATCTCTGGCAAGTCACATGCCAAATTGCGAGAGACGCTGACATCGGCGCGCAATGTTGTTTAGGCAGATCGTCCGACGGCGAGCCGCGCGCTTCGTCGGCTCGAATGCGCTAGTGTTCGACTCCGAACAAAAAGTGGAGCGAGGTCTATATGCCGCCAGCTCCGTCGCGAACGCGACATTCAGAGCGCCGCCATGTCGCACCTGCAGCTTGGTACAGCCCTTGCAGAAGACTTAAAGCTGGGGCGGCCCTGAGACTCTAACCGGTTGACCAATTTGACTTGGGCCGCTCCGCCGAAAGCGACAGAGGGGAGAATGACCCAGAGCACGAGACGAACGATTGATGCGGCGCTGAATACGAACATCGCGCTGAAGGGGCTGCAGAGGCATGCAACAGAGGCCAATCTGACGCAGCGCTATCAGCTGCATCCGGAGCAACGAAAGCAGCAACTTCTGGAGCCGGTGGCCCGCACGTGCGAGAGCGGCAGCGGCAAGTACGGCGCAGCAATCATGGAAAGCCGCTGGTCGCCGGCACTGCTCGTTGCTCGGTCTTGTCCGCTCAAGCGCCACGGCCGCCACCCGTCGCTAACCAGGCGACGATCCGGCGCTGGTGCGGCGCATCGATGAACGTTCACGAGTTGCCACGGCTACTTCTGGACGACATCTGTGGCGCTGGCACTGAGCCTTGAACGATCCCGGCGACCGCGGCCGGCGAGTGAGGCGCGTGGTCAAACCAGCCAAAACATGAAACGCTATCCGCACGAGGCCCGTCGTTTGGAGAGGCGTTGAGCTTCACCAACCGCCGGTGGCGAGCGCCAACGACACGTCTTCCTATAGCGGCACTTGGATACGTGGGCCTATGACGCTTGGCCACTCAAAGGGTACGAGATAATGCCTGCGACGAACTACACCGCAGACTGGGCGCTCGCCACAACGTTGAGCTCTTCTTGCCATTGCGCATCTTCAGGGTCGCCATCCGGCTCTTCAGTAACGTCGATGTGGGCGGAGCGACTTCAAGCGCATCAAATACTGCAACGGGCAAACAGGTCGTCCATTCCACTGCACTTCGAAGAAGACGTGGGCGGGCAACCGATAACAGGATGAGTCGGCCGGACATAAGCGATCGAGCTCGTGCTTCGGCAAGATAAACTTGGTGGCGAGATCACCCGTCCTCCGGCGGAATGGGCTTCAACTTCAAACGATTGGCTATCGACATGGAAGTGGTTAATCGCGGCGGATCGGTACCCCCACCTGGCTGGCTTTCGTGCGCGGGGCAGTAAATCTGCCGCGGAGCTCCAAGCCACATCCATCACTAGCCTAAGTGGATCAGCAATCCAGTGAGCCTTCCAGTAAGTCGCAGTCAGTGCGGTGGGGTCGCGCGCAACATGCTGCTTGTCGCGGCAATGTTTCTGTTCGCTTCATGTAGCATCGTCACGAACGGCACATCCACGACAGCACCCGCTGACTTGGACGTGCTCGACAAGGTCCGATCGCTCGACATCCTTCCGCGCGGCGAACAGCCGATCACGGCTTTCCAAGCATCGCCTAACTCAGGCGGTGTAGCAAGCAGCACCTATTCGGGTTCAGAGATCTCCGAAGCCACGGAGGCGCGGCCGCAGCAGACCCCAAATGGTCCGGGCTACAATCTGGACTTCGAGAACTTGCCTGTCGCCACTGTGGTAAAGGCGGTGCTCGGCGACATTCTCGGTCTCGGCTATACCATCGATCCACGCGAGCAGGCCACAGTCAGCCTGTCGTCCGCACGACCGGTGCCCAGATCTGACATCGTTTTCGTGCTTGAGAGCGCGCTGCGACTTTCCGGGCTTGCGCTGGTACGCGATACGGGCGGATACAAAGTGACGCCCCTCGGCAACGCCACTGGAGCAGGCCACGTCGATACTGATGCTCGTCGTTCCGAAGCCGGCTATGGAGTGTCAGTGGTACCGCTGCAATACGTTGCAGCGAAAACCATCCTCAAGTTGATGGACAGCTTTGCAACTCGCGCCGGAAGTGTACGTGCGGACCCCACGCGAAACCTGCTTCTGATCCAGGGGACCGGACCCGAGCGGCGAATGGCCGTCGAAACCGCCCTGAGCTTTGATGTCGACTGGATGAAAGGCCAATCGGTAGGCATTTATCCCATCCACAATTCCGCGCCGGAGCCTCTGATCGCAGAGCTCGAGAGTATCTTGGATTCCGGCGACAACGGGCTCAGTCATGACCTTGTGAAGCTTCAAGTCGTCTCCAGATTGAACGCCATCATGGTCGTAACTCGCAAGCCGCCCTTACTCCAGACCGTAGCGACTTGGATCCATCGGCTCGATCGGGCAGACTCGGCTCAAACCGGCGTTCGTGTCTATCGTGCCCGCTATAGTGATGCCCGCCACTTGGCCAAGGTGCTGAACCAGATGTTCGTCGGCAGCGCCTCAACGTCGATCGACATCGCCGATAAGGAGGTCGCTCGCACGACCTCGGCTGCCGAACGGCTGTCTGCCAATACGTCCGCCCCGTCCCCCAGCCTGTCCGCCCCCGCATCGGGCAGCAACGGCGTAAGTAACCCCTTCCCATCAGGCATGAATTCGTCGAACGGAACGGATGCCAGCGGTGGACTTGATACACCAACCGGGGGTGGACCGCCGGTCATGCCCAACGTACGGATCACCCCTGATATCGTGAATAACTCTGTCTTGATCTATGCCAGTCGCGAAAACTATCGGATCATCAGTTCCACCTTGAAGCAGCTCGACCAACCCGTGCTGCAGGTCGGCATCGAGGCGACGATCGCCGAGGTAAAGCTCACCAACGAGCTGAGTTACGGTGTCCAGAGCTATCTGACCAGCAAGCAGCTTGGATTGAAGGCCGACCAGGGTTCTATCCTTACGTCGACCTCGACCAGCGGGACAGTGAGTAAGGCCGCGAGCGCGCTGCTAAATCGCATTCCGGGCTTCAACTTCCTGATCGGATCGGAGTCACAGCCGGCCATTATCCTCGATGCGCTGCACGGGGTGACCAGCGTCAATGTGTTGTCCAATCCGTCACTCGTTGTCACCAACAACCAGCCCGCAACCCTTCAGGTCGGCGATGTTGTTCCGGTCCAGACTAGCAAAACAAGTTATCCATCGCAAAACGGCGCTGTGGTTAGTACTATCGACTACCGCAACACGGGCATTATTCTTCGCGTTGTGCCGCGTATCACCACAAGTGGGCACGTCAGTCTCGAGATCGAACAGGAGATCAGCCACGTATCCTCGGCCGGTTCAACCGAGCTTACGCCGACCGTGTCTCAACGCAGGGTGAAGAGCGCCGTCTCTGTGGCAAACGGCCAAACCGTGGTCCTGGCCGGACTGATCAGTGAAGGCCACGATGGGAAGCGCAGCGGCATTCCGCTACTTGACGAGATTCCCGGTCTTGGCGATGTGTTTTCACACCAGAGAAAGAAGGGCGAGCGGACAGAGTTGATCATCTTCATTCGACCCCAGATCATCCAGACCGGCAGCGATGCGCATCAACTGGCAGAGGAGCTACGTTCCAAGCTTCGCGGTGCAGTCGGCGCGAGCATTACAGATGACTTGCGTGTCCGCAATGTCCGCTGATCATTGTCATATCCCGCTGTTGGCTCGACGCGACATCATTTGGTTCGTGCTGGCGCAAATGATGGCTCTGCTTGTCGCGTTAGCGCCAGCACGCGCAGACGCAATTGCATCGGCAAGGAGCGCTTATGCACATGGGGACTATCAGAAAGCAGTCCGCCAGCTCACCCCACTTGCTTTACGCGGCAACGCGCAAGCACAGGCGATGCTTGGTTTCATGTACGAAAACGGATTCGGCGCACCAAAAGCCTACGATGCTGCAGTCGGCCT
This sequence comes from Bradyrhizobium sp. USDA 326, assembly GCF_049739485.1. NCBI lineage: Bacteria > Pseudomonadati > Pseudomonadota > Alphaproteobacteria > Hyphomicrobiales > Nitrobacteraceae > Bradyrhizobium > Bradyrhizobium sp. USDA 326. Next base: position 1,687,241 of record NZ_JBMGQA010000001.1, read on the forward strand.
ATATATTCAGGCCGCAAATGCCGGAAGTCCATTTGCCCAGGCGATGCTCGGCCTGATGTATGACAAAGGCCATGGCGTCCCGCAGGATGTCGTTCTCGCCTACAAATGGATGGATATTGCGGCAGCTCAGGCCCGCAGCGCTCAAAGGGATTATTTTCTCCGCTTGCGCAACGCGATTGCCTCCAAAATGTCGATGAATCAGATCGCACAGGGTCAGGCATGCGCGCGGGCATGGACACCAAGTCCATGGTCAGGCCGGATGCGCAGCTCCCCCTTGCAGTTCCCGAAGGACGGAGCGGCCCGCGGGGCTATTCGATCAAGAGGCGCTCGCGGTGGTACAGCCGGGACGCCCTAGCTGAACCCACAGCGAAGGCCTCGCGCCTTCCCGCCGTAAAGGTCTTCTTGCCGGCTTCGTGCGGATGCGGTGCCCCGGTCCCAGCCAATGCTACCAAGCATAGGTCAGAAAGTGTCATTCGTGGCGCATCGTTCAAAACGCTGATCGCGGCCCTGAGACGGCCTTGAAATGCTCAAGCCGCGTCGTCGGTGTCATGAAATTGCCCCGGAAGCATTGCTGGAGCAGAGACGCCAGCGGGTGATGCAGCGGGAGAGGAAGTCACGGCTTTTATTAACGTGATGCCAAGTAAACGACCTCGATGGCGCCTAACGACAAATGCGCAGCCCCGCTGGAGTTCGGAGCCGCCGGATCGCATCCTAACCTGACTTAATCCGATCATCTGAACGATGCGTGGCAGCCTTGCCGCCGCCTCACGGGAGCACCCGATCACGCCTAAGCCTGATCAACGAAAGGTGTGATCTCTCGCTTGCGCAGAGCAAGCACCGCCCCCCGACCGGCCCTTCGAACCGGTTCACTGCTCCGTGGCATCTCCGCCTACGCACCTCTTGATGAAACTCCTCCTGGACTCCCCAACGACCTTCTGATCGATCGCCTGCTTCAGCCTGCGCCATGCACAGCTGCATCTGGTCGCGCTTGTCCTGTCCCTCCAGATTTTGCGTCGTGGCGAGACAAGTGACGCGCTTGGCCGCGGGAACCGGCACGGTAGTCGGAGCGGCCGACGGCGCCGTCGTTTGCGCGAACATGGGCCCAACAATTAGACACACAAGGCTAGCGGCAACGACGGCGGACGGCGTTTCATCGAACTCTCCTGATCGTCCGGAAGCGATAGAAGTTTTGCGATGAATGCCGGCTGAATGGCGAACTGGTCGCGGCTGCGCGAAGCGCAGTCCGCTGGCGTGACACCATGTCTCAGCGGATGCGGGACGAAGTTGGTGGGTTACACCGGCACGCTTCGCGCGGTCGCAAGGTTAACCGACCGTACGGGACCTGCAGGCCTATCGCGACATCACCCTCGTCGCGTCGATCCGCGTTGTATCCAACCGTGCTTGCACTCCGAGGTAAGTCATTTCGCTTTGTGGTTGGGATTTTCGTCGCGGTCCGGCGCCCTTAAGTTGTTTGACGAAGTCTTGCTGAAACACAGCGCTGCTAAACTGCGCGCTAGGTAACTAGCCCTGTTCTTTTTACCGCACAGACGATCAAGTCAACCAAACGACCGTTGAGTTTTGGAATTGGCGCAGTCTGTGAGCGGGCTCATATCGAAGAGCCACCTGACGGGCTACTGATCACCTCGAAATCCGCGGTGGAATATCTGTCAATTTAAAGTCAATCGATGGGGGTGATCATGCCCATCATACTGGATTTGCTCTATCGCGAATATTGCCGCGCCCGCCTCGCTGAAATGCGCAAGCAGCTTCTGATCGCAGCTGAACTCTTTGAAGCACTCGAAGCGGACTACCTTCTTTCGGATCAGAGTGACGAGAGGGCGGCGGCATACCGTAAGACCGGTCGCGGCGCGCCGCACTGAAGCGACCAAGACCGGCAATCTCTCCCGCATGGCAGTGACCAAAACAGCTTGGGAGACAGCGATGAACACACCCGAATGCTATACCGTTATGGTGACCTGCGTCTCGTGCCTGACCATCATCGGAATGATGGTCGTTGGGGTGTGGTGAGCATGACTGTCTGCTGAGGCGGTAGCTTTAGCGAGTACGGAACGAAGTTGGTGGGCACGCTTCGCTTTGCCCACCCGACGGATCAGCGTCTGGAGAAGCGCCGCTCGCGAGCCTCGTAGAGATGGTTGCTGATCAATTGCCGCAGCTTGGCCGGGTCGTCGAATTCGAGTTGGACGGCGAACAGCACGATGCCCGCCGGCACGCCTTCGCTGCCATGCAGTCGCGCAAGATCCCTCTCCGTCGTCACCAGCGTCAACTGCTCGCGCTGTACTTCCGCCGCGAGCGCGGCGAGTTCCTCGCGCGAGAACATGTGATGATCGTCGAACGGCGCGTGCGCGCGACCTCGATGCCGCTGGCCTGCAATGTGCGGAAGAAGTGCTGGGGATGGCCGATGCCGGCGAAGGCGAAGACCCGCTTGCCGAGCAGTTGCGCGAGCGAGGCCGCATCCGGCTTCAGGCGCGCGCGCAGCTTGGGCTTGTTGCGTTTGGCGACCTCGGCGGCGACATCGGCGGCGGCGAGTCTGGCTCGCGCCTTGCCAAATGCATAAAAAGGTCAGGCCGCGCCGACGTCCTCTCGAGAGGAAGCACTGCTTGAACCCGGAAAACTCGCTTAGGCTGGATTCTATCAACTCGCCACGCGGGAGTGTCGTCGGGACTGCCGGGCTCTACCCATTTCGTTCGGAAATCACGCGAAGTCCCGTGCCACAAAAGTGCTCGCCGCCGACCCTCGAGACCTCAGTCAGCCGTCATGACGTCATCGAGCACCGTATCCCAGAATGTGCGCAGCAGTTTCTCCTTGAGTATCCCTTCGCCGTGCTCCGGCTTGAAGAACCAGCGCGGCATCTTCAGTCCAAGTCCTGGCGTTAGGCCGAGGGGCACCGTACCCGACCAAAGGCCTCGGCGAATCTTGCTCAATCTCGCAGTTACTCACCCAGCAACTTGATAACGCTCGACCAACTCTCACTCACTGCAAAGATGGCCTGCGAACTGATTCTGATATTGTCTGATCATACGCAGATTGTGCCGCTTGACGTCAGAGTCGCAGATGTGCTGTTCACCAACGCACTTGATGACGATCGCTTGCGGCTCGATCTTTGCCCCTCGGTTCACTTTCGCACGTAACGAGGAGGTAGAAAGCCGCAATGTTGTGAGACCGCGCGCCGCAGCGTAATCGAGGGGCTCGTAATAGCACAAGACGAAATATCTGTAATCCTTGAGATCGCGACTGTAGTCTGCCCCGAAGTAGCGCAAGTGAAGTGCCGTTCCAAAGCGATAGAAAACAGCAAGCCCGGTTATCTCGTTGTTGCGCTCGGAAATAGCTGCGGCACCGAACTGCGACACACCCGCCTTTCTCTGCCCGGCGAGTATCCTTTCCATCCAGTCGCGACCCTGGGTGCTTCCGTGTCGAGACCTGTTTTGGGTTATGAGATCAGCGACTATGGAGTCATCGAGTTCTTCGGCTGAGGCCCATCCGATCTCGCCCCCGGCTCGCCGGAACGCGGCGACTTCAGACTTTCCAGGCCCAGCTTGGCCGCCACTTCCTTGTTCTGACCGCCTTCCGCGCAGGCCAGCACGATCCGGGCTCTCAGAGCCAACGCCTGCGCCGTCTTTCGCCGCATTGTCAGCGACTGAAGTACAGCGCGTTCATCATCGATCAATATCAGGGGCGCAAGTCGCTGGGCCGTCATCAGATCCTCCGTCGCTGCTGCAGCCACCATCTCTGGCACCGCCACGCGAATCTAACGCGAATCTACGATTGCGAACTTGTGACTCGGGACACTAGTGGCCGTCCGCCTTCATTGTTTCTGGGCTGAATTGGACGCCATCCACGTCATTCGGGATCTCCTGCCGCAATTTCGGCCCCTGATTGAGTCGGCGGCCCAGTGCAGCGACAAAGTTATCATAGCGCGCTCCGGCCTGTGCCCTCGCGGCCTTGGCGGTCGGTTCGGGGAGTGGCGGTGTCGTCGTGAGCCAGAACCGGATGAAAAGCGCGATGGTCTCGACCGCAATCCCGACATCCCGCTCTAGGCGCGCGATGCGGCGATCAATTTGATCGAGTCGCTTGGCAATAGCGGCCTCCCGCCGTTCATCGGAGTCGGGCGACAGAAAGGACGCGATCGCGGCTTCGGCGATGAGCGACTGCGACTGCTCGCGCCGGGCGGCATAGGCCGACAGCGCCTTCATGACGTCGGGATCGAGATAGACCGACATCTGGACCTTTTTCTTCGGCGCGGCCATGCCAGCCTCACAATCCGAGATCGTCGCTAGGATCGAGCGACGCTTGTCGTGCCACGCCCTGCATCACGTCATTCATGCGCCTGATCCGTGGGGCATCGTCATCGACCTCGTCGGCGTGGTCAGACGCGAACTCGTTGTCGAGCGGTTCCTTCTTTTCGAAGATGTCTCGATCCAGTTCCGGGTGCCACCGCCGATCCGCGGTCTTGGGTTCTTCGTCATCCATCTGATCGCCGGTCGGCGCCTGCAATGCCATTGGTCGCGGCGGCAGCGGCCGTGAACTCCAGTCATCCAGCCTCCCATCGCTGGCCTTGGTTAGCCTCGGCGGCGCAAAGATGCGCTCCTGGAAGCGCGTGTCCTCGTAGTAGCGCGCCTTCTTGGCGCGGATCGGATGGAGACCTGACATCATGACAATCTCATCTGATGGCGGCAGTTGCATCATCTCGCCGGGCGTCAGCAGCGGACGGGCGGTCTCCGACCGCGATACCATGAGGTGGCCGAGCCAAGGCGCGAGCCGGCTGCCGGCGTAGTTCTTCATCGCCTTCATCTCGGTCGACATCCCAAGTGCGTCGCTCACCCGCTTCGCGGTCCTTTCGTCATTGGTCGCGAAGCTGACCCGGACGTGACAGTTATCGAGGATCGAGTTGTTGGGGCCATAGGCTTTCTCAATCTGGTTCAGCGACTGGGCGATCAGGAAGCTCTTGATGCCGTAGCCGGCCATGAAGGCCAGCGCGGACTCGAAGAAGTCGAGTCGGCCGAGCGCCGGGAATTCGTCGAGCATCAGGAGGAGGCGGCGGCCGGCCTTGGCCTGCAGATCCTCTGTCAATCGGCGGCCGATCTGGTTGAGGATCAAACGAATCAGCGGCTTGGTGCGGTTGATGTCCGACGGCGGCACGACAAGATAGAGCGTGGTCGCTCGCTCTCCGCCGACGATGTCGGTGATCCGCCAGTCGCAGCGCCGTGTCACCTGCGCCACCACCGGATCCCGATAGAGGCCCAGAAACGACATCGCGGTGCTCAGGACGCCGGAGCGTTCGTTGCCGGACTTGTTCAGCAACTCGCGGGCAGCGGACGCTACGACGGGATGGACACCGGCCTCACCGAGATGCGCCGTTCGCATCATCGCGGCAAGCGTCGTCTCGATTGGCCGCTTGGGATCGGACAGGAAGGCAGCGACGCCGGCGAGCGTCTTGTCTTTCTCGGCATAAAGGACGTGGAGGATCGCACCCACCAGCAGAGCGTGGCTGGTTTTCTCCCAGTGGTTCCGCTTTTCAAGGCTACCTTCTGGATCGACGAGAATGTCGGCGATGTTCTGGACATCGCGCACCTCCCACTCGCCGCGGCGGACCTCAAGCAACGGGTTATAGGCTGACGACTTCGCGTTGGTCGGATCGAACAGAAGAACGCGGCCGTGATGGCTGCGGAAGCCGGCGGTGAGCTGCCAGTTCTCCCCCTTGATGTCGTGGACGATCGCCGAGCCCGGCCAGGTCAGGAGCGAAGGAATGACGAGGCCGACGCCCTTGCCGCTCCGGGTCGGCGCGAAGCACAGGACATGTTCCGGTCCATCATGGCGGAGATAGGAGCCCTCGAACCGGCCGAGCACGACGCCGTCCGGCCCGAGCAGGCCCGCCTGCTCGATCTCCTTTGCCTCCGCCCATCGCGCGGAGCCATAGGTCTCGGCATTCTCTGCTTCGCGAGCGCGCCAGACGGACATGCCGATCGCAACGGCTGCGGCGATGATGCCGCCAGATGATGCGATGTAGGCGCCCTCGGTGAAGATGGAGGGTGCATAGGCGTCATAGGCGTACCACCACCAGAAGAAGGCAGGCGGAAGATAGAAAGGAAAATGCAAGAGCTCGAACCAGGGCTGTCCCAATTGGGCTTGAAAGCCGAGCCGCCACGCCGTCCATTCCGTCGCGGCCCAGGTCGTCAGCAGGACGATCGCGAATACCGTGATGACCTGCCCCCAGAGGATTCTGGTTGCAGACATTGCGGCCGCCCTCTCCTGACGCCGGTGATTGGAGGGATCGTTCACAGGCCGAGCCCCCGATTGCGTCCAAAACCCCAATCGATGCCGCCATCTGCGCGAGCGACGCCGGAGACATGCCGGCCGAGCTGCTTTTCCAGTGAGGGCGTCCAGGGCACGAGCTGGAAGCCGAGACCGTCGTCGATCATGGCGAAACGGCCGGAAGCGAGCGCGAAACGCTGCCGATAGGTGCCGGCGACATACTCGCCGCCAGCCGACGGATTGAACGGCTGACCGGTCTCGGCGGCAAGCTGCTTACCGAGAGCATCCACCTCCCGACGGCGCAGCGCGCCAATCAGATTCTTCGCGAATACCAGCCCACGCGCCTGCCGTTCCGCAAGACCGTGTTCAACAAGCTGCTCGGCCCGGCGATGCATGGCGTCGCGAACCTCGGCGCCGAAGCCGGCCTGGCCGAGCACCACAGGGTCGCGCGCGACGGCCTGGCGGTCGAGCCATGTCGCGCCGCTCGCGGTCACCTGCGCTTCGATCGCGAGATCCGAGCGAACCGCGAGCGCCACGCGACGCTGCCCTCGCGCATCATCGAACTTGCGGAGCTCGACGATCGAGCCCGGTGCGCTGTCGCCGGCGGCGTCGAGATCGGGCAGCCTGATGTGGTGGGTACGGCCGTCGACGCCGTCGACCACTGCATAGGCAGTCCCCTTGAGTTCGTCGTCGAGGCCGCGATCGACGAGACGTCCGATGATGGGGACGTCAAGGTTTTCGCCAGCCAATACGTAACTGGCGCTTCCGCGCTCGATCCCCCGTTCGGTCAAGCTGCGGTGGATACGCTTGATGATGTCGCCGCGCTCGCCGAGTTCGCGCAACGTCGTCTCGGCGCTCTCGTCCATGATCCATTGGCCTGGCCCAAGCTGATGAGCAAGGCCAAGGCTTTCCAAGCGCCGCAGCCGGCCCACCTTCGATGCATGGAACTGATCCGGCTGCCGCGCGGAATCGGGAGCGAGGTCGATGACACCGTGCCGGCCTGCATCGCGAACAAGCTGGCGATCGAGCTGTGTCCAGCTCTCGGCTTCGACTTGGCGCTCGAGTGAGCGACGGATGTCGAGCTCGGAGCGCGGTCCGAGTTCTTGTGTGACCAGATCCCGGGCGCGGGCGCGCATCCCCTCTTTGATGTAGTCGCGGGAGATGACGAGATCCTGGCCGTCCTCTGCGACGCCGCGCACGATGATGTGTACGTGCGGGTGCTGCGTATTCCAGTGATCGACACCCACCCAATCGAGCTTGGTGCCGAGGTCCTTTTCGATTCGGCCGACCAACTCCCGCGCGAAGCCCTTCAGGTCGGCCATATCGGCTGCGTCTTCCGGGGAGACGATGAAACGAAAGTGGTGCCGATCATCCTGGCAGCGCTCCGCAAAGGCCTTGGGATCGGCGTCCTCGGTGTCCGGGCCAAACAGGTGGGCCTTTTCCCCGTCCCGCGTGACCCCCTCGCGCCGAAGGTAGCCGAGATGGGCGCCGAGCGGCGCCGATCGCGCTCTATGACGGACGACGCGGGTCTTGATCGTCACCAGACGCGAGCGGCCGGTGAGGAGACGATTTGCCCGCACGCTGGCTAGGCGGCCGCGGCCGAAGCGCGAATGCCGGTGGCTCACGAGATGGCCGGCCCGCGAAATGCCGCCGCCGGCGCGCTGAGTGGCTGCGAGCGCCTGGGCGATGAAGGGCTTGGCTCGTTGGGCGCGCAATGAGCGGATGCGGCCTGGCCGGGGCTGAAAGTCGCTGTCTTCAGCCATGGTCGGCCTCGACAATGTGCGAAACGTCGAATTCCCACAATGAGTTGACGACGAGTCGCACATTGCGCGCCGAAGCCGTACATTGCCGGATCAGTAAAAAAGCGAAGCAACAACAACCGACCGACCGAGCCGCACATTGCGGCCTTTTATCTCGCCATCGTTCGGTCGGTACTCGCGGAAGCCCCCACTGTTTGCGAGCGTTTGCGATAGCGATCGTTACCCGAAGGGCCGAGACACCCGTAGGGTGGCTCGGTGAGGAGCGAAGCGACGAGTAGAGCGCGGGCCGAAGGCATCGCCCGTATGACTGCATTGCAACGTTTCGAATGCAAACCGAATGTCCGTCACGGGGCGCCAGCGAACCTGGAAGCTGACAGCTGATACCGCGAGCTGCCCGATGTGCAGCCGCCGCAACAAGGGTGCGTGCAGACCTACCGCGGTCCGCGCATTGACGTTGAAGATGCCGTGCAGTCACTGCGATCGTCCCGTGGCCGAGAGCGCGACGAACAGGCCCTCCGACTGCGGCGCAATCGCCGAAATATCGTGCACCGGAGTGCCAACTGAGCCGCCGTGCGCGGGTTGATCGAGCGCCGCTCGCGCGCCAGGGGACGGCCCGTCAGCGTGGTCGAAGAACAGCGGCGCCCGCGTCCAGGATGAACGAGAAGAAGCCGCGAGGAGAAGAGGTCCTGGTGCCCTCTCCGCATCGACAAAAGGGACGATGGCCGCGACATAGGCTGTCGTCTCGGCCGGCAGCGGACGATGTCTATCGCGAAACTCCTCGTAGCGGCCGGGACCCGCATTGTAGGCCGCGAGAAAACCCGGCGAGCCGTAGCGGTCGTGCAGTTCGCGAAGGAACGCGGCACCGGCAAGGATGTTGTCATGGGGATCCAAGGGATCACGCCCGAGACCGTAACGAGCGCGCATCTCCGCCCAGGTCTTGGGCATGAGTTGCATCAGGCCGAGTGCACCTTTCGGTGAGACGGCACGCCGATCGCCGTTGCTCTCGACCCGCATGACGGCGCCTATCCATGTAGCCGGAATGCCGAAGCGCTGCGCGGCCTCTGCCACATGAGCTGCATAGTGATCGTTCGCCGGTTGACTTTGCGCCGGCGCTCTCTGCCCGGAGACTGCTGCCGTTGGCCCGCCAATCAGCAGCAGTCCGGTAAGGAGGAGAACGGCAAACCCCGCCGTGGCTCCGCCATCATGGCGAGGCGTCGTGCTGCCTACCGGCGGCGCGCAGGGACCGCCGGTTTGACAACTAGTGTGCGCGGCTGCCGGCCGACGGTTGCGCGGACCGAAGGGACGAGACGGCGTTGCCGCGAACAAAGGGATGGAGATTAGATCCGCCTTGTCGGTAGCACGCGTGACAGGATCCTGCATGCAATCAGTCCCGCTCGGCGCGTTGGGGCTGACGATTCCAGTTCAGCGTCCAGGCCGCCTTGTCCTCGCCCGACTGGAAGAGGTTGGCGCGGATCGGCCGCGGCAGCGCCGGGTCGTCGATGATCAGCGAAACGTATTCGCCGGCCTTCTCGCCGGTACGCTTCCAGCCTGCCCCGATCTCCGGGCCGTCGGCGTCGCCAAGGCGGATACGGTAGTCCGGCGCATTCTCGGCATCTGAGGATTCGGCCGGGACGAGGGTGAGAATCCGCTCGAAGAACAGCGTTTCAACGCGTCCGGTGAAGCCGGACTTCTCGCGTGTGAACTGACCGATTTGCGCCATGGGAAAGCTCCTGGGTTGCTGGGTTGAAAGCGGGTCAATGGGTGGCTGCACGCCAGACGAAGCGGCCGTCGCCGGCCTCATTGGTCCAAAGCGGGATCGCGCGCGCGACGATGGAGGTGACGGGGAGCGCGCCGAAATAGCGGCCGTCCAGGCTGTCCGGGACGGTCGGGTTCATGAGAAAGACCTCGCCCGGCTCGAGGGTATGGCAACCGCTCCAACGCGGTAGCGGACCGCCGCGATGATCGTGGTCGTGTGCAGCGCCGACATCGATATGATCGACGGAAACGGTGTCGCCTGACCGGCAAACAGTCTGTCCGGGCAGCGCCATAACACGCTTCAGCAGCGGCACACCTTTGGGAAGAAAGCCGGCATCGGCAAGGAAGCTCGCGATCGGCTCCGGCAGCCGTACCGCGACCAGTTCGAGGGCGTGCAGTTCTTCAACCGGATGCAGCACGTAGAGTCCTATCGGCGTGCTCGCGGTAGCGTTCCAGATCAGCCGCGGCGCAGGATGAATGAGGGCCAGGGCGCCAGCGACCAGCGCCGCAAGGTAGGTCAACATGAGATAGCCGAAGGGGGTCATGGCGTGACGCTCCGGCGCTTGAGCCAGGCGATATGTTGCTCGCGCGTGTAAGCGCGCGGCACATGGTCGGCAGCGAGACGGTTATGGAGATGCCGCCAGTATTCGGGTGCGGCGTCAGCCGGATCGATGGAGAGCGCCTCAATGGCGTCGATGGCTTGCAAGACGCGCTCAACCTTCGGCCAGCTATCGACGCGCAGCAGGATTTCGCCACCCGGCCGGACGAATGGTAGCGTCTGATAGCGCTGGCCGGCCTCCACCGCGCGCACGATGTCCATGCGCGACACCACGGTGCCATAGTCGTTCGATGCCCAGCGGACGAAGCCGAAGATGCTGCCTGGCGTAAAACTCGAGATGCTGCGGCGACGGTCGAGGATCTTCTCCTCCGCGCGACGGCCGAAGCGCAGCCAGTGCTCGATCCGCTTCTCGATCCAGGTCAGCTCGACATGGGTGAGCGCGACACCGCGTCGATGCGACGGAGGTACGGCGCGCGGCGGCAAGGCCTCATTGTCGTTCATGACGGCTCTCCGGCGTCAGCGGGGAATTCTCGCGCCAGCAATTCGCGGAGCATGTCGGCGACGGTCAGGCCACGTTGGAACGCGGCGACCTTGATGCGGCCGCGCAGCGCCGGCGTGACGTCGATGGTCAAACGCGCGGTGAATGCGGCCCCCTCATCCACGCGGCGCGGCGGTGCGTCGTTGGCCTTGATCCAGCTTTCGGCATCGCCGGGACGCGAAGCGAAGCCGCGCTTGGTGGAGCGCTCGCTCATGGCGCGAACCTCGCAACTTCGGCAGCGAGAGCTGTGATCTCGCGGGCAGCGGCGCTCTGCTCGACGAACTCGAAGACGAGCCGACCGGACTGCGCGGCATCAGCGAAGACGACACGTTGGCCGATGGTGCTGGCGAGCACCGGCGGGTCGTGATCGGCAAGAACTTCAGCCGTTTCGCGGGCGATGATCGTGCGCGCGCCGCAGCGGTTGAGCACAAAGCGAGCGGCGAGCTGGGGCCGGTAGATGCGGGCCTCTCGCAGCAGAGCGAGCATCTCGGCCGAGGCCCAGCCGTCGAATGGCGACGGCTGCACGGGGATCAGTACCAGATCCGCCGCCAGCAGCGCCGAACGCATTAATCCAGCGACGCGCGGCGGCCCGTCGATGACGACATGATCGGCGGTGCGCGCGATCTCCGGCGCCTCGCGGTAGAGCGTATCACGCGCGAGGCCAACGACGCCGAACAGCCGTACGACGTTCTCCCTCGCGCGCTGCTGCGACCAGTCCGATGCCGAGCCCTGGGGGGCAGCATCGATCAGCGTCACCCGTTTTCCGCGCAGAGCCCACTCACCGGCAAGATGCAGGGCGAGCGTTGTCTTGCCGACACCGCCCTTCTGGTTGAGCACGGCGACGATCATCGCTTGCCTCCCGTCTTGCGACCTGAAGGCGGCAGAGATGATTGGCTTGGGTGCTTAGTTGGTGGCTCAGCGCGAGGGTCGTCTTTATCCGCAGGACGTACGGGCCTACTACAACAGTTAGATTCTAAGTTAGACTCTAAGTTAAGGCCGGGAATCGCGGTTTCCGGCCAAAGCGTTAGTTGCGGTTCACGCGTGCGAAGTCCCGATAGGGCTGCGTGCGGAATCCCGATAGGGTTTGCGTGCGAAGTTCCGAACGCTTCCACAGCGCCGTCCACAGGGGCAGTGGATAGTTTGGCCGGAACAATGCGCAGCAATTCGCGGCGTGCTTCACGCTCGATGCGCAAGCGGTAGCCGGGAAGCGGCTGACGCGCAGCGATGCGCCGAATCTGCAGCGCAAAATCAGAGACACGCACCAGACTGCCCGACTTCGCATGGAGGTGCGCGACCTCAAACAGCCATCCTCTCGGCTGGCGACCAGCGTGCTTGCGCGCGACGCGGTACAGCCAGCGCTCGATCCCGCCGGTCAGGCTGAAATAGGCCGGATCGATCGTGAGAACGAGTGAGCGATCGATGACGCCGCGATAGAACCAGTCGGGGAGGACAAATTCCATGCCTTCGACGCGGCCGTCGCGCCGGGCGCATTCCTCCCATTCGTTAATCCAGGAGAACTGGTGGCGCCGCCAATGTTCGCCCTGCCGGATGCTGGTGCGGATCACGGTCGCCTGCAGGCGTGTCAGCGCTCCCTTCAAGAGCTTGTAGTCGCGGGCTCCGGTCTGCCGGCCGACAGCGGTCAGAAGCTGGTAAGGTGTGAAGCGCAGGAAACGCGAGGTCTTCAGTCCAAGGTTCTCCGCCTCGACGATCTGGCTCGCTGCCCAAATCAGCACGTCGGCATCCCAAATGGTCGCCATCCCGTGCTCGGGAACCGCATAAACCTCGACGCAGATGTCGCCGGCCTCATAAAGGATCGGTGTCGTCCGCTTGGCCTTGGCCAGCGAAAAGAACGGGCGCTCCATCAGATCGCGCTGATCGCGCGGGCTGGCATCGCCAGTGGCGACAACGAACGGGTCGAGCTTGCTTCGCTCGCTGGGTGTGATGAGGCGACGCGACGACATAACGACCGTTGCCTAGCGATGCGCGTTGCCGGCAGCGCGGGCCTCGAGATAGCGCGGATCCGACGTTGAATTGCAGGCGGCCTGATCGGCCCAGGCTTCGAGATCGCCGATGGCGTAGACGACGCGGCCGCCGAGCTTGCGAAAGGTCGGGCCATTGCCATGGCAGCGGTACTTCTCCAGCGTGCGCGGCGAGATGCCGAGGAGGCGCGCGGCCTCGGGGGTGCGCACGTAGCGGGTGGCGAGTTGCGCGGGCCTGTCGAGCATGGGAGTTCTCCGTCTTGCCTCGAAGCGCCGCGGCCAAATCGCGGCATGTCCGGGCCACAGTGGCGGAGAGTTCAGGCGTTGGGGGTGGACGAAAATTGACGTACGTTTGTGTCCCCCCATCGTCGCAACCAGGCGAAGCCAGGCGCTACCAGCGGACGCGGGTTAACTCATCGGGACGATGGCTTTGAGGGATTGGGGCCGATCACAGGCCGCGTAGAAGTTTCAGATAACCGCGCTCGACCAGAGCGATCGAGTCATGAATGAGGCGGTTCGCCTTACGGCGGGCATGCGAATCCTTCCACTCGACCGAACGACGGTGCGCGTGGTCGGAGGCCAGCACCTTCGCCGCCACGTCGCGCGGGCCGCCGCCCAGGTCGTAGACGTCGAAGGCGTGAAGGAGCTGTATCAGTCGACCTTTCTGAAACGACGTCAGCCGCAGCGCCGCCGGCAGAAGACCAGTGCGCTGGCCAGCGAGGCGGCGGGCCAAGTGCAGCGCCACGTCGGCGCGCAGTTCGCCCATGCTGTCGAGCGGCACAAGCACGGCGGGGCGGCGCATGGCCTGCTCGTCGCGCAACCGGACATGGAGCTCGCCCAAGCCGTCGGAGACAACCAGCTCGCGACCGTCAGCATCCGTCTGCTCTACGGTCGCCAGTCCGAAAGACTTGCGATCAATCGGATGAACGGTCTGAAACTCCGGCGGCGCGGACTGGAGGATCAGTGTTCCCGGTGAAGCCTCGGGCAGCCAAATGGCTGGTTCGGGCCCAACCGGAGAGGCGGGGTCATGGGCAACATCGCAACCTCCATCGACGTGCGAAACTGGTTCGGATGGTTTCGGGATCAGCGCCCTCGCGCGCGATCTGGCGCTCAGCACGGACGAAATCGCGGCGATAGTCGGCATTGCGCCGCAGAAACTCAAGGGCAAAACCCGGACGCTCAAGGCGCTTCAGGCGTTCAATGGTCTCGGGCGCCCGCCAATACTGGGTCGGCATGGTCTTCTCGTCTTTCGTTCTGTGCCCCGCACCACGAATCCAGAAAGACGCTACGGGAAACTAGACCCTTAGGTTGCATCACGCGATGCCGCAATTTGTGTGATCGGACGCAAATTCACTGCATCCGCGGCAGCAAAAGGTCCCGATATCCGGCTTCCGACATCCATCGCGCACGGGCGAGATGGCTGTCGTGGACGATTTTGGCACGATCCGGTTCGCGTGCGGGGTCGAGGCCGAAGATCACGCTGACCACCTCACGCCAGTCGGCGCCCTCCTCCTCGGCCATTAACAACCTAACGTAGATCGCGAGATGTTTCTCGTCGTAGGCGTTGACGCGATCAGTCATTGGCGGGCTGTCCTGGAATGGCGCCTCGTTCATTGCAATTGCCCCTCAGCACGGATGCAGCGATTAGAACTCATCTAAGCCCCGGAACTTTGCAAGCTGGGAAACTGTCGCACGCGATTTGTGCCGTGATGCGCAAACCGCATCGCGGCGCTCCCCGGAAGTGGCAAACTCGACCCAAGCCAGATGTTGGTGTTCGAGGTTTCTCGAATCGGCGAGCGAGCGAACTCGAATCAAACCATCATGTGCGTGCATAGGTGTGGTCCCAGGTTTGTGAACTGACGGGCAAACGTTCGAGGATTGCGTACTGAGTCGTTTTCCGAATGGAGGACGAACTGCGCCGCATTCCACTTAGTCGACGGTCGCATGTGGCCGGGTTCCAAGCTCTCGACCGGATGGCCGAGCATGAGAGCGCCCTTGAAGGGGACTTCGTGACGCTCGCAAGCTTCATGGACGCGAGCGCGGTAGTGACGGCACAGCCGGTAACAATCCACTTCGAGCAGAGGGGCGCCGGCGGCGATACACACCGGACTTTCGCGTCGACTGGGGCGATGGCCATTGCGAGATCGTCGAGATCAAATACCGGGCTGACTCCGAGCTGGCTGACTCCGCTTTCGGCCGACTTTTGCGGCCGCGCGAAACTGCGCACATTGGCGCGCTCCAGGATCGCAACCGAACGCGGCATTCGATTTCCGCAGCTCGATAATGCAAAGCGGTTGCTGCCGCTCGGGAGCGCCCCTGTCGATACGGTGTTGGCCGAAGGGGCGGTCGCACATGCCTGCGCACATGCGGTCAGCTTTGGCGATTTGATCGATGCGCTGCCGATCTCGCGTGAGGCAAGCCTTGCGGAGGTCTGGCGGCTCATCGCACGTGGCGCCCTCATTGTCGGTTTGACGATGCCGATTACCTCCAAGTCACGAGAGACGGCCGGAGGGTTCCCTCGCGTAGATTGTCGAGAATACTCCGTGGTGAAATACTCTTCAATAGACCTCTCTCGTATCCATGGCGATACGGGAGATTCTGGCGCTCAATTTGATAAAGTACCGGCAGGCTGCAGGCCTGTCTCAGGAGGAACTCGCCCACCGTGCCGATATAGACCGCACGTACATCAGTTCGATTGAACGCTGCAAATATGCAGCCAGCATCGATGTTCTCGATCGACTTGCCCGTGAACTGGGGGTTGAAGCAGCGGATCTCCTGCAAAAGAGAACCCGCGCGCCACGTGCGAAGCGGGGCACCTAACCAATAGAGAAGTGTGTACCCGAGCGGGGTCTTCTCTCATGCTTGCCGCCGCTCAAAGCCTGCTGCTCCCCAAAACCACAAATGGACCTACCCGCCACCAGATTCCTGACTTCTGCCAACTGAGCCAGTTCGCGAACTCTGGGAGAATTCACGAAACCTTCGGACCAGTTCGCGAAACCTCGGACATCGACACCAGACGATAATCCGGCGGATGCGGTGAAGCCGTTACACGGCCAGTGTTCGTCATCCGACGAACCACGCGCATCTACATAGGCTCACCGCTCCCTCCGACAGCATGATGTGGCCGCCAGGCGCTGACCACGAACAGAAGCATGAGCTCGGCGGCGTGACGTTCACTCGGGGGGCTTGACATCATCGGGCCATTACAGAAGGCGGTGTACTCATTTAGCGGCTGGTCTCCTGACGTCCGGTTAAGCCCCAACAGCGGCGGTGGAGCCGCAATCTCTTGATGTCGCTGAAGGGCCATTTGCGAGCATGTGCCGGAGGCGTAGGCAGGTCCGCTTTCCCCAAAGCCATCGTGCGCTTTGGTAGACGCCCTAATCAGCGGTGTGCGTTCGCATCGTCCGAGCAGCCGCCCGGCTTGCCGCCCGCTCGGATACAGGCGCGATAGAGCCATGGCGCGACGTAGCTGCCCGCCCATATTCCTCGACCGGCGCGCTCGGCATCGCGCTGAGCATCAATGTACTTGCCCCTGGAATATCGCCGCCCATCAAGAGCGAAGCCGTTGTGGACAAGCCATTCTCCTAGATCAACTCCGCCGACCGAGCAGGTCGCCACTGTGCGCCCGTATTGGTCCAGCGCAACAGGCAGACAGGTTACAGGCCGCCGCGCGATGAACGCGCTGAGATCGTTGGCGGCCGTCGCGCCACAGCGATATTGCCGGCTGTCCTCGCCCCGGCAGAGCTGGGTGCTCTCCGGCGCATCTATGCCCGAGAGTCGTATGCGGCTGCCGTGGATTTCGAGCGTGTCGCCGTCGATGATGCTGACCTGCCCAACGAAATCGTCTGACAAGGCGACGCTGGTCGCCGCGAAGAGCAACAGTATGACGAGCAGCCAACTTTGAAGGCGCATGCGTTAATTGCTCTTTTGATGTTTTCCTAGCTTACGCCAATAGTAACCACTTGTTTGCACGGCCGTCTTGATCTCATCACTTACTGCGACAACCGCTTTCTTCTTTCGCCATCGAACGGAGTTCGCATGGGTCGGGATCGATTGGCCCTTGGGGACGACCAAGAGATGATCTCGCTTAAGACTTAAGTACACATCAAACATCGGTATCTTCTACGAAATGAAACAGTCGGTGATGATGCGTTCATCGGCCGCCCCGCAGCATGCCGAGCGGCCACCGGGTCAAATCGATCCGAATTGAAACGTCTAATCCCAGCTCGGGTCCGGGGATGCTACCGGCAATACAACTACGGGGAATGTTCGGTCATGGACGTTCCCAGCCAAAGAATAAGGACCGTTGCAAAACGGACACAGACAGATCGGCGCAGCCACGGATGTTGCTGCCTTTATCATCGGGCAAAACACGCGGTCGGCCGCGCTACTTGAGAAAGATCTCCTCAACTTCGAGTCGCATCGTATTGTGACATTCGCACGCCATCGCCGCGAGCCGCGATCGATCGATCTCGATTTGGCCCCGTCGATCAGATCTTATCCCTCCGGCCGCACGCAGATTGCGCATCAGGAGCGTCACCGTCGTTCGTCGCACGCCGAGCATTTGCGACAGCGCCTCATGCGTGAGTGGGAGCACGTCGTGGTCGATGTGGTCGCGGAAATGGAGCAGCCAGCGTGCCATGCGGGCTTCGACCGGGTGCAGCGCATTGCAAACCGCGCCGAGCTGAAACTGCATCAGCATCGCCCTGGTGTGAAGCTGGACCGCGCGCCGGATCGCGGGGCTCCGGTTGAAGGCGGCGTGAAATCGCGATGCGGGGATCCGCGACGCGGTGCCCGCCGCACGGACGACGGCGGTGGCGGCCGAAGGTGACGGCCCTAGCACGGAAAGAAGGCCTAGCGCCCCCTCGCGCCCGACTGCGGCGCTGGCGACCGTGTCCCCGTTCGCCATCTCGAACATCAGCGAGATGGCGCCGCTATGAGGGAAGAAGACATGCTCGATCTCGTCACCCGCTCGCGCGAGGACCGCGTCGTGATCGAGCGCGACCGTCACCAGCTCAAGCGCCAAAAGGTCGAAGTCCGCCGCTGGCAGTGCTGCCAGCAGACGGTTGCTTATTCCGCCTGGACGCATCACTGCAAGTAACTCGCTGCGAGGCATCCGCCGCCTGCTCCATGCGGAGTGGCGCGGAACGGTCTTAACATTTGCTCAATTGTGCGTTCGTTACGCGCAGCAACATCCTAATCACTTGCAGACGCTCTCACCTTCAACAACAAACTTCAAAGGCTCGCGACCGCCGAGTGCCAGATTTTGCTTTCAGCATGGTCGGGAAATAGTTGCAAGTACGCCGCGATCCACAATTGCAACCCACGTATGCGCGTCGCGTGAGCTCGATGTTTGTGAAGGTTTTGTGAAGGTCCGAACGGTCATTGTCCGGTTTGAGCCAGACAAATCCCATTCCATGCAGGTCGAGCGCCTCGACAAACAGTCGATCACCGCGTTGCCCTCGCCTACCCAATCGTCCAGACATTCCAGCAAGAGCGTCCGCCGGAATCTGTCCGCGCCTTCAACGAAGCATCCCATCCGTATCCCCATCACGAAACGGAGAAATCCGTAGCCCACTCGTGGCTTTTCACACAGCCAGGGTCACTAGCTGCCTCGTTACCCACCTGAACCTAGTTTCGCTTGTCACTCGACAGCGGACATTACCGCGCCCTACGCGAAAGTCAGCCACGGGCCAAAAGCGGTAACGACCCTTCCCAGCAGAAGATTCCCACTCTTCCCTTAGGAAGCCGACATTGCTTTTATAAAAACACGCCCTAGTTGACAGGCGACCTTTACGTAAATCTGGTCTGTCTCCAGAGACGCATACGTTTCCTGGGATGGAAGGGCGTGCTGAGTGAGATGGAGTAGGCTTTATGACCCTGTACGAGCACTTGCCAGCCGACATCCGCGAAGTCGTGGACGCTTACGTCGGGGACCTCAGGCCCCAACCTTGGCGGATTCGCTTCCTCTTGCTGATTGATCTCCTTCAAGAGAAGTTGGAGAGCGGACCCGCCGCTGAGCATTGGCGTCTACTTCAACAATGGACCGGCATAGTGACGGCAGTCTTGGAACACTTGCCGCCTGACAGTTCGGTCGTCGAATGTTTGGGGTTGATGAGCATCAGCTTCAACGACCAATGGCGCGCTCAGGCGCTCGGCCAGATCGAGCGCGATCCTACGGTGCTGGATCGTCTCGTCGCAATTTGCCCCGACTGGGAGGACATCGTCGAAACCGTATTGGAGGCCAATCAGAGACGGCCGATCAAGGCCGGTCAGGTTCGCGCTCGCTGATCGGGATCGATCCGGCACGTGCACCGGCTCGCCAAGCTCTGCGCGGCCAGCTCTTGAGCTTAGCGATGCCCCGCCCGGGCCAGCCGGGCGAGGCGTTGCGGATCGGATCAGTCGCCGTTCCGACGGTTGGGACGAGACCAGATCAAGCTGAAGCCCTCGCCCTCTTCATCGGCGAAGAGGTTGGCGAAGATCGGTGCGGTGAAGCTCGGGTCGTCGAGCTTGAGGCCGAGATAGTCGCGGCCCTCGTTGGAGCGCTTGGACCAGGCGGCCCCGATCTCAACCCGGCCGACATAGATCCGGTGGCTGGGGGCGTTGTCGCCCGAGCGGCTGGTTTCGGGGACGATCCGGACATTCTTGGCCTGAAGAGAGAGGGTGACGATTTGGCCGTTGAACTCGTTGTTGCCGGACTTCTTGAAGGTGCCGATGGTCGCCATGGTAGTTCTCCTTGATTTGAAGTTTTCCGAGCCCGCACCTTGCGGCCTCGATGGTGATCGACAGGCCGGAGGCGATCGACGGCGCACCCCGAAGGGGCCGAAGCGCCAGCGGAGGATGGCAGCCAGGCGACTTTCTTGTTTCGCGAGGAATGACGGCGCAGCCGGCAGGGGAAGAAAGTCGATCGGCGCCGTTGCGCCATAGGCGGTCGAGGCGTCAGCCGTCCTTCGGCCAGATCAATCCATCGAAGAGGCCGTTTGGTGCGCTCGGTCCGAACAGAGCTGACATCAAGGAGAACGTGGCGATCTGCGAGTCAATGAAAGAGTTGGCGCCACCGAATCCAATGGTGATGAGCTCTCTCTATTGCAGGTGGACGGATCTCCGCTTCCACGATAGCGCGTCGACAGCACACCACGTTCACGAGAGCGGCTGGCCGTATCTGTGATCCGTCGCCGTTTTGTCGAAGCCGCACAAGGACTGCCACGAAACTGCCACTCTGCGATGATCGGTCGAGGCTCGACGCTTGGGCCGCTCTGAGTCTAGCTCGAAGACAAGAATCGCGAGCGCGCTGGATGCCTGATTCGCCCGTTCAATGTGACGCTATCGGCCGTCGCCAGGCCTTTCCCTGGACGGCGCAGAGGTCACGACATAGGAGCCGTGCAGCCCACGGAGGATCTGGTGCAGGACGGTACCCGTTAAGAGCTCGAGGGAGAATAGAATCGGATGAGCGACAATAGCAACCTCGAACACAGAAACCATCGAAGCGATACGGCACTATCGCGAGGCCCTCGTCGTGGTCGACGGCCTGGAGCGAAAAGAACGTTCCGCGCATCGAGCGCTGACCAGGATACTGCCTGAATTGGGGCGCGCCTTACGCAGCCAAGACACTCGGTGTCGTAAGAATAGCATTAAGATCGGCTTGGCAGCTGTCTCGCGGCAGGACGAAGCGTGGGCCAACCTAACTGAGGCGACCGCACGTTTGGATTCAGCCGGCTCACTTTGGCCGCCCTCAAGCGCCAACTGGGATATCTTCCAAATGTCTCAAAAGCACGAGATTCGGACTAGCTCAAAGAATGCCGGGACGTCGAGCTCCGCCTCATCCTAGGCGGAGATTTTCTGCCGCTTGTTTGCCGCTGCGGTTCGTCACCAGCTCGTAGCTGACCTTCGCGCCTTCAACAAGCGAGGTATAGCCCGCCTTCTCTACCGCCGAGATGTGCACGAAAACATCGTTGCCGCCATCGTCCGGCGCAATGAACCCATAGCCTTTGGTCGGGTTGAACCACTTAACAGTCCCTAACGCCACGTCATTTGCTCCAAAAAGAAAAAACACCTTCTCATCTAAATCATTGAACGAGCAGATCGCAAGTCTCCGCGCGAAAGCGGCTCGATGGATCCGTTGTCCCGCCCGTTCGTAGGTCTTGGACAGAAGAAATGGAGTGCCCCGACTCGATGAAATGAACGAGCACGCTGAAATCGGCCGGCATTCAAGAACGACGACGCGAAGGTCACATTTTCTTCGAAAACCCCATGCTAACTGTCGCCTGGTTGTCGCGGCCGGATGTACGTCGTGGCATCACGGGAGCCCCGGCCTTCATGCCGGGGTTTTTCGTGTTTGGCACGAGAAGCCCGTTGATTCAATGCCTTTTGCGCAGCTGATGTGAGTAGGATCATGACGCGTCGTAGACCGCGACAATTCTGCTTGGATCTGCAGGAACTGTCCGGGGCAGAGCGAAAAGCCGAATAGCAGGCAGACATGGCGCAGAATATTTACGACAATCCCGATTTCTTCGCTGGCTACAGCCAGTTGCCCCGACAGGTGCATGGACTGGACGGCGCTCCTGAATGGCCCGCGATCCGGGCTATGCTGCCCGATCTGGGCGGGAAACGTGTCGTCGATCTGGGATGTGGCTTCGGCTGGGCCTCGCGCTGGATGCGCGAGCAGGGCGCGGCCTCGGTTCTGGGTCTGGATCTGTCGCAGAACATGATCGAGCGTGCCAGGGCGCACACAGCGGACACCGCCATCGAGTATCGCATCGCCGATCTCGACACACTGGACCTACCTGAGACGGCTTTCGACCTCGCCTACAGCGCACTGACCTTTCACTATGTTCAGGATTTTGGCCGCCTCGTGCGCGTGATCCGCAAGGCGCTGGTTCCTGACGGGCATTTCGTCTTTACAATTGAGCATCCGATCTTCATGGCAGCGGCACATCCGCACTGGATTTCCGATGAGGAGGGCCGCAAAACCTGGCCAGTCAATCGATATTCCGTCGAGGGTGAACGTCGGACGGACTGGTTCGCCAAGGACGTTCTGAAATACCACAGGACGCTTGGCACTACCCTGAACACGCTGATCAGCGCGGGCTTTCAAATTCGGCGGGTCGAGGAGTTTGCCCCAACACGCGAGCAGATCCAGCAGATGCCGCAATTGGCCGAAGAACTGGAGCGTCCCATGATGCTGATTGTGTCTGCGTCCACATTAATCGCTGGCGACGCTTCGAAGCCGTCGTAATATCTGGTCTGATTAGGTCCTGCCGGGCGCCCAGCACTGATGTCAGCCTCGCGCCACGCGTTGTCTTGCTGGTTCGTCTAAGGCCATCCCGGTGAAGCGAACCAAGGCCGTGATGCTAACGGCAACAGCCCCGACGACCGCGAAAAACATCTGCCACGCGGGTGATGACATCACCATCTGGGTAATTCCGTGCGTGGCGCTGTAACCGGCGACCGTGGCGGGCGCAACATAGAGGAGGATGATCAGGAGCCGAAGCCAAGTCCATGGCGCGAAGGCGAGCGCGAGTTGGCCAATGCAAATGGTTGCACCGCCCGCCACGAGCCCTGCTGCGATGCCGCCGAACACCCCGGCGCCGGTGTGGAAGGCCCAGATGCCGATCGTCAGGCCAACGAAGAAGGGCAGTGCGAAGACAGCGAGCGTGAACAGCAGCCAGCAGAAAAAGCCGATGCCAACTAGGATAAGCAGTGGTCCAAAGATAATCATGGTGGGTAGTCTCCGTGAGATAAAGGTCTGACGGTCGCGCCTTCCACCACCACCACGGCGCGAACGCTGTATAGCAGCAAACGCCAGGAATCGGAATCATCACAAATCCGGTTGCGCGCGACCGACAAAGTCACCATATTAGGCGTCAGGAGCCGATCGCCTGGGCTGCAAGCGACCCAAAAGGCGGCATCTCGATTTCCCAATCGAACACCCGAACGGCAACCATTCTGCCGGCGCGCGGTGGTCATGAAGCGCTTGTGACTGCCACTAAGACGCCGGTGTGAATAGGATTTGCCATGTCTACCATCCAAAAGGACTGCGCAGACTTTCTGCGTATGACGTTCAACAATCTGACCGGCGGCAAGCTCGGGTCATGTCACGCCCACGAGATCGTGGCTTCGTATTTTGGCTATTGCACCGCGGCGGCTTTAAGGACCGAACCCAAATACCAGCTTTCTGCTTTGGACGAAGCCGCGATCCTAATACCTGATCTCCGCTTGATGGACCACCGGGTGCAGCAGCTCAACGGTCTCCCCGCGGGCCTACCCAATGTTGACGAACTGGCGTCGCAGCTCTCCGGCTTTCTCAGTAAAAACGGCTACCTTTCAGGTGAGGTTTGGTACACCCGAGATCTCGAAGAGTATATCGAGGTGTCCTTCATTCAAGAAGATCCCTTGATGATCGAGGACGCTCTCTCGGGTGAGATGGCAACGACGAATGCTTTTTTTGACGAGCTTTACATCGACAAAATAAGCCTGGACGTCGGAGACGATGTGCTTGTGGCAAATGTCTCAGGCGCTCTCAATGGAGAGAACGATCCGGATAAGCCGTTCCACGGGGATTCGATCGCTTTTACGACGATGATGACATTTGAGCGCGTGGCCGGTCGAATCGGCTATAGGCGACCGGAGCTGGAGACATCGGGCGCCGTTGATGACTCGTACTATTGCGATGAGGACGCCTGAAGGCCGTTAGCTATTTGATGGCGCGATTGGACCCTGAGCTCACGCGTAATTCTGCACGACAACGTACGGCGGCGCTCACGCGCCGCCGAATTTCCAGACCGGGATGCCTAGCTTCTTGGCCTTGTCGGCGAGATTGTCCTGGATCCCGGTGCCGGGAAAGTGCATCACGCCGATCGGCAGCTCATTGAGCATCGCATCGTTGCGCTTGAACGGAGCGGCTTTGGCGTGCTTAGCCCAGTCGGGCTTGAAGGCGATCTGCGGGACCTTGCGGTTATCGGCCCATTTGGCGGCGATCAACTCGGCGCCCTTGGGGGATCCGCCGTGCAGCAGCACCATGTCCGGGTGCTTGGCGTGTACCTGGTCGAGCTTAGCCCAGATTAGCCGGTGGTTGCTGAAGTCGAGACCGCCTGTCAGCGCGACCTTCGGGCCGGGCGGCACGAGCACCTGGTTGTCGGCGCGCTTCTTCGCGGACAGGAAATCGCGGCTGTCAATCATCGCGGCGGTCAGATTGCGGTGGTTGACCTTCGACCCGTTGCGCGGCCGCCAACTCGAGTGGGTGTGGCGTTCGAACTCCTCGGCGGCGTGGTCGCGCATCAGCTCGAAGGCGCCTCGTCGCTCGATCAGCGTCTGCCCTTCCGCCGTCAGTCGTTCCAGCTCGACGCATTTGATCTCGCTGCCGTCCTGCTCCCGCTGCGAGCGTTGCTGCGCCAGCTCGTTGTCGTCGAGCTCACGCTCGATCCTGTCGATGGCGCGATGGAAGACGTTCACCATTGACCAGAGCAAGTCTTCGAGGTCGGGCTCGAGACGGCTATCGGACAGCGCCACCACGAGACCATCGAAGATGTCGGCGACGCTGCCGGCGAGGATGTGCGCTTCGGGAAGCGGCCGCGGATCAGGCTCGTCCTGGAACGCACGGTAGCTATAGAGCTGGAGTTCCTGGAGGACCTGGTCGGTCGGGGATGAGCTGTGGTGCGGCTCGAAATCATCGTCGTGGTCGGTGGTCATTGCGGCTTTCCTCGCCGGGATCGACCGCGCCCATCGCGGCCTTCATGGCGACGAAGGCGGCAGGCGGAACGGACTTGCACCCGCAGCGAAGCGAAGGGCCGAAGCGGAGCGGAGGACCGAAGGGGGCCGACTATTTTGCCTCGCGATGTAAAGGCGGCTCTCCCGCCGACGGAAAATAGTCGGCCCACGAGGTTGCCGGTCCGGGCCGCTTGCCGCCCGATCGCCCTCTTAAGAAGGCCGTGGGGCGGTCCTCTCCGGCGCCGAGGGAAGCATGGCCACCGGCCTCGCGGTAACGAAGCGGCCGCGGCACCCCTCCCCGTTCCGGCTATGCCGCCAGCTCCATAAAGCGCGCTACGTCCTGCGCCGCGATCTGCACGCGGCTCGCGGCCCGAAGGGCTTCAAATCCGAGCAGGCGAAGATCCTCGTTGAAGTCGCCGAGCCGTGGCGAGATCACGATTGCTTCGATCCCGACCTCCTGCGCCCGATCGATCAAGGTCGCCATGGCGCCGCTACCTGCGGGATCGTCGTCGCGAGCGATGTAGAGCCGGCGGAGCGTGTCCGGGAAGAGGATGGCGGAGAGATGCGCCGCCGAGAGGGCCGCGACCATCGGCATGGCCGGCAGGACGCTGCGGAGCGACAGCATCGTCTCGATGCCCTCGCCGGCCGCCATGACGTCACCAGCTACGCCAAATCGAACGGCGTGACCAAGCAGGTCGCCCATCGCCCGTTTCGGCGTGTCGATCAACGCCTTGCCGAGCGTCGTCTCGCTGAAGCCTCCGGGGTCAAGCCAGGTGCGATGCGCGCCGGTCAGATGGCCGTTCAGATCGGTGACGGCGGCGATCATCGCCGGCCAAGTCTCGGTCGGACTGTGGTCGTCGGGCCGGTAGTAGCAACGCGGATGAAAGCGCAGACTTCCGGTTTCGTGCAAAGCCGTAATGCCGCGATTGCGGAGATACGCTTCTCCCAGCGTGCCCACGATCGACTGCGCCATGCCAAAGAGCCGCCGCGCCGCCTCTGGCGATCCGAGGGGCGCGGGCAATTGTCTCGACCGGTGGTGATTTGGCTCGGACTCCAGTTCCGGACGCGGTAGACTCAGAAAGCGTCGTGCCTCATCGGCGACATCGCGAAAATTGGTGAAACCGCAGCTCTCGCGGATCACGTCGAGAAGGTCGCCATGTTCCGCCGAGGCGGCATCTCGCCAGTGCCCGGCGGCGCCAGGACCAGATTCCGGTCCGCTGAGCCGGACGAACATCGACCGGCCTGGCGTATTGCGGACGTCGCCTACTGTCCAGTAGCGGCCCTGACGCCGCCCGTTGGACAGGTAATGGCGGCACACAGCCTCGGCGTCACGCGCGAGATGGCGGGCCAGTTCGGAAGCGTTGTCGCGGGCCATCAGGCGGCCTCCCGCTCGCCGATGCGCTGGACCGGGTATTGGTCGAGCACCTTTGCCAGCACCACGGCACCGGTCTCATTGGTCGGCACGAACATGCGCAGCTTCCACGAGATGATCTCGCTGAAGAGGCCGTACGCGAGCAGCCGCTCACGCATCGCATCGGTGAAGCCGGACAGCTCGATACGATGGGCGCCCATCACGCGGACGCGACGGAGCTGCAGGTCCTCGGCGAGGTTAAGGACGGTGCGCCCCTCCATCAGCGCCGAGAAAGCCTCGTGTGGGGTCAAGCTGCAGGTCGCTGTCGGGCAAGCGTTCGCCGCCCAGGCCGGCGAGACCCTGCGACCGATGATGCGCTCGCCCTCGTCGGTCTGAAGTCGATAGACCCGGGTCGACTCGTTCGGGAGCCGCTTCCAGATGGGCAGCAGCAGACCAGCGACGATGTGGAGGGTGTTCTCGGCGAACTCAGGGACCTCGACGACTTCGGCGTTCCAGGCTGCGGCGAACGTCTCGCGATCTGCAGGCTGCCAGTGGCTTTCGTCCATCACCTTCATCGAAGCATGATGCTGCTCCATGGGGCGGATCAGCCGGACGCGGCGTTCGATCTCGCCGTCATCGAGCATGAAGCTCGGCGCCGGAAACTGCACGGCGGCACGCCCCGAGCGCTCGTTGACCAGCAGCACAGCCCGAGCATCGGCGAGATAATCGAGTGCATGATCCAGCGTCATTGGACGGTTGCGCCGGCGTTCCGTGATCGTGAGCAGCCGGGTTTCCGCGCCGGTCGCGGGGTGCGTGTAGATCGGGTGCCGATCGGTGACGACGAAGCTGTCAGCCTGCAGAGTCTCCAGGCCGATGTCATAGACGCCGCTGGCAATGGCGCCCTCGACCTTGGCGTTCAGCAACTGCTCGAAGGCCGTGAACAGTAGGCCTTGCAGGTCGATGGTGAGCGCGAGCAGCCGGTTCAGGAACGTCGTGATCGGCGGCAGCTCGTCCTTGATGCCGTTTTCGTCCACGAGAATCAAACCCGTGGCGTCCTCGAAGGTCTGGAGCGAGCAGCCTTCGACCTTGCCGCGCGCGAGCAGCAGGTAGAGCTGGCGCAGCGCATCGCGGGCGTAGTGGCTCTCAAGATTGTCCTCGGGCCGGAACAGGCCTTGGCCGCCGGTCTGGCGCTGGCCGCGCGTGATGGCACCGAGCGTGTCGAGCCGGCGGGCAATGGTCGAGAGGAAGCGCTTCTCCGCCTTGACGTCGGTCGCAACGGGGCGGAACAGAGGTGGCTGCGCCTGGTTGGTGCGGTTGGTTCGACCGAGGCCCTGGATCGCGGCATCGGCCTTCCAAACCCGGCTCGAGCAGATAATGGATCCGAAGCCGGCGATTACGCGCCGAGAGCTCGGCGTGGTAGCTACGGCCCGTGCCGCCAGCCTCCGAGAAGACAAGTACGCGCTTCAAATCATCCATGAACGCAGCGGTCTCTGCGAGATTGGCGGAGGCCGAACGGTTCTCGACGGCAAGGCGGTCACCCCGGCGCACCACGCGCCGCGAACGTCCGGTCACTTCCGCCACGAGGTCCGTGCCAAAACGCTGCACGATCTGGTCGAGCGCGCCGGGAACGGGCGGGAGCGAAGCGAGCCTTCCGATCAGCTCATTACGGCGGGCGATGGCCTCGCGGCTCTCGACCGGCTGGCCGTCGCGGAAGACAGGCCGGGACGAGAGATTGCCGTCGCTGTCAGTGAAGGGCTCATAGAGCTGCACCGGGAAGGAATGGGCGAGGTAATCGAGGACGTATTCGCGCGGCGTGATGTCCACGCGCACGTCATTCCATTCCTCAGGTGGAATTTCGGCGAGCCGCCGCTCCATCAGCGCCTCGCCGGTCGACACGATCTGGATGACCGCGGCATGGCCCTCGGCCAGGTCCCGCTCAATCGAGCGGACCAGGGTCGGCGTCTTCATGCTGGTGAGCAGATGGCCGAAGAAGCGCTGCTTGGCCGATTCGAAGGCCGAGCGTGCGGCCGCCTTCGCCTGACGATTGAGCGTGCCGGTCTCGCCGGTGATGTTGGCGGCCTGCATCGCCGCGTCGAGGTGATTGTGAATGATGGCGAACGCACCGGCGTAGGCATCATAGATGCGCCGCTGCTCGTCGGTGAGCTGGTGCTCGACCAGCTCATATTCTACGCCGTCGTAGGAAAGCGAGCGGGCAGTGTAGAGGCCAAGTGAGCGAAGATCACGGGAGAGTACCTCCATCGCCGCCACGCCGCCGTCCTCGATCGCCTCGACGAATTCCGCCCGGGTGGCGAATGGAAAATCCTCGCCACCCCACAGCCCAAGCCGCTGGGCATAGGCAAGATTGTGGACCGTGGTGGCGCCGGTCGCCGAGACATAGACGACGCGGGCATTGGGGAGCGCATGCTGCAGCCGCAAGCCCGCACGACCCTGCTGCGAGGGCGCGACATCGCCCCGCTCGCTCTTGCCGCCACCGGCATTCTGCATGGCATGGCTCTCGTCGAAAATGATGATGCCGTCGAAGTTGGAGCCCAACCATTGAACAATCTGCTGGACGCGTGAAAGCTTCTCGCCGCGGTCGTCGGACCGCAGCGTAGCGTAGGTTAAAAATAGGACGCCTTCGACCAACCGGATGTCGCGCCCCTGAGGGAAACGCGAGAGCGGCGTGACCAGCAGACGCTCCATGCCGAGGGCCGACCAGTCGCGCTGGGCGTCCTCGAGCAGCTTATCGGACTTCGAGATCCAGACCGCCTTGCGCCGGCCCTGCAGCCAGTTGTCCAGAATAATGCCGGCGGACTGGCGGCCCTTGCCGGCACCGGTCCCGTCGCCGAGCATAAAACCTCGACGGAAGCGGACGGCGTTCGGTGCATCGTCGCGGGCAGCCGTGACGAGATCGAAGGTCTCGTCTACCGTCCAGGCGCCGGCGAGATAGTTGCCATGCGCCTCCCCAGCATAGATGACGGTTTCGAGCTGGGCGTCGGACAGGATGCCGTCGCTGACGAGATTCGCCAGCAGGCGCGGCCGATAGCTCGGCTTCGGCGGCGCGACCGAGGCCATCGCGGCCGACTGCACCAGCTTCGTCGGATGCGCCTGCGCACCGGCGATCCGGATCGATTGGAGACGGTATTCCTCGTAAATGGCGTCGCTGAGGCGCGCGCCCTCGGGCGGTGTCCAATCGAATGTCTCGTAGGCGAGGTCGACGCCCTCGGGATCGGTGACCGGTGCGTTGACCGACCGCGCAGCGGCCCGCGCGAGATAGCCGCGCACAATACGAGGCGCCGGCGATGCTGACATGGGAAGTGCAGCGGTTGACGCGACGCTCAGGCGGGGTGGAACGTGTTCGCCGATCCAACGGAGCAGCGTCGCGACATCGGGCGCCATTCTCGGCGACTCCGGGAACGCGTTCGGATCATCGGCAGGCACTTTGTCGATCACGGTGAGGCGCGTCTCCATCGTGGTGCCGTGCTTGGCATAGACCGTGTCGGCGATCGCGGCGGTGAACACCACGCGGCTGCGTTCCTGCAATCGGGCGAAAGCATCGCGCCAGGCAGATGCTTCAGGTGAGAAGTTTGCGCCGGTGATCGTCACCAGCCGGCCGCCATCGGCCAGACGGGCCAGGGCCGAGGCGATGTGACGGTACGCCGTGTCGGCCATGCGGCCGGAGACGTTCGCCATCGCCGAGAACGGCGGGTTCATCAGCACGACACTCGGGACCACCGTGGGATCGAGGTGATCGTCGATCTGGGCGGCGTCAAAGCGCGTGACGGAAATGGCCGGAAAGAGGGAAGAGAGCAACATGGCCCGGGTCTCGGCCAGTTCGTTCAGCACGAGGGCGCCGCCCGCGATCTTAGCTAGGATGGCGAGCAGCCCGGTGCCGGCGGATGGCTCCAACACTCGATCCGCCGCCGTAACGGCGGCCGCGGTCACCGAGGCCAGGCCGAGCGAGATCGGGGTCGAGAATTGCTGGAAAGTCTCGCTCGCGGCAGAGCGACGCGTGTGGGTCGGCAGAAGCTTCGCGATCTTGTCCAAGGCGGAAAGTCGTGAAGCCGGAGAAGCGGCTTTGCGGAACAGCGCCTTTCCGTATTTGCGCAGGAATATGGCGCTGGCAGCTTCACAGGCATCGTAGGCCGTCTTCCAATCCCATGCGCCCGTCGCATCGGATGCGCCGAAGGCCGCTTCCATTGCGGAGCGTAGGATTGCGGCGTCAATGCGCCGACCATGCTCAAGATGCGGGAGAAGCTGCTCAGCCGCAGCGATGATAACGCTGACGCTCTCAGGAGCAGCGCGCACAGGAGAGACCGGGGCGGCCTCGTCGGCCGCAATCCAGAAAAGGTGGTTCATGAGGGGAGCCTTAAGGAGAGCGGGAACGGGCGAGCCGATCGGCGCTCTCTCTGGACCGGACCGGCTCAAACCCGTTCCGGCAGCCCTCTCGCTCTCAGCATCAAGGCGGTGCCCGACATGAGATACGGCGCCCCACCGGATGGCAGGGCGCCGCGCACAGAGCATTCCTCAGTATCCAAACTGCCAAGAAGGCCAACCTTAGCCGTCGTCAGCCTCGGCGGCGGCTTCTGCGAGGTAGCTCGCGTCGTGCTTGACGACGGTGACGATGTATTGCCTCATGACGCAGCTCCCTCGATCGGATCGTTTTCGGCCGCGAGAATGGCCTCGGCCTTCGCGATGGCGGCCTCCGCCCGCCGACGCCAAAGCTCGACATCCGCTGAGCCTCCCTCCGGAGCGTGAGCGAGGATCTTAAGCAGACCGAGCAGCACCTCGAAATGGTCGGCCTTGCGCTGGACCTGCTCGTCAAAACGTGAGGGAAACGACAGGAGTCGGCCGATATAGGCGGCGTCGCGGCCTTCCCATGCACCAGTGACATAGGTATGGCGGGATGCTTCAACGTCCGACTTGCTGTCGTCCCAGCCCTCGTCGGCGATCGCGAGATCGCAGGCTTGGTCGAGCGTTTCGGCGTCGTAAGTTCGCTGCCGATAGATCCGCAGGCGATAGGTCGTCTCGATGGTGAAAAGGGGCACGAGAGCCTCCATAATAAATGCAAAAGCCCGGCGGGAGCCGGGCTTTGGGGTGGATTGGTAGTGAAGAGACGCGGGACGGCCGAAGCCGGCCCGCGCGGTCGAGTTATTCGGCCGCGATCATGTGCGGCTCGTCCGCTTCATCGGCCGGAGCTTCCTCGTCGTCGCCGGTGAGGAATTCCGGCAGCGCCTCGCTATCGCTTTCAGACTGCACGGCGTCGGCGCTCGCAGCCTGGTCGACGTCGGCCATTCGCAGGGGTTCGGGCAACCACCCGGTCCCGGCCAGGAGCCGTTCGGCCTCCTTGGCCATGTCGCCTTTGTTCAGATGGTCGATGAGCTGGGCAGCTCGCGCGCCGGCCCCCTCCCCCACCGCCTCCAGGATGCGGCGCTTCGGGACCCGGCCGAGATAGTTCTCGACGGTCGGGCGCCAACCGGACGCCACCATGTCGAGGTCGACGGCGAGAGCGATGCAGTTCGCATCCGCGATCCGCTGCTCGACGGCGTGCGGGGTGGCGCCGCCGCCGTAGCGGTCGCCCTTCTCGTAGAGCGCGTTGACGCCAAATGAGGCGCAGTGCGCAAAGAGCGCCGCCTGCTCGTCGCCCGTGAGAGCCGTGAGCCAGTCCCAGAGATCGGACTTGTCTTTCGGCAAGCGCTCCTCCCAGGTCTTGTGGCGCGCGTCGATCGCCTTGGCCGCCGGAGTGTCCTTCAACCCTTGCGCCTGCACCGGAAAACTCGCGCTGCGCACGGAGACCTCCATCGCCGAAGCAAAGGAGGAATAGCGGGAGAACACGTCCAGGCAGAATTTGTGCAGCACCGATTGGAAAGCGACCGAAGGGGTGATCGCCAGCTTGTCGCGCAGCGCCAGTGTCCGCTCCGCCGTGAGCTCGGTCAGAAGACGGTCCGGCAGCGGCTTCACCGCATCGTCATCCTCGTCCTCGGGATCCGCGACCTGCCCGCCGATGGTGATGACGGCGCGCTGGACAGCCGGTGCTGATGGTTCGTCGCCATCCATGGCCGCGGCGACAGGTTCACCGCCCGTGCCCTGCTCCGGTTCGGTCACGGGCACTTCGTCCTCGGGTCGGACGTAGCCGCGATCAACCAAGAGCTTGCCCTCGGCGTCGATGCCGACAAACACGCCCGCGCGGGCGATGTCGGCCGGCTGATAGATGGCGGGTCGATCATTGAATGCGGCGAGAGCCGTCTCAATTTCGCCAAGGCGCAGGTCAACTTCATCGGGAAGCTCATCCGCGCCGTCATGCTCGGCTTCGAGCTTGGCATATTCGGCCTCGAGCGCCTCGATGGTCGCCCGTTCTTCGATGGTGAGATCGGCGGGCACGCCGTCCAGTTCGCGCAAGCCGCGCGTATGGCCATAGGGGAAGTCGATCGCGACCTCGATCCACTTCCAACCTTCGGCGGCGATCGTTTCCGCCTCTACCTTCAGCTTCTCGGCAACCAGGCCGTCGAGCAGAGCAACGTCCTCAAGCCAGCCGCCATCGTCGGACTGGAACAGGTCGCGCAGCACCACGCCACCGGCAGTCTCGTAGGCGTCGATACCCACAAATACGGCGCGCCGGTCGGAGGCACGCACCGTCTTTTCCGTCAACATGCGGCGGATCTGATAGGGCTCCTTGTGCCAAGAGCCGGAGATGGCCTGCCAGACCTGCTCCTGGCGTCCATGATCTGCGCTGACGGTGAAAGCCATCAACTGCTCGAGCGACATGCCATCGTCGGCATAAATTTCGAGCAGCGCTGGCGAGGCCACGGCGAGGCGCAGCCGCTGCTTCACGACATTAGCCGACGTGAAGAAGGCAGCGGCGATATCCTCCTCGGACTGCCCCTTCTCGCGCAAAGCCAGGAATGCCCGGAATTGGTCAAGCGGATGTAGCGGCGCGCGCTGAATATTCTCCGCAAGCGAGTCGTCCTCGGCGAGAATGTCGGTCGCCGGGTCGCGTACGACACAAGGCACCGGCGCGGTCTTAGCCAGGCGCTTTTGCTTCACGAGCAGCTCCAGCGCACGGTAGCGCCGTCCGCCGGCCGGGATCTCGAACATGCCGGTCTCGGCGCCCTCCGCGTCGAGGACCGGACGGACATTGAGGCTTTGGAGCAGGGTACGCCGGGCGATGTCCTCGGCCAGCTCTTCGATGGAGATGCCCGCCTTCACGCGCCGGACGTTCGACTGGCTGAGCACCAGCTTATTGAAGGGAATGTCGCGCGAGGACGACAGGGTGATCTTCTTAACGGCGTTAGCCATGGGTGATACTCCGCGACGGGCGGCCCAAAGACTCTCTTTGGTCCTCCAACCCGTCACGAAGCGCAGCGCGGCCCTCTTCCTCTCAAGGGCCCCGCCGCAAACCGACGATCAGTACGAACGGAAGGGCATGAAGCCGCCAGACACGCCGTTCCGCATCTCCGGCTTTCCAGGTATCAGGTTGCGCGATCGAGCAGCTGCTTCGCGCGCGTCTCAAGATCGAGTCGTGCGTCCTGATGAGTCTTGCCGCGCGCAACCGCTGTGATGCCTTGCACGAAATCGAATACGCTTTCGGGCTTGCGCCCTTCCTCAGATAACACCCGTTCGATGATCCTCGCTGTCTCGGCCTTAGAGAACCCACGCTTGCGCAGGAATTCGTTGCGGTCGTCGTCGGTGCGGGCGACGATCTTTTGCCGTGCGACCTTGATGCCGTTGACGAAGGGCATCGGTGAGGAATTGGCAAAGCTGGCCAGCGCCGGGGCCGCCTCGTGGGCAAACCGTGAGGCGGCGTATTTGGAGTGGCGGATGGTGATCTCCTCAAAATCCTCGACGCCCCAAAGATTGCGGTTCTGGCAGACGGCGCGAAGATAGAAGCTCGCCATGCCGAGCGTCTTCGCGCCCACCTCGGAATTCCAGCAGTAGAAGCCACGGAAATGGAGGTCCGGCGAGCCGTCGCTCAACCGGCCGGCCTCGATCGGATTGAGATCGTCGACCAGGAACACGAAGACATCGCGATCGGACGCGTAGAGCGTCGTCGTATCCTGGGTGATATCGACGTTCGGATTGTAGACGCCAGTCGACCAGTCGAGCACGCCAGGATAGTTCGCGTCACGGACCTGTCTCGATAGTCCTGTATGAGACGTTAGCGCAGATGCCCGAAGGGAGCATCAGCGTGCCTCCAGCCGGCATTGCGCCGGGGAATCCGCGCAGGGCGGAGGCGTAGCCGAAGCCCGGAGCGGATTTCCCGGCGCAATGCTGATCCAGCCCCCTTGGAGGCGTGGCATGGCGATGATCGTTCGTGCTGCGCCTGGCTATCTCCCGATCCTGACCAACTTTCCCCTCCTCTTCTCTAATCAGATGCAGATCATCGAGCCTGCCTTCGCCTATCTGATTGAGCAGGCTGAGTTGCGGGCGCACTCGCCGGAAACGGTGCGAACCTATGGCGAGCATCTTTACGACTGGTTTGACGCGCTCGAACAATCGGATCGGCATCATGCGGCGTCGTCACCTGCCACGCGTCACCAATGCTGGAACGCGCTGAAGTTCTTCGCCCGCTTCCTGGCCGATGGCGGCAGTGCGCCGGCTGATTTAACGACGGAATTGTTCGGGCGATACATATTGTGGCTGGACGGCTTGCCTTCGCGAACCGGGAAGCCCCGTGCTCCGGGCCTGCGTCATAACCGCTATCAACCGGTCAAGCTTCTGACCGAGTGGATAGCGAGGCGACGGCCCGATCTGCTGCCGGTTAGGCCATCCTTCCCGTTTAATCCGTTCCCCGGCAGGCATGCGCCGAAGGAAGGCCACCGGCTGTCCGGCTCGCAGCTCAAGGCTATCTTGCGGTCCTGCTATGAAGAGATCGAGGATGCCTGGGCACTCTTCGAGGAAGGGCAGCGACTGCTTTCGGCTCAGGCCAAGAGCGATGATCCCGATGGCTTCGAAACAATGCTGCGGGAACTCCATCGCCTCGGGCACGGCGTGATGCCATCTCGTCGCGCCTTGCCGGATAGACTCGGCCGCAGGTTACACCTCCATGGTGGGCACGACAGGTTCGAACGCCATCTTCACGCAACACCAGACTGTCTGGCCCCCTTCTTCATCGCCATCGCGATCCAGACGGCGGGAAACGTCGAGGCGCTTCGGCTTATCGACCGCGATTGCATTGAGCCTCATCCCCTGATCGAGCATCGGACGATGATCGACTGGCAAAAGGGCCGCGCTGGGCA
Organism: Bradyrhizobium sp. USDA 326; assembly: GCF_049739485.1. Classification (NCBI taxonomy): domain Bacteria; kingdom Pseudomonadati; phylum Pseudomonadota; class Alphaproteobacteria; order Hyphomicrobiales; family Nitrobacteraceae; genus Bradyrhizobium; species Bradyrhizobium sp. USDA 326. The sequence continues at coordinate 1,722,395 of NZ_JBMGQA010000001.1, forward strand.
CCTCGTGAAACGGGCCCAGCGCCGGTCCTTCGATCGCCGTCGGCGCTATGCGGCACCCAATCTCATCGACAAGCTGCTGAAAATGACCGCCCCACTGGCGGCACGCGCACCTGCGAGTGAAAAGGATCGGCTGTTCCTGATGCACAGGCCAAGTCGGAACATTAGCGTCATTCAGCGCACAACCCTTGAAGGCGCCATTGCTCGATTCATCGAGCGGGCGAACCGACGTATCAATGCGTGGAATGCCAACCATCCCGATCAATTACGCATTGCCGCGCTTCCACACCAGGATGTTCCGAGGCAGCGTCGCCATCGAGCACTATCGGGCATCGGGCGGGGACGTGCGGGCGGCGCAGACCGTGCTCAATCATGGCAGTCCGGAACGGACGGATCGCTATATCAGGGGAGATTAAAGCCGCGCGCTCCAGTATGAAACCATCGCCAGGTTACAGGTAATGATGGTGAGCTGGATCCTCGAAACCCCCAGCGAATCCAGTCCACGTTCGTCAACGTCGGCTTTTACTGCGGAGACGTTCGGCCATCGCTGTATTGATCCGACAGCTGGCGGGGAAAAACTCTGTCCGCACTTCGGCGGCTGCCTGTCCTGTCCGGGCCTGGTAGTGCCGATCGATGCAATCCATCTCGCACGCATTCTTCTGACGATCGAGCAACTGGAGAAGGCGCGCACGCGCCTCGACCCGCAGCGGTGGGTGCTGATCTACAAGCCGAGCCATGATCTTCTTGTCGGCGGCATCCTGCCGGACTTCCCTGCCAAGCTTCACGAGGAGGCGCGTGGCCTGATGCCTTCGTTACCCGCCTTGCCAGCGCTGGAGTGAAACGATGACGCAGGTCGCAACGAACCGACGAAGTGCTTCAGCCTTGTCGCAGGCAATCTCCTCGACCTCGACTTGGAATGATGACACATGGCGCTTCGATCTCACCCGGCCAGGCGTGACCGACAGTAGCCGGACGATCGACTGGGCGTTCGAGCTTCCCGATGGCAGCCGGTTCACCAACCCAATATGGACGGAGTTGCGCGAGGCCGTCAAACGCTTCCTATGGTCACTCAGGACCGACCCGCCAGCGGGCAAACGACGGCTCGGACCTGGCTCCCTGATCTCGATCTTCAACCAGATGCGCGTTCTAGTCTGCTGGATGGTCGGTGAAGGATATGACAGCTTCAATCAGCTTGATGCCGATGCTGCAGCCCGGTTCATGACCACGCTGAGGGAACGACCGGGACGGAAGGGCTAAGCGCTGTCGCTTGCCACTCGGGCCAGGTATCTGTCGATGCTGGCACGCCTCCATGCTCAACGGGAAAAGCTGGTCGATAGCGTTCCCGACGATCTTTACAGATTCCTGGATGAGCACGGCCCCCGACTTCCGCGCCTCGACCGACAGGGTCGAGGCTTCCCCTATACACCTGATGCGGTGGCAACCGCGTTGATCGGCGGTGCCTTGCGACTCGTTGGTACGCCAGCTGATGACGTGATCGCGCTCCGCGATCTGGCGGCTGTTGCCTATGCTTATCGGCTTGACGGCAAGAGGCCGACGCCTGCCGGCGAAGGACAGGCCCGTCGAATGTTCGACAACTTCTCGAGTTTGCTAAATGAAGACGGTCCCTGGCATGCACCGGTCGCGCAGTTGAAAGACATTCATGCCCTGATCGAGCGCATCTATGATGCCTGCTTCGTCGTGATTGCCTGGCTCGTCGGCGCACGCGTCTCAGAAATCCTCGGGCTCGAGGCCGGATGCATAGAGCGTCATGTCGGTCCGGATGGCCAGGAGATCACCTATCTGCATGGACGGATTTACAAGATGGCGACGGGCGACGGCGGCCAGCCTCATCGTTGGATCGCACCCGAACCGGTGGTCCGCGTCATTGACGTACTGGAGCGGTTGTCGGCCCCGATCCGCAAGAAACTTGGGACGAGTAACTTATGGATGCTAACGCGGGATCCAACGCTGCTGCGGCAGCCAATCGACATCCCGCACAGTGGGGCCTTCGGCGGCCGGCTGAACAGCAGCTTCCGAATAATGCTCGGCCTTCCTCTTCATCAAGGAAGACCTTGGCACCTGAACGCACATCAAGGACGGAAGACGTTCGCACGCTTCATCGGCAAGCGTGACAGGACAGGCCTTCACGCCCTCCAGGAGCATCTCGGGCACGTGAGCCGGGTGATGACCGATACCGCTTATGTGGGCACGGACTTCGAGCTCGCCGAATTGATCAACGACGAAATCCTGAAGGAAACGCGGGCAGCACTGGAGAATCTTCTAACGTCATCAAATCTGTCAGGCCATGCCGGGCGCATGATCGCGTCGCGGTCGCCGTTCCGGGGCCGCACACATGATAGCGATCTCGGCGAATATATAGACTTCATCCTGAAAGACAGCGGGATGGTGCTGGGCGTGTGCGACTGGGGTTACTGCCTCTATCGTCGCGAGCATTCCGCCTGCCAGGGTGATGACCATGGACCGAATGCAGTCCTCCGCACACAGAGCGTATGTGCCCGCTGCGCCAACTTCGCCGTGAGCGAGCGCCATAGAGCCGTTTGGGAAGATAGGAAGGTGCGCAATGCTCAGTTGCTTGAGCATCCTGCCCTCGACGGTGAAAGCCGGAAACTCGCCCAAGAGCGCATCCTCGAATGTGACCGAATCCTCCGGGGGCTGAATGGGGAGAGCGATAATGCCCGATGATAAAAAGGGCTCCACGCCCCAGCAGAAGCGCCGGGATACAACTGCCTATCGCCTGCGCGCGGCGTTGGCGCGATTGTTGGCGCGGGAGGGAGGCGCGAAGCTGTCTGTCGCCGCCCTTGCGCGTGAAGCGGGCGTCGGGCGCAACGCAATCTATGTCAATCATCGCGATGTCATTACCGAGCTATTCCAGACCGCCTCGCATAGAACCGACGCTGCTGCGGCATCGAAAGAAGCGCCGGAAACCGACTGGCGCGCCGTCGCAATCGAGTTGAGGGAGCAGCTTCGTGCGCTGGCAACCGAGAACGCGAGATTGCTCAAGCGCGCGCAGGACGCAGAACTGGCAACTGCGCGCGTCGAGAAAAGAGCCGCGAAGCTCGATGCGGAGCTGCGGGCACTACGGTCTCCCGTGCATCTGCACGGGACGGAGCCGAACACCCGCAACCGTTGATCAGGCCGCCTGTTCATGCCGAGCGGGTTGCTGCGCGTGCATCCAATCTGCCGCTTGTTGCGCCTTGCTGGCGGCAGTGAAGATTGCGCGGGGATCGTCCTTCAGCACTTCGATCCACGAGGCAATGTACGCTGCATGGTCGGCACGCGGGTGATGGGCGATGCCCAGATCGGCAAGAACAAGCCCGCTGAGAATCTCGACACAGCATTCCTCGGCGGCATAGGCAGCCGAACCGAACCGGCCCGAGAGATCGCGGTCAAGCCGGTGCTTCGAACCACTGGCGTGACCAGATTCGTGAATCCACACGCCGTAGAACGACGCGGCATCCCGGAAAGAAGCGAAGTCGGGCATGAACACCGTGTCCGACGATGGAAGATAGTAAGCCTCCGCCCCACCGAATACCGCCTTGATGCCGAGGTTGACGATGAACTCATCCGCATGCGCCAAACGCTCGCTCTCCGGCAAGACTTGCACTGGCGGCTGCTCGTACCCATCCACCTGCGCCACGTTGAACACCGAGAAGGCCCGGGCGAACATCCGTCGGTGGCCACCGTCATCGCTGTCATCGCCGCCAGCCGGCTCGGACGAAGCGATCTGCTTCCACAACACGACAGTGGTTGAGCGTTCGCCCTTGCGTACCTGCGCGCCGGAGTCCTGCCATTGCCGGTAGGTGCCCCATAGGCCATCGCTGTAGCCGTTGGCCATGGCAGCACCCCAGAGCGCTACCGTGTTGATGCCGCGGTACCCCTTCCCCGATGCGACGTTGGTCGGACGGGCAACGCTCGTCCCGTTGTGAAACCACGACGCGTGCCACTCGCCTGCACCTTGCTCGATTGCCGCGATGATCTCCGCCGTGACGCGGGTGTACACGTCTGCCCGATCTTTAGCCGCCATGATCAGGCCCTCCCTGCGCAGGAGGTGTCAGCGCTCAAGAATACAGTTGCAAGATGACCTAAACCAGGGATCTTCCAGCGCGTGTCGCCCGTACCATTGCCGGCGATGCGCTCAACGGCCGCCACGATTTCGTGGTCAAATATGCGCCCGTATTCGGGGCCCGTAACGGCGCGAAGCTCGACGCGACCGTCTTCGATCTCGAGCGTCTTCACCTGCTCGGCGGAATGGGAGGTCAAGCCGTATTGCAGATTGATGCCAGCCAGCGGCACGGGAAGCTGCCGGAGGTAGGCCGCGGGCGCTCCGACCAGGCTGGCAAGTTGGCCGAAGCTCCAGTGAGTCGGCGCGACCGGCGCGTCGGAACCGGGCAGCCGCAGAACCAGGTGCTCGACATCGTCGCGGCTGGCCTCAACTCGGATCGCAGCGCTCTCAACGGTCCGGGTCCGGCTGCGTTCTGTCCGTCCGCGCACGGTGGCATGGAGGTCCGACAGTGACAGATAGCGCTCGTCCGCCGGCCGCGCGAACCACTCCGAGGATACGCGGCCGACGCGCTCGCCGCGGGTCACATCCACCTTGTAGCCGCCAGCGTGTTTGCAAGCAGCATCGAGAACTTCGACTTGGGTCATGGTCATCTCCACGACAGGCGCCGGAGGCCTCTCCTCCGTTCTTCAACCCGTCACGGCGAAGCCCGTCCGCCCTCTCACTCTAAGGGGGCGTTGCGGGGTTTCCCCGCAGAAGGGGTCGACCGAGACCTCAGGCTCGGGCGTAGGGGAAGGCTTTCCCCTCAAAAGCCTCCCGAGAATTCAGGATGCCGGGATCGACAAATTTCCGCCCGTTTGGCCGCTTCCGCAGAGCTGTTCCTCACTTCACCGCATCGGATTTCTCGTGCGATCTCCCTTTCATGTCCATCGTGGATGCGCTCGCACCTTGGGTACATCGCAAGCCAGCAGCCGAGAGGACTAAGTATTTTTATTACGCTCCGTCGCGCTATCCCACGAGGATCAAGGAAGGTCGACGCGCCAACCCGTCAGCGTTCGACGCAAGCTGGCAGGGCTATCGAGATTGTCGTTTTCTTTCGTCATTCTAGATGTAAACATCAAAGCGGTATCGACCATGACGGCTCGGACGATGGAGTGATGGAGAAGACGTATGACAGACGCTAAGTTCCTTACCACCGAGGAAGTGTCTGCACGCTATCGTGGCGAGATTACCGTGGGTACGCTGCGGAATTGGCGCGCGATGCGAACAGGGCCTGCTTACATCAAGATCGGGAAAGCCGTCTTATACCCAGTTGACGAACTTGACGCATGGGACCGCAGGAATCTTGTGATTTGTAGTGCGTCGAAAGGACTGGATGTGGGCTAGCATGGGGCATCGACGTCGCGCACAAATATTCCGAGCGCGATCAGCTTGTATGCCCCGACCGGGTTTAGCTGCTGTGCCCGAAATGCTAGAGGTCAGACATGCATGATAGTGATCATCGGTTGTTGCCGCGGCAACGAACGATCGAAAAGGCGATTAAGAACGTCGCGAAAACACGCGAGCAGAAACGGCGGGCCCGCGCGCCAAAATTCATATCGAGTGTAAGAATCGGGAGGCTAATGTTGACGCCAGAGTAATGCGCGGTCCACTTGGCGTTATCGCCGATAGCGGGCTACAAACGGGACATGCGCAACAACGTCAGATTTGACAAAGGAGGCGAAAGGCTTTGCGAAGAGAAACCTCGGCTCGATTTCATCGAGATCAGCATTGGTCCGGCACATGAACGCGTATGTTGGACGCACTTGGTTTTACAGAATCGAGCGACTGGTTTCCGAAACTCAAAACGGCAAGGCCCGCAGAGCGGCGCCGCTTCAGGCATATCATGGCGATCGAAAGTCAGTGGTAGATCCGGTTAGTCGTGAGACAACTTGATCCGCTTACCGGTGTGCTCACGCCAGAGACCAAGGCGCTTCACTCGATACTCAACCAATTCGGTCGACGTACCGAACGTCTGCGCGATTTCGTTCGAGGTCCGTTTCTTGCTTACTGCTTCGACAACCGCCGTCCTCGGGAGCAGTACTGCGGAAGCCAGATAATAAGCGTCGTGCTCCTCCGTCTTGTCGTATGTTCTGCCGTATGATTCAGCTACGCGGGCTATCTTTGTGAGCTTGTGGCCCAGAAGGATGTGCCAGTACTCCTCCAATAGAGTTACGCGTTGGCGCTCGATCGTGTGACTGTCATTCAAGAGCACGACCCAATTCTCATTGTCAGCATCCAGCGGAATAGTCATTGCAGACCATTCGCCTCCGGCAATCCCCCTTAGATGTCTCACTGTTTGCGCATCAAGGCAGTTCGTCCTCCCAGCAGGGACAACTTGCACCCCATCCACTTCGATGCGAAGGCTATCGATTGGCTCATCCCGCGAGAGCCCTAGATCCGCTCTGAACTTTTCAGCGGCTTGCTCAAGCTCTTCTTTGGACAGCGACACGCTGGGAGGACTTGCGTGGTCATCAATGTCCTGATGACCAGGCCAGTGAGCGCCAGTCGCTAGAGTTTGGCGCAGGCATTCAGCCGCTTTCAACAGGGTGCGGACAGTTAACGAACGAACGTTCTTGCCTGCTCGGAAGTGCACGAATGCGACTTTATCGAACCCGAGCCCGGCGTCTTCGGCATCAGGACCAAGCCACTCCATAAGTCGAATTTTGGAGTTGTTATCTGCAGTCCTTCCCCTCTTTCGATTCTCGCGAGCGTTGAAAAACTGACGCCGATGGCTGCTGACAGCGCTCGGATGCTCAGACCTTCAGCCTCTCGTTTCCGCCTTATGGCTCGAACCAGCTTTTCGTCAAATGATGGCATGCTCCCTCTGTGCGAATGGCACGGCTTGACACAACCGGCGACCGGGCGCAGGCTGTGCGTGTGATAAAGACTCGCACATTTCCGATTCTGGGTGAAGCCTCCCTGGGGAAGGACGTCCGGGCCGTGTTGCATGAGGTCGGAACTGCATTGGACCAACACCGGCCTCTCCGAGTCCATGTCCATGGCTTGATCACCGTCGACGACCAGTTGCCGGTGCTCACTTCAACTCAGGAGATTGGTAATGAACGACAAAGTACGCGAGGACCCTCAGCCCGACCACGGAAAGGGGCCGCCCGACGACAAGGGACGGCCGGTCGATCATGGGCGGCCCGTTCCTCATCATGGATCGGCGGCGACCTGCGTGCCGCTTACGAAGATCAAGTGATCCGCCTTGCTGAGGCGTATCCCACTCTTCAGACTTTCGCAGACAAAGACGGAATGTGGCTTCTCGCCAAAAGCTCGGTAATTTCGGGCTTGCAGCGAAAAGCCATATTTCTCTTAGCCCTTCCATACCGAGCGGGTTTATTGCCGCGCGCGTGGGGCTTTTGGACTGATGCGGCCGAGCCGGCGCGCTGGATCGGCCCGCGTCACACAAACTTCTGGGACGGTTCAATTTGTGCGTTCTCGCCCAACGACGGAGTTTGGATCGAGGGTGGCGACCTTAGTACTCTCTTCGATCTCTACACGGTTTGGGCTCTTCGGCACCTCCATTTAGAAATATGCGGCCGATGGCCGGGAAAGCAGTATGGAATCATTGGCGCAGATCCACGCGCGGAAGCCTACTACCGCCAGCGGGAGTGCCAGGACGATGAGCTTTGCTGCTGTGGCTCCCAAACACTGCGATATGCTGAATGCTGTAAGGCTACCGATCTGCGAGGCGATTTCGTAGAAGGAGCCTCCCTCTTCCTTAAACACACCGGAGGTTTTGAGAATCGCAAGCCCCCGGATGCTGTGACTAAGTTCATCCAAGATCACTCCGCCGTGCCCATTATGGCAGATGTCCATTTAGAGTTACGGTGCAGCTGCCTTCGCTAAACTGATGCCTCGTGACGTATCGTGATGATCACGAATGATCACTTATTACAGTCCCCAAGTAGCGCCCCACTTTCCGTTTACGCCCCGGAAACCTTCGCAGCTTCAATGTGATCGGCAGACTACTCGTCTGGTGCACAAGTGTCCCACTCGACTACCCCAATTACACGGTTGCTCACGGCTGATTCCTCGATTGGGGTAATTGAGCGTGATCTTCTGCAAGGTATCAAAGGGCTTGTGGTCCGGCGCCTGGAGCGCTGCCGCCAGGTGCGCAGCCCACAACTTATGGGTACACTCGCCCGTATGGTCGCTTAGCACCATCTGGATGGCGTGAAATCGCGATCGGCATCGTCGTCGAATAGCCGCTCCGTCTCTCTCGCCCAAGTGGTACGGCGATCCTCTATATGCTTGATGCGCGCATCCAGTTCGCGGCGACGACGCTCCTCTTCGATTCTCCGCTGCTCCGCTTCGCGCCCAAGCCACTCTTCCGTTTTCGCTGCTACAAGCGCCGCGAGGCCTACAGCGATGTCACTCGCCATATGCTCAAGCCGCTACACCTTGGCGTCGCGGAAACTGCGGCGCAATGCAGAGCCGCGGAACACATAGACCTGTTCGAGTTTAAATGAGAGTTGGCGGTCGGATGAAAGTCCCACTCGGGAAAGCGGGCCTGTTACAGAATACGTCGTCCCAAGAATTCCGCCTCGCCGCGCGATCCCTCTTCCGCTCCCAGGCCTCTTCCTCGGCCTGCTCAACATCTGTCAGAACGTGCTCCTCACGCCTAATCTGCCTGAACCGCAATAGCGGGCGGCCAAGCGTTGCAGAATCTTCACGGCCGTGTATGCTACCCAGCATTGCACAAATTGTACTGCGCCACCGATACTTTCACCTAGGTTTTCAGGAGCGGTTTCATCCCGAATTTTACGACTCCCAACGGATCAACTGTTTCCATTCCGGGACCGACCGTTGTGCGCATGCGCGACGCTTATCCCGAGGAGTCAACCAAAGCCGAATGCCAAATGCCGGATCGACCATCCCGACCTGCAGTTCGTCGTCGAAGACTCGAGCACCGTCGTGCTCGCCGTGAAGGCCGAAAACGGCCATATTGGCCAGCTCGCTCTGCCGAACGACAAACCTGTCTGGTTCAATGGAACGGCTTCTCGGGGACCGGTACGTCTTGTGAGCGGGCATCCATCCGCTGCGCAGTCGGCACTCTATATTACCGATAAAATCCCATACGTCACCGAGACCCCGAGAGTGGTGAGGAGACGCCGTAGCCGCCGCCGGGGTACCGCGCTGCCGGTTCCGTCCCGGGAGCTTCTTTGCAGCCGTGCCGAACGTCTTCAGCAAATTCAGTTCACCGCCCGCAGTCTGGGACTTACGGCTGCCGCCGTGATGGGTACGAACTTCATGCGTGCAACAATGCCGTACGGTGCCGCAGAAGATCGACGGCAGACACTTATGCTTTTCGGCAAGGACCCGATCTTGCATAGGCTGGAGAGGCATAACTATTTGCTCGGTGGATTTCGAACGCGTTCTTTTAAGCGAACGCCGCCGATATACCTCGGTTGAATGCTGGCCAAGGGCTGCTCGTTCCGTTTTCGACGCAGAAGTGAAACTCCTCAAGCGCTTCGCTTCCAGCATCCTCAGCATATCCGCAACGGATTGATATCGATTCGGCATCCGTGATTTGATGGGACCACGGGGTGCAGCAGCATCAGAGAGGTTTCGCCATGAACCTGGGAATACCGATTTATGAAGGCGTCAATCTGCTCGACGTCGCCGGTCCACTCGAAATGTTCTATTGGGCGGGCCATGACAATGGCGATTTGCGGTCGACCCTGATCTCTGAAGACGGCCACGCCGTGACATCCATAAACGGCGTGCGTTTTGAGGCGCAGGCGAGTTTCGCTCAGATGCCGGCCCTCGATATCGTGTGGGTCCCCGGCGGTGATCCCGTTGCACTGCAAGCCATCATGAATAATCCCAACTCTCCTTATCTGCAGTATCTTCGCCAGGTCGCATCCAAAGCAAAATGGGTTTGCTCGGTGTGCGAGGGTGCGCTGTTGCTCGCGCGTGCAGGACTGCTGGACAACCACGAGGCGACCACCCACTGGTATTTCACCGAATGTCTGCAGCAATTCCCGCGCATCAAGGTGGACATCACCCATCCGCGCTTTGTGGTCTCACAAAATGCTTCCGGTAACCGGTTGACCGGTGGCGGCATCTCCGCTGGCCTCGATGAAGCGCTAAAACTCATTTCCCTGCTGTTCGACGACGAGCGCGCCAAGGAAGTGCAAGTTACGACGCAGTATTTTCCAAAACCGCCCGTTATGGGTGTGATTCCCATGACACCGAAGTGCCCGATCAAGTGGGACGAACTGACCTAGGCCGCCCCGATTGCTCGGCAAGGCACTTCTTTGGGCGCGCCGGCTAGCGGACGTTGCTGCATCGGCGACGGGTTGCGGCCGCTGCTTCATTCGGCGCTCGGCCGCGTGGAACGCCGAACGCTCGCTACGAATTTGCTATACGTGCAGGACTCGCCTCCCACCTGCAACTTCATCCTAGACAATTTACAATTGAATGGTAGGTTTGATCTTGGCACATCGTGTTCGCAAGGAGGGCTGGCGTGGCAATAACCTTTCTGCGTCTTCAGGAGTATCTCGACAAGATCGCCCAGAAAGCAAACCTTGACGCGAACAACAGTCTGCACGGGCTCTTCTGGCAGACGACATTTGAAAAGTTCGCTGCGGGCGACGTTCCGAACAAGCGCTGCGGAGGCGCGCCTGTCCCCATCATCGATAAAATCGATCCCACCAAGTCGGCGTTTTACCAAATTCTGCAGCAGGGGTGGTGCGCGATGCCCCAAATGCCGAAAACGGGGCCGTTTGTTTCCGATTCCAACTATTCGATCACGCTTGCCGACGGCACTGTCGTGACTGGGCAGCAAATACTTTCCGACATCCATGCATGGCTGGCCGCAGGTTCGCCTGAAAACGGCTGACAAGGAGAATGGCAATGATCAAGCCGATGCGACTGCTGGCCGGGTTTGTCTTTCTCCATGCAATGTTGCTGGCTACCGCCGCGATTGCGGCGCCCGAAAATTATTGCAGAACGATACCTGCGAGGTCGGACGCGTTGGATTGGCCAAGCAAGCATGCTTGGAATTTATTCGTCATGCTCAATCACCCTGCAAAGGACAAGAAGTTCGGGCGCGGCGTGCCGGACTGCACTCGCCCCTTTGGCTCTCCCGGCAGTACTTCCGTTTGGGAAACCTGGCGCAATGCAGACTCGGAGGTCTACCTGAGCGACGGGAGAGAACCTCCGGAGTGGAACGATACTTCCCTGCCAGACGAAAAGCCCGGCAAGGTGCCGCAGCTTCAACCTCTCGTCGGCGCGGGGCGCCCCGGAATCCTGTTTTCGCCGACTGACGGCATATTCCATGATTCCGGAGGTTTCGGCGAAACGCGACTTAACCGCAGCACCTACGAGTTCGTTCGGCGAGAATGCTTGTTCAGCCGGGATGGTCAGCAACGTTACGCGAAGGCCGTTGAAGACGGCACGAAGAGTGCGATCCAATTTCCGCCGGACTCCATCGAAGTCAAGGCCGCGTGGATCGATTTTGCTGAGCGACTAATTCCCGTCGACAAGCAGCAGACCTATTACACGGCTGAGTATCAGGGAAAGAAATACGGCCTCGTGACTTTGCACATCCTCACAAAAGATGTTCCCAACTGGTTCTGGGCGACCTTTCATCACAAGGACAACCCGTCTAACACATTTGAGACACCCGACACATTCGGGATGCCCCTTATGGTCAAAGGCACCGTTTGGGAAAATTATCGGCCCGGCGGCACTCAAACTGAGTTCACGCGTACGGATGGAACGGCCACGATGCTGTCGGACCACTTTGTCGAATTCGCCTTTCAGCGGTCGTCTTGCATCACGTGCCACGCGACGGCAACGATTTCGCAGAACACCCCTCTGCCCGCCGCGCAGGCGAGGGCGTTGTGTGCGATGACTCCGGCATTACCTGCGTTGGGTTTGGATCCGGTGGTATGCAAGGGACTGATCGGCGAAAAGGCATTTGAGCCAGGCACCGACAAGCTTCTGATGGAACGGGGCGTGCCAGATCCAGAATGGTTCAAGAAGGATGGAAAGCCGTTCTATCTTCAAACAGATTTCGTCTACTCGATTCCATTTCGAGGAAAAAGAGAAGCGAGCGCACCACCTGCTCGGTGCATTTGGTGAAAGTACAACAAGTGCCCCCATAAGCATTCCAACCGAGGGACATATTGATCGAGCTGAACTGGTCAAGATATTTTGAAACTTTCGGATGGGGCTATCCCGGACAACCAATGTTGCAACGGATTGTGAGCGCTAGAAAGGTGAGAAATGAACGTCGCCATGGACCTTTGTCGTCTCTCCCACCTTGCTCCTGATCCATGCCTCCTCTTCTGCGGTGAAATCTCTGGCGACAATGACAGGCTGAGATTTGGCCGACCGAAGCTTGGCGTACAACAGCGGATTATCCTGCGCGACCATATGCAAGAAATCATCCCTAGCTTGATCGGTTTCAAAAGTGAGAAACATATGGCTCCTGCCGTCTTGGGCCGTGCACATCGACTATACCCCACAATGCCCGCACCGTTACAATGAATCCAACTGTTCAACGTTCCTGTTCGGTGTTGCAAGATTGCGTTGCGCCTTCGAACGAACTGTCAGAGAGGCAACATGAAGCGGTATTTCATCGTAGCACCCAAGGACCGACCTGCGCTGGCGAGAGATCGCATCGTTACCAAGGGGATTGAGACAGGGATTGGCACCGAAACAGCATCAATCAGGCCTTCTCGGACCCACCCTGACACGACCATTGCGACCTTAAGTCCGGAAACGGCGAATCAACTCATCGCTGAGGGTTCTGAACTCTACGAAGACGTCCAGTTTCAAATCTTCGATCCCGGAATTCCGCGAGATCCGCAGTCGCAATTCTGGATTAAGAAACCGGGGCCGCTACTTTCGCCCGCAGGGGGAAATCTTGCGGAAGTTACAACAATGATCCGCGCGCCCCAAGCGTGGTCGACGACGAAGGGAGCTGGCGTCACCGTAGCGATCATAGACACCGGCGTCACCAAAAGCTTGAAGGAATTCGGCCCGGCCCGGCGACTGGACCTCGATATTCCGAGTGCCGCTCACAGCAACCACTGGACCGATGAGGTTGGACACGGCTCCATGTGCGCGGCGATCGCCGTTGGTTCCGTCGCCGACGGAGGCAAGTATGACGGGGTCGCTCCGGAAGCAAAACTGATTGCGGTACGGACCGACTTCTCCGCGACCGACTTGTTCCTCATCTACGACGAGCTCATCAACGCCAAGAAGACCGGCACGATCAGCGGCCCGCTCGTTATCTCAAACAGCTATGGACTGTATCAATGCGCGTCAAACAGCGTCATGCAGCAGGACCATCCCTATCTAAGGAACATACTGGCCGCGATTGATGCAGACATCACCGTGGTCTTCGCCGCAGGCAACAATCACGTGGATGTGTGCCAGCATAAACCGGAGGGGGATACCCCCAACACGATCTGGAGCGTGAACTCCCACGACCGGGTCATTTCGGTCGGCACCGTCGATCGCAATGGCTCCAATCAGACGATCCCAAGCAAGCACACCAATTCGAGCCGAGGCCCCGGCGAGTGGGCCGATCAGTTCAAGAAACCCGACGTGGTCAGCCCAACGTTCGGTGAGGTCGTCTGGAAAGACGGCTACCAAGTGATGGAATGGTGGGGAACAAGCGGTGCGTGTCCTCAGGTCGCGGGACTTGCCGCGCTGATGCTTTCAAAAAATAGCCAACTCAAGCCTGCTCAGGTGGCTGACATCATCCGTAAGACGGCGAAAAAGCTTTCCGGACCCCAGACCTGTGTGGGTGCCGGCATGATCGACTGTGAGCAAGCTTTGGCCGCAGCGATTGAAGCAATACCCGGCGCTTAGCGTTTAGCTCCGATTGGGCTAACGGGCGCCGCCAAGGATAGCCGGAGCGGCCCAAGTGAAGGCGCCACGGTAGTCCCCGGCACCGTTTCGATAGAAGCTTGCACGTTTTCGCGTAGCGGTCTGATTGCTTCTCGGAGGCTGTTCAACGCTGACGTTCGGGAAAGATTGCGCGGATCATCAGCATCCCTAACAATATCGACAAAACTGTAGGCGGCATGATCGATCGCCGACGCGAGATCGATCAATCGTCCCGCTTTCCACGTCTCGAGCGCTGCCGGACTTGTTTTGTCAATTTCCTGATCGCCGACAAGAGCTGCATCTAGTTCGTCGATTGCCATCGCCCAATATTCGTCTTGGAGATTGAGAAAGCGAGCATTGATGTCACCCTTCACGGCGACGGGCACGAACGCTTCCGCCTCGACCGGCCCGTAGCCATACCAGCGGCCATACAACAGTTGCGAAATACGGCCTTCAAGTTTTGCTCCCAGCGGCGTCGCTGAGATCGTACCGCGATAGTCCTGGGCCTTGAGTTTCACGAACCAGCCTGATCGTATTCTTATTTCAAGTTTGCGTCCGACCAGCAGAAACGGAAAAAAGCCCGTCGCTAGCCCACCCAGCATGCCGGCCAGCAGCATGGCATCGTCGGCCTCGGGCGTATCGCGCCCCAGCAGTTCGCACGCCTTCAATGCAGTACCGCTCAGCAGCACCATCCGCCGCTTGCTTCGAGCGGCCGTTGAGGCTTGCAGGTTTCTCTCTGTGTCTTCAGGAATCCACAAATCCACAATGGAGCCGATCGTTTGCCGGTCGCGATCCGACACAGGCTGACGTGATAACCCAGCGTCGGCAGCATTCAGGATAATGGAGCCAATAGCCTCAGCCGCAGTTGTCGGCAACCGCTGCAAAGCTTGACCGGCGCTGCTTTGCGGAAAATTTTGAGCCGCGCGGAGCAACCGCTGTGTCTTGTCCTTGGCACTCTCGACCAGCGCGGGCGGCAGACCGAGGTCAGACGCCAATTGCGTCGTATCCTTGTCGCGGATCCACGTCTCAAAGCGCTGAACTGCAGCATTGAGGTCGGGCGTCGCCGGCGGCGCCTTCAGAAGGTTCTGCACAAGGCCTGGTACTTTCTGCAGCAGCCTTCCGGCTTGTTCTGCCACCTTGCTTAGGAACGGGCCGCTTCCGGCGGCGTCTCGGCGCCAGACCGTGTATTGACCGGGCAGCAAATTTTGCAATGCTTCCGAAACGACGGGATTCAATTGAAGAACAGCGGGTACCACTGCCGAGCGGGCACGAACCGCGTCGAAACCGATACGGAGATTAGGCGGAAATGACAACTGGTACTCGTCGGTTTGACTAGCCGGATCGATGCGAAAAAGCATCGACGAAAGCGCAATAATATCCGGGTGACGGCTGCCAAGGGCCGAGCGCAAATTTGAAACCACGGTTCGCATCAGATCGACGTCAACGGGACGATCGGTTCTCTGCAGGAGGGCGTAAGCCGCGATGATGGCCGCAAATGGATTGTAGAACTTGCGATCCAGCATTTGCCGAACGGCCGGTTCGTTAACCAAAATCTTGGCGCGGCGAAAACCGCCAAGTAGCGTGTCGCCGTATTCCGCTTCGGTTTGACGCTCCGGTACAAATCCCTCCGATTTGGGGGCCATCACAATCGAGCAACCGTCCAACGCAATCTGGCGAAAAACGGGAAAGAAGACGAAGGTCCCATAGTTAGGCTGCAACCAAAGCGGCAGGCAGTATTCGCCTCCGTCGGGTGCCGGCGCGGAAAGGATATATCCGCCCTCTGCCAGATCGACGCTCAACGCGCACCAACCCTCGTCCAGATTGCTCATTACTCCGCTTGAAAAATCGGTAACTTGGTGACCCGCAGTGTCGGTAAGTCTAATTTCGCGCCAGAACGGGTCTGTCGTCTTTACCCACTGCTCGTCCTCTCCCCGCACCAGGACACGCCCAAAAACCAAAAGCCGACAGGGTCCTTCGGGACCAGCGCGGAGTGTTACGGTGGTGCTGTAGCGTTGCGCGGCCGTATCATGGCCTTCGCGCAATATCGAAGAGCGCGGAAGTGGTGCGGACGTCCGGTATTGGAGTTGCCAATCGCTGGCGGCGATCTTCACTGCGGTCTCACCAAGCATGACACTCTTGCGTTCGGAACTGCCGGCGATCTTCGCTTCGAGATCGTAAAGCCCAGGAGCTAGATCCGCCCTCAGTTCTCCGACGCCACACTTCAAGAGCTTGAAAGAGGAATCGTAGACGCCGAGTTCCGCTCCCGCCGTCGGTCCTTCGATAGTCAACGGAATAGAACCTGACGTCGGGATCGGATCAGACATTATATTCGACTGTCCTCTGGTGATCGAGTTCTGCGGCAGCGCCGGTCGTACCGAAGTTGATTCGAATGATCTGGCGGACGTCCGGTTCCCCGGTTGCGGAGTCGCCAAGGAATACAATTTGATAAAGCCCCGGGGCTAGCACCGCCTGCAGTTTCGTGTCACCAACGTTGCTGCGCCGGATCAGCGTACCATCGCCTCGCTGTAGTTCAATCGGCCTCGGCCAGCCCGGCTTGATCCCCAACGTGATGAGTCGCTGATTGTTTATTCCCTTTCGAAAAATGATTTCGGCGGGCTTTGCAAGTTCAGGAACCTGCCGCTTGCCGTAGTTGAGTGCTTTCGCAGTGACCTTTGGCTTGACGTACTGCATCAGCGACTCTACCGAAATCGATTGATCGCCGGCCGCTGCCGCGCCTCGCAAGCCCTCAAGAAGAAATTCGGTGAAAAAACTGCGTTGGGTCGGGGAGTCCGGCGCGTTTGAGAGTTGCCCAATCTGGCTGCCTACCGCGACCGTCAATTTGACATTCGTGTAGTCGACTGCAGGCTGAGGCCGCTTGAACGGCGGCTGTTGCGGGTCGACCGTATCGTCGACACCGCGACAGCAATCTAGGAAAAACACCAGTTCATCGAAGTTGGCGCGCTCTACAAGAGTTGCCGCGTATAGCCGCGCTCCAATATTGCGGTTCGGTACGCCCTTCGAAGAGTTCGCCATGATCAGCGCAATCTCGTCATAGGACGGTGCACAGCCATGTCCTGAAAAATAGAAGTAGAACCGACGTCCTATGCGGCCAACTCGGTTATTCAAAAGCTTGATGAATTCGTCTTCCACGTCGTCTCTTATCGGACGGCCGATCCGTAGTTGCGGCGGCAGATCGCTGGAGAGAAGAAGAACCAAACTGACGTTTTTTTTGGGCAGATCACCACCCTGGGGGTCGCACAGCCACTTCGCAAAATCTCTCGCATCGCCCTCAGCCGCATCGATGGCCTGGTAGCTGGCATACGTGGCGATGCCTACGACGATGGCGTAGTCGTCATCGTTGGGCACCGAGTCTCTCCCACCCAAAAGTCTGAGTGCTCGCTGCAGCCACCTCGCCCGCGTGTATCGAATTCATTCTGTCTGCGCCTCGAGAGATCGCCGAATATGCATCAAGTCTGGATTACGATGTTGCGGCGCCCGGTTGCATCCGTGATGAACACCTGTTGAACCGTTGATCCCAGCATCTCGGTGAACTGATTGGTCCGCGGCGCTTCGTTGACGCCTTGCGGGGCGGGTCTTAGGCACAGCGTATATTCTACGTCGGTCGGCGACAATGACTGTTCGCGCTCCAGCCAGGCATCCGCGCCGCCGTTCTGCAATTGGACTGAGACGTTCACCATGACCTGCCCATTGCCGAGCCTCCGCGCGGAATACTGACCATCAGTTCGCTGCAGCCGCTGAAAGCCTTGCGCAGCCCACGCCTCAAAAACCTGAATCCATCCTTCAGGCCATGGACCGCCCGAAGCCTTGGTGGGCATGGAATTCGGAGGAGGCTTCCTCAGCATTTCCGCAATCCGCGGAGCCAAAGCCACGACCTTGTCGTAGTCCCAGAGGTCAAGCTTCCACAGCATGTGGTCGCGATCGATAGCGCGAAACATGGGCTTGATGTGCAATTCGAAGTAGGGGGGGACTGACATCAGAATATACTCAGATTGTTGCTATTTGAACGACACTGACCCAATCTTTGTGTTGCGCTCTAAATCGGCATCCGCCTGTGGCGCCAACGGAGCGGGCCCCCCTTTTTGCGCCTGCGGATGGATCGCAACCGAAACAGTGAGCGGACCGTTGGCTGCTGCCTGCACAGCGGGATACGAAGCGAGGTCGACCGAAATCAAATAGTCACTGGAGTCCGCATGACCTGCCTGCGCATGCTGGCTGGGCCAGCGCGCGACGTGACCAACGAGATAGCGGTTCCGAAATTGCGCGTCCGCGGGGGTGAACGCCGCTCCTCGGGGATAAACGTACACAAACGCCATATAGGCTATATCGGCCGGAGCGGCCACCTGCTGAAGCGCGACTGTGATTTTACCGGAAGTGCTCGCTGGAACGTTCACCGAAAATTCGCGCACTAAGGCCGGCTTTTGCAACGAAAGTTCGGCCAGGACCGGTAGCCGATCGCTATAGGTCGATGCCAGCACGACCGGAGCCGCATCAGGCGTGAACTGGTATGTATAACCGAGTTGCGCTGCGGCGTTGGTCACGTTCTTGGCCATTGTCGGCCCATCTGGACGCAGCGCTGTCTGCGGCATCATGCCGTTCAGAACGCAATCCTCGCATGGCGGCACGTCGGTGATCGATTGCTGGCGCCACCACCAGACCACATCGAAGAACGTATGAAACGACCAGAAGATCACATCGTCCGCTGCCGAAGACGGGCAGCAAAGCGCACCGCCTACGAAGCCATGCATCGCGTCGTGGATATCTTTCTCAAAATCGCCGCCATCCGACGCCGTACCCAAAAAGGAGGCCATCCCTGTTCGAGCTGCCGTGGACACGACCGGCCACGGGAACCATGGCTGACTCGGCGCTGAGTTGCGCGGAGGACTGGTTAGAATCGTCAGCAGTGCCGGATCGATGGGACGCCCATAGTGGGCTGTCACTGCGGCTGTATCATTCTCAAAGACGACAGGAAATCGCTTGCCGCTCGGCTTCTTGGTCCAATCCCAATAGGGAACCATTACGTTTGCGGTTCGCGGCGGATCACTTGCCCGTAGCGCATCCTCATAATTGATCAGGTGCGCGCGATGCCAAGCCCAGAAATTGTAGGTGTGGTGCATGCACGCACCGCTGAAAAGCGCGGGTATATTGTGCAGCCCGGCCATATGCGCGTAGCTGAACTGCACAAGCGGGTCTTGTAGTACTCTTGTCGCGCACCTTCTTGACCGCATGGATGTACGTTTCGAGTTCGTCGGCCGAGAGGTCATCGATGGATTTTCTCGTGCGGAGATCTGCCGCATGGGCAAGTGATGCGACCAGGAGCAGCGCGATTGATGCCGAAAGCCAGCGATTGAAAAATGGCATTTTTCCTCCTCAACACATGCGCGCCCCCGGGGCGCCAAACCTGCACATCAGAACATGGTGTAAAACATCTTGCGGCGATCACGACTGCCGACGGTCGGGCCTCTTCTCATGGAAACGAAAGCTCTAAACTTCTTGACTGCGCGACAACAGTTCTAATGATGATTCGTCACTACACCCCCGGCCCCATTAGGAACAGCGATGCGGACGTTTTGCATCATCCCTTGATCCTCATGATCCAGGATATGACAATGCAGGACGAAATCACCAATGTAACGGCGATAGCGCGTTCGGATGACAACCTGATAGCCGGGCTTGACGAACAGCGTGTCCTTCCAGACTCCCTTAAGGTTGGCGTATTGAGGATCGTTGCTCTCGCCTGCGCTGCTGATATCGTTGCCGCCCGGATCAAGAATTTTCACGATCTGGAATGGGTTCACATGGATGTGGAATGGGTGTCCGACCGGGGGGCTAGTACCTGACGTCAGAGTCCATTCTTCTACGCTTCCCAGCGGCAAGGTTCGATCAATCCGCGTGGCATCGTAAGCCTTACCATCGACCAAAAACTTGAGGCCGGAACTGACGTCGATCTTAAGCTGAAGCGTCTGGCGTCCCTTGACTTCGGAATCTGCTACATCTGGATGGGGCACGAAAGAGAAGAGCCGCATATCATTGGCAAGATCGTCCCGCACCTTCTGTCGGATCGTTTCCGGCATGGTACGGTTGGCGGCCGCCATCAATTCTGCCCGGAGAAACGCCTTGGCGTCGGCGCCCACCGCTTGACCCATGGCGACATTTACGCGCGCGAGAAACTTCCGGATTTTCGTTGTGGCATTCACGGTGCCGGACGGACCCGCCATGTCATCAAGAACGCAATAATCCCCCGCCTCCGGGAAGACCATCAAGAGATCTTCCCGATAGCCGGGCTGCAGCACGGTGGTATCACGCTCGCTGATGCTTGCTCGCGTGAGGCCGTCACTGGCGAACCCAAATTGGGGTAGGCGAGCGCCAATGCAATTCTGCTCGATCCAGTTCAGTTGCTGGGTCGGGTCGAGCGATGCGAAGTCGGGCGCACCGTGTCGCATTTTCTTGAATTGCAGTTGGACGGTGTCGCGTACGCCGGCGTGAGCAATTCGCCAGCGCTCAATGCGCCCAACTTGCGCGCCCGTAAAAACCGGAGCTACTTGACCGTTGATCGTGGTAAAGCGACCTGACTTCGGCCATGTTGTGGGCCCGAACTGGTCGTATCCTTCAATCTCACCGACCTGACCCGGCTGGCAGACATACTTGCCCGTCGCGGTCTCTTGAACGGCTCCGGAAGCATCGCGGCATGCGTATTGAATTTGCTGCAGCAGCACGAGCCGCTCTGTAAACGGCAGGCCGTCGGTGCCCTTCAGAAGCGTATCGACATCGCCGCTTGTCTGCGCGCTCGGGAGCCGCGATCCTCTCACGATAAGAAATCCGGCCATTCCGCTTGACACTTGCAAGGCGGTCGATCCGTGCAAATGCGGATGATACCAGAACGTGCCGGCGGGATGATCGAGCGATATGTTGTATTCGTATTCAAAGCTCACCGATGGAGCGATGCTCAGCAGGACATTGTCGCTATTTCCCGTCGGACTCACCCAGAGTCCGTGGGCGTGCAGATTGGTGCGGTTGAAGCAGTGCGGAACGTTGATGTCAGGCATCGACGCCGGACAGTTCGAGTCAGACGATGGCAGGTCATTCTTGAGCGTGATGCGCACAGTTTCGCCCGGCGCGACCTCGATGGTAGGCGCAACGAATGGGATCGCAGGCGCCGCCGTTTCGTGGAGGTCGCGATAACTGCGCAGCCGTACCGGATCGTTCTTGTTGGTCTCTGGATTGTAGATCGTGGCATTGCTGTAGTCGATCTTGAACTCGATGCGCGCCTCGCCACCGATTGCGGTAACTGTCCCGGCAAAGAACGGAGAGGGTACCGTGCCAGTGCGCGGCCGTTGCGTCAGCGCGGTAGGAGGCGCAACGACAATGCGTTCGCTGCTCTGTGCCGAGGCACGCTGTTCGACGCCGGGCGGGGCGCAGAGGAGCAATGCACTGGCTGGAAGCAACAGCATCCCGCGCATACGCCGCGCGCTCACGTGCAGTATTGCAATGCGGCATGGCGATGCGGCGAACAGCATTATTACCCCTCATGTGGGATGCAGGATGGAAATCTCCTGCCCGGCCTGTGGCTTCGCCGTGAACACCTTCCCAATCCAGCCGACCCACCACGGATCATGCAATGGTTTGTACCCGGTTGCAACCCACCTCTTTGCGACTTATGATCGCGACACGTTAATTTCACCAAACCTGATGTTTGGCTTGAGCATTAATTTGGCTCGGACAGCAATTCGGCCACAGACTTTGGACGAACCAACATGTTTCTGATGCTGCGCGTGGCCGCAGTCAGTGTTTTAGCTTTTAACTTCGCGATGACGTCGAGCGTATCCTTCGCAGAGACGCCCGTCGTGCTGGCAAACGCGGAAGAAAATCCGCTGATTGTTAGGGGGACCTTCCAAAAGGGACAGGCGATCTCCAACCTCTTTGGTAACCTCCTGCTGAAAACTTCCTCTGATGTGAAGATCGACCTAAATATGCGGTCGACCCATCTAACGCTTGAGGGCAATTATCAGATTTTCGTCAATCGCGCGGACGTCACTATTCAAACCGGGATTAAGATCGGCGCGGGCGCGGTGCAGGATGTGCGGATCACAATTGCCAATATCCCGCGACCTGGCCGCTACAAAGGAATGCTAAAGCTTTGGGCCAACAGCGATGAAGCCAATGCATTGAACGTCCGCATTGAGGTCGAGGTCGGCATCCGCCCTATGCTGGCACAACTGCGCACCGCTCCACAATGGAATCTCGTACGATGTGATTGGGCGTGGACTTGCTGGATAGCGCGCGAATTCATAAGCAACTCGGCCACCACGGACAAGCAACCAATCAGGCTGGAAAATCAGTCACCCCTTCCGGCCCAGCGCATCGATACGCTGGTGCTCCTGCGCGGCACCAACAACAAGAGCAATGATGTTACTCGAGACGTGAGCCTCGGGCCTGTGGGGACAATTCCGGGCAGCGGCACCGCCGAAGTCCCCATAACAATCAACTATAACGCGCTGGATGCCGATACCTATGACGGATCGGTCCGCTTTCGCGTGCCGGCAACCGATGAGGCCCTTACCGTACCGCTAGTCGTCAATGTTCGAGACGGGCCGATCCTGCCGCTGCTTCTTATTTTGGTCGGCGTTATCGTCGGTAGATGGGCGCGAGAACTGGATTCGCCAGCCATCAAGGCGCAAATGAAAGCGCTGCAGCGATTGTATGGTATCCGTTCCGATATGAAAAGCGTGCGAAACGCGGTAAGCGCCAGTTTCCTCAAGGAGCAGGCGGATCTGCTTGAACATCTAACGAAAAGGGCCCAGCAACTGAACAGCAACTCGTCGAGAGGTCAAACCAGTTGGATGAGCAAGTGGATGTCTTGGCTCGGGTCGACTTGGTCGAGGTCGAGGCGTTGAAGATTCCCGGCCTAAGTGCTGCAATCGCTACCGACTTGACTGCTGCGCGCAACACCGCCATGACGGGCGATCGCGCGAAAGCTTTGGAGAACCTTGACGCGGTCAGGAAAAAGGTTCGTGACGCAGCCGCAGCACCGCAGCCTGCTTTGCAGGCGCCTGACATTCGCGTCGTATTCGATCATATTCTCTTGTCGGTGACACCAGGCCTCCCGGCTGGTCAGCGTCCTGCCAACGACGGCGCGCCCAAATGGAGCGACTGGTTTGCCAGATTTATGGCCGTCTTGTCCGGAGACTCGTCCGTCGGCAAGAAGTTTCGATTTTGGATCCTGAGGCCGGTGCTCGGGCTCGCTCTGCTGCTGCTACTTTGTCTGACCGGTCTCTATACGCTTTACATTAAAGTCCCGACGTTCGGATCCGCGGGCATGTACGAATACCTTGGGCTATTCCTTTGGGGCCTTGGCGCCGAAGTCGCGCAGCGAACGCTTACCAGTCTGCAATTGCCAACGCGGTAACGGGTCCGACAAGAGCAAAATGTAACACAGGGTTATCGAAGCGTTGGCCTACCTCGTGATAGATCGGTGCGTCCGGCCGGCGTTGGCGGCCGAGGTGAAGTTCGCGGAATGGACGAGCAAAGGCGAACTTGGCCAACTCGTCTATCTCGGACTCAGGGACGACAAGCAGCCGAAGGACGTCGTGAGCGAAGGCGAGCGGCCGCGGAGATAGTCCTTTATCCGCTCGCTGGGCGAAAGGCAGGGAATCGGATGAATCCGGTGATTTGCCGTGCTATAGGAGCATCGTGCGGGACGAAGCTTGAGATATCGGGATCAACACGAACGGTCACGTATTACAGCGCCCAGACACATACCCTAGTTGCACAACAACCCCACTCGCGGCCCGTCCTCACGATCATTCATAGTTGAGCACACTTAGGCGGTGATCGAGCGTGATCTTCGCCTCGTACTTCTGACGGATCGAGGGAATAATCACGACTGGCATCGTTGCTCTCCGAAGGCAAAGGTCACACGTTCGAATCGTGTCGGGTGCGCCAGCAATTTCAGGCATTTACCGGTTTTTTGCCTTTTCCCTTCTTCCCCTGGGTAAGCATAGGGTAAGCAGGTTGTGGTTTCTCGGGCTTCTTATGCCCAACGATTGATGGTTCGGCAGCCAGTTTCATTCTCAGCAAATCCATCGGGCCGCCTTGCGCATGCAAGGTGTCCGGCAGGCCAAGTACGTCGACCATGAGTCGGCGATCTAGTACCTGTCTGTTGGTGTCGGAATGAAGCTCATTGAGGGGCCGTAGAGGCTCGCCCGCGACCGCGTCGAAAATGTCTTCCACCTGCCTTAGCTGGATTTCGGACAGTTTAGTAACGTCGAGGATCGTGAGATCCTGCAGGGCGGACTTCCCAATGCTGCCTCGACCCGCCTGCTGCTTATTGGCGAGCCACCAATAGAGAAGGAGACCCAGCGTACTATTGCCCCATAATGCGAGTGCCTTCTCTTGCCGCTTGTTTGCGAGCTTAAGCGAGAGCCATGCCCTTCCGCCGATTGTCTTTCGCTTCGTAAACTGCATCGCTGTTGATTGGCTGTTGAACCTAAAGTCGCGATTGAAGTGAACAAACGATGCCGTGGCCCAAATCTTTTCGATCTTGTCATCGATCAGTGCCTGCTCCTCAAAATCGCTGCCAACAACTGGAATTGCCTCGCTTTCCGCCTCAAATGCGATTGCTCTCTCTCGCTCCGCATCGTGCGACCAAAGCACCGGATATGTGGGGACACCCTTCGTAGGGGCGGGGTGTATATCGAATGGTCCACGAATTTCCCCCTTTGCGGTCCGACCATTAATATCGGCGTGGTACGGACCTATCTGCGCGATCACTTTGATCTTGGTCATCGGGAGGCTCAGCGGCTCAGGCTGCTTGCAGGAGGGCAGCCAGAGCTTCCCTAAACTCAGCTGATAGGCAGACTGAGCTGTGGAGAAATCTCGTACACGAGCGAGATTCCACCCCTCAGCTGTGGGCGCGCTTACGGCATGGCCGACTAGTTCGCTGCCCAGGAGAAGGGGGGTTCCTCCCAAAGGCCCATCCTCCAATTTGCGCAACTTGCTGTGCGAGATGAGGCTCTGGATGCTGGATGCGATGTGAGTACCAGAAATGGTCGAGTCCGGACGCTCATTCAACGTCACAAACGTTGAGCGCTTCCCGCCTTTGAATCCCTTTCGTCCGACCACTAGACATTCCCCCATGTCTGTGTCGGAAGAGAACGACAGATCCGATCCGCCAAGTCCCGCATTGGTAACGAATATCAGATCCTGATATTTTTTAGAGACCAGGGCGCGCGACTCCTCCCATGCTTCCCCGAGCATGAAGCTCAAGGGCAATACGAGCGCTATAGTGCCGCCCTGCTTTAATTTCCTGTCACCCAACACCAGGAAGATCGATGCCTCTCCCGCATTGCCGTGGGCGCTTGTATTGGCTGTAAGATTTGCCGCAACACGTCCCATTATCTTTTGAGTTTCGGCATCCGCCGCAAAAGCTGCGAACATCGGGTTGTGAACACCAATTTTCTTGCCCTCGTGCCCGGTCGCTCGCGTGAATGGCGGGTTCATGATCACGAGATCAAATCCGCCGTGCGGCATCGATGTCCAAATGTCCTTGAGAGACTCGCCCGTGCCCTCGGCAGCCTTCGCAGTAATAGCTAGAATTTCAAACCGACGCTGAGGATCGAGCAAGTCTAGGGAGCCTAAGGCAACACCCCCGTCCTTTTGCTTACCGTACGCCAAGGTCATAATGGAGCTTTCGGCGTATTTCAGAGTGGGGTGAACGCTAGACAAGGTTGCTGCTGTAAGGTGCGCAGCCGCTGGGAGCACATCACACCCAACGAGAGATCCGCCCATCATATATGAATGAAGGAGCCTGGCATCTCCTCCGGCGAGTTCGTGAAACTGACCCACTCGCTGATATGCAGCCGACAGCAATGTTCCAGTTCCGCATGCAAAGTCGGCAATCCTGAGATGTTTCAGGGATTCCGTATCCGCCCAAAGTTTTCCGGCTGGCGTGGTGTCCCCGCCGATGGCAAGGCCGGCGAGCAGAGCCGCTGACGGCGGCGTGGTGTAGTAAGCGGCCAAGAACTTTCTATCGGCAATCAATTTCTGGAACACGGCTCCAGTCAAATCGTGGGACCGCATCAGGCGATGTTCGAGCAGCTTGGCTGAGACTCGCGCCATCGTATCGACGACCGACTTGCTTATCTTTGCCGGCGTCGCCTCCAAAATGCGCCGGGCGATATCGAAAATCGACCAATAATTCACCTCCAAGATCTTCCGCCACTCTTCCAGGACCGTGGCCCTAGAGAGTTCGCCTTCCCCCTTCAGCTCCTCGATTGATCTAACCTTAGACAGCTTCCCTGGACCACCTGCCAGGCCCTCATGAAATACAAAAGCATTCGCGAGAATGGCAGAGGCCATCCGCCAGGTCTGCTCGCCCGCTTCTTGCCTGAGCTCCCTGCTTATTTTTTGTAGAGCACCTTCATGCGACGCCGCGGCCTCATCAAAGAGGCCAGCCGCTTCTCGAATGCCGGAAATCAGCTCGTCAGCAGCTCTGTCGATGACCTCCGGAGGAACCGACGCCGCCTGAGTCAGAATGGAGAGGTCGGAGACGCTTCCCGAAATCCACTGGTTATGAGGCCAGCGAGCCGCCTTCGTTGGTGACGTTCCCGTGAAGAGCGCCATCTCCAGATCTGACGCCGACATTAATTCAGCTCGAAGCGTTCCGTTGCTGAAATTGCGCAGCCTCTTGGGTAGCTTCACTGCGATTGAAGAGAGGATCGTGCGGCCCGTCGATTTGATGTTTGCTCCAAGTCGCGAGAGAGCTTCAGGCTCTACTGTCGGTGCGGGTATGACTTCAGTTTCGATCGCGACAGGGGAGACGTCCGGCTCGAGAACCAGGATGTCAGGCCGAGCGCTGACGCCTTTCAGCATTCCGGTTGTCTCGGAATGAATGACATTGTCCCGCCAAGCTTGGCGGCCCCCTTTCAGTACGGAAGCCAACGCATCATTGATGGTATGTTCGGTGGTCGGCACGGCAATCCCCCATCCCCGCGTGAAGTTGGGAGAGCAATCGCAAGAGCCATGCCGACTAAAAAGCGCAGTCAACTGAATCGGTTAGCAAATCGCAGACGCTGGAGAACCCGGCGAAATCTGCCTTATCGGCAGATTTTTCCTACCAAGCGTTCATGCTAGGATCATCGTGCGGCCCGCTTGTCTGCACCATTTCTGACGTTGAGCACTGACTCCGGGTTGACAGCCCCAACGGAGAAACCATGTGACGAAAGATATGTCTTACCGTGTTGCTGCTTCTGGCGATGAAGCCGGTGTTCTCAAAGTCTTCGCTGAGGTCGCCCCCGAGGTCCCCACGGCCGTTCGTTCAGGGACGAAGGAGTTGATCGAGCGCCTGGTCGAAACTGGACAGTCGTGGGTTGCGACCGATGACACCGGCTCAATCGTTGGATATGCGTTAGCTGAAGGTGACGATAAAGCGATATGGCTGGTTTACCTTGGAGTTTCCAAGGCTGCGCGAAATCAGCGCGTTTCCTCTTCGCTCATAGCGAGATTAAAGGAGACTGGAAGGCCGATCGACACCGATGTTCGCTCCAACAACACCAGCTCAATGGTTGAGCGCTTTGAGCACTTCGGGTTTGTCAAAACCGACGTAAATAAAGACCGCACAAAACTTCGATGGGAGAAGCCAGCGAGCCCGCCAGCGTGAACTGGCGGGCTGGCTCTTTAGGCGCTGATTGCTTTGCCCATCTGCTGAAGATCGAGCAGTAGCGATTCCGAGATAGGTGTATTCAGATCATCGAGCTGGCCGTTGATTTCGATGCACCTCAATTTTGCCTGGAGGCCAGACAGCGTTGTCGCCCGCTCCGAGCAAACCGCCGCTTCAGCGCGATGATAGGCGCGGGACGCTCTTTCCTTGGCCTTGGCCGCCTTAGTGAAGCCGCGCTTGCGAGGCTGGTTATACCAAGCGTCATAGGCTGCGCAGATCTCCACAGCTCGCGATCGCAGCTCATCGGAAGCCGGAATACGTCTCGTGGTGATCGTGAGGCTGTCTGCGGTTTCCTGCCTGTCAATCTCCCATCGATCAACGTCTCTCCATTGAGTGATGTCGCAGGGGCGGCGCCAATACTCGTCTGAAGGCTGGAATAACGTCATCCCAAATTCAAGATCTCGCGGTTGGATGCGCAGCACCTCGGGCAATGGCCCCTGCCGTTCCGAGAGCTTGTCGAAGGCTAGGCAGGCATCGGAATATCGCTGTTGAATAGCGAGGAAGTCCTCCACTAGGTCAAGCAACCTCTTGCTCGGGATGGTCGCACGCCCCTGCTGTGGCCGGGGCAGGATCTCGCATATCCCCTCGGTACCGACTCGCTTGGACGTGACGTTGCCGCCGGCCTGATGCATGGAGCGCGAGTCTCGCTCCTGATCGGATTTGTCGCCACCACGATCGGCCTCACGGTTGGCATTATTGTCGGCGCTACGGCCGGGTATCGCGGCGGGCGCATCGACGACGTCCTCGTCCGCGTGATCGAGCTGTTCCAGACGGTGCCGAGCTTCATCCTGCTCATCGTCCTCGTGGCCATCGCACAGCCCTCCATCGTGACGGTGACATAGGCCATCGGGCTGGTGACATGGCCGACGATTGCCCGGCTCATCCGCGTCGAATTCAGGGTGCTGCGGGAGAAGGAGTTCGTCATGGCGGCGCGGAGCCTCGGCTTCGGTCACGCACGGATCGTCATTCGCGAGATCCTGCCCAACGCGCTTCCGGCGATCATCGTCACGGCGTCGGTGATGGTGGCCTCCGCGATCCTGATGGAGGCCGCGCTATCGTTCCTCGGTCTCGGCGATCCGAATGTCGTGAGCTGGGGCAGCATGATCGGCTCCGGACGCGAGTTGATCAGGACGGCATGGTATCTCACCGCACTTCCCGGTGTCGTCATCGTCCTCACGGTACTGTCGCTGAACCTGATCGGCGACGGATTGACCGACGTGCTCAACCCTCGATTCAGCCGGGAGCGCTGACGTGACGGCCCTGCTCGACGTCCAAGACCTCACCATCGGGTTTCCGAACGCCACCCCGGTTCGGAACCTGAGTTTCAGCGTCGCGCCGGCGGAGACGCTCGCCGTTGTCGGCGAATCCGGCTCCGGCAAATCGCTGACCGCGCTCGCGCTGATGCGGTTGCTGCCGAGGGCGGCTCGCATCGTATCCGGCCGTATTCGGCTCGGCGGTGAGGATCTGCTTGGCCTTTCCGAGGTCGAGATGCGGCGGCGGCGCGGCCGCGACATCGCCATGATCTTCCAGGAGCCGATGACCTCGCTCAATCCGGTGCTGACGATCGGACGGCAGATCACGGAAGTGCTCTATCTCCATCGTGGCCTGAGCAAGGCGCAGGCGCACCGCGAAGCGGCAGCGCTGCTCGACCTCGTTCGAATACCCAACCCGGAGCGCTGCCTCGATGACTATCCGCACCGCCTCTCCGGCGGGATGCGTCAGCGCGTCATGATTGCCATCGCCGTGGCGTGCCGCCCCAAGATCCTGATTGCGGACGAGCCGACGACCGCGCTGGATGTGACCATCCAGGCGCAGGTCCTCGAATTGCTCGACCGGCTGCGCCGTGAGCTCTCACTGTCGCTGCTGCTCATCACCCACGACCTCGGCCTGGTGGGCCAATGGGCCGACCGCGTCGTCGTCATGTATGCCGGCCGGAAAGTCGAGGAGGCCGCGCCCGGCGCGCTATTCGACTACCCTCTGCATCCCTATACGCGTGGGCTTCTGGCGGCCTCACCGCGTTTGCACGATCGGCTGCACTATCGAAACGCCAGGTTGTCCGAGATTCCCGGCAGCATCGCCTCTGCCGCTAGCCAGGCAGGTTGCCCATTCGCCCCGCGTTGCCCGGAGCGGTTTGCGCCATGCCGAACCGATGTCCCGTCCGAACGGGAGGCGCAGCCCAGGCAGCGCGTTGCCTGTCACGCCGAACCCGCTCAATCCTCTCACGGTGCGATCCATGACACTGCTATCGGTCTCTGAACTCAGGACGACCTATCGATCGGGATCGTCGCCGGTCCACGCTGTCGATGGCGTTTCGCTCGATATCGCTCCCGGCGAGACTGTGGGTCTCGTCGGGGAGTCCGGTTGCGGCAAGTCCACCCTGGGCAAGACCATTCTCCGGTTGGTAGAGCCATCCGGAGGCCGTATCGAGCTTCGACGGGACTGATCTCACCACGCTGCCTGAGCAAGACCTGCGAACCTACCGCCGCAGGCTCCAGATGGTGTTTCAGGATCCGTTCGCATCGCTCAATCCGCGGCAGACGATCGGCGACATCCTTGGCGCGCCGCTCGACGTCCACCGTGTCGGCTCGCGCGGCGAGCGGCGCCAACGTGTCGGCTCGCGCGGCGAGCGGCGCCAACGTGTCGGCGAGATTCTCTCGCAGGTGGGCCTGCCCGAGGACTCAGCGTCGCGGTATGCTCACGAGTTCTCGGCGGTCAACGCCAGCGAATCGGCATTGCACGGGCGCTGATCCTGGGGCCGGACCTGATCATTTGCGATGAACCGGTGTCCGCGCTCGATCTGTCCGTCCAGGCTCAAGTCCTGAACCTGCTCGCCGACATCAAGCGCCGACTGAAGCTGTCATTGCTGTTCATTTCGCACGACCTTTCCGTGGTGCGATATCTGTCGGACCGGGTGCTGGTGATGTATCTCGGCCGTATCGTGGAAAGCGGCAACCATGAGCAGATCTTGAAAGATCCGTTGCACTCGTATACCCGCGCCCTGATCGACGCCGTCCCGGACCCTGCGCGCCGCCGCTATGCGGCGCCGCTGCCGGGCGACCTGCCCGACCCCCGCAATGCCGCCAAAGGCTGTCGCTTCCAGCCACGGTGTCCGCTCGCAACGGAGCTCTGTGCTCAACAGGATCCTGAACTACGTGACAGTTCATCAGGCCAGCGGGTGGCCTGCCATCACGCGGGGCTCGTAGCAAACTAGGCGCGGCTTAGCATCGTAGCTAGACGACACGCAGGTTTTAGACGGTCACGGGCTTGCCGAGCAGCAACGGATTGATCGTGATTTCGTCCGCCCCGATCTCCTGGCTGGAAGATATTTGCGGCGCGCAAGAGCAATTCGTCTCTCGAAATTCGCTTCCCAAGAACAACCGCAATATGAGCGAACAATCTTTGGTATATGAATTCAGTGTCGCGCATGATTGCGCATGTTAGCGTTTGCGCCGTGATGCCAGATGGAGCATCTCCCTCATATGGGTGCACGCATGACACGTCAAAGTCAAACCAACTCTAACCCCTCGAGCAATGCGACAACGACGATCGATGGCGACACCGACAAGCAGCGACGAAAATTCATCGGCCTGGTTGGGGGTGCGGCGCTGCTCCCCGTCGCGAGCCTGCCTGCGCTAGCCAGTGCAGAGGACAAGCCTTCCGCCGTCGCGGGCGAAGGGCCGGCATCCACCGACGAGGCATTTCGCGAGCGCGCCTTCAAGGTGCGTGTTGCCGCCGCACAGGCCAATCGCGACACACCCATTTTGCCGCACCCGACCAATGGCGACGAGGCGCGCTATGCCAGCTATATCGGCTCCGACACGCGCGGCCTACCGCATGACGCCCGCGGCGAGGTGGATCCTGCGGCGTTCAAGGCATCGCTTAAGGCCTACGCATCTCGCGATCCCGCCCTGTTTGAAGCGATCCCGCTCGGCGGCATCCGCAAGCAGCTCAACCCGATCGGCACGCTTGCCGTCAGTCTCGAAGGATTGAACCCGGCCCAGTTTGCTATCCCTCCGGCGCCGGCACTCGATAGCCCGACGCGCGCGGCCGACGCAGTCGAGCTCTACTGGCAATCATTGCTGCGCGACTTGCCCTTTACTGCTTTTGCGGACGACACCGACAACAAGGACGTGCTTGCCGCTGTCGAGGAGCTCAACAAGTTGTCCGGTTTCAATGGTCCCCGTGCCAATGGACGCATCACACCGCAGACGCTGTTCCGGGGAACGGCACTTTATCTCGACAAGTCGGATCCTTCAGGCCGCACCGGGCGCTACGTAGTCCCGCCGGGCACGCTCGACGGTCCCTATATTTCGCAATTCGCCCTGCGAGATGCGCCGCACGGCGCTCAGTACATTCCGGCGCAAATTCGCACCGTGACACCCGAGAGCACCTTTCTGACCGGCTACGATGAATGGCTGACGGTGCAGAACGGGAAATTCTCGGGTAAAACCGCGAGGTACGACTCCGCGCTGCGCTTCATTGCCACGGGCCGTGACCTCGCCGAATATGTCCACAACAACTCGGCGACGTTTTGGGCCGCGGCGCTGCTGCTCGGCACCGGCGCGGACAAGACGAACCCGAGCTATGGCGGCTTCGGAATTCCACTTGCATCGAACAACCCATATCTGAAGTCGAAGACCCAGACCGGAGCATCGAACACGTTCGCCCTGCCTTACATTCAGGGCCTCCTGCCCTATGCCGCGTCGCGGGCGATCCGCGTCGCTTATTGGCAGAAGTTCTTCATCCACCGGACGCTGCGCCCGGAAGCCTATGGCGGCCTGATTCACCATCGCGTTACCGGCAAGGCCGACTATCCCGTCCACGCGGATGCCCTCAACTCGCAGGCGCTGGCACGCAGCGTCGCGAAATTCGGCACACACCTGCTCGCCCACGTCTATCCGGAAGGCGCGCCGATCCATTCGACCTATCCGGGCGGCGCCTCGCAGATTGCCGCGGCGTCGGTGACGATACTGAAGGCATTCTTTGACGAGGATGCCGTGGTGCCGAACCCGGTGCAGCCAGATCCGAAAGATCCGACCAAACTCGTTTCCTACAATGGGCCGCCGCTGACGGTCGGCGGCGAACTCAACAAGCTCGCCTGGAACTACGGGGTGGGTCGCGACTGGGCGGGCATTCACTTCCGATCAGACTTCTCTTCTTCCCTGGCGCTCGGCGAAGAGTTCGCCATCAGCATTTTGCGCGACGAGCGGCTGACATTCCGTGAGCCCTTTGAAGGGTTCAGCTTCACGCGATTCGATGGCACCAAGGTCACGGTCTAGGACCTGACATCCGCTTGTAGCCGGTGGAGGAGCAACAGGACTGGAGCGCGGCCGAGAAGTGATCGCGCTCTGGATAGCCGCGACGGGCGGTAGGCCGCAGGCGGGCACCGTTCGGTTTTGACGGCGCGCGCCAAGGGACTGCAAATGCCTCGTCGATCGCCAACACCCGCCCCGGAATTGGCACCGGCAAGAAAGGAGAGAGCCGCGAGGATGCGGCTCTCGCCTACGGTCAAGCGACCGGCTGGCCCACGATCGTTGCAGCCTCAAGCACCGGTCGCAGCTAGCCCGGCCCAGCCAGCAACTGCTCGGCACGCGCGGCCTTGGACTGCTCGTTGAAAATAGCTAGTCGCGGTCGGCTGCGGGTCGCGGCTCATGTCATGGGGGGCACAGCCTGCGCCGACGTATCTCTGCACGGCCTGCCCTCACGCCAAGCTGATCTTAACTAGGCGCGGACTCAGCCGCGGACCCAGACATCGGCGAAATTGCCCTGCACACCGGCGCTGTCGATGGTGTGGCCGACGACGCGCTTGTTGTAGACCGTCACGGGCTTGCTGAGCATCAATGGAAGAACCGGCAGCTCGTCGGCCACGATCTGCTGGAAGCGGTCGATCGACGCCTTGCGCCTGGCCACATCCGCCTCCACAGCAATCTCGGCAAAGAGCCTGTCGATCTCCGGATTTGAGTAGTGGCTCGCATTGGTAAACGCGACACCTTTGCGGTAGTTGTCGCTGGTGTAAAAGCGTTGCAATCCGACCGTGGGGTCGAACATGTTCGTGAACGGATGGAAGGTGAAATCGAAATCACGGTCGGTATAGACACGTTTGAGATAGCTCGGAAAGCTCTGCCCGCGGACGGTCACGTCGATGCCGACCGCAGCAAGCGCGCTCTTGAGCGCCTCGCCGCTGCGCTTGAAATTCTCGCCGAACGGCTGGAAGTCGTGCGTGAGAGCAAAGCGCCACCGTCCCTTCAAGGGGAAGCCGGCCTCGTCGAGTAACCGCGCTGCCGCCTTCGGATCGTAGGTATGGATCGGCACCTTGGAATTGTAGAAGCGTTTCAGGGTCGGACTGACGATGCTGACCGTCCGCTCTCCGAGACCGTACCAGGCCACATTGAGAATGACGGCTGGATCGACCGCATGGGCGATCGCCTTGCGAACCTGAACATTCCTGAGGATGGGATGGTCGAGGTTGAACTCGATGCCGTACAGCGTCGGCGAATATTCGTAGCCGCGTGTCTCCAGACCCAGATGCGGTACCTTCTGGAAGCGCTCAAGATCCAGCGGCGAAACCGGCGTCGATCCACCGAGGTCGAGCTCGCCGGTCTCGAACGCGACGGCGCGCGCCGCACCGTCCGGGATGACACGAACCAGCAGGGCCTCCAGATACGGCCTGGGACTGTCCCAATATTTGGGGTTGCGGACATAGCTGACATAATTGCCCAGGACCCACTCCTTGAAAACGAAGGGACCTGTTCCGATCGGCGCACGGTTGTTGGGATTCTGGAGCAGATCGCCCTTGCCCTCATAGACGTGCCGCGGAACGATCGGGGACTCTCCGGCCGCGAGCGCATAGAGCAAATATGGCGCCGGCCTGGACAGTTTCAGCACCACAGTGTGCTCGTCGACGGCCGCCGCCTCGAGCATGTTTGCGAAGGTGGTGCGGCCGCGCGGGTGTGCCGACTTCAACAGGCCAAGCGAATAGACCACGTCCGCTGCGGTAAAGGGCTGTCCATCGTGCCATTTCACGTTCCGGCGCAGCTCGAAACGATATTGCAGGCCGTCCTCGCTGACGCTCCAGGCCGTTGCAAGCTGAGGCTTGGGCTTGGGATTGAGATCGAAGTCGTAGGCCAGAAGACCCTCGACGACCTTGGTGCTCGCCTGGATTGCCGGCCCCTCCGTCGTATTGAAACACACCAGCGTGGTCGGTTCGGGGTGAATGACGAAGGACAGCCGCCCTCCGGCACGCGGGGCGCCCTCTGGGCTCGCGTGGACGTCGAGACCGCGAGCGCAGCTGCGGTCCCCGCAACGAAGCCTCGCCGGGATATCAGTGTCATGAGCTTTTCCTAAGACCCGGGAAAGCTGACGGGCGATCCGTAGAGCTCGCGCTGCTTGGCGTGGACCGCTTCCGGACTGCGATCTCGACGGCCGGATTCGATATGCTGGCCGCCAGACCGATCCGCAGCCGCTTCTCCTGCTCGGCACAGCTGACTTCCCAATCCACAGAATGCCGAGCAGAGCAAAGCCAAATGCCGCCGATGCAATTCGCAACACCTGACTCGCCGGCCGACCGCCGCGGCCTTGGATTGTCGCAATACACTGTCTTCCTTTCCTCGATATCGATCCTGCCCGCGACCCTTTGCGGCCAGCCTCATGCGCTCTGAAACCAATGAGTAGACTGCCGCGTGAGACGCACGATCCAGACCGCCATCCGATCGTGAGCTCACGCGACAGCCGTTCTGATCGACGGGCCCGCCCCGTATTTGGGCCCCCGGCTCAGAACTCTCCCCCAGGAGATCCAGTCCCTCGTTGTCTTTCTCGGTTGCGGCCTCTGCGATGGCGGCCACCACCCCGGCCTACTGATGGACATGTGGAAAGGTGTAGCGATCAGCGAGATAGCGGAGTATTCGCTCCGAAGCGTCGATGAACCGCCAGCCATTTGCGACTTCCGCATCGTCGGGTACCGGACGGGACTGATCGAACACGAGAACCGGAAGCGACTGATGCTGCTCTCCGAGAAGTTCGACGATCTCGGCTCTCGGTCGCGCAAATGACAGGCGATGCACCTCAATCTGCGTTGCCAGCCCTGGAAACGATGCCAGCAAGCCCTCGATCGCGTTGCAGTGCGGGCAGACGAAGAACCGACCCGGCTGCGCCGAATCTTCAAATCCTGGCTTCAACAGAAAGAGGCGATCTTTACTCATCACCGTTCTCCGAAATACCGGCACCTAGCCCTGCACTCGCCGAGGGTCTACGAAACTTGGTCGTGCTAGCACGGTCGATTTCGTCTCATCGTGCCCCGCACATCGTAGCGCCGGATCGTAAGTGCGAATGATCCTCAGTCAATGAAATGGAAGGAGCGTTGTTTTTCTTGTCCGTCATGTCATCTTCCCCAAGACTGCGATCCCATTTGGACAAGGCTCCGCCATTGGCCGATCGCAGAAAGCGACGGCGGAGAGAGAACAGGTGATATCGTGATCGATCCTCTTGCGAACTGTCGTCTGCTCTGACGCTGCTCGCGTCTGGCGGGATCTTCCCGAGGAGACTGCATCGATGCTAACTCAAGGACTTCGGAAATAGCTTCCAAAGTTGGAGGCAGCTGAGAAACAGACGCATCCACGGTCACGGCGTGTCCAGCTGCTACTTGCACTCTCCTCTATTCCGCCGCGATGGTGTTCGGCGAACGCCAGACAGCCGACGCATACAGCGCCGGCTCGAAGTCGTCGGCGATGGGCCCATTGATTCGCGCCTCATGCGCCGGAAGGTCGTCAAGGAACAGATCCCGGCTGATCCGCGCAACGACGCTCCGAATATCGCGCTTGAAGCTCGGCACGTCGCCAATCGGCAGGCCGAAGCTGACGAACGCTGCGGGATTGAACACGTGGATGTTCCGCAAATAAGGCGCGCGGCCGGGCTCCTTCTCCAGGAATTCATGCCCCGAGCCAAGATAAGGATGTGCGCTCAGACTATCATCCTGCTCGTCCGCAGCCAGCGAAAAGCGGTCTCGCCACAGCAGGATCTCGTCGAAGAAGGCGGCGAGCTCGGGCCGCTTTGCGAGATCGACCTGGTAGCCCGTACCGGCGATGACGAAATCAAATGCAATATCGCTCCGCGGAGTAGTTGCAAGCAGCCGTCGCCCGAACGGCTTGGCTGAGGTCCACGGCGCCGCCAGATGAAGATGGAAGTTTGGGAACCTGACCGCGCGCGCAATTGCATCAGGCGGCGGCGTCGATCCCGCACGGCGGAAGCGGATGGCTTGATGCCAACGGACCGCGTCAGGGAGCGCAACCGTAATTGTCATATGCGCCTGGATATCCACGTGTCCTGATCACAGGCTCTGATGCAAGCTTGTCGCGACGCGCAAAAAGGTGCAGCTCCCTCGCCCCGGCCTCGAGCGCAACTGCTGCGGCATCGAATGCGGAGGCCGCACCGCCCAGCACCGCGACCGATTTGTCGCGCAGCTTCTCGAAATCGATCGCCTCTAACGTATGGGCGTAAAAATCTTTGGCAGATTGCGCGAGAGCACGTCGGGAACGGCCGGACCACCATTACTGGGGAAACCGCTGGCAAGGATGATCTTGCGGGCGGTTTCCGTTCGCACTTCGCCCGCTACGTCGAGATGAAGCCGCAGGTGGTCCTGAACCGGCTCGATACGGAGGAGCTTCGTCCGATAACGCACCTTAATGCCGAGCGTTTTGCGATACCAATCGAGGTAGGCGGCCCAATCCAGGCGGGAAATGCGATCAATTGCTCCATATGCGGCCGCCCCGTGCCGGGCTTCATACCAGGCCTGGAAACTCAGCCCGGGTAAACCGAGCTCGGGTCCCGGCAAGCTTTTCGACGTCCGCAGCTTGTGCATCCGCGCGCTGCTCAGCCACGGGCCGGACGAAGCGGCGTCGCCGGCGGCGTCGACCACTGTGACCTTGCCGATCCCGGCACGGCGTAGTGCAAAGGCGAAAGCGCTTCCGGATTGCCCGCCCCCGATGACGATAACGTTGTGATCAACCGCGTGACGATCCGGGACCCAGTTCTGCGGATCGGGACCAATCAGACGCAATGTCTCGCGAGCCGCGGCGTCGATATCAGACTGAGACATGTTGCACCCGGATTTGTCAGCATCAGATGCGATCAAATCGTAGAAGCGAACGACATTCAGTCAATGAAATGGAATCGGTTTTGTTTGGCAGCCCGCACAACGAACCCACCGCGAGATCACAGCGCGTTGAAAGATTTGCGTCGACAGTGTGGAGCGAGCCAGGAAGCGCGACGAGACATTCGGCCTGCGCGGCAGCTTTTCATTGAGACGATCGGTTCGGGACATCATCTATTCCATGCGCTCCCGCCGCTAGATTCATGCTCGCATCGCACCGAACAACGCAAATACATTTCATCGACATTTCTCGCTCCGACAACATAGAGTTTGTCTCCAACGAGCGCTCTCGACGGCTCGTTGGAGATTTTTGGAAAGCACGATGTCGACCCCCCGGTGTCATCAGCCTTGAACGGGACACGCCCGAGCTTGCTCGCACCTACGAGCAGGCCGGTATCCTCCAGTTTCACCACGGCAAATTCCTCGTCGGCCCGCTGGCATTGAAGTCCGGGGATCGTGTTCTCGACATCGGCGCCGGTACCGGCCGCCTGACCGAATTTGTCGCGGGCCTTGTCGGCCCGGACGGCCGCGTGATCGGCATCGATCCCCTGGAGAACCGGATCGCCATCGCGAGCCTTCGCGTATCGAAGACGCTGACGTTCGATGTCGGCCGCGCCGAAGACCTATCGCGCTTTGGATCCGCAGAATTCGATGCCGTCTACCTCAACAGCGTCTTCCACTGGATCGCGTGCAAGCGGCAGGCGCTGCGTGAGATCGAACGTGTCCTCAAGCCTGGGGGCCGGATCGGGTTGAACGTTCAGGACCCGACCAAACCTCACGAGTCGCGAACTCTGCTTCGCCAGGCGATCGAGCGGGCCGGGTTCGGCGAGAGAAGCGGTGAGCCGCGTCGCGTGCTCGGGGCGACGGACGACGAGCTCAAGGCGCTGTTCGCCGAGACCGGCTTCGTCGATTATCGTAGCGACCTGCGCTCACTCGTCGATGTCCACGGCGACGTCGATTCGGTGCTCGGATGGTCTGAAGCCAGCGCTTTCGGCAACTTCCTCGGCGGCTTTTCCCTGACGGAACGGCAAGCGATCGACGAAGCCTTTGCTGCGCTGGTCGAATCAAAGCGCACTCCGGAGGGACTCCGTCTGGAAAGATATCTGCGTTTCGCATTCGCGCGAAAACCGGGGTCGCAAACCACCCCTTCCGCCTCGTAGCCGCTCCGCCCCTTCCCCGGCAATCGCACCTGGACATTCGAACCATGAGCAATCAACGGCAGCTTGTTCTCAATCTCTTCATCTATCCCGGCGGTCATCACGAAGCAGCGTGGCGCTACAAGGGATCGTCGGCGGGGCGCATTCTCGACATCACCTATTACCAGGAGCTGGCGCAGCGCGCCGAGGCGAGCAAGCTCGACGCCATCTTCTTTGCCGACGGGCCGGCGCTGGCCGACAACGTCCGCTACGCACAGCGCTTTCGTTTCGAGCCGATCACCTGGCTGGCGGCGATCGCCGCAGTGACGAAGCGCATCGGTCTGATCGCAACTGCGTCGACCACCTATACCGAGCCTTACAACCTCGCGCGCCTGTTTGCCTCGCTTGACCATCTGAGCCAAGGTCGCGCCGGTTGGAACATCGTGACGACCGGCGCGCCGCAGGCTGCGCAAAACTTTGGCCTGCCCGAGCCCCCCCCCCGCATCACGAGCGCTACGAGCGCGCACGCGAATATCTCGACGTGATCTCGCGGCTCTGGGACAGCTGGGAAGATGACGCGCTGGTCAATGACCCAGCCTCGGGCATCTTCGCCGATACCAGCAAGATCCACACGCTGGACCATGTCGGAAAGCATTTTCGGGTTCGGGGCCCGCTGAACATCTCGCGTACGCCGCAAGGCCGGCCGGTCTATGTGCAAGCCGGCGCCTCCGATGACGGCCGAGCCTTCGCCGCGCGCTTTGCGGAGGCGATCTTCACGGCGCACCAGACCCCGGACTCGGCAAAGGCCTTCTATGCCGACATCAAGCGCCAGGCCCGCGCCTTCGACCGCGGTCCCGACCAGATCAAGATCCTTCCCGGCATCAGCCCCTTCATCGGCAGCACGCAAGCTGAGGCCGACCGCCTGCAGGACGAGTTCAACGAGCTGATCCAGCCGGAATATTCCCTGACCCAGCTGCGCCAGATGATCGGCGTCGATCTCACCGGTTACGATCTCGACGGTCCCGTCCCCCGCCACCTGATCGACACCGCGAGCGCGCGCGGCGTCGCCAGCCGTTTCAAGCTCGTGGTCGACATCGTCGATCGCGAGAAGCCGACCATCCGCCAGCTGGTGCAGCGCCTCGCCGGCGCGCGCGGTCACTGGGTCATTGCCGGCACGCCCGAAAAGATCGCCGACAACATCCAGACCTGGTTCGAGGGCGGAGCGGCGGACGGCTTCAACGTCATGCCGCCTTGGCTGCCCGGCGGGTTCGATGTCTTCGCCGAACAGGTTGTCCCGATCCTGCGCAAGCGCGGTCTGTTCCGCGAGGACTATACTGGCACGACGCTCCGCGAGCACTACGGCCTCGCCCGTCCCGCCAGCATCTACTCCAACGCGGTGAAGGCGATCGCCTGATACCGCCCCGCACTCAGATTTGGACCCGTTCCGCAAGCCGCTGTACGTTGATTTCACACCTCGCCTGCCACACGCCGACGTGATCGCCCTGCTCGCAGATGACAGATCCGCCCCCCGAACAAGCGCCCCCATGAAAATCGTCCCTCGCGAAATGGCTCCGTGGAATTTCCTGCTCGGACACACGGCTTCGGTACGATCCAACCAAACTGATCGTTGCCAACGGGTAGCGATGCTCAACGTCTTCCTGCTCGTGATAGCCTTGTCGGGTTCTCGCCCTACACCGTTGTCCGGAGTGAACATGAGCTACATCATCTCGCTGCATTCAAGCTTCGCAAGCTGGCTCGAACAAGCACGCGAATGGTTCCAGCGCTCGCTGCGGCCCCATATGGGCCGCCAGGACGGCGAACAGAACGACCTTTACGAGATCTTTTTGTTCGGGCCTCACGGCTAACAATTTCAGGCAAGTGCTAGCGCCGATCCTCCACTGATACCAAAGGTTTTAGTCATGATCGACGCTGCCTTGCAGCTCGCCGACAACGGCCGCCCACTCGATACCATCGATCGCAAGATCCTGACGGTGCTGCAACAAAACGCCTCGCTCTCGGTTGCCGAAATCGGTGGTCGGGTCGGCCTGTCGTCAACGCCCTGCTGGAAGCGCATCCAGCGACTGGAAGCCGACAGGTGATGGAGTTTTATCGGATGGCCGGCGACATCGATTACATGCTGCGCGTCGTTATTCCGGACATGCAGAGTTACGACACGTTCTACAAGAAGCTGATCCACGCGGTACCGCTCAAGAATGTCACCTCGCGCTTCGCGATGGAAAGATCAAGTCGATTACGGCGCTTCCGATTCCGCCGCTGGCGACGGACTAGCTTTGCTCGGCCAGGTCGCAAAGCTGGCTAGGATCCTCTTTTACTCAGTTCTCCCGCGGTGGGATTTCATCGCCTGCGCCGCGCAATCTCGTCAGCGACTGCACGCGTGGCGCGCAAAAGCCGTTCGTGCAGTGTCTCGGAAAACAGCTTCCTGGTGTCGGCCAGCGTGCAGGGCAAAGCGGCTGTCCGTACGGTGACGGGACCTAAATTCTTGGCGCTGGCGGAAGAGCTTGACCTTGAGTGGAGGGACGAGCTCAGGAGCAGGCCTGGAGCGCCAGGAGAGTCACAAGGAGAAGATGGCCGCTCCGCACCGGGGGATTGGACTAGCTGTCTCGCGTCAGGCTTCGCCGGATCTGGAGAAGAGCAGGGTTGGCGGCGTTGCGCGTGGCGCCGGCGGCCGTCCGCGACTTGCTCCAGGTCTACTCTTGAGGTCGTACCTCTGGGCCAAATCAAGCAAGCGCCGCCGGGTGAACGGGTCCGCCTTCTCGGCCAGATCGCGCGCCCGCTGCGCGAAGCCTCTGTAGAACTCTTCCACGACGCCACCCCCGCAACATCACTGAAAGTGAATGTCAGTGTGCGCGCGCTTCGCGTCAAGTGATTTGACGCAGCCGGACAAACTTTCGGGG
This sequence comes from Bradyrhizobium sp. USDA 326, assembly GCF_049739485.1. Lineage (NCBI taxonomy): Bacteria > Pseudomonadati > Pseudomonadota > Alphaproteobacteria > Hyphomicrobiales > Nitrobacteraceae > Bradyrhizobium > Bradyrhizobium sp. USDA 326. Next base: position 1,764,240 of record NZ_JBMGQA010000001.1, read on the forward strand.
ATCCGCTTGTGTTCGCGGGGCGCATGGAACTATGCTCCGTCTGCAGGGCAAATCCGATGACTGCGCTACTCGAGCCGCAAGCTGTGCCCCTCGTGCGGTAAGCCTCGACGGCCGTGCCCGACGAAATTGGCGAACGGCGGCAGCGCTACGTCTGTCTCGCCTGTCAGGACGATCCGCTGCGCGATCCCGCCGCCCGCAAGTGGGCGGACAGCCCCTGCGGCCTCCGGCCAAGTAGCCTTGAAGGAAATTTGCATCGGTATCCAGGGGAGCTCTCAAGGCCGATTGTCGGAGTGGTTGCTCGTAGGACTCCTCCTTTTTGCCGAATTTATACTGCAACCTATGCGCGACATAGAACTTCGTTGCACTTGCCACTTGGATCGCCTACAGAAAGGGCCGGGAGCTGGAAAATGAATGACAACGCGCCTTCAGCGCGAAGCGATCTGCAGGGACTTAGGTTGATCCGCGCTTTTTTCCGGATACGCGATCAACGGGCCAGAGACCAACTTGTCGAACAAGTCGAAAGGCTCGCCGCGGGCGGGTCGGTTTTGATCCCGTCTTGTTTACCTGATTTCGCCGAGTATCCGGCGGACCCTCTCAGTTAGTCTCTGCACGCCTCCTTCGTCACCAACCCCACATGCCGCGTTCCAGTGCCATTCCCGTCTGCCCTCGTTGCAAGAAGCCGATGACCTTGTCCGCAAGTCGTGATGGTAAGGAAGCCCCTATGTGGCGTTGCTTCAAATGCGAATCTGCCGATTAATCCCGCTCTGATCCAGCGCCGCGACAGGGTTGGGTTTGTGGCTCTGCCTCGCAAGAGCTAACGCGTTGCGCCGATGTCCGGTGTTCCTGTCCGAGGACGAGAAGCGGAACTACGGAAAGAAGCTCGACGGGTGGCGCGTCCAGCGCTTCAAGTCGACGCAGATGCTGTCATCCGTCCATTCTCGGCGGTCGCGGTCTTGCTGCGGCGCGTGGGGCGCCGGTCTTCGCATCGTCACTGCCTCCTCCGCCAAGAAAGAATTGAAAAACATATATCGACGCCGCGGGCATCGCCGAACTGGTGGATGTCGCGACCGTCAGAGGACGTCTATGAGTCCAAGCCGGCACCGGATATCTTCAATTCGTGCTGAAGAAGCTCGATCTCGAGGGCTGCGACGAGATGGCGATCGTTAACGAGTAGCCGATCGCGCGGCGGGAGTGTCAATTTCTTCTGCTAGAACCCTTGCTCCCGCAAAAATCCTGTCCTATCTCACTTTCGCCAGCGTTAGCACTCGCGGGCATTGATTGCTAACAAACCCTAAAATCTCCATCTCGTCCAAATGTTTAGGAGGACTGCATGAAATTCCGTCCGCTTCACGACCGCGTCGTGGTCAAGCGCATCGACGCAGAAGAGAAGACCGCTGGCGGCATCATCATTCCCGACACTGCCAAGGAAAAGCCCTCCCAGGGCGAAGTCGTCGCCGTTGGCCCCGGTGGCCGCGACGAAGCCGGCAAGCTGATCCCGATCGACCTGAAGGTCGGCGACCGCGTGCTGTTCGGCAAGTGGTCCGGCACCGAGGTCAAGATCGACGGCCAGGACCTGCTGATCATGAAGGAGAGCGACGTGATGGGCGTTCTCGAAGTCAGCGAGTCCAAGAAGAAGGCGGCTTAAGAGCCCCTCTCCTCCCTCCAGTCAAACTCACCTAAGGAAAACTCCAGATGGCAGCCAAAGAAGTCAAATTCTCGGTTGAAGCGCGCGACAAGATGCTGCGCGGCGTCGACGTTCTCGCCAACGCGGTGAAGGTCACGCTCGGTCCGAAGGGCCGCAACGTCGTGCTCGACAAGTCGTTCGGCGCTCCCCGCATCACCAAGGACGGCGTCACCGTCGCCAAGGAGATCGAGCTCGACGACAAGTTCGAGAACATGGGCGCGCAGATGGTGCGCGAAGTCGCCTCCAAGTCCGCTGACGCGGCCGGCGACGGCACCACCACCGCCACCGTGCTCGCCCAGGCGATCGTGAAGGAAGGCGCGAAGTCCGTCGCCGCCGGCATGAACCCGATGGACCTCAAGCGCGGTATCGACCTCGCGGTCGAGGCAGTGGTTGCGGACCTGCAGAAGAACTCCAAGAAGGTCACCTCGAACGACGAGATCGCCCAGGTCGGCACCATCTCGGCCAACGGCGACCAGGAGATCGGCAAGTTCCTCTCCGACGCCATGAAGAAGGTCGGCAACGAGGGTGTCATCACCGTCGAGGAAGCCAAGTCGCTCGAGACCGAGCTCGACGTCGTCGAGGGCATGCAGTTCGACCGCGGCTACATCTCGCCCTACTTCGTCACCAACGCCGACAAGATGCGCGTTGAGATGGACGATGCCTACATCCTCATCAACGAGAAGAAGCTCTCCTCGCTGAACGAGCTGCTGCCGCTGCTCGAGGCCGTGGTGCAGACCGGCAAGCCGCTGGTCATCGTCGCCGAGGACGTCGAAGGCGAGGCACTCGCGACCCTGGTCGTGAACCGTCTCCGCGGCGGCCTGAAGGTCGCGGCCGTCAAGGCTCCGGGCTTCGGCGATCGCCGCAAGGCCATGCTGCAGGACATCGCGATCCTGACCGGCGGCCAGGCGATCTCGGAAGACCTCGGCATCAAGCTCGAGAACGTCACGCTCAACATGCTCGGTCGCGCCAAGAAGGTGATGATCGACAAGGAGAACACCACGATCGTCAACGGCGCCGGCAAGAAGGCCGACATCGAGGCGCGCGTGGCCCAGATCAAGGCGCAGATCGAGGAGACCACCTCGGACTACGACCGTGAGAAGCTCCAGGAGCGTCTCGCCAAGCTCGCAGGCGGCGTCGCGGTGATCCGCGTCGGCGGCGCGACCGAGGTCGAGGTGAAGGAGCGCAAGGATCGCGTTGATGACGCGATGCATGCGACCCGCGCGGCTGTCGAGGAAGGCATTCTGCCGGGCGGCGGGGTCGCCCTGCTCCGCGCTACCGAAGCGCTCAAGGGCATCCGCACTAAGAACGACGACCAGAAGACTGGCGTCGAGATCGTGCGCAAGGCGCTGTCCTGGCCGGCTCGCCAGATCGCGATCAACGCCGGTGAAGACGGCTCTGTCGTGGTCGGCAAGATCCTCGAGAAGGATCAGTACTCCTACGGCTTCGACTCCCAGACCGGCGAGTACGGCAACCTCGTCTCCAAGGGCATCATCGACCCGACCAAGGTCGTGCGCACCGCAGTCCAGAACGCCTCCTCCGTGGCGGCGCTGCTGATCACCACCGAGGCCATGGTCGCCGAGTTGCCGAAGAAGGCCGCTCCCGCGCCCGCCATGCCTCCTGGCGGCGGCATGGGCGGCATGGACTTCTGATCCAGCCGTTCCGGCGAACGACCAAATGCGCCCCCCGGCAGTGATGCCGGGGTTTTTGTGCGCTCTCGCAACTTCCACTTCGTCATTGGGCTCGCGCTACGCGCGCCCCGGAAATGACGATCACCTTAACCGCCAACGCTGCCGAGTTCGGATCGTCGGCCAAGTTCGGCATGATCTATTTCTCCGTTGCCGCCAGTGGCGATCGCCGGACGGATTTGAAAGGTAGTTCGGTCGGCGCGATAGTTTGGGAATGTCAACCGGCGGATTTAAAACCGCCGTCGCGAACGATTTTCTGGCCACAAACTCGAGCGATGGCCCTTTGGTTCCGACGATTCTTAGCACGCGGGGCTCAAGATATTCGTAGTACCCCTATCGCCTCGGCAAAAGCTGCAGCCGCGAGCGACTGCCTTCAGGCTCGTATCGAGCCGGGCCAGGCGATCACTTGTCCTGACATCACAAGCCGACCGCGTCCACTCTCTTTGGCGGCGTAGAGTGCCTTGTCTGCAGCCCCTATCAACGACGTGCAATGCACCTTGTCGCTGGCGGGCAAATGTGTCGCGCCGCCAAGACTCACGGTGACCCGCTTGGAAGGCGGGTTGAGCGCGGGCAGGATGCCGAGGTCGTGGATCGCCTGCTGGATCCGGGTTCGCCAATCCCGTCAGGCGTCCGAAATGGCGAGAACAGCGAGCCGGTCTTGCAGATCATTGTGCTCTGTCATGTCGCGTGAGAGCTGCGCCACCAAGTGCACCGATGAGGCCGACGACCACAGCCGTGCGCGTTAGCGCGGCTCTGCGCCAGGGCGCCAGCACGTCATCCTGCGATTGCGTGGCGACGACGATCACAGGGTAGCGATTACTCAGCTGGTAGAAGCTCAGGCGCTGGACGCCATCGAGGGGCGATTGGAAATAGTAGGCCCCCGCGGCAGGCCGCTTGCGGAGATTCCTGAAAAGCGCTGCGTCAGACAGGTCACTGCCGGTGAAGTTACCGTCATCCGGGCTCCGCGCAAGCATGATACCGTCTGTGCTCGCAAAAGCGATGCAGCCGTTACGGCCAACGTCGAACCCGCGATAGAACTGCAGGAAAAAGGCGACATCGATCGTCGTGAGAGCGACGCCGGCAAAGCTGCCATTGGGATGATTGAAACGTCTGGACGCCGTGATGACCCATTGGCCACGGGATCTGCTTCGCACCGGCCGTCCAATGAAAGTTCCACGGTCGGCAGAGCCGCGATGATGCTGGAAGTATTCGCGGTCGCTGTTGTTGAGCCCGCGAAATTCACGGGCTCGTTAGTCGCCAGCCAGCGGGGCGCAATCACGCGCTGCTGACAAGCGGCAATCGCGTTCCCATAGGACAAGATGGCGTGTGGATCGACCAAAGGCCCCTTCTTTCGACGATAGCTTTCGATCTACGGAGCTCCTCTTCGAGGAAGGCTGAACCTGGCATCGCACGAGAAGGCGGATCTTTCGAAAGTGGCAACTTCGAGAGATCTGCTTTTCGTCCATAGAGTAAGTATCCCCCGGCAAAGCAACCCTTGCAGGGCTCGAACTCTAAGGTCTCGCAACCACCCATTGATCGATGCTCTACATAGGAGGTCACCCGAGCTACCTTTGCTTCATTCGCTCCCATTTCTGGAACGATACAAAATATGGCGAGGTTACTGTGACCCTTCAGCTACGTCAGCGCCAGCAACGCTCAGGCGAACTCATGTTGACATGTCGCCACGTCCAAGCGATGCAAGCGCGCGGTCGGACACACCCGTCGGGCGATCTCGCACAGATGCTGATGATGGGTGAGGTAGATGACCTGTCCGGCCTGCGCCATCTCGGCGAACAGGCGGAAGGCTTCCTCGGCGCGAAAATCGTCGAACGTCTCCATGATGTCGTCGGCGACGAACGGCACAGCGCTGCGGGCACGCGTGAACTCGTCATATCCGGCAACCCGAAGCGCGAGGTAAAGCTGAAAGCGCGTGCCCTTCGAGAGTTCGTCTGCCGCTTTAGAGCCACCCGCAGCGGAAAGTGCGATGAGCGACTCCCCGTCTTTGCCGGGCTGCGCAGCAAGCCCCGTATAAGCGCCGCGGCTAATGGTGCGGAACGCCGCCGAAGCGCGCATCATCATAGAGCTGCGATGGCGCTCACGATAAGCGGCGAGCGCCTGCTCCATCGCCGCGATGCCAGCGCGGAGCTGGAGATAGCGCGTCGCGCCGTCCTCAATCTCTAGCAGCGTCGTGCGGCGGCGCTCTTCAATGGCAGCGACCGTGGCATCACCGCCGATTGCCTCGACCCCGTCTTTCGCCGCCGACCATGCCGCGAAAAGCTCGTGGCAGCGCGTGTCCTGGTCTTCGAGGCGCGCCTTTAGCTCGATCAACTCCGCCTCCAGCGCCGACCGATCCGCCGCATCGAGTGCGGCCTCGGCGCCGACGAGATCGGGCGTTCGTACCGCCTCGAGGATGTCGCGCTGTGCATCTTCGGCCTGCCCGCAGAGCTCGGCGCGCCGCGTGACGTCGGACAGCTTATCCGCCACCGCCGCCAGCGAGGTGACGCCGAAGAAGGCGATCATTCGATGCTTATGCTCCTTGTGGATCGTTAATCTTTCGATGAGAGAGCGCTGCCGTGCTTTCGCCTCCTCCAACCGATCAATAGCCCTCTTCCGGCGATCACTCTGGGCATTTGCCTCTCGGACCTCCTCGCCGATGCGCTGCGCCAGTTCGAGGGCAGGTGCCGGACTAGTCGGGACGCCCAACACGTCCGCCAAAGATATCACCTCGTCGCGAAACGCTGCCTGATCCTTCTCCATTTTCTCAATGCGATCGACCAGGCCTGCCCGCTTTTCAAGTCCCGGCGCGAGATCAGCTAGCGCGACAAGAACCTCGCGGACCACGCCGATGGCTGGCACCTCGGGCGCCTCGCCGAGCCAGCAGGTACGGCAGGTCGCGGACCATGCCTTGGCCCAGGTCCGGTCCTCGGCTTGAGCCAGCTCGGCCGCACGCTCGCGTAAGGCGACGTTACGCTGGCGCTCGTCCAACTCGGCGCGTAGGCGGCGCAGCTCGGCTTCACGGTCGAGCGCCGCCTCAGCATTGGCGAGCAGCGCGTCGAAATCCGCATCGGCCTCCTGCAACCGGCCGGTCCGAGCGAGCGCAGCGCGCAACCGCTCCGTTGCGGCGCCAGCATCCGATTGTGCTGCGCGCAGATCCCGCGCGGCAGTTCGGACAGCTTCCCGCGCTTCGAGCGCTCTTTCACGACGGGCGAGCCAATCCTCAATCTCCGGCAAGGATGGCACCGAAACGAAGGAGGTTGTCATCGCGAGGACCGCTTCCGCCACTGCAACGTCGAGGTGTCCCAGCGCCGCGGCAGCACCGTCCTTCAGCTCGACGGCGCGCTCAAGGTCGGCCCGCGTGACAGCCAGCGCCTGCCCGCCCTGGTGCAGCTTCGCCAGCTCGGACATGTGCGAGAACCGGCCGGCGCTAATGATGTCGTCGTGACGCATCGCTGCTTCGAAGGCAACGGCCGATTGAGGTCGAGAGCGTGCCGATGCACGGCCCAGGCCTGCTCGCGCCGCGTGCGAATCTCTGCGGCCTCCTGGTCGGTCACGACTCCGGTTACGGAGGCCAGACCTACCTGTTCCGCCTCGATATGCCGAATCTGGGTCGTCAGCCGCTCAATCTCGCTCTGATGCCGAGCAAGCACCGCCTCAGCGTCGCCACGAGCCGCTTTCCAGCGCTGCACCTTGTCAGGACCGGGGCAAGGCATGCTGACGAGATCATCTGCCGTCCCTTGCCAGGGGCGCAGCGTCGAGAGGCGATCGGCGAGCGCCTCCAACGCGGCGGCACGGGCTCGGTCGGCCAAGCGGCGCCGCACATCGTGATCGGCCGAACGCAACGCCTCGACGGTGATCGCAAGCTGCGGCATCGCGCGGTCTCGCTCTTGCGTGGCATGCGCATCGCCACCGCTCTCAGGCACCCGTTCCGCAATCTCGCCGAGGCAACGGCGCGCCTCGGCGAGCTCCGCAGCGGCGTTATGGATTGATGCGTCGATGCCCGAGCGGGCTTCGATCAGCTCGCGCAGTCGGCCGACGGTGGCTGCGGTTAGCACAAGGCGGCGGGGCTCCGTCTCCCCTTCGCGCTCGACCCGTTGCAGGATCACCGAAATGGCGCGGTCGATCTCCCGGAGTTGCAGCCGCCTCTCGGGAACATCCTTCTCCGCAGTCACATGGCGTGCTCGCAGTTCCGCGAGCCGTTCCATGCGTTCGGCGAGCCGCAGGGCAGCCTCGTTCACCACGATCGCCGCGATCTCTTCCGCAAGCCGGCCGACTTCGTCGTTGATGGCGTCCATCTGGACGCCGAGCTCGATCTCCTCCCTCTGCAACCCGGGCACCTCACTCGTCCAGCCAGGTGGGGCCTCGGGTACATCCGCAAGCGGAGCGAGGCGCTCGCGGATGCCGCGCAGTGCCACAAGCCGTGGCATTGCGACGAGATGGCGCTGGATCTCGTCAATGCGTCCACGAGTGCGGGTGCGTTCGGAGACGGCCTCATCATAATGCGCCTTGGACCGATCCCTAATTTCAACGAGCCGCGCGTGATCCGAGGCCAGAGTGTCGAATCTCTCCCGCTCTGCCTTCAGCTCCACGAGCCGCGTCTTGAGGTCCACGAGCGCGCCGCTGCGTGCCCGCAATCTGTAGAAGCCATCTGCCTCGCTCCTGAGATCGATGAGCCTTTGGCTGAGATGAGAAAGACCTGCGCTCGCAGAAAACAGCAATTGTCCGAGATCGCCCTTACTTGCTAGAATGCTTTCGCCACCCTTCTCGAGCGTCTCGTCGTCAAGCGAGAACATGGTGCGATAGGCGTCACGGTCGATGCCGCTGAGTTCGCCGCGAATTGCGCTTTCCGGGATAGGGCGATCATCGGCGTCAAGCAGGCTGTTGTGCGGACGTTTGATGCGCGCGAAGTCCCGCTTTTCGGCACCGAATTCCAGTGTTCCGCCAATCCGCATGGTGGAATAGGGATGGAGAAAATCGAACGGACTCTGCGTCGCAATTCCGAACAGCAAGTCGAGAAACGCGGTAAAGGCGGTCGATTTGCCAGCCTCGTTCGGTCCGTAGATGACATGCAGGTCCGGCTGATCGGTGGGCCGCTCGCCGAAATCGATACTGTGGTCGGTGAATTTCCCGTACCGGGTAAGGTCGAGGCTGCGCAGGCGCATGTCTTAGCCGCCCTGTCCGGCAGGCTGAAGGCGCGCCATCACGCTTTCCGCTCCGTCACGCGCCATGCGCCTGAGCGCCTCCCGAAACGACACCTCGTCAACCCCGAAGGTGTCGCGGATTTCCGGGGGGAGCTGCGCTCTTATCTCCTCAGCCATGTCGACGAGTTCGTTCTGAAAGGCGTCGGAGGCGAGTATGTCCTCCTCGATCACGCGGTGGAGCTCGAAGAGCGGATCCTCGGATGGCTCCTCCTGCCGCTCGGTCGGACGGCAGAGGATCTCCAGCTTCTCAACCCAGCAGGTCCCGATGACCGAGGCCCTGTCGTCCGCCTCCGCCTTCAGCAGATCCGTGTCCCGGCGAATCCGCCAAGCCAACGGAGTTACTCCCTCTATCCTAATGCGCGCGACGAGATGATCTGAACTAACCTCGCTGCGCTTCCTTCCCAAGGCACGCGATATGGCAGACACTAGTTCGCGCCAGTTCTATTCGGTTCGCATCCACCAGAACGCGCTCGAACTGCGCGATGCTGGTGGTGCGCTCTTCGATGTGAATCGAACGATCGTCCTCGATGATCACAAGCGTCACGGATTTCGGGCCAGCCTCGCTGATGTCCCGGCCCTGCGGCATGCCCGGCATCACGATGGCGCACGCCCCTTCGATGACCGAACGCTTGTGTACATGGCCGAGCGCCCAATAGCGAAAGCCCGTGGCGGTCAGATCAGCAATGGTGCAGGGAGAATAGAGGTCGTGGCCTAGCGCACCCCCGAGGCTGGTGTGCAACACGCCGATGTTCACCGCCCCCTCGATAGCCGGCTTGTACCTGCCAAGCAGGCTCTCGGGTGCATGCGGCTGGGCGAAGCTCAACCCATGGATCACGATCGGGGTGCAGCCGGGCGCGCGATTGATCTCCACGGCCTCAGCGCGTCCCGTGAACACCTTCACCGAATCGGGCAGCACCAATTCCTTCGTGATTTTCGAGATGGCGTCGTGATTGCCGCGGACGATGAATACCTTGATACCCACCGCGTCCAGGCGCCGAAACTGCTCGGCGAGGAATCGCGCCGTCTTCATCGAAGTCTGCTCGCCATCATAGAGATCGCCGGCGATCAGCAGAGCATCGACCTGTTCTTCAAGACACAGATCGATAATCCGCACGAAGGCTCCCCGCGTGGCATTACCGATCACATCCGCCAACCTCCCGTCGCGGAGCGCGAGCGAGCGCAGCGGCGAGTCTAGGTGGACATCCGCAGCATGGACGAATCGATATGCCACCACTCAGTTATCCCCAGTTGCATACTCGGAAGCTTACGTTCCAATCAATACCCATGATATTGGAATGTTTGGACATGGTCAGGATATCCGTGGAAATCTACGGAAGCGCAGCGTCGTCAATCAGGAGGAAGAAATGGGTGGGAGCCGATTGATGACGTCTTGGAATGGTCAAGAAGCTCTTGCCCTGGAAACAGGATGCCCTACTTCTCGCGATCAGCAATGAGCTTATCGAGGTTGATGTCAATGAATTGCTAGCACCGGTCAACTCCACAAGGTCTATTGGATAGGTGGCAGCATGCGAACGCATTCATCAATGACATACTCGGGGATGCTCTCGAACTTATGCGGATTGAGCTGCATCACGTACTCATTCTCGATGTGGTACGACTCGTTGATAAATTTCCGGATCACATCATCGTCGTGTTCGATGTTGAAAATCCGGAACAGCTGGATTTTCTCGTAGCCGACATCCGTGGCCGCGAATTTGGCGCGGATGGCGTTCACGTCGTTCACCTCGGCGACCAGCGCATCATAGTTGAACCCTGCTAGGTGCTCTTTTCGGATACTTTCCTCCGCTGCCTGTTTCTCTTCCGGGGTCATGTTCCGGTTTTCAGTTGCCGTCTGCAGCGTGGGAACGACGCGGCCTTTGAATAGGCTTGCCAACAGATTGTACTCCACGCCGACTTCATCACGCAGTTCATAATCGCGCCGGAGATAAATGGCCTGCAGGATCGGGTCCTGCAGCGTGGCGATGTTAGCCCTGCAGACCCTGGCAAAGGTCTGGATGTCTTCCCTTGCGATCGGCACTTCTTTCACAATGCCGCCGCGCGAAGAAAGAAAAGATGCCGATGGTTTTGCCCCCTGAAACACCTCCTTGGTACTTTTGATAACATCGATGGCAGGCTCGATGTCGTGGGTCAGCAAAAGCGTGGTCCGCCCTCTCAGGCTAGCCTTGCCCTGGAACAGCTCGTGCAGGATGGCGAACTTCTTGCTCTTGTCGAACGACGAAATGGGGTCGTCCAGTACCACCAAATCCGGACTTTCGCTCAGCACTTGGTGCATGAAAAGAACCAGGGCGAAGGCGTTCTTTTCGCCGTAGCTCAGATGCTTGGACGCAGCTTCCAGATGACCGGCTAGATCCTGGTGCACCAGCTTCATTTTGTAGGATTGTTCCTCCGGAACGATCTCAACGACGTATTTGTACCCGGCGGACTTCAGGAACGTGTTGATGCTGACTTGGTTGGCCTCTATCGCCTTCTTGATCTTCGCCTTGTGCTTGTTGACCTTTCCGGTCAGGTCGCCAACCTTCGTAAGCAGGTCTTCAAGCTGCGCATTGACAGGATCTGTGATGCTCCGGGTCCCTGGGGAATCGAGCTTGTCCATGAGCGCTAGGTCGATCTTCAGCGGGGTGATCTTCTCACGGATTTGGTCCACGTCTCGCAGAGAGAAAAAGGAGATGGCCCGGAGACCTTCCAGCTGGGTGATCATGCCGTCGATCTCAGCCTTGAGGCTCGTAAGGAAACTTACCTCGGCGGCGGTCAGGTCAATCTTGGTTTTCGTTACCTTCTGCAGATTTTCGCAGCACTTCTCGCTGAAATATTTGCCGAGCCTTTCGATGACCGCCTTGAGCGCATTGAGGTGGCCGACCGCCGTGGCGTCGAATTCCTTCTCGACTGCGAGGGCTGCGTCTTTCTGCCCCTCACCAACAAGCGGGGTGGCGCAATAGGGACAATTGTCGCCCAGCTTTAGATACTCGTTGCCTTTGATCTGCCAGCTGATCCACTTGGACGGCTCCTGGCTTTTGATAAAAGTCTCGAAGGGCTTCAGTGCCTCAGGAATATTTTCGGTCTTATTACCGGTACCGAAAGCTTTATGAATCTTGCTGTTCTTCGGAATGTTGCCGGGCTTCGATTTGCCGAACGCATCCCGCAATTCCTTGAAATCGGAAGTGGCCTGCTCGATTTCTGTATTGTTGGTGAGCGTCTGCTTCACGCCAGCCAGCAGAACGTCGATGGCGTCCATCGCAGCGACATAGTCGGGCGTTTTGATGAAGATGTCGAAGCTGTTCTTAAGGACTTCGTCTTTCTGGAAAACGAACTGCTGGACGTAATCCTCATCGAAGACAAGGGCGGAAGCTAGACCGTCAATACCCTGCACAGACGGCGGCGGTGCATCCGCCTTGCCTCGGCTTTTGAAGGGCATGAGGTCACCGAGCGTACCATCTCCGCGAATTTGGCTGACAACGGCCTTTGCCAAGGTACTTTTGCCAAGGCCGTTTGGCCCGTATTTGATGTTGAGCGTACCTTTCAGCACGTTGATTTCGGCACGATCCACGCTGTTACAGTTAGTGATGACAATAGTTAGCTGGGTCATGCAACGTGCTCCGGTTCCAGAGAGGAGGGACTATGAACCAAAAGCTCCGACTTGCGCGCAGCAGGTAAACTCAATCCCCAAGAAAACTCAAAGTTATCGGCGGAGATGGCGGCTGTGGGACGCCTTCGGCAGTTTAGCCGCCGCCGCGCTGTAACCGAAGACATAGCAGATAGTACCTCGAACTTACCGGCTTCATAGCTCGCAGCGGCTATGACGCCGAGTTCGGCCGAACCGCCTATTGCGACCGGTTTTCCGCGCAGGTCCGGAATATCCCGTTGCTCGACAGAGCACGTAGAAGGCGTCCATGTCGATGTGGATGACTTTGCGCTGGCAGGCCCGAAAGCGACGCGCCGATCAGGGTGGGTGGTGTGCCGCGCTCAGTCCGGGAATTACCCTTGATGGTGCGCAGTCTTGTCGAAGGCGCTGGGCGTCCATCGAGCGAGTGTCTTTAGGTGCTCCGCTGCCCGATGACGTCAGCGTCTAATCGGGCGTTCTTCCTTATCGGGCCGTCAGCAGACGACATGCGAGCTCGCGCCCGCCCCAGCGCATCGAGAAGGTGTCGGAGACCTCGAACCAGCTGCCGTCGTTGCCGATGCCATGATTGGCGCCCATACAGGAGCACTGGCATTCGTGCCCGTGTGCTTCCTGGCACGCCCGCGCGCAGATCTCCTGTTCGCGGTAAGGCTGGATGATATAGACTTTGCCGTAGCGCTGCAGTGCCCGATCGACGAAGTCGTTGAACCAGGATTTCGGCAGCTCCCAATAGGCCTCTGTCCCGCCGATCCACTCAGGCGGCGTTCGTCGCCCGTTCTGTAGCCATTGCCTGTTGTCGGCAGCAAATGGCAACCGCGCCCGAAGCCGTTCGCCACGCCCAGTTCGGCGCAGCACAACAGGAATCGGCTTCTGCTTCCAGACATAGTTGAGGTCGAGCCGCGCCATAGGAACCTACCTCGATTCACGGGCGATCGCCCGAATTGCCGGCATCATACTCGATGCCACTCTTCGATCGTCCACGTAAACGCCAGATTTATATTGCAACCCATGCGCGACGCGGAATCTCGTTGCACTCGCCACTTGGATCGCCTACAGAAGGGGGCAGGGAGCCGGAAAATGAATGACAACGCGCCTTCAGCGCGAAGCGATCTGCAGTGACTTAGGTTGATCCGCGCTTTTCTCCGGATACGCGATCAACAGACCAGGAACGAACTTGTCGAACAAGCCGAACAGCTCGCCACGGCGGGGTCAGTTTCGAGCCTGCCTGGTTCACTTGATTTCGCCGCATCCGGCGGACCCTCTCACTTTGTCTCTGCACGGCTCCTTCGTCCCCGACCCCAAATGCCGCGTTCCAGTGCCATTCCCGTCTGCCCTCGTTGCAAGAAGCCGATGACCTTGTCCACAAGTCGTGATGGTAAGGGAGTCCCGATGTGGCGCTGCTCCAAATGCGAATCTGTCGGCTGATCCTGTTCTGATCCAGCGCCGCGAGAGGGCTGGATTTGGGGCTCGGCCTCGCGAGAGCTAACACATTGCGCCGACGTCCGGTGTTCCGGTTCGAGGACGAGAAGCGGGGCTACGGATTACGTCGGATTGCAACTAGCGGATCCGACAGTGACGATTGTGCATCCCGCGGCACGATTTCAAGTGGCGCCTCTCTACTCGATAGGGTTCGGCCATCTTGCCCCTCGCATATGCTATTCAGTTTGTGGCCGCATTACATCGATCCGCGGATCGGATTAATGACCCGGATTCCAGCAAAATCTTTCTCGTTGTCCGTTACCACGACACACTCGTTTGCGCCGGCGACGGCGGCGATGACCATATCTAGCCGACTGCGTGGTCGGCCGGCGGCGCTGCCTTCCGCCATCAACCCCGCCCAGATGAGGCCCGCTTTCTCGTCGAACGGCAGGATGCGGCCCGCGAACAAAGCTTGAGGCCCCTCTGGACCTGAGAACCAGGCGTCGAGCGCTGCTCGTCTCTTGCCGTTCGGCTTCTCCAGGATGCCGCGACGGATTTCGGCGAGGGTCAGCGAGGTGATGAACAAATGGTCGTCGCGCTGGGCCGCCATCCAAGCCAGGAGGGCTTCCGACGGCTGCGGCTTGACGACATTGCTGATGATTTTGGTGTCGAGAAGATAGCGCGTCACAGATCGACCTTGCGCCCTTCTTCACGTGGACGAGTTACGTCGAGATCGGCGCCGACGAGCGGCGAGCGACGTAACGCGGTGAGGATGCCACCAGGCTTCGATGGCTCGCCAGAAACGGCCTGTTGCAGAGTGCGTCGGAGATGCCCGGCTTCTGGCCCCTCCTCGGTCAACTTACGTGCAAGCGTTCTGATTAGGTCGCGGTCGGCCTCGAGGGCTTGGAGCTCAAACCGCACGATGCCCCGCTTAGTCAGCCGAGATCGGTAATTTTCGATCGCCCGTTTCTGCGCGTTATTGCTCACCGCCCGGCTCCATGATATATCTGGTTATATAGCCGAATCCAGGACTTGCCGCAACACTGCGATTGTCCCGTATGACGTCGGCAGCGGTGATATAAGGGCGGTGCGTTGTCCGACGTCGGGATCAACAAGATTGCATCTCGCAGAGCTGATCACGAAAATATTTTTCGTGCGCTGGACTTCGTCAACTCCCGATCCGCTACGCTTCCGATCTCGATTCAGCGCCGCAACACGCCACAACACATTGATATCACATATTATTTTTTCTTGCGTTGCAGTCCCAACTTGCCATCTTTGTCAAGACGCGGAGCGATCCGCGCAACGACAAGGACACCGCGGTGGCGCGACCGAGAGGGACAACAGCCGAAGTGCTTCGTGTGGTCGCCGATGCGGCGCCCGGCCCCTCGGCTGCGCCCGTCGGATCGAAGCCCGATCCGCGCATCGTCAATCTGCTGCGCCTGCTGGCTCGGCAGGCCGCGCGGGACTTCATCCAAGCCGAAAAAGACAACCGGAAGCGGGACCGTCTCCCGGAATGAGGAGGCGTAATGAAAGTCGCGCTCTATGCCCGTTACTCATCAGACAACCAGCGCGACGCTTCGATCGAGGATCAATTGCGGCTCTGCCGGCTCCACGCCGAGAAACAAGGTTGGACTGTCGTCGACAGCTATACGGACCGGGCCATCTCTGGTGCATCGCTGCTTCGCCCCGGCATCCAGGAACTGATCAGCGACGCGACCCGGGGGAAGTTCGCAATCGTACTTGCAGAGGCGATGGACCGCCTCAGCCGCGATCAAGAGGACATTGCAGGGCTCTTCAAGCGCATGGCCTTTGCCGGCGTACGGATCGTCACGCTCTCGGAGGGCGACGTCACACATCTCCACGTCGGGCTGAAGGGCACGATGAACGCCCTGTTCCTGAAAGACCTGGCGGACAAAACGCGGCGAGGCCTGCGCGGCCGCATCGAGGACGGCAAGTCTGCCGGGGGGCTGTGCTTCGGTTATGACGTCGTCAAGCAGTTCGCTGCCAATGGTGAGTTAATCCGCGGCGATCGCACGATCAACAAGGCCGAAGCGGATGTCGTCCGCCGCATCTTCGCAGATTATCTCTGCGGCAAATCCTCGCGCACGATCGCCTTCGAACTGAACCGCGAGGGTGTGCCCGGACCGCAAGGTGCCGAATGGGGGCCATCGACCATTCACGGCAATCCAAAGCGCGGCGTTGGCATCCTCAACAACGAACTCTATGTCGGTCGCCTCGTGTGGAACCGGCTTCGCTATCTGAAGGACCCGGATACTGGCAAACGAGTTTCTCGGCTCAATCCCGAATCGGACTGGGTGACCCTGGACGTTCCCGAATTGCGCATCGTCGACCAGGATAGCTGGGCCGCTGTGAAGGCGCGTCAGCAGACGCTCGCCTACGAGCCCTCGGCCTCCGGCGAGAATAAGCTCAATGACCGTAGGCGGCCCAGGTATCTCTTCGCCGGCCTAGTGAAATGTGGTCGTTGCGGCGGCGGGTACACGATGATCTCGAAGGACCTGCTCGGCTGCGCGACGGCGCGCAACAAGGGGACGTGCAATAATCGCCTGAACATCCGGCGCGATGCGCTGGAGGCATCCATATTGAACGGTCTCCGGACGCACTTGATGGAGCCCGAGTTATTCAAGGAGTTCTGCGAGGAATTCACCCGTGAAGTCAACCGGCTGCGGATCGAGCGTCGGACGGATCAGGATGCTTGGCAGAGTGAGCTGGGAAGAGTGGAAAAGCAGATTCGAGGCATCATCAGCGCGATCAAAGACGGCATGTATCAACCGTCGATGAAGGTTGAGATGGATGCACTCGAAGCTCGCAAGGCGAAGTTGACCGATCTGCTCGCGAACGCCGAAGAGCCTCCGCCGCTCTTGCACCCGAACATGGCGGAGATCTATCGGCAGCGCATCTCGGCGCTTTATGAAGGCCTGCAGAGCGAAGAGGAGAAAGCCGAGGCGGCGGAGGTGTTCCGTACCTTGGTCGATCAGGTGACGCTCGTGCCCCACGCGGAACAGCTCGCCATCGTGCTGCGCGGTGATCTGGCTGCGATCCTGCGATTTGCGGCAGGCAAGAAGAACCCCGACTTCCTCTCGGAGGCCGGGGCTTTGGATGGCTTGCTATCGCAAGCATCGGTGGTTGCGGGGATAGGATTTGAACCTATGACCTTCAGGTTATGAGCCTGACGAGCTACCGGGCTGCTCCACCCCGCGTTAAACTGTTGCGTGCCTTTGTGAAAATCCCGGGGACGGTCGGTTGAGGCCGGCGCTGTTCGCGTGGCTTGCTCTTCCGTCCCAAAGGCTTCCTTGGAAGGCGACCCCGGGGCAAAGCCCATCGGGTGCGGGGCGTATGTATCAAGGCGGGCTGGCTTTGGAAAGGGCTGCGGGAACGTTTTTTTCGACTTTATGACAGGGGAATCGACCGATTTCCGCTACGTTCCGCGCGCTCTTGCCAGAAGTTCCACAAAGGGCCAGCTTGCGGCAACAAGATTCAGGCTGAAACGCCGGTTCGAGGGAGGAACGCCGTGGACAAATCCCTGACGAACGCTCCGCTGCAGGCCCTCGAAGAGGCCTTCCACGCCATGCGCGCACGGTCGCGGGACGAGCCGGCGCCTGACCTCGCCCAGCGGCTCGACCGGCTGGCGCGGCTGCGCAGCGTCGTCGCCGACAATGAAGAGCGCTTCCGGCAGGCGATCTCGGTCGATTTCGGCCACCGCTGCGCGGTCGAGACCACCATCGCCGAGACCATGCTGCTGTTCTCCGAGCTCCGGCATGCCACCAAGCACCTCAAGGCCTGGATGACGCCGCAGCGCGTCGCCACCGCGCTGCAATTCCTGCCTGCGCGCAACCGCCTGATGCCGCAGCCGCTCGGCGTCGTCGGCATCATCGCGCCGTGGAATTACCCGCTCCAGCTCACGCTCGCGCCTGCGATCGGCGCCATCGCCGCCGGCAACCGCGTCATCATCAAGCCGAGCGAGCTGGTCCCGCACTTTTCGGCACTGCTCCAGGAGACGGTCGCGCAGCGATTCGATGCAACGGAGGTGCTGATCACCGGCGTCGAGGACGAGGTCGCCAAGGGTTTTGCGAGCCTGCCGTTCGATCATCTCGTGTTCACCGGCTCGACGCGCGTCGGGCGGCTGGTCGCCGAGGCCGCGGGACGCAATCTGACGCCTGTCACGCTCGAGCTCGGCGGCAAGTCGCCCGCGATCATCGATGCCTCGGCCGATCTCGACGAAGCGGCCGAGCGCATCGCCTATGGCAAGCTGCTCAATGCCGGGCAGACCTGCATCGCGCCGGACTACGTGCTGGTGCCGGAGCGCTCGTTACAGGCCTTCGCCGAAAAGGTCCGCGCGCAGATGCGGCGGATGTTCGGCACCGATCCCGCCAACAAGGATTACACCTCGATCATCTCCGACCGGCATTATACCCGGCTCGAAGGCCTCGTCGCGGACGCAGCCCGGCACGGCGCAAAAATCCTGCAACCGGCAAAGCCCGATGACCCGAACTGGAAGGCGCATCGCAAATTCCCGCCGACGCTGATCGCTGGTGCGACCGAAACGATGGCGGCGATGCAGGAGGAGATCTTTGGCCCGGTGCTGCCGGTGCTCGGCACTCGCGAGCCGGTGGAGGCGATCGCTTTCGTCAACGCCCGCGACCGGCCGCTGGCGCTGTACTGGTTCGGCAAGGACGCTGCCGCGCGCGACGAGGTGCTGGCGCGCACCGTCTCCGGCGGCGTCACCGTCAACGACTGCCTGTTTCACTTCACGCAAATCAACCAGCCGATGGGCGGCGTCGGCGCCTCCGGCACCGGCGCCTATCACGGCGAATGGGGTTTCAGGACGTTCAGCAAGCTGAAGCCGGTGTTCTATCGCTCCAGGTTCAACCGCCTCGCCGATCTCTATCCGCCCTACGGCGGCAAGATCGCGCGGCTGGAGAAGCTGATGCGGTTCATGTCGTAGGGAACAGTCATTCCGGGGCGATGCGCAGCATCGAACCCGGAATCCATTTCGCCGCACGTCATCCTGATCGATGGATTCCGGGTTCGCGACTTCGTCGCGCCCCGGAATGACGACAAAGGGGAACAACAATTGACCGACACATTCGATTTCGTCGTCGTGGGCGCGGGCTCGGGCGGGTGCACGGTCGCGGGCCGGCTGTCGGAGGATGCGGCGACATCCGTGGCGCTGCTCGATGCCGGCGGGGCTTGCGACAACTGGGTCGTGACCACGCCGGGCGCGCTGGTGCTGATGGTCGCCGGCACCGTCAACAACTGGGCCTTCAACACCCTGCCGCAGAAGGGGCTGAACGGCCGCATCGGCTATCAGCCGCGCGGCAAGGGGCTCGGCGGCTCCTCGGCGATCAACGCCATGGTCTATATCCGCGGCCACCGCGCCGACTACGACCACTGGGCTTCGCTCGGCAACACCGGCTGGTCGTACGCAGACGTGCTGCCCTATTTCAAGCGGTCGGAGAACAACGCCGATTTCGACGACGACTATCACGGCAAGGACGGGCCGCTCTTCGTCAACAAATTGCGCTCCGGCAATCCGGTTCAGCAGATCTTCCTGCAGGCGGCGCAGGAGGGGCAATTCCGCATTCGCGAGGATTTCAACACTGACGACCATGAAGGCCTCGGCATCTACCAGGTGACGCAGAGGAACGGCGAGCGCTGGAGCGCGGCACGGGCCTATGTGCATCCGCACATGGGCAAGCGCGCGAACTTGCGCGTCGTGACGCAGGCGCATGCCACGCGCATCCTGTTCGAGGGCAGGCGCGCGGTCGGCATCGAATACCGCCAGGGCAAGGAATTGAAGCAGCTTCGCGCGCGGCGTGAGGTGATCCTGGCCGCCGGCGCGTTCCAGTCGCCGCAGCTCCTGATGCTGTCGGGCATCGGCGACGCCGCCGCGCTTCGCGCACACGGCATCGCAAGCGTGCATCATCTGCCGGGCGTCGGGCAGAATCTGCAGGACCATCCCGACTTCATCTTCGGCTACATGTCCGACAGCCCCTATTTCTCCGGCATCTCGCTGAAGGGCATGCCGCGGCTGATCCGCGCCATCCTGCAATATCGGCGGGAGCGCCGCGGTCCCCTCACCTCCAATTTCGCCGAATGCGGCGGCTTCCTGAAGACGCGGCCCGATCTCGACATCCCGGACATCCAGCTGCATTTCGGCATGGCGATGGTCGACGACCACGGCCGCAAGCGCCATGGCGGTACCGGCTTCTCCTGCCATGTCTGCCTGCTCCGGCCGAAGAGCCGCGGCAGCGTTTCGCTCGCCAGCCTTGATGCGATGCAGGCGCCGCTGATCGATCCGAACTTCCTCGGGCACGAGGACGATCTCGAGACCATGGTCGCGGGCTTCAAGACCACGCGCCGCCTGATGGAGACGCCGGCGCTGCGCGCGCTGCAGAAGAAGGACATGTTCACCGCGAACGTGCGCAGCGACGACGATATCCGCGCCGTGCTGCGCGAGCGCGTCGACACCGTCTATCACCCCGTCGGCACCTGCAAGATGGGGACGGACGCGATGGCCGTGGTCGATCCGGCGCTGAAGGTGCACGGCGTGGGAGGATTGCGCGTCGTCGACGCCTCGATCATGCCGACGCTGATCGGCGGCAACACCAATGCGCCGACGATCATGATCGGGGAGAAGGCGGCGGACATGATAGGTGCGGAGATGCGGTAGTGTGAAGCTGCCGCCGCGTCATTCCCCTCTGTCGTCCCGGACAAGCGTAAGCGCCGATCCGGGACCCATAGCCACAGGACATGGTTTGGCGAAGACTCGGAGTTGCCATCGCGCGCCCCAACTTCTCCCTGTGGTTATGGGTCCCGGATCTGCGCGCGCTTTGGGCGCGCTTGTCCGGGACGACAGCGGAGCGAAAAGCGCTTGTCCGCAACGACGACGTGAATCAATTCAGCAAGAACCCGCCGTCCACCGTCACCACGCTCCCGGTCATGTACCGCGACGCGTTGGACGCCAGCAGCAGGATGGCGCCGTCGAGATCGGACTCGGCGCCGACGCGGCGCTGGGGGATGCGTTTGGCGAGGCGTTCGCCTGATGGCGTCGACCAGAACGCATGGTTCATCTCGGTGTCGATGTAGCCCGGCGCGAGCGCGTTGATGCGGATGTTCTGTCCCGCCAGTTCCAGCGCCATCGCTTTCGTCGCCTGGATGATGCCGGCCTTGGAGATCGCGTAGGGCGAGACCGCCTTGAGCACGCCGGTGCCGAGCACGGAGGCGATGTTGACGATGTTGCCTTCCTGCTTGCGCGCAATCATGCGGCGGGCGATTTCGGTCGCGAGGAAATAGGCACCCTTCAGATTGGCGCCGATCACCGCGTCCCAGTCCGCCTCGGTCTGCTCGGTCGCGAGCTTCTCGATGGCGATGCCGGCATTGTTGATCAGCACGGTGACGGGACCGAGCGCGGCTTCGACGGCATCGACAGCCTTGGCCATCGAGGCGGTGTCGGTGACATCGAGCGCGACCGCTGCCGCACGGCCGCCCTTGCCGCGGATCTCCGCCTCGAGGCTCTTCAGCTTGTCGGTCTGCCGCGCGGCGAGCGCAACCGATGCGCCATGCGCCGCCAGCACCCGGGCAAATTGCCGGCCCAGCCCCTGGCTCGCGCCCGTGACGAGGATGGTTTCTTTACTGACGTCGAATAGGTCTGACATGACGACTTCCTTGCCGATTTCCTTATCGATTTCCTTGGGCGCGATCCCGCGAGCTTTGGGGCCATCAATACAGACGATTTTAGCGATCTGAAACCGGAATGATCGGTTCGACGTTCATTCGTTCCATAGGCAGGCTCATGAACAGTTTCGATCTCGCCGTCTATGCCGCGCTCGCCGTCGCGGTCGGCTTCGGCTTCAGGACCGGCCTGCTGCGCAGCGCCATGACCATCCTCGCCTATCTTCTCGCCGCGCCGATCGCGGTTGCGCTGATGCCGATGATCGCACCGCAGATTGCCGGCAATGCCAACTCGCCGCTGCTCCAGAACTGGATCTGGTTCTTCGCGATCTTCGTGGTGATCGGCATGCTGTTCGGCCATATCGGCCGCATGGCGCTGAACGACACCATCGGCGAGGCGGGCATCGGCGACCGGCTCGGCGGCGCCGCGCTCGGCGCCATCAGGGTCGGCCTCGTCGCCACCACGCTGGTGCTGGTGTTCGACCAGATCGTGCCGGCCAACCGCGAGCCGCCCTTCCTCGCCGGCTCGCACCTGCGGCCGCTGTTCTCGGCCGCCGGCCAGATGGGCTTCAAGTCGCTGCCGCCGGAGGCGACCTCCGCCATCGACCGCCTCAAGCAGGAGCGGCGCATCTGATCTGGCGCATTTGCATCGCAGCGTGGACGCGCATGCATTTTGGTGCGAGCCCCTCCCTTACCAGCGGCGCCACTCTTGGCTAGAGTGCCGTCGTCCAACCCTACCTGACATTACGGAGTGAAACAGTGGATCTTGGGATCAAGGGTCGCCGCGCCATCGTCTGCGCATCCAGCAAGGGTCTCGGCCGCGCCTGCGCCATCTCGCTGGCGGACGCCGGCGTTCATGTCACGCTGACCGCGCGCGGTGCCGAAGCCCTGAAGAAAACGGCTGATGAGATCCGCAAGGCCTATCCCGATGTCACGGTCACCGAGATCGTCGGCGACATCACGACGCCTGCGGGACGCGAGGCGGTGCTGAAGGCCTGTCCCGAGCCCGATATCCTGATCAACAATGCCGGCGGCCCACCGCCCGGCGATTTCCGCAACTGGACCCGCGACGACTGGATCAAGGCGATCGACGCCAACATGCTGACCCCGATCGAGCTGATCAAGGCGACGGTGGACGGCATGATGGCGCGCAAGTTCGGCCGCATCGTCAACATCACCTCGGCCGCGGTGAAAGCGCCGATCGACATCCTCGGCCTCTCCAACGGCGCGCGCGCCGGTCTCACCGGCTTCATCGCCGGCCTCTCGCGCAAGACTGTCATCAACAACGTCACCATCAATGGCCTTCTGCCGGGCCCGTTCGAGACCGATCGCCTGACCAGCACCGCGAAGGGCGAAGCCGACAAGCGCGGCGTCACGCCGCAGCAGATCCTGGCGGAGCGCGCCAAGCTCAACCCCGCCGGCCGCTTCGGCCAGCCGGACGAGTTCGGCTATGCCTGCGCCTTCCTGTGCGGCGCCAAGGCCGGCTTCATCACCGGGCAGAACATTCTGCTGGATGGTGGTGCGTTCCCGGGCACGCTGTAAGGCTTCTCCTCTCTCCCCGCCCTCGCGGGGAGAGAGCTCTCCGCATTCAGCGCTGCTTCGTCGCCTCGTCCTCGTCACGCTCGCTGGGATCGGAGGAATCGGCGGTGAGGCGCTCGCCGGTCCAGTCGATGCCGAATTCCTCGAGCCCGTTGGCGAGCAGATCGCCCAGCATCGGCTCGCCGAGCAGATAGTGCACCGTTTCGCGGCGCGGGCTGCGATACTCACCGCGCGCCTCCACGGCGCGGGCGCGCAGATCGTCCCAATCGTCGATCGTGCCGTCACCGCGACCAAGCCAGGTCAGCGCGACGAGATCGACCTGTTCGTCCTCGTTCAAGGCGATCATGAAGCTGCCGAGCTCTTGCACGACAGGGTCGGAGCCATCGTCCTCGAGGACATCGACCGCATCGTCGTCGCTCGGGTTCGAGCCGGAATCCGGATCGGAATCCCCCTCCTTGACGTCGAATTCACGCGCCTTCTCGATGATGAAGGCGACCTTCTCAGCGGAAATCGTAAGCTCCGGCATGGCTCTCTCCAGGGTTCCCGCGATAACGCCGTATCGCGTCAGATGATCCATTGCGCTTGACGGCGGAAAACCGCATGTTTCGGCACCAAAAAGAAGCTGGGAAGGTGCCGGATGCAGTGGCAGGTGGGCAAGGTCAAAATCACCAAAGTGGCGGAATTGGAGACGGTCGGCTCGACCCGCTTCATCCTGCCGCTCGCGAGCAACGAGGAAATCCGCAAGCTGCCCTGGCTGACCCCGCATTTCGCCACTGAAGAGGGCCGGCTGAAAATGTCGATCCATTCGCTGGTGGTGGAGACGCCCGGCAAGCGCATCGTGGTCGACACCGGGCTTGGCAACGACAAGCAGGGCCGCAACGTCCCGACCTGGAACAACCGCAGCACGCCATTTCTGCAGACCATGACGGCGGCGGGCTTTGCGCCCGACAGCATCGACACCGTGCTGTGCACGCATCTTCATGTCGATCACGTCGGCTGGAACACGAAACTGTCCGGCGGCAAATGGGTGCCGACCTTCCCGAAGGCGCGCTACGTTTTCGGCAGGATCGAGTACGAATACTGGCGCGACCATTCGACCGAGCCGGACAAGCAGGCCGTGTTCGGCGACTCCGTGCAGCCGATCGTCGATGCCGACAGGGCCGATTTGATCCCGAGCGATCACCGGCTCTGCGAGGAGATCAGCATGATCCCGACCCCCGGCCACAGTCCCGGCCATATGAGCGTCCTCATCCAGTCTGAGGGCGAACAGGCCCTGCTCACCGGCGATGTCGCCCATCACCCCTGTCAGATGGCGCATCTCGACTGGTCCTCGACCGCCGATTCCGACCAGGCGCAATCGGCCGCAACGCGGGCAGCGCTGTTCGGCCGCTTTGCCGATACGCCGACGCTGGTGATCGGCGGACATTTTTCGGCCGGGCATATCAGGCGGGAGGCGGACGCGTTCAGGTTCGTAGCGCTGGGGTGATCTCTGTTTTGGGCGGTTGAATTTCCTGCCGCCCTGTTCCATGAAGCTATTAACCGATCGGTCCAATCTCCAGGGAGAAACGAGAATGAAGCTTGTTCGTTACGGCGAGAAGGGTGCGGAAAAGCCCGGTCTGATCGACAAATCCGGCCAGTTGCGCGACCTGTCGGCGCATCTGAAGGACCTCACCGGCGAGGCCTATTCGCCTGAGTCCCTGAAGAAGCTGGCGGCGCTCGATCCCGCCTCGCTGCCCGCCGTTTCCGGCAAGCCGCGGTTCGGCGCGCCCGTCACCGGCATCTCGAAATTCGTGGCGATCGGCCTCAACTACAGCGACCATGCCAAGGAGACGGGCGCCGATATTCCGAGCGAGCCGATCATCTTCATGAAGGCCAACACCTCGCTGTCGGGTCCGAACGATCCGGTCGAGAAGCCGCGCGGCTCGACCAAGCTCGACTGGGAGGTCGAGATCGCCGCCATCATCGGCACCCGCGCGAAATACGTGTCGGAAGCCGACGCGCTGAACCATGTCGCCGGCTATTGCGTCTGCAACGACGTCTCCGAGCGCGCGTTCCAGATCGAGCGCCTGGGGCAGTGGACCAAGGGCAAGTCGCACGATACGTTCGGCCCGCTCGGCCCGTGGCTCGCGACCAAGGACGAGATCAAGGACGTGCAGAATCTGTCGATGTGGCTCGACGTCAATGGCCAGCGTCGCCAGACCGGCTCGACCAAGACCATGATCTTCTCGATGGCCAAGTGCATCTCCTACGTCTCGCAGTTCATGACGCTGCTGCCCGGCGACATCATCACCACCGGCACCCCACCCGGCGTCGGCCTCGGCATGAAGCCGCCGACCTTCCTCAATGTCGGCGACGTCGTCACCCTCGGCATCGAAGGCCTCGGCGAGCAGCGCCAGGAGATCATCGCGGCGTAAGCCTCCGCTCTCTCCCCGTCGTTGCGAGGAGCTCTTGCGACGAAGCAATCCAGGTTCTTTCTGCGGAGACAATCTGGATTGCTTCGCTTCGCTCGCAATGACGAAAACACCGCCCGATGTTCATCAGGATCGTTCCATGAAACTCACCTTCTCCCCCGCCTCGCCCTTCGCCCGCAAGGTGCGCATTGCCGCGATCGAGCTCGGGCTGATCGACAAGATCGAGTTCGTGTCCGCGGCCGTGACGCCGGGCACGCCCAACGAGGACTATTCGAAGATCACGCCGCTGAAGAAGCTGCCGGTGCTGATCACCAATGACGGCGACGTGATTTTAGATTCCTACGTCATCGTCGAATATCTCAACGAGATGGCCGGCGGCAGCCTGATCCCGGATTACGGCCCGCGGCGCTGGAAGGCCAAGACAAATCACTCCCTGATCAACGGTATGCTCGATTCCATGCTGTTGTGCCGCTACGAAAAGATGGTGCGCCCGCAAGGCCTGCAATGGCAGGCCTGGTCGGACGACCATTGGAACAGGGCCTGGACCGGTATGGCGCGCTTCGAGAACATGCCGGAGGTGCTGAACGGCCCGTTCGACATCTCACAGGTCGGCCTCGTTTGCGTGCTCGGCTATGCCGACTTCCGCTTCGCCGATTGCGGCTGGCGCAAGGCCTATCCGAAGCTCGACGCCTTCCACCAGAAGATGCTGGAGCGGCCCTCGGTGAAGATCTCGGTGCCGCCAGCCGCATAACAGCGGGAGTTCTCATGAGCCTCAAGTTCTCGATCGGCGATCTCACCATTCATCGCATCGTCGAGCAGGAGACGTCCTTCGTTCCGGCCCTGGAGATACTGCCGGGACTGACGGCGGAGGTGCTGGCCGAGAATCGGCAATGGATGCGTCAGGCCAGGGCGCTGGACGAGCAGGACGTGTTGCTGCTGTGTTTCCAGTCCTACCTCGTGAAGACGCCGCACCACACCATCCTCGTCGACAGCTGCATCGGCAACGACAAGCCGCGCCCCAATCGGCCGAAATGGAACATGAAGACCGACGACACGTATTTGAGCGCGCTGAACGCGGCCGGCTTCTCGGTGGACGATATTCGACTTCGTGATGTGCACGCATCTGCATGTCGATCACGTCGGTTGGAACACGCGGCTGGAGAACGGGCGATGGGTGCCTACCTTCCCCAAGGCGCGCTACGTCTTCGCCAGGCAGGAATTCGACCATTGGTCCGCGCAGAACGCGAAGGCGGAAGTCCCGCCCTTCGCCGACAGCGTGCTGCCGGTGGTCGAGGCTAACAGGCACGAGCTCGTCGGCAACGACCATCAGATCGGCGACCACGTTCGCATCCTGCCGACACCCGGACATACACCGGGCCATATCGCCATCACGATGGGTCGCGGCAAGGACGATGCCGTGTTCTCCGGCGATCTCATGCACTCGCCATTGCAGACGCTCTATCCGGAGCTGTCGATCAAGTTCGACGTCGATCCGGCCAAGGCCGCAACGACGCGTCGCAGCTTCCTGGAGCACTATTGCGACACCGACACGCTGTGCTGCACGGCGCACTTCCCGTCACCGTCCGTGGGGAAGATCAAGCGCAAGGGCAATGCGTTCGTCTGCGCGGCGGTGTAGCGCACCCGATCTTCCTGTTTCTTGCCGTTATGCCCGGGCTTGTCCCGGGCATCCACGTCCTTACAATTGCCGGCAACGAAGAACGTGGATGGCCGGGCATAGACGAGCGGAAGCGACGCCGTCCTTCGGACGGCTATGCCCGGCCATGACGAGGAGGCACCATGCCTGATCTGCCCCCGATTCCGCTGCCCGCCGACATCCGCTCGCGCTATGTCGACGGCATCAATGGCTTGCGCATGCATGTGCTGGAGGCCGGCTTCGAGACCAAAGGCCGCTCCTGCATCCTCTTGCTGCACGGCTTTCCCGAACTCGCCTTCTCCTGGCGAAAGGTGATGCCGGCGCTCGCCGCTGCCGGCTACCACGTGATCGCACCGGACCAGCGCGGCTATGGGCGCACGACGGGATGGAGTGCGGAGTACGACGGCGATCTCGCGCCCTTCTCGCTCCTCAACCTCGTGCGTGACGCGCTCGCCCTGGTGTCGGCGTTCGGCTACAGGCAGGTCGATGTGGTCGGGCATGATTTCGGCAGCCCGGTCGCGGCCTGGTGCGCCTTGATCCGGCCTGACGTGTTTCGGTCAGTGACGATGATGAGCGCGCCGTTCGGCGGACCGCCGCCGCTGCCGTTCAACACCGTCGACATGCCGGCAAAGCCTGCGGCCGAAGACCCCGTTCATCGCGAACTCGCCGCGCTGCCGCGCCCGCGAATACACTATCAATGGTACTATTCGACGCGCGAGGCGAACGCCGACATGCACCGCGCGCCACAAGGCGTGCATGATTTTCTGCGCGCCTATTATCATCACAAGAGCGCGGATTGGGCCGGCAACAAACCCTATCCGCTGGCGTCGTGGTCGGCGAGCGAGCTGGCAAAGCTGCCGACCTATTACGTGATGGACCTGAGCGAGACCATGCCGGAGACGGTCGCCAAGGAAATGCCCTCGCCGGACGCGATCACCGCCAATCGATGGCTGCCGGACAGCGAGCTCGCCTATTACGCCGCCGAGTATGGCCGCACCGGATTCCAGGGCGGGCTGCAATGGTATCGCTACGGCACGTCAGGCATGCTGAACAATGAGATGCAGCTGTTCGCCGGCCGCAGCATCGACGTGCCCTCCTGCTTCATCTCGGGCGAGCAGGACTGGGGCACTTATCAGCGCCCCGGCGCATTCGAGGCGATGCAGAGCCGCGCGTGCACGAACATGCTCGGCTGCCATCTCGTCGATGGCGCCGGCCACTGGGTCCAGCAGGAGCAGCCCGCCGAGGTCAGCCGGTTGCTGCTCGGCTTCCTGGCGAAAGCTGGCGGCAGCTGATTTGACCGGGGAACCTCGGCACCCTATATATTTAGAATAGTTCTAAATTAGGAAGCCAGGGTGCCGTGAAAAATTTTGCCGATCTGACCGAGCGCGAAGTGCTGGCGGTCGCGATCTCCTCCGAGGAGGAGGACAGCCGGATCTACATGACCTTCGCCGAGGATCTGAAGGAGCGCTATCCGGACTCGGCAAAGCTGTTCGAGCAGATGGCCGAGGAAGAGCGTGGCCATCGTCACATGCTGCTGGAAACCTACGAGCAGCGCTTCGGCCAGCATTTGCCGCCGATCCGCCGCGAGGACGTCAAGGGCTTCCTGCGCCGCCGCCCGATCTGGCTGACCAAGAACCTGCCGCTCGACACGATCCGCCGGGAAGTCGAGACCATGGAGCTCGAGGCCGAGCGCTTCTACGCCAAGGCCGCCGAGCAGGCCGAGGACGTCAACGTGCGCAGGCTGCTCGGCGATCTCGCCGAAGCCGAGAAGGCTCACGAGCATACCGCCGTGAAACTCACCGACGAGATCCTGAAGCCGGACGTGCGCGCCGAGGAGGATCGCACGCGGCGGCGGATGTTCGTGCTGCAATATGTGCAGCCGGGTCTTGCCGGCCTGATGGACGGATCGGTCTCCACGCTGGCGCCGCTGTTTGCGGCGGCCTTCGCCACGCATCAGAACTGGCAGACCTTTCTGGTGGGCCTCGCCGCCTCGATCGGCGCCGGCATCAGCATGGGATTTGCGGAAGCGCTGTCCGATGATGGCTCGCTCACGGGGCGCGGCTCGCCCTGGCTGCGCGGCATCACCTGTGGCGCGATGACGACGCTCGGCGGGCTTGGCCACACCGCGCCCTATCTCGTTCCCGACAGCTGGGCCAATGCGTTCTGGATCGCGACGGGAATCGCCTGTGTCGTCGTGTTCTTCGAATTGTGGGCAATCGCCTTCATCCGCTCGCGCTACATGGACACCCCGTTCCTCCAGGCGGTGTTCCAGATCGTGCTGGGCGGCGCCATCGTGCTGGCGGTCGGGATCGTGATCGGGGCGGCGTAGGAGCCACACTGTCCCACTGACATAGCAATCTCCATCAAACAGCCGTTGCCGCGTTCGGCCAAACTGCGCATCATCCTCCAACAACCAGAGCGGGAGAACGCCGTGGCGAGGTCGGAATGGAGTTTCAAGAGTGCGGTCGAGTTGTCGGCCGCATTGAGCGCGAGGAAGGTCTCCGCGGTCGAGCTCACGCAGGATGCGATCGAACGCATCGAACGGCATGACGGCAGGATCAACGCGATCTGTGTGCGCGATTTCGAGCGCGCGCTCGTTGCGGCGCGCGAGGCGGACGCGGCGCTGGCCCGCGGCGAGCGCAAGCCGCTGCTCGGCCTGCCCACGACGATCAAGGAATCCTTCAACATCGCCGGCCTGCCGACGACCTGGGGGTTCGTGCCGCAGAAGGACTTCAAGCCTGTGGAGGACGCGCTGGCGGTGACCCGCATCAAGCAGGCCGGCGGCATCATTCTCGGCAAGACCAACGTGCCGGTCGGCCTCGGCGACTGGCAGAGCTACAACGACATCTACGGCACCACCAGCAACCCCTATGATCTCGGCCGCACACCGGGCGGATCGTCCGGAGGATCGTCCGCAGCCCTCGCCGCGGGCTATTGCGCGCTCGCCACCGGCTCGGATATCGGCGGCTCCCTGCGTGTGCCGGCATTTCATTGCGGCATCTTTGCGCACAAGCCGACCATCAATCTCTGCGCGGCGCGTGGCGAGACTCCGCCGCCGTTTCCAGCCATTCCGCGCGAGGGCGACCTCGCCGTCATCGGGCCGATGGCGCGCACGGCGGCGGATCTTTCCTTGCTGCTCGACGTCATGGCGGGACCCGATCCGCTCGACGCCGGTATCGCCTACAAGCTCGACTTGCCAGCTGCACGGCATCAGTCGCTGCGGGATTTTCGTGTCCTGGTGATCGACAGCCATCCGCTGCTGCCGACCGACCGGGATGTCCGCGGCGCGATCGACAAGCTCGCAACCGATCTTGCGAAGGCCGGCGTGACCGTCGCACGAGAGAGCCCACTGCTCCCGGACTTCGCGGAGACGTCGCGGCTTTACATGCGCATGTTGCTGAGCTTCCTCGGCGCGTTCTTGCCTCCCGACGAGCTGGCGGATGCGCAGGCGCGGGCGAGCCAGCTGTCACCGGAGGATCGCAGCCTCGGCGCGGAGCGACTGCGTGGCATCACCGCAAGCCACCGCGCCTGGGTGCTCGACGCCGGCAGCCGCGCCGGCCTGCGTGCGCAATGGCGCGCGCTGTTCGGGAGCTTCGACGCGGTGATCTGCCCGATCATGCCGACGCCGGCCTTTCCGCATGATCATTCGCCGGAGCAGCGGCTGCGAACGATCAGCATCGACGGCAAGGACTATCCCTATTCCGACCAGCTCGCCTGGCCGGGCATTGCCACGCTTCCGGGTCTACCTGCAACGGCAGTTCCGCTCGGTCTGTCGAAGAGCGGCCTGCCCGTCGGCGTCCAGATTGTCGGCCCCTTCCTCGAGGACCGCACGCCGCTCAAGCTCGCCGAGCTGATCGAGCGCGAGTTCGGCGGGTTCGCGCCGCCGAAGATGTTTGACGATTGATCCCTCCACGTCATTGCGAGCCAACGGGTCCGCGCGAAGCGCGGCCCGATGACAGGCTCCGCGAATCAATCCAGACTACCTCCGCGGAGGATCCTGGATTGCATCGTCGCAAGGGCTCCTCGCAATGACGGAGCGAAAACAGCGATACCGACCTCAACTATCGAACATGATCACGCTGCGCAGCGTCCTGCCGGCTTTCATGTTGGCAAAGCCCTCGTTGATCTCGGAGAGCTTCAGCTTGGCCGAGATCCAGTCCTCGAGGTGCAGGCGGCCGCGCAAATAGAAGTCGACCAGGCGCGGCATGTCCACGCGGAAATGGTTGGAGCCCATCGAGGAGCCCTGGATCTTGCGCTCGCGCAGGAAGTCGAAGCCGTGCAGCTCGATCTTCTGGCCGAACGGGATCATGCCGACGATGGTTGCGGTGCCGCCGGAAGCGAGCATGCCGAACGCCTGCTCGGCGGTCTCCTTGCGGCCGAGCACCTCGAAGGAATGATGCACCCCCCCATTGGTGAGGTCGCGCACCTGCTTCACGACGTCACCATCCGCCGGGTTGATGATATCAGTCGCCCCCAGCTTGGTCGCAAGCTGGAGCTTGGCCGGATTGGTGTCGATGGCGATGATGCGGCCGGCGCCGGCGATCTGCGCGCCGTTGATCGCGGCCATGCCGACGCCGCCGCAGCCGATCACCGCCACGGTCTCGCCGGCCGTCACCTTGGCCGTGTTCACCACGGCGCCGTAGCCGGTGATGACGCCACAGCCGATCAGCGCGGCGAGATCGAGCGGCATTTCCTTGCGGATTTTGACGATGGCGTTCTCGTGCACCAGCATCTGCTCGGCAAATGACGAGAGATTCAGGAACTGGTGCAGCTTCTCGGGCTTCGACCATTGCATCCGGTTGGAGACGCCCGGCAGCATCTTCACCGTGGTGTCGGTGCAGAGCACGGTGCGGCCCGTGGTGCAGTTGTCGCAGGTGCCGCAGAACACCGACAGGCAGGTGACGACGTGGTCGCCCGGCTTGACGTAAGTGACATCGGAGCCGACCTGCTCGACCACGCCGGCGGATTCGTGCCCGAGCACCGCGGGCAGCGGATGCGGATAGAGTCCTTCCATGAAATGGAGATCGGAGTGGCAGAGGCCGGCGACCGCGGTGCGGATCAGAACCTCGCGCGGGCCGGGCTTGGGCAGGCTGACGTCCTCGATGACGAGCGGCTGGTTGACTTCATGGAGGACGGCGGCCTTCATCGGTGTTTCCTCATTGTTATGATTTTCGTTACTTGCGGGGACTTCACCTCTCCCATCGAGAGAGGTGAAGGGCGAGCCTACGCCGCCAGAACCAGTTCGCCAACCTCGCTCATGCTGCCTGCGCGATCGCCGAGCAACAACGCTGCGATGTTCGCTTGCGCGGCATTTTCCGTCAGCCGGAACGGATCGCTCGGCAACACCCGATGATCGATGACGAGGCGTGACAGCAGCAAGCGGCGCGCATCGCCGCGCATGTCGTGGATGCGATGCGCCTCCCAGGCGAACGCGACCGCGCTGGCGACATGATAGAGCAGGCTGGTGGCGCGGCGCGCCTCCGCCTCGTTCTCGGACTTGCTTGCGACCTCGCGCGCAAAGCCGACGGCGCGATCGGTGAGGCGGCGCAGACGATCGCGCCAGGCCTGCGGCACGGAGGCGCTGTCGTCGAGCCGGGCCTGCAGATCGGCCGCGAGCGCGGACTCCGCGCCGTGACGGCCGACCG
This sequence comes from Bradyrhizobium sp. USDA 326, assembly GCF_049739485.1. Taxonomy (NCBI): domain Bacteria; kingdom Pseudomonadati; phylum Pseudomonadota; class Alphaproteobacteria; order Hyphomicrobiales; family Nitrobacteraceae; genus Bradyrhizobium; species Bradyrhizobium sp. USDA 326. The sequence goes on from NZ_JBMGQA010000001.1 coordinate 1,796,807, forward strand.
CACGCCGCAGCGCATCGATCGCCACGATGTTGCCGGTACCCTCCCAGACCGAGCCGAGATGCGCATCGCGCAGCAGGCGGGCGGTGGCGAACTCCTCGATATAGCCGATGCCGCCGCGCATCTCGAGCGCATCGCCGCAGACCTTTCGCGCGTCGCGCGTGGCGCGGAATTTCAGCGTCGGGGTGAGAATGCGCAGGAGCGCCGCCGCATCCTGGCTGCCGGCTTCGGCGCGATCGAGTGCATCGGCGGTGAGAAAGCTCATCGACAGCGCCTGCTCGACCGGCAGCATGATCTTCAGCATCTGCCGCCGCCCGAGCGGCAGGTCGATGATGCGGCTGCCGAACACGACGCGGTTCGTCGCCACCGTCATCGCGTCGTGATAGGCGCGGCGCATCAGCGCGGCGGACTTGACGCCGTTGGAGAGCCGCGACGAGTTGACCATCTCGGCCATCTGCACGAAGCCGCGGTCGAGCTTGCCGACCGCGTAGGCGATCGCGCCTTCGAGCTTGATCTCGCCCGAGGCCATCGAACGCGTGCCGAGCTTGTCCTTGAGGCGCACGATCCGGTAGTTGTTCTGCGAGCCGTCGTCGAGAAAGCGCGGCATCAGGAACAGGCCGACGCCGCGCGTGCCGGGGCCGGCGCCTTCGGGCCGCGCCAGCAGCATCACGACCTTCGCATCCGCATTCGAGCAGAACCACTTCTCGCCGTAGAGATGCCAATGGTCGCCCTCCTGCACCGCGCGCGTGGTCAGCGTACCGACGTCGGAGCCGCCCTCCTTCTCGGTCATGAACTGGCCACCTTGAGTCAGCTTGCTCATGTCGGTCGAGGTCAGGCCATCGAGATATTTTGCCTTCAGCGCCTCGCTGCCGAAGTTTGCTAGCAGCTTGGCGCAGCCGTCGGTGACGTTGATCGGGCAGCCCATGCCGAATTCGGTCTGGTTGAACAGGAAGGTGAAGGCGTGCTTGGCCACCACAGGAAATTTGTCCGGCCAGCCCATGATACCCTTGCGGATCGAGAGCGCATGGATGCCGAACTCGCCGAACGCAGCGTTCTCCAGTTCGCGATAGGCCGGGTGGTATTCGATCCACTGCACGTCACGGCCGAACTTGTCGCGCTGGTGCAGAATGGGCGTATGCCGGTCCGCGAGCCGGGCGCACTCGTCGAGACGGCCGCCGGCGAGTTCGCCGAGACGATCGAGATGCGGCTCGATATGACGGAACAGCGTATCAGGCAGATGGATGCGCAGGAGATCGGCGAGCGCCGGATCGGCGCGGTAGAAATTCATGCCTGACGTATCGGGCGCCAGCAGGCCGGATGGTGCGGCCGCGACACCTTGTGGCTGCGCTGTGACCGGCTTGTGCATGATCGTCCTCTTCGTTTCCGTCCCACGGCAATTCTTTGCGCTTGCCGCTTGGGATGATGTCGATCATGCTCCAGTCGCGGACCGCGATAAAGCCGCAAATTGTCAGGGCGGCATGATCGCCGCAGAGGAGCAATTCGCTCTGCGGAATTGTCATCGTCCCGGCTGGTTCTTCGCACAGCCCATGCATAGATCAGCGGCTCCTGCTTCCGAGAGATCACGCCATGGAACATCCGAAATACAAGATCGCCCTCCTCGTCGGCGCCGGCGAAGGCCTGAGCGCCTCGCTGGCGCGGCTGCTCTCCGCCCAGGGCGTCCGCGTCGCGCTCGCCGCGCGAAAGATCGAAAAGCTCGGCGCGCTCTGCAGCGAGACAGGGGCCAGGGCCTATGCCTGCAATGCCACCGAGCCCGACGAGGTGGAACGGCTGTTCGGCCTCGTCGAGCGTGAAATCGGAACGCCCGACCTCGTCGTCTACAATGCCAGCGGCCGCACGCGCGGGCCTTTTATCGAGCTCGTTCCGGCCGACGTCGCGCAGGCGATTGCGGTCAGCGCCTATGGCGGCTTCCTGGTCGCACAGCAGGCGGCCAAGCGCATGCTGCCGAACAAGCACGGCGCGATCCTGTTCACCGGCGCCTCCGCCAGCGTCAAGGGTTATGCGCAGTCCGCGCCGTTCGCGATGGGCAAGTTCGCGCTGCGCGGCCTCGCACAGAGCATGGCGCGCGAGTTGTCGCCGCAAGGCATCCATGTCGCGCATTTCGTCATCGACGGCGGCATCAGGAGCGCGACGCGAACCGAACCGGCGGACAAGCCGGATTCGATGCTCGATCCCGACGCGATCGCGGAGAGCTATTGGAACGTGCTGCAGCAGCCGCGCAGCGCCTGGAGCTGGGAGCTGGAGCTGCGGCCCTGGGTGGAGAAGTTTTGAGTTCAGCTCGTCATTCCGGGGCGGTCCGCAGGACCGAACCCGGAATCTCGAAATTCCGGGTTCGCTGCTTCGCATCGCCCCGGAATGACAACAAAATGGGGAGGCGACATGACCACGGAAATTACCATCGCCACCGGTACCAGCGAGCTCCTCTGCGTCATTCGCGACCGCGTCGCCATCATCACGCTGAACCGGCCGGAGGCGCGCAATTCGCTGTCGGACGCGCTGACGCCGGCGCTGCGCACGATGATCCGAACCTGCGGCGAGGATCCACGTGTCGGCGCGCTGCTGCTCACCGGCGCGGGCGAAGCCTTCTGCGCCGGCGGCAACGTCAAGGGGATGGGCGCGCATCGCGATCCGAAGAAGCTCGAAATGTCCTTCGACGACAAGGTCGCCGATCTCCAGGAGCGGCAGCGGCTGCTGACCGGCGCGCTGGTGTCGGTGCGTAAGCCAACCATCGCCGCGCTACCCGGTCCCGCGGTCGGCGCCGGCCTCGCCATCGCCATGGCCTGCGACATCCGCATCGCCGCGCAATCGGCCTTCGTCGCCACCGGCTACGCCCGGATCGCGCTCTCCGGCGACTACGGCATCGCCTGGCTGCTGACCCGGCTGGTCGGCACCGCCCGGGCGCGCGAATTGATGTTCACCGGCGATCGCGTCGATGCCGCGCGTTGCGAAGCCATCGGCCTCGTCAACCGCGTGGTGCCTGATGACAAGCTGCAGACCGAGGCCTTCGCACTGGCCAGATCGCTCGCCGAAGGCCCGCGCCTGGCGCTGCGCTACATGAAGGACAATCTGGACGAGGCCGTGCTGTTCGATTTCGAAACGGCCAGGGATCACGAGGCTGAACGGCTGATCCGCCTGACCACGACCGCCGATCACAAGGAGGCGGTGCAGGCGTTCATCGAGAAGCGGAAAGCGGTGTTCACGGGGAAGTAGCTCCGAAACGAGGAGCGTCATTCCGGGGCTATGCGACGGGACCGCAAGGCGCGGCCCGGAGCATCGGGCCCGGAATCCATTGGGCCGCAGAACGCGCGGCGAAATGGATTCTCCGATGCGCAATTGCGCATCATGGTTCGCGCTATTCGCGCCCCGGAATGACGATGAAGAGAGCGGAAGGCGAAAAAGACGCCCGGCTCTGGCGTGGCCAGGCCGGGCTGCAGTGGTGTCAGGCCGAGGCTGAGGGGCTGTCGGCCTGACGGGAAAGGGCAGCGAGGCGCCAGCTCGCGCAGGGAATGTCTTTCGGAGCGACGCTGATCTCCTTGTCGAAGCGCACCAGCTTCCAGTCGTCGGGATGGCGGACGAAGGCGAAGCCGGCTTTGCGCGCGAGCGAAACCATCGCCTCGTTGGAGCGCAGCGTGTCGCCGAACATGTGCTCGGCTCGCAGCGCGGCGGCGCGGCATTCGAGGTTCTTCATCAGCGCGGTGGCAATGCCGTAACCCTGCCAGCGGTCGTCGACCGACAGGCCGAACTCGAGAGTCGCGGTCTCGGCATGAAAGGCATAGCGCGCTTCGGCCACTATGGTCTCGAAGCCCTCGACCATCATGGTCGCAACGATCGTGAAGCGCTCGCCCTCGCCGATCTGAAGGAAGTCGTGCAGCAGGCCCTGCGGCAGCTCGCTGATCGCGCCGAAGAAACGATTGTAACGAGAGCGCGTCGATAGCGAACGGAAATAGTGCTGGAGCTCCTCGGTGTCGCGCGGCTCGACGAAGCGAACGTTGAGCGCCGCGCCGTCGCGGGTGCGCAGCGTATCCGAATATTGCTTCAGGTCTTCGAGGCGAAGGATGCTCATGACACATGCCGTGCGGAAAAAGGGACCGCCGGCGCCCCAAATTCAGGCGGCGCCGGCCTGGCGGCCAATCAGGCCCGCCAGAAGGGTTTGTCGGCCTCGTAGGCGATGTCGGACCAGGACAGCCCGACATCATGGAGGTCGCGGGCGGTCCAGTTGGTCAGCTCGCGCCTGGTGCGGTAGCGCTCATGCCAGACGTGAAGCGTCTCGCCGATCTGCTGGATCAGGCCGAGTGCATGATGATTTGTCATCGAATTGTCGGTCAAAGTAGACATTTTCAGCTCCTGGAGCTAAGTTGACCGCTAATATCTGCTTCCTACGGCGCTGCGACAAACGACAATTTGTACCTTTTCGCATGAAATAACGTCATGTATCCTGCTGCCAAATGACTGCCAGATTGCCGTCCTTGAACGGATTGCGGGCGTTCGAGGCCGCCGCGCGCCATCTCAGCTTCACGCTGGCAGCCAGCGAGCTGAACGTGACCCAGACCGCGATCAGCCATCAGATCCGCAGGCTGGAGGAGGAGCTCGGCATCCGCCTGTTCATCCGGCAGAACCGCGCGCTGGCGCTGACGCCGGAGGCGCGCGACTACCTCCCGGGCGTTCGCGCCGCCTTCAACGACCTCCGGCTCGCCACCGACCGCCTGCTGCGCAAAGAGGACGACAAGGTGCTGACCGTGTCGACACTGGCCTCGCTCGCGGCAAAATGGCTGCTGCCGCGCCTGACCGATTTCCAGGAGCAGCATCCCGGCATCGACGTGCGCATCACCACCTCGACCAGCCTCGTCGACTTCCAGCGCGACAATGTCGATGCCGCGATCCGCTATGGCCGCGGCCAGTGGCCGGGCGTGCGCGCCGATTGGCTGATGGCGGACGAGCTGTTCCCGGTGTGCAGTCCGTCACTGCTGCGCGGCGACAAGCCGCTGCGCCGGCCGGAGGATCTGCGCAACCATCCGCTGCTGCACACCTCGAACGCCAACAGCGATGATTGGCGGCTGTGGCTGACTGCGGCGGGCCTGCCGGCCGACATCGCAAGGCAACCTGGCATCACCTTCGACATGATCTTCATGACCATCCAGGCCGCGATCGACGGCATCGGCGTGGCGATGGGGCGGACCTCCTACGTCCAGGACGACATCGCCAAGGGCCGCCTCGTTGTCCCCTTCAAGATCGCACTGCCGGCCGATGCCGGGTTCTACCTGGTCGCGCCGGAGGGCCGCCGCGAGGCGCCGAAACTTGCCGCATTCCGGCAATGGATCGTCGCTGCAACGCAAAATAAAGCCTGAAAAATCATCAGCTTCCTCCGGAATACCGGTTGACTCGCCCCGCTCCGCGCGGGAAGGGGTATGACAGATTGTCGCAGCATCAATCTGTCGCCTTGCCGTGAATTTCAGTCGGCCCGGCCACGTCTTCCAAGGGGAGCAACGTCATGGCTGGACCAGCCGCCTCAACCAGTCCGCCCGCAATCAAGTCACGCGTCGGGGCGATCCTGCGCGCAACTAGCGGCAATTTCCTCGAGCAGTTCGATTTCTTTCTGTTCGGCTTCTATGCCGCCGCGATCGGCAAGGCGTTCTTCCCCTCGACGAACGAGACCGCCTCCCTGCTCAACACGTTCGGCGTGTTCTGGCTCGGCGCCTTGATGCGCCCGGTCGGCGCCATCGTGCTGGGGGCCTATATCGACCGCATCGGCCGCCGCCACGGACTGATCGTCACGCTCGGCATCATGGCCTTCGGCACCGTCGTCATTGCGTTCTGCCCGAGCTACGCGACCATCGGCATCGCGGCGCCAGTCATCGTGCTGATCGGCCGGCTGCTGCAAGGCTTCTCGGCCGGCGTCGAGCTCGGCGGCGTGTCTGTGTATCTCGCGGAGATCTCGACGCCCGGCAATCGCGGCTTCTACACCTCGTTCCAGTCCTCGAGCCAGCAGGTCGCGATCTTCGTGGCCTCGATCCTCGGCTACATCCTCTCCGAGGTGATGCCGGCCGACACCGTGGGCGCCTGGGGCTGGCGCATTCCCTTCTTCGTGGGCTGCCTGATCATTCCGCTGATCTTCCTCCTGCGGCGGACGCTGGAGGAGACGCCGGCCTTCCTCGCCATGAAGAAGCATCCGAGCGCGAGCGAGGTGTTCGCCTCGGCACTCGCCAACTGGCGCGTCGTCGTGCTCGGCATGATGATCGCGATCCTGACCACGACGACGTTCTACTTCGTTACCGTGTATACGCCGACCTTCGGCAAGTCCGTGCTGAAGCTGTCGACGCAGGATGCGCTGCTGGTCACCCTGCTGGTGGCGGTGACCAACTTCATCTGGAATCCGGTCGGCGGCGCGCTCTCCGATCGCATCGGCCGCAAGCCGGTGCTAATCGCGATCGCCTGCCTGTCGCTCGTCACCGCCTATCCGGCTCTGCACTGGCTGGTGGCGGCGCCGACCTTCGGCAAGCTGCTCGCGGTCGAAATGATGTTCTCGTTCTATTTCGGCGTCTACAGCGGCACCATGTTGGGTGCCCTCGTCGAGATCGTGCCGGCGCATGTCCGCACCACCTGCTTCTCGCTGGCGTTTGCGCTCGCCGCCGCCCTGTTCGGCACCTTCACGCCGTTCGCCTCGACCTGGCTGATCGAGCGGACCGGCGACAAGGCATCGCCCGGCTTCTGGCTGATGTTCGCCGCCCTGCTCGGCATCATCGCGGCCTCGACGGTGTATCGCGGCGGCAAGGCGGTGCCGGCCCATGATGCGGTGCCGGAGCCGGTGGCGGGGCATTAGGACGGTGTCATTCCGCAAGAGGCGAGCATTTCTGTCGCACGATGGATTCCGGGTTCAGCCCTGCGGGCCGCCCCGGAATGACAGGGGCTACAGCTCCACCACCACGTAGTCACTCTCGATCCTGACCGTGACAGTCTCGGCGACATACGGCCCCTTCACCACGCTCGCGCCCGGCTCGACATGGGCCGGATAGGCCTTGACGCGGAAGCGGCGGGGGTCGCAATAGGATTGGCCGGTGCGGATGTCGAACTCCCAGCCGTGCCAGGGGCAGCGGATGATCTCCCCCAACTTGGTGTATTCGATCTCGCCGGGATTGCTCGACTGCGCCAGCCCGATCAGCGGTCCCTCACACAGCGCCGCGCCTTGATGCGGGCAGCGGTTCATCAGGCCGAAATACTCGCCCTTGATGTTGAAGATTGCGATCGGCCGCCCGTCGATCTCCAAAAACTTTCGCGTGCCCGGCGGAAGCTCGTCGACCGGCGCGATGACGTGTCTTGCCATCAGGAAACGCCGTAGAGCTTCTTCGCGTTACCGAAATAGAACGCCTCGCGATTGGCCTCGCTGACGCCCGCCGGCAAGACGCGCGAGGGCTCATCGTAATCCCAATGCGGATAGTCGGTCGCGAACAGAAGCCGGTCCCAGCCGATCCATTTGATGACGTCGAACAGGTCCTCGCGACGCTCCGGATCCTCCATTGGCTGCGTCGTCCACCACACCTGCTCGCGGATATATTCCGACGGCGGCCGCTTCACATGCGGCACCTCGCTCCTGAGCCGCTGCCAGGCCTTGTCGAGCCGCCACGCCAGCGACGGCGCCCAGCCGAATCCGGCCTCGATCATCACCATCTTCAATTTCGGGAAACGCTCGAACACGCCCTCCAGCACGAGGCTCGCCAGCGCCGATTGCTGGCATTGCGAGTGACCTACCATCTCCTCGATGTAATAGGACGGCCAGCCCGACGGCGTGATCGGGTTGCCGCCGAAGCCGAAGGCGTGGACGCCGACCGGAAGGCCAGCCTCCTCCGCGGCCTGATAGATCGGCCAATAGCGGCGCTGGCCGAGCGGCTCGACATTGCGGCTGAGCAGCAGCACCTGCACGAAGTTCTTGTCGCCGGCGCGCTCGCGGATCTCGGCGGCGGCCGACAGTCCGTCCTCATTGCCGACGACGATGGATGCCTTCAGCCGCTTGTCCTTGGACGTCCATTTGTCGATCTGCCAGTCGTTAATCGCCGAGCATAGGGCCGCCGAGAGCTCGTGATTGCGGATGCCCTGCCCGGTGTTGAGCGGGTTGAGCACGCCCAGCTGCACGTTGTTGGGATCGAGCAATTGCTTCTGCATGAACGACAGCGAGGACCCCTGCGGGCCGCCTTCCGGCGGATAGGCATCGCGGCGCGAGGCGTTGGGCTGGGCTTTGGGATAGGGCGGGCCCTCCATCATGCCCTGATAGGCATGGACGCCGTAGACCTCGAGGTGATGCTGCCAGCGTTTTGCGAGATAGGGGTAGAGCTCGGTGCGGGTAGCGCGTGCCGGGTGGATGTCGCAGTCCGCGATCGCGGTTTTGACGGTCAGGGGGGACGCGGCTTCTTGGCTCTCGCGGAACTGGATATTCATCGCCTTGCCTCCTTTGGCAGCGGGCTCATTTCAGGCGGGGATAGGTTGCATGCGGATTGTCGATCATGATCTTGCGCACGAGATCGGGGGACAGACCTTCGGGCAGCGCGTCCTGGCCGTCGAACTGCCAGTGCGGATAGTCCGTGGAGAATAGGACCAATTCGTCCGACTGCATATGATCAAACAGGCGAATTAATGTCTCCGGTTCCGGCGGCGCATCAAATGGCTGTAACGAGAAGCGGATGTTGCTGCGCACAATCTCCAGCGGAGCGCGATCGACCCAGGGCGTTTCCATCCGCACCCCGCGCCAGAACTTGTGCAGGCGCCAGAGATAGGGCGCGATCCAGGAGACGCCGGACTCCAGCATCACCATTTTCAGCTTCGGATATTTGGCGAACACGCCTTCGACGATCAGGCTGGTGAGCTGGGTCTGGAACGCCTGGGCCTGCCCGACATAGTCCTCGATGTGGTAGGACCCCCACCCCACCGCGGTCGGCGGATTATGATAGGCGGAACCGGCATGGATGCCGACCGGCAGTTCCAGGCGCTCCGCGGCCTCATAGATCGGCCACAGCGCCCGCTTGCCGAGCGGCACGTCGCCCATCACGAGCATCAAGACCTGCACGAAGCGCCTGTCCGGCGCACAGCGCTCGATCTCGGCGACCGCCTTCTCGACGCCTTGCGTCGGGATCACGATCGAGCCACGCAGCCGCGCGTTGCGATCGAGCCATTCCTTCGCCAGCCAATCGTTCAGCGCGCGGCAGAAGGCGGCCTGCATGTCCTCGGAGAACACCATCTGCACGCCGTACAGCGGATTGCAGATGGCATGCTCGAGCTGGAAGGGATCGAGCACATGGCGCTGCATGTCCGCCAGACTCTCGCCCGGCTTGCCCTGCTCGGGCCGCCAGTCGGGCCGTGCCGTAATCGGCGAGTTCTGCGGATAGGATTGCGAGACGAGGTCGACCATGCCGCGCGTCGTGACCTGATCGCGCCAATAATCGTTCAGGTAGGGCAGCAGGCTGGTCAGATGCGGCACGGCCGGATGCACATCGCAGTCCACCCCGCCGGCGATCAGGGACGCCATGACGTCTCCTTCACGTTTCCTCGTCAATTCTTGTCTCGTGCCTGCATTCAAGCAGGCCTGCCCGCCGCCCGCAACTCAGCCGGGGCCACCGGCATATGCTAGGAAGGCGCAGCTCGGTTGCGAAGGAAAGAGGGGTTTCAGGGATGAAAGAGCTCGTCGGAATTGCGGAACGGGTCGCGGCCCAGCTGATCACACGCAAACAGACCATCGCGGTTGCGGAATCATCGGCCGGCGGCCTGATCTCGGCCAGCCTGCTCGCGGTGCCTGGCGCCTCCGCCTATTACCTCGGCGGCGCGGTGGTCTACACCCGCGATGCCAGACGGGTGCTGATGGATATTTCGGATGACGGCATGAAGGGTTTTCGGTCGTCGTCGGAGCCTTACGCCCAACTGCTGGCCGAGCAGATGCGCAGCCGCTTCAATTGTGATTGGGGTCTGTCCGAGACCGGCGCCGCCGGCCCCACCGGCAACCGCTACGGCGACGCAGCGGGCCATAGCTGCATGGCGGTCGCAGGCCCCGCCGCGGAGGTGATGACGCTGGAGACGGGCAGCAGCGACCGGTTTGCCAACATGCAGGTGTTTGCGGCAACAGCGCTGAAGTTGCTGCTGAGGAAGCTGGAGGGGTGAGCGGCTGCCGCAGCAGGGACACTTCCAATACCGTTATCCTGAGGTGCTCCCCTTGCATCGCAAGGGGAGCCTCGACGGCGAGGGACGGTGCTCGTCGTGACGTTCCATCTCACCGTCCCAAATGCCGCGTGAAAATCCGCACCACATACCCCTTCACCCGCGGTGCTTCGTCGTAGAGATCTGATGCGATCCGCTCGATGGTCTCGCGCAGGGACAGGAATTGTGCCTGACGGGCGCTGCTTTCGGTGCCCTGCATGCCCGCGAGCTCGTCCATCGCGGCGTCGCTGATCTGGCAATGCACGACCTCGCCATCGTTCAGCATGGTGAAGCGGAAGGCCAGCCGTTCGAGGTCGTGGCCGATGATCCTGTCGCGCGTCAGCGGCATTGAAAGCGTCCCGGTCGCCCCCCTCGCGCACAATGCGGAAAATTCTCCGGCTTGTCAGCAGGGATGAAGGGGGGCCCGGACCTACTGGAACGCGACTTCGGCGAAACTGCGGAGCTTTCGCGAATGCAGGCGCTCGGACTCCTGCCGCTTGAGCCGCTCCAGCGCCTTGAGCCCGATCTCGAGATGCTGGCCGACACGGCGGCGGTAGAATTCGCTGGCCATGCCGGCCAGCTTGATCTCGCCGTGCAGCGGCTTGTCGGAGACACAAAGCAGCGTGCCGTAGGGGACGCGAAAACGGTAGCCGTTGGCGGCGATCGCGGCCGATTCCATATCGAGCGCGACCGCGCGCGATTGCGACAGGCGGCGGATCACTTCAGGCCCGGAAATCTCCCAGTTGCGGTTGTCGACGCTCGCCACCGTCCCCGTGCGCATCAGGCGCTTCAGCTCGAAACCTTCGAGGCCGGTGACATCCTCGACCGCCTCCTCGAGCGCGACCTGCATCTCGGCGAGCGCCGGGATCGGCACCCACAGCGGCAGCTCACGGTCGAGCACATGGTCCTCGCGCACATAGCCATGCGCGAGCACGTAGTCGCCGAGCCGCTGCGTGTTGCGCAGTCCCGCGCAGTGGCCGAGCATGAGCCAGGCGTGCGGCCGCAGCACCGCAACGTGGTCGGTGATGTTGCGCGCATTGGAGGGACCGGTGCCGATGTTGATCAGCGTGATGCCGCGATAGCCGGCCTCGACCAGATGGAAGGCCGGCATCTGCGGTGCGCGCGCGGGGGCAACACCCGTCGTCGCGCCGCCGGCGCGCGTGACGACGTTGCCGGGTGCAACGAAAGCGTCGAGGCCCGCCTCGCCGGATTGAAGCCGCTGCTGGCAGAGTTGCGCGAAGGCGTCGACATAGAACTGGTAATTGGTGAAGATCACGAAGTTCTGGAAATATTCGGGATCGGTGCCGGTGTAGTGATAGAGCCGGCGCAGCGAGTAATCGACGCGGGCGGCGCGGAACAGGGACAGCGGCTCGGGCGCCCCCGGCCGGAGCTCGAAGGTGCCGTCGGCAATCGCATCGTCCATCGTCGCGAGATCAGGCACGTCGAACGCATCGCGCAGCGACCGCGTGACGGCGGAGTTCTCGCTGGTGGTGATGGCGGCCTCGATATTGATGTCGCGGCGATAGGCGAAGTGGATCGGGATCGGCTCGGCCGATTCGCCGATCTCGACCGGCACGCCGTGATTCTGGATCAGCAATCCGATCTGCTCGGTGAGATAGCTGCGGAACAGATCCGGCCGCGTCACGCTGGTCTCATGCACGCCGGGGCCCGCGACGAAGCCATACGACAGACGCGAATCCAGCCGCGCATGCGTCGCGGTGGTGATGCGGACAAAGGGATAATAGGCCCGCATTCGCGTCGTGACTGTCTCGCCATTGACATAGGCCTCGAACCGGTCGCGCAGGAACTTGGTGTTGCGCTCGTAGATCTCTTCGAGGCGGGCAACCGCGAGGCTCGCGTCGGTGAGGGATTCGGTGGCGATGGAAGGTGGGGATTGCATGATTCGACCGCCGCTTTGCTTGAAACAAGCGCACTATAGCAGGATCGTAGCCAAGTCGTCATTGCGAGCGCAGCGAAGCAATGACGAGGAAAGATGACGCGCTTTCGCGCGTCACTTCTCCCGGAACGCCCGCATCAGCTGGTCGTGCAGCGGCTTCATCAGGTAGGACAGCATGGTGCGGTCGCCGGTCTGGACGAAGGCTTCCACGGGCATGCCGGGAATCAGCTTGACGTCGCCGAGCCGGGCGACCTCCTCGGCCGGCATCGAGACGCGGATGGTGTAGTAGCCCTGGCCGGTGCGCTGGTCGGTGGTGACGTCGGGCGAGACGCGGCTGACGACGCCGTTGAGCTCCGGCGTGGTGCGCTGGTTGAACGCCGAGAGGCGCAGCAGCGTCTTCTGGCCGATCTGAAGCTTGTCGATATCGACCGGATTGACCTTGGCCTCGACCTGGAGATCGTCGGCCTGCGGAACGATCAGCATCAAGGTATCGCCGGCCGTGACGACGCCGCCGACGGTGTGCACGGTCGATTGCAGCACCATGCCGTCCTGCGGCGCGCGGATGTCCACGCGCCGGAGCTGGTCTTCGGCCGCGACCTTGCGCTCGATCAGCTCGCCGATCTTGTCGTTGGTCTCGCGCAGGTCCTTGGAGACCTCGCTGACCACGTCCTTGTCGATCTGGATGATCTGGAGCTCGGTCTCGGTGATCTTGCCCTTGGCCTGGGCGCGTGAGGCGATGTACTGCGCGCGCTCGCCGTTGAGACGCGCCGAGTCGCGTTCGAGCTGGGTCAGCCGCGAGATCTGCACCAGGCGCTTTTCATAGAGCTCGCGCACGCCGGTGAGCTCGTTCTGCACCAGCGCGATCTCCTGGTCCTTGGCCTTCTCCTGGGCGCTGAGACCGGAGATTTCCTCGTTGAGCTGCGTGATGCGCTCACGCAGCTGCGCTTTCTGCCCGGTGCGGCCGTTGACGCGGACGTCGAACAGCTTGGTTTCGGCCGAGAGCAGCACCTTGACGTCGGGATCGCTGGTACGCTCGAGCAGCGTCTGCGGAAACTCGATGCTGTCGAGGCCGCGCTGCTCGGCCTGCAATCGCGCCGCACGCGCCTGCGCGGCATCGAGATTCTTGGTGACGATGGCAAGGTTGGCCTTGGTCACGGTGTCGTCGAGCCGCACCACGATGTCGCCGGCCTTGACCAGATCACCGTCGCGGGCGCGCACCTCGCCAACCACCCCGCCGGTCGGATGCTGCACCTTCTTGACGTTGGATTCGACCACGATCTGCCCCGGCGCGATCAGCGCGCCGGAAATCAAGACGGTCGACGCCCAGCCGCCGAGGCCGACGACCAGGACCAGCACGATCGCGAGGCCGAGGATCAGGTGAAACTTGATGGAGTCGCGCACGGTCTTCTTCGCGGCCGGCTTCGGGCCGCCGATGGCCATCGTGCTCATGACTTTGTGCTCATGGACTTTGTGCTCATGACTTGGCCACTCCGCCTTCGCTGACGATCTTGATCGGTGCCGGCGGCGTCGCTCGCGGCTGCAGCACCTGGGCGAGCACCTGCTCCTTGGGGCCGAACGCCTGCATGCGGCCGTCGCGCAGCACCAGGATCTGGTCGACCGCCTCGACGCCGATCGGGCGGTGCGCCACCACGACGACGATGGCCCCGCGCTCGCGGGCAGCGCGGACGGCGCGGGTCAGCGCCTCGTCGCCTTCGGTGTCGAGGTTGGAGTTGGGCTCGTCGAGCACGATCAGGAAGGGCTTGCCGTAGAGCGCGCGCGCCAGCGCCACGCGCTGCGCCTGGCCTGCGGAGAGCGCTGCGCCCTGCTCGCCCACCTGGGTATTGTAACCCTCGCGCATCTTGATGATCATGTCATGCACGCCGGCTTCTTTCGCAGCCGCGATGATGTCCTCGGAGGTCGCCCCGGGATCGAACCGGCTGATGTTCTGCGCGATGGTGCCACCGAACAGTTCGACGTCCTGCGGCAGATAGCCGATGTGGCGGCCGAGCATGTCGGACGACCATTGATCGAGCGCCGCGCCGTCGAGCCGCACCTTGCCGCGCACCGGCTGCCAGACCCCGACCAGCGCGCGGATCAATGACGACTTGCCGGAGCCGCTCGGGCCGATCACGCCGAGGCCGTTGCCGGCGGCGAGCGCGAAGGTGACGTCCTGCACCACGAGGCGCTGGTCGCCGGGCGGCACCATGGCGAGGCCTTCGACAGAGAGCCGGCTGGTGGGCGCCTGCAACTGGGTCGGCATCGCCTGCGCCGGCATCTGCTCCAGCAGGCGCGTGAGGCGGTGCCAGCTCTGGCGTGCCGCGACGAAGGACTTCCAATGCGCGATGGCGAGATCGACCGGCGCGAGCGCGCGGGCGGAGAGGATCGAGCCGGCGATGATGATGCCCGCCGTCGCCTCCTGGTGAATGACGAGATAAGCGCCGACCGCGAGCACGGCCGATTGCAGCATCATGCGCAGCACCTTTGCGACTGCACCCAGACCGCCAGCGACGTCGCTCGCACGCTGATTGCCGGCGAGATATTTTTCGTTGGCTTCGCTCCAGCGCTGGTTCATCCGTCCGGCCATGCCCATCGACACCATCACCTCGGCGTTGCGGCGGCTGGCCTGGGCGAGATCGTTGCGCTGGGCGGCGAGCCCCATCGCCTCGCGTGCCGGCTGGCGGGACATGAACTCGGTGACCAGCGTCAGGCCGACCAGGATGATGGCGCCGACCAGCGCGGTGACGCCGATCAGGACGTGGAAGGCGAAGCAGATGGCGAGATAGAGCGGCAGCCAGGGCAGATCGAAGAACGCGCTCGGACCCAAGCCGCCGAGGAAGGAGCGGACATTGTCCAGATCGCGCAGTGGCTGCAGGCCCTCGTTGCGGCTGCCGACCAGGAGCGGCAGGCGCACGATGGTGTCGAACACGCGCTTGTTGAGGGCTTCGTCGAGCGAGGTACCGATCCGCCCCAGGATGCGGTTGCGAATCATGTCGAGCACGCCCTGTGCCATGTAGAGGAAACTGGCGAGGATGATGAGGCCGATCAGGGTCGGGATGCTGCGGCTCGGCAGCACCCGGTCGTAGACCTCCAGCATGAAGATCGACCCGGTCAGATAGAGCAGGTTGATCATGCAGCTCATCAAGCCGACGCCGATGAACGCCGTGCGACAAGCGCGCAAGGCGTCACCGAGCTCTGAACGGCGGACGCCAGGGATGGCTGCCATCAGTCTGATCTCTTTCGGCTAGGGGGCAAGGCCCCTGATTTCACGGGCAATTCAGGGTACTCGCCCCGGATTAACATCGTGTTCGCCCGGCGTCCAACGCAGCCGAGCTCATCCAGAGCCCTGATGGGCCACATCTACCCCTGATGGCCTCCCGCGCAAGTCCGGAATTTCACAGGCTTGCGGCTTTTTCTTGCAGGCTTTCAGCCTCTTCCGGGAAATCGCGAGGTTGAAAGTTCCGGCCAGCCGAATGCGGGGCTAGAACCTGCCCCCGCCACGCACCAGGCGGACGACGACCAGCAGGATGACGGCGCCGATGGCGGAGTAGACGATTTCGGAGACGAGCCCCGTGCCGAGACGAATGCCGAGCTTGGGAAACAGGAAGCTCGCCACCAGCGCGCCGGCGATGCCGACCACGATGTCGCCGATGATTCCGAACCCGGTCCCGCGCACCACCTTGCCAGCAAGCCAGCCGGCGACCAGGCCGACGAACAGGATGACCACCAGGCCTTCGTTGGAAATGTACATGAGTGAGGTCCCTCTCCGTGACCGGAGCCATGGAACGGGAACCGGAATGAATGAGGTGTGAATACTGGCGGTGTGGCTCGCGCAGCCGGGATCATGCTCCAGCTCAACTCATCCGGGACTATGACACCACGGTGACCGGCTCCGCCAGCACGCATCTCGCCGCCCGCCCCGGTCCGACCTCGACATTCGCGGGCAGCCCTTCCAGGCAGCGCGGCATTGCGAGCTTGCAGCGGGGAGCAAAGGAGCAATTGTGCGGCTTCTCCGCCAGCGAGGGCGGGGTGCCGGGAATGGTCTCCAGGCGGGCGCCGCGCTTGGCGCCGTGGATGGTCGAGGCGAGCAGGCCCTTGGCGTAGGGATGCACCGGCGAGCGGACGATGTCGCGAAGCGTGCCCTGCTCCACGATCTGGCCGGCATACATCACCGCGACGCGGTCGCAGATCTCGATGGCAACGCCGATGTCGTGGGTGACGAAGATGACGGACATGCCGAACTCGCGCTGCAGCTCGCGCAGCAGCAGGAGGATCTGGATCTGCACGGTGGCATCGAGCGCCGTGGTCGGCTCGTCCGCCAGCAGGATCTTGGGCCGGCAGGCGAGTGCAAGCGCGATCATCGCGCGCTGACGCATGCCGCCTGACATCTCGTGCGGATAGGCGTCGAGACGCCGCTTGGCCGAAGGGATGCGTACGACCTCGAGCATTTCGAGCGCCCGCGCCCTCCCTTCCGCAAAGCTCTTGCCTTCATGGCGCACCACGCTTTCGGCGATCTGCGCGCCGATGGTGTAGACCGGATCGAGCGCCAGCGCCGGCTCCTGGAAGATCATCGACACGGTCTGGCCGCGGAACGACGAGAGCTGCTCGTCGTTCATGGCGAGCACGTCCTGCCCCAGCACGTTGACCTTGCCCGTGATCTGCGTCCGCTTCTTCGGCAAGAGCCGCATCAGCGCACGCAAGGTCACGCTCTTGCCCGAACCGGATTCACCGAGCAGGCCCAGCACCTCGCTGTTCCCCAGCGAGAGGCTGAGATCGTTTACGGCATAGACCGTGCGCTCGCCGGTGAAGCGGATGTTGAGGCCCGAGATCTCGACGAGATTGGTCATGACGGCAGCTTCGGCAGACGGTCGTGATAGTCGGTGGCGCGCTGGAAGGCGGCGCCGATGGTGAGCAGGGTCGCCTCGTCGAAGGAGCGCCCGATCAGCTGCATGCCGACAGGCAGGCCGGATTTGGTGAAGCCTGACGGCACCGTCAGCGACGGCAGGCCGAGGAAATTCACCGGTCGGGTGAACAGCGTCAGGCGCTGCACCATGGCCGGTGCGTTCGGACCGCCGCCGACATCGCTCTCCTCGATCGTGGGCGCCGGCACGGGCGAGGCCGGAGCGATGATCGCGTCGACACCGGCAGTGGCCGCATTGTGCGCAGCGAGCGCCGGGCCGCGCCAGCGCATCGCCTCGAGATAGGTGATGGCGGGAACGGCGAGACCGTTCTGGAGCCGCATCAGGACCTGCGCGCCGTAGTCCTGCGGACGCTCGATCATCCAGCGCTTGTGGAAGGCGGCAGCTTCGGCCGCCAGCACGAGCTGGCTGGCCGAGGACAATTGCCGCTGGTCCGGCAGCTCGACCTTGACGATGTCGGCGCCCTCGCGCTTGAGCACCGCGATGGTCTCGTCCAGCACGCGCGCGACCTCGCTGTCGAGATCGTCGACGTAGAAGGACGTGGGCACGCCGATCTTCAGGCCCTTCAACGAGCCCTTGGTCGCGCCGACATAATCCGACAGCGGCTCTTGGCTGCAGGTGGAATCGGCGGGGTCGGCGCCGGCCATCAAGGCCAGCAGCAGCGCACAGTCCTCGGCGGTGCGGGCGAGCGGCCCGACGGTGTCGAGCGATTGCGACAGCGGCATCGCACCGGCGCGGCTGACGCGGCCCACGGTGGTCTTGAGTCCCGTGACGCCGCAAAAATGCGCGGGCATGCGGATCGAGCCACCGGTGTCCGAGCCAAGCGCTGCATAGGTCAGCCGCGCGGCCACCGCCGAGCCCGAGCCGGACGAGGAGCCGCCGGTGATGTGCGCGACCTTCCAGGGATTGCGCACCGGCCCGTAATGGGCGTTGTGCCCGGTCGGGCCATAGGCGAATTCGGCCAGATGCAGCGTGCCGAGGCGAACCTGGCCGGCATCCTTCAGCCGCTGCAAGGCGGTGGAGGTGACCGTCGGCACGAAGTCGCGCCGGATCAGCGAGCCGCAGGTCGCGACGTGACCGGCGTCGTAATACATATCCTTGTGCGCGAGCGGCACGCCGTGCAGCGGACCACGGACATTGCCCTTGGCAAGCTCGGCATCGGCGGCATCGGCCGCCTTCAACGCAGCCTCCGCTTCGATCGACATGAACGCGTTGAGGTGCGGCTGCCATTGCCCGATGCGGTGCAGCAGCGCGCGCGTCGCCTGATGCGAGGACAGCTGCTTCATTGCGATCGCACGCGCGACCTCGGTGAGCGTCATCAATGCGGGTTCGGTGCTCATTTCGACACCTTCTGCGTCTGCGCGAGCACATAGCCGGCGGGCTCGAGGTCGAACGGCAGCGTGCCGGCAATGGCCGCGAAGCCCTCGAAGGCAGGCCCGATGGCATTGGAGATGCGGGTTGCGATCTCGTCGTCCACGGGCACGCCCGCGACCAGCGCGATCGGCTTGATGTCTTTCGGTGTCGGTCTCGTCATGCGGTCTTCTCCCTGGGCGCGCGGCTATGGCCTGAACCCGGTATCGCCATGTAGCACGCAGCCTCGTGGCCCATACTATCGAGCGCGGTGAGCTTTGGTGTCGCATTTGCGCAGAGCGGCTCCGCAAACGGACAACGGGTGTGGAAGCGACAGCCCGAGGGCGGATCGATCGGATTGGGCGGGTCGCCCGATATCGGCGGCGTCTCGGTGCGCTTGTCGGGATCCGATGACGGCATCGCCGCAAGAAGGGCGCGCGTGTAGGGATGGGCAGGCGCGTCCCAGACCTGGTCGACCGGACCGAGCTCGACGACCTCGCCGAGATACATCACCAGCACGCGGTCCGAGATGTAGCGCACGACGTTGAGGTCGTGGCTGATGAACAGATAGGTCAGGCCGAACTCGCGCTTGAGATCGGCGAGCAGATTGAGCACCTGCGCCTCGACGGACTTGTCGAGCGCGGAGACGGCTTCGTCGAGGATCACCAGCCGCGGCGACAGCGCCAGCGCCCGCGCGATGTTGACGCGCTGCCGCTGGCCGCCGGAGATCTCGTGCGGATAACGGTTGGCGAAGGTTTCCGGACGCAGGCCGACCTTGCCGAGCAGCTCGCGCGCGAGCGCACGTGCCGTGGCGTCGGCCATGCCGTGCACCTTGGGGCCGAAGGCGATCGATTCCTCGATGGTGAGGCGCGGATTGAGCGAGGCGTAGGAGTCCTGGAACACCATCTGCATGCCGCGGCGCAATTCGCGCAAGCTCAGCGACTGGCCGACGGTCATGCCGTCATAGATGATGTCGCCGTCGTCGCGCGGCATCAGATGCATCAGCAGCCGCGCGGTGGTGGACTTGCCGCAACCGGATTCGCCGACGATGCCGACCGTCTCGCCCTTGGCGATGGCGAAGGAGACGTTGTCGACGGCGCGCACGGTACGCCTTGCGGCGAACAGCCCTCCGCGCACGGGAAAATGCTTGTTCAGCCCGTTGACCTGCAGCAGCGGCTGCGCGACGCCGCCGCGATCTTCGACCTGTTCGAGCATTTCGATGGAGGCATTCTCGCTCATGGCTTAGTTCCTGATGTCCATGGCGCTGCGCAGGCCGTCCGAGAGCAGGTTGAAGCAGATCGAGACCGCGAAGATCATCGCGCCGGGCAACGCTGCGACCCAGGGGTTGACGTAGATCGCCGTGCGCAGCGTGTTCAGCATCAGGCCCCATTCCGGCTCCGGCGGCTTTGTGCCGAGACCGAGGAAGGACAGACCGGCCGCCAGGATCATCGAGACCGAGATCAGGCTGGTGGCATAGACGAAGATCGCACCCAGCACGTTGCCGAGGATGTGCACGCGCATGATGGTGAAGGGCCCGGCGCCGGAGGCACGCGCGGCCTCGACGAAGTCCATGTTGCGCACACCTGTCGTGACGCTCTCGGCGACGCGGGTGATCTGAGGCACGAACACCACGGTCAACGACACGATGGAATTGAGGATGCCGGCCCCGAGCGCGCCGGAGATCGCGATCGCCAGAAGCACGGAGGGGAAGGCGTAGAACACGTCGACCGTGCGCATGATCGCGGTGTTGAGCTTGCCGCCGACATAGCCGGCAATGATGCCAAGCGAGGTGCCGATGCAGAAGGCGAGGATCACGGGCAGGATGCCGATGACCAGCGACAGCCGCCCCCCATAGATCAGCCGTGCCAGCATGTCGCGGCCGAGTTCGTCGGTGCCGAGCGGATAGCCTGGCGTGCCGATGTGGCGCAGGCGGCGGATCATCGAACCCTTGTAGGGATCTTCGAGGCCCAGCCATGGCGCAAGGACCGCGGAGAGGAAAATCAGCAGCAGCACCAGCGCGCAGGCCATGCTGACCTTGTCGCGCATGATGCGGCGGCCGACGGTCGCCCAATAGCCGCGCGCCTTGGTCGCGGGCGCGGCCTGCAGCGCGGCATCGGCGGTGGCGTGAAGCGGAAGCTCGCTCATCGGCTAGCCCCGCTTGATGCGCGGGTCGATCGCGGCTTGGGCGATGTCGACCAGCAGGTTGAGAAAGACGAAGAACAGCGCCAGGATCAGAATCGTGCCCTGCAGCAGCGGCAGGTCGCGCTGGAAGATCGCCGAGTTGAGCAGGAAGCCCGAGCCAGGCCAGGAGAACACGGTCTCGATCAGGATCGAGCCGCCGAGCATGTAGCCGAGCTGAAGCCCCATCACCGCAAGCGCGGTGGGCGCGGCGTTCTTGATGACGTGGCGGAACACGCCGCGCTCGTGCAGGCCCTTGGCCCGCAAGGCCTCGACGAAGTCCTGCGAGAGAATGTCACCGGTGAGCGCGCGCACGGTGCGCGTGACGATGCCCATCGGGATCACCGATGTCGTGATCGCCGGCAGCACCAGATATTTCAGGTGCGCCCAATCCCAGGCCCAGGAATTGGAGCCGCTGGGGCCAGCGCCCACCGCGGGCAGCCAGTTGAGCTGCACCGAGAAAATGATGACGAGCAGCATGCCGAGCCAGTAATGCGGCACCGAGACGCCGGCGATGGCAAAGGAGGTCGCGACCTTGTCGATCCAGGTCTCGCGGAAATAGCCGGCGATCAAACCGAGCAGGATGCCCATCGTGAAGCCGATGATGGCCGCGGCAATCGCGAGCGTCACGGTGTTGCCGACCGCGCGCATGACCTCGGCGAGCACCGGGCGTCCCGTCGCGATGGAATTGCCGAGATCGCCATGGAGGGCACGAAGCAGCCACAGGCCGAACTGCACCGGCAGCGGCCGGTCGAAGCCATAGGCGGCGCGGAGCTGCGCGGCGAGCTCCTGCGAGGCGTCGGCCGGCAGCACCGCGACGAGCGGATCGCCCGGCGTGATGTGCACAAGGAGAAAGCACACCAGCGCCACGCTGATGACGATGGGGACGACATAGACGATGCGTCGGGCGATATAGGCGAGCACGTTGTTTCTTTTCTTCCCTTCTCCCCTTGTGGGAGAAGGTGGCGCAAAGCGCCGGATGAGGGGTTCTAACCGCGGACGAAACTTTTCCAATCGAAGGGTCCGCATCCGCGGAGAGAGACCCCTCACCCGGCTTCGCTTCGCGAAGCCACCCTCTCCCGCAAGGGGAGAGGGTGCACCGAGCGTGTGGCGCGAGCTACTGTATCGACACCGGCGAGAAGTCGATGAACCAGCTCTTCGGCTGCACCACGCCTGTCACCTTCGGGCTCATCGCGCGCGGCCCGACGTCGTGGGCGACGTAGAGGAAAGCCGCGTCGTCGACGGAGGCCGCATGCAGTTCGGCGAGCGCGGCATCGCGTGCGGCGGGATCGAAGGTCTGCCGCGCCTTCTTCACCAGCTCGTCGAATTTGGGGTTGTTGATGAAACCCCAATTGTTCGAGACCGGCGGCGCCATGCCCGATTGCAGGAAGCGCACCAGCGCGAAGAACGGGTCCATCGCCGCATAGGTGACGTTGGTCGCGTTCGAGCCGTTGGCGCTGGGATCCTTGGCGCCGCGGCGCCAGTTGGTGAACAGCGTATTCCACTCGATGACGTCGAGCTTCACGTCGAAATAGCATTCGGCCAGCGCCTGCTGGAGATACTCGTTCATCGCCAGCGGCTGCATCTGACCCGAGCCGGACGCAGATGTCTGCGTCTTCACCGTCAGCTTCTTGTTGGGGCCGAAGCCGGCCTCCTGCATCAGCTTCTGCGCAGCCGCCTTGTCGTATTTGATCTGGAAGGTGGGATTGCCGCGCCAGGGATGGCCAGGCTCGAAGGTGCCGGTCGCGGGCACCATCAGGCCGGCGAGCAGGCCGTCCCTGAGGCCTTCCCGATCGATGCAGAGGTTCGCCGCCTTGCGCACGCGGATGTCGTTCCAGGGCGAGCCCTCGATGCGCGAGAATTGCCACGGCCAGACGTGCGGCTGCTCGTTGGCGTAGAGCTTGAAGCCGCGCTGCTTCAATTCGGGGATCGCGTCCGGCGCCGGCGCCTCGACCCAATCGACCTGGCCGGAGAGCAGCGCCGCGGTGCGCGCATTCGCTTCCGGCATCGGCAGCAGCACCATCTTGTCGATCTTGGGGACGCGTGCCTTGTCCCAATAGTTCGCGTTCTTGACCAGCTCGAGCCGCTCGCGCGGCGTGAAGCTCGACATCTTCCACGGGCCGGTGCCCGAGGCGTCCTTGGCGAACGCGGTCCAGGCGGCCTGCGACTTCGCCTTGGCATCGGCGCCCTCGGCCTTGTCGTAGAAGGCCTGCCACTTCGCCGGGCTCGCCATGAACAGGTTGGTGAGGTTGATCGGCAGGAAGCTGTCGGGCTCCTTGGTGGTGAGCTCGACCGTCATGTCGTCGATCTTCTTCGCCGAGGCCAGCGTCGGCATGCGCGAGGCGGTGACGCCGACCTGGCTGGCATCGAATTGCGGCGCGTCCTGCTTCAGCACCTTTTCGACGTTCCACACGACAGCATCGGCGTTGAACGGCGAGCCGTCATGGAACGTGACGCCGGGACGCAGCTTGAAGACCCACTTGGTCTTGTCGGCATCGTCGACCTTCCACTCGGTGGCAAGGCCGGGGATCACCACGCTCGCCTTGTCGGCAGAGGACAGGTCCCAGCCGGTCAGCGCGTCGTACATGGTGAGGCCGGTGAAGCGATTGCCTTCAAAGCCCTGATCGGGCTGACCCAGGGTGCGCGGAATATCGGCAGCGGTCATGCCGATGCGCAGCACGGTCTCGGCGCTGACTGCGCGCGGCCATGCGGCCACGCTGCCGAGCGCCAACAGCGCGATCAGCGCCGCGCGGGTCTTGTTCTTCTTGATAAGCATCGCCTCAATCCTTTTCCGGCTTTCGATGATTAATTTTGATGCACCCGTATGCAATGGCTATGCCAAGGAGAAACTTATTCTGCAAATTGCCCTCAGGACGACAAGTACTTGTGATGACGCACCGGCGAAATCGGCGCACTGCCTATTCTGGCATCAAGATTGCAAGTCCAGGCCCAGACCCTCCCTGGAGCTTTGATCCATGCGTATTCGTCTGTCGACCTGTCTCGCCATGCTTGCGTTGACAGTTTCCGCAATCTCGGCGCGTGCCGAAACGGTGGTGCGTTACGGCATCTCGATGGCGGACATCCCGCTGACGACAGGCCAGCCCGATCGCGGCGCCGGCGCTTACCAATTCACGGCCTACACGATCTACGATCCCCTGGTCGCCTGGGAAATGGATGTCGCCGATCGCCCCGGCAAGCTGGTGCCGGGCCTCGCCACCGAATGGAAAGTCGACGATGCCGACAAGACCAAGTGGCGCTTTACGCTTCGCAAGGGCGTGAAGTTTCACGACGGCAGCGAGTTCAACGCCGATGCGGTGATCTGGAATCTGGACAAGGTGCTCAACGACAAGGCGCCGCAATTCGACAAGCGGCAGAGCGCACAGGTGAAGACCCGCCTGCCCTCCGTCGCGAGCTACGCCAAGGTCGACGACTTTACCGTGGAGATCACCACCAAGACGGTCGATTCCTTCTTCCCGTATCAGATGCTGTGGTTCCTGGTGTCGAGCCCGGCGCAGTATGAAAAGCTCGGCAAGGATTGGGACAAGTTCGCCAGCCAGCCCTCGGGCACCGGCCCTTTCAAATTGACCAAGCTGGTGCCGCGCGAGCTCGCCGAGCTGACCAAGAACCCTGACTACTGGAACAAGAAGCGTATCCCCAAGGTCGACAAGATCGTGCTGGTGCCGATGCCGGAAGCGTTGACGCGCACCAATGCGTTGCTTGCCGGCCAGGTCGACCTGATCGAGACGCCGGCGCCGGATGCCGTGCCGCAGCTGAAAGCGGCCGGCATGAAGCTCGTCGACAACGTCACGCCGCATGTCTGGAATTATCACCTCAGCGTGCTGCCCGGCTCGCCCTGGACCGACATCCGCCTGCGCAAGGCGCTCAACCTTGCGATCGATCGCGAGGCGGTGGTCGGCCTGATGAACGGCCTCGCCAAGCCGGCCAAAGGCCAGGTCGATCCGTCGAGCCCATGGTTCGGCAAACCGACCTTCGAGCTGAAATATGATCTCGCAGCAGCCAAGAAGCTGGTCGAGGAGGCCGGCTACTCCAAGGCCAAGCCGCTGAAGACCACCTTCATCATCGCGCAGGGCGGCACCGGACAGATGCTGTCGCTGCCGATGAACGAATTCCTGCAGCAGAGCTTCAAGGAGATCGGCATCGACATCGATTTCAAGGTCGTCGAGCTCGAGACCCTTTATACGCATTGGCGCAAGGGGGCGGCCGACGAGATGAACGCCGGCATCACCGCCAACAACATCGCCTATGTCACCTCGGACCCGCTCTATGCCATCGTCCGCTTCTTCCATTCCGGGCAGATCGCGCCTGTCGGCGTCAACTGGGGCGGCTACAAGAACCCGAAGGTGGATGCGCTGATCGACGAGGCCAAGCAGACCTTCGATGCCACCAAACAGGACGAGCTGCTGGCGCAGGCGCACGCGCTGATCGTGGACGATGCCGCACTGGTCTGGGTCGTCCACGACACCAACCCGCACGCGCTGTCGCCAAAGATCAAGCAATTCGTGCAGGCGCAGCACTGGTTCCAGGATCTGACGACGATCGGAGTGGAGTGACGGGAGCGGAGACAGCTGTCCCTGCCTAGGCAACGCGCAAGCGCGCCCGCCGCTTCGGACCAATGCGAGGAGAGATGGTGGGCACGGCGCTGACGCGCCTCTGCCCACCCTACGGAAGCGGATGTTTGGCGCACACAGGCGCATCAAACTCGTCATTGCGAGCGCAGCGAAGCAATCCAGTAATGCATCCGCGGAGACATTCTGGATTGCTTCGCTGCGCTCGCAATGACTGAGCGTGAGGCACCGGAGATGCCTCGATCGCACCGCTACTTCGTCAGCAGCGCATAGGCCCCGGTCCAGCCCTCGGGCGGCGGATTGAGCTGGAAATCCTTGATCCTTGCTTCGTAGAGCCGGAACAGCTTCTCCAGCGTGTCGGCGTCTTCGCTGCGGCGGCCGCGCTCGATCGCATCCAGCGCGCCCTGCCAGTCGCGGCTGCGGTAGCAGCCGAGCATCTCGATGGTGATGTTGCGCAGGCGCTGGAACGCGCCCGAATGCATCACGTCCTCGCGGCCCGCGATGGCATAGATGACTTCCGGCTCGGTCTTGCCCTTGACCATGATGAAGTCGAGCTCCAGAATCGCGAACTTCTCCTTGGCCGCGAGCGCGGTCCTGGATCCCACGATGATCGGGAAGCCGTATTCCTTGGTCTGCCCTTCCAGCCGCGACGCCAGGTTCACGCTGTCGCCAAGCACCGAGTAGTTCTTCTTCAGGTCGGAGCCCATGTTGCCGACCACACCGATACCGGTGTTGAGGCCGATGCCGACATTGAGCGGAATGTAGACGTGGCCGCCATCCGCGGCTTCCTGCTCGCGCTCCTTGTTGACCATGTCGATCCGCTCCAGCATCTGAATCGCAGCCTCGCAGGCATTGAGCTCGTGCTCGGCATCGTCGAGCGGCGCGTTCCAGAACGCCATGATGGCGTCG
This sequence comes from Bradyrhizobium sp. USDA 326, assembly GCF_049739485.1. Classification (NCBI taxonomy): domain Bacteria; kingdom Pseudomonadati; phylum Pseudomonadota; class Alphaproteobacteria; order Hyphomicrobiales; family Nitrobacteraceae; genus Bradyrhizobium; species Bradyrhizobium sp. USDA 326. The sequence goes on from NZ_JBMGQA010000001.1 coordinate 1,822,831, forward strand.
CCCATGTACTTGTCGATGTAGCCCTTGCGCTCGATGATGACGTCGGTCAGCGGCGTCAGGAAGCAGTTCATCAGCGCGATCAGCCCTTGCGGATCCTGCTTGTAGCTCTCGGAGATCGTGGTGAAGCCGCGCACGTCGGAGAACATGATCGTCATCTCGCGCTCCTCGCCGCCGAGCACGAGCTTTTCCGGCGACTGCGCCAGCTGCTCGACCAGCACCGGCGACATGTATTGCGCGAACATGCCGCGGATCTGCACGCGCTGGCGCTGCTCGCGCACGAAGCTGGCGAAGATCAGCGTCAGATAGATCGCCGTGGTCGAGAGCAGCGGATAGGTGAAGTCGATGAGATAGCGGTACTGCGCGTAGAAGAACCAGGACGTGCCGACCAGGATCGCGGCGAACATCGCACCGGCGAGCACGAGGCGCACGGGACCGAGATTTGGCGTGAAGATGATGACGAGCAGGCCGATGATGAGCGCGGCGAGCAACTCGACTCCGAGCGCGTAGTTCGGCTGCGAGATCACCGCGCCGCTCAGCAGGCTCTCGAGTACCTGGGCGTGGATCTCGACACCCGGCATGGTCGAGGATACCGGCGTGGTCTTGATGTCGTTGAGCCCGACCGCGGAGGTGCCGACCAGCACCAGCTTGCCGGCGAGCCTGGCGGGCGGCACGGTGTTGTCGAGGACGTCGGCCGCCGAGACGTAGATCGAAGGATCCTGGCGCGCATAGTGCACCCAGAGCTGACCGTTCTTATCGGTCGGAATCTCGACGCCCTTGAGGCGAATGGCCCGCACGCCGGTCTTGTCGGTCCGGATCAGCAGCGTCGGCGTGCCCGTGGCGACGCGCAGGATCTCGAGGCTGAGCGAGGGCATGACGTGGCCCTGGGCACGCATCACCATCGGCACGCGGCGGATCAGGCCGTCGCGTTCGGTCTTGATGGTGAACAGGCCGCGGCCGGCGGCGACCTTCTCGATGACGGGCACGTTGCGGAGCAGGCCAGGGAATTCGAACAGGAAGCGTTCGGCGCCCTCCTCGCCGACCGTCGCGATGCCGGTGAAAGGCAGCGACTTGTCGATCTCGGACGAGATCGCCCGCTGCCCGGTCTCGCCCAGCACCACGCGCGAGCGCTTGATCGCTTCGGCGAGGATCTGGTCGTTGGTCGGCAGCTCGCGCAGCTTGGCGCGGGTGCTATCGTCGAGATAGCGCATCTGGTCCGCGACCAGGTCCGGATTGAGCCGGTCTGGCTCAGAGAACACCACGTCGAAGCCGATCGCCACCGCGCCGTTCTGGGTGAGGTTCTGGATCAGGTCGGCGATCCGCGTGCGCGGCCACGGCCACTGGCCAAGCCTGGCGAGGCTCTTGTCGTCGATATCGACGATGGTGACCGGCCGCGCCGTCTTGTGGCGCGGATCGATCAGCTGGAACATGTCGAAGGTGCGCAGCCGCAATTCCTGGATCGGCGGCGGATCCCAGAGGCGAACGCCGGCAAACAGAACCAGCAGCGCAAGGCACATCAGCCGCGCAAAGCCGAACTTCCGCGCAAACCACCGCCGCAGGATCTTGAGACGTTTCATTTCGACCGGACTTCCTGCCCCGCTTCAGGTCTGATCTTGGATTGCCATGACGCAGATGGCGAACTACTCGGCGACAGAGGATAGGGATTTTCTGTCGCGATCAAAGCGGAATAAAGGGCCGCGTGCCCGGACGGAAGTCTCTAACCTACATGAAGGATGAAGTCGCTGGCGTGGAGATCACCGGCGACAGTGTTCTTCAGGAGGACCTTGTCGTTGCCATCGAGCGTGAGCAAAGTGTCGGTGCCCTGCTGCTCCGCGAGCTGGGAGACCTGTGTCCACGACGTGATACTCGTGAACAGCCGTAAATCTATCTTGTCGAGGCCGATTTCGAAGTCGTTCACGGTGTGCTGAACCGCGGTCTGCGACGACGTCGGCGCGAACACGAACTGGTCCTTGGCGCCGCCGCCAATCAGCGTGTCGCTCGAGTTCGTTGCGAAAATGACGTCCTTGCCGTCGGCGCCGGCCAGAGTGATATCCTGGCTGCTCGCTCCCTTGACGAAGATGAAGTTGACCGTGTCGGAGTGGCCGGCCGAGTCGGCAACGGTCAGCGTGATCTGGTCGGTCGCGGGGGGCTGCGGGTAATCGTCGGTGCTGGCGCCTGTCGGGTCGTAGGTGACACCGGCACCGCTGGCGAGGCCGGTGTTGATCTGATCGAGCGAGCCCGTGATCGGATAAACACTGACGCTGCTGACGTCCGGATGCGCAGTCGACAGCGCGACTGTGAAAGTGTCCGCCGCTGCGCCTGGATCGGTGTCGATGACGACAAGATCGCTGATGATGTCGTTGCTGTTCTCGGCGATGTGCTCGACCTGGAAGCTCTCGGTGTCGATGACCGGGCCGCCGGCGGGAGCGGTCACTTCCGTGCCAATGGTGGTGATATCCTGCGAGACTGGAGTTTTGCCGCCGGTGCCGGTAACCGAAAGATCAATCGTCGCCATCGACGGATCAGTCGTGATGGCGCCCGTATAGGTGTCGTCGAGTGCGTGGACTCCCAGCGTGCCCGGCGTCCCGGAGAAGCCATTGGCTGGCACGAACCGGATCAGCGTATCGGGGCTCAGCACCAGCGCGGTCGTGTCGCTGACCGATCCGATATCGACCCATTGATGCGTACCGGCCAGCGCGTACTGCCAGGTGCCCTGCGCCGCGGTGGCCGCATCCGACGTCACGGCGATGGCCTTGAAGGCCGCGCCGGTATCGGCGTCCTGGAACTTGTTCGCAAAGAGATCGGCGATCGCAGCTCCACTCGGGTCGCTCTCGTTACCGGCGATCGCAGCCAGCGTGGCGTTGCCGAGCGTCGGCGCGTCGTTCACGCCGTTGATCGTGACCGTCACGTCCTGAGAGACCTGGGCGCCATGATCGTCGGTGAAGGTGACGGTGTAGACCTGGGTGATGGTCTGGCCCTGCGCCAGCGACTGCAGCACCGCATTGCTATTGTCGAGCGTGAAATGCCAGCCCAGCGTCGCGCCGACGTTGGTGTCGGTATTGAACTCGTCAACTGCGCAGTCGATCGAGAAGGTGCCGAGCGGCGTGCCTGTGGCGAAGCCCGGAAGCTGAACGCTCGACGTGGATGATTTGAAGACGGCATCCGCCGTATGGGTATCGATCAGGTCGAGATCCTGAATCGCCAGCGTACCACAGATCGACAACGTCGAACTGGCATCTCCGGTCACCGCTCCAGTAGCATCTGCGGCGCTGCTGGTGACGGTCGGCGCGTCGTTGACGCCGTTGATCGTGACGGTGACGTCCTGCGTGACCATCCCACCATGATGGTCGTCGATCGTGACGGTGTAGACTTGGGTGATGGTCTGGCCCTGCGCCAGCGACTGCAGCACCGCATTGCTGTTGTCGAGCGTGAAATGCCAGCCCAGCGTCGCGCCGTTGTCGGTGTCGGTGTTGGATTCGTACACCGACGGATCAATCGTGAAGCAGCCGAGCGGCGTGCCGTCGTCGAAGCCCGGCAGATGTACGCTCGACGTCGAAGACTTGAACACGGCCTGCGCGGCATGAGTGTCGATCAGGTCGAGATCCTGGATCGCCAGTGTGCCGCAGATCGAGAGTGTCGGGCCCGCGTCCTCGATGACACAGCCCTTCGCCGCGTCTTCATGGCTCGTGACGGTCGGGGCATCGTTGGTCCCCGTGATGGTGACCGTGACATCTTTGGTGACCGTCCCACCGTGATGGTCGTCGACCGTAACGGTGTAAACCTGCGTGACAGTCTGGTCTTCGGCCAGCGACTGCAACACCGGGTCGTTATTGTCGATCGTAAGTGTCCAGCCGACCGATCCTCGCGAGCTGACGCCGGGACTCTCGCTCACCGACGTTAGCGCGAACGTGCCGATATGCGAGGTGCCATCGCTGAATCCAGGCAGGTGCGCGCTCGACGTCGTCGACTTCAGCTCGAAGCTTGCGGTGTGGGTATCCGTGAGATCGGGATCGTTGAACGTGATGGTACCGTTGGCCACGAGCGTGACCGCCGCATCGTCCTCGGTTACCGCGCCGGTCGGGGTCGTGTCGTCCTCGATGATCGTCGGCACGTCGTTGGTGCCCTCGACATTGACGTCGGCACCATTGATGGAAACCGTGAGCGGCGTGCTGACGATGCCGCCGTGCCCGTCATCGACCTGCACCACGTAATTGAGGATCAGCTTCTCGTCCTCGGCAAGGAAGTCGAAGAGATGGTCGGGAACGCTGTAGGTCCAGGTAGCCGAGCCGTTGTTGCCGTTCCCTGCACCCTGCACCACCGTCAGCGGCACCTTGACGGCTGCAATCGCGGCGAGTTGCTGCGGCGTCAGCGTGGCGGTGATGTCGTTGCCTTCCGCATCGAGATATTTAAACGGCTGAGTGGACGAGAGCTCAGCGCTCACGATCGGCCGGTCCGTCAGATCGACGTCGGTGAAGGTGACCGTGCCGGTGATGACGTCCAGAGCCTCGTTACCGGTCCCGACCTGCTCGATGACGCTGCCACCCGACGTCGCAACGGTAGGCTTGTCGTTCGTACCCGTGATCGTGATGGTGATCGGGATGAACCTGGACTCGGGGTTCACCACGAAATTGGTGTCGACGCGCACCATATAGGTCAGCGTCAGGGTTTCATCGGCGGCGAGGAAGTCGAAGACCTTGTCGGGGATCGTGTAGGTCCAGATCGCCGAGCCGTTGTTCTCGTTGGCGGGGTCGGCAACGACGCTGATCTGGATCTGCGTCGCCGCGATGCCCTGCCTCTGGAGCTCGGTGAGCGAGCCGGTGACGTCCTGCTGACCGGCGCTCTTGTAGACGTAGTTCGGCGCTTCGGCGAGGCTCACCGACACCGTCGGCCGGTCGCCGAGGTTCTGATCGACGAATCTGATCAGGCCGGTGATCGTGTCGGCATGCGTGTCGCCCGTTGTGCCCGCGCGCTCAGTCAGCGCGAAGGCCGTCTTTACGTTGCCCCCGGCGTCGAAGCTTTGCACGATCGGCTGGCCGGGAACACGGGTGGCCTGCTGCGTCGAATTGCCGGGTGCGTCGCGTCCCTGCGGACTGAGATTGACGAATGTCGCGACTGCGACGGAGCCGGCTCCCGACTTGAACACCACGTCCAGGCTGATCGGGGTGATCGTGTCGGTGAAATTCGTGGTCAGCTTGGTGTTGGTGTTGTTGTCGGTGAATTTCAGCGTGAACACGTCCGTGATCAGCTTCTGCACCTCCGGCGACATCAGCGCGTTGGTGATGGAGACGTTGCCGCCGCTGATCTGAATCATCTGGCCGGCCTGGTTCACCGTCGCGATCGGCAGCAGCGTGACCTTGTCGAACAGGATGTAGGAGCCGGTCGTCCCGTTCGGCTCGACCAGCACCTGGAAGCTCGCCTGCGGCTGCGGATCCCCGCCGCCGGCGGGAACGACGAAGTTGATCTGGGTCAGCACCGCCGTGCCGCGGATGCCCATGGTGGCGACCGGCGTGTCGACCTTCATGTCGCCATGCTTGGCGGTTTCGCCGGCGACGAAGGTGATGGTGCCCGCAACCAGGCTGAGCAGCGAGGAGTTGCTCGACCCGTTGGGGTCGTAGACCATCTCGTTCAGCACCATCCGCGCATTGGAGGACAGGCCGAACACGGTGCCGTCGATGAAGGTGATACCGAGCGTCGAATCGGCGCCGGTCGAGACCACGTCGCCCTTCTCGACATTGTCGCCGTTGTTCAGGATGACCGAGACACCGTTGCGAATAGCGGTCGCACTGCCGGAGAGTTTGGTGACGTGACCGATGACCTGGGCCGCAGCGGCGCCGGGTGCGGCCTGGGCGACCTGGACATGGCCGGTGAGAGCGTTGACGACGTCGCCGGTGAGGTGGGCGCCGTCGGGCGAGGCGACCGCGGCGCGCTTGTCGCCCCTGAAATAATCGTGAACCACGAACTCCCGCCCTTCGTGGGACAGCACGAGATCGAGGCCGGCGCGCTTGAACTCGCCGTTGAAGATCAGGTTGGGATCGGGAACAACGAATGCGCCATCAGGCACATGGCCATGCGCCTTTGCGATGAAGGACTTGGCCGCAAAGGAACCGGCATGGACATAGCCAGGTGAACCGGAACCCTGGCCGTCCAAAGACGTCGCGGCGTCAAACTTGCCAGCGTAATTCAACCGGGCACCGTAAAAGGGTTAAAATTTAAGTAAGTATCAGCTACCTAAGCTTGCTTAGCATTACCAAGTCCTTAGCGAAACCACCTATTGCTTGTGTGATATCGCGTCACTTGGCCAAAAGAGCTGCCGCAGGCCGGTGCTTCCCCAGAGGAGCGGAAGTCGTCTTTCAAGCATTCCGAAGTCGAAAGAAGCTTAGATACCCGCATTCCCGGTCACCCCAAGTCGTTCAAAGTAAAAACGGCAAGACAGATACTCGTGTTGTCTTTTCCGAGTGATACCCTGCAGCATCCTGCGGCAAAGACGGAACTAAATCTGTGACCTAACTAACAGAACCCGTGAAATAGCGGCTGTTAGCCATAGGGAACAAATCAGCGGCGACCGCAACTTATGCCTGCAACCGGCTCCGTTTCGCGGCAACGAGGCCGTCCTAGCTTTCGAATCGTAAAATTTTACGCAATTTGGGCAGGCCTGTTTCAGCCTGTCACCCGGTTTTGACGCCCCTGCCGGGCGCGTTAAGCAGACCAAAACGGCGCGCCTCGCACTATCTCCGGGAAAGCAACGAAGCCCGGCACGTCGAGATCGAGAGGGATCTCGCGAAGCCTGGCAAGGGGATGTCAGATGGAGACCGCCGCTCGCTCGCGCGCCTGGCGCGCAATCCTGATCTTGTGCGGCTTGATCCTGCTCGGATCGGCCGCCGAGCTTCGCGCCGGCACGCTGCTGTCGCCGGGCGCCGGCGTCCTCGTGCGCAAATCCGCCGAGCCGTTCGGCGTGTTCGCCTTCGCCATCTCATCCGGCCGCCTCCAGCACAAATGGTCGACGCTGAAGCACGAGCTCGACGGGGACATGGTTCAGCTCGCGCTCTGCGACGGCGACCGGGATAATTGCGTTTCGCCCGCGGCCCTGAAGCTGCTCGCCATCGTCGACCAGGCCCGCGCCCGCGACGGCCGTGCGCGCCTCGGCGAGATCAACCGCGCCGTCAATCTCGCCATCCACGCCGCCAATGACGGCACCGACGACGTCTGGAGCTCACCGCTTGCTACCTTCGCGCGCGGCGCCGGCGATTGCGAGGACTATGCCATCGCCAAGCTCGCCGCGCTGCGGCTGGCGGGCGTTCCTCCCGAAGACCTTCGCATCCTCGTGGTGCGCGACATCCGCGCCGGCGAGGAGCACGCGATTGCTGCTGCACGGCTCGACGGCCACTGGCTGATGCTCGACAATCGCCGCATGGCGATGGTCGAGGACGACGCGACGCGGAGCTATCAGCCGCTGTTCGTGCTCCACCAGTCGGCGGTGATGAAGTATGTCGACGAGCCGGTGCAGGTTTCGGTGGCGGTCGCCGAGACGCGCTGACTGCTCGAAGCTTTCGACACAAGTCAGTCGGCCCGCAATTGCCTAAAGCGCGATGAGATCCGGATGAATCGTCACCGCGCTTTGGATTGTTGCTTGAGCATGATTTTTCCGGAAAACCGCTGCGCACTTTTGCGCATCATGCTCTAGACGCGAACCACGGCACCGCCGGGCTAGTCTAGGTGGCCGCTTTCACCTTCCCTTAAAGGCGAGGGTGAAAGCGAACCGATCAAAACATCAGATTGTCCTTCACCAGCACCCAGCGGCCACCCTTGACCTGTTGCACCTGGGTGATGGTGTTGGCGAGGTGGTCGGTCTTGGAGAACTTGGTCGGCGGCGAGTTGAAGATGTCGAGGAATTTCTCGCCCGACTCGAGCGAGTCCAGCATCTTCTGGCCCGTCAGATCCTTGCCCGCCTTGTTCGCGTAGAACGCAAACGTCATCATCGCGTTGTAGCCGATGATCGCCTGCGTGTTGGCGTCCGCGCCAAACATCTTCTTGTAGTTGACGAGCCAATCCTTCACCTTGCCCTTGGCGGTGTCCTCATAGGGAATCTCGAAGCCGCTGGCGGCATAGAGACCCTCGACGGCTTCCTTGCCCAGCGCCGGGACCTCCATCACGTTGGTGGGGGTGGCACCGAGGAAGGTGACGTCCCAGCCGAGCTTCTTGGCTTCGGACATCGCCCCTATGGTCTCGCGGAGCACGGTGCCGAGCACGACGAGGTCGCAGCCGTCGGACTTCATCTTGGCGATCTGCGCGCTGAAATCGGAGGCGCCGCGCTTGTAGCTCGTGATCGACGCCGGCTGCGCCTTCATGGCGATGAGCTGCTGATTGAAGCCGTCGAGCACGTTCTTACCGTACTCGTCGTCCTGATGCATGATGCAGGGCTTCTTGAAGCCCTTCCATTCCATCATGTATTTCAGCGCGGCCCGCGTGCTCTCGACGTATGGCAGCAGATTGTTGAACTTCAATCGTTCCTGCGGCTTGGCCGGATCGAACTTGAAGGTGAACTCGGCCGCGGTTAGCGGGAAGAGCTGCAGGACGCCGGCATCGAAGAGGATGTCCTGCGCGGCGAGCACCGTCGGCGATCCCATCGGTCCGACCATCGCGAAGATCTTGTCGCGCTCGATCAGTTTTTGCGAAGCCAGCACGGCCTTTTTCGGGTCATAGCCGCTGTCCTCGACGACCAGCCGAATCTTGCGGCCGTTGATCCCGCCGGACGCATTGATCTCCTCGGTTGCCATCTTCATGCCGTTTGCGACCGGGACGCCCCAGCCCTTGATCGGACCCGACAGGTCCTGGTGCGTACCGATGACGATCTCGGTCGCCGAGATGCCTTCGTTGGTGACCTTGGTTTGCGCTGCGGCCGGCAGACAGGTGAGCACCACGGCGCCCACAGCAAGGCCGAATGCGCTGAACGATTTCGACATTGACGTCTCCTCTCCTAAAGGCCCGTGTTGGACGAAGGGCGGGGGCCACGGCTCCTTCGCTTTCTCGAATGGGACGTTTCCTTTTTGCGCATGCCCTTCTCGGAAAACCGGTTCCCACTTTTCCGGGTCATGCGCATGCGTCACGCCACCGCGCGCTCGCGATACATCGCTTCGATCTCGGCAGCGTAGCGTTTGTTCACGAAGCCGCGCTTCAGCTTCATGGTCGGCGTCAGCTCCTCGTCCTCCGGTGTGAGCTGGCGCTCGATCAGGTAGAACCTCTTGATGGTCTCGACACGGGCAAAATTGCCGTTGACTTGTTCGATCTCGCGCCAGATCAGGTCCTGGATTTCCCTCGCTCGGCACAGGCTTGCGTAGTTGGTGAAGGGGATGTCGTGATCCTGGGCGAACTTCTCGACGTTCTCCTGGTCGATCATCACGAGGCAGGTGAGATAGGGCCGCTTGTCGCCGATCACGACCGCATCCGAAATGTAGGGCGAGAACTTGAGCTGGTTCTCGATCTCGGAGGGCGTGATGTTCTTGCCGCCGGAGGTGATGATGATGTCCTTCATCCGGTCGGTGATGCGGACGAAGCCCTCATTGTCGATGGTGCCGACGTCGCCGGTGTGCAGCCAGCCGCGGGAATCGATCGTCTCCACAGTCTTCTCCGGCTGGTTCAGATAGCCCATGAACAGGAAGTCGCCCTTGATCAGGATCTCGCCGTCAGGCGACAGGGCGACCTCGCCCCAGGGCACCGCGGTGCCGACCGAGCCGAGCTTGATCCTGTCCGCCGGCATCATGGTGGCGACTCCGCAATTCTCGGTCTGGCCGTAGACCTCGTGCACGTCGATGCCGAGCGCCAGATACCAGCGGATCAGTTCCGGCGCGATCGGCGCCGCGCCGGTGAACGCGATGCGGCAACGGTCGAGCCCGATCATGCGGCGAATGTTGCGGAACGCGACCTGGTAGGCGATGCGGTTGGCAAGACGCAGCGACAGCGGCGGCGCCCTGCCCTCGAGGCGGCAATCGACCATGCGGTAGCCGATGCCGATCGCGCGCCGATAGACCCATTGCTGCAGCGGCGTCGCATCCTTCAGCGCGATGGTGATGGCGGAGTAGAACTTTTCCCAGATGCGCGGCACCGCGAGGAAGACGGTCGGCTGCACCTCGCGCAAATTGTCCGGCACGGTTTCCGGGCTCTCGGCGAAATTCATCACCGAGCCGAGCGCGACCGAGATGTAGTAGCCGCCGATGCGTTCGGCGACATGGCAGAGCGGCAGGAAGATCAGCCGGTCTTCGTCCTCCCGCGCCGGGATGAAATCGTTGGCGTGCCGCATCTGGTGCGTGACGCTGCGGTTGGCGTGCATCGCGCCCTTGGGCGGACCGGTCGTGCCGGACGTATAGACGAGGATCGCGAGATCGCCGGCGCCGCGGCTGTCGATCATCTCCTGCCACAGCGCTTCGCGGCCGACCATGTGGTTGCGGCCGAGCGCGCGAAACTCGTCGATCGACATCACCATGTCGTCGGAGAAGCCGCTAAGGCCTTCCATGTCGAAGATGATGATCTTCTGCAGGGACGGGCAACGTGCGCGGCAGGCGAGGATCTTGTCGAGCTGCTCCTCGTCCTCGGCGAAGATCACCTTGGTGCGGGAATCGTTGACGAGATACTCGACCTGGGACGAGGAATCGGTCGGATAGATTCCGGAGGAGACGCCGCCGGCACACAGGATGCCCGTGTCGGCGTGGACCCATTCCGGAACCGCGTTGGCGACGATGGAGGCGACTTCGCCCGGCATGAATCCGATCGCACGGAGCGCGTACGCAATCTCCTTCGAGATTTCCAGCCATTCGCGCCAGCTCGTCGGTTGCCAGATGCCGAATTTCTTCTCGCGGATCGCCGGGCTGTCGCCCCGCGTCTCGGCGGCCCGCAAGAAGCTCTTCGCGATCGTGTCAGCGACCGTCAGCACCGCCGGTCGGGCCATGCGCCTCTCCTCCCTCCTTGTCGCCGGCCTCCGCTGCCTGCCTTGCCGGCGGTCTATGTTGCGGATGGCAAGCTCATCTTACTGCCAGCTCTTCCTCACCGCCACGTCTTCTTCTTTTTCCAGCGCCGCTCGCCTCGCGCGCCCGCTTCCTTGGCGCCAAGGTAGAACTCCTGGATGTCCTGGGAATGCATCAAGCGGTCGCAGCTGTCGTTCATTACGATACGGCCGATCTCCAGCGCATAGCCGTAATGTGCGGTCTCCAGCGCCACCTTGGCGTTCTGCTCGACCAACAGGATCGACATGCCCTGCTCCTCGTTGACGCGGCGGATGATGGTGAAGATCTCCTTCACCAGTAGCGGCGACAGGCCGAGCGAGGGCTCGTCGAGCAGGAGCAGCGTCGGCCGGTTCATCAGCGCACGCCCGATCGCGAGCATCTGCTGCTCGCCGCCCGAGAGCTGGCCGGCCGGCTGGTTGATGCGCTCCTTCAGGCGCGGGAAATAGCCGTAGACGCGCTCCAGATCCTCCGCCACGCCGTCCCTGTCCTTGCGCGGATAGGCGCCCATCATCAGGTTTTCGCGCACGGAAAGGAACGGGAACACCTCGCGCCCCTCCGGCACGTGGCTGAGGCCGAGACGCACGATGCGGTCGGCTTCCATGCGCTGGATCGGCCTGCCCAGAAATTCGATCGTCCCCTTCTGCGGGTCGAGGATGCCTGAGATGGTCTTCAGCACCGTGGTCTTGCCGGCGCCGTTGGCGCCCAGCAACGTGACGATGCGGCCGCGCGGCACCTCCAGCGAGATGCCGCGGATGGCCATGATCGGCCCGTAATAGCTCTCGATGTTCGAGAGCTTCAGGATGGTCTCGGGCGTCGCGGTCGCGTCCATTGCGTCAGGCTCCCAGATACGCAGCGACGACGTCGGGGTGCTGCTGCACCTCGGCCGGCGAGCCCATCGCCAGCACCCGTCCGTAGTTCAGCGCGATGACGCGGTCGGAGACGCGGTTGACCAGCGACATGTCGTGTTCGACCATCAGCACGGTGACGCCGAGCTCGTTCTTCAGGTCGCGGATCCAGAACGACATGTCGTCGGTCTCCTCGACATTGAGACCGGAGGACGGCTCGTCGAGCAGGATCAGCTTCGGCTCCGAGCACAACGCCCGCGCCAGCTCGATGACCTTGCGCACGCCGTAGGGCAGGCCCGAGATCAGCTTGTCGCGATAGGGTTCGAGATCGAGGAACTCGATGACTTGCTCGACCCGGCGTCGATGCACCTTCTCGTTGGCCCGCACGCTCGGCAGGAACAGCAGCTCCTGCCAGAGCTGCGTCGTCGAGTGCCGGTGGCGGCCAACCAGGAGGTTCGACAGCACGGTCGCGTTCTCGAACAGCTCGATGTTCTGGAAGGTGCGCGCAATGCCGAGCTTGGCGATGTCGTAGGGCGGCTCCTCGGTGATGTCCTGGTCCTCGAAGAAGATGCGGCCCGAGGTCGGCCGGTAGATCCGCGAGATCAGGTTGAAGATCGAGCTCTTGCCTGCGCCGTTAGGCCCGATGATCGAGAGGATCTCGCCCTTCTCGACCGCGAACGAGACCGCGTCGACGGCCTTGAGGCCGCCGAAATGCAGCGACAGGTTCTCGGCGCGAAAATAGCTCATCGGTTGCGCTCCGACTTCACGTAGATCTTCTGCCGCTTGAAGGTGGCGCGCTTGTAGAGCGGGAACAGCTGGAAGAAGAGCTTGATCTTGAGCCAGCGGCCGTAGAGCCCGAGGGGCTCGAACAGCACGAACAACACGATGATGATGCCGTAGATCGCGCCTTTCAGGCCGTTGAGCGATGCGAAAGCCGCGACGCTCGACTGGATGCTTCCCGCGGTGGCCGGGCCAGCGCCGAAGGTCGCGGCGATGCCGGCGATGATGCCGGGCATGTCGTCCTTGAGATAGGTGAGGAACGGGTCGATCATCACGATGAAGATCGCGCCCAGCACCGCACCATGCAGGCTGAAGGTGCCGCCGATCAGGATCACGATGATGAACTCGATCGAGAGCTGCAGCGTGAACATCTCCGGCGAGATGAAGGAGAGCTTGTGCGCGAACAGAACGCCGGCAAAACCGGTGATCGCCGCCGAAATGGCAAAGGACTTCACCTTGTAGAGCGCGACATTGACGCCCATGCTGCGCGCCGCCGTTTCGCTGTCGCGGATCGCGACAAAGGCACGGCCGGTCGGCGAGCGCAGCAGGTTTAGCGTGCCGACGATGGTCAGCACCAGCACGGCAAGACAGAGGTAATAGAAGGTCGGACTGTCGCGCGGCACGGTGACGCCGAGCAGCGACAGCGTCTTGACCCGCATGCCCTCGTTGCCATGCGTGACGCTCTCCCAGCGCGCCAGGATCTCCTCGACGATCAGGGCAAAGGAGATGGTGGCGATGACGAGATAAATGCCGGTGAGCCGCAGGGCAGGAAAGCCGACCATCGCGCCGATGATGCCGGTCAAGAGTCCGGCGGCGAGGAAGTAGACCGGGAACGGCACGTTGTATGTCTGCAAATAGGCCGCGGTGTAGGCCCCGATCGCGAGGAACGCAGCGTGCCCGAGCGAAGCCTGGCCGGTGAAGCCGGTCAGGATCAAGAGCGCCACGCCGACGATTGCATAGATGCAGACGAAGACGAGCTGGCTCATCAGATAGCTGGAGAGCACATAGGGCGCGATCAGCAGCAGCGCGAGCAGGATGCCGTAGGACACGACGTAGCCCGAATGCGGGAACAGCTTGATGTCGTCTTCGTAGTCGGTCTTGAACAGGAAGCGCATGGCGTTCAGACCTTCTTGCGGACGTGGAGGCCGAACAAGCCTTCGGGCTTCAAGAGCAACACGGTCAGCAGCACGACATAGGGCGCGACGTCCTTCCAGCCTTCGGGCAGGTAGAAGCCGGCCATGCTCTCGATCACGCCGATCAGGACGCCGCCGACCACGGCGCCCGGGATCGAGCCGAAGCCGCCGAGCACGGCGGCAGGAAACGCCTTGAGGCCGAGCACGAGACCGACATTCGAGTGGATGAAGGTGATGGGCGCCAGCAGCACGCCGGCGCAGGTCGCGACCGCCGCGCTGATCGCCCAGACGACCGACACCACGCGCTTGACCGGAATGCCCATATAGTAGGCTGCGAGCATGTTCTCGGAGCTGGCGCGCATCGCGGTGCCAAGCGTGGTCTTGTTGAAGAACAGCCACAGCAGCGTGCACAGGATCATCGTCGCCGCGATCACCGAGAGCTTGTCGTAGGCGACCACCAGCGAGCCCATCCGCAGCACGCCCTGGCTGAACGGCGTCTCGATCTTCAGGTCGTCGGTGCCCCAGATCATGCCGGCGACCGAGCGCAGGAAATAGCCCAGCCCAATCGTTGCCATGATGATCGAGAACTGTGGATAGCCGAGGATCGGCCGCACCACGACGCGCTCCGCCACCATGCCGAACAGAGCCATCGCCGCCACCGCACCGGCAAAGCCGATCCAGTAGTTCAGGCCCATCATGCCGATGAAGGTGAAGGCGAAGAAGCCGCCCAGCATCATCAGGTCGCCCTGGGCGAAGTTGACGACCTCGGTGGCCTTGTAGACGAGCACGAAGCCGAGCGCGATCAGGCCGTAGACGCAGCCGAGCGCAACACCGCTGACCAGCTGCTGAACAAAATCCAGCATCGACGCGCGTCCTCCCGATGCAGCCGGCGGTTCTTCCTGACCGCCTCGCCGCATCTTGTGTCCAGTCGCTACGCAGTCGTTTCGCTGCGTTAGCGCCATTTGTCCCGGCGCCAATTCAGCCTGAACGCCCGCGTGCTGTCAACAAACGGTGACTTGCCTTTGGTCGATCCCGGATGAGGAATTTGCGTCAAAACGATTCACCGTGCCGAAATATCTTCGGGGCATGGTCTCGGAGCATGCAAAACCGGATGGTGTGGCCATCATGAAGCCGGACGACTCGGCGCTGGAAGTCCGAGGGTTAACGAAGCGTTTTGACCGTCCGGCGGTCGACAGCCTCGATCTCACCATTGATGCCGGCGAATTCTACGCGCTGGTCGGCCCCAACGGCGCCGGCAAGACCACGACGTTGCGCATGGTTGCGGGCCTGCTGCGCCCCGATGCCGGCGCGGTCTCGATCTTCGGCATCGATGCGCTGCAAAACCCGGTTGCCGCCAAGCAGGCAATGGCTTGGGTCTCCGACGAGCCCATGATCTACGACAAGCTGACCCCGCTCGAATATCTCGAGTTCGTCGCCGGGCTCTGGGGCATCACCCCATCGGCCTCGGAACCGGCGGCGCAAGAGCTGCTCTTCTCGCTCGGGCTCGAGGCGCACAGGCACGAGCGCTGCGAGGGCTTTTCCAAGGGCATGCGCCAGAAGGTCGCTCTCGCAGGGGCACTGGTGCACGATCCCCGCCTCATCATTCTCGATGAGCCGCTGACGGGGCTCGATGCCGTCTCAGCACGCCACGTGAAGGGCCTGCTCAGCGAGCGCGTCCGCACCGGCTGCACCGTCATCATGACCACGCATATTCTCGAGGTCGCCGAGCGCATGGCCGACCGCATCGGCGTGATCGCGTCCGGGCGCCTGGTCGCCGAAGGTACGCTCACCGAGCTGCGTCAGCAGAACGGTCATGCCGACACCAGCCTGGAGGATCTCTTCATCGCGCTGGTGACGCTTCAGGCCGCAGCATGAACTCGGCGACGGCGCTGTCGTGGTTTGCCCGCCACGAGCTGCGGCTCGCCTGGCGCGAATGGTTCGCCATGATGACCGGCGGGCGGCGCAAGCGGGCGCGCGCTACCGTCATCGGCCTGCTCTGCTTCGCCGCGCTGCTGCACCTGCCGGCCTGGGCGGTGATCGGCCGTTTCGCCGACCTGCAGCTGCCGCTCGACAAGTCCTCGCTGATCGTGATTTCGGCGACGATCCTTTTCGCCTGGACCTTGATGCTGTCGCAGGCAATCGAATCGGTGACGCGGGTGTTCTACGCCCGCGCCGATCTCGACCTGATCATGTCCTCGCCGGCGCGGCTCGCCAATCTGTTCTCGGTCCGCATCGCCGCCATCGCGCTGACCGTCACCGTGCTCGCGCTGCTGTTCTCGACACCGTTCATCGACGTGCTGGTGATCGGCGGCGGCGCGCGCTGGCTTGCCGCCTTCGGCGTCGTCGTTGCGATGGCCCTGTCGGCCGCGGCGATCGCGATCGCCGTCACCATTCTCTTGTTCCGCCTGATCGGCCCGGCGCGAACGCGCCTGATCGCCCAGATTCTCGCCGCGATCATCGGCGCGGGCTTTGTGATCGCGGTCCAGGTCGCGGCCATCATGTCCTACGGCACGCTGTCGCGCTTCACCATTCTGACCTCGGGGAGCCTTGCCGCCTACGCGCCCGAAATCGACAGCATCTGGTGGTGGCCGGCGCGGGCAACGATGGGCGACCATGAGGCCCTGCTGCTGCTTCTCGCGCTGGCTCTCGTGCTGCTCGGCGGCGTGATGGCGATCTTCTCGCACCGCTTCGCCGACACCGCGATCGATGCGGCGGCGCATGGCGCATCCGGCCGCGTCCGCACCAGAAAGCGCCCGTTCCGTGGCGGTTCGCGCCAGCAGGCGCTGCGACGGAAGGAGTTCATGCTGCTCTGGCGCGATCCCTGGCTGATCTCGCAGACTCTGATGCAGCTGCTTTATCTGGTGCCGCCGGCCTTGCTGCTCTGGCGCAACTTTGCCGACAGCTCCGCGGCGCTGACGCTGATCACGCCTGTCATCGTGATGGCGGCCGGACAGCTGGCCGGCGGGCTGGCCTGGCTGACGATCTCGGGCGAGGACGCCCCTGACCTCGTCGCCACAGCGCCGCTGATGTCATCCAGCGTCATCCGCGCCAAGATCGACGTGGTGCTGATCGCAATCGCCGTGATCTTCAGCCCTCTGGTCGCGGCGCTGGCCTTCGCCTCGCCGTTCCAGGCGGCCATCAGCGCCGGCGCGATCGTCATCGCCGCGGCCTCGGCGACGGCGATCCAGCTCTGGTTCCGGGTGCAGGCCCGGCGCAGCCAATTCCGCCGCCGCCAGACCTCGTCGCGGCTGGCGACCTTCGCCGAGGCCTTCTCCTCGATCGGCTGGGCGGCGAGCGCGGCCCTGCTGCTCGCCCTGCCCTTGGCCGGCCTCATCAGCGGCCTGATTACCGCGGGCCTCGTCGCGATCACTTGGAAGTTCAGCCCGAGACGAGAGTGAGGGCGGAAATGGTTTCCCTTGAAAGTAAGGCTAAATTGCCTTACTAATTGACGCAACAAGGAGACGCGGATGAGCACGCTGACCGTCACCGCGAAGGGGCAGGTTACGCTCCGCAAGGACCTCCTGGAGCACCTTGGCGTGCATCCGGGCGACAAGATCTCGATCGAGAAACTCCCCGGAGGACGGGTCGAGGTGAAAGCCGCGCGACCCGCCGGGAAGATCTCGGATGCCTTCGGTTTCCTGAAAGGAAAGACCAACAATCGATCGCTGTCGATCGAGGAAATGAACGAGGTCATCGCCGAGGGCTGGGCCGGCAAGCGGTGAAGATAACACCCGACACCAATGTCCTGGTGCGAATTTTGGTCCGCGATCATGCTGAACAGAGCAAAGTGGCCGAAGCCCTTCTCGAGAAGGCCGACCTCATCGCCATTTCGATCCCCGCATTATGTGAACTGACCTGGGTTCTCTCTCGCGGCTACGAGACGTCGGCTGCCGACATCGCGGCTTCGATCCGGCACTTGATCGATGCTTCCAATACGGTCGTAGACCGGCCCGCGGCCGAAGCCGGATTGGCGTTCCTCGACGCCGGAGGTGATTTCGCTGATGGCGTCATCGCCCACGAGGGCAACTGGCTTGGAGCCGAGACCTTCGTCTCCTTCGACAACAGGGCCGTGAAACTGATCGAGGCGAGCGGCGGATTGGCGCGATTGGCCGGCGGCACATGACGCCAGGACCATTCGTCGCTACACTCGAAATGTCGGTGATGAGTGGCGGACGGTGCTTCATGTCTCGATTGGTGCTGACGGCTATTGCCTTCCTCGGATGGTTGATGGCTCCTGCGCTGGCCCAGCAGCCGCTTCAACGCAGCGAATGCCTCGCGATGGCGAACGCGGCTCCCCGCGCGCTGCCGGCCGCGTTCCAGCGGGCCGCAGCAGCGAGCGAGGTCGAGATCACCTATGCCGGCCATTCCACTTATTTCATCGACACGCCCGCCGGCCTGCGCATCGCGACCGACTATAGCGGCGCATACCAGGTGGGACGATTGCCCGACGTCGTCACCATGAACCGGGCGCACAGCACGCACTATTCCTTGTATCCCGACAAGCGCATTCCCCATGTGCTGCATGGGTGGAGCGATGACGGCAAGCCGGCGATCGTGTCGCAGCGCATCAGCGACACCTTCATCCGCAATGTCACGACCGACATCCGCCGCTATTTCGCCGACGATGCCGGCAGCGACATGATCCGCGACGGCAATTCCATCTTCATCTTCGAGGCCGCCGGCCTCTGCATCGGCCATCTCGGCCACCTCCACCACAAGCTGGACGACAGCCATTTCGCCCAGATCGGACGGCTCGACATCGTGATGGTGCCGATCGACGGCACCTACACCATGTCATTGGACGGCATCTCCGAAATTACCAAGCGGCTGCGCGCCTCGGTGGTGCTGCCGATGCATCGCTTCGCCACCCCGCTCGACGACTTCATGCGCCGGATCGGCCAGCAGTTCGAGATCGACCGGCGCATAGAGCGCTCGTTCCGGATGTCGCGCGATGCGCTGCCGCCGAAGCCGACCGTGATCATCCTCGACGGGGTCTGAGGCGCAATTTTCTCCAAGCCGACTGTCGACCTTTGGTGCTGATCTCCTCGCGACAGGAGATCGACATGACCGATTTTGCGAGATTGTTGCACGCGGACGGACCGAATCCCGAGCACGCAGCGGCGCTTCAGCTTTACGGCCGCTTCGTCGGCGACTGGGATGCCGAGATCACGGCCCACGGGCCCGGCGGAACGAAACACGTGGCGCCCGGCGAGATCCATTTTGGCTGGGTGCTGGAAGGGCGCGCCGTGCAGGACGTCTGGATCATCCCCCGCGCTGCAGACGGGGCCGCCTTCCCGATCGCCGGAAACTGGTACGGCACGACGCTGCGCGTCTATGACCCCGCCATTTCCGCGTGGCGGATCTCCTGGTTCGATCCCGCGCGCTGCGTGTTCCGCCAGCAGATCGGCCGCCCGCGCGGCAAGGACATCGTGCAGGAAGGCACCACCGAAGCCGGCGAGCTGACGCGCTGGAGCTTCACCGGGATCAGCCAGGACTCCTTCCATTGGCTCGGCGAGGCCAAGTCCGCAGCAGCACGGGATTGGCGGTTAATGGTGGAGGTCAGAGCACGACGGCGCAGGCCATAGGCTGGCCATGATATCGAAACGAAAAGAGGGGCCGGGATCTTGATCCCGCCCCTCTTCGTCGTGGCCGCTGGGAAGCGTCCTTGAAGCGCTATGTCCGCTTTAACCGGCACCCATCAGCGAGGCCGGACGGCGCTCGCCGGTGGAGACGAACATCTTCTTCAGCTTGTTGACGACGCGGATCAGGAAGCCGATCATCACCGGATTGGTCTTGCGGCAGAACGCGATCTTCTTGACGTGCCCTTCGACGTGCCATTTGGCATGTGCGCCGTCGCGGAAGAAGATGACATCGCCGGGCCCGTAGCGCTTGGGCGGCATGCCGTCGCTTTCGAGCACGATCGATCCTTCCATGATCATGATCGTCTCGTCGATGTCGTAGTACCAGTTGAAGCGTCCTTCGGTGCAGTGCCAGATGATGGTCTGGGCGGTGCCGTCGGCGCTGGTCGACAGGACGCGGGAGCTTGATACCGGATTGCCCTCGATGATCCAGGACGGCTCGATCGGCCGCAGCTCGAGGTCCACATTGAAATTGCCGACTTCAATCAATGACATCTGCTTCCTCGGGAAATGATATTTGCGGCCGAATCTCGGCCGGGAGTGTCTCGAAAGATGCTCGGACGCTAGTCGCCCGTTTCTAATTCTTTCTTACATCGATTTCGAAAATCTACCGGAAGCGACAGGTGCAAACGGTTAACGTCGCAATTCCCTTGCAAATCCGCGAACATGACCCGGTCCTTCCCGGGTGCGACAAAGCGCGCAACGGCACTGGGACGAAGCCCGGCAACGCCGTTGCGGCCGATGCACCGGCCGCGGCGGCGCGGCTCGTCCGCTACCGAAGAGAGTTACCGCAGGCTACTTCGCCCACTCGCCCTTGCGGAACACCGGCACCTTGCTGCCGTCCGCCAAAATGCCGTCGATATCCGTCTCGGCCGAGCCGATCATCCAGTCGATATGGATCAGGCTCTGGTTGCCGCCTTGCGCCGCGATCTGCTGCGGCGTGAGCTGGGCGCCGTTGACGAAGCATTTCGAATAGCACTGGCCGAGCGCGATGTGAGACGCTGCGTTCTCGTCGAACAACGTGTTGTAGAACAACAGCCCGCTCTGGGAGATCGGCGAAGAATGCGGCACCAGCGCCACTTCGCCGAGGCGCCGGGCGCCCTCGTCGGTGTCGAGCACCTTGTTCAGCACCTCGGCGCCGCGCGAGGCTTTTGCGTCGACGATCTTGCCGTCCTCGAAGCGCACGGCGATGTTGTCGATCAGCGTGCCTTGATAGGACAGCGGCTTCGAGCTCACGACATGGCCGTAGACCCGGCGGCAATGCGGCGTGGTGAAGACCTCTTCGGTCGGGATATTGGCGTTACAGCTGATGCCGTTCTTGGAGAGCGAGGCGCCGCCTTCCCATTCGTGGCCGTCGGCAAGTCCGATGGTGAGGTCGGTGCCGGGACCCGAATATTGCAGCGCGCGAAAGCGCTGGCCATTGAGCCAGTTGGTGCGCTCGCGCAGCACCGCATTGTGGCTCGCCCAATTGCCCATCGCGTCCTCGCGATCGACGCGGGACGCGGCGAAAATCGCATCCGCGAGCTTGCCGACCGCGACGTCCTGGGGATCATCCGGGAACACCAGCTTCGCCCAGGACGGGCTCGGATAGGCGATGATGTTCCAGTTGGTGTCGAAATTGACGATCTTCTCCAGCGCGGGCTGATAGGCCATCGAATTCGCCTTGCTCGCGCGCGCCACCTTGGAGGGATCCTCGCCCGACAGCAGCATCGGGTTGTCGCCGACGATGGCGAGCCGTGCGGTGTTGTCCGAGAACGCCTTGGCCATGCCCTCGTAGAGCCAGCCGGCGGCACGATCGAAACTGGCGTCGTGGCCATGGCGATAGCGCGCCAGCGTCATCTCCTCGTCCGACAGGATCGGCGTCACGAGGCCCGCGCCGGCCTTGTAGGCATGCACGGCGATCCGCCGCACCAGCGGCAGCGCGATCGCGGGCGCCGTCAGAAGCAGATCCTGTCCCGGCCGCAAGCCCAGGCCCACCTTCACCGCCACCTCGGCCAGCCGGTCGAGCTTCGCGGGATCGATGGGAGTGGCGATATTGCGTTGGTCAGTCATGCCGGGCCCTCTGCCGAAAGTCTCTCGCTCAATCTAAGTCTAGCATCGCAAGACACAAGTGTGCGAGCGTCTTGCAACGCACGAAAGATACGCAGTTTCACGCATTTTGGTTTTCAACGCGTTGCCGATTTCAGCACCCGGTCGACCATGGCGGGCGCGAGCCCGAGGTAATTTTTCGGTGAGGTGAGTGCCTCGATTGTGGCACGGTCGATGCGGCTCGATATCCGTGAATCTGCGGCCAGCGCATCAGCAAGGCTCATCTCCTTCTCGTTGGCCCGACGGCAGGCATCATAGACCACGTCATGCGCCTCCTGCCGGCCGATCTGCGGCGCAAGTCCCATCATGACCGCTTCGGCCACGATCAGGCCGCGGCTGATGGCGAGGTTGTCATTCATCTTTGCTTCGTCCACGATCAGACCTGCGAGCGCAAACTTCGCCTGGTGCAGCGCGCCAGCGGTCAGCACGAAGCTTTCGGGGATCGCCATCCATTCGGCGTGCCACGGCCCCGTGGCACGCTCGAAGTCCTGCACCATGGCGTCGAGCATCAGGCCGGCGTGCTGTCGCACCGCCTTGGACGCGGCAAGCATCAGCTCCGAAGAGATCGGATTGCGCTTCTGCGGCATGGTCGAGGAGGCGCCGCGCCCCTTGACGAAAGGCTCGTAGAGCTCGGCGAATTCGGTCGAGGCCATGATCATGATGTCGAGCGCGATCTTGCCGAGTGAGCCGGTGACCAGCGCAAGGAAGTTCACGGCCTCGGCAAAGCCGTCGCGCGCGACATGCCAGGTCGAGGCGGGAACGCCGAGCTTCAGCTCGGCGCAGAGCGCCTCCTGCACCTCGAAGCCTTTGTCGCCGAGCGAGGCCAGCGTGCCGGCAGCGCCGGCGAACTGGCCGACCAGCACGCGCGGCTTGAGCTGCGCCAGCCGCTCGGCGTGGCGGTCGAACATCGCGAGCCAGATCGCGGTCTTGTAGCCGAAGGTCACCGGCAGGGCCTGCTGGAGATGGGTTCGGCCCGCCATTGCCGTGTCGCGATGGCGCTTCGACAGCTCGGTGAGGATCTTGCGCAGCTCGGCGATGTCGCGTTCGACGAATTCGAGGGCGGCGCGCAGTTGCAGCACCACGGCGGTGTCCATGATGTCCTGCGTGGTGGCGCCCCAGTGCACGTAGCGGCCGGCCTCGCCGCATTGCTTCACCATCTGATGCACCAAAGGGAGGATCGGATAACCGACGACATCGGTCTCCTGCCTGAGCAGATCGAAATCGAGCGCGGCGACGTCGGTCCGCGCCGCGATCGCCGCGGCCGCCTCTTGCGGGATCACACCGCACTTCGCTTCCGCCTTCGCCAGCGCCACCTCGACCTCGGCATAGCGCGCGACCGTCGCGACGTCGGAGAACACCTCGCGCATCTCAGGCGTACCGAAGGCGTCGCGAAACAGCATGGAGTCGAGCACGGTGGTGGAGGCGGGGAAAGCTGGCATGGTGCGTTTCTTCGTGGTTGGTGTTTTGTGTGGCGGCAGCTTACGCAGGCCGCGCATTTCGGCAATGGACATTCACCATTCGCCACACATTCGTCCGGCCCGACAAGCGTCGCGCCATCGCCCGTCATCCTGAGGTGCCGGAGCGAAGCGGAGGCCTCGAAGGATGGACGGCCCGGCTGCATCGTGGCCGTTCATCCTTCGAGGCTCCGCGTACGCTGCTGGGCAGCCTACGCCTCGCACCTCTGGATGACGGATTGATTGTGGTGGGAATCTCGGCGGCCTGCGACCGCAACATTCCAGCTGCGGTTGTATTCCCCTCCGAGACGGACATGGCTGCCATCACGCAATCGCGATGAACCAAGCGCTCCCTTCGACAGACACATGATTTTCAATCCAAATTTCATTTTGTCATTTTGCGTGCCCGATTTCACAAATGAGGCCTGAGTTTTCGAAGTGCAGTTCCTGTTCCGGGATCACCTTCTCGATACCGACCGGCGCGAGCTGAGCCGCGAGCAGGTTCCCATTGCCGTGGAGCCGCAGGTTTTCGACCTCGTCGTCCACCTCATGCAGAACCGCGACCGGGTGGTCAGCAAAGACGAGTTGATCGACAAGATCTGGCACGGGCGCAGCGTCTCCGAATCCACCCTGACCAGCCGAATCAATGCGGCGCGCAAGGCGATCGGCGACAATGGCGCGAGCCAGGAGCTGATCCGCACCATCACCCGCAAGGGTTTTCGCTTCGTCGGTGATGTCCAGACACAAGTTGGCGCGGTCGCGCCGGAGCCGGTCCGTGTCGCCCAGGCTCAGGCCACCTTCGCGCTGCCCGAGCGCCCCGCGATCGCCGTGCTGCCCTTCACCAATATGAGCGGCGAGGCCGGGCAGGATTATTTCTCCGACGGCATCAGCGAGGACATCATCACCGCGCTGTCGAAGCTGCGATGGTTCTTCGTCGTCGCGCGCAATTCCTCCTTCGTCTACAAGGGCCGCGCCGTGCACATTCACGAGGTCGCGCGGGAACTCGGAGTGCGCTACGTGGTCGAAGGCAGCGTGCGGCGCAGCGGCGAGCGGGTGCGCATCTCGGCCCAGCTCAACGACGTCTCGACCGGGAGCCATCTCTGGGCCGAACGCTACGACCGAGAGCTTGCCGACATCTTCGCCGTGCAGGACGAGATCACCGAGGCGATCGTCGCCGCGATCGAGCCGCAGCTCTATGCCGCCGAAAGCTTCCGAGCCCAGCAGAAGCCGCCGGGCAGCCTGGATGCATGGGACCTCGTGATGCGCGCCCTGTCGCATTACTGGCGCATCACCCGCGAGGACAATGCCGCCGCGCAAGGGCTGCTGGAACAGGCCGTCGCGATCGATCCCGCCTATGGCAAGGCCCTGGGCCTGCTCGCGACCAGCCATATCTTCGGCGCGCATATGGGCTGGGCCGACATGGCCGCGACCTTGCCGCTTGCCGAACGTGCGGCGCTCGCGGCGGTGGAGGCCGATCGCGAGGATGCCTGGGCCCATCACGGCCTCGCCTACACCTATCTGTTCCGCCGCCGCTTCGACGACGCGCTGGCGGAATTCGAATTGGCCTTGAGGCTCAACCCGAATTTCGCGATGGCGCATGCCTTCCACGGCGTGACGCTTTGCTATGCCGGACGATGGCAGGACGGCGATGCCGCCGCCCGTCGCGCGCTGCGGCTCAGTCCGCGCGACCCGCTCGCGTCGATCTATTGCGGGGTTGCGGCCTATGCCCGGTTCGTCGGCCGCGACTACGAGGGAGCCGTCCAGATGGCACGGGAATCGATGCGCCAGCGCGGAGATTTCGTCGGCGCACACCGCGTGCTGACCGCCGCTGCCGGTATGCTGGGCGATCCGGCGCTCGCGGCGTCCGCCCTGGAAGGCCTGCGCCGCGCCCAGCCCGAGGTCTCGCTTGCCTGGATCACGCGCGAACTGCCGATGCTGCGCGAAGAGGATCGTGCGCATTATCTCGAAGGCTTGCGGCGCGCGGGCATAACGTGACGGTCGCCGGCGCGACTGCTCCGCTCGATCCCCGCGTCAGGTGCTAATCGTCGTCAGGCCCGAACAGCTTGATCTGCGGGAAGCCGCCGCGCGGACGGCCCGCGTAATCGCGCGCCTCGGAATCTTCTCGGATGTTGCGCGCGACGTCATCCCAATCGGTGCGATCGCGCATGCCGCGTGGCTCGCGGGACTCGTGATAATAGCGGCGCTCGGCCCAGCGCTCGCGGCGCTCGGCTCGGCGCCGTTCGGACGCTGCACGCTTCACATCGGAATCCCTCGCCTTGGCATAGGCGTTGTTCGGTGATGACGACGGCTCGGTCGAGACCTGCTGCTCGGCAGGCTTTGCGGCCTGTGACGCAGCGGCGGGCTTGGGCGGCTCGACCGCTGCGGCTTGCAAAGGCTGCGGCGCCGGTGCGGCATTCGCCGGCGTGGTTTGCGTGTCGGGTTTTGCGGCTTCAAGCTTTGCTTCGGTCTGCGCGGGCGCGGCGATCATCGCGCCAAAAGCTTGCGAGCCGGTGAGATAGTTCACGCGCTCGGAGGGAGCGTTGGTGCTCGCCGGCATGGGAGCCGGCGTGGGAGTTGCCGTGCGCTGCGCCACCTTGCCGGTATCAGGCTCCTGCTTGGACGCGACCGGATTCATGATGTTGCCGGCAACGATACCGCCGCCGAGACCAATGGCGATGGCCGCGATGATGGTTCCGGCACCGACAAAATAGGCGGTCGAGGCGCGCATTCATCCACTCCCTCTTTGGAGCGGGCAACGCGTGGGGATTGCCAGATGTTCCTGATGGTCGCGGCTCCTCAAAGAGGAAACCACGCAGATCAGATTTGCTGCGCGACCTTCTCGAGCCCGATGAGGCGAGCGAGCTTGCGCACTTCTTCCTTCTGGTCGTCACGGAGCTGGAACAACAGCGGCATCGCGGCCGACTTCAACTGCTGCACCTCGTCGCAATTCGGATCGATCTGCGCGCTGGGCGGCGCATTCGGATTCGACAGCTTGTTCGCCTGGATCTTGCGGGCGACGTTGCGCAGCGCGGTCTCCACTGAGGGCCAGTAATATTCCTGCGACGACGACAGTTTCAGGCGGTCCCTGATGCCTGCGATCTGCCCGTCGGACAGCAGCGAATAGGCCTTATGCGGCTGCGGCTTGGCAACCACCTTCGGCTTGGCCGGAACCTCAACGGCAGGAACCTCCGTCGCGGCGGGCGCCTCGTTCGCGCTTGCCTTCGGCATCGGGAAATCGGAGGGCGTGGCGGCGGCGAAGGCCTGACGCAGCGGTTCGGTCAGGACGGGCGCCTGGGAAAGCTTGTCGGCGGCCACCTGGACCGGCTCGATCGCCGCCGAGGCCAGCGCGAGTGTCGGAACCAGACGGTCGGCCTTGGCGGCGCGGTTGGTTGCGAGCGGCTTGGCCGGGGGCGTCTGGTCAATCATCTCGGCGCTGACGCTGGGCACGCTGTCGCGGCCGAGAATGGCGGTGGTGGCGGCGCCGAGGACGAGGAAACAGGTCAGCGCGACGATAGTGATGGCTTTCGACAAACGTCTCTCCGCGTCCGACTTCAAGTCCACGTGATCACTGCCCCAAAAACTGGGCGATAAATAAGGCTTAACCGTGCCATTGCAGCGGCAATCGCGCGGACTGCGGCGACATCACCCCCAAAGCCCCAAGGAAATCAGGCGGCGGCTGCCAGATCATAGGCATCCTGGATGTCGGCTACGATCTCCGAGGCCTCCCAGACCGCACGCGGCTCGACCGATTGCAGCGTCACCGTCCAATTGCCGCCGCGGCGGGTGCGGGGGACGCTGACGATGTCGAAACGGACGTTGCGGCACAGCGGGTGGCGGGCCAGGGCATGGGCGACGCGGACTCGGATTTCGTCCATCGTCGCAGCTGACTTGCTGTTGAGAAAATCGAAGTCCATCGCCTGTCCCCCTCTCGGTCCTGGTTGGCGGCCGTGAAGGGGATTCTTGGCGGGCGATGGTTAATCTGCCGTTAAGTGCGGGCGCGCGGAGGCGCGCTCGATTAACTGTGACCGGGGCTGGAGAACATCTACCGCCCACCCGCCTCTCGATATTCCGCACGCGTCCGCGCGACGAGATCGTCGACCGCGAGCACCTCGGTCACCCCGGATGCGGAGTGCCCGGCGCTCCAGATGTCGCGCCAGCGCTTGGGCCGGTTCTCGCGCGCGGCGACGTCGATGTCCTTGACGATGTCGATCGCGCCGCGCGCCGGCAGATCGTCCGGATCAAGTCCGGCGGCGACGATCGACGGCCGCAGCATGCTGGTCTGCAAGCCCGTGAACGCGGTGGTGAGCACGATGTCGTCGGCGCTACTCTCGACCAGCATCCGCTTGTAGCGGTCGTCCGCCATACTCTCCCGCGTCGCAATGAACTTCGTGCCCATATAGGCGAGATCGCAGCCCAGCACCTCCGCGGCCTGCAGCGCGCGGCCATCGCTGATGCCGCCCGCCAGCACGATGATGCCGTCGTAGAATGCGCGCACCGCGCGGACGAAGGCGAAGGGGTTGAGCCAGCCGGTCTGCCCGCCCGCGCCCGCCGTGAGCAGCACCAGCCCGTCCGCGCCGGCTTCCGCCGCACGCTCGGCGTGGCGGATCGAGGCGACATCCGCCAGCACCAACGCCCCGGCATCATGGAGCGGCCTCAACACCTGGGCGGGCGATCCGACCGAGGTGATGACGATCTCCGGTCCATGTCGCAGCAGCACGGCCAGATCCTCTGCGAGCCGCGCATTGGAACGGTGCACGATCAGGTTCGGACAGAGCGGCGCGACCTTGCGCCCGGTTTGATTTTCATGCTGCCGCAGCCGCGTGCCGATCTCGGTGAGCCATGCGTCGAGTTGTTCAGTATCGCGGCAATTCGCGGTGGGAAAGCTGCCGATCACCCCGTTGCGGCAAGACGCGACCATGAGCTCGACGCCCGACACCAGAAACATCGGCGCCGCGATCAGCGGCAGCGCGAGACGATCGCGGAAGCGTTGCAGTCGATCCGGTGGCATGCATGCCTCCCTGTGCGGGCTTTGCCGTTCCCTCCCGCAATCCCTGTGCTAGCGTCGTTCCCGGCTTGTGACAAAGGTATTGCGTGCGGGCTTCTGGACCGGGCGGGACCGGATGGTGGGGTAAATACCCCGGGATTTTACGGTGTCGTTGTGGCCCCGGCACCACAGCGCGCAACGGAGTATGCGACGGCAATGCACGCGCAATTGCCGGCGAATCAGGGAATCACCTAGACCGCTGACGGGGCTGGGAAGCGGAGTAAGACATGAGAGTCGCTTCCCTGGAAAGTGCAGTCGCCGCGGTTACGTTGATCACGGCTATTATCGTGGTGCTGTGGGGGATCAAGATCTTCTACGGTCTGTGAACTGGTAGGATGGCAAGCATCCCTTCCGCGGCGGCGGAAGCTTGCCGTTCAATCGGCTCCAAGAGCGACGCTAGCCGTCACGCTCACCGCTTCTCGATCACCAGGCTCTGCACCGCCCGGCCGAAATAGCCCTGCCGGTCCGCCAGCCGGGACATCGCAAGGCCGGCGCCGTCGGGACCGATCCACGACTCGCCATCGAGCAAGATCCACTCTCCGACGGGTTGGCGCGAAAAGTTCACGGTGAGATCGGCATTGATGTAGGTCCAGGCGCGGAAGTCGAGCGTCGAGGCGGTGCCGTTGGAGAAGTCGGCGGCGACCACGGCGCGCATCGCCTGCGAGACCGCTTCACCTTCGATCAGTGGATGGTCGACACGAAACCAGATCGCGCCGGCGCCGGCCTGGCCGAAGCGGCCGCGCGCGGCGCGCATCGAGACCGATCGCACGAACGGGCTGGTCGCGGCGTGACCGTCCTCGACCAGCGAGTCCTCCGGCAACGGCAACGTGACCGGCAGCTCCTCGACGTCATCGGGCAGGCTCAGCGCCTGGCGCCTGACCTTCAGCACGGTGGCGCCGACGACCTGCACGCCATCGGCGAGCAGCTTGATCCCGCACAGCTGGATCTTGCGGCCCTCGCGCAGAACCTCCGTCGCGATCGTCAGCGGCGCGACCGGCACCGGCCGCATCAGATCGATGGTGACACGCGCGATGTCCATCGGGACAGGCGTCGGAATGCGTTCGGCCGCCCACGTCACCAGCGAAGCCGGCGCCGAGCCGTGCTGCATGCGCCTATCCCAGGGACCGGCGGCATCCGGGCTGGTGATGACGCTGTTGCCGTCGACGCGGTAGATGGGGGACATCGTTTTCAATCAGTCTCAGTTGACGTTCCCCGGACGCTGCGCAGCGCGTAGCGGTGCGCTGCTGATCCGGGGTCCAGGCGTTGCGACGATGGGTCCCGGCTCTGCGGAGCAATGCTACGCATTGCATCGCGTCCGGGACACGAGAACTATAACGGCGGATCGACCGCTTCGTCGTATTCCTTCTTGAAGCGCGCGATCAACTCGGCGGCGGGGACGACCTTGTCGATGCTGCCGATGCCTTGTCCGCTTCCCCAGATCTCCTTCCAGGCCTTCGGCTTGGCGCGCTCGCCGGAGGCGTCGGTGCCGAAATTCATCTTGGAGGGATCGGAGGTCGGCAGATTGTCGGGATCCATGCCGGCCGCGAGGATCGAGGGCTTCAGATAATTGCCGTGCACGCCGGTGAAGAGGTTGGAATAGACGATGTCGTCGGCGCTCGAGCCGGCGATCATCTCCTTGTACTTCTCGACCGCATTGGCCTCCCTGGTCGCGATGAACGCTGAGCCGATATAGGCGAAGTCGGCGCCGAGAATGCGTGCAGCGCGGATGGCCTTGCCGTTGCCGATCGCTCCCGACAGCGCGATCGGACCGTCGAACCATTTTCGCGTTTCGGCAACGAAAGCCAGCGGCGAGACGGTGCCGGCATGGCCGCCGGCTCCGGCCGCGACCAGGATCAGGCCGTCGGCGCCCTTCTCGATCGCCTTGTGCGCGAACTTCTGGTTGATCACGTCGTGGAAGACGATGCCGCCCCAGCCGTGCACGGCCTGGTTCAGCTCCTCGCGCGCGCCGAGCGAGGAGATGATCATCGGCACCTTGTACTTGGCGCAGAGCTGCATGTCATGGTCGAGCCGGTTGTTCGACTTGTGCACGATCTGGTTGACTGCGAACGGCGCCGACGGCTTGTCGGGATGGGCGCGGTCGTACGCTGCGAGCTCTTCGGTGATCCGCGCCAGCCATTCGTCGAGCAGCTCCGGCGGCCGCGCGTTCAGCGCCGGAAACGAGCCGACCACACCCGCCTTGCACTGCGCGATCACCAGATCAGGCACCGAGATGATGAAGAGCGGCGAGCCGATCACCGGGATCGACAGGCGCCCTTTGAACAAGGCAGGCATGGACATTGCGAAACGATCCTCTGTTGACGGTCAAAAATCGAAGGTTGGCCGTCATACCAACAAGGCAATCTTTCCACTGTCAAGTATTGCGTTTTGGCGCCGTGGCGGAGGGGCTGGTGCAATTCCAAGCAGCGGAATTCTTAGCCCATCTGCCTCCTCCATCATTGCGAGCGCAGCGAAGCAATCCAGTCTCTTTCCATGGAGACAATCTGGATTGCTTCGTCGCAAGGCTCCTCGCAATGACGCGCGGAGAAAGCATCGATCACCCATGAACGCCGGTGGTCGATGCGACGACCGCCTACCCGACCAGATCCGGATTGATCAGCCGCTCGAACGAGAACATCTCGTCCCACTTCTCCTGTGTCAGCAGCTTGCGCTCGACCACCACGATCTGGTGCAGCGGCTTGCCCGTCCTGTAGCCCTCGCGCGCGATCTCGGCGCATTGCTTGTAGCCGAGCAGCGGCTTCAGCACCGTGACGATACCGAGCGAGTTCAGCACCATGTTGCGGGTGTGCTCCTCGTTGGCGGTGATGCCGACCACGCAATTCTCGCGCAGGCTGTTGACCGCGCGCTCCATGGTGCGGATCGAGAAGAACAGCGCGAACGAGATCACCGGCTCCATCACGTTGAGCTGGAGCTGGCCGGCGGAAGCCGCGAGCGTCACCGTGGTGTCGAGGCCGATGACGAGGAAGCTGGTCTGGTTGACGACCTCGGGGATAACAGGATTGACCTTGCCGGGCATGATCGAGGAGCCCGGCTGCAGCTGCGGCAGGTTTATCTCGTTGAATCCGGCGCGCGGGCCCGAGGCGAGCAGGCGGATATCGTTACAGATTTTCGTCAGCTTGCTCGCCGTGCGCTTCAGGACGCCGGAGAGCTGCACATAGGCGCCGGTATCGGAGGTCGCCTCGACGAGATCGCCGGCAAGCACGAAGTCGACGCCGGTCAGTGCGCTGAGGTGCCGGACCGCGAGCTTGGGATAGCCGACCGCGGCCGTGACGGAGGTGCCGATCGCGGTGGCGCCGAGATTGATCTCGCGCAACAGCGCGCGTGCTTCCGAGATGCGGTCGACCTCCTCGCCGATGGTGGTGCCCCACCCGCGGAATTCGGCCCCGAGCGACATCGGCACCGCGTCCTGGAGATGCGTGCGGCCCATCTTCAGCACTCGCTCGAACTCGCGCCCCTTGGCGAAGAAGGCCTCCTGGAGCTGGCGCAGCGCCGTCATGTAGCTCTCGAGCCGCAGGATCAGCGCCAGCCGGAAGGCGGTCGGATAGGTGTCGTTGGTCGACTGGCCGTAATTGACGTGGTCGTTGGGACTGACGTGCTGGTAGTCGCCCTTGCTGAAGCCGAGCGCTTCCAGTGCGAGGTTGGCGATCACCTCGTTGGCGTTCATGTTGGTGGAGGTGCCGGCGCCGCCCTGGATGAAATCGGTGACGAACTGATCCATCATGTCGCCGGCGATGACGCGGTCGCAACCGAGGATGATGGCTTCCGCGACCTTGGGGTCGATCGCACCGAGATCGCGATTGGCCATGGCGGCAGCCTTCTTCACGTAGCCAAGCGCCTTCACGAAGTAAGGCTCCTGGCTCATCGGAATGCCGGTGATGTGGAAGTTCTCCTTCCCGCGGATGGTCTGGACGCCGTAATAGATGTCGTCGGCGATCTCACGCTGCCCGAGGAAATCCTGCTCCGTCCGGCTCATGGGCGCTCCTTGTTGCTCGCGCGATGTCCTCTAGTTCTGGCACAGCGCGCTGGTCACGAACGTATCGGTGCGGCAGTCGTCCGGTTTGCGTTGCCTGCCGGGGATCAGGACCTTGGCCGAGCATTTTTCCGCGGAGTCGGCGTTCAGGCTCTTGCCTTCCTTGTAACCCTTGCCCTGGCAGAGCTGGTCGGCCGCCTGCTTGCAGTCGGGCGCGCCGTTCGACGAGATCGGGCAGACCGCGCGTCCCGACACCATGGTCGAGGGCGTGGCCAGCCGCGACAGGTCGTTCATGGTCTCGCTCGGGCTTTTGATCGGCGGCAGGATCGAGGGCAACTTGTCGAACAGCTTGCCCATTTCATTGATCAGCCCGGGATTTTCGTCGCGCGCCGGCGGGGCGGAAGGGGCCGGCGTCGAGGGCGGCGGCGCGGCCTGCGGCCCCTGTTGCTGGAGGCCGAGTGATGACGGTGCAGATTGCGTCCACCCGATGCCGCCGCCACTGAGCAGGAGCAGCAGCGCCGCTGATATCAGCGTCCCGAGCCGCACCGCCGGATTGCCGGATCGAACCATCATGGCGCAACCGTAGCCGAAGCGAGCCCCGCGGCAAAGCCGCCAAGGCCCCTATATCAACTTGACCGCCACCACGAAGCCGAGCACCAGCACGATGGCACCGAGCGCGACCCACAATCCGAGATGCCGTTCGATCCTGACCCGGATCCAGTCGCCGTAACGGTTGAGCAGGATCGCGACGACGAAGAAGCGTCCGCCACGCGCGATAATCGAGCAGAGGATGAACAGGATGATGTTGTAGCCGGCAAAGCCGGAGGTGATGGTGACGAGCTTGTAGGGAATTGGCGTCAGCCCCTTGAGCAGGATGATCACCGCGCCCCATTCCGCATAGGAGGCGCGGAAGGCGTCGACCTTGTCGCCGAGACCATAGACCTGGATCAGCCATTGGCCGACCGAGTCGAACAGGAGCGCTCCGATGGCGTAGCCGACGATGCCGCCAAGCACCGACGTCGCGGTGCAGACCGCCGCATAGAGCCAGGCACGCTGCGGGCGCGCCAGTGACATCGGAATCAGCATCACATCCGGCGGGACCGGAAAGAAGGAGCTTTCGGCGAAGGACACGACACCCATGATCCAGAGCGCGTAGGGCTTGTGGGCGGCGTCGATGCACCAGTCGTAGATACGTTTCAGCATGGCGCCGCGATGAAGCACCATGGGACGGATTTGTCCATGCCGAGATTGAGGCGAATAATGAGGTTTCTAGTGGCGCTTGCGCGTTGCGCGGCCCTCGAGCGCGACAATTGGCCGCCTGGCCGCAACCCGCGGTGACGCGACTTTGGGCAGCTTCATCGGTGATTTCGGCAGCTTCTCGGCAATACCGAGCATGTCCTCACGCCGCGTCATCTCCCGCCAGACGTCCTCGGGACGTACCCCGGCCGATGCCCAGAGAACGGTCAGATTGTAGAGCAGATCGGCGCTTTCCCGGATGACGGCCTCGCTATCGCCATTGACCGCATCGATCACGACTTCGATGGCCTCTTCGGCCAGCTTCTTCGCCATTTTGGAAGGGCCGCGCTGAAACAGCCGGGCGGTGCGCGATGTTGCCGGATCAAGATCTCTGGCCGCGAGCACAGCCAGATATAGCCGCTCAAGCGAATCACTCATGGTACTCAAAACTACTCTAAACCAATGGCGAGCGCGTTAACGCGCGACCATAAAAGCAGAGAACGGGCCGGCGCGGCAAGCGCGACGGCCCGTCATGGTCAATCCATGAATTTCGGGCTAGTAGCAGTTCTGATAGTAGCCCTGGCCGCAGAACTCGGACGGAGCCGTGCCGCCATAGCGCTGATACTGGTAGTTCGGGCCCGGACCATAATAGGGACCGTAGGCCGGCGCGCTGTAATAGACCGGCCCCCCGTAATAGCCGTAGCCCGGACCGTAGTCATAGGCGTAGGCATCGCGGCTGGCCGCGATGGCGAGACCCGTGCCGATGGCGGCGAAAGCCGCAGCTGCGGCCGCGCCGCCTCCGCCGCCATGCCAGTGGCGACCGCCCGCATATGACGCGGTCGGGGCAATTGTGGTCAGCGCCAGCACCGCGGCGGTGGCAAGAACGGCCTTTCGGCCCGCAAATCTGGAGAATCGCTCGAACATGTCTTGGGCCCTCCTTTGGGACCTGGAATGGACGCCTGCGGACAGGCTCATGCCTCTCAAAACCCGCATAACGTAAGTTAGGTTCCCCAACCCCAACACAAGCTGAACGGGGTTGCGTAACGATGCCGCAACCTCGCTCATCCTCCGTTCATGTTGGCGCGCGCACGGTCGCCGCGGGCCGGCGCTGCAAGCGTCACGAAACCATAACAATGCGGGACCGGCGCAACTGATGTCAGGATTCAAGACGACCGCACTTCACGGCCTGCTGGCTCTGTCGCTCTTGCTTGCGACGCTGATTGCACGCGACGTCAGCGCGACCGAGACCACCGCGCCATCCGTTGCGATCCGCCTCACCTTCGACCGCGCGCCGGACGCAAGCATGGCGCCGTTCTTCCTTGCGGCGAAGGACGGCAGGTTCGGCGCCGAGCGCCTCAATGTGTCCTTCACGAGCGCAAACGGATCGCCGGAGGCACTCGCACGCGTCGCCAGGGGCGACAGCGAGCTTGCGTTCGTCGACATCAACGAGCTGATCCGCTTTCGTGACAAGGACGACGCGGCTCCGGTTAAGGCGGTGTTCGTGCTGTTCAACCGCGCGCCCTATGCGATCGTCGCGCGCAAGAGCCGCGGCATCCAGCTGTTGCCCGATCTCGACAGCAAGGCCGTCGGCGTCGCCGACAGTGATCCATCGATGTGGCTGTGGCCGGCACTGGCACGGCAGAACGGAATCAATCCATCGCGCGTCAAATTCCACAAGATCAGCGCGGCGGTTCGCGAGCCGATCCTCTCCGCGGGCCAGGTCGATGCGGTCGCCGGCTTCAGCTATCTCTCTGCGGTGAACCTGCGCGACCGCGGCGTGCCCGGAGCCGATCTCGTCGTGCTGCGCTACGCTGACTACGGCTGCGAAGCCTACGGCTTTGCCGTGGTGGTCAATCCCGCCTTTGCCGCAGCAAAGCCGCACGCGGTAAAGGGCTTCGTCCGCGCCTTGATGGCGGGCATCACCGCGACCGTCAGAGAGCCGGGGCGAGCGGCGGAGGAGGCAGCGAGCCGCATCGGCGACGGCGACCGCAACCTGGAGCTGGAGCGCCTGCGCACCATCATCGCCGACAACATCCTGACGGACGAGGTCAGGCGCAACGGCCTCGGCGGTGTCGACCCGGCGCGCTTCGATCGTTCGATCGACCAGGTCGCGCAGGACTTCAAATTCCGCAAGCGGCCCACCGCGGGTGACATCTTCGACGACCGGTTCCTGCCACCGGTCGCCGGGCGCCTGATCAATTGAGCAAAACTGACAGCTTCCGCTATATCTCCCGCACGATCCCTGCTTAAAATACGGGCTCCGTTACCCACTCGAGTTCGCCGCCCGCATGTCCATCCTCCGTCTCTACACCCGCGTTCTCGAACTGCTCGGCAAGGAAGCGCGGCTGGGCTGGCTGCTCGCGGTCGCCAATCTCCTGCTCGCGGCCTCGCAATTCGCCGAGCCTGTGCTGTTCGGCCGTATCGTCGACGTGCTCTCGGGCAAGACGGTGGCCGGGTCGAACTCGGCCTGGCCATTCCTGGCCGCCTGGGTCGCGTTCGGGCTCTTCACCATCGCGTGCAGCGCGCTCGTGGCCTTGCAGGCCGACCGGCTCTCGCACCGCCAGCGTCAGACGGTGCTGACGAGCTATTTCGAGCACATCCTGCAACTGCCGTTGACCTTCCATTCCGGCACCCATTCCGGCCGGCTGATGAAGGTGATGCTCAACGGTACGGACGCACTGTGGCGGCTGTGGCTCGGCTTCTTCCGCGAGCACTTTGCCGCGATCCTCTCGGTCGTGGTGCTGCTGCCGCTGTCGCTCTACCTGAACTGGCGGCTCGCAATCCTGCTGTTCGTGCTCTGCATCGTCTTCACCGCGCTGACCACCTTCGTGGTGCGCAAGACCTTCGGCATGCAGATGGAGGTCGAGGAGCACTACAGCGAGCTCTCCGCGCGCGCTTCCGACGCACTCGGCAATGTCGCGCTGGTGCAGAGCTTCGTGCGCGTCGAATCCGAGGTCAAAGGGCTGCGCTCCGTCGCCGACGAGCTGCTGGCCGCGCAGATGCCAGTGCTGTCCTGGTGGGCGCTGGTCACGGTGATCACACGCGCCTCCACAACCATCACGGTGCTCGCGATCTTCACCTTCGGCATCGCCCTGCATGACCAGGGGCTCACCTCGGTCGGCGACATCGTGATGTTCGTGAGCTTCGCGACGATGTTGATCCAGAAGCTCGAGCAGGTCGTGAGCTTCATCAACAACGTATTTATGGAAGCCCCGCGCCTGCGCGAGTTCTTCAACGTGCTCGACGCCGTG
Source organism: Bradyrhizobium sp. USDA 326 (assembly GCF_049739485.1). Classification (NCBI taxonomy): domain Bacteria; kingdom Pseudomonadati; phylum Pseudomonadota; class Alphaproteobacteria; order Hyphomicrobiales; family Nitrobacteraceae; genus Bradyrhizobium; species Bradyrhizobium sp. USDA 326. The sequence continues at coordinate 1,859,280 of NZ_JBMGQA010000001.1, forward strand.
CCCGCGGTCCACGACCGGCCCGATGCAATCGACGCCGGCCGGCTGTCGGGCCTCGTCGAGTTCAACGACGTCACGTTCTCCTATGATGGCAAGCGGCCGGCGATCGAGGACCTCACCTTCACCGCGCTGCCCGGCCAGACCATTGCGCTGGTCGGCCCGACCGGCGCCGGCAAGTCGACGGCGATTGCGCTGTTGCATCGCGCCTTCGATCCGCAATCCGGCGTCATCAAGATCGACGGCATGGACGTGCGCGGCGTCACGCTGACCTCGCTGCGGCGAAACATCGGCGTGGTGTTCCAGGAAGCGCTGCTGTTCAACCGCTCGATCGCCGATAATTTGCGCGTCGGCAAGCCGGACGCGACCGAGGCCGAGATGCGCAAGGCGGCGGAGCGCGCGCAGGCGCTCGAGTTCATCGAGCGCAGCGGCGGCTTCGAGACCAATGCCGGCGAACGCGGCCGCATGCTATCAGGTGGCGAGCGCCAGCGCCTGTCCATCGCCCGTGCGCTGCTGAAGGACCCGCCGATCCTGATCCTGGACGAAGCCACCAGCGCGCTCGACGCCGTCACCGAGGCCAAGGTGAATGCCGCTCTCGACGAAGTGATGAAGGGCCGCACCACCTTCGTGATCGCCCACCGCCTGTCGACCATCCGCAATGCCACGTGGATCCTGGTATTCGAGAATGGGCGCGTGATCGAAAGCGGAACTTTCGATGAACTCGTGGCCAAAGGCGGCCATTTCGCCGAGCTTGCCAGGGCCCAGTTCATGGTTCAGGAGAACGCACGGGCCAGCGTGACGGCGGCCGAGACTGCCGCGACGGCTGTCAAATCCCCATAGCAAGTCCCCACAGCACCGTCGAAATTCGGCCTACTTCATTGCGGAATACCGCGCCGATCCCCCTATTCTCGACGCACGAGCCGGTATAGGTTTGCGATGCCGCAAGCGGCGGCGCTGGATCTCAAAACCGAACATCAGATCACGAGAGCCGTCCGGAACCGGCGGGTCTCCAAGGACCGGAAATCGGATAGTGCACGCCCTTCGCCCGCTGCTTCGCAAATCGCTGTTCAACCTGCTCGCCGTGAGCCTCGCATGCGCCGCATTGCTCGCGCCGCGCGCGGCGAGCGCCGAAGCGCTGCTGCTGATCGAGGCCGACAGCGGCAAGGTGCTGCAGGCCGACAACGCGACCATTCCCTGGTATCCGGCCTCCGTCACCAAGATCATGACCGCCTATGTCACGCTGAATGCGGTCAAGGACGGCAGGCTGACGCTCGACACGCTGCTCACGGTGTCGCCGACGGCGGCCTCCCAGTCGCCCTCGAAGATGGGCTTCCGTCCGGGAACGCAGCTCACGGTCGACAACGCGCTGAAGATGATGATGGTCAAGTCGGCGAACGACATGGCCGTGGTGCTCGCCGAAGGCGTCGGCGGCTCGATCGACGGCTTCTCCGCGATGATGAACGACACCGCGAAGAAGCTCGGCATGACGCAGACGAGCTACGTCAATCCGAACGGCCTGCCCGCCGACGGCCAGATCACGTCCGCGCGCGATCTCGGAATTCTGGCGCGCGCGTTCCTGCGCGACCTGCCGGAATACGAGTACTTCGTACACATTCCGGCGATCCGCTTCGGCAAGCGCGTCACCGGCAATTTCAACAAGCTGATCGGCCGCTATCCCGGCGCCGACGGTTTCAAGACCGGCTTCATCTGCGCCTCCGGCTACAACCTCGTCGCCTCGGCCACGCGCAACGGCCGCCGGCTGATCGCGGTGGTGCTCGGCGCCAGTTCCGGCACCGCGCGCGCGGTGAAGGCGGCGCAGTTGCTCGAGCGCGGCTTCGCTCAAGACAATCTCACCTGGCTCCGCCCCTCGCTCGGCACCGTCGACAATCTCGTGCCTGTCGACGCCTCGCCGCCGAACCTGCGCGACGAGATGTGCGGGCCTCACCGCAAGCGGCCGGCCAGTGATGACGACGATGCGCTGATTGCGGCCAATGGCGGCGCGACCGGATCGGCCTCGGCCACCGGTGGAGAAGCCCAGGTCACCTTCTTCACGGCGGGCCTGCAGCCGCCCCTGATGATGAAGGCTTCCGAGCTGATGGCCTCGGCCCCCGCGGCGGCCGAACCCGTGCTGGTCTATACCGGCCCGACCCGCACCGGCACCGCCCTGATCGCGGCGGTCGCGGCCGATGCCGACCAGCAGGCCGCGTCCAAGCCGCATGGCAAGAAGTCGCGCGTCGCCAGGAAGCCTGACGCCGCCGACAAGCCCAAGGATGGAAACAAGGACGGGCACAAGGACGCAGGCAAGGACACCAAGACGGCAGCGGTGAAGCCGGACGCCAAGTCCGAATCCAAGTCCGAATCCAAGTCCGAGACCAAGTCTGCAGCCAAGCCTGAAGCCAATTCCGGTGCCAAGGGTGACGCAAAGACCGCAGCCAAGCCGGCCGGGACCAAGCATCCCACGACCAGGCACGATGCGGCGGCGAAGCCCGCCGAGAAACCTGCGGCAGGCGGCGATCAGGCGGTCAAGCCCGCCAAGCCCAAGGCCGCGACCAAGCCCGCCGCGGCCGCCAAGCCGGCGAACAACAGTTAACGTCCCTCGGAATCAAACCGCAGCCCGCGCTTCGCACCCGCGGCAGCGCGGTTTGCGACGATTCCAGTAGCTACGCCCCGACTTTGCCCTAAGCCACGACCGCTTGCCACCAGTTCCGGCAGGCTGGATACTGGCGGCAATGCGGCAAGCCCGAGACACAACAGGCTCTGGTCAATGAGGGGAGTTTTCCATGGAGCGCATCTGGCTCAAGCAATATCCGCCCGGCGTACCCGCCGATATCGAGCCGACACAATACGCATCTCTGGTCGACCTTCTGGAGGAGAGCTTCACCAAGTTCGCCGACCGCAAGGCGTTCATCTGCATGGACAAGTCGATCAGCTATCGCGACCTCGACCAGATGTCGGTCGCGCTCGCCGCTTACTTGCAGGGCCGCGGGCTCCAGCGCGGCGCCCGTGTTGCAATCATGATGCCGAACGTACTGCAGTACCCCGTCGCGACCGCCGCCGTGCTGCGCGCCGGATACGCGGTCGTGAACGTCAACCCGCTTTACACCCCGCGCGAGCTCGAGCACCAGCTCAAGGATTCCGGCGCCGAAGCCATCATCGTGCTGGAGAACTTTGCCCACACGGTCGAGCAGGTGATCGCGAAGACGCAGGTGAAGCACGTCATCGTCGCCAGCATGGGCGACCTGCTCGGGTTCAAGGGGATCATCGTCAATCTCGTCGTCCGCCGGGTCAAGAAGATGGTGCCGGCGTGGTCGCTGCCGGGGGCGGTGGCCTTCAACGACGCGCTCTCGGCCGGCCGCGGCATGACGTTCAACAGGCCGAAACTCTCGCCGGGCGACGTCGCATTCCTGCAATATACCGGCGGCACCACCGGCGTCTCCAAGGGCGCCACGCTGCTCCATCGCAACATCGTCGCCAACGTCCTGCAGAACGACGCCTGGCTCCAGCCGGCGCTCACCGCGCCGCCACACGTCGACCAGCTCATGATCGTGTGTGCACTGCCGCTCTATCACATCTTCGCCCTGACGGCCTGCTACCTGCTCGCGGTGCGCGCCGGCGGCTGCAATCTCCTGATCCCCAACCCGCGCGACATTCCCGGCTTCGTCAAGGAGCTGGCGAAATACCAGGTCAACAGCTTCCCGGCCGTGAACACGCTGTACAACGGGTTGATGCACCATCCCGACTTCAAGAAGCTCGACTTCTCCAAGCTGAAGATCTCCAACGGCGGCGGCATGGCGGTGCAGCGACCCGTTGCCGACCAGTGGAGGGCGATCACCGGCTGCTTCATCGCCGAAGGCTACGGCCTGTCGGAGACCTCGCCGACGCTGACCTGCAATCCGGCGACCGCGACCGAGTTCTCCGGCTCGATCGGCATCCCCGTGCCATCGACTTACATCTCGATCCGCGACGACGACGGCAACGAGGTCCCGCTCGGGCAACCCGGCGAGATCTGCGCCAAGGGCCCACAGGTGATGTCGGGCTACTGGAACAGGCCGGAAGACACCGCGAAGGTGATGACCGCGGACGGTTATTTCCGCACCGGCGACATCGGCATCATGGACGAGAAGGGGTACACCAAGATCGTCGACCGCAAGAAGGACATGATCCTGGTCTCCGGCTTCAACGTCTATCCCAACGAGGTCGAGGAAGTGATCGCGAGCCATCCGGGCGTGCTCGAATGCGCCGTGATCGGCATGCCCGATTCCAAATCGGGCGAGGCGGTGAAGGCCTTCGTGGTGAGGAAGGACCCGAACCTCACCGCCGAGGCGGTGATCGCGTTCTGTCACGAGCAGCTCACCGGCTACAAGGTGCCCAAGCACATCGAATTCCGCACCGACCTGCCGAAGACCAATGTCGGCAAGATCTTGCGCCGGCAGCTCCGCGACGAGCAAAAGGCCGAGGCGGCGTAAGCCGCGCCTCCGGTTCATGACTGACGTCGGCGACATCTCGCCGTCAGGCATTCTCGCCTTCTGGCGCGAGGCTGGCCGCGACCGTTGGTACGAGCGCGATGAGGGTTTCGACGCGGAGATCAGGCGCCGCTTTCTCGCGCTCTGGCACAAAGCAGCTGCCGGGGAGCTGGCGGACTGGGAGACCAGCGACGAGGGCGCGCTGGCGCTCGTCATTCTGCTTGATCAGTTTCCGCGCAACATGTTCCGCGGCACGCCGCAAGCCTTTGCCAGCGATCCGCTGGCGCGCGACGTTGCCCGCCGCGCCATCCAGCGAGGGGTCGATCGCAGGATCGATCCCGCCCTGCTCGAATTCCTCTACATGCCTTTCATGCATTCCGAGCACCTGGCGGACCAGGAGCGCTGCGTCGCGCTGTTCGAGGGCGCCGGCGACGCCGAGAGCCTGAGTTACGCCCGGGAGCACGCAGACATCATCCGCCGCTTCGGCCGCTTTCCTCACCGCAACCGCATCCTCGGCCGCGAGACCTCGCCGGAAGAACAGGCGTTCCTGGACGGTGGCGGCTTTGCCGGCTGATGACGTAGCCGTGAAGGCGGGCCGGCCTTGCTGCTTCCCCGGCCGGCAATATTGTGCAGTCCCGCCGCCCGGTCTAAAACGCGGGACCGATTTCCAGGGAGACTGATGATGGCGATCCAGATTGGCGACAAGCTACCCGAGGCAAAATTCCGCGTGATGACGGCGGAAGGCCCGCAGGTGAAGACCACCGACGACATCTTCAAGGGCAAGAAGGTTGCCCTGTTCGCGGTGCCCGGCGCCTACACCGGCACCTGCCACAAGATGCATCTGCCGAGCATCTTCCTCAACGCCTATGCCATCAAGGACAAGGGCGTCGACACGATCGCCATCGTCTCCGTCAACGACGCCTTCGTCATGAACGCCTGGAAGCGCGACACCGACCAGCGCGACGAGGCCGTCTTCCTCGCCGACGGCAATGCCGATTTCACCAGGGCGATCGGCATGGAGCTGGACGCCTCCGCCAACGGCCTCGGCATCCGCTCCAAGCGCTATTCGATGCTGGTCGAGGACGGCGTGGTCAAGAAGCTCAACCTTGAGGCCATGCCCGGCAAGGTCGAGGTCTCCGGCGGCGATACGCTGCTCGGGCAGCTCTAGTTGAAGTCATTCCGGGGCGGTGCGCAGCACCGAACCCGGAATCTCGAACTTCCGGGTTCGCTCGCTAATGCGAGCGCCCCGGAATCACATCCCAACTACTCCCTCACCCGCTGCTGCAACCGGGCCATGGCGATGCCGTCGCGCGCGAGCTGATCGGCGCGCTCGTTCTCGGGATGGCCGGCGTGGCCCTTGACCCAATGCCAGCGGACCTCGTGCTGCTTCAGCGCGGCATCCAGGCGCTGCCATAGCTCCACATTCTTCACCGGCTTCTTGTCGGCGGTGCGCCAGCCATTGCGCTTCCAGCCGAAGATCCAGCCGGTGATGCCCTGCCGGACATACTGGCTGTCGGTATAGAGATCGACCGTGCACGGCTTCTTCAGCGCCTCGAGCGCCGAGATCGCCGCCATCAGCTCCATCTGGTTGTTGGTGGTGTGGCGCTCGCCGCCGCTCAGCTCCTTCTCCTTGTCGCCGAACCTCAGGATCGCACCCCAGCCGCCCGGCCCGGGATTTCCCGAGCAGGCGCCGTCGGTATAGATCGTGACATTGGGAAGCTCGCTCACGCCACCAGCCCCGACGGCGTCAGCCCATAATCTCGCACGCTCGTCACGCTCTGGTGGAAGCGCAGCTTGCGGGCATATTCCAGCGGATCCTTCGGCTTGACCAGCGCGCCAGGCGGCACGTTGAGCCAGTCGACCAGCCGCGTCAGGAGGAAGCGGATCGCGGCGCCGCGCGCCAGCAGCGGCAGCGCCGCCTCTTCCGTCTCGGAGAGCTTTCTCACGCGGCCATAGGCGTTGAGAAAAGCCCGCGCCTTGGTGACGTTGAAGGAATGATCCGGCTCGAAGCACCAGGCGTTGAGGCAGATCGCGACGTCATAGGCCAGCATGTCGTTGCAGGCGAAGGTAAAGTCGATGATCCCCGAGAGCTTGTCGCCGAGGAAGAAGACGTTGTCGTTGAAGAGGTCGGCGTGGATCACACCTTCCGGCAGGTTGGTCGGCCAGACCCCGCTGGAGAGAAAATCGAGCTCGGCGGCGAGAAACGCACGCAGACCGGGCTGCACCTCGTCGGCACGGTTCGCCGCCGCGTCGAACAGCGGACGCCAGCCCGCGACCGACAGCGCATTGGCGCGCTTAATCGCGAAATTGGCGCCGGCCAGATGCATCCGGGCCAGCCCCTCGCCGACCCCGGCGCAATGGGTCGCGTTCGGCTTGCGCGGCCAGACGCCCTCGAGAAAGGTGATGATCGCCGCTGGCCGGCCTGCCAGTTCGCGCAGCGCCTCCCCGTCGCGTCCCCTCACAGGCAGCGGACAATTGACGCCGTGTTCGGCCAGATGCGTCATCAGCGCGAGAAAGAACGGCAGATCGTGCCTTGCCACACGTTTCTCGTAGAGCGTGAGAATGAACGAGCCCTTGCTCGTATGCAGCAGGAAGTTGGAATTCTCGACACCTTCGGCGATGCCCTTGTAGGAGAGCAATTCGCCGAGATCGTATTGTTTCAGGAAGTCCGCAAGCTCGTCGGCGGCGACGTCCGTGTAGACCGCCATAAACGTCTACTCGGCGGCAGCTTCGGGGCGCACCGATCGCGGCAGCGGGAAGAACTCGTTCTCCTCGGCGGCCGAGACCGTCTCCACATGCAGCGTGAAGCGCTCGGCGAACGCGTCCATGATCTCCTCGACGATCACCTCCGGCGCCGAGGCCCCCGCGGTGATGCCGAGGCTGGTGATATTCTCGAACCGCTTCCAATCGAGATCGGCGGCCCGCTGCGCCAGCACGGCGATCGGGCATCCCTCGCGCTCGGCAACCTCGCGCAGGCGCTGCGAGTTCGACGAGTTCGGCGCACCAACCACGATCAAGGCGTCCACCACCGGCGCCACCTTCTTCACCGCGAGCTGGCGGTTGGTGGTGGCGTAGCAGATGTCCTCCTTGTGCGGGCCGTTGATGTTCGGGAAACGCTCCTTGAGCAGCGCCACGATCTCCGCGGTGTCGTCGATCGACAGCGTGGTCTGGGTCACGAAGGCAAGGTTGTCCGGGTCCTTCGGTGTGATCGTCTTGGCGTCCTCGGCGGTCTCGATCAAGGTCACGGCGCCGGGCGGAAGCTGGCCGAGCGTGCCGACCACCTCGGGATGGTGGGAGTGGCCGATCAGGAAGATCTCGCGGCCACGCTTGAAGTGGATCGCCGCCTCGCGGTGCACCTTGGTCACCAGCGGACAGGTCGCATCCAGCGAGAACAGATTGCGGGACTGGGCGTCGGCCGGAACCGACTTCGGAACGCCGTGGGCCGAGAACACCACCGGGGCCGTGGTATTTTCCGGGATCTCAGCGAGTTCCTCGACGAAGATGGCGCCCTTCTTCTTCAACCCGTCGACGACGTATTTGTTGTGCACAATCTCGTGGCGAACATAGACCGGGGCGCCGTACTTATCGAGCGCCCGTTCCACGGTATCGATCGCCCGGACCACGCCGGCACAAAAGCCGCGGGGAGAACAAAGCACGATCTTGAGGTCTGGTTTGGCTGACATTGAGCGATCTCGGGACCGAATCGCCCGTTTCGCCTTCTGGCGGGGGCGGTCGATGGATGGAAATAGGGGCTTAAAAGTGTCGGCTTGAACCCTACAGCGGTTCAAAGGGAATTGGGCCCCCTTTCGGGCGGTGTCAAGGCACTATCTATAGCAGAACCATTGCGTGGCTAGCCCCTCCCGGCTTATATAGCGCGAATTCCCTGTCATCGCTGATGACCACCGGTTTCGCCTCCAGAGGGGTGGGCGAAGCACAAAGGAGATTTGCCATGAGCAACGCACCTCTGATGCCCAAGGCGACCGCCGTCTGGCTGCTCGACAACACCGCGCTGACCTTCGACCAGGTCGCCGATTTCACCAAGATGCACCCCCTCGAGGTCCGCGCGATCGCCGACGGCGACGCCGCCCAGGGCATCAAGGGCATGGATCCCCTCTCCAACGGCCAGCTGACCCGCGAGGAGATCGAGAAGGGTGAGAAGAACCCGGATTACCGGCTCCGCCTCCAGGAGAGCAAGGTCGTGCTGCCGCCGCAGCCCAAGCGCAAGGGACCGCGTTACACCCCTGTCTCGCGCCGCCACGAACGTCCGAGCGCCATCCTCTGGCTGCTGCGCAACCATCCGGAACTCAAGGACGCCCAGATCATGCGCCTGGTCGGCACCACCAAGAGCACGATCGCGAGCGTGCGCGACCGTACCCACTGGAACACGTCGTCGCTGACGCCGATCGACCCCGTCACCCTCGGCCTGTGCTCGCAGATCGAGCTCGACTTCGAGGTGCAGCGCGCGGCCAAGGAAAAGCCGATCGACGCAACCTATGGCGGCGCGACCCTGCTGCCGGCCTCCGAGACCACCCGCAAGGACGAGTACGAGCCGGCGGAGAAGTCCAGCGACGATCTCAATGTCGACGCCGTGTTCGCCAAGCTGAAGACGCTCGGCGGCAAGAAGCAGGACGACGAGGAGGAATAGTTTCTCTCTCGTTCATTCACTTCGAACGCAAAAGCGCGGCAGGGGAAACCCTGCCGCGCTTTTGTTTGGTGTACCGCGCCTCAGAACTTGTACGTCACGCCCGCACCGACCAGCCAGGGATCGATATGCGCGGTCCCAGTGACCGGGATCGCGCCGTTGACCGTGGCCGAGTAGTTCGGCTGCAGCCACAGCTTCTTCACGTCCACGTTGACGCCCCAATGCTTGTCGAACATATAGTCGAAGCCGAATTGCACGGCGCCGCCCCAGGCGTTGCTGACATGCAGGTTGGTGACGGCGAGGCCGCCGAACGCGGTGTTCGACGCCGAATTGTTGAAGAACACCGTATAGTTCACGCCGGCGCCGATATAGGGCTTGAAGGCGCCGAAATTGGTGAAGTGGTATTGCAGCGTGAGCGTCGGCGGCAGCAGCGTGGTCTTGCCGATATCGAGCCCCTGAAGCGTGCCCGTTCCGGTGATGTGATGCCTTGTCACGCCGAGGATCAACTCAGCCGCGATGTTCGGGGTGAAGAAATAGGAGATGTCGAGCTCGGGGACGACCTGGTTGCTGATATCGAGGCCCGAGTTCGGCGACGACAGAGCAGGTACACCCGCGACATTCACCGTGCTGTCACCGCCGTCCGGCAAAACGCCGAGAACGCGCAGACGGATCATCCAGGGATTCCACGCCTCCACCGGCGGCGGCGCCTTCTTGTAAACCGGCAGATCGGCGGCCTGCGCCGTGGCAAAGGCCCCCACGAGCATCGCACCGAGCGTCGCGAGCCGCGCCAGGTTTCTTATCGTTCCGTCCATATCAATCCCCTTCAGCCATATCTGCGCATCGTTGCGCGACATCAGCGTCAGAGCAGAAAGGGGATGGTGAAGGATTTGATGCCGATCAAATCAGGACCAACGCGACACGATTTGGCTGCTGCGTTGCAGAAGTGTCACGACCGACGCGCGTCAATGACACCGGATGATACCGTCACCGATTTACGGCCGCTCGGGATTATTCAGCATGTACTCGCCTAGATCGCGCTGGCGGCGGTCGGCGCGGGCGATGGCGGCATTGCGCTGGACGTCGCGGTCCTTGCGGCAGGCCACGTATTCCGGCGAGCCTTGCGCATAGCCCCGGCTCTGGCAGACCGCGTCATCATCATCGCCGCCCATCGCCGCCGGTGTCTGGTAGCGCGCGGAGCAAGCGGAGAGAGCAATGGCGAGCAGAGAGATTGCTCCATACTGCGCGAGTTTGGCTGACATTTGGTCGTCCTGTCTCATTCGTCGTTGCCGGGCTTGACCCGGCAATCCATCGAAATCAAGGCAAGTGCTTGCTCATTGATGGATGCCCGGGTCAAGCCCGGACACGACGGATGGGCAAACTCACACCCTTCCCTTCAGCGCCTCCCCGATCTCCTCCAGCGCCTTGGGATCCTCGATCGTCGCCGGCATGGTCCAGGATTCGCCGTCGGCGATCTTCTTGATGGTACCGCGCAGGATCTTTCCGGAACGCGTCTTGGGCAGCCGGCCGACGGTGATGGCGAGCTTGAAGGCGGCGACCGGGCCGAGCTTGTCGCGCACCAGTGCGATGATCTCCTTCTCGATCTCGGCCGGCGGGCGCTTCACGCCGGCCTTGAGCACCAGGAAGCCGCAGGGCACCTCGCCCTTGATCGCGTCCTTGACGCCGAGCACGGCGCATTCGGCGACATCAGGGTGCGAGGCCAAAATCTCCTCCATGCCGCCGGTGGAGAGCCGATGGCCGGCGACATTGATGATGTCGTCGGTGCGGCCCATGACGAAGACATAGCCGTCCTCGTCCTTGTAGCCGGCATCGGAGGTTTTGTAATAGCCGGGGAATTCGCTGAGGTAAGCCTCCTTGAAGCGCTCGTCCTGATTCCACAGCGTCGGCAGACAGCCCGGCGGCATCGGCAGCTTGATGACGATCGAGCCCATGGTGTTGGTGCCGACCGGCTTTGCCGCTTCATCGACGATATCGACCTGGTAGCCCGGCATCGGCACCGTCGGCGAGCCGTGCTTCACGGGCAGCATGCCGAGGCCGACCGGATTGCCGGCGATGCACCAGCCGGTCTCGGTCTGCCACCAATGGTCGATCACCGGCACCTTCAGTTGCTGCTCCGCCCATTCCACCGTCGGCGGATCGGCGCGCTCGCCGGCGAGAAACAGCGTGCGGAATTTGGAGAGGTCGTACCGCCGGATGAATTTCCCTTCCGGATCGTCCTTGCGGATGGCGCGGAATGCGGTCGGAGCGGTGAAGAAGGCCACCGCCTTGTGCTCGGAGATCACGCGCCAGAACGCGCCGGCATCGGGCGTGCCGACCGGCTTGCCCTCGTACATGATCGAGGTCGCGCCATGAAACAGCGGGCCGTAGACGATGTAGCTGTGGCCGACCACCCAGCCGATGTCGGAGCCGCACCACCAGACCTCGCCCGGCTTGACGCCATAGAGGTTGAACATCGACCATTTCACCGCGACGAGATGTCCGCCATTGTCGCGCACGACGCCCTTGGGCACGCCGGTCGTCCCCGAGGTATAGAGGATGTAGAGCGGATCGGTCGCGGCGACAGGCACGCAAGCCGCGCTCTTGCCGTCGTTCAGCGCCTTTCGGCGCAGGCTGGCCCAGTCGTAGTCGCGGCTTGGCGTCATCTCGCAGGTGAGTTGCGGGCGCTGCAGCACGATGCAGGCCTTCGGCTTGCTGCCGGCAAGCCTGATTGCCTCGTCGAGCAGCGGCTTGTAATGGACGATACGGCCGGGCTCGATGCCGCAGCTGGCGGAGAGGATCAGCTTCGGCTGCGCATCGTCGATGCGGGTGGCGAGCTCTTTCGCGGCAAAGCCGCCGAACACCACGGAGTGCACCGCGCCGATGCGCGCGCAGGCGAGCATCGCGACCACCGCTTCCGGCACCATCGGCATATAGAGGATGACGCGGTCGCCCTTGGCGACGCCGAAGTCCTGCATGATTGCGGCGAGCGCCTGGACCTCGTTCAGCAGTTCGGCATAGGTGAGTTTGGTGACCGAATTGGTCAGCGGCGAATCATGGATCAGCGCGACCTGATCTGCACGGCCGCGTTCGACATGGCGGTCGAGCGCGTTGTAGCAGGTGTTGACGACGCCGCCGGCAAACCAGCGGCCGTAGGTTCCTTGCGAGGGATCGAAGATCCTCATCGGAGGCTCGATCCAGTCGATCTCCTTCGCAGCCTCAGCCCAGAAACCTTCGGGATCGGCCAGCGAGCGCGCGTGGACCTCATGATAACGACTTTTGCCGTCGGCGTTCCCTTGGACGTTCCCTTGGACGTTCATTCCCGCGCTCCCGTGCCTTTATTCGCCCTGGCCTTGACCCTTGTGGCAGGACAGGCGCCCCGCCATGACCAGGATCAATTGCCGGCCTTGTTGTGGGCTTATTTTCGCGGGAACGGGCCGCGGTTCAAGCTCAAAAGGATGGGCCTTTCGGGGAAGACACAACTACCGCCGCGCGGGCGGGTGCGCCTTGCCCCGCTTGCGGGGGGCAGGGTCTCTGGAGGGACGGCGGCGGTTCGACTCGAGGAGTGACGACGAGTTCAGAACGCTTCTGAGCTCTCCATCGCGTTCAGCTTCTGCAACCGCTGCTGCATGATCTTCTTGAGATCATAGTTGGGCCGGCCGAAACTGGCGTTGCGGGTGGCGAGGAAATCGCGCTGGGTCTTGCGCAAATCGCCGGCCGAGCGCTTGCTCGCCAGCTTCAGCACGCGAGCATAGGCTTCGGCGATCCGGCGGTCGAGCACGCCCAGCTGGGGATCGGCGCAGATCACCTTCTCGACCTCGCGCTTCGCCGTGGCGCAATCGAACGACGGGCCGTTGCCGGAAGCCGCATTCAGCGGACGCAGCGGCTCGGCGCCGAACTTCGCGATCTCGGCGATCATGGCGCGACGGCCGCTGGCTGCATTCTCGTTACCGGGATCAAGCTTCAGCGCCGTCTCGTAATCCGCCAGCGCCTTCTTGCGCTCGCCCATCTTCTTGTAGAGCACGGCGCGGTTGTTGTAGGTCTTTGCGAAGTTCGGATCGAGCTCGAGCGCGGCATCATAGTCGCTCAGCGCAGCCCCGAGCTCGCCCTTGAACTGGTAGGAATCGCCGCGGTTGGTCAGGAAGTTGGCGCGCCGCTCACGCCGGATCGCCTGGTCGTAATCGGCGATGGCCTTGTCGTACTCGCCCATCGCGGCATAGGCGAGGCCGCGATTGTCGTAATATTCCGGCACCTGCGGATCGAGCCTGATGGCCTCGGTGTTGTCGGCGACCGATTTGTCGTTCTGGCCGAGCTTCTTCCAGGCCGCGCCGCGGTTGGTGTAGGTGCGAGGCCGGTTGGGGTCGAGCCGCAAGGCCTCGTCGAAATTCTCGATCGCCTTTTCGTTGTCGCCACCGAGATAGTAGGTCACGCCGCGGTCGGACCAGGCCTGCGCATCATTCGGCTTTAGCTTGATCGCCTCGTCGTAATCGGCGAGCGCGCGGTCGAGCCGACGCTGATTGGTGTAGACCACGCCGCGCGACTCGTAAGCCTGCGCATCCTGCGGATCGAGCTCGATCGCCCTAGTCAAATCCGCCGCAGCACGGTTGAGATCGCCGCCGGCCTCGCGCAGCAGGTCGCCGCGCAGGCGCCAGGCCTTTGCGTTCCTGCCGTCGAGCGCGATGGCGCGGTCCAGATCGCGCAGCGCCTGCGATTGCCCTCCAGGGGTTCGCGCATTGGCTTCGGCGCGGACGACGAGGGCCGCGCTACGATCGGAGGTCGGATTTGCGGTCTTGTCGATGATGGCGCTGCACGCCGGGATCAACTCGGCCGGGGCAGCCCTGCTGTCCAGCATGCACTCGGTGCTCGCCGCGGCTGGGGCCGCGAGAACAAGACTCATTGCCGCGCCGAGAAAGAAGGCGCGAAGCGAGATTTTGGCAGGCGAAAGCGCTTGCGCGGAAGAATGCGTGCCGCACATGGCATAGGGCTCCGTGACGTCGGGTTCTCACCGTTGTCGCGGCTGGCAGGAGATGGGTTCAAACCGGCCGGCTCAGGGACGCACCACTTTTTCATTCCCTCGCCCTGCCTGCGGGGAGAGGCGAAGCGCCTCAAGAGCCGCCCACCCCGTTCAGCCGCTGCAGCCGCTCCTGCATCGCCTTTTTGAGATCATAGCCCGGCCGGCCGAAACCGGCATTTCGGCGCGCGATGAACTCATCCTGCTCGCGCTGGAACGCCTTGGCTTCATCCGGAGTGCGCGCCGCGCGGATCACGCGTGCGTTCGCTGCAAAAACCTCCCGGTCGAGATCGGCGAGCTCGCGATTGCCGCAGATCGCCCTTTCCACCGCGCGGCGCGCTCGCGCGCAATTGAAGCTGGGCTTGCCGGCGACTGCCATCTGCGCGCCGATCCGCTCGAGCTCGCGCGCCATCGCCTTGTGATTGGCCCTGGCCTTCGCGTGGTTCGGATCAATCTTGAGTGCTGCGCCGAAATCTTGCACCGCCTTGGGCTTGTCGCCCTTCTTCAGCCAGAGCTCGCCGCGCGCGTTGAAGATATCCGCAAGGCCCGGATCGAGCTCGAGAGCACGGCTATCATCGGCGATAGCACGGTCGACCTGGTCGTGCCTCGCCAGCAGTGCGCCGCGCGCGATCAGCACCTTGATCAGGTCTTCCTTCGCCGTCTTCTCATCGTCGATCACGGCGGCGCAGGCGGTAGCCGCCTTGTCCACGTCGTCGGCCGCGGTCGCCGCAAGGCACAGCTCGACATCGACCTGTGTCACCGCAACCGACTCGCCGCCGGTCGCAGCATCGGCGGGGGCGAGCGAGAGTGCGTAGAGCAGCCCGGCGCCGAACAGGTGAATGAAAGAACGCATGCTCGTTGCTGTCGGAGGGTCTTGTCTTAGGGTCTTGTCTGGGGGGCTTTTCTTGGGGGGTCTTGCCTTGCAGCCGCGTTATCCATCATACGGCCGGATTGGTGCTAGCTTGTGGCGCCGCTCAGATCGGTCTCGGGGATCATCGTGTCGACATTCGAATGGATCATCGCGCTTCTGCTCGGCGCTGTTGCCTTATCGGCGCTTGCGCGGCGGATCAAGGTCCCCTACCCGACCTTTCTCGCCATCGGCGGCGCTCTGATCGCCTTCGTGCCGTCCAGCCCGTCCTGGGCGCTGGAGCCGGACCTGGCGTTGGCTCTTTTTGTCGCACCGGTCCTGCTCGATGCCGCCTTCGACACCTCGCTGCGCGATCTGCGCAACAACTGGGTTCCGGTCTCGACCCTGGTGGTCGCCGCGGTCGGCCTGACCACGGCCGCCGTGGCCTATGTCGCGCACCGGCTGATGCCCGACATGCCCTGGGCCGCCGCGGTCGCGCTCGGCGCGATCGTGGCGCCGCCGGATGCGGCCGCTGCCGTCGCGATCCTGAGCCAGGTGAAGCTGCCTCACCGCATGGTGAAGGTGCTGGAGGGCGAGAGCCTGCTCAACGACGCCAGCGCGCTTCTGATCTATCGCATCGCCGTCGGTGCGGTCGCCACCGAGCACCTGACATGGAGCCAGGTCGCACCGACCATGGCGCTGGCGCTGGTCGGCAGCGTCATCGCCGGCCTTGTCGCAGCACGCATCATCGCGCCCATGATGGAGCGCGTGACGGAAGCCCCGAGCGCGATCATCGTTCAGTTCGCCACCACCTTCATGATCTGGATCGGTGCCGAGCATCTCGGGCTGTCCGGCATCCTCACCATCGTGATCTACGCCATCGCCCTCGCGCGCACCGCGCCGGCGCGCATGCCGGCCCGGCTGCGGGTGCCGTCCTATGCGGTGTGGGAGACGATGGTGTTCGTGCTCAACGTGCTCGCCTTCATGCTGATCGGCATGCAGATGCGGCCGATCTGGACGCGGCTCGATGCCGACGTGCGCTGGGAATATTGCGTGGCTGCCGCCTGGATCCTGCTCACGGTCATCCTGGTGCGCCTCGGCTGGGTGACGTTCTATCGCACGACCCTGCGCGTGCTGATCGCAAACGGACTCTATCATCCGAAGGATCCGAAGCAGATCGCTTCGCCCAAGGGCGGCCTCATCATCTCCTGGTGCGGCATGCGCGGCCTCGTCACGCTCGCGACCGCCTTTGCCCTGCCGGAGGGTTTTCCCCATCGCGACTTCATCGTCTTCATCGCCTTTGCGGTGGTGCTGGGATCGCTCATCATCCAGGGCCTGACGCTGCGGCCGCTGATCCTCGCCTTCGACCTGACGGACGATGATCCCGTCGGCATCGAGGTCGCGCGAGGTCGCGCGGTCGCCTATCGCGCGGCGCTGGATGCGATCGAGAGCGATCCGTCGGAGGAGGCGGAAATCCTGCGGCTCGAATATCGCGCCATCCTGATGCAGACCGAGACCGATCCGAACGGTGGCATCGCCAGCGGCGAATTGCCGGCCGATCCCCTGCGCCGCCGCGCCATCGAGGCCGCACGCAAGTCGATCTTCGATCTCCGCGCCACCGAGGTGATCGGCGACGATGCGTTTCATCGGCTGGAGGAAGAGCTCGATCGCGCGGAATTGAGCGCGGGAGGATGAGGCAACTTCGCGATACAAACTCGGTATCGTCCCGGACAAGCGAAGCTCCAGACGACGCGCAGCGTTGACTGGAGCGGAGTGCAGATCCGGGATTCATAGCCGCAGGGAGGGGTTTGACGAAGACTCGGAGTGACCAGCCCGCCCCCAAACGTGACCCGGTGATTATGGGTCCCGGATCGGCGCGCGCTCAGGGCGAGCTTGTCCGGGATGACAGCGGAGGATGAATGGCCGCCTTTGAACCAAACGCCGCCTCTCCAGACACACTCCAGATGACGACCCTGATCGACGACCGTCGTGTGCGCGCGCGTGATGCGTCGCCTGCACGATATTTTTATTTCCACATGGCCCTGGCCTGCGCGGCCACCGCCTTTCTCGGCTTCGCACCGACCTATTGGGTGCCGCTCGCCAACCGGACGCTCTCCGCAAGCCCCGTGATTCACTTCCACGGACTCTTGTTCTTCACCTGGTCGCTCTACTTCGTGCTCCAGACCTGGCTCGCTGCCTCGGGCCGCGTGGTCAATCACCGCTCGCTCGGCATCGCCGGCGTATCGCTCGCGACTGCGATGACGATTTTCGGCTTCCTCGCCTCGGTGCACGTGATGCAGCATTCCGCCGCGCTCGGGCAGAAGGACGCCGGCATCGGCTTCTCGATCGTGCCGATGAGCGGAATTGCGTTCTTCGCCGTGGTGTTCGTGCTGGCGATCATGAACACGCGCAGGCCCGAGATTCACAAGCGCCTGATGCTGCTGGCGGCGGTCTCGATCCTCGATGCCGCGATCGCGCGCTGGTTCCTGACCTTTCTCGCCCCTCCGGGACCGCCCGGTCCACCGCCGGTGCCCGTGACGATTGCGCCGGCTGTGGTCGCCGCCCTCCTGCTCGTCGTCGCCATGGTGCGCGACTGGCGCACCGAAGGCCGCGTACATCCGGTCTACATCTACGGCACGCTCGCGCTTTTGGCAGTGAAGGTGCTGAACTGGCCGGTCAGCGAGAGCGCCGCGTGGCATGCGTTCGCCGGCGGCATCCTGGCGCTGGCGCAGTAGGTGGCGACAAACTCCGTTATCGTCCCGATCGGAGCGCGCTTGAGGGCGCGCTCGTCCGGGATGACGGTGGAGATTGGAACTACGCCCCTGCCTTGCACGTGATCCCACCGTCTACCACGAGCTCGATACCCGTCACGTATTTCGACTCGTCCGAGGCCAGGAACAGCGCGGCGTTGGCGACGTCGAAGGCATCGCCCATGTGGCCCATCGGCACCTGCGCATCGCGCGCGCGCCACATCGCTTCCACGTCGCCCTTGGCGTAGCTGGCGGCAAGCCCCGCTGAATGTTCGACCATCGGCGTCTTCATCAAGCCGGGCAGGATCGCGTTGACCCGCACATGGTGGCGCGCGAACTCGATCGCCGTGGTGCGCGTCATCTGGTTCATCGCCGCCTTCGAGGTGCCGTAGGTGACGTAGGAGATGCCCATGTGGCGGATCGAGGCGATCGAGGAGATGTTGATGATCGAGCCGCCGCCCTGCTTCACCATGACGGGGATGACGTGCTTCATGGCGAGATAGGCGCTCTTGAGGTTGACGCTGAAGACGCGGTCCCAGCTCTCCTCGCTCACCTCGACCACGCTGCCCATCTCGGCGATGCCGACATTGTTGTCGAGCACGTCGATGCGGCCATAGGCCTTCAGGCACGCCGCGACCATCGCCTCGATCTCACTTGCGCGCGACACGTCAGCGGTGAACGCCGTCGCCTTGCCGCCTTCCCCGATGATGATCTTCGCGGTTTCCTCGGCCGCAGCACCACTACGATCGACGCAAAACACCTGCGCGCCCTCGCGGGCGAACGTCACCGCGGTCGCCTTGCCATTGCCCCAGCCGGGGCCAATCGAGCCGGCGCCCACCACCATCGCAACCTTGCCCTTGAGCCGATCCATCGCGTGTCTCCCTGTTTGTTGTTCTTGTAGCCTGGATGGAGCGCAGCGCAATCCGGGGGCGTCAGTCCCGGATTGCGCTTCGCTCCATCCGGGCTACGGATCGCTGCAAATTTCCATCTTGGTGACGTTAACACCGATCGGATGGCCGACAATCTCCGACAAGGTCCGGCACTTCCCGTCATGGCACAACCGCCACTCCCCGGCCGCACCGGAGTTACCGAGCACGACCTCGTGCATCGGCGAACGCTGCGGCCGCCATTGAAACCAGCCGTCGACGAGCCGCGCCTCGGGCGGCGGCTCCATGCCGGGGCCGGTGCCCTTGACGCGGGCCTGCACCAGTTCGAGGCCGGCGGGCGTGACACGCCAGTCTTCCTGCCATTCGACCTTCGCGATCGAATGCGTCCAGGCCAGCGTGAAAGCGGACAGCGCCAGCGCCTTCACGCCTGATGCCGTTGCGAAGCAGAGGCTCACGCCGCCTCGACCGCCGCCGGCGGGCGCTGCCGCCATTGCCACAGCACGAGCGCAGCAGCGAGCACGAAGCCTGCGGTGTCGCTGAACGGGAATTCGCCGAGCAGGCAGAATGCGGCGCCGAGCGCAACGAGGCGCTCGATCAGGGTCAACCGCGTGAACAGGAATCCGATCGCGACCATGCCGAACAGGCCGATCGCCACCAGCGCCTTGGTGGCGGCCAGCGCCACGGCGCCATAGAAGCCGAGCTCGGCTGCCATGGGATCGCCGGCCTGGAGCATCAGAGCCGGCGAGTAGACGAAGATGAAGGGGATGACGTAACCGGCGAGCGCGATGCGCATCGCCTCCCAGCCGATCTTGTCCGGGTTCTCCTTTGCGATCGGCGCCGCCGCAAGCGCGGCCAGCGCCACCGGCGGCGAAAGGTCGGCCATAATGCCGTAGTAGAACGCGAACATGTGGCTCGCGATCAAGGGCACGCCGAGCTTGGCGAGGGCCGGCGCGGCGAGCGCGGCGGTGATGATGTAGGTCGGGATGGTCGGAATGCCGGTGCCGAGCAGGATCGACAGCAGCATGGTCATGACCAGCGCCAGGAACAGGCTCTTCTCGCCGAGACCGATCACCCAGCCGCCGAAGATGGTGCCGACACCGGTCTGCGACATCATGCCGATGATGACGCCGACGATGGCACAGGCCATGCCGACCGTGATGGCGGATTTTGCGCTTTCAGCCAGCGCATCGCGACAGGCGCGCAAGGCTGCAAAACCGCCGCGGACGAACGTGGTGATCACGATCAGCCCGACCACGACGCACGCGACCGGAACGATCTGGAGGCCGTCGCGCGACAGCGCGGCGACGACCAGGGCCAGCCCGATCCAGAAGATGTAGCGGATGACCGTCGCCGAGACGCCGGCGGTGATGCTAGTCCCGAGGATCAGCGCAACGGTCAGCGCGAGACCCATGCTGCCTGCATAGAGCGGCGTGAAGCCTTCGAACAGCATGTAGACGAGCGCGGCGAGCGGCAGCACGAGGTACCAGCGCGTCACCAGCGCCTTCCAGGCGCTCGGGATCTCCGAGCGCCTCATGCCGACGAGACCGTGCTTGCCGGCTTCCAGATGCACCATCCAGAAGGCCGAGGCGAAATACAGAATTGCAGGGATCGCGGCGGCCTTGACGATCTCCGAGTACTGAACGCCGAGCGTCTCCGCCATGATGAAGGCGACCGCGCCCATCACCGGCGGCATGATCTGTCCGCCCATCGACGCCGTCGCCTCGACGCCGGCGGCGAAGGCGCGGCGGTAACCGAACCGGATCATCAAGGGAATCGTGAATTGGCCGACGGTGACGACATTGGCAACGCCCGAGCCCGAGATGGTGCCCATCATCCCCGAGGCGAACACCGCGACCTTGGCAGGCCCGCCACGGGTGCGGCCGAACAGGCCGAGCGAGACGTCGGTGAAGAGCTGGATCATGCCGGCGCGCTCCAGGAACGAGCCGAACAGGATGAACAGGAAGATGTAGGTCGCCGAGACGTAGATCGGCACGCCGTAGAAACCTTCGGTGCCGAACGACAGATGTGTGACGATCTGGTCGAAATCATAGCCGCGATGATTGAGCGGCGACGGCAGGTATTGGCCGAAGAACCAATACAGCAGACACGCGCCGCACATCAGCGGCAGCGCCGCGCCCATCAGGCGCCGCGTGCCCTCGAATATCAGCACCGCGAGCAGCGTGCCGACCACCAGATCGAGCCGGGTCGGATCGCCGTCGCGCGCGATCAGGTCCGCGTAGAAGATCCACTGATAGAGGCCGCAGAAGAAGCCGGCGCTGCCGATCACCCAGCCGAGCGCACGGCCGAAATTGCTCTTCGCGGTGAAGTTGGCGATCAGGCCGAACGTGAGCAGAACGAGGAAGCCGACATGGACGCCGCGGACCACCTGGCTCGGCAGATAGTTGAAGGCGGCGACATAGAGCTGGAAGGTGGCAAAGGCGATGCCGATCCAGTAGGCGAGCTGGCCCCACCAGCCCGGACCGAAACCTTCCGGGAAGCCATGCTCGAAATTGTCGAACTCGACCTTGATGGCGGCCTCGGTGGCCTTTGCCTGCGATATCATATTTCCCGCGCCCTGAAATCGTCATGCCCGGGCTTGACCCGGGCATCCATCGAAAGATGAGTCCTGGAAGATCGATGGCCGGGTCAGGCCCGGCCTTGACACCTGTACTACTTGATCAGCCCTTTTTCCTTGTAATAGCGGATCGCGCCGGGGTGCAGCGGAACCGGGCTGCCATTGGCGGCGTTCTCGAGCTTGATCTCCTTGCCGGCCGCGTGCGCATTGACGAGTTCGGGCAGCGACTCGTAGACCAGCTTGGTCATCTGATAAGCGAGATCGTCCGACACCGCCGAGCTGGTCACGAGGTAGTTCACGACAGCAGCCGTCGGGACGGCCTTGTCCTGGCCGGTATAGGTGTTGGCGGGAATGATCGCGGAGATGAAGGGCGGGCCGATCTTGTCGACGGTCTCCTTCGGCACCGACACCACCGTGATCGGGCTCGAGGTTGACAGGTCCCTCAGCGAGGCGACACCAAGGCCGGCCGATTGCAGCGTCGCGGCGAGTTGGCGGTTCTTCATGAGATCGACGGATTCGGCGAAGGGCAGATACTCGACCTTGCCGAGATCCTTGTAGCTCATGCCGGCGGCCGCGAGGATCGCGCGCGAGTTCAGTTCCGTGCCGGATTTCGGCGCGCCGACCGACAGGCTCTTGCCCTTGAGGTCGGCCAGCGTCTTGATGCCGCTGTCGGCGGTCGCGACGATCTGGATGTAGTTCGGATAGATTGCGCCGATGGTCCTGAGCTTGTCGAGCTTGGTCTTGAAGCCCGCCTCCTCCTCGCCGTCCCAGGCCGCTTTCAGCGAGTCGCCCAGCGTGAACGCCAGTTCGCCGCGCCCCTGCTGCAGCAGGATCAGATTCTCGACCGACGCCTTGGTGGCCTGCACCTGCGTCTTCACGTTCGGAATCTTCTCACCGTAGATCTTACCGATTGCCACGCCAAGCGGATAGTAGACGCCCGAGGTGCCGCCGGTCAGCACGTTGATGAAGGATTGCGCATGCGCGCAAGGTGCCGACGCCGCCAGAGCAAGAGCCGCGGCCACGCCGAAAATCGTCCGTTTCATGGTTGTTGTACTCCCCAAACCGGCCGCGAAATTGGCCGGATGAAGGGTGCGGGTCAACCCATCCAAAAGGCAAAACAGGACTGCGGCAAATGGCCGTTCCGGCTCCATGTTTAGGGAACCCGGCTGCGGCGAGATGGCGCAGCCGTGGTCCGGAGCTGTATCAGTGCGATGACCGCCGCAAGCTGTGGAGGGAGCGCACCGTTAATGGCAATCCCTCACTGGAACGTCATGTCCAGACATTTGGAGATGTCGGAGCCGAGGCCGGAAGAGATGATGATGCAGCCGCGCACTTTCTGCGCGGTGACGTCGGCGGCCCACACCGAATAACCGCCGGGACCGAAGAACGAGTTGGTGTTCGGCGGCTCGGTCTCGGTCGCGTCGAAGTCGTAACGTCCGTCGGTCTCGAAGATGCGCGGCTTCCTGGTGCAGCCGCCGTCGGTCTGGACATTGATGACCTCCTTGTTGTCGCGGGTCAGCGCCAGCGAAACCTGGCAGCGGAAATATTCGGAGGTCTTGGTGTTGAAGAGATAGGTGTAGGACTTGCAGGTCGCCGTGTTCAGCTTGCCCGGGGCAAGGCCGCGGCTGCACGAAATGCGCTGATTATGGCTGAGCTGGTAATCATCGGCCCGGGCCGCCGGCGCCATCGCCGCCAGCGACAATGCAGCAGCCCAGCAAAGCTTGATCACATGGCGCATCCGAATCATCCCTACCCGTAATTTTGTCGAATTGCGTTCTAGACGGAAAGCGGACCATAGTCGCGAGGGGACGGAGGGAAAATCACAAGCTGCTGGGTAAGACGTGATGCGCTGCGGCGCTTTCGCAAATTGACCGGGCGGCACTGTTCGTGATTTGTTCAAGCCTGAAATGTCCCGACCGTGGGAGGATGGGATGACGGCATTTTCAACCAAGACATTTGCAATCGTAGCCACGCTCGGCACATGCGCAGGGCCCGCATTGGCGCAAACCGGAGCGACGCCCTGGGAGCTCAAGCCCGACATGGGCTATGCCTATGACAGGGACGGCAAAACCTATTCCTACAAGATGGGTACCAGCAACGCCGGCGAGCTCCTGAAGGGAGCCAAGAAGGTGCCGAAGGGCACGCTGTTCTTCATCGGCCAGAACGGCCAGCTGTACATGCGCAGCGGCCCTTATCTGGAGGGCGACGGCAAGTTCAAGTTCGGGCCGGATCAGTAGCGGCTTGAGCAGGCGGCTGACCGCCCTCCGCCTCGCACGCGGTGCCGTCGTCCGCCTTGTGCGCAATTGCGCACTGGGGCGGACGATCCAGTATCCAGGAGGCCGTTGCGATAAGGGTGCGGCGGGGAGAAGGGCTAAAACGCCGCCGCCAGCTCCCTTGCCCCGGCTTTGCTGCTGTTCACATCCATCCGCTCGTCGGTCACGGCGAGCAGCTTGGCTACCGTGTTGTGGCGGATCGCCACCGGATTGCGCTCGTAGCCGCCGCGCTGGAAGAAATTCGAGGTCGGCACCTTCTCGCGCATCGCCTGCGGCATCGTCACCATGTCGAGACCGGTGCCGTCGCCGGTGAGGTTCATCATTTCGAGCTCGGCCGCGGAGAGCGGGCGGGTGTAGCCCTTGGCGCGGGCGAACAGCACCGACGTCAGCAGCTTGTGAGTTTGAAGCATCGGTCCGATGTCGACGTCGAGCACCATCGCGTGCATCGCCCAGCCCTGCGGAGTGTTGCCGATCTTCTCGTGCTCCGACCAGGTGTCGGGCACCGACTTCGCATGAGCCACCATTTTCTTCAGGACAGTGAGCTTGTGCTCGAGCGCATGCCGCGCTGGCCCCGATGTCCGCGCCACCTTCTCCGAAAGCGCACGGATGAGTTCATGGCCCTGCTCGGCCAGCAGCTCGACGCTGTTGGTGGTCAGGAGTTGATTGTAACCCATCGCCGTCGAGATCGCGCGCTTGCCGCCGTGCTCGATGCCCGCCTGCACATCGTAGCTGCCGGTGCCGCCGGTCTCGAACGAATAGACCCGCACGGCCTGCTCGCGCGTCAGCCCCGAGGCGAGCGCGTAGCGCGCATAGGCGCGCTTGAACTCGACCTCGCTGGACGGGCGCTGCGGCGTGAACTGGTAGAGCTCCTGCGCCGCGCGCAGGAAATCGGCGACCACCGGAATAGGCTTTCGGGGCGGCCGCTCCGGCGTTTCCTCCGGCTCCGGGTTCACCGGGCGCTTCGGTCCGGCATAGAGCGGCGGATGCTCCAGAACGTAATCGTCGAGCGTGATCTGCTGCCCATTGCGCCGCTTGGCGTTGCGCGTCTTCCGCTTCTCGGAGATCTGGCTCCAATAGGCACCGGCCTCGGCATCGAAGGCGGCGCGCGCGGCCTGATACTCCGCGAGCTTGCGGCGATATTCGAGCACGGCCGGTGAGGCGCCTTGCGCGAAAAATTGCGACAGCAGCTGGGCGTTGGCATTGCGAACGGCCGCCGGCAGCGTGCCGGCCTCGCCGCCGCGCGCGGCGGGTGAGATCAGGACGAGCGCGAGTGGAACCAGCGCCAGGCTCTTTCGAATCGATCGATGCATGCTGCCCTCTTAGCAGGCATCCGGTAACCGTCACGTTAACGCGCCGTTTACCATCACTTCCAGGCAAACACCGGTTGTTCCAGGTCGGTGACGCGGGTCTGCCGCCCCGCCAGCACCTCGCGGAACTGGTAGATCAGCGCCGCCGTCGGCGCATGGATCAGGCTCACCTGGTGATGGAAGCGGATCACGCGTCGCGCGCTTTCGGGGATCGCGACGAAATCGAAAGCGTCCTCGCGCTCGATCGTCGCCAGCGCGATGCGATGCACGGAGGCGACCTCCTCCGGGTTCGGCCGAATCGCGGCGCTGCCTGCGGCCCAGACCACGACCGGCGTGATCAGATAGCCGGAACGCGTCGGATAGTCGTCGAGCGTGCCGAGCACATCCGCATTCGTGAGGCGAAGTCCCAGCTCCTCGTCGAGCTCGCGCAGCGCCGCCTCGACCGGCGTCTCGCCGGGATCGCAGCGACCGCCCGGGAGCGCCCATTGACCGCGATGGGCGCGCAGATGTGATGCGCGCAGCGTGAGCAGCAGCGCAGTGTCGTCGCCCTCGCTCGCGGTCAACGCAACCGCAACCGCGGCGCGCTTCAGCCCCGCCCGCGCATCATCCTCCTGCAGGCGCGTGAAGGCTGCGCAGGCATCCGCGATATTCCGTCGTGTGGCATCGTCGAACGGTCTCATGATGCTTGACTACACCACGTCCGGCCCCGATGAAATGCGCTCGCAAGGCCCGCACAGGAACGGACGACGACATGACCACCAAGGCTGCCGCAAGGCTGAAATCAGACGGCTGGAGCATCCTGCAGACCACGGGCTTCCTGCACCTGATCGGCCCCTTGTGGGAGCGCAAGGTCGACGGCCATTACGAGTTCGCGCTCGCGACCGAAGACAAGCATCACAATCGCCGCGGCATGGTCCAGGGCGGCGTGATGATGACGTTCGCCGATCGCACCTGCGGCATGACCGCTCGCTATGTCTCGGGCAAGGAATATCTGGCGACGGTGCAGCTCGACACCCACTTCGTCGAGGCGGGCCAGATCGGCGACATCCTGATCTCCCGCCCGCGCGTGGTCCGCTCGACGCGGAGCCTGATCTTCATGAGCACCGAGGTCAGCGTGGACGATCGTTGCGTCGTGATGGCGAATGGCGTGTTCAAGATATTGAAGGGGCCGGCGTAGGCGAAGCGGTCAGGTCGCCGCCGCCCTCTCCGTGTCGTTGCGAACGCAGCGAAGCAATCCAGAATCTTTCCGCGCGCGCATCTCTGGATTGCTTCGCTGCGCTCGCATTGACGGGATGGGATGGCTATGCTGCCATCCAACGAGATCTCGAGGACCTGCCCATGCAATACCGCCAACTCGGCCGCAGCGGCCTGAAAGTGTCACCGATTTGTCTCGGCACCATGATGTTCGGCGGTCCCACCGATGAAGCCGCTTCAAGGCGGATCATCGCGAAGGCGCGCGATGCCGGGATCAATTTCATCGACACCGCCGACGCCTATTCGAAAGGCGCATCCGAAGAGGTGGTGGGGCGCGCGATCGGCAACAACCGTCACGCCTGGGTGCTCGCGACGAAGCTCGCCAATCCCATGGGCGGCGACCCCAATCGCGGCGGGCTGTCACGACGCTGGATCCTGCAGGCCGCCGACGAAAGCCTGACGCGGCTCGGCACCGATCACATCGACATCTATTATCTGCACAAGGAAGATCACGCCACACCGCTTGAAGAGACGGTGCGCGCGATGGGTGACCTGATCCGCGCGGGCAAGGTGCGCTATTTCGGCGTCTCCAATTACCGCGCCTGGCGCGTCGCCGAGATCTGCAACATCTGCGACCGGCTCGGCATCGACCGGCCTGCGGTGAGCCAACCCTACTACAACGCCATGAACCGCATGCCGGAGGTCGAGCACTTTCCGGCGTGTTCCTACTACGGTCTCGGCATCGTACCCTATAGTCCCTTGGCGCGCGGCGTGCTCACCGGCAAGTACAAGCCAGATGCAGCCCCCGACAAGGAGACGCGCGCGGGCCGCAACGACACCCGCATGATGCAGACCGAATGGCGGCCGGAATCGCTTCGCCTTGCGCAGGAGATCAGGGTGCACGCGGAGAAGAAGGGCATCACCGCCGGCCAGTTCGCGGTCGCCTGGGTGCTGAACTCCGCCTTCGTCTCGTCGGTGATCGCCGGCCCCCGCACCGAAGAGCAATGGGACGGCTACATCAGCGCGCTCGACTATCGTTTCACCGCGGAGGACGAGGCGCTGATCGACCGGCTGGTGACGCCGGGCCATCCCTCCACGCCGGGCTACAACGACCCGGCCTATCCGATCGAGGGCCGCCGCGCGCGGACGGCGTAAGGGTGGGAGACGACGATGCCGCTCGAAGACCGCTACGGCCTGCCGCTCTCGACCACCTCGCACGAAGCAGCCGCCGCCTATCGCGACGGCGTCGACCTCATGCTCGCGGGCTGGACCGGCACGGCGGAGATGCTGGATCGCGCGATCGCGACCGACCCGGATTTCGCGCTGGCCCATATCGCCCGCGGCCGCGTGCATGCCTTCTACCAGCAGGGCGATCTCGCCCGAGGCAAGGCGGCGCTCGCGCGCGAGCTGGTGAAGAAGCGCGGCAGCGAGCGCGAGCGCTCGCATGTCGAGACGCTGGCGCTCGCGATCGAGGGCCGGCTGCCGGAAGCGATCGCATCCACGCTGAAGCACATCGACGCATGGCCACGCGACGCCGTCGTGCTGTCGCTGCCGCTCGGCGCATTCGGCCTGTTCGCCTTCTCCGGCATGGCCGATCACGACCGCGCCCGGCACGAGCTCTGCGAACGCGTTGCGCAGCATTATGGTGAGGACTGGTGGTTCCTCACCATGTCCGGCTGGGCGATGACGGAGAATGGCGATGTCGTGCGCGGCCGCGCCGTCACCGAGCGCGGCTTCAATCTGCGCCGGGCGAATGCCCACGCCGTGCACGCGGTGCTGCATGCGATGTTCGAGGACGGCTCGATCGACGCGGCCGATCGTCTCGTCGACGAATGGATCCCGACTTACGACCGCGCCGGAATCCTGCACAGCCATATCCGCTGGCACCAGGCGCTGGGCGCGCTCGAGCATGGCGATGCGGCGCGGGCGCTGGCGATCTATGCCGACGTGCTTCAGCCCTCCGCCACGCAGGCGCCGCCGCTCAACGTCGTCACCGATAGCGCCTCGCTGCTCTGGCGCCTGTCGGCCTACGGCCATGCCGTGCCGCAGGCACTGTGGCGCGAGGCCGATACCGCCGCGCAAAAGCTGTTTCCGAAATCGAGCCTGTCCTTTGCCGACGTCCACATGGCGCTGTTCGCGGCCGCAACGCAAAACCGCGACGCGCTCGCCGCGCGCCTTGCGGCGATCGAGCAGCGGCTCGCCGACGGCAAGCTGCCCGCCGGTCCCGTGGTACCGGCAATCTGCCGCGCGCTCGCGGCTTTCGCCGATGAGGATTACGGGACTTCTGTGCAGATCCTCGCGCCCGTCCTCAGCGAGGTCGTGCGCATCGGCGGCAGCCATGCCCAGCGCGAGCTGATCGAGGACACCTATATTATCGCGCTCATGCGCAGCGGCGAGCTGCCCCGCGCCCGCGCCCTGCTGGATGCCCGCCTGCACCGCCGGCCCTCGCCTCGGGATGCGCGCTGGCAGGCGGCGACAGGCTAGCTCCGCCACGAAAAAAACACCGCCCTGATGGCATGTGCCGGCCGGACGGGTTGGGCAATTTGGGCGAAGCGCCGTCGGGGGTGACGCGGTGGTATTCCAGGCGGGAATTGCGGAGCAAACGGGATCGCAACCAATTTGCGGTTCAATGGTTGTCGGACGGGCCTATTCCGCCGCCACGGCCCGCTGGCACACGAGCCCGACGATGCGCCTCTGCCGACCGGTCCTCGCCGCCCTGATCACGGCCTTGGCAAGTCCTTGTTTTGCCGAGACTTCCCGACCCGTTCCGGTCAACAATCCGCAGCCGCAGCAGAACGCCTTTATCGATCTCCTGGCGCTGATCTCCGGCCACTGCAAGACGTTCAAGGTCGCGGGGCGCACCTATGCTTGCAAGACGGTGGCCTACGCGCACGGCGACAAGGGCCGGGTCAATTTCGCGGTCGCGGTCGATGATCCCGCCGATGCGAACCACGTCGTGTCGTTCTCGGGCGAGAACGGCAAGCGCGCCGACGACAATTCCTACGAGCTGCCGATCGACCGCATGCTGCTCAATTCCAAGCACCGCCCCCGGGTCGATGGCCTGCCGGTGCCGGCCGAGCAGACCTCGACCGGCGTCTGTCGCCAGACCGGCAATTTCGCCGCCAGGAAGGTGAACGACGTCACCTGCTCGGCGACCGACAACGAGGGCCGCAAATACGAGCTCTTGTTCGTCTCCGACGGCACGCCGGTCAGCGTGCGTCGTATCCGCCAGTCGACGCCGTCGATCCAGGACCCGTTCAAGTAGCCATCACGTGAACGCCTTTTCCAGCGTCGCGAAGATCACGGCGAGCGACTTGTCGTGCCGCGTCACCGGCGGCACCGGGCGATCGATCTTCATGAGCCCATAGACCGCCATCTGTGCCGCACGCACCGAATATTCGACAGTGAACACGACGTCCTCAGGGATCTCGACGAACTGGCTGACGAAGGCGAGATTCACGGAGTTTTCGGGCACCGGCAGCGGCCGGTCGGTGGCGTTGCGCGGCATGAACATGCTGGTGATGTAGGGCATGCGGCAGGGAATGCAGATCGCATCCTCGAACACGGCGGGATCGAAGTTCAGGTGACCGCAGAGCTCCTTCAGGATGTCGGCGCCGCCGCAATCAGACATCGGCTTTGCAACGAAATTGCCGATGCGGTCGGGATGCAGCGCATAGCCCCAGAACACCTGCACGTTCTTCGGCTGGCCCGTGAAATGAGGCTGGTGATAGAGCACGACCGACATCAGCCAGTTGGAATCCTTGAACGTGACGAGGCCGCCGGTGCCGGCCCTGTTGCCGGAGAACGCCTCCATCCGGTCGAAGAATCGTGGATCGCGGCAGGTGACGGTGAAGGACAGCCAATAGGATTCGGGGATCGAGCTGTTGAACGCGGACGGATTGCCGAATTCGGGACGTCCTTTCGCGATCGTCTCCCACAGGGCCCAGCCCTGACTGTCGGCCTTGGTCAGGCGCGGCGGCGGCTCGGTCATCGTGCCCAGGCTCGAGGCGTCCGTCATCGAGCCGTTCTGGAAGAAGACGAGATCGCCGTCCTCGACCCGGACATTGGCGGTTCGGCTGTCGCGATCGAGCGTGAGCTGGCGCACGCGCAAGCGCGCGCCTTCGGCCTCGAACGCAATGTCGGTGACGCGCGTGCCGCGAACGAACTGCACGCCCTGGCGCTTGAGCCAGTCGGAGAGCGGCCGCACGATCGCGTCATACTGATTGTAGACGGTGCGCTTGACGCCGCCGAGCGTCTCGATGCGCGGAAACTCGCTCATGAAGCGGTGCAGATAGCGCTTCAGCTCGACCGCGCTGTGCCAGGGCTGGAAGGCGAAGGTGGTCTGCCACATGTACCAGAAATTGGACTCGAAGAATCCGGGCGACAGCCAGTCGGTGATGCGGCTATTGCCGAGCGTCTCCTCCGAAGCTTCGGTGAGCCGCAGCAGCTCGATCCGGTCGCGCGCGGAGAAGCCCATGTGCGAGACGTCCACCTTGAAGCGGTTGCGGTCGACCAGCCGCGCGCGGGAATGCGCCGGGTTCGCTTCATTGAAGGCGATCGTCTCGTCGCGCACGCTGAGGCCGGGATGTTCGAGCGAGGGAATGCTCGAAAGCAGATCCCAGGTGCATTCGTAATGGTCGGTGGTGAGCATGCGTCCGCCGCGCAGCGAATAGGCGCCGTTCGCGAGCTGCGCGCCGTCGAGGCTGCCGCCGACCAGCGGCTGCGCCTCATAGATCACGATGTCGCGCCCCGGCAGCTGCGCGTCGCGAACGAGGAACGCCGCGCCCGCGAGCGATCCAATGCCACCGCCGATGAAATACGCCTTCATGACCTGCCTCGATTGCATTTCGAATGTCGCGGCCACATTGCATCGGGCGGCGGCGGCCGAAGTTGCGCTGGATCAAGGGAGGCTGGAGGCGAAATCACGTCGACGTTATCGCCACCGGCTTCCTGGCGTAGATCTGCTCGATCTCGGCGGCGAAGCGGCGCTCGAGCGCGGGGCGCTTGTTCTTCAGCGTCGGCGTGAGCAGGCCGCCGGCAATGGTCCACGGATCCAGCGTCCACCATACCGCGCGCGGCGTCGCGTAGGACGGATAGGCCTTCACCGCGGCCGCTATTCTGGCCAGCAGCGCGGCCCGTTCGGCCGCGGCGCCTTGCTTGCCGCTCGCCGCGAGCCTTTCTTTCTCCTGCACCCAGGCTTTTGCATTCAGCACGACCAACGCGGCGAGGAACGGCCGCTGTTCGCCGATCACCAGTGCCTGCTCGAACAGGGGATCGGCGAGGATCGCGGTCTCCAGATCCACCGGCGCGATCTTCTCGCCGGTCGACGTGACCAGGATGTCCTTGATGCGGCCGGTGATGGTGATGCGCCCGTTCTCGATGCGGGCCTGATCGCCTGTGTGCAGCCAGCCGTCGGCCTGCTTGACCCTGCGCGTCTCCTCCGGCTTGTGCCAGTAGCCGAGCATCACGCTCGGCCCGCGCACGAGCAGCTCGTCGAGCTCGCCGAGCCTGACCTCTATACCGTCCAAGACGCGGCCGACGGAGGTCGGATCGTTGTCGTCGGGCGTATTGACGGAAACGACCGGCGAGGTCTCGGTCATGCCGTAGCCCTGAAGGACGTCGAGCCCGAGCGAGAGAAACAGGCGGATGACCGGCTCGGCAATCGGAGCGCCGCCGGAGACCGCAACGCGCAGGCGTCCGCCGAACTGGGCCAGCACCTTGTCGGCGACGAAACGCTTCAGGAGCGGCCAGGCGAGTCGGTCGAACAGCGCCTGCGAGCCGCGACCGTGCCGCGCATCGAAGCGCCGGCCTCCGACGGCAAGCGCGAGATCGAGCAGCGTGCGTTCTGCGCCGCCGGCCGCCGCACGATGTTGCATGATCAGGGCGTAGATGCGCTCATAGATGCGTGGCACCGAGACCAGCACCGTCGGCCGTATGATTTTCAGGTCTTCCCCGAGCTGCGACACCGAGCGCGCATAGGCGACGCAGGCCCCCGCCGCGATCGGATAATAGTAGCCACCGGTACGCTCGAAGGTGTGCGAGAGCGGCAGAAAGGACAAGAAGACGTCGTTCGGCACGGCCGCGATGCGCCGCGCGACGGCCTTCACGTTGGCGACGATGTTGCCATGCGACAGCATCACGCCCTTGGGCCGGCCCGTCGTGCCCGAAGTGTAGACGATGGCGGCAAGATCGCCCGGCTCGACCGTGACGTCAGCCAGCGGAGCGCTGGCGCTGCGGGGCTCCGCAAGCCAGCGATCGAGCGCGACGATACGGGCATCGGCAGCACTAAACCCCGCCGCATCCGCGCAAACGATGCGCTTGAGACGGTCGAGCGGCTGGCCAGTGGAGGTGATCGCCTGCCAGCGCGACAACGTATCCACGAACAGCAGCAGCGCACCGGAATCGGCGAGGATGTAGGCGATGCTGTCGGGGTTGTCGACGGCATGCATCGGCACCGGCACGAGCCCACGCGACAGCGCCGCCTGGTCCATCGCGACATGCGGAATGCCGTTCGGCATCAGGATGGCGACGCGCTCGCCGGCCGCAAAACCCTCCGCAGCCAGTGCCCGCCGCCAGCGTTCGAATTCCGCATCGATTTCCTGCCAGGACTGGCTGACCCAGCCTCCGGCAGCGCCGTCAAAATGACGATAGGCCTCCGCCGTCGGCGTCGCACGGACGCGCCAGCGCAAGAGCTCCGGCAGTGTCGTTACGTCAGCGAGCGACTGCGGTTGACTGTTCGACCCCGGCATGGCGTTCTTTCTTAACCTTCTCGATCCCCCAACCATTTGGGGCCTCGAAAGTAGGCCGGCCAGACTGTGCCGCCTTGATCCTCAGCAAGGCGGCCATGCTTCGGAGCGACCCATGACCCGCGACCGCCTGTTTCTGCTGCGTCCCGGCTTCGAGGACCCGACCTTTCCGGGACGCCGATTCTATTGCTGGCATTGCGCGCTGATCGAGGGCGTGCTGGCCTCGTTTCCGGCGCTCGCCGAGAAGCTCGATGTCGAGCGGATCCCCTGGCCACGACCGCGGCAAGCGGTGATCGCGCTGGTCGGCGAGGAGAACCAATCGCTGCCGCTGCTCGTGCTCGCGACTGGGGCGACTTCGCCGCACCAGACCGGCAGCGATCATGGCCGCGCCTTCATCGCCGACAAGGACGCGATCCTCGCCGCGCTCTCCGAGCGGCACGGCTTTCCCGATCCGCATCCATAGACAGAATTCCCGCAACCCGCGTAGCCGTTCCGATGTCCTGCGCGATGCAGCGCGTAGCGCTGCGCTGCGTCCGGGGCACGGAAACTGTCGCGAAACGAGGGAAGATTGGCATTGCGCTTCCCTGACCGGCTCGCATATTCGCTTCAACGGCCCGCACGAGAGCTCCGATCATGACCGCCTCCCTCCCCGCCCTCATCGTCATCGACGTCCAGCGGGCATTCGACGAATGGGAGGCGGCGGGCAAGCGGCGCAACAATCCGGATGCGGTGGCGCGCATCGTCGATCTGCTGAAGGCCTTCAGGACGAACCGCGCGCCGATCTTCCACATTCGCCACGAAGGCACGAGGCCGAATTCGTCGTTTCTGCCATCGCGTTCCGGCTACGCAGTCAAGGACGAGGCGCGCGAGCAGGACCACGAGCCGGTGATCGTCAAGCGCGTCAACAGCGCCTTCATCGGCACGGACCTCGAGACGCGTCTGCGCGCAAGCAACATCGCCACGCTCGTCATCTGCGGCGCCACGATAAATCATTGCGTCGAGACGACGAAGCGGATGGCTGGAAATCTCGGCTTCGATGCGTGCCTGGTGCGCGATGCGACCTGGACATTCGACCGCATCGGGCCCGACGGCGAGGCGCATTCCGCCGAACAGATCCACGCAATGACGCTGTCGAACCTCAACGGCGAATTCGCCCGCATCGTCACTGCAGACGAGGCGATCGCGTCATTCGCGGCGAAGTGATGGCGGCGGCCCGATGAGCGCCGGTGATGCGACAATACATCTCACGGCGCACGATCACTCGTGTGACCTCGCACATCGCACGCTGCGTCGTTTCGACGCCCGCACTGGCTGGAACGCAGTCGGCATCCATGTGTTGTCACACGATGTTCAACTGGAGTGACGACATGAAGTATCTCATTGCCGCGATTGCCCTCGGTGCTGCGGCGTTTGCCGGCGGATCGGCGGTCAACGCGGCGGGCAGCGCAAGCGCCAAGCAGACCGCTCAGGAAAGCCAGTCCACCGACATCAGCGCGCACCGCAGGCACCATCGCTGGCACGGTCACCATCATCATTGGCGGCATCATCACGGCCATTACCGGCCCTACTACAGAAGCTACGGCTACTACCCGCGGCACCACGGCTATTATGGCGGCGGACCGTACGGCTATTACGGCGGCCGTCCCGGCGTGACGTTCAGCTTCGGCGGCGGACGCTGGTAAGACAAAAGGCCCGCAGAGATGCGGGCCTTTCTTGTTATCCGCGCAAGATTTGTTGTCCGCGCAAGATTATCTCCGCCGTCTCGAGGCCACTCGCGAGCGCCGCCTCGACTGTCCCCATATCACGGCCGCGATAGAGTGCTTCGCCGGAAAACAGCACGCGCCCGTCCGCACGTGCGAGGGTTGCTTGCGCCTCGCGCGTCCGCGGCGTCGCCCACGAATAGGCGCCGCGGGCGAAGCGATCATGCGCCCAGTTGGCCGCAGCCGCCGCCACGAGCTCGCGCGCGATGTCGTCGCGCGGCAGGCCGAAGATGGCGGCGAGCGAACCGAGCCCGGCATCGACGAGATCTTGCGGATCGAGGCTTTCCAGCTCCGCCGTGCGCGGGCCGCCGAACCAGCCCGTGAGCACGGAATGCTGGTCCGGATAACGCGTCCACCACACCGGGATCGCCTGGTCGGACAAGAGGAAGGTCATGTCCGCGAGATCTTCCTTGCGCTCGCGCCACCATGGCCGTGCGAAGCGCAGCAGGATCTTGATGACATTACCGAAGCCGATGTCGTCGGCAGCAGCAAGCTTCGCGCGCGCCTCCGCCGGCAATGCGATCTCGCGCAGCAGCGGCAGCGGCACGGTGAGGATCACGCGATCGCAGGCGTGCACATCGCCGCCGGCGCAGCGAACGGTCACCGCGCCGGCCTCCTCCGTGATTGCCGACACGACGCAGCCGAGGCGGATGGTCGCGCCGTGCCTGCGGCAGTCGGCCGCCAGCACATCGATCATGGCGCCGTATCCGCCGTCGATGCGCGCCTGCGGAGCGTGCCCGCCATCCATCCATTCCGCGCGCAGCGCCAGCGTGGACGCGCGCTCAGGGTCGGCCGCATCATAGCCCTCGACCATCCGCTCGATCGAATGGCGCATCGGCGCATAATCGTCGCCGGCAAAATGCCGGCGCAGGAAGTCGGCGACCGTGAGATCGTCCTTCAAGCCCCGTAGCGTGGCTTGAAGCTCCGCATCATGGGGATCGTCGCGCCCTTCGCGCGAAAGCTTCGTCCCATCAAAGCTCCACTGCTCGCCCTCGATCTCCTGAAGGGATAGCCCGGCTTCGCGGAGCAGCGCGCGCGTGACCGGCGCTTCGCCATGAACGAATTCAGCGCCGCCATCGGCGGGATAGCCGAATTCCGAAGCCGGCAGCGGATGGATACGGCCGCCGCAGCGCTGGCGTGCCTCCAGGATCATCACCTTCCGGCCGGCACGCGCCAGCTCGCGTGCCGCCATCAGGCCGGCCGCCCCGGCGCCGACAATGACGATGTGCTCGGATAAATCGGACATGGCCGCGCTTTACCGGCTCGCGGCTTGAGGGTCGTTCTTGATCAGATATCGCAGCAGCAGGACGCCGCCGCCGAGCTCGCGCATGCTCTCCAGCGTCAACGCGGTGATCGGCGCACGCCGGTCGCTGTCCGCCTCTGTCGAGTCGAACACGAAGGGTGCGCCTTTTGCGCCGTCGATTGCCGGGCTGAGGATCAGATTGAACTCGTCGATGAGGCCGGCGCGCAGGAACGCGCCGTTGGCGACGCCGCCGCCCTCCACCAGCAGACGCTTCACGCCCAGCTCGCGGTCGAGGATGTCCAGCGTCAGCGCCAGGTCGATCTCGGCTTTGCCGGCAAAGATGTAGGACACGCCCTCGCCGCGAAGGCCGGCGAGATGCGAATCCGGCACACGCTCGGTCAGCACGACCATGATCGGGTCGCCGCCGATGTCCGAGCGTCCCCAGCCGATCTTCCCCTGTGCATCGAGCACGACGCCATAGGTTTTCGCATCGCGCCGCGCGAACCAGTTCTCGCGCGAGAATGTTGCCTCCGTCGTGGGATAGGGCTTGCCCTTGGCGAACTCCGCCCCGGTGACGCGGCCGATCACCCAGGCATCGCCGCCGAGCTCGTCATGGATCTTCTCGAACCAATCCGTGCCCGCCTCCTTCGGGCGCCAGCGGCTGGGATGCGTGCGGCCGTCGAGGCTGGAGTGCATCAGACAGATGACATACGGCTTCATGCAATTCTCCGGGTAGCGCTCAGGCCGCGGATCCACCGGCGGCTGCTGCATTCTCCTTGGCGCGGTCGTTGACGATCAGCGCCAGGGGATTGAGCTTTGGCGGCGCGACGAGCTGGAGCGTGTTGGTGTCGCGATGATTGAACGGCGCGCCGCGCACGAACA
This sequence comes from Bradyrhizobium sp. USDA 326, assembly GCF_049739485.1. NCBI lineage: Bacteria > Pseudomonadati > Pseudomonadota > Alphaproteobacteria > Hyphomicrobiales > Nitrobacteraceae > Bradyrhizobium > Bradyrhizobium sp. USDA 326. Next base: position 1,895,848 of record NZ_JBMGQA010000001.1, read on the forward strand.
ACTCGGTCTGGATCAGATAGGTCCAGCTGCCGTCATCGTTGAAGGTGATGTCGCAGCGGTAGGCATCGGTGCGGAAGGCCTGTTCCAGGAAGTCGGTCGAGCAGATCCCGTAAGCGGTGTCGCCGCGTTTGGCCGTGACCGTGATTGTCCTGTCATCCGGCCCGGCCTTGCCCGACGCCAGCAGCACCTGCCCGCGCGGGATCGCCAGCGTCTGCATGATCAGCCCGGTCGCGGGCTCCCAAAGCCAGTAGCCGACCTGGTCGTGAAAAGTGATGTCTTCCTCGGGCGTGTCGATGTGGATGTGATAGCGCAGACCGTACAGCAGCTGCGGGCCGTTGGCCTGGGGGTCGATCGGGTCCATGCGGATGCGCTCGATGAAGATTCGCCGCTCCGGCCCTTCCGCCTTCGGATTGATGTCGATGCCCTTGTCCGCCTGCCAGGTGCCGGCGAGCCGCCGCAGCGGGCCAAGATTGGCAAGGCCGTCTGGCGAGACGTCCTCGGGCTCGGTGAAGATATCGACGGGAATGGGGAGCATGGAGGCCTCGCGGGATTGCAGGGGCCAGCAATATCACAGCCAGGCGTGGCGTGAATTCAACTCATGCCCCGACAAGCGCCGGAGGCATTCGAGCCATGCGACGACGCTCGTTGCATTCCGTGCGCCGGCGGCCTGCGACGGAGCGCGGCCGCCGGTCCGCAGACTGCTCTCAAGCCGCTTCCGATATCGATCTCGCGCGCTGCTCGAGCACGCCGATCGTCGACACCAGGTTATCGCGTCGTGTGCGCAGGTTGAGCGCGAGCAGCGGATAGGTCGATTGGTTCACGTCGGATACCCTGGCCCGAGCTTCTTCCTCGAGGATGTCGGTGTTCAGGAGCCGAACGCGCCACCACAAATCAGCGATCAATGCATCGAGCCGGAGTTCACCGGGAGCACCAGAACGGGACATTTTCTGCATCACTTGCCTCAACCTGAAACGGCCTCTCGCCGAGACCTTGGCTTGGCTCCTGACTGAGCAAGCGGAGTGCCAGGATGGGCGGGTGCAGGGCATGCGCATCGGAACCAATCGGAACCAGCAATTGAGCATTTCACGGTGATCTGGGGCCTGTTCCCGCTCGTTCTCAGCCACGGAGATCGCTTGTCGAGGCGCTATGATCGCTGCTATCCGGGCTATAGATGTGCCAATCCGAGCTGAAGCTGGCGTGCCCCGGAGGGGTAAGGTGCGGCTTTTCATTGGTGCGAGCAAAGGGCCGAAGGCAAAGGTGGACTGGGCTGATTTGATCGGACGCGTTGCCTCTCACGGTGACCGGGCCGCTTTCAAGCGGCTATTCGAGCATTTCGCGCCCCGTATCAAGGGGCTGATGCAGAGAGCCGGTTGCAGCTCCGACGAGGCGGAAGAGATCGCCCAGAACGCCATGATTGCGGTGTGGCGGAAGGCGAGCCTTTTCGATCCTGCGACAGCGGGCGCAGCGGCCTGGATATTCACGATCGCGCGCAATCTGCGGATCGATTTATTCCGTCGCAGAGCGCGGGCAGACCGTCTGCGGGCCGATTCCGAGCTGCCCGACGCACCGGATCCGGCCGAACCGGCCGATGCCGCCATTTCGCGAGTGCAAGACGCCGCACGGATCGAGGCGGCCATCAAGCAGCTCTCGACAGAGCAATCCATGGTGGTGAGGCTGTCGTTCATCGAGGAGAGGACGCACCCTGAAATCGCGAGCCTGCTCGGTATTCCGCTCGGAACGGTCAAGTCGCGGATCAGGCTGGCGATGAACCGGTTGAGAGACATATTGGACGAAGAAGCATGACGATCAGCCACCATCCGCCCGAAGATCTTCTGGCTGATTTCGCGGCCGGCAAGCTGGAAGAGGCTCATCAGCTGGTTGTAGGAGTGCATGTGGCAGGTTGCACGCGGTGCGCCCGCTTTGTGCAAGCCATAGAGCAGCTTGCGGGAGCAACGCTAGAGGATTTCGAGCCGGTGCCGATCGCGCCGGATGCGTTCGACCGTGTGATGTCGCGAATTGACAACTCTCCGGAAGATGAAGCGGCGCCCCCTCTCGCGTCCGCCACCGACCATGATCTTCCGCCGGCACTGCGAAAATATCGCATCGGCAAGCGCCGGCGCATCGCGCCGGGCCTGAGCATGCGGCCAATCGAGCTTTCCGGTTCGGGCAAGGCGCGCGCCTTTCTGCTTCGGTCCGCACCAGGCTCGCGCATGCTTGAACACACGCACACCGGCACCGAACTGACCCTCGTCCTCGAGGGCAGCTTCAGTCACGAGGGCGGACGCTTTGGTCCTGGTGATTTTGATTACGGTGATGATGAGATCGAGCATCGTCCCGTCGTTGGCGACGAAGGCCCGTGTGTCTGCCTGGTCGCAATGACCGGCGACCTGCGCATGAACGGCTTTCTCGGCCGACTGATCGGGCCGTTCGTGCGACTTTGATTTTCTCAAGTCCTTCTCCCGGGGGTGATCCAGACATGCGCCCGGAGCGTTTCGAAACAAACGCAAGGGAGACACGGACATGGCCGGTTCAAGTCTGGCGAGTCAGGTGCCGAGCGAGAGGCTGCCTGAGCTATTGGCGCGCGTTTCCGCAGGCGAGACACGTGCCTTCGCAGAGCTCCATACGCTGACACGAGATCGGCTGCGCAGGATAGCGCTGGCCGTTGGAGCCTCGCCTCACGACGTCGACGATATCCTCCAGGAAGCCTTTCTGAAGATCTGGCGCAACGCTGACCGGTTCGATGCCGGACGCGCCCCGGCGATGGCCTGGATGTCCGCGGTCGTCCGGAATGCCGCAATTGATCATCACCGGGCCAGAAGGCAGCCAACCTACGAACTGGACGAAGCGCTTTTGGTTCCGGCAGGAGCCGGCCCGTCTTCGATCGAGGATTTCGACTACGCCAGTGCCGAACCGATTGCGCGCGGAGCATTGGCTCGTTTACCGGAAGATCGCCGCAGGCTGTTGGCTCTCGCTTATCTCGAAGGCGAGAGCCGCGCCAGCCTGTCACGGCGCTTCGGTGTGCCGGTCGGGACCATCAAGACCTGGCTACATCGAACCATTCTGGCGGTGCGCAAGGATTGCATTGCGGCATCGGCGGCGGCCTGAAGCCGGAGACCACGCATGACCGCAGAGATCATCGCGTTTCCCAAGCAAGAGTGCGGGGACCGGCTCGTCTCTTCGATCGCACGGCTCGAAGCGCTGTCGATCGATGTCGATCGTGTCGGAGCCGACGATCCCGGAGCCAGCCTCGATCAGCTGCTTGCCGCCATGGAGCGCATGAGCGATCAACTCGTCGACCTCGCGAGCCTCTTGCTCGACGAAGATACGAAGCTGCAGGCTCAAAGCGCATTCCGATCCTTGTCCGGCAGGATCGCGGAAATCAGGGAGACGTTCGACCTGATCGGACGGCGAAGAGATATCTAACTCAGCCTGGCACGCTTGTTCTCGGCTCAGTGTACCAGTTTTCGAGCGACGATGAATCCGATCCAGGCACTGACACCGGCGAGAAACGATCCCCAGCAAACGTCCGCAAGAGTCAGCCCGGTCGACCAATTCCGAAGGGTCGCCTGATTGGTGAGATCATAGGTCGCATAGCTGAAGCAGCCGAGCATCAGGCCGGACGTGAAAGCGCGTAGCGCACTCCCGTCTTGCTGCGCGGGCAGCACCGCGAACCAGATCAAACCGATGGGATACAGCAAGTAAAATGCTGCAGCGGCCGCCAGATTGGGCTCGCCGCGCAACATGTCGCCCAGCACCGGCCGGTAAAGCCGTTCGACCATGATCTTGAGCCAGACCATGTCGATTGCAACGAAGGTCAAGGCCACCGAAAGATAGGTGAAGAGAAGATTCATGTCCGCGTTCCCGTCCGATTGCATCTGCCCGGCTTGTCGAACCCGGCACCGGATTAACGACCGGCGAGCCACGCCGGATCATATCCGCACACTCGCGCCCGCTTGCGTGCAGTCAACAACCACCGGCCATCAATGTGCGCGTTTCGGCGGCCACGGGAAGAATGCACTGGTACGCGCCTGATACTCCCGATAGCGGTCGCCGCGCGATTGCAGCATCTGCTCCTCGAGCGGGGGTATCCCCGTCACATGCACGAGTATCCAGTACATGATCGCCGGCGCCGCCAGGCTGGCCCACCCCCAGGCGTATCCGGGCGAGAGCGCGATGACGGGGTAAGCCAGCCACCCCAGCCATTCGAAGAAATAGTTTGGATGACGCGACCATCGCCAAAGTCCGACATCGCAGACGAGACTGGCATTGGACGAGGAGAGCTTGAACCGGCGCAATTGCTGGTCCGCCAATGCTTCACCAGCGACAGCCACCAAAATGATGACGACTCCGGCATAGTCCTGAGGCCGCAATCCAGGCTCGGGGGCGTGGGCTGCGAGGAAGATGGCGAACGGCAGCGGCACCGAGACCAGCGCCTGCGATTGCAGGAACAGGAACATCCGGCGAGGGGCCGCCGCCCCCCACTGCCGCGCATAGTTCGCGTAGCGCGGATCGTCGATGCCCGCCGCGGCGCGGCGCGCAATGTGCGTTCCAAGTCGCACCGACCAAAGCAACGCGAGCCCTGCGACGAGCACTCGGCGTGACGGCGTGCCAGCGTCGAGGGGCCACAGGGCGGCGACCGCGCCGACGAGGCCGGTCGCGTAGGACCAGATCGCATCGACCCATCCGGAGTTTCCCGTGCGCTGCTGAACGACCCAGGCCAGTCCCATCAAGAGGCAAAGGGCCAGCGCAATGCCGACTATGGCCTGAATATGCACAAAAACCATGCGTCACCAGAATTAACCTCTCCTCGATACGTCGGCTGCAGGAGCCGGTTTCGCGTTCGGCCGCGGGTCGGCCGATGATCCGAAGGGTGATCCGCGCCATCTCGCCGAACGTTTCCTCGCACAGTGACCGTTTCAAGTACCGTAGTGACGGTATCCAGTGGGGGCGACAGAGGATGCGTTTGGCCGTGATCGGGACGGGAATTGCCGGCAATGCCGCCGCGTGGCTCCTGTCGAAACGCCATGCGGTGACGGTGTACGAGCGCGAGCTGCGCCCGGGCGGACATAGCCACACCGTTCGCGTCGACTACGATGGCGAGGCCGTTGACGTCGATGTCGGCTTCATCGTGTTCAACGAGGCGAATTATCCGCAATTGACGGCGCTATTCGAGCGGCTGGGCGCGAGGACCGTCGAGACGTGCATGAGCTTCGCCATGTCCGCCGATCATGGCCGGTTCGAATGGCGGGGTGGCGGCGAGACCTTTCTGCAGACTGTTTGCGGCCTGTTTGCACAACCGCGCAACCTCTCATCGCCATCCTATCTTCGCATGCTGGCTGAGGTCCTGCGATTCAACAGGCAGAGCGCGGCGGACTTGCGCGCCGGCCGGCTGCACAACCTGACGCTGGGCGAGTATATGCGCAAGGAATCGTTCGGGCCTCGCTTATTCTCCGATTATCTCGGACCGATGGGGGCGGCCATCTGGTCGTCCTCGTCGGCCGACATTCTGTCCTTTCCTGCGGAAAACTTTGTCGCCTTCTTCGACAACCACCGGCTGCTGCACCTGGACCGGCCGCGCTGGCGTACCGTAGAGGGTGGCAGCCGGCGCTATGTCGACAAGCTCACCGCTATGTTCAAGGACAACATTCGGCTAGGCTGCGCCGTGACGTCGGTCAACAGAGCGGAGCATGGCGTGACGGTCCGCGACAGTCATGGCGGTGTGGAGACTTACGACGGCGTTGTGATGGCCTGCCACAGCGATCAGACCTTGGCGGCGCTGCCGGATGCCGACGCCCAGGAGCGGTCCATTCTCGGCGCGATCAGGTATGCCCCGAACACCGTCTATCTGCACCGTGATCGCAATCTCATGCCCAAGCGCCGCCAGGCATGGGCATCCTGGAACTTCCTGCAATGGCCACGACAAACACCCGTCCAGAGCGACGTCGCGGTGACCTATTGGATGAACCGACTGCAGGGCATAGACGAAAGCAGGCCATTGTTCGTCAGTCTCAACCCGCCCTTCGAGCCGGCGGCCCATCTGACGTTTGGAAAATTCAGCTTCGCCCATCCGCAATACGACCTGGCAGCGTTCGCGGCACAGCGACGGCTCCCGGCAATTCAGGGGCGCCGCCGGACGTGGTTCTGCGGCGCCTGGACCGGCTACGGCTTTCACGAGGATGGCTTACAGTCAGGCATCTCCGTTGCCGAGGCGCTCGGCGGCGAAGTTTCATGGCGTCAGTCGGCCCCCTTGCTGGTCCAAGCAGCCGAGTAGCACGATGGTCCGAACGAACCCGGCGAAAGCGGATAATGCGATAGCGCCCGCCGCGCTCTACTGCGGAAAAGTGATGCACGCGCGATGGCGGCCCGTGCAGCACAGGTTCAGCTATCGCGTGATGAGCCTGCTGATCGATCTCGACCGGTTGAACGAAGCAGACCGTCAGTCCAGGCTGTTTGGCGTCAATCGAGCAGCACTTTTCAGCTTCCACGAGCGCGATCACGGTGAAGGCAAGAGCCCGTGCCTCGGCCGGTACGTCCGAGGACTGGCAGCGGAGCGCGGCATCGATCTCTCCGGAGGCCGCATTCTCCTTCTCTGTTATCCCCGGGTTCTGGGCTACGTGTTCAACCCGCTTTCGGTCTATTTCTGCTATGGCGCGGCCGGCGATCTCGCGCTGATGATCTACGAGGTCCGCAACACCTTCGGAGAGATGCATTCCTACATCCTGCCCGTGCAAGATGCGCGACCAGGCTGTACAATACGACAAAGCCAGGCGAAGGAGTTTTACGTTTCACCTTTCATGGAGATGGAGACGCATTACCGCTTCAGCATTTCTCCGCCCGAGCAAGATGTGAAGGTCAGAATCCTGCAGGCAAGCGAGCAGGGCGCGATGTTTGCGGCAGCGTTCCGCGGACGGCGCCACCCTCTGACCAGCCCCTCGCTATTGGCGACGCTGTTCGGTCTGCCCTTCCTGACTTTCAAGGTGATCGCAGCCATCCACTGGGAAGCGATGCGGCTTTGGCTGAAAGGTGCTCCGTACGTGCGCCGTTTGAAACAACGCGAGATTTGAACCATGGACCTCGCAGCCACGCGTCAGGCCGCTCAATTCGATGGTGTCCCATTCCTTGCCCGACTGGCACTGCGCCTTGCATCGCAGATCAGGTACGGCACGGTTCATGTGCGCCTTCCCGACCAGAGAACCGTCGCGTTGCGCGGTCGGCTTCCGGGTCCTTCGGCCACGATAGAACTCAACAATTACCGGTTCGCGCGCAGCCTCGTCATGGGTGGCGACATCGGCATGGCCGAGGCTTACATTCGAGGCGATTGGACCACGCCCGATCTCACCCAGCTTCTCTACGTGTTCTGTCTCAACGAAGAGCTGGTCGACAGTGCCTTTGCCGGGAACATGCTGGTCCGGTTCTGCCGGCGGGTGCTTCATCGACTGCGCCGGAACACAAGACAGGGGTCGAGGCACAACATCCATTCGCATTACGATCTCGGAAACGAGTTCTTCGCTGCGTGGCTCGATTCGAGCATGACCTACTCGTCGGCTCTGTTCCCGGCCGAGACAGCCGACCTGCCCGCTGCTCAACATCACAAATACGAACAACTGGCGAAAGCCATCGAATTGCAGCCCGGTCAGAGCGTGCTCGAGATCGGGTGCGGTTGGGGCGGCTTTGCCGAGTTTGCCGCGAAGACTTACGGCGCGAGCGTGGTGGCCCTGACCATCAGCAAGGAGCAGCACGAATTTGCCCGTCGACGAATCCACGAAGCCGGGCTCGCCGAAAAGGTCCAGGTCCGGTTGCAGGATTATCGCGACCAGGAAGGTCATTTCGACCGCATCGTCTCAATCGAGATGATCGAGGCCGTCGGCGAGCAATTCTGGCCAGCCTACTTCAATCAGCTGAACCGGCGGCTCAAGCCGGGCGGTCTAGCAGGCATCCAGGCCATCACTGTCCGCGACGAGCTCTTTGACAGCTATCGGCAGCGCGTGGACTTCATCCAGAGGTACATCTTTCCGGGAGGGATGCTCCCCTCGACGAACATCCTGCGCTCGCTCGGCGAACGCTTCGAGGTGCCTGTCATTCGCGAGCGCGTGTTTGGACAGGACTATGCGAAGACGATCGCACTCTGGCGCGAGAACTTCGGCAGGGCATGGAGCGACCTGACCTCGCTCGGGTTCGACGAGCCCTTCCGCCGGCTGTGGGAATATTATCTGTGCTACTGCGAGGCGGGGTTCAGGGCCGGAAAGATCGACGTGGGGCAGTTGATATTTGCCCGTCAAAGCTGATGCGTTTCAGGGCGCGGCGACGCCCTTCTGCAAGGGTGCAGTATCTTGGAGCATGATCCGGAGAAAGTGCGCAGCAATTTTCCGAAAGGATCATCCTCAAACAAGCATCCAAAGCGCGACGACGATTCATCCCCGTCTCATCGCGCTTCAGCAGCGCTCGCGGTATCGGGCCTCACACCGCGCGCGCAATAACGATCGCCCCGGACAGGATGAGGATCGCACCTGCCGCATAGCTCAATCTTCGGCCGAACGGCAGCAGCTTCTCGCCGGCGACATAGAGCATGAGGCCGATGATCCAGACCAGGTTCATCACGCCGCCGACAAACAGCAAGGCCATCAGAAACCAACAGCAGCCGACGCAGTAGCTGCCGTGGCGCAGCCCCATGCGGAATGCCCCGCGCGTGCCGGGCCGCCAATGCCCGCTGAGAAACAACAGCGGGCTCTCGCAGTACCGCAGGCAGGCGCGCTTGAGCGGCGTGAACTGGTAGAGCCCCGCGGCTAGCAAGATGACGCCGCCCAGAACCGCGCTGGTGCTTGCCATCGCCATCGACAGGAGGCCAAGGCGTTCAAGTGCCCATTGTGCCAGGACGGCAGCGAGACTGAACCCGGCCCATGTCACGAGGTATCCGGCGAGAAAGATCCAGGCATCGATTGCCGCGCGAGATGCAGTCTCGTGCTTGTGCCTGATCGCCGCGTACAAGAGGACGGTGGGCCCCGCGCTCGGCGCCATCATCGCGATCATCATCACCCACCACATCGCGAACAGCAGCGCGGCAGAGCGCAGCGTCCACGGCATCGGCGCCATGTTCGGCATCTCGGCCATCATGTCGGTGTCCATGCCGGCGCCGCCCGCGAGATAGGCCCAGGCGAGCGCCGCCACGGCGGCGGTCCCGATCGCGACGATCAAGCGATCGCGGTGGAGCAGATGTTCCAGTATCGAGCGCTCCTGCATCGACTTGTCCGTAGCGATGAGGAACTGACACCGAGATCTTGTGCCGGTGTCAGCGCCGCATCATGCCGCAACGCCGTCGGGCGTCTGCACGACATTGGCGAGCGAGCTATGCGTACCGCGGGTCTCGAACGGGATCGCGCCGGTCGAGCGGATGTTGGCGGATGCGACCTCGGCCGCCCGATGTTCGAACCCCTCGGGCATGACCACCTGGATGCGGTGCGGATCACCGGTCACCGGGTTCTTGATCGGCTCGACATCGGTCTCGAGCACGCCCTTGGCGACGAGTCTTGCAACGCGTCCGTCTTTGTCGAAGGAGAACTCGAACGGCACAAACACCGGATCGTGGATCTTGGTTACGATCATGCTGACGATCTGGAAAAGCGTGCCTTCGGCCGAATGCTTGCCGGAAAAGATATCGAACAATGCCTGTCGCTGCTCCCCCGTGGCGCGTTCGTCGATGATGGGCTGGATTGTCCCGTTGCCCTCATGCAGCGGGCCAGGGAAATCGACCGTGATCGCAAAGCAGAGACCATCGAGCCTGGTCCCTTCGAAATGTCCCTTGGCGATCCGCATGGCGACCATTCCCTTGCAATAGCCTTGGGTCGGCCGTGCGTTGAAATCGCAGGGGCAGCCAAACGCGCAGGTGCAGTTCTTCATCCATTCGCCTTCGAGACGCCAGTCCGATGCAGCCATGGCACATCTCCTGATGTGAGCGGGGACGCGGCAGCCGTCGACGAATTTGTTCAGCGTTGGTGTCGAGGCAATGCGACAAGGCGCGAGCGGGATCGAGGTCCGATCAAAAGGCCGGCATCGCAGAAGAGTTGGTGGCGAGCTGCCGTTTACCAATGGCGGGGATCATAGCAGCGGCAGCCGGGCTCGTATAGCGAGCGAGGGTGGTGGCTCAGCAGCAGCCGCATCTCGGGAATGTCAGGGAAATGGTGCCCAGGGGCGGAATCGAACCACCGACACTGCGATTTTCAGTCGCATGCTCTACCAACTGAGCTACCTGGGCGTGCTCCAAGAGAGGGGCCAAAGCCCATCGAGCGGGCGGTTTATAGTGGGCTCGGGGCGGCCTGTCCACCCGGCTTCGCCAAGAGGCTTCGCCGGGCGCGGCCCGGCTGTGTACAAGCCGGACCGGCCTTGCCGCGGCGGGCGCGGGATGAAGCGATCATCCGGTCATCGAATTGAAATTACTTGATTATTCAACGTCATCCACTTCGTCGTCGCGGCCGGGGATGACGTAGGAGCCCTTCAGCCAGCGGTTCAGGTCGACGTCGCGGCAGCGCGAGGAGCAGAACGGGCGGGTGGGCTGCGCCTGCGGCTTGCCGCAGATCGGGCAGGTCTTGAGGGGGCCGGCTCGCTTTTCGATCTGGTCGTCCATGGGAATGCGCGGCTTACACGGGGTGAGGGAGTTCAAGCGCCTGTCGGCAAAGGGGTTCCTGCCAGCAACGGCGCATGCGCCGCCGCCGGGACCCGGCCGGGCCATTCTACTGTGCATGGGGTTGTTTTCGTGATTTTTATCGGCGCTCACACGGACGTGGTGTTGAGCCAGCCGAAGCGGATCGGAAAACCTTCGCCGCCGAGCAGCGTCGTGGTCTCGTACAGCGGCAGACCGACGACGTTGGTGTAGGACCCCACCATCTTCACCACGAAGGAGCCGGCGATGCCCTGCACGGCATAGCCGCCGGCTTTGCCCCGCCATTCGCCGGAGCCGATATAGGCCTGGATGTCCTCCTCCGAGAGACGCTTGAAGCGCACGCGGGTCTCGACCAGGCGCTGGCGGAACGCCTCGCGCGGCGTGACCAGGCAGATCGCGGTGTAGACGCGGTGGTTGCGGCCCGACAGCAGCCGCAGGCATTGCGCGGCCTCATCCACCAGATTGGCCTTGGGCAGGATGCGCCGACCGACCGCCACCACGGTGTCGGCGGCGAGAATGAAGGCGCCGCGCAGCTCGTCGTCGAGCTGCACCGATTTCAGCGCCGCATCCGCCTTGGCACGGGCAAGGCGGTTGGCGCAGGCGCGCGGCAGCTCGCCCCGCTTCGGCGTCTCGTCGACGTCGGCCGGCCGGAGGGTGTCCGGCTCGATGCCGGCCTGGTTGAGCAGCGACAGGCGGCGCGGCGAACCGGAGGCAAGTACGAATTTGGGGCGGCCGAGCATCAGGTGATTTGCGGGATGAAGCGGGGGGTGAATTGCGCGCGGAACCTATCGGAAGGGGGCTGATTTCACAACCGGGAACCGGAGGTTTGGTGATTCGAGCCTCTCGACATGGCTGTGCCTGCATCCTGTGACGACGGTGTTACGAACACCGAATGCTAGCCGCTCGCCGCGCCCGACTTGGCGAAGCGCCGGCGGATGCGCATCAGGAGCTGATCGCAGACCTCGCGGTAGGCAGCGAGCTTCTGGTCGCGGCTGCCTTCGATGGTGGTGGGATCCTGCGTCGGCCAGTATTCGACCTCGGCCGCGAGTGTCCGCGTCAGCTCCAGCGCCTTGTGATGCGCCTCGGGCGAGAGCGTGATGATGAGGTCGAAATTCAGCCCCTCCCAGTCCTCCAACTCCTCGAAGGTCTGCGGCTTGTGGGCCGAGATGTCCTGGCCGAGCTCGGCCATCACGGAGACTGCGAACGGATCGAGCTCGCCCTTCCTGGTGCCGGCCGACTTCACATAGAGGCCCTGCGGAAACATATGCAGCAACAGGTTCTCGGCCATCGGCGACCGGACGCTGTTCATCGCACAGGCGAACAGCACCGATTGCGGATCGCGTGCGCGTGGCGGACCCGCCATCGCGCTCAACCTCTTTTGATAGAGGGCATGGCCTTGTCGGAAAACCGCTGCACACTTTTCCGGGCCATGCCCTAACCCTTCCAGTGCAGGACGGTAATGAGGGTGAACAGCCGGCGCGAGGTCTCGAAATCGACCCGCACCTTTCCCTTCAGCCGCTCCTGGAGCGTGCGCGATCCCTCGTCATGGATGCCGCGGCGGCCCATGTCGATGGCCTCGATCTTGTCGGGGGTCGCGGTGCGAATCGCCTGGTAGTAGCTGTCGCAGATCATGAAATAGTCCTTCACGATCCGCCGGAACGGCGTCAGCGACAGCAGGTGCGCGACGACAGGCGTGCCGTCCTCGCGGCGGATGTCGAACATCAGCCGGTTGCCGGTGATGCCGATATGTAGCGTGAACGGGCCCTTCCCCTCCGCCCCCTCGGGCGCGAACAAATTCTGCTCGATCAGGTCGTAGATCGCGATCGCCCGCTCATGCTCGATATCCGGCCCGGAACGGCCGATCGACTCCTCGTCGAGCGTGACCGCGACGATGCGATTGGCCGAGTCGTCCTGTTCGGGCGGCTTTGTCATGACAGATTGAGGCGCAATCCAATCGAACGCGAATGGGCGTCCAGCCCCTCCGCTTTGCCCAGCGTCATCGCGGCCGGACCCAGCGCACGCAATTGATCGGGTCCGCATTTCAGGATCGAGGTGCGTTTCATGAAGTCGTGCACCGAGAGCCCCGAGGAAAACCGTGCCGAGCGCGCCGTCGGCAGCACGTGATTGGAGCCGCCGACATAGTCGCCGATCGCCTCGGGCGTATGGGGGCCAAGGAACACCGCGCCGGCGTTGCGGATCTTTGCGGCGAGCGCGTCGGGATCTGTGGTCATGATCTCGAGATGCTCGGCAGCGATGGCGTCCGCGAGCGGGATCGCGTCGGCAAGAGTCTTCACCATGATGATGGCGCCGAAATCGGCCCAGGAGCTGCCTGCGATCGCGGCGCGCGGCAGCGTCTTCAACTGCGCCTCGACCGCCTTTTCCACATCGGCGGCAAGGCGAGCGGAATCGGTGATCAGGATCGACTGCGCGCTGGCATCGTGCTCGGCCTGCGCCAGCAAGTCGGCGGCGATCCAGTCGGCATTGCCGGTATCGTCGGCTATCACCAGCACCTCCGAGGGGCCGGCGATCATGTCGATACCGACCTTGCCGAACACCAGCCGCTTTGCGGCGGCGACATAGGCGTTGCCGGGGCCGACAATCTTTGCGACCGGCGCGATCGTCGCCGTGCCGTGCGCGAGCGCGGCGACGGCCTGCGCGCCGCCGACACGGTAGATCTCGGTGACGCCACCAAGATGCGCGGCCGCCAGCACCAGCGGATTGAGCCTGCCGTCCGGCGAAGGCACCACCATCACCAGGCGCGAAACGCCGGCGACTTTCGCAGGCACTGCATTCATCAGCACCGAGGAGGGATAGGCCGCGGTGCCGCCGGGCACGTAGAGGCCGGCGGATTCGATCGCGGTGTAGCGCCAGCCGAGCTCGACGCCGAGCGGATCAGTGAAGCGCTCGTCCTTGGGAAGCTGACGGCGATGATAAGTCTCGATACGGTCCCGCGCGAGCTTGAGTGCATCCAGCGTCGCGGCATCGCAGGCCTTCTCGGCGGCTTCGATCTCCGCGGCGGAGACGCGCAAGGAGGATGCGTCCAGCGTCAGCCGGTCGAACTTGGCCGTGGCTTCGAGCAGGGCGGCATCGCCACGCCTGGCTACGTCGTCGACGATCACGCGCGCGGCGGCCTCGACATCGGCCGAAGCCTCGCGCTTGGCGGCAAGGAAGGCGGCGAATCGCTGGTCAAAATCGGCGCTGCTGCGGTCGAGGCGAACGGGCATGTTTCGCTTGGCTTCTGGCTGGTATTTTGGGGGCGGATCGGCGCACCGGGTCCCCCTGCTCAATGGCGCGGCGGGGAAGCTGCGTCAACCCTCGGCAGATGCCGTTCCGGCGAGGGCCTCAGCCCATTTGGCTGGTATACCGGCCACTTCACCCCTCCCCCTCGATGCCCGTTCCCAGCGCGTCGCCCCCGAGGTCGGTCAGCTCGCATTCCAGGCACTCGACGTCGAGGCGGATGGCGCCGCCCTGTGCGAACAGAAGCAGGGCGCTGCCGCCGGGCTCCTCGTGGCGCCCGTCCTGGGGATGAAATTCAATGCCGACGAGGTCGAGCACCTCGTCCGGCGCGGTGAGGTCGATGTTGCGCGACTTGCAGGCGAGCACACGGTCGAAACGGAGCGCAGCGACCAGCCGGCGTGGCTCGGCCTCGCCCTCCAATGTCTGCTCCCAGTCCAGCCGGCTCATTCCGACCACGAGCCGCTTCTCGCCCTGCCGCCAGATGATGTCGGAGGTCTGGACACGGGCGTCCTGGACATGGGTCGAGATCACGGCGAGGTCGTCGGCATCGAGCGCGATCAGTTTGAGCTGGGGCGACATTGCCGACGCTTCTCCTTTGGAGGGGACAGGGCTCAACGCGCGCGAGCGCCGAAATTTCCGCACAAACTAACCGGCCGGCAGGTCAGAGGCTATTGATATCCTCCATCTCCAGCACCCTGCGCGGATACCCCTCCCGGGCAACGCGGATCATGGCGCGTCCGATCTGCTCGGTCGAGGTCACGAGCCGCGGCGAAATCCGGCGCAGCACCAACCAGAGCGGCCCGCTCACGGCATAGACAGCCTGCACCCAGGCGGTCTTGGACCGGGCGCCGTGAAGGGGCTGGATGGCGCCGGGCCGGAACATGTACGCAGCCTTGAACGACGGCTTGAAGAGATCGTTCTCGGTCTTGCCCTTGATCCGCGCCCACATCCGCCATCCCTGCTCGGTCGAATCGGTGCTGGCGCCGGTGACATAGGTGAAGACCATCTGCGGATTGAGCCGGGCCAGCGTCGTCGCAGCCGCGAGCGTGAGATCATAGGTGAGGTGGCGGTAGCGCTGCTCGCTCATGCCGATGGAGGAGACGCCGAGACAGAAGAAGCAGGCATCGAAGCCGGCCAGCTGCGGCTCGATCGCCGAATAGTCCATGAAATCGTTGTGGATGATCTCGGTGAGCTTGGCTTTGCGCACGCCGGTCGGGCTGCGGCCGACCACGAGCACACTTTCGATGCCGGTGTCGACCAGGCATTCGCGCAAGACGCCCTGCCCCACCATGCCGGTCGCGCCGAAGATGACGACCTTCATCGGGAAGTCTCCAGCGGCCTCGCGGCTCATGCGGCGGCCGCGATCTCGTCGAAGGATACGCCGGTCAGCGCTGCCGAGGCATCCCACAGCATGGCTGCCGCCGCGAGATCCTGCGCCTGCGGCATGATCCTCGCCGGCCCGGGTGATCCCTTCAATTCGTAAAACCCGTTTGGACCGTAATAGCCGCCGGGCTCGGCGTCCGGAGAGGTCGCTGCAAACAGCGTTGGCAGCGCGCCTTCGGCGGCGGACTGACTGATCAACGGCTGGAGCAGCCGCCCGATCCGCCACTGGAACGTGTCGATGCCCGGCCCGTTCGCGATGAGATCGGTCCGCGCATAGCCCGGATGGGCGGCAAGGCTCGTCAGGCCCCAGCCGGCGGCAAGACTGCGACGCTGCAGCTCCAGCGCAAACATCAGCATCGCCAGCTTGGATTGGCAGTAGGCGCGCCACGGACGATAGGAATGCCTGCTGTGCAGATCGTCGAAATTGATCGCACCGGAGCGGTGCGCAAGGCTCGAGAGATGGACGACGCGAGGCGCCTTGGCACGGCGAAGCTGCGGCAACAGCCGCGCCGTCAGGGCGTAGTGACCGAGATAGTTGGTGCCGAGCTGCATCTCGAAACCATCCTCCGTCTGCTGCCGCTTCGGCGGTGCCATCACGCCGGCATTGTTGACGAGGAGATCGAGCCGTTCGTTGTCGGCGGCAAAGCGCCCGGCGAAATTGGCGATGGAGGCAAGGCTTGCGAGGTCGAGATGCTCGTAGGCGATCAGAGCGTCGGGAAACCGCTCGCAAATGCCTTCGATCGCCCGCAGGCCCTTTGCGTCGTCGCGGCCGGTGAGTATGACAATGGCACCGGCGCCCGCGAGCGCCATCGCCGTCTCGTAACCGAGCCCGCCCGTCGCGCCGGTCACGACGACGGTCTTGCCGCTGAGTGAGGGAATGCCTGCCGTGCTCCAGTCGGTCATGCCATGTCTCCGCGGCTTTCAGGGGTGGAAAAGGGCCCGCAACCGGTCTAAATGTGCACTGAGTGCAAATTTGCAAGAGGTGAAATGATTTGAAGGCTTCGAAGGTCGCCGGGAAAGGCGTCAAGTCTTTGTCCGCGGAAGGAAAATCCCCGACCGCCGGCCTGCGCGAGCGCAAGCGGCAGGAGACCCGCGAGCGGCTGACCCGCGCGGCGATGACCTTATTCCTCGAGCGCGGGTTCGAGGCCACCACCATCGACGACATTGCGGCGGCAGCGGACGTATCGCGACGCAGCTTCTTCCACTATTTCGCGTCGAAGGAGGACGTGGTCGCCGCCTGGCAGGAGGGCGCAGCTGGCACGCTGGCCGCCGAGATCGTCGCCCGGCCCGCGGACGAATCCATGCTGACAGCGGCGGAGAACGCGATCGCGGCGGCAGTCAAACGGCTCGATCCGGCGGAAGCCGCAGCGATGTCGCGGCTCAAGCGCGACAATCCCGCGCTCCGGGCGCGCGACCAGCTCAAATACGAAAAGCTCGAGCGCGCGCTGGCCGACGGACTGGCACAGCGCGCCCGCACCAAATCGGACCGACAGAAGGCGCGGCTCGTTGCGATGATCGCCACCGGCGCCATGCGCGTCGGCGGCGAGAGCTGGATCGGCGAAGGCGCGCGGGAGAAGCCGGAAGCTTTCGTCAGGCGCACCTTCGATGCGATCAGGGCAATTTTGGAGTGAGGTCTCTCACTCCCTGAAAAATGCCAGCAGGTCGGCGTTGATGGTTTCGGCGTGCGTGGTCGGCATGCCGTGCGGGAAGCCCTTGTAGGTCTTCAGGATGCCCTTCTTGAGCAGCTTGGCCGATAGCGGCGCGGAATCGGCGTAAGGCACGATCTGGTCGTCGTCGCCGTGCATCACCAGCACGGGCACGTTGATCTTCTTGAGGTCCTCGGTGAAGTCGGTCTGCGAGAACGCGACGATGCCGTCGTAATGCGCTTTCGCGCCGCCCATCATGCCCTGGCGCCACCAGTTCTGGATCACCGCTTCCGACGGTTGCGCGCCGGGGCGGTTGTAGCCGTAGAACGGACCGGCAGGGAGGTCGCGATAGAATTGCGTGCGACTGGCAGCGAGCTGCTTCTGGAGATCGTCGAACACGCTCTTCGGCAGGCCTCCGGGATTGGCTGCGGTCTGCACCATCAGCGGCGGCACGGCCGAGAGGATCGCGGCTTTCGCCACCCGGCTCTCGCCGTGGCGCGCAATGTAGTGCACGACCTCGCCGCCGCCGGTGGAATGGCCGACATGGATGGCATTCTTGAGGTCGAGATGCGCCGTGAGCGCGGCGAGATCGTCGGCATAGTGATCCATGTCGTGGCCGTCGGCGACCTGCGCCGAGCGGCCGTGACCGCGGCGATCATGGGCGACGACCCGGTAGCCGCATGTGACGAAATACAGCATCTGCGCGTCCCAATCGTCCGACGACAACGGCCACCCATGGCTGAACACGATCGGCTGGCCTGCGCCCCAATCCTTGTAGAAGATCTCGACGCCGTCTTTGGTGGTGATGGTGGGCATGGATTGCTCTCTTTCGATGGAAATTGGCACGCGCACAAGCACTGGCCGGTGATCATCAGATGGTCATGCGATGTCTGAAATCGACGCCTTGCATCGATCCGGAACGTTGAGAATCCTGTGATCAGGCAAACGCCATTGGCCTGAAGCGGCGCCACGCCCCGATGGTGAGCACCACGAAGAACACCAGCACGATGCCCTGCACCACGGCGAACACCGGACCCGACGGCGGCGCCGGCGGCACGGCCGGTGCGAGCGCGGCAAGCGCCGGCACCTTCAGGAACGACTGGATCACCAGCACAAAGACGTTGAAATAGAGCGAGATCATCGCGGTCACGATATAGACCGGGCGCCACACTCCGGCGAGCTTCATGCCGTACAGCGCGATGCAGGCGATCGCGAGCAGCACCAGCGAGATGATGCCGATGATGTGCGATGGCAGCAGCTCCTTGAACGGAAACAGAAAACCGGTGGCGCTGGTGAGGATCGTGGTCAGCAGGAAGATGGCGGTGAGGGCCGGCATCGGCTTCGAGCCAAGCAGGCCGAACATCACGACGAGGCCGGCGACGATGGCGATCAGGCTGATGATGACATGGATCAGCGTAAGGGCGGGCAGACTCAACCCAAGGACCATGGCATCTCTCCTATTCTCCGCATTGAGATGATGAGAGTAGTATTACGGTCCTCATGGGATTGCCACCTGCGTTGGCGTCGCATGCGGAAGCACGGCCATGCGTCATCGTGCGAATCGACAAACGCATGGCTGAATTTTTTGCATCGCCGTCGCGAAGGAAGGCAGTCCTCGACGAAAGTTGAAGCGATCTTCACACTTCCTTGGTGTCGAAGATCAAGAGGTCGGCCCCGCCACTGGCGAACTTGGGCACGTCGGCGCCGGTCGCCTTGCCTTCCGGACTGGCGAATGCCGCCTGAATGTCGGCCACGCTGTCGAAGGTGAGAATGGCGACGAGATGGATGCCGGAAGGACCGGCGGGAGATGCGACCGGCCCCTTGCTGACGGCGTATTTCTTCAGGCCGGGAAGTTTCTTGGCGAGCGGGATGTGCGTCTCGGCATAGTACTTGTCGAAGGCGGCAGCGTCCTTGGGCGTCTTGTACAGCACGACGATTTCAGCCATTTGGTCCTCCCTTGGGAATCTTTGTTTTTCTACGCGCGGTTGGCCCCGCGCCGAGCGATAGTCTGTGGGACGCAGCAAGATGGCAAGCCGGATTCGGCTTGCTATCTCCTTGCCATCTCCTTGTCTTCTGCGTGCCTAAAGCGCCGGTTTTGCGGCGTCGCCGAGATAGCCGTGCAGGGAGGCGACGACCTGCGCGCCCTCGCCGATGGCGCCGCCGACGCGCTTGACCGAGCCGGAGCGGACGTCGCCGACGGCGTAGACGCCGGGCACGGAGGTCTCCAGCGGCGCCACAAGCTTGCCCTGGTTCTGCTCGGACTGCGCGCCGGTCACGACGAAGCCGCCGCGATCGAGCGTCACGCCGCAGCCGTCGAGCCAGGAGGTGGCGGGATCGGCGCCGACGAACAGGAAGAGATTGCGGATGTCGGCGAAATCCTCGTCGTCCGACAACCGGCTTTTCCAGCGGATGCGCCGCAGCAACGAAGCTTCGTCGCCCTCGAGTGCCGTGATCTCGGTATTGAACATCAATTCGATGTTCGGCGTCGCTTCGATGCGCTCGATGAGGTAACGCGACATGCTGGCACCCAGGCCACCGCCGCGAATGATCATCAGCACTTTTTTTGCGTGACCCGACAGGAACACGGCGGCCTGCCCTGCCGAATTGCCGGCACCGACGAGGGCCACCTCCTCGCCGGCGCAGAGCCGCGCCTCGACCGGCGAGGCCCAGTACCAGACGCCGCGTCCCTCGAACTTGTCGAGGTTTTCGATCTCCGGCCGGCGATAGCGCGCACCGCTCGCCACCACCACCGCCCGCGAGCGCAACGGATCGGCGCCGTCGAGCGCCACCGAAAATGCGCCATTCTCGCGCGTGCAGTCGAGCGACTTCACGGTCACCGGAATCATGATGTCGGCGCCGAACTTCTGCGCCTGCGTGAAGGCGCGCGCGGTCAGGGCCTGGCCGGAGATGCCGGTCGGAAAGCCCAGATAGTTCTCGATCCGCGCGCTGGCGCCGGCCTGGCCGCCGAATGCGCGGGTGTCGAGCACGGCGACCGACAGCCCTTCGGACGCGGCATACACGGCGGTTGCGAGCCCGGCGGGTCCACAGCCGACGACCGCAACGTCGTAGATGCGGTCGCCCTTAGCGCCGCCGATCATGCCGATGGCGCGCGCGAGCTCGGTCTCGTTGGGATTGCGCAGCACCGCGCCATCAGCAGTGACGACCAGCGGCCAATCTTCGGGCTTCGGCAAATACCGCGCGATCAGTTCGGCCGCATCGCGATCGCGATCGGGATCGAGCAGATGATGCGGCTGGCCGTTGCGGGTGAGGAACCCCTGCAACCGCACCACGCCGGCGGAGTTCGATGGTCCGATCAGCACGGGGCCGCCGGCGCCGTCCTGGATCAGATTGACCCGGCGCAGGATCAGCGCCCGCATGATGCGCTCGCCGAGCTCGGCCTCGGCGACCAGCAGCGCGCGCAGCCGGTCCGGCGGCAGCAGCAGCGTCTCGACATCGCCCTCGGCGCGGCCGTCGACCAGCGCCGGCTGGCCGGAGAGCTGGCTGAGCTCGGCCAGGAATTGCCCCGGCCCCTGGTCGATCACCGGGGTGACGTGACCGAGCCCGTCGCGCTGGGTGATCGCGACAAGGCCCTTCAGCACAACGAACATGCCGGGGCCGGGCTTGCCGGTCTCGAACAGCAACTCGCCATCCACGAAGGTGCGGATTTCGCCGAAGTGCCTGATCCGTTCGATCTCGGCCGGTGTCAGCGCCGGAAAGGTCTGCTCGGGGCGAATGAAGCGCGACAGCTGCGCGTCACGGTCGGTTCGTTGCGGTTCGTCCTGCCCCATGGCCACCTCATGCACTCCAAAATTCGAGCCGCCAGCCTTCAACTTCCGGTCTTGCCGGCGGCCCCCTCATCTAGGGAACCATCTTCGTTCTGCGAGGGGCCGGTCGTTGCGGCGCGTTCGCGGGCCTGCAGCTTCCGCCGCTTCAGGTTCTCGCGCAGGGCCGATTTCAGCCGGTCATCCCGGGACACCCTCGCTTGCCTCGCGCTCTTGTCAGTCTCGTCAGCCATCACGGATCCATCACAGCAACCGGCAGCAGGATGCCACCGAAGTGTGGCAGCTCAAGAGGCCGACGCGATCCGATCGTGCGAAACGCGAAATGGAGCGAATCCGGCGTCCCCGGCAACTGGCCAGTTGGCCGGGGATATCGGACCCCGAATGGACGGAAAGCTAGGAGTTTCAAGCCAAAATGGGCATTCTGGCCCTGATATCGGCCCGATTTTCTCATTTTGGCAGGACTTGCAAGCTTGCACAGGAGGGGGGCTTGTGGCAGATATCGGCCCGCTTGGTAGGCCCCCTCGGGCGCCCGATTCTTCACCAGCACATGCTGCCGTAGCTCAGTGGTAGAGCACTCCATTGGTAATGGAGAGGTCGACAGTTCAATCCTGTCTGGCAGCACCACCTATCCCCATTGAAGCGAGCCTTATTGAAACAAGCCTTATTGAAACAAGCCTTGCGCCTGGCCAGCGAGCCCGCAACTCCCCGGATGCCATCGTGATCAAACGTTCCCTGCCCTATGAAGGACTGCTCCACGAGATCGTCGAGCATAATGGCGTGCTCTATCTCGGCGGCATCGTCCCTGAAGACGCGGGGCTCGATATGGCGGGCCAGGCGGACGATGTGCTGCGCCAGTTGAAGACCCTGCTTGGCGGGGCCGGCTCCGATCTCTCCTGCGTTCTGCAGGTGACGATCTTCATGGCTGATCTCGCCGACAAGGCGGCATTCAACCAGGTGTGGAAGCGCTATTTCACCGCGGACCATCTGCCGGCGCGCGCCGCCATCGGCGTTGCGGATCTCGGCCCCGGCGTCAAGCTGGAGCTGACGGCGATCGCAGCTCGCCGCTGATCCTTGCGACATCGGCAAGGCGAGAAAGCTCGGTCATTCCGGTGTTCACACATGAAGCAACCTTCTCGCGGCGCGAAGCGTCCGAGTTTTGCTGTTGACCCTCTCCAAGTGAAGAGGGAGCAGGGAAGGCCGGGTGCCGGCTGGCACCCGTGATCCGCCGCGCGAAGAATTTGCACACGCAAATGCGCAGGCGGGACGACAGGTGGGCCGGAAAACACCCGGCCTTCCCTGCGCGATGGTTTGACGGCTTATGCCTGCTCTCCCCGGAGCCGAGTTCCCTCTGGCCTCCGTCACCTCGCGAATTGGCGATGTCCCCAGACCCGGTTGAGCCCCGACCCATCTCCGCAAGGCTCGACCGTAGCAACGACGGTCAGGACCACACGGTTTTGCCGCACGCAGCCGGCCCGGCTTCGCCGGACCCGAGCGCCGTTCGTCCGCACGCAGTCGGGACCTCACGAGGTTCATCTCGCCCTGGTCCCACCTCGCGTGCCCGGCGCTGCCGCGTCCACCGCATCCCCGCCCACGTTCGTGACGACGTACGATCGCCCCTCTCCTCGGGCCGGGAAGGCAGGAATATGGCGCAATTCCGAATTTCGGTAAAGCGGAATATTTTCGCGAGAGGGGATTGACGTGATTTTGGGAGAGGCGGGTGTTTTGCCTGACGGGTCAGAAGTCGTTGCGATCGATATCCGCTACGGTGGCGCTTCTCCGCAAAGATGCAGACGTTCTGTCCTTTTGACCGCCGAATTCATGGTGATAGTATCGTAACCTGCGGTCATTCCGGGAGGACACCATGGAATGGTTTGACCGGCTGTTTGGAAGGACGTCGTCGCCTCCGACCCGGCTCTTTGCGAGATTCAGGCGGACGTCGAGGGCACCGACTGATTCCGACCTTCTGAAAATCGCCAAAGACCGGAAAGGGCATATCTCGCGAAGAGCCGTGCGAGATGAATATAATCGGCTTGTCTTGGAGAAGTACGCGCACGATAAGTCGTGATTTCCAAGACCGATCGAGCCTTGCTCAGTGGCGAAACGTGATGGTTTCGCAACGGCCCTACCCGTCCTGCGCACCATCAATTGAGCTAGCCACCTGCAATGCCGCGAACCGATCGTCTGACCGTCGCAGCCGCCGGCACAGCTCGCGATTGATGTTCTGCAGGATGATCACATAGGCGTGGATATCGGTCTTATAGCAGGCGTAGAGCTTTTGGACCGTCAGCTCGTACAGTTCGGTCGGGCTTTCCGCCACCACCGTGGCGGAGCGGTTTTGCATTTCGATCAGCGTCATCTCGCCGAAGAAATCACCACGCTCCAGGCCGGAAAGCGGGATGACACTGCCCGAACTGGCGCGTTTGCTCACCGCCAGCCGGCCCGATTTGACGATGAACATCGAGCGTCCCGGCCCGCCCTCCGCGACGACGGTCGCTCCGGCATCGAAGCGGCGCTCGACCAGCATTGAAATCAGGAGGTCGAGGCTCGGCTCCGGGAGACCGCCGAAGAACGGTGTGGTGAGGAGGAAGGCTTTCAGATCGGGATCGCTGGCGGCCATTGCGCAAGGATATGCGCCCTCGCCATCTGCGGCAAGCAGAGGACACCGGCGCTGACGCCGCCCAATGAATGAGGCTCAATGTGTTCGATCAGGTGTGTTCGATCAAGGAGGTCTGCGACGCGCGGTCAGTTCCGCGCGTTTACTGCCGCGCAACACTCTCGCCGCGAGGCGTCTGCCGTCTCCAGAGGTCGATCAAGACCTTTGCGGTGACCGCAAGGACGAGCACGCACAGCGCCGCTTTCGAGATTGTTTCCATCGTCCCCTCGATCAGCAGGCAATGTACCACGCTGCCTGCGACGATGACGATCGCGAGGGGGATATGGATGATGCGCCAGGTTCGCAGCCGCAGTCCCAGCCGACGGCGCAGCAGAGCCAGAAGCGCGACGATGAAGACGGCCCACATCGCGGTAACGCCGAAGGGGGAGAACGGCGTCGGCGATGCGAAGAGAAGCGCGTCGATCATGTCGGGCGGGCTGGTGATCCAGAGGCCGGCGACATGAATCACAATCGCCACAGCAAGCGTGCAGCCGATCCAGAGATGGGCGCGCCGCCGGCGATAGGCCGACAGGCCCGGCAAATATCCGCCGATCAGCAGAGGCTGCACGAGCACGAGACCGAGGGCGACGATCCCTGCGAAGCCGGCGAGAATGTAGACCGGGCCGCGCCATGCGAGTTGCTCGCTTGCCGCAGCAGCGGCGATCGGCACGCCGACAGCCAGGGCAAGGGCACCCCAGATCAGGAATGCCCGGGCCGATCCCCACCGCTTCATTTGCAAGTCAGCTTTTGCAAGTCAGCTCAGGCCGGCTGAAGCACGAAATGCGCCTCGAGGCTGGTTTCCTTGGCGCTCCGCATCACCGGCCGCAGGAACACCGTTTTGAATTCGCCGCTGTCATAGGCGAGGTGGCCATGCGGCTGGCCGAAGATCGGAATGATCTGCGGCATCTCGAGCCGGAACTTGCCGTCCTTGTCGGTGAGCGTGGCGCCATGGCTCTGCGGCTCGTGCTCCTGCCCTTCGACGGTGTGCGCCCAGATCTGGATGCGCTGCCCGGCGAGCGGAGCGCCGTCACCGGCGCGGCGGACGGTGCCGCTCATCCAGAAGCCGCCCTTGCCGATCCGCTCCACGATCGCCGCGCCCTTGCGGTAGTTGTTCGCCCCGCCCGACATCGACTGGGTCGGTGCGAGGCCATCCGCGCGCGCTGACAACAGGAGCCCGGAAACGCCGGTTGCCAAAACCCCTGTTGCAACAACGGAGCCGCCAGCAGCGAGCAGGTTGCGGCGGCTAAGTACGACCCTCGTCATGTCAGTTCCTCCTGACAACCGTGCAGTTGCTCGGCAAGCTACAACACCAGGCGCAAAACGCCCAGTTCAGGCGGAAGGCGCCATAGGTCGCAATAACAGTGTTGTGAACCGGGCACTCATAGCTCACAGCGGGCAGGATGGGTGGCGCGGCTGCGAACCCGCGAGCCGTGCTGACGAAGCGTGATGGTCTTCGCGAGGCTCTACCCATCCTGCAACGCTGCCACTACATGTCTTTGCTGAAGACGCGCATGATCGCGCAGCCCTCCACACCGGCAGCCCTCACATGATCCCCTTCTCCGTGCTCGACCTCGCCCCCATCCGCCAGGGCAGCGATGCCGCGCAGGCGTTCCGCAACTCGCTTGATCTTGCCCAGCATGCGGAGAAATGGGGCTACAAGCGGTTCTGGCTCGCCGAGCATCACAACATGACGGGGATCGCGAGTGCGGCGACATCAGTGGTGATCGGCCATGTCGCGGGCGGGACCAGGACGATCCGCGTCGGCTCGGGCGGGATCATGCTGCCGAACCATTCGCCTCTCGTCATCGCCGAGCAGTTCGGCACGCTGGAATCGCTCTATCCCGGGCGGATCGATCTCGGGCTCGGCCGGGCGCCCGGCACCGACCAGTTCACCGCGCGGGCGCTGCGGCGCGACCTCGCCACCACCTCCGAGAATTTTCCGCATGACGTGCTGGAGCTGCAGGCGCTGCTCGGCGACGTGCAGCCGAACCAGGCGATCCGCGCCGTGCCCGGCATGGGGACCAAGGTGCCGCTCTGGATCCTGGGATCGAGCACGTTTGGCGCGCAACTGGCGGCCATGCTCGGCCTGCCCTTCGCATTCGCCTCGCATTTCGCGCCGCAGATGATGATGCCGGCGCTGCGCGAATATCGCGCGCGGTTCGAGCCCTCGGCGCAGCTCGACAAGCCCTATGCGATGATCGGCGTCAACGTGTTCGCCGCCGACAGCGACGCGGAGGCACAGCGCATGTTCTCCTCGCTGCAGCAGCAGTTCATCAACCTGCGCCGCGGCACGCCGGGGCCGCTGCCGCCGCCGGTCGATGACATGGACGCGCTGTGGTCGCCGGCGGAGAAGGCCGGCGTCGGCCAGTCGCTATCCTGTTCCGCGGTCGGCTCGCCGGCCGTGGTGGAAGAGAAGCTGAAGGCGCTGATCACTGAAACCGGCGCGGACGAATTGATGACGACGGGGCAGATCTACGACCACGCCGCGCGGCTGCGCTCGTTCGAGATCGCGGCCGAGGTGCGCGATCGGCTGGCGAAGCAGCCGGTGGTGTAAGGGCGGGAACCACGCCGTCATTGCGAGCGCAGCGAAGCAATCCAGAGATCCCTCCGTGGAAGGACTCTGGATTGCTTCGTCGCTTCGCTCCTCGCAATGACGCGGTGAGGTCCGAGCCTAGTCCGGAAAGCCGAACAGCTTGGCCGGATTGTGCACGAGAATCTTCTCCAGCTCGGCCTGATCAGGCGCGTAGCGATACATCAGCTCTAACAGGTCGGCATCGTTCGGCGGCTGCTTCACCGAGACCGGGTGCGGCCAGTCGCTGGCCCAGACGCAGCGATCGGGAGCGGCCTCGATATAGGCGCGCGCGATCGGGATCACGTCGTCGTAGGGAGCCCCGGTCTTCGACGTCTTTTCGCCGAGGGAGAGCATCACCCAGAAATTGCCCTTGGCCAGCAGCTCCAGCATCTTGCGCAGGTTCGGGTCGGCCTTGCCGGCTTCCGGATCTGGCCGCGCCATGTGATCGATCAGCACGGGGACGTCGAGATTCTCATATTTGGCGACGCTCGACATGATGCCGTCCTTCTCCGGCTGGATCTTGGCGTACCAGCCGAGCTCGCGGATGCGCGCGATCGCGCGGGCGAAATCGGCATCGGACAGCACGGCACCGAGTTCCTGGCGGAAGCTGAAGCGTGCGCCGCGCACGCCGGCATCATGCAGCTTGGCGAGGTAAGAGTCGCTCGCCTCGGCGAACACCAGCGCGTTGGCGCAGCCGCGATAGTTCGGGCCCATCGCAGCGAGGCCGTCGAGCACGACGGCATGGTCGGCGCCGTAAGTCGTGGTCTGCACGATGATGCCGCGCTCGATGCCGAGCGCCTTGTGCATGCGCAGCGCCGCTTCCCAGGTCGCGGTCGGCATCCGATAGGCGGCACCGGGGCGCTCCGGGTATTTGTCGATGGGTCCCAGCACGTGGAACTGGCTGTCGATGGTCCTCAGTGGCGGCGCCTTGCTCGGCCGGCGCGGGTTCGGATCAAACGGCAGATATGTCGGCATGCGCGAAACTCCTCAGTCGATCACGGCGGTGAAGTCGCACTGCACCAGCGCGCCGCCATCCATGTTGTCCATCGGCAGCGCGTGACGCGCCGGGCGGGAATGCTCGTTCGGAAACATCTTGAGCCATTCGACATTGACCGGCCCGCGCTGCGTGCGATCCTTCAGCCATACCGTCATCTTGATGATGTCGTCGGTGGTGCCGCCGGCGGCCTCCACCGTCGCCTTCATATGCGCGAACATGTTGGCGCATTGCGCGTCAAGACTTTCGGGCATTGCATTGGTTGCGGGATCGCGGCCAAGGATGACGCCCGACATCACGAGATTGCCGATGCGGCAGGCGTTCGGAATCGGATTGACGTGCTTGAAGCCGCCGATGTGGATGCTCTTGCGCCGCGTCATGGTGCGCTCCCTGCTGCTTGTTGGTTCAGACGAACTGGCACGACACCGAGCCGAACGCGCCGTAGTCGGCATGAAACGTGTCGCCGCGGCTGATGTCGACGGGACGCGTGAACGATCCCGCCAGCACCACCTCGCCGGCGGCGAGATATTCGTCATGCGGCGCGAGGCGGTTGGCGAGCCAGGCGATGCCGTTGGCGGGGTGATTGAGCACGCCGGCGGCAAGCCCGGTCTCCTCGACCTCGCCGTTGCGGAACAACAGCGCGCCGATCCAACGCAGATCCGCATCCATCGGGCGGAACGGCCGGCCGCCGAGCACCAGCGCGGCATTCGCGGCGTTGTCGGAGATCGTGTCCATGACCTTTCGCATCTTGCCGGTCTCAGGATCGACGCGATGCATGCGCGTCTCCAGGATCTCCAGCGCGGGCGTCACGTAGTCGGTGGCGTTGAGCACGTCGAAAATGGTGCAATCGGGACCGCGCAGCGGCGCCTTCAGCACGAAGGCTAGCTCGACCTCGATGCGCGGCGCGTGGAAGCGGTCGAACGGAACAGGCGTGGCGTCGGCATAGAACATGTCGGCGAACAGCACACCGTAATCCGGCTCGGAAATGCCGACCGCGTTCTGCATCGCCTTCGAGGTCAGGCCGATCTTGTGGCCCTTGATGACGCGGCCGCGGCCGAGCTGGAGCTTGGTCCAGGCGCGCTGGATGGCGTAGGCATCCTCGATGCTGAAGTCGGGATACTCCTTCGAGAACATCGGGATCAGCGCCTTGGTGCGCTCGGCTTCATCCAGGCGCGCGGCAAGGCGTTCGATCGTGGCAATGTCCAGCATGACTCAGCTCTCCGCCGCGACGGTGTTGCGCAGCACGCCAATGCGGCTCGACTCGACCTCGACGACATCGCCGACTTTCAGCCAGCGCGGCGGGTCGAAGCGGGCACCCGCGCCGGTCGGCGTGCCCGTCACGATCATGTCGCCGGGCTTGAGCGTCGCGAAGGTGGAGAGATAGGAGATGAGAAAGTCGAACGGGAACATCAACCGCTCGGTCGTGTCCTGCTGCCGCACCTCGCCGTTCACGCGCGTGACGATGTCGTGCGGACCGCGCGGATCGAGCTCATCCGCCGTGACGATCCAGGGACCGATGCTGCCGGAACGGTCGAAATTCTTGCCCTGCGTGACGTTGAACTTGCCGTGGCGCAGCCAGTCGCGGATCGTGCCCTCGTTGCACAGCGTCATACCGAAGATGTGCGACCAGGCCTGTTCGCGCGGGATGTGACGGCCGCCCTGCCCGATCACGATGACGAGCTCGCCTTCATAATCGAGCTGATCCGAAACCTTGGGCTTCTCGATCGGCTGGCCGGAGCCGGTCATTGAGGACATGCTGCGCACGAACAGGCTGGGATATTTGGGCAGGTCCGAACTGTCTTTATATTCGGCGTTGCGCTCGGCATAGTTGACGCCGATGCACCAGAGCTTTTCCGGCGCCAGCACCGGCGGCAACAGGACGAGTTTTTCGAGCGGGTAGTCGGGCTTCTGCCCGGCCGCCGCTTCCTGCGCATCGGACAGCGCATTCGCTGCGATCAACGCCTTCACGTCGGAGAAGTCGCGGCCGATCCGCCTGGTCAGATCGATCACACCGCCTTCGACGGCAGCACCATAGCGCGGCTCTCCGTTCACGAGATAGCTCAGGAGTCGCATTGTCGTTTTCTCCAATGATCTTGAGACGCTTGGCCCGCGTGAGCGGCCGCACGCTCAGTCGGTCGACTTGGGCGTCTGAAACACGGTCTTCAGCGTCACGATCTCGCCGAGGCGGGCGTAACGCGGTCCCCCGATGCGCGCGATCGGGTCGAGCGCTTTCGTCTCGACCTTGCCGTCATTGACGAGGCCGTCGCGCAAATGGAACATCACGACCTCGCCGACGATGAGCCGGCTCTTGGCGTCGCCGAATTCGAGGCACTGCCGGAAACGGCACTCCATCGCTACGGGTGCAGCGGCGAGCCGGCGCACCTTGACGAGATCGCAGGGCAGCGTTTCGAGCCCGAGATGCTCGACCTCGCTGATTTCAGGCGGATGCTCGACAGAGCTGTCGTGCACCGCATTCATCAGCGGCGTATCGGCGATGTGGATCACGTACTCCTCGGTATCGAGGATGTTGTGCGCGGTGTCCTTGTAGTCGGCGCCCTTGCGGCCGACGCTGATGGCCAGCATCGGCGGCTTCTGCGAGACGAAGGTGAAGGCGCTGAACGGGGCGAGGTTGAGCACGCCCGTGGCCGACAGGCTCGTGACCCACGCGATCGGGCGCGGCACCACGATGCCGGTCATCAGGCGGTAGATGCGCTCGGCACCGAGTTCGGTGGGATCGATCCGCATCGATCAATCCGCCCTGATATTGGCCTTGCGCACCACCGGAATCCACTTGGCGTCCTCGCGTTCGAGATAGGCCTTGAATTCGCCCGGCGTCATCGGCGTGGCTTCGCCGCCGAGCTTCTCGAACTTGTCGATCACGGCAGGATCCTTCAGGATCGCGACCAGCGTCTCGTGCAGCTTGTCGACGATGGGCGCGGGCGTGCCTGCGGGCGCGAACAGGCCGGTGAAGGTCTGGCCGTCGAAATCCTTGTAGCCGAGCTCGGCGAAGGTCGGCACGTCCGGCAGCGACTTCAGCCGGTGCGGGCTGGTCACGGCCAGCGCGCGGAACAGGCCGGCCTTGATGTGCTGGAGGCTGACCGTGAGCTGGTCGAACGCAAACTGCACCTGGCCGCCGAGCAGATCGTTGATCGCGGGCGCATTGCCGCGATAGTGCGCGGTGACCCATTGCAGGCCGAGATTCGACTGCATCAGCTCGCTGAGCAGGTGGTTTGTGGTGCCGGGGCCGGGCGAGGCCATGGTCAGCTTGCCGGGCTCGCGCTTGGCGAGCTCGAGGAACTCCTTGAGCGTCGTCGCCTGCACCGACGGATGCACCTCGAGCACCAGCGGCGTCATCGAGATCGTCGAGATCGGGAGGAAATCCTTCTTCCAGTTATAGGCCTCGCGCTTGTTGATCTCGGTCGCGAACAGCACCGGACCGTTCGCGCCGACAAACAGCGTGTAGCCGTCGGGTGCCGACTTCGCGAAGGCTTCGCCCGCGATCATGCCGCCGGCGCCGGCCTTGTTCTCGATGACGAAGGGCTGGCCGAGCTTTTCCTGGAGCTTGTCGGCGACGATGCGCGCGGCGCTGTCGACGTTGCCGCCGGCGGGATAGGGCACGATCAGCTTGACGTTGCGCGCCGGCCATTCCTGGCCCGATGCGGGGCCGGCCAGCATTGCAGTGACGGCAGCTATGGCAGCCCAGATTAGTCTCATGTTAACCTCCCGGTGACGCTACGAACTCAGTTCGAATGCCCGACGCCTCGCATGGCATTCCGATTGGGCCGCAATCTCCAGATGCGCGCTTGCCCTGTCGAGGGAATTGTGGCGTTCTTGTCCATAATATGGACAAGAGGCGTTCAACGAAATCCGCCGGTGGCGCCGAGGAGCCGCGGCAGGGCGCGCAGGCGATCCGGCGCGCGCTGGCGGTGCTGCGCATTCTCGCCGCAGGGCGCGAGGCCGGTGTGCCATTGGCCGAGGTGGTGCGGGCGACCGGCCTCACCCGCCCGACCGTGCATCGCATCGTCCACGTGCTGATCGAGGAAGGCATCGTCGAGCGGCACGAGCGGACCGGCCGCTACGCCATCGGCAACCAGGTGCCGGAGCTGGCGCTGGCGCGTCCCCGGCCCTCGCGGCTGCTGGTCGTCGCCAATCCGTCGCTGCAGCGCGCGTCTGCGGAGATCGGCGACACGCTGTTCCTGACGGTGCGCACCGGCAACGATACGCTGTGTGTCGATCGCCGGATCGGCGTCTATCCGATCCAGGTGCTGTCGATCGAGGTCGGCGCGCGCCGGCCGCTCGGCGTCTCCAGCGCCGGCGTTGCCATCCTCGCCGCGATGCCGGCGCAGGAGGCGCGAAAGATCATCGCGGCGAACGAGACGCGGTTCGAGGCCTACCAGACCAACGTGGGTGCCGTGACGAGCCAGGTCACCGCAGCGCGGCGGCGGGGCTACAACATGAGGGAGATCGGCCTCGTGCAGGGCACCAAATCGATTTCGACATGGATCAAGACCCCGGACGGACAACCGACTGCTGCGATCACGGTCTCCGCCGTCCGCACGAGGCTCGGGCCAAGGCGCGAGCAGGAGGTCGCGGATATTCTGTTGCGGGAGGCGCGGATGATCGAGCAGGCTATTCGCGGCAATCTCGGCTAGGGCACGAAAGACCTGCAACAGCGTCATGGCCGGGCTTGTCCCGGCCATCCACGCCTTTTCCAGCCGCACGAAGAACGTGGATGCCCGGGACAAAGCCCGGGCATGACGACCTTGTGTGAGCTGTCAATGGGCTGACGTGCCGCTCCGTTTTATGGCACAACGGCCACCCTTACTGACCGAGCAACGAGGCCATGCATGCCCGCGCCAAAACCGCCTGCTTTCGAGACCCTGAGCCTGCATGCGGGCCAGCATCCGGATCCCGTGACCGGCGCCCGCGCGGTGCCGATCTACCAGACCACGTCCTACGTGTTTCAGGATTCCGATCACGCCGCGGCGCTGTTCAACCTGGAGCGCGCCGGCCACATCTATACCCGCATCTCCAATCCGACCACGGGCGTGCTCGAGGAGCGGCTTGCGGCCTTGGAAGGCGGCGTCGGCGCCATCTGCACCGCCAGCGGCATGGCCGCGCTGCATCTGGCCATCGCGACGCTGCTCAACGCCGGCGACCACATCGTGGCGTCGAGTTCGCTCTATGGCGGCACCATCAACCTGCTCGCGCATACGCTGCCGCGCTTCGGCATCACCACCACTTTCGTCAAGCCGCGCGATCTCGACGCATTCCGCGCGGCAATCAAGCAGAACACCAAGCTCGTGATCGGCGAGACCATCGGCAATCCCGGGCTCGAGGTGCTCGACATCCCCAAGGTCGCGGCGATCGCGCATGACGCCAAGATCCCGCTGCTGATCGACAACACCTTTGCCACGCCCTATCTCAGCCGCCCCATCGAGCTGGGCGCCGACATCGTCATGCATTCGGCGACCAAATGGATCGGCGGCCATGGCATCGCGATCGGCGGCGCCATCGTCGACGGCGGCCGGTTCGACTGGCGCGGCTCCGGCAAGTTCGGCGTGCTGACCGAGCCCTATGGCGGCTATCACGGCATCGTCTTCGACGAGCAGTTCGGCACCGCCGCCTTCATCATGCGCGCGCGCACGGAAGGGCTGCGCGATTTCGGCGCCTGCCTGTCGCCGACCAACGCGTTCCAGCTCTTGCAAGGCGTGGAGACGCTTCCCGTGCGCATGGACCGCCACATGCAGAACACGCATCTCGTGCTGGAAGCACTCAAATCCAACAAGGTTGTCGACTGGGTGCTGCATCCCTCGCTGGAAAATCACCCCGATTACCAGCTCGCAAAGCAGTTGCTGCCGCGCGGCGCCGGCTCGATAGTGTCCTTCGGCATCAAGGGCGGCCGGCCCGCGGGCCGCAAGTTCATCGAAAGCCTGCGCATGATCAGCCATCTCGCCAATGTCGGCGACGCCAAGACGCTGGTGATCCACCCGGCTTCGACCACGCATCAGCAGATGGATGCCGAGCAGCTCAAGGCCGCCGGCATCGGCGAGGAGCTGGTGCGGCTGTCGGTCGGAATCGAGACGGCCAGCGACATCATCGACGATCTCGCCCAAGCCCTGCGCATCTCGCAAAAGGTCTGACGCCATGAAGCTTTCCGTCAACGGCACTGAAGTGTTTGCAGCAACCGGCGGCCGCGACTTCGACAAGTCGCTGCCCGCAGTCGTCTTCATCCACGGCGCCGGCTTCGACCATTCCACCTGGGCGCTGCACACGCGCTGGTTCGCCCATCACGGCTTTGCCGTGCTGGCGCCTGACCTGCCCGGCCACGGCCGCTCTCCGGGGCCTTCACTCGGCAGCATCGCGGAGATGGCCGATTGGACGGCGGCGCTGCTGGATGCAGCCGGCGCTACCAAGGGGCATCTGATCGGCCATTCCATGGGCTCGCTGATCTCGTTGGAGACGGCGGCACGCCATCCCAACAAGGTCTCCGCGCTGAGCCTGATCGGCACCGCCGCGACCATGACGGTCGGTCCCGATTTGCTGAAGGCGGCCGAAGCCAACTCGCAGGATGCAAACGACATGGTCTCGATCTGGGGCCTCGGCTTCAAGGCCGAGCTCGGCGGCAGCCTCGCACCGGGCCTGTGGATGCATGGTGGCGCGCAGGCCGTGCTTCAGGCTTGCGAGCCGGGCGTGCTGTTCAAGGATCTGTCCGCCTGCAATGCCTATGCGAATGCGCTTGCCGCCGCAGCGAGCATCAAGATGCCGACGACGCTCATTCTCGGCGAGCGGGACATGATGACGCCGGCCAAGGCGGGCAAGGCGCTCGCCGCCGCGATCCCGCATGCAAAGACGGTCGTGGTGCCCGGTGCCGGCCACATGATCATGGCCGAGCGCCCGGACGAGCTGCTGGCTGCGTTGAGGAACTAGGCGGATCGAACTTCCGTCTTGCGCGTTGCGATCGGATATCCCTCTCAATCAAGAAGGGGAACTGGATCATGCCAAGACAGGAAGTCATCCGTAAGGCCAAGCAGGACAAGCGTGCCGGCAAATCGCCGAGCACCCAGGCCGGCGAATTCGTCAAGGACGAGTTCGACAAGATCAGGAAAGGCAAGCACGGCGCGCGCTCGACCAAGCAGGCCATCGCCATCGGCCTGTCCGAGGCACGCCGCGCCGGTGTCGATCTGCCGCCGCCGCGCAAGGGGCGCACCAAGAAAGCGACGCGCCGTAGCGCTAAATATGCCTATGACGTCGGTCAGGGCAAACGCACGCCTAAGCGCCGCCCGCGCGTCTCGCGTGCGGTCGAGAACATCCTGAAGAAGGAGCCGCGCTCGACCGCATCGCGCAGTGCACTGTCGAAGCAGGGCAAGCGTGCCGCGAGCCAGCGAACCGCGGCGTCGCGTTCTGCCGCTGCGCGCAAGGCGAGCCGCACCAAGGGCCCCAAGGTCCGCTCCGCCGCCGCAAAGAAGGCGGCGCGCACCCGGGCGCGCCGCAGGAGCTGATCA
Source organism: Bradyrhizobium sp. USDA 326 (assembly GCF_049739485.1). Taxonomy (NCBI): domain Bacteria; kingdom Pseudomonadati; phylum Pseudomonadota; class Alphaproteobacteria; order Hyphomicrobiales; family Nitrobacteraceae; genus Bradyrhizobium; species Bradyrhizobium sp. USDA 326. The sequence continues at coordinate 1,930,274 of NZ_JBMGQA010000001.1, forward strand.
GTCGCGTCGGCTCAAGAGCCCGCACGGCAGCATATCGACGCTGCTCCCCTGCGGCCCGTCCTTCGAGACGCCCGCTTCGGCGGGCTCCTCAGGATGAGGGCAGAGTGCGCGGCAGAAATCTGAAGGGCACCGCTGTTGCTTAGCCTCATCCTGAGGAGGCGCGTCGGCGCCGTCTCCGAAGGACGAGGCGCGCGCAGACCGCCGCCGGGAAGCCACATCCGGTAGCGCAGTTCAAGAGCCCGGCGTCCATTTCCAGACGATGTCGGAGACGTTGACCGGCCTCGGGATCAGGCCGAGCCTTGCAAAGCGGTCGGCAACCGCTTGCTGCGTCTTGATCACCTCCGCGTCCAGCGGCACCACGCTGTACGTCGAGCGATTGACGAATCGGCGGACAGCCTCGATGTCCACGCCCGTTGCCTCGGACTGCGCCTTCGCGACCTCCTCGTGATGCGTCTCTGCCCACACGCCTTCGGAGCCGAAGGTGGTGTTGAGCTTGGCGACCAGCGACGGATACTTTTCGACGAAATCCGCGTTGGCGATATAATAAGCGTTCGGCTTGTGAACATCCTTGTCGAAAGCAAGAATGCGCGCGTTCTCCTTCAGTTCCGCGAGCGCAAGATACGGATCCCAGATCGACCAGGCATCTACCGAGCCCTTCACGAAAGCCGCTGTTGCGTCCGCAGGCGCAAGCGGCGCCGGTATGACGTCGGACCAGGACAGGCCGGCCTTTTCGAGCGCGGCGACGAGCAGATTATGTGCGCTCGATCCCTTGCCGAAGGCAACGCGCTTGCCCTTGAGATCAGCCAGCGTCTTGATCGCCGAATGCTTCGGCACGATGATTGCCTGTGTGTTGCCTTCCGATTTCACCGCGGCGACGTAGCGGATCTTCGCACCGCCGGCTTGCGCGAAGATCGGCGGGGAGTCGCCGACATAGCCGAAATCGACGCTGCCGACATTGATCGCCTCCAGCAGCGGCGGACCGAACTGAAAGTCAATCCACTTGATCTCGATACCGAGCGGCTTGAAGGCGTTCTCGAGCGTCTGGCGCTGACGCACCGCGGGGAAGAAGCCGCCCTTCTGCGTGCCGATGCGGATTTCCGCCGGCTTGTCCTCGGCGTGGGCGGGTGCAGCCAGGGCTGTCGCAAGCAACAGCGTCGTTGCCAGAATGTGTCGTCGGGTGATCATGATGCGTCCTTTCGGTGAGGATCAGTTAGGAAAGAGTTGCGAGCTCGCGCGGCCGTTCCGCTCGGAAAAGACGGCACGGGCGGCGCGTTCGGCGTCGCGGGCCGATCGGAACTGGCGGCCTTCGAGGCTGTCGAACAGGCGCTCGGAGGAGAAGAAGCGGAAGCCGCGCTCATCTCTCGTGATGATGCCGGCGGCGCGATCGTGGATCTCGATGATGTAGGCGTTCGACTGGGTCTGTGACATGACTGCTCGTTCGCCGAAATTTCGGCGTTCCTGTCTTGGGATTTTTGGTGTGAGGTGCTGCTAGGAGACCGTCAGCAACAACAACAGGCGCCCGTTGCCGCCGAGAAACAGCGCCGCGTCATGCACGGATGCATGTCATTCGATTTGCGCTGGCGATCGGTTCTCATGGTGCGACTTGGGCTCGAGGAGCAGTCTCTACGCTCCGAATATCGAGCGATTGGCGCGATTGGTCAATGAAATGGCTATCCATATTTATGGCCGGCGCGCCGGGGCGCTTCTCTCGCCGCAAGCACCGGCAGGCGGATTCATCTCGCGATGAGTTCAACACGGGCGCGCGGGCGGCGTGATACGCTTCAGTAGCCAAAACCAGGCAATACGGAGGTCCAGAGATGGCTGATGATCTGAAGGGGCGCACCGCGCTCGTGACCGGCGCCTCGCGCGGGATCGGCGCCGCGGTCTGTCGCGCGCTTGCCGAAGCAGGTGCTGCCGTGGCGATCAATTGCCGAGAGCGGATCAGCCAGGCCGAGCAGCTCGCTGGCGAGATCGTCAAGCAAGGCGGCCGCGCCATCGTCGTCGCTGCTGACGTCTCGCAGCACGGGGCCGTGGCCGGCCTGGTCGAGCGCGTCACGGCGGGGCTCGGGCCGGTCGACATCCTCGTCAACAATGCCGGCATCGCCATCACGCGCGGCATCGACGATCTCACCGAAGACGATTTCGACCGCACAGTCCTGGTCAACCTGAAATCCGCCTTCCTGTGCACGCAAGCCGTGCTACCGTCGATGCGATCAAGGAAATGGGGCCGCATCGTCAACATCTCCTCGGGCGCGGCGCGCGGCGCCGGCTCGATCGGCCCGCACTACAACGCGTCCAAAGCCGGCATGGAAGGCCTCACGCGAGGTTATGCCGCGCGGTTGGTAAAGGAAGGTATCACCGTCAACGCAGTGGCGCCGTCGTTGATCGAGACTGACATGATGAGCGGCCAGCCCCAGCTCGTCAGCCGCATCCCGCTCGGCCGCTTCGGCACGGCAGAGGAGGTGGCAAAGGCCGTGATGCTGCTGGTCGACAACGCCTATATGACCGGGCAGACCGTGGCGCTCAGCGGCGGGATGACGTTCAACTAGCGCGGCAGCCGTCGCCGCGGATTCTCTTTCCCTCTCCCCTTGCGGGCGAAGGTGGCGCGAAGCGCCGGATGAGGGGTTTCTATCCGCAAAGTAAAATCGCGAGAGATGTGCTTGCGGAGACAAACCCCTCACCCGTCTCGCCGCATCGCGGCGAGCCACCCTCTCCCGCAAGGGAGGAAGACAGAGCTACCACATCGTCGCAGCCGCGCGTTCGGGCCAGATGCGGTCGTACTCCGCGCCGCCGACCTTGTTCTTGCTCATCTCGGCGAGGATCTCGCCGGGCGTCGGCAGCGTTTTCGGATCGACGCGCTTGTCGGGATTCCAGAGGTCGGAACGGACGATGGCGCGGGCACACTGGAAGTAGATTTCATCGACGTTCATCACCATGACGCTGCGCGGCGCCTTGCCTTCGACCTTGAACGAGGCCAGCAGCTCCGGATCGATCGACAGATAGGCGCGGCCGTCGGCACGGACCGCGTTGCCGGAGCCGGGGATCAGGAACATCAGCGACACCCTGGGATCGCGCACGATGTTGCGCAGCGAATCGACCCGGTTGTTGCCGCGGCGGTCCGGCAGCATCAGCGTCTTGGAATCGTGGATGCGGACGAAGCCGGGCAGATCGCCGCGTGGCGAGCAATCGATGCCTTCGGGCCCGATGGTGGCAAGCGCGGCAAACGGCGCCTTCTCGATGAAGCTGCGGTAGAGCGGGGTGACGTGGTCGGCGACTTTCACGGTCGAGGCGTCATTGGTGGCGCCGTAGATGGCTTCCAGCTGTTCGACCGTTTCGATCACCGACATTTCACTCTCTCCTCGTTGCATCGGCAGCTATTCGTGCCAGCCTTCATTCCTGATCACGCGGACGAGCTGGCGGCCGTGATAGTCGACGCTGCCGGCGTTGAGGATGGTGACGTCGGCCTGCGCCGACGTCACGTCGACGCTGCGCGACAGCCGCTCGGCGATATTGCCGTCGCTGTGTCGTGCCCGCGCGGCAAGCCGCTGCGCCAGTACATCGGGTGGCGCCGTGATCGCGACCACCACGACGTTTACATAAGCTCGGCGCAGCGTGCCGATCACCGTACGCGAGACGTTGGCAACGACGGCCCGGCCGGCACGGATGTCGTCGTTGATCTCGAGCGGCAGGGCATAGGAATGCCCGTGTGCCTCCCAATGCACGGCAAAATCGCCGTGCTCCTGCACGCGGCGGAATTCTTCCTGGCTTATCGCAATGTTGTCCTCGTCGGCGGAGGACTCACGCGTCACGACGCGGCGCGGGAAGATGATGTCGGGATCGTCGGCGCAGGCCGCTTGCGCCAGCCGCAGCAAAGTATCCTTGCCGGCGCCGCTGGGGCCGACCACGAGCACAAGCCGCCCGGGGCCGATGGCACCCGCCTCGTCCTGCGCCGTGGTCACGGTCTCGCTCATGCGACGCGGTTCCCTTCGCGCCAGACGCTGCGGACGACGGGAACGTTGCCGGCCACGTGCACGCGGATCAGGTCGGCGCGCTTTCCGGTCGCAATCTCTCCGCGGTCGGTGAGACCGACCGCCTCGGCAGGCGCTTTCGTCACGGTGCGAACCGCGGCCGGCAGGCTGATCGCGGGCACATGCTCCGGCAGCTGCAGCGCGCCCATCAGGAGGCTCGAGGGGATGTAGTCCGACGACAGGATATCGAGCAGGCCTTCACGGGCGAGATCGACCGCGGCGATGTTGCCGGAGTGCGAGCCGCCGCGCACGACGTTGGGCGCGCCCATCAGGATGTCGATGCCGGCCTGGTGCAGGCCGCGCGCGGCCTCCAGCGTGGTCGGGAATTCCGCCACCGAAACGCGGTCACGCACCGCGTCCGCAACGTTCTCCTCGGTGGTGTCGTCGTGGCTCGCCAGAGGGATCCTGTATTGATGCGCCAGCGCCACGATCTCGCGCATGTTGTGCGCCGCATATTGCTTCTGATACTCGAAGCGCTTTGCGAACAGCTTGTCGAGCTCGGCATCGGTCTTGCCGCCGCCCTTGCCGCGATAATAATCGCGCAGCTTGACCTCATCGCGAAACTGGCGCTGTCCCGGCGTGTGATCCATCAGGGACATCAGCTTGACGTCGGGACGGTCGATCAGCTCCTTGGCCTCCTCGACCACGCTCGGCATCGGGATCTCGCAGCGCAGGTGCAGGAAATGGTCGGCGCGCAGTAGGCTGGCCTCGCGCGCGGTCGTGATCGCGGCGGCGAGCACGCCGGCGCGGCCATCGACTTCCTCGGCGCCGTCCTCGCGCCAGACCCGGAGCGAATCGAAAACCGTGGTGATGCCCGAGGTCGCGAGCTGGCCGTCATAGGAGATGACGGCCGCGACCGGATTCCAGAACACCTTCGGCCGCGGCACGTAATGCGCTTCGAGGTGGTCGGTGTGGAGCTCGATCAGGCCGGGCATGATCAGGTCGCCCCCGGCGTCCTCGGCACCCGCAGGCGCCCTGCCCTCGCCGATCTCGGCGATGCGTCCGTCGGCAAGAGCGAGCCAGCCCTGCTCGATCACCTGGTCAGCCAGCACGATCCTGGCATTGGCGATCACTGTTACCTTCGGCTTGGCGTTCATTTCCCTCTTCCTTCAGGCCGCGGCGGCAAAGCTGGTGACGTCGACGATGCGGTCCGCAATCAGATGACGGATTTCGTCGTCATGGACAATGGCGACCATGGCGACGCCCTGGCGCTTCTTTTCGGCGACCAGTTCGACCACGACGGCGCGATTGGCAGCGTCGAGCGAGGCAGTCGGCTCGTCCAGCAGCAGGACCGGCAGATCCGAGATGAAGCCGCGCGCGATGTTGACGCGCTGCTGCTCGCCGCCGGAGAAGGTCGCGGGCGGAAGCTGCCAGAGCCGCTCGGGGATATTGAGGCGATGCAGCAGCGCGCCCGCCCGATGCTGCGCATCAGGTCTGGCCAGGCCGTTCACGATCAGCGGCTCGGCGACGACGTCGATGGTGGCAACGCGCGGCACAGCCCGCAAAAACTGGCTGACATAGCCGATCGTGGAGCGGCGGATGTTGAGCACCTGCCGCGGCTCGGCGGTGGCGAGATCGACCACCGTGCCGCGATGGCGGATGCCGATGCGGCCGCTATCGCAACGGTAGTTGCCGAAGATCATCTTCAGGATCGACGATTTGCCGGCGCCTGACGGCCCCGACAGCACGACGCACTCGCCGGGATTGACGTGGAAGGTCACGCCGCGCACCACCGGCAGCTCGATGCCGCCCTGCAGGTGCATCGTAAAGGTCTTCCGGGCATCGGCAACGTCGATCATGGCGGTCATCGAAAAGCTCATGGCGGGAGAATCGAGGAGACGAGGAGTTGGGTATAGGGCTCGCGGGGATCGTCGAGCACCTGGTCGGTGAGGCCGGTCTCGACGACGCGGCCGCCCTTCATCACCATCACGCGATGCGACAGGAGGCGCGCGACCGCGAGATCGTGGGTGACGATGATGACGGCGAGATGCAGCTCGGCGACGAGGCTGCGCACGAGATCGAGCAGGCGCGCCTGCACCGACACGTCGAGGCCGCCGGTCGGCTCGTCCATGAACACCAGCCGCGGCTCGGTGACGAGGTTGCGGGCGATCTGAAGACGCTGCCGCATGCCGCCGGAATAGGTCCGCGGAGCATCGTCGATGCGCGCGACATCGATCTCGACGCGGGTGAGCCAGTCCGACGCGGTCTCGCGGATGCGGCCGTAGTGATTCCAGCCCACGGCCATCAGCCGCTCGCCGACATTGGCACCCGCCGAGACCGCCATGCGCAGGCCCTGCGCGGGGTCCTGGTGCACAAAACCCCAATCGGTGCGGAACAGGAAGCGCCGCTCGGCTTCACCGAGCGTCGTGAGATCACGCGTGACGCCGTCGCGCATCCGGTAGGACACATGGCCGGCGCTCGGTGCGAGCTGGCCCGACAGCATCTGCAGAAGCGTCGACTTGCCCGAGCCTGATTCGCCGACGATCGCCAGCACCTCGCCGGGATAGAGCGCGAAGGAGACGTCGCGGCAGGCGGCGATGCGGCCGAACGACTTGCTGAGAGACTGCGCGACCAGCAGCGGCTGGTCGTTTCCGAGCGTATCGAGATCAGCCAAGTCTTGATCAACCATGTGAGCCCGCCTTCTCCCTGTACGGCGCGGCGCTGAGGCTGCCGTGATGGCCGGCGGCCTGGCGGCCCTCGCAATAATCGGTGTCCGAGCAGACGAACATCCGCCCGCCCTTGTCGTCGGTGACGATCTCGTCGAGATAGGAATTTTCCGCCCCGCAGAGCGCGCAAGGCGCGTTGAACCGGTACGGCTCGAACGGGTGATCCTCGAAATCGAGCGAGACCACCTGCGTATAGGGCGGGATCGCGTAGATGCGCTTCTCGCGGCCGGCGCCGAACAATTGCAGCGCGGGGCAATTGTCCATCTTGGGATTGTCGAACTTCGGCGTCGGCGACGGATCCATCACGTAGCGCGCGTTCACCTTCACCGGATAGGCGTAGGCGGTCGCGATATGGTCGAAGCGCGCGATGTCCTCGTAGAGCTTCACATGCATCAGGCCGTACTCGGCGAGCGCGTGCATGCGCCGCGTCTCGGTCTCGCGCGGCTCGAGGAAACGCAACGGCTCGGGGATCGGCACCTGATAAACCAGCACCTGGTTTTCATTCAGCGCCGTCTCCGGGATGCGGTGACGGGTCTGGATCACCGTCGCCTCCGACGTTGCGGTCGTCGTCGCAACGCCCGCTGTCTTGGCGAAGAACTTTCGGATCGAGATCGCGTTGGTCGTGTCGTCGGAGCCCTGGTCGATCACCTTGAGCACGTCCTGGGGACCAAGGATGGCGGCGGTGACCTGCACGCCGCCGGTGCCCCAGCCATACGGCATCGGCATTTCGCGGCTGGCGAACGGCACCTGGTAGCCGGGAATGGCGATGGCTTTCAGGATCGCGCGGCGGGTCATCCGCTTGGTCTGCTCGTCGAGATAGGCGAAATTGTAGGCGGGCGCGTTCATTCCGCGGCCTCCTTCATGGCATCAGATGCATTGGCATCGGCGAACTCCTGCCGCAGCTTGCGCAGCAGGCCGAGTTCGGACTGGAAGTCGACATAATGCGGCAGCTTCAGGTGCTCGACGAAACCGGTCGCCTGGACGTTGTCCGAATGCGACATCACGAACTCCTCGTCCTGCGCGGGTGCGAGCGCCTCCTCGCCGAGCTCGCGGGCACGCAGCGCGCGATCGACCAGCGCCATCGACATGGTCTTGCGCTCGCTCTGGCCGAAGGCAAGGCCGTAGCCGCGGGTGAAGCACGGGGCTTCCGTGGCAGACCCCTTGAACTGGTTGACCATCTGGCACTCGGTCAGCTCGATCGAACCGAGCGGCACGGCGAAGCCGGCGTCTTCGGCGAAGAACTCCACCTCGACCTCGCCGAAGCGGATCTCGCCGACGAAGGGATGGTTGCGGCCGTAGCCGCGCTGGGTGGAATAGCCCATCGCGAGCAGAAAGCCCTCGTCACCGCGCGCGAGGTTTTGCAGGCGCAAATCACGGTCCGCGGGAAAATTCAGCGGCTCGCGGGTGAGATCGCCGATGCTGGCGCCGTCCTCGGCCTGCGGCGATGATTCGATCAGCCCGTCGCGACCGAGAATATCTGTCACGCGCGGGGTGGGCGCGGTGGAGGCCTCGGCCGCAGCCGGAGCCTCCGGCACGAAACCCTGGCTAAGCGATGGATCGAGCAAGCGATGCGTGTAGTCGAAGGTCGGGCCTAAGATCTGGCCGCCGGGAATGTCCTTGAAGGTCGCCGACACCCGCCGCTGCACCCGCATCGCGCCGGTGTCGACCGGCTCGCCGGCGCCGAAACGCGGCAGCGTGGCGCGGAAGGCGCGAACCAGGAAGATCGCCTCGATCAAATCGCCGCGCGCCTGCTTGATCGCGAGCGCCGCGAGCTCGCGGTCATAGAGCGAGCCTTCGCTCATGACGCGATCGACGGCAAGGCCCAGCTGCTCCGAGATCTGATCCAGCGAAATCTCCGCAACGCTCTGGTCGCCGCGCCGCTTATGCGCGAGCAGGCGATGGGCGTTCTCGATGGCGCGCTCGCCACCTTTGACTGCGACATACATGCTTTCAGCTTCCCTTGCTCACGACGCGCGTGGTGCGGGGAATCGCGACCACGGCGTCATCGGCGACCAGCACCACATCGATGCCGCGCGGAAACAGCGCTTCGTTGATCTGCAGGCGCTCGAACAGGTCGAAAGGCTTGATCGACGCTTTCAGCGTCGCGACCCCGTCGATCCCGGGGCCGCGCAGCTCGAAGCCGCCCCCGGAGGTGAGGCTGTCGATCTGGACGATCACAGTGGTCGAGCGGTCCGGATACTCGCCGGTGCCGAGCGCGAAGGACTCGAACGAAGGCAGTGCGCCACCGTCGCCGACGAGCGCGAACGAGGCGACCGACGAATCCTGCACCACCGGCGCGCCGGTGTGGAACTTGAGCCACTTCGTCACGTCCGCACTCTCCGCCATCCGCGCATCGAGCCAGAGCGGCGTGTCGTGGTCGAACAGCGTCAGCGCGATCGCGGCGGTGCCGCGCATCATCGTATCAGGCGCTCCCGCCATCGGCACGATGCGCTGGACAGAGCCCGGCCGCGCCATCGCGTCCATGACCGAGCGAAAGGTCGATTGCGCCGACAGCACCTTGTCGGCAAAACCCGGCGGCAGTTCCGCAATCGTGGTCATGATCTCAGCCCTCACCGCGCACCATGGTGTAGAAATCAACCTTCGTCGCGGCGGTCTCCGCCGCCGCCTGCTTGCGCCGAATCATAAGCTGCTCTCGCAAGGGCGCGATGACACCCCGCTCCACCGCGCCGCCGTGATCACGGGACTGCATCAGCGCATCGCACAGCGCGATCAGCCGCGCCTTGTCACCGTCACGGCCGAGCGTGTAGCCGAACCCGACCTCACCGCTCGCAAGCCGTACCGCGGCGCGCGAGACCGTGGCTTCGCCGAGATTGAACGGTGCGCCATCGCCGCCGACCCGGCCGCGCAGCATGACGAGGCCGTTCTCCGGCGTGCGCAGATCCTGATGGTCCGGGAGGGATACGTTGCGGAGGCGAGCGGCGATCTCGCCCGCCTCCGCGTGCGCCAGCACCGCCATTGCGGCCTTGCGCTGGGCTTGCTGGTTGTTGTGCTGCGTCACCTGGTCCACCGAACTTTTCTATAGAATTGCCGCATCGAAGTTGTCTATGATAATAGACAACTTCATACCGACGCGCCATGACTGTTTCGTGACAATGATGTGATTTCTGGAGTAGGTTTCCCGCGACATGAGCATGCAGGACACAGCCTCCTCGGGCGTCGCGCTATGGCGCCTCGTAGCTGACGGCATCGAGCGCGGCATCGCCGACGGCCGCTTTGCGGCCGGCGACAAGCTGCCGGGCGAGATGGAGATCGCTGAAACCTACCGCGTCAATCGCCACACCGTGCGGCGCGCGCTGGCAGCCCTTGCCGAGCGCGGCCTGGTGCGGGCCGAGCGCGGCAGCGGAACCTATGTCGAGGCGCAGAAGCTCGCTTATCCGCTGCGCTCGCGCACGCGTTTTTCCGAGATCGTCGGCGCCGGCGGCCGCGAACCGCATGGACGGCTGATCGAGGCGACCGACGATATCGCGACGCGCGAGCTCGCACGGGAGCTGGGACTGAAGACCGGCGCGCCCCTGGTGCGGATCGAAGCGATCCGCCTCGCCGACCGCACGCCGATCTGTGTATCCACGACATGGGTTTCAGCGGACCTGTTCCCGGATGCTGGCGCCGTGTTCGCGGCAACGCGCTCGATGACGAAGCTGCTGGAGCATTTTGGCGTGCGCGACTATCGCCGCGGCGCGACCCGAATCACCGCCGGCATCGTCGATGCCACCGACGCCGCACGGCTCGATCTGGCGCTGGGGCGACCGATCCTGGTGGTGGACGCCACCGACCACGATCTCACGGGCAAGCCGCTGGTGACGAAGCATTCGCGGTTTGCCGCGGAGCGGGTGGAGTTTCTGGTGGAGAACGGGTGAGATGCCTGCTCTCGCTCTCCCGTTCTCATGCAGGGCTATCGCCTATGAGTTCGTTCTTGGCAGGGACCTGAGCGAGCGCCTCGTCCTTCGGGACGACCGCTTTGCGGTCTCCTCTCCATGAAGCACCTGTCAGGCGTCGTCTGAGGTGGTTCATGGAGAGGGCCCGCCAAAGGCGGGCGTCTCGAAGGATGGCCGCAGGCAAAAGCTCTCAAATGCGATCTCCCGCGTTTCTTGCGAAGGACCTACGCCACAGCCCGCCTGCCAATGATCGCAAAGCGCAGCTTGCCCGAGATGAAATCGATGGCGGCGACTGCGACCAGGATCATCAGGATCAGGAACGAGACCTTCTGCCATTCCAGCACGCGAATCTGCTCGGCGAGCTGGAGCCCGATGCCGCCGGCGCCGACGATGCCGATGATGGTGGCCGAACGCGTGTTGGATTCGATGAAGTAGAGCACCTGGCCGGCGATCACGGGCAGCACCTGTGGCAACAGGCCGAAGCGGATCTCGTGCAGCGCGCTGCCGCCGGAGGCGCGGATGCCCTCGACCTGCTTCTGGTCGGCGCCCTCGATCGCCTCCGAGAACAGCTTGCCGAAGGCGCCGAAATCGGACACGGCGATGGCGAGCACGCCGGCGAACGGGCCGAGCCCGACCACGTTGATCCACACCAGCGCCCAGATCAGCGTATCGACGCCGCGTATCGAATCCAGGAAACGACGGACGGGAAAGCGCAGGATGTTCGACGGCACGATGTTGCGCGCCGCGAGCAGGCTGACCGGCAGCGCGAACACTGCCGCCAGCGTCGTGCCGAGCAGCGCGATCGACAGCGTCTCGCCGAGCGCCTTCAGATAGATCGGCAGCGACGAGCCGGGATCGGGCGGGATCATCATCAATGTGATCCAGCCGAGCTGGCTGAGGCCGGCGAAGAAGCGCGATGGCGAGAAGTCGAGATCGACGAGGCCGTAGATGAGGATCGCGAACGCCGCGGCGATCATCGCGGGCGTCGCGAGCCGCGACGAGGCCGGCCGGTCGAATACATCGGGATAGCGCGCACGCATCTGCGCGGCATCGGCCTCCTGCGGCTTCGTCACGTCCGCGCCTCCTTGCCGAACAGGTGGCCGCGCAGCCAGCCGGTGGCGATGTCGATGATGAATACGGCAATGATGATGGTGAGCAGGATCGCGCTGACGTCCGAATAGTAGAACTTGCGGATGGAAACGACGAGCTCCTGGCCGATGCCTCCGGCGCCGACAAAGCCCATCACGGAGGCCTCACGGACGTTGATCTCGAAACGCAGCAGCGCGTAGCTGGCATAGCCCGCCGTCACCTGCGGCACCACGGCAAATCGCATGCAGGACAGCCAGCTCGCGCCGGTCGAGCGGATGCCCTCGACCGGCTTCATGTCGGCGTTCTCGACGATCTCCGAAAACAGCTTTCCGAGCGCACCGGTGGAGTGGATCGCGATCGCCAGCACGCCCGCCATCGGACCGAGCCCGAAGGCGATGACGAAGACCAGTGCGAACACAATCCCAGGCACCGTGCGGGCGAACTCGAGCAGCCGCCGCACGACGAAGCGCAGCCAGGGCGCAGGCGAGGTATTTTCAGCCGCGAAGAAGTTCAGACAGAAGGCGAGAGTCGCGCCGATCAGCGTGCCGACGTAGGAGATCAGCAGCGTCTCGCCGAGCATCTTCAGCCATTTGCGCCAGCCCCAGAACCACTCGCCGACATCGGTCCGGACCCGCTGGCCGCTGTCGAGCGTGAGGATGCGGTCGAAATAGCTGAGGAAGTTGCCGAAATAGGTGAACAGCGTGCGCAAATTCACTTCGGCACCGATCGCGGCGAGAACCAGCGCGGCGGCAAAGATCGCTGCTCCCAATAGGAGGCGGAGCCGTCGCCGCGAAACCGCCTGGCGATAGGCGGCATTCAGCGCGGCGAGCTGCTGCTCGGGGAGGATCGAAACCGCTGTCGTCATCTGTCGAAACAGGTCCCGTCAAAGAAAGAGCCGGGTCCTACGGACCCGGCTCAGGTGCATCGTCCCGAAGACTCAGGACGCCTTCTTTTTACGCAGTGCGTCGACGAACTTGATCAGCTCGATCGTGCCATCCCAATCCTTGGTGGTGGCGGGATGAAAACCCTTCTTCTGGCCATCCTGGAGGCGGTCGAAGGCCGCCTTGTCCTTGGCCGGCGCGTCGAAGAATGCCTTCGCGATCGCCGCCTTCGCGTCTTCCGGCAGGTCGGAGTTATAGGCGTAGGGACCGTTGATGATCGGCGCCGACTTGTGGATGATGCGGAAATCGTCCTTCTTCATCGCCGAACCATCGGCGTTCTTGAGCATGCCCTTGGTGAGCATCTGCGCCAGCGTCGAATCGTCGTCGCTGGTCCACTGGTTGGCGGCGACGTCGACGGTGCCCTGCGCCAGCGCCAGCACCGCGTTCTCATGGCTGCCGGTGAAGACGACCTTGCTGAAATAGGTGTCGGCATCGTGGATGCCCATCTTGTCGAGCTCGAAGCGCGGCACGTTGTTGCCGGAGGTCGAATTCGGGTCGACGAGGCCGAGGTTCTTGCCCTTGAGGTCGTCGATCTTCTTGTAGGGACTACTCGCCTTGACGAAGAAGACCGAGTAGTAGCCGGTCGAGCCGTCGGCGTTGATGTCGTTGGCGAAGGCGTCGGTCTTGACGCCGGTCAGGCGGGCGCGGGCGAACGAGGCCGAGCCGTAGCTCGCGATGTGGATGTTGCCGGCGCGCTGGCCCTCGATCACAGCGGCGTAGTCGTTGGCGATGCGCAGCGTGACCTTCACGCCGAGCTCCTTGGAGAGATAGCTCATGAACGGCGCCCAGCGCTCGGTGACGCCCGAGGCGTTCTCGGCCGGAATGACCGCGAAGGTCAGCTCGGGATACTTGGTTCTCCAATCGTCCGCGGAAGCGGAGGCGGTGAACGCGAGCGCGGCGGCGCCGGCAAGGACTAATCTGCGAGTGATCATGATACCCTCTTCATCGGTTGGTCATCGGTTGGGTCGGTTGACGCAAGAACCTGCAACTCAAAAGATGCGCCGCGGCTCAGGCCGCAGCGGCCGTTCCGAGCGCCGGGACGCCGGCGGACGCCGGCACAGGCATGCCGCCCATGACCTCGTTGGCTTCGAGATCGTAGAGCTCGCGCGCGACCTGATCGGTCAGCATCGACGGCGCGCCGTCGAACACCACGCGGCCCGCGGACATGCCGATCAGGCGGTCGCAGTAACTGCGGGCGAGATCGAGCGAATGCAGATTGCAGAGCACGGTGATGCCGAAATGCTTGTTGATGCGCAAAAGCGCATCCATCACGACCTTGGTGTTGCGTGGGTCGAGTGAGGCAATCGGCTCGTCGGCCAGGATGATATCGGGCTGCTGCACGAGGGCGCGGGCGATCGCCACGCGCTGCTGCTGACCGCCGGAGAGCTGGTCGGCGCGCTGGGCGGCGAGCGACGCGATATCGAACTGCTCCAGTGCGGACATCGCCAGCGCCTTGTCCTGCTCCGGCCAGATTTGCGACAGCGAGCGCCAGGCCGGCATCGTCGCGAGCCGTCCCATCAGGACGTTGGTGAGGACATCGAGCCGGCCGACCAGATTGAACTGCTGGAAGATCATTGCCGACCGCGCCCGCCATTGGCGCAGATCCTTGCCGCGCAATGCGGTGACGTCGGCGCCGTCGAACAGGATGCGTCCCTCAGTCGGCGTCACCAAGCGGTTGATGCTCCGCAGCAACGTCGACTTGCCGGCACCGGATCGCCCGATCACACCGACGAAGCCGCCCGGGGAAACCTCAAACGAAGCGTCGTCCACTGCGGCTTTTGCGCCGAAGCGACACGTCAGACCATCGACCACCAGCATGCGGGGCTCCAGATTAACTGGAGCCAATCGCTAACGTCCATGCTTAACACTTGTGTGACACGGCCGTTGCAGCGCAGCGATCCTGCACACGTCATCCCCTGTCATCGCCACGTCATGATATCGTCATGAATCCGCTCGAAGAGGAACGCCCGCCCCTCGCACCTCGGATACAACATGGCCGCCAAAGCCCTATCGGTTCAGCCGACCATCGACCCCTCGGCCAATTTGCATGAGACCCGGCTCGGCGCCTATACCGAGGTTGGCGCGCGCACGATCCTGCATGAAGTGGCGATGGGCGATTACTCCTATGTCGTCAACGATTCGCAGATCACCTACACCACTATCGGAAAGTTCTGCTCGATCGCGGCGATGACGCGCATCAATCCCGGCAACCATCCGATGCACCGCGCGACGCAGGCGCACTTCACCTACCGCTCCAGCGCCTATTTCGACGGTGAGAGCGACGATGCCGAGTTCTTCGACTGGCGACGCCAGCATCACATCCATATCGGTCACGATGTCTGGATCGGCCATGGCGCGATCGTGTTGCCGGGTCGAAACATCGGCACCGGCGCGGTGATCGCAGCCGGTGCCATCGTCACCAAGGACGTGCCGGCCTACACCATTGTCGCCGGCAATCCGGCCCGTATCGTGCGGCGGCGGTTCTCGGAGGAGATCGCCGGACGGCTCGCGAAGCTCGCCTGGTGGGACTGGGATCACGACAAATTGCGCGCGGCGCTGCCCGATTTCCGCAATCTCGGGATTGAAGATTTTCTTTCGACATACGAAGCACGGGCGAGCTCTCTCACCAACTCTCCTGCCAGCAAACGAAGCGCGATCGCGTGACAGACATATTCCTCGAAGGCGGCCGCGCCCTGATCGGCGTCGAGTTCGTCGAAACCTCACTTCTCGTGTCCGGAACGGACATTGCACAGGTCGATGCTTCTCGCGGTCGTGCCCGGCTGGCGATCGATGCCCGCGACCTGTTGGTGCTGCCCGGCATCGTCGATCTGCATGGCGATGCCTTCGAGCGGCAGATGATGCCCCGCGCCGGCGTCGATTTTCCGATCGACGTCGCGCTCGCCGACAGCGACCGCCAGGCGATCGGCAACGGCATCACCACGGTCTTTCACGCCACGACCTGCTCCTGGGAGCCGGGCCTGCGCAGCGCCGACAATGCGCGCGGTCTGATGGAGGCGATCGAGCGGCAGCGTCCGCAATTCGCCGCCGACACCCGCTTCCATCTGCGGCACGAGACCTACAATCTCGAGGCCGAGGCCGAGATCGCCCAGTGGCTCGCCGAAGGCCGCGTCGACCTGTTCGCCTTCAACGACCACATGGACGGCACCGTCGCCGACATGGCCAAGCCGCGCAAGCGCAACCGGATGGTGGAACGCACTGGTCTTTCGAGCGAGGAATTCGACCGGCTGGTCGAGCGTGTGGTTTCGCGCGCCGACGAGGTGCCCACCTCGGTCTCGCGCCTCGCCGCTTCTGCCCGCGCGGCGGGCGTGCGGATGCTCTCGCACGATGACGCAACGCCGGCGATGCGCCGGGAGTATCGCGAACGGGGCGCTGACATCGCGGAGTTCCCGATCAACGAGGAGACGGCGCGGGCCGCCGCAGAAGCCGGCGATGCCATCGTCTACGGCGCGCCGAACGTCGTGCGCGGCGGCAGTCATACCGGCTGGACCAGGGCCTCCGACATGATCGCCAAGGGGCTCTGCTCGGTGCTGGCGTCGGACTATTATTATCCCGCACAGCTGCTCGCCGCGTTCCGTCTCGCCGCCGATGGCGTGGTGCCGCTGGCACGGGCCTGGGACTTGGTCTCGGCCGGCCCGGCGCGCGCGACCGGCCTTGCCGATCGCGGCATTCTCGCGGAAGGACGCCGCGCCGACATTCTCCTCGTCGACGACAGCGTGAAGCTGCGGCCGCGGCTGATCGCGGTAATCTCAGGCGGCAAGCTCGTCCATCTCACCGATGCGACAAGGCTGCTCACTGCTGTGGCAGCGCCGCGCGAAGCTGTCGCGGCAGCGTGAATCGGCTATGCTGAGCCGATGACAGGTTTTCCCCGCTACGCGATCTATTTTGCCGCTGACAGCAACAGCGCCCTCTCCCGCTTCGGCGCCGAACTGCTCGGCTATGACGCCCACACCGGCGACGAGGTTTCGTTTCCGCAAGAAGCGTTGCGCGTCGCGCCGGACTGGCGCGACATCGCCGCCGATCCTCGCAAATACGGCTTTCACGCCACGCTGAAGGCACCGATGGCGCTGGTATCAGGCAGGATCGAGGCCGAGCTCATGGCGGCCTGCGCGATGTTCGCCGGCCAATCGCGGACAATTCCAGTGATCCGCCCTGTGGTCGATACCATCAGCGGCTTCATTGCCGTCATTCCGGCCGAGCCGGTCGACGCTCTCCAGCAGCTTGCCGCTGATTGCGTCCGTGAATTCGACCCCTTCCGCGCGGCCCTCGCCGCGGAAGATCGCGCGCGGCGCAAGCCCGAAAAACTCACCGAGCGGCAGCGCGATTATCTCGACCGCTGGGGCTACCCTTACGTGATGGAGGAGTTTCGCTTCCACATGACACTGACGGGACGGCTGGATGCAGAGCGCCGCGGGCCGATTCTGGAGATGTTACGGACCAGGTTTGCGTCGCTTCGTCTCGGCACGCTGGCAATCGACCGCCTCGCCCTGTTCAAGCAGGACGAGGCGAAGGTTCGCTTCCGCATCATCGGCGAGTGGGCGTTGACGCGGTAGGCCTCACGGTCAGCTCCCAAGATTGAAGGCGAGCGCCACGGCACCGACCAGAACGAGGCTGATCGCCCAGACTGCATCCAGATTGAACCAGCTTCGCGAGACGAACCTCAATCCCAGATAGCGGTAGACCAGCCAGGCCAGACATCCGCCGGCGCTGACCATCGCGACAACATGCACCAGGGACACCAGCACCGCCATCCCGACACTTGCCTTCATCAACTCGCCCGCCGCCTCATGTCCGGCATCGAGTTCGAAGGCCTGGCAGAGCCCAAGATAGATCGGCACGAGCATCAAGGCGGCACCATGGGCAATGGCAACGGCAAACGACCAGAGCACCAATTGCGTCGGAGGAATTCGTGCCAGCGCGCGGGGATGACGCCGCTCGATCAGCCGATAGCCGCCAAAGCCGATGACGAGAAGACTCGCACCGATCTGGATCGGACGCTGCCATTCGGCCAGTACGAGCAGGAAGGCGAACGGCAGCAGCACGAGAAGTGTTGCCAGGAGATGCCCGGCCGCCAGAGCCCACAATGCGCGGAAGAGCGCGAGGGGGCTCTTGTCCATAAGCCCGGCCGAAACGGCGAGCGGCCATCCCATTCCTGGATTGACCCCGTGGTAAAGACCGCTCGCAACAAGCGCGAGCCACAGCCAGCCAAGGGCCGGGCTCGCCTGCGTCCCATCTAGACCGACGGGTAGCAAAAGGAGTCCGTCGAACAATCGCCGCCCTCGAGCCTGATCTGGTGCGCACGATATCCGTCGGGGAAGCTCACGAAATAGTCCTTGTCGAGCTCGAGGCCTCCGTTGCGACCGACATTGGCCATGACCTCCACGCCCGGAACCCCATCGGGATAGAACTGGTCATCCCAGGTGGAATAGAGCGAATTGGTCCAGTACACGCGCCTGCCGTCGCGGCTGATCTCGACCATCTGCGGACCCGCCGCAAATGCTTTGCCGCTCGGATGGGGCGTGCGGCGCGCGATACCGCCGATGTGGACCGAGCCCGCAAGCTTCGGCTTTCTGGGATCACTGACGTCGTACTGGCGCATTTCGCCCGTGCCCCAGCACGAGACATAGAGAAACCGGTCATCCATCGACAGGTCGATGTCGGTCACCAGCGGCGGCACGGCGCCAAATCCCTGGAGCAGCGGCGGGAGCTTCTCCTTTGGCGCAGGCTCGGGCGGGATCGTCGCCGTCTTCTCCGCATGGAATTTCCCGCCTTCTCGCCACCAAGTCCAGATCGATGCTTCGAGATTCGTGGTGTCGACCACGACGCCTACGAAGCCGTACTCGCGAACCGGATCGTGCGCCGGTCGTACCTCCAGCGCCATTTGATGATTGGCGCCGAGGTCGATGGTCTGGACGTTGCGACGTGCGCGAAGATCCCAGAAGTGGAGACGATGGCCATATTTGTTCGACAGCAGATCTTCCGGGACGATCCCATTCTCGAACTGCGGCGGCAACGCCCATTCGCTCGTCACCATGTAGTCGCGCGGCAGATTCCACCAGAAATCATAATGCAGCGCCTGCGGTCCGCGGTCGATTTCCCATCGCCCGAGGACCTCGAAGGTCTCGCAATCCATGATGAAAACGCCGGGGGGGCCATCGGTCCCGTCCTTGCCGCCGCCGCCCAGCGTGCTGACGTAAATGCCGTCCGGCCCGCAATGGATCGTGTGTGGCCGCGAGTAGCCGGTCTTCTTGAAGACTTCCTCCGGCTCGATGATCTTGTGGATCTTGGCTTCGGTCGGATCGGGCTTGGTATCGATGATGTAGATCCGCGACGAGCGCAGCCCGGGAATGATGAGATAGCGCCGCTCGATGAAGGCATGTCCGGCGAGCGGCGACAAGGCGGAGGAGCAGGCATTCCAGCCGAAGTGATGGAACTCGTCGCCCTTGTTGGGCATCGTCACGGTGTGGACGATTTGGCTATAGGTCGGCGATCCCGGCTTGACGTCGATGACCGCGAGAGCATCCGGCTTTGAGAAATCCGGACTGAGCAGCAACGTGTAGGCAAAGTTCTCCGCAGGCGCTTCCATCGCAAGCTTGGGCGATGCGTGAAAGGTGGGATCCGGCCTCATCGTCATGGCACTGCCTCCCTGTTCTGTCGGTTTGCGCCAACCTGACTCGGGATAACGGCATAGTGAAGAGGTATTGCGCGATGTCTTGGACTCTCCGCAGGGCCGGTTGGCGAGCGTACAATATGCCATCGCCGGGCTGCGCGAAACCAGCGGAATCGCGTTAATTCGACGCCGTCAGCCGAAATGGGCAGACCCCGTCATCGCGAGCGAAGCGAAGCAATGACGATGGAGAGACTTACCTCCCCCACCGCAGCGCCAGCGCGTCGCGTTCCTTGGCGAGCTCCAGCAATCCCGCGCGCGTCGCCGGATGCAGCGGCTGTAGCGGATGCCGCACGGCTTCCGACTTGATCACGCCGCCGGCCTGCATCATCACCTTGCAGGCGATCAGGCCGCATTGGCGGTTCTCGTAGTTGATCAGCGGCAGCCAGCGCTCATAGGCGGCCTTCGCTTCCTCGCGCTTGCCGGCGAAATAGGGATCGATGATCTGGCGGATGCCATCGGGATAGCCACCGCCGGTCATGGCGCCGGTGGCGCCGGCATCGAGATCGGCCAGCAGCGTGATCGCCTCCTCCCCGTCCCAGGGGCCTTCGATGTCGCTGCCGCCCGCCTCGATCAGGCTGCGCAGCTTTGCGGCGGCGAAGGGAACCTCGATCTTGAAATAGCGGATGTTGGAGAATTCGCGCGACAGCCGCGCCAGCAGCTCGACCGAGAGCGGCGTGCCGGCCACGGGCGCGTCCTGGATCATGATGGGAATGTCGATAGCGCCCGAGAGCACCTTGAAGAATTCGACGATGCCCTTCTCGGGGACGCGGAAGGTGGCGCCGTGATAGGGCGGCATCACCATCACCATGGCGGCGCCGGCCGCTTCGGCCTGCCTGCTGCGCGCCGCGCACACGGCCGAGCTGAAATGCGTGGTGGTCACGATCACGGGAACCCGGCCGGCCACATGTTCCAGCACCGCATGCATCACCGTCTCGCGCTCGGCGTCGGTGAGCACGAACTGCTCGGAGAAATTGGCGAGGATGCAGAGACCGTGCGAGCCGGCGTCGATCATGAAATCGATGCAGCGGCGCTGGCCTTCGAGGTCGAGCTCGCCGCGCTCGTCGAAGATGGTGGGCGCGACCGGGAACACGCCGCGATAGGGGCGCTGGGCCTTGTGTTGTGGCGCGACCGGCATCGAACTCTCCATCCCTGATATGTCTTGCGTCTGTCTCGGCGCCCGCAGAGCGAGGCGCCACAGATGTACCCGCCATGCGGGGCGACGGCAATGCCCGCGCGACATCGGATGGGGAGACCGATATGAGCTCGGAAGCTGCCACTCCGTCGGGAAGTCGGCTCACGCCACCTTGGTGAAATCCGGCGGCCGGCGCTCGGCGAACGCCGTAAACGCCTCGCGCGCCTCCGCGGTGCGCAGACGCTGCGCGAACTGCTCGCCTTCGGCCTGCATCTGCGCGACCAGCGCCTCGCCGTTCCGCATCAGCCGCTTGGTCGCGACGAGGGCACCGGCCGGCTGGCGGGCGAGACGCTGCGCGAGGGCGAGCGCCTCGGCATCGAGCTTGTCGAGCGGCACCACGCGGTTGGCAAGGCCCCATTCCAGCGCCGACCTGGCCGGCACGGTCTCGCCCAGCGCGAACATCTCATAGGCGCGCGCATAGCCGATTCGCGCCGGCATCAAGAGGCTAGAGGCAGCCTCCGGCACCAGCGCAAGGCTGACGAACGGCGTCGACAATTGCGCGTTGTCGGCGAGCACGACGAGATCGCAATGCAGCAGCATCGTGGTGCCGACGCCGACGGCGCGGCCCTGCACGGCTGCGACCAGCGGCCGGGTGCAGCGCGCCAGCGCCTGGATGAAGCGCACGACGTTGCGGCTGCCTTCGGACTTGCCGGCTGCGACCGCGGCGAATTCGCCGACGTCGTTGCCCGCGGTGAACATGTCGCCGTCGCCGCGGATCAGGACGACGCGAGTGGACGGATCGAACTCGGCGGATTCGATTGCATCCGCCAGCTTGCCGTACATCGCATCGGTCAGCGCGTTCTTCTTGTCGGGACGTGCCAATGTCAGCGTGAGAATTCCGCCGTTGCTCTCGATCCGGACGTGCTCGGTCATTCGTCTGCTCCGTGTTATTCGTCTGAACTTCTTGGAAACTTGTCCTGAATGCTCGTCAGCCAGCGCGCGACGATGTCGATCTCCGCAGCCGTAAATCCTTCCGTCAGCGCCGCGTTGACCTCCGCCGCCGCGGTCTTCGCCTGCGTCAGCGCGGCGCGCCCCTTCGGCGTCAGCCAGATGCGCCAGGCGCGGCCATCCTCGCGATCGGCGCGCCGGTCGATCAACTTAGCGGCTGCGGTGCGGTCGACCAGGCCGGAAATGCCGGCCGGCCCCATATCGAGCGCCGCGCCCGCCTCGCCGATCAGGACGCCGTCCTGCTTGCCGAGGATGAACAGCAGCCCCGCTTGCGCCGGCGTCACCGTGCTCTGCGGCTGCGCCGCCATCCAGCGCTGCAAGCGGCGATGCGCGACGCTCAGCAGGTAGATCAGCCGATGATGCTTCGCGGCGCCCGCATTATTTCGCATGCGAAACATCTAGCCGGACACGAGGCGATTGTCAAACGAGCCGTTTCGTCACGGCGCACAGGTGAAGCTCGACGCCTCCGTCACCGCACCCGCCTTGTAGTGCGGCCAGGCCAGCCGGCGGCACAGCGGCAGCGCGCGCAGCGTCGCGAACGAAGGCGCCTCGGCCTTCTGCTCGCTGACTTCGAGATCGCCGGGCGCCTTGCCCTTCTCGACCCGGTCGACCAGCACGCTCAGCAGGTCGACATTGGCCGGCCCGCCGAAGCCGACATGGTCGCATGCTGCAGGCCGACCCAGTTGATCACCGGCACGCCACGAGCCATGCACACAGCTTCGCTCTGTTTCGCTTCATCGTTTCCACGCGGTTTGTTCTGTTGCGTTCGGAAGTTGGCCGTATTCAATGCAGCCTTCTCCCGTCCGTCGACCGCTGACGCCGGCTTTCGTCAGAACGAGCCCAACGCAGTGCCCAGGGCGATCACCGCCACCAGAGCCAGGAGCGAGGTCACGATGCCCACCATGACGATGTCGAAATAGCTGTCACGATGTGTCAGGCCGCAAATCGCGAGCAGGCTGACCACTGCGCCGTTGTGCGGCAGGATGTCGAGGGTACCCCCACCGATCACCGCCACGCGATGCATCAACGCAAGGTCGATGCCGCTCCGCGCGGCAAGCTCGACGTAGGTCGGGCCGAGGGCGTCGAGGGCGATGGTCATGCCGCCCGATGCCGACCCTGTCAGTGCGGCCAGGATATTGGTCGCGACGGCGAGCGAGACCAGCGGTCCCCCTTCGATCGCCAGCACCCAGTCGCGCACGATCGTGAACGCCGGCAGCGAGGCCACGACGGCGCCGAAGCCGACGAGGCTGGCGACGCTGAACGCAGGCAGGACCGATGCATTGGCCCCGGCGTCCATGGTCCGGCGCAGCGCCGGCAGGCGCGCCCAATTCAGCGCGATGGTCGTGACGATGGCGGCAGCCAGCGCCACCGCGACCGACCACACGCCTGCAACGGCTGCAAGCGTCGTGTCACCAAAGCGTTGCTCCGCGAGATAGCTGACATCGAGCCGCGGCAGCACCACCAGCGACATCACCAGATTGACGGTCACGACGACGACGAGCGGCGCCATGGCGTTCAGCACGGGCGATGGCCGCCCGCTGCGATGACCGTGCTGTAGCTCCGCCGGATCGAACTCACGGGCAGTCGTCGCACGCTCGCGCACGAGCTCGTCGGCAGCGGCCTGCTCGATCGCGCCCTCGGCATCGTCGCCATAGTCTTCTCCAGCGCGGCGCGCCGCAGCCTCAGCACGATGCAGCCACCACAATCCGGTGCCGAGCATGATGAACGAGGCGACGACGCCGAGGCCCGGCGCGGCAAACGGCGTCGTGCCGAAGAACGGCATCGGGATCGCATTCTGGATCGACGGCGTGCCAGGCAGGGCCGACATGGTGAACGTCGACGTTCCCAGCACGATCGCGGCTGGGATCAGACGACGCGGTATCGAAGCGGCACGAAACAGCGAGCGTGCCATGGGAACGATGACGAAAAACGCAACGAACAGGCTGACACCGCCATAGGTGACCAGCGCACCGGCGAGCACGACCGCCAGGATCACGCGCCGTTCGCCGAGGCGCTCCGCCATGAAGCCGGCGACCGACGTCACCGCGCCACCGTCATCCATCAACTTGCCGAAGACGGCGCCAAGCAGAAAGATCGGGAAGAACTGCGCCAGAAATCCCGCCGCATTCACCATGAACACCTGGGTCAGGTTCGCGAGCAGCGGCTCGCCACCGAACAACGCGGCAATGAGTGCGGCGAACGGCGCGAGCAGCAGGACGCTCCAGCCGCGGAAGGCGAACAGGACCAGCAGACCGAGCCCGACGAGGAGGCCGAGGAGACCCATGCCTCAGCACTCCGACAGCAGGACATCGAGATCGGCGGTCGAACGACGGCCGATCTCCGCGCCGTGCTCGGCGAGGAAGTCGTCCGCAGCCATGCGCCCCTCGGCGCGCAGCATCGAAACAAACTCCCACTCCGCGTTGAGCTTCGAGGAGGCGCCGAACTTCGCCAGCATGTCGCTCTTGATCCGGTGTATCCGCATCTTCGCCCAGCGCGCGCCCTCGCCGCTGCCGGGGTCCGCCGCCTGTCGCAGCAGCGCGATCATGCGCAGTTCCTTCATCAGCGGCGAGTTGAAGGAGATTTCGTTGAGCCGGTTGAGGATTTCCGCAGCCGCCCGCGGTTCCTCCAGCCGCTCAGTCGGATTGATCTGGACGAGAATGGTGTCATGCGCGTCGCTTTCGCGCACCAGCGGCGTGATCGTCGGGTTGCCGGCGAAGCCGCCATCCCAATAGGGCTCGCCGTCGATCTCGATTGCGCGGAACATGGTCGGCAGGCAGGCCGATGCCAGCAGCACATCTGCCGTGATCTCCGCGTTGCGGAAGATACGGCCGCGCCCGGTGCGCACCCGCGTCGCGGTGATGAACAGCTGGATCGGCGAGCGGACGAGGCGTTCGAAATCGATGCTCTTGGCCAGCACCGCGCGCAGCGGATTGTAGCCGGTCGGATTGAGGTCGTAGGGCGACAGCACACGCGACATCAGGTCGGTGAGGATGTAGAAGGGCGACGTATCGAGGGTCCAGCGCCCCATCAAGCGGTCGAGCGGCGAGCGTTGCAGCGGGCTGAAGGCCGCGGCCTTGGAGACACGGCGCCAGTATCGATCGAGCTCCTCGCGCGCGCCCTCGGCGCCGCCGGCCGTCCAGCCGTCCGCCAGAACCGCCGCATTCATCGCGCCTGCGGAGGTTCCGGAGATTGCGGCGATCTCCAGCCATTTCTCTTCCAGAAGACGGTCGAGCACCCCCCAGGAGAAGGCGCCGTGCGAACCGCCGCCCTGAAGCGCGAGATCGATCAGTACGGCGTCCCGTTCCATGGCGGACACTCACGCAACTGAAGCTCAAATTCGACGCGATTTTTGGCCGGGCCGAATTCGACGACAGTGTGGGAGCAGTTGCTACAAGTTGCAACCGGAACGTGGGGTGGTCTAGAGCTATTTCCGTTCTGATGCGATCGGAACGGAAATGGCTCTAGATTCTGGTTGACGCGTTTTCTTTGTATCCACTTCGCTCGAAAGCGCTTAGTGCTCGAACACCAGCCGCGCGCCGACGGTGCCTTCGAGGGCGCGGATCTGCTGGAGCAGTTCGCCGGAGTCCTGGCCGCCGAGATCGGCGTCGAGCACGACATAGCCGAGGTCGCCGGCGGTCTCCAGATATTGCGCGGCGATGTTGATGTCGCGCTGGAGGAAGACCTCGTTCAGCCGCCGCAGCATGCCCGGCACGTTGCGATGGACATGGCTGAAGCGCGCGCCGGAGGGGCGAAGATGCAATTGCACTTCCGGGAAGTTCACCGCGCCCATGGTCGAGCCGGTGATGAAATAGTCGACCAGCTTGCGCGCGACCTCGCCGCCGATGCGCTCCTGCGCCTCTTCGGTCGAGCCGCCGATATGGGGGGTGAGGATGACGTTCTCGAGGCCCTGAATGGGACTCTTGAAGCGATCGGAATTCGAGGACGGCTCGACCGGAAACACGTCGACGGCCGCGCCGGCAAGGTGACCATCGCGCAGGGCGCCGGCAAGCGCGTCGAGATCGACCACGGTGCCGCGGCTGTTGTTGATCAGGAACGAGCCCGGCTTCATCGCCCGCAGCTGCTTCTCGCCGATCATGCCCGCGGTCTCCGGCGTCTCTGGCACGTGTAGGCTGACGACATCGCTCAGCGCCAGCAGCTCTTCGAGCTTCTCGACCGGCTCGGTGTTGCCGTGGCGAAGCTTGTCGGTACGGTCGAAATAGATCACGCGCATGCCCATGGCTTCGGCCAGGGTCGAGAGCTGCGAGCCGATATTGCCGTAGCCGACAATGCCGAGCGTGCGGCCGCGCACCTCGCGGCTGCCGGTCGCCGATTTGTCCCACCCCCCGGCATGGGCCGACACCGAGCGCGGAAAGATCCGCCGCAGCAGCATCACGATCTCGCCGATCACGAGCTCGGCGACGCTGCGCGTGTTGGAGAACGGCGCGTTGAAGACGGGAATGCCACGCTTGCGCGCCGCCGAAAGATCGACCTGGTTGGTGCCGACGCTGAAGCAGCCGACCGCGAGAAGCTGGTCGGCGGCCCCGAGCACCTCATCGGTGATCTGAGTCCGCGAGCGGATGCCGAGCAGCGATACGCCCTTGAGCGCGCGTCGCAGGTCCTCGCCGTCCAGCGCCTTGGTCAGCCGCTCGACATTGGCGAAACCCGCGCTCCTGAACAGGTCCACGGCACTGTCATTGACGCCCTCGAGCAGCAGCGCCTTGGCGCTTCGCTCAGGGCTTTGACCTGGGGCTGACATGAAATCTCCGTAAGTCACAGCTTTGCCGCAGCTCATAGACCGTGGAGGATGTGCAGCACAATAGGGGCCGGATACGGGGAGAAGATGGCAGGAGCCCGTGCGCTTGGCATCCCACCAGCTCCGCCGTTCCCGCGCTCACAGCAGCCGTGCCGTCATCCCTGCGCAGCGGCGAAGCCGCTGTCGCTGGAGGTGCGAGTGGCGCGATGCTTGGCATCGCGCCGGGAGCCTCGAAGAATGAACAGCCCCGATGCAGCCGGGCCGTCGCCCTTCGGAGGGCCGCTGAAGGAGCGGCCACCTCAGGGTGACGGTGATAGATCAATGCGAGCGGCAAGGATCACCGCTCGCTCGCCGTCAAATCACGTAGAATCCGTGCGTGCCGTCGCGGCGGAGCTGCTCGACGAGGCCATATTCCCAATCGAGATAGGCCTGCATCGCAGCTTCGGCCACATCGGTGCCTTCATAGGGGCGGCGGTAGCGGTGTGCCGGATCCGGCCTCGGCAGGACGTGCGGCTGCCCGATCTCGAGCGCACCGTCATAGCCGCCTTCGAGCACATAGACTTCCCAGCCCATCTGCGCCAGCCAGGACGCCGTCATGTCGGCGCGGACGTATCTGTCGTCGGTCAGGAGAATGCGCGCACCGCGCACGGGAGCGGCGATGTCAGTCTCCTGGACGAGCTGGCCGCCCGGATAATGGCGGAAACCGGGGAGATGGCCGGCCGCATATTCCTCTGCGTCGCGCACGTCGAAGCGATAAAGCGTACGATGGGCCTGGGCGGCAAGCGCAGACATCTCGTTCACACCGACACGGCGAACACCTGCGCGGTAGGCGACATCGCGGGCATTGGCCGGACCGCCCTCGAACGGCCCGATCGCTCCGCGCCTGTCAGCGCCGTGGTCGAGATTGTGCCGCGCCAGCGTCCAGCCGATCGTGCCGTTGCGCAGCGCACGCACCTTGTTGGGCACGCCGGCATTGATCAGCGACTGGGTGCCGATGATCGAGCGGGTGCGGCCGGCGCAGTTGACGATGATCGTCGTCTCGAGATCGGGTGCGGCTTGCCCTGCGCGCAACACCAACTCCGCGCCGGGTACGCTGACCGAGCCCGGAATATTCATGGTCGCATATTCATCGAAACGGCGGACGTCGAGGATGGCGATGTTGGCCTTGTCGGCGATGAGCTTTGCCACTTCATCGGCACTCAGCGAGGGTGTATGGCGGCGCGACTCGACCAACTCGCCGAAGGCCTTGGAATAGGAATTGACGTCCTCGAAAACCTCGAAGCCCGCATCGCGCCAGGCGGTCAGCCCGCCGTCGAGCGCGCCGATATCGGTGTAGCCGAGCGCGGCGAAACGCTCCGCGCCGGGTGCGACCAGCCCCTTCCCATCGTCATAGAGCACGATCGGCACGTCCTTGCGCGGCAGCCTGACCTCGGCCTCGACGGCGATCCGGTCCAGCGCCATGTTGGCGGCGAACAGCGGATGGCCGGTCGCGAAGGCCGCCTCGTATCTGAGATCGAGCAACGCGATCTCCTCGCGCAACAGCAGCGCGCGGCGGATGTCGGCAGGGGTGACGGTCGGAAGCTTCATGGCATGGACCTTGAGGACAGAGCCAGGAGCTTTTGAACCATTGCGGCGGTGTTGGCCAGCGATATCGGAGAACAGGACAATGGCGCAGATATCGGGCTAGTCGCACTCGAATGTCGCGACGACCTGCGAGAAGTCGCGTTGATCAAGAGCATCCCGACCGATCCAGAAATGAAGCACACCGCCAATGTTGGAGTGCCAATTGAAGAAAGCAAGATCACCCTGAATCTGAAGCAACAGCACGTCCTCCAGGTGCACCTCGGTCGCATCTTGCGGGCCGCTGCCGTATCCCAGCATCTGATGAAGCGCAGTTCTGAAGTGGCGGTGCTTGCCGTCGCCTACGGTTGGCGTCTTCCAGTGATTCTGCCGCGCCAGATTTGCGACGTAGCTGGACGGGGCGTGGTCGGAGATATCGACGTCCTGAGTCGCCATGCAACGGATCGTATGGTTGATGGCGTTGCCGAGGTCGTGCGCGATTGTACCCGCATATGTGGGCACCTGCCCGTCCAGCTTCTCGTAGGCATGCACGATCTTGAACCACCAGGATCTGAAGCTCGTCTTTGTATCCGGATCGACGTCGTCCATTGGGGTAAGCGCCCGACAGCGCTCGAGCCACCCGATTACACCAGCGCGTAGCCGCTTCAATTCAACAGTTGCTTCGTCGGTGAGCGGCTTGCCATAATATCCACGCGTCAGATCGCGTTGGACGTACGACAATACCGACCGGACCACATAGGTGATCAGGAGCCAGTTGAAGGGCCAATCCTCGTCCTTTTCGTATTCGGACGCAGCTCGGAATTGAAGCAGATCATTCTCCTGCGGCTCCCCCGGACCCAGCGCCCTACACAATTCTTTGACCATAAGCTCCCCTCCGATGGCGTCCTCCCGGAAGTAGAAATCGCGGAACGGTCGGAAGGAGACCGGATATTTGAATTCGACCTTGGAATGAAAATCGAGGTTGGGGTCGAGCCATCTGACCTGGGAATCACCGTCGGTGCCTGCCAGCGGCATCAGGTCTGGCGGTGGTGCGCGGTCGGGATACGCGCCACCATCCGTCGGGCTATAAAGTACGCGACAAGGTGGATGCCCTTCGCCAACAAACACAGAACTACAGAAAAAATAAAGGGTGCCCCGCGTCGGAAGCGGCGACCAGCCGGCCCCAGGCACTTCAGCCAGGTCAATTTGAGCCACGAATGTAAGCGCAACCTTTTCCGGTTTTTCATTGGCCGTGACCTCTGCCGTCGGCCAATCAAATTTCGGGGGCAGCTTGGGAAGCCCGCCGAAAAAGCTCCGCGCCGGGTGCGCGAGCGGCACGGGCAGATCGCTGCGTCTGACCAGCACCGCAGGCAGCGCCGTCTCTTCGATTTCATCTTGCTCGGATCGCGCCATCGATCACCCCAACTTTCGCATGGACTTCGCCAATCGAACCATTTGTGGAGAGTTCAGACAAGTCGCTCCGGTTCCGCTGTGTGCGGCAGGCGTCGTTGCATTGGCTGCGGATGAGCTATCGGCGGCGCGTGGCGCGGCGGCTAGCGCACCACTATCATTCGCCGGGAACGAGCCGCCCGAGCGGTGGCTGCGCCGAACGGCGCAGCTTGCGGCGCGACAGATAGAGCAGGATTCCCGTGGCCGAGAACAACGGCATCAGGGCCGCGGCAATCATGAACGCGAGCTTGCCCGGCCATCCCAGGATTGCGCCACGATGGATGTCGTAGATGGCCGCGATGACCTTCTCGCCGAATGTCTTCTCGTCATAGCGTTCAGCGGAAAGCAGCTGCCCGGTGACGGCATCGACGCGGAATTCGTCGCGTGTCGCCTCGAGTGTCCTATCCTTCTCCCACGACCGGATCCGTACCACCGTGCCCTGACCGGCCGGCAGCGTCAGCAGAGCCCTGGCGAAGCGGCCGCCCTCCTCGCGCTCGAACGTCGTCCATGCCCGATCGAATCCGATCGGCTGCGCGGTCTCCGCCGCGAGCGGGCGCTTTGACGGCATCTTGGGCTGCATCTTCGCAGCAGCGAGCTGCGGACGCGACAGCAGCCAGGCCACTCCATCCCTGTACCAATCGAAGGAGAACCACAGCCCGGTGAGCGTCATCACAAGATAAACCGGGAGCACCCAGGTGCCGATCACCGCATGCAGCGACCGGTGCAGTCCGCGGCCGCTGAGCGCAAGATTAGGTTTCAGCCACATCTTCACGCTGCCGGCGCGACGCGGCCAGCGCAGCACGAGGCCCGAAACCAGCATGACGATCAGGCCGAGCGCGACGGTGCCGGTGATCGGACGACCCCAGCCCTTGCCGTCGCCGGGAATCAGCAGCCAGCGGTGCAGCCTGCGCACGGTCGCGAAGAACGCCTCGCCACGCGGCGAACCCAGCGCGCGCGCGTCGTAGGGGTCGACATAGAGCGAGGCCGGCCGCGCGCCGCCTTCGTCGCGCGCGAAGCGGACATGGACCGCTGCCGCAGGATCGCTCGACAGCGTGACGGCCGAGACCTTGCCGAGATCCTGTGCCGCTTTCAGGCGCGCAATCAGCGCATCCGGCATCAGCGGCGGTGTCTGACGCGGCGCGACCTGCATGATACCGGCGTTGAGATGGTCGACGATCTCGTCCTCGAAACTCATGATCGCGCCGGTCAGCGCGATCAGGGCGAGCAGCAACGCTAGGACGAGGCCCGCGATGGAATGGACCTGGAACAGGACGGCCTTGACCGTACGCCCGATCCGCACCGTCATCGCTAGAACTTCACCGTTGCCGACAGCGACACCCGTCGCGCATCGCCGATGGCGACGCCCAAGTTGTTCTGGGCGGAGGTGTAGTAGAGCGTATCGAATAGGTTCTTGACGTTGAGCTGATAGATGACCGGCAGTGTCTGGTGCTTCGTCTCATAGGTCGCGAAGACATCGGCGACGACATAGGACGGCAGCACGAACGTGTTCAACGCATCGCCGGGCCGGTCGCCGACATAGCGGGCGCCGCCGCCGAGCCTGAGCTGGCCGGGAAGCGCTGTGCCAAAATCGTAGACCAGATATAGCGAGGCTGTGTTCATGGCCACGTTCTGCAACTGCTTGCCGGCATATATCGGATCCTCGGTCACCCGCGCATCGGTGTAACCATAGCTTCCGATCATGCTCCAGTTGTCGGATAAGCGGCCGGTGACGTCGAGTTCGACGCCGCGCGAGCGCGCCTTGCCGGCCGCGGTGTACACGTTGAGACCGGTTGCGGTGTTGAGCTGGCTGACCAGCACGTTCTGCTTCTCGATATCGTAAACCGCGAGCGTACCCGAGAGGCGCTTGTCGAGATCGAACTTCAGACCGGCTTCGTACTGCGTGCCTTCCTCGGGCGCGATGTTCGATCCGAGTACGACGCCGCCGCCATTGCTAAGCGGCGCGATGGTCGAGTTCGGCTTCAGCGACTGGGTGTAGCTTGCATAGAGGGAAAGCTGGTCGGTGAGCTTGAAGATTACTCCGCCGAGCGGGAGCACGGCATCGGCCGAGACGTTGGTGTTCACTCTGAACGGCTTTCCGCGCCCGGCCAGCTGGTCGTAGTCCATGTAGCGCACCCCGCCGACCAGCGCGAACCGCTCGGTCAGGTGCAACGTATCCTGGACGAACAGCGACCACTGGCCGAGTTTGTCGGTTTGGGCGCTATCGCTGTTCGAAACCGTCGTGCCCGGCCCGATCATGCCATAGACCGGATTGTAGACGTTGAAGGACGGTGTCGCCTGCCGGATCAGGTTGTCGCGGTAAATCGCGCGATACTGGCCGTCGCCGCCGAACAGTACCTCGTTGCGCATGTCGCCGAGCCAGAACCCGCCCGAGATGTAGGACGTCCCATAGCTGGAGTTGCTGAGCGAACCCTGCGTGCCGTCATTGCTGCGCGTCTCGACGCCGGTCTTCGCGTTGACGCCGGTGATGCGGAGCTGGTTGGCGCTGAAAGTCTCGGTGTTGTAGCTGTAGCCGGCAAAGAGCTTCCAGTCCTGGTTGATGCGATGCTCGATCGAGGCCTGGATCAGGTCGGACGTCCCCCACATGTTGTTGTAGGGCTCGTCGAGCCTGCGCGTCTTCGGGATCGCCAGTGGCGCACCGTTGATGAACGCCGTGCCGCGGTCGAACGGATAAATGAACTCGCGGTGCTCGTAGTTGAGCTGGACCGTTGTGTCCTTTCCGTACCATGCCAGTGACGGCGCAACCAGCATCTCGCGGTGCCGGCCGAAATTGCGCCAGTAATCCTCGCTCACGCCATAGCCGATGAAGCGATAGGCAAGACCCTGGTCGCCGATCGGGCCGGTGACGTCGAGCAGGCCGTCGGCACCGCTGCGATTGTTCGCGTAGGTCGAGCCGAGCAACGTGACCGAACCGTGCTGATAGAGCTCGGGCCGCTTGCTGATGGTGTTGACGATGCCGCCGGGGTCCATGATGCCGTAGAGCAGCGAGGCCGGCCCCTTCAGCACCTCGACGCTTTCCACGGCGGGATTGAGGCTGCGGCCCTGCACCAGCGGCATGCCGTTGCGCATGATCGAGCCGTCGCGGTTGTCGCCGAAGCCACGCCGGATCACGGCGTCCTGGGTGCCGGCGAGGGTGTTGGTCTGGGTGATGCCGGAGATGTTGATGAGCGCATCGTCGATGTTGCGCGGCAGCTGATCCTTCAGCACCTGCTCGGGCACCACGTTGACGGCCTGCGAGGTGTCGAGCGGCGAGGCGCCGCTGCGCAGCGTGGTCGCGCTCGGCATCGCGCGGTAGCCGAGCTTTGCGGCCTGCTGTGCGGCGGCTTCCGCAGCGGCGCGCTCCGAGAGCGTCGGCACCGCAGGAGCAGACGTGGCGGTGCGACTGCGCTGGCGTGCGGCGGCTTGCGTGCGTGAAGACTGGTCCGATGCCCGCGCTGGCTTCGGCCGCTGCGCCGGCGCTTCCACCGTCACCGGCGGCAATGCCGATTGCGCCCGGGCGGTCATCATGGTTGAGGGGCATTCGGCGAGCAGCACAGCCGCTCCGATGAGAAGACCGGCACGGCCTTTGCCGGCGCGATGACGACCGCCGCTGGCGCGTTGGCCATCCAGAAAAGCACGCACGTTCGATTCACTTCCAGGTCAGACGCAGCATTGAAGCTGGCGCGTCTAACAGGCACGGAGCACAAGCGAAACCGCAAGCGGACTTGAATCGCTCTAGTATTGAATGGTTCTAAGGACGGATCGGCGCTGAACGGCAATCTCAAATAGCCGTCCTGCCAAGCGCGGCACGCAGCACGCGAATTCGCGGCGGCGCGTCGCGTTCTTGCGCGGGCTCACGCGATGGCAGGCGCCGTCAATGCGTCGAGCTTCCGCTTGAGCGCGGTGCCGTCGGGCAGCGCGCGGAGCGGGGGGCGCACGCGCAGCCAGCCTGGATCGCCCGTCTGCGCCGCGAGGATGGCCTTCAGCGTCGCGACCAGAGACGGCGTCTTCACCACGGCATCTGCCGCTGCCTGCATGCGCGCCTCGACATCCTTGCCGTCAATCATGTCCTTGACCAGCTCCGGCACGAGGTTGGCCATGCCGCAAATAGTGCCGGCGCCGCCCGCGGCCATCGCGCGGGCGATGTCGGGCTCGTTGCCGACGGTGATGGCGAGCTCGGGCACGGCCGCGCGGAACGCCAGGAACTGCTTGAAATCACCGCTGGAGTCCTTCAGGCCGGCGACCTGCTTGCCATAGCGCTTGCGCAAGTTCGCGGCGACCGTCGTCGGGATCGCAACGCCCGACACCTGCGGGATGTGATAGAGCGAGGCGCGCAGCCGATCGTCGGCGACACCATCGATGATCGCGGCAAAGGCATCCTCGATGCCTTCGGGCGTGACGCTGCGGTCGAAATAGGGCGGCAGCAGCAGCACGTGGCGCAGGCCGAGGCCGAGCACGGCGCGCGTCAGCGCGATGCCGTCGGTGATGGCGGGAAAGCCGCCGCCGATTCCGATGCGTTCCGGCGCGATGCCGGCCTTGAGCATGGCTTCGATCGTCGCGACGCGTTCGCTG
This sequence comes from Bradyrhizobium sp. USDA 326, assembly GCF_049739485.1. Taxonomy (NCBI): domain Bacteria; kingdom Pseudomonadati; phylum Pseudomonadota; class Alphaproteobacteria; order Hyphomicrobiales; family Nitrobacteraceae; genus Bradyrhizobium; species Bradyrhizobium sp. USDA 326. Next base: position 1,964,053 of record NZ_JBMGQA010000001.1, read on the forward strand.
GCATTGAACGAGGTGCCTTCGCCGGTGGTGCCGAACAGGACGACGCCGTCGACGCCCTTGCCGAAGAGTTGCCTGACGTGGCCGGCGAGCCGGGCGTGATCCACGCTGCCATCGGCCGCCAGCGGTGTCGCCGACGCCACCCAGAACCCGCGAATTGCCTCCGTCATCACACCGCCCTTTGCTGCCGCCCCGAACTAAGCCGCTGATCTCCAACGATCTTCCGCGCTTACCGGGATCCTGTTTTTGCTTTACTTTCCGCCTTGTACCTTACATACAAGATGGATGCAAATCTCAGCGCCATGAGCGCAGCGGAGATATTGGAAATATTGAGGAGGTCTCGCATGGACATGGTGACCCCCGCCGGGCGACCCGACCAATTGCTTGGCGCATTGCGCGCCAGACTCGGCGCGGCCGCGGTGCTGACGGGTAGCGAGGTGCCGGCCCGCAATTGCAACGACTGGAGCGCGAGCCTTCCGCAGACGCCGCTTGCGGTGATCCGGCCGCTCGATGCACAGGGCGTGGCCGATGCGATTGCGACCTGCCGGCAGGCGCGGCTTCCCTTCGTGCCGCAGGGCGGACTGACCGGGCTGTGCCGCGGCGCCTCGCCCGAAGCAGGCTGGATCGCGATCTCGCTGGAGCGCATGACCGGCATCGAGGAGATCGATCGCGCCTCCGCGACGATGACGGTGAAAGCAGGCACGCCGCTGGAGACGATCCAGAAGGCCGCCGACGAAGCCGGCTTCTTCTTTCCGCTCGACCTCGGCTCGCGCGGCTCCTGCGCGATCGGCGGCAATCTTTCCACCAACGCCGGCGGCAACCGCGTGATCCGCTACGGCATGACGCGCGAGCTGGTGCTCGGCCTGGAGGTGGTGCTGCCGGACGGCACCATCATCACCAGCCTCAACAAGCTGATGAAGAACAATGCCGGGTACGATCTGAAGCATCTGTTCATCGGCTCGGAAGGCACGCTTGGCATCATCACCCGCGTGGTGCTGAAGCTGTTCCCGAAACCGCGCTCGACCATGGCTGCACTCTGTGCGCTGAAGGATTATGCCGCTGTGGTCGCGCTGCTCGACGCCGCGCGCTCAGGGCTCGGTCCGCTGTTGTCGGCGTTCGAGGTGATGTGGCCGGACTATTGGGACGTGATCACGAATCGCGCCGGCGTAAAGCCGCCGGTCGCGCCAGGTCACGGCCTTTACGTGCTGGTCGAGGCGCAGGGCACCGACGAGAGCGTAGACGCGCCGCGCTTCCAGAGCTGGCTCGAAGAGCTGATGGAGCGCGGGCTGCTCGCCGACGCCGCTATCGCGCAGTCGCTGGCGCAGACGCAAGCCTTCTGGCGCGTGCGCGACGTCTGCGCCGAGTTCGGCCAGGTGCTGGGTCCGCACATCTCCTACGACATCGGCCTTGCGGTGGCACGAATGGACGAATTCGTCACGCGCTGCAAGGCCGCGCTCGCTTCCGGCATCAAGGGCTGCGAGAGCGTCTATTACGGCCATATCGGCGACGGCAATCTGCATCTCGTCTCCTGGGTCGCCGGCCTCTCCGTCGCGCAGCAGCCGAAGGAAGCGATGGACGCGATCATCTACGGTCTCGTCCGCGACATGGGCGGCAGCGTCTCGGCCGAGCACGGCATCGGCACCTTGAAAAAGCAATGGCTGGGCCATGCCAGGAGCGAGGCCGAGATCGCGCTAATGCGGACGCTGAAGGCTGCGCTCGATCCCGATCACCTGCTCAATCCCGGCAAGGTGATCTGAGAGCGCCATGCGATCGCTCCAGCTCGATACGCCGAAATCGCTGTCGCAGCGGGTGATGCTGCGGCTGCGCCAGGCCATCATCGACGGCGAGTTCGCGCTTGGAGCGGCCATCTCAGAGGAGATGGTGGCCAATTCCTTCGGCGTCAGCCGCACGCCGGTGCGCGAGGCCATGGGCCAGTTGCAGGCGCAAGGTCTCGTCGTGATCCGGCCGCAGGTCGGCAGTTTCGTGTTCACGCCGAGCGCCGAAGACATCAATGCGCTCTGCACCTTCCGCATCGCGCTGGAGCCCAAGGCGGCCGAGCTCGCCTTCCGGCACGATCGCAACAGTGCGATCGCGGCCATGAGCGCAGCGATCGCGGCGATGGAGCCGGCGGTCGCGGCGAAGGACAACATCGCCTATGGCCGCGCCGACGCCGCCTTCCACGAGGCGCTGTTCACCCATTGCGGCAACCACTACCTCGCCGAGTCCTATCAGCTCGTCTCCGGCCGCGTCGCCGCGCTCCGCACCAACCTGACCTCGCCGATCGACGTGCGCACCCGCACGTCCTTCGACGAGCATCGCAAGCTGCTCGATCTGTTCGCACGCGGCGAACTCGCCGCCTTCGAAGACCTGATGACGACCCACATCACCAATTCGGGAATCGTCTACGCAAGGGCGCTGAAGGTGGGTTGAGCGGATCTAACGCTCTCCCTTCGCTCCCGGCCTGTCCAGAAAGTCCAGCGCGGTGTTGATCTGCTCGAGCTGGTGCTCGATCTTGTCACGATCCTCCACCGACGGCGCCTTTTCGAGCTGTTCCACGAGCTTCTGCTTCCGCAGCAGCAAGTTCTCTATGACCGTGCTCACAGCTCCCCCATCGCCAGAGGCGACGTCACCGGACGCCAGAATGATGCAAACGCGCGCAAGCTGGGCCCGCGTCGAACCCTCAACCAGAATGTTCGCGGGCGCAGTTGGTTCCTATGGCCAGATCTGCGCCGTCACCAGGACGGAACCCGCCTTTCCTCCCACGAAACCGATCCGAGGACGGCACGGGATGGAGCGGTCAGCCTGTGGACCGAGTCACGGCCGCGCACGGCATCACAATCGGCGGTGGCGGCGCACCGATCGGTTGAATTCGCCCGCCCGGAGCCCTATGCGTAGGCGCCATGGACACCCAGATGATCGCCGCCGCAAAGCCGCTGATGGCCCGGGCGCAACCGCGCAAGCCGGCGCCGTTCCTGCCGATGAGCCGCGCCGAGATGAATGCGCTCGGCTGGGACGCCTGCGACATCGTGCTGGTGACGGGCGATGCCTATGTCGACCATCCGAGCTTCGGCATGGCAATCATCGGCCGGCTGCTGGAGGCGCAGGGTTTCCGGGTCGGCATCATCGCGCAGCCGGACTGGCATTCGGCCGAGCCGTTTAGGGCACTCGGCAAGCCGAAGGTCTTCTTCGGCGTCACCGGCGGCAACATGGACTCCATGGTGAACCGCTACACCGCCGACCGTCGCCTGCGCCATGACGATGCCTACACGGCCGGCGGCGAAGGCGGCAAGCGGCCGGACCGCTGCACCATCGTCTACGCGCAGCGCTGCCGCGAGGCGTTCAAGGACACCCCGATCGTGCTCGGCGGCATCGAGGCCTCGCTGCGCCGGATCGCGCATTACGACTACTGGTCCGACAAGGTGCGCCGCTCGGTGCTCGCCGACGCCAAGGCGGACTTGCTGCTCTACGGCAATGCCGAGCGCGCCGTGGTCGAGGTCGCCAACCGCCTCGCCGCCGGCGAGGCGCCCCGCGAGCTCGACGACATCAGGGGCGTCGCGCTGTTCCGCAAGGTCCCTGCCGATTACACGGAGCTGCACGCCGACGATCTCGATTCCGCCGACGAGGGCGCATCGCGCCAACGCGGACCAACCGTGATTCGCCTGCCGGCGCTGGATCAGGTCGAGCACGACAAGGAAGCCTATGCGCGCGCCTCACGCGTGCTGCACCGGGAGAGCAATCCCGGCAATGCGCGGCCGCTGGTGCAGCGCCATGGCGACCGCGATCTCTGGCTCAACCCGCCACCGATCCCGCTCACCACCGAGGAGATGGATGCGGTCTACGATCTGCCTTACGCGCGCGCGCCGCATCCGTCCTACGGAGATGCGAAGATCCCCGCCTGGGAGATGATCCGATTTTCGGTCACGATCATGCGCGGCTGTTTCGGCGGCTGCACCTTCTGCTCGATCACCGAGCACGAGGGCCGCATCATCCAGAACCGCTCGGAGGGCTCGATCCTGCGCGAGATCGAGAAGATCCGCGACAAGACGCCGGGCTTCACCGGCGTCATCTCCGACATCGGTGGCCCCACCGCCAACATGTACCGGATGGCGTGCAAGGATCCGAAGGTCGAGGCCGCGTGCCGGCGGCCGTCCTGCGTCTTCCCGGAGATCTGCCCGAACCTCAACACCTCGCATGACGATTTGATCCGGCTCTATCGCAAGGTGCGCGAGACCAAGGGCATCAAGAAGGTGATGGTCGCCTCCGGCGTGCGCTACGATCTCGCGGTCGAGAGCCCCGAATACATCAAGGAGCTGGTCACCCACCACGTCGGCGGTTACCTGAAGATCGCGCCCGAACATACCGAGCGCGGCCCGCTCGACAAGATGATGAAGCCGGGCATCGGCGCCTATGACCGCTTCAAGCGGATGTTCGACGCCGCGGCCGAGCAGGCCGGCAAGAAATATTACCTAATCCCCTACTTCATCGCGGCGCATCCGGGCACGACCGACGAGGACATGATGAACCTCGCGCTGTGGCTGAAGAAGAACCGCTATCGCGCCGACCAGGTGCAGACCTTCCTGCCCTCGCCGATGGCGACGGCGACCGCGATGTATCACACCGGCGTCAATCCGCTGCGCGGCGTGCGCCACGGCGGCAGCGACAAGGTCGAGGCGATCAAGGGCCTGCGCCAGCGCCGCCTGCACAAGGCCTTCCTGCGCTATCACGACCCCGACAACTGGCCGGTGCTGCGCGAGGCGCTGAAGGAGATGGGCCGCGCCGATTTGATCGGCTCGCAGCCGCACCAGCTCGTCCCCGCACACCAGCCGCCCGGCACCGGCAAGGCCGCCGGCACGAAGCGCCCTTTGCGTCCCGGCGGAAAGATGCAGCGGTTCACGACCAAGGGCCTGCGGGTGATGAAGTAGCGGACGGGAAGGCGGATCAGGTCCGGTTCTGCGTGGCGCCTTCGCACCTCCAAAACAAAATGTCGAAAACAACCCCATGCACAGTAGGCGGGGCAACAACATCAATGACTTAGAGCGTAACGAGACGGGCTGAACCGTCATCGCGCCCTGGCTTGCGTATCAAGCACGATCTTTTCCCGATTTACGAAACTGTTGCTCCGTCGGGCAAAACAGGCGCATGATGGCATCATCGCAGAACGTGGGCCAAGGCGAGCCCCTTCCGCTGTTCCGTATCGACATCCTCGCGCTTCACGCCGCGTCCCGCGCAGGCTGTTTGCTCGCCCGTTCGACTCGCTGACGGCGTCTTTGATCGCCTGGGAGACCAGCAACGTCTGCGAAATGACCGCCGCAGAACCCGCCTTGCCCGCACCGCGCTCAAATCTTTCTTGGTTCATTGTGCTCATAGATGCCGGGTTTCGGAGGCAACGCGGAAGTCAATCGTCTCAAGCGGGATAGGCGGCTTGTGACGCAAAGCGGACATTCATTATGCGCTGGGATTGCGGCGGCTTGCCAAGACAATGGTTGCAGCAAAAATGTCCAAGACCGCGGCGATAATCAGCGCGGGGGCGTAGCTGCCGAAGGCGTCGTGCAAAATGCCGTAAAGACTCGGACCCAAGGCCGCAACCAGCTGTATAGCGCACGACGCGACGCCAAAAACAGAACCGAAGGCTTTAGCTCCAAACTCCCGCCTGACAATGATGGGCGACAACGTAGTGACATTGCCCACGGTCAAGCCGAAGATGATATTGGCGCCGATCAGGACCGGCAGAATAGGGAAAGCCGCCATTGCGGCGAACGATGCAGCTGCAACGACGAGGGCAACCGCCGCAGTCACCCTCGCATCCATATCATCAGCAAATCGCGCAAGCACGACACGTCCTGCAGCAAGAGCCGTGGACGAAACGACCAAGGAGATGCTGAAGCGTTCGAAGGATTGAGCGAGCAAAGCGATCTGATGCGTTAGAAAGCCAATCTGCACCATCATCCCGATTCCGAACGCTGCCATTACGCTAAGAAGCGCTGGTGATCGAAGTGCGCAGGGCAGTGTCGAATTCCGTCTATCGATGGTCGGCGCATGCGCTCTCACCGACAATCCATCCGGCAAGAGCCCTAAATCTTGGGGGCGACTGCGCAGCACGAAGATAGCCAGCGCAAGTATGACAACCGACGCGCAACAGCCCGTCGCTAGGGTCGTTGCTGCAAAGCCGACCCGCGATGTTCCGAACAGAAGGACTGGCGCACCGAGGATGCCTCCGGCACTGGCTCCGAGCGACGCGATGGATACTGCCCGCCCTTGGTACCGATCAAACCACGGTGCGAGCGTTGTTGCGACCGCAGTGATCGAAAGGCCGGCCCATCCGATGCCCATCAAGAGAAAGGCGAAATAGGCTTCCCGAGGTGTCGTTACTCGACCATCAAGGTCACTCCGCAAGCTAACGCGACGCCGCTGACTGCGATGATTGGGCGCGGACCGACGTTTCTGATACCAGAGCCGACCGGTATCAGTAGCAACGCGCTCGCGACATGGAACATCGTAACGGCGCCCGAGACCACACCGGTTGTCCAACCGTTTGCCGTCACAACCTGATGAAGATAGACACCCGCTCCAAACAAGCCGAGTGCATTCCCCATTAGTGAGCACAGCATGCAAGCGGCGACCATCCGCCAGCCAAAGAAGACTTGCATTGAGGCGTTCCAAGACGAAGATGCTGCCCCCGGAAGCTCCTACATAGTAAGCATGCGATGTTTCCACCTCTGCCGAAGTGTGACCGAAGTCCGATGGATGGATGGGGATACTAGCGCCCGCTCCTGGCCCAACCCGGACTCTCGCCGCCCTCGGCGTCACGGCGGCTCTGGGGCAAACCGGAGCTAAGCCCGATGCCGTTGAGGTCGGCCTCACTGAGCGCCAGATCAGAGAGCCTCGTCACCCTCACGCCATCGGCTCGGGCACCGCGCTGCCGTAGCACCGTCTCGCGCTCTTGGGCATAGGCCCCGCGTAACAGGACCAAAAATTTGTACCGATCGGGTTGCGAAAGCGTCCGCCAAGCCCGCCATGCCTGTTCCAGCTTGGTCATCGGCCCTCATCCTTCTGAATTCGCGAGATTACCCGCGCAAGTAAAGTCGGAAGAGGCCGCGGTCAGATACGCGAAATGGCGGCGGTCGCGCGTCTCCGCGCTTCAAGGTCAGCTTCGGAGGACCCGCCAAAGCGCCGACACAAAACTCCAGAGTGGCCGGGGTGACGCATCGTCTTGGCGATCCGGCGGGTCCGTCGGTGCGTCGCCATCCAATTCGGTCAGCTGCTCCACCATACTTTGCAGTCGCAATGGTAGCGGAGTGAGATCGTCCGTGAGGGTGCCGCGAAGTCGCTCACCAATCTCGTTGCAGATCGCCCGGCGATGCTCCGGATGATCTAAACTTGGCGGATGGACCACGGGCGCGGTCGAAGGGGTATCTGCCATGGCTGCCACCATTGGCCTTGACGTGCACCGCCTCCTTGCCGTGCACGGATGATCCTGCCGCCACCGTGATAACGTGCGACATGCCACCTTGATCCCGACCCTGTACCGATACTGTTGCTCTGAGCGTTCGAAGTTTTCCGTTCGCCAAAAACCAGGTTTCCCATGTTACCTTGCCTTCCCGCGTGGCTTGGAGGCAACAAATGTCTACTTACCTGCGATTACAAACCGCCAATTTAAAGCCGGAAATGGTCAGCCGCATCACGGCAGCTTACGAGCATGCGCTCCAAACGCTTTGCGTTAAGGATCGCGACGACCCGCTCACGGAGATGGTCGCAGGCAAGGTCATCAGGATCGCCCGCACGGAGATCCTCGCCCCGGCAGAGATTGCGGCTTTGGCGATCAAGGAACTCGAAATGAGTTAGGCATCGTGTGACTAACGAGATTTGGAACCCGAAACATTCCGACATCGCGAGGTTAGCTATTGGGCTTCCGGGCTTCGCAATATGCGAGGCACGCCATGATCTTTTTACTGTCGGGCGAAGCAATTCTCATGGTCGCCATCATGGGCTCACTGTCCTAATCGGGATTTCGCTTTTCGCCTCGATCGGAATGTTCTGAGAGAGCCGCGCGCCCGGGAGAACGCCTCCAAGTCCTGCCGAAATTTTTCGCCGGTTCCCGCGACCGTGGGACCTGCCTTCCACGGAACTATTTTTCAGCCTACAAAATTGTCTTGTCGTCAGCGATGGAGGATTGTCGCCATGAGAATCGAATATCTCTCTGCGACTGTGATAGCTTTTCTTGCCGCTGGTACCGCGCTGGCCGTCAATTTTCTCGGCTCGCCGCCTACCCAAATGCAGTCCACGCCGACGATGCAAGTGGCAGATCGACTAGCTGCGTCGGTCGATCCATTCTTGCATCGATCGGGTGGGTAACAGGCGGCGTTGCAGCCAGCGGTGCTTGCATCCTGCGGTAAGTCATTTCGCGCTGTAGTTGGATTTTTATCCGCGCAGCAGCGCTCCTAGGTTGTTTGACGAAGTTCTGCTGAAACAGAAACGCTGCTACAATATATTTCATTGGCTGGCCCTGTTCTTTCTCGTGCCGACATCCAAGTCAGCCAATTGCGCCGTGCCGACGCTCAAACACAAGCTGTGAATGGGCTCACATTGAGCAGCGATCAACGAGTCAAGGTCATCCGAAAATTCGGTAGTGGAAATTCTACGATCATTTTCAAACGACGGGGGCGACCATGCCCGCCATATTCGACCTGCTCTATCGCGAATACTGCCGCGCCCGCCTGGCTGAAATGCGGAAGCAGCTTCTGATCGTGGGACAAGATCCTGAAGGCATACAAACCGATTATGATCGTGCTGATCAGGGAAGCGTCGGCAGAGCAGACACGCAGTACGAAATCAGCCACGGCGTGCCGAATTGAAGCGGCCGCGAGACATGGGATTCTCCTCGACTTCGCAATAGCCAACCAAGCGGCGATGGTTCGGGACACCCAGTTGCGTACGGACTAAGATAGTAACCGCGCAGTCATCTCGGTTGTGAGGGCTCAACTCATGACGAAACACTTTTCGAAACGCATTGTGATCGATGTGCTTGTAGTCGCCATATCTTTGATGACAATCACGATTGCAGCGACATCGTTGGGCGCGCCCATCGTTGCAGGGATTGCTGCTTCTATTCCAGGCCCATTCCTTTTCGCGACGGAAAGGACACTTGCAGGTGCCGGGCCGAGCAAACCGACGCTCGCCCGCGCGCCAACGGATTGTCGGGTTCGATCTGCTCCTCTGCAATGGAAGGTGGACTGGCTTTTCGGGCCGCCTGCGGCTCCCTTACGATGAATCCTCCGCCCAGGGCCGCCGACCCGCTGCCCTTGAGGCTTAACGGAAAGGGCAAGCGGACGATTGCTCGCGTTTGCCGCGCCGTGATCGCCCTCGGCCATGTCGAAGATCTCTGTGAAGTAGCTTACATGCCCTCGCTCGTGGCGCGCGCTAATGTGAGGAAGGTTCTTACGGAGGCCCCAATGCTTGCAGCAATCAAATGGAACTCCCGACATAGTGCTCGCGAATGGGTAATGATGGCTGCGGCGCTTGTCGTCCGCGCGCAGGCAAACCGGCAGAACGGCGAAAGGAAGCAAAAGCAGCCACTCTGGAAGCAGTTCGACGACACCCATCATTGGAACTCAACGGCGGAGGAATGGGTCCCTAACCCAGACCGATCAACTTCCTAAATACTTGCGAACGCCGTGGTATCGGGCAGGGCGATGGAAGTTCTGTCAGCAAGACTGGCGGGATATCCATTCGGCGAGTTCAACGATTGGGACCGACTGCTTGCCAGTCTGATTGAACGAGTGGCTTACCCCATCCACGCGTGGACGAATCCTTTGGCTTGGCCTCCCAGCAATGCCTTTGAGCCTCGCCCGTCGCCGTTCTAAAGTGGCGTTACGGTGTCTAGCCAACATGATCCACGAACGCTTGATGTCGGATAATGACCCCGTGGCCGCTCAATCAGACGCCGCGATGTCTGCCTCTGGGAGATGAGCTGACCGTCTCCGGTAAGTTCTCGAGGGCGGCCTTTGACCCAAAGCAGCCGACCTCAGTGAACTGAGGCGGTCACCACGAATGATTGCTGCGGAAACGTTAGCTTGTCTCCGGCCAGCATCGGGGTGGCGAGGTGGGAGGCGGCGTCATCTGCAATCGACGTGATCAGATTTTCCCGTTCAGGCGCATCTTTGCCCTTCAAGAGCCCAGCCATTGGCGTCGCCGTGAGCTGAAAGCGAACATAATCCAGCATCGAGGGAAACGTGATTTGTTTTGTTACGGTGGCTACGTTGACAAGATCGAAGCCGGCCTGCTTCGCCCAACTGCCTATCTCCTGCGCATCGCAACTAAGGTGCTCCGAACGTTTAGTTTGCGAAGCCTCTTCGCCTAGATATTTATCTAGTGCCCGCACAAACGCGTACGCTGCCGGCGTCTTCTCGATTGCGCTGTAGACGCTGAATCCCGCGCGACCTCGCGGCTTCAGTACCCGTACCATTTCCCGCAGGGCCAGCGACCGATCCGGGAAGAATTGTAGCCCCAGCTGACATAGCACGACCTCAAAACTTCGTGCATCGAAAGGTAGATCAAGTGCGCTGCCCTCAATCCATTCGACAGAACCAGACTTTGCGCGTGCCACGGCCAGCATCGCCTTATTGAGGTCAATTCCAACGATGCGTCCGGCATGCCCACGCTGCTGCGCCAGTCGGGCCACGACGCCTGTTCCGCAGGCAACGTCTAGCATGCTATCTCCCCGGCCTGGCGCGACGCGGTCGAGCAAGTCATTCGCCCATAGGGAAGTGATAGCCGGTACGAGATAACGTTCGTAAAGCTCCGGAGCGCTGGCGTCCATTTGCCAATGTTCATGGACCGACATTGGTCACCCAATTCTATGGGATAAGCGAAAAATCACTGCCGCGGTATCAATCCGGATGCTGACCGACTTGGTGAGAAAGAGCAAGTAGGCGGAAGACCGCTTATGGCCCTAGCAGACGGACCAAGGGCTTGCGCCAAAGTCGGCTATCAAGGGCGAAGCGGACTGGATTTGGTGCCGGCGAACTTTTCGCCTTTTGACCCGTTCGGGACGTTCAAGGGCCGGCAATACTGGCTCGGCGAGCGCACAAACCTCAATGGCTGGGGCTCGTTATCGAGGGCGCAGGTGCGGCGCTGTTTATAACCGCTCCGAAGCCATGGCCGCGAGCCGGGACATCGGCACCTTCGAATGGACCGTTTGCGGAGCAACGATGGAGACGTGGAATACGGCTTGAACCGGCAGTCTCAGCCGACGGCCTTCGATATCGCCCGTTGTGGTCCAACAATGACTGCGAAAACCCTTACAAGAGGGGACAAGCTCACGCACCATTTAGTGCGTCGCGTAGGGTCTCGATCAAGTTCACCGCAGAAGCGCTCAGGAAATAGCCGACCGCGTCATGCGTAGGCAATCAGCCCGGCGAAGCCTTCGTCCATGTGGTCTTGGTGATGGCAATGGAAGAAGGTCGGTCCGGGGTCGTCGGCGACGAAATCGACCTCGGCGGTGGAGTATCTCGGCATGCTGATCGTGTCCTTGATCACCCCGGACGTCGGCTTGTCCCCGACCTTCGTGATCTCGAACGAGTGGCGATGCAGGTGCACGGGATGCTCGTCGCCGCTGTTGTTGTTCAGCACCAGGCGGTATCGCCTTCCCTTGACGACCGTGAAGAGCGGATTCGTGTCCGGCCAGGATTTTCCGTTGATGGTCCATCGATTGTAACCACCCCTTCCGCCCGGAATTTTCTCGAACTCGAGGCCGATCGTCTCGTCGGGCGATGCCGCCGGCACATCGGGACGCCCGAATGCGGTGTAGTCCCATTTCGATTTCGCCGGCGCCGACCAGGTCGGCTCGCCGCTGCGGCCGGCGTATTCGACGACCACGCCCATTCCCATGTTGCGGTCCTCGTCCTCCGTCGAGCCGAACACCCAGACGCCGGGATTGTTCATCTCCACGATCACGTCGGCGCGCTCGGCGACGTCGAGTTTCAGGACATCGACGGTCGCCGACGTCGGGACCGGATTGCCGTCGAGCGCCAGCACCTCGAAGCGATGTCCCGGCAGCGCCAGCGAGATCCCCATATTGCCGCTCGCGTTGAGCACCCGGAAGAGCACGCGGTCGCCCTCGCGTACGCGGATCGGCTCACCGTGGCCGAGCATGCGATCGCCGAGGGTCGCCGCGTGATACATGACCTCCAGCCCGTTGTCCGGCGGCGGCCCCTTCTTGATGTCCAGCATACTGACCCAATGACCGTCCCAGTGATGGGCGGCAAGCAACACCTCCCGGTCGTAGCCGCCGGGATCGCCGGCGGCTGGCTCGACGATCAGGAATCCGAACTCGCCCGTATAGGTGCTCTTGTTCAGATCGGTCATGGCCATCGCGTGGCTGTGGTACCAGCGGGTCCCTGAGGGTTTCGCGACATATTCGTAGGTCAAGGATCTGCCGGGCTCGATGATCGGCGAGCCTTCTTCCGTCGCTCCATCCTGCTCCGACGGAATCATCAGGCCGTGGGAGTGGATCAAGTTGGGGTAGCCGGAATCGTTGGTGACCTCGATCCGGACGGGCTGGCCTTCCCTCACCCGCAGCGCGGGACCGGGAACAGTGCCGTTGTAGGCCGTGGTCTTGATGATCTTTCCGGGCGCGATCTCCAGCGAGATCGGTGCGATCCTGATCTTGTGGTCGACTGTCTTGTTCAGCGTCTGAGCACGACGAGCGGGAGGGCCTTGGCAGTCATGAGCGACAATGCACCGGCCTGCGCGCCGCGAAGCAGCGTTCTCCGGCTGACGAGCGGCTGTCTCCGAAGGCCGTCTCCACGTCGATCGATATTCGTCATCGCTCCACCTCTCCGTCGGACGCCATGGACTAGCACCGGTCGATCGCTCCGCGACAGACGGGCGGGAGGCTCACGCCAACAAAAGAAATTGAGTTCGGACCCCGTTTTTTCAGGAACCGACGAGAGGTGACCCAAGCTGACATCATGCGTGTCTTAAGCAAGTTCGGCTGGCGAACAGCAATGTAGGCGAGGATACGGCGCTGCAGCTGTGATGTCGGCTATTGGATCATGCCGACGACGGCAATTACGGCTTGACCGGAAATGACGGATGCATCGCCCAATGACTCATTTCAGACATTTGCATCGGAGTCTGCGCGCAACAAGGGTAGGCTGGCAGCGAGGCTCTGGCAGGCATCGACGCCGCATCTTTTGCGAAGAACCACGGAACGCTGTTGCGTTCCGTGGTTCGGTTCAGTCCGCGATGGATCAGACGAAGCGGAAGTCGTCTGCCGAGAGCGAGGCCATCTGCAGATTGGCCAGCGTCACCGTGTTGTCGGCATCGAGCGTCAGGACGACGTTGTTGCCGACCTGCGCGGTATGCGACATCATCTCAGTGAAGTCGGCGAACAGGCTGCTTGAGAATTGCAGCACGTCGGCCGAGGCACCGGTGGTGGCGAAGTCGGTGACGGTGTCCTTGCCGAAGCCCGGCGGCGAACATGAACACGTCGGCGCCCGAGCCGCCGGACAGGATGTCGTTGCCGGCATCGCCCGCGAGGATGTCGGCACCCGAACCACCCTTGATGGTGTCGTTCCCGGCACCACCATTCAGCGTGTCGTTCTCGGAGCCGCCATCGATGTTGTCGTCGCCGTCGCCGCCAGAGACAACGTCGACACCCGAACCGCCCTTCAACGTGTCCTTGCCGACGCCACCCTCGATCATGTCGTTGCCGGAGCCACCGTCGACGCCGTCGTCGCCGTCGCCGCCGCGCAACGTATCATTGCCGGCACCACCGGCGATGACGTCGTTGCCGGCCCCGCCATCGAACATGTCGGCGCCGTTGCCGCCTGTGAGATGGTCCGCACCGGCACCGAGCACGAAGCCCTCGATGCCGCTGAAGTGGTCGGTGCCAATGCCTGCGCCGGTCGCGGTGCCGGACACCAGGTTGATCGTGACCGCACCGGTGGCATCGGACAGATCCAAGATATCCTGACCGCAGCCGCCGTCGATGGTGTTGTCACCGGCACCGCCTCGGAGTACGTCGTCGCCGAGGCCGCCGAGCAGCACGTCGTCACCCGCGCCGCCGATCAGCAGGTCGTCGCCGAGGCCGCCGTTCAGGGTGTTGGCTCCGGCCGAGCCGATCAGCGTGTCGCCAAACACCGTGCCGACGGCGTTCTCGATCCCGGCGAGATGGTCGGCGCCCGGGAGATAGCCGGGATAGTAGGCAAGCCCGGACTCGAGGTCGATCGTCAGCTCGAACAGGATGTGACTGTAGTCGATGGTGTCGACGCCGTCGCCGCCGTCGTAGCGATCCAGACCATGGCCGCCGATGAAGATATCGTCGCCGGCGCCGCCGAACACCAGATCGTTGCCGACGCCGCCGACGATCGTATCGCTGCCGTTGGTCCCGATCACCAGGTTCCAGTAGCCGTCCGAGAAGCCGAGACTCTCGATGTTGCTCAGCGTGTCGGTCCCGTCCTGTCCGACGTGATCGACGACCGTGATGCTACCGCCATCGTTGAGGGTGATGGCGTATCCGTCGATCGCGCCGGAGAAGGCCGCGATGTCGGCCCCCGCGCCGCCGTCGATGGTGTCGTCGCCGGCACCACCAATGATCAGATCGTCGCCGTCGTTGCCGTAGATCTCGTCGTTGCCGGCATCGCCGTAGACGGTGTCGTTGCCCTGGTTGGCGTAGATCCGATCATTGCCTTCGCCGCCGTGGATGGTGTCGTTACCGAACGAGGTGTAAATCTCGTCGTTCCCGGCACCGCCGTCGATTTCCATGTTGGTCGAGATCCAGTCGTTGGAGATCAAGATATCGTTGCCGTCGCCGAGCAGGATCTGGCCCTGGATATCGGAGCCGATCCAGATGTTGACGAAGTCGTCGCCGGCGCCGAGATCGACCTTGCCGACGATCTTGCCGGTGTTGCCGAGCCTGTCGTTGCCGTCGCCGAAGCTGACGTCGCCGGTGATGACGCCAGAGCTCTGGTTGATCAGCTCGTCGGCACCGGCGCCGAGCAGGACGTCGCCGGTGATGATGGCGCGGTTGACGATCAGATCGTCACCCTCGCCCATGTTCACCGCTGATCCGCCGGTGGCGGTGATCGAGCCGTCATTGCTCAGCGTGTCGCTGCCGCCGCCCATCGAGACGCCGCCGACGATCTGACCGGTGGCGCTGTTGGTGAGGCTGTCGGCATAGGTGCCGACCAGGTTGATCGCCTCGTTGCCGCGCAGATCGAACCGCGCCGCATCCTCGGGGGTGACCCCTTCCGGACCGTGGCCGTCGCCCTTGATCAGGCCGTGGTTGACGATGGTCGTCACCCCCAGCGCGTTGGCGTTGCTGGAGTTGTCGACCTGGACCGCACGGCCGTAGCCATAGATCTCGCCGCCGGCATTGTTGACGATGCTGCCGCCGCCGATCGCGATCGCTTCGGAGACGTTCGGCTCGCCGTCGTGATAGCCGTCGGCGCCGAGGCCCGAGATCTTGCCATAGTTCACGATCTGCACCAGACCGTCGACATCGATGGCGTCGCCGTCGCTGTCGGACAGTTCGGCCGAGCGGCCCTCCATCACGCCGTGGTTGGTGATGAACGCCTTCTGCGCTTCGGTTCCGTCGGTGTCGAGATTCACCGCCGAGCCGTTGCGGCCGATCATGGTGCCGAGGTTGAGAACGGTGACGGCATTGTCACCGGTGACGGCATGACGCGAAGCTTCCATCCAGCCGCCGGCATAGTTGTTGAGCTTGCCGCTGGTGTCGCTCTGGAAGTCGATCAGGTCGCCTCCGCCCACGAAGGTCGGATCCGTCGTGATCGTCCCCCAGTTGTTGACGACACCGTCAGTGCCCGGGCGGATCACGTCGGTATCGCTGCCGTGCTGGCGGATGACGCCCCCGGCGAGGTTGTTGATCACCGCCGACGCGCCGTTGTTGTCGAAGGTGCGGAAATCGAGGACGCGGCCGCTCGCTTCGATCACGCCTGCGTTGTTGACGATGATGGTCGCGTCGGCGTGACCGGCCCGTTCCGGGGTCAGCGCGCCGCGCACGACGCCGCCGGCCTGGTTGTTGAGGGTCACCGAGCCCGTCGCCCCCGCCGTGGTGGTGAGCGCACGGGTCGAGCCCGTGATCTCGCCGGCATTGTCGATGACCGCGTTGCCACCGCCCTGCCAGACGATCGCGTTGCCGGACACCGAGAGCGCGCCGCCGGCCTCGATGGCGACGTGGTCGTTGTTGTCCACGACGAGGCTCGAAGCCAGCGTCGCGCCGTCCTGGATCGTCACGGCGTCGTACGATGCCGATCCGGCCACCGACCAGGTGCCTGCGGCCACCAGCAGGTTTTCGACATCGAGCGTGGCGGTCAGTGCCGCCGTGCCGCCGCCAATCAGCTTGACCGTGTCGTTGCCGGCGCCGCCGTCGATCGAACTCGGCGCGGCGTCGTCGGCGGAGACGATGATGAGGTCGTCGCCTTCGCCGGCTTCAGCAGTGTCGCCGGCGCCAGCCAGCAGCTCGTCGTTGCCGTCGCCACCTTGCAGGGTGTCGTAGCCTTCGCCGCCGATCAGGACGTCGTCGCCCTCGCCGCCGGTCAGGGTGTCGTCACCGTCGCCGCCCGCCAGCCGGTCGTCGTCAGCGCCGCCGTCGAGCGTGTCATCGCCCGCACCGCCAAGCAGCGTGTCGTCGCCGGCGCCGCCGGACAGGGCATCATCGCCCTCGCCGCCATCGAGCTGGTCGTCGCCGCCGAGCCCGGCGAGGACGTCGTCGCCCCCGAGGCCGTTGAGGACGTCGTCACCGAGCGCGCCGGTGAGTTCGTCGTCACCGTCGTCGCCGACCAGCACCAGCGCCTCGGTTTCGAGCACCGTGTCCTGACGATAGTCGAGGTTCTGGATGCGCTCGTCGTGCGCGCGGTCGGTGTCGGCGACATCGTAGGGCGTGTCGGAGTAGTTCGCCGCCATGTATTCGGCGAAAGCATCCTGCTCGGTGCCTTCGGCGGCGAAGTTCGCCCCCTGCCCGGCATCCGGAACCAGGTCCGGCGACAGGTTGACGACGTTGGCAAAGGCGGGATTGGCCGCGATGAAGCTCGCGAACGGATAGCCGTCGCCGCCGGTGAGCAGGAAGCTCAAGGTCACGACCCGGATCGCCATGTCGGGATCGACCACCAGTTCGCCATTGGCGACCAGCGCCAGCACCGGATTGCCGTTGTCATCGATCAGCGCTGCCGACTGCACGCGGTTGCCGGCCGGCAAATCCTTGTCGAACGAGAACGCGATGCCGCCGACCTGGGCGAACTGGCCCGGCGTCGCGGTCGCGGTGGTCGCCGCCACCGCGTGCTCGAGCACCTCGAGCAGCTGATCCGCGGTCACCGTGACCATCGACAGCGCGTTGTTGAAGCGTAGCGAGTTGGCGATATCGAGCTGCGACACCTCGCCCGCTTCCTTGCCGACGCTGGTGTTCGCCAGCGGCGGGCTCTCCACCGCTTCGCCGCCGACCGCATAGACGTAGCCGATCGAGTCGCGGATGCCGCCACCATTCTTGATCGAAACCAGCACGGTCGGGTCGACCTTCTGGGCGTACCACAGGTTCGCATCGGCGGTGAGGTCGCCGAGGTTGGTCTCTTCGGTGCGCGCCTCGCTGCGACGGCCCTCGAGATAGACGTCCGTCTTGCCGAAAGTGTTGCCGTCCTGCTCGTCGATGATGCCACCCACCGCCTGGGCGATGTCGTTGACCAGATCGCCGCGGCCGCCGTCGGCAAACGGATCGGCGTCGTCGGCATCTACGTCGCCGTCATTGTCGACATCGACCGTGGTGTTGCCGTCATACAGCGAGGTGACCACTTCTTCCGTGCTGGCGTAGGCGCCATTGACCGCCGTGTTGGCGGTGTAAATCACGTTGCCGTCAGCATCGAAATCGACCACCAGTCGTCCGACATAGGAGTATTCGCCGGAGGTGTTGACGATCAGCGTGGTCTTGCCGTCGGCGTTCGCGGTGACGATCGGATAGGTGTCGGCAGCGGTGTCGCCGGGACGGAGCGCGTCGGTCTGGTCCGCCAGCAGCGTGTGCGAGCCGCCGGCGATGATGACGTCGACGCCGTGCAGCAGGGGCGCCAGCGCCTTTTCAAGCGCGAGCTGCTGCAGATGGCTGACCAGGATGATCTTGTTGATGCCCTGGGCCAGCAGACCGTCGATGGTGGGCTGCAGGATTGCCGCCAGCGCCGCCATGTCATCGACATTGTCGCCGATCACCTCGACGCCGCCGGTCGAGGAGATGCTCTGCACGATCTGGGTGGTCGCGCCGATCACGCCGATCTTTTCGCCGTTCTCCTCGATGACCGCGGCCGGCGCGATCTTCTTGCCGATACCGGCCGTCGGCGGGAAGCCGGTGTAGGCGTCGGTATCCTGGATCGTGCCGGTGTAGACGGAGGCGAGATTGGCATCGGCCGAGAAGTCCAGATTGGCCGCGAGGTACGGGAACTGCGCGCCGGGATAGCCGGCGGTCTGCTTGATGATGTCGGCGAACGCCTTGGTCCCGGCGTCGAATTCGTGATTGCCGATCGCCGAGGCCTGCACGCCGATGATGTTCAGCATCGCCATGTCGGCGGTGCCGAAGCCGGGCGAGATGTTCAGCGTCCCGGCAGCGAGGCCGTAATAGGTCTCCAGCGCGGTTTCGTAGACCTCCTTCAGCGAGCCGTCCCTGCCGGCACTGAAGAACGGGCTGGGAATGAAATTGTCACCCGACGACAGCGTGATCGAGTTCTCGTAGGTCTCCTCGAGATAGTCGACGATCGCCGCGAAGTTGCCGGCGCGATCGACTGCGTTCAAGCCCGCCTCGAAGTCCGATGCATGCAGGATCTGCAGCGTGTAAGCCGGGGTCGGCTCCTGCTCCCCGAGATTGAGGCCTACGATCACCGGATCGTGGTCGGACACCCGGATCGCGGAGTCGTCGTCGAAGATCGAGGTGTCGCGGCCGTAGTCGGTGTTGTAGTCGAGCGCGTCGGCCTCGTCGGCGTTGATGTGCCAGGTGGTCACGCCGGACACCTGCGCGCCGAGGCTGGCATTGGCGAAGGCGTAGTCGAGCGTGCCGGTCTGGCCGTCGAACACATAGGAATAGGCGCCGTCCTCGCGGTCCTGCAGATTCTCATAGCCCGCGCTCTCGATGAGCGCGGTCGACTGCTCCTTGGCGTAGCCGTTGAAGTCGCCGAGCAGCATCACGTCCGGATCGCCCGAGCCGGTCGGATCGCTCGCCGCCCACGCGGTCAGCGCGGTGGCGGCCAGCTCGCGCTGGTTCTGCCAGTTACCCTGGCCGTCACCCTGATCGGAATCGGCGCCGGAGCCGGTACCGCTCTTGGACTTGAGATGGTTGGCGATCGCCGTGAAGGTTTCGCCGGTCGCAAGCTCCTCGAAGGTCACAGCGATCGCGTTGCGGCTGGTGTTCTCGCCGTCGAACACCGCCCCGACCGTGCTCTGCCCGAGCAGGCCGCCGAGGCCGAGGCCGGGCAGGTCGG
The DNA here is from genome assembly GCF_049739485.1 of Bradyrhizobium sp. USDA 326. Taxonomy (NCBI): domain Bacteria; kingdom Pseudomonadati; phylum Pseudomonadota; class Alphaproteobacteria; order Hyphomicrobiales; family Nitrobacteraceae; genus Bradyrhizobium; species Bradyrhizobium sp. USDA 326. The sequence goes on from NZ_JBMGQA010000001.1 coordinate 1,983,522, forward strand.
CGTCGTTGAGGATCTCGACGGTCGTACCGCCGGCAATCTTCACCGCGGTCGTGTCGTAGATGAAGCCGACCGCGATGGCGTCACCGCCAACGAACTGCTGGCCGGGATCGACCCAGGCATAGGTACCGGCCCCAGCCACGGCATTGAGCTGTTCGACCAGATACTTGATCGCGTTGCCGGACGATGCAGCGGAGAAGTCGTTCTCCAGCTCGGTCAGCGCCAGCACGTCGATGTCCATATCGAGGATGGTCGCGACCAGCTTTTCGGTCTGACGCGCGAACTCCGCGGCGTTGTCGGCGCCGCGCGGCGCTTCGCCGATCGCGGTGGTGCCGCCATTGTCAAGCGTCGTGAAGTAGTTCAGCACGTTGAAGCTCGCCACCTTCAGGCGGCCGCCGACGTCTTCCGGCGCATCGGTGCGCGGATTGTCGCCGGCTCCGAAGGTGTTGGCGCCATCCTCGACCGAGCGGATCCGCCAGGTCGCCCCCGAGGCGGAGTTGCCGGCCCATTGATAGTCGAGCACGCCGGTCAGGCCGGTGACGGTGTCACCCATCCGGACTGCGTCGGCGGTACCGTAGTTCGGCGTGGTGGACGTGTCGTCGTTCGGATCGAAGCCGTCGAGGTTGTTGATCGCGGCGTTCTGGACGTTCAGGCCATCGTCATACGTGATGGTGCGGGCACCGAGCTCGACCAGATACGCCTGGTAGGCGGCGGCGTCGGGCGCGTTCTCCTGCGTGAACTGTTCGGGCCGTTCGCCCGCCGCCAGCTTGATCTCGTTGAACCGGTCGAGATTGTACTGTTCGGTGACGGTCAGGGTCTGCGGAATCGTGACCAGCATGCCTTCATAGGCTTCGAGGTCGGGCTGGTAGTCGCCGTCCTGGCTCAGCGTGGTGCCCATCGACGGCAGGTCGATCTGCACCGCCATCGTGTCGACGTCGGCCACCGCGCCGGCCTGGACGACCGAAATGTTGCTGGCGGTGAGCTCGGTCAGACCGAAATATTCGCTGATCGAGCCGGTGACGCGGACCCGGTCGCCGATCTGGACGTCGGTGGCGCCGCCGTAGACGAATATCGCCTCGGAGGTCAGCACGTTGCCGTCGGAATCGGTGGTCTCCTCCTGGAGGTAGAAGCCGTTGAGATTGCGGCCGGCGTCGGCATCGCCGTTCTGGAAGTCGCCGACCACGATGGCTTCGACGGTCACAGTCTGGCCGACCATGGCGCTGCTGGCACCGCTGCCCTGAATCGCGCTGATCTTGGTAATGCCGACGTCGTCGTTGACGATGGCGCCGGTCGCCGTCGCGGCGCTGCCGATCGTGGTGGTCACGTCCGCCGAATTCGAAACGTCCTGCAACGTCAGCGTGAAGTTCTCGTTCGCCTCATTGTCGGTGTCGCCGGCGACGGTGACGGTCACGACCGCAGAGCTCTCTCCCGCCGCGATGCTGCCGCTGAAGCTGACCGGCTTGCCGCCGACATAGTCGGCCGCATCGGTCTGCGCCGAAGCCATCGTTCCCGAGAACGCGACGTCGCCCGTGGTGCCGCCGGTGCGCTCGATCGTGAACTGATAGACGGTCGGACCGCTGTTACCTTCGTCATGCGACACCGTGAGCGAATCCGGCGCAAAGGCGACGTGCTGAGCTTCGATCGACGATCCGGACGAACTGGTGACGCGGATGTCGTCGATGCCGACCCACTCGTCATTGCCGACGGCGTTGGTGGTGAGAATGCGGACCTGGATGTCGTTGCGGCCGTCGACGTCGGCAGGCAGCAGCAGATCGAACGGCGTCACCTGGGTCGCGGCACCGCCGGTGGTGACGTCGGCGGCGTAACCGCTCGGAACGTTGGTCCACGCCCCGCTCGACCCGAGCCGGTACTGCACGTTGATCTGCTGCGCGGCGTCGTCCGTGCTGGCGTCGAGGTCGCGTGCGTTGAAGCTCAGCCGGACATCTTTGCGGCCGGTGGCGTCCAGATGGATCACGAGGCTGGGAGCATCCGCACTGTTCGAGCCGTTCAGCGCCACCGTCGGGTTGGCGATCTGGAATTCGGCCACACCGCCGTTGGTGATGGCGGTGTTGGTCTGGTTGGCGACGACGTCGACATCTCCCGACGACGATCCGGTCGCCGTACGCGCGTCCACCCCGGTGGCCGAAACGACATCGTTGCCGAGATAGCCGACGATCGATGCGACCCCCGACCAGTCATCGTTGGTCGTGATAAGGCCGGTATTGGACCAATCCTGCAGGAAATCGCCATTCGCCAGGACATGAGGGGTCGTCGACATGTATCGCCACTCCAGCGCTCGAGAGAAGACGTCGCGGATCGCCGCCTCACGGCATGCGTAAGGGCGCGGTCCAGACGGCCGATGGTTAACGGATCGTTAATGCGCGTTGATAGAACGCCGACGACAACAGATCGGTGACTGCTTCTTAACGGGCCGGTGAAGTCGCGACACGAAAAGTCGGGCGAAGACCGAGCGAACCAACGAACTCGTCTTGCGACGTGCGACGCGCTCGACCTCTCGGCCGGCAGCAATCGCCAATGAGTTATCGAGCCAAAGCTCGATCAGCTCGCCGCGAGGAGCGACCACGCCAGGTTTCGAGTGCCGGCCTGCGCGGCCGAACTTTCGAACCAAAGCGGCGTTTCGTCGCAGGGTGTCGCGGCCTCGCTGCCATGGGCCCGCGGTTACGCACACCGCGCTTTGTCATGTGCCTGACGTTGAACCTCGCTAACGAACGCCGACCGTCCGACCGTGACGGTCCGACGTCGTTTTGAATTGAGTAACATGACCGCAACAACGTCCTCCGCGTCGACTCCCACTTCCGGCGATCTCGCGTCGGTCGCGATCGCCTCCTGCAGAACGGCCTTTCTGACGGTGGGACTGTTCTCGGCGGTGCTCAATCTGCTGATGCTCACCGGCTCGATCTACATGCTGCAGGTATATGACCGGGTCATTCCATCGCACAGCATTCCGACCTTGATCGCGCTGTCGATCGCGGTGGCGGCGGCGTATGCGATGCAGGGGCTGTTCGATCTGTTGCGTCAGCGCATTCTGACCCGAATCGGATCAGCGCTGCACGCGGCGCTGTGGCAACCGGTCGTCTGCAACATCCTGCGCGGGCCGCTGCGCGGCGGCGGCGCAAATCGCGGCCTGCAATTGTCCCATGATCTGGACTCGGTCCGATCGTTCCTGTCCGGGCTCGGCCCGACGACCTTGTTCGACTTGCCGTGGATGCCGCTGTATCTCGCCGGCTGCTTTCTCCTGCATCCTTATCTCGGCTGGACGCTGGTCGTGGGCGCGGTGCTGCTGTTCGGGATCGCGCTGCTCTCCGAGGTGCTGACGCGGGCACCGACCCGGGACGCGTCGCGTGCCGGCGCAATCCGCGGCGTTCAGCTTGAAGCCGGTCGGCGCAACGCCGAAATCGTAGCCGCGCTGGGGATGGAGCAGCGGTTGATCGACCGGATCGGCGCCGCCAACGACGATCTCGTCGCCGCCCAGCAGCGCAACGCCGATATCGCCGGATCGCTCGGCGCGTTGTCGAAGGCGCTGCGCTTCATGCTGCAATCGGCGCTGCTCGGCCTCGGCGCCTATCTCGTGATCGAAGGGCTGGCCAGCGGCGGCGTGATGATCGCCGCGTCGATCATGGGCAGCCGCGCGCTCGCGCCGGTGGAACTGGCGATCTCCATCTGGCGTCCGTTCCTCGGCGCGCGACAGGCGGGCCAACGGCTCCGCGCCGCTCTCCGCAACGGCGACGCCCCGAATCCCGACGTCGCGCCCGAACGCGCCGCCCATCGGCTCACGGTCGAGCAGGTAACGATCGCCGCCCCCGGCGGCACCGCCGCGATCGTGCACAACGCCTCGTTCACACTTGAAGCCGGCCAGGCGGTCGGAATCATTGGCCCCTCAGCCGCCGGAAAATCGACGCTGGCGCGGGCGCTGGTCGGGATCTGGCCGATCGCACGCGGCGAGATCCGCCTTGATGGCGCCACCCTCGACCAGTGGCCGGCAGAAATTCGTGGCGGCATGATCGGCTATCTGCCGCAGGACGTCGAATTGTTCGACGGAACGGTAGCGGAAAACATCGCACGCTTCGACGCGGACATCGACGAGGCGGCGGTGATCGCCGCGGCGAAGGCGGCAGGCGCCTACGAGATGATCCTGAAGCTGCCGAAGGGGTTCGAGATGCGGATCGGCGAAGCCGGCACCACCCTGTCGGGCGGCCAGCGGCAACGGATCGCGTTGGCGCGCGCGCTCTACAAGGATCCGTTCATGGTGGTGCTCGACGAGCCGAACGCCAGCCTGGACGCCGAAGGGGACGCCGCGCTGACCGACGCCATCCGGCGTATCCGGGCTCGCGGCGGCATTGCCGTCATCATTGCGCATCGGCCGGCGGCGCTCGCCGCGGTCGACCTCGTGCTGACGCTGGCGACCGGCCAGGTGCAGGCGTTCGGCCCGAAGGACGAAGTGCTGCGCAAATCGCTTGCCGCTCATCCGGCGCCGGGCGGCGCGGCGCTGCAGGCGGTGCCCGATGCGCGCTCGGTTCCGGCCGCAGCCGCCAGTTGAGGACCTCCATATGACCGCACTCCGCACGCCCGAAACTCGTCGCAGCGATCCGTTTCGCGATATCCGGCGCGTCACCGGACTCGGAATCGGCACGCTGGCGATCGTGGTGTCCACCGCCGGCGTTTGGGCGATGACCGCGCCGCTCGCCAGCGCCGTGATCGCGCCGGCGCAGGTGGTGGTCGACAGCAACGTCCGCCGGGTTCAGCACCCGACCGGCGGCGTGGTCGCCGGAATCTACGTCAACGACGGCGATCAGGTTCGGGCCGGCGACATACTGGTCCGCCTCGACGAGACGCTGTCGCGCGCCAACCTTGCGCTGATCGAAAATCAGCTCAACCAGCTTGGGGTGCGTCGCGCCCGGCTGCAGTCCGAGCAGAACGGCCGCGACGCGGTGGCGCTGCCCGGCGAGATCACCGCGCGCAGCGCCATCGGCGCGATCGCGGAGATGATCGAGGGCGAGACGACGCTGTTCGCCCGGCGGCGCGAGGCGATCAGCGGCCAGCAATCGCAGCTGCGCGAACGCAAGGCGCAGATCGCGGACGAGATCCGCGGCCTGGAGGCGCAGATCGCGTCGAAGCGCGAACAGATCCGCTGGATCGACACCGAGCTGGAGGGCGTCCGCCAGCTGTACGAAAAGCGGCTGGTCCCCTATGCGCGCCTCACTGCGCTCGAGCGCGAGGCCTCCCGCCTGACCGGCGAGGAAGGCCAGCTGATCGCCGAGATCGCACGCGCCAAGGGGCGGATCACCGAAACCGAACTGCAGATCATCCAGCTGGTTCAGGACCAGCGCCGCGAGGTCGCGACCGAACTGCGCGAGGTCGAGACCAAGCTTGCCGATCTCGGCGAACGCCGCATCGCCGCGATGGACCAGCTCGATCGCGTGGTATTGCGCGCGCCGCAAGACGGTCTGATCCACCAGAAGTCGGTCTTCACCGTCGGTGGCGTGATCACCGCGGGCGAACAGCTGATGCTGATCGTGCCGAAGGATTCGCTTGTGGTCGAAGCCCGGGTCGATCCACAAATGATCGACCGGATCAAGGTCGGGCAATCCGCCAAGCTCCGCTTCAGTGCGTTCGACGCCGCCGTGACCCCCGAGCTCGACGGCACGCTGACGCGGATCGCCGCCGACCTGACCAAAGACCCGCAGTCCGGCGCGGCTTACTACGTCGCCCGCATCAGCCTCGACGCGAGCGAACTCGCCAAGCTCGACGGCAAGGCTTTGGTGCCCGGCATGCCGGTTGAAGCCTTCATCCAGAACGGCGTGCGGACGGCGATCGCCTACCTGCGCAAGCCGCTGGAAGATCAGCTCGCCCGTGCGCTGCGGCAGAAGTAGTCGAAGTCCCTATCGCCATCGTTGTTCAGCATGCGGCCATATTGCCGCCGGCACGATATTCCGACTTTCGAAGCCGTTTGATCTTTCGGATCCTCACCAATCGAGCAGGCGTGGTGTGCTGATGTTGCCTGAGTCTGCCTCTGGTCCATCGGCGAAGCTGCGGCTCGCCCCCTTGAGGTCCGCCTCGCAGGGTCTAGCGGACTGGAATTGCTCGCGTTGAGCTTTTCTTAAAGTGCACTCAACAGACCTTCCGATACCTGTCTGATCCAGCAAGCGGTTCGCCGTTACCGGTCTGTCCAGATGCAGCCCAAGATTGGGAGCCACCCAGCTGTTCTGGAGTTGGCGCGCTATGTGAAGCGGTTCATATTACGATCCCCGTTGGTTCGATTACTCTGATTGCGGAAGTCGCGGTGCAAATCTCTTTGCTTGCTTAAAGGAGATTGCAGTGACGAAGACAATTCTGACGACCGCCAGCAGGGCGGTCATCGTACTGTCGGCATGGTCCTTCGCGGCGCACGCGCATGATCAGAGCCGCCCCGAACTCAACAGCTGGTTCGAGAGCCTAAAAAGCGGCAGGGGTCCGTGCTGCTCCGGCGCCGACGGCACGGCGCTATCCGACGCCGACTGGGAGGTGAAGGATGGCCACTACCGCGTGCGCATCAAGAGCCAATGGTGGGACGTACCGGACGAGGCCGTGATCAAGGAGCCGAATCGCGCCGGTCGCACGATGGTCTGGCCCTTCTACGATTGGACGCTCGGCGAGGCGCGGATCGAGATCCGTTGTTTCATCCCCGGAGCCATGATGTGACCGACATGGCGTTTCAAACGAGGCCTGTCCTGCACTTGATCGTCGTTGCCGGCCGAAGCTGTTCCGGCGGAACGATACTGAAGGAATTTTCTGGTCGTCGATAAGCGCGCGCCTTGCACAAGGGAGGCTGCTATGGGCGTAATTTTTCATCAGGAAGTTGATTGCCGCGTACGACATGATCGTTCGACGAGCGGGCACCGTAGCCTCCGTCTTGCTTACGCGATGCTCTGCGCGGTGTGCATATTCCAGCTCGCGAGTGAAGCTCGGGCGCAATGCGCCGCACGAGATGTCCTGCAGAACCATTTGACACTCAAGAAAGCTCCTTCGGCCGGCGTGCCGCAGGTGCCGGTCAGATCCGCTGCCGACGTCCCAACCTGGAAAACGATTGCGCTGGGAACTTTTGTAGATTCGTTCGCTCTCCGTAACGCGCTGGACAAGAAAGGCTGTGGTGTCGGAGGGCTGGCTGCTGAAATTCTCGCTCGACCGGCCTTTGTCGTCGGTTCTACGAAAACAGACGTCGAGCTCGTCGCTGTATCCGCGGTCGAGATCGGCTTCAGCGCCGAAGTTGTCAATCTGGCTGCGATCTATGCGCGTGCCCAGCTATTCGGTTTTGAACTTGCGGCTGCAGAGGTCGGTCCACAACTGAGGCTTCAGTATCTAGACCAGCCCATGGGTGAATTTCTCATCATCGGAATGGAGCCGATCAAGACGTGGAGCGGCGAGCCAGTCATTCTGAATGTAGCCAATGGCGGGGCCGGACTTATCCTCATTGGTCAGGATGGCCGACCTGACGCAGAAATTGCGGCAATCTCCCGCATCGTATTCGTACGACCCAACAGATCCGTGCCCGCTGACGAGCTTGCGAAGGCGGCAGCACTCCCGCCGCCCTGAACACGATAGGCCGGCAGCGAGAACGGCGGCCCCGGCGTCGTCGTGGGGACGGTCGTGCAGCGCGCGCACGACTTCGGCGTCTCCAAGACGCTCAAGCCGATGACCGATCCGAAGGAGTTCAATAACCGCAGCAGGCTTTGCCTTGCCCGCACCGCGCTCAAAAATGCCTTCCTATCCCGGTTCACTGTGTTGATAGACGTCGGGTTTCCAAGGCAGTGCGGAAGTCGGCCGCAAGCCGCGAAGCTCAATCGTTCATCTCCGCTTCTGCATATCGGCGAAGGGCATCGACGTCATTCACAACAATCGAGCGATAGGTGTGCGTGAGCCAGCCAGCGTCCTTGAACTGCTTCAATGCGGCATTCACCTGCTTGCGTGATGCATTGGCCATGATGCCCAGCTCGCTTTGAGTCAAGGGAAGAGGGGCTTCACCAATTCTAATCGTCCGCTGCAAGACGGAGGCGATGCGACGATCCGCCTGGGGCTTCTGCAAGTCATGCACGACCTCCAGCAAAGTTTCGACGCTCATCATCAAGATTTGCGCGATGTGGTGCGAGACCGTGGGGTCTTTCGCCGCCATTCGGTCCAGTGCATCGAGCGGCACGTGCAACAGCGTCGTATCAAGGGCAGCTCTCACCTCTCCTCGTCGTGGCTTCCTTGTTAGAAAACAAGCCTCTCCCGTCCAGTGGCCAGGTATACCGAGCAGCATCAAGCGCGGCGCGTGATCGAGGGGCGCCAGACTAACGCTAATGGTGCCAGCCACGAGCCCGTAAATTCCACCGGGCGGATCGCCGACGTGAAACAGCGCCTCTCCCTTTTTCAATTGAATCAATACCGAATGATCCAGCACGTCTGCCCTGAACTTGCTTGGGACCCGGGCGAGCCAGCCCGACGAGCTTGCGATTTTTTCGGACTCAACCTTAGATATTTTTTGCATAAGCGCTCACCCTTTGTCCGATTTCGGACAATCTTGCATTTTGGGATCGTTAAACTCAAGCGCGCCTGCAGCTCGGAAGAGAAGGGTTCGAGTGATGACAACTGATTTGACTCGTCGCGACTTTGTACTCGGGACGGCGGCCATATCCGTCGGCGCTAACACGAATGCCGCCGCGGCCACTTCGCTTGCACCGAGCGACGCGCGAGTTATTGCCAAGGAAGCGACGATCTACGGCGTACCGATGCTGGAAAACTATCGCATCATGAGGTCGTACTTCGTCGATCGCGACGATCCCGAGTTCAAGGCGCCGTGGAATGCAATCAACAACGTAGCGCGCGTCTTTACCCCGGACGACAAGGCGATCCAGACACCCAATTCCGACACCCCGTACTCTCAGCTCGGCGCAGACCTGCGTGCCGAACCGCTGGTGCTGACAGTGCCCGCCGTTGAGAAGAGGCGCTATTATTCATTGCAGTTCATCGATCTTTACACGTTCAACTTCGCCTATGTAGGAAGCCGCGCCACGGGCAACGATCCCGGAAGTTTCCTGCTGGCCGGCCCACGATGGCATGGCGAGAGGCCGAAAGGCATCAAGGCGATCATCCGTTCCGAGACCGAGCTCAATCTGGTGCTTTACCGGACACAGCTGTTCGACCCAGCCGACCTCGATGGCGTCAAACGAGTTCAGGCTGGCTACAAGGTCCAGACGCTATCCAGCTTTCTCGGGCAAGCGGCTCCGCCCCCGATGTCCGCAACCCATTTTCCAGCACCACTCGTGCAAGACGAGCAAAAGAGCTCGCCCGAGTTCTTCGTCCTGTTGAACTTCCTCCTGCAGTTCTGTCCGACGCACCCGTCCGAGAAATCTCTAATGTCTCGCTTCGCGAGGCTGAACATCGGGGCCGGAAAGAACTTCGATCCAGGCAGCCTGTCGCCCGAAATGCGCAAAGCCGTGACGGACGGAATGGCGGACGCCTGGAAGGCGTTTGCCGAGTTCAAGGCGAAGGAGGTTGAGACCGGCAAGCGCACCGCGGCGGACGGATTCGGGACGCGGGCCATGCTGAAGAACGACTACATGGCCCGGATGGCATCCGCCGTGCTGGGCATCTACGGCAATACCAGGGACGAGGCGATGTACCCGGCTTATTTCCGGGATGCAGACGGCGGCGTGCTCAATGGTGCAAACCGCTACGTGCTTCGCTTCGAGTCAGGACAATTGCCGCCAGCCAATGCCTTCTGGTCCCTCACGATGTACGAGCTGCCGTCGAGCCTGCTCTACGCCAACAAGATCAACCGCTATCTGATCAACTCGACGATGCTCGACAGCCTCAAGCGCGATCCCGATGGCGGTTACACACTCCACATTCAGAATGAAGCGCCCCGACCGGACCGCGAGTCGAATTGGCTGCCCTGCCCGAAGGGACCGTTCTGGACGACGCTTCGCATCTATTGGCCCAAGGCAGAGGCCTTGGACGGCCAATGGAAGCAGCCCCCGTTGCAGCGCGTCGTCTGAGCGCAAGGAGATTGGCATGAGGATCGGCCGTGTTTCTGTTCTTGCAGTAATGATCACCTCAGCGTCGTTCGGTATGGCGCAAAGCGGATTCCCCGCAGAACATAAGCCCGCTCTGGTAACACCCGAGAACTTTGCCCGTGCGGAATCGGATCTGTATTTCGGGGGCGTCGTGAAGAACGGTGGTTTTGGAAAATTCGACCATACCCGTTCGCCTGCGCCGCTGGACAAGCAGACTGTCATCCGTCTCAACCGAGACACGCTCTATTCGGCCGCCGTGTTCGACCTCGATGCCGGGCCCGTCACGATAACGCTGCCGAACGCTGGCACGCGATTCATGTCGCTACAGGTCATCGACGAAGACCAGTACACCTTTGGTGTGTTCTACAAGCCAGGCAGGATCACGCTTGCGCGAAAGGATGTAGGCACACGCTACGCTTTGGCCGCCGTTCGAACGCTCGTCGATCCGGCCGATCCTCAGGACCTCAAGGAGGTGCACGCGCTGCAGGACGCGATCAAGGTGTCCCAAAAGCAGGCCGGGAAGTTCGAGATTCCCGACTGGGACCAAGCAAGCCAGAAGAAGGTGCGTGATGCATTGCTGGCGCTGGGAACCACACTTCCCGATACGAGCCGGATGTATGGACGCAAGGCGGAGGTCGATCCCCTCCGCTTCGTGATCGGCGCTGCCCTTGGCTGGGGGGCAAATCCTCCAAAGGAGGCGCTCTACCTCAATGTCGTCCCGGCCCGTAACGATGGCACGACCGTCTACAGGCTGAACGTGAAGGACGTGCCGGTGGACGGGTTCTGGTCGATAAGCCTGTACAACACGGAAGGCTATTTCGAGCCCAACCAGTACAACGCCTATTCGCTCAACAACATCACGGCACGAAAGAACGAAGACAATTCGGTATCCGTGCAATTCGGCGGTTGCGACGGAAAGAATCCCAATTGCCTGCCCATCATGAAGGGCTGGAACTATATGGTCCGGCTTTACCGACCGCGGTTGAACGGAAAATGGAAATTTCCGGAAGCCCAGCCCAACAAGTAGAGTCGGCAACGACAACCGTTTCTTGATGGAAGAGGGCATGAAGCGCAATCGACGGCTCGCGCGCATATTCTTGTCGATATTTGGCCTGGGTGCGGCTTTGCTGGCGCGACCGGAGCCCTCATTCGCAGACGAGAGCGGCGTCAGCTTCTGGATTCCCGGCTTTTTCGGCAGTCTCGCCGCGACACCGAGTGTGCCCGGATGGTCTTGGGCGACAATCTACTACCATACGAACGTCAGTTCGGGGGCAGGCGCCGCGTTTCCCCGCGGCGGTCGAGTCGATGTGGGCATCGCCGGGACAGGTGATCTCGGACTGTTTGGCCCGACCTATGTCTTTGCAACTCCGGTCCTCGGCGGCCAGCTGTCCGCAACTCTGCTCGGCGTTGCCGGGCGAAGTGAGGCTTCCGCTGCGCTTTCTTTGACGGGCCCGTCCGGCAACACGCTCGCTCTGAGCCGGACCCAGGAGCTCACATCCTACGCTGATCTGATCCCGCAGATCGCGCTCAAATGGAATATGGGCGTGCACAATCTCATGGTTTACGGAACAGGAGCCATCCCCGTCGGCGACTACGATCCGAACCGGCTTGCCAACCTCGGCCTCGGCCATGGCGCGATCGATTTCGGGGCGGGGTACACCTACTTCAATCCGCAAAACGGGAATGAATTCTCAGCGCTCGCAGGAGCGACCTACAACTTCAAGAACACGTCCACCCAGTATCAGAATGGAATCGACTACCATTTCGACTGGGGCGCGTCTCACTTCTTCACCAAGCAATTGCAGGTTGGCGTCGCCGGCTATTATCTGCAGCAGCTTACCGACGATTTCGGCGCGCCGCTTTCATTGGGCGGCTTCCGATCTCGTGTGGCAGGTATCGGCCCGCAGATCGGCTTCCTGTTTCCGGTCGGCAACATGCAAGGCTACATCAATCTGAAGGGTTACAAGGAGTTTGCGGCGCAGAACCGACCCGAGGGCTGGAATACCTGGCTCTCGCTTCTGATTTCAGCTGCAGCGCCCGAGCCTGCGTCGGCAAGGCCCATTGCGCGGAAGTAGTGAACGAGCTGCCAGGATCCTGAAGCTCAATCAGTGGTCTGGCCGCATCGTCCTCTCATGGAGACCCGATGGCATCTTCGAAGAACGGCAACATTCAGGTCGGATTCAAGGCCTCCATCATTTCGCTGTTCGTGGTTGTCGTTCTCGCCATCGGTCTGACGCTTGTATATCTGAGCTTTGCGCGGATCACCGCCGCCACGGACTCTGCCGCCAGCAAATTCATCGGCAAAGTTTCCGAATTGTCCGCGGATCGCATTGGTTCGCAGTTGAGGCTAGTACGCGAGAATCTTGCCACGCTGAGGGCTTTGCCGTCGGTCGCTTCAGCCGATTTTGAGGACAACCCTCAGCTCAACGCGTTGCTCGCAGCCATGCTCAAGAGCAACAGCCAGCTCTTCAATCTCTATATCGGTTACAACGACGGGTCCTTCATAGAGATGGACGCGATCAACACCCTCGGGGTAGAGGCACGCGCGCGGCTGGAAGCACCCGCCGCGGCCGCCTTTCGACTTGTTGTGATCTCCAGGTCGGATCCAGCCAGCACTAGATCGCGGCGGCGATTTCTGACCGAGGGGCTCGCGACCGTGCGGGAAATGCCGGGGCCTCCTGACTACGACCCGCGCGAGCGGCCTTGGTACAAGGACGCAGAGCGTCGCGACGGTAGTATGCTAACCGGGCCTTATGTTTTCTATGCAACCGGGAAACAGGGCTACACCGTTCGGCTGCCACTGGAGCAGGGAAGAGGCGGGGTGATCGCGGGCGATCTGCTGCTCGACGTCGCGCAAGAGCTGTTGAAGCGCGAACAATTGACGCCGTCGGCTGCCGCCTTCCTGTTCGATGACGAGGATCGTATCCTGGCCCATCCGCAAATGTCGGAACTGCTGAGACGCGAGGCTTCTGAGACCATTCCTCGCCTCCGCGAAACGGATATGGCCGGCGTGCTCCGGGCGATCAGGGCTTGGCGCGCCGATTCCAATTCGCAGCAGTTCTTTAGCGATCCCGCGGGCCGGCGCTATGCAGCAGCATTCCAGCCAATTCCGAATGCAGGCCCGGCAAGTCTTCATGTTGCCGTGCTGGCGCCGGTCGACGAGTTCTTTGCGAGCATCCTATCCGAACGCAGGCGGCTGTTCATGACTGCGGGCGCGTTCGTGGCGGTGATGGTTCCCATCGTGTTCTTCATAGGCTCGATGCTTTCCAAGTCGCTGCGGGACCTGGCCGCCGAAACCGATCGGATCCAGAAATTCGAGCCGTCTATTGCGCCGCGGGTGCGCTCGATGATCCGCGAGATCGACGAACTCGGCCGTTCTGTTTCGACGATGCGTACCATGACTGAGGCATTCTCACGCTTCGTGCCGCGGCGGCTGGTTGAACGGCTGATCGAGACGGGGACGCCACTCCAACTCGGTGGCACGCGAAGGGAAGTCACCCTGCTGTTTTCCGACGTCGTGAGCTTTACCGAAATTGCGGAAAGGGCCGATCCGACTCAGGTCATGCAGTATACGTCGCGCTATTTCGCCGCCGTGTCACACGAGATCATGAGCCACGTCGGCACCGTCGACAAGTTCATCGGCGACGCCATAATGGCCATGTGGAACGCACCGGGCGATGATCCCAACCACGCTGTGAATGCATGCGCCGCCGCGCTCGCCTTTCAGCGCGCAAACGCGCGGCTGAATGCGGAGTTTGAGCGGGAGGGATGGCCCGTCTATCGAACTCGAATCGGATTGCATACAGGTGATGCCGTCGTGGGGAATGTAGGCTCCCAGGATCGCATGAACTACACGGGACTTGGATCGACCGTTAATTTGGCATCGCGCCTCGAGAGGCTTAACAGGAGCTACGGAACTTCGATCCTGGTCAGCTCGACGGTGAAGCGGCGCGCAGAATCCCAGTTTTGCTTCCGCAGCGTCGATCGGATCAAACCGAAGGGCTTTGCCGAGGAAGTTATAATCTACGAATTGAGATGCGAACGGAGTGTAGCTGACGCGGGGGGGCTGGAATTTTGCCGCAGGTGGGAACTGGTCTATACAGACCTATCGCACGGCGCGGCATGCGCGGAAGTTGAATTGTGCGCTTTCCTTGCGAAATATCCGGGGGATGGAGTCGCTCGCTATCATTACGGAAAGTAGTGGCGAGGGGTCGGCCATTGCCGGCTGCGCGCCTTGGATGCGGCGCCGATTCGGGAGTCCGCGCCCGGCAGATCTGAGCCCTATCATGGTTTCCTCGAACATGGGTTCGGGGTGGCTGCTCGGGCACAAATTCACCGCATAATTTCGGACTGAGGCACCATGGCACGATCGACATTCAGGGCCGCTTGACCTTCGCTCAAATATGTAACATACAAAGTTACATGAAACGCGACTCCCGACTGTCCGGCGTGCTCCACGTCCTGCTGCACATGGCGCAGCAGCCTGGGCCGTTCACCTCCGAGACCCTGGCGAAGGCGATGGACACCAACCCGGTGGTGATCCGGCGCATCATGGCGGGGCTGCGCGAGCTCGGTTACGTCCGCTCCGAGAAGGGGCATGGCGGCGGCTGGACGCTTGCTTGCGACCTCTCGAAGGTGACGCTGCGCGATGTCTACGCCGCGCTCGGAAGCCCATCGCTTCTGGCCATGGGCAACCGGACCGAGGCGCCGGGCTGCCTCGTCGAGCAGGCGGTCAACGCCGCGCTCGATCAGGCCTTTCACGATGCGGAGGCGCTGCTGCTGTCGCGCCTCGGCGAGGTGACACTGGCGATGCTCGGCGCGGACCTGCGCAAGCGGCTAGGGTCGCGAAAGATCCACGACATGAGCGCGCATCGCGCGTGAATGGCTCCATTCGCAGGACAACATTCATGACCGACATTCAAGCCGCATTCTCCGATCCGCAGTTCGTGGCGAGATACACGGAGGGACCGCGGCGCTTCGTCCCGGGCTATGATGCCATGCAGACCATGGCGGCGATCCTGCTGGCCGAACGCGCCCCCGGCGATGCGCGGGTGCTCGTCCTCGGCGCCGGCGGCGGCCTGGAGCTGAAGGCCTTTGCGCAAGCGCACCCCGCCTGGAGCTTCGACGGCGTCGATCCCTCGGAGGCGATGCTCGCGCTCGCCAGCCAGACGCTGGGGTCGCTCGCCTCGCGCGCACACCTTCATCAGGGCTATATCGACGATGCCCCGGCAGGACCGTTCGATGGCGCCACCTGCCTGTTGACCCTGCACTTCGTCGACGTCGCGGAACGGCGTCGCATCGCCGCCGAAGTCCGCCGCCGCCTCAAGCCGCGCGCGCCCTTCGTAGTCGCCCATCTGAGCGCTCCTGACGGCGAGGAGGAACGCCCGCGCTGGCTGTCGCGGTACTCCGCCTTCCTGGCGGCATCCGGCGTCGAGCCGGAGCAGGCGGTGGCCGCACGGGATGCCGTCACCAACCATCTCCAGATTCTCGCGCCCGCGCAGGACGAAGCGGTTTTGCGCGAGGCCGGATTCTCGGATCCAACCCTGTTCTACACCGGCTTCGCCTTCCGCGGCTGGGTGGCCTACGCCTGAAGTGCCACGGCCTGTTCCACACCGCCACCTGTGCGAGTCGGCACGGGGCACACGCGCACCAAAGCGCGATCCGATAAGGATGAATCGTCAGCGTGCGTCAGGTCATGTTTGAGCACGATCTTCGGAAAACCGCGGCACAGTTTTCCGGATCATGTAAGCCCCGGGGAGGCCAATCGCGAACTCACGGTGCCACCATCTAGCGCTGGACGACCGCAGCCAGTTTCTTCACCGGTGGCGGCTTCCACGTGCCGTTGACGATCGAGGGGCTCTTCTCATTCGGCCAGTACAAGCGCATCATCAGCTGGAATTTGCCGGATGGAGCCGGGAGCCAGTTGGATTCCTTGTCTGCGCCCGGCGAGTCCTTCTGGATATAGATGTCGATGGAGCCGTCCGGGTTCGATTTCAGATTCTGCCGGGCGCTGATCGAATAGCGGTTGATCGGGTTGGCCACGAAGAAGTAGCTGCTGTCATACATCGTGAGCGACCAGAAGCCGCGCGCAGGCGGCAATTGCCCATTTGCAAAACGCAGGACGTATTTGGCGGCGCCGTCATAGGCTTTGCCTTCGCCATCTTTCTGCGAGCTGGGATAGACGGCATCCTGCGGCCGGTTCGCGCCGAGACCGACGGCCGTCACGAAGGCCCGCATGAAATAGTCGGTCCCGTAGATCCCGGTTTTGGTCGTGTAACCCCACCCGTTGATATCCTTTATCTCCTTGTTGACCTTGAACTGAAGCATGATGCGATCGAAGGCGATTTGCGGAACACGTTTGGCAAAGTCCGCATTGCGCAATCTGCTCGGATCGAACTCCTGTCCGGCGACGAGGCCAATCCGTGCAAACCTGGCGAGCGCAGGGGCATCCGCCGCGGCCGGCGGGTTCGCCTTCATGAGCCGCGCCAGGAGTGTGAAGTAGGCGATGGTATCCAGGCCATTCACTTGATCGCGCACGGCGGTCTTCATGTCGATGGATCGATCGACCTCGCCGGCCGGCGGCGTATAGGGCTTGCCGTAGCTGCTTAATGGGACCAGCTTGCACTGATCCTGCACAGCGTGGACCGCAGCATAGTCTTCCGGCGTTCCCGTGCAGTAGATTCGTCCGAGTATCCACACGAGGCTGGTCGGCGACTTGTACTCCTTGACGCCCGAGGGGAGCGCACCCTTCCAGCCCGGCCCGGTGATCGCGTAGGTTTGCGCACCGGTCCCCGTGGTTCGCTTTCCGGGCGCCTGAAATACGTCGGTCCAGCCGTCCAGCATGGGAAACAGGAAATAGCGGTCCTTCATGTCGGGGATGCTGAGGACCCACGGCTCCTTCTCGACGTCGATGAATGCCGTCGTGTAGAGCGTGTCCGCATTGGGCGCAGTCACGTCGCGGAACGAAGCGTCGGGATATCGGCGTAACTTGATGAATTGGCCCATCGGCGCGTGATTGCCCACCGGAGTCGTGACATTCGTAATGATTCTTCGCGTATATTCCATGGTCACCAACGGATAGCCGTAGATGTAGGCATCCTGGGCGACGGCAAAATCTTCCACTCCGTCACCGAAATCGCGCAAGATGTCGCCGAACTCTGCGCGGGCCAATGTGCCGAATGATGCCCCTGCAAAGAGACTGAGACCGCCAATGGTCGCCTGTCGACGGGATATCCGCATGGCCTTCCCTCCTCTGCGCACAACCTTCACGCTAGGGACCACAAAGCGCGCGTTGCTTGATCTAGATCAAGCCCCCGGCGATGCCGCTCGCAGGACGGAGAACGCCTCAGATGGTGAGGAGAAGACGCCTGAGGCGTCGCGGCTCCGTCACCGATCAACCGGTACGCCGGGGCCGAGATGATACCGACTGGAGAAGAACACCAACGGCGTGGTGTCGCGATAGTCGCAGCTCGAGACTTCGGCGATGATCAACGTGTGGTCGCTGACATCGACGGTCCGCGTCACCTCGCAGGCGAACCAGGCTATGCAGCCGGATAGGCGCGGCAGGCCGTCGACGATCTCGCAATGCGGCGCCGCGCCGGTGTTCGGCTGGCTCGCAAAATGCCGCGACAGATCCCGGCCATGATCCGGCAGGATATTGACGCAGTAACGTTCCGTCGCCGAGATCGCCCGAAGCATACGGCCGGGCATGACGGAGACCAGCACGGTCGGCGGCGACAGGCTGACGGTCACGAAGCTGTTCGCGGTCATGCCGCAGACGCGGCCGTGCTCGTCCAATGCGGTCAGCACCGCGACCCCGGTTGCAAAGCGCGACGCGGCTTCGCGAAACGACGCCGGGTTGGCGCGCGGCATCTCAGTCTCCGCTCGCATCGATCCTCACGCAATCGCCCTGACCGGCTCGGCCGGCACGGACATGCGCTCGATCCAGGCGTGGATGCGCTGCGGCGTGGAAATGCGGTCCCACTGCCGGTCCGGATAGTTGAAATTCTCGGTGAACTCGTTCGCCAGCGCCGGATTCTGGCTCATCGCGCCGATCAGCATGCCCAGCGCTTCGCTCGGCGGCTGCAGCATCACATTGGTCCAGCGCGAGGCCGCCAGCACGCGGTCCTGCCGCTTCAGATCGATCTTCTCGCACAGGCGCGCATCGAGCGCGTCGGCGTTGACGATCTCCTCGCCGAGGACGAAGGCTGCATAGGAGGCGACATTGGCACCCTGGCCCATCATGGGATCGACGATGGCATGCACGTCGCCGACCGCGATCGCGCATTTGCCGTCGTCGAATTCGACCACCGTGTTGCGCACCGTGGGGACCACGCCGCCCTGCAACAGATCCTGCGGCTGCGCGAGATCGAAGCGGGCGGTATCGATGCGATCGTAGGTCGTCGGGTGATGCTTCTCCAGCTTGCCCAACAGCACCTTCAGGAAGTGCCTCGGGTTGTCGTCATAGCTGAGCGTGGCCAGTTCCTCCATGTCGCCACCGGGGACGTTCTCCATCAGCAGCGCATTGGCGATGCCGCCGAAGGTGACGGTGGGGATCACGATCATCTCGCCATGGCCGGGCGACACCGAGAGCGTGACGTTCATGGGGTCGGGCTGCCGCACGCCGGTGTAGAGCCCGACGCACAATCGCCGCTGCGGCTGCGAATAGGGCGTGTGCTCCGGACGGTAGGTGAAGAGCTGGCCCAGCGGCCCCTTGCCGGTCGAGACCACCAGCAGGTCGAAGCGCGCGACCAGCGGACGGATGTCGCGCTCCTCGATGCGGCGGTACTCGATGCTGCCGCCGCGCTTCGTGAATTCCTGCATCAGGGCAGGAAGATAGATCCGGTAATCGACGGCGCGGCTCGCTTTCGAGAAATCGCCGCGAAAGCGCAGCGGCTTCGGAAAATTGAAGACGTGGTCGTGGTAGTAATAATGGTCCTTGGGATCGGTCCAGTGATTGACGCCGAGATAGTCCTCGCGCGCGATCGTCACATGGTGATGCGCGACGGTGTTGACGAGCCGGCTCTCGCGATAGTCTTCCGGCGTCCGGTCGGTGATGACAGTGGCGTCCACGCCGTGCTTTTGCAGGTAGAGCGCGAGATGCAGGCCGGCGATTCCGGCGCCGACAATTCCGACATGGCGTGCCACGTGACTCCCTCCCTGGTTGCTTGTTGAAGCCTAGCGGCCCGAGCTGTTGCGCACTACGGAATATATGGGATATGATTTATTCCAGATCGGAATGAATTATGGACCGGATCGATTGCCTTCGCGCTTTCGTTCGCACCCTCGAAGGCGGCAGCTTCTCGGCGGCGGCCAAGGAGCTCGGCATCGGCCAGCCCGCGATCAGCAAGCGCATCGCGATGCTGGAGAGCGAGTTCGGCACGCAGCTGTTCTCTCGCACGACGCGCACGCTGAAACCGACGGCCGAGGCGCACCGCATCTACGATCTCGCGCGCCAGATCCTCGACAATTTCGAGATGGCGCGGTCGAGCGTCGAGCAGGCGGCGCCCCGCCCGACAGGCACGCTGCGGATCGGCGTGCCCTCGTCGTTCGGACGGCGCTACATGATGCCCGTCATCGCCGAGTATGTGCGTCATTATCCTGACGTTCGGGTCGACATCCGCTTCAGCGAGCGGTTCGTCAATCTCGTCGAAGAAGGCATTGAGCTCGCCCTGCGCATCGGAAACCTGGAGCCGAGCACGCTGGTCGCCCGCCGGCTCGGCACCGTGCAGCGCTATCTGGTTGCGACGCCGACCTATCTGCACGGCCGCCCGATGCCGCGGACGCCCGACGATCTCGGCTCGCACCAGTGCATCGTCTATTCCAGGATGTCGCCGGCACATCAATGGGCCTTCGAATCCGAGCATGGCCGTCACGTCGTGTCCATCAACGGACCCATTCACGTCGACGATGCCGATGCGATGCAGGAGGCGACGATGCAGCATCTCGGCATCGCCATCCTGCCCGACTGGAATGCGGCAGAGGGCCTTCGCAGCGGTGAGCTCGAACATGTGCTGCCGGACTACACCATCGCCGCGCTGCCCCTGCATGCGGTCTATCCGGAGACGCAGTGGATGTCGCTGCGCGCGCGCAGCTTCCTGGACCTTCTGGTCGCGCGCGCCGATCATTTTTCAAGTGTCTCGGCGCATAACCCTAAGCCGGTGCGAGCAGTTGACGCCGCTCCTGCCTATGTGCGGGAGCATCACCCACGTTAACCCTGTCGGCAAATGATTCGTCTTGGGGTCGGCAGCCGTCGACAAGCTGCCTCATTGGCGCGGAGAATTTTCAGCGGCACGAACCTCTGTCAGAGGCGCATTATGCTGAGAATGGCGTTGTTGGGCCTCCTCATCCTGTTGAGTGCAGGGGTGCTGTCGGCAATGGAGCTGACAGCGCCACCGCGTCGCGCAGCCGCGATCGTGCAGCCGCCTGCCGAGCAAGACGCGGGCATTTCTGCTGCACACTATGCCTTGGCGAAGGCTGATCGCCTCGACCTTGCCGCGGTGAGCAGCGCGATGCCGGCACAGACTGCTCCGGTCGAAAGCCGCGCTGCTCCGCCGGAAGTGCCCCATGTCGGCTCGCCCCACCCGGAGCGGGTCGTCCGTCATCGCCACACTCCGAAGAAGATCGTGACCGCGGAACGTCCCAAGCCCAAGCCGAAGCCGAAGCCAATTGCAGTCAAGCGAACTGCCGACGCCCAGCGCTCGGGGCCGGTAAACGATTCCGCGTTCTGTCGCCTCAAAGCGTTTGGCGGCTTGCGCAAGGCGTTGAACTTGACCGGCTGCGACATCTGAGGACGTTTCTCCGCAGGGCAGAGCGACATCGAACGATCCGAGGTCGTGGTCCGCCGTACGACGGAAACACCAGCAGGCCCGAACGGTGCGCTACGCACGCCTCGCTGCCACCTTTCCGCCCGTCGACGTCTCGCAAACCCATTCGATCATTCATATGTTACCTTCATGAAAAAGATCGGATTCCTCTCCTTCGGGCACTGGACACCCTCGCCGCAATCGCAGACCCGCTCTGCGGCCGACACCTTGCTGCAGTCGATCGAGCTTGCGGTCGCGGCCGAGCAGCTGGGGGCCGACGGCGCCTATTTCCGCGTCCACCACTTCGCGCGGCAGCTCGCCTCGCCCTTCCCGCTGCTTGCGGCCGTCGGCGCCAGGACCAGCGGGATCGAGATCGGCACGGCCGTGATCGACATGCGCTATGAGAACCCGCTCTACATGGTGGAGGACGCAGGCAGCGCCGATCTCATCGCCGGCGGCCGGCTGCAGCTCGGCATAAGCCGCGGCTCGCCGGAGCAGGTGATCGACGGCTGGCGCTATTTCGGCTATCAGCCGGCCGAGGGCCAGAGCGATGCCGACATGGGCCGGCGCCATGCGGAGGTCTTTCTCGACCTGCTCCGCGGCGAAGGTTTTGCCGAGCCCAATCCGCAGCCGATGTTTCCCAATCCGCCGGGGCTGCTGCGCCTGGAGCCGCATGCGCAAGGCCTGCGCGAACGCATCTGGTGGGGCGCCGGCTCGAACGCCACCGCCGTGTGGGCGGCGAAGCTCGGCATGAACCTGCAGAGCTCGACGCTGAAGAACGACGAGACCGGCGAAGCCTTCCATGTGCAGCAGGCCGCTCAGATCCGAAGCTTTCGCGCGGCATGGAAGGAGGCCCGCCACGCCCGCGAGCCGCGCGTGTCCGTCAGCCGCAGTATCTTCGCACTGATGAACGATCGCGACCGCGCCTATTTCGGCGGAGAGCGCGGCGGCGAAGACCAGATCGGCTTCATCGACCCGCACACCCGCGCGATCTTCGGCCGGAGTTATGCGGCGGAGCCGGATGTGCTGATCGAGCAGCTGCGGCAGGACGAGGCGATCGCGGAGGCGGATACGCTGCTGCTGACGATTCCGAACCAGCTCGGGGTCGATTACTGCGCACATGCGATCGAGGCGATCTTGAAGCACGTCGCGCCGGCGCTCGGCTGGCGGTGACATGAGCTGGTGCGGCACGACCAGAAGTCGCGATTGACTTCGTGCACCACCCCCGCCAATGATCCCTTGGGGACTGTTGGACTGAATCAGGGGGTTGGGATGGGCTTGCGTCCGGGGATCTTCGTTGCGGCTTTCTTGCTTGCGGGGTGTGCATCAGGGCCGATGGGCAGCGCGGCTCTGACAGATAACGTCAATGCAAATACCGCACGGCTGGTGGTCTATCGCTCATCCGCCCTGGGTTTCGCAGTCCAGCCAAGCTATGCGGTCGATGGACGCGTCATTGGCGGCAGCCAGGCTGCGGGGTTCGTCGCCTGCGAGCTGCCTCCGGGCCGCCACGAGGTTGCAGTCAACAATCTTCCGCTGAGCAGCAACCTGTTCGGGCAAGGAAGCGAGAAGGTGAGCCTCGATCTGCGTGCCGGCAGCACCACCTACCTCTCCGCCCAACCGCAGATGGGAATCGTCACGCCCGGCGCAATCACGTTGATCCAGGTCACGGAAAGCCAGGGCCGTGCCGACGTGGCCAGCTTGCATCAGAGCAACAGCTCATGTGGCAAGGCTTGATCTGAGGCGCGCTTTGCGGTTTCCCGAGGAGCCCGCCCAAGCGGGCGTCTCGAATGGCCGCACGAGACTGCTCTCAAATTTGGTTTGCTATCCGCGCCAGCCTTCACCCCGTCTTCGTGCCGGTGATGATGGCCAGCGCCTCGACGAGGCAGTCGAGATCGGCCTCATCGGTAAAGAGCGACGGAGTCACGCGGATGCACTGGCCTTTGGCGACGCCGGCCCGGCGCACCGTCAGGATCTTGTAGCCGTCCCTGAGCTTCACCACCGTCGCGTCGTTGTCGGGCTTGCTGGTCTTGCCGGCAAGACGGAAGGACGTGATCGCGCCATATGAGCCGGCTTCATCGGGCGTCAGAATCTCGATGTCCTTGAATCCGCGGACGCGGCTGACCCAGTAGTCGCGCAAATGACGCAGGCGGGCCTGCTTTGCCGCCGCGCCGATCTGCTGATGCAGCGCCACGGCCGTGGGCACCGTCAGCACCGTGGCGAAATTGACCGTGCCGGTATGCACCCGCGAGCGGATGTCGCTTTCCGGAAAATCCTCGTCGCCCATGTCGCGATCGATGGCTGCGAGGCGGTCCTTCCTGATGTAGAGGAAGCCGACGCCGAGCGGCGCGCCGATCCATTTGTGCAGATTGAATCCGACGAAATCGGCCTCGAGCTCGCCCACCCGGAAGTCGATCTGTCCCCAGGAATGGGCGGCGTCGACGATGGTGTCGATGCCCTTGGCCTTCGCCATTCGGGCGATCTCGGCGACCGGCATGACGAAGCCGGTGCGGTGGCTGACATGGGTCAGGAGGAGAAGTCTCGTCTTCGGGTTCGCCTCGATGGCTCGGACATAGGCGTCGAGCACCGCCTGGCGGGTGGCCGGCTCCGGCACGTCGAACTTGACCACGTCGACGCCGCGGCGCGCCTTCAGCGCGTTCATCGCATACTGCATCGAATCATAGTCCAGGTCGGCATAGAGCACGCCATCGCCGGGCTTCAGCCTGTTGTAGCCGCCGATGAGAAGCTGAAGCGCCTCGGTCGCGCCGCGGGTCAGCGCGATCTCCTCAGGCAGCGCGCCGACCGCTTCCGCCACCCTGGCGCGTACGGCCTCGAAATCGGTCCCCGCGCGCAGCCGCGCGTAACAGGTGTTCTGATAGTTGACCATGTCGGACTGGCGGATGAACTCGCGCCTCACGGGCTCGGCCATGATGCCCCAATAGCCGTTCTCGAAATTGACGACGTCGGGCGTGACGGCATAGAGCCCCTTCACGGCCGCCCAATAGGGCTTGTCCGTGGCGATCGCGGCCACCGAACCGGTCGGCTGCGCCGGAACGCTCTCGGCCGCCATCGCCGGGACCGCAAGCGGCGCCACGGCTGCCGCCGCGAGGCCTTTGAGCATCGAACGGCGGTCAGCCGAAATCGTCTTGATCAGTTGCATGTCAGCTCTCCCCAGAGCGTCTTCGAGCGAAGTGGCGTCCGGCTCCGCGTCAGGAAAACGCGTCAAGCAATCATCCGGAGCTCCGTTCCGATGTCGTCGGAACGGAAGAGGCTCCTGAGCGCCGGGAAAAGAGCAACGGACCATGCAGCTGAGATGACCGGAGCATGACAATGCGATGATCGAGCAAGGACACGCAATTGTCGGCGAAGAGATCGACAGCAGCATCGCCGCGGCCAGTAGGCCACGGCGCAACGCCGTCATCGTCAGACCGCAAGACCCAATGCGCCGCCCTCGGGGTGCGGCGCCTGCGAGCCCGCAGGCGCATGATTGACGATGAGCCCCGTCGGCACGGCCTCGTACCTCGACAGCGCCGCAGTCACCCGGCGCATCGCGGCCGAACCGAGCTCGCCGGCGCGCGCCACCAGGACGATCATATCCGCATGCGCGGCCAGGGCGATGGCGTCGGGCTGCAAGGCGAGATTGCCGGCGTGGACGACGATCAGGTCGAACTCCGAACGAATATCGTCCTCCGGCCTCGCATCGGGTTTTCGGCCGGCACTCAGGAGCTCCTCGATCGACTGAAGGCCCGCCGTGGTCGAACCGTCGTGCCATTCGGTCACCGGCGGCTGGTGACTTGCGAATTCCGGCTGGAGCCGGATCAGCACGCTCATCATGCCCCGATTCACAGCGGCGCGATTGAGTGAGCGCGCAACCGTGTTGCCGCCTGCGCTCTTGCCGACCGACAACACCAGCGCGACCTTGCAGCCGCGCACCGGCACACGATCGATGCGTTCGAGCAGCGGCCGCAGATGGGCGGCGAGATCGAGCTCGGCCGAATTGGCAACCGGTTTTTGCCAGACGGTGCTGGTCCCGGCTCCGAACGCCAGCTCGGGGATGCGGGCCCAGACGGCAAGGCTGGGCATCGGCTCGGGCCCGGCGGCGGGCGGCGGCTGGGCTGGCCGGCCGGGCGTCTCCTTCGCGTCCACGGATGCAGGCGCCTGAACGGACATCGGCTTGTCGGCGGACGCGCTCGTCGTCACCGCAACGGCGCCGGTCGACGTCAACAGCGAGCCGATCGCCAGCGCCGCGAGCAGCAAGGCGAGCGGCGGACGCGTCGAGCGCAGCGGCGGAATGGCGATCGAGGCGACCTTGGTCTGGGACGCCTGCAACTGACGCTGCTCGTTGGTGGTCTTGAACCGCGACAGGAACTGCTCGTAGATGTTCCTGTTGGCATCGGCGTCGCGCTGCAGCTCCTGCAGCTTCACCAGTGCCTGGCCATCGACCAGTATCTTCGTCTCGACCGCCTTGAGCTGCTTTTCCAGCGCGTTCTGCTGCTCGCGCTGGGCCTCATATTCCGATTTCGCCGTGTCGATGTTCTTCTTCCGCTCGATCTCGATCTGCCGGTTGATATCGGCGAGCTGGCTGTAGGAGATCGCGAGGTCGGGATGCCGATCGCCATACACCGCCTTCTTCTGCGCGATCTGGTCGTTCAAGGCCGAGCGCTGCGCGCGCAGCATGCTCAGCAGGTCCTGCTTCACCGGCCCTTCGACATTGGCCTTGAGGTCGCGTTGCACCTGCTCGTAGCGCGCCTTGGCCTCCTCGGTGCGCGCGCGGGCGGCGGAGACCTGCTGGGACAAATCGGTCACCCGCAATTGCTGCGTGGTGGATTCCTTGCCGGCATTGACGATGTTGTGTTCGAGCCGAAAGGCGGCGACGGCATCTTCCGACGCGCGCAGGCGCTCGTTCAGCGTCTTCAGCCGGTCCTTGAGCCAGTCGGCGGCCTCGTCGGTTGCCTCGGTGCGAACGCGGCCTTGGCTGGCAACGAATGCCTCGGCGATCGCATTGGCGTAGTAAGCGGCCCGTTCGGGCCGGTTCGAGGTGAAGGAGATCGCAATGACGTAGGTGAGCCCGCGCCGGGTGATCTCGAGGCGCTTGCGGAATCTTTCGAGCAGGCGCGTCATGTCGGTATAGCCGCCCGCGATGTCCTCGTCGTCCGCGATCTTGAGCTGCTCGATCAGGGGACGGAGAAAACCATCGGATTTTGCAATCTCGATCTGGCTCTGAAGCGCCGCGGCATCCTGGCCGATGCCCGGCAGCACCTCCTGATCCGAGGTCACGCGCAGCTCGCGGGGATCGAGCACGACCAGGGCGGTCGCGGCGTAGCGGACCGGAAGAATCATCAGGACGACGATGCCGAGGGCGAACAGCGCCAGGGCCAGCGTGAGAATGCGCCGGCCGTTCTCGCGCAGAAAGGAGAGTGTACCGGAGACGGTCAGCGATCCCTTGATCAGGGCGGGCCCGATGCCGTCAGGCTTCACCTTCGCAGCCCGCGGCGCTTCCCACGAAGCCGCTTGCTCCGTCGGGGCGATGCTTCGCGGAGATGCGCGGCTACCGAACGCCATGGGGTGGGACTCGAAATCAACTGACAGTCATAGCTCAGAGGCTTGCTACACCGTAAATATCCATGGTTAACCGACGGTTACGGCGCGGGGAACGCGCCACGGCCGGCGATATGGCCATGCCGGCCAACAGTGCCGCCCTCCCGTGTCAGGCGGTTGGATCGCGTGAGAACCGCGCAACCGGTGGAGCCGGAACCCATCACCCGGATTGCATTTTGCGATGCGATCGGACCTCTCCCTACGGAGAGGTGACGACACTCAGCTGATGTTCAGAAGGATCCGTCCCGATGTGCCGCTGCGCATCAAATCCAGCGCGTCGTTGATGTCATCGAGCGCGAACTCGTGGGTCACGATGCCGCGGTAGCTCACCTTGCCGGCATCGCTGAGGCGAACCAGCCGCGGGATATCGCGCGCGGGCTGGCATTGCCCGCCTTCCGAGCCCTTCAGCACCTTCTCGAAGTGCAAGGGCAGCGTATAGATCTCGGCCTTCTCGCGGGGCACGCCGACGAGGATGCAGCGACCTTTCTTGGCCGTGATCTCGTAGGCGAGCTCGATCAGGTTCTTGACGCCGGTGGTCTCGACCACCTTGTCCGGTCCGTCGGCCCCCGTGATGGACCGAACCGCGGCGGCCACATCCTTCACCGCCTCGGAGTTGATGGTGTGGGTGGCGCCGAAATCCATCGCCATCGCCAGCTTGTTGTCGAGGCGGTCGATGGCAATGACCGGCCAGGCGCCGACCATCGCGGCAAATTGCACGATGTTCAATCCGACTCCGCCGACGCCGAACACGACGACGGCTTCGCCGATGGCGATCTGCGCATCGTTGTTGACGACGCCGAGCGCGGTCGTGACCGCGCAGCCGAGCAGCGGCGCGCTGGTGCGATCGATCGAGGCGGGAACGGGCGTGACGCGGTTCTCCGACACCACGGCATATTCGTTGAAGGTGGTGACCCACCCCGCATTTAGGCGCTTGCCGCGCCAGGAATAGACCGGAGTGCTGGACTGGATGCCCTTGCCCGGCCGCCAGTGCATGACGACCGTGTCGCCCTGCTTGCAGGAGACGACGCCGGGTCCGGTTTCGACGATGGTTGCGAGCGCCTCGTGCCCCAGAAGGTGCGGCAGGAACTTGTCGATGCCTTTGACGGCGTCGATCTCGTTGATCTGCGCGCCGCAGATGCTCGAAGTGTGCACATGCGCAAGCACTTGGCCGTGCTCAAGCGTATCCGGCAGGGTGAATTCGTCGACAACCAGCGGCTTGCCGGATTCGACGAGGATTGCCGCCTTGGCAGTCTTGATCTCCATCAGCAGCGCCCGGTCACTCGAAATAGATGAATTCGTAATCGCCGGTGTAGCCGAGCTTGCCGTACAGCCAGATCCATTCCGACGTGTGCAGGATGGACTCCGCCGTCAGCGCCCAGCATTCGAGGTTGTGCATTTCGGCGACGTTCCGGTAGCCCTCGACCATGATGTACTTGTTCTTGCCGACCCGCTCGATCTCCTTGACCGCCGCCTCAAGCTCATACAGCCTGAGATTGTGCAGGGTGCCGAGCGAGATGACGAGATCGAAACTGTCGTCGCCATAGGGATAGACGTCCTGGGCGCGATAGTTGAAGAGGTAGGGTTTCACCTGCTCGTGCGCATGTGCGAGACCGTGCCTGGAGATATCGAAGCCGACGACCTTCAAGCCGGGCAGGATCTTCTGCATCTCGTAGAGCAGAAAGCCCTTGCCGCAGCCGACGTCGAGCACGCTCGACCCATCCTTCAGACCATAGGTCTCGATCAGCGCCTTGGCCACCGGCGCCCAGCGCCCCTCGATGAAGCGGTAGCCGCCATAGCCGAAGCGGCGGTCGCCATCCCAGTAATCGGCCTCGTATTCCCGCGCTTTCAGCGAGCAGGCGATCTTGTCGTCGTTCATCCGGGCCATGTAGTCGCGCCTGGTTGCCGTATGCAGCGGCGTCACAATATTCAGTAATCGTCCCATCGAGCCCTCGGATTCCATCACGCGCGGAGATTGTCTTGTACTGGCCTGGGGAGCCTTGCGCCGTGAACTGCGACTCGCCCTAGCATTTGGCCCGAGCGCCATCATTGTTTCAGATCAATGAACAGCGAATCGTGCCGCGGCGTCACCGATCCGCCCGCCGAACACCGGAGACGCTGCGACACATCGGGGCGACCGGCACCAGGTTTCCGGTGCGGCCGTCGGAGAACATGACATAGATGCGCATGCAACCAGAATACGAAAATCGCGTTCATGCTGAAGAGAAGGATTGCCGATCTCGTACGCAAGATCGTTTGTCATTGCCGCAAGGGAATCCACCATGCCGACCAAACCGACCATCGCCCGCATCTGGCGCGGCCGTACCCGCCGCGACCTCGCTGATGCCTACCAGGCCTATCTGCAAGCCGAGGGGATTCCGCCGCTGCTGAAAACCGCGCTGGGTGTGCAGCAGTTGCGCGAGGACCGTGATGAGGAGACCTGGTTCACCACCATCTCCTATTGGCCGGACATCGAGGCCATGACGGCTTTCACCAAGGCCGAGCCGACCAAGGTCCATCATCTCGCGCGCGATGCGGAATTCCTGATCGAGCTGCCGGAGCGCATCGAAATCCACCGCATTCTGATCGATGAACAGGGCCTGCGGTGAAAGGCTCAACGCCATATTGTTCCGCCTGCACTCTCGAGAGAGTTCATTTGCTGCGGCCCTCTGACGCTCGCCCTGCGCCGGGGGAACGGAATGAGCAACCCGCCGTTGCTCCAGCACCCCTCGACAACATGGAGCCGGACATGACATTGCGCAAAGTTTTCGCCGTCCTCTCGGCCGTTGGAGCGATGCTCTCGACGGCTGCTTCGCCGGTGCTCGCGGCACCTCTGCCGATCGCGAACCCCGGTCCTGACGCAGGCGTGCAGCAGGTCCAGTACCGGCATTGGCACGGACATCGGCATGGTTATTACGGGCACCATCGCGGGCATTACGGTAACGGCGCAGCCGTACTTGGCGGCCTCGCGGCGGGCGCGATCATCGGCGGCGCAATCGCCAGCAGCCAGGCTCAAGCCAACGCCGCATCCTATTGCGCGCAGCGCTATCGATCCTACGATCCCGGCTCAGGGACCTATCTGGGCCGCGATGGTCTGCGCCATCCTTGCCCGTGACGCGCACGTGAAGCTGCGGCAGCCTCATCGCCCGGCGAGAGGCTGCCCGAGCTCGAGGCAATTTTCGACCGGCGGCCAGCGCATCTTGATTCCGTGCTCCGCCGGGCTATACGTTCCCGCCATGATGTTCACGTCCACATTCTTCCCGCTGATCTGAACGGCTGAAAGTCGTTCCGGCGCATCTGCGCCGATCAGATCAAAACGGCTGCGCTTGATGCGGTAGCCGAGCGGAGAATGTGCAATGCCCAAGACCGAACAGGTTGGCCTGACGCCCCATCAGGTCCAGAACTTCATCAGCGACGGTTTCGTCAAGATCGAGAATGCCTTCAGCACCCAGCTTGCAAAGCAATGCAGGGACGAGCTGTGGGCGGATATTGGCCTGTCGCCGGACCACCCCGAAAACTGGACTCAGCCCGTTGTCCGGGTGGGGTCCAAGGCTTCGTTCCCATTCATCCAAGCCGCGAATGCGCCGCCCCTGCACAGAGCCTACGATCAACTCGTCGGCGAAGGGCGCTGGCTTGCGCCCAGGGGCCTCGGGACCTTTCCGATCCGCTTCCCCTCAGCGGAATCCCCTGGTGATGATGGCTGGCACGTGGACATGAGCTTCGGCGCCGCCGATCCGGATTTCATGGAGTGGCGTGCCAATGTGAAGAGCAGCGGACGCGCTTTGCTGATGCTCTTCCTGTTCTCGGACGTCGGCCCGGACGATGCACCCACGAGGATCCGGAAAGGCTCGCATGCTGCCATCGCGCGGGAGCTGCTGCCCCATGGCGAGGCAGGCGCGACGCTCCGGCAGCTGTCCGCCGCGAACTATGCCTCGACGGCGGATTGCGAAGTAGAACTGGCGACCGGCGCGGCAGGCAGCGTCTATCTG
Organism: Bradyrhizobium sp. USDA 326; assembly: GCF_049739485.1. Taxonomy (NCBI): domain Bacteria; kingdom Pseudomonadati; phylum Pseudomonadota; class Alphaproteobacteria; order Hyphomicrobiales; family Nitrobacteraceae; genus Bradyrhizobium; species Bradyrhizobium sp. USDA 326. The sequence goes on from NZ_JBMGQA010000001.1 coordinate 2,013,957, forward strand.
TGCCATCCGTTCCTGGTTCATGCCGCGCAACCGCATCGCGGGAAACGGCCGCGCTTCATGGCACAGCCTCCGCTGCTGCCGAAGGGCGAGTTCGATCCTGCGTTGCCACCTTCGCCGGTTCAGATCGCGATCCGGCAGGCTTGCGGGCTGGCGTTGTAGTCGCAGCACGCCGCCGGCCGGCACACAGGTGACGCCCGCAGGCGCGACTTCGACCACTTCCGGCGGCTTGTGGCACGATGGCGGCTGGGCCGGGTCAGCGTACGACTGTCGTCACCGCCCCTGATATTCGGCCCAGCAGTCTGCCGTCTCATAGACTCGGATCGCCGATAGCTGCCGAAGGCTCGGCTTCAGCCGGTCCCAGATCCAGACCGCGATGTTCTCGGCGGTTGGATTCTCGAGTCCTTCGACCTCGTTCAGGCATTGGTGGTCCAGCGCGCCCATGATGTCGGCGAAGCTTTTTTCGATATCGAAGAAGTCGGCGACGAAGCCGGTGTGCGGGTCCACCGGACCATCCAGTTGGACCTCGACCCGATAGGAATGGCCATGCAGCCGGCTGCACCGGTGAGTCTCGGGCACGTTTGGCAGCCGATGCGCCGCCTCGAACTTGAACGCCTGCGATATCCTCATCCAGCTCCTCACACGGCGTGGCCATCCGGTCTCGGCCGGTCTGGCGACCAGATGCTGCTTGGTCCTGACCTTTCGGCGAAGAATGGCGCGCCCGGAACGATTCGAACGTCCGACCCTCAGATTCGTAGTCTGATGCTCTATCCAGCTGAGCTACGGGCGCATTTTCGCAAACAGCGATAGCGGGCATGACCCGCGACGCAGCTCCCGGAGGACCGGGAGGGGTGCGAAAGAGCGCTCTGACTAACCGCTCTTGTCGGCGTTGGCAAGGTCCGGGATAGGGAGATTTTTGCAAGGCGATGATGATCTCTAGCCGGTCATTCCGGGGCTCGCGGAGCGAGAACCCGGAATCTCGCGCCCAAAACCTCGGGATTCCGGGTTCGGCGCTTTGCGCCGCCCCGGAATGACATGCGGCTCGGCCTCTGGCCGACTATGCCCTCTGCCGCTCGTTGCGGATGGAGAGCAGTTCCACGGGGCGATCCGGAATGACGATCCGGAAGGTGGCGCCGATGGTGCCTTCGACCAGGTGGATGTCGCCGCCATGGGCACGGACCAGCTCGGCAGCGATGGCGAGGCCAAGGCCGCTGCCGCCGGGGCGGCCGGAGGTCTGGAAGGCCTCGAACAGGTGCTCCCGGGTCTTCTGGGGAACGCCGGGGCCGGTGTCGGAGACCTCGATGATGGCGACGGAGCCTTCGCGCTTCCCGGTGATCCGGATCTGCTGCACGCGGCCCTCACCCGACGCGTGGCTTTCAAGCGCCTGGGCGGCGTTGCGGACGAGGTTGAGCAAGACGCGGAACAACTGGTCGGGATCCGCATCGACCGCAAGCCCGCGCTCGATCGCGGCGACCCAGGCGATCGAGGCTTCGTTGGCGAGCCCTGCGGTCTCGCGCACCTCCAGCACGACCGGCTCGATCAGGATCATGCGGCGATCGGGCGCGGCCTCCTGGGCGCGGCCGTAGGACAATGTCGACTGGCAGAAGGCGATGGCTCGCTCGAGCGAACGCACGAGCTTGGGCGCAAAGCGCTGCACCCGCGGATCCGGCACGCTGGCGAGCTGGTCCGACAAGAGCTGGGCCGAGGCAAGCAGATTGCGCAGATCGTGATTGATTTTGGAGACAGCGAGGCCGAGGGCGGCGAGCCGGCTCTTCTGATGCAGCATCGACATCAGGTCGCGCTGCATGTCCGACAATTCGCGCTCGGCCACTCCGATCTCATCGCTGCGCTGGCTCGGCACGATGATCCCGGCCGAACTCTCGGGATTCTCATGGAAGCCGACCAGGCTCGCGGTCAGCCGCCGCATTGGCCGCACGAAGAGATAATGGAGGGCGAGATAGACGAGGCCCGCGGTCAGCACCGCGATGATCAGCGCGACCACCACGAGGTTGCGGGAGAAGCGGTACATCTGCTGCCGCAGCGGCAGCTCGTCGGTGACGATCTCGATGAACTGGGCATTGCCGACCCCGGGACCGACGATGCGGATGGGCTGGTTGCCGGTCTCCAGCATCATCCGGAACGAGCCGGTGATCGCCTCCCATGCCGTCATGTCGCGCAGGTCGATGTCATGCTCGATGGCGGACGGGATGTTGTCGCTGGCGAGCAGCCGGCGCTGCTGGCCCATCTTGATGGCGACGGCCCGGGCATTGATGCTTTTCAGGATCTGGCGCGACAGCGAATCGGGGACCATGCCGAGCGGCGCCGCATCCAGCACCAGCGCCGCCGTGTTGGCCGCCGCCACGCGGTCGTTCAGCCGGTTGACCCAGAAGTTGGCGATGGCGGGCACGTAGAGCAGCACGGCTGCGATCATCACCAGGGGAATGGTCAGCAGCAGCAGCTTGCCGGACAGCCCGAGCCCGCGCGTCCCGCGGGGGCGCATCGCCGGCTGGTCCGGCTGATCCAGATCCTGGATCGGCTGGCGATCTGTGGCTGCCACGAAATTCGCCCCTTTTGGCCTTGGCTGATGGAGGATGCGGCCCGCCCGGAGTCCGGTCAAATTACGGATCGCTAATCTGCCAAAGTGGGATGTATGCGCTGATATCGCGAGTCGCCACCTCGAGGGTTAAAAACCCCGCACAAACAGCGATATTCACCGGAATCGCGCGCTTGTGCGGCGTTGACGAAAAGAAGGCGCTCGCTTATAAGCCGCGCGAATTGTCCGCGATGACCCGGTGCGACGCCGGGAGCGGCTCTCTTGGGGCCGGAAAAGGGCCCGTTTTGGGCCGCATCTTCCGGACTTTACCATCAATTCTACAGGCAAATTGCCCGGTCAGCGGAGAAAAACCCGTGAAGCGGACTTATCAACCCAGCAAACTGGTGCGCAAGCGCCGTCACGGCTTCCGCGCCCGCCTCGCCACTGCCGGCGGCCGCAAGGTCCTCGCCGCCCGCCGTGCCCGCGGCCGCAAGCGTCTGAGCGCCTGAGCCGGACCCCCTTTTTGGGATTTCATCATGGATCGGCTGAGGCAGCGGGCGGATTTCCTCGCCGTTGCCAATGGCGCGCGGGTGAATAGTCCCGCGTTCGTCCTGCAAAGCCGTCGCCGCGATGATTTCGGCCCGATCCGGATCGGCTTCACCGTCACCAAAAAGAACGGCAACGCCCCCGAGCGCAATCGCATCCGGCGCCGGCTTCGCGAATTGGTGAAGCGGCTCGATCCGGTGTCGATGCAGCCTCATCATGATTATGTGCTGGTCGGACGAAGGGACGCGCTCTCGCGCGACTTCGCCACCATGCTCGACGATCTGCGCATAGCGTTCACGAAGCCCGCGCGGCATACGGCCAAAGCGCGTGGCCAGAGGCCCGGCCCCGCTCCCGCTGCCAGCCGCAAACCGGATTGATGACGAGACATTCGAGATGACCGACAATCGCAATACCATCCTCGCCGTCATTCTGTCCGGCCTGGTGCTGATCGCCTGGCAGTATTTCTACAACATGCCGCAGATGGAGAAGCAGCGCGCCCAGCAGCAGGCGCAGACCGAGCTCCAGAAGACCACGCCGCAGCCGGCCGCCTCCGCGACACCCGGTGCTGCGCCGCAGCCGGGCAGCGCGACCCAGCCGGCAACGCCGGGCGCGAGCCAGCAGGGCCAGCCGGTCGTCGCCCGCGATGCCGCGCTCGCAGCCAGCCCGCGCGTGAAGATCGAGACGCCGCGGATTGCCGGCAGCATCTCGCTGAAGGGCGGCCGCGTCGATGACATCGCGCTGGTGCAATTCCGCGAAACGGTCGATCCGAAGTCGCCGCCGATCATCCTCTATTCGCCCTCGGGCACAGCGGAGCCCTACTACGCCGAATTCGGCTGGGTGGCGGCGACGGGCGTGACGGCGAAGATGCCCGATGCCCAGACCGTCTGGCAGCAGGACGGCAGCGGCAGCCTGACCCCGTCGACGCCGGTGGTGCTGAAATGGGACAATGGCGAGGGCCTCGCCTTCCGCCGCACCATTGCTGTCGACGATCATTATCTCTTCACCATCAAGGACGAGGTGAGCAATGTCGGCAATGCGCCGGTCACGCTCTATCCGTTCGCGCTGATCTCGCGCCACGGCGCGCCGCAGGTCTCGGGCTACTACATCCTGCACGAAGGCCTGATCGGCTATCTCGGCGACCAGGGTTTGCAGGAATACGCCTACAAGAAGATCGACGAAGCCAAGGCGGTGAACTTCAAGGTCACCAATGGCTGGCTCGGCATCACCGACAAGTACTGGGCCTCGGCGCTGCTGCCGGACACCAATGCCCAGCTCCAGGCGCGCTTCTCGTCGAACCCGGTCGGCAACGTCCACACCTACCAGACCGACTACCTGCTCGATCCCGTCACCGTCCCCATCGGCGGCACCGGGACGGCGAATGCGCGGCTGTTCGCCGGCGCCAAGGAAGCCGGCGTCGTCGGCGTGTTCCCGTTCGCCGGGCTCGGCGGCTACAACAAGGAGCTCGGCCTCAATCATTTCGATCTGCTGATCGACTGGGGCTGGTTCTACTTCATCACCAAGCCGATGTTCCTCGGGCTGGACTTCTTCTTCCGTTTCTTCGGCAATTTCGGCATCTCGATCCTGCTCGTGACCGTGATCGTGAAGCTCTTGTTCTTCCCGCTGGCGAACAAGTCCTACGCCTCGATGGCGAAGATGAAGTCAATCCAGCCGCAGCTTCTGGCGCTGAAGGAGCGCTATCCCGACGACAAGGTGAAGCAGCAGCAGGAGATGATGGAGATCTACCGCAAGGAGAAGATCAATCCGGTCGCCGGCTGTCTTCCCGTGCTGATCCAGATCCCGGTGTTCTTCTCGCTCTACAAGGTGCTGTTCGTCACCATCGAGATGCGGCACGCGCCGTTCTACGGCTGGATCAAGGACCTCTCGGCGCCGGATCCGACCAATTTGTTCAACCTGTTCGGGCTGCTCCCGTTCGATCCGACCACGATCCCGGTGTTCGGCCACTACCTCGCGCTGGGCATCTGGCCGATCATCATGGGCATCACGATGTGGTTCCAGATGAAGCTGAACCCGACGCCGCCGGATCCGACCCAGCAGCTCATCTTCAACTGGATGCCGCTGATCTTCACCTTCATGCTGGCGGGCTTCCCGGCGGGCCTCGTGATCTACTGGGCCTGGAACAATCTGCTCTCGGTGATCCAGCAGAGCTACATCATGCGCCGCAACGGCGTGAAGGTGGAGCTGTTCGACAATCTCAAGGCGACGTTCGCGAGGAAGGCGACGTAATCGTCATTGCGAGGAGCGAAGCGACGAAGCAATCCAGACTGTTTCCGCTGGAGAAAGTCTGGATTCCTTCGCTTCGCTTGCAATGACGCGGGGAAGCAGCGAGGCTTCGCATGACCGACGACAAAGATGCGAAGCTGATCGAGGCCGGGCGAAAGCTGTTTGCCCGCGACTGGCAGTTCATCTGGGCCTCGCCCTCGATCGCCACGCTGCCGCCGATGGCAGGGCTGGAGATCGCCTTTGCCGGCCGCTCCAATGTCGGCAAGTCCAGCCTGATCAACGCGCTGACGGGGCGCAACGGCCTGGCGCGCACCTCGCATACGCCGGGCCGCACTCAGGAGCTGATCTTCTTCGAGGTGCCCGGGAAAAGCGACCTGCGCCTCGTCGACATGCCCGGCTACGGCTATGCCAAGGCGCCGAAGAGCCAGGTCGCGTCCTGGACCGAGCTGATCCACAAATTCCTGCTCGGCCGCGCCTCGCTGGCACGCGTCTACGTACTGATCGACGCGCGGCACGGCCTCAAGGACGTCGACCTCGAAGTGCTCAAGACGCTCGACCGTTCCGCCGTCAGCTACCAGATCGTGCTGACCAAGGCTGACCAGGTGAAGGCCGCCGAGCTGCAAGCGCGCATCGCCGAGACCGAGGCCGCGCTGGCCAAGCACCCGGCCGCATTCCCGACCGTGCTCGCGACCTCGTCACGCAGCTCGACCGGCATGGAGAGCTTGCGCGCCGCGATGGCGAAGCTCTTGGAAGAGCGGAGCAAGTAGTGCTGGCCCATCGCCTCTTGATTGGGCTTGCCGGATTGATGGGCGCCGCCGGCGTCGCGCTGGCCGCCGCCTCGGCCCATGGCGCGGATGCGAGCCGGCTTGCCACGGCGAGCGCCATGCTGTTGTTTCACGCAAGCGCCATACTCGCGACCACAGCCCTGCTTGCGCGCGGCCTTCTGCACGGCGGAATTGGCCTCATCGCCGCGTTCGGCTTCGTGACCGGCGCCGCGCTGTTCGCGGGCGACCTCACTTTGCGCCAATATGCCGGGCACGCGCTGTTTCCGATGGCGGCGCCGACCGGCGGAACGGTGATGATCGCGGGCTGGCTGGCGGTGACGCTGGCGGCGGTGATGGCGAAACGCTGACCTCGTAGCCCAGATGGAGCGAAGCGCAATCCGGGGCCGGTGCCTGCGGTAAGAATCCCGGATTTCGCTTCGCTCCATCCGGGCTACATATCAGCCACACTTTGCGCCACGCCCGCCAATCGGATAGAACGCGCACCGACCGACCCGCCAGCGAGACCGTGACATGACCGACATCTCTCCGCTCGACCAGGCCCGCATCCTGTCCGAGGCGCTGCCGCACATGCAGCAGTATGACGAGGAAACCATTGTCATCAAATATGGCGGCCATGCCATGGGCGACGAGGAGACCGCGAAGAACTTTGCCCGTGACATCGTGCTGCTGGAGCAGACCGCGATCAATCCCGTCGTGGTGCATGGCGGCGGACCGCAGATCGCGACCATGCTCAAGCGGCTCGGCATTCAATCGGAGTTCGCGGCCGGCCTGCGCATTACCGATGCTGCGACGATCGAGATCGTCGAGATGGTGCTTGCCGGCTCCGTCAACAAGCAGATCGTCGGCTACATCAACGAGGCCGGCGGCAAGGCCGTCGGGCTGTCGGGCAAGGACGGCAACATGGTGAAGGCGTCGAAGACGACGCGCACCATTATCGATCCCGGCTCGAACATCGAGAAGGCGATCGATCTCGGCTTCGTCGGCGACCCCGAGAAGGTCGACCTCACGCTGCTCAACCAGCTGATCGGCTACGAGCTGATCCCGGTGCTTGCGCCGCTGGCGACCTCCAAGGAAGGCCAGACGCTGAACGTCAACGCCGACACCTTTGCCGGTGCCGTCGCGGGCGCGCTGAAGGCCAAGCGCCTTCTGCTGCTCACCGACGTGCCCGGCGTGCTGGACAAGTCGAAGAAGCTGATCCCGCAGCTCTCGGTCAAGGATGCGCGAAAACTGATCGCCGACGGCACCATTTCGGGCGGCATGATCCCGAAGGTCGAGACCTGCATCTACGCGTTGGAGCAGGGCGTGCAGGGCGTCGTCATCATCGACGGCAAGATGCCACACGCGGTGCTGCTCGAGCTCTTCACCAACCAGGGCACGGGTACGCTGATCCACAAGTGAGAGACGAGCGGCGCAGAAAAGAGGGCGTCATGCCCGGGCAAAAGCGCGAAGCGCGTCTTCGCTCAGAAGTCCCGGGCATCCACGTTCTTTCTTTGCGGAAACAAGACGTGGATGGCCGGGTCAAGCCCGGCCATGACGAATGGAGAGAGCGACGAGCCAGCCGCTCGCCTCTCGCGCGCTTCCTCATGACGCTGCCGGCAGCAATCGTCTCGTTCCTGCTCTCCTCCGCACCGGCCTTTGCCGACCTCAAGATCTGCAACCGCATGTCCTATGTCGTGGAGGCCGCGATCGGCATCGACGACAAGGCGGCGACCGCGACGCGCGGCTGGTTCAGGATCGATCCCGCCACCTGCCGCGTGGTGGTGCAGGGCACGCTGACGGCCGACCGCATCCTGCTCAATGCCCGCGCGCTCGGCGTCTACGGCGCTTCCCCGCTCCCGCAAAGCGGCAATGACATGCTGTGCGTGGCGCAGGACAATTTCGTCATCGCCGCAGCGCGGCAATGCCGCAGCGGCCAGACGCAAGTCCCCTTCACGCAAGTGACTCCGACGCAAGGGGCGGACGGCAACCTCGTTGCCTATCTTGCCGAGGACTCCGAATATGACGACGAGCAGGCGCGCCTTGCCGGCATCCAGCGGCTGCTGGTGATCGCAGGCTACGACGCAGCGCCGATCGATGGCGTCGACGGGCCGAAGACACAAGCCGCGCTGGCCGCGTTCCTGAAGAGCCGCGGATTGCCGTCGGACATCGTGGCCTCGCCGAACCTGTTCAAGGCCATGATCGACGCCGTGCAGACACCCTCTTCGACCGGCCTGACCTGGTGCAACGACACGCCGCACAAGGTGATGGCCGCGATCGCGACCGACGATGGCAAGTCCGTGACGAGCCGCGGCTGGTATCGCATTGATCCCAAGACCTGCCTGCACCCCGATGTGACCGGCCAGCCGAAGCAGATCTTCAGCTTCGCGGAAGCGGTCGATGCCGACAATCGAATCGTCAAGCTGAAGGACCGGCCGCTGAACTGGGGCGGCGACAGGCAGCTCTGCACGCGCGAGACCAAGTTCGAGACGAGCGAGCAGACCGATTGCGGCGCGCGCGGATTTGCGCCGACGGGCTTTGGCGCCGTGGACATGTCGAGCGGCGGCAAGACGCTGCGCTTTGCGGTGCCGTGAGTGAGAGAGTTTTGATGAACCCACCCCGCGCCTTCGCCCATGTCGAAACCTGGGTGTTCGATCTCGACAACACGCTCTATCCGCATCACGTCAATCTGTGGCAGCAGGTCGATGCGCGGATCGGGGAGTTCGTCTGCAACTGGCTGAACGTCGGCCCGGAGGAAGCGCGGGCGATCCAGAAGGACTATTACCGGCGCTTCGGCACTACGATGCGCGGCATGATGACCCTGCACGGCGTCTCCGCCGACGACTATCTCGCCTATGTCCATGAGATCGACCACTCGCCGCTGGAACCGAACCCGGAGCTCGGCGCAGCCATCGCTAAGCTGCCGGGCCGGAAGCTGATCCTCACCAACGGCTCGGTCGATCATGTCGATGCCGTGCTGGCGCGGCTCGGCTTCGCCTCGCATTTCGACGGCGTGTTCGACATCATCGCCGCCGAATTCGAGCCCAAGCCGGCGCCGCAGACCTACCAGAAATTCCTTAGCCAGCATGCCGTCGATCCAACGCGCGCCGCCATGTTCGAGGACCTCGCCCGCAACCTCACCGTCCCGCATCAGCTCGGCATGACCACGGTACTGGTGGTGCCGGATGGGACCAAACAGGTGGTGCGCGAGGATTGGGAACTGGAGGGCCGCGATGCGGCCCATGTCGACCATGTCACGGATGACCTGGCCGGGTTCTTGGCCGGACTGTCACCACAATAGAGGTTGTCGTCCTGGGAGCGCGAAGCGAGCCCGGGACGAGGGTGGAGTATGCCTTGACTCCGCCCCTTCAAATCTCGAAAAAGCGCTCCAATTCTCGCGAAACCACGCGCTCCCTAGAGGAAATCCCGATGTCGCTTGCAGCCCTCGAATCCACCATCAACAGCGCCTTCGAGGCGCGCGACGGCATCTCGACCACGACCAGGGGCGAGGTGCGCGAGGCCGTGGACCAGTCGCTGGAGATCCTCGACAAGGGCGAGGCGCGCGTTGCCGAGCGCGGGAGCGACGGCAAGTGGAAGGTCAATCAATGGCTGAAGAAGGCTGTGCTGCTGTCCTTCCGCCTCAACGACATGGGCGTCATTCCCGGCGGCCCCGGCAAGGCGACCTGGTGGGACAAGGTGCCCTCGAAGTTCGAGGGCTGGGGCGAGAACCGTTTTCGCGATGCCGGTTTTCGCGCGGTGCCGGGCGCCATCGTCCGCCGTTCGGCCTTCATTGCCAAGAACGTCGTCTTGATGCCGTCCTTCGTCAATCTCGGCGCTTACGTCGATGAGAGCACCATGGTCGATACTTGGGCCACCGTCGGCTCCTGCGCGCAGATCGGCAAGCGCGTGCACATCTCGGGCGGCGCCGGCATCGGCGGCGTGCTCGAGCCGCTACAGGCCGAGCCCGTCGTCATCGAGGACGATTGCTTCATCGGCGCGCGTTCGGAGGTCGCCGAAGGCGTGATCGTGCGCAAGGGCGCGGTGCTGGCGATGGGCGTGTTCCTGGGCGCCTCGACCAAGATCGTCGACCGCGAGACCGGCGAGGTCTTCATGGGCGAAGTGCCGGAATATTCAGTGGTGGTGCCCGGCGCGCTGCCCGGCAAGCCGATGAAGAACGGCCAGATCGGCCCGAGCACCGCTTGCGCCGTGATCGTCAAGCGCGTCGACGAGCGCACGCGCTCCAAGACCAGCATCAACGAGCTGCTGCGGGATTGATCCGACGCGCATGACCGATGCTCTATCCATTGCCCGCGATCTCATCCGCTGTCCCTCGGTAACCCCGGCCGATGCCGGCGCACTGGGGGTGCTCGAAAAGACCCTCAACGCAGCCGGTTTCACCTGCCACCGCGTCACCTTCAGCGAGCCCGGCACCGCCGACGTCGACAATCTCTATGCGCGGATCGGCACCGAGGGGCCGCACATCACCTTTGCCGGCCACACCGACGTGGTGCCGCCGGGCGACGAGAGCGCCTGGAGCGTCGGCGCGTTCTCCGGAGAGGTGAAGGACGGTGTCCTGCATGGCCGCGGCGCGGTCGACATGAAAGGCGGCATCGCCTGCTCGGTCGCCGCGGTGCTGGAGCATCTCGCCGCCAATGGCGGCAAGCCACGCAGCGACGGCAAGGGGTCGATCTCGTTCCTGATCACGGGCGACGAGGAGGACGTCTCCATCAACGGCACGATCAAGCTCTTGAAATGGGTCGCCGAGCGTGGCGAAAAATTCGATCATTGCGTGCTGGGCGAGCCTTCCAATGTCGAGACGCTCGGCGACACCATCAAGGTCGGCCGGCGTGGCTCGCAATCGGGCACGCTCGTCGTCGACGGCGTGCAGGGCCATGTCGCCTATCCGCACCGCGCGTCCAATCCGGTGCCTGATATCTCCAGGCTGATCGTGGCCATCTCCGACGAGCCGCTCGACCATGGCAGCGCGCAGTTCCAGGCCTCCAATCTCGAATTCGTCTCGGTCGATGTCGGCAACAAGGCCTTCAACGTTATCCCCGGCGAGGCCCGCGCCAAGTTCAACATCCGCTACAACGACAACCACACGCAAGGCTCCCTACGCGAGCTGGTCGAGACGCGCCTCGCCAAGGTCTGCGGCAACCGCATCAAGGCCCGCATCGTCTGGGAGCCCTCGAACTCCAACGTGTTCGTGACCAAGCCCGGCCCGTTCACCGACCTCGCGGTCGCCGCGATCGAAGAGGTGACGGGCCGCAAGCCGGAGCTGTCGACGTCAGGCGGCACATCGGACGCGCGCTTCATCTCCAGCTACTGCCCCGTGATCGAGTTCGGCCTCGTGGGCCAGACCATGCACCAGATCGACGAACGCGTGCCGGTGGCCGATCTGGAGAAGCTGACGAAAGTGTATCGCGGGATTTTGGCAAGGTATTTTGGGTAGGGTCTAGCTCTCGCCAAACGCTCCGCCGTCATCGGACCCTAGAACGTTAGCCGATCAGGTTGCAAATAGCCGGCGGCGGCGAAGTAGTTTTTGGATTCAGTGGGCGTGTAGGTGTCGACGATGCGCCCGATCGCGTCCCAAAGGCCGCCGACGGTACGTTCGGCGGCCTTTCGCAAGTGCGCCTTGAGCTTGGCGAAGGCGTTCTCGATGGGATTGAGGTCGGGGCTGTACGGCGGGAGATAGAGGAGCGTGGCGCCGGCCGCCTCGATCATCTCGCGTATGCGTGGCCCTTTGTGGCTGGACAGATTGTCCATGATGACGATGGCGTGCTCGGGCAGCTCGGGGACGAGCACTTTTTCGACATAGGTCTCAAAGGCGTCGCGGTTGATGGGACCGTCGAGCACCCAGGGAGCGATGATGCCGTGCGTGGTGAGAGCAGCTACGCAGGTTGTCGTTTTCCAATGGCCGTGCGGAATGGCGGCGCGCAGGCGTTCGCCGCGCCGGCAGCGGCCATGTGTCCGCGCCATGTTGGTCGATGCCCAGGTCTCGTCAATGAAGACGAGGCGATCCCGGTCGAGCTTGTCCTGACGCTCGCGCCAAGCCTCGCGCCCCTTCAAGACATCCGGACGGTCCTGCTCTGCGGCATGGGCAGTCTTTTTTTGCGCGTGATCTTGTGACGCGCGAAGAAGCGGCGGATCGTGCCATAGCCGAAGGATAGGCCTTGTTTGCTCAAGCTATGCCGCAATTCCTCGATGGTAATATCGGGCGAAGCCTCGAGCAGAGCCATGATCGTCGCCTGATGGGCATCAATGCGGTGAGACTTGCGATCGCCCCCTTGAGCCCTCGGCAGGGCATCGCCTTGCTTGCGCTCACGCGTTCGCCAGCGGCTTACGCTCGCCGGACTGACGCCAAATCGCTCGGCAGCCTGCCGGCCTGAAACGCCCCCTTCAATACAGCCGAGAACGCGTTCACGAAGATCCATCGACAACGGTTTCGCCATGCCCGCCGGCCTCCAGTCCCCGGCAGACAGTTTGAATCATTAAACCGCTGATTTGGGAATCCCAAACGATTCAGTCAGGTAGGCTACCGCTCTAGTAATCCACCTTCATCAGGTACAGTCCCTCCGGCGGGGCGACGACGCCGCAGGCGGCCCGGTTGCGGGCTGCGAGGGCCGCGGAGAGATCGTCGGCAGTCCAGCGCCCCTCGCCGACCCAGACCAGCGAACCCACCATCGAGCGCACCTGGCTATGCAGGAAGGAGCGCGCCGAGGTGATGACCGTGATCTCGCGGCCGTCGCGCAGCACGTCGAGCTGATCGAGCGTCTTCTCGGGCGATTTGGCCTGGCACTCGGTATCGCGAAAAGTGGTGAAATCGTGCTTGCCGAGCAGGCGTTGCGCCGCCGCGTGCATCGCATCGGCATCGAGTCGGCGCGGTACGCGCCAGGCGTGGCCGATGTCGAGCGCGAGGTTGGCGCGGGTGTTGACGATGCGATATCGGTAGTGGCGCTTGACCGCCGAGAACCGCGCCTCGAAGCTGTCGGGCACGATCTCGGCTTCCAGCACCGCGATCGGATGCGGACGCAGATGCGCGTTGAGCCCGTCGCGAAAACGTCCCGGCGGAAACTGCTTCTCGACGTCGACATGCGCGACCTGTCCGCGCGCATGCACGCCGGCATCGGTGCGGCCGGCGCCGTGCACGCGCAAATCCGCCCCCGTCATCGCCTTCACCGCAGCCTGCAGCGCGCCCTGGACCGACGGCAGCGTCTCCTGCACCTGCCAGCCAAAGAACGGCGCGCCGTCATATTCGATGGTGAGCTTGTAGCGGGGCATCGATCCGATTTGATCCGGTGTCATTGCCGGGCCTGACCCGGCAATCCATCGCCTGGAAAGAGTCTTGTTGGAAGATGGATACTCGGGTCAAGCCCGCGCATGACGGTTGGTTAGCTGAATTTCGCTCCGGCCTTCAGCGGCACGCCGCGCAGAAAGTCCGCGGCCTGCATCCGTGCCTTGCCCTCGCGCTGGAGTTCGATGATGCGGATGGCGCCCTCGCCGCAAGCGATGGTGAGCTGGTCGTCGAGCACTTCGCCAGCCGCGCCGGAGCCCTTCGCCAGTTCGCAGCGCAGGATCTTGACGCGTGCATTCTCGAACTCGGCCCAGGCGCCGGGAAACGGCGACAGGCCGTGGATGTGGCGCAGCACGGCTCGCGCGGGCATGGTCCAGTCGATCCGCGCCTCGGCCTTCTCGATCTTGGCGGCATAGGTGGCGCCGTCCTCGCTCTGCTTCTTGAGCTGGAGCCCGCCGCGCTCGAGCGCGGCCATCGCGCGCACCATCAGATCGGCACCCAACCGGGAGAGGCGATCGTGCAGATCGAGCGCGGTCATGCTGTCGGAGATCGCGATGCGCTCGGCCATTGCGACGTCGCCGGTATCTAAGCCGACGTCCATCTTCATCACCATCACGCCACTCTCGGCATCGCCGGCCATGATGGCGCGGTTGATCGGTGCCGCACCGCGCCAGCGCGGCAGCAGCGAAGCGTGCAGATTGTAGCAGCCGAGCTTTGGCGCATCGAGGATCGCCTGCGGCAGAATCATGCCGTAGGCGACGACGACTGCGGCGTCGGCATCGAAGGCGCGGAACTCCGCCAATGTCTCCTCGGTCTTCAGCGTCTTCGGCGTCAGCACGGGAATGCCGAGTTTTCGCGCGGCTTCCTCGACCGGCGTCGGCTGCAATTGCAGGCCGCGCCGCCCGCCGGGCTTCGGGGCGCGGGTGTAGACCGCCACGATCTCGTGGCCGTGCGCGACGAGCTCGAGCAGCGTCGGCACGGAGAAATCGGGCGTGCCCATGACGATGAGGCGAAGGGGCATCAACAGACTCGTTGTGTTCCCTCCCCCTTGCGGGGGAGGGCTAGGGAGAGGGGTGCCACACGACGCGCTCGTTCGGGATGAGCGCGGGTGCTTTGCTTGCGCTCCGCAAATCAGGAGCACCTTTTGCTGGGCTACCCCTCTCCCCCACCCTCCCCCGCAAGGGGGGAGGGAGCGCATAGGAGCGCGTGGTAGCACCAATCGCTTGCAACTCACTCCGCCGCGCGCCTGGCGGCTTTCTCGAACTTCTTCATCACGCGATCGCGCTTGAGCTTCGACAAATAGTCGACGAACAAGACGCCGTTGAGATGGTCGATCTCGTGCTGGATGCACGTGGCGAAGAGGCCTTCGGCGTTCTCCTCGTGCACCTTGCCGTCGAGATCGGTGAAGCGCACGCGCACCTTCGCCGGGCGCTCGACCTCCTCGTAATATTCGGGGATCGAGAGGCAGCCTTCCTCGTAGACCGAGAGTTCCTCGGAGGAAGCGAGGATTTCAGGATTGATGAAGACGCGCGGCTCGCGCTTGGTCTCGCCGTTCTCGTCGCGCTTGGCGAGGTCCATGGTGATCAGCCGCAAGGGCTGCGCGACCTGGATCGCCGCGAGGCCAATGCCGGGCGCGTCGTACATGGTCTCGAACATGTCGTCGGCAAGCTTGCGGATCTCCGACGTGACCTTCTCGATCGGCTTGGAGACCAGGCGCAGCTGCTTGTCCGGCAGGATGATGATTTCTCGTAGGGCCATGGGCGCGATTTAAGCCGCGCGCCGGATGCGGTCAATGCGGCCAGGAACCCCGTTAACCCTCCGCTAACCATAAAACTTCAGGATTCGTTAACCATAATATCAGGGAGCAACTGACGATAAACGTTCCCTCTTCGTTCGCCACTCCCTGCGAATCGGGCTACAAGGGCGGTATGAACGAGATGATTTTCATGCTGGGCGACTGGCCGGTACGCACCATTGACGCGCTGATCGGCTTCGGCACCCTCGTCCTTATCCTGCTGGTTGTAATTGCGGTGGTGATCGCGCGCTCCGGGCGGCGCGGCGCGGAACTCGCGATGGCGCACGCGATCCGGGCCGACGAGCTCGAGGAGCGGCTCAGCGAGGTGTTGCGGGCGCAGAGCGAGTCGTCGGGCCGGGTCGATGCCATGACCCAGGCTCTGGCCGGCCGTCAGGCCGAGATGGCGCGAGCGGTGAACGAGCGGCTGGATTCGGTCACCCACCGCGTCGGCCAGTCCATGGAACACTCCACCCGCAACACCATGGAGAGCCTGCGCGCCCTGCACGAGCGGCTCGGCATCATCGACAGCGCGCACAAGAACCTCACCGATCTCACCACCCAGGTGACCACCTTGCGCGACGTGCTCGCGAACAAGCAGTCGCGCGGCGCCTTCGGCCAGGCGCGGATGGAGGCGATCGTCCAGGACGGGCTGCCGAAGGGTGCCTACGAGTTCCAGTTCACCCTCTCCACCGGCAAGCGGCCCGACTGTGTCGTGTTCCTGCCCGACCAGCGGCCGCTTTGCATCGACGCGAAGTTTCCGCTGGAAGCGATGACGGCGCTGCACGACGCCCGCACCGACGAGGAGCGGCGAATCGCCACGCAACGACTGCGCGGCGACGTGATGAAGCATGTCAGCGACATCGCCGAAAAATATCTCGTCGCCGGCGAGACGCAGGAGATGGCGCTGATGTTCGTGCCGTCGGAATCCGTCTACGCCGAGATCCATGACGGTTTCGACGACGTGATCCAGAAGGCCTATCGCGCACGCGTCGTGCTGGTGTCGCCCTCGCTGCTGATGCTCGCGATCCAGGTGATGCAGCAGATCATGAAGGACGCGCGCATGCGCGACGCCGCCGATCAGATCCGCACCGAAGTGATCAAGCTCGGCGACGACCTCGGCCGCCTGCGCGACCGCGTGCTGAAGCTGCAGAAGCATTTTGCCGACGTGAGCGAGGACGTCCGCCAGGTGCTGATCTCCGCCGACAAGATCGAAAAGCGCGCGGGACGAATCGAGGAGCTCGATTTCAGCAAGAGCGACACGTCGGAGGCTCCGCGGCTGGTTGCGACAGCCGCACCGGAGCTGTTCCCGCGGAAGCTCCAGGCGGGGGAGTGATTCCAGGTCGTCATGGCCGGGCTCGTCCCGGCCATCCACGGCTTTTCGGCGGCATTAAGAACGTGGATGCCCGGGACAAGCCCGGACATGACGGACTTTGTGGCAGAGGCAGCGCCGCCAGAATCTGCTAACACCCCGCCATGACCGCACCCGACGCGACCTCCTCCGCCGATGCCCCCGCGCCTGCGCCCTCCTGGCGCGAGAGCCTTGCCGTGTATCTGCAGCCGCGTGTGCTGATCGTGCTCTTCCTCGGCTTCTCCTCGGGGCTCCCGCTCGCACTGTCGGGATCGACGCTGCTGGTGTGGATGGCGGAGGCGGGGGTCGATCTCGGAACCATCGGGTTGTTTGCGCTGGTGGGAACGCCGTACACGCTCAAATTCCTGTGGGCGCCGCTGGTCGACGCGCTGCACGTGCCGTTCTTCACCCGCGCCTTCGGCCGCCGGCGTGGGTGGCTGGTGTTTTCGCAGCTGCTGCTGATCGGCGCGATCCTGCTGTTGGCGCTGACCGATCCAGCGCGCTCGCCGCTGTTCGTCGCGCTTGGTGCGCTCCTGGTCGCGACGATGTCCTCGACGCAGGACATCGTCGTCGATGCATTCCGCGTCGAGAGCCTGCCCGAAAGCGAGCAGGCCGCCGGCATGGCCGCCTATGTCGCGGCCTATCGCATCGGCATGCTGATATCGACCGCGGGCGCCTTGTTCATCGTCACCGGCTTCGAGGCGATCGTCCCTCGTGGCGCCGCCTGGATGTGGGGCTATGTGGTGATGGCCGCTCTGGTGCTGATTGGCACAGTGACGGCGCTGGCCGCCACCGAGCCCGCTCAATCCAAGCGCGCCGAGGCTGCCACGCAGAACGAGGACGCGCTCATGCGGGTGTTCCATGCCGCGATGGGCGCGTTCTCGGAATTCCTGAGCCGCAAGGAAGCGTGGGCGGCGCTTGCCTTCGTCGTGCTGTTCAAGTTCACCGACGCGTTCTCCGGCAATATGACCGTGCCGTTCGTGATCGACATCGGCTTCACGCGGAACGACTACGCGGTGATCGTGAAGGGCGTCGGCATCGCAGCGACCTTGGCCGGCGGGTTTGCCGGCGGATTCGTGGCACGGCGCTATTCGCTCGCAACGAGCCTGTGGATCGGCGGCATCGTACAAGCGGTCTCCAACCTGTCGTTCTCGTGGCTGGCACTGGTCGGCGTCAATGAATGGGCGCTGACCCTCGCGATCACCTCCGACAATTTCTGCAACGCCATCGGCACCGTGATCTTCGTCGCCTATCTCTCCGCGCTGTGCCAGAACCCGTTGCACACCGCGACCCAATATGCGCTGCTGACGGCGCTCGCCGCCGTGGGACGCACCTATTTGTCGTCGGGCGCGGGCTATCTGGCGAAAGCGACGGGCTGGCCGATGTTCTTCGCGATCTCCGTCCTTGTCGCCATCCCCAGCCTGATGCTGCTGGCGTATTTGCAGAGGCGCGGGCATTTCGAGACGCTGGAGCCGGCGCGGGTGTGAGCTGACGCTCTCGCGGGCGAAGCGAAGCAATCCAGACTGTCACCGCAGGGGCTGTCTGGATTGCTTCGTCGCGAGGGCTCCTC
Source organism: Bradyrhizobium sp. USDA 326 (assembly GCF_049739485.1). NCBI lineage: Bacteria > Pseudomonadati > Pseudomonadota > Alphaproteobacteria > Hyphomicrobiales > Nitrobacteraceae > Bradyrhizobium > Bradyrhizobium sp. USDA 326. The sequence goes on from NZ_JBMGQA010000001.1 coordinate 2,032,042, forward strand.
GCAATGACGGCGGAGAGAGCCGCGCAGACGCCCTTACTGCTTCTTGATCAGGCTCCACTTCGTGATCACGGCCTCGCTCATCTGGCCGGCATCGCTGGCACAGGCGATCTCGTCGACCTTGACCGAGATCTCCTTGCCGACGAACGATTTCAGCTGCGTGGCCTGCGCGTCGGTGGAGGTGACGAGCTGGAAGGTTTCGGGACCGGTCTCGAGATTGCACAGCCCGTTCGGCGGAGGCAGCCGGCGCGGCTCGGAGGTGATCTGGTAGGTTGCGACGCGCTTGCCGTTCTTGACGTCGCGAACCTTCATCGCGTTCAGTTCGCCCGAGAGCACGTCACCGGTGTTGATCGGCTTGCCGGGCTTGGACGGCGGCGGCGTCTCGTCGCCCTGCTGCGCGGAGATGGCCGGGCTCACCAGCAGCATCATCATCGCGACCAAAGCCCATCGCGTGGCGAAAAGTTTCGTCATGTCGTCCGTTCCGTAAAGTCTGGATGGCTAGAACAGCGTACGCTGCCGCATCGCAGCCGATAGCGTACCTTCATCGAGATAATCAAGCTCGCCGCCGACGGGAACTCCGTGGGCGAGCCGCGTCACCTTCACATTGGCGTCCTGAAGCAGGTCGGTGATGTAATGCGCGGTGGTCTGGCCGTCGACCGTCGCGTTCAGCGCCAGGATGATCTCGTGCACCTGCGAATCATGTGCGCGCGCCACCAGCGAATCGATGGTGAGATCCTGCGGACCGACGCCGTCGAGCGGCGACAACGTCGCGCCCAGCACGTGATAGCGCCCCTGGGTGGCATTGGCCCGCTCCAGCGCCCAGAGGTCGGCGACGTCGGCGACGACGACGATGATGGAGGGATCGCGCTTCGGATCGGTGCAGACAGTGCAGGGATTTTGCGTGTCGATGTTGCCGCAGGTCTTGCAGACCTGGACCTTGTCCAGCGCGACCTGAAGGGCCGAAGACAGCGGCATCATCAGCGCTTCGCGCTTCTTGATCAGATGCAGCGCAGCGCGCCGCGCCGAGCGCGGACCGAGGCCCGGCAGCCGCGCGAGAAGCTGGACCAGCCGCTCGATCTCGGGACCCGCAACAGCGCCCATATTACTGGCCGAACAACCCCGGCGGCAGGCCGAGCCCGCCGGTGAGGGCCTGCATCTTCTCCTGCATGGCGGTCTCTGCCTTGCGACGGGCATCACTGAGCGCGGTGACGAGCAGGTCTTCCAGCACCTCGCGCTCTTCCGCCTTCATCAACGAGGGATCGATCTTGATGCCCTTGACGTCCATCTTCGCGGTCATGCGCACGGCGACGAGGCCGCCGCCGGAGATGCCTTCGACCTCGACGTTGGCGAGCTGCTCCTGCATCTCCTGCATCTTGGATTGCAGCTGCGCCGCCTGCTTCATCATGCCGAGAAAATCAGCCATGGGTTCGTGTCCTTGAAAGAGGCTCAGAAATCGTCGTCGCCGTCGGAACCGTCGGGCGGATCGTCACTGCCATAGTCGGCGTTAATATTGGTTTCCGGCGTCTCGGGGGCAAGCCTGCGGACCTCGACGACCTTGGCACCGGGAAAACGCGACAGCACCTCCTGCACGCGCGGATCGGCTTCCGCGGTACGGGCATGCTCCTGCTTGGCCGCCTGGTTCACCGAGCGCAGCGTCGGCTGGCCCTGCTCGTTGGACACGATCACGGTCCAGCGCCGGCCGGTCCACAGCTCGAATTTCTTCGCAAGCTCCGAGATCATGGTCTTGGAGGCGTTGGGCTCGAGCGCGACTTCCAGCCGGCCCTCTTCGAAACGGACGAGGCGCATGTCGCCTTCGAGCGCGCTCTTGGTCATGATGTCGCGCTTCTGCCCGGCCAGCGCGACGAGCTGGGTGAAGCTGGTGATGCGCAGCTGCGGTGCCGCGGCTTGCGGATCCGGTGCGGGGGCCGCCATCTGCGGCCGGGCCGCACCGCCGCCGAACGAAGAGGGCGAGGAGGTCGGCAAGCGAAGAGGCGCCGCGGACGCAATTGGTGCGGAAGGCGCGCTGCGCGCCGCACTGCCGCCGCTTACGACCGGAGAGCCGCCGCCGTTCTGCTCCAGCATCCTGATCGCTTCATCGGGCGTCGGCAGATCGGCGACATAGGCAATGCGTACCAGGACCATTTCCGCCGCGGCGGCGGGGCGCGTTGCGGCCTGCACCTCGGTGATGCCCTTGAGCAGCATCTGCCACATCCGCGACAGCACGCGCATCGAGATTTTCGACGCGAAGTCCCGCGCGCGAACCCGCTCGGTCTCCCCATAGGCGACGTTGTCGGCGGTCGCCGGCACGATCTTCACGCGGGTGACGAAATTGACGAACTCGGCGAGGTCCGAGAGCACGACGATGGGATCGGCGCCGACGTCGTACTGCTCGCGGAACTCCCTGAAGGCGGCAGCGATGTCGCCGCGCGCCAGCGAATCGAAGAGATCGATGACGCGGGTGCGGTCGGCGAGGCCCAGCATCTGCCGGACGGCATCGGCTTTCACCTCCCCCGCTGCGTGCGCGATGGCCTGGTCGAGCAGCGACAGCGAATCGCGCACCGAGCCCTCCGCTGCGCGCGCGATGATGCCGAGCGCCTCGGGCTCGAGCTCGACGTTCTCCTTGGCCGCGATATTGGCGAGGTGCTTCATCAGCACATCCGCCTCGACCCGGCGCAGGTCGAAGCGCTGGCAGCGCGACAGCACGGTGACCGGAACCTTGCGGATCTCGGTCGTCGCGAACACGAACTTGGCGTGCTCCGGCGGCTCCTCCAGCGTCTTCAGGAAGGCGTTGAAGGCTGCCGTCGACAGCATGTGGACTTCGTCGATGATGTAGACCTTGTAGCGGGCGCTGGCGGGGGCATAACGCACGCTGTCATTGATCTGTCGGACGTCGTCGACGCCGGTATGCGACGCCGCGTCCATCTCCAGCACATCCATGTGCCGGCTTTCCATGATCGCCTGGCAGTGCACGCCCAAAGTCGGCATGTGGATGGTCGGGCCCTTTACCGAACCATCAGGCATCTCGTAGTTGAGCGCGCGGGCAAGGATGCGCGCAGTGGTGGTCTTGCCGACACCGCGGACGCCGGTGAGAATCCAGGCCTGCGGAATGCGCCCGGTCTCGAACGCATTGGAGACGGTGCGGACCACCGCCTCCTGGCCGATCAGGTCGTCAAAAGAGGAAGGGCGGTATTTGCGCGCCAGCACCCGGTAAGGCGCGTTGCCGGCGCTGTCGGGATTGGGAGAGGCGCCAGCGTCGGTCATCGGTCGATCCGCAATGGAATGTCTCTTGGCCGGCTCTTGCGGAAAGGAGCGCGCTGGCGGGACGACCGCCGGCGCAATTCGCTCGAAAAAACAGGTAGGAGACTGACGAGCGACCCGATCCGGACCTCGTTAGGGCTGCTTCCTTCCGGACCTGACCCGGTTGGCGAGTGGCTCGTCCACCGCCAATCTCCCGGTCCCTATTTGGGGCCAAAGAGGGCGGAAAGCAAGCGGGTATCGGTTCGAACGGCTCGAGTTTGCCCAGCATCAGGGCAATTCCCGGCCTGCCCAGCCGATAGGCTGTGCTTTCGCCGCACGGACCACCTTGCTAAGAACGCCTGCCGGAACTCCATCCAACCAGAAAAGCGATTGATCCCAATGGTTACACGTCGTGATGTTGCATCGATTGTCGGATTGGGCGCGGTGACAGCGGCCGCGCTGGCTTCGCCGACCGTGGCCCAGACAGCCGATCCGAACGAATCGACCTTCGCCCGCATCCGCCGGACCAAAAAGATGCGGATTGGCGCGGTCGGCGGCGGCGCGCCCTATTACATGAAGGACCTCGCCTCCGGCCAGTGGAAGGGTTTCTACATCGACATCGCGAAGGGCCTCGCCGACGACATGGAGGCCGAGCTCGAGATCACCGAGACCACTTGGGGCAATTCGGTGCTGGATCTCCAGGCCAACAAGATCGACGTCTTCTTCGGCCTCAACCCGACCCCAAAGCGCGCGCTGGTGGTCGATTTCTCCGTGCCGGTCTTCAACAATGCCTTCGCCATCCTCTGCAAGAAGGATTTCAAGCCGAAGAGCTGGGCCGAGCTGAACTCGCCCGACATCAAGATCGCGGTCGACCAGGGCTCCTCGCATGACCAGGTCGTCAGCCGCCTGACGCCGAAGGCGCAGATCACGCGGCTCAAGACCGCGGACGATGCCACCGCCGCGCTGCAGACCGGCCGCGTCGATGCGCAATGCCTGATCACCATGCTGTCGCTGACCGTGCTGAAGAAGAACCCGTCGCTCGGCCAGCTGGTGCTGCCGACGCCGATCTTCGCCACCACGTCGAATGCCGGCTTCCGCCGCGAGACCGACAAGACCTGGCGCGACTACGTCAACACCTGGATCGACTTCAACAAGGGCCTCGGCTTCATCCGCAATGCGATCATCACCAACATGGAGCTGGTGGGCGTGACGGAAGCGGACATTCCGCCGGGCGTGTCGCTGTAGGTTTCCGCCGTCGTTCCGGGGCGCCCGAAGGGCGAACCCGGAATCTCGAGGTTCCGGGTTCGATGCTTCGCATCACCCCGGAGCGACGGTGCAAAATGGCACCCACGACGAGTAATCGCACGCATGTATCAGTGGGACTTCGGCATCCTCTGGAGCTATCGCTGGCTCTTTCTCAACGGGCTCGGCGTCACCGTCGGCTTCACGATCGTCATCGTGGTGTGCGGGTTGCTGTTCGGGCTGCTGGGCGCCTTCGGCAGCCTGTCGCGCTTCAAGGCGTTGCGCCTTCTCGTCCTCACTTTCATCGAGGCGTTCCGTTGCACGCCGATCCTGGTGCAGCTGATCTGGTTCTATTACGCGCTTCCGATCCTCGCCGGCGTCGAGATGACGCCGATTACCGCCTCGGCGCTGGCGCTGTCGCTCTATGGCGGCTCGTTCTATTCGGAGATCATCCGCGGCGGCATCGTCTCGATCGACAGCGGCCAGTCCGAGGCCGGTGCCGCGCTCGGCATGACGCCGATCCAAACCATGCGGCGCATCGTGCTGCCGCAGGCGATCAAGCGCATGATTCCGGCGCTGATGAACCAGTCGATCATCCAGTTCAAGAACACCTCGCTGGTCTCGGTGCTGGCGGTCCCCGATCTCGTCTATCAGAGCCAGGTCGCGGCCCATGACAGCTACCGGCCGCTGGAAACCTACACCGCGGTTGCGGTCGCCTATGCGGCGATCCTGATTCCGCTCACCATCCTCGTCCGCCGCGGCGAGAAGCGACTGGCGGTCGGCGAATGAGCGAGACGCCGAAAATCGAGATCCGGTCCTTACGCAAGAGCTTCGGCAGCAACGAGGTCCTCAAGAACATCAATCTCGACGTCGCCAAGGGCGGTGTGGTCGCACTGATCGGCCCGTCGGGCTCCGGCAAGTCGACGCTGCTCCGCTGCATCAATCTGCTGGTGGTGCCCGACGGCGGCAGCGTCCGCGTCGGCGACACCCGCTTTGCGTTCGGCGACGGCGCCAAGCTGCCGGACGTGAAGACACTCGCAAGATTCCGCACCACCACCGGCATGGTGTTCCAGCATTTCAACCTGTTCCCACATATGACGACGCTGCAGAACGTGATGGAAGGCCCAGTCACGGTGCGGCGCATGGCCAAGGCCGACGCCGAGACGCTCGCGCGGGCACAGCTCGCCAAGGTGGGCCTTGCGGAGAAAGCCAACCAATATCCGGCGACGCTCTCAGGCGGGCAGAAGCAGCGCGTCGCAATCGCTCGGGCGCTCGCGATGGAGCCTGATGTCATGCTGTTCGACGAGGCCACCTCCGCGCTCGATCCCGAGCTCGTCGGCGAAGTCCTGAATGTGATGCAGCGGTTGGCCTCGGAAGGCATGACCATGGTGATCGTGACTCACGAGATCGCCTTCGCCCGCGAGGTCGCCGACCGCCTCATCTTCATGCGCGACGGTGTCGTCGTCGAGGAAGGTCCGGCGCGGCAGGTGATCGACAATCCCAGGGAAGCGGCAACGCGCGCCTTCCTCGGCCATTTCCACCGCACCGGCGCTTTGCCGCCGGCCACAACGGCACCGTGATGTCTGAAATCAATCGCGTCTATCTAGTCACCGGTGCCGCCAGCGGCATTGGCCGCGCCACCGTAAAGCTGCTCGCGGCGCCCGGCATCGGGCTCGTGCTGCATACGCGCTCCAATTCAGAAGGCCTCGAGGCAACCGCAGCGGAAGCCGCGGCGCAAGGCGCTCTCGTCGCAAAATGCCTCGGCGACCTCGCCGAGGAGACCGCGGCCGCCGACGCCATCGCTGCTGCGCAGACCGCCTTCGGGCAGCTCGACGGATTGGTTCTGGTCGGCGGTCACGCCCGCCGCGGCAGCGCCATCGGCACGCCGCCGGACCAGTTCCGTCAGGCGATGGACGAATCGGCGCTCGCGTTCACGCGGATGGTCGACGCCGCGCTGCCGCTGCTGCGCGCGGGGCGCGATGCGCGCATCGTCGCGGTGTCGTCCTTTGTCGCACACGCGATCCGCCCCGAATTCGCGCCCTTCGCGGCGACGGCCGCAAGCCGCTCCGCGCTGGAAGCCCTGGTGCGGCTGACCGCGGTCGAACTCGCCAGCGACGGCATCACCGTCAACGCAGTTTCGCCCGGCCTCATCGTCAAGGACAAGCCGAGCGAGAGCCGCCTTTCACCCGAGCAGATCGCAGCAACCGAGGCGCTGATCCCGATGCGCCGGCGCGGGCGGCCGGAGGAAGTCGCCGAAATCATCGCGTTCCTCGCATCCCCCAAAGCATCCTACGTCACCGGCCAGATCTGGCACGTCAATGGAGGCCTGACATGACCGAAGCGACCATCGAACGCCTCAGGCTGTTCCTGATCGAAAGTCCAATCAAGATGACGCGCCTGCAGGGCGTCGGCAACGTCAAGGGCACCGTGAAGCGCGTGCTGATCGAGCTCACGTCGAGTGACGGCGTGATCGGCTGGGGCGAGGCCGCGCCGTGGGAGGTCTTTACGGGCACGCCGGAAGCAGCGTTTTCGGCGCTCGATATTTACTTGAGGCCGATCGTGCTCGGCAAGCCGGTGCGCCGCATCCGCGCGGTAATGGCCGAGCTCGACCGCGCGCTGGTCGGACATGCCGAGGCCAAGGTCGCAATCGAGATGGCGTTGCTCGACATCGTCGGCAAATCGTCGGGACTTTCGGTCTCCGACCTCCTCGGCGGCCGCGTGCGCGACACCATTCCCCTCTCTTTCTCGATCGCCGATCCGGATTTCGCCGCCGATCTCGAGCGCATGCGGAAGATGGTTCCCGACGGCAATATCATCTACAAGGTCAAGACCGGCGTGAAGCCGCATCGCGAGGACCTCGATCATCTCGCGGCGATCCGGAAGGAATTCGGCGACAAGGTCGATTTGCGCGTCGATTACAATCAGGCGCTCGCGCCGTTCGGCGCTATCAAGATCCTGCGCGATGTCGAGGAATTCGCGCCGACCTTCATCGAGCAGCCCGTGCCGCGCAAATTTATCGACGCGATGGCGCAGCTCACCGCGGCGCTGGAAACGCCTGTGCTCGCGGATGAGAGCTGCTTCGATCGCCGCGACATGATGGAGGTGGCGCGGCGCGAGGCGGCGGACGCCGTATCGATCAAGCTGATGAAGGCCGGCGGCCTGTTCGAGGCGCAGGCGATCATGGCGATCGCCGACATCGCCGGCCTGCCCGGCTATGGCGGCACGCTGTGGGAGGGCGGCATCGGGCTTGCCGCGGGCACGCAGCTGATCGCGGCGACATCAGGCATATCGCTCGGCTGCGAGTTCTACATGCCACACCACGTGCTGACCGAGGACGTGCTGGAAGAGCGCATCGCCAACCGCGCCGGTCACGTCGTCGTGCCTGACGGCCCGGGCCTCGGCATCCGCGTCAGCGAAGCCTCGGTCCGCGCCAATGCAAGGGTGCTGGCGGAGGCGTAAAGGCAGCGTCAACACCGCCACAAACTCGGCCGTCGTCACGGGCAAGCCTCAGCGCAGACCCGGGACGACGAGCGTGTATGCAGTTGCCGTCCTTCCCCTATCGGAATCGCTGTCGTATGGTCGCTCCAAACAAGCCCGAACTCATCGGGCCGTCCGGAAACGCATATGCCCGAACCCGCCTGGTCGCTGCACTCCCGCCTGAAAGAGGACACCATCGACATCGGCGATCTGCCGCTGTCGAAGGTGCTCGTCATCAAGGATGCGCACTATCCCTGGCTGCTGCTGGTGCCCCGGCGGCCTGACGCGGTCGAGATCATCGATCTCGACGAGGTGCAGCAGGCGCAGCTGATGACGGAGATCTCCCGCGTCTCGCGTGCGCTGAAGGAGATCACCAGATGCGACAAGCTCAATATCGCCGCGCTGGGCAACCTCGTACCGCAGCTGCACGTCCACATCATCGCACGCCGGACCAGTGACGCGGCCTGGCCACGTCCGGTGTGGGGCGTGATGCAGCCGCTGGCGCACGACGCCACCGAAGTGCAGAATTTCATCAGCGCGCTCCGCCGCAAGATCTGGTTGGGTTGAAAGAACAAGAAATGTCAGCATTCGACGCGTTTCCGCTGGGGCAGCCGGCCTTCGTCACCAACATTCTCGACCGCGCCGCGCATCTGCGCCGCGACGACGAAAAGCTGTTCGCGATGGAGCAGAAGCCGTCATCGCGCGCCTATGTGGTCTATCGCGATTCGCTGCTGGTGAAGCGCGAGGGCGAGAAGGTGCGCGCGCTGCTCGGGGTCGAGGAGGCGCTGAAGTGCGGCGCCAATCCCGGTACGATCTTTCTGGGCCTGCGCGATGGTGCGGCCGTGTTCGGGATGGGCCTATCGCAGGCCGCTGCCGAGAAGCTGGTCGGCCGCGAGGACTACACCATCACCGAGCTGCGCGGCATGGCGATGCAGGGTGCGCTTCCGCCACAGGAGTTGTCGGCGATCGCGATGGCGAAGTCGATGGTGAGCTGGCATCAGCGCCACGGTTACTGCGCCAATTGCGGCACGCGTACCGCGATGAAGGAAGGCGGCTGGAAGCGCGATTGCCCGGCCTGCAAGGCCGAGCACTTTCCGCGCACCGACCCGGTCGTGATCATGCTGGTCGCCTCGGGCGACAAATGCCTGCTCGGCCGCCAGAAGCAGTTTCCGCCCGGCATGTATTCCTGCCTCGCCGGCTTCGTCGAGGCGGCCGAGACCATCGAGGACGCGGTGCGCCGGGAGATCCTCGAGGAGTCCGGCATTCGCTGCACCGACGTGCAGTATTATATGACCCAGCCCTGGCCCTATCCGTCATCGCTGATGATCGGCTGCAGCGCACGGGCGCTGAACGAGGACATCGTCGTTGATCGCATGGAGTTGGAAGACGCGCGCTGGTTCACGCGCGAGGAGGCAGCCCTGATGCTGACGCGGACGCATCCCGACGGGCTCGCCGGCCCGCATCCCTTCGCGATCGCTCATCATCTGCTCGGCCGCTGGGTGCACGACAAGAGCAGCACCTGAGCTGAGACCATCGATGGCCGGGATCGCGCCGCGCATCCTCTTCCATGGCGCCGTCACGCTCCGGCTTGCCGAGGCGAGGGAGCACGCGAGGCGCTGCGGCCGCCGCAGCATCGAAATGCGCCCGCCATCGCAGCGGCCTTCCGTCCCCCAACGCATTGAAGTTGAAGAACTTCTGCTCAACCGGCCCTAGAGCAGTTCCATTGCGCCGCGAAGATTATAGGCTTGCTGTGGAAAGATTTTCTCTATATCAGGGAAATCAGCCCCTTAAATGAAACAAAGTTCTTCAAATGACTGATGTTGCTGCCCAGGTTCCCGAGACCAGCCGCCGGCTCGATGCCATCGACCGCAAGATCCTGATGGTCCTTCAGGAGGATGCCTCACTCTCCGTCGCCGAGATCGGCGACCGCGTCGGCTTGTCCTCGACCCCCTGCTGGAAGCGCATCCAGCGCCTGGAGGCCGATGGTGTCATCATCAAGCGCGTGGCGCTTGTCGACCAGAACAAGATCGGACTTGGCATTTCCGTGTTCGTGTCGGTCGAGAGCGCCGATCACTCGGACGCCTGGCTGAAGCGGTTCGCCGAAGCCGTCAGCGCCATGCCCGAGGTGATGGAGTTCTATCGCATGGCCGGCGACGTCGATTACATGCTGCGCGTCGTGGTCGCGGATATGCAGGCCTATGACGTGTTCTACAAGAAGCTGATCAGCGCGGTGCCGCTGAAGAACGTCACCTCGCGCTTTGCGATGGAGAAGATCAAGTCGGTCACCGCGCTGCCGATTCCCGCGGTGGTGGCGGCCTGACGCCGAATTCTCATTTTGACGCGTTTTCTTCACGCGAGCCGGTATCCACTTCGCTCGAAAACGCTTCAAGCCGGCTGAAACACCGGCAGGGTGACGCTGACGCGCGTGCCTCCGCCCGGCGCCGCGCCGATCTCGATCGTCCCGCCATGGGCCTCAACCAGGCTGCGGACGACGGCGAGACCAAGGCCGGCACCGCCGGTCGCGCGATTGCGCGACTTCTCCAGCCGGTGGAACGGCTCCAGCACGGTCTGACGCTGATCGGGCGGAATCCCCGAGCCCTCGTCGCCGATCGACACGACGACGGCACCGTCCTTCAGGGCCGTGCGCACATGCGCTGCATGGCCATAGGCGAGCGCGTTGTCGATGATGTTGGCGAAGACCCGCCGCAGGGCGAGGCGGTCGCCGAGGACAACAACGTTGCGCACACGCTCGTCCGTGACCAGATCGACCGCTGCGCCCTGAACGTGCCGGTCGTGCACCTCGACGGCGACAAGCGCGGCGAGCTCGACCATCTCCTGCGACAGTCCGCCGACACCCGCCCGCGTCGACAGCAGCGCGTCGTCGAGCAGCCGGATCATGTCGTCGATATCGGCTACCGCCCGCTGCCGCTCGGCGTCGTCGGGAATGTGCTCGACGCGCAGCCGCAGCCGCGTCGCGAAGGTCCTGACGTCATGAGCGATGCCGCCAACCAGCGTCATGCGCGCACGCAGCATCTCGGCAAGCCGGCCCTGCAGGCGGTTGAACGCGGCGACGACGGCGCGAATCTCCGGCGCGCTGCGCTTTGCATCCGGCAGCGGCGGCGGATCGGCCGACAGGTCGACACGATCGACGGCGGCGGCGAGCTGCGCCAACGGCCGCGTCTCGCGTTGCATCACCAGAAGCGCCAGCAGCGCCACGATCGAGCCGAACAGGCCAGCACCGAAGCCGACCGGCAGGCCGAAGGGGGTCACCGGCAGGCGGGTATAGGCGTCGATGACCAGCAGATCGCCGCTGCGCAGGCCAATGCGGAACTCGATCGCATTGGCCATCAGCCGCGCGAGGCGGGGAAAGAATCGACTGCCGCGATGATTGGGCGGCGACACGATCTCGACCGGGCGGCCCGCAAGGCCGGCCGCATAGGTCTCGCGCAATTGTCGCTGCTGCTCCGGCGTCTCGCCGTCGACCGGCGCCCCCGATGGCACGATCCGCGCCATGAATTGCGGCGACGACACTGCGTCGAGGACGGCCTGCCGTGCGTCGCCGATCGTGCCCTCGAGCAACGTTGCAAGCGCATCGAGGCGCGCAGGCGATGGCCGCGTGAGCTCGTTCTCCTGCAGCGTCGTGCGGTAGAAGATCCCCACGAGTACGGTAACCACCACGATGAAGCCGACCAGTCCGATCAGCGCCAGCCGCGCGGCGAGCGTCACGCGCAGCATCACGACACCTGCTTGACGGTCGCGGTGAACAGATAGCCGCCGTTGCGCACCGTCGTGATCAGGTTCGAGCCGGGACTTGCACTGTCGAGCTTGCGGCGCAGCCGCGAGATCAGCATGTCGACGGTGCGGTCGAACGGCTCGGCCGAACGTCCGCGGGTCCAGTCGAGGATCTGGTCGCGCGTGAGCACCCTTCGCGGCCGCTGCACGAAGCAACCGAGCAGGTCGAACTCGGCGCTGGTCAATTGCAGCGCCGGCGCCTCGGCCTCGGTCGTCTCGACACTGCGCGCATCGAGATCGATCACGAAGCGGTCGAACGCGAAGCGTCGAACCAGCGGCTTGGCCGGCGCCCCGCTGGCACGACGCAGGATGGCGCGAACGCGCGCCAGCAGCTCGCGCGGCCCGAACGGCTTGGTGAGATAATCGTCCGCGCCCATCTCGAGACCGACCACGCGATCGATCTCGTCGCTCTTGGCGGTCAGCATCAGGATGGGCAGGGAGTCGTCGGCCCGCAAGCGACGACAGATCGAGAGCCCGTCCTCGCCCGGCAGCATCAAGTCGAGGATGACGAGGTCGGGCCGCAGGCGCTGGAGCATCGAATCCATCGCCTTGCCGTCGGCGACACAAGCGACCTGGAACCCCTCGCGCCGCATGAAGTCGGCAACGAGGCGGCTGATCTCGGGATCGTCCTCCACCATGAGGATCGTGGCCGAATGTGCGTTCATCGCCCGCATTTTGGACGACCGCGCGTTCCGCGCAAGGGCAGCGGCGCCGTTGTTACACAGTGTTACATGGCGCCGACAAAGGCCTAACAATCGTTTCGTCCCGGCAATGCGGCGCAGACGCCGCAGCTCCAGTCTCCTCCGCATGGCTCCCGCTGACGGCAGCCCCCAGAAGGAGACGACGAACCATGACCAAGCTTTTCCTCACCTCCCTCTTCATCGGCACCCTGTCGGTCGCCGCGGCGGCCGACGCCAATGCCTGGACGCGATCGGCGACGGCGACCGGGCCGCGCGGCACCTCCCACGTCACCGCGACGGGAAGCTGCGCCAACGGAAGCTGCACGCGCAGCGTGACCCGCACCGGTCCTGCCGGCAACACCTACACCCGCACCGGCACGATCTCGCGCTGACGCCGCGCTGCCGTCGCCGCGTCAGCCCCGCGCGGCGACGGCCAACCTCGTCGAATCAGAAAGGATCAGCACAGTGCCATCGATTTTCCGTTTCCTGCCGCAAGCTGCAGCCATCGTCGCCCTCGGCGCTTCGACGTCCGCATTCGCCCAGAGCCAGCTGCAAACGCAGATCACGCCGAAGATGCGCAGCGAAGCACGAGCGACCATGCAGGCCTGCCGCGCCGACTATCGCCGCCTTTGCAGCGACGTCGCGCCGGGTGGCGGACGCATTCTCGCCTGCCTGCAATCCCACGCCGGCCAGCTCACCTCGACCTGCGCACAAACGCTGCCTCGCACGCAAGCAGCGGGGGACAGCGCCGCCACCGGCGCCGCACCGAAATAGGAGGATGCCGTGGGCTACGCCTCACTTCTGCTCGATCCGACGCTCAGGCGCGTGATCCTGGCGACGGCGATCTGCCTGATGCTGCTCGAATATGGCATCGCGCGGCTTGCCCATCGCGACACCCACGACTGGCGCGAGAGCGTTGCCTCGTTCGGCGTGGCCCTCGGACAGAACCTGCTGCGCGCGCTCGAGGCAGGCATTCTGGCGGTGCCGTTCGCATTCCTGTACGAGCACCGCCTGTTCGACTTCGCGCAGACCGGTCCGCTTGCACTCGCAGGATTATTCCTGGGCAGCGAGTTCCTGTACTACTGGCAGCATCGCGCCTCGCATCGCATTCGCTGGATGTGGGCGACGCATGCAGTGCATCACTCGACGACGCGACTGAATCTGACTGCGGCGATCCGGCTCGGCTGGACCGGCAACATATCAGGCAATTTCCTGTTCTTCCTGCCGCTCGCGCTGGTCGGCTTCCATCCCCTTGCGATCGTCGCGATGCTCGGGATCAATCTGCTTTACCAGTTCTTCATCCACAGCGACTTCGCGCCGAATCTCGGCGCGCTCGAATGGGTGCTCAACACGCCGAGCCATCATCGCTTGCATCATGCCTGCAACGAGCCGTGCCTCGACAAGAACTACGGCGGCATCCTGATCGTGTTCGACCGCGTGTTCGGGACCTTTGCCGAACGGCCCTCGGACCAGCCGCTTCGCTTCGGCCTCGTTGGCGGCACACGGTCCTTCAACCCGATCCGGATTGCGCTCGGCGAATGGATCGCGATGCTGGGCGACGCCTGGAAGGCACGGGGCGCGGGCGCGAAACTCCGCGCCCTGTTCGGCCCGCCCGGAGGCTGAGCGCGCGCCGGCGCTCAAATCTTCTGATTGTACTCGCCGACTTCAGGATGCGTGCGCAACACGCTGTTCACCATCTCGAACATGTCGTGCATGCGCTGTTCGGAGATCGGGCTCTCGACCACGACGACGAGTTCGGGCTTGTTGGAAGAGGCGCGCACCAGGCCCCAGCTGCCGTCCTCGACCGTGACGCGGACGCCGTTGACGGTAACGAGATCGCGGATCGCCTGCCCCCCGATCCTGGCGCCCTTCGCCTGCAAGCCTTCGAAGTGCTTTACCACTTTGTCGATGACGCCGTATTTGACCTCGTCGGCGCAGTGCGGCGACATGGTCGGCGACGACCAGGTCTTCGGCAGCGCGTTCTTCAGGTCGGCCATCGACTTGCCGGGCGCGCGGTCGAGCATGTCGCAGATCGCGATTGCCGAGACCAGGCCATCGTCATAGCCGCGGCCATAGGGCTTGTTGAAGAAGAAGTGGCCGGACTTCTCGAAGCCGGCGAGCGCGCCGGTCTCGTTGGTGCGGCGCTTCATGTAGGAATGGCCGGTCTTCCAATAGGCGGTCTTCGCGCCCTGCTTCTGCAGCACCGGATCGGTGACGAACAGGCCGGTCGACTTCACGTCGACGACGAACTGCGCGTCCTTGTGGATTGCCGACATGTCGCGCGCCAGCATCACGCCGACTTTGTCGGCAAAGATCTCCTCGCCGGTGTTGTCGACGACACCGCAGCGGTCGCCGTCGCCGTCGAAGCCGAGGCCGACATCGGCCTTGTGATGCAGCACTGCGTCGCGGATCGCGTGCAGCATCTCCATGTCCTCGGGGTTCGGGTTGTATTTCGGGAAGGTGTGGTCGAGTTCGGTGTCGAGCGGGATCACCTCGCAGCCGATCGCCTCCAGCACCTGCGGGGCGAACGCGCCGGCGGTGCCATTGCCGCAGGCAGCGACCACCTTCAGCTTGCGCGTCAGCTTCGGACGGGAGGTGAGATCGGCGATGTAGCGCGCCGGATAATTCTCGTGGAATTGATAGGAGCCGCCCGCCTTGTTCTTGAACTCGGCATTGAGAACGATTTCCTTCAACCGCGTCATCTCGTCGGGACCGAAGGTGAGCGGACGGTTGGCGCCCATCTTCACGCCGGTCCAGCCATTGTCGTTGTGCGAGGCGGTCACCATGGCGACGCAGGGCACGTCGAGATCGAACTGTGCGAAATAGGCCATCGGCGTCACCGCGAGGCCGATATCGTGCACCTTGCAGCCCGCCGCCATCAGGCCGGAGATCAGCGCGTATTTGATCGAGGCCGAATAGCCGCGGAAATCGTGGCCGGTGACGATCTCCTGCCTGACGCCGAGCTCGGCGATCAGCGCACCCAGCCCCATGCCTAGCGCCTGCACACCCATCAGGTTGATTTCCTTCTGGAACAACCAGCGCGCGTCGTATTCGCGAAAGCCCGTCGGCTTCACCATCGGCTCGGATTCAAAGGCGTAGGTGTTTGACAACAGTACGGATTTCGGCTTCGGGAACATTGAGACGGTCTCGTGAAAAAGGGGGCGGGATTTGCTGCAGCCTTAGCGAATGCCCGGCCGCAGCGGAAGGCGGGATTGAAGGCTTATGGCCGATAATTGCGGCAGATTGGTAACGAAGAGACGTTACCGCGAGGGCGGCCAGAGCAAAGATATCGTTGCCTTGAAATGGACGGGCGCGCGATCGCGCGGGCTGGCCTTACTGCTCCAGCACCATGCGGCCGTTGGCGTATTCGAATCGCTTCAGGCGGGACAGGAAGGAGAGGCCGAGAAGGTTCTCGGAGAGCGCCGCGTCCGGCAGCACCATGGCATCGACGTCGCGCACGACGAGGCCGCCGACGTCGAGCATGGCGATACGGGTGCGCGCGGCCTTGATGGTGCCGTTGGCCGTGGAGACGGTGGCAGTGTACTCGCCGCGCGAGGGACGCAAGCCGAAGCGAGCGGCCGAGGTCTCGTTCAGCGCAACGACAGAGGCGCCGGTGTCGATCATGAAGCCGATGCGCTGGCCGTCGATCCGGCCCTCGGTCTGGAAATGACCGCGGCCGTCGCGCGAAATGCTGAGGCTGCGGCCGCCGGCCGGGGCGGTGGAGGCAACGGCCACCGTCGTGCGGGGGATCGAGGTGGCGGAGGCGGAGCTCATCTGGTCCGCCATCTGGGCCATGAAGGTGCCGAGGCCGATCATCACGGCCGCGAAGATCATAATGTTACGCATCACACCACTTCCGAGCCGGAAAGCTCGATTTCATCACGCAGCGTGCCCGGCGGCGAGCGAAGCCGCGGTCAGAGCGCTGCTATTTTGACGAAAAGCATGAGCGGACGGTTAATGCGCGATCGAACTTTCACGTCCCGCGCGGCTTCGCCCGCCGCGTCGGCACTGCGTTCGCCGGATCGTCCGGCCAAGGGTGGCGCGGGTATCGGCCCCTCAGGTCGGAGCGTACGGCGGCGTAGCTGCCGCGCCAAAAGCCGGGGAGATCGCGCGTCACCTGCACCGGGCGCTGCGCTGGTGACAGCAATTCAAGCACCAGCGGCACCTTGCCGGCGGCGATCGATGGATGGGTGTTGAGGCCGAACAATTCCTGGAGCCGCACCGCGATGGTCGGCCCCTGCTCGGCCTCGTAATCGATCGCGAGCGCGCTTCCGGTCGGCGCTTCGAAATGGGTCGGCGCCTCGCGATCGAGCCGCGCGCGCATGTCCCAGGGCAGCAGCGCCATCAGCGCGTCCGAGAGGTCCCCCGCTGAGATGTCCCTGAGCGCGATCTTGTCGTAGAGCGCCGGCACCAGCCAGTCCTCGCGGCGCGCGATCAACCCATCGTCGGAGAGGTCGGGCCAGCTCTCGCCCTCGGCCTTGCGCAGGAACATCACGCGGTCGCGCCATTGCTTCGCGGCCTTCGACCAGGGCAGCCGGTCGAGACCTGCGGCGATCAGCCCATCGGCAAGGATCCGCGCTGTCTCCTCCGAAGGCGACACGGCGAGCGTCGCCTCGGACAGCGTGATCGCATGCAGTGCGCGCTTCCGTCGCGCGCGCAGCGCCATCGCGCCGCGATCAAAGGAGATCTCGTCGGAGGTCTCGATATGCTCGGCGAAATGCCGCTCGATCTCATCCTCGGTGATTTGCGCCGCGAGCAGGATGCGTCCGCTCGCCGCCGTACCCGTCATCTCGCCGATCGCGATGTAGGGCGCGCGCGCGAGCGAGGAGGTCTGCTCGACGGACGCGCCACGGCCGTTGGCCAGCACGAAGCTGCCATTGCCGCGGTTGCGCGCGACACGGTCCGGAAAGGCATAGGCGAGCATCAGGCCGGTCGAGAGCTCCTCGTGCTGCCCGGTCTTCTCCGATGCCGCAACCTGCGAGGCCCAGCGGCGCGCCAGATCGCGCGCGCTCGCGGCACGCAGCGAGCGGTCGCGACGAAACTGGTCGCGCCGGTGATCGAGATCGACGCTGTCGCCCCCTAACCCGCGCTCGGTGATAATCGCAGCGATCTCGGCGGCAGCCTCGCCGCTTCCCGCGCGATGCGAATCCACGATCATGCGTGCCAGCCGCGGCGGCAGCGCCAGCGCGCGCAGGCTCTTGCCCTCGGCTGTGATACGGCCGTCGCCGTCGAGCGCGTTGAGCTCGGTGAGAAGGCTTTTGGCTTCCTTCCAGGCCGGCTGCGGCGGCGGGTCGAGGAACGACAATGCGCCGGGATCAGTGACGCCCCATTGCGCGAGGTCGAGCACCAGCGAGGACAGATCGGCGCTGAGGATTTCCGGCTGGGTGTAGGGCGCAAGCGAGGCCGTCTGCGGCTCGTCCCAGAGCCGGTAGCAGACACCGGGCTCGGTGCGGCCGGCGCGGCCGCGGCGCTGGTCCACCGCCGCACGCGAGGCGCGCACGGTCTCGAGCCGCGTCAGGCCGATGTCGGGCTCGTAGCGTGGCACGCGGGCGAGCCCGGAATCGACGACGATGCGCACGCCCTCGATCGTGAGCGAGGTCTCGGCGATCGAAGTCGCCAGCACCACCTTACGCGAGCCCCTGGGCGCCGGTGCGATGGCGCGGTCCTGCACGGCCGCATCGAGCGCCCCGAACAGCGGCACGATCTCGATGGAGGCGTCGTGCACGCGCTCGCCGAGAAAGTTCTGGGTGCGGCGGATCTCGGCGGCGCCCGGCAGGAACGCCAGCACCGAGCCGCTGTCGGCGCGCAGCGCAGACGCAATCGCATCCGCCATCTGCCGCTCGATCTGCGCATCGGCCTTGCGGCCGAGATAGCGCGTCTCGACCGGAAAGGCGCGGCCCTCGCTTTCGACGACGGGCGCCTCGCCGAGCAATTTGGCAACGCGCGCGCCGTCGAGCGTGGCCGACATCACGAGGATGCGGAGATCCTCGCGCAGGCCGGTTTGCGCATCGCGCGCCAGTGCGAGGCCGAGATCGGCGTCGAGCGAGCGTTCGTGGAATTCGTCGAACAGGATCGCGGCAACGCCCGACAGTTCGGGATCGTCGAGGATCTGGCGAGTGAAGATGCCCTCGGTCACCACCTCGATGCGCGTCGCGCGCGATATTTTCGAGCCGAAGCGGACACGATAACCGACGGTCTCCCCCGCGCGCTCGCCGAGCGATTTGGCCATGCGATCGGCACTGGCGCGCGCGGCGATGCGGCGCGGCTCCAACACGATGATCTTCTTATCCTTCGCCCAGGGCGCATCCAGCAGCGCCAGCGGCACCCGCGTGGTCTTGCCGGCGCCGGGCGGCGCCACCAGCACGGCGGCATTGTTGGCCTCCAGCGTGCGCGACAAATCGTCGAGCACGGCATCGATCGGGAGGGGCGTGTCGAAGCTGCGGGCCAAGGTGTATCCACTCGTCATGCCCGGCCTTTGTGCCGGACATCCACGTTCTTTCAGGCGAGAGTGAACAAGACGTGGATGGCCGGGACCCGACTCCGCGAAGGCTTCGCCGGGCTTACAGGTATTGGGCCGGCGAAGCTTAGGCGAAGACGGCAAGCCCCGCCATGACGGCTTCTTTCAACAAGAAAGCAGCTGTCAGCCCTGCACAGGGGGCCGGCCGACGCTCTCGTAGGTGAAGCCGGCGGCTTCCATGTCTTCGGGGCGATAAATGTTGCGGAGATCGATGAGAACGGGCTGCGCCATGGTCGCCTTCAACCGATCGAAATCGAGCGCGCGAAACTGCACCCATTCGGTGACGATGACGAGCGCGTCCGCGCCTTCCGCGCAGGAATAGGCGTCCTCGCAATAGGTGATGTTGGGCAGCTCACTCTTTGCCTGCTCCATGCCGACGGGATCGAACGCCTTGACGTTCGCACCCAAGTCGATCAGGCCCGTGACCAGCGGGATCGACGGTGCGTCGCGCATGTCGTCGGTGTCGGGCTTGAAGGTGAGGCCGAGCACCGCGATGGTCTTTCCCCGCAGCGAGCCGCCGAGCGCCTGGCTCACTTTCCGCGCCATCGCGCGCTTGCGGTTCTCGTTGACCGCCAGCACGGATTCGACGATGCGCAGGGATACGTCGTAGTCCTGCGCGATCTTGATCAGGGCCTTGGTATCCTTCGGGAAGCACGAGCCGCCGAAGCCGGGACCTGCATGCAGGAATTTTGTGCCGATGCGGTTGTCCAGGCCAATGCCGCGCGCGACCTCCTGGACGTTGGCGCCGGCCTTTTCCGAGAGATCGGCGATCTCGTTGATGAAGGTGATCTTGGTCGCCAGGAACGCGTTGGCGGCGTATTTGATCATCTCGGCGGTGCGGCGCGCGGTGAACATCAGCGGCGCCTGGTTCAGCGACAGCGGGCGGTAGATATCGCCCATCACCTTGCGGCCGCGCTCGTCCGAGGTGCCGACCACGATGCGGTCGGGGAACTTGAAGTCGCGGATCGCCGCGCCCTCGCGCAGGAACTCGGGGTTCGAGGCGACCACGACGTCGGCCGCAGGGTTCGTCTCGCGGATGATGCGCTCGACCTCGTCGCCGGTGCCGACCGGCACGGTCGACTTGGTCACCACGACGGTGAAGCCGGTGAGCGCTCGCGCGATCTCCCGGGCGGCGGCGTAGACGTAGGACAGGTCGGCGTGGCCATCGCCGCGGCGCGAGGGCGTGCCGACCGCGATGAACACGGCATCAGCATCCGCGACCGGCTTGGTGAGATCGGTGGTGAAGTCCAGCCGCTTGGCCTTGACGTTGGTCGCGACCAGTTCGTCGAGGCCGGGCTCGTAGATCGGAATCTCGCCGCGATGAAGCGCCGCGATCTTCTTCTCGTCCTTGTCGACGCAGGTGACGTCATGGCCGAAATCCGCAAAACAGGCCCCGGACACCAGTCCCACATAGCCCGTGCCGATCATCGCGATGCGCATGAAAAATCCTGTCCCAGCTTGGTTAACGGAAGCCCAATTCGCGGCGGTTTAGCATTTTCCCGAGGTCATGGAACAGTCCGGATGCAAAAACCGGCCCGCGATTTGAACCGGTAAAGAAGTCGGAAACCACTGGGCCCCAAACTGCCCCGCACCCATACATGGACGGGCGGAACCCGCCTCGAAAAGGGACATCATGGCACGATCAGGCACAATCGCGGCGGCCGGGCTTTCCAGGGCCCCTTCTGCAGCGCGTGTCGACTGGGTCGACTACGCCAAGGGTATCTGCATCGTCATGGTGGTGATGATGCATTCGGTGCTGGGGGTCGAGCTCGCCGCCGGGCAGACCGGTTTCATGCATGTTGTCGTGGCCTTCGCAAAGCCGTTTCGGATGCCGGACTTCTTCCTGATTTCGGGCCTGTTCCTGTCTCTGGTAATCGATCGGGACTGGCGAACCTATCTCGACCGCAAGGTGGTGCATTTCGCTTATTTCTATGTCGTCTGGGTGACAATCCAGTTCGGCTTCAAGGCGCCCGCCTTCGCGGCGGAGACCAGCTGGCGCGACGTCGGCCTCTTGTACCTCGAATCCTTCATCGAGCCGTTCGGCACGCTGTGGTTCATCTATCTGCTGCCGATCTTCTTCGTCGTCACAAAACTGACACGCAAACTCCCGCCGCTCGCGATCTGGTTTCTCGCGGCGGCGCTGGAGACTGCACGGATCACGACGGGCTGGACCGTCATCGACGAGTTCTGCGCACGCTTCGTCTATTTCTATTCGGGCTACCTGTTCGCGCCTTACGTGTTCGCCCTTTCGGATCGCGCGCGGAAGCATCCCGCGCTTGCGCTCGCAGCGCTCGCGGCCTGGGCACTGATCAATGCCGGCTTGGTCGCGCACGGCGCCAGCGAATGGAAGATCGTCTCGCTCGTGCTCGGCTTCGTCGGCGCCTGCGCCATCATCACGACGGGCACGCTGCTCGCGCGCGCGCGGTGGCTCAATTTCCTCCGCTTCTGCGGCGAGCATTCGATCGTGATCTACCTCGCCTTCTTCCTGCCGATGGCGGCGACGCGGACGCTGCTGCTGCGCACGGGCGTCATTCCCGACATCGGCACTGTGTCGCTGATCGTCACCATCGCCGGCGTGCTCGGCGCGCTGGCGATCTGGCAGGTGGCGCTGCGGCTCAATGCGCGCTTCCTGTTCGAGCGGCCCGATGCGTTCTGGATCGCGCCGAGGAAGTCGGGACCGGTGTTGCAGGCGGCGGAGTAGCGACACTCTCGGTGTCGTCGCCCGGCTCGACCGGGCGACCCAGTACGCCGAGATCATTGATTGAGCCGAGAAGCCGCGGCGTACTGGATTCCCCGCTTTCGCGGGGAATGACAGCGGGGGATAGTCGCGCTACCAAGCCAAAAATCCGCCTCCCAAGGCTGTCAAAGTCCGCAAAAATTCATACATTGCGGCCCATGCCCAAAACCTCTTCGAAGACCACCGCCAAAGCTGACACCAAGGCCGCGCCGAAGGCGGCCGCTGACATTAAGCCTGTTGCCAAAGCCGCGACAGCTGCTGCCAAACCGGTGGCGGCGAAGGCCGCCGGCAAGGGCGACCATGTGTTCCTGGTCGACGGTTCCTCTTACATCTTCCGCGCCTATCACGCGCTGCCGCCATTGAACCGCAAATCCGACGGGCTTCAGGTCAATGCCGTGCTCGGCTTTTGCAACATGCTGTGGAAGCTGTTGCGCGAGATGCCCGAGGACAACCGGCCGACGCATCTGGCCATCATCTTCGACAAGTCGGAGATCACCTTCCGCAACAAGATCTATCCGGACTACAAGGCGCACCGGCCGCCGGCTCCCGATGATCTGATCCCGCAATTCGCGCTGATCCGCGAGGCCGTACGTGCCTTCGACCTGCCGTGCCTGGAACAGACCGGCTTCGAGGCCGACGATCTCATCGCGACCTATGTGCGACAGGCCTGCGAGCGCGGCGCCAGCGCCACCATCGTGTCCTCCGACAAGGATCTGATGCAGCTCGTGACCGATTGCGTCACCATGTACGACACCATGAAGGATCGCCGCATCGGCATATCAGAGGTGATCGAGAAATTCGGCGTGCCCCCGAACAAGGTGGTCGAGGTGCAGGCTTTGGCCGGCGATTCCACCGACAACGTTCCCGGCGTGCCCGGCATCGGCATCAAGACCGCTGCGCAACTGATCACCGAATATGGCGATCTCGACCAATTGTTGTTCCGCGCCGGCGAGATCAAGCAGCCCAAGCGACGCGAGGCGCTGCTGGAGAATGCCGAGAAGGCGCGCATCTCGCGGCAGCTCGTGCTGCTTGACGACAAGGTCGATCTGGAGGTGCCGCTGGACGACCTCGCCGTCCACGAGCCGGACGCGCGCAAGCTGATCGCCTTCCTGAAGGCGATGGAGTTCACCACGCTGACGCGGCGTGTCGCCGAATATGCGCAGATCGATCCCGCCAATGTCGATGCCGACCCGGGCTATGCCAGCGGCGCCAGTGTGTTCACGACGCTGCCGCCCTCGGACGTCGTGCCCACGCCGGGAACCGGCACGCCGGCGCAAGCCGCGCTGGGCAAACCCAACAAGTCGGCAGGCAAGGAAGACAAGGCTGCGAGCCCGAAGGGTGCGCCGATCTCGCTCGCCGCCGCGCGCGAAGAGGCACTGCGCAAGCTTCCGGTCGATCGCAGCAAATACCAGACCATCAAGACCCTCAAGGAGCTCAACGCGTTCATCGCGCGCATCCATGATGCGGGCCATGTCGCGATCGAGACGAGAGCGAACTCGATCGATCCGATGCAGGCCGATCTCTGCGGCATCGCGCTGGCGCTGGCGCCGAACGAAGCCTGCTACGTGCCCCTGGCGCACAAACAGTCCGGCGGCGGCGCCGGCCTGTTCGATGCCGGGCTCGCGCCGGACCAGGTCAAGCATGAGGACGCGCTGCAAGCGCTGCGGCCGGTGCTGGAATCATCAGGCATCCTCAAGATCGGCTTCGACGTCAAGTTCACCACCGTGATGCTGGCGCAGCACGGCATCACCCTGCGCAACATCGACGATGCGCTCCTGATCTCCTACGTGCTCGACGCCGGCCGCGGCTCGCAGGCGCTGGAATCGCTGTCCGAGCGCTGGTTCGGTCATGCCATGCTGAAGGAAAGCGAGCTGCTCGGCAGCGGCAAGGGCAAGATCACATTCGACCAGGTGCCGGTCGACAAGGCCGCGCCGCTGGCGGCCGAAGGCGCCGACGTCGCCTTGCGCGTCTGGCGCGTGCTGAAGCCGCGCCTCGTCGCCGAGCACATGAGCGCCGTCTACGAGACCCTGGAGCGACCGCTGGTCTCGGTGCTCGCACGCATGGAGCGGCGCGGCATCTCGATCGACCGTCAGGTGCTGTCACGGCTCTCCGGCGACTTTGCCCAGACCGCGGCGCGCGTCGAGGCCGAGATCCAGGAGATCGCCGGCGAGCCGGTCAATGTCGGCAGCCCCAAGCAGATCGGTGACATCCTGTTCGGCAAGATGGGATTGCCCGGCGGCACCAAGACGAAGACCGGAGCGTGGTCGACCACGGCGCAGGTGCTGGACGACCTCGCCGAGCAGGGCCACGACTTCCCGAAGAAGATTCTGGAGTGGCGCCAGGTCTCCAAGCTGAAATCGACCTATACCGACGCGCTGCCAACCTATGTCAATCCGCAGACCCATCGCGTGCACACGACCTACGCGCTGGCCGCAACGACGACGGGGCGGCTGTCGTCCAACGAGCCGAACCTTCAGAACATTCCGGTGCGCACCGAGGATGGCCGCAAGATCCGCCGCGCCTTCATCGCCGCGCCCGGACACAAGCTGGTTTCCGCGGACTATTCGCAGATCGAGCTGCGGCTGCTCGCCGAGATCGCCGACATTCCCGTGCTGAAGCAGGCGTTCCGCGATGGGCTCGACATTCACGCCATGACGGCGTCGGAGATGTTCGGCGTCCCGATCAAGGGCATGCCGAGCGAGATCCGCCGCCGCGCCAAGGCGATCAATTTCGGCATCATCTACGGCATCTCGGCGTTCGGCCTCGCCAACCAGCTCGGCATCGCCCGCGAGGAAGCCTCGGCCTATATCAAGAAGTATTTCGAGCGCTTCCCCGGCATCCGCGCCTATATGGACGAGACGCGCGACTTCTGCCGGAGCCACGGCTACGTCACCACGCTGTTCGGCCGCAAGTGCCACTACCCCGACATCAGGGCCTCCAACGCCTCGGTGCGCGCCTTCAACGAGCGCGCGGCGATCAACGCGCGGCTCCAGGGCACCGCCGCCGACATCATCCGCCGCGCCATGACGCGCGTGGAGGATGCGCTGGCCGCAAAGAAGCTTTCGGCGCAGATGCTGCTCCAGGTGCATGACGAGTTGATCTTCGAGGTGCCGGACGCCGAGGTCGAGGCGACGCTTCCCGTCGTGCAGCACGTGATGCAGGACGCGCCGTTTCCGGCCGTGCTGCTCTCGGTGCCGCTCCATGTCGATGCGCGCGCGGCGAACAATTGGGACGAGGCGCATTAGCGTTCTCTTCACCTCTCGCGCCTGCGCTCGCTGATGCCACACTCTCGGTGTCATCCCCGCGTTCGCGGGGACGACGTTGGGGTGATATGCGGGCGCCTAATTGTCCTCCGAGCAATTGCGCGATGGCTCCACGATCTCGCGCATATTAGAACCTGTGCATCTCCCGCACCGGTTCATCCATGCCCCATACCTCCGCCCTGCTCGGCTTTGCCCTAGTCAGCCTTGGTCTCGTGCTCACGCCGGGGCCGAACATGATCTATCTGATCTCGCGTTCGATCACGCAGGGGCCCGCGGCCGGCATCGTCTCGCTCGGCGGCGTGGCGCTCGGCTTCGTGTTCTACATGCTGTGCGCGGCGTTCGGCATCACGGCGCTGCTGCTCGCCATTCCTTTCGCCTATGACGCTCTGCGCTTTGCCGGCGCCGGCTATTTGCTGTGGCTCGCCTGGCAGGCGGTGAAGCCGGGCGGGCGTTCGCCATTCCAGGTGAGGAAGCTCGCCATCGACAGCCCGCGCAAATTGTTCGCGATGGGCTTCGTCACCAACCTGCTCAACCCGAAGATCGCGATGCTGTATCTGGCGCTGCTGCCGCAGTTCATCGATCCTGCCGCGGGCAGCGTGCTGGCGCAGTCGTTGGTGCTGGGCGCGATCCAGATCGCGATCAGCGTCAGCGTCAACGCGATGATCGCGCTCGCGGCCGGCTCGATCGCGCTGGTCCTGGCGAACCGGCCGAGCTGGATGCTGGTTCAGCGCTGGCTGATGGGCACCGTGCTGGCGGGACTCGCGGTGCGAATGGCGGTGGAAGCGAAGAGGGTGTAGCGGAGGCCGCGACCGCACCCGGTGTCCCGGACGTGCTGCAGCGCTCTTGCGCTGCTGCGCAGAGCCGGGATCCAGAAGGCCAAGAATGAGATCGCAGAGGCATGGGCCCCGGCTCCGCGACGCACCGCTACGCGCTGCGTCGCGTCCGGGGCACGAGGCGCGAGAGCTCTTTGCCGGGTCAATCCAGCTTCGCTTCCATCCCGCGCTTCACCGCTGGGCGCGCCATCAGCGCCTCGTACCAGCGCTTGACGTTGGGGAAGTCGGCCAGATCAACCTTGTGGCGAGGGTGGCGCCAGGCCCAGCCCAGGATGGCAAAATCGGCAATCGAGAGCTCGCCGGCGACAAAGTCGCGTCCCTCGAGCCGCCGGTCCAGCACGCCGTAGAGCCGGCGCGTCTCCGCCATGAAGCGCTTCAGGCCGTAAGCGCGATCCTGCTCATTCTCCAGCGCGATGAAATGATGCACCTGACCCGGCATCGGCCCGAATCCGCCCATCTGCCACATCAGCCATTCATAGACCGGGACCCGCTCGCTCAGCGATCTCGGCAGGAATTTGCCGGTCTTTTCGCCGAGATAGAGCAGGATCGCACCGGATTCGAAGATGCTGACGGGTTTGCCGTCGGGGCCCTCGGGATCGACGATCGCGGGGATCTTGTTGTTCGGAGAGAGCTTGAGGAACTCGGGCGCCATCTGCTCGCCCTTGGTGATGTTCACCGGGATCACCTTGTAGGGCAGCCCCATCTCCTCCAGCGCGACCGAGATCTTGCGGCCGTTCGGCGTGTTCCAGGTGTACAACTCGATGGTCATTCCGTTTCCTTCCCAAAAGGCTTGCCCCCTCAACTACTCCAGATGGTTGCACCCTCACAACCGGCGGCCCGGGATGGCCGATCCCTGTTGACGGGAGACGCCCCCTCTGGAATGTCGCGGCCGTGCCGGATAAATTCCGCCTCCACCCAAAACGCTGTTCGAGGGTCCGTCGTGTCGAAATCTGCCTCCCGCGCCCGCCTGTTCGAAATCATCCGGCGGCGCTCATTCGGCCGCGGCGAGGTGACGCTCGCGTCGGGCCGCAAGAGCGATTTCTACTTCAACCTCAAGCCGACCATGCTCGACCCTGAAGGCGCGACGCTGCTCGCCGAGCTGACCTATGAGGCGCTCAAGGACGATCAGCTCGATTTCATCGGCGGGCTTGAGATGGGTGCCGTCCCGCTCGCCGGCGCGCTGGCGCAGATCTCCTGGATCAAAGGCCATCCGATCGCGGCCTTCTTCGTGCGCAAGAAGCCGAAAGAGCACGGCGCCAAGCTCGCGATCGAAGGCCTGCCCAAGGGCGAGACGCTGGCGGGCAAGCGCGTCGTCATCGTCGAGGACGTCACCACCACGGGCGGCTCTGCGATGAAGGCGGTGGAATCGGTGCGCGAGACCGGCGCCAATGTGGTGCTGGTGCTAACCATGGTCGACCGCGAGGAAGGCGCCACCGACACCTTTGGTGCGGCCGGCCTGCCGTTCCGCTCGCTGTACAAGGCGTCGGAGTTCTTGAAGGCGTAAGAGGACGAGACCTTCTCCGTCGACATGCCTGGGCGTGCCCCGGGAGCAACGCCGTCCGTGAAAGCTGCGCCCGGCCATAAAGAGATCACCGCCTCGTCTTGAAACCGCCGCCACGCAACCGCTCATTTACCATCGCGCATTAGGGTGAACCGTGCGCTGGAGACCTCAAACGGTCCCGGCCGGTTCCGTAGCGTCGGGTGGAGTGAGCCGTGCGTACAGATTTGTTCCATACGCAGCGTCGCGCAATGTTCGCAGCCGTCACGGTTGCGGTTCCCATGCTCGCGGCCCCGACCCCGGTTTCGGCCGAAGGCCTGTTCGATTTCCTGTTCGGCGGAATGCAGCGGCCGCAGCCACAGCAGCCGAACGCCTCCTCCGATCCCTTCACAGGCCAGCAGAATCCGCAATATGTACCGCCGACACGCGCGGCCGGCGGCTCGGGCCCGGCTTTCTGCGTGCGCAGCTGCGATGGCAAATATTTTCCGCTGATGCGAGGCGCCGTCTCACCAGCGCATATGTGTCAGGCCTTCTGCCCCGCCACCGCCACAAAGGTCTATTTTGGGTCCAGCATCGACGGCGCCTATTCGCAGAGCGGCGAGCGCTACGCCGACAGCGAAAACGCGTTCGCCTATCGCAAGGCACTGCGCGCCGACTGCACCTGCAACGGCCGTGAACCGGTCGGGCTCGCCCCGGTCGATCTCGCGCTGGACTCCTCGCTGAAGGCCGGCGACGTGATTGCCACCACCGACGGCCTCGTCGCCTATACCGGCATCCGCGTCGGCAACGATCAGGCTGCGGACTTCACACCGGTTGCCTCCTATCCCGGCCTCACCGCCCAGGTCCGCGCGCGCCTCGGCGAGATGAAGGTGGCGCCGGTGCGGGCAGAGGCGGTGTCGGCAGATGCGCCGGCCCCGGCCGAGATCGTGCGCGAGACGCTGCCTGATGTGACGGTGCCGAAAACGGCCGCGAAGCCGGCGAAGCGCGCGGGGTTGGATTAGCTACTTCCGTCATTCCGGGGCATCGCGCAGCGATGAACTCCGGTGCGCGAGTGCGCACCTGAGAATCTCGAGATTCCGGGTTCGATGCTAACGCTTCGCCCCGGAATGACGGCGAACGAGCCGTCACCTCCCGATGATCACCCCGATCACGTTCGGGGCCGCGAGATATTTCTCCTCGATCGCCGCGCGCGCGGCGGCACGGTTCTCCGGCGTCAGGAGACCGCGCTTCTCGGCCAGGATCATCCAGCAGAAACCCCACCAATCCGTCAGCATGCCCGTTTCGTCGACAAGGTCGTAACCCTGCTCGGCCGCGAAGATGCGCGCATGGGCCTCGTCCAGCGTGTCGAGAAACAGATGGTCCTCGGTCGAGAACAGATCGTCGCTGACGTCGTCGATGGTGTAGCCCCAGATCGACTGGCACACGGCGTTGAACTCGCGGTCGAACTGATCGTCATCGACGGCGTAGCGCCGGGCCGCCTGATGCAGCCGCGATAGCGAGCGCGCGAAATCGGCGATCCGGGTAAGGGCAAATTGGTCGAAGGCAACGGTGGACATGTAGTCCTCGCAAAGTCGGACAGACACTAGATATTGTATCGGCAGGGCCGCCGAATCACAATGATATATCAAAGACTTGCTAAATTGTTCTTAATTTGTTCCGAGATGCAGCCGGCGCCTTAGTAACAGCGCGAGGCCGCGATGGCGTGGACCCGGCGGTCGCCGAGGAGATGGGCGACGAAGCCGTTCTTCGGAAAGATCTTGGCGAAGGCAGCGTCGCGGATGCTGAGGCCGCCGGCATAGGCGCCGAAGGCGGGCATCACCGCACGCATCCCGTCACTAGCGAAGCAGCGGCGCTCCATCGAGCGACCGCGCGCGGAGACGCGCGCCTTCGGATGCAGATGGCCGGCGACCTCGCCGCTTGCACCGGTCGGCTCGTGGCGGAAGGTGATCGGGCCGATCATGACTTCGTCCGCGACGGTGCCGCCGAGATCGCGCGGCAGCATGGGATCGTGATTGCCTGAGATCCAGATCCAGTCGCGGCCGCTCTGGAGTTCCGCGACGGCATTCCGATCGTCCGGCAACAAGCGCTCATGCGCGGTGCGGTCGTGAAAGCTGTCGCCAAGCGCGATGACGGTTCGCGGATTATGGCGGGAGATGACAGCAGCGAGCCGGCCGAGCGTCGCGATGGTATCGTAAGGCGGCAGCAGCACGCCGCGCGTTGCGAAACTCGAGCCTTTCTCCAGATGGAGGTCGGAGACCACGAGCAGGCGCTCCTCGTCCCAGAACAGCGCGCCGGAGAGATCGGTGAGGAACGAGATGCCCGCGACATCCAGCCCGCCCGTTGACGTAATCGATAGTGCAACATGCTCCGTCATGGCCGGGCTTGTCCCGGCCATCCACGTTCTTGCTGCGGCGACGAAGACGTGGATGCCCGGGACAAGCCCGGCCATGACGGTGTGGATGGATTAGCGCGCCCCACTGGCAAAATTCTCTACGACATCGCCTCTTTGACGAGCTCGTCGGCGGCCTCCGCCAAAAGCTCGTCTGCAGCTTCGCCATAGACTGACTCGCGGCCGATTTCCAGCATCACGGGGACGGCCAGCGGGGAGACGTGGTCGAGTTCCCGGTGCGTGATGCGGCCGTGGATTCGGGCGAGCATGTCGCTGAGGCGGCGCAGGTCGAGCAGGCCGGTGGCGGCATCGGCACGCGCAGCGCGCAAGAGCACGTGGTCGGCCTGGTGCTTGCGCAGGACGTCGTAGACGAGGTCGGTCGAGAACAGCACCTGACGGCGGCTCTTCTCTTCGCCAGTGTGGCGGCGTGCGATCAGGCCGGAGATGATCGCGCAGTTGCGGAAGGTGCGCTTCATCAGCGCGGATTCGGCGAGCCAGGCTTCGAGATCATCGCCGAGCATGTCAGGATCGAACAGGACGTTGAGGTCGATCCTGCCGTCGCGGATCATGAAGGAGAGATCGCCGAGCGCCCAGATCGCCACCGCATATTCGTTGGCGACGAAACCGAGCGGCCGCGCGCGGGCGCGCTCGAGGCGCCGCGTCAGCAGCATGCCGAGGGTCTGATGCGCGAGGCGGCCCTCGAAAGGGTAGCAGACGAGATAATGCTTGTTGGCACGCGGAAAGCTTTCCACCAGCAGCTCCCGCACCGCCGGCACGCGCGAGACGTCCTTCTGCAGCGACAGCCAGTCGCGCACCTGCTCCGGCAAGCCGCCCCATGCGCGGCCATCATCGAGCAGGCGGCGCACGCGCTCGGCGAGATAGGTCGAGAGCGGGAATTTGCCGCCCATATAGGACGGCACCTTCGGGTCCTTGTCATGCGCGCGCGAGACATAGACCTGGTCCTCGACCAGGGCCTCGTAGCGCACCACCTCGCCTGAGAACACGAAGGTGTCGCGGGGCGAGAGGCCCTCGATGAAGGCCTCCTCGATCTCGCCAAGCAGCCTGCCGCCGCGCGCAATCACCCCGGTCGAGCCGCCTGCTTTCCCTTGACCGCCGCCGCGCGAGCGCACCAGCCGCACCTTCAGCATGTCGTCCTCGACGATGGTGCCGACATTCATCCGATAGCTCTGCCGCACTTTTGGATTGGCGACGCGCCAGCGGCCCTCCTTGTCCTGCTTGATGCGGGCGAAGCGCTCATAGGTCTTCAGTGCGTAGCCCCCGGAGGCGACGAAATCGACGACGTCGTCGAAATCCTGCCGCGACAGGTCGGCGTAGGGCGCGGCGGTGCGGACCTCGCGGTAGAGATCATCGGAGAGGAACGGCTCGCCGCAGGCACAGCCGAGCACATGCTGGGCGAGGACGTCGAGCGCCCCTTGGCGCAGCGGCGGCGTGTCCTGCGCGTTCTCCGCAATGGCATCGATGGCGACGCGGCACTCCAGCACTTCGAAGCGGTTGGCCGGCACCAGCACCGCGCGCGAGGCTTCGTCGAGGCGGTGATTGGCACGACCGATGCGCTGCATCAGGCGCGAGGAGCCCTTGGGCGCGCCGATATTGACGACGAGATCGACATCGCCCCAGTCGACGCCGAGGTCGAGCGAGGAGGTGCAGACCACGCCACGCAGCCTGCCGGCCGACATGGCATCCTCGACCTTGCGGCGCTGGGCGACGTCGAGCGAGCCGTGATGCAGCGCGATGGCAAGGCCGTCGTCGTTCATGCTCCAGAGATTCTGGAACAGCATCTCGGCCTGGCTGCGGGTGTTGACGAAGACCAGCGTGGTCTTGTTCGCCTTGATCAGCTCGTAGATCTCGGGGAGCGCGTGGCGCGCGCTGTGGCCGGCCCAGGGCAGCCGCTCGCGCGTATCGAGCATCTCGACCACGGGCGGCGCGGCACCGCCGGCGACGACGATATCGGCAGCGGCCTCCTTGCCGTCGGGCTGCGGCACCAGGAAGCGCGCGAGCTGATCCGGCTCGGCCACAGTCGCCGATAGGCCGATGGCGCGCATCTGCGGCGCGAGGCGCCAGAGCCGCGCGAGCCCGAGCGAGAGCAGATCGCCGCGCTTGGACGTCACCAGCGCATGCAGCTCGTCGAGCACGATGCGCTTCAAGGAGGAAAACAGGAACGGTGCGTCGTCGGAGGAGAGCAGCAGTGCGAGCTGCTCGGGCGTCGTCAGCAACACGTCCGGCGGATAGCGCCGCTGCCGCTGCCGCCGCGACACCGGCGTGTCGCCGGTGCGGGTCTCGACCTTGATCGGCAGCGCCATCTCCGCGACCGGCCGCTCCAGATTGCGCGCGATGTCGACGGCAAGCGCCTTGAGCGGCGAGATGTAGAGGGTGTGCAGGCCGCCGGCGCGCTGCACGCTGCGGCCGGTGGAGACGAGGTTCTTCGCGCCCGCGCCACGTTCGACCGACTGCGCCGACAGCTCCACCAGCGTCGGCAGAAACCCGGCGAGCGTCTTGCCGGCGCCGGTCGGCGCAATCAGGAGCGCCGAGCGGTCCTCGCGCGCCTTCTCCAGCAGCGCCAACTGATGCGCGCGCGGCGACCAGCCGCGGGCTGCGAACCACGCCTGGAAGAGATCCGGCAGCAGCGCGGCCGGCTCGACCGATATTTGGAGGATCCGAGGCGGCACAGCATGACAGGTAAGCCGCAGGAGCGGATTCGTCGAGGGGTGGCCCTCCCCGCCTGCGGCGAGAAGGGCAAGAGATCTCACACGCCGGTCGGCACCTGGTCCAGAAATCCGGTCACGCGGCTGATGCGCCCGTCCTTCAGCACGGCAAAATCGGTGCCCTTGATCGGGCTGTCGGCGCCGTCAGGACCAAGTCCCCACGAAAAGCGGACGTGATCGCCGTAGCCGTCGGGCTCGCCGATCAGCCTGAACTTGAAATCGGGAAAGCGCTGCTGCACGCCCGCGATCAGCGCCTCGATGCCGTCCCGGCCGTCGCCCTTCATCAAGGGATCGACATAGCTCGCATCGCTCGTCCAGCTTTCGCTGAGTAGCTCGTGACGTCGTCCGGCCGCGCGCTCGTTCCAGAGCTCGATGTAGCGGTGGGCGATGGTGGTGGGGTCGATCATGGTGCTCTCCTTCGATGGTGCCGTGTTGTCCGGCTGACCGCGACTATCGAAGGTTCACGCGCGTTGATCGATTACCCCGGAGGTCATCAACGCGCGTGGGGTTTTCGCAAAAATTACTTCGCCGCCGTCACCATGATCTCGACAGTGTATTGCGGGGCGGCCAGCTTGGCTTCGACGGTGGCGCGCGCCCGGGGTGTTGCCGGGCGACACCCAGGCGTCCCACACCGCGTTCATCTCGCCGAAAGTCTTCATGTCGGTGATGTAGATCGTTGCCGACAGCAGCTTCGACTTGTCGGTGCCGGCCTTGGCGAGGTGGCCGTCGATGGTCGCCAGGATGTCCTGGGTCTGCTTCGTCACGCTTTCGCCGGCCGCCTTGTTCGCGACGACGCCGGCGAGATAGACGGTGTTGCCGTGCACGACGACCTGGCTCATGCGCGGACCGGTTTCAAAACGCTGAATGCTCATTGGGGATCTCCTGGTGGAATGGCGGCCCTGTCTAGCCCAGCACCTCGCGCTCTGCCACCCCGGGCACGCATGCGTTGCCGGGCACGCATGCGTTGCCTGCGGCGGATGCGTCACCGCCGATGCATGCGTCGCTTTACGGAAACTGGCTGAAGAATGTCCAGATCGTCTCGGCACCATCGATGTCGGCGTTCTGCGGCCCCAGCAGGCCGACGGCGACCTTCGGGAAGCGGGCATCCGGAGCAAATCCGGGCACGCGATGGCCGCCCTGGTTGACGCGATACAGCACCACGTCGTGTCCCCGGGGGCAGCGTGAGGAGATCCGCGTGACCGTGGAATGGTCTGCGGGCGCCCTGTCCGGCAAATCAGTCGTCTCGGCGTCATCGGTCTCGCAGCCATTGAGCCTGCGCCAGAAGGCCAGTGTCTCGTCGGTGGACCAGAACCCGTCCGCGGCAAAGTAGCTCGATCCGCGTCCGCCGGCGTAGGGGACCAGCAGGTCCGCGGTGCCGTTCATGAGCAGCATCGGGAGCGGCCGTGACGGATGGCATGTGACGGCAGCCTCGTCGGTGAGATTCATGATCACACTCGCAGCTGCCGCGAACAAATCGGCGCGCGCGCAGACCATCGTCATCGCCATGGCGCCGCCATTGGAGATGCCCGCGATGAAGACGCGCTTTGCATCGGCCGTGCCGTCGGCCACCAGCTTCTCGACGAGCTTTGCGATGAAGGCGACGTCATCGGTACCTGCCGGTGGTCCACGCAGTGCGGGCCCGGCCTTCGTTCGCGCGTCCGCCCATGCATTGTTGAGCCCGTCCGGAAAGACCACGGCCAGGCCCTCGCGCTTTGCAACCTGCGGCCAGGCCGTCCGCGTGATCATGTCGGCACCGCGCTGGGTCTTGCCATGCAGCACGATCACGAGCGGTGCAGGTCTCTTGGCCGGCAGTTGCGCGGTGTAGGACCGCTTCACGCCGTCGACGTCGATCGTAACGGCGGATGCAGCTGAAGCTGCCGCCAATGACGCGGCCAGCGCCGCGATGCGCATCCATCGCAGCATGATCTAGCCCACCGCTTTGGCGGCGGCACGGCCCGCATTGCGGCCCGAGAACAGGCAGCCGCCAAGAAAAGTGCCCTCCAGCGAGCGGTAGCCGTGCATGCCACCGCCGCCGAAGCCGGCGGCTTCGCCGACTGCGTAGAGGCCGGGAATGACGCGGCCCTCCTCCCCGAACACGCGGGAGTCGAGATCGGTCTCGAAGCCGCCCAGCGTCTTGCGGGTGAGAATGTTGAGCTTCACCGCGATCAGCGGCCCATGCGCGGGATCCAGGATGCGGTGCGGGGAGGCGGTGCGGATCAACTTGTCGCCGATATAGCGGCGCGCATTGTGGATGTTCATGACCTGCGCGTCCTTGACGTAGGGATTGGCGATCTCGCGGTCGCGCGCCTCGATCTGCATCCTGATGTGCTCGACCTTGAGGAGATCGCTGCCGGCGAGCTCGTTCATGGCCGTAACGAGCTCATCGAGCTTGTCGCGGACGATGAAGTCGACACCATGGCTCTTGAACGCCTCCACCGGCGCCGGCGCGCCCTTGTTGGTGGCACGGCGCAAGGTCATGCGCCAGCTCTTGCCGGTCAAATCGGGGTTCTGCTCCGAGCCCGACAGCGCAAACTCCTTTTTGATGATGCTCTGGGTCAGGATGAACCAAGAATAATCATAGCCCGTGGACATGATGTATTTGAGCTGGCCAAGCGTGTCGGACCCCGGGAACAGCGGCGCCGGCAGCCGTGTGCCCGTGGCGTCGAACCACATTGAGGAGGGGCCGGGCAGGATGCGGATACCGTGGCGCGGCCAGATCGGTGACCAGTTCTGGATGCCCTCGACGTAGTGCCACATCCGGTCGCGATTGATCAGCCGCGCACCGGTCGTTTCCGTGATGCCGATCATGCGGCCGTCGACATGCTCGGGAACGCCGGAGATCATGAATTTCGGCGGCTCGCCAAGCCGCTTTGGCCAGTTCTGCCGCACCAGCTCGTGATTTCCGCCGATGCCGCCGGAGGCGACGATCACGGCCTGCGCCTTCAACGCAAACTCGCCGACGATGTTGCGGGAGGAGCTCTTGCCGCGCTCGATCGTGTCGGGCGCGAGGATGGCGCCGCTGACGCCGTCCACGGTGCCATTGGTGATCGAGAGGGCATCGACGCGATGGCGGAACCTGAAGCTCAGCCGACCGCTTTCGGCGGCCTCGCGCGCGCGGCGCTCGAAGGGCTCGACGAGGCCGGGGCCGGTGCCCCAGGTGACATGGAAGCGCGGCACCGAATTGCCGTGGCCCATCGCGTCGTAGCCGCCGCGTTCGGCCCAGCCGACCACGGGGAAGATGCGATGGCCCATGGCGCGCAGCCAGTCGCGCTTCTCGCCGGCCGCGAACGCCACATAGGCCTCGGCCCATTGGCGCGGCCAGAAATCCTCGTCGCGGTCGAAGCCGGCGGTGCCGAGCCAGTCCTGCATGGCCAGGTCGAAGGAGTCCTTGATGCCGAGCCGGCGCTGCTCCGGCGAACCGACCAGGAACAGTCCGCCGAACGACCAGAATGCTTGTCCGCCGAGCGATTGCTCGCCTTCCTGGTCCACGACGATCACGCGCTTGCCCGCGTCGGCGATCTCGGTGGCGGCAACGAGGCCCGACAGTCCCGCGCCGACGACGATGACGTCTGTTTCCTCCGCCATGCCTTCCCCCCTCCATGAATTCCCCTGTAATTGCCCGGATTGAAGCCAGCGGTTGTAACTGAGATCAAGGGTGTGACGCGTAAGACCTCATTAACTTGTTCCACTTTGGGTGAGAGACCGGTGCGAGTGCAGCGCGGACGCAACACTGGATTTGAATTTGTTTTGATCGAGCCGGCCTGCCTAGACAAAACCTTGGTTACGACAGACGCTAGCTGTGCATCACCACCTGACACGCAGATTCGAATTCGCTGGGGCGGGGGACAATGAAGTTTCTGACGGGATTGCTTGCGGTGGTTCTCCTGATTGCGGGCATGGGGGCTTCTCACGCGGTGGTTCGGATCGCGGATGACCGCGGTGGCCGGATTGGAACCTACGTCGACAGGTACCAGGACCTCAGACAATCGGGCGAGACCGTCATCATCGACGGCCTCTGCGCCTCCGCCTGTACCATCGTGCTCGGCGCAATCCCGCACGACCGGATCTGCGTGACCTCGCATGCGACACTCGGCTTCCACGCCGCCTGGGATTTCGGCTCCAACGGCCGCGCCATCACCAATCCTGAAGCGACCCAGATGCTCTATGCGATGTATCCCTCGCAGGTGAAGCGCTGGATCGGCCAGCGGGGCGGGCTTACCCCACGCATGCTCTTCCTGAAGGGCAAGCAGCTCGAAGCCATGTACAAGCCCTGCTATCTGGACGCTCAGGCCTCGACGGCCAAGCCGTCGCGCCGATCGCTCCCAAAAGCGGATCAACTCGAATCCGCTCGGGGCCAGCTGCTTCACTGATATTCGCAGCCTGAGGGATCCTTTTGCGCCGCCCGGCTGCGTCTTGCCCGCAGACGGCACAAAGCCTATCTGAAAGCCAGGGAACCGGGACCTTCGTCCCGATCGTTGTCATGGCTCAACCACTGCATCCAGCACATCGGCTATCGGACAATTCGCCCACTGCCGGCCGGATGCCGTCCGTGCTGCTGTGGGTTGGCGCGGCAATCGGCGGCCCCGTCGTGATCGGCGCACTGGCGCTGTGGTTCCACTATGGCAGCCAGGTGTTCTTCGAAATGATCAGGACCGGCTTTGCCGCCTGCTTCTGACCTGCGACAGGAAGTTTTCCGCCTATGAGCTCCGCCATCCGCCCGCTGGTGATTGCGACCGCCTTCGCCGCAAGCCTTATTATCGGGCTCCTGATCATGTTCTGGGCCATGGGCGGGCTCAGCAAGGTGGCGCAGCCGGCCGCGATCGGCGGACCGTTCCAGCTGACCAACCAGAACGGCAAGGCCGTCACCGACAAGAGCCTCAAGGGCAAGCCGACCCTGATCTTCTTCGGCTACACCCATTGCCCCGACGTCTGCCCGACCTCGCTGTTCGAGATCTCGGAGGTGCTGCGCGCAATGGGCAAGGATGCCGACAAGGTCAATGCCGTATTCATCTCGGTCGACCCCGAGCGCGATACGCCGGCGACGATGAAGGATTATCTGTCGAGCTTCGATCCGCACCTGGAGGGCCTGTCCGGCGATCCCGCCGAAACCGCCAAGGTCATCACCTCCTACCGGGTCTACGCCAAGAAAGTCCCGACCAAGGACGGCGACTACACCATGGACCACACCGCGCTGATCTACCTGATGGACCGCGACGGCCGCTTCGTCTCGCCGTTCAACCTGAAGCGCGCGCCGGCAGAGGCGGCAGCGGATTTGAAGAAGTATCTCTAATTTGGCGGGCCGATCGCGCCTCAGTCTCGGTTTGACCTTCTTGCGGGAGAGGTCGGCGCGGAGCGCCGGGTGAGGGCTCTCTCCTCTGGGGGAGTCTTCGTCGTTGAGACACCCTCTCCCCAGCCCTCCCCCGCAAGCGGGGGAGGGAGCACACCCGCAATCGGCGCTCGCGTTCCCGGCGGGATGGTCTATAACGCCCTCCGATCCCAATGAAATTCGTTCATTTCCGGCCGATGGCTCCATCGCAACAGGCGAAATCGTCCAAATCTGCCCGCGGCTTGCTGACTGGGTTGGCCGTCGGTGCTTGCCTGCTCGCGGGGCTGACCGGCGCCGGGGCCCAAGCTCCCGCCACACGGCCCCCGGCATCACCCCAGGCCACACCGCAGGTCACCCCCCAGGCCGCTCCGCAGGCCGTGCCCGGCTTCTGGGACCCGCGCCGGCGACCGGAGCGGCCGGACCTGTCGCGCCTGACCGTGATCCGCTTCCTGACCGAGACCGACTATCCGCCGTTCAACTTCACCGGCGCGGACGGCAATCCGGCCGGTTTCAACGTCGATCTTGCCCGCGCCCTGTGCGAGGAGATCAAGGTCACCTGCACTGTGCAAATGCGCCGCTTCGAGACGCTGGTCGACGCGCTCACCTCCAACCGGGGCGATGCCATCATCGCTTCGATGGCGGTGAGCCCGCAGCTTCGCGCCCGCGTCGACTTCACCGATCCCTATTACCGGGTGCCGGCGCGCTTCGTCTCGCGCAAGGACGCGGTGATGCCGGAGATCCGGCCCGAATACCTTGAGGGCAAGAAGGTCGGCGTCATCGCCGGCTCCGCACATGAAGCGTATCTCAAGGCGCTGTTCACCGACGCCGAGCTGCACGCCTACCCCAGTGACGATGCGATGCGCGCCGCTTTACGCAGGGGCGAGGTCGATTTCATCTTCGGCGACGCCATCTCGCTGGCGTTCTGGATCAACGGCACGGATTCCGGCGATTGCTGCGCCTTTTCCGGCGGCCCCTTCGTCGAGAGCCGCTTCTTCGGGGAAGGCATCGGCATTGCCGTGCGCAAGGGCAACGACGTGCTGCGCCAGGCCCTGAACTGGGCGATGTTCCGCGTCTGGGAAAAAGGCCGCTACACCGATCTGTGGCTGCGGTATTTCTCTGTGAGCCCGTTTTAGTTTCGTCGCTGCTCCCTCCGCCATCATTGCGAGGAGCCCTTGCGACGAAGCAATCCAGACTGTTTCCGCGGAAACATTCTGGATTGCTTCGCGGAGCCTGTCATCGGGCCGCGCTTTGCGCGGACCCGGTGGCTCGCAATGACGGCGCGAGAGGCAACACCGCCCACAAAATTGCATTTGGCCCGGAAATCGCTATTTTCCGCGGCCCGGAGGCCCCTGATGTCCGTTATCGATCTTGCCGCGAACCCGAGCGACCTGCGTGCGCTCGCCGAACAATCCAACGCCTGGCCGTTCGAACAGGCGAAGGCCATTGTCGCGCGGCTGAAGAAAAGCCCGAAGGACGAGGTGCTGTTCGAGACCGGCTACGGCCCGTCAGGCCTGCCGCATATCGGCACGTTCGGCGAGGTCGCGCGCACCTCGATGGTGCGCCATGCCTTCCGCGTGCTGACCGAGGACAAGATCAAGACGCGCCTGCTGGCCTTCTCCGACGACATGGACGGCCTGCGCAAGGTGCCCGACAACGTGCAGAACAGAGCGCCGCTGGAAGCCAATCTCGGCAAGCCGCTGACACGCGTGCCCGATCCCTTTGGTACGCATGACAGCTTCGGCGCGCACAACAATGCGCGGCTGCGCGCCTTCCTCGACCATTTCGGCTTCGACTACGAGTTCGCGAGCTCGACCGACTACTACACGTCGGGCCGCTTCGACGCGACGCTACTGAGGATGCTCGCCGCCTACGACAAGGTGATGGAGATCATCCTGCCGACGCTGGGTCCCGATCGTCGCGCCACCTATTCGCCGTTCCTCCCCATCAGCAAGACCACGGGCGTCGTGCTGCAGGTGCCGATGATCCGCCGCGACGTCGCCGCGGGCACGGTCACCTATGTCGATCCCGATACCAATCAAGAAGTCGAAACGACCGTCACCGGCGGCAACGTCAAGTGCCAGTGGAAGGCCGACTGGGCGATGCGCTGGGTCGCGCTCGGCGTCGACTACGAAATGGCCGGCAAGGATCTGATCGATTCGGTCAAGCTCTCCGGCGCGATCGCAAGGGCGCTCGGCGGCACGCCGCCCGAAGGCTTCAACTACGAGCTCTTCCTCGACGAAAAGGGCCAGAAGATCTCGAAGTCGAAGGGTAACGGCCTCACCATCGACGAATGGCTGCGCTACGCCTCGCCGGAATCGCTGTCGCTGTTCATGTATCGCGAGCCGAAGGCCGCCAAGCGACTCTATTTCGACGTCATCCCGCGCAATGTCGACGACTACCAGCAGTTCCTCGACGGCTTTGCCAGGCAGGACGGCAAGCAGCAGCTCGGCAATCCGGTCTGGCACATCCACAACGGCAAGCCGCCGAAGGGCGACATGCCTGTCACCTTCCAGCTGCTCTTGACGCTGGTGTCGTCCTCGAACGCGGAGAATGCCGAGACGCTGTGGGGCTTCATCGGCCGCTATCGCCCCGGCGTGACGGCGCAGACGCATCCGAAGCTGGACGCGATGGTTGGCTACGCCATCAACTATTATCGCGATTTCGTCGCGCCGACGAAGCAGTTCCGGGTGCCGACAGACGGCGAGCGCGCCGCGCTCCAGGATCTGCGCGATGCGCTGTCGCAGTTGGCGCCGGACGCTTCGGCCGAGGACATCCAGAACGTCGTCTACGAAGTCGGCCGCCGCGAGCCGTTCCTTGACCAGGTCAAGAAGGGCAAGGACGGCCGCCCCGGCGTGACGCTGGACTGGTTCAACATGCTCTACCAGGTCCTGCTCGGCCAGGAGAAAGGCCCGCGCTTCGGCTCCTTCGTCGCGGTCTATGGCGTGCAGAACGCGGTCAACATGATCGACGGCGCGCTGGCGAGAAGCGCGTAGTTTCGGGCCGCTTCTACAGCGGATCGCCCGCCTTGTCGTGAACTTGTAGACACCGTCCGGCCCGAGCACGGCGTGCATGTCGACGTCGGGCTGGCGATCGGCGCAGCCGTCCGCCGCGCGCATCAAGGTCAGCAGCAGCGTAGTCGGGATGGAGCGTAGCGCAATCCGGGGTCTTCACAAGCTACGCCACCGGTCCCCGGATTGCGCTGCGCTCCATCCTACG
The DNA here is from genome assembly GCF_049739485.1 of Bradyrhizobium sp. USDA 326. Lineage (NCBI taxonomy): Bacteria > Pseudomonadati > Pseudomonadota > Alphaproteobacteria > Hyphomicrobiales > Nitrobacteraceae > Bradyrhizobium > Bradyrhizobium sp. USDA 326. Next base: position 2,072,969 of record NZ_JBMGQA010000001.1, read on the forward strand.
GGTCTCAGCACATAGACGCAAACAATCTCCCGGATCATCAGCACAGCATCAGTGGTCCTGACGTGCAACAGGTGCGCAACCTAGGCGAGAGGGCTTGTGAGTCGCAATGGCGCTCGCTGCGAGAATGGTGTCATGGTCCGCTCGCGCGATCACTGGCTTGCCCACACGATCCGCATGATCCAGCCGACGTCACCAATCGCCATCGTTCGCTCGGCGAGCGACGCATCGAGCAGTTGAAGCTCCAGCGCCTTTGCAGTGCGGCGCTTCAGCGTCGCGACCGTCACCTCACCCGCTTTGCTCCTCACCACCACGCGATCGCCTTTGCGGATCGGCGCGCCGGGCGAGACCAGAACGATGTCGCCGTCGCGATAGACGGGTGCATGCGCATCGCCGGAAATCGCCAGCGCAAAGGTGTGGCCGTCCTCGGTTGCGGGAAGCGCGATCTCGGTCCAGCCCCTGCCGGATGGAAGGCCGGCCTCGTCGAAGGCGCCGCTCATCCCGGCCTGTGCAAAGCCGAGCAGCGGCACCGAGCGCCCGTCGCCCGTACCGTCATGGTCAATCAACTTCGCAAAGCTGTCGATCGAGGCGCCGGCCGCGGCCAGCGCCTTTGCGATCGATTCGGTCGACGGCCAGCGCTCGCGGCCGTCGGCGGTGACGCGCTTGGACCTGTTGAAGGTCGTGGGGTCGAGCCCGGCACGCTTGGCAAGCCCCGACGGCGACAGTCCGGCACGCGCCGCCAGCCGATCCAGCGCGGCCCAGATCTGGTCGTGGGTCAGCATCCTCTGCGCTTTGGCTTGTCTGACCATGGAAGGTCCAGCCCGTCGCAACTCAGGAAAACTATCCTCAAATCAACCGGTTTTCCGTTTTTCGCGCAAGAGGCGGCAATGGCGCGTTTTAAGCGAAGTGGTACCGGTCGCGAAATCGCGTCAAAACAGGATCTGGAGCCCCGTTCCAATTTCATCGGAACGGGGAAGACTCTAAGTCTTGAGTTCGGAAGGGACGGCCTTTACGGTCGCGCCCGGGGTTTTGCGGACCCGCGAGAGACGAAAAAACCCAAAAGACTCAAAGAACAAACAAGGCTGCGGAAGCGGTGGTCAAGATCTACAAAATCTGTCCGGCCTCGGCCTGGCGCGAGGCGGAACGACAGGGTGCCTACCGGGGCAGCGCGGATGACGCGCGCGACGGCTTCATCCATTTCTCGACCGCGGCCCAGGTTCCCGAGACCTTACGCAAGCACTATTTCGGACAGCGTGCGCTGTTCCTGGTCGAGGTCGACGGCGACGTGCTTGGCAGCGAGCTGCGCTGGGAGCGCTCGCGCAACGACGAGCTGTTTCCGCATCTCTATGGCGACCTCGATCTCGGCGCGGTGATCGCGGTGATCAACCTCAACATGCGTTCCGACGGCGGTCACGATGTTCCGGAGCTGTTGCCGTGATCCGCGCGTTCGACGCCTTTTCGCTGCCGGTGCTGCGCTGGCTCGACCCCGAAGATGCGCATCGCCTCGCGATCCAGGGCCTGCGCTTCCTGCCACCGGCCAAGCCGCGTGCCGATGATCCAAAGCTCGCGGTGCGCGCCTTCGGGCTGAACTTTCCCAATCCGATCGGCATGGCCGCGGGCTTCGACAAGAGCGCCGAGGTTCCGGACGCGCTGCTGCGACTCGGTTTCGGCTTCGTCGAGATCGGCTCGGTAACGCCGAAGCCGCAAGACGGCAATCCGCGACCGCGGCTGTTCCGGCTCGAGCGAGACGAGGCGATCATCAACCGCATGGGCTTCAACAATGACGGTGCGGAGGTTGCATTGCGCCGGCTTGCAGCGCGCGCGCAGCACGGCGGCATCGTCGGCGTCAACGTCGGCGCCAACAAGGATTCGCCGGACCGCGTCGCCGACTACGTCAAGCTGATCGAAACCTTTGCGCCGGTGGCGAGCTATTTCACCGTCAACGTCTCCTCGCCGAACACGCCGGGCCTGCGCAATCTGCAGGAAGGCGCGCTGCTCGACGATCTCCTCGCACACGTGATCGACGCCCGCGAGCGGGTGCGCCGGAAAGCGGGCGACACACCGGTGCTGCTCAAGATCGCGCCGGATTTGAGTCTTGCCCAGCTCGACGATATCGTGCAGGTCGCGCGTTCGCGCCGGGTCGACGGCATGATCGTGTCGAACACCACGATCGCGCGGCCGAGCACGTTGCGCGAGCAGGTGCGGGCGAGGGAGCAAGGCGGCCTGTCCGGCCGGCCGCTGTTCCGTCTGTCGACGCGCATGGTCGCGGAAACCTATGTGCGCGTCGAGGGTGCATTCCCGCTGATCGGCGTCGGCGGCGTGGACTCGGGCGGCGCCGCGCTGACGAAAATCCGCGCCGGCGCCAGCCTGATCCAGCTCTATTCGTCGCTGGTTTACAAGGGTCTCGGCCTCGTCGACGAGATCAAGCGCGATCTGACCTCGACGCTGCTCCGCACGGGGCGGGATTCGCTGTCCGATATCGTCGGTGCGGATGCGGCGACGCTCACGGCGGAAGACTGGCCCGGGATGTAGCACCGTCTCGTGCCCCGGGCGTAGCGCAGCGCGCGGCGTCTTCGCGGCGTGATGCGCTGCTGAACCGGGCCCTATGCCGCCGCATTATGGGTCCCTGTGTCTGGGAAGTCTGGCATGATGATGGTGGGCGGGAAGCCGTTGGGTCCTTGGCGCTTGACGCCGTGAGCCGGCTCGGTCTCCCGCCCGTTCCATCTATCAACCTGAACAGTTGCACGAGGCTGCGTCAACAGACCTCGCATCACAGGGACAGGCACCGTGATCATATCCTCTCGTTGCGTCGGGATCGACATCTCCAAACATCACCTTGATATTTTCGATGAGGCCATCGGCGTAGCGGAACGCATCGCCAACGCGCCACAGGCCATCACACAGCTGGTGGCGCGTTGGCGATGTGATGCGCTGATCGTCTTCGAGGCTACGGGGGTCTATGACCTCGAGCTTCGGGAGGCCCTGCATCGGGCCGGCATCCGCTTTGCCCGGATCAATCCGGCCCGTGCCCGCGACTTTGCCCGCGCCAGCGGCCAGCTCGCCAAGACCGATCCGATCGATGCGCGGATGCTGGCGGCCTTTGCCCGCGCCATGAAGCCCGCCACCGAGCAGGCCGCGACGCCTGCTCGCAACACTTTGGCAAGGCTTGCAAAACGGCGGGACCAACTGGTTGCCATGAGGGCCCAGGAAAAGAACCGCCGCAGCGAAGCCGAGGACCGCGCCATGGTGGAACGCATCGCTCGCCTCATCGAGGTCCTCAATGATGAGATCGCCGAAATCGACACTGAGATTCATGCGCTCGTCAAAGCCGAACCGGAGCTTGCCAATGATGCACAGTTGATGCGCTCGGTGCCCGGCGTGGGACCCGTCGCTTGCATGCAACTCCTCACCCAGATGCCCGAACTTGGGCGTCTCGGGCCAAAGGAGGTGGCCGCTCTTGCCGGCCTGGCTCCCTTCAATGTCGATAGCGGGGCTTATCGTGGCAAGCGCAAGATCGGCGGCGGACGAAAGCGCGTCCGCGACGCCCTCTACATGGCTGCTCTCAACGCCGTTCGTCGCGCCGATCACTTCAAAATCTTCTATGACCGGCTCCGTCTGGCCGGCAAACCAGCAAAGCTCGCCCTCATTGCTGTCGCAAGGAAGCTGCTGACCATCCTCAACGCAATGCTGCGCGACCGAAAACCCTATAAAATCGCACCATCAACATAACAGTTGCCGGCTCGCGCTTCGCGCGTCCGGGACACGAGAGCTACGACTTCACGAACGTCGCCCGATACAGCGCCGGATAGCGCGCACCCTGCAAGCCGCCGCGGGCGACGTAGAACGCGATCAGCGCGCTCCACAGTCCGGCATTGCCGAACGATTGCAGCGCCAGCCAGGCACCGAAAAAGATCGCGAGCGAAGCCAGCATCAGATTGCGCATCTCGCGCGCCCAGGTCGCGCCGACATAGATGCCGTCGAAGCCGAAGGCGAACACGCCGGGAATCGGCGCAAGCACGATGAACGGCAGGAAGTCGCGCGCGGCGCGGCGAACGTCCTCACTGGCCGTCATGACATTGATCAGGTTGGGGCCGAACAGCGCGAACAGCACCGCGACGACCAGCGCGAAGCCGAGGCCCCAGAACAGCACCAGCTTGGTCGAATCCGCGAATCCCTTGGCGTCGCGCGCGCCAAAGCTGCGGCCGCAGAGCTGCTGGGCCGCGTTGGCGAGGCCGTCGAGGAAGAAGGCGCTGACCAGGAGGAAATTGTTGAGCACGGAGTTCGCCGCCAGCGTGACATCGCCGGCGCGCGCCCCCTTGGCGGTGAAGAACAGGAATACTGCGATCAGCGCCGCGGTGCGGATCATGATGTCGGAGTTCACCGCCAGCAGACGCATCAGTTTTGCGCGATTGAACAGCGTTGCGCGGGGCACCCTGAAGCCACCGTCCGCATAGCGGCGGCAGACGATCACGCCCAGGGCGAAACCGATCGTCTCCGAGAGCAGCGCGGCGATAGCCGCGCCGGCAATACCGGTGTCGTAGACGAGCACCAACAGGATCGTCGCCGCCATGTTGATGACGTTGATCACGACCTGGAGCGCAAGGGCGGGATTGGCGCGGGCCTGGCCGACCAGCCAGCCGAGCACGACGTAATTGGCGAAGGCGAATGGCGATGACCAGATCCGGATCATGAAATAGGTTTTCGCCGCGCGCGTCACGCCTTCGCTGCCGCCCATCAGGTCGAACAGCACCGAGGTCAGCGGCAGTTGCAGCGCGATCAGGCCGGTGCCGATCAGACCGGCAACGATGAAGCCGCGCACCAGGATCGCGGTCTGCTCGCGCGTCTCGCCGGCGCCCAGCGCCTGCGCGGTGAATGCGAGCGTGCTCATGCGCAGGAAGCCGAACAGCCAGAACAGGCAGTCGAAGATGACGGAGGCCATCGCGACGCCGCCGAGCAGCGCGGCATCGTCGAGCCGTCCGATCGCGGTGGTCGAGACGACGCCGATCAGCGGCGTGGTCAGGTTCGCGATCATCGCCGGTCCCGCGATGGAGAACACCTGGCGGGAGCTGACCCTGGGATGAACCGGCGCGTGCATGTCAGAACACGAGCACCATGCCGTCCTCGGCAGTGAGATGCGGCACTTCGCCCAGACGCGACAGCATGTCGTCGCTCATATGGGTGAGGACGAGCCGCTTGGCGCCGATCGCGGGCAGGTGCTGTTCCAAGGTCTTCAAGCTGAGATGGTTCTTGACCATCCTCTCGTACATGTAGGCTTCGGCGATGAAAAGGTCCGCGCCATGCGCCAGCGGAATGAGCGTCTCCGTCCATTCGGTATCGGCGCTGTAGGCGAGCGTGCGGCCCTCGGCCTCGACGCGGTAAGCCAGGAAAGGCCCGCCGGATTCGCCGTGCACGACCGGATAGGGCGTCACCGTCACCGCGCCGAAGCTTTGGCCTTGCTCGGGGGCGAGTTCGATCACGTTCAGCTCGAACCGCTGTTGGGTGCTTGAGGAATGCTCGAACAGCGCTTCCATCACCTGGGCAAGCCGCGCGGCGATGCCTTGCGGACCCGCGATCGTCAACGGCCGCTTCCGCCGCGAGAATTGCGCGTCGAGCAGGACAAACGGTAGCCCGCCAAAATGGTCGCCGTGGAAATGCGTGATCAGGATCAGATCGATCTCGTTGCAATCGATCTCGAGCCGCTTCAGCGCCGGCAGTGCCGACGCGCCGCAATCGATCAGGAAGTTGGCCTCGCGTCCGCAGACGTGGAAGCAGGTGTTGAGCCTGCCACCGGAGCCGAAAGCATCGCCGCAGCCGACAAAGCGCAATTGCATGGGCAGCGAGCCTTCAAGATCTTACCGGCCGCGCGGCGCGCCGAAGACGCGCGAGAGCAGCCAGATCGGGATCACGATGACGGCGCCGAGCAGGAAGTAGCGCCACAGCCAGTTCACGGCATCGAAGCCGAGATCCCAAAGACGCTGGAACAAGAGACGAATGCTGGCGATGATGTTCCAGGGGTCGAAGCCGATCGCCGCCAGCACGACTCCGACCAGGATCGAGAGCAGAACCAGTCGGAACGCGACCGCCAGCGGGGAGCCGCCGAGAAAGCGGTGCAGGCCGTCGCTGCGGCCGGCCGGCAAATCTCTGACGTCTTGGACCATCGCAAACTCCTCGGGGGATTCGACCCCATTATAGGGCACGGCGGGGCACATGGGGAACCCTGACCAGACCAACAATCAGCTTACCGCATTTTAATCCGTAGCCCGCGCGCGCCGAAGACTGGCCGCAACCTCTCCCGCTTGCTTGCGGGAGAGATCGGCGCGCAGCGCCGGGTGAGGGCTTTCTCCTCTGGGGGATTGTCCCATCGCGGAGACACCCTCTCCCCGACAGCGGGAGAGGGAGCGCACTGACGCCAAGACGAGATCGATGCCTCACACCTCAATCTCTGCCGCTTCCTCCTTCAACATCCTTTCCAGCGTTTCCAACCGATCGGCCTCGCGCGGCGGCTTGTCCCAGCGCAAGCGGCTGATGCGGGGAAAGCGCATGGCAACGCCGGACTTGTGTCGCGGCGAACGTTGCAGACCCTCGAACGCGACCTCCAGCACGAGTCCCTTGTCGCGCTCGTGCACGACATGCCGCACGGGGCCGAACTTTTCCGTGGTATTGCGGCGGACGAAGCGGTCGATCTGGAGCAGTTCCTCGTCCGTGAAGCCGAAATAGGCCTTGCCGACCGGCACCAGTTCGTCGCCGCCCTCGCCCCCGGTCCAGACGCCGAACGTATAATCGGAATAATAGGACGAGCGCTTGCCGTGGCCGCGCTGCGCATACATCAGCACGGCGTCGATGATGTGCGGATCGCGCTTCCACTTCCACCATTGGCCCTTCGGCCGCCCGGGGAAATAAGGCGCATCGCGCCGCTTCAGCATCACGCCCTCCACGGCGTCCGCATCCTCACCGGCACCTGCGCTCGCCGGATCGGCGCGCGCGGCGGTCAGCGCGTCCCAGCTTGTGAAGGGGACGGTGGACGACAGGTCGATGCGGGGATCGTCAAGCTTCTTGACGAATCTCTCCAGCCGTTCACGTCGCTCGGCAAAAGGCAGCTCGCGCAGATCATTCTCGTCGTCGCCAAGCAGATCGTAGGCGCGAAGGTGGATCGGAAACTCCTTGATCAGCTTCGGCGAGACGACCTTGCGGTTGAGGCGCTGCTGCAGAACATTAAAACTCTGCACGCGACCCTCGCGCAGTATCAGCAGTTCGCCGTCGATCGCGCCGGGCAGGCGTAGCGACGGCACGAGATCCGGAAAGCTGCCGGTGATGTCCTCGCCGGTGCGCGAATAGAGCCGCGCCGTGATGTGGCCGCGATCGTCGCGCCCGGCCACCGCCTGAACGCGGATGCCGTCCCATTTCCACTCGGCGATGTAGTCGGCGGGGTCGAGCGCGGCGAAATCCGCATCCTCGATCGCATGCGCCAGCATCACGGGCCGGAACGGCGCGGGATCGCGATTGACCGGCTTTTCGGCGTGTCCCTCCAGCCATGCGAACAGCTCGAGATAGGGCGGCGAGAGGCCCGGCCAGATCAGCTCGACTTCATGCGGGTCCTTGTCGCCGAGCGCTGCGGCCGCGGTCTTGGCGAGGCGCGCGGAAATGCCGATCCGAAGCGCGCCGGTGACGAGCTTGAGCAGCGCCCAGCGGCCGGTCTCATCCAGCTCGTCAAGCCAGCGCTCGAGCTGCTTCGGCAACTCGGTCTTACCGAGCGTGCGCAGCGTGGTGACGACTTCGGTGAGGGATGGCGGTGGCGGGTTATTATGGGCGGCCAGCGCGGCCTTCGGCCACATCAGCGCCACCGTCTCCGAGAGATCGCCGATATAATCATAGGAGAGCCCGAACAGCACCGGGTCGGTGCGCGCCGCGATGAGCTCGCGGACCAGCGCGGGCTTGGCATGCTTGAAGCTGAGCGCGCCGGTCAGCGCGGCCAGCGCATAGCCGCGGTCGGGATCGCCGACCTCGCGGAAATAGCCGGTGATCAGCCGAAGCTTGTTGTTGCGGCCGGGCTCGTAAGCCAGGCGGTCGAGCAGTTCGGCGAAGCGGTTCATGCTTCGGCCTCGTCCGGAATCGGCGTCTCGCTCTCCTCCTCGTCGCCATAGCCGACGAGATCGAGCGGCCGCGCTTTCAGGCCTTTGCTCTGGCACCAATGCACCAGCGCATCTTCCTGACCGTGAGTGACCCAGATCTCGCCCGCGCCGGTCGCGCCGATGGTAGAGGTAAGGCCGTCCCAATCGGCGTGGTCGGAGATCACCAGCGGCAATTCCACGCCGCGCTGCCGCGCCCGGGCGCGCACGCGCATCCACCCCGACGCGAAGGCGACGACGGGATCGGGAAAGCGCCGCGTCCAGAGATCGGAAGTCGCCGAGGGCGGCGCCAATGTGATGGTGCCGGCAAGCGCCGCCTTCTTGACGCCCTTCACCGGCCTCAGCTCGCCGAGCGCGATCCCGCGGCTCTGGTAGTAGTGCGTGATCGTCTCCATGGCGCCATGCAGGTAGATCGGCGCGTCATAGCCGGCCTGCCGCAGCAGCGCGATCACGCGCTGCGCCTTGCCGAGCGAATAGGCGCCGACCAGATGGGCGCGCTCCGGAAACAGTGCGACGGAGGCCAGCAGCTTCTTCACCTCGTCGGCGGCATCGCCATGCCGGAAAACCGGCAGGCCAAAAGTGGCCTCGGTGATGAAGACGTCGCAGGGCACCAGCTCGAACGGCGCGCAGGTCGGGTCGGGCGCGTCCTTGTAGTCGCCGGAAGCGACGATGCAGATGTCCTTGCACGTCACCGCGATCTGCGCCGAGCCGAGCACATGACCGGCCGGGTGAAATTTGACGCGGACGTCGCCGAGCCGGATCTCCTCGCCATAGTGGATGACTTGGGTCGATCCGGCAAAGTTCTCGCCGTAGCGCAGCCGCATCATGTCGAGCGTTTCCTGCGTCGCCAGCACCACGCCATGGCCGGCCCGGGCATGATCGGAATGGCCGTGGGTGATCACGGCGCGCTCGACCGGGCGGACTGGATCGATATGAAAGCCGCCGGGCTTGCAGCATAGGCCGGCAGCAACTGGCAGCAGAATGTCTTGCGGACGCATGGGCTTCATATAGGGAGCGGACGCTTCAAATTAACCCGTCATGCGCCGGCTTGCCGTCCCCGCTGGGCTTCGCCGGGCGGGGGGTGTAAAAGCCCGCCGAAGCCAATTTGCGGAGGCGGGACCCGCGCATCCATCCTCCAAAGCAGCGATTGTTTAAGGATTGCCGGGTCAAGCCCGGCAATGACGAGTTGTTCCAAATGCCTCTGCGCCTGTTCCAGTCCTCCGGCGATCTCATGGCCGACCGCCGCTTCGAGTTCGCGCGCGACCTCCAGCTCAAGGGCGACCTGCCGGCCGCCGCGGACCTCCTGGAGCAGGCGATCGAGCTTGCGCCGAACTTCACCTCCGCCTGGTTCACGCTCGGCGAGATCCGTCAGCAACTCGGCGAGCGCGACAAGGCGATCACGGCCTTTCGAGAATCGCGTCGATGCGATCCCGCGGACCGGCACGGCGCCGGCCTGCATCTGGTGCGGCTCGGCGACGCACAGATGGCCGAGATGCCCAAGGCCTACGTGCAGACCCTGTTCGACCAGTACGCGCCTCGCTTCGAGCACACGCTGATCAACGATCTCGGCTATCGCGGCCCGGCGCTGATCTTCAAGGCAGTGCTCGCCGCGCGTGGCGCGGCGAAGAAGCCGGCCTACTTCAAGCGGGCCATCGACCTCGGCTGCGGCACCGGGCTTGCGGCTGTCGCGTTCGCCAAGCAGGTCGATCATTTCGTCGGCATCGATTTGTCGCCTCGCATGATCAAGGAGGCGCGCGCCACGAACCTCTACGCGGAGCTCGAGGTCGCCGACATGATCGAAGGCCTGCGCAGCAAGGCGGATGCGAGCGCGAACCTCGTCGTCGCTGCGGATGCGTTCGTTTACCTTGGCGATCTTGCGCCGGTGCTGAATGAATCGAACCGCGTGCTCGCGCCTGGCGGCGTGCTCGCCTGCACGCTGGAGACGCACGATGGCAGCGGCATCGCGCTCGGTGAAGGCCTGCGCTATGCCCATTCTGCGGAATATGTCCGCGGCGCGATCGCCAGGGCGGAGCTCAAGCTGCAGACACTAGAGCCAGCCTCGCCGCGCAACGAGAACAACGAGCCGGTGCGCGGCCTCGTCGTCGTCGCCGAGAAAATTTGAGTCTAGGCGCTAGCACTGTTCAATTTGAGCGCCATTGCGTCGCAAAGCTGCGACTTCCCACTTGCGAGATGCGCTGTGATGCCAGCACAATGCCCTCGCTAGGGAGAAACAACAATGACGAAGAATCCATCGCGGCGCGATTTCAGCGCCGCCGCGCTCGCCACCATCGCTGCATCCACCTTGCCTGCGCCTTATGTCTGGGCTGCGGAAAAGAAATACGATGCGGGCGCCAGCGACACCGAGATCAAGATCGGGCAGACCGTGCCGCATTCCGGCCCCGGCTCGCTCTACGGCGTGCTCGGGCGCATCGGCGAAGCCTATTTCCAGATGCTGAACGATAAGGGCGGCATCAATGGACGCAAGGTCAAATTCCTCACCATGGATGACGCCTACAGCGCGCCGAAATGCGTCGAGGCGACGCGGCGCCTGGTCGAGCAGGAGGAAGTGCTGGCGCTCTATGGCTCGCTCGGCACCGCGCCGCAGACCGCCGTGCACAAATACCTGAACTCCAAGGGCGTGCCGCAGCTCTTGCTCAACACCGGCGCATCGAAGTGGAACAACCCGAAGGAGTTCAAATGGACGATGGCGGGGCTGCCGCTCTATCCGACCGAGGCGCGCATCCTGGCCCGGCACGTCGTCAGCGTGAAGCCGAACGCGAAGATCGGCATCCTCTACCAGAACGACGATTTCGGCCGCGACTTCCTGGGTCCCTTCAAGAAGGTGCTGGCGGATGCCGGCGGCACCGCGCAGGTGATCATGGAGCAGACCTACGATCTCACGGAGCCGACCGTCGATTCCCAGCTCATCAATCTCTCGAAGTCGGGCGCCGACGTCTTCTACAACATCTCGACGGGCAAGGCCTCGTCGCAGTCGATTCGCAAGGTGGCCGAGCTCGGTTGGAAGCCGCTGCAATTGCTGTCGGCGGGCTCGACTGGCCGCTCCATCCTCAATGCCGCGGGCCTCGAGAACGCCACCGGCATCGTCGCCATCCGCTACAACAAGGAGGTCGGCCTGCCCAAATGGGAGAAGGACCCCGACGTGATGGCGTTCGAGGAACTGCGCAAGAAGTACACGCCGGCGATCGATCCCGACAACACCATCGCCTTTGCCGGTTACGGCCAGGCCGTGACCATGGGCGAGATCCTGCGCCGCTGCGGCGGCGAACTCACTCGCGCCAACGTGCTGAAGCAGGCCTCGACGCTCGCGGGCTTCCATTCGCCCTATTTCCTCGACGGCGTCACCTACAGCTACGCGCCCGAAGACTACACGCCGATGAAGACGCTGTTCATCTCCACCTTCACCGGCAAGGATTGGGACATTTCCGACAAGCCGATGTCGGAGTAGGTGGCGGGACGAACTCCGCCTTGGCCTCCCCTCTCCTGCTCCGTCAGGAGAGACAGGAGGACGCCGGCGCTTCGCGCTAAGCCGCGATCGGCAGCCGATACGCCTGCGCAGCATTCACGCCGAAAGCCTTGTCCCGCACATGCGGGCCAAGGCTCGCCAGGCAGGCCTCCAGCGCATTCTTGATCTCGCCGTAACTTCCCGCAAGCAGGCACACTGGCCAGTCCGAGCCGAAGATCAGCCTGTCCTCGCCAAAACATTCTGCGGCGTGCGCGACGAACGGAAACAGCCGTTCCGCATCCCAGTCATTCCAGACCGCCTCGGTCGCCAAGCCTGAGATCTTGCACCAGACATTTCCGCAGGCAGCTAACGCTGCGATGCGGTCGGCCCATTCGGTGCTCCCGCCGCCGGCGATCGGCGGCTTCGCGGCATGATCGAGCACGAAGCGCGCTTGCGGAAAGGCCTGCGCAGTCGCGATCGCAGCCGGCAGCTCGCGGGTGCGAACGAGGAGATCGTAGCCGAGATTGCGGGCGAAAACGGCCGTGAGACCACGCTGGACATCCTCGCGGAGCAGCCAATCCGGATCAGCCTCGTCGTGGACCTGGTGGCGGATGCCAACCAGCTTGCCGCCGCCGGGCAAAGCGCGCAGGCGATCAAGCGTTTCGTCGAGAGCGCCGTCCGTCAGATCAGCCCAGCCGACCACGCCGACGACGAAGGGATTCTCGTGCGCGATGTGCAGGAACTGCTCGGTCTCCTCCAGCGCAGAGCGGCACTGCACGAGGATGCTTGCGTCGATGCCGTTGCCCTTCATGAGCGGCGCGAGATCGGCGGGACCGAAGGCGCGGCGGATCGGCGCGAGTTCGTCCGCCTCCATCCAGGGATAGTCGCCATGCGCCGGGTCCCAGAAGTGCTGATGGGCGTCGATGATCATGCCCTTACACTCCGCCCGGCAGCGGCGCCCGGACATCGACGAGCTTTCGCGCACGGAGTTCCTGCCAGAACGCGGCCGGCACCGCTTTCTCCGACATCGCGATGTTGTCGGCCACTTCCACGGCATTGCGCGCGCCCATCACGGCGACCGTCACTGCCGGATGCGCCATGCAGAACTGGAGCGCGGCGGCTTTCAGCTCGGTGCCGTGCCTGCGGCAGAGCGCGTCGAGCTCGAGCGCACGCGCGACGAGCGCCGGATCGGCGTCCTGATAGTTGAACTTCGCGGAGGTCCGCGGATCGGCCAGAATGCCGCTATTGTAGATGCCGCCGAGCAGAATGCCGATATCCTTCGCCTGACAGGCCGGAAACAGGACGTCCAGCGCGCCCTGGTCGAGGAGCGTGTACCGCCCGGCGAGCAGGAAGCAGTCGACCGGCACGGCGTCGGCGAAGCGAACCAGCATCTCCGACTGGTTCATGCCGGCGCCGATCGCCTTGACCGTGCCTTCGCTGCGCAAGCGCTGGAGCGCACGGAAGGCGCCGGTGACGGCGTCGTCATAATGGTCGTCGGGATCATGCACGAGCAGGACGTCGACGCGATCGAGGCCAAGGCGCGCCAGGCTCTCCTCGACCGATCGCATCACGCCGTCATAACTGAAATCGAACACCGGGCGCTCGCGCGGCGTGCCCTTGTAGTGCTCGTCTTCCGTGGCATTGCCATCCGGTGCGCGCAGCAGACGGCCGACCTTGGTCGAGATGGCGTAGGAGTCGCGCGGCTGTTGCCGCAGGAATGCACCCAGCCGCCGCTCGGCAAGGCCAAAGCCATAGAGCGGCGCGGTATCGAAGAAGCGGACGCCGAGAGACCAGGCCCTTTCAATCGTTGCTTGCGCATCGGCATCGCTGACGGGGGAGAACAATCCGCCGAGCGGGGCGGAACCGAGGCCGATTGAGGTGACGTCGAGAGCGCCGAGCCGCGACATTTTCATACCCATTGCCTTCCAGCAGCCCTCTTCCAACAGCCCAAATCATCTCTCCCGCTTGCGCAAACCGCAAGCGGGAGAGACATATGGAAGCGCCAGGCTGGGGTGCTCCTACTTCAACATCTGTGCGACGTTGTCCTTGGTGACGAGATCGAGGCCGGTGTAGACGATCTCCGGCACCTTCTCGCCCTTCTTGATCGCGAGCAGCGTGTCCATAGCCTTCTCGCCCATCTCGAACGGACGCTGGCCGACCAGCGCATTGGCATAGCCATCGCGCAGCAGCTCGAGCTGCATCTTCAGCGTATCGGCTACGACCAGCGTGAACTTGCCGGAATCGATGTCCTTTTTGTTCCTGGACGCGAAGGCCTTGAAGCCTTCCGGAGCGAACATCGGCCAGCCGCCGATCGGAACGATGGCGGCAAGGTCAGGCGTTGCGGTGCGCATGTCCGTCATCTGCTGGACCGCCAGCGCGGGATCGTCGTTGCAGAAGGTCGGGGAACCCGCGACCTCGGTCCATTTCGAGCCCTTCAGTGCCTCGCGCACGCCATCGACGCGCTCGGCGAGGTTCTTGGCGCCGGGACCGCCCGAGACCATGGCGTACTTGCCGCCATCGGGCCGCATCTTCAAGAGTTGCTTGCCGAGGGCCAAGCCGAACTCTTTGTTGTTGGTGCCGATATAGGCGACGCGCTTGGAGCCTGGGGCATCGGCATCGAAGGTGATGACGGGGACGCCGGCCGCGGTTGCCGCCTCGATCGACTTGGTCATGGCTGCGACATCGGCAACCGAGATCGCGAGGCCGTCGACCTTCTGGGTGATGAAGTCCTGGATGATCTGGGCTTGCGTCGCCGGCTCATGCTCCACCGGCCCCTTGTAGATGCACTCGATGTTGCCGAGCTCCTTGGCGCGCTTGAGGCAGCCATCGCGTGCGAAGTCGAAGAACGGATTGTTCATCGCCTTGGGCACGATGACGAAGCGGTAGTTCGCGGCGAACGCCGGCGTCGCCATCATCGCAACCGCGATGCCGGCAAGAAGAAATTTCCTCATTGTCTCCTCCACCCTTGTTTGGTGCCCATCCTCTCGAAAGCGCCCGGGAAGCGGACAGGCGGCATTTTCGTTGCCTTCCCGAGACGACGTCGCGTCAGGTCATCCGCGAGCGGATGCGATCGACCAGCACAGCCAGAATGATGATCACGCCCACCAGCGTCTGCTGCCAGTAGGAGCTGACCTGCGCCAGCACGAGCCCGTTGCGGATCACCTCCAGCAGCACGCAGCCGACGATGGCCCCAAGTGGGCCGCCAATGCCGCCGGCGAGATTGGCGCCGCCGATCACGGCCGCCGCGATCACGTTGAGCTCGTAGGATGTCGCCATGTTGGCCGGCGCTGACCCGAGCCAACCGGAGATGATGATGCCCTGGAGCCCCGCGGCGAGCGCGCAGATCACATAGACCTCGATCTTCACCCGCACCACCGGAATGCCGGTGAGCTCGGCCGCCTTCTCGTTGCCGCCGAGCGCGAAGACGTGGCGGCCAAAGGAGGTGTGGTGCAGAACCACGGCCATCGCCAATGCGAGGATCACGAGATAGATGAAGGGTACGGGGACGCCAAGCACGTCACCCGAGGTGAGCGCATAGAAATAATCGGCGTCCGGTCCGCCCGGGAAACTGCCACGGCCGTTGGAGACGACGTAGCCGAGCCCGCGCACGATCGAGAGCATGCCGAGCGTGGTCACGAAGGGCGACAGGCCGAGCACGGCGATGCAGAAGCCGTTGACGAGACCGGCGACCAGCGCGACGCCAAGGCCTGCGAGGATCGACACCAGCAGGATCAGCCCCGGCACATTGGCGAACACGGTCTTGCCGTCGGCCGCCATGTGCACGAACAGCGCGCCCGCGGGCGAGCCGGGCGTCGACAGCTCGGTCATCACCATCGAAGTGATCATGGCGGAGAAGCACATCATCGAGCCGACCGAGAGGTCGATGCCACCGGTGATGATCACGAAGGTGACCCCAAGCGTCGCAATGGCGATGAAGGAGAAGTTCTTCGCCACGTTCTGCATGTTGCCTTCTGTGAAGAAATAGGGACTGGCGAAATGCATGATCACCAGCAGCACCGCCAGCGCGAGCAGGACGTAGCCGGTCTGGGAGGCGAAGATGCCGCGCTGCCACCATCTGATCTTGCCGACATTGGAGAACGTGATCGG
This sequence comes from Bradyrhizobium sp. USDA 326, assembly GCF_049739485.1. Taxonomy (NCBI): domain Bacteria; kingdom Pseudomonadati; phylum Pseudomonadota; class Alphaproteobacteria; order Hyphomicrobiales; family Nitrobacteraceae; genus Bradyrhizobium; species Bradyrhizobium sp. USDA 326. The sequence continues at coordinate 2,088,662 of NZ_JBMGQA010000001.1, forward strand.
GGATTCCATGGGCATGGTCATCACGCCGCCTCCTTCGCACCGGTGATGAGCGCGGTGATTTCCTCTGGCGATGTCTGGTGGATCGGCTTGTCGGCCCGCTTCTCGCCGCGGCGCATGACGATGACGCGGTCGCACACCGCGAACACGTCGGGCATGCGATGCGAGATCAGCATCACGGCGACGCCCTGCTCCTTCAGCCGGTGAATCAGGCCGAGCACCTGCTCGACCTGGCGCACAGAGATCGCGGCGGTCGGCTCGTCCATCATCACGAGCCTGGCGTTGGACAGCCGCGTCCGCGCGATCGCGACGGCCTGGCGCTGGCCGCCCGACATCTGCTTGACGAGATCGTCGGGGCGCGTCTCCGAGCGCAGCTCGCCGAACAGCTCGAGCGCGCGCGCCGCCATCGCCTTGTGGTCGAGCAAGGCGATGGGTCCGAATCTGCGCTTCAGCTCGCGGCCGAGAAAAACGTTGGCTGCCGCCGTCAGATTGTCCGATAGCGCGAGGTCCTGATAGACCACCTCGATGCCGACAGCGCGGGCATCGACGGGACGATTGAAACGCACTGCGCTGCCGGCGAAGCGCATCTCGCCTTGCGTGGGACGAAAATTGCCGGCAATGATCTTGACCAGGGTCGACTTGCCCGCGCCGTTGTCGCCCATCAGGCCGACCACTTCGCCGGGGAAGACCTGCATCTCGACATCGTGCAGCGCGCGGATCGCGCCGAACTCCTTGCCGATGCCGGTCAGCTCGAGGACCGGTTTTGCGTCGGTGTTTGCCATCAGCGGTCCTCCTCAGACGTAGCGGTTGACGAGGGATTCCAGGTATTCCTGCCGGCCCGAGCGCGGCTGCGGGTCGAAGCCGGGACTCATGGCACGGTCGGCGAGCTCGGCGAGCGAGCGCTGGCCGCCGAGAATGGCGCGGCCCTCGGAGCCGGCCCACCCTTCGTAACGCCTGGCAAGCGGCTCCGTGAGGACGGCGGCATCGATCATGTCGGCGGCGGCGAGGAAGGCACGCGCGCAAGCATCCATCGAGCCGACATGGGCATGGATCAAATCGTCGGGATCGATGGACTGACGGCGGATCTTGGCATCGAAATTGAGCCCACCCGAGGTGAATCCGCCTCGGCTCAGGACCTCGTGAAACACTAGCGCGAGCTCGCCCACGTTCATTGCGAACTGGTCGGTGTCCCAGCCGAGCAGATCATCGCCGCGGTTGATGTCGAGCGAGCCGAAGACACCGAGCGCCTCGGCGAGCGCGACCTCGTGATGGAAGGAGTGGCCGGCGAGGATGGCGTGGTTCTGCTCGATGTTGAGCTTGACGTCTTTCAGGAGATCGTAGCGTTCGAGGAAGCCGTAGCAGGTGGCGACGTCGAAGTCGTATTGATGCTTGGTCGGCTCCTTCGGCTTGGGCTCGATCAGGATCGGACCCTTGAAGCCTATTCTGTGCTTGTGCTCGACCACGAGCGAGACGAAGCGGCCGAGCTGATCGAGCTCACGCTTGAGATCGGTGTTGAGCAGCGTCTCGTAGCCCTCGCGCCCGCCCCACAGCACGTAGTTCTCGCCGCCCAGCCGGTGCGTCACCTCCAGCGCGGCGCGGACCTGGCCCGCGGCATAGGTGAAGATATCAGGATCCGGATTGGTCGCGGCGCCCGCCATGTAGCGACGGTGTGAGAACAGGTTTGCGGTACCCCAGAGCAGGCGCACTTTTGCGGAAGCCATTTTCTGCTCGAACAGATCGGCGATCACGTTGAGGTTGGCGACGGATTCCGCGAGCGTGGCGCTTTCGGGCGCCGCATCCACGTCGTGGAAGGTGAAGAACGGCACGTCGAGCAGGCGGAACAGCTCGAAGGCAACGTCAGCCTTGGCGCGCGCCATTGCCATCGCGTCGGTGCCGTGGTGCCAGGGCCGCAGGAACGTCTCGCCGCCGAAGGGATCGCCGCCCGGCCAGCATAGGGAATGCCAATAGCAGACTGCAAAGCGCAAATGATCCTCGAGCCTGCGGCCATGCACGAGACGATCCTTGTCGTACCAGCGGAAGGCGGGCGCGCTTGCGGCATCCTTGCCGGCAAAGGCGACGGGTGCGCTTGCATCGAAGAACTTGGCTGACGCGTTCACTTAACGGACTCCTTCAGTGCTGGATAGAGCGCGCGCCATCGCCGATAGGTCTCGTCATAGGCCGAAGCGACGGATGCACGGGGCATGAAGGTCGCGAGCCGCCGCGAACGGGTGCAGACCTCCGCGGGAACTTCGCCGGTCGCGGCAAGCCGGGCGAGCCGCGCGGCGCCGAGCGCGGCTCCGACCTCGCCTTCCTCGACGCGGTGAACGGGAATGCCGAGCACGTCGGCGCAGATCTGCGCCCACAACGGTGAGCGCGAGCCGCCGCCGACGAGATCGACCTCGGCAATCGGCCCACTCGCCGCGCTCAGCACCGCCAGATTGTCGCGCGCGGCAAAGGCGACGCCTTCGAGCACGGCCTGGACGATCTGGCTCCGGCCGGTCGCACCGCGCAAGCCGACAAAAGCGCCGCTGGCAGCGGCATCGTTGTGCGGCGTGCGCTCGCCATCGAGATAGGGCAGGAACTTGATCGGGCTTGGCCCGTCGACGCGCTCGCCGAGCGGCGCCAGCAGCGCTGCAGCCGGCGTCTCCATCACGCCGGACAGCCAGGCCAGCGACGCTGCCGCCGACAGCATGACGCCCATCTGGTGCCACAGGCCGGGCAGCGCGTGACAGAAGGCATGCACGACTGATGCCGGCGCCGGGGCGAAGCGATCGGTGGCGCGGAATAGCACACCCGACGTTCCCAGCGACAGGAAGGCGTCGCCCGGTGCGATGGCGCCGAGCCCGATCGCGCTGGCTGCATTGTCGCCGGCACCGCCCGCGACCACGACATCCTTCTGCATGCCCCAGCGGCGCGCGTAGTCCGGCGCGAGCACTGCGCTCACCTCGCTGCCCTCGACCAGGCGTGGCATGTGGTGCAGATCGAGCCCGGTGGCATGCAGCAGCAGGGCCGACCAGCGGCGCAGACCGACATCCAGCCACAGCGTGCCTGATGCGTCCGACATATCCTCGACCATCTCGCCGGTGAGCCGATAGCGAACATAGGCTTTCGGCAACAGCACCTTTGCCACGCGGTCGAAGATTTCGGGTTCATGCCGCGCGACCCATAACAATTTCGGGGCGGTGAAGCCGGGCATGGCCAGATTGCCCGTTATCGTGTGCAGCGAGGGACAGCGCCGCTCCAGCGCGACGCATTCGGCCTGCGAGCGGCCGTCGTTCCAGAGAATGGCCGGACGCAGCGGCCGGCCATTCTCGCCGAGCAGCGTCGCGCCATGCATCTGACCAGACAGCCCGATGCCACGAACCTGCGCAACCTCGCGCGGCTGGCGCGCGGCGAGATCGTCTATTGCGCCGATGGCCGCAGCGACCCAGGCATCGGGATCCTGCTCGGACCACAGCGGCGCCGGGTGCGACAGCGCAAGCTCGCGCGCCGCGGTGGCGACGACCGCGCCGGCTTCGCTCACGAGCACCGCCTTCACACCGGATGTGCCGATGTCGATCCCGAGATACACGCAATCCTCCCTTTATCCTGCTGCGGTGCGCGATCTTGCGTCGCTTTCACCGCAACGGGCCCATTCGAAATCCACCTGCCGCTAAGGCAGATTGTCCCGCATCACGATATCGATCCTGATCTTCTCCTGTTCGCTCAAGATCGGCTCGCCGCGCGCGAGCGCCAGCAGCACGCGCACGGCCGCGCGCGCTTCATGTCCGGGGTTCTGCGAGATCGCCGCATCCATCACGCCCTGCAGCAGCAATCGGCGCGTCAGCGCCGTGACATCGTGTCCGACGAACACCACCTGCTTGTCGCGGCCGACTTCGCTCAACGCCTTGTCGTTCAGTGCCTTGTCGTTAAGCGCCTTGTCGTTAAGCGCCTTGGCGACGCCTTGCGTGCCGGCACCGACGTTATAAAGGCCGACAATGTCGGCATGGCTGCCGAACAGCCGTCCCAGCAGCTGCTCCGAGCGGTCGTCCTCGTCGCGCCCTTCCAGCACGGGCAACACGCTGAGACCGGGGAATTCTGTCGCCATTACCTGGTTGAAGCCGAAGATGCGCTCGGCATGATCGCGCAGGCCCTGCGAGCCCGCCACGATCGCGACCTTGCCGGACCTTTGGCCGACCAACCGCCCGACCAGCGCGCCGGCGGTGCGCCCCGCCGCAATATTGTCGATGCCGACATAATGGTGTCGGCGCGAGGACGGTACGTCCGAGACCAGCGTCACGACCTTGGTGCCGGCATCGACGAGGTCATTGATGGCCGCGCGCACGCCGGGATGATCCAGCGCCACCACGGCAACGCCGTCATAGTCGCCCGACAGCGCCTCTAGCGACGCCGCGAGCGCGGAGGGGTCGAACACGTCGGTTGTGACCATCTCGACGCCGAGACGGCGTGCCGCCAGCCAGGCCGACATCTCGCCGAGATAGGCCTCGATCTGCTGCATGAACGGGTTTGGCCCCGACGGCATCACGAAGGCGAAACGGCGGGCGCGGCCGCGGGCGAGCTCGGCGGCGGCCACATGCGGCTGAAACGAATTGCGTTCGATCGCCGCCTTGACGCGCCGCACCGTGTCCGGCCGCACGCCCGGGCGATTGTGCAGGACCCGGTCCACCGTCGCGAGGCTGACGCCTGCCTCGCGGGCAATGTCCTTCAGCGTCAACGCGGTCGCGGTGAGGGTCTCGGCCATGGCTGAAGGCTAGCAGAGGTGTTTTGAGGTACGCAACTCATTTTGAGGGAACATCGGTCATTTCTGGCATCCCATGGCCTCTCTAGGAACAGCACTTCCATCGGGCCGTTGCCGCCCCGTGCGGAACGACATCACCCATGATCCCGGCAAGGGGCTGAGCCCGACGCTCGAGCGCAATATTCATGCGTTGGTCGAGCGCCGTCGCCGCGAGCAGCAGGCGGCAAGAGGCCAGGACAAGGTCGCCGACTCGATCACGGCCTTCACCGGCAGCATGACGTTCGTCTACCTGCACCTTGCCGTGTTCGGGTTCTGGATCATTGCCAATCTGCATTGGCTGCCGGGTATCCCGGCCTGGGACGAGAGCTTCGTGGTGCTGGCGATGGTCGCGTCGGTGGAGGCGATCTTCCTCTCCACCTTCGTGCTGATCTCGCAGAACCGCATGACCGCAGCCGCTGACAAGCGGGCCGATCTCGATCTTCAGATCAGCCTGCTTGCCGAGCATGAGCTGACCAAGGTTGCCCGCCTCCTGACGCAGATCGCCGAGCGGCTCGACGTTCAGCCGGACTCCGCGCGCGATCTGGAGGAGGCCGCCCGGGACATCGCGCCCGAACGCGTGCTCGACAAGATCGAGGAGACGCGCTCCTGAACTATCGGCGCACCGGCGCCGACAGGTCGAGCGTCAGGAACAGGCTGTTGGGATCCTCGACATAGCCCTCGAACGGGCCGCAGGACACGAAGTCGTGGGCCTGATAGAGCGCGTGCGCCGGCTTGAAATAGTCCCACGAGCCGGTCTCGAGGCTGAGACGCGTCATCCCGCGCGCGCGGGCCTCCGTGATGATGTGGCGCAGCATCCGGCCGCCAAAGCCGCGCCGCCGCGCGGTCTGAAGCGTGTGCATCGACTTCACCTCGCCGTGTCGCGGCGAAAGCGTCTTCAATGCGCCGGTGGCGACCAGCGTCTCGCCGTCCCAGCCGGTCCAGAACGCCACCTCGGGCGCGCGAAGGCCCGCCAGATCGAGCGCATGCGCGCTCCCCGGCGCGGTCTGCGCCCGCGCAGACGTGACGTGATAATCGAGCAGCGCTACGACGCGCGGATCGAAAGTGTCGCCGGTCCGGATCTGCATGGTCGGTCTCATTTCAATGGCTCGGATCGCATCGGCGACATCACATCTTCCCATAAGAGGTGCCGCGCCGGGTGATGATGACGTAGCGCGCGTCCTGCCTGGTTTCGTTCTCGAAGGTCACCGCGCGCATCACATCGAAGTCGAGACAGTCGCCGTCGCGCAGGCGCACCGTCTTGGCGTCGATATGCACGCAGACCGCGCCCTCCAGCATCAGGAGCTGCTGGGTGAAGGCGTTGCGGCCCCAGGGGCTGTAAGAGACCCGCGCGCCGGCCGGCAGGTCGACGACGATGATCTCGATGCCGCTCGCCGCATCCGGCGGCGAGGCGTGACGCCGGCGGTAGCCGCTATCGGGGTCGCGCCAATGTGGCTGGTCGGCAAGCCGCACCAGGCGCTCCGGCGGCTTCTCGGTGAGCGCGACGACGTCGCTGAGCGTGACGTCGAGCGCCGCACAGAGCTTGTTGAGCAGCGCCGCCGTCGCACTGCTCTGCGCCCGCTCCACTCGCCCGATCATGGCCCGGCTGACGCCCGACCGTGCCGCCAATTCGTTCAACGTCACGCCCGCTTGCGTCCTCAGTGTCTTCAAGCGACGACCGATCGCACGGTCGAGTTTCTGCTGGTCCATGGTGTCATCACAATATTGCCGGCGCAGGGACCGCATCCACCGGCCAAGACGAGCTTAGGGCGAGCGCGGCGTGCGTGCCGGGTGCAAGAGGCTAACATATTGGAATCTTTGCGGAGCCTGCAGCGCAGATTAGAATGCGCCAACCGCAGTGAACGGGGAGGCAATGACATGGGCGAACCGACGCAGCGGACGATCGGGGCAAACGGCATCAACATCAAGATCGCCGAGCAGGGCGAGGGCCCAATGGTGCTGCTTTGCCACGGTTTTCCGGAAGGCTGGTACTCCTGGCGCCACCAACTCGAGGCACTGGCAGCGGCGGGCTACCACGCGGTCGCACCCGACATGCGCGGCTATGGCAAGAGCGACCGGCCCGAAGCGATCGACCAGTACACGATCCTCCATATGGTCGGCGATCTCGTCGGCGTGCTCGACGCCCTCGAGGCGAAGGACGCCGTCATCGTCGGCCATGACTGGGGCGCGACAATCGCCTGGCACACGGCGCGCTTGAGGCCCGATCGCTTCCGCGCCGCCGCGATCCTCAGCGTGCCCTACCGTCCGCGCAGTCCAGTGCGGCCGACCAGCGTGATGCCGCAGACGGCGGATGCGCAGTTCTATCAACTGTACTTCCAGGAGCCCGGTATCGCCGAAGCGGAGTTCGAACGGGATACGCGCGCAACGCTCGGTGCCATGCTCTTTGGCGGTTCTGGCGAAGGGGCGGCGGCGATCCGTGCCAATGCCGAGCGTCAAGGTCGGACCACCGGCGTCGGCATGGTCTCGCGGAAGGACGGCATGTTGCCGAAAGTGCAGGTACCGCGGCCCTCATGGCTGAGCGCTGCCGACCTCGACTATTATGGCGCCGAGTTTGCCTGCAGCGGGTTTCGCGGGCCGCTCAATTACTACCGCAACATCGATCGCAACTGGGAGCTGATGGGCGCTTTCGAGGGCGTGAAGGTGATCGTGCCCTCGCTCTTCATCGCCGGCGACCATGACATGGTCCTTGCCTTCCCCGGCGCCGCCGAGCATCTCGCCATGATGAGGCAATGGGTGCCCCAGCTACGCGAGATCAAGATGCTGCCGGGCTGCGGACACTGGACGCAGCAGGAGCGGCCGGCGGAGGTGAACGCGGCGATCGTGGAATTCCTGCGAAGTCTGCCGAACTGAAGCTTGGAGCGGGCGAAGGGAATCGAACCCTCGTATGCAGCTTGGGAAGCTGCCGTTCTACCATTGAACTACGCCCGCTTATGCGCGCTTCACGCCCCTCCTGATTAGCCGAGACGGCGGCTCCCGCCAAGCGGTTTGGCGCGCCCGGCCCGACGGATGTTAACATCCTGACAAGATTCCAGGTGCGCCGGATTGTGGCAGTGTTATGATCGTATCTCCGGGAAGAAACGTGCACTGAGTGGGGCGTGTGCATGGTGGGGCGCGCGTACGCGATATTCGACACGACACTGGGGCGCTGCGGCATCATCTGGAGCAGCACCGGCGTGGTCGCCGTGCAACTGCCGGAGGCGCGGGAGATCGATACCCGCCGCCGGATCTTCCAGGCCTATCCCGACGCGCGCGAGCAGCGGCCGTGCGAAAATGCCGAGCTTGCGATCGAGGGCATCGCGGCGCTGCTGCAAGGCAGTGACCCGGATTTTTCCGACGTCAGCCTGGACGCCGGCGGGGTGCCCGGCTTCAACCGGCGCGTCTACGAGTTCGCCTGCACCATTCCGCGCGGGGAAACGCGCACCTATCACGAGGTCGCCAAGGCGCTGGGTGCCTCAGGCGCGGCGTATTCGGTGGCGCAGGCGATCGCGAAAAATCCCTTTATGCTGATCGTGCCCTGCCACCGGGTGCTGGAGGCCGGCAATTACACCGACGGGCTCTCGCGCCATGGCGGCGTGACCTCCAAGCGGCGGCTGCTGGCGCTTGAAGGCGCCCGCCCCATCGCCAGCAAGACACTGTTCGAGGTGCTGCTGCCCGTTGCTCCGCCGCGCGCGCCTGGCTAAGGCGCGATCCTGATCGCACCTTAGCTTTTTGGGACATGATCTTTTCGGACAACCGCTACACACTTGTCCGGATCATGCCTAGATAGGCGGCATGGACGCGACCACGCTGCTGACGACGCCATCGATGACGGTCTCCGAGTTTCGCTGCGATGCGGGACCGGACGACGCGCCGTTTCCCGAATGCCGCACCGGCCACTCCATCGCCTATGTCCGCGCGGGCAGCTTCGGCTGCCATTGCCGCGCCGGTTTCTTCGAACTGGTGGCGGGCTCGATGCTGGTCGGCGCCCCCGGTGAGGAATACACCTGCACGCATGAGCACGTCTCCGGCGACGTCTGCCTGTCGTTCTTTCTCAGCGAGGGCCTCGTCGAGACTCTCGGCGGGCGGCGTGAGGTCTGGCAGGTGGGCGCGACGCCGCCGCTGCCCGAGCTGATGGTGCTGGGCGAGCTCGCCCAGACGGCAGCAGATGGCAACAGCGACCTCGGCCTCGATGAAGTCGGCCAGATCCTGGCCGGCCGCTTTGTGGATGTCGTCTCCGGCAAGGAGCGCAGGCCGGCGACGCCTACCGCGCGCGACCGCCGGCGCGCGGTGGAGGCCGCGCTGTGGATCGACGACAACTCGCATGCCGAGCTCGACCTCGAGCAGGCCGCACGGCAGGCGGGCCTCAGTCCGTTCCATTTCCTGCGGCTTTTCTCGAGCGTGCTCGGCGTCACCCCGCATCAATATCTGGTGCGCTCGCGGCTGCGGCACGCGGCTCGGCTGCTCGCTGACGACGCCATGGCGGTTACCGACGTCGCCTATGACGTCGGCTTCGGCGATCTCTCCAACTTCGTCCGAACCTTCCACCGCGCCGCCGGCGTATCCCCGACGAAATTCCGCCAGGCCTCGAAAGGGATGCGCAAGATTCTCCAAGAGCAGCTTGCCCTCAACTGACTAGAATCGTCTCCGGCGCGTGCCATTCGCGGCACGCTTCTGCAATGGAGATGAACATGTACGATCACATCGGATTGCGCGTTGCCGATCTCGACGCCGCCACGCGCTTCTACACCGCAGTGCTGGCGCCGCTCGGCTATGTCCTGTGCTCGAGCGGCGATGGCTATGCCGGCTTCGGGCCGAAGGGCGAGCCGGCGCTGTGGCTGCACCTGAACATGGGTCGCAAGGCCGACGGTGCCCACATCGCCTTCCGGGCCAAGGATCATGACGCGGTCAAGGCGTTCCATACCGAAGGGCTGAAGAACGGCGGCCGCGACAACGGCGGCGCCGGGCCGCGCAAGGACTACGGACCGACTTACTACGCCGCGTTCCTGATCGACCTTGACGGCAACAATGTCGAGGCGGTTTGCGTGTGAGTTCTCTCATTCGTCATTGCGAGGAGCTCTCGCGACGAAGCAATCCAGACTGTCCCCGCGGAAACATTCCTGGATTGCTTCGCGGAGCCTGTCATCGGGCGGCGCTTCGCGCCGACCCGGTGGCTCGCAATGACGATGCTTGGGGCACCACTTATCACAATCAAGGACATCTTCATGGCCTCCATCCGCAACGACATTCCCCTCCCCGCCTCCGCCCGCGACGTCTGGGACGCGGTGCGCGACTTCGGCGCGCTGCATGAACGGCTGGCGCCCGGCTTCGTCACCGCTTGCACGCTCGACGGCGATGCGCGCATTGTCACCTTCGCCAACGGCTCGGTGGCGCGCGGGGTGCTGGTCGATTGCGACGATGCGCGGCGGCGTCTCGTCTATGCCATCAGCAACGAGCGACTGAAGCACTACAGCGCCTCGGTGCAGGTGATCGCCGAGAGCGATGCGCGCTGCCGGCTGGTCTGGATCATCGACGTGCTGCCAAACGAGCTCGCGGCCTACATTCAGGGGCAAACGAAGGAAGCCGTCGGCGCCATCCACAGGGCGTTCCCGCCTGCGGCTACGTGATCTTTTTCACAGAGGCGTGCCTTGCGGCGGCGCATTCCGATGGGTGAACCTACCCGATCGTCCAGACCAGTGGCGGACGTCCGCCAACGGCGGAGCGCATCTGCACGCCGATGTGCCGGCCGCAGCCCGCGGCGAGCCCCTCGAACAATCCCGCCAGCACCCTGGCACAGGCGGGGTGATAGTCGGCGACGTCGTCCATCAGCTTCCAGCTCTGCTGGCGTATTTCAACCGTGCCTTCGGATTGCGTCATCTCGGCCGCGTCATCCTGCGCCGCGAACAACGCGCTCAGAAACGATGCGAATTCGCGCGCCCCGCCGCGGCGCATCGCCAGCGCCGAGGCAACCTCGTCGAAATATTGCATGCCGATCAACTTGCCGGTGAGATGCAGCAGATAGCCGGCGTCTTCCGGACCGAACAGCTGCACCATCACGGGTGCGGCGGTGCGGACATACTCCATGGCGTAGTTGCGATAGGCCTTTTCCAGACGCGGCTTCGGCCAGCTCGCGACCGGCAGCGCCGGCGCGGTCTTGGCGTCGAACATAGGGGCTTCCAAATGCCGCGCGAACACCAGGCGCTGGTCGAGCTCGAGCGGATGCTCGTATTGATGGTAATAGCCCTCAAGCCCGTCCTGGCCATCGACGCTCTGCTTGGTGCAGACGAAGCCGAGCCTGGGGTCACCGAGCGCAGCGCCGTTGTTGGCGTGCCAGCCGCGCAGCATCGCGCGGGAGATCTCGCCCGGCACGCCGCAGATCGCGGTGCCCTTCCAGATCCAGCGCGGCGGCGGGTAGCGGATCCAGGCCTTGGCGTCGCTCTCATACATGTACTCGACGTGCACGCCGCCGATCCAGTTGGAGAGATAGTGATATTGCGCCGCCGCGACCGCGGGCGGCAGATCTCTAAGCCCGAGCTTCTCGAGCCCGGGCAGGAAACGCTCCTGCTGCTGGCGACGGAACACGCGGAAGACGAATTCCGCGGCATCCGCCGTCCCGCGCCGCGTCACCACCGTGAGGATGAGGCCGGTGAAATAGGCGTGGTAGAGATCGGCGACTGCGCGCCAGCGTTTCCATTGCGCTTCCTGCGCAGAGTCTGATGCCGCGGTCATGTTTCCTCCCGATCCTTGTTGCGATCGAGTGTGTCACCGCACTTGGTGACAGGCAACCTGACGCTCGCGCAGGGCGCCCTGCACGCCGCCCCGACAATTCCGCATCACGAATTTTGCGCAGGCCTTGCAGCGCGCTCGCGCTCGACGCGCTCCGTGACGTCGCGCGCCACCGCAACCGATCCCTGCACGACACCGCCGGCATCACGCACCAGCGCGAATGTCATCTCGACGTAGAGCTTGCGCCCGCTCTTGTGGAGCGCGCGGGTCAGTGTCGGCTTGCCCGCAAGCTTCATCGCCCCGCTCCCCAGCGCGGCCTCGAAGCCTTTCCAGTGCGCGGCGCGGAGATGCTCGGGAATGATCAGGTCGAGGTTCTGGCCCAGCGCTTCCGCGACGGAGAAGCCGAACAGGGCGGCGGACGCGCGATTCCAGCGCATGATCGTGCCGGATCGATCCGAATAGATCAGCGCGTCCGCAACGTCTTCGATGATGCTTGCGTCGAGATCGGATGGATTGCTCATCTCGTCACCTCGCATGTAGCCCTGATTTGCGTCGCGTCCTCACACCTACGCGGTGCCATCGCTGACTTGATCGAGTGATCCCGTAGTCCGAGTCGGGCCGTTATCAAACTGAGCGGCCGCGGCGTACTGTCCTGCTCCAGTCAAGCCGAGGCATGACAGTAGAGTGTGTGGTCACACCCGAAAATGCTTCGATAGTTTGAGGCCCTGCGCCTGGTAGTTCGAACCGATGCGCTGGCCGTACATCGCGTCGGGCCGGGCCAGCATCTTCTCGTAGACGAGGCGGCCGACGATCTGGCCGTGCTCGAGAATGAAGGGCACCTCACGCGAGCGCACCTCGAGCACGGCGCGTGCGCCCTGCCCGCCGGCGCCGGCATAGCCGAAGCCGGGGTCGAAGAAACCGGCATAGTGCACGCGGAACTCGCCGACCAGGGGATCGAACGGCACCATCTCCGCGGCGTAGTCGGGCGGCACCTGCACGGCTTCCTTGGACGCGAGGATGTAGAACTCGCCGGGATCGAGGATGAGGCTGCCGTCGGGGCGCGCCGAGATCGGCTCCCAGAAGTCTTCGACCGCATAGCCGGAGCGGCGATCGACGTCGACGACACCGGTGTGGCGCTTGGCGCGATAACCCACGAAACCGCTCGCCTTCTCGCCCGACAGATCCACCGACACAGCGACGCCGCCCGAGAGGTCGGCATCGTCGACATCGACGAGGCGCTCGGCGGCATGCAAGCCGTCGAGCTCGTCCGCGTTGAGGATGGCGTCACCGGTGCGGAAACGCACCTGCGACAGGCGCGAGCCCTCGCGCACCAGCACCGGAAAGGTCTTCGGGCTGATCTCGGCATAGAGCGGGCCATGATAGCCGGCGCCGATCATGTCGAAGCGGCGGGTGCCATCGGCGATCACGCGGGTGAAGACGTCGAGCCGGCCGGTCGAGCTCTTCGGATTTGCGGCCGCGACGATTTCCGGCGGCAGCGCCAGGCTTTCCAGCAGCGGCACGATATAGACGCAGTTGGTCTCCAGCACCGCGCCGTCGGCGAGGCTGAACTCGTGCAGCTTCAATTCGTCAATGCGTTCGGCGACCGTGGCGCCGGGACCTGGCAGGAAGCTGGCGCGGACGCGATAGGCGATATCGCCCAGACGTAAATCGAGGCTCGCCGGCTGGATCTGGCTCTCGACGAAGTCGTATTCGGGCAGGATGAGCCCCGCTTCCGCCATCGCCGCGATCATGCGGTCGGGCAGGATACCATTGGCGTCGGCGGCGACCGTGAACGTCAACCGGGGGTCCTCATCAGGGCTCGCTTGCATCCCAACATGCGGGAAATATCAGCCTCTTACGGCTAGCCGATGGACGTCTTGACGGAAAGGGCATTGCGGAATATGAGCATCACTTATCCCGTGGTGATTTGAGCCGGCCGGCTTGCAGCCACGTTAAATAAATCGCTAAACAGGCCGGGGACCTCTGTGATCCCGGCCAGTGGAGATATCCAGGCCGGTTTTTTTGTGACCGTTTGCGTGTCGAATGGTCATGTCGGAGGGTCCTATGTCGAAGTCGCCTGCCAACTACCGCCCCGAAACCCGCCTGGTCCATTCCGGGACCCTGCGCTCGCAATATGGCGAGACGTCGGAGGCGCTGTTCCTCACCCAAGGCTACGTCTACAACAGCGCCGAGGAGTGCGAGGCGCGGTTCAAGGGCGAGGATCCCGGCTTCATCTATTCGCGCTACTCCAACCCCACCATCGCGATGTTCGAGCGCCGCATGATCGAGCTCGAAGGCGCCGAAGCCGCCCGCTCGGCGGCAACGGGCATGGCCGCGGTGACGACCGCGATCCTCGCACCGCTCAAGGCCGGCGACCACGTCGTGGCTTCGCGCGCCCTGTTCGGCTCGTGCCTCTACGTCATCCAGGACCTGTTGCCGCGCTACGGCATCGAGACCACGCTGGTCGACGGGCTCGATCTCGACCAGTGGCAGCGCGCTTTGAGGCCCAACACGAAGACGTTCTTCCTGGAGAGCCCGACCAATCCGACCCTCGACGTGCTCGACATTCCCGGCATCGCCGAGATCGCGCACAAGGATGGCGCACGGCTCGTGGTCGACAATGTGTTCGCAACCCCGATCTGGCAGAGCCCGCTGGCGCTGGGTGCGGACGTCGTCGTCTATTCCGCGACCAAGCATATCGACGGCCAGGGCCGGTGCCTGGGCGGCATCATCCTGGCCTCGGAGGCCTTCATCGCCGAACACATTCACAATTTCATGCGCCAGACCGGCCCCTCGATCTCGCCGTTCAATGCCTGGGTGCTGCTCAAGGGCCTGGAGACGCTGGGCGTGCGCGTGCGCGCGCAGACCGATACCGCGGCGCGCATCGCCGACGTGCTGGCGAGCCATCCGAAGATCTCGCGGCTGGTCTATCCCGGCCGCGCCGATCATCCGCAGGCGGCGCTGGTGACAAAGCAGATGCGCGGCGGCTCGACGCTGGTCGGCTTCGAAGTCAAGGGCGGCAAGGCGGCGGCGTTCCGCGTGCTCAACGAATTGAAGCTTGCGAAGATCTCGAACAATCTCGGCGACGCCAAGAGCCTCGTCACCCATCCGGCGACGACGACGCATCAGCGTCTCAAGCCGGAGGATCGTGCCACGCTCGGCATCAGCGAGGGATTCATTCGCTTCTCCGCGGGACTCGAGCATGCGGATGATCTGATCGAGGATCTGACCGCGGCGCTGGAGAAGGCGTGATGGGCGAATGGCGAATAGTGAGTGGCGAATAGATCAAACCCTATTCGCTACTCGCCATTCCCTACTCGCCTCTACATCGGCCGGTACGTCCGCACATCCGCGGGGACGTTCACCCCGAGCCTGATCTGGCCGACGGAACGGATGATATCGTCACCCAACAGCTGGGCGAAGCAGGCATAGCCCCAATCGTTCATGTGCAGGCCGTCGGCGATGACGAAGCCCTCGACCGGAATGGCCTGCTTCTCGTGCCAGTCGCGCATCACCTCGAAGCGCGGGAAGATTCCAACATGACGGAGCTCGGCGACCTTGCTGAGCAGCGTCACCATCTTGCCGGCGCTCTCGGCGCGCTGGTTGACCGCCGGCGAATATTGCGGATCGACCAGCACGATGTCGGCGCCGCCCGCGGCCTGGATGCGGCTGATGCCATCCTCCACCATCTTGGCGGTTTCCCCGGGATCGAGATTGCGCAGCACGGCGTTGGTGCCGACCTGCCAGATCACGAGGTCCGGATGCACGTCGATCACCTGCGTCTGCAGGCGCTTCATCATCTCGGGGGCGTCCTCGCCGCCGACGCCGGCATTGATGACGCTGATGTTGGCGGCCGGATAGTGCCGGCGCAGCTGCGCGGCGAGACGGTTGGGGTAATTGAACTCCGGCGAGCTCGCGCCGAACCCTTGAGTCGACGACGAGCCGAACGCGACGATGACGACGGGCTGGCCCGCGGCGAGCTTGCCAGCAACGTGCGGCAGCGAGCCCATCGCCTTCGAACCGCCCTTCGGCGGCAGGCAGGGCACACGGTTGAAGATGTCGCCGGCGGATTTGGCGGCCTGCTTCACCTTGTCGATGGCTCGCGCCGCGATGCCGCGCTGCTCGGGCGAGGTCGCAGCGACGCTGGTCTGGGAGGGCGAAGCGGAAGCGGGATCAGCCGACTGCGCGGGGGCGGTTGTCGCTTGTGCGGCTGGCGTCTGGGCATACGATTGCGAGGCCGGCGTCAGCAACAACAGCGCTACGGCTGCAGGCGCGGCCAGCCATGTCGCCAGGCAAAAAGGGGGAAGAGAACTCATTAACGCTAGACCTCAATTTTGCTGCTGGGCCGGCTCGAGACGGGCTGCGTCGAACACGAACCGCGCCAACGCCCGGCCAAGGCAATCATGGACCTGTTTCGCCAGCTCGGGCCCGCGGGACGGGCTGAACAGGTCGAACTGACCTTGATCATTCCATTGCCGCATGATCGCGAAACGATCGAACAGCGGAATACCGTGCTCCTGCGCCACCACCCGCATATTATCGAGAAAAGGCTGCGCCGAGATCATGGTTTCGGTGCGTGGACTGTACTGCAGATTCATCAAGACGACGTCAGCTCCCGCATTCTGCAACGCAGCAACCCCTTCGGTGACGGCACTTCGAAACTCGTCGGGATCGATGGCTCGGATAGCATCCACCGTCCCGGTCTGCCAGATCACCAACGTAGGCGTTTTTGCTTCCATCAGCTTAACGAAAGTGGAGGCGGCCTCCTCCGCCGTTCTCTTGCTCTGTATTTCTACGGAGACATGCACCTCCTCCGACGGCGGCAGCTTCTCCTTGAGGATCGCCTCCATGCGCGCCGGATATGAGCTGTTCTCCGAAGATGGAATGGTCGTCGAGCGGCTGCCGATAACCAGGATCTCGAGCGGCCTGCCGGCCTTGACGGCAGCGGCGACCTTGGGCAGCGGGCTTTCGCTGGTCAGCAGATAGGCCGGCAATTCGCAGGAAGCGGGCGCAGGGGAAGCCGTGGGCGCAGCATCGTCCGCACGCGCCACGGGCGCGGTGAGGCCGCCGTATAGCAGGATCAGGCTCAGGAGAACCTTCGCCTTCATCAGCCCCCTCCCGCCAGATCGGCGTTGCCGACGGCGTTTTTGGTTTTCGCACCGCTCTTGTCAGCCACGCGCTTGTACCACGAAATGACCCAGGCCACCCCCCACATGATCAGGACTCCGGAGAGACTAATCAAGGCATGCATGGCTGCGCCGCCGGAAACTTCGGCCAGGATGAAGTGGCCGGCGAAAGCAAGGAAGACGCCGAGACAGAATATCTCGAGGGAATGTTGGCCGCACAGGATCAGCGGCCGCAGCCAGGGCGACTTCAAGCCCGGCCAGTCCCGCGGCAGGAAGCGCACCGTGAGCGCGGCCAGCGCCAGGAAATGCGTGAAGCGCAGCACGTCTAGATCGGTCTTGTTGATCGGATACATCCATTGCTCGATCAGCTTCGGCGTGAACTGGGAGAGCTGCGGCACATACCAGGTCAGCGTCACGTAGAACGACGCGGCGAGATAGGCGATCGCCATCCACATCGTGACGCGCGACGACAGAATACGCGACATGCGGCGCGCACCCCCGAGCGCACACCATGCACCGAACACGAACAGCAATTGCCAGGCAAAGGGATTGAAGGCCCAGAAGCCATTTGGATAGGCCGATAGATAGAGATCGTACTCCCAGGTAACCGCGTAGAGTACGACCGAAAGGCCGAGAGTGACGTCGGGTCGCCATTTCATCGACCAAAGGATCAAGGGCAGCGCCAGCATCAGCACGATGTAGAGCGGCAGCACGTCCATGTTGACGGGACGGAAGCGCAAGAGCAGCGCCTGCACGATGGTGACGTCGGGCTGCTTGAGGAAGTCCATGATGCCCATCTCTTCGGTGTAGAGCGGGTTCTCGAATCTGGTCGCCACGTAGGAGATTTCGGCAAGGAAGATCGTGAACAGGAAGACGTGGGCGACGTAGATCTGCCAGACCCGGCGCAGGATGCGCGCGGTGGCGATGACGACGCCGCTCTCCAGCATCGCCCGGCCGTAGACGAAGGCGGCGGTGTAGCCGGAGATGAAGATGAAGATCTCCGTCGCGTCGCTGAAGCCGTAATTGCGGATCGTGAACCAGGTCAACAGACTTGCCGGCAGATGGTCGATGAAGATCAGCCACAGCGCGAGCCCGCGGAACAGATCGAGCCGGAGCTCGCGCTCGCCGATGGCGGGCAGCGTGATGGCCGGCGCGGCGGCACGCGGCTTGGTCCCTGCGGGTTTGGCTTCCGCAGCCCCCGCGATCGTCGATCCCGTCACTTGGTCGGCAATGGTCATCGGGGGCCTAAAAACGCTCCGCAAATAACGACATTGAAGGAATGTAACGATCCCGCCGTCGTCTCGCAAAGCGGCCGGATCATATAAGGGAATCTCCCTTTGAGGGTGTCCTTCCCTTCGAATTCTGGCGGGACGATGTCGCCAAAGCCGTCTCCAGCGTTTGGTTCCGGGACGGATTTGGCTATTATGGCAGCCATGTACCGCGCCGTGACCCGCCAGATTGAAGTGACCGTCGAGCCGAACTTTGTTCCGGAGCAGTCGTCGGCCGACCGCTCGCGCTATTTCTGGTCCTACACCATCGTCATCACCAATTCCGGCGAGGAAACCGTGCAGCTCAAGACGCGGCACTGGATCATTACCGATGCCTCCGGCCGCCAGCAGGAGGTGAAGGGCGAGGGCGTGGTCGGCGAGCAGCCGATCCTGGCCCCCGGCGAGCGTTTCGAATACACCTCCGGCGTGCCGCTCTCGACCGCCTCGGGCTTCATGACCGGCAGCTACCAGATGGTCAGCGAAACCGGCGAGCGCTTCGAGATCGACGTACCGACGTTCTCGCTCGACAGTCCCGACAACAAGCGGGTGTTGAATTAAGGGGCGCAGCAGGGTGTGGCACGCTCTCTCCCCACCGTCCTTGCGAGCGCAGCGAAGCAATCCAGAACCCCTCCGCGGCGGCAGTCTGGATTGCTTCGCTGCGCTCGCAATGACGGAAGAAATACCTACGCGTCTTCCACGCCCGCCTCGTGCGGCGTGAACTGGTACACCGATGAGCAGAACTCGCAGGTGACGACGACCTTGTCGTCCTTGACCATTGCGGCACGATCGTCCGGCGAAAAGCTCTTGAGCATCGAGGCGACCGCATTGCGCGAGCAGGAGCACTGCGCCTTGAGGACCTGCGGATTGAACACGCGCACGCCGCGCTCGTGGAAGAGACGGTAGAGCAGCCGCTCGCCCGAGAGTTCTGGATCGATCAGCTCGACGTCTTCGACGGTCTCGATCAGCGAACGCGCCTCGACCCAGGCGTCGTCTTCGGCGACACTGTGCACTTCGACACCTTCAGGCGCATCGCCGGGATGCAGATCGGCCTGCCGGGCGCGCTCCGGCGCCTTCGGCAGAAACTGCATCAGCATGCCGCCGGCCCGCCAGCGATGCTTGCCGCCGTCGCTCGAGCGCCACTCCTCGCCGACCGCAAGGCGCACGCGCGTCGGGATCTGTTCGGAGCGGAGGAAATATTCGTGCGCGGCGTCTTCCAGGCTGCCGCCGTCGAGCGCAACCAGACCCTGGTAGCGGCTCATGTCGGGGCCCTGGTCGATGGTCATGGCGAGATGGCCGCGGCCGAGCAGCGCGCCCGGGTCTTTGGCTTCGCCGAGGCGCGCGGCGTCAAAGCGCGCATAGGCGCGCAGGCGATCGGGCGCCATGTAGTCGACGACCAGGAACGAGACCGGACCGTCGGTCTGGGCCTGGAGAATGAAACGCCCCTCGAATTTCAGCGCGGTGCCGAGCAACGTCGTCAGCACGATGGCTTCACCCAGCAGCTTGCCGACGGGTGCGGGATAATCGTGCTTGGTCAGGATATCGTCGAGTGCCGGGCCGAGCCGCACCAGCCGCCCGCGCACATCGAGCGCGTCGACCTCGTAGGGCAACACGGCGTCATCGATCGGAACCGCCGATGGTGCGCGAACCGGGCCTTCTGGCCCGGTTTTCATGTCAGGGGATTGGGAAACCATGGGCCGTTATCTGGGGTCGGAGGGCTGAGAATGGAAGGGGGCGGCTACCACCACGTATTCCGCCATCGTTCCGGACAAGCGAGCAGGACGAGCGCTGATCCTGGACGATCGCGGCGCGCGGGGCGACAGCAACGCCACCACACGCCCCCGCTATTTCACCGCGTCAAAGCACCAGGCCAAAATGCCCTTCTGCGCGTGCAGGCGGTTTTCGGCCTCGTCGAACACGACCGATTGCGGACCGTCGATCACCTCGTCGGTGACCTCCTCGCCGCGATGGGCTGGCAGGCAGTGCATGAACAGCGCATCGGGCTTGGCCAGCGACATGAGCTTGGCATTGACCTGGTAGGGCTTGAGCACGTTGTGGCGGTGCTCGCCCTCCTTGTCGCCCATCGACACCCAGGTGTCGGTGACGACGCAGTCGGCGCCGCGCACAGCGGCTTCCGGATCGGTGCCGAGCACGATCGGCGCACCTGACGTCTTGATCCAGTCGCGCATTGCCTTCTTCGGCGCGAGTTCAGGAGGTGTTGCGACGTTGAGCTGGAACTTGAAGCGCTCGGCGGCATGCGCCCAGGACGCCAGCACGTTGTTGTCATCGCCGGTCCAGGCCACCGTCTTGCCCTCGATCGGGCCGCGATGCTCCTCATAGGTCATGAGGTCGGCCATCACCTGGCAGGGATGCGACCGCCGGGTCAGGCCGTTGATGACAGGCACGGTCGCATAGGCCGCAAGCTCCAGCAGCGCCTCGTGATTGAGGATGCGGATCATGATCGCGTCGACATAGCGCGACAGCACCCGCGCGGTGTCGGCGATGGTCTCGCCGCGACCGAGCTGCATCTCGGCGCCCGTGAGCATGATGGGCTCGCCGCCAAGCTGGCGCATGGCGACATCGAACGACACCCGCGTCCGCGTCGAGGGCCGCTCGAAGATCATCGCCAGCGTCTTGCCTTCAAGCGGCCTGACCGGCTGGTGCGCCTTCTGCTTCGCCTTCATGGCCGATGAGGCGGCGAGCATGCTCTTGAGCTCCGACAGCGGCAGCTCGTTGATGTCCAAAAAGTGCTTTGGAGTCGTGTTGGGCGTCTTGCTCATCAGCTTGCCGCCCGCTTGGTCTGGCTGGAAGAGATTGCGGTGCAGGCGCGTTCGAGCCGCCCGACGCTGTCTTCGATCTCCGCCTCGGTAACGATCAAGGGTGGCAGGAAGCGCACGACATTGTCGCCGGCTCCGACGGTGAGCAATTTTTCGGCGCGCAGCGCCGCGACGAGATCGCCCGAGGGTACCACGGCCTTGATGCCGATCAGGAGGCCCTCGCCGCGCACCTCGCTGACGACTTCGGGATGGCGGTCGATCACGGAGGCGAGCTTCTGCTTCAGCAGCAGCGACATTTTCTGCACGTGACCGAAGAAGCCGGGTTTGAGCATGACGTCGAGAACGGCGTTCGCGGCCGAGATCGCGAGCGGATTGCCGCCGAAGGTCGAACCGTGCGAGCCCGGCCCCATGCCGCGCGCAGCGTCGGCGGTGGCGAGCACCGCGCCGATCGGGAAACCGCCACCGAGCGCCTTCGCCAGCGACATCACGTCGGGCACGACGCCGGTGCGCTTGTAGGCAAAGAGTTCACCGGTCCGGCCCATGCCAGTCTGCACCTCATCGAAGGCGAGCAATAGGCCGTGCTCATCGCAGAGCTCGCGCAGCGCCTTCAGGAAGGCGGGAGGCGCAGAACGAACGCCACCCTCGCCTTGGATCGGCTCGATGAGAATGCCGGCGGTATGCGGGCCGATCGCCTTCTTGACGGCTTCGAGGTCGCCATGCGGCACCTGGTCGAAGCCGTCCATCGGCGGGCCGAAGCCCTCGAGGTATTTTGCAGAACCGGTGGCGGCCAGCGTCGCCAGCGTGCGGCCATGGAAGGCGCCCTCGAAGGTGATCATGCGATAGCGTTCGGGACGCCCCTTGGAGAAGTGGTGGTGGCGCACCAGCTTGATCACACCTTCCAGCGCCTCGGCGCCGGAATTGCAGAAAAACACGAAGTCGGCAAAGCTTTCGTTGCACAAACGCGCCGCGAGCTTCTCGCCGTCCGGGCTCTGGAACAGGTTCGACATGTGCCAGAGCTTCGTCGCCTGCTCCTGCAACGCCTTGACCAACGTGGGATGGGCATGACCGAGCGCATTCACCGCCACGCCCGAGGTGAAATCGAGATAGCGATCCCCATTGGTCGCGATCAGCCAGCAGCCTTCGCCGCGCTCGAAACCGAGGTCGGCCCTGGCGAAAACGGGGAGCAAATGCGGCGCGGCGCTGTTAGTCATGACGTCACTTGAATGTTGCGGACGGTGTGATGCGTGCATTGCGCAACGCACCATTGACCGGCCCGGAAAACGAAACGTGCCGCCTTTTAAGGGCGGCACGTGGGGCTATCTTATGCTTGGCAAGACGGGTGTCAATGCCGCCTGGAAAGCCTCGCGAAATGCTAAATCCGTAGTCTTGCGGTGCCGATTTTGCGGGATTTTCACCACGGAACATGTGGACGCGAGTCGGCGGACTCTTGCGCGGGAGTCACGCCATATTGTAGCGTTTGGACTGTCA
The DNA here is from genome assembly GCF_049739485.1 of Bradyrhizobium sp. USDA 326. Taxonomy (NCBI): domain Bacteria; kingdom Pseudomonadati; phylum Pseudomonadota; class Alphaproteobacteria; order Hyphomicrobiales; family Nitrobacteraceae; genus Bradyrhizobium; species Bradyrhizobium sp. USDA 326. The sequence continues at coordinate 2,110,812 of NZ_JBMGQA010000001.1, forward strand.
GATACGACATCTCGTGCAGCAGTTCTGATCCCAAGAGTCCTCATGTACCGGCGTAAACGTTCGGGCGTCTTGAGCGCGCCCGGCGAGCCTTAAGGGATTCTGACGGCACGGGTTTTTCAAGGCTTAGGCAATCGCTGCGAAGGCCCCAGGATGGCAGGCGCGCAGCGAGGGAAAGGGTGCAATGACGGTTTTGACCTGGTCCGATGATCGCGTCGAGCAGCTGAAAAAGCTTTGGGAGGCCGGACTTTCGGCCAGCCAGATCGCGGCGGAGCTCGGCAATGTGACCCGCAATGCCGTGATCGGCAAGGTGCACCGGCTCGGCTTGTCCGGCCGCGCCAAGAGCCCTTCATCGGCAGCGCCCCGGCCGCGCAAGGCCCGGCCTGCGCAGCACATGATGCGGGTGACCCGCCCCGTCGCCCGCGGCAACACCGCACTGGCGCAGGCCTTCGAGGTCGAGGTGGAGGCCGAACCCGTCACCTACGACAACGTGGTGCCGATGAGCCAGCGGCTGTCGCTGCTGGAATTGAACGAGGCGACGTGCCACTGGCCGGTCGGCGATCCCTCCAGCCCGGATTTCTTCTTCTGCGGCGGCAAGGCGCTCTCGGGCCTGCCCTACTGCGCCCAGCATTCGCGCGTGGCGTATCAGCCTGCAGCGGATCGGCGGCGCGCACCGGCGAAGCCGGGCACGCGGTGAGTTTGCGGATTTAGCTGACTGCAGCCGTCACACGCTGACGGCTCGGCTTACTCGGTGTCGTCCCCGCGGAGGCGGGGGATCAATAACCACAGGGCGCAGTGATTGCGCGAGATGGTCACTCCGAGTCTTCGCCAAACAAAGCCCTGTGATTATGGATCCCGGGCTCACGCTACGCGCGCCCCGGGGTGACGACCAAGATTGTTGCCGCGGCTCGCTAGTTCAGAGCTTTACGTCTGCTCCGCCTTCGCGAACCGATCGTCCAGCGCATAGCCGGCGCCACGGACGGTGCGGATCGGATCCTGCTCACGGCCGAGATTGAGCAGCTTGCGCAGGCGGCCGATGTGGACGTCGACAGTGCGCTCGTCGATGTAGATGTCGCGGCCCCAGACGCTGTCGAGCAGCTGCTCGCGCGAGAACACGCGGCCGGGATGCTCCAGGAAGAACTCCAGCAGGCGATATTCGGTCGGGCCGAGATCGATCGGCCGGCCCGAGCGCGCCACGCGGCGCTTGTCGCGATCGAGCTCGATGTCGCCGTAGGCGAGCACGGTGGCGAGCCGCTCGGGGCTGGCGCGCCTGAGCAGACCCTTCACGCGCGCGAGCAGCTCCGGCACCGAGAACGGCTTGACGATGTAATCGTCGGCACCGGTCGCAAGTCCCCGCACCCGCTCGCTCTCCTCGCCGCGCGCGGTGAGCATGATGATCGGCAGCTGCTTGGTTTCGGGACGGGTGCGCAGCCGCCGGCATAGCTCGATGCCCGACAGGCCCGGCAGCATCCAGTCGAGCACGATCAGATCGGGAATGTGCTCCTTGAGGCGGGTGTCGGCGTCATCGCCGCGCATCACCGTCTCGACGTCATAGCCGTCGCCTTCGAGGTTGTAGCGGAGAAGCTCGGTGAGAGCTTCCTCGTCCTCAACCACCATGATGCGTGCGCCCATGTTGTCGTCGCTCCTTAGGTATTCGGCACCGTCGTGGCGAAGGTCGTCATGTCGCCCTTCGGCCGCTTGTCGGTGATCGCCTGGCCTTCGATCATGTAGAACACGGTCTCGGCGATGTTGGTGGCGTGGTCACCGATCCGCTCGATGTTCTTGGCACAGAACATCAAATGGATGCAGAACGAGATGTTGCGCGGATCCTCCATCATGTAGGTCAGGAGTTCGCGGAACAGCGAGGTGCAGATGGCGTCGACTTCCTCGTCGCCTTTCCACACCGCCATCGCCGCCGGCAGATCGTGCGCGGCATAGGCGTCCAGCACCGACTTGACCTGCTGCTGCACGAGGTCGGTCATGTGCTCCAGGCCGCGGAACAGTTTCAGCGGATGGAAATCCGTCTCCAGCGCTGCGACGCGCTTGCCCATGTTCTTGGCGAGATCGCCGATGCGCTCGAGATCGGTCGCGACGCGCATGGCGCCGACGATCTCGCGCAGATCAACGGCCATCGGCTGGCGGCGGGCGATGGTGAGCACGGCGCGCTCCTCGATGCGCTTCTGCAGCATGTCGAGCTCGGCGTCGGTGGTGACGACGCGCTGACCGAGCGTGACGTCGCGGCGGATCAGCGCGTCGACGGAATCGACGATCATGCGCTCGGCGATCCCGCCCATCTCGGCGACCAGGCGGGTGAGCTCCTGCAGGTCGGTGTCGAAAGCCTTTGCGGTATGTTCAGAACCCATGTTCCGTCTCCTCAGCCGAACCGGCCGGTGATGTAATCCTGCGTGCGCCGGTCGCTCGGCGACGTGAAGATCTTGCTGGTGTCGTCGAACTCGATCAACTCGCCGAGATACATGAAGGCGGTCTTGTCGGAGACGCGGGCCGCCTGCTGCATGTTGTGGGTGACGATCGCGATCGTGTAGTTCTCCGACAATTCCTGGATCAGTTCCTCGACCTTGGCGGTCGAGATCGGATCGAGTGCCGAGCAGGGCTCGTCGAACAGGATCACCTCGGGCCGCACCGCGACGGTGCGGGCGATGCAGAGGCGCTGCTGCTGTCCGCCGGAGAGCGACAGGCCGGAGGCGTTGAGCTTGTCCTTGACCTCGTTCCACAGCGCGCCGCCGCGCAGCGCCTTTTCGACGCGATCATCCATCTCGGACTTCGAGATCTTCTCGTAGAGGCGGATGCCGAAGGCGATGTTCTCGTAGATCGTCATCGGGAACGGGGTCGGCTTCTGGAACACCATGCCGACCCGGGCGCGCAGCAGATTGAGGTCGAGCTTGGGGTCGAGCATGTTGGTGTGGTCGAGCAACAGCTGGCCGGTGGCGCGCTGGCCCGGGTAGAGGTCGTACATCCGGTTGAAGATACGCAGCAGGGTCGACTTGCCGCAGCCGGACGGGCCGATGAAGGCCGTGACGCGATTGGTGCCGAGCGCCAGATTGATGTTCTTCAGCGCATGGTGCTCACCATAGTAGAAGTTGAGGTTGCGCGCGGTGACCTTGGCAGGCGCCTCGGCCAGCGGCTGCGAGCCGGGATGAACGGTCGGCGCGCTTACGGAAACAGACATTTCACTCATTTTGCGGTCCTCTCGGCACCAAGGATGCGGGCGCCAATGTTCAGGGCAAGCACAGTCAGGGTGATCAGCAGCGCCCCGCTCCAGGCGAGTTGCTTCCAGTAGGCGTAGGGGCTCTGCACGAAGTTGTTGATGGTCACCGGCAGGTTGGCCATGGTCTTGTCCAGGCCGAGGCTGAAGAACTGGTTGGACAGCGCGGTGAACAGCAGCGGCGCGGTCTCGCCGGCGACGCGGGCAGTGGCGAGCAGCACACCGGTGATGAGGCCGGAGCGCGCCGCACGGTAGGCGATACGCTTGATCACCAGCGAGCGCGGCAGGCCGAGTGCGCTGGCGGCTTCACGCAGCGGGTTCGGCACCAGCAGCAGCATGTCCTCCGTGGTGCGCACCACGACCGGGATCACGATCACGGCGAGCGCCAGCGCGCCGGCGATGGCCGAGAAGCCTCGCATCGGCACCACGACCGCGCCGTAGATGAAGAGGCCGATGATGATCGAGGGCGCCGACAAGAGGATGTCGTTGATGAAGCGGATCACCGAGGTCAGCTTGTCGTTGCGGCCGTACTCGGCGAGATAGGTGCCGGCGAACAGGCCGAGCGGCGCGCCAATGCCGACGCCGATCACGGTCATGATCAGCGAGCCGACGATGGCGTTGCGCAGGCCGCCCTCGGTCGATCCGGGCGGCGGCGTGTCTGCGGTGAAGACCTGAAGGTTGAGCCCGGCCAGACCGTTGTAGAGCAGCGTGATCAGGATCAGCGCGAGCCAGGTGACGCCGAAGGCGGCGGCGGCGATGCAGAGCCCGCGGATGACGATGTCCCAGCGGCGGCGGCGTAAATAGATCGGGTTCATGGCTTCACTTCCCCGCCTTTGTTTCCAGGCGCATCAGCATCAGCCGCGCGGCTGCGAGCACGAAGAACGTCAGCACGAACAGGAGCAGGCCGAGCAGAATCAGGCCGGACTGGTGCAGACCGTCGCTCTCGGCGAACTCGGATGCGATCGCCGCCGAGATCGTGGTGCCCGGGGCGAAAATCGATGAAGAGATGCGGAACGAATTGCCGATGATGAAGGTCACCGCCATGGTCTCGCCGAGCGCGCGGCCCAGCGCCAGCATGACGCCGCCGATGATGCCGACGCGGGTGTAGGGGATCACCACGCTGCGCACGACCTCCCACGTGGTGCAGCCGACACCGTAGGCGGCTTCCTTCAGCACCGGCGGCACCGTCTTGAACACGTCGACCGAGATCGAGGTGATGAAGGGCAGCACCATGATGGCGAGGATCAGCGCGGCATTGAACAGGCTGAGATAGGACGGGGGACCTGCGAAGATTGCGCCGAGCACGGGCACGCCCTCGAACACCCGGATCATGAAGGGCTGGAAGGTGTTGGCCAGGAACGGGGCCAGCACGAAGAAGCCCCACATGCCGTAGATGATCGAGGGAATGCCGGCGAGCAGCTCGACCGCCATGCCGATCGGGCGGCGCAGCCATTGCGGACAGAGCTCGGTGAGGAAGATCGCAATCCCGAGTCCCACGGGAATGGCGATCAGCATCGCGATGAACGAAGTGACGAGCGTGCCGTACATCGGCCCGAGCGCGCCGAGCACGGGCGGATCGGCGGAAGGAGCCCAGCGCTGCGTCCACAGGAACGACAGGCCGTATTCCTTGATCGCCGGGAACGCGCCGACGATCAGCGAAATGATGATGCCGCCGAGGATCAGCAGCACCGAGATCGCGGAAAGCCGCGTGATCCAGTAGAAAGTGACGTCGCCGAGCTTGAACGCGCTCAAGGCCTTGGCGCGATCATACGGTCCGGCGTCGTCGATTGCATCGCTCTGAACGGCCATCTCTGCCACGCCGATCCCCTGTACCCGTTTATGTATACGCTTGTTTTGGTTCTGTGCCCCGGATGCGCTGGCCTATCCGGGGCCTGGTTCTTGTGGGTCCCGGCTCATCGGTGCAGCATTTCATGCTGCACCGCGTCCGGGACATGAGAGGAGAGCGCTCAGCTCTTGATCTCGGCAGCCCAGGTCTTCTCGATCTGCTGGACGACGCTGTCGGGCATCGGGATGTAATCGAGCTCCTCTGCCATCTTGCCGCCGTTCTTGAAGGCCCAGCGGAAGAACTTGATGGCTTCCTGCGAGGCCGCCTTGTCGGTGGCAGACTTGTGCATGAGGATGAAAGTCGCCGCGGTGATCGGCCAGGACTTGTCACCGGGCTGATCGGTCAGGATGACGTAGTAGCCCGGAGCCTTGGCCCAGTCGGCGTTGGAGGCGGCCGCCTGGAACGCCTCCACGGTCGGCTGCACCGTCTTGCCCGCCTTGTTGACGAGGCCGGCGTAGGTCAGCTTGTTCTGCTTGGCATAGGCGTACTCGACATAGCCGATCGAGTTCTTGGTCTGGCCGATGTTGCCCGACACACCCTCGTTGCCCTTGGCGCCGACGCCGACCGGCCACTCGACCGCGGTACCCTCACCGACCTTGCTCTTCCAGTCCGCGCTGACCTTGGAGAGGTAGTTGGTGAAGTTGAAGGTGGTGCCGGAACCGTCCGAGCGGCGGACCACGGTGATGGCTTCCGACGGCAGCTTCACGTTCGGATTGAGCTTCTTGATCGCGGCATCGTCCCACTTGGTGATCTTGCCGAGATAGATGGCGGCCAGGGTCTCGCCATCGAACACCAGCTCGCCGGGCTTCACGCCCTCGAGGTTGACGACGGGAACGATCGCGCCCATCACCATCGGCCACTGAGCGAGGCCGTCCTTCTCGAGCTGCTCGGCCTTGAGCGGCGCGTCGGTGGCGCCGAAGGTCACGGTCTTGGCCTGGATCTGCTTGATGCCGCCGCCGGAGCCGATCGACTGGTAGTTCAGACCGTTGCCGGTCTCCTTCTTGTAGGCGTCAGCCCACTTGGAATAGATCGGGAACGGGAACGTCGCGCCGGCGCCGGTGATATCGGCGGCGAAGGCCGCCGTCGTCGTTGCGGCGACCAAGCCCGCAGCAACCATAGTTTTGATGAAATTCATGCTGGTCTCCATACAGGGGGAACGAAGCGCCATCCGCGCCCGATCGCGCTCCCCGCGCCGCTCGTTTAGGGGCGGTCGGCTGTGCTTTTACGAAGGTTTCGTGACGGCTGGATGACACCGACAAGCAACTGAAATTGCTTGAATTTCAGGTCACGCCGAAGTCTTCGCCTGGGGAAAACAGGCGGTGAAAGTGGCGCCCTGTTTGGGCACGCTTTCGATCAGAAGGCGGCCGCGATGGCGGTTAAGAATATGTTTCACCAGCGATAATCCGAGGCCGGTGCCGCCTTGCGAGCGGCTGTCGCCCACGTCCACCCGGTAGAAGCGCTCGGTCAGCCGCGGCAGGTGCTCCGGAGCGATGCCGGGGCCGAAATCGCGGACCAAGACCCGGATTTCCTGAGTTCCATCAGCGGCGATGCCTGATGTCAGCGACACAATGACGCGTCCGCCGGAGGCGCCGTATTTGAGCGCGTTCTCGATCAGGTTCTCGAACAAGCGCAGCAGTTCCTCGCGGTCGCCCGCGATCATCACCGGCGGCTCCGGCAGATCGATCTCCACCTCGACCTGGCGCTCGCGCGCCAGCGGCTCGAGCCCGTCGGCGACCTGGCGGATGATCGGTATGAGGTCGACCAGGGTGTCGGGCCGGACATGGGCCGACAGCTCGACCCGCGACAGCGACAGCAAATCGTCGATCAGGCGCGCCATGCGCGTAGCCTGGTTGTGCATGATACCGAGGAAGCGTTCGCGCGCCCTGGGATCGTCCTTGGCCTGGCCCTGCAGCGTGTCGATGAAGCCCGACAGCGCGGCCAGTGGCGTACGCAGCTCGTGGCTGGCATTGGCGACGAAGTCGGCGCGCATCTCCTCGACCCGGCGCAGCGGCGTCTGGTCGTGGAAGGTCATCAGCATGCATTTGTCGGCGCCGCCGAAGCTGGTCGGCACCGGCACCGGCGTGATCATCAGCTCCATCCAGCGATCGACCGGAACATGGTCGAGATAGGTCGCGCGCCGCGGCTCGGTGGTGGCGATCGCCTCGCGCAGCGCCGTGATGATCTCCGGCGAGCGCAGCGCGAACTGGGCGAGCTCGTTCCTGCGCAGCGCCGGCGCGAGCTGGGCGGCCGCGGCGTTGAGGTGGATGACGCGGCCGGCGCGGTCGAGCAGCACCGCCGGATCCGGCATGCCGGCGACCACCGCAGCCACCGCCGCGCTCTCGACCGGGTTGATGCGCCTGACGTCGTCGCGCGAAGCGGCGCGATCATGCAGCCGCCAGGGGATCAGGGCAGCCGCGGCGATGCAGAGGAACACGATCGCGGCGTGCAGCGCCGACAGTTCGCCAAGGGAGGCCACGACGGACAGCGCCAGCGCCGCGGCAATCAGGATGACGGTCGAGTGCCGGAGCCGGTCGGACCAGGGCTGGGCGGGGGGAGAAGATGGAGCGTCGATCGCCATCGGGACGGGCTTCTCCTGGGGATTGTCCTAAGGACTCTGGCACCGGTCAGGCGCCGCCGTCGCTGCGCTCTCTCACGTAGGCGGCTTCACGCACCGGGCCGGGATCCAGCTTGAGCGCCGCCTGTTGCAAGCGCTTCGATCGCGCGCCGATGATAACTTCGCGAAGCGTCAGCAAGATTACAGATAAGACGAAAGGAGACAGATAATAGAGGACGCGGAACAGCAGCATGCCACCCAGAAGCTCCTCCCGATCCATCTGCCAGAGACCGACCAGCATGGCGGCGTCGAACACGCCGAGCCCCCCCGGGGAATGGCTGGCGAAGCCGAGCAGGGTGGCCGAGACGAAGATCACCGCAACCACGACGAAGCCGACATGGGGCTCGTCCGGCACCAGGACATACATCGCCAGCGCGCAGAAGCCGAGATCGACGATGCCGATCGCGATCTGAAGCAGCGTCAGCGGGCCGCCCGGCAGCACCACGGTCCAGGGGCCGCGGCCGACCACCCGCGGCTGGGTCCAGACCCAGACCACGTAGCCGACCAGCGCCACGATGATCATCAGCGCCAGCGTCCGGTTCAGCCAGGGCGGAAGCTGGTCGATCGAGGCGGCGGCCTCCGGGTGATAGGCGATGCCGAGGCCGAGCACGGCGGCATTGCCCAGCCAGAAAGTCAGGCCGGCGAGAAAGCAGATTTTTGCGACGTCGATCGCGTTCAGCCCATAGGCCGAATAGATGCGGTAGCGCACCGCACCGCCGGTGAAGACGCTGGCGCCGACATTGTGGCCGATGGAATAGCTGGTGAAGGCCGCGAGCGCGTTGATGCGATAAGGCACATGGGCATGGCCGATCGCGCGCGTGGCGAAGAGGTCGTAGAAGGTCAGGGTGAAATAACCCGCAGCGACGAACAGCGCCGCCATCGCAATCTGACTCGGCTCGGTGCTCTTGATCGCCTCGAGGACCTCGTTGAAATCGATGCCTCGCAGCATGTGGTAGAGCACATAGCAAGCGATACCGATGACCGCGATGCTGATCACAACTCCAAGCTTATGCAGGACTTGCTTCTGGCGCAGAAACGACATCGCCCTGCGTATGGCTTCCAGCATCTAGACCTCGAACAACACTTCGGCGGCCAGGGTGGCCGGTGGACAGGCGGACGGCGCACAGGCAATCAACGAATCCTCGCCGCCGGCTCCGGCATCGCGGATGCCCCCTGCCCCTCCACTAGCGCGTTTTCGGGCAGAGTGGAATTCGCCAATTCGAACAAAAACACGTGCGTTCAATATTTTAGGCAGGGTTGCGGCTCCTGATGCACGATTTGGCGCTTTCGGCGGCAAGGGCTCGACGCGAATCTCCATGGCAATCCTGCGCAGACGCCATGAAGTTTTGATGATTTCGGCCGCACAATGTTCCGTCACGCCTTAAGCCGACGTCAATCTATGGGGCAGGCCTGCCTGTTGAAAGAGGGCGATCGAAGCGGCCAGTTGACGGGGTGCTGACGCGCCGAAAGGCCGCGGCGGACGCGCGCACCCCGTACCTTCGGTGAGGGGGCACGGCAACATCACAGAGCGGCTGGAGGTGCGGTGCGCGAGACCACGCGATCGCGCAACCACGCACCGATGGTGCAGCCGACGAGGTAGCAGGCGAACATGATCAGGCCGAGATCGAGCCAGTAGCCGAAGCGGCCGGGGACCACATGGGCGAGCGAGACCGCCACCAGCGCAGCGGCGAGCGCGGCGAGCCAGCGCGCCATCACCTTCGAGGTGCCGTTGCCGCGCTGGACCACCGAGATCCAGCCCATGCAGAAGCCCAGCAGCAGCGAGCCGATCAGCCAGCCCAGATGGAACGAGACGAGATAGGGCATCGTCACCTCACCAGAAATTCGATGCGGCGGTTCTGCGCCTTGCCTTCGTCGGTGTCGTTGCCGGCGACGGGCTGCGTGCTGCCATGACCGACCGCGGTGAAGCGGCTGGCGGGCAGGCCGGCCTTGACGAGGTAGTCGATCACCGTCTGCGCGCGCTTTTCCGAGAGAGCCTGATTGAAGTTGTCCTCGCCGTCGGCGTCGGTATGCCCGGCGACCTCGATATTGGTGGTGGGGCAGCGCAGCGCCGTCTCGATGAGACGATCGAGGATGCCGGCGGAGTCAGGATCGATGTCGGCCCGCTTGGCCGTGAAGCGGATCTTGCCCTTGGTCAGGAGCTCCGAGAACAATTGCTGGCACACGGTGCCATCGACGGGGCCCGCCGCGGGCTTTACCGTGATCTCCGGCTTGTACTGCCAGCTTTTCGGGAAGTCCTTGCCGAGGCCTGCGCGGATGTCATTGGCGGCACCCTCGTACAGCGCATCGCCCGACAGCTTCACCTCGCGGTCGGAGACGACGAGCGTACCGGTCGACAGCCGCGACAGCGCGCCAAGCGCTGCGACCACGACCGGACTGAAGGAGCCGGGTGCTCCGATGCTGGCCTTGAGATTGTCAACGACCTTCTCGGTGAAGAACTTTCGCGAGGCACTGGTGGCGATCGCCGCATGGACATTGTTGTCGGGAACATAGCCGGTCAGCGTCACCGTCGCGGCCACCGGATCCTTGTAAGCCTGGAAGATGTAGGGCGGCGCCTTGATCTCGTTGGCGGCAATAGAAAAACCCTCAGGCAGGTTCTTGAGCGCGGCCGCGATCGCCTCCCGGCCGCCGAGCTCGCGCGCCATGCCCGACAGATTGACCTTGGTGTCCGTTATCGTGATCTTGCCGTCCTTGAGCTTGCCGATCTGATCCAGCAACAGCATCGCAGCAGCCTCGAACCGCGGCGGCGCGCCGCGCGCCAGCCCCATCTGGTCGGCCACCTCGACACCCCCGACCTCCTTGCGGGCGGCCTCGGTCAGCCGGCCCTTCATCGAGGGCAGGGGCGCCGAGCCTGACAGCGTCACCCGCACGACGTCGCGCTCGGCGGTCCAGACGAAGGGCTTGGCCTCAGGAACAAGGCGGGTCCGGTCGTCGACCAGCCGCACTCCGGGGACGGTCTCGACCGCCACCACGGCGTCGCGGCGCCCGGCCTCGGAGAAGGCGTCCGCAGCCAGGCTGACGTCGCGGCCGTCGACCACGATCCGTGTCTTGTCCAGAACGGTATCCTTCAGCGCAGCCGAGCTGCGCGCCGACAGATCGGCCTCGACCGGTAAGGTGTTATTCCAGGCCGCAAATCCCCACATGACGGCCAGGGGGATCAGCCCTAGCCACCATTTGCTGGCCCACCTGAAAAGCTTCTGCATTCGACGACCCGAACTCTGGAAACGGAGACAAAACAAACCCTTGGCAGGCTGTCAAACCGGAAATGCTGCCGTTCCAAAGGCCCCGCCTGGACAATCGGAATAACTTTTTCTTCAAGGGTTCTTCCGTAAGTTGAGCGCGGAATGCCAGAGTCCCCCAGCCGTTCATGAAACAACTGCGTAACAACGTCATCCGCGCCGGGCTGGGAGCACTCTATTTCAGCGGAGCGCACCACCTGTTGCGCCCACTTTTGTCGGGCGTCGGCGCCATTTTCATGCTGCACCACGTGCGGCCCGCCCGTGAGGGCGCGTTCCAGCCGAACCGGCATCTCGAAGTCACACCCGAATTCCTGCGCGCAACGCTGCGCCATTTGCGCTCGCGCGACATCGACATCGTCAGCATGGACGAGCTGCATGAGCGGCTGGTGCAGGGCCGCTTCGACCGGCGCTTCGCCGCCTTCACCCTCGACGACGGCTATCGCGACAATCTCGACTATGCTCTGCCGGTGCTGCGCGAATTTGACGCGCCCTTGGCGGTCTATGTCGCGAGCGACTTTGCCGAGGGCACCGGACGATTGTGGTGGACGGCGCTGGAGGCCGTGATCGCCAAGGCCGAGCAGGTCGATGTCAGAATCGGCAATTCCGCGCTGCGGCTCGATGCGACGACGCCTGCCGCCAAGCAGGCGGCGTTCGACCGCCTGCACGAATGGCTGCGTGCGCTGCCGGGCGAGCACGACCTCAAGCGCGAGATCGAAGCGCTCTGCACGACATACGACGTCGACATGGACGCGCTGTGCCGCAGCCTGTGCCTGTCCTGGGCCGAGGTGAAGACATTTGCCGCCGACCCGCTGGTCACGATCGGCGCGCATAGCGTCAGCCATTGCAACCTCGCCAAGCAGGCGGAAGACATCGCCGCGCAGGAGATGGCCGCCAGCCGCGCGCGGATCGAGCAGGTGCTGGAGCACCCCGTGTTGCACCTCGCCTATCCCTATGGCGATCGCGACGCCGCGGGGATGCGCGAATTCGCCCTTGCCGCATCCGCCGGCTTCAAGACCGCGGTGACGACACGGCCCGGCATGTTGTTCGCGGAGAATGCCGGTCACATGACCGCGCTGCCCCGCGTTTCGCTCAATGGCAACTATCAGGACGCGCGCATCCTGCCGGTGCTGACCTCGGGCGCAGCGACCGCGATGTGGAACGGCTTTCGCCGGATCGCGGCGGCGTAGGCGCTCCTATCCCTACCGTCATCCCCCCGTTCGCGGGGACGACACCGAATTGGTTGGGCCGCTATCGCGCCTCGCTCCCGCGTCATCCAAGCGGGCCTTCCTTGACTCCCCTCCTTGCCCCGCTCACAACCAGCGCCAACCAAGGGAGGCACCATGTTCAACGATCTGTTCTCGCTCAAAGGCCGTATCGCGCTGGTGACCGGCGGCTCGCGCGGCATCGGCAAGATGATCGCCGCGGGATTTCTCAGCGCCGGGGCGGCAAAGGTCTACATCACCGCGCGCAAGGCCGGGCCGTGCGAAGCCACCGCGAAAGAGCTCACTGCGCGATATGACGGCGAATGCATCGCGCTTCCGATCGACATGTCCACGGTCGCCGGCTGCGAGCTGCTGGCGAGCGAATTCAGGAAGCGCGAATCCAGGCTCGACATCCTCGTCAACAATGCGGGCGCGGCCTGGGGCGCGGAGTTCGACGAATTTCCGGAGAGCGGCTGGGACAAGGTGATGAATCTGAATTTGAAGTCGCCGTTCTTCCTGATCAAGGCTCTGGCGCCCACGCTGCGCGCGTCGGCAAGCGCGGAACGGCCGGCGAAGGTGATCAACATCGCCTCGATCGACGGCATCTTCGTCAATCCGGGCGAGACCTATTCCTATGCCGCGAGCAAGGCCGGGCTGATCCATCTGACGCGGCGCATGGCGGTGAAGCTCATCCCCGACCACATCGTGGTCACAGCGATCGCGCCGGGCCCGTTCAAGTCCGACATGAACCGCGCCGCCCGCGACCACGCCGACGAGGTGGCGACGCGCGTCCCCGTGGGCCGCATCGGCACCGACGAGGACATGGCGGGCGCCGCGATCTATCTCGCCTCGCGCGCGGGAGATTACGTGGTGGGGGCGACCATCGCGGTCGACGGCGGCATCGTCTATGCGAATGCGGGAATCAAGGGCAGCGGGTGGGACAGCGATTGATCCGGCGAGACTCCGAACCAAAATGTCGAAAACAACCCCATGCACAGTAGAAAGGCTCTTGATCGGCAAGGGATTTTCGAGCGACACAGGCGACGACGATTGCAGCCGCGATTCGGTTGACACGTCGAGCAAAACAGGTGTCGAGCTGGGGCGTGTACTCATCCTCATCGATGCAGGCACAGCGACGTCCGCTTTCCGCTCGAAAACGCATTGGCGTCCCCAGATGCGCGTGTCCGCTAAGGGCCCACAAGCAGAAGGGACGACTTCGGTTCACTATTCAGCGGTTGAAGGGAGAAGCCCACCGTCCGTCGGGAAATGGGTCCGGCACGGGACCCCATCGACTTGGTTGTCGTTCGCGGTGGATCCGAGAGCTCCTGGATTCTTGCTTAGCGGTGCGTTGCGATGGAGGCGGACAGACAGGGCGCGCGGCTCACGACTTCGAAGGTGTTTCGAAGCATGAGGTGCCGAGCGCAATGCATGCGGACCGCGCACCTTTCGCTCTGCTTTTTCGACTAAACCTCGAAGATCTTCCAACTCTGCGAGCTCAGAACTGAGCTTGCTAAGTCGTTGGGCATAAAGCATTGACCGAGAGCTTCGCATAAATGTTCTCCCCAGCACAAATTGGTAATATCGGCTTTCAATAAGATCAGGCTCACTGGTTCAGCGAGGGATGACGCTTTCGAACGCCTGCAACGACGCGATTCTAATTTCTGATGGCATCAGAAACCTTGCACGGCTTAAGACCGCGAAACCAGCCTTTGATCTCCTCGGACCTCATAGGATCTTTAACAGCGCCCACTGAATGGCGAGACGACACGGTATTAGGGCATCCGACACACACCGTCAGCTCAAAGGCGCACCAATTCTCTGCGGGAGATTTGGATAAATGCCTGAAGCACCTAACCCAAGGTGGCTCGGATATGCCCATACGTTCCTCAATCCTTACCGGTCTGCGCCGGAGTTCTACGGTTTTTCCTGCGAACGATCGCTGTTGCAGGCTACTTGCAAGCCATGGCATGCGCGGCAGTCAGGACAAGATTCCCGCACCTTCTCGATGGCACGGCGACCTAGATCGATCGGGTTCTCTCGGCCGTCAGCCGCCGCGGCCAAAATCCTCTGGGCGAGGCACGCCATCAAGGAAGGCGTCCGTGTTGCTTCGGGCATAGTCTTTGCAGCGTCCGCCAGAACGCCCCGCAATACGGCGCGAGGATAACTTTGCGACCAATCGCTCTTCGTCAGCACCATCGGCTCCTCCACAGGCAGACTACTTAAAACGAGAGTTTTCTGTTGAGCTTCTCACGGATTCATACGGTAGGCGTGTGCGATGTAGAACGATCCTCAACGGCCAAATTCTGCAGACATTGCTCAGATTTTGATTCACACTGGCTGATCTAGATCACAATCATCACTTGATTGGGATTTGCTACTCGGCACATGACATGACGAGGGGCCCGTTTGATTTGGATCATGGACCTTCCGGAATACCCGCTCAGCCAGTCGCCGGTGGTTCGCACCCGCGCTTCGGATGAAGGACGAATGCGCTGTTTGCGGTGTCTGGAGCAACTGGATCTAAGGGCGCCAAACTGGCCGACTTTACGGTTGTCGGACAACGTGACGAGGTAGGCTGCGGGCCAATACCAGTAGTCAGGCATCCAGCCTTGCAAGTTCGTCGCGGTCGAGCAGTTCGACCCGTCGCTGGGTCGCCCCGCCTAAACGCAAGAGATTCTGGTCTCGCAATATGGAAAGGGCGCGAGAGACGGTTTCCAGCGTCAGCCCGAGATAGTCGCCGATGTCGCGGCGGTTCATCGGCAAGATCATCATGTTGGGGTGATCCTGCCGCTGGTCCATTTCAAGCAGGAATGCCGCCACCTTCTCCAGCGATGTCTTCCGGCCCAGCAGCAGCATGCGGTTCTCGGCGTGCTGGAGGTTTTGCGTGACGAAACCGATGAGGTTCATTGCACCCTTCTCTCGGCTTGTCATCGCGTCTAGCACGTTGCGTCGCCGCGTGATCCGCACTGTCGTTTCAATGATCGCTGCCGCATTGAAGCGATGCGTTGCCCCGTTTTCAAAACCAAACATGTCCCCGGGTAGATGAAACGAGTTGATATGACGACGACCATCGGGAAGCATTTTGCAAGTACGCACCGCGCCGGAGGTGATCTGGTAGACGTACTCCGCGTCCTCGCCTTCGCCGAAAATCTCCATGCCCCGACGGTATTTGAACTCGCTGCAGAAAGCGCGCTCGCCCGTCAGTGCTGCAAGATGTCCGTCGCTGGGACAGCTTGCCGGGTTGATCCGCACCAGCATTCGGGTTCTCCCTTTTTTCTCGCCAGAGTACGGAACTCGGAGTGGCCGGATTTGAAGTAGCGCAACTTTGGCGGGCCCAGGTATTTGCATGTAGGTCGCACGGCCAACACGGCCCTCCGGGGCAAAAATGAGCCAGGCCTTGGGGAAACTGACGGCTCACGGGTAGGGCTGGTAGTTGGAGGACTACGCAGTATGCACATACGCCTGCAACGAAACCGCATATTGATCAGGGCAATTCACGTGGGCAGCTCGCCTAGCAGAGGCCTCGCGTCGCTCTGAACTAAGGTCGCCACGGGCCAAAACGAGACATCACACTGATGGCGAGCTCCAGCAAAGGTGCTTCGAGCCAAGGCGCGCAGATATTCGAGCTTGGCTTGTAGCTCCAGGAGCTCGTTATTCAATTCACGCCTCCGTTCACCCGCAGGACATTTCGCGATCAAGCGCGCAGTCCGAACGAGTGAGATGTCGAGAAGGAGTATGGCGCGCCGAACATCTCCTTCCAAGTCGGGTCGAGGGCGCGTGCCTGGAAACTGCACTACGTTGTACATAGCTAATCTCTGACACTAGGTTACCAAGTATTTCGCCGTCCTGATCAACTCGACCCGCTGTTCAGGTTCGGGAAGTTTGGCCAATTCAGCTGCAAGACGGTCGAGTATTCTGCTGCGCATTTCCGGGTGCCTTTCCCTGCTTAATCGTTCTCTGAGCTGGCTGACGTTTGGAGTAGCCAGGAGAGTATCGTCCACCGCGCAACCCACGTCGCTTCTCCCTTTCGGATCACCAAGAATGCTAAGCAAGTTCGGGCCACAGCGAACAGCCCTCCAAAATCGCTCCGCTAAGTGTGCTAAGTTAAGCAGCGCGAAGCGCTCACCGTTAAAGTTGCGAAAAAATGGACCGTCGAAAAAAATTCGACGGTCAGTGTTTCGTTCGGTGCAGCTTGGGGAAGCCATGGGCGGTGGCCAAAGCCGTCAGCGGACGAAATGAAAATATTATAGTTAGGTCATCGAAAGCTGTTAGGTTTAGCCAAGTCCGTAGGAACACTGCTATTCACTGCTGAGAACGCAGGCGCGCTCTTGCAGAACTCGCAAGGCCCCAGAGCCGGATGTTGTATGAGCACCCCGCTCCATCCCGTAAGCATCTCTTACCTGCTATGCCGGCGCAACGATTTCTCATGGCCCAATTCTGCAATCATTGCTCAATTTCGGCATCGAAGCACTTCTTGATCCAGATCAGTGCCAAATGCGTTTCCTGATCAGAAAATCACCAATTGATCCGGCTTCGCGATTGTCAAATGGATGAAATCGATTACCCGCTTAACCGCTCTCCGGTCGTCCGTACACGCAACCCCGAAGAGATGAGGGATGCGCTGCGCACGGTCTATGGGGCAACCGGTTTTTCTGTCGCGAATTCAATCGATTTCGAGGGAGTGGCAAATTACCTGGTATTGCCCCATACCGGGCTCGGCTTTTGTGGATATGCTGCCAAAACGATCGTCGATTTTCCCGAAGGCGATTTTGCAAGACTCCAAGTCGGTCTCAAGGGGAAAGCGGGCGTCATTTTAGACACCGCGACGACGGTGCCCGTGGACGAGCAGCACCTCGGTATCACCCCGCCGGGGCAGCCGAGTACCATCATATTCGAAGCCGGGTTTGAGCAGTTAATCCTTCGTATCAAAACGGCTGCGCTCGATAGGGCGTTAGCAACACTCCTCGGTGCGCCACCTCGTGGGACGCTGTTGTTCAACCCCACCGCGCCGCCGAAGCAGCCTGCGGCCCATCTGTTGCGTCAGCTGACCATGTTCTTGGCCGACCAGCTGAATTCAACGGCAGCGCAGCTCCCTAAACCGGCGCTGATCGAGCTCGAGCAAGCGCTCATCATGACGTTCCTCTCGGCTCAGAGACACAACTACACGGAACTGTTGGAGAGTCCCGCCACCGAGCCAGCGCCTCTCGCAGTCCGCTTGGCCGAGGAATATATCGAAGCAAATTGGGCTCGTGCTGTTCTCGTCGAGGAGTTGGCAGCAAAAACGAACACCAGCATCCGCAGTCTTTATGCAGCTTTCAAGAAGAATCGCGGATATTCGCCGATGCAATTTGCAAAGTCCGTGCGGCTCCGACGCGCCAGGCAAATGCTCCTGGAAGGAAATCCGAGAACATCAGTGTCTCAGATCGCCTTCAAATGCGGCTTTGCGAATCTGGGCCATTTCGCCAACGACTTCCGGAAAATGTTCGGAGAACTTCCATCGGAGGTCTTCGCGCGGGGACGGCGTTTGAAATAGCAGCTTGTCAGCTAAGGGTCCGCAAGCTGACGTTCTCGCAGCTCTCGGATATGCCCGCTCCATTTTCCGAAACCGGACGTCACGCGTCTAGGAGTGCGCGTCCTAGACTCCTCCACGTCACGCGCCGCTCGGCTCGGACAAGCGAACGAGGTGAGCGCAGATCCTGGACCCCCAGCCACGGGTCAGCGTGTGACAGGAGGTCCCACTCCGAGCCCTCGGCGAACTCCTTCCTGTGGGTATGGTCCTCGATCTGCGCAAAGGCCTGGCAATGCGATGCGTTGCCAGGCCTTTGCTTGTCCGGGACGACACTGAGAGTGTAGAGCAGCGTCGCAGCCGTTACGACTCGATCTTCACATACTCGAAATCGCCGGGCTTGTTGTCGATGCCGACCTTCGGCGGCGAGATCCAGGAGGCGAACTGGCCGATCTCGGTGACGGGCTGCATCAGGGAGGTGATGAAGTCGCCGTCGCTGGCGGACGGCAGCCACTCGTCCTTGCGCTTGGCCCAGGTGGCGTCGTCGATCAGGATGCCGTCGGGCGTTGCGTGCACGTTCTTGAACTCGCCGATGTGGCGGTGGAAGGCGACGTTGGGCAGAGTCAGCTTGAAATCGTAGCCCGCGGTCGAGATCACCTTGTTCCAGCGCAGCATTCCCTTGACGCAGTCCTGGCTGTAGTCGTCGCGCAGGCGCATGTTGAGCGCGGTCAGCGCCGGCTCGTCGACCAACTTGACCTCGCCGTTGATCAGCTTGAGCACCGGATAGGTGGAGTTCTTGAGCTGGTGATCGTCCTCGATCTGGGTCTCGTGGTAACGGCCCTTGATGCCGGCGTTGAAGGCGTTGGCCGCGTTGGTCGAGACTTCGGAGCCGAACAGGTCGAGCGACAGCGTATAGTGCAGGTTCAGCTTCTTCTGGATGGTCGGCAGGTCGATCACCCCCAACGCGCGGACCTTGGCAATGTCGGTCGGGTCGGTGATGCCGGCCGCCTTCATCGCATCGCAGGTGCGCTGCACGACGCGGGTGATGCCGGTCTCGCCGACGAACATGTGATGCGCTTCCTCCGTCAGCATGAAGCGGCAGGTGCGCGACAAGGGATCGAAGCCCGACTGCGCCAGCGAATGCAGCTGCATCTTGCCGTCGCGGTCGGTGAAGTAGGTGAACATGAAGAACGACAGCCAGTCCGGAGTCGCCTCGTTGAAGGCGCCCAGCATGCGCGGCGCGTCGGCGTCGCCGGAGCGGCGGCGCAAGAGATCGTCGGCTTCCTCGCGGCCGTCGCGGCCGAAATATTTCTGGAGCAGATAGACCATCGCCCAGAGATGACGGCCTTCCTCGACATTGACCTGGAACAGGTTGCGCATGTCGTAGAGCGAGGGCGCGGTCTTGCCGAGATGGCGCTGCTGCTCGACCGAGGCCGGCTCGGTGTCGCCCTGGATCACGATCAGGCGGCGCAGCATGGCGCGATGCTCGCCCGGGACTTCCTGCCAGGCCGGCTCGCCATAGTGCTCACCAAACGGCACGACGCGGTTTTCCTCCTGCGGCGCAAGCAGAATGCCCCAGCGATATTCGGGCATGCGGACATAATCGAACTTGGCCCAGCCGCGCGGATCGACCGAATAGGCCGTGCGCAAATAGACCAGCGATTCCTGGAAACCTTCCGGCCCCATGTCGCTCCACCAGTCCATGTAGCCGGGGTGCCAGCCCTCCAGCGCTTTGAGCACCTGGCGGTCTTCGGCGAGGTTCACGTTGTTCGGGATCTTGGTCGAGTAGTCGACGTTCATGATGTTCATGTTCATGGCCGTGCTCCTTGTTTCCTGTCCCGGACGCTGCGCAGCGCGAAGCGGTGCGCTGCTGAGCCGAGACCCAACTGTCTCGTCCTTCTGGGTCCCGGTTCTGCGCAGCGTCACTTCGTGCCGCAGCTCGCCCGGGACACGCACCTCGTCACACCCGCGTCATATCGAATTTCGGTTTCTGGCCGCTGCCGTAGCGACGCAGCGCGCCTTCCTCGCCGACGGCGTTCGGACGCTGGAAGATCCAGTTCTGCCAGGCGGTGAGGCGGGCGAATATCTTCGATTCCATCGTCTCGGGGCCGACGAAGCGCAGGCTCGCTTCCATGCCGGTGAGGCTGTCGGGCGAGAAGCTGGCGCGCTCCTCGAGGAACACGCGGACCTCGTCGTCCCAGTCGATGTCGTCGAGCGCGAAGGTGACGAGGCCGAGCTCTTCGGCCTGCTCCGCGTCGAGCGCAGTGCCGAGCGTGGCTTCCGCGCGCTCGACGTCGGACGGATCGGCCTGGAAGCGCGATTGCAGCCGTGTCAGGCCATGGCTCATCGGATATGGGCCGAAATTCATGGCGGACAGCTCGATCGAGGGCGGCGGGCGGTTGTCGCCCTGACGCGCGCCGATCAGCATGTAGGAGCGGTCGGCGGCAAACACGAGCTCGGCGAGCGTGCCGGCAAAGCAGGAGCCGGGCTCGACCAGCGTCACCAGCGTGCGCGAGGTGACGTCGATGCGTTTGAGCACGCGCTTCCAGTAATGCCTGATCTCGTTGACCAGCCAGTGCGCCTTGTTGGCTTCGAGGAAGGCATCGCAGGCGAGCACATGGGCGCGCTCGCCATGGCTCTTGAACACCAGCATGGCGATCTCGAGTTCGTTAATACGCAGATGCAGGATGGCGTCATCGAGCTCGCGCGCAACCTGGAGCGGCCAGAACGAGGCGCCTTGCGCCATCATGCCGTCGATGTCGGCCGGCGGCGCGGCCTCCGGGGCCTTGATCGAGATGGTGGCGATCCGCGCCGCGCGATCGATGTCGACGGTGACGAAGCCATAGCGGATGCTGTTTTGGTCGATCACGCGCTTGAGCGGCGTCAGCGCGATCCCCTTGCCGCTGCCGTTGCGCTTCGAGGCCGCGGCGAATTCCTTGGCGCGCTCGGCGATCCTGGCTTCGAGCTTGGAGTTCGGCGCGATCTCGTCGACGAGGCGCCACTGCACCGCGCGCTTGCCCTTCACACCCTCCTCGATGGTGCAGAAGAAGTCAGCGTGGTCGCGGCGCACCTTGCGCTTGTCGACCACACGCGTGAGACCACCGGTGCCGGGCAACACGGCGAGCAGCGGCACTTCGGGCAGCGCAACGGCGGACGAGCCGTCGTCGGCGAGGATGATGTGATCGGTCGCAAGCGCGAGCTCGTAGCCGCCGCCGGCGGCAGAGCCGTTCACCACGGCGATGAAGCGCTGGCCGGAATTCTCGGACGAATCTTCCATGCCGTTGCGGGTCTCGTTGGTGAATTTGCAGAAGTTCACCTTGTGCGCGTGGGTCGAGCCGGCAAGCATGCGGATGTTGGCCCCGGCGCAGAACACGCGGTTCTTGGCCGAGCGCATCACCACAACCTTCACCTCGGGATGCTCGAAGCGCAGGCGCTGGAGCGCGTCAGCGAGCTCGATATCGACACCGAGGTCGTAGGAGTTGAGCTTGAGCAGGTAGCCCTCGAAGAGGCCGCCATTCTCGTCGACGTCCATGGTCAGCGTCGCGACGTCGCCTTCGACCGCGAGCTTCCAATGCCTGTAGCGGGACGGTTCGGTCTGGAAATCGATGAATGTCGCGCCGCCTGCGAGGCGCCGATCTTCCCCGGCCATGAATCATCCCTGAGCTTGAATTGTGCGTTCTGGCTTGTGCGTTAGATGCACAATAGTGCATCTTTTCGGACGCGTCTAGTCCTCAACTGCCATAGCATGCACTTTGTTTCATGAGGAGTCGTTTTGCTGCCATTACGCGGCGCGGCCTCGCAGGCCCTGATCGTCGCGCAGGGCCGCTCGTGCGAATTGCTCGATCGCCTCCAGCGTCGCCGCCGGCACCTCGCGATGCGGAGAATGCCCCGCGCCTGAGATGATCTTCACGTCGACCGGGCAGTAGCACTCCTCCTGCGCGATCTCGACCTGACGGAGCGTTCCGTATTGGTCGTCCGCACCCTGCACGACCAGAACGGGGACGCGGATGTAGGCGAGGTAGTCGGAGATGTCCCAATCGCGGAATTTGGGATCGAGCCAGGCGCCGTTCCAGCCATAGAAGGCATTGTCGACGTCCCTGTGCCAGCGTGCCAGTTTTGCCTTGAGGTCCGTGGTCTCAAGCGTCGTCTTGATCGCGGCGATGGATTTGATCGAGATGTCCTCGACGATGAAATGCGGCGCGATCAGCACGAGTCCGTTCAGGCGATGATCCTGATGCGCCCCGGCATAGATCGTCGCGATCGAGGCGCCGTCAGAATGGCCGAGCAGGAGGCCCCGTTTGAAGCCGATCGCATCGAGCAGCTTCGGCAGCACGTCCAGCGCCTCGCGCTGCATGTAGTCGAGCGGCCGCGGCAGCGCGACCGGACTGGACTGGCCGTAACCCGCGCGTGAATAGGCGAAAATGCCGGCGCCGGTGGCTTGCTGTAGCTTCTCCGGGAAGTCGCCCCAGAGGCCGACCGAGCCGAGACCTTCGTGCAGCATGATAATGGTGGGGGCGTCGGCGGCCTCAGGCGCGAGCCATTTGTATTCGAGGCTGGCGCCATCGATGCTGAGGAAGCCTGTGGGGGTGAGGTTGGTCATGCTGTCGCTCTGCTTCGCTGGATGAGCTCGAGATATTTGCGCGCACTCGGTCGTTCCCTCCCCCTTGTGGGGAGGGCTAGGAGGGGGGTGCCACACGGGGACTGGCGGTGTGACGAAGAACATTTGGCGCAACTGCGGAAACCTTTTGCTGGGCTACCCCCTCCCCTGCCCTCCCCCACAAGGGGGGAGGGAGCGCGGCGGAGGTCTCGGTGACGGCAGTGCGCGGCATCAGCAAACTCAATGCGTCCCCTCCCGCAATTTGAACCGCTGGATCTTCCCCGTCGCGGTCTTGGGCAGGGACTCCACCACGTCGATCCAGCGCGGATATTTCCACGGGCCGATCTTCTGCTTGACGTGCTCCTTGAGCGTCTCCTGCAAGTCCGTCGTCTTCGCGCCCGGACGCAGCACGACGAAAGCCTTCGGCTTCAACAGGCCCTCCGGATCGGCCTCGGGCACGACAGCGGCTTCCAGCACCGCCGGATGGGTGATCAGCGCGCTCTCGACCTCGAAGGGTGAGACCCAGATGCCGGAGACTTTGAACATGTCGTCGGCGCGGCCGCAGAAGGTGTAGCGGCCCTCCGAGTCGCGGACGTATTTGTCGCCGGTGCGGGTCCATGGTCCCTCGAAGGTGCGGCGGCTCTTGTGACGCTGATTCCAGTAGCCTTCGCCGGCGGAGGGCGCGTCGACCAGGAGCTCGCCGACC
This sequence comes from Bradyrhizobium sp. USDA 326, assembly GCF_049739485.1. Taxonomy (NCBI): domain Bacteria; kingdom Pseudomonadati; phylum Pseudomonadota; class Alphaproteobacteria; order Hyphomicrobiales; family Nitrobacteraceae; genus Bradyrhizobium; species Bradyrhizobium sp. USDA 326. Next base: position 2,133,760 of record NZ_JBMGQA010000001.1, read on the forward strand.
TCGCCGTCCGCGACGTCCTGGCCGGCCTCGTTGACGAGCCGCACCGCATAGCCGGGCACCGGCTTGCCGGAGGAGCCGTATTTGATGTCGCCGGGCGCGTTCGACAGAAAGATGTGCAACAGCTCGGTCGAGCCGACGCCATCGAGAATGTCGACACCGAAGCGCTTCTTCCAGCTGTGGCCGACGGATTCCGGCAGCGCCTCGCCGGCGGAGGTGCAGATGCGCAAGGCCTTGCCGCCGCGCTCGCTCTTCATCGTCTCGTCGTTGAGCATGGCCGCGAACAGGGTCGGCACGCCGTAGAAGATCGACGGGTTGTAGCGGTTCATCAGGTCGAACATGCGGGCCGGCGTCGGACGCTCGCTATTGAGGATCACGCTGGCGCCGACCGACATCGGGAAGGTCAGCGCATTGCCGAGGCCGTAGGCGAAGAACAATTTTGCCGCTGACAGGCAGACATCGCTCTCGCGGATGCCGAGCACCTGCGTGGCATAGGTGTCCGCCGTCGCCTGCAAATTCGAGTGCAGATGGCGCACGCCCTTGGGCATGCCGGTCGAGCCCGACGAGTAGAGCCAGAACGCCGGCTCATCCGGGTGGGTCGCCGCGGTGGTGAACTGATCGCTCTCGCCGGCAATCTCTTCGGCCAGTTGCTTGTGGCCGTTCTGCTTGGCGCCGGAGACCACGACATGCTCGAGATCGGGCATGCGGCCGACGACGTCCCTGATGACGGGATAGAGCGCTTCGGACACGAACAGCACCCGTGCGCGGCAGTCGGCGAGAATGTAGGCGTATTGGTCGGCGGTCAAAAGCGTGTTGAGCGGCACCGGCACGATTCCGGCGCGGATCGCGCCCAGGAACACGATCGGGAAATCGATCGTATCCAGCATGATCATCGCCACGCGCTCCTCGCGGCGGACGCCAAGCCGGCGCAACATGTTGGCGGCGCGCCGGGTTTCGCGCGCGAGCTCGCCATAGCTGAGCCGCGAGACCGTGTCGTCGAAGGCGAGCTTGCTGCCGCGGCCTTCCTCGACGTTACGGTCGAGCAGCCAGGTCACCGCGTTGTAGGACCCCTCGCTCACGGACATCTCCCCCGAATTTAGAATTATAATTCATAGAAAGACACCACGCCGACTTGCTGTCAATGCCATCAGGCATTATGTTTCATTAAAACGCGCCGCAGGACTCTTGTAAACAGGACCCCTGTAAAGAAGGCTCATGACCGAAAGTCCCGACGCCGAATCCCGCTTCCTCGAACAGCTCGGCCAGCGTGTGCGCACCATGCGCGCATTGCGGGGCATGTCGCGCAAGGTGCTCGCCAAGGTATCGGGGATCTCGGAGCGCTACATCGCGCAGCTCGAAAGCGGCAAGGGCAACGTCTCGATCGTGCTGCTACGCCGCGTCTCCGACGCGATGGGCGCGCATCTCGAAGATTTGCTGCCCAGCGCCGATCCAACGCCGGACTGGCAGATGTTTCGCGACCTCCTGCGCAAGGCAACGCCCGCGCAGATCGCGCAGGCCAAGGATCTGCTCGCCGGCGGCAGCGCCTCCGCGCCGCGCCGCGCGCCATTCTGCGGCATCGCGCTGATCGGCCTGCGCGGCGCCGGCAAGTCGACACTTGGGCGGATGCTGGCGAAGAAGATCGGCTGGAGCTTCGTCGAGCTCAACAAGGAGGTCGAGCAGCAGAACGGGCTTTCGGTCGCCGAGATCATCGCGCTGTACGGCCAGGAAGGCTTCCGCCGCATGGAGCAGGCGGCGCTGCAACAGCTGCTTGCGCGCAACGAGCTGATGGTGCTGGCGACCGGCGGCGGCATCGTCTCCGAGCCGCTGACCTTCGACCAGGTGCTGTCCTCGTTCTACACGATCTGGCTGAAGGCCGAACCCGAGGAGCACATGGCTCGCGTCCGCCGCCAGGGCGATCTGCGCCCGATGGCGGACGATCGCTCCGCAATGGCGGAGCTGCGCAACATCCTGCTCAGCCGCGAGCCGCTGTATTCGCGCGCGACGGCGGTGGTGGATACGGCAGGACTGAGCGTCGATGCCGCTGCCGCGCGATTGATCGACGCGGTGCGGCCCGTGCTGCAGAACGAGGCCCGCAGCTTCGGCCTGCGCAGCGTCGCGCTTTGAGCTCCGTCCTCGCATGACCAGTATCGACGCGACCATCTCCCTGTTCGATCGGATCGGCGGGAGCGCCACGATCGACGCCCTCGTCGACCGCTTCTACGAGCGCATGGACATGCTGCCGGAAGCGAAAGGCATCCGCGCGATGCATGCGGACGACCTCGGTCTGATCCGGGACGTCTTGAAGCGCTACCTCACCGAATGGACGGGCGGCCCGAAGCTCTATTCCCCAGAGAAGGGCCATCCGCGATTGCGGCAGCGGCACATCGGCTTTGCGATCGGTGATGCCGAGCGCGATGCGTGGATGCTCTGCATGCGCGGAGCGCTGGAGGAGACGGTGATTGATATCGCCGCGCGCCAGGATCTCGACCGCGCAATGTCGGGCCTCGCCGACTGGATGCGCAACCGGCCTTGATACGGCAGCGCCTCCACGCAAGTCGAGGACGCGCCCATGCTCTCGCGCAATGCATTGCTTGAATTGAGTTCCGGACATATCGCCTGCTAAGCTCTCGAGATGACCGACACCCTCCCCGATACCATCCGCCGTCTCTACACCGATCCCGGTGAGTACATCGACAGCGATCATCCCGCCGTGCAGCAATTCGCGAAAGACGCGGTGCGCGCGGATGCGAGCGCGCGTGAGAAGGCCAGCGTGCTCTACAAGGCGGTGCGCGACGGCATTCGCTACAACCCCTATGTCAGCATGCGCGTCGCCGAGACCTTTCGGGCCTCGAGCGTGCTCGCCGCCGGGCAAGGCTATTGCGTCGGCAAGGCTGCGCTCTATGCGGCCGCCTGCCGCGTCCACGGCATTCCCGCCCGGGTCGGCTTTGCCGACGTGAGGAACCATCTCACCACCGAGAAGCTGCGCGCGAGCATGGGCACCGACATCTTCACCTGGCACGGCTTCACGGAAGTGTTCGTCGACGGAGCCTGGCGCAAGGCGACGCCGACGTTCAACGACACGCTCTGCGCCAAGGTCGGCGTGAGCCCGCTCGATTTCGACGGCCACACCGATGCGCTGCTGCACCCCTTCGACGGCGAAGGCCGAGCCTATATGCAATATGTCAATGACCGCGGCAGCTATCACGACGTTCCGGCGAAGTTCCTGATGCGCGAGATGGCACGTGACTACGCCAACATGCAGGGCGAGGATCTGTCCGGCCGCGACATGGAACGTGAGGCGGAAGCGCGGCAGAGCACGGTGCCGTAGCGATACACCTGGACGGGCGCCATCGCGACGCTATGCTGCGCGCGAACGAGCGAGACGCGCGATGGACGCACCTGCCGATGTCATCCGCCGATCTGCCTCCCCACGCCTTGCGCGGCTGGTCTCCAGCATCTCGTTCTACCGCGAGCGCGGCCTCGGCCTGGCCGCCTTCCGCCACGCCGCGCCGCTTGCGCTTCCTCTGCTGGTGAACCTGGGGACGCCCTTCCGTATTGCGCTCGGGCACCAGCCGGATGCTGCCGACGCTCGACTGAGTTTCGCGGCGGGTCTCTTTCCTGGGCCGGTCCTGATCGAGTCCGACGGCCGCGCCGAATGCGTTCAGGTCGATTTCACGCCGCTCGGGGCGTATCGCTTCTTCGGAGGAGCCGTGCCCGATCTGACCGCCCGCATGATCGGCCTTGACGACATTCTGGGACGCGATGGTGAGAACCTCCGCGCCAGGGTGGCCGAGGCGGTCGGCTGGCAGCGACGATTCGAGATCGTGGAAGACTTCGTGCTTCGCCGCGCAGTCCACGAGCCTTCGCCAGCGGTCGCTTTCGCCCTGGAGACGCTCTGGGGACGCGCAGGCGCGGTCAGGATCGCCGACATCGCCTCCGACATCGGCTGGAGCCGCAAGCATCTCACGCGTCGCTTCCACAACGAGATCGGCGTTCCGCCAAAGACGCTGGCACAGATGCTGCGCTTTCATCGGGCCTGTGCGCTTGCCCGGACGGACGGCACAGGCGGCTGGGCCGCAATTGCAGCAGACGCCGGCTATGCGGACCAGGCGCATCTTGCTCGCGATTTCCGGATATTCAGCGGCGAGACGCCGACCGGATGGGCCGCGCGGCTCGATGTCGTCGATCCACGCCTGATGCGGGACGGCGGGGGCTAGCGCCAGGACGGCGCCACGACGGCGCCACGACAGCGCGAGGCAACGATCAGGTCCCATTTGTTCAAGCCGGCCGCCATGATCCGAACTAGGGTCGGCGTCGCAATAGGCTTGCCAGGACTTGCGCCGAACTTGCACGAACTCGGAGGGTTTCATGAACCAGCGGAACGGCTACGAAGCGCCGCGCCTCTACCACACGATGCGCTGCAAGGATGCGGAGGCGATGATCGACTGGCTGAAGAACGTTCTCGGCTTCGCCGAACGCGTGGTGTACCGCAAGGAGGGCACGGTCATTCACGCCGAGCTGGCGTTCGGATCGTCGATCCTCATGCTGGGCGCGCATCGCGACGACGCCTACGCCAAGCGGGTTGGTGACATCAGCGGCCGGCGGACGGATGCCGTCTATCTGGCCGTAGATGATCCAGACGCGCTCTATGAGAAGGTGAAAGCCGCTGGCGCAAAGATCGAAATGGAGCCTTACACAACCGATTATGGCAGCCGCGATTTCGCCGCGCGCGATCCGGAGGGCGGCCTCTGGAGCTTTGGCACCTATTGGCCCAAAGTCGGCGAACAGCCGCTCGCCGGATAGCCGGACGATCACGTCAGACGCGGCTCGATGGCCGCGGCTCGGGCCCAGCCGGTCCGGTGCCGAGGATGCGGGCTGCCAGACGGGCTTACTCGCTAGACCGACCAGTAGTGCGGATGCGGGTAGGACCGCGAACGGTCGCCCCAGTCGAACGCATCGCCATCGAACTCGCACGGGCCGCTACTGAGTTCGTCCAACGTCAACTCGATCTGGAACGCCTCGCGCCTTGGGTCGTATTTCAGCGCGCTCCACTGGAGGGGATAGTGATGATGGGTGCCAAGCAGTCCACCGGTCTTGATCACGGCATAGGCGACCATTCCACTCATCTTGTCGAGCATCAGCCGTTCGATCGTGCCGAGCTTCGTACCGTCGCGTCCATAGACGGCGACACGCTCCACGCGATCACTGGGAACCATGGTATGATTCATGGCGTCCTCCCTGTTCTCTCATGCCTTGAATCCATTATAGCACCGGCTTCGAGACAACGGGAATGCAGCTACAGAAATTGCGACCGCAGTGACGCCGCCCCCTCCCGCAGCACCGGCAGGAGACGATCGATCGATTCCTGCGCCGGCAGGCGATCGACATGGGCGCCCATGTTGACGGCGGCGACAATGACGCCGTCATAGCGGCGCACCGGAACCGAGAGCGAGGGCCGCCATTGCCGAAATCGCTGCGCGATGCCGTCGCCGGACTGAAAGACGACCCGTTCTTCCGCGACAAGCTCGGAGCTGAATTCGTCGACTACTACACCCACATCAAGAACACCGAGATCGATCGCCTCCTATCCGAGGTCACCGACTGGGAGCATCGCGAGTATTTCGATGTGCTTTGAGCAAGTCCGGCTCGATCCGGCACCGATGGCTTACTTCGGCCAGCTCGAACCGGTGCATTGCTTCACGCTCCCGTGAGGCGACTTCATCCGGACTGTTCCGACGACATCGGGCCGGCACCGAACGAAGCCATTTTCCTCATCCCGCGAAAACCGCCGGAAAGACACACAGCCTAAAACTGCACCCCATGATCAACAGCGGAGTTCGGTCATGTGGGATCAACTTTTCAGCCTGATCTATCGCCTGTCCTGTCGGACCACCCTGATCGAGATCGGGACGCATCGCCTCACGCGTTAGCCGCTGGTGCGTGCACATCAGGTAAGACGGATTGACCAAATGATGACGGCGCTGGAGCGGGCTTCAAATACCGAGATATTTGTGCTGCAGATCCGGCGCGGCCATGAGTTCGTCGGAAGTGCCGCTCCAAACCGTCTTGCCGCGCTCGATGATGTAGTGGCGGTCGCAGATCCGGGCGAGATGGTCGACGTTCTTGTCGACGACCAGGATCGACTGTCCACGGTTCTTGAGCAGCGACAGGCAGCTCCAAATTTCTTCGCGGATCAGTGGCGCAAGGCCCTCGGTTGCTTCGTCCAGGATGAGAAGCTTCGGATTGGTCATCAATGCGCGGCCGATTGCGAGCATCTGCTGCTCGCCGCCGGAGAGCTGGTTGCCCATGTTGGAGGCGCGCTCGGCAAGGCGGGGAAACATCACGTAGATCGCAGCCAGCGTCCACGGATTGCTGCTACCGAAGCGGTCCGCGGCGGCCGCGACCAGGTTTTCGCGCACCGTGAGGTTCGGGAAGATCTGACGCCCCTCGGGAACAAGGCCTACGCCGAGCTTTGCAATCCTGTAGGACGGAAGCTGTCGCACCTCGGCGCCAGCGAAACGGATCGCGCCCGCGCGTGCCGGCGTCAGACCCATGATCGAGCGGATGGTGGTGGTCTTGCCCATGCCGTTGCGGCCCATCAGCGAGACCATCTCACCCGGCTTGATCGACAGCGACAGGCCGAACAGCACCTGGGACAGGCCGTAGCAGGTCTCGATGCCGTCGACGTCGAGCAATGTGTCAGCCATGATGCGTCACCACATGCTGATCACCGAGATAGGCGCGCTTGACGTCCTCGTTCTGGCGGATCGCGGCCGGATCGCCGGAGGCGATGACGCGGCCATAGACCAGCACCGAAATGCGGTCGGCCAGTGCGAACACCGCCGGCATGTCGTGCTCGACCAGCACGATCGACACTTCCTTGCGCAGCTCCTGGAGCAGCTTCACCATGCGCTGGGATTCGGTGACGCCGAGGCCGGCCATCGGCTCATCCAGCAGCAGCAATTTCGGCTTGCTCGCGAGCGCAACTGCCAGCTCGAGCTCGCGCCGCTCGCCATGGCTGAGCCTGTTCACCACGACGTCGGCGCGATGGGCGAGACCGACGCGATCCAGCGCCGCATGGGCGGCATCGCGCAGGCCCTTCTCCTTGCGCGCGTTGGCGAAGAAGCGGAACGACGTTCCGGCATGCGCCTGGGCCGCCAGCGCGACATTGTCGGCGGCCGTGAAATCGAGCAGCAGCGAGGTGATCTGGAACGAACGGGCGAGCCCGAGCGCACAGCGGCGATAGGCCGGCAGATAGGTGATGTCGCGGCCGCCGAGCAAAACGCTGCCCGAATGCGGGGAAAGATGCCCGGTGAGCTGGCTGATCAGCGTGGTCTTGCCGGCGCCGTTCGGGCCGATGATGGCGTGCAGCTCGCCTGCCGCGACGTCGAGCGAGACGTGATCCGTCGCGATGATGCCGCCGAAGCGACGCACCAGGTTGTCGACCCGGAGCAAGGGTTCAGCCACGGCCAGCCCTCCCCAGCGCGCCCATGATGCCGCCGCGGCCGAACAGGACGATCAGCAGCAGCAGCGGGCCCATGATCAGCGCCCAATATTCGGTGATCTGCGACAGGAGCTCTTCGAGCAACAGGAACACCACGGCGCCCATGACGGGGCCGAACAGCGTTCCCATGCCGCCCAGGATCACCATCACCATGAGGTCGCCGGAACGCGTCCAGTACATCACGGCCGGGCTGATGAAATCGGTGTTGTTGGCGAGCAGCGCCCCGGCCAGGCCGCACATGGTGCCTGATATGACGAAGCAGACCAGCTGGTAGCGCTTGGCCGGGAAGCCGATCGCCTGCATGCGCTGCTCGTTGGAGCGCAGGCCCTGCAAGACGAGGCCGAAGCGCGAATTGACGATGCGCCAGATCAGGAAGATGATGCCGAACAGGCAGGCAAGACAGAGATAGTAGAACTGCACGCGATTGCCGAGATCGATCAGGCCGGAGAAGTCGCTGCGCTTGTAGATGGTGAGGCCGTCGTCGCCGCCGTAACGCGCCAGCCCCGAGGCGACGTAATAGGCCATCTGGGCGAAGGCAAGCGTGATCATGATGAAGTAGACGCCGCGCGTGCGAAGCGAGAGCGCGCCGATCACGAGGGCATAAATCGCCGACGCCGCGAGCGCGACCGGGAACTGGATGAAGCCGCTTCCGACGCCTTCCTGCGCGAGCATGCCTACGGCGTAGCCGCCGATGCCGAGATAGGCGGCGTGACCAAAGCTCATCATGCCGCCAAAACCCATGATCAGGTTGAGGCTCGCAGCCGCCAGCGCCAGGATGATGATGCGGGTGAACAGCGTCAGGATGAAGATGTTGCCGGAGAGCTGCGAATAGAGCGGCAGCAGCACGAGGCCCGCCAGCAAAAGGACCGTGACGGCCTTGCTCACTGTGAAAGCCTTCATCGACGATTGGCCGGAAACAGCCCCTCCGGCCGCACCACCAGCACGATCGCCATCAGGAGATAGATCAGCATGGACGACAGCGCCGGCGCGGCGGTGGACGCTGCGGCGCCGCTCAGAACCTGCCGCAACAGGTTCGGCAGGAAGGCGCGGCCGAGCGTGTCGATCATGCCGACGAAGATCGCGGCGAGAAACGCGCCGCGGATCGAGCCGATGCCGCCGATCACGATGATGACGAAGGCGAGGATCAGGATGTTCTCGCCCATGCCGATTTGCACGGTGAGGATCGGCGCCTGCATCAGGCCGGCCAGGCCCGCGAGCGCGGCTCCCAAACCGAACACCAGCGTGTAGAGCAGCTTGATGTTGATGCCGAGCGCACCGATCATCTCGCGATTGGAGGCGCCGGCCCGGATCAGCATGCCGATGCGGGTGCGCATCACGCCGAGATAGAGCAGGAGCGCGACCAGCAGCGCCACCACGATGATGGCGAGACGATAGGCGGGATAGTGAATGCCGGGCAGGATCGGCACCGGCACGGTGAGCCAGGCCGGCAGCGGCAGCGCAAGGCCGGCCGGCCCCCAGATCAGCCGCACGGCTTCGTTGAAGAACAGGATCAGGCCGAAGGTCGCGAGCACATGGTCGAGATGGTCGCGGCCATAGAGATGCCGCAGCGCCGTCACCTCCAGCACGATACCGAGCACCAGCGTGGCCCCGAGCGCCATCAGTGCGCCGAGCAGGAAGCTGCCGGTCCAGGCCGCAAAGGTCGCGGCGAAATAGGCGCCCATCATGTAGAGCGAGCCGTGCGCGAGGTTGACGAGATCCATGATCCCGAACACCAGCGTCAGGCCGGCGGCGAGCAGGAACAACAGCAAGCCAAACTGCAATCCGTTCAAGAACTGTTCGACGACGAGCAGCATCAAGACTCTTTCAGGCGCAGGTAGCGTCGCGCCGATGTTCGAACAATGTCGCCATCAGTGAAAGAGCTCCCCCGCCTCTCCAAGGCCGAAAAATGGGTAATGGCAGTATCGTTCCGAGGCAAGAGCGATTCGACACCAAACATGCACTTTGTTGCATGCCGATGCATGCGATCGAAATCGACCTTGCAAGAAGATTGCCGCGCAGGCTGGGGCAACCTGCCGCACCCAAACGAGCACCCTCTCGCCGGCGGGCGGAAGAGAGGGTGCAAGACGGAATGCAGGAGAAGTCTAGTGGGACGTCATCTGCCGGGGCAGATCATCGGGTTCGGCGAGCCCGTTGTTGGCCGTCGTGGCCTCGAGCGCTGCCATCCGGAACAGATAGGCGAGCGTCGCCAACCCGGCGTCTTCCGCCATCTGCGCCAGTTCGAGCGCCATATCGGACATGTAGCCGAGATTTTCGTCGTTCGTTTGCGCCATGATCTGGCTGTCCCGCATCATGTTCGACATCTCAGGCGCTCTTTCGTTGCGCGGCAGCGAAGCCGCAGAGGTTGGCACGGGCGACGGCGTTCAGACGCGGGCCGTCTTGCTGCACGACGAAGGCCATGCCGATACGATCATGCAGGGCCTCGAGAGTCTCGCGGCGAATATCGATGGTCGCTGCCATGGTCCATGCGTCCTCCACCAGGGCCGGCAGGCCGAGCGGCGTGACGACGAACCCGGCCTCGTGGAAGCGCGGCAACCACCACGTCTCCATGATCGCGCTGACCTGCGCGATTCCCTGATCGAGGCAGAACTCCTGCACCGCCGCCATCAGTTGCAAGTTGAGCGTGCCGTCGCGGCGATCGCGCACGACGAAGTAGCGCGACCATTCCCAGACCAGCGGATCCGCCGGACAGCCGCGGACCGCCGCCAGATGCGGGAACACCTCGCTCATCATCGAAGGCTTGGTGGTCGGGTAGAGCCGGTGACCGCCGACGACGCGGCGCCCTTCCAGCGCCAGCAGATAGACGGTGTCCTCGTCATCATAGGAATCGATCTCGCGGCCATCCGGCCTGCGCAGCGTCTCCCAGCGTCGCTCCTCGACGAAAATGTCGTGACGCAGCCGGAAATGCTGCTCGATGACGTCCTCATAGAGGTGGCGATTCGCCGAGGAAATTGCGTGAATCATGAAAACCCCCATTGATCTTCAATGGAGGCAGACTCCGCGAAAAGACGCAGATTCGATATTGGGAAATTTCCCAGTGAGGCGCCTAGGGAGCGATGATCTTATTGCGAATCGCCAGCGCCACCGCATGCGTACGGTTGACGGCGCCGAGCTTGCGCGCGGCAGTTGCAAGATGCTCTTCGGCGGTGCGCTGCGTGATGTGCAGAATCTCGCCGATTTCCCAGGCCGATTTCCCCTGCGAAGCCCAGGCGATCGCCTCGCGTTCGCGCGGAGTGAGGCGCGTCGACGGGTGCGGCACCGGCTCGAGCAGACGACGAATGTGATCGAAGCCGTACATGGCCATCAAGTGCAGCGCCGGCTTGCTGCGGGGATTGAGGTCGAGATGGACGCCGCCAAGCGACACCGCGGCCTCATAGCCGGTCAGCCCGTGGATCGGCACGATGAATCCGCGCGACATGCGAAACTCGCTGGCGCGGTTCATCACCTCGGCCGCATGCGGCTCGAGTTCCGCATCATAGGGGGCTTCCGACCACTCGAACGGATTGACCGACTGCCGGCAGAGCCGCACCACGGGATCGAAGCGGTCGTAATTGTTCTCGGTGTAGAGGCTGAACCAGCCCGCCGGCCAGCGCTTGGCCAGCACCATCTGTGCAAACCGCTGGTCGGGGTTCGGCAATCCCGTCACGATGATGGTTTCGAAGCCGAAGCGGCCAAACGCCGCTTCGAGCGCGTTCATGGCGGCTGGTACCTCGCGGTAGGTCTGCAGACCTTCAATGAAGTCGAGCGCCTCCCGGCCATATTCTACGGCGGACATCGGTGCGTTTCCTGACCCTCGCCGCTTCCGTATAGCACGTATCTGCGAACTGCCTCAAATCGCTTGGCCGTAGTTTCCCGGTGCTCGTCTGCTCCGAAGATTTAAACTACTTGTGGCAGAATTTGCGCCACGATACGCCTGAAGCGTCCGAAGCGGGAAACCAATGATGGAAGACGAGGACATCGCCCTCAACACCGTGCTCGGCCTGGAATTGAACCGCGTGTTTTTTGCCGTCCGCGAAACGGTGAACAAGCAGAAGATCATCGAGCTCGCGCGTGAGGTGCTGCAAAGAGAGCGCGCGGAGGCGGCCGAGAGCGTATTGCCGGAGGGACCGGCGAGCTAGCCATCGCAGTTGCAACAAACGACGCCGATGCAACAGATCGCGCGGCGACGCGGCCCTTCCATTTGAACGCGCAGATCCAATCGAAACACTCAAACCGGGAAGTTCTTCGTCTTCTCCTGCTGGAGAAGATTGAAGTACCTAGCCGCACCCTCGTGCCCGGGCTCGGCGCAGCGTCTCCTCTGCGACGCTGCGCTGCAGCGCCGGAACACGAGAGCGACCGTCCCCGCCCTCCACGTCAACACACGCTTGACGCCGTATGACATCACCGCTCGCGTGGGATGACCGCTGGATGAGGGGCTCGACCAGCGAACGCCATTCGTAGCGATGTGCGCGGAGAGAACTCCTCACCCGCCGCGCCGCCTGAAGCGGATGCCTTTAGGTTGAATCGATTGGCGCAGCTCCTTCACTTCACCCCGCAAGCGGGAGAGGGAGTGCACCTCCGTCATTGCAGCGATCGAGCCTCATCTCACCACGCTTGAGCGGCCACCTTCTCCCACAAGGCAACGGGAGAAGGGGCAGCTTGCTCGTGGGTGCGATCAGCTCACTTCATCTTGCACTTGTCGTGGAAACGATCCTGATTGTTCTCGACGATAGTGGCGACGGTCTTCAGCGCGAGCTGGCCGTCGGCATCCTTGACCACGTCCTGGAGATAGAAGCTCTGCACCGGGATGTGGTTGTTGCCGAACTTGAACGCGCCGCGCACCGACTTGAAGTTGGCCTTCTCCATCTCGGCCTTCATCGCATCCTTCTTGCTGGTGTCGCCCTTCACCGCGACCACCGCGCTGTTGATGAGCTGGGCGGCGTCATAGGATTGCGCGCCGTAATAGGTCGGGCGCAGGCCGGGGTACTTCTTGCGGTAGTCGGCGACGAAGCGCTTGTTCTGCTCGTTTGGCAGGTCGTTGACCCATTCCTGTGCGCCGGGAACGCCGAGCGCGTTCTCCTTCTGGAGCGGCAGCGACAGCTCGTCGATGGTGAAGGCGGTGTAGAGCGGCATCGTGCTCTTCAGGCCGGCCTGGGCATACTGGTTGAGGAACTGCACGCCGGCGGCGCCCGGGTAGAACACGAAGATCGACTCGGCGCCGGAGGCGCGCGCCTTGGAGAGCTCGGCGGAGAAGTCGAGCTGGCTCGGCCAGACCGTGTATTCCTCGCCCTTGACCTCGCCCTTGAACGTGCTCTTGAGGCCCGCGAGCATATCCTTGCCGGCCGCGTAGTTCGGCCCGATCAGGAACACGCTCTTAACCCCCTTCTGGTTCATGTAGAGGCCCATGGCCTGCGGCGTCTGGTCGTTCTGCCAGGAGGTCGAGAACACGTAAGGGCTGCACAGTTCGCCCGCGAGCTGCGACGGGCCGGCATTGGCCGAGATCAGGAAGGTCTGCGAATCCACCGCGGTCTTCAGCGAGGCGAGCAGCACGTTCGACCAGATATAGCCGACGATGAAGTCGACCTTGTCGGACTGCACCAGCTTCTCGGTCTTCTGCTTGCCAACATCGGGCTTCTGCCCGTCATCCTCGTAAATCACCTCGACCGGCTTGCCGTCCATCTTGCGTCCGAGATGATCGAGCGCGAGCTCGAAGGAATTGCGCATGTCGTTGCCGATCACGGCGGTCGGGCCGCTGAAGGTCGAGACGAAACCGATCTTGATGGTGTCGCCGGCGAATGCCTGATTTGCCAGCACCAACGCCGCTGCGCCCGCCAGCCAAAATGCCGTCCTCATAACCACTCCCTCCTTATTATTGGTCCCGGAAACGGGGTGATCGCCGCTCCAAGCCTGTCTCTATTGAACGCAAAATCTGTCGAGCCGCCAATGGCTCAACACCCGTCCTGCACCATATTTCGCCTCAATCGGCGGTGGCAAGAAATATAATTCTACTCGCTTCGACCGAGGCGGCCCAGGGCGGTCCGGGGGCTGCGGTGCTTTTTCGCGCCCGATCGATACATTGGGCCTATGCGGTCATTGATGACGGCTATTGGACCGCGGCGCCCAATCCGCACTTAAATGAAGGTGAGCAGCAGCGAGATTCGAAGGTGCATCATGGCCGCAAATCCCCATCGAGTCGTCATCGTCGGCGCCGGCTTCGGCGGGCTGGAGGCGACCTACCGGCTTGCGGGCGCGCCGGTCGAGATCACCCTGATCGACCGTCGCAATCATCATCTGTTCCAGCCGCTGCTCTACCAGGTCGCGACTGCCTCGCTCGCGACCAGCGAGATCGCCTGGCCAATTCGCCATCTCATGCGCGACCGCCGCGAGGTGACGACGCTGTTTGCCACCGTGAGCGGCGTCGACACGGCGCGTCGCTGCGTGCTGATCGACGACGGCAGCGAGGTGCCCTACGACACGCTGGTGCTCGCCACCGGCGCGCGGCACGCCTATTTCGGCCACGACGAATGGGAGCAGTTCGCGCCCGGCCTGAAGACCCTGGAGGATGCGACCACGCTGCGCCGGCACATTCTCGTGGCGTTCGAACGCGCAGAGCGCGAGACCGATGCCGCCAGGCGCGCGGCGCGGCTGACCTTCGTCATCGTCGGGGCGGGCCCGACCGGCGTCGAGCTCGCCGGCACCATCGCCGAGATGGCGCATCACACCCTGCCCGGCGATTTCCGCAACATCGACACGCACAAGGCGCGCGTGGTGCTGATCGAGGCGGGCCCGCGCGTGCTCGCAGGATTTCCCGACGACCTCTCGGCCTATGCCCAGGCCTCGCTGGAAAAGATCGGCGTCGAGGTCGTGCTCAGCCAGGCCGTCACCGAGATCAATCGCGAGGGCGTGGTGTTCGGCGGCAAGCTGCTCGAGGCCAAGACGCGGATCTGGGCCGCCGGCGTGCGCGCCTCGCCCGCGGCCGAATGGCTGGGCGCACCCAGCGATCGCGCCGGGCGCGTGCAGGTCGAGGCCGACCTCACGATTCCAGGCCATCCCGAGATCTTTGCGATCGGCGACACCGTCAGCATCAATGCCTGGGAGGGCAAGCCAGTGCCGGGCATCGCGCCCGCCGCCAAGCAGCAGGGCCGCTACGTCGCCGACACGATAAGGGCGCGCCTGCGCGGCGCCGCGACGGGCCCGTTCCGCTACAAGCATGCCGGCAGCCTCGCGCAGATCGGCAAGCGGCTTGCCGTGATCGATTTCGGCCGCATCAAACTGCGCGGCGCCATCGCATGGTGGATCTGGGGCATCGCCCACATCTACTTCCTGATCGGCCTGCGCCACCGCCTCAGCGTCGCGCTCAGTTGGCTCTGGATCTACGCGCGAGATCAGCGCGCCGCGCGGCTGATCACGCAGGGAAGCAGCAAGGTGGTGTAACGATGCTCTCCTGTCCCGGACGCGGCGCGGCATGAAATGACGCGACGCTGAGCCGGGACCCAGCTCTAGTGACGTCCGCGAAGAATGGGCCCCGACCCAGCAGCGCATCACTTGCGTGCTGCGCTGCGTCCGGGGCACGAGAGGAGTATGCGCGCCAACAGCATTAGCCGGCGCACCCGATCCATTCGCCCGACGTATCGTCATTCAGCCGCGCCACTGCATCGGCACGGCGCGTCAATACGGCGCGCTGGTTGATGTAGCCCTTGTCGGTGATCTCGCCGCCATCCACCGATGGCGGCTCGGCGAGAAGCAGCGCGCGCGTGGCGTGGCCGGAGGAGTTGGGGCCCTGCTGTTTCAGCCTCGCCAGCCCCTGCGCGATCGCAGCCCTGATCTTTGCATGCGCCAGCACGTCGTCCACAGCCGCGGTCTCGGGCAGCCCGGCATGAGCGCGGCAGGCCGCGATATTCGGAAACACCAGGAAGCGCACCTCGTCGCCGCCATGGCCCGCAACGACGACGTCCTGCGCGAGCGGCGCCAGCGCGGCCACGCCGGCGACGCGCAACGTGCCGACACTGACCCAGGTGCCGGAATTGAGCTTGAAGTCTTCCGCGACCCGGCCATCGAAGAACAGCCCCCGCTCGGGCCGCCCGGCGTCAGCAAGCTTCACGGCGTCACCGATCAGATAAAATCCCTCGTCGTCGAACGCCTGCCTGGTCAGCTCCGGCGCCTTCCAGTAGCCGGGCGTGACGTTGGGGCCGCGCACCCTCACCTCCAGCTTGTCGCCGGAGGTGACCAGTTTCAGCTCGGTGCCGGGAATGGGCACACCGATGTTGCCGGAGCGTTCGGCGAGGAAGTGACAATCGGTGGCGAGCGGTGAGGTTTCGGTCGAGCCCCAGGCCGAGACCATCGGCAACGCACGGCCGACGGTCTCGATGGAAAGCTGCTCCAGGGCATCCCAGAGATTCTGCGGCAGCGCGGCGCCGGCATAGAAGGCGAATTTCACCTCGCCGAAGAAGCGGCGGCGCAGTTCCTCGTCGCTCCGCAGAGCCGCGATCAGCATGTCGAAGCCGCGCGGCACGTTGAAATAGACCGTCGGCATCACGCTTTTCAGATTGGCGAGCGACGTCGTGAACAGTCCGGGTGCAGGCTTGCCGCCGTCGATATAGAGCGAGCCGCCATTGCGCAGCACGAGGTTGAAATTGTGGTTGGCGCCGAAGGTGTGACTCCAGGGCAGCCAGTCGAGGATGACGAGATTGCCGCGGCTCTCTTCGAGGAAAGTCCAGGTCTGCGCCTTCGCTTGCTGGCTGGAGGTCAGCATGCGCTGGGTGTTGATGACCGCCTTGGGCGTGCCGGTGGAGCCCGAGGTGAACAGGAATTTAGCGATCGTATCAGGCGTGAGCGCCGCAAAGGCTCTTGCGACGTCGGGCGTCTCGGGTGTCGCCGCAACGGTGCGGAAGGCGAGCACGCCATCGTCATCGGCATTGCCGCTGATGACCTGGGCCTGGTGCAGCGGCTCGATAGCTGCCAGCGCTGCCGCGAATGGCCTGGTCGCGGAAACGTAGATCGCGCCCGGCACGAGCAGCGCAATCATGCTCTTGAGCTTGTCGAAGTCTCTCGACATCAGCGAATAGGCCGGCGAGATCGCCGCGGACGGCACGCCCACATGCTGGGCGGCAAGCGCGAGCAGCGCGTGATCGATGCTGTTGTCGGAAAGGATCGCGAGCGGGCGCTCTGCGCAGAGACCCTGCCCCAGGATCCAGGATGCGGCGGCGCGCACCTTCCGCAGCGCCTGGGCATAGGTGACGGTGGTCCAGGGCGCTTCGACATTGCCGCGTTCGGCCAGGAAGATCGCATCCGGCGTTTGCCGCGCCCATTGCTCCAGCCAGTCGCCGACGCAACGCGCGCCGTCGCGCAACGGATCGGGCGATCGCAGCACGATGCTGCCATCGGCGCGTTGCTCTGCGACGGTCCTTGGCGTTGCGAACAGGCCTGCAACGTCACCATCTGGGGCGACTGTCATGTGTTTCCTCCTCCGCCCGGGAAATCGGATAGCCGCAGCCTCGTTTCGGGCTGCTTCGGCCATAATGTTGGGCACGACAATTGTTGTCGTCAACAACAATCTTCCTCTCGGCCCCACGAGGCGTTAAGATTGCGCGACAGGAGACATACGTGACCGCCAGTGCAGTCCGGGCCGAGACCCGCCCCTCCCTACGCAAGCGCGCCGGCAATGGCGCAGCAACTCGCGATGTCGCCGACGACGTCGGCCTCGACGCACTGGTCGGCCACGCCGGCTATGCGGTGCGGCGCTTCCAGATCTGGATCTTTCAGGACTTCATCAAGACACTCGGCGAGGTCGACATCCGGCCGACCCAATATTCGGTGCTGACGGTGATCGGCGCCAATCCGGGCCTGTCGCAGATGGCGGTGGCAAAGCGCCTCGGCATCGAGCGCGCCCGGCTGGTGCATCTGCTCGACAGCCTCGAACGACGCAAGCTGGTGAAGCGCATCAAGTCCAAGGAAGACCGGCGCTCCCATGCCTTGCACCTCACGGCGCAGGGCGAGACCGCACTGGCGAAGTTCAAGCGGCTCGCGGCCGAGCACGAGCGGCACGTCGAGGCGAAGATCGGCAAGGAGAATCGGGCGCACCTGCTCCGGATCCTCGCCGGCTTCACCTGATCCCGACTGCTCATTATTTGAGCAGATGCCCGTCGGAGGACGGCGGCACGACCGCCCGCGCGCTTGCCGAAACATCCTCCAACCTGCTGATCTTACGATGATATCCGGGGCCATCGACCTGCCCGGACAATGTACACAATGGCACATCGCTTGCTTTACTCCGGGCGAAGGACAAATTGCCGGAGTTGAGTTGCCATGGGGGCCGAGCAGCCTGAAACGATCGCCGCGATTGTGGCCGCGCATCGCGCGGGCACACTGACGCCGGCGCAGACGGTCGCACGGACCTACCAGCGCATCCGCGACCACGATGATCCCGCCGTGTTCATCAGCCTGCGCGACGAGAAGGACGCGATCGCTGAGGCCGAGAAGCTAGCCGTCCGCGCGGATGCCGCCGGTCTGCCGCTCTATGGCGTGCCGGTCGCAGTGAAGGACAATATCGAGGCGCTGGGCTTTCCGACCACGGCCGCGTGCCCGGCCTTCTCGTACACGCCGGCGCACGACGCGGCCGCCGTGGAGCGCCTGCGCGCCGCCGGCGCCATCATCATCGGCAAGACCAATCTCGACCAGTTCGCAACCGGGCTCGTCGGCGTCCGTTCGCCCTACGGCATTCCCAGGAATTCGATCCGCGAGGATCTCATTCCCGGCGGCTCGAGCTCGGGCTCCGCGGTCGCCGTCGGCGCCGGGCTCGTGCCGCTGTCGCTCGGCACCGACACCGCCGGCTCGGGCCGCGTGCCGGCAATGCTCAACAACATCGTCGGGCTGAAGCCGAGCCTCGGCATGATCTCCAATGCGGGCCTGGTGCCGGCCTGCCGCACGCTCGACTGCATCTCGGTGTTCGCACTGACGGTGGACGACGCCGCCCTTGCGCTATCGGTGATGGCGGGACCCGACCGGGCCGATCCATTCTCGCGCGACCGGCCGCTGGGTGCGCTCACGCCGATGCCGGCAAGCTTGCGCCTGGGCGTGCCGCGCGACGGGCAGCTGATCTTCTTCGGCGACAAGAAGGCGGAAGCCGCTTACGGCGATGCACTGAAGCGATGGACTGCGCTTGGCGCGTCACTGGTCGAGTTCGACCTCGAGCCGTTCTATGAGACGGCGCGCCTGCTCTATGAGGGTCCCTGGGTCGCCGAGCGCTACCTCGTGATCAAGGACCTGCTCGCCTCCGCGCCCGACACGATCCACCCCGTGACGCGCGAGATCACCGCCGCCGGCGCGCGGCTGACCGCGGCGGAGACCTTCTCGGCGCTCTATCGCCTGCAGGGGCTGCGCAAGGTCGCCGAGCGGACGTTTACGGATATCGACGCGCTGGTGCTGCCGACCGCGCCGACGGCCTATACGACCGAACAGGTGCTCGCCAATCCGATCGAGCTCAACAGCCGGCTCGGCACCTACACCAATTTCGTCAACTTGCTCGACCTCTGCGGCCTCGCCGTGCCTGCTGCGATGCGCAGCGACGGCATTCCTTTCGGCATCACGCTGCTCGCGCCCGCAGGACGCGATGTGCTGCTCGCCAGCATCGGCCGCGTCTTCCATGCTGATACCAAGCTGACCCTCGGCGCGAAGGGTGTGGCGCAGGCCCCGCTCGCGCCACTGCCCGCAAGCAATGGCGATGAAATCCCGATTGCGGTGGTCGGAGCGCACCTCTCCGGCATGGCGCTGAACGGGGAATTGACCACGCTGAATGGAAAGCTGATCGAGGCGACGAAGACCGCGCCCGACTACAAGCTCTATGCGCTCAAGACGACGCCGCCGAAGCCCGGCCTGCTGCGCGTCGAGACCGGCACGGGCGCGGCCATAGAGCTGGAAATCTGGTCATTGTCGGCAGCTGCGTTCGGCGAGTTCGTCAACGCCATTCCGGCACCGATGGCGATCGGCACGGTGCGCCTTGCCGATGGCCGCAGCGTGAAGGGGTTTCTCGTCGAGCCCGAGGCGCTGGGCGAAGCGCGCGATATCACCGCCTATGGCGGCTGGCGGAAGTTTATGGCGGAAGCTGCGACGGCGTAGGTCGTGTAAACGGCGCGAACCTCATAAAGACTGTCGTCCCGGACAAGCGCAGCGAAGCGGAGCGCCGATCCGGGACCCATACCCACAGAAAGCGGTTTTGCGAATACTCGGAGTGGGAACTCTGCCTCGAACTACTCCCTGTGGTTATGGGTCCCCGCGTTCGCGGGGACGACAGTGAGAGTGTGGCAACGAACGTGCTTACACCGACACCGCGTAAATCTCATACTCCCCGCGCACCAATTCGATATGCGCGCGCATCGCGGCGGCGGCGCCCTGCTTGTCGCCGCGCATGATGGCGACGACGACGCGGTCGTGCTCGGCTTGCGACTTGGCGAGGCGGCCGAGATTGCGGAACTGGGCGCGGCGGAACGGCTGCACGCGGACGCGGGTGGCGAGCGTGATCTCGGCGATATAGCCGTTCTGCGAACCGGCATAGATCGCGTTGTGGAAGCGCTCGTTGACCTCGTGGAAACGCTCGGGATTGCCGGTGTAGCTCAGCACCCGCAGCTCCTCGTGGATGGCCTCCAGGCCATGACGCTCGGCCGCCGACATGCGTTCGGCGGCAAGGCCGGCGCACAAGGCCTCGAGCTCCGCCATCGCCTCGAACATGCCTTTCAGCCGCTCGATAGACGGCTGCGCCACCACGGCACCGCGATGCGGCCGCGCCTCGACGAGGCCGCTCGCCACCAGCTGGCGCAACGCTTCGCGCACCGGCGTGCGCGAGACGTTGAAGCGTCGCGCGATGTCGGTCTCGTCCAGCGGCGCGCCCGGCGCCAGGGTTCCGCGCACGATCTCGTCGGCAAGCTGAAGCCGCAGCTCCTCGGCGCGCGTGATCTTCTGCAGCGACGGCAGCGCCCGGTCGACGCGGGGCACCACCGGCTCGGCCGGCAGTGTCCCAGGCGGAAGATCGTCAAGCGTCATACGGTCTCTTTCGGCTCGTCGATGATGCTGACATGAGCGGCGACGACGCGCCAGCCCTCCGGGAAACGAATCCAGGTCTGCATCTGCCGGCCGACCTTGCCGGGCGCCGTGTCGCGATAGAACAAGGTGGAGGCCACGGCCGTGTCGCGGCCGTAGCTGCTGATGACGGTCTTGGCGGTGCGGCGGTTCAGCCCGACCGGCGAGCGGGCGGCGCGGAAGCCGGAGATCGCCTCATAGCCATAAAGGTTCTCGCCGATGCCGTAGCGCAGGGTGCGAGGATCGTTGCGAAAGAGCTCGCCGAGCACGGCGACATCGTTGTTGACGAGGGCCTGTTCATAGCGCTCGAACGCGGCTTTGACTTCCGCAATCACCTCGGGGAGATCGATCTCCATCTTAGATTCCTCTGGGCGCGGGCGCGGCGACGACACCCATTTTCTCCAATGCGTGCGCAACGCGCAACGCGATGTCCTCGCGCCAGGGCGCACAAATGATCTGCACGCCGATCGGCAGCGGCTCGAGCGGCACCGGCACTGCAACGACCGGCAGGCCGATGAAGGAGATCGGCTGGGTGTGGATGCCGATATTGGCGCGGACCGGCAACTCGACGCCGTCGAGGTTGAAATTCATCTGGCCGAGCTTTGGCGCGGTGCAGGGCGTCGCCGGCGCCAGCAGCACGTCGACCGATTTGAAGATCTCGACAAGCTGCGCGCGATACCAGCGGCGGAATTTCTGCGCGCGATCGACCAGCGGCGCCGGCACCATGGCGCCCGCGATCAGCCGGTCGCGCACGGCCGGATCAAAGTCGTTCGGACGCTTGCGCAGGCGATCGAGATGCAGCGAAGCGCCTTCGGTGGTGGTGATGACATAGGCCGCGGCCCGGGCGCGCGAGGCTTCAGGCACGTCGACGACTTTCGTCGTACCAAGCGCCTTGGCAACGCGGCTGACGGCTTCGACCGCTTCCGGAAACACGTTCTTCTGGAAGTGACCGCCGGCAATGGCGATGCGCAGATCCGAAACCGGATTGGCAAGCAGCGGCAGCGTCGGTTCTAGCCCACGCGTGGTGCAGGCGGCATCGTCGGCATCCGGCCCCTGCATCACGTCATAGGCGAGCGCGAGATCGGTGACGGAGCGCGCGAACGGGCCGAGATGATCGAGGCTCGCCACGAACGGGAAGGAGCGCGCCCGCGACAGCCGGCCATAGGTCGGCTTCAGGCCAAAGATGCCGCAGAACGAGGACGGTACGCGGATCGAGCCGTTGGTGTCCGAGCCGAGCGCGATCGGCACCAGCGCGCCGCCGACCGCGCTGCCGGAACCGCCGGAAGAGCCGCCGGTCATCCGCGTGGTGTCATGCGGATTGCGCGAGGGGCCGTCGTGGACGTTCTCGCCGGTGAAGTCGTAGGCGTATTCGCCCATGTTGAGCGCGCCGACGAGGACCGCGCCGGCCGCTTCCATCCGCTCGATCAGCGTCGCATCGCGCTTGGCGGGCGCGAGGTCGCGGTTGATCTTCGAACCCGCGCGGGTCGAAAGGCCTGCGACATCGAACAGGTTCTTCACCGCGAAGGGCACGCCGGCGAGCGGGCCGACTTTCTTTCCCGCCGCGATATCGGCGTCGATCGCGCGTGCTTTCGCACGGGCCCGCTCGGCGGTGACGTCGGTGAAGGCGTTGAGGACGGAGTCGTGCTGCTTGATGCGCGCGAGCGCGGCTTCGGTGGCGTCGAGCGCGGACATCTTGCCGCCTGCAACCGCACTCGCGATCTCGGAGGCCGTCATCTCTGGCTTGGTGGTCATGGCGATATCAGGCCGTGAAGATCGGCGCCGGCTCGGTCTCGTCCGGCAGCGCGAATTCGTCGACGAGGCGGGCGAGGCGCAGCGACACTTCGAGGTTGGCACGCACCGCCGGCCTCCAGGCCTCCTCGACCGGCAGCGCCAGCGCTCTCGATACGGCGTCGATATAGTCGTCCAGGGATTCGGCCATCACGCTCTCAACTATCAGTGCACTCTCAGTGTACCTGCAACGGCGGATGCGGGATCGCCGTCAGCAGCTCCTTGGTGAAGTCGTCCTTGGGATCGCTCAAGACCTGCTCGGAAGAGCCTTCCTCGACGATTCGACCCGTCCGCATCACAATGACACGATCGCACAACAAGCGCACCACATTCAAATCATGCGAGACGAACAGGTAGCTCATACCTAGCCGCTGTTTCAGGTCCTGCAGCAGGTTGAGCACCACGGCCTGCACCGAGACGTCCAGCGCCGCCGTCGGCTCGTCCAGGATGACTAGCTTCGGATGCAGGGCAATGGCCCGGGCGATACCGACGCGGGCTTTCTGGCCGCCCGACAATTGATGCGGGAAGCGGTCGAGCAGATTGTGCGGCAGGCCGACCATGGCGGCGAGCTCCTCGCAGCGGGCACGGAGCGCGTCGCGCCCCTTGATATCACCCAATTGCATGATCGGATCGGCGATAGCGCGCGCGGCGGTGAAGCGGGGGTTGAGGCTGTCGGTGGGGTCCTGGAACACCATCTGGATGCGGCTGCGCTGCGGTAGGCGGGCGAAAGCGGATGGCGCGATGCCCGAGATGTCCTCGCCGTCGAACTGGATCAGTCCGGAGGTCTGGTCGAGCAGGCGCATCACCATCATCGACGTCGTCGATTTGCCGCAGCCGGATTCGCCGACGAGGCCGACGCTCTCGCCATGGCCGAGCGAGAAGCTGATGCCGTCGACGGCGCGGAACACGTCCGGCTCGACCGGAGGCTTCCGGCCGAACAGTTTTCCGAGCACGGCGGTCGCGCCCTGGCGGGGGTATTCCTTGACGAGCTTGTCGACGAGCAGGAGGGGCTTTGGATTCTCGTCACCCCCGGGCTTGACCCGGCGGTCCATCGAACGAGATGGGTCTTGCGAAGCGTGATGGGTGGCCGGGCCTTCGCCGCGCCGAAGGGGCTTCGGCCCCGCAGGCGGGTCAAGCCCGGCCATGACGACGGGGGCTTGCGAAGCGCCCTCCTCCTCCGGCAGCAGATCCGGCAGGCTCACACCCAGCCGCGGCGTCGCGCGCATCAGCTTCTTGGTGTAGGGGTGCTGCGGGTTCGCGAAGATATCCGCCGCCTTGGCGGTCTCGACGACGCGACCCTTCTCCATCACGACGACGCGGTCGCAATAGGCAGCCGCAAGGCCGAGGTCGTGCGTGATCAGGATGGTCGACATCGCGCGTCGCCTGGTCAGCTCGACGATCAGGTCCATCACGGCCTTCTGCGTGGTGACGTCGAGGCCGGTGGTTGGCTCGTCCGCGATCAGGAGCTGCGGATTGCAGGCGAGCGCGAGCGCGATGACGACGCGCTGGCACATGCCGCCCGAGAGCTCGAAGGGATAGGCGTGGTAGCGCTCGCGCGGGCGTGCGATCTTGACCTGCTCCAGCGCCTCGATTGCCTTCTCGCCGTGATCGGCCACCTGGGCCTGCTGCACATGGGTGCGCAGCACGTCCTCGATCTGGTCGCCGACTTTGCGGATCGGGTTGAGCGCCGCACGCGGATTCTGGAAGATCATCGAGACTTCGCGGCCGCGCAAGTCGCGCATCTGGTCCTCGGTCGCGGCCTTCACGTCGATGCCGGAGAACATCACCGAACCCTCGGCGATCCGCCCGGCGCGGTCGAGGATGCGCATCACGGCATAGGAGGTCACCGACTTGCCGGAGCCGGACTCGCCGACGATGGCGAGCGTCTCGCCCTTGGCGACGGAGATGTTGACGTGCTGCACCGCTTTCACGATGCCGCGGCGGGTGGTGAATTCGACGGTGAGGTCCTGGACGTCGAGCAGAGGCTGCGCGGTCATGGGCGCCTCCCCATCAAAAGGGTTGAAAACGACCCCATGCACAGTAGAACGACGTTGGAATTACTGAGGAATTTTTGACGGACATTTGCGTGTGAGGCGGGCACCGGCCTCTCGCCCCTCCCCCTTTGCGGGGGAGGGAATGAGAGAGCGGTGCTCTCTTCACATGTGATCCTCGCGACACCAATCACCATCACGTCCTCCGCTGGGGGTCGACGATGTCGCGCAGTCCGTCGCCGAGGAGGTTGAAGCAGAACACCGCGATCATCAGGGCAAGGCCGGGGAATAGCGCGATCCACCATTCGCCCGAGACCATGAAGCCCGCGCCTTCGGCGACCATGATGCCCCATTCGGCGGTGGGAGGCCGGACGCCGAGGCCGATGAAGGAGAGACCCGCGGCGTTGAGGATGGCGTAGCCCATGGTCAGCGACATCTGCACGATCATGATCGGCATGATGTTCGGGAGAATGTGCGCCAGGAGGATGCGGAATTCGCCGTTGCCGGAGAGGCGCGCGGCCTGCACGAAGCCGGCATTGCGACGGACATTGGCTTCGGCGCGCGCGACGCGGGCATAGAGCGGAAAGTTCACGATCGCGGTGGCGAGGATGATGTTCTGCACGGTATTGCCGAGCGCGGCGACGATGCCCATGGCGAGCACGAACAGCGGAAAGGCCATGATGGTGTCGGCGATGCGGCCGACGACGCGATCGGTCCAGCCGCCGAAATAGCCGGCGGCAATGCCGGCAAGGCCGCCCATCAGGAACACCAGCGCGACCGAGGCGATCGCGATGAAGACGTCGAGGCGCGTGGCGACGATGACGCGGCTGAAGATGTCGCGCCCGAGCTGGTCGGTGCCGAACCAGTGCGCCGCCGACGGCGGCTTCAGGGCCGCCGCGGTGTCGGAGGCGAGCGGATCGTACGGCACCACAGAGGGCCCGAAGATCGCGGCGGCGAGGATCAGGATCAGCAGCGCGAAGGCAAAGCCCGTGACCTTGTTCTCGCCGAGGACATAGCGGGTCTGTTCGAGGATCGCTGATAGTCCCGACGTGCGGGCGGGACCGACGGGTTCAACAGCAGGCGCAACGGAGCTCATGGTTTCACTCCTGGTGCTTCATGAATTTGGATAGCGAGCTGGGAGTTGGCTTCACCTCTCCCGCTTGCGGGAGAGGTCGGCGCAACGCGCCGGGAGAGGGCTCTCGCCTCTTGGGGGTTCTCGCCCGCGGAGACACCCTCTCCCCAGCCCTCCCCCGCAAGCGGGGGAGGGAGCGCACCGGTCGCGTGTCTCGCATCGAATGCGATCATGGCTAGCCCTCCAGCCGCACGCGCGGATCGATCACGCCGTACAAAATGTCGATGATCAGATTGAGCAGCACGTACATCACCGCCATGGTCAGCACAAAACCCTGCACCGGCGCGAAGTCCGACGAGATCAGCGCTTCCACGGCGTAGGAGCCGATGCCCGGCCAGGCGAACACTTTCTCGACCAGCACGTTGGCGCCCAGCAGGAACGAGAACACCATGCTGAGCGTGGTGATGACCGGCAGCATCGCGTTGCGGAAGGCGTAGGTGACGATCACGGTTGCGGGCGACAGGCCGCTGGCGCGCGCGGTGCGGACGAACTCGCTGGCGAGCACCGCCAGCATCGAGGCGCGCGTCATGCGCGCGATCGGCGCCAGCGAAAAGATCGCGAGCGTCGTCGCGGGAAGAATGAGCTGGCTCAGCGCCGAGCGGAATGCCTCGACGTCGCGCGCCAGCAGGGTGTCGATCAGGTAGAAGCCGGTCACCGTCGGCGGGGCGCTGTAGAACACGTCGAGACGGCCGAGTGGCGCGGGCGACCAGCCTAGGCGGAAGTAGAACACATAGACCAGCACGAGGCCGGTGAAGAACACCGGCAGCGACACGCCGGCCGTTGTCGTGACGCGGCAGAGATGGTCGATCCATGATCCTGGCCGGGTTGCCGCCAGCACGCCGAGCGGAATGGCGATGACGATCGAGACCAAGAGGCCGAGCAGTGTCAGCTCGGCGGAGGCCGGCAGGCGGTTGCGGATCTCCGCCGCGACCGGTTGTCCCGTGGTGAGCGAGTTGCCGAAATCGCCATGCGCGAGATCGTTGGTGTAGCGGAAGAACTGTTCGATGAGCGGTCTGTCGAGGCCGAGTTTCTTGCGGATCTGCTCGACGGCTTCCTTTGTCGCAGCGGGACCGGCGAAATAGGCGGCGGGATCGCCAGGAAGCGCGCGCGTCAGCAGAAAGGTGACGATGACGACGCCGATCAGCGAGGGAATCGCGAACATCAGGCGCTTGCCGATCATGGTCAGCATGGGGCGCTCCTGCGACTGATGCGCGCGCAGCCAGCGGCGCGCACCGCTGCGTTCCCTCCCCCCTTGCGGGGGAGGGCTAGGGAGAGGGGTGGCCCCGGGAGAAGCCTGAGTTCGTGGCTACCCCTCTCCCCAACCCTGCCCCGCAAGGGGGGAGGGAGTCTGAAGAGCGTGCTCACCTCACTCGGGAGGATAGCCAGCACTGTTGGCCCCATGCCTCTCTCACCCCTTCGCCATCGCGCGATAATCCAGGCGGCGGTGGAACCAGTATTGGTAGCCGCTGATGTTCTTCTGCATCGCGACGTTGACGAAGGGCTGGTACAGCGGGATGCGCGGGATGTCGCTGTAGGCGAGATCGACGAAGCCCTTTACGTCGGCATCATAGGTGGCCTTGTCGCCGGTGGCCGCGGCGGTGCGCGCGCCGTCGATGAGCTTGTCCATCTCCGCCGACTTGTAGCTCATGGTGTTGAAGACAGAATTGTTGCCGTGATAGCACCAGTAGAAGAAGTATTCGGGATAATCGAGCCAGCCCGAGAACACGTTGGTGAAGAGCGGCATCTCCTTCTTGTTCAACTCGGTGCGCCAGTTGGCGCCCGGCACCTTGTTAATGGTGGTCTTGATGCCGAGCTGGGCGAGCGATTCCTGCACCAGCACGCAGAGCGGCTCGTTGACGCCGGCGAAGTTGAGATCGAACGAGATCGTGGTCTCGAAGCCGTTGGGGTAGCCCGCTTCGGCCAATAGCGCCTTCGCCTTCGCCATGTCGGTGTTGAACTTGTGCGGCTGCGGCCAGGCGACCTCGGTGGCCTTGTCCGCGGGCGCGCCGAACATCGGGTTGCCGAGCCCGAACAGCACGGCGTCCATGATCTTCTGATACGGCATCGCATAGGCCATCGCCTGCCGCACCTTCGGATTGTCGAAGGGCGGCTTGGTCACGTTCATGCCGATATACTGGATGCCGTTGGAGAACGGCAGCGACACCACGTTGAGCTTGCCGTTCGCCTTCATCTCCTGGAAATCCTTGAACGGCAGCTCGTAGGAAATGTCGGCGTCGCCGCGCTCGAGCAGCGCACGGCGGTTGCCGGCCTGCGGCACCATGCGCCAGATCACGCGCTTGATCTTCGGCAGGGGACCGCCGACCCAGTCGTCGTTGCGCTCCATCACCACCTCGGTGCCGGCGGTCCATTTCACCACCTTGTAGGCGCCGGAGCCCGCGGTCTGCTGCTTGGTGTATTCGAGACCCCAGGGATCCTTCTCGCTGGCGTTCTTCTTCACCAGCTCGGAATTGACGATGCAGGGCACGATGACGGCAAGATCGGGGATCGTGAGCTTGTCCTTCTTCAGGAAGTCGACGCGCACGGTGTGATCGTCGATCACGACAAACTGCTCCGGCTTGGTCAGCGAGCCCGCGCTCATCTGGAAGGTCGGGAAACCGCCGACGCTGACGGCGCGGTCGAGCGACCACTTCACGTCCTTGGCGGTAACAGGCGCGCCGTCGTGGAATTTGGCGTTCTTCTTCAGCTTGAAGGTGACCGACATGTCGTCGATCTTGAAGTCCTCGGCGAGTTCGCCCTTAAACTTGTCGCGGTCGTAATAGGGCACGCCGCCGGGGCCGCTCTTCATCTCGTGGCTGATCAGGCGGTCGTAGCAATTCCAGGACACCTCATAGCCGGGCACGTTGGTGCCGATGCCGTGGATGTCGAGATTGTTGGGGCCGCCCTCCGAGATGATCAGCAGCGTCTCCGAGCGGGCATCGGCCTTGGCCGAGGAGATCACGGACGGCATGGCCGGAAGCGCCGCTCCGGCGGCCAACCCGGAAACGGATTTGAGGAAATCGCGGCGCTTCATGAAATCGCTCCAACACAAAAGTTTCTGGTTGGAACTGAATTCGCAAAGTTCGTGCCAGAGCTTAACGGGATACTAAATTTGCCATAAGTAGCTGATATCACAGGAGATTACTGCGTTTCACTTGAATTGTATGGCAGATCGAATTGCATACAAAGGGAGGCAATTGCATAAAAATTACGCTGCAAGATCTCGGAGCCCATCGAGGAGGCGGACAAATCCTTGGCGACCGGGCCTCAGCAACACCCTCCCCCGTCATTCCGGGGCGATGCGCAGCATCGAGCCCGGACTCCATCGGGCGGCAACACGCGCGGGACAAGAGATTCCGGGCTCGCCGCTCCGCGGCGCCCCGGAATGACCGGGGAGGCGTGGCGCGCTCAGCCGGGCCAGATCAGCTCCTGCAGCTCAATGAGGTCATTCGCCTTTTCCTGCCAGCCTTCGATGCAGATGTGCGCGTTGAGATCGCTGGCGCGGTGCAGCAGCATCAGGGCCATCAGGCGCCGCTTGAGCGCATCGTCCGGCTTCGCATAGCCAAAACCTTCGAGCAGGCTGCGCACCCGGCCGGGCCGACCCGCCGCCATGAAGGCGCTGGGGCCGAGCAGGTCGTAGTCGCGCCATCCGGCGAGGACATCGCCGAAGTCGAACAGGCCGGCAAGCGACCATTGGCCGTCATGGCAGGCGAGCAGGAAGTTCTCGGGAATGTACTCCCCGATCAGGATCACCGGCGGCGCATCCATCGGGATGAGCTTGCCCGCATCGCGCAGGAGATCGTCGAGCCCGGCCAGGAATTTTGGCGCAAGGCCGAGGCGGGTGTGCCGCGCTCTGCAGCCCTGCATCTGCCTGCGCATGAACGCGTCCCAGCGCGGCTCGATCTGCGCGAGCGCGCCGAGCGGGGCGCGCTGCACGGAAGCGATGGTCTCGCCGATCTGGCGCAGCACGCGCTCCTTCTGGTCTTCTGGCAAATGCGGCCAGACCTCCGAGCCGAGCGTGCCGGCAAGGCGCGTGATAATCAGATAGGGCCAGCCGTCGCGCTCGCCCTCCGCCACGATCTCGGGGATCGGCAAATGCAAGCGGCCGGCAAGCTGCGACAGCGAGCCGCGCTCGGAGACGAATTGCGCGCGCAAGAGCGGCGGGAAGATTTTCAGGATCAGCGTTTCACCCAGGCCGACCACGAGGTTGGTGCCAGTCGCAAACACATGCGGGGCGCCGGCATCGAGACCGTGGCTGCGCGCGATGTCGAGCGCGATGGGGAGCCATTGTGAGGGAGCTGAGCGAAAGGCGCGAAAGCTTGCGGCGTCGGCCAGGTGGGGAAGTTGTTGCGACGGCATGAGTGTCATTGGCGCTTGCGTATCGAAAACAGGGTTAGCGTTGGTTGGCTCGATGCCAGCCGAGGAGACGGTGCACCTCTCCCGCTCGCGGGAGAGGTCGGCACGTAGTGCCGGGTGAGGGTTTTCTCCTCTTGGGGATTGTCCCATTGCGGAAGCACCCTCTCCCCAGCCCTCCCCCGCAAGCGGGGGAGGGAGCGCACCGTGCTCGCGGCGACAGCCAGGCTCATTCGCAACCCGCTACCTATCCGGACTTGCGCGCTCGAACTGGCGCAGCAGCTTGTTGCCGCGCTCGACGGCGGAATCGAGTGCGGCTTGCGCGCTCTTCTGGCCGGCAAAGGCCTGCTCCAGCTCGTCCTCGATGGCGCCGCGGATCAGGCTGAAGGAGCCGAGCCGGATGCCCTTGGAGTTCTCCGTCGGCGGATGCAGCGTGATCTCCTCGAACGAGATCGCCGAACCCGGATTGCGCTCGTAGAACCCCTGCGACCGCGTCAGCTCGAAGGCGGCGCGGGTCACAGGCAGATAGCCGGTGTTCTGGTGCCAGGCAGCCTGCACCGCCGGTTGCGACAGATAGGCGAAGAATCGCGCGACGCCCTTGTATTCCTCGCGGGGACGGTCGCGCAGCACCCAGAGCGTGGCGCCGCCAATGATCGAGTTCTGCGGTGCGTCCTTCACATCGGGCCAGTACGGCATCATGCCGTAGCCGATCTCGAACTTCGAATTCGCCTTGATGTCGGCGCGCGTCGCCGAGGAGCCGATGAAGATGCCGCATTCGCCGTTCTGGAAGCGCGGCTCGGCTGATTGCCCACGGCCGCTATAGTCGAACAGCTTGGTCTTCTGCCAATCTGCAAGTTGGGCGATGTGCTTGACGAGAAGCGGATTGTTGATGGTCAATCCGGCATCAAGCCCGGCAAAGCCGTTCGCCCGCGTCGCCAGCGACAAATTGTGGAAGGCGGAGAAATTCTCGACATGGATCCAGGACGGCCAGGACGTGGTGAAGCCGCAAGGAGCACCACGGTCGCGCAGGCGCTTCGCGGCCGCCCCCAATTCCGGCCAGGTCTTCGGCGGCGCCTCCGGATCGAGGCCCGCCTCGCGGAACATGGTCTTGTTGTAATACAGGATCGGGGTCGAGGAATTGAACGGGAAGGACAACAGATTGCCGGACGCGTCGGTGTAGTAGCCGGAGACCGCGGGCAGGTAATCGTCCAGCGAGAACGGCTCGCCCTGGTCCCGCATCAGGCTGAACACCGGATAGATCGCGCCCTTGGCCGCGGTCATCGTCGCGGTGGCGACCTCGTTGACCTGGACGATCGCGGGCTGGCTGCGCGAACGGAAGGCGAAAATCGCCGCCGTCACCGTTTCGGTGTAATTGCCCTTATAGGCAGGCACGATCCGGTAGTCGGACTGCGAGGCATTGAAGTCGGAGGCGAGCTTGTCGAGCTGCCGGCCGAGCTCGCCGGACATGGCGTGCCACAGCGCAATGTCGGTGGCGGCACCGGCGGGAGCGGCCAATGAGAGAGCCGCAAAGGCGGCGACGAACTGCAAAAGGCGCAGTGCTGGCATCACGATGGCTCTTCCCTTGCCGCGCGCCGGAAGGCGCTGCCTTGCTTAAGGCGCGGCATTGGCGGTTTCAACCGGGAATGAGCGCCGGCCGCGTCGCACAATTCGGCCCTGCGGAACCGGCGGGATGGCCTTCCCCTTACCATCTGCTAGGTTGCATTGAACCTTTTCCTTCCGCCATAGACTCCACCACCGAGGGGTTGAGTGTGCCAGTGCTGAACCGTGCCGAATCTTCGCGGACCGGGGTGATCTTCGTCGCGCTTCTGCTTGCCGTCTGGACGACGGGCGCCGTTGCGCGCGAATTTCGCGCCGCCGACACTCAGGCCGAGAACTACCCGACCGTCCAGGCGCTGCGTTACATGGGCGCCCTGATCGCCGAACGCAGCGGCGGCCGGCACGAGATCAAGGTTTTCCACTCCCGTCAGCTCGGCGAGGAAAAGGAGACTATCGAGCAGACCCGGGCCGGCGCGATCGACCTCAACCGGACCAACGTGGCGCTGATCGGCAATTTCGTCCCGGCGATGAACGTGCTCGCAATGCCGTTCCTGTTCCGGTCCATCGAGCACATGCAGAGGGTGCTGGACGGGCCGATCGGCAGCGAGATCCTGAACAGTTTCGAGCCCTACGGCTTCGTCGGGCTCTGCTTCTACGATTCGGGCGCGCGGTCGATCTACAATGGCGTCCGCCCGGTCCGAAGCTTCGCGGATCTGCAGGGATTGCGGATCCGGGTGCAGCAGTCGGAGTTGATGAACCAGATGATGCGCGCGCTCGGCGCCGAACCGGTCGAACTGCCCTACGGGCAGGTGCTCACCGGGCTTGCCAACCACCTGATCGACGGCGCCGAGAACAACTGGCCATCTTTCGTGACGACGGACCATTACAAGCATGCCGGCCATTACACGCTCACCGAACACACGATGAGCCCGGAGGTGCTGGTGATTTCGCTGAAGGCCTGGCAGAGCCTGTCGCCGGACGACCGGATCATCTTCAAGGAGGCCGCGCAGCGCTCCAGCCGGTTCATGCGCGAGAAGTGGCGGGACCTCGAGGAGCAGTCGCAGCGCAAGGCGCAGGACGCGGGCGTGACCATCATCAAGGGCATCGACCGCAAGCCGTTCGAGGAGGCGATGGCCGCAATCTACGCCAAGGCCGGACGCGATCCCGCGGCGGCCGCGCTGATCGAACGCATTCGCAAGGTGGAGTGAGGCCTGTTGGCTGCGCTTGGACATCGCGAGCACGTGGACAGGCCGCCCGGCCCGATCGGGCAGCTGCGCGCGCGACTGGTCGGCGTGCTGCGGGCGGTGCCGATCCGCTGGCGCATCCTGTCGATCGCCGCGCTGAACTCCGCCGTGGTCGTGGTGCTGGTGGCGATGATCTGGAACGGCGCGCAGGTGCTGGGCTCGGCCTGGGGCGACGTGCGCCAGGTACGCGAGTCCGACCGGATCCTGGCGCTGCTCGAAAGCGAGACCGGACGCCTCCACAACCTGATCCACCGCTATATCAACCAACCGAGCCCGGACCTGTTCGCCGAGATCCTCCTGCTGCGCGAGGCGGTGCTGGGCACGTTGACTAACCGCGCCGCCAAGGACCCGATGCTGTCGGGCTCGGTCGAGGAGCTGGAGCGCACCACCGATCGCTTTCTCAACGGTTTCGGCGAGCTGCGCAGCGTGCAGGCGACGATCGCCAAGACCTATGAGGAGCAGGTGCAAGGCCCGGCCCGGGACATGGCCGGCCTCTATTCCATCATCGAAGGCGCCACCGGCCATCGTGACGCGCTGATCTGGCCCTCGCTCGGCAAGTCCCGCGAGGCCTTCACCGCGATGCTGGTGGCGGCCAATTCCTACTACCTGTCGCAGTCGTCGGGCGCCGCCGACGACGCGCGGCGCAGCACCGAGACGATCGAGAAGACCATTCCGGTCATGATCGATCTCGCCGATAACGATCTCCAGAAGATGGCCCTGCGGCGGCTTGCCGCCCGCACCATGGCGCTGCGGGAGGGCTTTGCCAAGCTCTCCGAGCAGCTTGCGAGCCGCACCGAGCTGCTCCGCAACACCATCGACGCCAGCCAGGCCGAGGCGATCGGCGCCATCGACGACCTCTCGACCAAGATGCGCCAGCGCGAGCAGAAGGCGCAGGAGACCTTCGACCGCACGCTGGCCGACATTTCCCGCCGGGTGCTGTCGATCGCGGTCATCTTCCTCGGCATCATCCTCACTGTCGGCGTTCTGATCGCGCTGTCGATCCGCCTGCCGCTACAGCAGATCATGGCGGCGATGCGCGCGATCACGCTCGGCGACCTCGACCGCGAGGTGCAGGGCACCAAGGCACGCGACGAGGTCGGCGCCATGGCGCGCGCAGTGGAAGTGTTCCGCGAGAACGCGATCGCCAAGCGCAAGGCCGAGGACGAGCTGCGCGCGTCCAAGGAGAAGGCCGAGAGTGCGCTGCTCGAGCTCAATGCCGCGCAGCAGAATTTGATCGATGCCGAACGGCTGGCAGCGCTCGGCGGCCTGGTGGCCGGCGTCGCGCACGAGGTCAACAATCCGATCGGCATCAGCCTGACGGTGGCCTCCAGCTTGGCCCGGCGCAGCGAGATCTTCGAGGCCCAGCTCAAGGGCGACGGCGGCTTGCGCCGCTCGCAGCTGGAGGAATTCGTGCAGTCCTCGCGCGACGCCTCGCAGCAGCTCGTCGCCAACCTCCAGCGCGCCGGCGAGCTCATCCAGTCGTTCAAGCAGGTTGCGGTCGACCGCTCGCATGCCGAGCGGCGGCAATTCTCGCTCAGCGAAGCCACCGACCAGATCATCGCCAGCCTGCGCCCGGTGCTGAAGCGCTCGCCGATCACGCTTCAGGTCGACGTGCCCGAGGGGCTGCTGCTTGACGGCTATCCCGGCTCCTACGGCCAGATCCTGACCAACCTGTTCCTCAACGCCGCCAACCACGCCTTCGCCGACGGGCGCGCCGGCACGATCGCGATCTCGGCGCGGCCGCGCGGGACCGACGACATCGAGATCAGCTTCGCCGATGACGGGGCCGGCATGACCCCTGACGTGCAGCGCCAGGCCTTTGACCCTTTCTTTACCACCCGGCGCAATGAAGGCGGCACGGGACTTGGCCTCCATATCGTCTATAACCTCGTCACCCAGCAGCTCGGCGGCCGCATGGTGCTGGAATCCAAGCTGGGACAAGGCACCACTTTTCGCATTATCATACCCCGGGTCGCCAAAGGCGGCGCGCAAAGCACAGACAGTGACGGATCTTCTCAATGGCCGAACAGGACGATGTCCTCCACCTGATCGACGACACCGGTACCGCGTCGGAGGATAGCAACGCCCGGAAATGGAAGATCGCCGTCATCGACGACGATCCGGCCGTGCATGACGGCACCCGTTTCGCGCTGTCCGACTACAGCCTCAACGGCCAGAGCCTGGAGATCCTGTCGGCCTATTCCGCGGCGGAAGGGCGCAAGCTGATGGCCGAGCACCGCGACGTCGCCGCCGTGCTGCTCGACGTCATCATGGAGACCGACGTCGCCGGCCTCGAACTGGTCGAGTTCATCCGCAACGAGATCAGGAACGAGACCGTGCGCATCATCCTGCGCACCGGCCAGCCCGGCCAGG
The DNA here is from genome assembly GCF_049739485.1 of Bradyrhizobium sp. USDA 326. Classification (NCBI taxonomy): domain Bacteria; kingdom Pseudomonadati; phylum Pseudomonadota; class Alphaproteobacteria; order Hyphomicrobiales; family Nitrobacteraceae; genus Bradyrhizobium; species Bradyrhizobium sp. USDA 326. Next base: position 2,168,764 of record NZ_JBMGQA010000001.1, read on the forward strand.
CGCCGGAGCGGCGCGTGATCGTGCAGTACGACATCAACGACTACAAGGCCAAGACCGAGCTCACCGCCGACAAGCTGTTCACCTCGCTGACCGCGGCGCTGCGCTCCTATCAGCAGCTCGAGCGCATGGTGCAGACGCGGCGCGGGCTGGAGATCATCATCGACGCGGCCTCGACCCTGTACGACTTCAAGTCGATGCAGCGGCTCGCCGAGGGCGTGCTGACCCAGCTTGCCTCGCTGCTCAACGTCGATTGCGCCGGCATCCTGGTCCTGCGCGACAATGGCGGCATCGACCCCGAGCTCTCGGTGCTCGCCGGCAGCGGCTGCTACAGCCGCTTCATCGGCACCACCACGTCGAAGGCGCTCGATCCCGAGCTGCGCGAGATGGTGGAGGCCGCGTTCCAGCGCCGCAAGAACGAATTCGCCGACCATCGCAGCGTGATCTATTTGCGCACCGGTTCGGGGCGCGAAGTGGTGGTGCTACTGCAGGCCGAGCGCGAATTGTCGGAGACCGACCGTTCGCTGGTCGAGATCTTCTCCTCCAGGCTCTCGATCGCGTTCGACAACGTGATCCTCTACCAGCAGCTCCAGGACGCCAACACCCAGCTCGAAGACCGCGTCGCCCAGCGCACCCGCGCGCTGATGCAGGCCAACCGCCGGCTCTCGGCGCAATGGCTGCGGCTGCAGCGCGCCAACGGCTTCAAGAACGAGATCCTGGGCACCGTCGCGCACGACCTGAAGAATCCGCTCGGCGTCATCCTCGGCCGCACCGAGATGCTGAAGGAGCTGATCTCGACCGGCGCCTCGGAGAGCGGCGTGGTCGCCCAGGTCGACCACATTCGCGACGCCACCAAGCGCCTGACCACGATGGTCGATCACCTGATCTCGGATGCGATGGCCGATGCCTTCGACATCACCATCCGCCGCGAGCCGGTGGACATCGCGGCGCTGGCCAAGGAGGTTGCCGAAGCCAACCAGCCGCTCGCCGTCAACAAGCAGCAGACGATCAGCGTCGCCGCGCCGCCCAACATCGTCACCATGTGCGACACCGACCGCATCCGCGAGGCGATCGACAATCTCATCAGCAACGCCATCAAATACTCTCCGATCGGCGGCAGGATCGACGTGGCTGTCAGCCATGAGGGCCGCGACACCACCGTCCGCGTCAGCGACGAGGGCGCCGGCTTGTCGCCGGAGGATCTGGGCCGCCTGTTCGGGCGGTTCCAGCGGCTGTCGGCAAAACCGACTGCCGGCGAGAGCTCGACGGGGCTTGGGCTCTCCATCGTCAAGCGTATCATCGACATGCATGGCGGCGAGGTAACCGCCGACAGCGACGGCCCCGGCAAGGGATCGACCTTCACCATCACCCTCCCCGTGACTGAAATGCCGTGATGCAAAGCCCATGACCCAAAGCCAGCACATCATGATCGTCGACGATGAGGCCCCGGCCCGGGAGATGGTCGGCGACTACCTCAAGATGCACGGCTTCACCGTGACGCTGTGCGACGGCGGCAAGAGCTTGCGCGCCGCGATCCAGGGCAGCATGCCCGATCTCGTCGTGCTCGATCTCAACATGCCCGAGGAAGACGGGCTCTCGATCATTCGCGACCTCAAGAGCCGCATCAACGTTCCGGTGATCATGCTCACGGCGACCGCGAGCCCGATCGATCGCGTCGTCGGACTCGAGCTCGGCGCCGACGATTACGTGGCAAAGCCCTGCGAGCTGCGCGAACTGATGGCGCGCATCCGCTCGGTGCTGCGGCGGAGCGTGCCGGCCAAGGCAGCAGTGCCGGATGCTTCGGCGGCGAAATCCGACAAGGACCAGCTGGTGCGCTTCGGCACCAAATGGCTCGATCTCGAAGCCCAGGCCTTGCGCGACGACGAGGGCAACGAGCATCCGCTGACCGCCTCCGAGTTCGGGCTCTTGAAGGTGTTCGCAGCGAATCCGAAGCGCGTGCTGTCGCGCGAGCGCCTGCTGGAATTGGCCAATGCGCGCGACGCCGAGGCCTTCGACCGCGCCGTCGATCTCCGCATCATGCGCATCCGCCGCAAGATCGAGCCCGACCCGGCAAAGCCTGCCGTGATCCGCACCATCCGCGGCGGCGGCTATCTGTTTTCTCCGGCGGGCGACAAGGCTTAGGCAGCGGGCGGCAAACTCCCTGTCGTCCTGGGATGCGCGCAGCTCCGAATCTTCGCCAAACCACATCCGTAGTTAGTGTCTCGCTTCGCGCCCCGGGACGATAGCCCTGGGTGTCGCGCGATCGAACGCAATGGCCCGAAATCCGTTCCCGGCACCTGCGCTCAGCCCCAAATTCCACCCCCCGTATTTTCCGTGCATTGAAATTCCACGTCTTTTTGCCGCGAATGTTTCGTCGCGGCCGCTGCGACGAAACAATTTGGCGGCGCACGAAACCATTTTCCCCTCTTCGTGCAGACGTCCCGAAACGTTGGCTCATTAACACTTCGGCTCAAGGAAACGCCGCTCGGTCGCGGCGCTACGGGGAGCCAAGTCCATGCCGAACGTCATCGCCATCAACGCCCAAGCCAGCCAGAGCATCATTGCCGCTCAGGCGACCTCGGACGACATGCTCCTCGAGAGCATTGCCGACGGCAACCGGACGGCCATGCACATCCTTTATTGCCGGCACAATGTGCGGGTTTACCGCTTCATCCTGCGCATCGTGCGCGATGCCACCACGGCGGAAGATCTGGTCAGCCAGGTGTTCCTGGACGTGTGGCGGACCGCCGGCCAATTCCAGGGCCGCTCGCAGGTTTCGACCTGGCTGCTCTCGATCGCGCGCTTCAAGGCGCTGACCGCGATGCGCCAGCGCCGCTTCGAGGACATCGACCAGGAGGACGTGCGCCAGATTCCTGATGGTGCTGACACGCCCGAGACCTCGCTCGACCGCAGCGACACCAGCGCCATCCTGCGTGCCTGCGTGCAGAAGCTGTCGCCGGCGCATCGGGAGATCATCAACCTCGTCTACTATCACGAGAAATCGGTGGAGGAGGTCGGACAGATCATCGGCATCCCCCAGAGCACGGTGAAGACGCGGATGTTCTATGCCCGCAAGCAGCTGGCCGATTTGCTTAAGGGCGCCGGCGTCGACCGCTTCGCCGCCTGAGCCCAATCAATTCAATGGGATAGGACCACAGATCATCCCCTCCCCCCGGACACGGAAGTGTTACCGCCGACGAAACAATTGAAACAAAGCACAACATCAGGCGGAAAAACTTCCTCATTAAAAGTCCCACATACGGTTTCGTTAAACCTCCCAAGACCCCCATCGACCCGGAAGGATGCCCCCCCCGGGTCGTTTTTTTTGGGGCCGAGCGGTTGCCGCAGCCCCACCCCCTCCCCGCTGAAGTCAGGAGGCACTGCTCTCTCATTCCCTCCCCCCTTGCGGGGGAGGGGCAGGGAGAGGGGTGCCACACGGGGACTCCTTCGACTTGCAATTTCCGCGCGACACGATCGCGTAGACCGTTTCCTGGGCCACCCCTCTTGTCCAGCGGATGGATGGGTAACAAAACAGACCGGATGGATAGGTAACAGTCGTTCATGGTTCGGACTGCTGCGGCGCTGCGCTAGCGCAGCGCCGCAGCGTCGATGTTTTCTGGTCGATGATGCCGATCGGCACGTTGAAGAAGCGCACCGCCATTGCGGCCGACACAGTTGCCTCACAACCCGATGCCCCCGTCACGAAGCCGTGACGCCGCGTAACGACTCCCACGCCCGACCCGAACTGCCCTCGTGACCTCCTCCACGAGTGCGCAATGCTCGACCTTCTCTTCGCTCTCCTTGCCGGCATCCTCACCATCGCTGCGCCCTGCACGCTGCCGATGCTGCCGATCCTGCTCGGCGCCTCGATCGGGCGCGCGGGGCATCTGCGGCCGGCGATGATCGCGCTCGGCTTCGTCGTCTCGTTCTCCGCAGTCGCGCTGCTGCTCGGCGCGATCACGCAGGCGCTCGATTTCGACCCGAACGTGCTGCGCGAAGCCGCATCGATCCTGCTGCTCGGATTCGGCCTGTTGATGCTGTGGCCGGCGCCCTTCGAGTGGCTGTCGGCACGACTCAATGGCTGGCTCGATCTCGGCAGTTCGAGCAGCGCACAGCGCGACGGCGCGCTTGGCGGGCTCGTGCTCGGCACCACGCTGGGCCTGGTCTGGACGCCCTGCGCCGGCCCGGTGCTCGGCTCGATCCTGACGCTGGTCGCGACCTCGAGGAACCTTGCCTGGACCGGCACGCTGCTGGTCGCCTACGCCGTCGGCGCGGCGATCCCGATGCTGGCGATCGCCTATGGCGGACAGGCCGCAACCACGCGCGTGCGCAGCCTCGCGCGCATCTCGCCGCGGCTGCAGCAGGGCTTTGGCGTCGTCGTGATCGGCTTCGCGGTCGCGGCGTATTTCCAATACGACACGCTGATCGTGGCGTGGCTCACCAGCTTCTATCCCACCGGCCAGATCGGCCTCTAATCATCGAAGATTTCACCCGGAGGACGCTTCCATGACTCTCAAACTGCTCGCCGTTTCCGCCGCACTGGTCGGCTTCGCCGTCACCGGCGCGGTCATCCCCGGCATCTGCGACGAAGTTTCCCGCGCAAGCCCCGTCCGCGTCGCTGCCGCGAGCCACGAGACCGCGCCCGACTTCACCGGCATCAACAACTGGTTCAACTCAAAACCGCTCAACATCGCCGGCCTCCGCGGCAAGGTCGTGCTGGTCGACTTCTGGACCTATGGCTGCGTCAACTGCGTCAACACGCTGCCGCACGTCACCAGCCTCTATGCCAAGTACAAGGACAGGGGCCTCGTCGTGGTCGGCGTGCACACGCCGGAATTCCCGTTCGAGCGGTCGGCCGCGAACGTGCAGGCCGCGCTGAAGCGCCACGGCATCACCTATCCGGTGGCGCAGGACAATGATTCCAAGACCTGGAACGCCTATCGCAACCAATATTGGCCGGCGCAGTACATCATCGACCAGAGCGGCAAGATCGTGTTCCAGCACGCCGGCGAGGGCAGCTATGAACACATCGACCGCACCGTGGCAAGGCTGCTGAACGTCGACAGCTGAGCCCGCACGGGCGCCAAGTGACGGCGTTGTTGCTTGACTCCACGGACCCATCCGTGGAGTTTCGCGCGCAACGGAACCAGCCGCCCGCAATGGACGACGCGACCAGCACCGACATTCGCCTTCGTGAAGGCTCCTCGATCGCGCAGCGGCTGGTGATGTCCGGCTTTGCCGCCGCCGTCGCGCTGTGCTTTACGCCGGGCTTGTTCACACAGGACATTCTGGAGATCGTCATCTCGATGGTCGCGCTGCTGGTCGGCGCAGGATTCGTCATCGGCATCATGCTGGCGCCGGCCGTGGTGTGGATCATCACGCCGAACGAGATCCTGATCGGGCGGCAAAGTCCGTTCGGAAAGCTGCGTACGCGCATCGTGGCCAAAGACGACATCACGGGGTTGCAGGTCCCCGGCAGCAAGAGAGTGAAGGCCCGCTTTCAACTCGTCTTCACGCTGGCCTCCGGAGAACGCCTGACGTCTCCGCCGATCGCCGACGTCACCCATGTTCGCGACACCGTGGCCCGGATCGCCGCGCAGTTCGAGGTTCCCAATGTCGAGGAGCCCGTCAATCCGCTCGATGCCAGCAATCCCGAGATGCATCTCGGCGAGCCGATCGAGCCGTTTCCGGCGCGTGAAATCTACATCGTTGCACTGATCGCGGTCGCCGTGAGCGCCGTTCCCTATGCCTACAAGCTCTGGCGCGGCCTGCCGCCGGGCCCGATCGACATCGCGCTGTTGCCCGCCGGCGCGATCGCCGCGTTCGTCGTCTACAGATACGCCAACCTCGTCACCGGTGTCTTCTGGATCATCCGCCAGAGCGATATTCGCGTCGAGCGCCTGTGGGGCGACGGCAGCTTGCGCGCCGACCATATCGAGGGGCGTGAGGTGAAATCGATCACCGTCGAGCGCCGCGGCCGGTCCGAGGACGAGCACTGCATCGTCGTGATCCGGTTGCACTCGGGGCGACGGTTTCGCAGCCCCCGCATCGGGTCGAGAGCCGAGGCGCGCGCCGTGGCCACCGAGATCGTCCGGCGGCTCGGGATTGCAGCGGAAAATAGCAAGATCTGATATCGGTGCAGGCGATCGGGACCCTCGAGGCCTCCACATCGTCATGGCCGGGCCTGCCGGCCATCCACGTCTCTGCACTTGGCACCAAAAACGTGGATGCCAGGGCATGACGGCCGCTTTCGATCCCACGAGCGAGTGCATCAAGCCCAGCCACGACAAATTACTGCTTTTCGCGCCATCCCCTGTTCGTGGCATTGCTCCGGCCCGTCAAAAAACCAAAGCATTCCCGTGACATATCAGGGCGGCGCGCCATCAACTTGCCATGAACTTGCCCCTCAGGTTTGATGGTTCCTGATTGATTTGCGCTGTGGCAGCGGGGAGAGCTTTACATGACGGATTTTCGTCGCCTGACCGGGATGTTTATGGCTGCGATCGGCCTGGTTCTGTCCACGCCGCAAGCCTTCGCCCAGCAGCCGGACCGCGGGGACGAGCCGGGCCTGATCGCCGATGACGCCTACCAGCTCGATCCGGAATGGCAGAAGCAGGTGGTCTACTTCCGCACCACCGAGCCGCCGGGAACGATCATCGTCTCGACCGCAGAACGGCACCTCTATCTGGTGCAGCCCGGCGGGCGCGCGATCCGCTATGGCATCGGCGTCGGCCGCGACGGCTTTCAGTGGCAGGGGCTGGTGACCATCACCAACAAGAAGGAATGGCCGGACTGGACGCCGCCGCCGGAAATGATCCAGCGCCAGCCCTATCTGCCGCGCTTCATGGCCGGCGGCCCCGGCAATCCGTTGGGCGCCCGCGCCATGTATCTGGGGACTACGGTCTACCGTATCCACGGCACCAACCGTCCTGACACGATCGGCACCAAGGTGTCCTCTGGCTGCTTCCGTCTCGTCAACAACGACGTCGCCGATCTCTATGATCGCGTCCCGGTCGGGACCAAGGTCGTCATTCGGCAGAAGCCCGAACTCTAAGGGCTTTGGTTCGAGCATGATCGTCAGGATCATGCTCTGCCCCTCCTCCAGATTCCTTTTCCCGATACTTTCGAGAGAGCAACATGATGCGCACTTTTCGTGGCGGCCTGCTGATCGGGCTCGCCATCGCCGTGCTGGTCGCCGTCCTGGCCATCATCTATGAATTCTACGACACCCGCACGTTGAAGCGCACGGTTCGCCGCGGCGAAGTACTGTGCGGCGTCAACAGGGGCCTGCCGGGCTTCTCGATCCCCGACGACAAGGGCAACTGGACCGGCTTCGACGTCGATTTCTGCCGCGCGGTCGCCGCGGCGATCTTCGACGATCCGGGCAAGGCGAAATTCGTTCCGCTCGACGCCAATGAGCGTTTCAAGGAGCTGCAGAGCCGCAAGGTCGACATCCTCTCGCGCAACACGACCTGGAGCATGGCGCGCGAGCTCGACTACGACCTGTATTTTCCGGCCGTGGCCTATTACGACGGCGTCGGCTTCATGGTTCCGCGCACGCGCAACAAGGAGACCTCGCTGGACCTGACCGGCAGCAAGGTCTGCGTGCAGAGCGGAACCACGACCACGCTCAACGTCGCCGATTACTTCCGCGTCAACAACATGAAGTACGAAGAGGTGAAGTTCGACAAGCTCGACGACGTCGTGAAGGCCTACGACACCGGCAAGTGCGACACGCTCTCGGCCGACGTCTCCCAGCTCTATGCGCTGCGGCTGAACCTGTCGAAACCCGGCGACCACATGATCCTGCCGGACATGATCTCCAAGGAGCCGCTCGCCCCGGTCGTGCGCCAGCGCGACGACGACTGGATGATGATCGTGAAGTGGACGCTGTATGCGATGATCAACGCCGAAGAGCTGGGTGTGACCTCGGAGAACATCGACGAAGCCCTGAAGTCGAAGAAGCCGGAAGTGATGCGCCTCGTCGGCACCGAGGGCCGCTACGGCGAGCAGCTCGGCCTCACCAAGGACTGGGCCGCGCGCATCATCCGCCACGTCGGCAATTACGGCGAGATGTACGAGCGCAATATCGGCGAGAAGTCGAAGCTGAAGATCCCGCGCGGCATGAACCAGCTGTGGAACGCGGGTGGCGTGCAGTACGCGCCGCCGATGCGGTAAGGGGGCGGTCGCGCCGCCCTCGCAGCGATGGTGCTGATGGAGGGCACGCTGCGTTCCCTCGGCCCTTGCGGGGGAGGGAACGCAGGCTGCCTTGTCGCACGAGTAACCCTCAATACCCGCGCGCCCTCGCCAGCTGTTCGGTGTGGTAGTTCGCGTCGCCGAACAGCTCCTCGCAGACCCGGGCGCGCTTCATGAAGAAGCCGATGTCGAACTGGTCGGTCATGCCCATGCCGCCGTGCATCTGCACGCCTTCCTGCACCGCGCGCGTGGCGGTGGTGCCGGCCCGGGCCTTGGCAACGGCGACGCTCGACGCGGCCTTGGCGACGTCGGCATCCAGGGCCTGCAGCGCCTTCATCACTGCGGCGCGGGTGATCTCGATGTCGACATAGAGCTCGGCGGCGCGGTGCTGCAGCGCCTGGAATTCACCGATCAGCTTGCCGAATTGTTTGCGGCTCTTCAGATATTCGACGGTGCGACCAAAGACCTCCTCGCTGAGGCCGACCATTTCGGCGGCGACCGCGCCGCGGCCGATATCGAGCACGCCATCGAGCAGGCCGGCCGCCTGATCGACCTCGCCGAGCACGCTGTCGGCATTGACCTCGACATTGGCGAACTCGATGCGCGCTGCATTGTGCGCGTCGACCATGATGGTGCGCTCGATCGCCACGCCCTTCGCCCCAGCGTTCACCAGGAACAGCGTCAGGCCCTCGCGCTCACCGGCAGAACCCGCGGTGCGCGCCGCGACGATCAGGAGATCGGCGACGTGACCATCGACCACGAGCGCCTTGGAACCGCTGAGCTTGAAGCCGTTGCCGGCGCGCACGGCCTGCAAGCTGGTGTGGAGCGGACGGTGCTTGGCGGCCTCATCGATTGCGAGCGTTGCGAGCAGCGAACCGCTCGCGATCTTCGGCAGATATTCCGATCTCTGCGCGGAATTGCCGCCGCGGTTCAGCGCCGAGGCCGCGACCACGCTGGTAGCGAGGAAGGGCGAGGGCATCAGGGTGCGGCCGATCTCCTCCATGACGACGCCGGCTTCGACATGGCCGAGGCCGCTGCCGCCGAACTCCTCCGGCACCAGAAGGCCGGCAAAACCCATCTCGGCAAAGGAATGCCATAGCTCCTTGGAGAAGCCGGTGGGGTCCTTGCTGTCGCGCAAGTGACGCAGGTGCGACACCGGCGCCTTGTCGCTGATCAGCCCGCGCGCGCTGTCGCGGAGCATGGATTGTTCTTCGGTGAGGACGAGGGCCATGGCTTAAGTCTCTGGTATCGCGTGAAATGCATATTGTTGCTGTCATTCCGGGGCACGCTTCGCGCGCCCCGGAACGACGGTGGCTCACGCCCCCGGCAGATCCAGGATGCGCTTGGCGACGATGCCGAGCATGACCTCGGACGTGCCGCCCTCGATCGAGTTGGCCTTGGTGCGCAGCCAGGCGCGCGGGCGCGCGCCCTGCCTGGAGCGCTCGCTCTCCCATTCCAGCGCGTCGACGCCGCCGGCCGACATCAGGATCTCGTGACGGCGCTTGTTGAGCTCGGTGCCGTAATATTTCATCGCCGAGGAGAACGCCGGATGCGCCTGCCCGGCCTTGGCGAGATCGACCGCACGCTCGGCGCAGGCCGCGAGCGCGGCCTCGTCGACGTCGAACGTCGCGATCTTGCCGCGCAGCATGGCATCGTCCAGCCTGCCTTGCCCATCGGTGCCGACGGAGTCCGCCGCGATCTGGCCGAGCGGCCGGCCGACACCCCGCTCGCCCATGCCTGAGATCATCGCGCGCTCGTGCTGGAGCAGATATTTTGCGACGTCCCAGCCGCGGTTGATGGTGCCGACCACGTGCGACTTCGGCACCCGGACATTGTCGAAGAAGGTCTCGCAGAACGGCGAGTAGCCGGAGATCAGCAGGATCGGCTTGGTCGAGACGCCCTTCGAGGTCATGTCGAACAGGATGAAGCTGATGCCGTCATGCTTCTTCGCGGCGGGATCGGTGCGGACCAGGCAGAAGATCCAGTCGGCGTAATTGGCGTAGGAGGTCCAGATCTTCTGGCCGTTGATGATGAAGTCGTCGCCGTCGCTCTCGGCGCGGGTCTGGAGCGAGGCGAGATCGGAGCCGGCGTTCGGTTCGGAATAGCCCTGGCACCATCGGATCTCACCCGCCGCGATCTTCGGCAGATGCTCCTTCTTCTGGGCGTCGTTGCCGTACTTCAAGAGCGCCGGCCCGAGCATCCAGATGCCGAAGCTCGACAGCGGCGGCCGCGCGCCGATCCGCGCCATCTCGGCGCGCAGCACCTTGTGCTCGGCCGCGCTCAAGCCGCCGCCGCCATATTCCTTCGGCCAGTCCGGCACGGTCCAGCCCTTGTCGCGCATGCGCTCGAACCAGATGCGCTGCGGCTCGGACGAGAATTTTGCGTTACGCCCGCCCCAGAACACGTCGGCATCCGACGTCGCGGGCTTGCGCATTTCCGGCGGGCAATTGGCTTCCAGCCAGGCGCGCGTCTCGTTGCGGAAAATCTCGAGATCGGCGGTCTCAGTGTCGCTCATGGTCGTTTCCATTAATCAAAATCGACTTGTTGGGCACGACTCTGGGCCAAGCCCCCGCGGAATTCAACCACTTCCGCAACTCGCAGTCGGCTATAGTCGCCCTGCGGCGAGGCTTGAAAACAAAGAGGAAACGACAATGCGCCTGAAACTTCTTTCGCCTGGCGAAATGAACGAGAGCCAGCGGCAGACCTATGACGAATCGATTGCGGGAAAGCGCGGCAAGCCGCCTGCGCCGATGATGGCCTGGCTGGGCAGCCCGGAGATGGCACGTCACGCGACGCGGCTCGGCGAGGTCATGCGGTTCGACACGATCTTCCCGGCAAAGCTCTCGGAGATCGCGATCCTGGTGACGGCGCGGCACTGGACCGCGCATTACGAATGGTACGCGCACAAGCGCCTCGCGCTCGCCGGCGGCATGAAGCCCGAGATCATCGAGGCGATCCGCGACCGCCGCACGCCCGACTTCGACGATCCCAAGGGCAGGATGATCTACGACGTCGCGAAGTCGCTGCATGAAGGCCACGGCGTCGAGAGGGGGCTCTATGATGACGCGGTAAAGCTGCTCGGCGAACGCGGCGTCGTGGAGGTGATCGGACTGTGCGGCTACTACACGCTGGTGTCGATGACGCTCAACACGTTCGAGTTCGGCCTGCCGGAAGGCGAGGTGTCGGAGCTGGCCTAGCTTCCTATCTGGAAACGATGGGTTTCGAGATGAGCAATGGCGCTGTCCCGAGCCCCGCCCTATGTGCAGCTCAGCAACGGAGCATTCCCATGTCGCAGAACCAAGCGATTGCCGCCGGCACCAGGATCGGCCACGTCCATCTCAAGGTCGCCGATCTCGATCGCGCGCTCGGCTTCTATTGCGGCGTGCTCGGCTTCGAGCTGATGCAGCGCATGGGCTCGGGCGCGGCCTTCATCTCGGCCGGCGGCTACCACCACCACATCGGGCTCAACACCTGGGAGAGCAAGGGCGGCTCGCCGCCGCCGCCTGATGCGACCGGGCTGTTTCACACCGCGATCCTCTATCCAACGCGCGCCGCGCTGGCGGACGCGCTGCATCGGGTGCTCACGGCCGGCATTGCGCTGGATGGCGCCAGCGATCACGGCGTCAGCGAGGCGCTGTATTTGCGCGATCCCGACCAGAACGGCGTAGAGCTGTACTGGGACAAGCCGAGGGAGCAATGGCCGTTCGGGCCGGACGGGAAGCTGGCGATGTTCACCAAGCGGCTGGATGTGGAGGCGTTGTTGAAGCAGCGCGAGGCGTGAGCTCCGCTCCCTCCCCGTCATTGCGAGCGCAGCGAAGCAATCCAGAATCTTTCCGCGGAGGCAGTCCGGATTGCTTCGCTGCGCTGGCAATGACGGAGTATGTTGGAGCGCCATCGCGCGTCTATGTCATCTTCGCCCGTGGCTTCCCCCGCACCATGATCAGCGCCGCCGCCACCACCTCCAGCGCGATGCAGAGATAGAACGGCAGCGCATAGCCGCCGGACCAATCGTGTAAGGCCCCGACGACGCCCGGTCCGAACGCGTAGGTCACCTGGTTGATCGCGGTATTGAGGCTGATCAACACGCCGAAAGCGGCGGAATCAAACTCCTGCTGCACGATCAGCGACGGCAAGGTGATGAGATTGCCGACCGAGAAGCCGAACACCGCGCAGGCCGCGATCAGCACATAGTCATCGTGCAGATTGATGACGACGAGAAGCGCGGCGGCCTGGCTGAGGAACGACAGCGCGGACGCAAGGCGCTGATCGAGGCGGTCGATCACCATCGAGAACAGCACGCGGCCGACCACGGCCATCGCCGTCAACACAGCGACGGCGACCGCAGCGCGCTCGCGACCGATGACGGGATCGAGGAACGAGATCAGATGCACGATGAAGCCGACCTGGGCGAACAGTACCAGGGCGAAGGCGATCGTCACCGTGAGGAAGCCGACGTCACGCAGGGCCCATGCGCGGATCTGCGTCGAGGATTGCGGTTTGACCCTCGCCGTTGCGTGCCGGTCGTGAAGGTCGGGCGGGCGGCCGACGAGAAGCAGGATGACCGGCAACAGCAGCACCAGCATGGCGCCGGCAGCGGCATACATCGCGCCGGCAAAGCCGATGTGGCCGATCAGCATCACCAGCAGCGGCACGCCGACGATGCCGCCGAAGCTTGCGCCGTTCAGCGCCAGGCTGATCGCCATGCCGCGCTTGCGGTCGAACCACAGGCTGATCGTGTTGGTGATCATGGCGAGACTGGTGCCGGCCCAGCCAAAGGCGAGCACGGCATCGGCGAGATAGAGCTGCCAGGGCTCGCGCACCGTGCCGATCGCGACCGCGGCGGCCGCCATCGCCAGCGTGCCCGCAATCAGGCAGAGGCGCGGGCCGTATTTCCGCACGGCTTCGCCGACGAAGACGACGAGCAGCGCGCCGAACAGATAGAAGAACGTCGTCCCTGCGGAGATCAGCGTGGTCGGCCAGCCCCGCGCGCGCTGGAGCTCGGCGACGTAGACGCTCTGGCCATAGAAGCCGAGCCCCCAGCCGAAGGTCGCGAGCAGGAAGCAGACCGCGACGATGCGCCAGCCTTCGTAGCGGAGAGAGGATTCGCCGATGGGGGTTGCGTGGCGGGGACTGTCGAGCATTAGCGCTTCTCCTTCGTGTCCCCCGCGGGCGCCCTGCGTCACGCCCGTCTGTTGATGACGAGCATCATGTAACAACCGGCCTTTCGAAATTCACTTCGACGGCGGTCGAAGCATCAACGCTGCTGACAGCCTACCGCCAATCTAAACCGCATCCGGGAACTCGCCCATGGCCGCCTCCAGACGCGCCTTGCGGCGGCGGGCCCATGAGACCAGCGAGAGGACGACGAGGCCGAAAACAACAGGCGGGAACACCACCAGGTTCACCGCCGACCAGCCGTAATTGGCGAGCAACTGGCCCGAGGAGAACGAGCCGATCGCCATCATGCCGAACACCAGGAAATCGTTGAAGGCCTGCACCTTGTTGCGCTCCTGCGGCCGGTGCGTCTCCAGCACCAGCGCGGAGGCACCGATGAAGGAGAAATTCCAGCCGACGCCCAGCACAATCAGGGTGGCCCAGAAATGCATGGCGGTGAGGCCGGAGAGGCCTATACCGGCGGCGCCGGCTTCCAGCAGCAGGCCGGCGGCCACGATTCTGGGTGCACCGAAGCGGGCGATCAGCGCGCCCGTGAAGAAGCTCGGCCCGTACATGGCGACGATGTGCCATTGAATGCCGAAATTGGAATCGGAGACGGACAGGCCGCACAGCTTCATGGCGAGCGGCGCCGAGGTCATCACCAGATTCATCATGGGATAGGAGATCACGCCGCACAGCGCCGCCGCGATGAAGCGCGGCTGGGTCACGATGGTGAGCAGCGGCCGCACGCCGTGCAGATCGGCCGGCGCGGGCTTCGGCATGTCGACGCCGGCGACGATGCCCATGGCGACCAGCGCCACCGCGGCCTGCACCAGAAAGCTGAAGGCGAACAGATAGGGCTGCCAGACATCCATGGTCCATTGCACGAGCTGTGGACCGAGCACGCCGGCGAACACGCCGCCCGCCATCACCCAGGACACTGCCTTCGGGCGATAGTCCGCGCTGGCGCCGTCGGCGGCGGCGAAGCGATAGGACTGCGCCACGGCGCCGTAGAGGCCGCCCAGGAAGGTCGCGACACAGAACAGTGCGAAGGAGCCGTGCAGGATCGCGACCGAGCCGAGCAGGCCGGTGAGCGTGCCGAGGCCGGTGCCGATGATGAAAGCCACGCGGCGACCGAAGCGGCGCGAGATCGCGCCGGTGGGCAGCGTACCGGCAGCGAGGCCCACCACATACATCGAGATCGGCACGGTCGCGAACGACATGTCGGGCGCGAGGGTGGCGCCGACGATCGCGCCGGTGGCGAAGATGACGGCCGAGTTGGCGCCGGTCAGCGCCTGCGCGGCGGCGAGGCGGATAACATTGGCACGCGCGCGGGCATCGTCGGCGATCTCATTGACAGCAGTTACGTCCAGCATCGGCACTTCCGCCCCAAGGGGCTTTTTGGGCTTTCAAGGGGCCTCGTTGATTCCTGGCACTATGGAGCGGCGCGGAATGGCAGACAACCGGCGCAAACGGGCGCAGGCCATGCCTCTGACGCAATCGGACCGATGATAGCGGGCCGCGCCCTTGACGGCTTGCGCTCGATCAAATCCTATCCGCCGCGAATTTTTGGAGTTTCGTTCATGTCCGTCGACGACAGGCCCACGATCAGTGCTCCCGACGACGATCCCTGGCTGTGGCTCGAGGAGATCGAGGGCACGCAGGCGCTCGATTTCGTGGAGCGGCAGAACAGCCTGACGCTCGCCGCGTTCGGTGGAGCGGCCTTCGCGCGCGACCGCGATATCCTCGCGGCGATCTACGACCGGCCGGACAACATTCCCTATGTCAGCCGGCGCGGCAACGAGCTCCACAACCTCTGGAAGGACGCCAGCAACCCGCGCGGCCTGTGGCGGCGCACGACGCTGGCGGAATTTCGCAAAGCCGATCCGGCATGGGAGACCATGCTGGATATCGACCAGCTCGCGAGAAGCGAAGGCGAGGACTGGCTGCTCGGCCGGATCGCCACGATGCCGGGAAGCTCGCGGGCGATCATGAGCCTGTCGCGCGGCGGCAGCGACGCCGTCACCCTGCGGGAATTCGACCTCGTCACCAAGAGCTTCGTGGCGGACGGCTTCACGCTGCCGGAGGCCAAGGGCAGCGTCGACTGGCTCGATGCCGACACGCTGCTGCTGTCGAGCGCCCATGGCGAGGGCATGGCGACGAGCTCGGGATATGCGCGGACGGTTCGTCTGTGGCGGCGAGGCCAGCCTGTCGATCAGGCGCAGGTGATCATCGAGACCGCAGCCGATCACATGACGATCTATGGCAGTGCCGACCACACCGGTGCAGCGCCGCGGGTCTGGATCGTCGACCAGATCGACTTCTTCAACCACGCGATCCGGCTGCGCGATGCGGCGGGCACGACGACGAAGCTCGATTTGCCGACCGGCATCTGGATGCAGGCGCATGGCGACTGGTTCGCGATGAAGCTGCGCAAGGACTGGACGGTCGCAGGCCAGACCTATGTCACCGATACCGTGCTCGGCATCTCGCTTTCGGCATTCCTGGAGGGCCGCCGCGATTTCGCCGTGCTGTTCGAGCCGGCACCGCGGCGCGCGCTGCAGGGTTTGTTCTGGGCCGCCGGCAAGCTGGTCCTGTCGATCCTCGACGAGCTCAGACCGCGCTTCGAGATCTGCACGCCATCCGCGACGGGCTGGAGCCGCGAGACGCTTGGCGGCCTGCCGGGGATCGGCGTCGTCGACGTCTGGCCGCTCGATCGCCATGCCTCCGAAAGCAATGGCGACCTGCTCGCCAATGTGCAGGACCCGCTCACGCCGCCGTCGCTGCTCTTGATCGCGCGCGGCGTTGCCAGTCCGTCCGTGCTGAAGCGGGCGCCGAAGACGTTCACTGCCGAAGGCCTCGTGGTGACGCAGCACGAGGCGGTCTCGATCGACGGCGAGCGTATTCCCTACGTGCAGACCGGGCCCGCCGGCGAGACCGGCGATGCGCCGGTCTACATGAGCGCCTATGGCGGCTTCGGACTTGCCGTGAAGCCGTACTACAACGCCTCGCTCGGCAAGCTGTGGCTGGAGCGCGGCGGCACGACGGTGCAGGCAAACTTGCGCGGCGGTGGCGAGTTCGGCACGCGCTGGCACGATGCCGGACGGTTGGCCGGCAAGAAGCTTTCGCATGACGATTTCGCCGCGGTGGCCGCCGATCTGGTCCGGCGCGGCGTGACGCAGCCGAAGCGCATCGCGGCGCAGGGCGGATCGAACGGCGGCATCCTCATCACCAACATGCTGGTGCGTTACCCCGAGCGCTTCGGCGCGCTGTTCTGCACCATCCCGCTGATCGACATGCGCCGCTACACGAAGCTGCTCGCGGGCGCGAGCTGGATCGCGGAATATGGCGACCCCGACAAGCCCGAAGAATGGGAGTGGCTGAAGACTTACTCGGCCTATCACAACGTGAAGGCCGGCCAGGCCTATCCGCCGATCCTGATCGCGACCACGCGGCGCGACGACCGCGTTCATCCCGGCCATGCCCGCAAGATGGCCGCAAAGCTCCAGGCGATGGGCTTTGAAGCCTGGTTCTACGAGCCGGCCGCCGGCGGCCATGGCTACGGCAAGGACAACAAGGAGCGCGCTGGCTTCGAGGTGCTCGGCTTCAGGTTTCTGAAGGAGAGGATCGGGTGGAAGGATGAAGGCTAGAGTTGGGTGCGCCGATGTTTCTGATCGTCATGGCCGGGCTTGACCCGGCCATCCACGCCTTGCCTTGGTGCCCGAAGAACGTGGAAGCCCGGGACAAGCCCGGGCGTGACGACCTCCTAGCCCCTCGCGAACACCAGCGTGAGATTATTCGCGGGCATCTCGATGGTATCGACGAGGCGAAGACCCGCTCCACGTGCGAGACTCTCGACGTCGACGATGTCGCGCACGCCCCATTCGGGATTGCCTTCGCGCAAGGAGGTGTCGAACACCGCATTGCTGAGCGCGGTGTGCTTGCCGTCACGCTTGAAGGGGCCGTAGAGGAACAGCTTGCCGTCGGCGCGCAGATAGCGGCCGGCGCCGGCGAACAGGCCTTTGGCCACGGCCCAGGGCGCGATGTGAATGACATTGGCGCAGAACACGGCCGCAAGACTCGTCGGCCCCTGCCCGCCCTTCATCTCCGGACACCAGTCGGGATCGGTGAGATCGATCCGCAGGGGTGAGCGGATGTTCGGCAGGCCCGCATGCACGCGCCAGGCTTCGATGCTCTTGAGATGGCGCTGGTTGAGGTCGCTCGGCCACCAGATCAGATCGGGCGTGTGGCGGGCGAAATGAACCACGTGCTGGCCAGTTCCACTGCCGAGTTCCACCACGTTGCCGGTGCAGCCCGCGAGATGCTTTTCTAGCGCCGCCCAGATCGGTTCGTGATTGCGATGGAAGGCCGGCGCATCGAGCCGGCCATCCGGCTCGACCCGCCCGCCATCCCTGCCAAATTCGACGACATATTCAGCCAAGTGACGTCCCCAAAATGTTAAACAGAAAACGCTGGAGTGAGGGCCAAAACGCCCCCGAGAATAATTTGCTAATCGCAGTCGATCTGATGAACGAACTATCTCATCGGTTGCAATGCGGAGGATATTAACTCCATTTTGCCGCCTGCATAGTCTTGATTGTCAGGCGATGTCCTTTGTGCTTTTGAAGCCATTCCGCAAACGAGATCATCGAGATAACGCTCCGGGACGATGCCTTGACCGCCTTTCCTTGCAAGCCCGTCCTGCTGGTTGCTCTGGCCCTGCTCGTCGGCGCGGCTGTTGCCCCGGCGGGGGCGCAGTCCACCGTGACCGAGGGCCAGAAGCTCGCCTTCGACCGCGCCAAGGGCAATTGCCTGACCTGCCACGTCATCAAGGGCGGCGACCTGCCGGGAACGATCGGTCCGGAGCTGAAGGACATCAAATCAAGATACCCTGATCGCAGCGAGCTGGTCGCGATCATCTTCGACGAAACCAAGCGCAACCCGCAGACCATGATGCCGCCGTTCGGTCGAAACCGGATTTTGACCGAACAGGAGATCAACGCGATCGTTGATTTCCTGCAGACCCTGTAACGGCCGGCTGCCCAGGAGACTTGAGATGACCGCGACCACCGGCTTCGATCCGACACGGCGCCTGATCCTTCAGGGTGCAGCCAGTGTCGCGCTGCTCGGCCTCGGCAATCTGCCGTTCGGCGCCGCTCCCGCGCGCGCCGCGGCCAACGACAAATATCCGGAAGAGGCGTTCAAGCAGAAGAACGAGGTGGACGCGATCAAGGCGCTCTATGGCAAGACCGCGGAGCCGTCCGACAAGGTCAAGCTCGACGCGCCGGAGATCGCCGAGAACGGCGGCGTGGTGCCGATCTCGGTGACGACGTCACTCGACAAGGTGACCTCGATCTCGTTTTTCGTGGCCGAGAACCCGAACGCGCTCGCGGCAAGCTACAAGATTCCCGACGGCACGATCCCTGCCGTCGCCAACCGGCTGAAGATGGCCAAGACCACCAGATTGACCGCGATCGTGGAAGCCGACGGCAAGCTCTACAGCGCGACCAAAGAGGTCAAGGTCACCGTCGGCGGTTGCGGCGGTTAAGCGAGGCAGTTCGACATGGCATCCAGCATTCGCGTGCGCGCGACATCCAACGGCGACATCACCGAGGTGCAGACGCTGATCCAGCACCCCATGGACACCGGCCTGGTCAAGGATTCCAAGGGCGAGCCGATTCCGGCGCACTTCATCCAGGAGCTGAAGTTCGAATGTAACGGCAAGGACGTCTTCGTCGCCAATTGGGGCACTGCGGTCTCCAAGGACCCCTACGTCAAGTTCAGCTTCAAGGGCGCCAAGAAGGGCGACGAGCTCAAGATCTCCTGGACCGACAACAAGGGTGCGTCGGATACGACCACCGCGAAGATCGCGTGATGAAACAGCGCGCCGCGATTCTGCTCGGCTCAGCCTTCGTCGCACTCGCGGCACTTGTTCTCGTCGCAACGCGTGTCGTCGCAGCCGACAAGGTCGATCCCGTCGCCGATGCGAAGGCGTTCCAGAACTTCTTCTTCCATAAGTTTCCGAACGTGAAGCACGAGGATTTCGTCAACGGTCCTTATTCCATGAACGAGGACATGAAGCGGCAGTGGCAGGAAAAGGAGGAATTCCCGCCCTACGAGTTCGCGCTCGATGCCGGCAAGGAGATGTTTGCGACCCCGTTCAAGAACGGCAAGACCTACGCCGACTGCTTCCCGAACGGCGGCATCGGCATCCGCCAGAACTATCCCTATTTCGACGAGAAGGAAGGCAAGGTCGTCACGCTGGAGCTTGCGCTCAACCGCTGCCGCGAGGCCAATGGCGAAGCGCCCTATTCCTACGTCAAGGACGAGATGGCCTCGCTCACCGCCTACATGGCCTACACCTCGCGCGGCAAGCCGATGGAGATCAAGATTCCCGACGATCCGCGTGCGCTGGCGGCGTACGAGAACGGCAAGCGCTATTTCTACACGCGGCGCGGCCAGCTGAATTTCTCCTGCGCCAGCTGCCATGTGCAGAGCCCGGGTGAGCGCATCCGCGCCGAGACCCTGGCACCGGCGCTCGGCATCCTCAACGCGATGCCGATCTACCGCTCCGAATGGAGCGGCATGGGCACCACCAGCCGCCGCTTCGTCACCTGCAACAGCCAGACCCGCGCGGTTCCGCTGGAGCCGCAATCGGACGAATATCGCGACGTCGAGTATTTCCTGTCCTACGTCGCCAACGGCCTGCCGATCTCGGGCCCCGGAGCACGGCCATGAAGCGGTCACTTGCTCTCGCCATGCTGCTTGTCGCGAGCCTTGCGCCATCCGCGCGCGCGGCGAACGAGGCGGACTACAAGGCGGCCTATGTCGCAGCCGAAGCCGCCTCCAAGGAGGCGGCTGGCATGCGCAATCAGTGGACTGTGACCGCATCTGCGCTGGCGGCAGCGAGGAAGGCTGCCGACGGCGGCGATTTCGACCGTGCGGTGGCCGCAGCCAGGGAGGCCGAAGCCCTGGCGAAGGCGTCGATCTTCCAGGCCACGTCCGAAAAAGAAGCCTGGAAGGCGATGGAAATCCGCTAGACTGCGCCTGAGTGGAATAGTCCGACGATCACGAGAGGCGCGGAGAATTCTTGGATGGCGATCCGCCGCCGCGATTTCCTGAAGAGTGCAGGCCTTGCCGCCGCGACGCTCGGCCTGCCGCGGCTGGCCCGCGGCACCGAGACCGCCAGCATCTACGACGTCGAGCGGTTCGGCAATGCGCGGATCCTGCACATCACCGACACGCATGCGCAGCTCAATCCGGTCTATTTCCGGGAGCCCAGCGTCAATATCGGCATCGGTGAGATGGCGGGACGGCCGCCGCATCTGGTCGGCCGCGCCTTCCTGGAGCGGTTCGGCATTCGGCCCGACAGCGCCGATGCCTATGCCTTCACCTGCTTCGAGTTCGAGAAGTCCGCAGGCCGCTTTGGCAAGCTCGGCGGCTTCGCCCACCTGAAGACGCTGGTCGATCGCTTGCGCGGCGATGTCGGCGAGAAGCGTTCGCTGCTCGTCGACGGCGGCGATCTCTGGCAGGGCACCGGGCTCGCCAACGTCATGCAGGGCCGCGACATGGTCGAAGTCGCCAATCTGCTCGGCATCGAGGCGATGACCGGGCATTGGGAATTCACCTATGGCGAGCAGGCGCTGCGCGACAATCTCGAGCGCTTCAAGGGCGAATTCCTGGCGCAGAACGTGTTCCTGACCGAGGAAGCGGCGTTCAACGACGCGCCCGCCTTCGACAAGGCCGCGGGACGCGTGTTCAAGCCATCCATGATCAAGGAGCTCGGCGGGCACCGCGTCGCGATCATCGGCCAGGCCTTCCCTTACGTTCCGATCGCGCATCCCAAACGGTTCACACCGGATTGGAGCTTCGGCATCCGCGAGGAGGAATTGCAGAAGCATGTCGACACCTTGCGCGGCACCGACAAGGTCGACGCCGTCGTCCTGCTGTCGCACAACGGCATGGATGTCGACCTCAAGCTCGCAAGCCGGGTCACCGGCATCGACGTCATCCTCGGCGGCCACACCCATGATGCCGTGCCGCAGCCGATTGCCGTGAAGAATGCGGGCGGCACGACGCTCGTCACCAATGCCGGCTCCAACGGGAAATTCCTGGCCGTGCTCGATCTTGCAGTCGACAGGGGCAAGGTCAGCGACATCCACTATCATCTGCTGCCGGTCTATTCCGAGCTGCTGAAGCCCGACCCTGCCATGGCCGAACTGATCGGCCGGCTGCGCGCGCCGCATGTGAGCGACTGGTCGGAGAAGATCGCAACGCCGGATCGCCTGCTCTACCGCCGAGACAATTTCTCCGGGCCCATCGACGAATTGATCTGCGCGGCGCTGCGTACCGAGCTCGACGCCGAGATCGCGTTGTCGCCGGGCTTCCGCTGGGGCGTCACCGCGCTGTCCGGTCAGGCGCTGACCATGGAGGATCTGCTCGCGGAAACCGCGATCACCTATCCCGAAACCTATGTGCAGGAGATGACGGGAGCCCAGATCAAGGACGTGCTGGAAGACGTCTGCGACAATCTCTTCAACGCCGACCCCTATTATCAGCAGGGCGGCGACATGGTGCGCGTCGGCGGGCTCAGCTACACCTGCACGCCGACAGCCGCGATCGGCAACCGCATCTCGGAGCTGAGGCTTGGCAGCGGCAAGGCGCTCGCTGCCAGCCACCGCTACAAGGTCGCGGGCTGGGCTTCGGTCAACGGCCAGCAAGGCGCGCCGGTGTGGGACGTCGTCGGCAAGTATCTGCGCTCGGGCCGGATGCTTCAGGAGCGGCTCGGCTCCGGCGTGACGCTGAAGGGAGTCGAAGGCAATCCAGGCATTGCGGACCAGGGATGATGCGAGCCCGGCGATCTCCCTGTCGTCCCGGTCAAGCGCGCCTCAAGCGCACGCCGATGCGGGACCCATAGCCAACAGGAGTGCTTTGGCGATGACCCGGAGTTACCGGTTACGCCCGCAACTCCTCCCTGTGGTTATGGATCCCCGCCTTGGCGGGGACGACACTGAGTTTGTGGGACCGGCTGCCCCCGCCCTGTCACCCGCCTCACAATAAAAATCTTCCAAATATTGCTATTCACACAGTGAATTGCTTCTCTTTCCGGCCCCCACCGTAGTAGAATTCTCGAAGTCAGTTCCAAGCCGGGTCCTGCCATGATCTTCCGCCAGCTTTTCGACAGCGTTTCGGGCACCTACAGTTATCTCCTCGCCAGCCGCCATGGCGGCGAGGCGCTGATCCTGGATCCCGTGCTGGAAAAGGTCGACCGCTACTGCCAATTGCTGCGCGAGCTCGACCTCAAGCTGGTGAAGGCCGTGGATACCCATCTGCATGCCGACCACGTCACCGGCCTCGGCGAACTGCGCGACCGCACGCATTGCATGACCGTGATGGGCGACCAGACCAAGGCCGATGTGGTGGCGATGCGGGTGGCCGACGGCGACAGGGTGACGATCGAGGGCTTGTCGCTCGACGTGATGTACACGCCGGGTCACACCGACGATTCCTATTCCTATCTGATGGGCGACCGCGTCTTCACCGGTGACACGCTTCTGATCCGCGGCACCGGCCGCACCGATTTCCAGAACGGCTCATCGCGCGCGCAATACGATTCGATCTTCAACCGCCTCTTGAAGCTGCCGGACGAGACGATGGTGTTCCCGGCGCATGACTACAAGGGCGATACCGTCTCCACCATCGGCGAGGAGAAGCGCTACAATCCGCGGCTCCAGGTGCGCTCGGTCGACGAATATATCGAGCTGATGGCGAACCTGAAGCTGCCCAATCCGAAGATGATGGACGTGGCGGTGCCCGCCAACATGCATGTCGGCCTGCATCAGGAGGAGCTCGAGAAAGAGGGCCGCGCGCTGAGCGCCGGGGAAGCGATCCGGATTCTCGGCCGCGCCCGACATGCTGCTTGTGGATCTGCGCGAGACCAATGAGCGGTTGAAGCACGGCATGATTGAGGGCGCGCTGCACACGCCCTATCCGTCCGTCGAGGAGAGCCTCAAGCCCGGCGGCATGCTGCGCGAGGTCGCCGCCGCCACCGGCCGCCGCGTGGTGTTCTTCTGTGCCTTCGGCGAACGCTCGGCGATGGCGGTTGCGGCCGCGAAGGAAGCCGGGCTTCTCAACACCGCCCATATCGCCGGCGGCATCGATGCCTGGAAGAAGGCGGGCGGGCCGGTCGTGCACTGAGGGCTTCGTCGCGGGCCTTGAGTGTCGCGGGCCTTGAGTTAAGTCAGGAACCGCACATATTTGGCGGGTAGATTCGGATGCAGCATCACCATCCGGGACCAGCCATGGCCAAGACCGGGAATACGACCGCCAAGCCGAGCCAGCCGCCCAAGACCGCTGACACGAAGCGGGCGGAAGACAAGGCAAAGATACCCCTGCCTCCTCTCGATGAGGACGACTACGAGGACGGCGACATCGCCACGCCGAAACGCGACCGCTACGGTCCGGACGACGAGCCGTTATGAGGTGTAACCCCAAGCTCCGCCGTCGTCCCCGCCTAGTGCGCAATTGCGCACCAGGCAGGGACGACAGCGTGGAGGCGCCTCAACGCCTCTCTCCCCGCCCGCGCTAGCTGCCATGCACCTGCGTTCATGGACAAATAACCGCTCTCCTCGATAGTTTGCGCCTCCATCGGGAGTGAAACGGAACTGCAATGGTCGACGTTCTCGCCGCACCGCAGCAAGCCAAGGCGGACAGTGCGCTGCGCACGTTGACCGGAATCTCGATCGCGCATTGGGTCAGCCATTTCCATCTGCTGGTCCTGCCGATGCTGTTCCCGTTCCTCAAGGAAAAGCTCGGCGTCGGCTATGTCGAGCTCGGCTTTGCGCTGACGACACTCGCCGTCGTCTCGGGTCTGACGCAGGCGCCGACGGGCTATCTTGTCGACCATTTCGGTGCGCGCAGGATCTTGCTGGCCGGGCTGACGCTAGGCGGCTGCGCGCTGATCCTGCTCGGGCTGCAGCTCAGCTACGCCTCGCTGATCGCCTGCGCCGTGCTGCTCGGCCTCGCCAACAGCGTCTACCATCCCGCCGATTACGCGATTCTGGCCGAGCACATGGACGAGGCGCGGATGGGCCGCGCCTTTTCGATCCACACCTTTGCCGGCTTTCTCGGCGGTGCGGTGGCGCCGGCCATCGTCGCAGCGCTCGTCACATTCTCCGGTGGAGCCGGGGCGCTGATCGCGTCCGGCGCCATTGGCGTCGCAGTGGCGCTGCTGCTGATCGTCATGAACATTCCGGACGGGGCCGGGCACAAGAAGAAGCCGGGCGGCGCGAGCGCGCCGAACCAGGCGGTGATCACGCCGGCGCTGATCACCCTGACCGCGCTGTTCATGCTGCTCAGCCTGTCGGTCGCCGGCATCAACAATTTCGGCGTGGTGGCGCTGATGAGCGGCTACGGCGCCTCTTACTCCGCCGCCAACATCGCGCTGACTGCGTTCTTGGGCGCCAGCGCCATCGGCGTGCTCGCGGGCGGCTTTCTCGCCGACCACACCGAGCGCCACGGCTATGTCGCGGCGGCCTGCTTTGCGGCGAATGCGGCAATCGTGCTGCTGATCGCGCTGGTGACGCTGCCGGGCTGGGCGCTGACCGCCACGATGGCGACCGCGGGCTTCCTCTCCGGCGTGATCGCGCCCTCGCGCGACATGCTGGTGCGCAATGCGGCGCCCGCCGGCGCTGCGGGGCGCGCCTTCGGCATCGTCTCGACCGGTTTCAATCTTGGCGGCATCGTCAGCCCGCTGCTGTTCGGCTGGATCATGGATCAGAGCGCGCCGCATTGGGTGTTCGGCGCGTCCGTGATCTTCATGCTCGCAACGGTGGTGCTGTCGCCGTTCACGGAACGGAAGCGGCAAGGTGCTGCAAATTGAGCAGTTGGTATAGCCCCGAATTCAACTGTCGTCCCGGCCTAGTCCGCAATTGCGCACGGGGCCCGTCCACCCATCACCACGGGGAGCGATTGTCGCGCGAAGCTGGTAAGTCCGAGTCTTCGTAACACCTCTCCCCCGTGGTTATGTCCCGGATCTGCGCGCGCCTTTGGCGCGCTTGTCCGGGACGACGAGAACAAACAACAACAACAACCGGGAAGAAACACCATGAGCAACCCTGATCTCGTGATCCGCGGCGGCACCGTCGCGGACGGCAGCGGCGGCGAGCTGTTCGAGGCTGATGTCGCCATCACCGACGGCAAGATCGGCGCGGTCGGGAAGGTCGCAGGCGCCGGCCGCGAAGAGATCGACGCGCGCGGCAAGCTGGTGACACCGGGCTTCGTCGACGTGCACACCCATTACGACGGGCAGGTCACCTGGAGCCAGGACATCACGCCGTCCTCGCAGAACGGCGTCACCACGGCGATCATGGGCAATTGCGGCGTCGGCTTTGCACCGTGCAAGCCTGATGACCACACTCGCCTGATTCAGCTCATGGAGGGCGTGGAGGATATTCCGGAGCCGGTGCTGAGCGCCGGCATTCCCTGGGCCTGGGAGAGCTTTCCGGATTACATGGACTGGCTCTCCAGGCGCGATTTCGACATCGATGTCGGCGCGCAACTGCCGCATGCGGCGCTGCGCGTCTACGTCATGGGCGAGCGCGGCGCGCGCCGCGATCCCTCGACCGCGGAGGACAATGCGGCGATGGCGAGGCTCGCGGGCGAGGCAGTGCGATCCGGTGCGCTCGGCTTCTCCACCTCGCGCACGCTCAATCATCGCACCTCGACCGGCGATTTCACACCGACGCTGAAAGCGGGCGAGGACGAGCTCACCGCGATTGCCGGCGCGATGCACCGGCAGGGCCGCAGCGTGCTGCAATTCGTGCTCGACCTCTCCACCATCCACGAAGACCTGCCGATGATGCTGCGGGTCGCGGACTCCACGAAATGCCCGATCTCGTTCTCGATCACGCAGAACGACAAGGCACCGCAGCGCTGGCGCCAGACGCTGGACGAGATCAATGCGGCGGCGCGGCGCGGCCTCTCCATCACCGCGCAGATCGCGGCGCGCCCCGTTGGTCTCCTGCTCGGGCTCGAGCTCTCGCGCAACCCTTTCCAGACCCATCCGAGCTACAGGGCGATCGCCCACCTGCCGCTGCAGGAACGCTTGGCGCGGCTGCGCCAGCCTGATGTGCGCAAGGCAATCCTGAGCGAGACGGCGACCGCGACCGACGATCCGCTGTTCTTCAGTCCCAACTACGACAAGATGTTCCTGCTCGGCAATCCCCCCGATTACGAGCAGCCGCCGGAGAACGCGCTGGGGGCGCAAGCGCGCAGGCAGGGCCGTCAGCCGGAAGAGCTCGCCTATGACGCCATGCTGTCGGACGAAGGCCGCGGCATGCTCTACGTGCCCTTCCTGAACTATTCCGACGGAAATCTCGATGCGACGCGCGAGATGCTGCTCGATCCGCAATCGGTGCCGGGCCTGTCCGACGGCGGCGCGCATTGCGGCATCATCTGCGACGCGAGCTTCCCGACCTATCTGCTGACGCACTGGACGCGTGACCGCAAGCGCGGCGAGAAGCTCACGATCCCGTTCGTGGTCGCGGCGCAGTCGCGCAAGACCGCGCTCTCGGTCGGCCTCACCGACCGGGGCCTGATTGCCCCCGGTTACAAGGCCGACGTCAACGTGATCGACTACGACCGCCTGCATCTGCATCCGCCGAAGGTGCATTACGATCTGCCGGTCGGCGGGCGAAGGTTGCTGCAGGATGTCGACGGCTACGAGGCGACCATCGTGTCGGGCGTGGTGACGCGGCGACACGGCGCGGCCACGGGAAAGCGGCCGGGCAAGCTGATTCGCGGCGCGCAGCGAATGAATTAGAGCGAAGGCATGAGGCGCAAACGTCGCGCCTCATTCTCAGCGTCGTCCCTGCGTTCGCAGGGACGACAGCGGAGTGTGAGGCGAGACGCCCCTTACGTCGGCGACACAGCGCGCTTCAACGGCGCGGCTTGCGGGGCGGCACCGCGCGTCAGCCTGGCCCTCTCCGTATTCGGCCAGAGCAGGAGCAGGCCGAGCAGGCCGGAGCCGACCATGATCACGGCGTTGATGGTGAAGCCGGTCAGGTAGCCATCGAGCGTGCTGCCGGCACGCTGGATCGTGGCCCCCATCACGGTCGGCGCGATGATGCCGGCGAGCGTGTAGAGCGCACCGTAAATTGCGAGAATCGCGCCACGCTGCGACGTCGGCGTGAATTCGCCGAGCATGGGCGGGCAGACGACATAGATCGCCCCGCACAGGCCCGAGCCGAACACAAGCAGCGCGATCTGGAGGCCCGCGCCCTGGACATGCGGCATCATCGCCAGGATGAGCCCGCCGACCACCAGCGGCACCGAGCCGAGAACACCGCGCGCCGCACGGGTGTTGTAGCCGCGCGCCATCATCACCTGCGAGATCCAGCCGGTGAGCATGACGATGGTGGCGCCGAACACCCAGGGCAGGATCGAGATGAAGCCGGCCTGGCTCTGCGAGAAGCCGAGCCCCTTGACGATGAACGGCGTGAACCAGGTCAGGCCAAGCGACAGCGCCCAATAGGCGCCGAAGGTTGCGGCGACGCAGCCGATGAAGGTGCGCGAGGTGAGAAGCTGCAAATAGGGGATCTTGGGCTCGGTCGCGGCCGAGACTTGCGTGTCCTCCAGCGGCCCTTCCTTGCCGAGCGTGAGCCAGGCCGCAACCCAGATCAGGCCGACGATTCCGAGCGCGCCGAAGGCATAGTGCCAGGAATGATTGACGATGATCCAGTTCAGCGCCGGCACCGCGAGGATGACGCCGAAGGCCGAACCTTGCGACAGGATCGCAGTCGGCAGCGTGCGCTTCTCGTCGGGGAACCATTTGTAGATGGCGTGCGCGGCGACCGAGAAGGCCGGGCCTTCGCCGGCGCCCAGCACGATGCGGCAGATCAGGAGCGTGGTGAAGGAAACGGTGCCGACCATCGGAAATTGCGCCAGCGCCCAGATGACAGCCAGAGCAAGCAGCACCCAGCGCGTCGGCACCTTGTTGACGATGAAGCCGACCACGATGGCGGAGATCGAGAACAGGAAGAAGAAGGAAGATCCGAGCAGGCCGAATTGCTCGGCGCTGAGCTTCATGTCGGTCATGATCGGCACGCCGGCGAGACCGACGACGATCTTGTCGGCGAAGTTCACCACCATGAAGAGAAAGAGGAGAAATGTAATGGTCCAGGCGCCCTTCGGCGTTGCCTTGGATTGCCCTACCGTCCTGCCCGCCGCTGCCGGCGTTCCCTGAGCGCTCATGAATCTCCCCGTATGTCTTTGTGGCACTTTTTTGATTTGGCCGTCTTGGAAGCTAACAACGGCTTCAAGACCAACGCAACCCGGCATTTCCGGAGCAAGTGTGCTACGCAGCAATTGTGTCAATTCCGTCCGGCGCCATTCATCGTGCTGAGCATCCGAAATCTGTCCAAGACGTTCTCCTCGGCCGGCGAGCCGGTCCATGTGCTGCGCGGCGTCGATCTCGACCTCAGGCACGGCGAGCGCGTCGCACTGACCGGCGAGTCCGGGAGCGGCAAGAGCACATTGCTGCATCTGATCGCGGGGCTCGATGCGGCCGACGGCGGCACGATCCGGCTGGAGGAGATCGAGGTCACCAAGCTGTCGGATGCGGGACGTGCCGGCTTGCGGCGGGATCGCATCGGGCTGGTCTTTCAGCAGTTCAACTTGATCCCGAGCCTCTCCGTCGCGGACAATCTCGCCTTCCAGGCGCGGATCGCCGGCCGGCATGATGCGGCCTGGATCAAGGAGCTTGTCGAGCGGCTCGGACTCGGCAGCCTGCTCAAACGTTATCCAGAGCAAATATCAGGCGGCCAGCAACAACGGGTCGCGATCGGACGGGCGCTGGCGACGAAGCCCTCGCTGCTGCTCGCGGACGAGCCGACCGGCAATCTGGACGAGACCACCGCCGAAGACGTGCTGGCGCTGGCGCGCGACCTCGTCGCGCGCACCGGCTGCGGCTTCCTGATGGTGACGCACAGCCTGCACCTGGCGGCGACCCTCGACCGTCACCTCACCCTGCATGCGGGGCGTATTGCATGATGCGTGCACTGTGGATCCTCGCCGTGCTGCTCAGCCATTGGCGGCGCCACAAGATGCAGTTCGCCACGCTGCTGATCGGGCTGATCGCGGCGACCGCGCTGTGGAGCGGCGTGCAGGCGATCAACCAGCAGGCCCGCAATGCCTACGACCGCGCCGCGGCGACGTTCGGCGGCGTGCGCACGGCGATGCTGGTGGCGCCTGATACGGCGACCTTCTCCCAGGAGTTGTTCGTAAAACTCCGCCGCGCCGGCTGGCCGGTCTCGCCGGTGCTGGAAGGGCGGGTCCAGATCAACGGACGCTCGGTGCGGCTGCTCGGCATCGAGCCGGTGACGCTGCCGGCCGATGTCGGCAACGCGCCGCGTCTGGGTGCCGCGGACCTGGGCAGCTTCGTGGCGCCGCCGGGCCAGACGCTGGTGGCGCGGGAGATGCTGGCCGACTTGCATGAGGCGGAAGGGGCGGCGCCGGCGATCAGCAATGGCGCAAAGCTGCCGCCGCTGCGCGTGCTGCCACAACTCGTGCCCGACGTGCTCGTGGTCGATATCGGCGTGGCACAGCGCCTCCTCAACAAGCCGGATCAGGTCTCGCGCCTTCTGATCGGCAGGCCGAAGGGCAAGCCGGCGCCGCTGGCGAGCGTCGTTGGCGAGCAGTTGCAACGGGTCGAGCCGGATGCGGAGACGGAGCTCGAGCGCCTCACCGACAGCTTTCATCTCAACCTCACCGCGTTCGGCCTGCTGTCGTTCTTCGTCGGCCTGTTCATCGTCAACTCGGCCGTCGGCCTCGCCTTCGAGCAGCGGCTGCCGATGCTGCGGACCTTGCGGGCCTGCGGTGCCTCGGCGCGGCTGGTCAACACGGTGCTGGTGATCGAGCTGGTGGCACTGGCGCTGATCGCCGGGCTGATCGGGCTTGCTTGCGGCTATTTCATCGCCGCCGCCCTGCTGCCCGACGTCGCCGCTTCGCTGCGCGGGCTCTATGGCGCACAGATCCCGGGGCAGCTCAGCCTGCGAGGCGAATGGTGGCTCGCCGGCATCGGCATCAGCGTCGCCGGCGCGCTGGTGGCGGCCGCAACGAGCCTGGTCAAGGCGATCAGGATGCCGGTGCTGGCAACCGCCCAGCCGCGGGCCTGGCAACAGCGGCAACGCCGCTGGCTGGTCCTGCAGAGCTGCGCGGCCTGCGCCGTGTTCGCGGTCGCGCTGCTGTTGCTGCACTACGGACAATCGCTGATCGCGGGCTTTGGCGTGCTCGCGGCCCTGATGCTAGGTGCGGCACTGATCCTGCCGGCCTTGCTCGACATCATCCTGCTCGCCGGCCAGCGCGTCGCGCGTGGCCCGCTTGCGCTGTGGTTCTGGGCGGACAGCCGGCAACAGCTTTCCGGATTGTCGCTCGCGCTGATGGCGCTGCTGCTCGCGCTCGCCGTCAATGTCGGCGTCTCGACCATGGTGGAGACCTTCAGCCGCACCTTCATCGGCTGGCTCGACGGGCGGCTTGCGGCCGACGTCTACATCAGCGCGTCCGACAATGCCCAGGGCACGGCGATCCGCAACTGGCTGAAGGAGCGCAGCGATGTTCAGGCAATCCTTCCGGGCGGACGTGCGGAAACGCAGATTCAAGGCCAGCCGGTGGAGCTGCTGGGCCTGCCTGATCACGCGCTCTATCGCGAGCGCTGGCCGCTGCTGCAAGCCGCGCCGCGCGCCTGGACCCGGCTGGTGCCGGGCAATGCCGCCTTCATCAGCGAGCAGTTGAGCCGCCGGCTGAATGTGCGCCTCGGCGACGTGATCGAAGTGCCGGCGCCGGGCGGCACCTGGGAGCTCGACATCGTCGGCATCTATGCCGACTACGGCAACCCCAAGGGGCAGCTGACCGTGAACGTCGCGGCGCTGCTGCGGCAGTTCCCGCAGACGCCGCAGACGCGGATCGGCCTGATCGTCGCAAGAGAAAATATCCCCGATCTGATCGTGGCCTTGCAGAAGCAGTTTGCGCTCGACGACCGCAGCGTCGCCGACCAGGCGACGGTGAAGGCGGAATCGATCCGCATCTTCAGGCGCACCTTCGCGGTCACCTCGGCGCTGAACGCCTTCACGCTCGGCGTCGCCGGCGTCGCGCTTCTCACGAGCCTGCTGACGCTGGCGAATTCCCGCCTGCCGCAGCTCGCGCCGCTGTGGGCGATCGGCATCACGCGGCCGCGCCTTGCCGCGATCGAGCTGACCAAGACGCTTTCGGTCGCACTGTTCACGTCCGTGCTGGCGGTGCCGCTCGGCCTCCTGGTGGCGTGGTGCCTGATTGCGATCGTCAATGTGAAGGCATTCGGCTGGCGGCTGCCGTTCCACGTGTTTCCGCTGCAATTGATTGAGCTCGTGGCGGTGGCGCTGCTTGCTTCGCTGCTTGCGGCGCTGCTGCCGGTGGCACGGCTGGCGCGGATGCAGCCGGCGACTCTCGTCAAGGTGTTTGCCAATGAGCGTTGACCGGATCTCG
Source organism: Bradyrhizobium sp. USDA 326 (assembly GCF_049739485.1). Lineage (NCBI taxonomy): Bacteria > Pseudomonadati > Pseudomonadota > Alphaproteobacteria > Hyphomicrobiales > Nitrobacteraceae > Bradyrhizobium > Bradyrhizobium sp. USDA 326. The sequence continues at coordinate 2,200,630 of NZ_JBMGQA010000001.1, forward strand.
CGGCGCGCCTTCGCCGCCAGCATCGCCGCGCTGGTCTTCGCGCGGCGCGCCGGCGCGCAGGGCTATGCCGGGCTCGGCGAGACCGCCGACGGCTTTGCGAAGGTCACGCCGGGAAGGAGCTTCACCTTCCCCGCCGATCACGGACCGCATCCGGGGTTTCGCATCGAGTGGTGGTATCTCACGGCTAACCTCGTCGACGGCAGCGGCGCGGCTTGCGGCCTGCAATGGACGCTGTTCCGCCAGGCCGCGCAGCCGGGTCCGCAAGGCGACGGCTGGGCCGATCAGCAGGTGTGGATGGCGCATGCCGCGGTGACGCGCGCCGACACCCACCGCTTCAGCGAAACGTTTTCGCGCGGCGGCGTGGGGCAGGCCGGCGTGACGGCCAAGCCGTTCGATGCCTGGATCGACGACTGGGAGATGAAGGGCTCTGAACGCACCGATGATCGCACACTGGCACCGCTGACACTGAAGGCATCCGGCACCGATTTCGGCTATGCGCTGACACTGGAGGCGGACCGGCCGGTGGCGTTGCAGGGCAACGGCGGCTACAGCCGCAAGTCGGAACGCGGACAGGCATCCTACTATTACAGCCAGCCGTTCTATCGCGCGCGCGGCAATCTCACGATCGATGCCAGATCCGTCGATGTCACCGGCCAGGCCTGGATGGACAGGGAATGGAGCAGCCAGCCGCTCGATACCGACCAGACCGGCTGGGACTGGCTCTCACTGCATCTCGCATCCGGCGACAAGCTGATGCTGTACCGGCTGCGGCAGAAGGACGGCAAGGATTATCCGTTCGGCAACTGGATCAGCGCCACGGGCGAGACGCAGATGATTGCGGGAGGCGACATCCAGATGACGCCGAAGGCAACCGCAGACGTCGCGGGACGCAAGTTGCCGGTGGAGTGGCACATCGCAATCCCCTCGCGATCGTTCTCGATCATGTGCAAGCCGCTCAATCCAGCGGCCTGGATGGGGACCGGCTTCTCCTATTGGGAGGGACCGATCAGCTTTGCCGGGACGCATGATGGCGTTGGCTATCTCGAGTTGACGGGCTATTGAAGCGCGGTCTCATCGAGGAACCAACCATGTATCATCTCACCGCCCTGGTCACGCTGCTGGCGATCGCCTTTTATTTCTTCACTGCCATCAACGTATCGCGCTCGCGTACCAAGACCGGCGTCAAGGTGCCCGCGATGTCGGGCCATCCGGATTTCGAGCGCGCCTTCCGCATCCAGATGAACACATTGGAATGGATGCCGATCTTCCTCCCAGCGCTGTGGCTGTTCGCGATCTATATCAGCGACGCCATCGCAGCGGGGATCGGCGTGGTCTGGATCATCGGCCGCATCGTCTATTTCGTCGGCTATTCGAAGGCTGCGGCCAAGCGCGGTATGGGTTTCGCGATCCAGAGCATCGCCGCCGTGACGTTGTGGGCAGGAACGCTGGGAGCTGTGGTGTTGCGGATGGTGTGAGGATGGTTGCGAGCGGTCATTCCGGGGTGGCGCGCCAGCGCCGAACCCGGAATCTCGAGATTCTCAGGTGCGCAATTGCGCACCTGAGTTCGATGCTTGGCATCGCCCCGGAATGACGCTACGCGTCACTTCGTCAGCGGGCAGCCGCTTTCCTTGGCCGTGAAGAAGGCCTTGTCGCCGGGGACGGTGGCGAGCAGCTTGTAATAGTCCCACGGCTTCTTCGACTCCGACGGCTTCTTGACCTCGAACAGATACATGTCGTGGACCATGCGGCCGTTCTCGAGCACCTTGCCGCCTTGCGCGAAATCGTCGTTGACCGGCAGCTCCTTCAGCTTCTTGGCGACGGCATCCGAATCCTTGGTGCCGGCGGCCTTGACGGCCTTCAAGTAGCTCAGCGTCGCCGAATAGGTGCCCGCATGGATCATGCTCGGCATCCGGCCGGTGCGCTTGAGGAAGCGTTCGCCGAGATTGCGCGTCTTGTCGTTGAGATCCCAGTAATAGCCTTCGGTGAGCACCAGGCCTTGCGCTGCCTGGAGACCGAGCCCGTTGACTTCGGCGAGCGTCATCAAGAGCCCCGCGAGCTTCTGGCCGCCGGAGACGATGCCGAACTCGGACGCCTGCTTGATCGAGTTGGTGGTGTCGAGGCCGGCATTGGCGAGGCCCACGATCTTCGCCTTCGAGCTCTGCGCCTGGAGCAGGAAGGAGGAGAAGTCCGAGGAGTTGAGCGGCACGCGAACCGAGCCGACTACCTTGCCGCCATTGGCCGTGACGATCTCGCTGGTGTCCTTCTCCAGCGCATAGCCGAAGGCGTAATCCGCGGTGAGGAAGAACCAGGTGTCGCCGCCAGCCTTGGTCAGTGCGCCGCCGGTGCCGACGCCGAGCGCATGGGTGTCGTAGGCCCAGTGGAAGCCGTAGGGCTGGCAGGCGTCGCCGGTGAGGCGCGAGGTTGCGGCGCCGACGACGATGTCGATCTTCTTCTTTTCCTTGGAAAGCTCGTGGATCGCGAGCGCAACCGAGGAGGTCGTCAGCTCCGTGATCATGTCGACGTTCTCGACGTCGTACCAGCGCCGTGCGATCGAGCTGGCGAGATCCGGCTTGTTCTGGTGGTCGGCGGTGATGAGCTCGATCTTCTGGCCCAGTACCTCGCCGCCGAAATCCTCGATCGCCATCCTGGCCGCCTCGACCGACCATTTGCCGCCGTAGTCGGCATAGACGCCGGACTGATCGTTGAGGATGCCGATCTTGACGCCTTGCGCGGAGGCCGGCGCGGTGAGCAATACGGCAGAGGCGGCAGCGGCCAAAAGGACTGATTTCATATGTTAACTCCCAGCAGTCTTCTGTTGTGAAATCGCGCGGATACTAGTGAAGAACCCCGCGCGTGCCCATCCATTTCACGTTGGTCGTTAGTATGGGTGGGGTGCGCTAGACAACCGGTGTCGTTCCGGACAAGCGCGCGTAGATCCGGGACCCGTAACCACAGGAAGAGGTTTGACGAAGACTCGGAGTTGCCAGCGTCGCCCCGAACTCCTCCCTGTGGTTATAGGTCCCCGCGCCCCGTGCGCGATTGCGCACTAGGCGGGGACGACACCGAAGGTGCGGACACGCCGGCGGCCACAGTGATCAGGCCACCATCTCCGGCTTCTTGTCGCGCCGTCCCTCTGCGAGGTTCCGCACCACCACGTAGAAGATCGGCGTGAACAGAAGCCCGAACAGGGTGACGCCGATCATGCCGAAGAACACGGCAACGCCCACGGCCTGCCGCATCTCCGAGCCGGAGCCGCTGGAGATCACCAGCGGCAGCACGCCGAGGATGAAGGCGAACGACGTCATCAGGATCGGCCGCAGGCGCAGGCGGCAGGCCTCGATCACGGCCTCGAGCCGCGGCTTGCCCTCGTTCTCGATGTCGCGCGCGAACTCGACGATCAGGATCGCGTTCTTCGCCGCCAGCCCCACCAGCACGACAAAGCCGATCTGGGTGAGGATATTGACGTCCTGGCCCATGATGCGCACGCCGATGGTGGCAGCCAACAGGCACATCGGCACGATCAGGATCACCGCGAACGGAAGCGTCCAGCTGCCATATTGCGCTGCGAGCACGAGATAGACGAACAGCACGCAGATCGGGAACACGTAGAGGCCGGCATTGCCGCCGGTCACCTGTTGATAGGATAGGTCGGTCCATTCGAAGGTGAAGCCGCTCGGCAAGGTGTCGTTCGCGAGCTGCTTGATGGTGTTCAGCGCGGTGGTCGAGCTTGTCCCCGGCGCCGGCTCGCCCTGGAGCTCGGACGCGGCATAGAGATTATACCGTGCGACGCGGTCGGGGCCCGAGACGTCCTTGAACTCGACCACGCTGCCGAGCATCACCATGTCGCCGGAGGCGTTGCGCGTGCGCAGGCGCGCAAGGTCGCTCGGTTCCTTTCTGAACGGGAAATCGGCCTGCGCCGTGACGTGGTAGGTGCGGCCGAACAGGTTGAAGTCGTTGACATAGGTCGATCCGAAATAGGTTTGGATCGTGTCGTTGATGTTGGAGATGGGCACGCCCAGCTTCTGCGCCTTGGTGCGGTCGATGTCGACGAAGAGCTGCGGCGTGTTGGCCGTGAACGGCGAGAACACCGAGGTCAGCGTCGGCGCCTTGCGCGCAGCAGCAACAAGCTCGTCGGTCGCGGCCGCGAGCATTTCGGGCCCGCGACCCTGGCGGTCCTGGACGCGGATGGTGAAGCCGCCGCCGGTGCCGATGCCGGGCACGGCCGGCGGCGGAATCACGATGATGAACGCACCTTGAATCGCGGACAGCCGCTTGCGCAACTCGGCCGTGATCGCGTTGGCGGTCAATCCCTTCTTGATCCGCGCCTCGGGCTCGTCGAACACCGGGAATAGCGCCGCGGCATTACCCGCCTGCGTGCGCGTGGCGCCGGAGAAGCCGGCAAAGGCTGCGACGCGGACGATGCCCGGCGTATCCAATGAGATCCGCTCGATCTCGCGCACGACCTCGGTGGTGCGCGCCAGCGACGCCGCACCCGGCAACTGCACGGATATGATGACGTAGCCGCGATCCTGCGCCGGGATGAACCCCTGCGGCGTGGTCACGATCAGCCAGCCGGCGCTGCCGATCAGCACGACGTAGATCAGGAGCATCGCGACGGAGTGACGGATCACGAAATTGGCGAGACTGGCATAGCCATGCGCCAGATGGTCGAATATGCGGTTGAACACGCCGGTAAAGGCGTTCCAGCCGCGCGCGATGACATTCCAGGCGGCCGGCGGCCGCTTCTCTTCGTGCGGCGTGAGGATCTGCGAGGCCAGCGCGGGAGACAGCGTCAACGAGCAGAAGCACGAGATCGCGGTCGCAACGGCAATGGTGACGGCGAACTGCTGAAAGAACTGCCCGGAGATGCCGCCCAGGAATGCGGTCGGGACGAACACCGCACACAGCACCAGGGCGATCGAGACCAGCGCGCCGCCGACCTCTTCCATCGTCTTCAGCGCGGCATCGCGACGACTGAGGCCGTGCTCGAGATGGCGCTCGACGTTCTCGACCACGACGATGGCGTCATCGACCACAATGCCGACGGCGAGGACGAGTCCGAACAAGGTCAGATTGTTGATGGAGAATCCGAGCGCCGCCATCACCGCGAAGGTGCCGACCAGCGACACCGGGATCGCGATGATCGGAATGATCGCGGGCCGCCATCCCTGCAGGAACACCAGCACCACGACGACCACGAGCAGCATCGCTTCGTAGATGGTCTTGATCAGCTCATGAACCGACTGCGCGATGAACTCGGTTGGGTTGTAGCCGATGTTGTAGTCGAGGCCTTTCGGAAAGCTCTCCTTGAGCTTCGTCATGGTGTCGGAGATGTTCTTTGCCGTCGCGAGCGCGTTCGATCCGGGCCGCTGCGTCACCAGCATGGCAACGGCCGATTTGCGCAGCAGGAAACTGTTGGTGGAATAGGCCAGCGCCCCGAGCTCGATGCGGGCGACGTCGCGCAGGCGCACCGTGCGGCCGTCGGAGCCGGCCTTGATCAGGATGTCCTCGAACTGCTTCTGGTCCTTCAGCCGCCCTGTAAAGACGAGGTTCGGCTGGAAGGCGCGGTCGACGATCGGCGGCTCGGCGATCTGTCCGCCCGCGATCTGCACGTTCTGGGCGCGGATCGCCGCCAGCACCTCGGTCGAGGTCAGGCCGAGATTGGCGATTCGATCAGGGTCGAGCCACAGCCGCATCGAATAGTCGCGGGCACCGAAGATCTGGATGTCGCCGACGCCATCGATGCGCAAGAGCTGGTCGCGAACCTGGAGCAGCGCGTAGTTGGAGATGTAGAGCTGGTCGAACGTGTCGTCCGGCGACAGCATGAACACGACCATCAGGATGTCGGGCGAGTTCTTGCGCGTGGTGACGCCGTTGCGCTGGACCTCCTCGGGCAGTCGCGGCTGCGCGATGGCGACGCGGTTCTGCACCAGCACCTGGGCCTTGTCGAGATCGGTGCCGAGCTTGAAGGTGACGGTGATGGTGAGCTGGCCGTTCGAGGTGGCCTGGCTGTAGAGATACAGCATGTCCTCGACGCCGTTGATCTCCTGCTCGATCGGAGCTGCCACCGTGTCCGACACGGTCTGCGCGGAGGCGCCGGGATATTGCGTGGTGACGACGACGGTCGGCGGAACCACTTGCGGATATTCGGAGACGGGCAGCGTCGTGTAAGCGAGTGCGCCGACGATCAGAAGCACGATCGACAGCACCATCGCCAGAATGGGCTGGTTGATGGAGAGGCGGCCGAGGTTCATGACTTGCCACCGGCCGGCGCTTGAGCGGTCTGCGGGGCGACCTTGGCGCCGACACGGGCGCGCTGGATGCCGTTGACGATGACGCGGTCCTCTGCCTTCAACCCTTCGCGGATCACGCGCAGGCCCTCGTCGAGCGGCCCGAGCACTACCGGGCGCGCCTCGACGGTGTCGTCGGGCTTCACCACGAAAACGATCTTGCGGGACTGGTCGGTTGCAACAGCGGCGTCCGGAATCAACAGCGCCTCATAGGGTGCGCTGGCGATCAAGCGGACACGGCCGAACTGGCCGGGCAGGATTGACAAATCGGTGTTCTTGACCACCGCGCGGCTGCGCAGCGTTCCCGTGGAGACGTCGAGGCGATTGTCGAGGAAGTTGATGGTGCCTTCGTGAGACGGCTTGGTCTCGCCGGCGAGAGACACTTGCACCGGGTTTGCCGTGTCGCGCGAGCTCGGGCGACGGCCTTCGAACCACAGCTTGCTGTATTTGATGAACGTTGCCTCATCCATATCGAAATAGATGTAGATCGGGTCGAGCGCGACGATCGAGGTCAGCAGCGTCGAAGTGCCGGTATCGCTCCCCTGCACGAGATTGCCGGGGCTGACGAGGTGGCGGCTGACGCGGCCGGTCAGCGGCGCTGTGACGTGCGTGAACTCGATGTTGAGCTTGGCGGCTTTCAGCGCGCCTTCGGCCTGCATCTCGGCCGCATGCGCGGCCTGCAAGGCTTGGCGGCGCTGATCGACCACTTGCTCGGAGACGGCGCTGGTCTGCACTAGGCTCAGGCCGCGGTCGAGCTCGCGCTTGGCAAGTTCCACTTTGGCCCGTGCATCCGACAGCTGCCCCTCCGCCTGAGTGGCCACCGCCTCGAACGGGCGCGGGTCAATCACGTAGAGCAGATCGCCCTGGCGCACGACGGCGCCGTCCGTGAACTCGACCGAGTTGACGAAGCCGCCGACGCGCGGCCGCACCTGCACTTCCTCCACCGCCTCGAAGCGGCCGGTGAACTCGTCCCAATCGGTGACCGTGCGCTTGACCGGCGGGGCGACGGTCACTTGCGCCGGCGGCGGGGCAGCCGCCTGTGATGCCGGCTTGTCGCAGCCGGCCAGCGCGAATGCCACGGCGAGAAAGCCCGCGATCGCGTAGGGCCGAGGCTGAACGAAATCGTGCTTTTTTACAAATTGCTCGCTTCCGTCAGGTCCGCTCATCCCAGGTCCTCGCATCAAAGCCGCAGAAACAGCAGGGTACCGGCCTACCCGCGGGCGACACAAGATGTGTTGCGATGATGAACTCTTCAAGACCCGTGCCGCGCGCGAGGCTTGGAAGAGCGCCTTGGCGGATGGCGGGTTGACAAGGCCCTTTTCCCCGCCGATCCCCGTCAAGCAAGGGAGCAGAGAGGCCACCCCAGCGCCTTCGCGCATGACGGACGGCGACCACTCGGCTAGGCTGCCGGCACAAGAACAAGACGAATTGCCCGGGGAGGACAGGCGTGCACCAGGGACGTGTCGTTTTCGGCGCGATCGAGGAGGTCGTGTTCGGCTATCCTGCAGCCGGCGCCGTCGTCGCGCAGATGGACCGGCTGGGAACTCGCCGCGCGTTCCTGATGGTGTCGGGCACGCTCAACCGACAGACCGACGAGATCACGAAGATCAAGGAGGCGCTTGGCCCGCACTGCGCCGGGCTTTTCGACTCCATGCCGGCACATACGCCGCGTGAGGCGGTGATCGCGGCGACCCAAGCGGCCCGAGAGGCAGGCGCCGACCTCATCGTGACCGTGGGCGGCGGCTCGATCACCGACGGTGCCAAGGCGGTGCAGCTCTGCCTTGCCAACGGCATCGACGACGTCGAGGGCATCGAGCGCATCCGCGTCCATAAGGGCACCGCGCCCGAGATGACCGCGCCAAGCGTGCGGCAGATCAGCGTGCCGACCACGATCGCCGGGGGCGAGTTCAGCGCGATCGCGGGCGTCACCGACCGCAACACGCATGTGAAGCAGATGCTGCGGCATCCGCTCATTGTGCCGCGCGCGACCATCCTCGATCCCGCCATCGCCGTGCACACGCCGGAATGGCTATTCCTGTCCACCGGCATCCGCGCCGTCGATCATTGCGTCGAAGCGATCTGTTCGCGCGAGACGCATCCCTATGCCGACGCGCAAGCGGTGAAGGGCCTCGCCATGCTCGCCGATGCGTTGCCGCGGGTGAAGGCCGATCCTGCCGATCTCGATGCGCGGATGGACGCGCAGATCGGCACCTGGCTGTCGATGGGCGCACTTTCAGCCGGCGTGCCCATGGGCGCGAGCCACGGCATCGGCTACGTGCTGGGCGCGGCCTTCGACGTGCCGCACGGCTACACGTCCTGCATCATGCTTCCGGCCGTGATGCGCTGGAATGCGCGCGACAACGCCGAGCGGCAAATGATCGTTTCCGCCGCCATGGGCTATCCCGGCCACGACGCCGCCGATGTGCTCGATGCCTTCATCCGTTCGCTCGGCCTGCCGCGCAGCCTCACTGACGTGCGTGTGTCGCCGGACCATTTCGACGCCATCGCCGAACAGGCGATGCGTACGAACTGGATTCCGCGCAACCCACGCAAGATCGATGGCCCCGCAGACGTGCGCGAAATCCTGCTTCTTGCCGCCTGATCGAAAGCCGGAGGATCGATGTATACTGGTACGCATGCCCGCCTTCGCCCGCTCCAGCCCGCATTCATCATGGCGGCGACGGGCGAGGCGGTCACCTATCGCGAGCTCGAGGCACGCAGCAACCGGCTGGCGCATCTGTTCCGCAAGCACGGCTTGAGGCGGCTCGATCACTACTCGATCTTCATGGAGAACAATTCGCGCTATCTGGAGGCCTGCGGCGCGGGGGAACGCTCCGGGCTTTACTACACCTGCATCAACTCCTTCCTGACGCCGGGCGAGCTCGCCTATCTCCTCGTCAACAGCCAGTCGAAGATCCTGATCACCTCCGTGGCCAAGCTCGACATCGCGCGCGAGGCGATCCAGGCCTGTCCCGACGTCAAGCTCTGCATCGTCGCCGACGGCCCGGGTGAGAGCGAACGTATCGTGGGGCTTGCGGAGGTGACTGCCGAGCTGCCCAGGACGCCGATCGCCGACGAGTGGCTCGGTACCGCCATGCTCTATTCGTCCGGCACGACGGGGCGCCCGAAGGGCATCTTGCGGCCCCTGCCGGAGGAGCCGCCGAGGCACAATCTGCCGCTGTTCGATTTTCTGACGAAGCTTTGGCACTACCGGGAAGGCATGGTCTATCTGTCGCCCGCACCGCTCTATCACTCCGCTCCGCAGGCTGCCGTGAACCTGACGATCCGCATGGGCGGCACCGTGATCATCATGGAGAGTTTCGATCCAGAGCGTTACCTCCAGCTCGTGGAGCAATGGGGCATCACCCACACGCAACTGGTGCCGACGATGTTTTCGCGCATGCTGAAGTTGCCGGCGGAGGTGCGCAATCGCTACGACCTGTCGTCGCTGGAGATCGCGATCCATGCCGCCGCGCCCTGCCCGGCCCTGGTCAAGGACGACATGATCAAATGGTGGGGACCGATCATCCACGAATATTACGGCGCGACCGAAGGCCTCGGCTTCACCGCCTGCAACAGCGAGGAATGGCTCGCCCATCGCGGCACGGTCGGCAAGGTGCTGCTCGGCGATCTCCACATCCTGGATGAGAACATGCGGGAATGCCCGATCGGCACACCCGGCCAGGTCTGGTTCAAGACGGCAACGCCGTTCGAATATTTCAACGATCCGGAGAAGACCAGGGAAGCGCGCTCGCCCGACGGCAGCATGAGCACGGTCGGCGACGTCGGCTATGTCGACGCCGACCGATTTCTGTACCTGACTGACCGCGCGACCTTCATGATCATCTCCGGCGGGGTGAACATCTATCCGCAGGAATGCGAGAACCTCCTGATCACTCATCCGAAGGTTGCCGATGCCGCCGTTTTCGGTGTGCCCAATGCCGATCTCGGCGAAGAGGTGAAGGCCGTGGTGCAGCCGATGCCGGGCGTGGTGCCGGGGCCGGCTCTCGCCGAAGAGCTGATCGCGTTCTGCGCAAAATCGCTGTCGCGGCAGAAGGTGCCGCGCTCGGTCGATTTCGAGAAGGAGTTGCCGCGGCTGCCGACGGGGAAGCTGTACAAGCGGCTGCTGCGGGACCGGTACTGGGGGACCAAGGCGTCGCGGATCGTGTGAGGGCTGTGCTGGATATCGCGCACCGGCAAGCGCCACAAAATCCGCTGTCGTCCCGGGCAAGCGCAAGCGCTTGAGGCGCGCTTGTCCGAGACCACGGTGGCGCTTGTTGCGGCAGCCGAGACCGACACCCGCGCAGGAACCGTTCGCACCTGCACTCTCGCATTGTGAAAGTGTAAGCCCCGCAGCCTTCCGTCATCCGAATTGTCGAGGCGGCATGTGGCGTTAGCGGTTGCCTCCGTCGGCTTGCGTGCTATCGTCTGGCAAACGGGCCGCAAAAGGCCGAGGTCCAGGGAGGATGAGCATGCGGAGCGTGTGGGCGCTCGCCGCAATGGCGGCGCTATCTGTGCTGACGACCTCAACCGCCACGCTCGCCGGCGAGCCCAAGCAGGGCGGAACCCTGCGGATGTACCACCGTGACAGTCCGGCCAACGCGTCAATTCTCGAGGGCGCGACCTATTCGGTCAACGTGCCGTTCATGGGCGTGTTCAACAATCTCGTCATCTACGATCAGCACATCGCGCAGAACAGCCCGGATACCCTCAGGCCTGAGCTGGCCGAAAGCTGGTCCTGGAGCAGCGACAACAAGAAGCTGACGTTCAAGCTCCGCCAGGGCGTGAAATGGCACGACGGCAAGCCGTTCACATCGGCCGACGTCAAGTGCAGCTTCGACCTGCTGATGGGCAAATCGCAGCAGAAGCTGCGGCAGAATCCGCGCAAGGCCTGGTACAGCGAGGTCAACGAGGTCACGACGAATGGCGAGTTCGAGGTCACCTTCGATCTGAAGCGGCCGCAGCCCTCCCTGCTGGCGATGCTGGCCTCCGGCTACACGCCGGTCTATCCCTGTCACGTCTCACCGGCGGACATGCGCACCCATCCGATCGGGACCGGACCGTTCAAGTTCGTCGAGTTCAAGGCCAACGAATCGATCAAGCTCACGCGAAATCCGGACTACTGGAAGAAGGGCCTGCCCTATCTCGACGGCATCGAGTACACCATCATCACCAACCGCTCGACCGCGATCCTGGCGTTCGTTGCCGGCAAGTTCGACATGACCTTTCCGACGCATATCACGATCCCGCTCCTGAAGGACATCAAGTCGCAGGCGCCGAACGCGGTCTGCGCCGTCGAGCCGACCAACGTCTCGACCAACATCATCGTCAATTCGACCTCGCCGCCGTTCGACAATATCGACATCCGCCGGGCGATGGCGCTTGCACTCGACCGCAAGGCGTTCGTCGACATCCTGTTCGAAGGCCAGGCCGACATCGGCGGCACCATGCTGCCGCCACCTCAAGGCATCTGGGGCATGCCCAAGGACAAGCTGGAGACCATTCCAGGGTATGGCCGGGACATCAACGCCAACCGGGAGCAGGCGAAGAAGCTGATGCAGAAGGCGGGCTATGGCCCGGACAAGCATCTCGCGGTGAAGGTCTCGACACGGAATATCGCGGAGTACCGCGACCCCGCCGTGATCCTCATCGACCAGCTCAAGACCATCTATATCGACGGCGAGCTCGACGTCGTGGAAACCGCCAACTGGTTCCCGAAGGTCGCGCGCAAGGACTACATGCTCGGCCTCAATCTGACCGGCAATTCCGTCGACGATCCGGACCAGTCGTTCTACGAGAACTATTCCTGCGGTTCGGAACGGAACTATACCAACTACTGCAACAAGGAGATCGAGAAGCTGTTCGACGTGCAGTCGCAGGAGACCGACGCCAGCAAGCGCAAGCCATTGGTGTGGGATATCGACAAGAAGCTGCAGGAAGATGTCGCCCGCCCGATCATCTTCCATGCACGGGCCGGCACCTGCTGGCAGCCCTATGTCAAGGGCGTCACGATCATGTCGAACAGTTCCTACAACGGCTTCCGCTATGAGGATGTGTGGCTCGACAAGTAGCAGGCCAGGCTGACGACTAGCGGCTCGCGGAGGGCGATGCATGTTTGCCTATCTGGTGCGGCGCCTGTTCCTGATGCTCGTGACCCTGTTCGGGATCTCGATCGTCATCTTCTTCCTGCTGCGCATCGTCCCCGGCAACATCGTCGATATCCTGTTCGCCGCCGCCGGCTACGTCGATCCGGCCGACAAGGCTGATCTCGAGAAGCAGCTCGGCATCGACCAGCCATTGATTGCGCAATATCTGCAGTGGATCGGTGGCTTGCTGCGCGGCGATCTCGGCTACTCCTATGTCTCGGAGAAGCCTGCGCTGCAGGAGATCCTGCCGCGGATACCGATCACGGCGCGGCTCGCCGGCCTCGCGCTTTTGTTCTCGGCATCGATCGGCATTCCGCTCGGCGTCATCAGCGCGGTGAAGCAGGGCACAAAGCTCGACTACGCGCTCCGCGTCGTCAGCCTCAGCGGATTGTCGCTGCCCTCGTTCTGGCTCGGACTTCTGATCCTCACTGCATCGGTGGCGATGTTCGGCCAGATGCCGATCTTCAATCCGAATCCGAAGACCTGGCTCGAGGCATTCGCAACCTACGCCGTGCCGGCCGCCGCCGTCGGTTTCCGCAGCGCCGCACTGACCATGCGCATCACCCGCTCCTCGATGCTGGAGGTGCTGCGGCAGGACTATATCCGCACCGCCCGCGCCAAGGGCGCCTCCGACGCCGCGGTGAACTATCATCACGCGCTGAAGAACGCGATCCTGCCCGTGATCACCGTGATCGGCATCGAGGCGGCGTTCCTGATCGGCGGCCTGATCGTCACCGAGACCGTGTTCAACATTCCCGGCGTCGCGCGTTTCCTGGTCGAGGCGATCCGCTGGCGCGACTATCCGATCGTGCAGAACCTCGTGATGTTCATCGCGGTCGTGGTGGTGTTCGCGAATTTCACCGTCGACATGCTCTACGCGGTATTCGACCCGCGCATCAGGTACACGGACTAGTCGCATGAGGTGGAAACAACCAGACGCGACAGCGGTGCTCCACCTCTCCCCGATGGGGAGAGGTGCATCTCCCTGCGGAGGCCCACATGGCCGCGATCGACTTCGACGTTGAACTGAGGCGGGCCGGCGCATATGCGACCGGTGGCTGGCGGCGCGTCCTGTACATGGCGCAACGGCATGTGCTGGGCGCGGCCGGGCTCGTCATCATGACGGTGTTCGTGCTGACGGCAGCCTTCGCCGACTTCATTGCGCGCTATGATCCGCTGACGGTCGATTCCGCCCGCGCGCTCGCCCGCCCGAGCCTGGCACACTGGATGGGCACCGATTCTTTCGGCCGGGACGTGTTCAGCCGCATAATCCACGGGGCGCGGATCTCGCTTGCGGTCGGCCTTGGCTCGACCGCGCTCGGCGGCACCATCGGCGTGATCGTCGGTCTCACCTCCGGCTATCTCTCCGGCTGGGTCGATCTCGTATTCCAGCGCGTCTCCGACGTTCTCCAGGCGCTGCCGCTGCTGGTGCTGGCCCTGGTGATGACGGCGGCGCTCGGCCCCTCGCTGCCCAATGTGATCATCGCCATCGCCATTCCGCTGATCCCGACGGTCGCGCGCGTGCTCCGTGCCAATACGCTGGCGCTTCGCGAGCAGCCATTCGTGGAAGCCGCCAAATCGATCGGCATGAGCGAGATGCGGATCGCGCTGCGCCACGTGCTGCCGAACACGCTGGCGCCGCTGATCGTGCTGGCGACCGCGCAGCTCGGCTCGACCATCCTCACCGAAGCCTCGCTGTCCTTCCTCGGCCTCGGCATTCCCGAGCCTTATCCGTCATGGGGGCGCATGCTGTCGGAATCGGCCGCCGAATATGTCCGTACCGCGCCGTGGCTCGTGATCTTCCCGGGCATCGCGATCAGCCTCGCCGTGTTCGGCGCCAACCTGTTCGGCGACGCCCTGCGCGACATCCTGGATCCGAGGCAGCGCGGCTGATGGCGGACAAATCCGATCTCGTGCTCGACGTGAGGAACCTGAAGACGGTGTTCTTCACCAATTCCGGCCTGTTCAAGGCCGTCGACGACCTCTCGTTCAGCGTGAAGCGCGGCGAGACGCTGGCGATCGTCGGCGAATCCGGCTGCGGCAAGAGCGTCACCGCACTCTCCTTGATGCGGCTCGTGCCCGATCCGCCTGGCCGCATCGTCGGCGGCTCCGTCACGCTCGAAGGCACCGAGCTGCTGTCGCTGGATGAAGCGCGGATGCGCGCGGTCAGGGGCAACCGCATCTCCATGATCTTCCAGGAGCCGATGACCTCGCTCAATCCGGTGATGCGGATCGGCGACCAGATCGTCGAGGCGGTGCAGCTGCACCGGGACATCACGTCGAAGGAGGCGCAGAATATCGCGGTCGAGATGCTGAGGCTGGTGCGCATTCCAGAGCCGGCGCGGCGCGCGCGGGAATATCCGCATCAGCTGTCCGGCGGCATGCGCCAGCGTGCGATGATCGCGATGGCACTGGCGTGCCGGCCGGCACTGCTGATCGCGGACGAGCCGACCACCGCGCTCGACGTCACCATCCAGGCGCAGATCCTGGCGCTGATCCTCGATCTCCAGAAAGAGCTCGGCACCGGCCTCGTGCTGATCACGCACGATCTCGGCGTCGTCGCACAGACCGCGCAGCGCGTGATCGTGATGTATGCGGGGCGAAAGGTCGAGGAAGCCAGCGTCGAGGCGCTGTTCGCGTCACCAAAGCATCCCTATACGCGCGGGCTGATGGCCTCGATCCCGGCCGTCCCGGCATCCGGTGTTCCTGCGCAGGCGCGGCTGAACGAAATCCCCGGCACGGTGCCCTCGCTGGTGCGGCTGCCCAAGGGCTGCGCCTTCGCGCCGCGCTGCAAGCTCGCCATCAAACGCTGCGAGGCCGAATATCCGCCGCTGGCTGACTGGGGCGGCGGCCATCTCGCAGCCTGCTGGCGCGCGGAAGAAGTCGCGGAGGTGGCATGACCGAGGCGCTGCTCGAAGTCACCGACCTCAAAAAGCACTACCCGGTGCGCGCCGGCGTGTTGCGCCGGCAAGTCGGCACCGTGCATGCGGTCGACGGCGTCTCGTTCGCGCTAGGGACCGGCGAGACGCTCGGCCTCGTCGGCGAATCCGGCTGCGGCAAGTCCACGGTGGCGCGGAGCGTGCTGCGGCTGGTCGAGCCGACCTCAGGGCAGATCCGCCTCGACGGCGAGGACATCACGCATCTGTCGAAGACGGCGCTGCGCCCGCACCGCCGTTCGATGCAGATCGTGTTCCAGGACCCGTTTGCCTCACTTAACCCGCGCATGACTGCGGGCGACATCGTTGGCGAGCCCATCGCCGTGCATGGTCTTGCAAGCGGCAAGGCGCTGGAGGCGCGCGTCGCACAGCTATTCGAGCAGGTGGGCCTGCGGCCCGACCAAATGCGCAACTTCCCGCATCAATTCTCCGGTGGCCAGCGCCAGCGCATCTGCATTGCACGGGCCCTGGCGCTGGGACCGCGCCTGATCGTCTGCGACGAGCCGGTGTCCGCGCTCGACGTCTCGATCCAGGCGCAGGTGATCAATCTCCTGATCGACCTGCAACGTCAGCACGACTTCTCCTACCTCTTCATCGCCCACGATCTCGCCGTGGTCGCCCATATCAGCCACCGCGTCGCGGTGATGTATCTCGGGCGGATCGTCGAGATCGCCGGCAAGGACGAGCTGTTCCGCAATCCCCGTCATCCCTATACGCAGGCCCTGCTCGCGTCGGTGCCAGTCGCCAACCCGCTGGCCAAAAAGCTCGCGCCACTCGTCGACGGCGACGTGCCGAGCCCGGTCAACCCGCCTTCGGGCTGTGCGTTTCACACGCGCTGCCGGTTTGCGATGGAACGCTGCAGGACGGAGCGGCCGGCGCTGGTGGACGCTGGCGACGTGCACCAGGTGGCGTGCTTGCTCAATGAAGGGACGGGGCGACCGGCATAGGGCTCGTGTCCCCGCGAAGGCGAAGACCCAGGATGGCATCGGAGCCATGTGTCCCGGCTCGCGCCTCCAGGACAGGAGACTACGCCTCGATCTCCGCCACGATCCTTCCGGTGGTCACCTGCTCGCCTTCGGTGACGTCGATCGCCGCGATGATGCCGTCGCGGCCGGCCTTGTGGACGTGCTCCATCTTCATCGCTTCCAGCGTCAGCACCGGTTGGCCCGCGGTGACGCGATCGCCCGGCTCGACCAGGACGGCGACAACGCGGCCATTCATGGCGGCGCGGACCTTGCCGTCGCCGCCATTGCCCGCTGCAGCCTTGGGTGCGGCCAGCGTGAGATCGATGACCGCAAGCGGGATGCCGCGATGCTGGAGGTAGAGCCGGTCGCCATCGCGCAGGAATTTTGCGCTGTCCATCACGCCGTCATGGCGAAAACGGATGGCATCGGCATCGAGCTGCACGATCTCGAACCTGTCCCGACGGCCGCCGATGGCGACGGCGTAGCTGCCATCGCGCTCGCGCGTGACTTCGAGCTCGTGGATGTGGCCGGCGATCTCGAGTTTCGCTGGAAGCGGGAACGTTGCGGACAGACTGCGGCCACTTTGCCAGGCAGGCGCGCGCGGATTTGTGACGTAGAGCAGGAGCCCGGCCAGCGCAGCGTCGAATGCGGCGTTCGCGGAGGGCGCTATCAGCTCGTCGCGATGTGCACCAATGAACGCCGTCGTCGCCTCGCCCCCGGCAAACTCGGGATGGCGCAGGCACGACATCAGGAACGCCTGGTTCGTGGTCACGCCAAGCGCCGTGAGCTGCTCCAGGCCGACGATCAGCCGCCCCCTCGCCTCCTCGCGACTCGCACCATGGCTGATGATCTTGGCGATCATGGAATCGTAGAACGGTGGGATTTCGGAGCCCGACTGCAGCGCGTGCTCGACGCGGATGCCGTCTGGCACCTGCCAGCGCGCCATGCGGCCAGACTGCGGCATGAAATCCTGCGCGGCATCCTCGGAGCAAAGCCGCACCTCGATGGCATGACCCTCGAAGCGGATGTCCTGCTGCCTCACCGGCAACGGCTCGCCGCGCGCGACGCGCAGCTGCAACTCGACGAGATCGAGTCCGGTGACCGCCTCGGTCACGGGATGCTCCACCTGGAGACGCGTGTTCATCTCCATGAAGTAGAACTCGCCACGTTCGTCGAGCAGGAACTCCAGCGTCCCCGCCCCTTCGTAGCGCAGCGCCTTTACCGCGGCGACCGCGACCTCTCCCATCCTCGCGCGCAGCTCGGGCGTGACTGCGGGCGACGGCGCCTCCTCGATCAGCTTCTGGTGCCGCCGCTGCACCGAGCAGTCGCGCTCGCCGAGATGGATGGCGTTGCCGTGGCTGTCGCCGAACACCTGGATCTCGATATGGCGGGGGTTCTGAATCGCACGCTCGAGGATGACGGTCGGGTCGCCGAACGCGGCCTTCGCCTCGGAACGCGCACTGCGCAGCGCATCGGGAAACGAGGCGGCATCGGCAACGAGCCGCATGCCGCGCCCGCCGCCACCGGCGACCGCCTTGATCATCACGGGAAACCCGATTTTCCTGGCTTCCGCGAGCATCACCTCGTCGCCCTGGTCTGCGCCCTGATAGCCGGGCACGATGGGGACGCCGGCCTTCTTCATGATCTCCTTGGCACCGGCCTTGTTGCCCATCGCCTCGATCGCCTGCGGCGACGGGCCGATGAAGACGAGACCGACCTCCTTGCAGGCGCGCGCGAACTCCTCGTTCTCGGCAAGGAAGCCGTAGCCGGGATGCACGGCATCCGCGCCGCTCGCCTTCGCCGCTCCGATGATCGCGGGAATGCTGAGATAGGATAGCGCCGGAAGCGCTTCGCCGATCCGCACGGCCTGATCGGCGTGCTTCACGTGGAGCGCATCGCGATCGGCGTCCGAATAGACCGCGACGACGCCGAGGCCCAGCTTGCGCGCGCTGCGCATCACCCGCAGCGCTATTTCGCCGCGATTAGCCACCAGAACCTTGAAGAACGGCCGGTGCTGCACTGATCCGTTCCTCATGGGCGGGCCACCGAGAACTGCATGCGCTGAGGTGCGCGCGCATCGCCCTCGCGGCAGATCGCGAGCACTTCCGAGAGAACCGCACGGGTGTCGCGCGGGTCGATCACGCCGTCGTCGAGCACGCGTGCGCTGGTGGAGAACACGTCCATCTGGCCGTCGAACACACCGACGATCTGCGCCTTCATGGCGTCCAGCTTGTCCCTCTCGATCGGCTTGCCGCGTCGGGCCGCTGCGGCCTCGGTCACGATCGCCATGGTCTCGGCAGCCTGCTCGCCGCCCATCACGGCGGTCTTGGCATTCGGCCACGAGAAGCAGAAGCGCGGATGGAAGCCGCGCCCGCACATGCCGTAATTGCCGGCCCCGAAGGAGGCGCCGCAATAGATGGTGATCTGCGGCACCGTCGCCGAGGTGACTGCCTGAATCATCTTGGAGCCGTGCTTGATCATGCCGGCCTCTTCGTAGGCCTTGCCGACCATATAGCCGGTGGTGTTGTTCAGGTAGAGCAGCGGTGTGCGGGTCTGACAGCAGGCCTGGATGAAATGCGTCGCCTTGTTGGCGCCGGCGGGATCGAGCGGGCCATTGTTGGTGATGATGCCGATGGCCTGCCCTTCGATGCGGGCATGGCCGCACACCGTGGCGGGCCCGTAATTCGGCGCCATCTCGGTGAAGTCGGAATCGTCGACGATGCGCGCGATCACCTGCTTCATGTCCACGGGGCGCTTGTGGTCCATCGGCATGATGCCGAGCAACTCGTCCTGATCGTAGCGTGGCGGCTTGAATTCTGGCGTCGCCCTGCCCGGTCGCTCCCATTCCAGCGCCGCCATGATCTCGCGCGCGATGCGCAGCGCGTCGCGATCGTCTTCGGCCAGGTAATCGCCGAGGCCGGAGATCTGCGTATGCATTTCGGCGCCACCGAGCTCTTCCTCGGTCGCGATCTCGCCGGTTGCGGCCTTCAGCAGCGGCGGTCCGGCGAGGAACGCACGTGTGCGGCCGCGGACCATGACGATGTAATCGGAGAGACCGGTCTGATAGGCGCCGCCGGCGGTGGACGAGCCGTGCGTGACGGTGACGACCGGCAGGCCGGCCGCGGAAAGGCGCGCCAGGTTGCGAAAGATGTTGCCGCCGCGGACAAAATCCTCGACACGGTAGCGCAGCAAATTGGCACCGGCGCTTTCGACGAGCTGCACGTAAGGCAGCTTGTTCTCCAGCGCGAGCTCCTGCACCCGCAGCGTCTTGTCGAGACCGTAAGGTTGCAGCGCGCCGGCGTCGATGCCGGAATCACTGGCGCTGACCATGCAGCGAATGCCCGAGACGAAGCCGATGCCGGCAATGACGCCGCCGCCGGGCACGCTCTTGTTCGCATCCGGCACGTCGAACATGTAGCCCGCGAGGGTGGACAGCTCGATGAAGGGCGCGCCGGGATCGAGCACCAGGGCGACGCGTTCGCGCGGCAGCAATTGTCCGCGCTTGTGGAAGCGATCCTTGGCCGCGGCCGACGCCGCCCGTGTGCGCTCTTCCAGCGCGCGCATGCGATCGATCAGCGCGAGCATGCCGTCGCGGTTGGCGTGGTAGGCGGCGCCGCCGGGGGAGATGGTGTTTTCGAGGATGGACACGTTCAACTCGCTCCGTCGTTCCGGGGCGATGCGCAGCATCGAACCCGGAACCTCGAGATTCCGGGTTCGCGCTTCGCGCGCCCCGGAATGACAGGATGTGGCTTACCGATTCGTCCCAAAGATCTTCCGCGCCTCAGCCGGGCTTGCGATCTCGCGGCCTGCTCGCCTTGCGCAGGCGGCGACGGCCTCGATCAGCTGGCCGTTCGAGGTCACCTTCGTGCCGTCGGCGAGATAGAAGGTGTCCTCCAGCCCCGTGCGGAGATGACCGCCGAGCTCCGCGCAGCGCTGGTGCAGCGGCCAGATCTCCTCGCGGCCGATCGCGGTGACCTGCCAGTTCGCCTCGGGGCGCTTGAGCTTGATCAGGATCGGCAGCAGCTCGGGATCAGCAGGCATGCCGGAGGCGACACCCATCACGAAATTATACTCGAGCGGGCCGTTGTACATGCCGACCTGGCGATACATGCCGACGCAGCGGACGATGCCGACATCGAAGCACTCGAACTCGGGGATGGTGCCGACCGCGTTCATGACGTCCAGATAGTCCTTCACCTTCTCGACCGCATTGTCGAACATCATCGGCGGCCAGGCCCAGGTGTTGTCGGCCTTTACTTTCAGGTAGTTCAGCGAGCCGGCGTTGCAGGCGGCGATCTCCGGCCTGGTCTCGCGGATGCAGTCGAGCGCGCCTGAGTAGTTCGGCCCTGACACGCCCGAGGTGTGGTTGATGATCACGCCGGGGCACGCTTCACGGATCGCCTGCTGGATCTCCTTGCTGACAGCGACCTCCCAGGACGGCAGGTGCCCCTTGTTCGGCGCCTGCTGGCGCAGATGGATGTGCATGATAGACGCACCGGCGTCGAACGCGGCCTTGGCCTCGCGCGCCATCTGCTCGGGCGTCACCGGCACGTTGTGCTGCTTCGGGTCGGTGAGCACGCCGTTCAGCGCGCAGGTGATGACGGCCTTGTCGGTCATGCCCGTAATGTCTCGCAGGTTGAGAATTCAACGCTTGCGATCATGTGACGCGCGACATGCTTCTTCTTGCGCGGAGAAGCTGCAAAAGCGAGCGCTTATAGGGTGAGTTGGCCGATGGCGTAACCCACCTTACGAAGCTACGAAGCCTCGGCCAGCCGCACCGTCTCGGTGCTGCGATAGATCGCGAGGTCGCGCGAGCCGACGAAGATCGCGCGTGGCTTCAAGCCGTAGAAGCGGCGGATCGAATGGCTGAAATGGGTCGAGTCGGGATAGCCGATGTCCTGCGCGAGATGGGCGAGGTTGAGGTCCTGGTTGGCGAAGTGCAGCAGATGCCGCGCGCGCTTCCAGGCGCGGAAGGAGCGGAAGGAGATGCCGGTCTCCTCCTTGAACAGATGCAGGAAGCGCGATGCCGAGAGGCCCGCTTCCGCCGCACACGTATCCGCCGTCACCGGCTCGCCGGAGAAACGCCCGATGCGGGCGACGGCACGCATCACGCGCGGGTCGAGCACACGACGTGGCAGCGCCTCGCCAAAGCACATCTCGTCGAACTCGGCAGTGGTGATGTCCCCGTAGCGGCGCTGGCGCAGCAGCGTGTAGGCGGCCAGGATCTTGCGCGCATAGGCGGCCTTGTCCGGCCCCCGGAGCCGCTCGGCCAACGCCTCGATCACGCCATCCGGCATGCTTTCCGGCTCCAGCGTCACGCTGATCACGGTGCGGTAGTCGCTGGCAATGGTGTGCCGCTGGTTCGGCAGGGTCACGATCAACTCGTCCGACGTATGAGCATCGTCGATCGTCAGATGCAAGCTGCCCTTCACCGCCACATAGACATGGCAGCAGCCGGGGGTCCGCTTGCGGGGCCGACCGAGCAGCCCGGCATAAAATACCCGCTCCGGCGTGATCAGCATCAGATGGTCGGATTCGCGACCTTTATCTTCCATTGGGGTCCTCCTCGCGCGGCTCTCTGGCCGCTGCGGACGAGGTCACCTTAGCGGAAATTTGGGCGCTGTCACGATAGGATAGCGCTGTCATGAAAAGGCGCCATCGTTCCGAGGCGGTCGGCAGGACCGAGCCTGGAACCTCGAGATTCTCAGGTGCGCAACGGCGCACCGGAGTTCGATGCTGCGCATCGCCCCGGAATGAGGGAAACTTACGCCCTCAGCCTCGCTGCAACGTTCTGCTCGGCGCCGGCCTTCTGTTCCGCAGCAACTGCGCGCTTGAAACCGTCGCGCTGCTGCAGGCGCGCCCAATAGGCTGCGACATTTGGCCCAAAATCCTTGGCAAGGCCGATGTTGCTCGCCAGGCGAAGCGCGTAGCCGATGACGATGTCAGCGGCGGTGAAGCGGCCTGCGCACAATGTTTCGGCATTCGCCGTCGCTGCCTCAACGGCGCGCAGTCTGCCCAAGAACCATTTTGCGTAATCGGTGGCGACTTGCGGGTTGCGGCGCTCCTCCGGCTCGAGCTGGGTGTATCGGAGCACCAGCGTCTGCGGAAAGGTTAACGTGGCGTCGCTGAAATACATCCAGTTCAGGAAGGCGCCATAGGCGGGATCCTCCGGTCCGACCATCAGCGGCGTCGGGCCGTATTTGATGCCGAGATAATGGCAGATGCCGGAGGATTCGGTCATCCTCGTTTCGCCGTCGACCATGAAGGGAATCGTGCCCAGCGGATTGACCGCAAGATATTCCTTGGCGAACACGCGCGGCGGGAACGGCAGCATCTTCAGCTCGTAGGCCAGCCCCATCTCCTCCAGCATCCAGAGCGGGCGAAACGAGCGCGCGGCGTCGCAGTGATAGAGCGTGATCATCAAGCACTCCCTTTGCTGCCGGGCAACGTGCCCATCATCTTGCACAGGACCATCAGCATGACCTCGTCGGCGCCGCCGCCGATCGAGGTCAGGCGGCTGTCGCGATAGGCGCGGCTGACCGGCGTCTCGTTGGTAAAGCCCATTCCGCCCCAATATTGCAAGCAGGCGTCGGTGAGCTCGCGGCCGAGCCGGCCGGCCTTCAGCTTGGCCATGGTCGCGAGCCGCGTCACGTCCTCGCCGGCGACCAGCTGCTCGCCGGCGCGATAGATCAGCGCGCGCAGCAGCTCGATCTCGGTCTGCATCTCCGCGAGCTTGAAGTGCACGACCTGGTTGTCGAGAATGCTCTGGCCGAAAGCTTTGCGATTGCGGGTGTACTCAACCGTCTGGTCGATGATGTATTCATGCGCCTTGAGACAGGCCGCCGCGCCCCACAGCCGCTCCTCCTGGAACTGGATCATCTGATAGGTGAAGCCCTTGCCCTCCTCGCCGATGCGGTTGCGCTTGGGCACGCGGACATTGTCGAAGAAGATCTGCGCGGTGTCGGAGGAGCGCATGCCCATCTTGTCGAGCTTGCGCGCGACCGTGACGCCCTTGCTTTTCATGGGCACGCAGATCAGCGACTTGTTGCGGTGAACGGGCCCGTCGCCGGTGTTGGCGAGCAGGCAGATCCAGTCGGCCTGGGTGCCGTTGGTGATCCACATCTTGCCGCCGTTGACGACGTAGTCGTCGCCGTCGGCGCGCGCCTGGGTCTTGATCGAGGCGACGTCCGAGCCCGCGCCGGGCTCGGAGACGCCGATGCAGGCAACGTAATCTCCGGTAATCGAGGGCGCCAGAAATTCACGACGGACCTCGTCCGAGCCGAATCGCGCCAACGCGGGCGTCGCCATGTCCGTCTGCACCCCGATCGCCATCGGCACGCCGCCGCAGGTGATGGCCCCTAACTCCTCCGCCATCATCAACGCGTAGGAATAGTCGAGGCCGGAGCCGCCGAACTCGACCGGCTTGTTCAGCCCGAGAAAGCCGAGATTGCCCATCTTCTTGAACAGCTCGTGCGCCGGGAAGATGTCGGCCTTCTCCCATTCGTCGACATGGGGATTGATCTCGTTGGCGATGAATTTCTGCAGGGATCGGCGGATGTCGTCGTGGTCGGCGGTGAATAGCATTTCTCTCAGCCTCGTCATTCCGGGACGCGCCACTTGGCGCGGGCCCGGGATCCATAACCACGATCGTGAGTATGGATTCTCGGGTGCGCAAGGGCGCACCATAGCTCGCTCCGCTTCGCTCGCGCCCCGGAATGACGCGAGGAGAGAGCGCTCATAGACCCATCTGCCGCGACGCCAGATCCTTCATGATCTCCTCGGTGCCGCCGCCGATGGCGTTGACCTTGACCTCGCGGTAGATGCGCTCGGCCTTGATGCCGCGCATGAAGCCGGCGCCGCCGAAGATCTGCACGGCTTCGGAGGCGCAGAAGGCCATGGTCTGCGTCGCCTGGTTCTTCATCATGCAGATCTCGGCGACCGGGCTTTCGCCCTGCTCGAGCCGCCAGGCCAGCATCTCCAGCATCGCTTGCGAGGCCGCGACCTTCTGCGCCATGTCGACGAGCTTGTGGCGGATGACCTGGTGCTGGGCGAGCGGCTTGCCGAAGGTCTTGCGCTCCCTGGCGTAGGCGATCGCCTCGTCGAGGCAGACCCGGGCGAAGGCGGTGCAGCTCGCAGCCATGCCCATGCGCTCGCTGTTGAAGTTCTGCATGATGATCTTGAAGCCCTGGCCCTCCTCGCCGATCAGATTTTCGACCGGCACGCGGCATTCGTCGAAATGCAGGGTCGCGGTGTCCGAGGCCCACCAGCCCATCTTCTTCAGCTTGGTCCGCGACAGGCCCGGCGTCTCCCCCTCGATCAGGAGCAGGCTGACACCGCCGGCGCCCTCGCCGCCGGTCCGCACCGCGACCGTCAGATAGTCCGCACGCATGCCTGAGGTGATGAAGGTCTTCTCCCCGGTCACGACGTAGTGATCGCCCTCACGCCGCGCGCGGGTGCGCAGGTTCGCGACATCAGAGCCGCCGCCCGGCTCCGTGATCGCGAGCGCGGAGATCTTCTCGCCTGACAACACCTGCGGCAGCACACGCGCCTTCACCTCGGGCCGCGCCGCGCGCGCGATCGGCGGCGAGCCGATGGTGTGGCTCATCAGGCTGGCACTGACACCGCCGGCGCCCGCCCGCGCCAGCTCCTGGCTGGCCACGATCTTCATGAACTGGTCGGCGGCGATCCCGCCATATTCCTCGGGGAAGCCGAGGCCCAGGAGGCCGATCTCGGCGGCCTTGCGATAGAGCGCGCGCGGGAATTCACCGGCCTCGTCCCACTCATGGGCGAACGGGGTGATCTCCTTCTCGACGAAGCGGCGCATCACGTCGCGGAAGGCGTCGTGCTCGGCGGTATAGAACGGGCTCTTCATTGCAGTCTCGCACTGCTGGCGGATTCGCTCGGACACCATGGCCGGAACCTCGGCGGTTCACTTGCGCGGAGTGGCTGACTGGAGCCGACGCTCCGGGCAAGGCGGCAACCTAGCAACTCAACGCAAGACGATTTTCGCCGCTCACAGGCCAACTCTGGCTCAAAAAAAGTTGCTGCACAGACTCCGGCTGGCCCCAAGGCCACGCCGGGCATGGTGCACGGGCAGCAAGAAGAAGGGCGGCCCCGACCGCCGAGGGAGGAATTCTTGGCCGTTCGTTATTACGACTGGATCGCCCATCATGGCCGCCGCACACCGCACAAGGTTGCGGTGATCGACCTCGCGAGCGAGCGCCGCTTCAGCTACTCGCAGCTCGACGCCCGCGTCTCGCGCCTCGCCTCGCTCCTGCGCCACACGCTCAAGGTCTCGCGCGGCGACTGCGTCGCCGTGCTGGCGCTGAACACGACCGATACGCTTGAGGTGCAATTCGCGTGCGGGCGGTTAGGCGCCATCTTCGTGCCGCTGAACACCCGCCTCACCGTCCCCGAGCTCCAGTTCATCACTGCCGACTGTGCACCGAAGGTGATGATCCACGACACAGACTTGGCCGAAACGGCGCTCGCCGTCGCAAAGCTCTGCAACGTTGCGACCAGCCTGCTGCTCGGCCCGGGCGGCACTTATGAAGCCGGTGTCGCCGCAGCCAAGCCGCTCGACCGCGCCGAAGAAGTCACGCTCGATGACGTCTCGACCATCATGTACACGTCGGGCACGACGGGCCATCCCAAGGGCGCGACCATCACCCATGGCATGACCTTCTGGAATTGCGTCAATCTCGGCGGCCCCGCCTGCATCGGGCCGGCCTCGGTGCTGCTCACCGTGCTGCCGTTATTCCACACCGGCGGTCTGAATTGCTACACCAATCCGGTGCTGCATGCCGGCGGCACCGTGATGATCATGCGCGCCTTCGATCCCGGCACGGCGCTCGGCCTGATCAACGACCCCGCGCAGGGCATCAACGTGTTCTTCGGCGTGCCCGCGATCTACCAGTTCATGGCGCAGCACCCGGCCTTCGCGACGACCGATCTCAGCCGGCTGATCGTCGGCGGTGTCGGCGGCGCTCCGATGCCGGTGCCATTGTTGAAGGTCTGGGAGGCGCGCGGCGTCGCGCTTCAGCAGGGCTACGGCATGACCGAGACCTCACCGGCCGTGCTGGTGCTCGATCGCGAGGATGCCGCGCGCAAGGCCGGCTCCGCCGGCAAGCCGGTGCTGCACACGGAGGTGCGCGTCGTGCGTCCCGACGGCAGCGAAGCCGATGTCGGCGAACTCGGCGAGCTCTGGGTCAAGGGCCCCAACATCACGCCGGGCTACTGGAACCGGCCGGAGGCGAACAAGACATCCTTCACCGACGGCTGGCTGCACACCGGCGATGCGACCCGCGTCGACGAGGAGGGCTTCTACTACATCGTCGATCGCTGGAAAGACATGTACATTTCCGGCGGCGAGAACGTCTACCCGGCCGAGGTCGAGAACGTGCTGCACCAGCTCGCCGCCATTTCGGAAGCCGCCGTGATCGGCATCCCTGATGCGCAATGGGGCGAGGTTGGCCTCGCCATCGTCGCCGTCAAGCCGGGACAGGAGCTCACGGAGACCGAGGTCTTCGCGCATTGCGCGGCCAATCTGGCGCGCTTCAAATGCCCGCGCCAAATCCGCTTCGTCGATGCGCTGCCACGCAACGCCACCGGCAAGATCCACAAACCGACCTTGCGCAAGGAATTCTCGGTGGCTTCCGAAGTCGACAAGAAGGTCGCCAATGCCTGACCAAAGCGCCCCTCGCGGGCGCTTTTCCTTTTTTTGAAGTGCCTGCCCTACCAACAAGAAACTCCAGGGAATTTCCATGAAGAACAAGAAAATCTCGTTACTCGCCGCCGCAGCAGCCCTGACCTTGCTTTCGGTTCAAGGCGCTTACGCGCAAAAGAAATACGACACGGGTGCCAGCGACACCGAGATCAAGATCGGCAACGTCGAGGCCTATTCGGGTCCCGCTTCCGCCTACGGCATCATTGGCAAGACCGAGGAGGCCTATTTCAAGATGATCAACGACCAGGGCGGCATCAACGGCCGCAAGATCAACTGGATCTCCTACGATGACGGCTACTCCCCGCCCAAGACCGTGGAGCAGGTCCGCAAGCTGATCGAGAGCGACGAGGTGTTTCTGGTCTTCAACTCGCTGGGCACGCCGACCCAGACCGCGGTGCAGAAATATCACAACGCCAAGAAGGTCCCGCAGCTCTTCCTTGCCACCGGCGCCAGCAAATGGAACGACCCGAAGGGTTTTCCCTGGACCATGGGCTTCCAGCCGAGCTACCGGGTCGAGGCGCGGATCTTCGCCAAGTACATCCTGCAGGCCAAGCCCGATGCCAAGGTCGCGATCTTCTATGCCAATGACGATTTCGGCAAGGACTACGTCGCCGGCATCAAGGAGATCTTTGGCGAAAAGACCTCCTCGCTGATCGTCGCGGAGGAGAGCTACGAGACCTCCGAGCCGTCGATCGATTCCCACATCGTCAAGCTGAAGGGCACCGGCGCCAACGTCTTCGTCAACATCTCGACCCCGAAATTCGCGGCGCAGGCGATCAAGAAGATCGCCGAGCTCGAATGGAGGCCGATGCATGTGATGACCGACGTGTCGATCTCGATCGGCGCGGTGATGAAGCCTGCCGGGCTCGATGCGTCGGAAGGCGTGCTGTCGGCGAGCTATCTGAAGGACGCATCGGACCCGCAATGGAAGGACGACGAGGGCATGAAGAAGTTTCTCGCCTTCATCGACAAGTACATGCCGGGCGCCAACGTCTCCGACACCAACATCGTCTACGGCTATGCCGCCGCGCAGACCCTGGTTCAGACATTGAAGCAGTGTGGGGACAACCTGACGCGGGAGAACGTGATGAAGCAGGCCGCGAACCTGAAGGATTTTGCGCCCGACACATTGATCCCCGGCATCAAGATCAACACCGGCGCCAACGACTTCGCGCCGATCGAGCAGCTCAAGATGATCCGCTTCAAGGCTGGTCAGTGGGAGCTGTTCGGCGACATCATCAGCGCCGAAACCGGGGGCTAGCCGGCATCCAGCTGAACCCAGATAGCGGCCGAAAGGCCGCTATCGCTTTGTGTGAACGAGGTCGAAGCAGGGCTATGCCGGCAGGAAAAGCGCAAAGGGCTCTTCCACCGTGCGGCGCAGATGCTTTCGATACAAGGCGTAGTTACCGTCCTCGGGCGCAACCCGCCCCAGGGACGGCTTCGGAATATTCCCGAGCGGCACATAGGCGATGGGTGCAGCGATCGGCGTGAGCTGCGAGCCGGGGCCGGCACGGAGCGTCGAGATGATGCCGTACATCTCGCCGGAAACCGTCGGTCGCGACACCGTGATCACGCGATGCTGGCCGTGCTTGATGATGACGAGATAGATGAAGCCGGACTGATGGGGTACGGCAACCTCGCCGGTGTGTTCATAGGCTGCGTCGGTCCGCTCGCCCTCGCGAAAGACCAGCGCTGAGACCTTTGGGTCCCAGACGATCTCGGTGCGATAGGCAAAGATTGCGTCCTTGTCGCCGAAGGACGGGCGCAGGGTGATGTAGACGTCCTCGAGCCAGGTCACCGCGCGATGAGCATAGGAGCCGAGGCTGTCGGGCGCGACGTCGTTTGCGGCCGGAGGCGTCACCACGATGGCACTTTTGCGCAAGGAGACGCCTAGCGCCTGCTCGAGCCGGACCGTCGTCGCCAGCGTGAATGGCCGGCGGCCGCCGAGCACCTTCTCCAACGTCGACAGGCTCAGCTTCGCCTGCTCGGCCAGGGCTTGCCGGGAGATCCGGCGTCTGGCCAGCTCTTCGCGAATGGTCTCCGCGATCTCGCGGCTCTGCTCGTCCGAAAGCTGCTTGTCAGCCTGCATTTGCATCATCAACCCTGCCCTGGAAGTGCCATTCTAGCAGGGCGGACAAACCAGCACAAAACCGCACATGGCCGCCCGGCGGCGGCCTGCCCCGGGCTGGCCGCGGCGGAACATTGCCGATCATTCTGCTCGCGAATTCAGCCTCTCCAGGCCGATCCTGAGGACCAGCCAACAGCCATCGGGAGCAGGCCAAATGGATACCTACGACACAGCCGACAGCGACGAACACCCCGTACTGGGCCGGCTGATCAAGCTCGGATTATTTCTTCTCGCGCAGGGCGTCGCGGTGATGCTGGTGGCCTTCGTGGCCCTGCTGGTGAGCTTCGGGACGGGTTGGTCGGCAACGGCCGAGCAGGCCAGCCTCCTCCAACCTGGCGAGGCACGGTCGGGCAGCCTGCTCCTGAAGGAAGACGGCGTCACCACCGAGGCAATCCGTCTCGGCACCGACATCGACATCACCGTATCGGGCCCGACGCTACGCGCCCGCGTCACGCAACTGTTCCGCAATCCGACCAAGGACTGGGTCGCGGCCACCTATGTCTATCCGCTCGCAACCAATGGTGCCGTCGACACGCTCAAGATGGTGGTCGGCGACCATGTCATCGTTGGTGACATCAAGGAGCGGCAGCAAGCCCGCGTGATCTACGAGCAGGCGCGAAGCGCCGGCCAGAAGGTCGCGCTCACCGAGCAGGAGCGGCCGAACGTCTTCACCAACTCGGTCGCCAATATCGGTCCTGGCGAGACCGTGCTGGTGCAGATCGAATACCAGGAGCCGGTACATCAAGCCGGCGACGAATATTCGCTCCGCGTGCCGCTGGTGGTCGCCCCGCGCTACAATCCGGCGCCGATCGTGCAGAGCGTCGACTTCCGCAAGGACGGCTCCGGCTGGGGCGCAATGACAACTGATCCGGTTCCGGATCGCGACCGCATCTCGCCACCTGTGCTGGACCCCGCCAGAAATGCGCCGGTGAATCCGACCAGCATCACAGTGCGTCTGAAGGCCGGCTTTGCGCTGGGCGAGGTCAGGAGCCACCACCATAACGTCAAGGTCGAGAGTCCGGACAACACGACGCGTATTGTCACGCTCGCTGATGGCGCTGTCCCCGCCGACCGTGATTTCGAGCTGACCTGGAAGCCGGCCGCCAGGATGGCGCCGTCGGTCGGCCTGTTCCGTGAGCATGTCGGGGACGCCGATTATCTCCTTGCCTTCGTCACTCCGCCCAGCGCCGAGCAGGCAACGCAGAAGCCGCTGCCCCGCGAGGTCGTGTTCGTGATCGACAATTCCGGCTCGATGGGCGGCACCTCCATCGTTCAGGCCAAGGCGAGCCTGCTCTATGCCCTCGGCCGCCTCCAGCCGAATGACCGCTTCAACGTGATCCGCTTCGACGACAGCATGGACGTGCTGTTTCCAGCCTCGGTGCCGGCCGATGCCGCGCATGTCGGCGAGGCGACCTCGTTCGTCAGCGCTTTGCAGGCGAGGGGCGGCACCGAGATGGTGCCGGCGATGCGCGCTGCGCTCTCCGACAAGATCAGTGACAGCAGCATGGTCCGTCAGGTCGTGTTCCTGACCGACGGCGCCATCGGCAACGAGCAGCAATTGTTCGAGACGATCACGGCAATGCGCGGCCGTTCGCGCGTGTTCATGGTCGGCATCGGCTCCGCGCCCAACACCTACCTGATGACGCGCGCCGCCGAGCTCGGCCGGGGCGCCTTCACCCATATCGGATCGGTTGAGCAGGTCGAGGAGCGCATGCGCGGCCTGTTCGCCAAGCTGGAGAATCCGGCCGTGACCGGCCTCACCGCGAGATTTTCCGACGCCAGGGCCGACATCACCCCGGCGATCATTCCGGACGTCTATCGTGACGAGCCGCTGGTGCTGGCGGCGAGGCTCGACAAGCTCGCGGGCTCCCTCGAAATCAAGGGACGCGTCGGCGATCGACCGTGGTCCGTGACGCTGCCGCTGCAAAGCGCCGCTGAAGGCAAGGGCCTCTCAAAGCTCTGGGCCAAGCGCAAGATCGGCGACGCCGAAGTGGCGCGCACCATGCGCGAGATGTCGCCCGAGGAATCCGACAAGGCGATCCTGGCGCTGGCGCTCGATCATCAGATCGTCACCCGGCTGACCAGCCTCGTCGCGGTCGACAGGACGCCGAGCCGGCCCGAAGGCGAGCCGCTCAAGCTCAGCGACCTGCCGATCAATCTTCCGGCCGGCTGGGATTTCGAGAGGGTGTTCGGCGAGCGGCCGCAGGTGCCGACGCAGTTGCGTGAACGTCATGCCGATGCGCGCAAGCAGTCGGAGCTGAGGCGGCCGACGCCTGCCGCGCCCGATGCGATCCGCCTGCCCAAGACTGCAACCTCGGCCGAGCTGAAGATGATCGCAGGCCTGGCCCTGCTCGTGCTCGCCCTGATCCTGTTCGTGCTCAACCGGCGTCGGCGCTTGCTCACTGATGCGCTTGAGAGAGGAGCCCCGAACTCCTCTGTTAGCGCGCGCGGCTGCCCGTCCCTACAAATGGCCGCGCGCGCTTTTTTTTGAAGATCATTGCGAGCGCAGCGAAGCAATCCAGCCTGCCTCCGCGGAAAGTCTCTGGATTGCTTCGCTTCCCTCGCAATGACGGGTGTGGACACAATGCACCGCCTCATCTCCCCTCTGGTCTTGGCACTCGTCGGCCTCATCCTGTTCGCAGACGGCGTCTACATCCATGCCAAGGCCTGGCTGGCGCAGGTGCTGCTGGAGCAGGCGTTCGTTCGAAGCATTGCGACGGGACAGGCGGTGAAGCCGTGGTCGTGGGCCGACACCTGGCCGGTCGCGCGGATCGAGGTCAAGCGGATCGGCGCCAGCGCCATCGTGCTGGAAGGCGCGAGCGGACAGGCGCTTGCTTTCGGACCCGGCCATCTCCAGCACACGGCCGATGCGGGCGAACGCGGGATAGCCGTCTATGCCGCCCATCGCGACACTCATTTCCGCTTTTTGCGGGATGTTGCCATTGGCGACGTCATCGACGTCACACGTAGCGACGGTCGACATTTTCGCTATCGCGCGGATTCCTCGGCCGTGGTCCGCTTCGATGCATCGGGCATCGACGCCATGACACGGGGTTTCGAGCTTGTTCTCGCGACCTGCTGGCCATTCGACGCCGTCACCTCCGGCCCCGAGCGCTACATCCTGCATGCAACATTGATTGGAGGCGACAGATAGATCGCTCGCCGAGTCGACGACATGTACCGGCGTCGCTCATTCCACCGCGCGGCATACCACCCGCATGGTTGCCACTCCGAAGGAGTCGCCATAGAACGGAGTGAGGCTCAACCAAGAAGAACAACAGGTGAGATCACGCCATGGAAGCCCAGGTGTCTGCTGCGTCCGCATTTCGTCCATGGTCTCCGCCGCCCGATGCCAGCGACATCGTCAAGGGCGTCCACGCCATGCTGCACCCGCGCAACATCGTGCTGGTGGGTGCGACCGACAAGCCCGGCAATTATGCCGAGCGCATCTGGAACAATCTCGTCAAATACGGTTACGAGGGCGGCCTCTATCCGGTCAACGCCAAGCGCGACGCCATTTGGGGCGTCCCGTGCTACAAGGATTTTGCGAGCCTTCCCGAAAAGCCCGATCACGTTCTGGTGCTTGTGCCCGCGCGCTTCGCCGTGCAGGTGATCCGCGACGCCGCCGCGGCCGGCGCGCGTTCGGCCACCATCGTCACCTCGGGATTCAGCGAGTTGCAGGATGAAGAAAGCCAGAGGCTTGCCGCCGAACTGCAGGCGGCCGTGCGCGAGACGGGCCTTGCCGTCACCGGCCCGAACTGCCTCGGCAATTTGAGCGCCGGCGAAAAGCTCTTCACCAACATCGACGATCGAATCGTCACCATGGAACAGGGCGCGGTGGCGATCGCCGGGCAATCCGGCGCCATCGTCATGGCGATCCGCCAGGCGCTGGAGGATCGGGGTGTCGGTGTCGGCTATATGGTGACCACCGGCAACGAGGCCGGCCTCGAGACGCCGGACCTGATGCGCTATTTCGCCGAGGACCCGAGCATCAAGGCGATCGTCGTCTACCTCGAAGGCGTGCGCAACACCAAGGCGTTTCGCGATGCGTGCAAGGCGGCGCGCGCCGCGAGCAAGCCCGTGATCGCGCTCAAGCTCGGCGCATCCGAGGGCGGCCGCGCCGCGGCGATGGCGCATACCGGAGCGCTTGCTGGCTCGATCGAAACGTTCGACGCGATCGCGACGCGTGAAGGCGTGATCCGGGTCGGCGGGCTCGACGAACTGATCGAAACCACCGAATGCTTCGTTCACGCCGCCGTACCCAAGGGCGACCGGCTTGCCGCCGTCACGCTGTCCGGCGGCAAGCGCGGCATGCTGATCGACGCCTTCGACGCCGCGGGACTGAACTTCGCGCCGCTGAGCCCGCATGTCAGCTCGGAGCTGGCGAAGATGCTCGGGCCGGGCTCGATCGTCGGCAATCCGCTCGACGCCGGCTTTGCCGCGGTCGTCGATCCCTCCGTCTATATGAAGTCGATCAAGCTGATGATCGACGACCCCGATATCGACATCGTCATCGTCGATGCCGAACTGCCGAAGGCGCCGCACGAGCTGCGCGAGCGCAACTTGCGCATCGTCAACGAGATGGCAGGCCAGGCCGGCAAGCCGGTGATCTATATCAGCGCGATGTCGATCGGCTTCACCGAGTACACCAAGGACTTGCGCAAGTCGCTGCCGCATCTTGCGGTCATGCAGGGCATGGACCGTGCGGTGACCGCGATCAAGTCGCTGCTCGACTATGCGAAGCTGCGCAAAGAGGTGCCCGACATCGTCTCGAGCTCGAAGCCCGCCGCCCGCGCCATGCTGGAGAAGACATTGAGATCGGCGACTGGTGCCGCGCTCGACGAGGTCGCCTCGAAGAAGCTCCTCAAGGCTTACGGCATCCCGATCTCGACGGAGGCGATCGCGCAGACGGCGGCCGAAGCGGTGAAGATTGCGAAGCAGATCGGCTTTCCGGTCGTGGCAAAGGTCGTCAGCGCAGAGATCCTGCACAAGTCCGACATCGGCGGCGTGGTGCTGAATCTCAGCAACGCGGCCGAGGTGAAGAAGGCGTTCGCCGACATCACCGCGCGGGTCAGCAAGCTGAAGGGAAAGCCGAAGCTCGACGGCATCCTGATCGCACAGCAGGTCAAGGCCGATCTCGAGCTCGTGGTCGGCGCCTCGCTCGATGCCGAGATGGGGCCGGTCGTGCTGTTCGGCACCGGCGGCATCGACATCGAGCTGATGAAGGACGTCGCCCTCGCCGGCGCGCCGCTGGACGAGGCCGAGGCCCGTGCTTTGATCGGCCGCACCAAGGCGGGCATCAAGATGCGCGGCTATCGCGGCAAGCCGGCCCTGCACGAGGCCTCGGCGGTGAAGGCGCTGGTCGGCCTCTCCAACCTGATCGCGGATGCCGGCAACCGGATCGCCTCGATCGACATCAACCCGTTCCTGATCAACCCCAGGACGGGCGTGGCCGTCGATGCGCTGATCGTGTTGAACAATGCCGCGGCAAAGCGCGCGGCCGAACATTGAGGATGTCGTAGGGCGGATTGGCGGCAGTGCAATCTGCCAATTCGGTGCATCCACGCGCGAGGCGTTGGCGGGTTACGCTTCCGCCTTCGCTCTTCGAGCTTCGGCGGACAAGTCGTTAACCCGTCTCAGTTAGCATCGCGGCCTGCTTCCAACCATCCCGCTTTGGCCCTAAACTCAGCCCCATGGCGCGCGCGAGCAATCTTGTGATCGGAACGGCAACGCTGGCGGCGATCGCCGTGGCGTTCGGCGGCCTGCTCGGCGTGCAGAAATGGCGCACCATCCAGAGTCGCAGCCAGTTGCGCGTGGTATTCGAGGGTGGTTCCGCCAGCGGGCTGCGCCGCGGCGGCCCGGTCAATTTCGACGGCGTGCCCGCTGGCCAGATCCTGTCGATCAAGCTCGACAACCCCCGCAGGATCGTGGCGCTGGTGATGCTCGACAACACAGCGCCGATCCGCAAGGACACCGTGGCAGGCATCGAGTTCCAGGGCCTCACCGGCATTGCCGCGATCTCGCTGATCGGCGGCGCTCCCTCTGCGCCGCCGGTGCCGCTGGACAGGGACGGCATTCCCGTGCTGACGGCCGATCTCAGCGACGCCGAATCCATCGTCGAAACCCTGCACAGCGTCGACCGCACCATCGTGAACAACGCGCCTGCGATCAAGGAAGGCCTGCGCACGTTCGAGAGCCACACTGCCGACCTCAGGAGCAAGGGCGCGGAGATCGATTCGGCCATGGTCAAGGTCGACAGCGCCTTTGCGGGATTCGACAAGGCGGTCGCGAAGATCGAGGGCGCGGTGCCAGGCTTCGTCGATGGCAAGGCCAACGAGCTGCTCGAGAAGATCAAGGGACTGCACGAGCTTGCCGGCATCATGCAGAAGAAGTCGGCGACCTACCTCGAAGACATCCGCCGGTCGTTGCTCGACGTCAGCGAGGCCGCCAACAAGATGAGTGGGACACCCGCGCCTCCGCGTCCACCGCGCAGGCCCACGGAGCAGAAGCGGTAGTGCTCTTTCTTACCCTCCCCTAGAGGGCAGGGGAGGGTAACGCGGAACCTGCAACGGCTCAGTAATTGCTGGCCGCCGCTCCATTCGGGATCCCCTCGATCGGGCATTCGTCCGTACCCGGGGTCGAGCGGGTCATCGCTTCTACCATGTCGCGCGTGCCTTCGGGGTCCTTGATCCAGTTCTTGTAGAAATCATACGGGCACGCCGCGACGCCGCGCGGGCTGTCGCCGGAATTTATCATGCCGGTGTAGCCGCGGTGGACCAGCTTGTAGAGATGGTTCTGCGACTGGCCGTTGCGGCGCGCATCGCGGATCAGATGTTTCGACAGCTGGGCGTATTGGATGCCGTAATCCTCCTCGCCGCACTCGCCCAGGGTGCGGCCATCGAAGCCGATGATCGCGGAGTGGCCGAAATAGGAATAGACACCGTCGAAGCCGGCGGCATTGGCGACCGCGACATAGACGTTGTTGGCCCACGCCATTGCCTTCGAAATCAGAACCTGCTGCTCTTTGGCCGGATACATGTAGCCCTGGCAGCGCACGATCAGCTCGGCGCCCTTCATGGCGCAGTCACGCCAGATCTCGGGATAGTTGCCGTCATCGCAGATGATCAGGCTGACCTTGAGGCCTTTCGGCCCTTCGGAGACGTAGGTGCAATTGCCGGGATACCAGCCCTCGATCGGCACCCAGGGCATGATCTTGCGGTACTTCTGCACGATCTCGCCCTTGTCGTTCATCAGGATCAGGGTGTTGTAGGGTGCCTTGTGCGGATGCTCCTCGTGGCGCTCGCCAGTGAGCGAGAACACGCCCCAGACCTTGGCCTTGCGGCAGGCCTCGGCGAAGATCGCGGTTTCCTCGCCCGGCACCATGGATGCCGTCTCGTACATCTCTTTGGAATCGTACATGATGCCGTGGGTGGAATACTCGGGAAAGATCACGAGGTCCATGCCGGGGAGGCCGAGCTTCATGCCAACGACCATGTCGGCGATCTTGCGGGCGTTGTCGAGCACCTCGGCCTTGGTATGCAGCCGGGGCATCTTGTAGTTGACCACTGCAACGCCGACCGTGTCGTTGCTGCTCGAGATATCGCCGTGAAGCATGTCGATCGCTCCTGTACTTGAATCGTTGTTCCGGGTCGCCGCCGATCAGGCGATCGCGTGGGTTAGTGACTGATCATCCAGGGCCGCGCCGTCGGAAAGCCCTTGGCGCCGCTCCTGGTCTTGGTCATCAGACGCGCCGGCTTCTTCCTGTCCGTCGCACTCTTGTCCTTCACGGTCTTGCCCGAGGAGCAGCAGCCGCAGCCGGGGCCGTGCGAGGCCTTGTACTGTGCGAGCGTCTGCGGCGCGTGTGAGCTGCGCTCGTTGACGGCGTGCGCCTTGCGCTTGTCCGCCGGCATGCAGAAGAAGTTCGGCGCGGTCAGGATGACGCGGGGCGCCAGCGTCTCGCAGTGCGGGCAGCTTTGCGGATCGTCGCATTCCGCCATGGGGCGAAGGTCCTTGAATGGACCGCAGTCGTCACAGAGATATTCGTAGACTGGCATCGCATCGTCCCCACGCTGTAGTTTGTTCAACTTACCTGGCGGCGGATGCGAGACGGCAAGCAGACGCCGTCCCGCATTCCGTCGCACATGGATTACTTGTCCGGCGAGATCGGCATCTGGATATCGCCGGTAATGTGCTTGATGGGACCGGCCGCCGACGGCATCACGTCGAAGTCGAAGATCTCGGTCGGCAGCCACAGCGTGGCGCAGGCGTTGGGCACGTCGACCACGCCGGAGATGTGGCCCTGGCACGGCGCGGTGCCGAGGATCGAATAGGCCTGGGCGCCGGAATAGCCGAACTTCTTCAGATACTCGATGGCGTTGAGGCAGGCCTGGCGATAGGCGATGTGGACGTCGAGATAGTGCTGCTTGCCGGCTTCATCCACCGAGATGCCTTCGAAGATCAGATAATCCTTGTAGTTCGGCGTGATCGGCGACGGCTTGAAGATCGGGTTCTTGATGCCGTATTTCGACATGCCGTCCTTGATCACCTCGACCTTCAGGTGCAGCCAGCCGGCCATCTCGATGGCGCCGCAGAAGGTGATCTCGCCGTCGCCCTGGCTGAAGTGCAGATCGCCCATCGAAAGACCGGCGCCGGGCACGTAGACCGGGAAGTAGATCTGCGAGCCGCGCGAAAGATCCTTGATGTCGCAATTGCCGCCATGCTCGCGAGGCGGCACGGTGCGCGCGCCCTCCGCGCCGATCTTGGCTTTCACATCGCCCTTGGCGCGGCCGCCATGGGCGGTCGGTGCAAAGGGCGGGTTTGCAAGGCCGGGCACGCGGGTCGGATTGGTCGAGATCAGCTCGGCCTCGCGCTTGTTCCAGGTGTCCAGCATCTTCGGATCGGGCAGGCAACCGATCAGGCCGGGATGGATGAGACCTGCAAAGTTGACGCCGGGCACGTGACGCGACGAGGTGTAGAGACCCTTGATGTCCCAGATCGACTTCTGGGCCAGCGGGAAGTGGTCGGTGAGGAAGCCGCCGCCGTTCTGCTTGGAGAAGAAGCCGTTGAAGCCCCACAGGCTCTCTTTGAGCGGGCCGACGTCGAGCAGGTCGACGACGAGGAGATCGCCGGGCTCGGCGCCCTTGACGCCGATCGGGCCGGACAGGAAGTGCACGATCGACAGATCGATGTCGCGCACGTCGTCGGCGGAGTCGTTGTTCTTGATGAAGCCGCCGGTCCAGTCATAGGTCTCGATGATGAAATCGTCGCCGGGATTGACCCAGGCCACGATCGGGATGTCGGGGTGCCAGCGGTTGTGCACCATGTCGTTTTCATAGGCCGACTTGGTGAGATCGACCTTGATCAGTGTCTCTGGCATCGAGAGGCTCCCCTTTGACTACGGTTGGTTAGACGGACAGATATTTCGAGACCTGCGCGGCATCGACGGCGTTGCGCGGATCGTCGCGCACGATCTCACCGTTCTCGATCACCAGCACGCGGTCGGCGATATCGAGCGCAAAGCTCAGCACCTGCTCGGACACGACGATCGAAAGGCCCTTCTCGTCGCGGATGCGCTTCAACGTGCGCGCCATCTCCTTGATGATCGAGGGCTGGATGCCTTCGGTCGGCTCGTCCAGCAGCAAGACCTTCGGCTTGGTCGCGAGTGCGCGGGCGATGGCGAGCTGCTGCTGCTGGCCGCCGGACAGGTTGCCGCCGCGGCGGCCTTTCATCTCCAGCAGCACCGGAAACAATTCGTAGATATCGCCGGGCACCTCGGATTCGCCTGCGACCACGAGCCCGGTCTCGATGTTCTCCTTCACCATCATGGTGGAGAAGATCATGCGGCCCTGCGGCACATAGGCGAGCCCCTTGGCGACGCGCTCGTAGCTCTTGAGGCTGCCGAGCTCAGCGCCGTCCATGGTCACCGAGCCGCTTTTGGCCGGCAGGATCCCCATCAGCGACTTCATCAGGGTGGTCTTGCCCATGCCGTTGCGACCCATGATCGCGACGATCTCGTTGGGCGCGACCTTGACGTTGAGGCCATGCAGCACCTCACTCTGGCCGTAGGCGACGTGGAGATCCGAAATAGCCAGCATCAGCGTGCTCCTTAGTGACCGAGGTACACTTCGATGACCTTGGGATCGTTCTTCACCTTCTCCATGGTGCCTTCCGAAAGGATCTGGCCCTGGTGCAGCACGGTGACCTTGTGTGCGATGTCCTCGACGAATTTCATGTCGTGCTCGATCACCAGCACCGAACGGTTCTTGATGATGCGGTTGAGCAATTCGGCGGTCTTGGCGCGCTCGGACACGCTCATGCCGGCGACGGGCTCGTCGAGCATCAGCAGGTCCGGGTCCTGGATCAGCAGCATGCCGATCTCGAGCCACTGCTTCTGGCCGTGGCTCAGCTCGTCGGCATAGGTGTTGAGCTTGTCCTTGAGGAAGATCATCTCCGCGACCTCCTCGACCCGGTCCTTGACGAGTTGATCTCGCTGAAAGGTCAGCGAACCAAACACGGTGCGGCCGCGTGGGAACGAGATCTCGAGGTTCTCGAACACGGTGAGATCCTCGAACACCGACGGCGTCTGGAACTTGCGGCCGACACCGGTCTGCACGATCTCGTTCTCTCTCAACTTCGTGAGCTCCTTGCCACGAAACTGGATCGAGCCGGAAGTCGCCTTGGTCTTGCCGCAGATCAGGTCGAGCACCGTGGTCTTGCCGGCGCCGTTGGGACCGATGATGACGCGAATCTCGTTCTCCTCGACGTAGAAGGAGAGGTCGTTGACCGCCTTGAACCCGTCGAACGAGACGGTCAGGCCTGAAACCGCGAGCAGGAAATCCTTGGGCTGATGACCGACGAGCATGATCTATCTCCTTACCGCCAGCGTGGCATCGGCATCGTGATGACCGACGAGCATGATCTACCTCCTCACTCTGCCGGTGCGCCGTCGGCGACCGAATTGCCGTTCCAGCCCGCCTTCGTCTTGCGCGAGGCGAACAGCCGGTCGATGCGCGGCTGCACGTAATCGGCCCAGAGTCCGGACAGGCCGTTCGGGAAGGCAAGCACGACCGCGATGAACAGAGCGCCGAGCCCGAACAGCCAGAGCTGCGGGAAGGATTCCGACAGGCTGGTCTTTGCGAAATTCACCAGGATGGCGCCCCAGATCGCGCCGAAGATCGACGTCCGCCCGCCAACGGCTGTGTAGATCACCATCTCGATCGACGGCACGATGCCGACGAAGGACGGCGACATGAAACCGACATTGAGCGCGAACATGGCGCCGCCGATCGCGGCGAAGATCGCGGCCATGCAGAAGGCAAAGATCTTGAAATTGGCGACGCTGTAGCCGGAGAAGCGGACGCGATCTTCCTGCTCGCGCATCGCAACCAGGATGCGACCGAGCTTGGTCAGGCGGATGAACTGCGCGATGCCGATGCAGGCGAACAGCAGCACCACCTCGACGAAGTACAGGATGATCTTGGCGTGGTCGGGCCGGATGTCCCAACCCTTGAGCGTGCGCAAGTCGGTCATGCCGTTGATGCCGCCGGTGTAGCCCTGCTGCCCGACGATCAGGATGGTCAGGATGGCGGCGACCGCCTGGGTGATGATCGCGAAGTAGGTGCCGCCGACGCGGCGCTTGAACATCGCGGTGCCGATGATCAGCGCGAACAGGCCGGGGACGAGGATGATGGCGAGAATCGTGAAGGTGAGGCTGTGAAACGGCTGCCAGAACAGCGGCAGTGACGTGATCTGATTCCAGTCCATGAAATCGGGAATGCCCGGGGTCGACTGGATCTTCGTGTTCTCGACGCTCGAGGCCTCGAGCTTGAGAAACATCGCCATGCAGTAGCCGCCGAGACCGAAGAACACGCCCTGCCCCAGGCTCAGGATGCCGCCATAGCCCCAACACAGCACGAGGCCGAGCGCAACGAAGGCGTAGGTCAGGTACTT
The DNA here is from genome assembly GCF_049739485.1 of Bradyrhizobium sp. USDA 326. Taxonomy (NCBI): domain Bacteria; kingdom Pseudomonadati; phylum Pseudomonadota; class Alphaproteobacteria; order Hyphomicrobiales; family Nitrobacteraceae; genus Bradyrhizobium; species Bradyrhizobium sp. USDA 326. Next base: position 2,241,770 of record NZ_JBMGQA010000001.1, read on the forward strand.
CGCGACGAGATTGAGGCGGAACACATCGAGCGACAGCGGCAGGATCACGAACAGCACGGCGGCGAGGACGATAAAGCCCGTGAGTTCGGAACGATTGAAGAAGCGTGAGTTGATGATCATGGCTTGCCTGCTTCTCGTTATTTGCGGACTTTGAGGGCGAACAGACCCTGCGGCCGCAGCATCAGGATGCCGACGACAGCGAGCAGCGTGAGCACCTTGGCCATCGAACCCGACATGAAGAACTCGAGGGTCGATTGCGTCTGCGAGATCGAGAAGGCCGAGGCGATGGTGCCGAGCAGGCTCGCGGCACCGCCGAACACCACCACCAGGAACGTGTCGACGATGTAGAGCTGACCGGAGGTCGGACCGGTGGATCCGATCATGGTGAACGCGCTGCCGGCGACGCCCGCAATGCCGCAGCCGAGTCCGAAGGTGTAGCGATCGACCTTCTCGGTGTTGATGCCGACCGCGCCGGCCATGATGCGGTTCTGCACGACCGCACGCACCTGGCGCCCCCAGCGCGACAGGTAGAGAACGTAGGCAACGGCAACGGTGATCAGCACGGTGAGACCCATCACGAAGACGCCGTTGATCGGCACCTCGATGCTGTCGGTCACGTGCAGCGAGCCCAGCATACATTGCGGCAGCTCGACTCCGACCTCGCGCGCGCCGAACACGGAGCGATAGGCCTGCTGAAGCATCAGGCTCAGGCCCCAGGTGGCAAGCAGCGTATCGAGCGGGCGCTTGTAGAGGTGCCGTATCAGCACCCACTCCACCAGCATGCCGAGCGCGCCGGATGCGATGAATGCCAGGATCATCGCAAGGAAGAAGTAGCCGCCGAACAGGCTCGGCATGTAGGCCTGGAAGACGTTCGAGGTCATCCAGGTGACGTAGGCCCCGAGGATCATGAACTCGCCATGGGCCATGTTGATGACGCCCATCTGGCCGAAGATGATGGCAAGTCCGAGCGCCATCAGGACATAGACGGAGAACAGGATCAGTCCGGCAAAACCCTGCATGACGAAGATCGAGCCAAGGTCGCCAATCGAATAGTCGCCGAACATCTATGTCCTCCGTCGGGAAAGGGTCCCGCGTCGCGAGCAGGTTCGCGACGCGGGGTCTTGAGGCATGGACTTGCGATCCACGCCAGGGAGCGGCTTGGTGTCTGCGAGAAGGCGCGAGGGATGCCGTCGCTTACTGGTAGCCCTTCGGGAACGGATCCGGCTCGACGAGATCGGCGGTCTCGTAAATCAGCTCGAACTGGCCATCGAGCTTGGCCCGACCCACCCGGGTCTTCGACCAGAGATGATGGTTCTCGTGGATGCGCACGTAACCTTCCGGGGCCCCCTTGAATTCGACGCCGGGCGACGCCGCCGCGATCTTGTCGACGTCGAAGGAGCCGGCCTTCTCGACGGTCAACTTCCACAGCCACGGGCCGAGATACGCAGCCTGGGTGACGTCTCCGATCACGGTCTTCTCGCCCCACATCTTCTTGAAGGCGGGCACGAAGGCCTTGTTGTTGGGATTGTCCAGCGACTGGAAGTACTTCATGCAGGCGTACGCGCCAGCAATGTTCTCGCCACCGATGCCGTCGATTTCGTCCTCAGTCACCGAAATCGTCAGCAGCGGCTGCTTGGCGAGATCGATGCCGGCGGCCTTGAGCTGCTTGTAGAACGCGACGTTGGAACCGCCGACGACGTCGGTGAAGATCACGTCGGGCTTGGTCAGCTTGATCTTGTTGATGACCGAGTTGAACTGCGTGCTGCCGAGCGCGTAGTACTCCTCGCCGACGACCTTGCCCTTCAGGACGTTCTCGACGTGCTTGCGCGCGATCTTGTTCGAGGTGCGCGGCCAGATGTAGTCGGAGCCGATGAAGAAGAAGGTCTTCGCGCCCTTTTCCTTGGCGATCCAGTTCAGGCCGGCGAGAATCTGCTGGGTCGCCTCCTGGCCGGTGTAGATCACGTTCTTGGACTGCTCGAGGCCTTCGTAGAAGGTCGGGTAATAGAGCATGCCGTTATACTGCTCGACGACCGGCAGCACCGCCTTGCGGGAAGCCGAGGTCCAGCAGCCCATGATCGCCGCGACCTTGTCGTTGACCAGCAGCTTCTTGGCCTTTTCCGCGAAGGTCGGCCAATCGGAGGCGCCGTCCTCCTGGATGAACTTGATCTTGCGCCCGAGCACGCCGCCGGCCGCGTTGATCTGCTCGATCGCGAGCTTTTCGGCCTCGATCGAGCCGGTCTCGGAGATCGCCATGGTGCCGGTCGCCGAATGCAGGATGCCGACCGTGACCTCGGTGTCGGTGACCGCAAGACCCGTGGTGTTGACCGCCGATGTCGCCGGGGCCTGCGCAAAGGACGCCCGCGGCAGCATCGTGACAACAGGCACGGCGGCCATCCCCATCAGCAATTTGCGCCGGAGCGGCGACAACAGGCCCTTGTTTGCTTCGTCTGACATGAGCACCCCCACTTTTGTTCGAGAACACGCTATCGGTGCCGGGAGGATGGCTCGAATTTGTGCAGCACAAGCATACGCAAGATCGCGTATACTGCACCGCAAAATGCCGACGTAGGCTTCTGGTACGGAATTTGCGAGGGGTCCGGGTCCGTATCAGGGAGTGGGGGTTACGTGGCAGGGCGGCAGCGAATAGACCGCGTCAGGCGCCAGTACAACCAATGGGTCGCCAACCAGACGCTGGAAGACTACGCCCTGCGCTTCACCGCCAAGAGCGCACGCCGCTGGTCCGCCGCCCGCGTCGCCAACACTGCCCTGGGCGCGATCTCGTTCCTGGCGATGGAGGCGATCGGCGGCACAATCACGCTGAACTATGGCGTCACCAACGCGACTGCCGCCATCCTGGTGGTCTCGATCATCATCTTCTGCTGCGGTGTCCCCATCGCGTATTATGCGGCCAAGTGCGGCATCGACATCGACCTGCTGACGCGGGGAGCCGGCTTTGGTTACATCGGCTCGACCGTCACGTCGCTGATCTACGCGTCCTTCACCTTCATCTTCTTTGCGATCGAAGCCGTGATCCTCGCGTCCGCGCTCGAGATGTGCTTCGGGATTCCGCGACCGATCGGCTACCTCATCAGCGCCGTCGTCATCATCCCACTGGTTGCCTACGGCATCACGCTGATCAGCCGCTTCCAATTGTGGACGCAGCCGCTATGGGTGATCCTTCACATCATTCCGTTCGCGGCGATCGCCTGGCACAACCCGCACTCCTTCACGGAGTGGCGCAAATTCTCGGGCGAGCACGGCGATCTCAACGGACATTTCGATCTGCTGCTGTTCGGCGTTGCCGCCTCGGTCGTGTTTTCGCTGGTGGCGCAGATCGGCGAGCAGGTCGACTTCCTGCGATTTCTGCCGCGCGACCGCCGCGCCTCGAGGGCCTCCTGGTGGATGGCGCTGATGAGCGCAGGACCGGGCTGGATCGTGCTCGGCGCGCTGAAGCTGCTGGCCGGCTCGTTTCTCGCCTTCTTCGCGCTCAGCCACGGCGTGCCGCCCGAGGAGGCCGCCGAGCCGGCGCACATGTATCTCGAAGCGTTCCGCTATGTGCTGTCGCAGCCTGACCTCGCTCTGGCGTTGACCGGCACTTTCGTGATCCTGTCGCAAGTCAAGATCAACGTCACCAACGCCTATGCCGGCTCGATCGCCTGGTCGAACTTCTTCTCGCGCCTGACCCACAGCCATCCCGGGCGCGTGGTCTGGCTGGTCTTCAACGTCATCGTGGCACTGCTGTTGATGGAGATCGGCGTCTACAAGGCCCTGGAGCAGACGCTGGCGCTCTATTCGAACGTCGCGATCGCCTGGGTCGGCGCGCTCGTCGCCGATCTCGTCGTCAACAAGCCGCTTGGATTGCGGCCGCAGCAGATCGAGTTCAAGCGCGCACATCTCTACGACATCAACCCGGTCGGCGTGGGTGCGATGACGATCGCGACCATCGTTTCCATCAGCGCCTTTTACGGCCTGTTCGGGCCTACCGCGAAGGCGCTGTCAGCCTTCATAGCGCTCGCGGTCGCCTTCCTCACCGCACCGTTGATTGCCTGGGCCACCGACGGCAAGTACTACATCGCGCGCAAGCCGAAGCGGAGCTGGCAGAACATCGAAGCGATCCAGTGCTGCATCTGCGAGCACTCGTTCGAGCCGGAGGACATGGCCTCCTGCCCTGCCTATGCCGGGCCGATCTGCTCGCTGTGCTGTTCGCTGGACGCGCGCTGCCACGATCTCTGCAAGCCGCACGCACGAATCCAGATACAGGTGGCAGAGACGCTGGGCAAGCTGATGCCGCAATCGATCTATGCCCGGATCAACTCTCAACTCGGCCACTATATAGGCGTGTTCGCGGTCTCAGCCGGCCTGGTCGCCCTGGTGCTGGGACTGATCTATCTGCAGACGTCGGCGAGCGTCCGTGGGGAAAACGAGCTCGTGTCCGACGTGCTCTGGAAGGTGTTCTTCTCGCTCAGCATCATCATCGGCGTGGTTGCCTGGCTGTTCGTGCTGGCGCAGCAGAGCCGCCGCGCCGCCGAGGCCGAGACGCGGCGGCAGACCGCGCTGCTGATCCAGGAGATCGACGCGCACAAGCGCACCGACGCCGAGCTCCAACGTGCCAAGGAAGTCGCCGAATCCGCCAACCTCGCCAAGAGCCGCTACGTGGTGGGCCTGAGCCATGAGCTGCGCTCGCCGCTGAACGCGATCAGCGGCTATGCCCAGCTGCTCGAGCAGGATACGACACTGGGCCCGAAGCCGCGCGACCAGGTCCGCGTCGTCCGCCGCAGCGCCGACCATCTGTCCGGCCTGATCGACGGCATCCTGGACATTTCCAAGATCGAGGCGGGGCGGCTGTATCTGTCGCGCGACGAGGTGCGCCTCGGCGAATTCCTCGAGCAGCTCGTCGGCATGTTCCGCCTTCAGGCTGCGGCCAAAGGTATCGATTTCGTGTTCAGGCGGCCGGCGTCGCTGCCGCTCGTGGTCTATGCGGACGAGAAGCGGCTGCGCCAGGTGCTGATCAATTTGCTCTCGAACGCCATCAAGTTCACCCAGTCCGGCAGTGTGCAATTCGTCGTGCACTATCGCAGCCCCGTTGCCGAATTCGAGGTGATCGACACCGGCCCGGGCATCCGGAGCGACGATCTCGAACGCATCTTCGCGCCTTTCGAGCGCGGTGCGCTTGGCGTCTCGCAGCCGCAGACCGGCACCGGCCTCGGCCTCACCATCAGCCGCCTGCTCGCCGGCGTGATGGGCGGCGATATCAAGGTCGTAAGCGCGGTCGGCGCCGGCTCAACGTTCAAGGTCAAGATCCTGCTCTCGGAGGTCACCAATCCCCAGCGCATCGCACCGGTTGAGGCCCCGGTCTCCGGCTATCACGGTGCCCGCAAGACCATCCTCATCACCGACGATGATCCCGTGCATCGCGACCTCCTGCGCCAGGTGCTGACGCCGCTCGGTTTCATCCTGCTCAGCGCGCCCGACGGCGCCGGCTGCCTCGCGCTGGCGCAGCATTGCCGGCCCGATCTGTTCCTGCTCGATATCTCGATGCCCGCCATGGACGGCTGGACCGTGGCCGAGGCCTTGCGCGCGAGCGGCCATCACCAGGCGCGCATCCTGATGGTGTCGGCAAGCGCGTTGGAGGCCCACGGCGCGCCGCTGGCTCAACCCTTCCACGACGGCTACCTGATGAAGCCGATCGACATCCCGCGGCTGCTGGAGACGATCCGTCAGCTCCTCAAGATCGAATGGCAATACGGTTCGGGCGAGGTCGCGGTGCCGCTCTGGCGTCCCGAGACCGGATCAAAGCCACCGGCGCGGCACATCGAGGCCCTGATCGGGCTCGGCCAGATCGGCTACGTCAGGGGTATCCAGTTGAAGCTGGACGAGATCGGCAACGATCATCCTGAGCATGCCGACTTCGTCGCGCAGATGCGGTCGCTGGTCGATCGCTTCGATCTCGACCAGTACATGGCCACATTGAAGACGTTGCACGCGTATGAACATTGAGTCGAAGAAGCGCGACGTTGCGCTCGTTGTCGATGATTCTCCGGAGACGCTCCGGCTGCTCACCGACGCGCTCGACGGCGCCGGCATGACGGTCATGGTGGCGCTCGACGGCGCCGCGGCGATGCGCATCATCGAGCAGCTCACGCCCGACATCATTCTGCTCGATGCGGTGATGCCCGGCATCGACGGCTTCGAGACCTGCCGCCGGCTCAAGCGCGATGCCGGTCTTGCCAACGTCCCCGTGATCTTCATGACGGGCCTTGCCGAGACCGAGCATATCGTGCGTGGACTTGAAGCCGGCGGCGTCGACTACGTGACCAAGCCGATCGTGATCGAGGAGATGCTGGCACGCATCCGCGTCCATCTCGGAAATGCCCGGCTGACCCAGAGCGCGCGCGCGGCGCTCGACGTCTCCGGCCGCTTCCTGTTCGCGGTCAATCGCCAAGGCAACGTGCTCTGGGCGACGCCGCAGGCGCAGAAACTGCTGTCCGACCATCACGGCGCGCAGGCCGACGATTTCGTCCTGCCGCCAGCGCTGCTGCAGTGGCTGGAGCAGGCCAAGGCCAAGGGCAGCTCGAAGTCGCAAGGAGCTTCCTTGCCCGACAATCCGCAACTTCGGCTCTATTACATGGGCGAAACCGCGCCGAACGAGTTCCTGCTGCGGCTCTCCAGGGACTCCGGCACCGCGCTGCCGCCCGAATTCACCAGCGAGCTCGGCCTCACCACCCGCGAGGGAGAGGTTCTGGCCTGGCTCAGCAAGGGCAAGACCAACCGCGACATCGCGCAAATCTTGGGTCTCAGCCCGCGCACGGTCGACAAGCATCTCGAGCAGATCTACGCCAAGCTCGGCGTGGAGAACCGGACGGCCGCGGCGGCCATTGCGGCGAATGCGACAAGGCGGAATTCGTGAATGTGCTGCAAATGAGTTGGGATGCCGCTCACCCGATCAACGGTGTCGTCCCGGATAAGCGCAGCGCCGATCCGGGACGACAGCGGGGTGTGTAGCGCCGTCTACCGTCCCTTCCACCGACGACGCCCCTCACCCGTAAACGAACGCCTTGTCGTCGAGGTCCGTCTTCGGGATCTCATCCTTCTCGGTCCAGTAGTCCTGGCTGTGCTGCCATTCCGGCTTGTCGCCGCGCCTGGGCAGGAGGTCCATGTTGCGCATCATGTAGCCGGGGTTGAAGTTTTCCGGATCGATCCAGGGCAGGATCGGCATGTTGTGGTCTTCAGGCCGCAGCTTGACTTCGACCTTCTTTGCACCCTTCGCCTTCATGTGTCCGAGCAACCGGCAGACGAAATCGGCGACGAGATCGACGCGCAGCGTCCAGCTGGCGCGGAAATAGCCGAATACCCAGACCATGTTCGGCACGCCCGTGAACATCATGCCGCGATAGGTGACGGTGTCGCCGAAGGCGAGCGGCCTGCCGTCGATCTCGAAGGCGATGTCGCCGAGCGCGGCGAGATTGAACCCGGTCGCGGTGACGATGATGTCGGCCTCGAGCACCTTGCCCGATTTGAGCTGGATGCCGTTCTCGACGAAGCATTCGATCTCGTCGGTCACGACCGAGGCCTTGCCGCTGGCAATGCCCTTGAACAGGTCGGCATCCGGCACGAAAGCGATGCGCTGCCGCCACGGCCGGTATTTTGGCGTGAAGTGGGTCTCGACGTCGTAGTCGGGTCCCAGGACTGCGCTGATCTGGCCGATCAGCTCCTTCTTGACCTGCTCGGGCTTGGATACGCAGAGCTTCGTGAACGCATCCTGCTCGAACAGGATCTTGCGTCGCACGATCTCGTGGATCCAGGCTTCGTCGACCTGAAGCCGCCGCAATTCTTCCGCGATCTCGATGGCGTTGCGGCCCAGGCGGAAGTAAGTCGGCGAGCGCTGCAGCATGGTGACATGCGCGCATTGGTCCGCGATGTTCGGCACCAGCGTTGCCGCCGTCGCGCCCGAGCCGATCACGACGACCTTCTTGTTGGCGAGGTCGATATCATCGGGCCAGGTCTGGGGATGGACGATGCGGCCCTTGAAGCGGTCCATGCCCTTCCATTGCGGCGTGTAGCCTTCCGAATGGCGATAATAGCCCTGGCACATCCAGAGGAAGTTGGCGGTGAAGGTCCTAGGCTCGCCGGTGTCGGTCGTCACCGCCTCAATGGTCCAGAGATTCTGCTCGCTGGACCAGCTGGCGGAATTGATCTTGTGCTTGTAGCGGATGTGCCGCGCGATATCGTTGTCGTCGATCACCTCTTTCATATAGGAGAGGATTTCCTCGGCGGTCGCGATCGGCGGGCCGACCCACGGCTTGAAGCTGTAGCCAAAGGTATGCAGATCACTGTCGGAGCGAATGCCGGGATAGCGATGTGTGCTCCAGGTGCCGCCGAATGTTTCCTGCGCCTCCAGGATGACGTAGCTCGTGCCCGGAAGCTGCTTCTGGATGTGATAGGCGCTACCGATGCCGGAGATACCGGCGCCGACGATCAGCACGTCGAAATGTTCAGAAGCCTGTTTGGCCGTGGCGTGACTGCGAACAGCGACATTCATTGTTGCTTCTATGCCTTGCTTGTTTCTGTGGCCGCCCTTGACCGGACGGCGCGTTTCCTCCGCGACGGGCAGTTTCGCCCGCCGCGCTTTCGCTTCAAAATGACATAGATCAAATCGACGTCAAATCACAGGCCCGCACCCCAGCTCCGCGCGGTCTGCAGGATCCAGTCGCGATAAAGCGTCAGCGGCGTGACGCCGGTCAACCCGCCGCAACCGGCTGCGCCGTTCGGCCCGGTGGACCAGCTGATGAGGCCGACGAGCACGGGACCGTTCGGCTTGTCCTCGAACACGGGGCCGCCGGAATCGCCGGTGCAAGCACCAATTCCGTCGCGAACGCCGTTGGTTACGGGATCGACCAGGCGGATCTGGAGCGTGCCGGGCTGCCCGGTCGCAACGAGGCCCGCCGCGCGCGTTGTGCCGCCGCTCTTGCCGTCACCGCGAACGGTGACGCCGATGCCGGCGACGACGAAGCGACTCCCGACCTGAATTGGAATCGTCGGCGTGCCGACCGTCACCGTGGATTTTCCCTTGGGTGGAATTTCCAATTGCAGCAGCGCGACGTCGGCGGTGGCGCGGTGCGCCTGCATCGCCTGCATGTTGAAGTTTGGATGGATAGCAACGGTGCGCACATTCAGCAATTGCGGTGCGCCGTCGGCACCGCGATCGACGATTTTGTAGTCCGCGCCAGGCTGCACACAGTGCGCGACCGTCAGGACCACGCGTGGTGCAATCAGGCTGCCGGTACAGAAATTGCCGCGAGATCCGACGATGGTGACGACCGCACGCGCGACACCATCGGCCTGCGGCGTGCCGCCACCGACGATGGCGTGGGCGGGCGCGGCGAGCAGCAGCGCGGCAGCGATGAACGTGGCGAGCTTCTTCATGGGAACACGGTTTGGCGTCAGCATCGGTGATGGAGGGGGACGGCTTCGGACTGGCTCTTGCCGATACCGCATGCTAGCCCTCTTGGAAAGGAATTGACGAGGGCAGGACATTGACGATCGAGGCTGTGATCTTTGATTTTGGCGGCGTGCTGACGAGCTCACCATTCGAGGCGTTCACGCGGTTCGAGACCGAGCGCGGCCTGCCCATCGACATCATCCGGCGCACCAACGCCGCCAATCACCTGGAAAACGCCTGGGCCAAGTTCGAGCGGGCCGAGGTCGACATCGACACGTTCGACGAATTGTTCGCCGCCGAATCGCTCGCGCTTGGTGCGGAAGTGCGCGGCCGTGACGTGCTGCCGTTGCTGCAGGGCGATCTGCGCCCGGAGATGGTCGAGGCTCTGAAGCGCATCAAGGCGCAGTTCACGACCGGCTGCATCACCAACAATTTGCCGGCGAACGCCATCGGCAGCATGACGGGACGCTCCCTCTACATCGCCGAAGTGATGGTGCTGTTCGATCACGTCATCGAATCCGCGAAGATCGGCCTGCGCAAGCCCGACCCGCGCATCTACAGGCTGATGGTCGAGACGCTGAAGGTCGATCCGAACAAGTGCGTCTATCTCGACGATCTCGGCGTCAACCTGAAGCCCGCGCGCGAAATGGGCATGACCACGATCAAGGTGACGAGCGGCGCACAGGCGATCGCCGAGCTCGAGGAGGCGACGGGGCTGAAGCTCGGGTAGCGCGTCAGACTCCGTCATTGCGAGCGCAGCGAAGCAATCCAGACTGCCTCCCCGGAAAGACTCTGGATTGCTTCGCTGCGCTCGCAATGACGGTTGTGGCGGGATATCGCCCGACCAAATCTACTCCGCCGCAGCAGCGACCCGCTCGGGGAACGCCGCCGCCAGCGCAGCGCGATCCGGCTTCACCACGCCGCGCTCGGTGATGAGACCGGTGACGAGCCGTGCGGGCGTCACATCGAAAGCGTAATTCACGACCGGCGAGCCCTCCGGCACGATGCGCACCGTCTCGAGCCGGCCATCGGCCGTGCGACCGGTCATGTCGGTGACCTCCACGCCGCTGCGCTGCTCGATCGGGATGTCGCGAATGCCGTCATGGACGGCGAAGTCGATCGTCGGCGACGGCAGCGCGACGTAGAACGGCACGCCATTGTCATGCGCGGCGAGTGCCTTCAGATAGGTGCCGATCTTGTTGCAGACGTCGCCGTTGGCGGCGACGCGGTCGGTGCCGACGATGGCGAGATCGACCATGCCGTGCTGCATCAGGTGTCCGCCGGTATTGTCCGGGACCACCGTGTGCGGCACGCCGTGATGGCCGAGCTCCCACGCCGTGAGCGAGGCGCCCTGGTTGCGCGGCCGGGTCTCGTCGACCCAGACATGGATCTTGAGGCCGCGCTCATGCGCGAGATAGACCGGCGCCGTCGCCGTACCCCAATCGACGGTGGCGAGCCAGCCGGCGTTGCAATGAGTGAGGACATTGACCGTCTCGCCCGGCTTCTTCGCCGCGATCGCCTCGATCAGCTTCAGACCGTTGCCGGCGATGCCGCGGTTGATCTCGACGTCCTGCTCGACGATCTCGTCGGCGCGCGCATAGGCCGCTTCTGCCCTTTCAAGGGGGTCGATCGGCGCGAGCGTCGCGCGCATCTCGTCCAGGGCCCATTTCAGATTGATCGCGGTCGGCCGCGCCACGACGAGCGTGTCATAGGCACGCTTCAGGCCTGCATCCGAGGCATCCTCGCGCATTGCGAGCGCCATTCCATAAGCGGCAGTCGCGCCGATCAAAGGCGCGCCGCGCACCAGCATGTCGCGGATCGCGACGGCCGCGTCTTCGCAGGAGGTCAGGCGCGCGATGATGAACTCATGCGGCAGCCTGCGCTGGTCGATCGCGCCGACCGACCAGCCGTCACGCTCGCGCCAGATGCTGCGGAAATGCTTGCCGTCGACCTTCATGGCATTCTGCCTTTCGTTCTTCTTGCGTCTCACGCCCGCAGGATGCGGCCGGCCACAGCATCGAGCCTCTTCAGAAGCTCCGGATCGCGTGCCTCGGGCGCCGTGATCAGCGCAGTGTCGAGCGCACGGTCCGAACCAATCGGGCACGGCTCGTGCACGCGCGGAAAATCCTTTGCCAGCCGCGCCACCAGCGCCTTCGCCTTATCGGCGTTCGACGTCAGCACGCGGATGATGTCCTGGACGGTGACGGCGTCGTGATCGGGATGCCAGCAATCGAAATCCGTCACCATCGCGACGGTGGCGTAGCAGATCTCCGCCTCGCGCGCGAGCTTGGCCTCCGGCATGTTGGTCATGCCGATCACGGAATAACCAAGGGTCTTGTAGGTCATGCTCTCCGCATAAGTGGAGAATTGCGGCCCTTCCATGCAGACATAAGTGCCGCCGCGCGCGATCGCGATGCCCTCGGCCTCAGCCGCCGCCGCGAGATGGATGCGCAGCCGCGGCGAGACCGGATGCGCCATCGACACATGCGCGACGCAGCCGCGGCCGAAGAACGAGCTCTCCCGCTTGTAGGTGCGGTCGACGAACTGGTCGACGAGAACGAAGGTCCCGGGCGGCAGTTCCTCTTTGAAGGAGCCGCAGGCCGAGAGCGAGATCAGATCGGTGACGCCGGCGCGCTTCAGCACGTCGATATTGGCGCGATAGTTGATGTCGGAGGGAGACAGCCGGTGGCCCTTGTCATGCCGCGGCAGGAACACGATCGGCAGGCCGGCGATGGAGCCGCGCCGCAACGGCGCAGACGGCTCGCCCCAGGGACTTTTGATTACCTCTTCGCGCGCACCTTCGAGGGCCGGGCAGGTCATAGATGCCCGAGCCGCCGATGATACCCAATATCGCCTGCGTCATTCCTGCTCCACCATGTCCGCCACGTGTGACATGGTTAAGCTATGCCAGTTTTGCGGCGAATTTGGAACGGGGCTGGAGGGGCGATGCCGGTAGCGTGAGGAGCGGTGAGCGCTCGCCTCACGCTCAGTGTCGTCCCTTGCGCACGCAGGGACCCATAGCCACAGGCGGTCGTTTGGCGAAGACTAGCAGTTCCAGTACGGCGACCGTAAACGATCGATAGATACCGCGGTATGGGTCCCTGCGTTCGCAGGGAAGCCCTCTTGGAGGGCGCGGCGCCCCCGAGTTAAGCCGCGGTCGCCGGCTGCAGCTGGGTGGCGACCATGCGCTCCAGCGTCTCGACGGACTGGAAATTCTCCGGCGTGATCTCGGATTGCGGGATGGTGAAATCGAACTCGGCTTCGACGCCGAGCATCAGATTGACCATGTCCATCGACGTCAGGCCGACATCGACGAGCTTGGCCGAAGGCGTGACGTCTGCGTTGAGTGAATTCTGTTCGAGGATGCCCTTAACCAGCTTGATGATGCGGTCGCGCAATTCGGTATCGAAGGCCTGCATCGGCAAATTCCCATCTGTCTATCGGAGTCGGATCGGACTGCCGGCTACGATGGGCACGGCCTGCCTGTCCTGCAATGGGCGGCACCAATACTTCGCGTTTGTTAGTAAACGGTGACTCAGATTGTCCGGAATTCATGCTTGTTCCAGAGTCCTAACGCGATGCCGGGAAATCCAGTGATGCAAACAACCCGGCCTTAACTGTTCATTCGGAATCGGGCTTTGTTTACCCTCTATTTCATCGACGTATTTGAATTAAATCCGTAGCCTCGTCTCACAAGCAAAGATGGCCGGAGGATCACCGGCGGCATCGCGAATGATGCCGGCGATCTTGAACGGCAAAACGGAGGCGGACGAGCATGAACGTGCGTGAAGCGGTCCTTACTGTCGACGAAACGCAGACGAGCTTCCTCGAGCAGGGCCCCTCCCTGGTCGAGCGCGCCGCCCGGACCGCCGCCGCTGCAGCGGCCGACGCAGACGGGGTCGATCGCGAAGCGCGTTTCCCGCACAGGGCGTTCGAGGTCGCGCGTGAGCAGAAGCTGCTCGGCGTGATGATCCCGGTCGAGTTCGGTGGCTTCGGCGCCTCGATCTACGACGTCACCGACATCTGCTACACGCTCGGACGCGCCTGCGCTTCCACCGCGATGATCTACGCGATGCACCAGACCAAGGTCGCCTGCATCATCAGGCACGGCCATGGCATTCCCTGGATGGAGACCATGATGCGCCGGGTCGCCCGCGACCAGTGGCTGCTCGCCTCCTCCACCACCGAGGGCCAGAATGGCGGCAACATCCGCGCCAGCGCCGCCGCGGTCGACCACGCCGGCGACACCGTTTCGCTGGTGCGCGACGCCACCGTGATCTCCTACGGCGCCGAAGCCGACGGTCTCGTCACCATCGCCCGCCGCGCCACCGATGCCGCCGCCTCCGATCAGGTGCTGCTGGCGCTCGCCAAGGACGATTATTCGCTGAAGCAGACGCTCGGCTGGGAGACGCTCGGCATGCGCGGCACCTGCTCGACCGGATTCGAGCTGAAGGTCGACTGCCCTGCCGACCGCGTCTTCCCTGAAGCCTACGACAAGATCCACGCCCAGACCATGACACCGTTCGCGCATCTGTGCTGGTCGTCGGTCTGGGCCGGCATCGCCGCTGCGGCCGTGACCCGCGCGCAGGCCTTCATCCGCAAGGCGGCGCGCTCTTCCGGCGGCCAGATGCCTCCGGCCGCGGCGCATTTCACCGCCGCCAAGATGTCGCTGGCCAAGCTGCGCGCGCTGATCGCCGCCAACATCGACGCTTTCGCCCGCGCCGAGCATGACGAGCGTGCGCTCGCCTCGCTCGACTTCCAGTCCTCGATCACCCTGCTGAAGGTGCAGGCCTCCGAGCTTGCAGTCGAGACCGTGATGCATGCGATGCGCACTGCGGGTCTTTCCGGCTACCGCAACGACGGCGAGTTCACCATGGGGCGTCACCTCCGCGACGTGCTGTCGTCGCCGATCATGATCAACAATGACCGCATCCTGGCCAACGCCGCGACATCGACGCTGATGAGCGGGGTGCCGACAAGCCTTCGCGACTGACACGCCCCCTAGCGACTGAATCAACAAGAACAATTTTGACATAGCAGGACATCGACCATGAATATTGCCGTCCTCCCCGACTCGCCCGCTACCGCGCCGCAGATGATCGATCGGCTCGATCATCTCACCGACAAGCTGTTTCACCGCATGGGTGCCGACGGCGTCTATGCCCGCACCGCACTCTATGAGGGCATCGTCGAGAAGCTTGCCGCGCTGATCACTGGCCATCGCGAGACCGGCACCGAGGTGATGCGCTTCCCGCCGGTGATGAGCCGCGCCCAGCTGGAAAAATCCGGCTATCTCAAGAGCTTTCCGAACCTGCTCGGCTGCGTTTGCGGCCTGCATGGCACCGAGCGCGAGATCAATGCCGCGGTGAGCCGCTTCGATGCTGGCGGCGACTGGACGACCTCGCTATCCCCCGCCGATCTCGTGCTGTCACCGGCCGCCTGCTATCCGGTCTACCCGATCGCGGCGAGCCGTGGCCAAATGCCGAAGGGCGGCCTGCGCTTCGACGTCGCCGCGGATTGCTTCCGCCGCGAGCCGTCGAGACATCTCGACCGGCTGCAATCGTTCCGGATGCGCGAATATGTCTGCATCGGCAGCCCCGACGACGTCGCCGATTTCCGCGAGCGCTGGATGGTGCGCGCGCAGGCGATCGCCCGCGACCTCGGCCTCACCTTCCGTCTCGACTATGCCAGCGATCCTTTCTTCGGCCGGGTCGGCCAGATGAAGGCGGTGAGCCAGAAACAGCAGCAGCTCAAGTTCGAGCTCCTGATTCCGCTGCGTTCCGAAGAGCAGCCGACCGCCTGCATGAGCTTCAACTACCATCGCGAGCATTTCGGCACGACCTGGGGAATCCAGGACGCCGATGGCGAGCCGGCCCATACCGGATGCGTCGCCTTCGGCATGGACCGTCTGGCCGTCGCCATGTTCCACACCCACGGCACCGATCTCTCCGCCTGGCCCGCCAAGGTACAGGACGTCCTGGGCTTGCAGCCGCATGTTGCGGCCGGTGCCCACGGCGAAGGCTGGCGCTAAACGCAACTCACGAGGCCGACCATTTCTACGGGCAAGACGAGCGTGATCCACACCAAGGTTCGATGCCGCGAAATCACCGAGTCCGACGTCGAGAAGATCGCGGACTTGCTGACGCGCGGCTTCGTGGGGCGTTCACGCGAATACTGGATTCAGGGCCTGCGCCGGCAGGCCTTCCGACCGGTGCCGGAGGGTTATCCGCGCTTCGGCTACATGCTGGACGACGACGGCACGCCGGTCGGCGTGCTGCTCTTGATCTACACGGCACGCAAGGACGGCGAAGCGACGGCCATCCGGTGCAACCTGTCGAGCTGGTATGTCGACCCGGCCTACCGCAACTACGCCCCGCTGTTGACCAAGATCGCCCAGCGGCACAAGGACGTCACCTATTTCAACATCAGCCCGGCGCCATGGACCTGGCCGATCATCGAAACGCAGGGCTTTGGCGCCTATTGCCGCGGCATATTCTTCTCGATCCCTGTGCTGGCGCGCGCTCCGCGCTGGAGCGAGATCGAGGTGATCCCGCCACACGCCAAGGAGATCATGGGGCTTTCCGAAGCCGAGACCGAGCTCTTGACGCGGCATGCGCGCTACAATTGCCTCAGCCTCGTCTGCCGCACGCCGAAGGGAACGTTCCCCTTCATCCTGCAACCGGTGCGCATCCGCCGCGGCTTCATTGCACCGCCGGCAATGAAGCTGATCTATTGCCGGAACGCCACGGAATATGTCGAATGCGCAGGCCGCATCGGCCGGCTGCTGCTGCGGCTCGGCAAGATCTCGGTGGCCGTCGACGCCAACGGTCCGGTTCCCGGCCTCGTCGGTATCTACACCGAGCGGCGCGGCCGCAAATACTTCAAGGGCCCGCACCGGCCGCAGCTCGCCGACCTCACCGACACGGAACTCGTACTGTACGGGCCCTAGGGCAGCGCTCGGCCCTGCAGCCCGCATGAGCGCAACGACATGCGGGAACGGTCGCCCCCAAATCTGGCTCCGCGCATCCGGCTGCAGGCTATCGCCTTGTCAGCTGGCCATTTGCGCGCTCTCTCACCACCGCCGGTCACCCTCCGTAAACTACTGCGCTTAAGGGAATTTTCCGGCCTCTTCGCTACCCTCGGCCGCTGAAATAGGTTGCGTCAAGTCTATTGCCCGCCAAGGTCCCGCCGACCCCATGATGTCGACCCGCGACAACGAGCCTGATGCACGCCGCGAGCGGGGCCCGGACGCCCTGGTCGCGCTGAGCCAGCTTGCGCTCGACCACATGGAGCAGGGCGTCTGCGTCTACGATGCCGACAACCGAATCGTGCTGGTGAACCAGCGGTACCTCACGCTGTTCGACATGTCGGCCGACATCGTACGCATCGGCACGAGCTACCGCGAGGTGCTCGCGCACAGCGCGAGGCGCGGCAACTTTCCGCAAGGCGAGCTCGACGCGTTGTATTCGGCGCGGATCGCGCAGATCGCCGCGGGCAAGCCGTTCCGAACCGAGCAGCGGCTGGCGAGCGGCCTCGTCATGTCGCTCGAGCTGAAGCCGCTGCCCGGCGGCGGCTGGATGACGATATGCGACGATGTCAGCCGCCTCGCCCGGCTCGAAGCGGAATTGCACGTGCAGACCGAACGGAGCCAGCACGCGCTCGCCAACATGTCCCACGGCCTCATCATGTACGACGTCGACAGCCGCGTCGTCGTCTGCAACGAAAGGTTCCTGAAGCTCTACGACCTCGATCCCGAGATCGTGAAGCCGGGCGTTCCGCATTGCACGGTGATCGAGCACTGGATGTCGCGGGGCAACCTGCCGGGCATGTCGAGCGACGAATTTCACGAGAGCCGGCTGGAAGATGTGCGCCGCAGGAAGGCGAAAACCCTGCTGGTGATGCGTTACGACGGAAGGATGGTCCAGGCGGTCTCCCGTTTCCTGCCCGACGGCGGCTGGGTGACGGTGCACGAGGACGTCACGGAGCGGCTGCAATACGAGGAAGCGCTGAGGCAGCAGAACTTCATCCTCGATGCGGCGCTGGAGAACATGGCGCACGGGCTCGCCTTCTACGACAGCGACATGCGCCTTCGCGTCTGCAACACCACCTACCGCAAGATCTACCGGCTGTCGCCGGAGGAGACCAGGCCCGGCACGCATCTCGCCGAGCTGATAGAGCGTTCGATGGCGAAGGGCGCATTCGCCTCCGAATACAGTCCGCAACAGCTTCTCGAAGCTGCCAGCACGAGCATTGCGAACCGCGATTCATCGCCGATGCGCCGGCGCATGGCGAACGGCACCGTGGTCTCGGTGCGCTATTGCGCGCTGGCCGAAGGCGGCTTCGTCGCCACCTACGAGGACATTACCGAGCGCGAGCGCGCGATCGAGCAACTGAGCGAACAGTACCGCCGGTTCGACGCAGCCCTGAACAACATGAGCCAGGGCCTGTGCATGCTCGACGCCAGCCTGCGCGTGATCGTTTGCAACCGCCGCTACATCGAGATGTACGGATTGTCGCCGGAGATCGTGAAGCCAGGCGTCTCGATGCGGGAGATCATGGAGCAAAGCTGCGAGCTCGGCATTCATCCGAACATGACCGGCGCCAAGCTCTATGCCGACTACGTCGAGAGGCTGCGCGAGGGCGAGCACACGCTGCACCGCCATTTGAGCGACGGCCGCATCATCAAGCTCAATCACAAGCGGATGGAGCACGGCGGCTGGGTCGTCACCTACGAGGACGTCACCGAGCGTCACAAGGCCCAGGCCCGGGTGGCGCATATGGCGCAGCACGATTCGCTCACCGACCTGCCCAACCGCACGCTGTTCCGCGAGAAGATGGGCGAAGGACTGAACCAGGTCGCGATCGCCGGCGGCGCGATGGCCGTGCTGTGCTTCGACCTCGACAACTTCAAGACCGTCAACGATCGTCTCGGCCATGCCGCAGGCGACCGCCTGCTGCGCTGGGTCGCAGCACGCCTGAAGGAGAATGTCGGAGAGCACGATACCGTCGCCCGCCTCGGCGGCGACGAGTTCGCCATCCTCCAGCGCGGACCGCAGCCGCAATCGGCCGAGGAGCTTGCCCGCCGCCTTGTCGACATCATCGGTCATCCGCCGCCGCTGGAGAGCCAGTCGCTCCATGTCGGCGTCTCCGTCGGCATCGCGATCGCACCCGACCATGGGCTCGATGCCGACGAGCTGATGAAATGCGCCGACCTCGCGCTGTACCAGGCCAAGGCCAACGGGCGCGGCGCCTATCAACTGTTCGAGCCCGAGATGGAGGAAGAGGCACGCAGCCGACACGCGCTGGAGCAGGATCTGGGCGGCGCGCTCGAAGGACGTGAATTCCACCTGGTGTTTCAGCCGCAGATGCGGCTCGACTCCTCCGAGCTCACCGGCTTCGAGGCACTGCTGCGCTGGAAACACCCCTCGCGTGGCTTCGTCTCTCCAGCCGAGTTCATTCCGATTGCGGAGGAAAACGGGCTGATCGTACCGATCGGCGAATGGGTGCTGCGCACGGCCTGCGCGGCCGCTGCGTCCTGGCCCGATATCACTGTCGCGGTGAACCTGTCCCCGGTGCAGTTCCGCTCGCGCGGGCTGGTGGCGATGGTCACGAGCGCACTTGCGGAAGCCGGCCTCTCCCCGCAGCGGCTCGAGCTCGAGGTCACGGAGACGGCGCTGCTCGATGAGAGCGAGGCGACGATCGAGATCCTGCACCAGCTCCGCACGTTAGGGGTGCGCGTCAGCCTCGACGATTTTGGCGTTGGCTATTCCTCGCTGAGCTATTTGCGCAAGTTTCCCTTCGACCGCATCAAGATCGATCGCTCCTTCGTCGGCACGCTCGGCGAAAGCCCGGAAAGCGTTGCCATCGTCCGAACGATCGCAAGCCTCGGCTCCGTGCTCGGCGTCGAGACGACCGCGGAGGGGGTGGAGACCGAGGAGCAACTCGATTTCGTCCGCGAATGCGGCTGCACTGCTGTGCAAGGCTATTATTTCGGCAAGCCCTGTCTCGCATCGGAGGTCGGCCGCACCATCGAGACGCTGAACATGGTCCGGCGCGTGGCTTAACGGCTTCGCCTCCTCAAATTCCGTCTCTCGGCACGCGGCCGAACGACGAATTGTCGCATGTGCCGGCTCCGCCGGCATTGACCGACCGACCGCCGTGCGCGGTCCGCGCAATGCGCTTTTCTTCTCCCTCGATTTCAGGAACAATCGCCTCACAAGAACAAGAGGCGGCGGCCCAATCGGGCCGCTGCGAGGGAGGCGTTTCGATGTCAGGATACGGGCTGAAGACGATCGCATTTGCCGCGGTGCACGCTGTCATGGGCGCATTGCTCTCTACTGCTGCGAATGCGCAGGACTATCCCAGCAAGCCGATCACCTTGATCGTGCCATGGCCGGCCGGCGGATCGACCGATATCTCGATGCGCGCGATCGCCGACAGCGCCTCGAAGATCCTGGGTCAGCCGATCGTGGTCGACAACAAGGCCGGCGGCGGCGGCACGGTGGGACCTGCGACCATGGCCGCGGCAGCGAAGCCTGATGGCTACACCATCTCGCAGATCCCGATCACCGTCTTCCGCCTGCCGCTGATGCAGGAGGTATCATGGGATCCGGCGAAGGACTTCAGCTATATCGTCCATCTCACCGGCTACACCTTTGGTGTGACGACCAGTGCGGAGTCGCAGTTCAAGAGCTGGAAGGACGTGGTGGAGTTCGCCAAGGCAAACCCGGGCAAAGTGACCTACGCCACGCCGGGCGCCGGCACTTCGCTGCATATCGGCATGGAGCAGATCGCGGGGATGTCCGGCATCAAGCTGACGCAAGTCCCTTTCAAGGGCGGCGCGGAGACCAACGCAGCCGTGCTGGGACAGCACACGATGCTGCAGGCCGACTCAACGGGATGGCGACCGCTGGTCGACGCCGGCAAGCTGCGGCTCTTGATGGTGTGGACCGGCGCACGCTCGCCAAACTACCCGGATGTGCCGACGCTGAAGGAGCTCGGCTATCCCATGGTCTATGATTCCCCGTTCGGCATCGCTGGTCCGAAGGGCATGGATCCCAAGATCGTCGCCAAGCTGCACGATGCCTTCAAGAAGGCGATCGAAGACCCGGCAGTGGTGGCGACGCTCGCCAAATACGACATGGTTCCGAACTACAAGAACACGGAGGACTACAAGAAGTTCGTCGTCGAGGTCACGGCGTCCGAGCGCAAGGTGATCGAGACGCTCGGGCTTGCGAAGAAATAGCTGGCCTCGCCACAAAATGCTGTCGTCATCCTGAGGTGCGAGCCGCACTTGCGGCTCGCCTCGAAGGATGGATCGGGGCACCGTCGCCCTTCGAGGGCTACCCTGCGCTCCGCCACCTCAGCGACAACGGCTTCGCCGTTGCGCAGAGGAAGACGGTGATCTCAAGGCGTTTCACATGAACAACGACACCCACGTCAAACTCCGCCTCAACAACTCCGAGCTCTGGGGCGGTCTGATCGGGCTCGCGCTTGGCGGCTTCGTGATCTGGTCGGGCTTGAAGCTCAGGCTCGGCACCATCAACGATCCCGGCTCGGGCTACGTTCTGTTCTATACAGGCATCCTGATGTGCGTGTTCGCAGGCGCCATCATCGTCTCGGCGATCACCGAGGGCGGGCCGACGCTGGCCTCGCGCTGGGAGAACGTGCGATGGAGCAAGCCGCTTCTCCTCATCGCCTGCCTCACGGCATTCGCCTTTGCGCTGGAGCCGCTGGGCTTCCTGCTATCGTCGATCCCGCTGATGCTGCTTCTCTTACGGCTGATCGATCCGGTGCGATGGACCCTTGCGATTCCGATCGCGGTGCTGGTGCCCTCAGGCATGTGGTGGGTGCTCAAGCGCCTGCTCTTGATCCAACTGCCCTCAGGCCTGTTCGGGATCGGTTGACCGCATGGATACGCTTGTCAACGTCGCGCATGGATTCGGCGTCGCGCTGCTGCCGATCAACCTGCTCTACTGCTTCATCGGCGTCTTCATTGGCACGCTGGTCGGCGTGCTGCCGGGCATCGGGCCGATCTCGGCGATGTCGCTGCTGCTGCCCGTGACACTGTCGGGGACGCCGGAATCCGGCATCATCATGATGGCCGGCATCTACTACGGCTCGATGTATGGCGGCTCGACCACCTCGATCCTGGTCAACATCCCCGGCGAAGCAGCCTCCGTCGTCACCTGCATCGACGGCCACCAGATGGCGAAACAGGGCCGTGCGGGCCCCGCGCTCGGCATCTCCGCCTTCGGCTCTTTCGCCGCCGGCACGTTTGCGCTGGTCGCCCTGATGCTGGTGGCGCCGAAGCTCGCCAGCGTCGCGATCGCGTTCGGCCCGGCCGAGTATTTCAGCCTGATGGTGCTCGGCCTCGTCGTCCTCACCTTCCTCACCCAGGGATCGATGCCGAAGGCACTGCTGATGGCGTGCATCGGCGTCGTGCTCGGGCTGGTCGGGCTCGACAGCATCACCGCGCAGCCGCGGCTGACCTTCGGCCGTATGGAGCTGATCGACGGCATCGGCCTCGTGCCCGTCGTGATGGGCCTGTTCGGCGTTGCCGAGGTGCTGCTCAACACCGAGCAGGCGATCAAGCGCGACATCATCAACACCAAGATCACGCATCTCCTGCCCAGCAAAGAGGACTGGAAGGCGAGCGCAGGTCCGGTTGGCCGCGGCACGATCCTGGGCTTTTTCCTCGGCATCCTGCCGGGCGGCGGCGCGGTGGTGGCGTCATTCGCCTCCTACGCGCTGGAGAAGCGGCTATCGAAGACGCCCGAGCGTTTCGGCCATGGCGCGATCGAAGGCGTCGCGGGACCCGAGTCGGCCAACAACGCCGCGGCGGGCGGCGCCTTCATTCCGCTGATGACGCTCGGCATCCCGCCGAACGTGGTGATGGCGCTGCTGCTGGGGGCATTCGTCATTCACGGGCTGCAGCCGGGACCGCTGCTGATCACGCAGAACCCTGGCCTGTTCTGGGGCATCGTCGCCAGCATGTATATCGGCAACGTCATGCTGCTGATCCTGAACCTGCCGATGATCGGCATGTGGGTGCAGCTGCTCAAGCTGCCCTACAACATCCTGTTTCCCCTGATCATCCTGTTCACGATCCTCGGCGTCTACTGCTCGAGCAACAACGTGTTCGACGTCTACGTGATGATCGCGTTCGGGATCATCGGCTATTTCATGCGCAAGTTCGGCTATGAGCCGGCGCCACTGGTGCTCGCCTTCGTGCTGGGGCCGATGATGGAGAACAATCTGCGCAAGTCGCTGATCCTGTCGCAGGGCGATCTCTGGACCTTCGTGCAGCGGCCGATCTCGGGGGTGTGCCTGACGCTGGCGCTCGTGCTGCTGATCGCACCGCTGCTGCCGTCGCTGCGCAAGAAGCGCGAGCTGGTGGCATTGGATGAGGGGGCATGAAGGTTCTGCAGGATGGATTAGCCGAAGGCGCAATCCACCGCTTCTCTCTCTACGAGGATAGTAAAGTGGTGGGTTACGCCTTCGGCCAACCCAACCTACGCTTCATCAGCTTGCCGCCGGCAAGACACTGTCGGCCACGCCCCACGGCCGGTCGGCTGAGGCGAGCCCAATCAGGCGGCCCTGGATGTAGTCGCAGCCCCACTCGCGCAGCATGCTCGCGGCTTCCTCGTCCTGCACCCATTCGGCCACGGTCTTGATGTCGAGACGGCGGGCGAGATCGATCAGGGTCTGCACGAAGGCGCGGTCGTCGGCGGAACGGGTGATGTTCTGCACGAAGGCGCCGTCGATCTTGACGATGTCCACACCGAGCTTGCGCAAATTGCGGAACGAGGTGTAGCCGGCGCCGAAATCGTCGATGGCGATCCGGCTGCCGAAATGCTTGAGGCGGCTGACGAAGGCGCGAACCTCGTCGATATCCTGGATCGCGACCGTCTCGGTGATCTCGACGATCAGCCGCTCGGCAACGCCGGGATGGGCCAGCATCAGCGATTCGATCCCCGCCCACCAGTCCGGATCCATCGTCGTATCAGGCGAGATGTTGAGGCTGAGGCAGATGCCGGGCGCAGCGGCGAGCTCGGCGACCACGAGCTCGAGCACGCGGTGGTCGACCAGGCGGATCAGGCCGAGGCGCTCGGCGACCGGCACGATGTCGGGCGCGAGCAGCACCTGGCCGTCGCCCTGGTCCATCCGCACCAGGCATTCATGGAACGCGCGTTCGCGCGAGCTGGCCGAGACCACCGGCTCATAGGCGAGCTTGATACGGCGCTCGTTCAGCGCGGTGACGATCTCGTCGGTGACGCGGATGTTGACCCGTCGCTGCGCGTCGCGCGCGGCATCCGGACGCCACGCGGCGAACGAGCCGGAGCGGCGGCGCTTGGCGGCGTCCAGCGTTTCATGGGCGCGGTTGACCGCCTCATCGGTGTTGCGGGCATAGCGCGGCAGGCTGACCGCGCCGATAGAGGCGGTGACCGAAACCGGGCCGGATTTCGTCGGCACCACCTCGTCGCGGATGCCGGTGAGAAAGCGCTCTGCGGCGACGTTCATGTCGTCGACGGTACAGTTCTTCAGGATCAGGCCGAACTTGTTGCCGGAGAAGCGCCCGAGCACGTCGCCGCCGCGCAGGCGGGTGCGGATGCGCTTGGCGACATCGAGGATCACGGCGTCGGCAACGTCGAAGCCGAAGGCCTCGTTGACGCGGGCGAGATGGTCGATGCCGACCAGCATGAAGGCCGCGGTCGAGCGGAAGCGGCTCGTCTCCTCGATCGCCTCGGCCAGCGCCGCCAGCAGATGGGAGCGGTTGAGCTCGCCGGTCAGTGGATCGAGCCGGGCCAGCTTGGCCAATTCCTCGTCGCGGGCGTGGCGCTCGTTGTTGATGCGGACGGAGCCGATCGCGCGTGTGGGGCGGCCATCGGGGCCCGCGAACCAGCGACCGGTCTCCTCGACCCAGATCACGGGATCGGAGGCGCTCATGCGCACGCCGTACTCGACCCGGTAGGGGGTACCGTCGGCGCCGTGCACCGCGGAGGTTTGCGCCAGGGCTGCGGTCCGCAGCGTTTGCGCGGGCTCGATCAGCTTGGCGAATTCGGCGCCGGTCGCGAGCCGCTCGGCCGGGATACCGGGAAAGATGCCGGCGACCTGCTCACCCCAGACGATGGCATCGCTGGCGATGTCCCAGGCGAACACGGCTTGGCCGAGCGCAGCCAGGATGTCGGAGGCTTGCGGCAGTGTGGGGGTCAAGATCGCCTCGTTCTGGGACAGTGGAGAAGTCCTGATCCGGCACAGGATAGAGCCAGATTCGTCTCCGACCCTAGGCAAAGTTGATAAACAATTTGGAAACCACGTTTCCCGGGCGTGGGGAACCAAACCGGCTCGGTCGGCATAGGCCTTGCGAGTACAGGACTCGCACCGGCGCCTGCGTCCCGAAACGCGACAATCTCGCCGGATCAACGGTGATTGCGATGTTGAGTACCGATCGATCGGACGCAGCGGACAACGGCATGGGCACGGCCCTGGTGCCGCTGATGCCGACGTTGCAGTGGGTTCACAAGGCGCCGCTGCCGCGCCCCGATCCGAGCTTCGTCACCCAGCTCATCGCCAATGCCGAACATCCGTCCCAGACCAGCCGGCTCCGCCGCGTCTCTTCCGAAGATGCGCGGACGGCCTATGGCAGCAAGCGGCCCTTGGGAAGCGTCAGCGCCCGGACGCGACAGGTGGCGTAGCCCAGCTTAAAGGACAATTGGTTGCTTCACGAGCGCTACGCCGCTCCCCGCCTGCGGAAGAGGTCGACGCGCTCGGTCAGCGTGGCGGCGCGTCAGGGGACGACGGCGTGCCGTTGCCCGGCTGAAGATGGGGCGAGGAAATTTCCGGGGAGGATGAGCCCTGCACCGGTTTTGGCGCAGGATGATCCATCAGTACGGATTCGGCGACGGATTGCGCTGAGGGTGCGGGCGGCGCCACCGGCGCCGGCTGCGGCGCAATCACAGGCTCGAACCTGGAGGCGGCCTCCGCATCATCCGCCGGCACTTCACCCCGGCGCTTGGCCTTGCGTGGCGCCGGCACCGTCGTCTCGGCGACATAGGTGACGCGGCGACGCGTGCGCTGGGCAATGCCGGCAAGGAAGTCGGCCATCGCCAGCAGCACCAGCAGAAAATAGGTAGAGTTGCCGAATTTGGGCCACATCACGAATTCGGCTGCGGCCGCCCCGAAGACGATCAGCGACAGCAAATGATCCATCAGGAATTTCGAGCCCGGCCGCGCGCCCTTGACCACTTCGAGCAGCAGCAGCACCACACCGAGTGCGAGCAGCAAATCGGCGAGCGTGACCGGCCAGCTCTCGCCCGTGATCATCGGCACATTAAACAGCACGTCCGAGAAGGACACGCTGGGCATCAGGAAGGCGATGATGTTGTAGACCGCGAGCGGAATCAGAAGCAGCGGGAAACCGACCATCGGCGAGATGCCTTCTCGATCAAGATATCCGGACAGAGCAATGCAGCGGCGAAGCATTTGCCCCGCCGCCGTCACCGTCTAGCTCATGGGTTGGCCGAAATCACGCGGGTTCAATTATCCCGCCTGAGGAAAGGTCCTGCCTTCAGGACTCTTTCTTCTTCAGGACCTGACGGCCCTTGTACATGCCGGTCTTGAGGTCGAGATGGTGCGGACGACGGAGCTCGCCGGAGTCCTTGTCTTCCACATAGGTCGGCTTCTTGATGGCGTCAGCCGAGCGGCGCATGCCACGGCGCGACGGCGAGGTTTTTCTTCTCGGAACGGCCATTTCAATATCCTCTAGGGATTGGT
Organism: Bradyrhizobium sp. USDA 326; assembly: GCF_049739485.1. Lineage (NCBI taxonomy): Bacteria > Pseudomonadati > Pseudomonadota > Alphaproteobacteria > Hyphomicrobiales > Nitrobacteraceae > Bradyrhizobium > Bradyrhizobium sp. USDA 326. The sequence goes on from NZ_JBMGQA010000001.1 coordinate 2,267,985, forward strand.
GTCATCAGGGCATCGTCCGCGAAGGGACGGCTCAGCACCCGCAATACGAGGCGAGCTGAATGCCGATCAAGGCCGCGCTTATAGAGGAAGGCTGGCCGTAAAGCTAGGCTCTTGGGTCGGAAAATACGCCCGGAACGGGCCAAAAATCAGCGATTTTCGCGCCAGCAGGTCGCAAGCGAGCTCGCCTGCCCCCGCGCCACGTAGGTTGCTGCCAGTCGCCGGACGCCCGGCCCCGGCGTCCTGGCGCTCCGTTTGACCGGATTCGGCAGGATCGAGGCCAGAAGGGCTGCCTCCCGCGGGGAGAGGCTGGCGGCCGATTTGCCAAAGGCATAGGCGCTGCCCGCCTCGACGCCAAACTGGCCCTGCGGACCGAACTCGGCGATGTTGAGGTAAATCTCCAGGATCCGCGGCTTGGGCAGGACGAGATCGATCCAGAGTGCCAGCGGGAATTCCAGCGCCTTGCGAACGAAATCCCGCCCCTGCCAGAGGAACAGGTTTTTCGCCACCTGCTGGGTGATCGTGGAGGCGCCCCGGAACGGCGTGCCATCCTCCTGTGCGTCGTCGATCGCCTCGCGCAACGCGCCCCAATCGATGCCGTGATGCTTGCAGAAATGGGCATCCTCGGCCGCCACCACGGCACGCGGCAGATAAGGCGACATGTCAGCCAGATCGATCCACGTCCGCTGCATCGGCGCGCCCCGGAGCGAACGCCAAGCCATCAACGTCGAAACCGGATGGCCCGTGCGGTAAAACGGCGCGATCACATAGGGCGCGAGAGCCGCGACCACGAGCACCAGGAGAAGGATTTTGACGATGCGCAAGTCGACCTTTCCGGCGCAAAATGAAACGAGGCCCACGGCTGAGCCATTAAGTCTGTGATAATTCGGGTCTTTTCCGGCACTTTTTAGCCCTTCCAAACGATTGACTGGCGCTGGCGCATAAAGGATTGTCCGGCCGAATTTTAGTTCTGGAGCCCTTCTTGATGACCGGTACGTCCCCGTCCGATTTCGCCAAACGTCTGGACAAGACCGCTGATGATACCGAGGCCCTGCTTGGGCGGCTATTGTCGGATGACATCCTGCACGACGAGATCGCCCGGCCCAAGCGACTGATGGACGCAATGCGCTATTCGAGCCTGAATGGCGGCAAGCGTCTGCGGCCGTTCCTGGTGGTCGAAAGCGCCGCCGTGTTCGGCGTCCCGCGCGAGGCGGCCCTGCTCGCCGGCGCGGCACTCGAATGCATCCACTGCTATTCGCTCATCCATGACGACCTACCGGCGATGGACAATTCGGACCTGCGCCGCGGCCGCCCCACCCTGCACAAGAAGACCGACGACGCGACCGCGATCCTCGCCGGCGACGGCCTGCTGACGCTCGCCTTCGACATCATCACGCGCGACGAGATCCATCGCGACGCCAATGTGCGGCTGCTGCTGACGCGCGCCTTGGCGCGCTGCGCCGGCATCGGCGGCATGGTCGGCGGCCAGATCCTCGACCTCGCCGGCGAAGGCCGTTTCGGCGGCAACGAGCCGATCGATGTCGCCCGCATTCAGCAGATGAAGACCGGCGCGCTGCTGCGCTACGGCTGCATTGCCGGCGCGATCCTCGGCCAGGCCTCGCAGAAGGAGTATCAGGCGCTCGATGATTACGGCCGCGCGCTCGGCGAGGCCTTCCAGATCGCCGACGATCTGCTCGACGTCGAAGGCGACGCGGCCGCGCTCGGCAAGCCGGCCGGCGCCGATGCAGCCCTTGGCAAGACCACCTTCGTCACTCAACTCGGCATCGAAGGCGCCAAGCAGCGCGTGCGCGATTTGCTCGCGCGGGCGGACAACGCAGTGTCGATCTTCGGCGACCGCGCCGCCGTGCTGCAGGCCGCCGCGCGATTCGTCGCCGAGCGGAAAAACTAGCGCGCGCCGATGGCGGCCGGCGGCAAAGAGGATCCAGTTCTTGTCCGCTTCCGCCAGATGTCGCGGCCGATGCGGCTGCTCTATGCACGGCCGCGGACGTTCATTGCGCTCGCTGTCGGCATCCTCGTCTGCCTGCTTGTGCCGGGCACGCATCGGCTGGTGACACGGCTCCTGTTCGGATGGGACGCGCTCATCGCGGTCTATCTCGTGCTGGTCTATGCGATGATGCTCTGCAACAACCACCAGCACATCCGTCGCGCCGCCGCGATGCAGGACGACGGCCGATTCGTGATCCTGCTTGTCACAGCGACCGGTGCCTTCGCCAGCATCGCGGCGATCGTCTCCGAACTGGGCACGCCGCATCGCGGCACCCTGGAGCTGACGATCGCGATCATCACCATCGTACTGTCATGGGCTGCGGTGCACACGACCTTCGCGCTGCACTACGCGCATGATTACTATCGCAGCGGTACGGCAGGTGGCCTTCAGTTTCCGAGCGGCGACAAGGAAGACCACGCCGACTATTGGGACTTCGTCTATTTCTCGTTCGTGATCGGCATGACTGCGCAGGTCTCCGACGTCGGCATCACCGACAAGACCATTCGCCGCACCGCGACGGCGCACGGCATCGTGTCCTTCATCTACAACACGGCGTTGCTGGCGCTGACGGTGAACATCGCGGCGAGCGCGATCTCGAAATAGTCTATCGTCCCGGCCTTCGTTGGGAGGCCCAGAAAGCAGCGGTCAGCAACACACCTCGGCAGTGGCGTCGCAGAGGCTTGGCGAGGCTCGCATAGAAACCGTCGGGATGCTGGGCGAGGAACGCTTCCCACGCCGGCCTGTTGCCGACCTGGAGCGCGCACCATAGTCACGGCGGATATCAGCCTGGAGATTCGCCGCCGGCGCGACGGCCGCCACCTTGACCGGCACCAGCGGCACGTCCTCGCCGCCGAGCGAACCGTAAACGAACGGCTCCTGCTTGTTGCCCGTCGATTTGAGCACGTCGTCACGCACGAAGCCGAAGGCGCGGCGGACGTCGAGGCCCGGCGTCGTCAAATGCTTCGACAGCGCGACCGTGAACGGGCTGTTGGCGCCGTCGCCGTTCTGCGCCGTGAAGCCGGCCTTGACCTAATAGGCGATCAGCTGTTGAGGCTGGGCGGCTCGACCTGGGCCAGGCCCCGGCCGATACGGGCCGAAAATCCCCCTTTATTCGTCGCGCCAGCCGGGTCGCGGTTCGCCGACGGCCGCGAGGTCCGGTTCCCTCAGACAACCCCGATGTGCTCCCGATATTGCGGCAGATTGTCCGTAATCTCGTGCCAGGGCGCCTTCGAGCCGACGAAAATATGGGCGCTCGGCCGAATCGTGGGGACGTCGACCAGGGTTCCCATGGCGACATGGACCCATTGTCCTTCACGCACCCGGGAATAGAGCAACGAGCCGCAGCGGGCGCAATGCGCATCATGGGTGGTGTCGTCGCCGAAAATCATCCGCTGATCCTCTCCCTGGACGATGCGGAGCTTGTCTTGCGCGATGCCCGCGAACGGCTTGAAGGCGGCTCCGGTGGTGCGACGGCAGTTCGAACAGTGGCAGTTCATCGCATAGGAGAACGCATCCGCCACCTCATAGCGCACAGCGCGGCAACAGCATTCGCCGATGAGGATACGAGCGTTCGAATTGTCTGATCCGGTCATGACGATGCCTTCGCGCAAACGGCTCACAGACCCATAGAGCATTTCGACGTGTACGACTAAGTTCGCCTCCGCCATCACGCAAAGGAATGCCCCATGAACCAGGACCGGTCGAGCGTCGAAACTGTCGTGCAATCCTATTTTGACGGACTCTATGAGGGCGACGCCGAAAAACTCGGCGCCATCTTCCATCCCTCCGCCGATCTGCGCTGGGTCGAGAAGGGCGAGCTCCAGGTTCTGACCGTACCCGATTGGCTCGATCGCGTCCGCAAGCGCGCCTCAGCCAAGGCCGAAGGCAAGCCGCGCGAGGATTTCATCGTCACCATCGACCGTTCGGACGACAAGACCGCCTTCATCAAGGTGCGCTGCCAGCTGCCGCCACGCTATTTCACCGACTATCTCGTGGCGATGAAGCTCGCCGACGGCTGGCAAATCGTGTCGAAATCGTACAGGTACGACCTGCGGGAGTGAGTCCTCCCGATCTTCCGCTGCCCGAAATCTGTCGCACTCGTTCTCCATTCGTCATAGCGAGCGAAGCGAAGCAATCCAGAATCTCGCCGTGGAGGCCGACTGGATTGCTTCGCTCCGTTCGCAATGACGGTGCGGATAAAGCGTCCGCTACATCCCTACACCGTCTGACCCACGCTAAAGGTCCCCATGCTTGTCGATCGCCGCTCCCTGCTCGCCTCCCTGTGCTGGATCGCCGCTTCTCCCGCGCTCGCCGCGGAGGCGCCGGCCGAACTCGAAGCCTATGAGCGCGACAGTGGCGGGCGCATCGGGCTCTATGCTGAGAATCTCGCGACTGGCAGAAAGCTCGCCTGGCGTGCCGACGAGCGGTTCGTCATGTGCTCGACATTCAAGGCTTCGCTTGCCGCCAGCGTGCTGGCGCGGTTCGATCGCGGTGAGGAGCAACTCGCGGCCATGATCCCTTACGGTCAGGCCGATCTCCTGGAATACGCACCGGTCGCCAGGCAAAATCTCTCGGCCGGCAAGATGTCGGTCGGCGAGATGTGCAAGGCGATCGTCGAGCTCAGCGACAATACCTGCGCCAATCTGCTGCTGGCGCGGATCGGCGGGCCCGCCGCGCTGACCGCATTCTGGCGGTCGCTCGGTGACACCACGTCGCGGCTCGACCACAACGAGCCAGAGCTCAACCGCTCACCGCCGGGCGATCCCCGTGACACCACGACACCCACGGCAATGGCGGGCAGTCTGCGGCGGCTGGTGCTGGGCGAAGCCTTGTCGGCGCAATCGCGCCTCCAGCTCACCGACTGGATGGTGAATTGCAAGACCGGTGCGAACCGGCTGCGCGGCGGCCTGCCGGCAGACTGGAAGATCGGCGACAAGACCGGCAATAACGGCAAGGACGCATCGGGCGATATCGCGGTCGTCTGGCCGAAGCCGGCTACGCCGATCCTGATCGCGGCCTATACCCAGGGCGGCACGCCGAATGCGGCGCAGATCGCAGCTTTGTTTGCGCGGATTGGACGGATGTAGCCGGCCAGCTGGCGTGAGCAGCGCCGCATTGACCTTGAGGGCGCTTCAGGGTCAAGACAGACCATCATGGAAGCGAAATTTCAGACCTTTCTGATCCTGCTTGCCGTTCTGGCCGGCGTGGCGCTGGCTGCGCGCCGTTTCAACGTCGCCCCGGCCATTCTGCTGATGCTGGCCGGCGTCGGCCTGGCCTTCGTGCCGGGCATGCCGCCGGTCGAGCTGCCGCCGGAGCTGGTGCTTTTGATGGTGCTGCCGCCGCTGATCTACTCGGCGAGCGTCGCCATGAGCTGGCGCGAGTTCAAGAACAATTTGCGCCCGATCGTGCTGCTCGCGGTCGGCGCGGTGATCTTCACCGCGGCGATGGTGGCGGCCGCCACGCACTACATGATCGGCCTGCCCTGGACCGTCGCCTTCCTGCTGGGAGCCATCGTGGCGCCGCCCGACGTGGTGGCGCCGCTCGCGATCGCGCGCCGGCTCAACATGCCGCGCCGGCTCCTGGTCATCCTCGAGGGTGAAGGGCTGGCCAATGACGCCACCGCGCTGATCCTCTACCGCTTTGCGCTCGCCGCGATCATGGTCGGACATTTCTCGCTGCCGCTCGCGGCCGGCGAGTTCCTCCTGATCGTCGCCAGCGAGATCGCCTTCGGCATCGGCGTCGGCTGGCTCTCCTTGCGCTTCCGCAAATGGTCCGGTGATCCGCAGGTCGAGCTGACGTTGTCGCTGATCACACCCTACGTCTCCTACTGGCTGCCCGAACATGTCGGCGGCTCCGGCGTGATCGCGACCGTCGCCTGCGGCCTCTACGTGAGCTGGAACGGGCCGCTGCTGATCTCGTCGGCAACGCGCCTGCAAGGCATCTTCTTCTGGGATCTGGTGATCTATCTGATCGAGGGCATGCTGTTCCTGCTCACCGGCTTCCAGATGCGCGCGCTCTACGAGAAGTCGAAGTCCTTCCCGCTCGACGACATTCTCATCGCGACGGCAGTGGTCCTGGTCATCGTCGTGATCGCGCGCTTCGCCTGGCTCTACCCCGCGACCTACCTGCCGCGGATGCTCAGCAAGTCTCTGCGCAAGCGCGACCCGTCGCCGCCATGGCAATGGCCGTTCGTGCTTGCTTTCACCGGCGTGCGTGGCGCCGTGTCGCTGGCGGCCGCGCTGGCGCTGCCGTTCACGCTGCCTGACGGCGAGGCCTTTCCGTATCGCGACCTGATCCTGTTCGTCGCCTTCGGCGTCATCTTCGTCACGCTGATCGGCGTCGGCCTGACGCTGCCGCCGGTCGTGCGCTGGCTCGGCGTCGCCGAGGCCGGCCGCCACGAGCATGCCGCGGAGCACGAGGCCGAGATCGCCGCCCGGCGCCAGGCGCTCGAGGCCGCGCTGGAATCGCTCGACGCGCTGACCGCGCAGAAGGAAGTGTCCGAAGAAGTGATGCGGCTGCTGCGCGCAAGGCACGACATCCGCGTCAACCAGCTCCCCGACTCGCTCGATCCCAACCACCACGACGTCTCCGCCGCCGGTACCGCGCTGACCCGCGAGCTGATTGCCGCCGAACGCAAATTCATCCACGGCCTCCTGCGCGAGGGCCAGATCACCGACGAGACGCGACGGCGGATCGAGCGGGATCTCGACCTGGAGGAGGCGAGCCTGGCGAACCGGGAGTATCGGGGCGCGCCCTTGTAGCTTCGCATCGTCTTCGCTTGAAGCGGCCAGGCAAGCTAGCGCCTGTCGCAAAACTCCCTCATTGCAGCCGCGACGGCTCCCGCGACGGCCTCGTGCCGCTCCGCCGAGTTCATCTCCATCTCCTCGTCGCGATTGATGATCGAGCCGGCCTCGATCAGCACGGCGGCGCTCCTCGTCCGCGACAGCACAATGAGCCCGTCATAGCGATAGACGCCGACGTCCTTGTCGAGCAGCTGGCGCCGGTAGCGGCCCATTAAGGGCAAGGTGTACTGGCTGGCATAGTGCAGGCCCTGCTGCTTCAACTGACTGCCGATCATCCGGGCCAGCATCAGGCTGGTGGCGAAGTGCGGATTCTGTCGCGACACGAACAGCGAATGCCCCGAAAAACGGTCGCTGAAATAGCTTTTTGCGCCGTCGAATTCCCAGGTCTCGAGCAGCTTGTCCGGCACCGAATCATGATGGACCGACAGGAACAGATCGGCGCGGCCTTCGTTCGCGGCACCGATGCGCTTGAACAGGCTCGGCCGTGCCTTGCCATCCGTGACGAGCAGGCGGGTTGCGGCAAAGCCTTCGGATTTGAGCTTGGCCGTGATGAGCCGTGCGAGGCGGAAGTTGAAGCCGAACTCCGGATCATTGCGCGCGCTCAACGCGCCGTAGGAGTCGGGGGTGTGCCCGACATCCACGACGATCCGGAATTTCGGCACCTCGCATTTGACTGGTGCGGGCGACGGCTTAGGTCTGGGTCTTGCAATCTTTCGCGCGGCAGCAGCGTCGCCGGCATCGATAATGGCGAGCGACGACAACAGGATCGACGCGACCAGCCCGGCGATGATGCTCCGCGGTTGCCCCAAGCGCTGCTCCGCTGCCGTGATCCGCGGGCGACCAATGAAGCCCGCAGTTGGTTTTCGGGAAGATTGGCGCGGCAGCGCGAGGACGTCAACGCGAGATCGGTTCGTGTCCCGGACGCGGCCCGGCATGGAATGACGCGACGCAGAGCCGGGACCAGCTTTCTCCGCAAGAATAGGCCCCGGCTCAGCAGCGCATCACTGCGTGCTGCGCCGCGTCCGGGGCGCTAGATCAGCCTACACCGGCCTTTCCCCTTTCACCGTCACGCGCGTGCCCGAGCGCGTGTGCGGCCAGTAGTCCCACATCGCGCGGTGCTGGGTGCAGCGGTTGTCCCAGAAGGCGATGGCGTTCTCGGTCCAGCGGAAGCGACACTGGAACAGCGGGTTCTCGGCGTGCTGGTAGAGATAGGCCAGCATCGCATCGCTCTCGTCGCGCGGGATGCCGTTGATGTGGCGGGTGAAGCCGCGGTTGACGTAGAGCGCCTTTCTGCCGGTGACCGGATGCGTGCGCACGACGGGATGCTCGGCATGCGGATACGAGGGACGGTCGGCGACGCCGTAATTGGCGTAGAGTCCGCGATAGATCGGTTCGCCATCGTGCAGCGCGGTGAGCCCATCGAGATAGGCCTTCATGCGGTCCGACAGCGCCTCATAGGCTGCATACATGTTGGCGAACAGAGTATCGCCGCCGCGCGGCGGGCACTGCCTGATGTAAAGGATCGAGCCCATCGGCGGATCGAGATCGCAGGACACGTCGGAATGCCAGCCCTCGCCATTGGCGCGCGGCGAGTTCTTGTCGGCGTAGATCTTCATCAGCGCCGGATCGTCGTCCTCGTGGGGCGCCGCGGGATGGACATGCAATTCGCCGAACTTGCGGCCAAAAGCGAGATGCTGCTGCGGCGTGATGTGCTGGCCGCGGAAGAAGATGACGAGGTTTTCGGCGAGCGCGCGATGGATCTCGTCCATCTGCCGGTTGGAGCGCGCGTCGCCATCGACGAGCTTGCCGATATCGACGCCACTGATTTCCGCGCCGATGATTGGGGTGAGCTTCTCGACCGCGATAGTTTCGTACGGCGCGCCGTCGTCCATCGTGTGGCGATAGCGCGGACCCTGCTTGCCGGCGAGTGAGCTCATGGCGTGTCTCCCGATCGTTCTGAGCCATCGTAGGCCTTACCGATGTGAGGGCAAGGGTCCACGGCGCAATCTTGACACACTCCTAAAGCTTTAGTAGTGTTTATAGATGGAGTTTGACTATGGGAAAATATGATCGACTTGGTGAGTTCCTGAAATCCCAGCGGACCCGGGAAGTGCCAATGTCCTTTGCCGATATCGAGCGGGTGATCGGCGGGAAACTGCCTCCCAGCTCACCCCAGTATCCGGCATGGTGGAGCAACAACCCCACGAACAACGTCATGACCAAGGTTTGGTTGGCGGCCGGCTTCCGAACCGAGCAAGTGGACACGAAGGCACGCAAGGTCGTGTTTCGCCGGATCGAGCAGAAGGCTCCGGAAGCCAATTTCCTGCGCACGAGGAAGAGCGGTCGCCATCCGCTTTTTGGTGCCCTGAAGGGATTGGCGCACGTGCCGGCGGGCGTGGACTTGACTGAGCCGGCGGACCCCGATTGGGCAAAGGTTTATGAGTAAGCCGGCGCCACTCCTGCTCGACACGCACGCAGCGATCTGGGCGGTCGAAGACCAGCCGATCGCCGCGGCTGCAAAGGAGGTCATCGACGACGCCTACCGGACCGGTCGCACGATCTTCGTTTCCGCTATCACTGCCTGGGAAATCGGCCTGTTGGTCTCGCGCAATCGGTTGGGCCTCTCCACGACACCCGAACGCTGGTTCCAACGATTCCTGGCAATCGAAGGGGTACACTTGGCCGAGCTCTCCCCCGATATTTTGATCGCATCGTCGTTTCTGCCCGGCGAGCCGCCCCGTGACCCCGCAGATCGCATTATACTCGCGACTGCTCGCGACCTCGGAGCTGCGCTGATCACGCGCGATCGGTTGCTGCTCAAGTATGGAGAAGCGGGCCAGGTCAGCACGATCGCATGCTGACCTGAAAAACTACTCCGCCGCAGGCGCCGGCACCTTGGCGCCCTGGCCGTAGCGCTGATCGATGTAGTCGATCACCAGCGCCTTGAAGTCGGCCGAGATGGTGGGGCCACGTAGCGTGCGGAACTTCTTGCCATCGACGAAGACAGGTGCGGCCGGCGCTTCGCCGGTGCCGGGCAAGGAGATGCCGATATTGGCATGCTTGGACTCACCGGGGCCGTTGACGATGCAGCCCATCACCGCGACGTTGAGTTCTTCCACGCCGGGATATTTCGTCTTCCAGGTCGGCATCTCGTCGCGGATGAAATCCTGGATCGAGCGCGCCAGCTCCTGGAACGTGGTCGAGGTGGTGCGGCCGCAGCCGGGGCAGGCCGCAACCAGCGGCACGAAGGTGCGGAAGCCCATGGTCTGCAGGAGCTCCTGGCCGACCTGCACCTCACGGGTGCGGTCGCCGCCAGGCTCCGGAGTCAGCGAGATACGGATGGTGTCGCCGATGCCCTGCTGCAGCAGGATGCCGAGCGCGGCCGAGGACGCCACGATGCCTTTCGAGCCCATGCCGGCCTCGGTAAGACCGAGATGGATGGCATAATCGGAACGAGACGCGAGATCCTGATACACGGCGATCAGATCCTGCACCGCCGACACCTTGGCCGACAGGATGATGCGGTCCTTGGGCATGCCGAGTTCTTCGGCGCGCGCGGCGGACAAGAGGGCCGATTGCACCATGGCCTCGCGCGTCACCGCGCGCACGTCGCGCGGATTGGCAGACGCGGCGTTCTCGTCCATCAGCTTGGTCAAAAGCTCCTGGTCGAGCGAGCCCCAATTGGCGCCGATGCGGACCGGCTTGTTGTTCTTGTTCGCGATCTCGATGATGTCGGCGAACTGGGTGTCGCGCTTGTCCTTGAAGCCGACATTGCCGGGGTTGATGCGATACTTGGCCAGCGCCTCGGCGCAGGCCGGATAGGCCGCGAGCAGCTTGTGGCCGATATAATGGAAGTCGCCGATCAGGGGCGTGGTGATGCCGCGCTTGGCAAGGCCGTCGCGGATGTACGGAACCGCGGCGGCGGCCTCCTCGCGGTCCACGGTGATGCGGACCATTTCGGAGCCGGCGCGCGCTAGCGCTGCGACCTGGGCGATGGTGCCGTCGATGTCGGCGGTGTCGGTGTTGGTCATCGACTGTACGACGATCGGCGCACCGCCACCGACGGCGACGTTGCCGACCTTGACCTGGGTGGTCCGGTGCCGGGGCGCCGGGCCTGCGAGGTCGGAATCGAGAGGGTTTTCGAGCTTGTTCATGGGGTCCAAATATCAGGTTTTGGTGACGTTCAGCAATGCATCACGCGGCGCCGCAGCCGATGAGGGTATTCCTTTGAATTCGAAGTTCGCCTCCCTTGCGGCGCCCCCGAGCGAACTTGGAATTCAAAGGAATACCAAGAACTTATGAATCGAGTGCGGCCTCCGGTTCAGGAGCTCCCTTACGAGCTTGCGGCACCGGGAGAGGGAGCTCCTGAACGGCCGCACTCGGACGGTTAACCAGGAAAAGCCCAGCAATTACAAGGACCGCGGCGGCCCCGAATGTCAGGCTCAGGCTGTCGTGCATGATGAAATAGCTACCCACCACGCCAAACAAAGGGGTGATGAAGGTAAAAGCGGACAATTTGCTGGCTGAGTAGGTCTTCACCAGCGCGAACCAAAGCGTGAACGTGGTTCCCACCACCCAGATCGCCTGGAACGCCATCAGGCCGAGCGAAAGCGGCGCCGGCATGTGTGTGATGGATTCGCCGAACAACCAGGCCGCCATCCCCAGAATCGGGATCGAGGTGGCGACCTGATAGCCCAGCGCCTTCTCGGGCGCGGCGAATCGCAGCCGCGTGCCCTTGGCGACCAGCGTCGTCGCGGCCCACAGCGCAGCGCCGCCGACGATCATGAGATCGCCGAGCAGAACATGCGAATCGACATTGGGCTGCGGCACGCCGATCGCGAGGGCGACGCCGGCAAAGCTGATGGCCAGGCCCAGCCATTGCGAGCTGCCAAGACGCTCTCCAAGCACCTGGTAGGAGCCGAGCGCAACGAAGAACGGCGCCGTATAGAGGAACACCACCGCACGCGAAGCAGACGTGAGACGCAGCCCCTGGAAGATCAGCACGAATTCGATGCCGAACATCAGCCCGGCGATCAGGCCGGGCTTCCAGGTGCCATCACGTTCGAAGAAATTGACGCCACGAAAGGTGCCGATGATGAACAGCACCGGCAGCGCGCCCATCGAGCGGATCGTGGCCTGGAGCATCGGCGGAATGTCCGGCAGGACCAGCTTCACCGCGATCTGGTTGAACCCCCAGGTCAGGCACAGCATGAGCATGAGGGCGATGGCGCCGGCACTGAGGGGGCGTGCGGCGGAGGGTACGATTTGAGCTGAGGACATCTCTTCCCGAATACCGGCTTTGCGCCGTTGTTGGTCTATGCAATCTTCTGACAATGGGTGCAGACGCCCGTGATCTCCACCACGGACAATTTGGGGGCAAAGCCCGAGGAGCGCGCGGCCGCATTGAGATCCCCGGCAAAGGACGCCGACGGAATCTCACCGACGAGGCCACAGCGCTCGCAGATCAGGAACGCGACAGCCGAGGTCGCATCGTGATCATGGGCGGCGCAGGCGAGATAGGCATTGCGGCTCTCGATGCGATGCACGAGGCCGTTGGCCATCAGGAAATCGAGGGCACGATAGACCGTGATCGGCGCCGGCCGCGCCATCGATTTTGCCAGTTCGTCGATCACCTCATAGGCACCGAGCGGGCGGTGGCTGGAAAGCAAGGCTCCCAGCACCTGACGGCGAATTGGCGTGAACTTCTGCGCACGCTGCTCGCAGACCGCCTCGGCATGCGCGAGCGCATCCGCGGCGCAGCGGCGGTGATCGTGATCTGGCGCGGGAAATGCCGGCTTAGCGAGGGTCATGCGATAAACCTTTTAGCATTTTGGCCCGGGAACCCAAAGCACGACGCTACGAACGGCTGCCAGCCATGCTGGCATTGCGGGACAGCCACCCGTTAATCCGCCATGAAATAATCATAAGCTTGCTTATGATATCTCCTGCTTATTGGAGACCAAGCTCATGACCCGCGGGTCTGTCGACCAGAATTTCCTGTTCACGCTCGCCGAGCTCTACCGCCTGCTGCGCGTCTATGCCGACAAGGAGGCCTCGCGGTTCGGCATCACCCGCGCGCAATGGGCCGTGCTGGCCAAGGTCGAGCGCAGCGAGGGCATGAAGCAGTCGGAACTCGCCGAACTGCTCGAGGTGCAACCGATCACGCTGACCCGCTTGATCGACAAGCTCTGCGACAATGACTGGCTCGAACGGCGCAGCGACGCCTCGGACCGCCGTGTCAAGCGCCTCTACCTGAAGAAGTCCGGCCGGCAGCTGCTCGGCCGGATGAGCGGGCTCAGGTCCGAAATCACCGCCAACGCACTCGACGGCATCAATCCGGCGGATGCCCATCGTCTCCTCACCCAGCTCGAAACCATCAAGGAAAACGTGCGGACCGCGATCCAGGCCAGCGGCGCGGAACAAGCGCGTAAGGAGCAGCGCTATGGCTGATCAGGTCCTCAAGTTCCAGCCCGAGCAGAAGGGCGAGAGCGGCAAGCCGGCGAAGAAAGCGGGCTCCGATCCGCGCCGCCGCCTGGTGGCGGGCCTGCGCCGCTATCGCCGTTTCCTGCTCCTGGTCGTGCTGCCGGTCGTGGTCGCCATCGGCGGCCTCACCTTCTATCTCAATGGCGGACGCTATGTCGGCACCGACGACGCCTATGTCGGCGCGCAGAAGGTGCTGGTGACGCCCGACATCTCCGGCAAGATCCAGAAGGTGGTCGTGAAGGAGGGCCAGTTCGTCAAGCAGGGCGACGTGCTGTTCGAGATCGACCCGGTGCCGTTCCGCCTCGCGGTGGACGAGGCCAGAGCACAGCTGACGCAGGCGCAGACGACCTATGACAATCTCCGCGCCAACATCAAGATCTACGGCGACATGCTCAATCTCGCTCAGCAGGGCGTCGACCTGAAGCAGCGCGACGTCGAGCGCAAGCAGGCTCTGGTGAAGAACAGTTTCGGCTCGCAGCTCGATCTCGACAACGCAGCGAATGCACTGGTCACGTCCGGGTCCATCGCGCAATATGTCAGGCAGCAGCTCTCGACGGCGAAGACCCAGCTACTCGGCGATCCCGACCTGCCGCTGGAAAAATTCCCAGCCTATGCGGAGGCCAAGGCCAAGCTCGACAATGCCGAACGCAATCTCGACCACGCCGTGGTGCGCGCCTCGATGGGCGGGGTGGCGACGCAGGTCGAGCAGATCCAGCTCGGCCGCTATGTCGCCGCCGGCACGCCGGTATTCACCATCATCGACGTCGCCCATCCCTGGGTTGACGCCAACCCGAAGGAGAGCGACCTCACCTACGTCACCGAAGGACAGCCCGTGACGCTCGAGGTCGACGCGTTTCCGAACCACGTCTTCAAGGGCAAGATCGGCTCGCTCTCGCCGGGCACCGGTGCGCAATTCGCGATCCTGCCGCCGCAGAACGCCACCGGCAACTTCGTCAAGGTGGTACAGCGCGTGCCGATCCGCATCTATTTCGACGAGACCGACAAATATGTGCGGAAGCTGAAGGCCGGCATGAGCGTCTATGCCACCATCGACACCGGCCACAAGCGCACGCTGGCCGGCCTGCTCGGCCTGTCGGCGACCGCGGGCCAGGACAAGGACCAGGACTAGGACTAGGAAAGACCAAGCTAGAGACTGCGACAAGGACTGATCCAATGTCCGAAGCCAATGCCAGCCTGATGGTCCCCGGCCTGCGCCGGAACATGGTGACGATCTGCGCCATGACCGCGACCGTCATGCAGGCGCTGGACACCACCATCGCCAACGTCGCCCTGCCATACATGCAAGGCACGCTGTCTGCGTCGCAGGACCAGATCAACTGGGTGCTGACCTCCTACATCGTCGCCGCCGCAATCATGACGGCGCCGGTGGGCTGGATCGCCAACCGTTTCGGCCGCAAGCGCATCTTCATCATCTGCTCGGCCGGCTTCACCATGGCGTCGGTGCTGTGCGGCCTCGCGCAGGACATCAACCAGATGGTGCTGTTCCGCCTGCTTCAAGGCGTGTTCGGCGCGGCTCTGGTGCCGCTGTCGCAGTCGGTCATGCTCGACTATTACACGCTTCAGGAACGCGCCAAGGCGATGTCGATCTGGGGCATGGGCGTGATGATGGGTCCGATCATGGGACCCTCTCTGGGTGCCTGGCTCACCGAGACCTATTCCTGGCACTGGGTGTTCTTCGTCAACCTGCCGTTCGGTGCCATCACCGTGCTCGGGCTGATCCTCTTCATGGACGAGACCAGGAAGGACCTCAGCCTCAAATTCGACTGGTTCGGTTTCGCCGCACTGGCGATCGCGATCGGCGCGCTGCAGCTCGCGCTCGACCGCGGCGAGCAACTGGGCTGGTTGGAATCCAACGAGATCCTGGCGGAGTTCATCGTCTCGGCCGTCGCCTTCTATTTCTTCCTCGCGCATTCGTTCACGACCTCGACCCCGTTCATCCGCTTCGCGCTGTTTCGAGACCGCAACTTCGTCACCGGCTGCGTGTTCATGATCGTGATGGGGCTCGTGCTGTTCTCGACCATGGCGCTGGCCTCGCCCTACATGCAAAACGTGATCGGCTATCCCATCATCACCGCCGGCCTGCTGCTGGCGAGCCGCGGCATCGGCACCTTCTTCGCCATGATGCTGGTCGGCCGCATGATGCGCTATTTCGAGGCGCGCACGCTGATCATCTCCGGCCTGACGCTGACCGCGGGCTCGCTGTTCCAGATGACCGGCTGGACCGACCTGACCCAGGTGCCGGAGATCGTCACCGTGAGCGTCATCCAGGGCTTCGGCTTCGGCCTCGTCTTCGTGCCGCTCTCGACCGTGGCGTTCCTGACGCTATCGAACGAGCTGCGCACCGACGGCACCGCGATGCTCACCCTGATGCGCAACGTCGCGAGCTCGGTCGGCATTTCCGTCGTCATCGCCGAGCTGACGCAGGGCACGCGGCGGACCTATGCGATCCTCTCCGAGCACGTCAATCCGTTCAACCATGCGCTGCAGATGCCCAGCGTCAGCGGCATGATCAATCTGTCCACCGACGTCGGCCGCGCCATGGCCGACAGGATGATCAGCGTGCAGGCGCAGATCATCGCCTTCGCTCACGACTACCAACTGGTGATGGTCTTCATCCTCTGCACCATCCCGCTCGCGTTCCTGATCGGCTCGACCAAGGCCACGCTGCGCAAGCAGGCGGCGGGGCCGGAGCACGCGGTGATGGAGTAGACCCGGGTCGGGGCGCGGTGCAGCGCCTAGCGATGCGCCGCAGAACCGGGACCTATTCTGCTGGCCGACCTGGGCCCCGCCTCAGCAGCGCACCACTGCGTGCTGCGCTGCGTCCAGGAGAGATCATCCCAACAATTCCTCGCAGCCCAGATCATCCACGGCCGCAAACACCCGCTCCAGATTATTCCACCAGATCAGCGGCGGGATGTTGATGCTCCACTGCCAGACCGGCCTCGTGATCTGCCAGAGCACCGCCCAGCGGTAGTCGCGATCGAGCGCGCCGCGCGTATAGCCGGTGATGCCGCTTTCAATCAACGTATCGTGGTAGACATTGAGCAACGGGCGTTCGAGTGCCTGCCGGCGTTCCGGATACCAATGCATGGCCATCATATAGGCGAGGTCGTGGGTTGGAACGTTGACGCTCCACAGATCAAAATCGAAGATGCGCACGGTATCGGCAACGCCGGCGCGCGGCAGCAGGAAGTTCCAGACATGAGCGTCGCCATGGGTGATGCTTGTGTGACGGCGCGAGTGATAACGCTGGGACAGTCGCTCCGACTGATCGATGAGGCGACGATAGAGGGTACGTCGTTCCTCGCTGAGGCGATCACCGAGAGCGTCGGCAAAGCGGTCGTAATGACCCGCGAACGTCTCCATGCGCTCCGCGCTGTCCTCAGGGCTCGCCCAGGTGCCGACGGTGCCGCCGAGGCTCGGATGGTCCCACCAGGCCGCATGCCAACGCGCGAGCGTGGTGACGATCGCAATCGCCTGCTTCCGCGACGGCGGCAGCGGCCAAACCGTCGCGATGTCGTGGCTGTCAGTGAGGTCCTGGAGCAGAAGATACCAGGTGAGGCTGGCTTCGTCGAAATATCCGTCGAAGCAGCGGGGCACCAGTCCCGGCGGCATGCTCGGCGTCAATTGCGTGTAGTATTCCACCTCCCGCCTGCCGCCATTGGCAAGCTTCTCGGCGAAAGCTGCATTTGCAGTCTTCAGGATCAGCGACTGCGGAGCGCCGGCGGATTCGCCGACGTAACGCAGGCCAAGACGGAGAATGTGCGACACGACCGTGTCGCGCTGATGCAGCACCTTCACTTCGCGCACCGCGCCGGCGTCGAGCACGCCGCCCCTGCGCAGGGCGGCCGTCAGTCGGGCGGGCTCAACGACCGCCGGCAATTGTGGAGATGTCATGAACCACGATGCCCCTGTCCCGCGCCATACTGAAGATCACACTCCCGGGCACCAGCGGCCGAGCGGCCGCCGGGCTCAGGCTGCCGCGGTCGAGTCGCGCACGGTTCGCACGACGACCGATCGCAGCTGTTCGAGATTGGCCGCCATCCCGGAGATTGCCTGCCTTACATCCGCGGCGCGCTGGTCGACGGAGGCAGCGTCGCGGCTGACATCGCCGATCTTCGCCGAGACCTCCTTCGCCGCGGAGGCGGATTCGGAGATCGACCGCGTGATCTCCCGTGTCGCCGCGTCCTGCTCTTCCATCGCGGCGGCGACCGAGGTCGCCACGCCATCGATCTCGACGATGTGGCCCCCCATGGCCTCGACGGCATCGACCGCGGCCTGGGTCGAAGTCTGGATTTCCGTAATCAGCCGCCCGATCTCATCGGTGGATTTGGCGGTCTGATCGGACAGGGATTTCACCTCGGCGGCAACCACCGCGAAGCCACGGCCGGCTTCGCCGGCGCGTGCCGCCTCGATCGTCGCGTTGAGTGCGAGGAGATTGGTCTGGCCCGCGATGCCGCCGATGAGGTCGGAGACCTCGGCGATCTTCTTCACTGATCCGGCCAGCGTCTGAATGGTCGAGCGCGCCTGCTCGCGGCCGGCGACCGCCGACTTGGTGACCGCGCTGGTGCGCGCGACCTGGCTTGCGATCTCGCGGATCGAGGCGCTCAATTCTTCGGCTGCGGCCGAGACGGCCTGCGAGCTGCCGAGGGCCTGCGTGGAGGCCGCCGCGACCGCCTGAGACTGCGCAGAGAGCGACTTCGCGATCTCCGACAGGCCGGAGGCGGCCCGCTCGATGCCTGCCGTCGCCGCGGTTGCGGTATCGACCGAGCGGCCGGTCTCGCGCTCGACGGTTTCGGCCATCTGGTGCAAGGCGGAGCGCTTGGCAAGCGCCGCCTCCTGCTCCTGCCGCAACTGTTCCTCGCGCAGACGGGAATTCTCGACCGCCGCCTGCTTGAACACCACAAGCGCACCCGCCATCGAGCCGACCTCGTCCTTGCGGTGCGCGAACGGAATGTCGGCGGCGAGATCGCCGGTCGCGAGCTTCTGCATCGTATCCGTCATGCGCACGATCGGACGCACCACGCCGAGGGCAACGCCGAGCAGACCGGCGGCAATGAAGGCCAGAACGGCGGCGGAGACGCCGAGGAGGATATAGAGCATGGAGCTGTCGCGGTCCGCGGCCAGCTTCTCCATCGCGGCATTCCGCTTGTTGGCGTTCTCGACGATGCTGTCGATGACGGCGCGATGCGCGGTATAGGCGTCCTTGACCTGCGCATAGGCGCGCTCGGACCCAGCTGCATCCTTGGCCTTGAGGGCGGGCAGGAGCTGGTCGGACGCCTTCCAGAATTTCTGCACCTCCGCATCGGACTTCGACACCAGCGCGGTCTTGAGGTCGGCCGAGAGGCTGGAGGAGACCCAGAAGGCCTTGCGCTCGTCGTAATCCTTGCGGAGCTGGACCAGGCGCTCGCCATGGGCGGCCAGCTGGTCCGGCTCGCGCATGGCGAGGGTAGCCTCAAGATAAGCCTCGATGACGTATTCCGGCGGCGGCAGGATGTCGGCGATGAGGTCGTTGCCGAGCTTGATGTCGGAATAGAGCGGCCCACCGACCTTGAGCTCGCGCAGCGCATAGAGGCTGGTGGAAACGACCGCAGTAAAGCCAATGGCAAGAACGATCCCGAAAGCGATGATCGCGGCCGACAATGACAGGCGAATCTTCATGAAATAATCCAGGGCGCGCGCTGAAATCGCGAGGAGCCTAGATCAATATGGTAAATGCAGGATTGCCCTGCGGGGAGGTCTCGAAAGAAAGGCTCCGAAAAATCACGGGATTGAACGTCGATCAACCGGATTTGGGTCAGTGGGACTGACGCACCGGAGCCTGGAGAGGATCGGGCCGGATCAAGGCAACGCCGATCGCGATTGCGCTGGATGAGAACGTGGTGCCGACGACCTGGCGTCATCGGCACATATTCGCTCAGACCTCGAAGAACACCGTCTCGTCGTCACCCTGGAGGTGCAGGTCGAGCCGGTAAACCGCCTTGCCGGCCTCGCGCACCGCAGTCAGCGTGGCGCGGCGGTCAGCCGGGACCAGCGCCAGCACCGGATCGGCCACGTTGCCGGCCTCGTCGCTGAAATAGATGCGGGTGTAGAGATGCCGCAGCATGCCGCGGCCGAACACCGCAAGCAGGATGTGCGGCGCCTGCGGCTTGCCGTCGGGATCCGGCACCGCGCCCGGCTTGATGGTTTCGAAGGCGTAGTTGCCGTCCTTGTCGGTGCCGCAGCGGGCAAAGCCGCGGAAACTCGCATTCGGCAGCGCACGCTTGTCCTGCGGGTCGGCGAAACGTCCCTGCCCATCCGGCTGCCAGATCTCCAGCATGCAATCCGGCACGGCGACGCCGTCGCCATCGAACACGCGACCCTCGATGCGGATGCGGTCGCCTGAGACGTCGGCAGTCAGCGTCGAGTTGGTGAACGCGTCGTTCCAGGCATATTCGCCGTTCGGCGTCAGGCCGTATTTGAAGAACGGACCGACCGTCTGCGATGGGGTGATACCGTCAGGCTTCACAGACTCTTGCACTTTAGTGGTTCTCCATAGGCGTAGCGTTCTTGCCGCGCAGCACGATGTCGAAGCGATAGCACAGCGCCCATTCGGGCTGGGTGTTCTCGAGATCGAACGAGGAAACCATTCGCGCCCGCGCTTTCTCGTCCGGCACCGAGTTGAAGATCGGGTCGAACGGAAACAAGGGATCGTTCGGGAAATACATCTGCGTCACGAGGCGCGTGACGAAGGAATAGCCGAACACCGAGAGATGAATGTGCGCGGGGCGCCAGGCGTTGTGGTGATTGCCCCAGGGATACGCGCCGGGCTTGATGGTGACGAAGCGATAATAGCCGGAAGCATCGCTCAAAGTGCGGCCCGCACCGGTGAAATTCGGATCGAGCGGCGCCGGATGCTGATCGCGGACGTGAACATAGCGGCCGCAGGAATTGGCCTGCCAGATCTCGATCAATGAGTTTGGCACGCCGCGGCCGTCCTCGTCGCGCACATGGCCATGCACGATGATGCGCTCGCCGAGCGGCTCGCCGCTGTGCTGGGTGGTGAGGTCGTTGTCGCCATCGCGCACGGTCTCGTGGCCGTAGACCGGGCCGGTCAGCTCCGACAAGGTGTGGCGCATCGGAATCAAGGGCTTGCTCGGCGCGCGCTTGATCGAGCTCTTGTATTCGGGCGACAGCGGCAGCGGATGCGCCTTGTTGCTGTCCGGGGGATAGATGAATGTCATGGCGAACTCCTCCCAGGCCGTTTTCGGTCCGGCCGGTCAACGCTTCGCCGATCACTATAGGACATAACTAATTTGGGGAAGCGGGTTTCGCGGCTTCCCGAAGCTGTCGTTCCGGGGCAGCCCGCAGGGCTGAACCCGGAATCTCGAGATCCCGGGTCGGTGCAAGTGCACCGCCCGGGATGACGGGACGCTACGCGTCCCGTCAGTTCAACTTCTCGATCGCAACCGCGACGCCCTGGCCGACGCCGACGCACATGGTGGCCAGCGCCAGCTTGCCACCGCGCTTCTCCATGCCGTGGACGGCGGTGAGCGCGAGGCGCGCGCCGCTCATGCCGAGTGGATGGCCGAGGGCGATGGCGCCGCCATGCGGATTGACGTAATCAGCATCGTCGGCAACGCCGAGCTGGCGCATGCAGGCGATGCCCTGCGAGGCGAAGGCTTCGTTCAGCTCGATCAGGTCGAAATCGCTGATCTTCTTGCCGAGTCGTTCCATCAGCTTGCGGGTGGCCGGCACCGGGCCGATGCCCATGATGCGCGGCGGCACACCGGCCGAGGCAAGCCCGAGAATGCGTGCGCGCGGCGTCAGGCCATGCTTCTTCACCGCGGCTTCCGAGGCGAGGATCATGGCGGCGGCACCGTCATTGACGCCCGAGGCATTGCCGGCCGTCACCGTGCCGGGATTGCGCACGATCGGCTTCAGTTTTGCCAAACCTTCCAGCGTGGTTTCAGGGCGCGGATGTTCGTCCTTGTCGACCGTGATCGGACCGGCTTTGCCGCCGGGAATGGTGATCGGCGTGATTTCTTCCGCGAAATAGCCGGCCGCGATGGCCTTGCCCGCACGCTGCTGCGAGCGGATGGCGAAAGCGTCCTGGTCGGCGCGCGAAACCTGGAATTCCTCGGCGACGTTCTCGCCGGTTTCGGGCATGGCATCGACGCCGTACTGCGCCTTCAGCAGCGGATTGATGAAGCGCCAGCCGATGGTGGTGTCGAAGATTTCGGCGGAGCGCGAGAAAGCTTCCTGCGCCTTGCCCATCACGAAGGGTGCGCGCGTCATCGATTCGACGCCGCCTGCGATGGCGAGCTCGATCTCGCCGGAGCGGATGGCGCGGCCCGCGGCTCCGACTGCATCCAGACCCGAGGCGCAGAGCCGGTTCAGGGTCTGGCCGGGAACCGAATCCGGCAGGCCCGCCAGCAGCAGCGCCATGCGCGCGACGTTGCGGTTATCCTCTCCGGCCTGGTTGGCGCAGCCGAAGAACACTTCGTCCACCTGCGCCCAATCGAGATTGGGGTGCTTTGCCATCAACGCCTTGATGGGGGTAGCGGCCAGATCGTCGGCGCGCACCTTGGCGAGCGAGCCTCCGAAACGGCCGATCGGGGTCCGCACGGCATCGCAGATAAAGACGTCACGCATCGTTGTTCTCCCTGAATGCCGCGGTCCGGCCAAATTCTTCAATGTCGGCGGAGTTTTAGGAGGGCGCCCGCGGCAGGTCAATTGACTGATGCGCGCGTGTTCCGAAGGGGCCGCACGCCGCAAGCGCATGCCACCGTGCGGACAACGTGGAAAACCTCGTCTCTCCGGCCAAAGCGATAGGAGCAAGGGGCGAAATTTTGTAGGTTGCGCCGCCCATGACGATGCAACAGCCAATACCTGTCCCGCCCCCCGACAACACGCCCGCGCCGCAGGCCGAAGCCGCCGCGCGCGTCACGCCGATGATGGAACAGTACCTTGAGATCAAGGCGGCGCATCAGGGCTTGCTGCTGTTCTACCGGATGGGCGACTTTTACGAGCTGTTCTTCGAGGACGCCGAGATCGCCTCGAAAACGCTCGGCATCGTCCTGACCAAGCGTGGCAAGCACCAGGGCGCGGATATCCCGATGTGCGGCGTGCCGGTCGAGCGCTCCGAGGATTATCTGCATCGCCTGATCAGCGCCGGCCACCGGGTCGCGGTCTGCGAGCAGACCGAGGATCCCGCTGCAGCCAAGGCGCGCGGCAACAAGAGCGTGGTGCGGCGCGGCGTGGTGCGGCTGGTGACGCCGGGCACGCTGACCGAGGACACGCTGCTCGACGCGCGCGCCAACAATTACCTGCTGGCGATCGCACGTGCCCGCTCCTCCGCCGGCGGCGACCGCTTCGGCCTCGCCTGGATCGACATTTCGACCGCCGAGTTCATGGTGACCGAAGCTTCCGGCGGCGACCTCGCCGCGACGCTGGCGCGGATCAATCCGAACGAGGCGATCGTCACCGACGCGCTCTACAACGACAGCGAGCTCGGACAGACCCTGCGCGAGCTGCCGGCCGTGACGCCGCTGACACGCGATGTCTTCGACGGCGCGACCGCCGAGAAGCGGCTGTGCGACTACTTCGCCGTCGCGACCATGGACGGGCTCTCCCAGCTGACGCGCTTGGAGGCCACCGCCGCGGCCGCGGCCGTCACCTATGTCGACCGCACGCAGGTCGGCAAGCATCCGCCGCTGTCGCCGCCCGCGCGCGAGGCCTCGGGCGCGACCATGGCGATCGACCCGGCCACCCGCGCCAATCTCGAGCTGACGCGGACGCTGGCCGGCGAGCGCCGCGGCTCGCTGCTTGACGCCATCGACCGCACGGTGACCTCCGCCGGCTCTCGCCTGCTGGCGCAGCGGCTGGCGGCGCCGCTGACCGACGCGCCGGCGATCGCGCGGCGGCTCGACGCGGTCAGCGCCTTCGTTGCCGATTCCGCGGCACGCGAGGACATCCGCAGCATCTTGCGCGGCGCACCCGACATGTCGCGCGCATTGGCTCGGCTCTCGGTCGGCCGCGGCGGACCGCGCGACCTTGCCGGCATCCGCGACGGCATCATCGCCGCCGACCAGGTGCTGACGCGACTCTCCGAACTGGACGAGCCGCCGCAGGAGATCGTGGCCGTGATGGCGGCGCTGCAACGACCGTCGCGCGAACTCGCATCCGAATTTGCCCGTGCGCTCGACGAGCAGCTGCCCCTGATCAAGCGCGACGGCGGCTTCGTTCGTCCCGGCTTTGAACCCGCCCTCGACGAGGCGCGGAACCTGCGCGACGCCTCACGCCTCGTGGTGGCCTCGATGCAGGCGCGCTACGCCGACGCGACCTCCGTCAAGGCTCTGAAGATCCGGCACAACAACGTGCTCGGCTATTTCGTCGAGGTCACGGCCCAGCACGGCGACAAGCTGATGTCGCCGCCGCTGAACGCCACCTTCATCCATCGCCAGACGCTGGCCGGGCAAGTGCGCTTCACCACCTCCGAGCTCGGCGAGATCGAAGCCAAGATCGCCAATGCGGGCGACCGTGCGCTCGGCCTCGAGCTCGAGATCTTCGAAAGGCTCTGTGCGAGAGCGCTCGAGATCAGCGACGATCTGCGCGCCGCGGCGCAAGGCTTTGCGCTGCTCGACGTCGCGACGTCGCTGGCCAAGCTCGCGGTCGACGAGAACTATGTGCGGCCCGAGGTCGATGGCTCGCTCAGCTTTGCGATCGAGGCCGGCCGCCATCCCGTGGTCGAGCAGGCCCTGAAGCGCAACGGCGAGCCGTTCATCGCCAATGCCTGCGACCTGTCGCCTGCGCCAGCGCAGAAGTCCGGTCAGCTCTGGCTGCTGACCGGCCCCAACATGGCGGGTAAATCGACCTTCCTGCGCCAGAACGCGCTGATCGCCTTGATGGCTCAGATCGGCAGCTTCGTGCCGGCGACGCGCGCGCGGATCGGCATCGTCGACCGCCTGTTCTCGCGCGTCGGCGCCGCCGACGATCTGGCCCGCGGCCGCTCCACCTTCATGGTGGAGATGGTCGAGACCGCGGCGATCCTGAATCAGGCCGGCGAACGCTCGCTCGTCATTCTCGACGAGATCGGCCGCGGCACCGCGACCTTCGACGGCCTCTCGATCGCCTGGGCCGCGATCGAGCATCTGCACGAGAGCAACCGCTGCCGCACATTGTTCGCCACGCATTATCACGAGCTGACCGCGCTCTCGGCAAAACTGCCGCGGATGTTCAACGCCACCGTGCGCGTCAAGGAATGGCAGGGCAACGTCGTGTTCCTGCACGAGGTGCTGCCGGGCTCGGCCGATCGCTCCTACGGCATCCAGGTGGCGAAACTCGCCGGCCTGCCGCCGGCGGTGATCACACGCGCCAAATCCGTGCTCTCTAAGCTGGAGGCGCAGGACCGCGGCCAGACCGCGCGCGCGCTGGTGGACGACCTGCCGCTGTTCGCAGTCCCCTCCCGCGCCGCCGCGGAAGCCGCGCCGCCGAGCGAGGCCGAGTTGCTGATGGAAGCGGTGAAGGCGCTGCACCCCGACGAGATGTCGCCGCGGGAAGCGCTCGACGCGCTATATGCGTTGAAGGCGAGGCTGCCGAAGCCGTAAATGAGACCGTCATTCCGGGATGGTCCGAAGGGATCGCGAAGCGACCCTGAGGACCAGACCTCAGGTGCGCGATTGCGCACCGGGGAATCTCGAGATTCTCAGGTGCGCAATTGCGCACCGTAGTTCACCTCTTCGAGTCGCCCCGGAATGAGAGTGTGGTTGGCGCCTACCCCCGCGCCGCGATCGCCGCCGCCTCAGCGGCCGCGCGCTGCATGCTGGTCGACATCTCGTTCGTCACCGTGCTCTGCTCCTCGATCGCCGCGGCGGTGGACGTGACGTACTCGCTGACATTGTTGATCGCCTGCTTGATCGAACCGAGCGCGCTGACGACGTCGCCGGAGATGCTGTTGAGGCTGCCGATCTCCTCGCCGATCTTGTCGGTAGCCTGCTTGGCCTGGTTGGCGAGGCTCTTGACTTCGGAAGCGACCACCGCGAAGCCGCGGCCAGCCTCGCCGGCGCGGGCCGACTCGATCGTGGCGTTGAGCGCGAGCAGGTTGATCTGTCCCGTGATGTTGTTGATCATCTCGACGATGCCGCTCATCGCCTGCGCGGCTTCGGTGAGGCGCTGGGCCTGCGCATCAGCGGAGGAGACCTGATCGACCGCGCTCATCGCGGTTTCGCGGGATTTGGTCATCGCCTCGGAGATCTCCCGCACCGAGGCATTGAGCTCCTCCGAGCCGGCGGCGACCGATTCCATCATGCCGCGGACGCGCTCATTGCCCATGCGGACCAGCACCTGTTTCGTGGTGTCGGTGGCGTATTTCACCACCTTGAACGGCTTGCCGTTGAGATCGAGGATCGGGTTGTACGAGGCCTGGATGTAGACCTCCTTGCCGCCCTTGCCGATGCGTTTGTATTCCGCCGCCTGATACTGGCCGCGATTGAGCGCGGCCCAGAACTCGCGATAGGCGACACCATCGCGCTCCGAGGGATCGACGAACATGCTGTGATGCTTGCCCTTGATCTCGGCCAGCGAATAGCCGAGCGCGCCGAGGAAGTTGGCGTTGGCGGTGATGATCGAGCCGTCCATGTTGAACTCGATCACCGCCTGGGCCTTGTCGATCGCAGCGATCTGGCCGGCGAGATCGGCGTTCTTCAGCTTCTCGGCGGTGACGTCGGTGGCGAATTTGACGATGCCGAACGGCTTGCCGCTTTCGTCGAGCAGCGGATTGTAGGAGGCGAGGATCCAGACCTCACGGCCGCCCTTGGCGATGCGCTTGAACTCGCCCGCCTGGTATTCGCCGCGGTTGAGCGCGGCCCAGAACTCGCGATAGGCCGGGCTGTTTCGTTCGGCCTCGGCCACGAACAGGCTGTGCTGCTTGCCCTTGATCTCGTCGAGCGAATAGCCGAGCGCCTTGCAGAAGTTCTCGTTGGCCGAAACGATGGTGCCGTCGAGATTGAACTCGATGACGGCCTGGGCGCGGCTGATGGCAGCGATCTTGGAGGCGTCCGTCATGCTCCGGATCTTCTTCGCGGTGATGTCGGTCGCAATCTTGGCGACCATCACCGTCTTGCCGTTGCCGTCGAGCACCGGATTGTAGGATGCTTCGATCCAGACCTCGTGGCCGTCTTTCGCGATCCGCTTGAACTCGCGCGCCTGATACTCGCCACGGTTCAATGCAGCCCAGAACGCCTTGTACTCGGTGGTATCGCGCTGGTCGGCCGGCACGAACATGGAGTGATGCTTGCCCTGAATCTCCTCGAGCCGATAGCCGAGGGCGTCGAGAAAGTTCTTGTTCGCCGTGATGATCGAGCCATCGAGATTGAATTCGATCATGGCCTGCGAACGGCCGATGGCGTCGAGCCGTGCCTGTGCATCACTGTGGGACTTGCGACCGAACATCAAGGAATCTCCATCTCGAAATAGCGTGGACGGCTCGTAGGGGAAGTAACAGTTGCAGCGGCACAGCCGTATTCAAATCGACAATTCCCGCGCGTCCCTGCACTCTGATGCAGCTCGGACGAGTTCGCGCTCACGGCAGCGGACGCGGGTACGCTGGTTTATTCGTAGATGAAAAGCGCGAATAAAGTTCTA
This sequence comes from Bradyrhizobium sp. USDA 326, assembly GCF_049739485.1. Lineage (NCBI taxonomy): Bacteria > Pseudomonadati > Pseudomonadota > Alphaproteobacteria > Hyphomicrobiales > Nitrobacteraceae > Bradyrhizobium > Bradyrhizobium sp. USDA 326. Next base: position 2,294,919 of record NZ_JBMGQA010000001.1, read on the forward strand.
ATAGACCTGTCGGAAATCGGCTGGAGCCAGCGCGATTCTGTGCGCGTCGAAGATCAACGGCAATCACGGCTGCGATTTGAAATGACGCATCTCGATCAATGGCTTGTGCGTACGCCGCGCTGTGCTCGACATTTCTGGGCCAGCGTTTGCGCGACGCGATGACGCTCCGCTCCGTAGTCTCACGGAGACCGCGCCTTCCGCATGACGCGTCCACGCTGCCACAGCGTCAAGTTCCACAGCACGCAGCTTGCAAGCGCAACAGAAAGACCAGTCGCCGATCCGAATTGCGCCACCGCAATGTGCATGATGGCGATCGCCATGCCGAAGCCGAGCAATCCCCAGGCGGAGTTGGCAAGCACCGCGGCCGTCGGCGGGCCGCCGATGCGCGGGTGCAGGATCACCATCATGCTGGTGAACACGACCGGGAACAGCGCGATGATACCGCTGATCCGCGGGCCGACCCATCCTGAAGTCGAGACCACAAGGGCGACCAGGGTCGCAACCAGCGCAGCCCGCATCGGAATGTCATACCAGCGGCGCGTCACCAGCGGCATTTTCACATGGCGATAGCTTGCCAGGAGCGGGATGCAGATTCCGAACGCGATCAGGTTGGCAGCAAGCCCCGCGGCGAGCGACCAGTCGAACCGGCGGATGATCGATGCAAGCACGATCCAGACCGCGACGGCGCTTCCACAACTCACCAGAAGGCTATGTCGCTGCGCCAGCACCACGTAGGTGAGCGCGAGGACGATCGTCGCAGCATTCACCGGCAGGCTCGCCAGCGCACCTTGCGCGATGAAGGCGGCGTCATGATCGATCGCGAGGAAGACGTAGGAGGGACCGGCCGACACCGGCAGGGTCGCAACCAGCGCGCCGATCACAGGCCCTGCGCGTTCGGCGATGATCGACGCCGACACCACGAACGCCGCCGCGATCGCCATGCGCAGGAGCAGGAAGAGGATGAAGTGGAGATCGAGGGACATTTTTTCTTCTTACCCTCCCCTGGAGGAGGAGGGTCGCTGTGCATAGTTCGAAGCGAACTGCGCAGCGGGGGGTGATCTCTCGACACGAACAGTGTGCGACGTGGAGAGATCACCCCACCCCGCTCGCGCTGCGCGCGATCGACCCTCCCCCTCCAGGGGAGGGTAAGAGAGTCAGATCCGCTGCATCGACACCGACACCTTCGGGCCGTTCTTGATGGTCTGATAGACCACGCAATAGCGCTCGGTGAGCTTGAGCAGCAGGTCGAGCTTGTCCTGCGGCGCGTCAGTGTCGACTTCGAAGCGCAGGCGAATCTCGGCGAAGCCGACCGGGGTCTCCTTGTCGATGCCGAGCGTGCCGCGGAAGTCGAGATCGCCCTCGGCGTAGACGTTGCCGGTCCTGAGCGGAACCTCGATCGCAGTCGCGACCGACTTCAGCGTGACGCCGGCACAGGCGACCAGCGCTTCCAGTAGCATGTCGCCGGAGCAGAGCTCGAGGCCGGAACCGCCGGTGCCCGGATGCAGACCCGCCATTGCTATGGCGCGGCCGGTCTCGACCTTGCAGGCGATGCCTTCGCCATCGGTGGAGCCCTTGGCCTTCAGCGTGATCAGCGCGGCCTTTGGATCGGTCTTGTAGCGCTCCTTGATCGGGGCCTGCATCTGGCGCAGTTGGACAGCGTCCATCTTTTTCTCTCCCGGCATGTCGTTCTCACGAGTGGTATAGAAGGCGGCCGGTTTCGTGTCAGCTCATGATTGATGGGATCTGCCATGAGCGACCGGAATCGAGCCAAAAACAAACGTATTTTCATGATGTTACGCTTGAATTCACGAGCAGCGCCACAGACCGTCCGATCTGCATGATCGAGCTCATTGGTCACTGGCTTGCGAATGTCTCGTGACAGCGCCTGTCACCTCTTATATCCGGAGAGACATGGACAGCATCGCGACTGAGCAGAAGGCCGGGGTGGACGATCGTTTCGACACCGCGCGGATCACCGCCGCGGTCGATGCGCTTGCCGAAAAGCATCAGGGACGCGAGGACGCTTTCCGCACGGCGATGGCGCAACTGCTCAAGGCGGAACTCATCGCGGCACGCGCCGCCGCACAGGCGATCCTGCTGAAGGACCGCCACGGCCGGCGCTGCGCCGAGCGGCTCTGCCACGTGCAGGACGAGATCATCCGCATCCTGTATTCGGCGGCGACCCGCCATCTGTACCGCTCGCCGATCCCGAGCGGCGCCGAGCGCATGGCGGTGGTGGCGACCGGCGGCTACGGCCGCGGCCTGATGGCGCCGGAATCGGACATCGATCTGCTCTTCATCCTGCCTTACAAGCAGACCGCCTGGGGCGAGCAGGTCGCCGAAGCGATCCTCTATTGCCTCTGGGACATGGGGCTGAAGGTCGGTCACGCCACGCGCTCGGTCGACGAATCGATCCGGCAGGCGCGCGGCGATATGACGATCCGCACCGCGATTCTCGAGACGCGCTTCCTCACCGGCGACAAGCCGCTCTATGAGGAGCTGGTCGAGCGCTTCGACAAGGAAGTCGTGCAGGGCACCGCTTCTGAATTCGTCACCGCAAAGCTCGCCGAACGCGAGGAGCGACACCGCCGCGGCGGCCAGTCGCGCTATCTGGTCGAGCCCAACGTCAAGGACGGCAAGGGAGCCTTGCGCGACCTGCACACGCTGTTCTGGATCGCCAAGTACGTCTACCGCGTCCGCGATACGAATGAGCTGGTCGTGCGTGGCGTGTTCGACGCGCAGGAATATCGCACATTCCGCCGCTGCGCCGACTTCCTCTGGTCGGTCCGCTGCAATCTGCATTTCTACTGCAACCGCGCCGAAGAGCGCCTCTCCTTCGACCTCCAGCGCGAGATCGCGGTCCGGCTCGGCTACACCTCGCATCCCGGCATGCAGGACGTCGAGCGCTTCATGAAGCACTACTTCCTGGTCGCCAAGGAGGTCGGCAACCTCACCGCCATCCTCTGCGCCAAGCTCGAGGACCAGCAGGCCAAGCCCGCTCCGGTGCTGAGCCGGATGATGGCGCGCTTGCGACCGACCGCGGCGAAGCGGCGTGTCCCCGACAGCGGCGACTTCATCGTCGACAACAACCGCATCAACGTCGCCGCGCCCGACGTCTTCAAGCACGATCCGGTCAACCTGATTCGCATCTTCCGCCTCGCGCAGAAGAACAACCTCGCCTTCCACCCGGATGCGATGCGCGACGTGACGCGGTCGCTTGGCCTGATCAACGCGCAGCTCCGCGAGAATCCCGAGGCCAACCGGCTGTTCATGGAGATCCTGACCTCCGAAAACGCGGAGATCGTGCTGCGGCGGATGAACGAGACCGGCGTGCTCGGCCACTTTATCCGCGCTTTCGGCAAGATCGTCTCGATGATGCAGTTCAACATGTATCATCACTACACGGTCGACGAGCACTTGATCCGCTGCATCGGCTTCCTCCAGGACATCGAGCGCGGCGGCATCGAGGAGTTCGCGCTCGCCAGCGATCTCATGCGCAAGACCCGGCCCGAGCACCGCGCGGTGATCTACATCGCGACATTGCTGCACGACGTCGCCAAGGGGCGGCCCGAGGATCACTCGATCGCCGGCGCGAAGGTGGCCCGGCGGCTCTGCCCGCGGCTCGGCTTCAGCCCTGCCGACACCGAGCTCGTGGCGTGGCTGATCGAGGAGCATCTGACGATGTCCACGGTCGCGCAGTCGCGCGACCTCTCGGACCGCAAGACCATCGAGAATTTCGCCGCCGTGGTGCAGTCGGTCGAGCAGATGAAGCTCCTGACCATCCTGACCACGGCCGACATCCGCGGCGTCGGCCCGGGCGTGTGGAACGGTTGGAAGGCGCAGCTTTTGCGCTCTCTGTATTATGAGACCGAACCGGTGCTCACAGGCGGGTTCTCGGAGGTCGACCGAGGAAAGCGCCTTGCGGCCGCGCACGCCGAATTCCGCATGGCCTTTGCCGAATGGCCGAAGGACGAACTCGACGCCTATATCGGCCGGCACTATCCCGCCTACTGGCTCAAAGTCGAGCTGCCGCGCAAGATCCGCCACGCCCGCTTTGTCCGCTCCAGCGAGCAGGCCGGCCACAAGCTGGCGATCAATGTCGGCTTCGACGAGGTGCGCGGCGTCACCGAGCTGACGATCTTTGCCGCCGACCATCCCTGGCTGCTGTCGATCATCGCGGGCGCCTGTGCCTCGGCCGGCGCCAACATCGTCGACGCCCAGATCTACACCACGACCGACGGCCGCGCGCTCGACACGATCTCGATCTCCCGGGAATACGACCGCGACGAGGACGAGGGTCGGCGGGCCACGCGCATTGGCGAGATGATCGAGGACGTGCTGGAAGGCAAGCTGCGCCTGCCCGAAGCCGTGGCGCGGCGCACCGTGCGCAGCAAGGCGAAGCCCTTCGTGATCGAGCCGGAAGTGACCATCAACAATCAGTGGTCCGACCGTTACACCGTGATCGAGGTCTCCGGCCTCGACCGGCCCGGCCTGCTCTACGAGCTGACCACGTCCATCTCCAAGCTCAATCTCAACATCGCCTCGGCTCATGTCGCCACCTTCGGCGAGCGCGCGCGCGACGTGTTCTACGTCACCGACCTCCTGGGCGCACAGATCAACGCCCCGACGCGGCAAGCCGCAATCAAGAGCGCGCTGACCCATGTCATGGCCGGCGACAAGGCGGTGCAGCCGGCTGCGTGACTCTCGCCGTCATTCCGGGGAATGCGCAGCATCGAACTCAGGTGCGCACTTGCGCACCCGAGAGTCTCGAGATTCCGGGTTCGCGCTTCGCGCGCCCCGGAATGACGACGGGGAGAGATTGGCGCGTTATCCTTTCACACCTCCACCCCCTCATGCCGCAGCAGCCAGCGCTTGCGCTCCAGGCCGCCGCCGTACTTCACCAGCGAGCCATCCGCGCCGATCAGGCGGTGACAGGGCAGCACCACGCTGATCGGGTTGGAGCCGTTGGCATGGCCGACCGCGCGAACGGCCTTGGGCATGCCGATCCTTGCGGCGAGCGCGCCGTAGCTCAGCGTGGTACCCGCCGGGATTTGCGCAAGCGCGGTCCAGACCTTCTGTTGGAACCGCGTGCCGGCGATGCGCCACGCGATGGCCGAGAGCTGGCCGAGTTCGCCTTCGAAATAGCCCGACAACGCCGTCCGCATATCCGCAGGCGCAGGCTGATTTCTCAGATCCACGGCGCCGTAATGCAGGCGCAACAGCTCGCGCATGCGATGCTCGTAATCCTCCCAGTCGAGCGCGCGTAGCGCGCCGTCGACATCGGTCACGAGCAGCGCGATCCCGATCGGCGTCATCAGGCGATCGAGGCCGAGGCTTACGGACGGGTTGGTTGATCGAGCGGGCATCGCGGCACCAGGCAATCGAAACACACCCATCGCACTTGCCATGCCGGCCGTGCTAACGTCCACCCGAAAGCTGACGCTTTTGGGGGGAGCTCACCTTGATCCTGATCGCCAATGTGCTGGTGGCGCTGGTCGCGGCACTGCACGTCTTCTTCCTGATCCTGGAGATGTTTCTCTGGGACAGGCCGCTGGGCCTGAAGGTGTTTCGGAATTCGCCGGAGAAGGCCGAGATCACGAAAGTGCTGGCCGCCAATCAGGGCCTCTACAACGGCTTCCTCGCTGCCGGCCTGGTCTGGGGGCTTGCGCATGGTAACCCGACCTTAGCATTCCAGATCAAGGTGTTCTTCCTCCTCTGCGTGATCGTGGCCGGTGCTTATGGCGCGGCGACCGTCAGCACGCGGATTCTGATGGTGCAGGCGCTGCCGGCGGCAGTCGCGCTGGTTGCGTTGTTCCTGGCCTGAGACGCTACGGCGCAGCGCCGCCATCCTTGCGCAGCGGCAAACCTTCCTCCACAATCTTCGGCAGCGATGGCGACCGTTGCAATCAACGGAGAAAGACCGTCGGCCGATAATTCCGTCAGGAGGAACGACCCAACATGAACAATCGCAGAGCCTTCATAGCTGCCGCGGCGGCGCTCGCCGTCGCGGTCTCCACCAGCCAGGCCCTCGCCCAGAAGAAGTACGATACCGGCGCAACCGACACCGAGATCAAGATCGGCCAGACCGTGCCGTTCTCCGGCGCCTATTCCGTCTACGCCAATATCGGCAAGACCCAGGCCGCCTATTTCAAGATGATCAACGATCAGGGCGGCATCAACGGCCGCAAGATCAACCTGATCCAATATGACGACGCCTATTCGCCGCCGAAGACCGTCGAGCAAGTGCGCAAGCTCGTCGAAGGCGACGAAGTGCTGTTCACCTTTCAGCTGATCGGCACCGCGGCGAACGCGGCCGTGCAGAAGTACCTCAACGGCAAGAAGGTCCCGCAACTCCTTGCCTCGACCGGCGCCGCGCGCTTCAACGATCCGCAGAACTATCGCTGGACCATCGCCTACAATCCCAACTACGTGTCCGAGGGGCGAATCTACGCCAAGTACATTCTCAAGGAACATCCCAACGCCAAGATCGGCGTGCTCTACCAGAACGACGATATGGGCCGGGACTATCTGGCGGGCCTCAAGAGCGGCCTCGGCGACAAGGCCGCCAGCATGATCGTCGGCGAGGTCTCCTATGAAGTCACCGACCCGACCGTCGATTCGCAGGTGGTCAAGCTGAAGTCGATGGGGGTCGATCTGTTCTTTGACGCCTCGACGCCAAAATTCGCGGCGCAGGCGATCAAGAAGCTTGCCGATCTCGGCTGGACCCCGGTGCACATCCTCGACATCAACGCGAGCCCGGTGTCGGCAACGCTGAAGCCGGCCGGCCTCGATATCTCCAAGGGCATCATCTCGACCAATTACGGCAAGGATCCTGGCGATCCCCAGTGGAAGGACGATCCGGGCGTGAAGGCCTTCTTCGCCTTCATGGACAAGTATTTCCCGGAGGGCGACAAGCTCAACACCATCAACACCTATGCCTATTCGGTGGCCGAGCTGCTGGTGCAGGTCTTGAAGCAATGCGGCGACGATCTGACGCGCGAGAACGTCATGAAGCAGGTCGCCAACATCAAGGGCTACACGCCGAGCCTGGCGCTGCCCGGCATCAAGATCACCACCGGGCCGGACGACTATCGCGTCAACAAGCAGATGCAAATGATGAAGTTCAACGGCGAGCGCTGGGAGCTGTTCGGACCGATCATCGAGGACACGGGCCCGTCGGGTTAGGACGCAGCTGCCTCTGCGACGTCGTGCCCGGGCTTGTCCCGGGCATCCACGTTCTTGGGCCAAAGGGAAGCCGTGGATCGCCGAGTCAAGCCCGGCCATGACGATCGAGAGAGGCTTCCTGCTTGGCGTTCAGGTCGGTATCTCGCCGAAATTCTTCCCCACCGGTAGCACGGCGTGCCGGATCAGCCGCGAATCCTCCACCGCGGCCTGGCGGTGCTTCACCGCCTCGCGATAGAGAGGATCACGGATCATCTCGACGAAGGCAGCGACGCTGGGATATTCGGCGATGAAGCAATGATCCCAGCGCTCCTCCTGCGGGCCGATCAGCATCAGCTCGAATTTGCCCTGCCAGACGATGCGGCCGCCGAGACGTTCGAACACCGGGCCGCTCTCGCGGCCATAGGCCGCATAGGCCTCCGCGCCGCTCGCCTTGCGGCCATCGGGATACGCCGCCTTCTTCCGCAGGCGCACCAGATTGAGCATGTGGATCGGGCCCGGGCGGTCGTTCTCCCGGAATTGCGCGAAGATCTCCTTGGTCGGATCGATGTGGCCCATGCGAGTTCCCTCTTTATTTATACGGACTATCCTAGCCCCGGCGCCAAGCGCGCGGAACTGCGGCGCGCGAATGCCCCACCTCCTAATCACGCGTTAACGCCAGGGTAACCGGGCCTTAAACAGCGACCGCTAGCGTGCGGCGGGGCGGGCTGACCGGGCGTATTGCGTATGGCGTGGGGAAAGAAAAAGGGTGCGCGAAAGGAGCCGCTGTTCGGCTTGCCCGCGGCGCTCGCCGACCTGCGCCTGACCGCTGCGGACCGCATTCCCGGCGGCGACGACAAGCCGAAGAAGCCTGCGAAGGCATCCGCCAAGCGCAAGAGCGAGGATGCCGGCGACGAGCCGCCCCGCGAACGGAAGGCACCTGGCAGCCGCAGCGGCGCCAAGCGCCGCTCGAAGTCGCGCGGCGGCTTCAGTCTCGGCCGCCTCGTCTATTGGGGCGCGGTGCTGAGCCTGTGGGCCGGCATCGCCGTGATCGCCGTCGTGGTCTATGTCGGCGCCCATCTGCCTCCGATTCAATCGCTGGAGATTCCCAAGCGGCCGCCGACGATCCAGATCGTCGCCATGGACGGCAGCATGCTGGCGCAGCGTGGCGAGATGGCCGGCGCCAACGTGTCGCTGAAGGATCTCCCGCCGTACTTGCCGAAGGCGTTCATCGCCATCGAGGACCGCCGCTTCTATTCGCATTTCGGCATCGATCCGATCGGCATCCTGCGCGCCCTCGTCACCAACGTGCTCCATCGCGGCGTATCGCAGGGCGGCTCGACCTTGACGCAGCAGCTCGCCAAGAACCTGTTCCTGACCCAGGAGCGCACCATGCAGCGCAAGCTGCAGGAGGCGGAGCTCGCGATCTGGCTGGAGCGGAAGCACTCCAAGGATGAAATCCTGGAGCTCTATCTCAATCGCGTCTATTTCGGCTCCGGCGCCTACGGCGTCGAAGCCGCCGCGCAGAAATATTTCGGCAAGTCGGCGAAGAACGTCACCATTGCCGAAGCCGCGATGCTGGCCGGCCTCGTCAAGTCGCCGTCGCGCCTTGCGCCGAACCGCAATCCGGAAGGCGCGGAAGCGCGCGCGCAGATCGTGCTGGCGGCGATGGCGGATGCAAACTTCATCACTGATGCGCAGGCCAAGGCCTCGATCGGCCATCCCTCCTACAACGTGAAGCCGGCCGGCGCCGGCACGGTCAACTACGTCGCGGACTGGATCGGCGAGGTGCTGGACGATCTGGTCGGCCAGATCGACGAGAGCATCAAGGTCGAGACCACGATCGATCCGAAGCTGCAGAGCGTGGCGGAAGCCGCGATCATCGACGAGCTCGCGGCCAAGAGCGTGAAGTTCAATGTCAGCCAGGGAGCGCTGGTGGCGATGACGCCCGACGGCGCCGTGCGCGCCATGGTCGGCGGGCGGAACTATTCCGACAGCCAGTACAACCGGGCTGTGACCGCCAAGCGGCAGCCGGGCTCCTCGTTCAAGCCGTTCGTGTACCTCACCGCGCTCGAGCAGGGGCTGACGCCCGATACGATGCGCCAGGACGCGCCCATCGAGGTGAAGGGCTGGAGGCCCGAGAACTACACCCACGAATATTTCGGCGCGGTGACGCTGACGCAGGCGCTGGCGATGTCGCTCAACACGGTCGCGATCCGCCTCGGCCTCGAGGTCGGGCCGAAGAACGTGGTGCGCACCGCGCACCGGCTCGGCATCTCCTCCAAGCTCGAGCCCAATGCCTCGATCGCGCTCGGCACCTCCGAGGTCTCCGTGGTCGAGCTGGTCGGCGCCTATGCGCCCTTCGCCAATGGCGGCCTCGCGGTGGCGCCGCATGTCGTGACGCGGATCAGGACGCTCGGCGGCAAGCTGCTCTACATGCGCCAGCCTGAGGAGCGCAACCAGGTCATCGAGCCCCGCTATGTCGGCATGATGAACGCGATGATGCGGGAGACGCTGATATCGGGCACCGCCAAGAAGGCCGAGATTCCCGGCTGGCCGGCCGCCGGCAAGACCGGCACCAGCCAGGATTATCGCGACGCCTGGTTCATCGGCTACACCGCCAACCTCGTCACCGGCGTCTGGCTCGGCAACGACGACAACTCGCCGACCAAGAAGGCGACCGGCGGCGGCCTGCCGGTGGAAGTCTGGACGCGCTTCATGAAGGCGGCGCACGAGGGCGTGCCGGTCGCGAACTTGCCGAACGCGCAAGCGACCTGGGGCCTGTCGAACCTCGCGCAGGCGGCCTCGCAGGTGTCGCCGCCGACAGCGGCAGCACCAGGACCGGCAGCAGCCAACAATGGCGGCTACCGCCCGCCACCGCCCACGCGCACCAATGTGCGGCCGGAAGCGGCGGCAGGGCTCGATGGCTGGCTGATGGACCGGCTGTTTGGCGGAAACCGATAGGCTCTGCCCAAGGTTTCGATGACCTCGAAACAAGAACTGCGAAAACAACCCCATGCACAGTAGCCGAGCATAACGAAATCAACGGCTTGCGCAGGCAGCGCGGAGCCTGAAGCGCGCGCTTCACCACTTCGGCAATTCCTGCCCAGCGCGGCAAGATCGACCGCGACCCACGCATGGCTGAAGGGAAAAATACCAATCACTTCAAGCACCCGTCTTCGGCCCGGGATTTGCTCTCATAGGTTGAGCAGGGACCTGGGAGCGTTCGATGATTTCAAATGTATCCGGTGCGGCGTTGCCTCATCTGCGGCCCGCATCAACATCCGCTTCCAACGCGACATCGGGTCTTGAGCCGGTAGCTCCCGAAACAACCGACGCTACTGCCAGCGGCTTCCGCATCGACCTCTCGCAGGTTAAGCCGCTCTCGGGCGCCAAGGTGATATCGGCCGCGGATCATCCCGTCCTGCGCGACCTAATGGCAACGCACTGGCTGATCGCCCACGACACGAATGCACCGCAATCGGTCGTCGCGGACAACGCGCCTCAGAACGTTTATGCCCAGGTGAAAGTCGACGGCAAGGTGGTGGCCACGTTGTACAATGGCGGGTCCTCGGCGATGACCAACCAGGCCGCGGCGAAGGTCGGCAAGCTCGAGGATCCTCCCGGCTTGAGCGGGCCGGACCTGGCGCAATGGCGGGCCGGCAGATACGCCGAGCTGCTTGGCGGCACCGTCGAGAAGGCCTCCACGGCCATCACGCAATCGCAATGGACGCCGCGCGAGAGCAGGCCCACGACATATAGTCGCGAGCAACTCGACGCGGCGTTCCAGGCGATGCTGGCGGAGGGGCAGACGGCTGGCGCGCAGCAGCAATCAGCCTATCTGGCCTCACGCGCGCAGCCGGGGACGAGTGCGGATTTCAGTGCCTGAGGGCGATTTGAAGCCGTCCCGCTCTCTGCTGTCACTTACCGCGAAAGCGGGGGCATCCAGTGCACCACCGCCCCCGGCTCAACAACCGTCTCTGGAATACTGGGTCGTCCGGTCAAGCCGGACGACGACAGCGAGTGTCAGGCGGGTCGTGAGAGCCTAATCCTCGACACCATACCGGTGCAGATCATTGCCGTACGTATCGAGCCACTTCTTGGCGCGCTCCATCGACGGACAGATCTTGCCGCAGACGCGCCAGAACCGCGCCGAGTGGTTCATCTCGACGAGATGAGCGACCTCGTGGGCGGCGAGATAGTCGAGCACGAAGGGTGGCGCGAGGATTAGGCGCCAGGAGAACGACAGCGAGCCGGCCGAGGTGCAGGATCCCCAGCGGCTGGACTGATCACGGATCGAGAGCCGTTTGACGCGGACGCCAAGCTCGGCGGCGTAGGCCTCTGCCGAGCGCTGAAGATCGCGGCGGGCTTGGCGCTTGAGAAAGTCGCTGACGCGGCGGTCGACATGCTCGAGGCCGCCGGCGACGCAGAGAATGCGTTCACCGCTATCGCGCATCTCGGTCCACACCGTGCCGCGCTGGCCGGCGCGATGAACGATGCGATGGGGCGTGCCGCGCAGCGGTATCACCGTGCCCGGCTGAAACGGTGCGGCCTTCGGCAGGCGGCCGAGGCGTGCAGCGATCCACGCACCGTGACGCTGCGCGAAATCCTTGGCATCGGCGAGCGTGCCGCGCGGCGGCATGGTGAGGATGGCTTCGCGGTCGCTCGGATGAATTCTGAGCGTGTAACGCCTCGCGCGTCTGTGCCGGCGCAGCCGAATCGCAAAAAATTGCGATCCGTGGGTGATGACGAGGGTCTTCGGTTCGTGGGGCCGACGATAGAGGAGTGCGCGAGTGGCCATGTCTGTCAGTCCGGGGAGCAGGAGTTCGCCCGGATTCTGCCATAACCGCCGCCAGGGAAAGCGCTCGGCGCAAAAACAAATCATTTGCCCAATATACAGCGGTCAGGCGCCGGGGAGACCCTACAGACTGGGGTTGGAACCCGCTTTTTTCGCCCCCGCTGGATGCATGCGACACCCCCAAGGGGTGAGGGCAGACTCACTCCTATAAAGCTACCTAAATACCGCGAATCTGGCGGGAATTTACCCCGCCGAAAGGCTCCGGCAGGGCCGAAATTTCGACGGGAAAGCCGAAATTCGGCTGTTCACAGGCGAGATCCGCGGCCTTCATGGTTCGAGACGCGCGTTCCGCGCTCCTCACCATGAGGAGCAGCTCTATTCGGCCGCGAGAGCCTGTAACGAGCTCGGATTCGCAGCCGAAACCATGAAGTCGTGAATCCGCGGCACGATCTCCGACTTGAAACGCGATCCGTTGAACACGCCGTAATGTCCGACACCTTTCTGGACGTAATGAACGCGGCGGTGATCGGGGATCAAGCTGCACAAGCCGTGCGTTGCTTCCGTCTGACCGAGGCCGGAGATGTCGTCGTTCTCGCCTTCGACCGTCATCAAGGCGACGCGCTTGACCTTGGAGGGGTCGACGCGGGTTCCGCGATGGGTCATCTCGCCCTTCGGCAGCGAGTGCTTCACGAACACGGTGTCGACGGTCTGCAGGTAATACTCGGCCGAGAGATCCATGACCGCGAGATATTCGTCATAGAAGTCGCGATGCTTGTCGACGAGATCGCCGTCACCCTTCACCAGATTGGCAAACAGCTGCTTGTGCGCATCCATGTGCCGATCGAGATTCATGCTGATGAAGCCGTTGAGCTGCAGGAATCCAGGATAGACGTCGCGCATCATGCCCGGATGCGGGAACGGCACCTTGGTGATGACGTGGTTGCGGAACCAGTCGATACCGCGCTCCTGGGCGAGGTTGTTCACCGCGGTCGGATTGCGGCGGGTGTCGATCGGGCCGCCCATCAGCGTCATCGAGGTCGGCACGAACGGATCGCGCCGCGCCTCCATGACCGAGACGGCTGCGACAACGGGCACGGAGGGCTGGCACACCGCCATGACATGGGTGTTGCCGCCGAGGACGTGCAGCATCTCGATGACATAGTCGATGTAGTCGTCGAGATCGAAGCGTCCTTCGCTCAAGGGGACCATGCGGGCATCGGCCCAATCGGTGATGTAGACCTCGTGCGCCGGCAGGAAAGCCTCGACGGTGCCGCGCAGAAGCGTCGCATAATGGCCGGACATCGGGGCCACGATCAGCACGCGCGGCTGCGGGCTGCGCAACGGGCGGGTGAACTTGCGATCGAAATAGAGCAGCCTGCAGAACGGCTTTTCCCAGACCGAGCGGATCTCGACGGGGACGCGGATGCCGTTGACCTCGGTGTCGTCGAGACCCCATTCCGGCTTGCCGTAGCGGCGCGTGGTGCGCTCGAACAATTCGCAGGCCGCGGCAACCGACTTGCCGACCTCGGTGCGCGCCCAGGGGTTGAGGGGATTCTGAAACAGCAGCTTGGTCGCGTCGGTGACCGCACGTGCCGGATTGAGAGAGGCATGAGCCATCTCGTACATCCAGTACATCGGCGTCGTCAGGACCGGACTGCCTTCTGCCGCCAGCGGCGGCGCGCCGCCGAACTCACCAATGGGCATCGCTATATTCCTCTTCGCATCGCAACATACTGCCGAATGCGTAATACTGCGTCAATGCATGGTTCCGTACATCTACGTAGCCAAAACGGCTAAACCAGCCTGAATCCACGGGAAAGTGACGTTATTCGCCGCCGGACAGCAGTGAGCCGTGCTTTCTCGCGCTGCGCAAAAGGGCAAGGAATGCCCAAAAAGATGCAACCAGAAGCACGGCGTTGATGGCCAACGCCTGCAGCATCAGATCGGTCCTGAAGGTGTGCTCGATCAGGAGCGCGCGCATTCCCTCGAAGGCGTAGGTCGGCGGCAATGCCCAGGCGACGTATTGCAGCCAGCCGGGCAGCACACTGACGGGGTAATACACGCAGGCCAGCGGCAGGATCGCGAACATCAACGTCCAGACGATGCTCTCGGCGCCAAGGCCGTTTCGCAGCACCAGACCAGAGACGAAGATGCCGACCGACCAGCTCGTGAAGATCAGAGTGCAGAAGAAGGCGATCAGCGGCAGGCCGAGGGCATAGACGTTGAAATGAAACAGGAACAGCGCGAGCAACGTCATCGGGATGACGCCGATCGCGAGCCGGATCAGGCTCATGACCATCAACGACAGCAGAAACTCGATCGGCTTGAGCGGGCTCATCATGAGGTTGCCGAGGTTGCGCGCCCACATCTCTTCCAGGAACGAGATGGAGAAGCCGAGCTGTCCCCGGAACAGGATGTCCCAGAGGATGACGGCGCCGATCAGCGTGCCGCCGGCACGCGCGAAGAAATTGGCGTTCTCGGCGATGTAGAGCTGGAGAAAGCCCCAGGTGATGACCTGCAGCGCCGGCCAGTACAAGAGCTCGAGCAGCCGCGGCCAGGACGACAGCAACAGATACCAGTAGCGCAGGATCATCGCGCCGATGCGGTGGAGCGAGATGCCGCCGTGGAGGGAGAGGTCGGTCATGGCGCGCTCCCGCAAACGGATTGAAATGCCGCGCGCGGTCTATCCAAGACGTCATTGCGAGGAGCCCTTGCGACGAAGCAATCCAGGGTCCCTCCGCAGAAAGACTCTGGATTGCTTCGCTTCGCTCGCAATGACGAAAGGAGCACCCGCTGCCCACTCATCGCACCGCCTCCTGCGCGCCATTCACCCGGCCGCGCGCGACGTCCAGAAACACCTCCTCGAGCGTGGTGCGGTTGTAGCGGGCCATGATCGCTTCCGGCGTATCGTCGTCCTCGATGCGGCCGCGCTTCATGATGATGACGCGGTCGCAGAGCCGTTCGACCTCGAGCATGTTGTGCGAGGCCAGCAGGATGGTGGCGTTGTTGTCCCGGCGATAGCGCTCCAGATGCGCGCGCACCCAGTCGGCGGTATCCGGGTCGAGCGAGGCGGTCGGCTCGTCCAGGAGCAGCAGCTCGGGCTGGTTGATCAGCGCCTTCGCCAGCGCGACGCGGGTCTTCTGTCCGGCCGAGAGCTTGCCGTTGGCGCGGTCGATGAAATCGGCGAGGTCGAGATCCTCGGCGAGCTTCGCGATGCGGTCAGAGAGATTCTTCACCGCATAGAGCTTGCCGAACACGGTGAGGTTCTGCCGCACCGTGAGCCGCATCGGCATGTCGACATAGGGGCTCTCGAAATTCATCCGCCCCAGCACGGCCGCGCTCGCCTCGGGCATGCGATGCCCCAGCACCTGCACGCGGCCGGAGGTCGGCAGCACCAGGCCCATGATCATCGCGATGGTCGTGGTCTTGCCGGCGCCGTTGCCGCCCAGAAGGCCGGTGATGCTGCCGCGCGGAAGCGAAAAGGAGATATCGTCGACGGCGCGGGTCTGCTTGTAAACCTTGACGAGGTGATCGACCGCGATCGCTGCGGACGAGCTGCGATCCGCGACAGTCGGCCGACTTGAAGCCTTGTCATTCTCGGTCATGCTGGCCGTTCTTCTGCTATTGCAGCCGATAGCGCAAGGCCTGTAATTCCTGCGTGGTTCCGCGAGCCCAGCGATTGTGATCGAGAAAGCACCGCCACCTTGTCCGACATGACCGAAATTGCCGCCACCGACTTCCGCCTCGCGCAACGGCACATCCGGCTGGACACGATCCTGCGGCTGCGCTGGCTCGCGGTGCTGGGTCAGCTCGCCGCGATCTTCATCGTGGCACAGGGGCTGGAGTTCAACGTCGAGATCGTCCCCTGCGTCAGCATCATCGCCCTGTCGGCGGCGCTCAATCTGGCGCTCCAGACCGCAGCCAATCCGATGCAGCGGCTGGAGCCGATTCAGGCGGCCGGCCTCCTCGCGCTGAACATCGTGGAGCTGGCCGGCCTGCTGTTCTTCACCGGCGGTCTGCAGAACCCGTTCTCGTTCCTGTTCCTCGCGCCCGTGCTGATCTCGGCCACCGCGCTGCCGGCCCGTTTCACCTTCGGCCTCGGCCTGCTCGCCGTCACCTGCGCTTCGCTCCTGTTTCTTCTTCCATTTTCCGCTGCCGTGGGATTCCGACGATCCGCTGGTGCTGCCGCCGGTCTATCTCGTCGGCGTCTGGCTCTCGATCGCGCTCGCAATCGGCGTCACCAGCCTCTACTCGTTCCAGGTCACCGAGGAGGCGCGCAAGCTCGCGGACGCACTGGCCGCGACCGAGCTGGTGCTGACGCGCGAGCAGCACCTGACCCAGCTCGACGGGCTGGCGGCCGCGGCCGCGCACGAGCTCGGCACGCCGCTCGCGACGATCTTCCTGATCTCGCGCGAATTGGAGAAGACGGTGAAGGACCCAAGCTTTGCCGCCGACCTGAAGACCTTGCGCGAGCAGACCCAGCGCTGCCGTGACATCCTGAGCAAGATCACCCAGCTCTCCTCCACCGGCGCGCCGTTCGACCACATGAAGCTGTCGGAGCTGATCGAGGAGGTGGTGGCACCGCACCGCGATTTCGGCGTCGAGATCAAGGTGCGGATCGCGGTAGCCGTCGCCGCCGAGCCGGTCGGCTCGCGCAATCCGGCGATCCTCTACGGCATCGGTAACATCGTCGAGAACGCGGTCGATTTCGCTCGCACCACCGTCGAGGTGAACGCATGGTGGAACAAGGACACTATCGAGCTCGTGATCTCCGACGACGGACCGGGCATTCCGCCCGACATCCTCAACCGGATCGGCGAGCCCTATCTGTCGCGGCGTCGTAACCAGGACGATGGCAGCGGCGAACGACGCGGTCTCGGCCTCGGCGTGTTCATCGCGCGCACATTGCTGGAACGCACCGGCGCCAAGGTCTCGTTTACCAACCGGACCTTTCCGGAACACGGCGCGGTGGTCCAGATCACATGGCCCAGGCAGCGTTTTGAGGCTATCGAGACGCACGAAGAAACAATAGGATAGCCGCGACCTTGCGTCGCACAACAGGGCCGATGGACCATCGGCGGCCTTGGCACCGCGTGATTGCGAGGCCATATGTCGATGCGCTGGAGAGAGGACAAAACCTTGAACGCCATTGCCGAACTGAACGAACAGAGCGACCGCTCGCTGCTCATCGTGGAAGACGACAAGCCGTTTCTGGAGCGGCTGTCGCGCGCCATGGAGACACGGGGCTTTTCGGTGACATCGTGCGACACCGTCTCGGACGGACTTGCGCAGATCGGCAAGTCGGCGCCAGCATTCGCGGTGGTGGATTTGCGGCTCGGCGACGGCAACGGTCTCGACGTCGTCTCGGCGCTGAAGAAGAAGCGTCCCGACGCACGCGCAATCGTGCTGACCGGCTATGGCAACATCGCCACCGCCGTCACCGCGGTGAAGATGGGCGCGATCGATTATCTCTCCAAGCCCGCGGATGCCGACGACGTCGTCGCGGCACTGCTCTCGACCAGCTCCGAGAAATCCGAGCTGCCGGCGAACCCGATGTCCGCCGACCGCGTGCGCTGGGAGCATATCCAGCGCATCTACGAGATGTGCAATCGCAACGTCTCCGAGACGGCGCGCCGGCTCAACATGCACCGCCGCACGCTGCAGCGCATTCTGGCCAAGCGCGCGCCGAGGTAATCCCGGCGCTCACTCGAGGAAACGCAAATCTCCACCCTTCATGGCTGAGGCGGAGATGCTCGACGTGGCAAAGCGCTGTCACTTTGACCTGGCGTGGGCGTTTCGTGAGAGAAATCAGCGGCGGCGGAGGCGGAGTTAGCCACTCAGGCCGATGAGCTGCCGGACTTCGCAGCTCTCGGCGCGTACGCTCCTGGCTCAATCGGCCTAAATCGGTCGGCGACTGAACGTGCCCGGCCCGATGCCCCCGCGCTCAATCGACAAAGCCGGCTGCTGGCGTCGTGCGCTCGCTGAACCCGACGTTAACCTCAGACGGAGGATCATCGCGCCGACCTGACGCGTCGAACACTCGAGAGAACGATGGTTCACCCCACGCCGCTGCTTGCATCGCTTTGCTTCTGGACGGTACGCGCAATTGCCGTCGCTGTCGTCGCCGTAGCCGCACCAGGTGCGGGGCGTGCGCAGCAAGTCTCCCCGCCGGTCTGGACGGTTCCGGAAGTCGGCGCGCTGCCTGATGATGCCCATGGCCGGCTCGTGCGACGCGGGCGCGACCTCATCACGGCGACCTACGCCCATGTCGGGCCGGAGGTGCCGGACCCAGCCAAGCGCTATGCCGGCAACAATCTCGCCTGCAGCAACTGCCATCTCGAAGCCGGCACGAAAAAATTCGGCTTGCCGATCTTTGGGCTGGTCGGGCTCTTCCCGCAATACAGTGCCCGCCTCGGCGCCGAGATCACGATCGAGGATCGTGTGAACTCGTGCATGGCGCGCAGCATGAATGGCCGCGCGCTGCCGCTCGACAGTCCGGAAATGCAGGCCTTCGTGGCTTACATCAAATTTCTCTCGTCCGGCGTGCCGGCGGGTAAGGCGTTGTCAGGACTCGGCACCGGATCAATGCCTGAGCTCGATCGAGCGGCCGACCCCGTTCGTGGCAAGGCGATCTATGCGAGCGCTTGTCTCTCCTGTCACAACGAGGACGGCTCCGGAATACGCCGCAGCCTGCCGAGCGTCGATCTCGGCTACATGGTGCCGCCGCTCTGGGGCCCCGATAGTTTCAACGATGGCGCCGGCATGGTGCGGCTGATTACTGCGGCGAACTTCTTGCACTTCAACATGCCGCACGGAACGGACTACCTGAATCCGCAGCTCACGGTCGATCAGGCCTGGGACGTTGCCGCCTATATGATCTCTCAACCACGTCCGAGAAAGGCCGGTCTCGACAAGGACTATCCAGATCTTGCGACGAAGCCGGTCGACACGCCTTACGGACCGTACCCCGACGGATTCGATCAGCAGCAGCACATGTACGGGCCTTTCGGTCCGATCCGAGCGGCGCACGCCAAAAAGTAGTCCCGACGGAAGGGAACTCGGCGCCATCGCATCACGAGGACTCCGGATCACGCCGCGCTTCGCTCAGTCCGCGCCTACTCCCAGAAATCCGCGTGGCCCTGCGGGTCGACCAGCCGGTTGATCCGCAAGGCTGCCGCCATTGCAAAGCGCACTGTCATCTGCTTGCGGGTCGGCGCGGCCATCTTGTGCTCGGGCGCCTCGCAATGCAGATGCGCGCCATAGGCGTCGGCGATGATCAGGCCGGTGTCATCAGGAAAGATCTCGCACGGCAGATCCTGCGTGAAGGCGAAGAACAGCCGGTCGCAATGGGCGCGGTACTCGTGCCATTTCTGGTCGGCGCGCAGATCCTCCACCGACGATTTGATCTCGACGATCCAGATCTCGCCGCGCTCGTTCAGCGCCACGAGATCGGCGCGCCGGCCCGACGGCAGCGGCAATTCGCTGATGCAGGAGAAGCCGAGCGAGCGCAAGAGCCGCGCCGTGCCGCGCGCGACCGCGAGCGCCGTCTCCGACTGGCGGCGATCGGGCGACGGTACGAGAGCGATGTTGCGGGCGGTATTGTCCATCGGGGGAAGATAGCCGATTCCGTGAAGGGTGGACACTGTCTCCCCACCCGTCATTCCGGGCGCGTCACTTGGTGCGAGCCCGGAATCCATAACCACAGGGCGTAGTTGTGCAGGAAAGCGGGTAACTCCGAATTTTCGCGAAACGGCATCCTGTGGCTATGGGTCTCGGGCTCGCGACTTCGTCGCGCCCCGGGACCAGAAAGCGGGAACCTCGCTCCCCCCACGCACTTATTACGCAGCCGCCGCACCTCGGCGGAACCCGAGGCTGCCCGCGCATGATCGACGATCTCTGGTACAAGAACGGCGTGATCTATTGCCTGTCCGTCGGCTCCTACATGGACGCCAACGGCGACGGCGTCGGCGATTTCAAGGGCCTGTTGCGGCGGCTGGACTATCTGCACGGGCTCGGCATCACCGCGATCTGGCTGATGCCGTTCCAGACCTCGCCGGGCCGCGACGACGGCTACGACATCGCTGACTATTACAGCGTCGATCCTCGCTACGGCACGCTCGGCGATTTCGTCGAGTTCACTCACGGCTGCAAGCAGCGCGGCATCCGCATCATCATCGACCTCGTCGTCAACCACACCTCGGACCAGCACCATTGGTTCAAGGACGCGCGGCGCGACAAGAACTCACCCTATCGCGACTGGTATGTGTGGTCCGACAAGAAGCCGGCCAATGCCGACGAGGGCATGGTGTTTCCCGGTGTGCAGAAATCGACCTGGACGCGCGACAAGGAAGCCGGCGCCTGGTACTTCCACCGCTTCTATGATTTCCAGCCCGACCTCAACACCTCGAACCCGCATGTCCAGGCCGAGATCCTGAAGATCATGGGCTTCTGGATCCAGCTCGGCGTCTCCGGCTTTCGCATGGACGCGGTGCCGTTCGTGATCGCGACCAAGGGCGCGAAGGTGAAGAAGCCGGTCGAGCAATACGACTTGCTGCGCGCGTTTCGCGAATTTCTGCAATGGCGCCAGGGCGACGCCATCATCCTCGCCGAGGCCAACGTGCTCCCGAAGACCGACATGGAATATTTCGGTCGCGATGCCGACCGCATGCACATGATGTTCAACTTCCACGTCAACCAGCATCTGTTCTACGCGCTGGCCTCCGCCGATTCGCGCCCCTTGGCGAAGGCGCTGAAGGCGACCAAGCCGCGGCCCGCGACGGCGCAATGGGGCCTGTTCCTGCGCAATCACGACGAGCTCGATCTTGGGCGCCTGACCGAGGCGCAGCGGGACACCGTGTTCAAGTGCTTCGGACCCGACAAGGACATGCAGCTCTACGACCGCGGCATCCGCCGCCGCCTTGCGCCCATGTTGGGCGGCGACCGCAGGCGGCTCGAGCTCGCCTACAGCCTGATGTGCACGCTGCCGGGAACGCCTGTGATTCGCTACGGCGATGAGATCGCGATGGGCGACGATCTCTCGTTGCCCGAACGCAATTGCGCGCGCACGCCGATGCAATGGTCGACCGAACCGCATGGCGGCTTCACCAAGAGCGACAAGCCGGCCTGCCCTGTCATCGACAAGGGTCCTTACGGTTTTGAGCACGTCAATGTCGCCAAGCAGCGGCGCGATCCGAATTCCATGCTGAACTGGACCGAGCGCATCGTCCGCATGCGCAAGGAGGTGCCGGAAGTGGGCTGGGGTGATTTCACTGTCATCCCGATGCGCGATCCCGCCGTGTTCATCATGCGTTATGACTGGCGCAACAATTCGGTGCTGTTCGTGCACAATCTCGACGAGAAGCCGCGCGAGATCGCGTTCTCGGCCGGACTACCCCGCGATACCGGCGCGCACCTGATCAACCTGCTCGCGGAGGACCACAGCCACGCCGACAAGCGCGGCCATCATCGCATCGTGCTGGAGCCGTATGGCTATCGCTGGTATCGGGTCGGGGGGCTGGACTATCTGTTGAAACGGAGTGACATCGACGGCGACACCGTGGGCGGGAAGAAGCATCCGGGATAGCTAGAAATGTCGAATCTGCCCTGCCGTTTCAACGATCGTCATTGCGAGCGCAGCGAAGCAATCCAGACTGTCGCCGCGGAGAAACTCTGGATTGCATCGTCGCAAGGGCTCCTCGCAATGACGGGGAGAGAGCGTCGGTCATCCGCAACCGTTGCGACGGCTACGAAGGCGGCGCCACCACCACGCCTTCATTGCCGCGCAAATCCAGCACGCCTTCGATCTCCTCACCTTCGCGGTCCAGGAACGTCGACAGCAGGATGCTGCTGCCGAATCGGATCGCGCTGGTGGTCACCGCGACCGGCTCGGGGCCGAGATTGAGCGCCACGATGACCGCCCTGCCGCCGGCCTCGCGGCGGTAGATCAGGAGATCGCCTTGCGCCGAGATCGGATGATAGTCGCCCGCGACCAGCGGGGGACAGTCCCCCCGCAAGTCGATCAGGCGCTTGTAGAGATTGAGGATCGAACGCGGATCGGCGTCGAGATTGGCCACATTCTCGCGGATATGATCCTCCGGCAGCGGCAGCCACGGCCTCGCTTGCGAAAAGCCGGCGAAGTTCGACGAATCCCATTGCATCGGCGTGCGGCAGCCGTCGCGGCCGACGCCGATGCCGGGCACGTTCTTCTCGAAGGGATCACGTACGTCCTCCGGCGCGATCGCGAGCTGGTGCATGCCGATCTCGTCGCCGTAATAGAGCGTCGGCGTGCCGCGCAGCGTCAGCAGCAGCATGGCCGCGACGCGGGCCTGCTCCGGCCCGACGCGGCTTGCCACGCGCGGCCGATCATGATTGCCGAGCACCCAGTTCGGCCAGGCGCCCTTCGGCAGCGCCTTCTCGTAATCCTCGATGATCGTCTCGATCGAGCGCGCGCTCCAGAAGGTCGAGAGCAGCGCAAAGTTGAACGGCATCTGCGCGCCGGTGAGATCGTTACCGTAATAGGCCATGAGGCGGTGCAGCGGCAGATAGATCTCGCCGATCAAGACGCGGGCGCCATAGGAATCGGTAACGCGCCGCATCTCGGCAATGACATCGTGCACTTCCGGCTGGTCGGTCGAGTACTGCGTCAGGATCTTCTCGTTCGGCGGCCGGCCCTCGACATAATGCGGGTTGGGCGGGTTGTCGCGGAATTCGGCGTCCTTGATCAGGTGCCAGATCACGTCGACGCGAAAACCGTCGACGCCCTTGTCCAGCCAGAACCGCATCACGTCGTAGATCGCGGCGCGGACGTCCGGATTGCGCCAGTTCAGGTCCGGCTGCTGGGCGAGGAAGGCGTGATAATAATACTGACCCGTGGTCTCGTCGAATTGCCACGCACTGCCGCCGAATTCGGACAGCCAGTTGTTGGGCACGCCGCCGTCATGCGCCGGATCACGCCAGATGTACCAGTCGCGCTTGGGATTGTCGCGCGAGGCGCGGCTCTCGACGAACCAGGGATGCTGGTCCGAGGTGTGGTTCGGCACGAGATCGAGGATCAGCTTCAGGCCCTTGTCATGGGCAGCCGCGAGCAGCGCGTCGAAATCGGCCATCGTGCCGAACAGCGGCTCGATGCCGACGTAATCCGAGATGTCGTAGCCGAAATCGGCCATCGGCGAGGGAAAGATCGGCGACAGCCAGATTGCGTCGACGCCGAGCGACTTGACGTAAGGCAGCCGCCTGAGAATGCCGGCGAGGTCGCCGACGCCGTCGCCGTTCGAGTCCTGAAACGAGCGCGGATAGATCTGATAGAAGATGCCGTCGCGCCACCAATTCTCATTGCCTTGAGCCATGCCGAAGACCACCCAAAATCTGCGCCTTGCGCGGGAGAACGCGACAGCAACGCCCGGGTTCAAATTGGCAGGCCAATTGGGACGGCCGTGTGACGGGGGCCGCGGCTGTTCCCGAACCTCTCGTCCGAATCTTTTGCGAATCTTTTGCTTGGCGGACTGACAAAAATCGGCATTGTGGCGCCATGACCGAGCAAACTGACACCCAGGACTCCTCGCCACCCAAGGCGGGCGCGATCATCGTTCCCGTGACGCTGTTCGAGCAGAACTGCACCATCATCTGGGACGAGCCCACCAAGAAAGCCGTGGTGATCGATCCCGGCGGCGACGTGCCGAAGATCCTGGACGCGATTAAGCAGACCGGCGTCACCGTGGAGAAGATCTGGCTGACCCACGGCCACATCGATCATGTCGGTGGCGCTGCGGACTTGCGCGATGCGCTGAAGGTGCCGATCGAGGGCCCGCATGTCGCGGACAAGTTCCTGCTCGACAACGTGGTCGAGAGCGGCGCCCGCTTCGGCATGACCGGCGTGCGCGATTTCGCGCCGGACCGCTGGCTCGACGAAGGCGACAGCGTGTCGATCGGCGACTTACAGTTCGACATCTTCCACTGTCCCGGCCACTCGCCCGGCAGCGTGGTGTTCTTCAACAAGGCGCTGCGCTTCGCCCATGTCGGCGACGTCCTGTTCGCGGGCTCGGTCGGACGTACCGATCTGCCCGGGGGCAGTCACGCCACGCTTATCAATTCGATCAAGACAAAGCTGCTGCCGCTCGGCGACGATGTCGGCTTCATCTGCGGCCATGGCGCAGGCTCGAGCATCGGCCAGGAGCGGATGACCAATCCGTTCATCACCGGCGAGATGTAGCAACGAACTCCGCTATCGTCACCGACAGTCCGCCACAAACTCCGCCGTCGTCCCGGACAAGCGCAGATCCGGATCCATAATCACAGGGAGACGTGGTTACGGGGACTCGGAGTTACGCTTTGGCGCCTCACTCAATCCTGGGAGTATGGGTCGCGGATCGGCGCGCGCTTGGGGCGCGCTTGTCCGGGACGACAGCGGGGATGGAGCTATTTCATCAACCCGGCCGCCGTGAGCGCGCGCGTGATGATCTGGCCGAGATCGAAGCCGTGAGACTTTTCTCGCTGCGGCTCGGCCTGCTCTTCGGCAATTGCTGCACGGATCGAGCGGGCGAGATGCGGCGCGGGCGACTGCGCCGGCTTCGTTGCAGGCTTCATTGCAGCCTTGACCTCCACCTTCTTGGTCGCCGCGTCTGGAATCCAGCCGGTGAGGCCGAAGAACTTTGCGATGTGGTAGGACGAGGAAATGCCGGCCTCGATCAGGAACGCGCCTTCGACGCCGTAGCGCTGATCGTTATCGGCGATCCCAAGCGGCGTGCCATGCGCCATATCAGTGATGGCGAAGGATTCGACCAGCGTTTCGCCGTCCTTGTTCCACCAGGCCTGGCGCGGATAGCCGTCGACGACCGTCTCCGCCATCGGCGCGTCAGGCAGGCCGTGCAGGTCGAGCCATTGCTTGACGATCTCGTTGGCGTTGCCGGGATTGACGGTGCGGTCGGCGCTGCCGTGCCACACGGAGACCTTCGGCCAGGGCCCGCCATGGTCAGAGGCGCTGCGCACGAGATCGCCGAGCTCGCGCGCGGGACGCGCGGGGGAATGAAACATGCCGTCGAGCGCCTCGCGCAAATTCGAGGCGATGCCATAGGGCAGCCCGGCAATGATCGCGCCGGCCGCGAAGACTTCCGGATAGGTTGCGAGCATCACCGACGTCATGCCGCCGCCGGCCGACAGGCCGGTGATGAAAACGCGCCTGTGATCGATGCGGTGCGCCTCGACCATGCGCGCGATCATCTCGCGGATCGAATGCGCCTCGCCGCTGCCGCGCACCGTATCTTCCGGATTGAACCAGTTGAAGCAGGTGTTGCCGTTGTTGACGCGCTGCTGCTCGGGCATCAGCAGCGCGAAGCCATAGTGCCTTGCCAGCGTCGACCAGCCCGCGCCGAGATCGTAAGCCGCCGCGGTTTGCCCGCAGCCATGCAGCACGACGACCAGCGCGCGCGGCTTCTGCAATTGCGCCGGCACGAACGTGAACATGCGCAATGCTCCGGGATTGTCGCCGAAGCCAATAACCTCCTCCAAGGGGCTCGATGAATCAGCGCCGCGGCCGAGCTCGGCAAAGCGCAATCCGTCCAGCCTCGGCAGACGTCTCAAGAGATCGATATTTTTGGCTAGCGACACGGCAGCTTCCTGGTGGGCGACGTTCAACGTCAGTCCAACCAGATAGTTGCTGCATTGCAAAATAAAAAGACCGTGCGCTGTCAATCGAACGAAAATCGCGGGAAATCCCGCTGAAATCGGCAGGTATTAACCGCATTGCCTCAACTTCGTACCGATGCACGACGCATCCACGCCAGAAATGCGGCACAGATCATAATCAATGTCACAAACAGCACGAGCGACGCGAGGAATCCTGCGCGCGCTGATTGCAGGGCTTCGACGGCGAAGAATGCCGCACCGATTGCGGCCACTCCGGCCGCATTTCCGATCTGCGCCGTGGTGCCGTAGATGCCGGAGGCCGAGCCTGCGGCGACAGGCTTCACCGTCGAGAGCACCGCGCCCGAGAGCGGCGCCATCACCAATCCTTGACCATAGCCGAAGATGATCATGGTGAACGCGAGCAGGAGCGGCGACGGCGCATCGACACAGCCTGCGACAAGCGCAAGTGCGGCGAGGCCGACGACCTGAAGCGCGCAGCCTTCGAGCAAAACTCTGGTGCCGCGATGGCGCGCCCGCACCCCGCTGTGGCGCGAGGCCACGACGAAGGCGAGCGCGAGCGGAATGAAGGCCATGCCGGCCGCGAGCGGCGGGATCTTGAGGCCCCGCTGCATGAACAGCGTCATCACCAGATAGAACGAGAGATTGGCGAAGAAGAAAAAGAAGGCGGCGCCGAGGCCGCGCAGGAAACCGGCGTCCGCCAGCAGCGTGAGGTCGATCAGCGGCATGCCGCCGGCGCGTGCGACCGCCTGCTCCAGCTTCAGGAACGCGGCGAGGATCACGCCGCCGCTTCCCATCACCGCCCACAGCCACGGTGCCCAGCCGACATCGTGGCCGAACAGCAGCGGGCCGATCAGGCACAACAGTCCCGCGAACAGCACCACGCTGCCCTTGATGTCGAGCCTTGTACCTGATCGCCGCGATGTCGACGGCATGATGCGCCAGGCGGCAGCCGCGATGACGAGGCCAAACGGCACGTTGACGAAGAACACCGAGCGCCAACCAGCGCCGGCGAGGTCGATTGTGACAAGAAAACCGCCGAGCAGGAAGCCTGCGGCGCCCGCAAGCCCGAGCACGACACCGTAAATGGCGAAGGCACGGCTGCGCGACTCATCGGTGAACAAGAGGTGCAGCGTCGCCAGCACCTGCGGGACCATCAACGCCGCGGTCGCGCCCTGCGCCAGCCGCGCGACGATCAGTTCCGCCCCAGATTGCGAGAGGCCGCACCAGAGCGAGGTCAGGGTGAAGCCGAGCAGGCCCGCGAGGAACACGATCTTCGTGCCGTGGATGTCGCCCAGGCGGCCGCCGGTCACGACCAGCGTGGCATAGGCGATCAGGTAGATCGCGATGATGGATTCGATCTGGGCCGGCGAAGCCTTCAGGTCGACCGCAATGGTGGGAATGGCGACGTTGACCACGAAGGCGTCGACGCCGAACATGAACTGGGCGGCCACGACGATGGCCAGCACCCACCAACGACGGGACGAATCGATTTGCTTTGTGACGATTTGATGCATTGGCGCACGAATCTGGACTCGCGGCCCGATGATTTCAGATCGCGTACGGTGTCGCGATTACCTCACAGGTAGGATTCGCGTGCCCTTCGCCACTGGCGAAGGGGAAAGCCCCGGGCATGGCGCTGTGGAGCGCCTGCACGCAAGCGTGAGAAGAGGAAGAAGACCCACGCATGCCAGCATTCCGCAACACGGGACATCGTGCGATTGCCTTCGTGCCATCGGGCACGTAGCCTGACCCTCTCAACAAACAGAAAATCAAACCGGAGAGATCGTCATGGCGCGCCTGAAGTTCGGAGCCTTCCTTGCCCCGCATCACCCGATCGGGGAGCATCCGATGCTCCAGTTCCGGCGGGATCTCGACCTCGTCGAGCAGCTGGACGCACTCGGCTATGACGAGTTCTGGTGCGGCGAGCATCATTCGTCCGGCTGGGAGATGATCGCCTCGCCCGAGATGTTCCTGGCCGCGGCCGGCGAGCGCACCAAGCGGATCAAGCTCGGCACCGGCGTGGTGTCACTGCCCTATCATCATCCCTTCAACGTCGCCCAGCGCATGGTGCAGCTCGACCACATGACCGGCGGCCGCGCCATCTTCGGCTCCGGCCCGGGCGCGCTCGCCTCGGATGCGCACACGCTCGGCATCGATCCGATGACGCAGCGCGACCGCCAGGACGAAGCGATCGGCATCATCCGCCGCCTCTTCAACGGCGAGCGCGTCACCGCCAAGAGCGACTGGTTCACGATGAACGACGCCGCGCTGCAGATCCTGCCCTTGCAGGAGGAGATGCCGTTCGTGGTGGCCTCGCAGATCTCGCCGTCCGGCATGACGCTCGCCGGCAAATACGGCATCGGCATCATCTCGCTGGGCTCGATGACGACGCAGGGCCTGATGTCGCTGCAGCAGCAATGGCAGTTCGCCGAGGATGCCGCCAGGAAGCACGGCACCACGGTGAACCGTGCGGACTGGCGCGTGCTGCTGACTTTCCACATCGCCGAGACCCGCGAGCAGGCGCGCCGCGAAGCGGGCGCCGGGCTGATGCGCTGGCACAACGAATATAATGTCGGCACGTTGCAGCGGCCGGGCCTCACCGCATTCTCCTCGCCGGACGAGGCCGTCGACAAGACCGCCTTCGTCGAGGGCGCCGCGTCCACCATCGGCACGCCCGACGATCTCGTCAAAACCATCAAGAACGTGATGCAGGTCTCCGGCGGCGTCGGCGCCATCATCGGCTTCGTGCATGACTGGGCCAATCCGGAAGCGACGCGGAGGAGCTGGGACATGGTGGCGCGCTACGTCGTGCCGGAGATCAACGGCTATATCGACGGGCTGCGCAGGTCGCAAAAATTCGTGATCGAGAACCGCGCGATCTTCGAGCGTGCGGGACAGGCCGTGATGGCCAAGATCATGGAGAACGAAAAGGCCGCCGAGGCGTTGAAGGTCACCGGCCCCGGCCGCGTCGCCATTCCCGCCGTCAACGCCCCGGATCTGCAGAAGGAAGCCGCGAAGCGGTAGGCTCAACGCGATGTAGAATCGGTGCGAGCGGTTGGCTGGGTTCACCTCTCTCCGGCGGAAAGAGGTGAACCGCACCGCGGCGCTTTTTGCAGGTGAGAGCCGCCACGTCATTCTCGTCCAACCGTGCTATGCTGGCTCTGTCAGTCGAGCGCGACCGCGAGCCTGTTCGGTCAGCCAACCGGAGCAATCGTCATGTCGATGCAGAATGTGGCCGCCCCCGCACTTCAGTTCACCCCGCCGAGGCGCAATGAGCTGACCCACATTCCCGGCGACGAAGGCTGGCCGATCATCGGCAAGACGTTTCGGGTGCTCGCCGACCCAAAGGGCCATATCGAAGCGAACGGCGCCAAATACGGCCTGGTCTACCGTACGCATTTTTTCGGCGAGACCAACGTCGTGCTGCTCGGCCCCGAGGCCAACGAGCTCGTGCTGTTCGACCAGCAAAAGCTGTTCTCCTCGACGCATGGCTGGAACAAGGTTCTGGGACTGCTGTTTCCGCGCGGATTGATGCTGCTCGATTTCGACGAGCATCGCCTGCATCGCAAGGCGCTGTCGGTCGCGTTCAAGTCCGGGCCGATGAAGTCCTATCTCGGCGATCTCGACCGCGGCATTTCTGCGCGCGTCGCGCAATGGAAGGTAAAGCGAGGGGAGATGCTGCTCTATCCGGCGATGAAGCAGCTCACGCTCGATCTCGCTGCGGCCTCATTCCTCGGCGCCGATATCGGGCCGGAGGTCGACGAGATCAACCGCGCCTTCGTCGACATGGTCGCCGCCTCCGTCTCGCCGGTCCGCCGCCCCCTGCCCGGCACCCAGATGGCGCGAGGGGTGAAGGGACGCAAGCGCATCGTCGCCTATTTCCGGGAGCAGATTCCGCTGCGCCGCGGCAATCATGGCGGCGACGATCTGTTCTCGCAGCTCTGCCGCGCAACCCATGAGGACGGCGCGCTGCTCTCGGAGCAGGACATCATCGACCACATGAGCTTCCTGATGATGGCGGCGCACGACACGCTGACCTCGTCGCTGACCTCCTTCATCGGCGAACTCGCCGCCAATCCTGAATGGCAGGACAGGCTGCGCGCGGAGGTGCTCGCGCTCGGGCTTGCCCCGGGGGCGCCGAGCAGCTTCGACGATCTCGAAAAGATGCCGCTGTCGGAGATGGCGTTCAAGGAAGCGCTACGGATCAGGCCGCCGGTGCCGTCGATGCCGCGCCGCGCGATGCGCGATTTCAGCTTCAAGGGGTTTGCGATCCCCGCCGGCACCGCCGTCGGCATCAATCCGCTCTACACGCACCACATGAAGGACATCTGGCCGGAGCCGGCCCGCTTCGATCCCTTGCGCTTCACCGAGGAAGCGCAGCGTGGCCGCCAGCGCTTCGCCTTCGTGCCGTTCGGCGGCGGCGCGCATATGTGCCTCGGCCTGCATTTCGCCTACATGCAGGCGAAATGTTTCGCGCGGCACTTCTTGCAGAATATCGAGGTGTCGCTGGAGCCGGGCTACAAGCCGGACTGGCAGATGTGGCCGATCCCGAAGCCACGGGACGGGCTGCGGGTGCGCGTGAAGGCGGTTTAGCGCTCAACTCTCGTGTCCCGGACGCGCGCAGCGCGAGCCGGGACTCAGAAAGCCAGAGGGCAAGCTGCTGCGGATAGATGGGCCCGGCTCTGCGGAGCGGCACTTCGCGCCGCACCGCGTCCGGGGCACGAAAGCTGTCCGCTACGCCTGATCGAACGCCTTGCGCAGCGCCACGTAGCCCTGCTGCTGCTGGCTCCAGTTGCGGCCGCCGGTGATGGCGCCGTCGACGACGAGGTCGTGGCCGTTGACGAAGCTGGATTCGTCGCTGGCCAGGAACACCGCGGCATGGGCGATATCATCGGGAAGGCCGGCACGCGGGATCGGCTGCGCGGTCTTGTAGACCTCGCGCATCACCGCCGGCGTCTTCTCCGCCGCGTCGGTCGAGAGCCCCAGCGCCTTGCCGAAGATGCCTGTTGCGATCGCGCCGGGCGAGATCGAGTTGACGCGGACGTTGGATTCGCCGAGCTCCATCGCCACGCATTTGGTGAGATGGATCACCGCCGCCTTGGCCGCGCTATAGACCATCGACGACGAGAAGCCGGCGAGGCGGCCGGCGATGCTGCCATTGTTGATGATGCTGCCTGCCCCCTGCTTCTTCATGTAGGGCGCGGCGTGCTTCATGCCGAGCATGACGCTGCGCACCAGCGTCGCCATCGCCGCGTCGAACCGCTCGACCTCGAGGCCCTCGATGCCGCCGGTCTGCGCCGGCCCGCCGGCATTGTTGAACAGGCAATCGATCTTGCCGAACTTGTCGACCGCGAGCGCGATCAGCGCCTGCATCTGCGCTTCGACCGTAACGTCGGTCTGGCGGAAGATGCAATTGGCCCCGAGTTGCTTCGCCAGTGCCTCGCCTTCCGGTACGCGCCGCCCCGCGATCACAATTTTGGCACCTTCGGCAACGAAGACTTCCGCAGTGCGCAATCCGATCCCGCTTGTCGCCCCCGTGATCACCGCAACCTTGCCGTCCAGCCTGCCCATGGAATGTTCCTGTTTTCGAGCGATTTGATGCCAAATGGCGAATGTCGGCCGCCGCCGTCGCCGGAGCCGCCACTATTCCTGCCCGCTTCCGACAAGGCAAGCTATGCTTGTGCGGGCGGCATGCGTAACATTCTCACGGGCCGCTCGATGTTCGAACGCATATCGCAACTGGGCTGCGCATGGGGAAGCTGATCGACGAGTTCCGCAAGGGCTGGCAGGGCGCGGCGTCGCCTTCGCTCGGTCTGAGCATCTCGTTTGCGGCAATCTGCCTGTTGGCCGCAACCCTGGTCCGCTGGGGGCTCGCTCAGGTTCGTCCGGACATCTACTTCACGCCTTACTTTCCGGCCGTGTTTTTTGCAGCTGCCCTGGGAGGATTCCGGATCGGCGTGATCACCGCGCTGATCGGCGGCGTGCTCGGAGTCGTCCTGAATTTCGGCGATGCCTTTGCCGATCGCGCGCGGTTTGCCCTGCTGGCGCTTTACTGGGCCGTCTGCGCGATAACCATCTGGGGTGTCGAGCACTATCGCACCATGCTGGCCGAGCAGCGCCGGATCTCAAGACGCCTCATCGAGGAAGAAGAGTATCGCAAGCTGCTGGTCGAGGAACTCCAGCACCGGCTGAAGAACAAGCTGTCGACGGTGCATGCCGTGCTGCACCAGGTGCTGCACGACCACCCGCAGGTCTGGGCCCGGGTCGATCCCAGGCTGCGCTCGCTGGCCGCAACGGACGATCTGATCTCGCGGATCGACAAGGGCGGCTGCGATATCCGCGACCTCCTGATCTCGGAACTCGGTCCCTATGGCCATGTCCGCTTCACCCTCAATGGCGATCGGTTGTTCCTGCCGCCGAAGCTCGCAGTCACGCTGTCATTGATGTTTCACGAGCTTGCCACCAATGCGGGCAAGTACGGCGCATTCTCCTCGCCGCGCGGCCTGTTACAGGTGTCCTGGACCATCAGCGACGACCGCCTGACCATCACCTGGGACGAAACCGAAGGGCCGAGTGTGGACAAGGTGTCCGAGCCCGGCTTCGGCACCAAGTTGCTGAAATCGGCATTGTCGTCCTTCGATGGCAGGACCGAGATCTCGTATCTGAAGACCGGGCTGCATTGCATCATGCAGTGCCGAATCCCACGAAGCGAATAGAACGCGAGAGGTCCGCTCCTCCCGCTTGCGGCATGGCGCAAGCGCATTTGCGATATTGCGCGAGATGAGCACGCGCCTCGTCCTCGAGACGACCGCTTCGCGGTCTCCTCAGCATGAGACTAAGCGGCATCGGTGCTCGCGTGATATCGCGCAGCGCACTCCGGTCCTCATCCTGAGGCCCGCCCACGGCGGGCATCTCGAAGGATGGCCGCAGCAGCGAAATCGCTCCCACGCGCATACCTCGCTCGCAGTTTCACTTGACGCATTGACCCTCTGTTAATGACGATCGCCGGCGCGCGTCGCATCGTCGCAAGTTTTCTCCAAAACACCCCCGTATTTCTCCTAGCCCCTTAACCAAACTTAAGAGGGAACTGCCCAAGATCGCGCCCATTGCAAAGGCGCGCCGAAACAACAAGATTCATGACTTGTATGAACGACAATCGATATTCCGGCGCGACTGAAGCCGAGCTCAGTTTTCTCAAGGAAATCGTTAGAATGCTGCCGGCCGGCCTCACCGTGCAGGACGCGCATGGCGAGCTTCTGCTGGTCAACGACGCCGCCGCCGCCCAGCTCGGCATGGACGGCAGCCGTCCCTCACCCGATCTGGCTCCGCGACACGAAGCCTGCCGGCAGGCACTGAGCGCCGGGCAGGCGGTCGTGACCGAGGAGGCGCTTCACGTCGGCGCCGCGCGGCAGGTGCTGCTCACGACCCATCGTCCTGTTCGCCTCGCCGGACGCGAGCTCCTGATCTCGGCGTCCTCCGACATCACCGAACAGAAGAATTTCGAGGACCAGCTGTTCCGCTCGGCCTATTTCGACGAGCTGACCGGGTTGCCCTCGCGGCGCGTGATCGAGCATCACGCCAATAATCTGCTCGCGAAAGATCGTGGCGCCGAGCGTTTCGCGCTGGCCTTTCTCGACGTCGACAATTTCAAGCACATCAACGACTATTACGGCCACTCCGTGGGAGACGCGCTGCTGGTCGAGCTGTCGAGGCGGCTCGGGCGCGACCTGCGCGATTCCGACATGCTGTCGCGCATCTCCGGCGACGAATTCCTGCTGCTGCTCTCCCCGATCCAGAGCCAGGAGGAAGTCGCCGAGTTCATGCAATCGACGCTGGAGCGGCTGACCGCACCGTTCTTCATCGACAATTCGGAAGTCTTTGCATCGACCTCCGTCGGCATCAGCCTCTATCCCGACCACGGAAGCAGCTTCGAGACGCTGCGACAGAACGCCGACATCGCGATGTACCGCATCAAGAACGACGGCAAGGGACTGGCCGCCTTCTTCGACGCCAGCATGGAGCGGGAGGCGCAGGCGCGGATGAAGGTCGAGCAGTCGCTGCGGCTCGCCATCCTGGAAAAGCGCTTCTGCTGCGCCTTCCAGTCCAAGGTCGACATCCGCACACAGGCGGTGAAGGGCATCGAGGCATTGGTGCGCCTGCGCGACGACGAAGGCGTGATCCAGGCCCCCGGCTCGTTCATCAATCTTGCCGGCGAGCTCGGGCTGATCGACGAGCTGACTCATCTCGTGCTCGCCGAGATCGTCAAATCGATCGACCTGATCAACGACACGTTCGGCGCGGAAGCGATCATCAGCATCAACGTCGCCGCCAAGCAGGCCGGCAATCCGGAGTTCATGCGCAGCTTTGCGCAGGCGCTGGACGACACCGGCTTTCCCCAGCGCTTCATGATCGAGGTGACGGAGGACGCCTTCGTCGCCAAGAATCATTTCCAGGCCGAGATCCTGCCGATGTTCCGCAAGCTCGGCGTCGGCATCTCCATCGACGATTTCGGCACAGGTTATTCCTCGCTTTCGGCGCTGGCCGACATCACCGCGGACGAGATCAAGATCGACCGCTCCTTCATCACCGACATCCACAAGCGCCCGCGCAGCCAGGGCATCCTGCGCGCGATCGAATCCTTGAGCGAAGCGCTCGGCATGACGGTGATCGCCGAAGGCATCGAATCCTACGAGGAGCTCGCCTATCTCCAGGCGGCAACGAAGATCCGCTTCGCGCAGGGCTACTACTTCTCCCGGCCGATCTTCCTGGAGGAGCTGAAGCTCGCAACGCCCGTTTCCAGCGAAGCGCGGGTCAGCGTGGCGAGCCGCCCGATGCAGCAGAACCGCCAGGGCTATTCGCGGGCGAGCGGGTATCGGCGGTAGGGGCTGCAATCTCGCTGTCGTCCCGGGTTCGCTACGCGCCCCGGGACGACAGCAAATGCTGAGCTGACTTCAGCGCTATTCCCTCTTGAGCGCCTTTTCCCCCTTTGAAATTGCTGGCCTTTTGCTAATACACAGGCGGACCTCCCCGAGGTATCTCATGTCTGCGCCTTCCTCCTCGATCAGCGATCCCGTCTATCTCCGTGCGCGCGCGATGGAGACGCTGTTCGCGCGGCTGGAACAGCTCTGCGAAGGTGCCATTGCGATCGATCGCGGCGGACGTGTCGTCTACGTCAACGAGAAATACCTTGCCGCGCTCGGTCTCAACCATGCCGGCGAGGCGATCGGCCGCTCGATCGAGGAGGTCATCCCGAACAGCCTGATGCGGAAGGTGGCCGAGACCGGCGAGCCGATCCTGCTCGACATCATGGCGCTCGGCGGCGAGCAGCTCGTCGTCACCCGCATGCCGATCGAGGACGAGAACGGGACGGTGATCGGCGCGATTGGATTCGTGCTCTATGATCATCTCGAAAGCCTGAAACCGCTGCTCGCCCGCGTCGCCCAGCTCGAGAGCGATCTGCGGCTGGCGCGGCGGCAATTGTCCAACGCCCGCGCGGCGCGTTTCACGTTCGCCGATTTCGTCGGCAGCACGCCCGCCATCGCGCAGGCCAAGGAGCTCGCAAGCCGTGCAGCGCGGCAGAGCGTCACCGTGCTGCTCACCGGAGAGACCGGAACGGGAAAGGAGATGCTGGCGCAGGCGATTCACAACGCCTCCTCGCGCGCGGAGAAGCCGTTCGTCAGCGTCAACGTCGCCGCCATCCCGGACACGCTGATCGAGTCGGAGTTCTTCGGCACTGCGCCGGGCGCCTATACCGGCGCCGACCGCAGGGGGCGCGAGGGCAAATTCCGCATTGCCGACGGCGGCACGCTGTTCCTCGACGAGATCGGCGAGATGCCGCTGCAATTGCAGGCCAAGCTGCTGCGCGTGCTCCAGGAGCGCGAGATCGAGCCGCTCGGCTCGGACAAGATCTCGAAGGTGGACGTGCGCGTGATCGCCGCCACCAATGTGGATTTGCGCAAGCGCGTCAGCGACGGCGCGTTCCGGCCCGACCTTTATTATCGGCTCAACGTGCTCGCGATCGAGCTGCCGCCGCTGCGCCATTGCCTCGATGATCTCCCCGACATCTGCGCCAGGCTGCTCGACGACATCAGCGGATCGGGCGACTACGTCAAGGCGAAGATCACACCGAGCGCGCTCGCCGCGCTCGCGCGCTATGACTGGCCGGGCAATGTCCG
Source organism: Bradyrhizobium sp. USDA 326 (assembly GCF_049739485.1). Classification (NCBI taxonomy): domain Bacteria; kingdom Pseudomonadati; phylum Pseudomonadota; class Alphaproteobacteria; order Hyphomicrobiales; family Nitrobacteraceae; genus Bradyrhizobium; species Bradyrhizobium sp. USDA 326. The sequence goes on from NZ_JBMGQA010000001.1 coordinate 2,330,694, forward strand.
CGAGCTCCGCAACATCCTCGAGCGCGCGCTGATCCTCAGCGATTCCGGGCGGCTGACCGGCGAGGATGTCGCGCGCATCCTCCCCGTCGACACCGAGGTCAGGCTTGCACCGCCCGCGCGCCCGGCCGGAGCGGTGGTGCCCTACGCCGAGGCCGAGGCCGAGTTCGAAAAGCAGACGCTGGAGCAGGCGCTTGCCGCCAGCAACGGCCAGATCACCGAGGCCGCCAGGATGCTGCGGATCTCGCGCGCGACCTTCTACAAGAAGCTCGCCAAGTTCGGCCTCGCCACGGGACCGGCTGCCGTCTGAGTTTCGAGACTCCCTCTGTCCGGAGTCTCGGATTCCGAACACGGTGCCCGGCTACTCCCTGCCCGCGGACATGCGGAAATCGCCTTAGCTTTGGCCGCTTTCCGCGCATTGAGGGCATCTGGCGCAGACCTTGCTCTCTGCTGCCTTCTCTCATGGGGAGCAAGCTGTTCCAGGGCCGATCTCCACGATAAGATCAACGCAAAACAATAACGGCATACGGTCGAAGGAATCGGGAGGAACGCCGTGAGCCACCACCCAGCTCTGCCTTACTTGCGCAACTCCGAGAAGGGCAAGGTCGTCTCGGCGGCGGAGGCCGTCATGCTGATCCGCGACGGCGACACCGTGGCGACCGGCGGCTTCGTCGGCATCGGCTTTGCCGAGGAGATCGCGATCGCGCTGGAGGAGCTCTATCTGTCCCACGAGGGCGATGCACCCTATACGCAGGGCAAGCCGCGCAATCTGACGCTGGTCTATGCGGCTGGACAAGGCGACGGCAAGCACCGCGGCCTCAATCATTTCGCGCATGAAGGCCTGGTCCGGCGCGTGATCGGCGGGCACTGGGGCCTTGCGCCCAAACTGCAGCAGCTCGCGATCACTAACCAGATCGAGGCCTACAACCTGCCGCAGGGCGTGATCACGCATCTGTTCCGCGACATCGCCGCACGCCGGCCCGGCCACATCACCCGCGTCGGCATGGGCACTTTCGTCGACCCCCGGCACGGCGGCGGCAGGCTGAACGCACGCACCACCGAGGACATGGTGGAGCTGATCACGCTGCGCGGCGAAGAGTGCCTGCTCTACAAGACGTTTCCGATTCAGGTCGGGATCATCCGCGCCACCACCGGCGATCCCGACGGCAATCTCACCATGGAGAAGGAGGCGCTGACGCTGGAAGCGCTCGCCATCGCCATGGCGGCGCATAATTCCGGCGGCATCGTCATCGCCCAGGTCGAGCGCGTGGCCGAAGCCGGCAGCCTCAATCCGCGCCAGGTGAAGATTCCCGGCATTCTCGTCGACTGCGTGGTCGTGGCGAGGCCCGAGAACCACTGGCAGACATTCGGCACGCAGTACAATCCCGCCTTCTCGAGCGAGATCCGCGTCCGCGCCGCCTCTCTGCCGGTGATGCCGATCAGCGAGCGCAAGATCATCGCGCGGCGTTCCGCCCTCGAGCTGAAGGCCAACAGCGTCGTCAATCTCGGCATCGGCATGCCCGAGGGAATCGCCTCGGTCGCCAACGAGGAGCGGATCATCGATCTGATCACGCTGACGGCGGAGCCGGGCGTGATCGGCGGCATCCCGGCGAGCGGCATCGATTTCGGCGCCGCGATCAACACGCAGGCGGTGATCGACCAGCCCTACCAGTTCGACTTCTACGACGGTGGCGGCCTCGATGCCGCTTTCCTGGGACTTGCCGAGGTCGACCGCGCCGGCAACCTCAATGTCAGCAAGTTCGGGCCGAAGCTTGCCGGGGCCGGCGGCTTCATCAACATCAGCCAGAACGCCAAGGAGGTCGTCTTCGTCGGCACGTTCGGTGCGGGTAAGCAACGCGTCACCGTGCGCGACGGGAAACTCGTCATCCTCGACGAGGCCAAGTCGCGCAAGTTCGTCGAGAATGTCGAGCACGTCACCTTCAGCGGCCCGTTTGCCGCCGCGCGCAAGCAACGCACGCTGTACGTCACCGAGCGCTGCGTGTTCGAGCTCAGGGGCGACGGGCTCGAGCTCACCGAAGTCGCGCCCGGCATCGACATCGAGCGTGACATCCTGCGCCTGATGGATTTCAAGCCGCTGATCCCGCGCGACCCTGTGCTGATGGACCCGCGCATCTTCGGCGAGGGTCTGATGGACCTGCGCGAGCGCCTGCTCACCATCCCGCTCGACCAGCGTTTCACGCTGGACGAGCAGCAGAACCTGTTCTTCGTCAATCTGGAACGCTATCCGCTGCGCAGCAAGGCCGAGATCGACGCCATCGCCTCCATCGTCGAGACCAGGCTGGCGCCGCTCGGGCGCAGAGTCTACGCCATCGTCAATTATGACAACTTTTCCATCCTGCCGGAGCTGATGGACGATTATTCGGCCATGGTGCGCAGCCTCGTCGATCGCTTCTATTCCGGCGTATCGCGCTATACCACGTCGGGCTTCCTGCGCATCAAGCTGGGTGAAGCCCTGGAGAAACGCGGCGTCGCGCCGCATATCTTCGAAAGTGCGGAGGAAGCGCAGTCGGACTGGCGCCAGGTCGAGGCCGGCGCAGCGATGCAGCCCCAAAAATGATGCATGCCCGCAAAGGCCAGCCCGCGCCACCGGAAGGTTCAATTGCAATGTTCGCAAGCTTGTGCAAATCGCTGTTACCGAGAAACTTCAGATCAGGAGGGACCATCGTGCGTCGATCACTCATCATAACAACAACTATTCTCGCGCTCGGCGCGGGCGCCTCCGCACAGGCCGACGATCTCAAGATCGCGCTGATCTACGGCAAGACCGGTCCGCTCGAGGCCTACGCCAAGCAGACCGAGACCGGCCTGAAGATGGGCTTTGAATACGCCACCAAGGGCACCATGACGCTCGACGGCCGCAAGATCGTTGTCATCACCAAGGACGACCAAGGCAAGCCGGATCTGGCCAAGGCCGCGCTCGCGGAGGCCTATCAGGACGACAAGGCCGACATCGCGATCGGCACGACCTCGTCGGCGGCGGCGCTCGCCATTCTCCCGGTCGCCGAGGAGAACAAGAAGATCCTGATCGTCGAGCCCGCGGTCGCGGACCAGATTACCGGCGAGAAGTGGAATCGCTACATCTTCCGCACCGGGCGCAACTCGTCGCAGGACGCGATCTCCAACGCGGTCGCGATCGGCAAGCAGGGCGTCACGGTGGCGACGCTGGCGCAGGACTATGCGTTCGGCCGTGACGGCGTCGCCGCCTTCAAGGAGGCGCTCGCCAAGACCGGCGCGACGCTCGCCGCCGAAGAATACGCCCCGACCTCGACCACCGACTTCACCGCGGTCGGCCAGCGCCTGTTCGACGCGCTGAAGGACAAGCCGGGCCGCAAGGTGATCTGGGTGATCTGGGCCGGCGCCGGCAATCCGCTGGCCAAGCTCCAGGACATGGACCCGAAGCGCTACGGCATCGAGCTCTCGACCGGTGGCAACATCCTGCCGGCGCTCGCCGCCTATAAGGGCCTGCCTGGCATGGAAGGCGCGACCTATTACTTCTACGACATCCCGAAGAACCCCGTGAATGACTGGCTGGTCGCCGAGCACCAGAAGCGCTTCAACGCACCGCCGGACTTCTTCACCGCGGGCGGCTTCGCCGCAGCGATGTCCGTCGTCGCCGCCGTCACCAAGGCCAAGTCGACCGATACCGAGAAGCTGATCACGGCGATGGAAGGCCTGGAGTTCGATACGCCGAAGGGCAAGATGGTGTTCCGGAAAGAAGACCATCAGGCGCTGCAGAGCATGTATCACTTCAAGGTCAAGGTCGATCCGAACGTCGCCTGGGCCGTGCTCGAGCCGGTGCGCGAGCTGAAGATCGAGGACATGGACGTTCCGATCAAGAACAAGCGGTAGGCTTTCTCGCTTCACCTCTCCCGCTTGCGGGAGAGGCCGGGAGAGGGCTTTCTCCTCTTGGGGGTTCTCGCTTGCGGACACACCCTCTCCCCTACCCTCCCCCGCAAGCGGGGGAGGGGGCGCACCGCGACCGCGGACATATCGCCGTTCCATCATTCGCCGGACTCCAATGTCTCTCACCCTCGAAACCCGCGACCTCACTATTCGCTTCGGCGGCCATGTCGCGGTCAACAACGTCTCCTGCACGTTTCGCCCGGGCGAGCTCACCGCCATCGTCGGGCCGAACGGTGCCGGCAAGACCACCTATTTCAACCTGATCTCGGGCCAGCTGCGCGCCACGAGCGGGAGCATCCTGTTCGACGGCACCGACATCACGGGGCAGTCCGCGCCGATGCGCACCCGCGCGGGCCTCGGCCGCGCCTTCCAGCTCACCAACCTGTTCCCGAACCTGTCGGTGGAAGAGAACGTGCGCCTCGCAGTGCAGGCCGCGAGCGGCACCCATTACGACATGCTGCGGCCCTGGATGGTGCGCCGCGACCTGATCGCGCGCGCCGACGCCATCCTCGACCGGGTCGCGCTCGGCAGCCGCCGCGGCGTCGCCGCGACCGCGCTGTCCCATGGCGATCAGCGCAAGCTCGAGGTCGCGCTGATGATCGCGCTCGAGCCAAAGGTGTTCATGTTCGACGAGCCGACCGCAGGCATGAGCATCGACGAGGTGCCAGTCGTCCTCGACCTCATCGCGCAGCTCAAGCAGGACAAGAGCAAGATCATCCTTCTCGTCGAGCACAAGATGGACGTGGTGCGCTCGCTCGCCGACCGCATCATCGTGCTGCATAACGGCCAGCTCGTCGCCGATGGCCCACCCGCAGAAGTGATCGCCTCGCCGATCGTGCAGGAAGCCTATCTCGGCGTCGCGCCCAAGAATGCCACCGAGGGTGCAGCATGAGTGACCTGTTGAAACTCTCCGGCGTGCACACCCATATCGGTCGCTACCACATCCTTCAGGGCATCGATCTTGCGGTGCCGCAAGGACAGGTCACGATGCTGCTCGGCCGCAACGGCGCCGGCAAGACCACGACACTGCGCACCATCATGGGCCTCTGGCAGGCCTCAAGCGGCGAAATCAGCCTCGCCGGGATGCGCATCGAGAGCCTTGCCACGCCCGACATCGCTCGGCTCGGCATCGGTTACGTGCCGGAGAGCATGGCGGTGTTCTCGGACCTCACGGTCAAGGAGAACCTGGTGCTGGCGGCGCGCGACGGGCCGCTCGACGATGCCCAGCTCGACTGGATCTTCGGCTTCTTCCCGGCGCTGCGCCGGTTCTGGCTGTCGCGCGCGGGAAGCCTCTCGGGCGGGCAGAAGCAGATGCTCTCGATCGCCCGCGCGATCGTCGAGCCGCGCAAGCTCCTCTTGATCGACGAGCCGACCAAGGGGTTGGCACCGGCCATCGTCATGGCGCTGATCGAGTGCCTGAAGGAGATCAAGCGCAAGGGTGCGACGATCCTGATGGTCGAGCAGAATTTCTTTGCCGCCCGCGAGCTCGGCGACAACGTGCTGGTCATGGACAACGGCACCATCGTCCATCGCGGTAAGATGGCGGCGCTCGCCGCCGACGTGCCGCTGCAAGAGCGGCTGCTCGGCCTGAGCCTGGAGGCGCATCAGTGACTGACCTTGCCGCAAACGATCCGCTGCCGAAGCCGAAGCGCGACATCGCCCCGATCCTGCTGCCGATGGCGCTCGCCGTTCTGATGATCCCGCTGATCGGCTCGACCTCTTCCTGGCTGACGCTGACCGCCGCGAGCCTTGCCATGGGCATGATGATCTTCATCATGGCCTCCGGACTCACACTCGTGTTCGGGCTGATGGACGTGCTCAATTTCGGTCACGGCGCCTTCATCGCCGTCGGCGCCTATGTGGCCACGCTGGTTCTGGCCCCGTTCGCGGCGTCCATTCAGGCGGATTCGCTCTGGATGAACCTCGCGGTGCTGGCCCCGGCCGCGCTGCTCTCGATGGCGGTCTCCGGCGCGCTAGGCCTGGTCGTCGAACGCGTGCTGATCCTGCCGGTCTACGGCCAGCATCTGAAGCAGATCCTGATGACGACCGGCGGCCTGATCGTCGCCGAGCAGACGCTCTATGCGCTGTGGGGACCGCAGATCATCCCGATGCCGCTGCCGGCGTCGCTGCGCGGTTCCTTTATTCTCGGCGACGTCGCGATCGCCAAGTACCGCGTGCTGGCGATGCTGATCGGCCTCGCCATCTTCATCGCGATCCAGCTCGTGCTCAACCGCAGCAAGGTCGGCCTCCTGATCCGCGCCGGCGTCGAGAACCGCGAGATGGTGGAGGCGCTCGGCTATCGCATCCGCCGCCTGTTCCTCGGCGTGTTCATGACGGGATCGGCGCTGGCCGGCCTCGGCGGCGTGATGTGGGCGCTCTATCGCGAACAGGTGCACGCCTCCATGAGCGACGACCTCACGGTGCTCATTTTCATCGTGGTCATCATCGGCGGCCTGGGGTCGATCGGCGGCTGCTTCATCGGTGCCATCCTGGTCGCCATGGTTGCCAATTACGGTGGCTTCCTGGTGCCAAAACTCGCCCTCGTGTCCAACATTCTGCTGATGGTCGCCATTCTGATGTGGCGGCCGCGCGGCCTCTATGCGGTGACCAGCCGATGATGATCCTCTCAGGCGATCCGCCGCGGAGCCGCGTGCTCACGCTTGTTCTCGTCGTCATCATCCTGGCGCTGGCGGCGACGCCATTCCTGTTTCCGGGGGCCAAGGCGCTGAACGTCGCGGCGAAGATCTGCGTCTTCGCCGCGCTGGTCGCCTCCTACGACCTCCTGCTCGGCTATACCGGCTCGGTGTCGTTCGCCCACACCATGTTCTACGGCATCGGCAGCTATGCCATTGCGATCGCGCTGTACGGAATGGGCCCGAACTGGGCCGCGGTCGCAACCGGAATCGTCGTCGGCCTGCCGCTCGCGGCTCTGCTGGCGCTCGCCATCGGGCTCTTTTCGCTGCGCGTCGCGGCGATCTTCTTCGCCATGATCACGCTGGCCGTGGCTTCCGCCTTCCAGGTGCTGGCCTCCCAGCTGTCCTGGCTGACGGGCGGAGAGGACGGACGCAGCTTCCAGTTGCCGGAGCTGCTGCGCCCCGGCACCGTGCTGATCTCCAAGAACCTGTTCGGCTTCGAGATCAACGGCCGGATCCTGACCTTCTATCTGGTGTTCGCCGTTTCGGCGCTGATGATCCTCGCTTTGCTGCGCGTCGTGAACTCGCCGTTCGGGCGCGTGCTCCAGGCAATTCGCGAAAACCGGTTTCGCGCCGAGGCGCTCGGTTTTCGTACCGTATTCCACCTGACCTATGCCAACTGCCTCGCGGCGCTCGTGGCCGCCAGCGCCGGCATCCTGAACGCGCTGTGGCTGCGCTATGCCGGTCCCGATACCTCGCTGAGCTTCTCGATCATGCTGGACATTCTGCTGATGGTCGTGATCGGCGGCATGGGCACGATCTACGGCGCGATCATCGGCGCCACCATCTTCATCCTCGCCCAGAACTATCTGCAGTCACTGATGGGCGTTGCCTCGAACGCGGCGGGCGAAGCCGGCCTCCCACTGCTGCCGGGACTGTTGCATCCCGACCGCTGGCTGCTCTGGCTGGGGTTGCTGTTCATCGCCAGCGTCTACTTCTTCCCGACCGGCGTTGTCGGGCGGCTGCGCAAGACCGGCGGCGACAAGAGCGCCGGCAGCTCGCATTAAGCCGTTGGTAATGATGCAGCGCGGCGCTTGCTGCGCGCGCCGCACAACCGTGACGGGCTTCCCGCTGCGCGAGGTGCGGACACCGTTGCTCAACCGGATTAATACTTGGGTAACTTGCTTTCCTAAGGTTTGCGCCATTTGTGCGGTGTATTCCTGTTCCTCGTGTGAGGTGGAATGCGCCAGGTCCTTTCTACGGTGGCTGCCGGAATGTCTCTTGCCGCAAGGAGCGGCTGGGAGGTCTTGGCGCGACGTAGTCCCGTCCTGTGGTTGACCCTGTGCGGCGTGTTTCTGGTCGCCGGAATCTTCGCCGTCACGGCCATGACCGTCGGCGAATTTCGCGAGCGGACCCTCGCCAACCGCGAACGCGAGCTGGAAAACACGGTGCAGCTGATCGCGCGGCATTTCGATCAGCAATTCGAAGACTCCGACGTCGTCGCCGCCGATCTGATCGGACAGATGAACCTGGCCGACATCACCTCCCCGGCAATGTTCCGCGAGCGCATGTCCGGAACCGACACGAACCAGATGCTGCGCAGCAAGATCAGCTCCGTTTCCCATCTGGGCGACATCGCGATCTATGATGCCGACGGCGAGCTGATCAACTGGTCGCGGGCCCACCCGCTACCCAAGATCAATGTTTCGTCCCGGGCCTACTTTCAGGCGTTCAAGACGAACCCGCAGTCCGAACCGGTGCTGCTGGAATCCGTCCGCAGCTTCATCATCAACAAATGGACCACGATCGTCGCAGGGCGGTTGGCCGGCGCCAACGGCACCTTCCTCGGCGCGATGGTGCGCCGGATCGACCCGGACAGCTACCGGCAGTATTTCGCATCTGTCGCGCTCGCCGAGGGTACGGCCATCTCGCTGTTCGACCGCCACGGCAAGATGCTGGCGCGCTATCCGCATCAGGAAGAGCTGATCGGGCAGAGCTTCAGGGATGCGCCACTGATGCGGAAGGTGCTCGCCAAAGGCGGCCAGCAGACTCTCCGCGTCAGGGGCCTCATCGACGGCGAGGAGCGGCTCGGCTCGGCGGCGGCGCTGACGCATTTCCCGCTGGTCATCGTCGGCACCAACACCACGGCAGCGGCCCTTGCGGACTGGCGGCAGCAGACCGGCTTCATGGTCACGACCGCCGCGCTTTCAGCCGTCGTCATCGCGATGATCCTCTATCTGATCATCCGCCAGATCAACCGGCAGAACCGCGAGGCACAGGAGCGGCTGGAGGCGGAACGGCTCCGGCTCGACACCGCCCTCAACAACATGTCGCAAGGGCTGATCCTGTACGACGCCGCCGGTTACATCGTCACCTGCAACCGACGCTACGCCGACATGTTCGGCCTCTCCCACGACGTCATCAAGCCGGGCTGCCACATCCGCGAGGCGATGTATCATCGCAAGGAGCGCGACGCGTTCGACGGCGACGTGGAAGCATTTTGCGCCGAGGTGATGAGGGTCGTCGCCGAAGGCACGGTCTCCACGAGAATACATCAATTGGCCAACGGCCGCGCCTTCCAGATCATCAACACGCCGCTCGCACAGGGCGGATGGGTCGCCACGATCGAAGACATCACCGAGCGCCGCAACCTGGAGCAGGAGCGCGACCGCAACCATACATTTCTGCGCGAGATCATCGATCACATCCCCTCGCAGATCACGGTGAAGGACGCCCGAACGCGGCAATATCTGCTGATCAACCGGACCGCCGAGCAGCAATTCGGCCAATCGCGCGAAGTCATCGTCGGCAAGACCCCCTTCGATCTTTACCCGGACGAAGCCGCAAGACTCGTCACCGAGGACGACAGCAGAGCGCTGCAGGCCGCCAACGGATTGTTCAAGGACGAACATCCCTGGCGAAGCCAGACCAAGGGGCTGCGCTATGTCACCTCGACCCGGATCGGCATTCGCGACAGGTCCGGCGAGCCGCGCTACCTCATCAGTGTCGTCGAGGACGTCACCGAGCGGCGCGACGCCGACGAGAAGATCGCGCATCTGGCGCATTACGATGCGCTCACCGACCTGCCGAACCGGACCCTGTTCCGCGAGCAGATCGAACGCGAGCTGACGAAGGTCGCAGGCGGCCAACAGTTCGCACTGCTCTACATCGACGTCGACGAATTCAAGGGCATCAACGACTCGCTCGGCCACCACGTCGGCGACGAGCTGTTGAAGGCGATCGCGGACCGTCTCCGCGGCTGCCTCAAGCAGGGCGACCTGATCGCGCGGCTCGGCGGCGACGAATTCGCGGTGATTCAGACCGGGATCGCATCCTCCGCCGACGTGCTGTCCTTCGTCGCGCGGATCTTCCAGGCGATCCGGCAGCCCTATCATTGTCTCGGCCATCAGCTCTCCACCGATGCCAGCATCGGAATTGCGCTGGCGCCGCAGGACGGCGCCGATCTCGATCAGCTGATCAAGAACGCCGACCTCGCGATGTACGGCGCCAAGGCCAATGGACGCCGCACCCACCGCTTCTTCGAGCCGGAGATGGATGCGAGCGCCAAGGCACGCCTGAACATGGAGCAGGATTTGCGGCTGGCCCTCGTGAATGGCGGCTTCGAGATTCACTACCAGCCGCTGGTCGACCTGCGCAGCAACGAAGTGTCTGGCTGCGAGGCGCTGCTGCGCTGGCGGCATCCCGAGCGCGGCATGGTTTCGCCGGCGGAGTTCATTCCCGTCGCCGAGGACACCGGCCTGATCAACGAGCTCGGCGACTGGGTGTTGCGGATGGCGTGCAACGAGGCAGCGACCTGGCCGGCGCATGTGCGCGTCGCGGTCAACGTCTCGCCGGTGCAACTCAAATGCGACACGCTGGCGCTGCGGATTGCGGGCGCGCTCGCCGCCTCCGGCCTGAACCCGCGTCGGCTCGAGATCGAGATCACCGAGGCCGTGCTGATCCGCGACGACGAGGCGGCGCTCTCGATCCTGCATCAGCTCCGCTCGATCGGCGTGCGCATCGCGCTCGACGATTTCGGCACCGGCTACTCCTCGCTGAGCTATCTGAAACGCTTCCCGTTCGACAAGATCAAGATCGACCGCTGCTTCGTCGCCGACATCGCAGAGGCGAGCGGCTCGCCCGTGATCGTGCAGGCGGTGGTGAACATTGCGGCCGCCAGCAGCATGACCACGGTCGCCGAGGGCGTCGAGACCGAGGCACAGCGCGACATGCTGCGCGCGCTCGGCTGCACGCAGATGCAGGGCTATCTGTTCAGCGCGCCGAAGCCGGCCAGCGAGGTGCGAAAGCTGTTCGGCCCCGGCGCCCCCGCGCTCGTGGCTGCGGTGGCCTGATGGCGAGATCGAGGACAGCTCCGGCCAAAGCCGTCGACGTTGCGGATTCCTACGCGGTGCGGCTGATGCAGCACCTGGTGGTGCCCACCTTCGTGATCGACCCGAAGCGCCGTGTGGTGATCTGGAACAGGGCCTGCGAGCGATTGACCGGCGTCGCCGCCTCCGAGGTGATCGGCACCGGCAAGCACTGGCAGGCCTTCTACGAGACAAGGCGCCCCTGCCTTGCAGACCTCGTCGCGCTCGACCGTCCGGAGCAGCTGCCGGAATACTATTCGGAATATGCCGCGCGCGGCCATAACGGGCTCGGCTTTTCCGCGGAGAACTGGTGCGTGATGCCGAAGCTCGGCAGCCAGCTCTATCTCGCCATCGACGCCGGCCCGATCCACGACGAGGCCGGCCAGCTGATCGCGGTGGTGGAGACGCTGCGCGACCTCACCGACCAGAAGCGCGCCGAGATGTCGCTGAAGGAGCTCGCCACCAAGGACGGGCTGACCGGCCTGGCGAACCGCCGCGCCTTCGACCAGATGCTGCTGGGCGAATGGGCCCGCGCCCAGCGCACGCAGAAGCCGCTGGCGCTGCTGTTCGTCGATGTCGACCATTTCAAGCTGTTCAACGACCGCCACGGCCACCAGAGCGGCGACGAGTGCCTGCGCGCGGTTGCCGCCGTCGTCAGCCGGCACGCGGTGCGCCCGCTCGATCTCGCCAGCCGCTATGGCGGCGAGGAGTTTGCGCTGATCCTCCCCGACATGGATTGCGACAGCGCCTGCATGGTGGCCGAGGCGATCCGCTGCGCCGTGATGGCCTTAGCGATCACCCATGGCGCCATCGGCGCCGGCCACCACGTCACCCTCAGCGTCGGCGTCGCCAGCCAAATTCCTGGTGGTGCCGACGGCAGCCCGGACCGGCTGCTCGGTGCCGCCGACGAGGCGCTCTATGTGGCCAAACGCCTCGGCCGCAACCGCGTCATCTGCGCCGAACGGGTGCTTGCCGAAATCGCCGCCCGCAACGGAGAGCCGGTTCCGGCCCCGGTCAGCCGCAAATCGGCCTGAAGCGTGCTTCCATCGAGAAGCGGTTGCCCGCCCCGCGCCAATCGGCTAAATGAACCTGCAACTGCACCCGTAGCTCAGCTGGATAGAGCGTTGCCCTCCGAAGGCAAAGGTCACACGTTCGAATCGTGTCGGGTGCGCCAGTAAAATCAAGCACTTAGTTGATTTTAGCTTTTTCTCCGTCCCGGTTGGGTAAGCACCGGGTAAGCAGCAGGATTGTCATCGTGATACGCAGTAGCCTTTTGCTCGCGGCTGTGACCGCGTCCATCACTCTCACTCAAGCACTCGCATGGGACGGCACCAACACGACGACCGGCACAAGCATTGAGATTGAGCGAGGCCAACTTGTTCGATCCGGTCGGACCATTGAAGTGTACGACAGCGAGCGCGGCTACAAAGAGTATGATGTGGACAGCATCCAGCGATACGGCCGATCCGTCGAGATCGAGGCTACCGATACCGAGACTGGAGAAAGCACCACCCTCGAAATGGATGGAGACTAGGTTTTGTAGTCTTCCGGGCGCTCCAATGCTTTTCTACAGGGGGGCACCCAAACCAACCGCGGAGCGTGCTTGGCCTTTTTCTCCCAAACAAGCCACGCATACCCCGTCGCGGTGGAAGCCTTTCGGTCGAGCCTACCTTTCACCATTGGCACGCGCTCAGTGAACTGAGCGAACTTGGTTGGGGGGGTGCGCTCGAAAATTTCGCGATAGCGCCCTACGCTCTCGATAAATACAGTTCGCGCCAGGATGGCCACACCATGTCGGGCCCCGATCAGCGCTCTCTTGATGAAATCCTCTGCGAGCCTGAACGGAGGATTGGTGATCACCCAATCGACGGAGCCCGCCTCCAATGGAGTGGTCAGGAAGTCGGCAACAGAGCCATAGCCGTAGGCGTGGATGTCCGCCGCCTTCACCTTCCCGAAGTACTCCTTGAGCGGCTTCGCCATGTGCCCAGCCCCGCACGCTGGCTCAAGGCAACTCAGCTTGCGAAATGGGCCTGCGTCGGCAATCACATGCTCGAGGAGGGCTCTTGTGGCCCATGGTGGGGTTGGGAAATTATCGAGACTGTCTGCTGCTTCAACCCGCTGCGCCATTACGGCATGCGATGTATTCTGCATTTCACCCCTCAGATCCGCTCCAGCAGCTCGTGCAGTTTCTGGCGGAAGTAAACATTCGCGGTCTCGACCAGATCGTACACACCGAAGCCAAAGTGATCGTTAAGCTCGGCGCCAATCAACGAATACGGTCGCGGCAGCGACCGAATCCCATAGTAGAAGATAACACGCGCCTCGGCCTTAACGGGGTTCAATTTGAACGTTTCCCCATAGCTCTTGAGGAGCATCTGCGTGACTGTGAGGTCGCGTCGGATCGAGCGGATTTTGCCGGCGTCGAACGCGCCGTTCCCCCGCTTGATCTCGTAGGCCCGAAGGGTCTTGTCGGCATCGTCGAACGCGATCATGTCGATCTGCAAGGTCCGCACAGCATCGCCGTACGGTAGCGTGGTTGATGAGTAAGCCTCTTCGGATTGTTGCCCTACGATCTGGTCGGCGGCTCGCGAGACCTTGAAGGCATCCTCCCTCCAAACCTGATGCCGATTGCTTTCGCGAAGACTCTCTCTGATGGCGACTTCGAGAATCGCGCCATGACGCTTGTAGGCCGAGCTGATAATGCTGGTTTGACGGGAAAATTTCTCGCCCGAAATTGGATCGACCAAGAAGCGCTGCGATGCCAGTCTGGAAATCGTTAGATCAACGACGGGCGTGACTCTGTCGAGGTAAGCCATAACCGAGAATGTTGCCTGCTAGAAATGAGGCAACACTACAACGCAAAAGTGCTTTCGCAGTCGCTTTCCTAAGAAGTGGTTAATTAGGCGCCACATCGAGTTCGCCGGCTATCGACGATCCGCAGAAGGTGGCTGGCGATGATCAGCATCTCAGCAGCCTCTCTAGGATCTGATAAATCAACGTTCCTATGACTCCGCGGGTTCTTGAAGACGCTCACAGCACCCGCCATGAATTGCTGCATGCCCTGACGTTCGCCGGCCGGATCTGAAGCGAGCGTCAGCGGTCCATTTTCCGTATTGAACGCCTTGGCAACCATTGGCATGCCATGCGCTTCCGCTGGTAACCCCGCGGCTTCTCGAATTTCCGTCTCAACGAGCTTGAAAGCCTCGAACACGGCGGCGTCGTAGCGGCCAATCTTGAATATCTCCGCTGACGCCTCTCGCACGTCAGGGTGCAACAGAAACTCAGGTAGAAGCCGTTCGAGCTGAAGTCTTTCGAGATCGGCGTCCGGTTCAAACTCACTTCCCGCCCTACTGAGAACGTACCACGCCCCCGAAGGCTGGCCCAAATCAGGCACCGCGAGCAACATCTGTTGTGCCCACATCATGCCCTCCGAGATTCGTTGCATGAGCCAAGGCGGAGAACCTTGATTTCCGAACCAGTGGTTGACCTCGGTTTGGAAGTTATGCGGCGAGAAGCGGCCATGCTGCACCTGCATGTGAAGCACGATCGCGATTCCGACCTGCTCAGGTGTGGCTCTGTTCAACTGATCGGTCGATTTGAATGAATGACTGAAAAGCTTTGGCACTATAAGCTCCACCCACTGCAGCTGAGCTCCAAATCCAGATCCCAGTTGACCTTCAACGAGCGCGTTTTGGCCCTTAGGCTTCGTTCCACTTATTGATCTCAGATCTCGTCTTGATTGCTCTGATCACCAGAGCCGTTGTAAGAATAATAGGGCCATAAATGTCGGAAACCTCAAGTTTGTCCGACACCGTCTCTAGCCTATTGAGCGAGGTCAGTGCACCAACGCCGCCAAAACAAAGATAGACGTAGTCTAGCTCCTTGACCCAGTTTGGTCCTCTCCATCGAGTTAGTTTTGCACCAAGGCCGTGCCTTATCGCATCACTTAGGAGCACAAACAGACCTAAGCCGTACAAAACACTGACTTCGGCCAGATACCAAAACTTGATGTCTTTCCTGCCAGACCATGTGTAGACCAATGCAAGCGCGATACCCATCATTATAGCTGCCCGCAGAATTGAAACTGGAACGTCCGAAAACTTTCCTGCGTCATCTTTCGCAAAATGATGAAACACGATCAGGCCGATAAAGGCCCACCCCGCTAACGACACGGCGCCTTGCCACCCCATTAGTCATTACCCCCTCATCGCTGCAAAAAATTGGCTTCTTACCAAGGAGAGCTAAGAGCACAGGCTTAGCCGCTCGTCTATGTTGACGAACGACTAGTGGTTTCGGGACGTAGGACCGCAAGACGTAGCGGCTTGTGATTTCGCTCGGCCCGCGGAATCCTCCACCATGAGCACCAAGTCGCGAGAGGTCATCTGGGGCGGCCGCATCATGGGCGCCAAGATCCATGCTGAGGGCGCCCGTGAACGTGCGGAACAGGCCGTGCGTGAGGCCGATCGAGCGGAGGCAGAGGCCTGGTCGGTCCGCATGGAAGGCTACGGAGGCCCCGCACAGCCCTCCCCGACGATCGGCCAATGCCTCAACGGCGGGCTTGGCTGGCTGGAGGTCGAGTGCGCTCGATGTAAGACGCGCGCAAGCCTTCCGCTCGACGCCATCCGCCGG
Organism: Bradyrhizobium sp. USDA 326; assembly: GCF_049739485.1. NCBI lineage: Bacteria > Pseudomonadati > Pseudomonadota > Alphaproteobacteria > Hyphomicrobiales > Nitrobacteraceae > Bradyrhizobium > Bradyrhizobium sp. USDA 326. The sequence goes on from NZ_JBMGQA010000001.1 coordinate 2,346,244, forward strand.
CCCAAAAATACGCCGCTATGGAAGCTGGAAGCCTCCCTCAAGTGCCGCTCCTGCCGTACTCCTCGCTATGCGCCGCCTGCCCGCATGATCAAGCTAACAGAAACTAGGCAGATCACGCCCTATAAGTGGGTGCATCCGACCGAAGAGCGTTAGTCTGCGCGAGAATCAGCTAGTCGAAGATCATGTGCAATCTCTACTCGATCACCACCAACCAGGCCGCAGTGCTCGCGCAGTTCCGGGTCGTGAACCAGTACGTTGGCAATCTGGCGCCGATGCCGGGCGTATTTCCGGACTACAAGGCACCCATTGTTCGGACTGGAGCCGGCGGTCGAGAGCTTTCGCTTGCGCGCTGGGGCATGCCTTCTTCGTCACAAGCTCTGATGGAGGCGACCAAGAAGCGCGCTGGGAAGCTCGAGGCGAAGGGCAAGACCGTAGACTTCAAGGAATTGTTTCGGATGGAGCCAGATTCCGGAACTACCAACATCCGGAACGTAAAATCGAAGCATTGGGCCCGCTGGCTCGGTGTCGAGAACCGCTGCGTGGTTCCGTTCAACTCTTTCAGCGAGTTCAACAAGGCCGAGGGCGGCGACATCTGGTTCGCGCTTGACGAGAGTCGTCCACTTCTGTGCTTTGCCGGCCTATGGACCAACTGGACGTCGGTCCGAAAGGTCAAGGAAGGCGAGACCACCAACGATCTGTTCGCGTTCCTGACGACGGAAGCCAACGCCGAAGTCGGCGCCATCCATCCGAAGGCAATGCCTGTCATCCTGACCACCCCCGAAGAGGTCGAGACGTGGATGAATGCTCCCGCTGAGGAAGCGCTGAAACTGCAGCGGCCGCTTCCCGACGGGACGCTGCAGATCATCGCTCGCGGAGTGAAGGAAGACCCCGCCACCGAAATGGATCACCCGCTGACGGGGTGAGCTCCAAGGCTATTTATTTCGACCTCAAACGCCGTTCTACCTTCTTGCGGCTGCTGCCGACCTTCTTCACGGCCTTCTTCACGGCTGACGCTGATTTGCGGGTTTTCTTCGCTTCATATTGCACCTCATAATCCTGCCCGCCAGCCACGCGGGCCCTGTCCTGCTTGCGTCCACGAGCCGACTGCTTCTTTGCTTTCTTCGCCATGTTTGCTGAAACCTCCGTTGTCTCGCGAAAACGCAATAGGATTCAGTAGGTTCCAAAGATGCAAAGATGCTTCGTCGAACAGCGGAACGAATCAGTTCGAAATGATTCGAATCAACGTATTCGTTGCGTGGAGTTCATCAGTGGCGTTGCGGCATCGAAAGCGCGAGGCGATCGGGATCAAGGCGCCTTTCCCGGGCTTCATCGAACCCGTGCTCGCCGAGCAGGTCAACCGCGTCCCGCGTGGCGAGCGCTGGATTCACGAGATCAAGTTCGACGGATACCGCGCGCAGCTCCACATCGCTAACCAGGACATCACGATCTACACCCGCACAGGCCTCGACTGGACCGACCGCTTCCGCAAGGTGGCGCACGATGCAGACCTGATCAACGCCAAGTCGGCCATTATTGACGGCGAGATTGTGGTGCCCGGCGAAGGCGGCAAGACCGACTTTGCGATTCTGCAAAACAGCCTCACCGGAAAGGCCGACAACCTGATCATGGTGGCGTTCGATTTGCTCTATCTTGATGGCCGCGACCTTCGAAGGCTGCCACTGCTCGAACGCAAGGCCGCGCTCAAGGCTCTGGTGGGCAAATCCCCGATCGAATACAGCGATCATTTCGACATGGACGGGGCCGAGCTTTTTCGGCGCGTCTGCGCCGGCGAGCTCGAGGGCGTGGTCTCTAAAATCGCCAGCTCGCCCTATGGCGGACTGCGCGGCAATTACTGGGTTAAGACCACCTGCGCACACCGCGAGACTCTGACCATCGCCGGCTTCAAGATCAAGGACAACCGCTTTGACGGCATCTATGTCGGCCGGGACCACGGAGGCAAGCTGCTGTACGCCGGCAAGGTAGAACATGGCTTCGAACCTACTGCTGTGAAGGACCTGCAGCAGCGGTTGAAGAAGCTAGTACGCAAGACCCAGCCCTTCGCCAAGCGTATCCCCAACCGCGGCATCTGGGTAGAGCCCCGCCTCAATGCCGAGGTCGAGTACCGCGCCAAGTCTGCGAATGGCCATCTGCGGCACCCGACTTTCAAGGGGCTGAGGGAGGATCTGTGATGGCGCGGCTTTCTCCTGCCGAGCAGATCGAGCAGAGCTACGACCTCGCAATGGTGGCGCTCGCCGACTATTTGACGCGGGATCAGGACGCCGCGGCGACAATCGATCGGCTACTAAGTATCCTTGATCGCGATAGCCTCCGGGACGCTATAACCGAGGCTCTAGTCGACGCGCGGGTACACCCCAGGCCTTCAGCAGATATTTCGGAGCGCGAGCTATGACAGTGTGGATCTACGATCAGGGCGAAGAGCTGAAAGTGTTCGCCACGGACGAAGCCGCTCAGGCCTGGATCGACGAGAACGATCCCGAGGGTTCGCGTTCGAATACGAAGTGATCGGCCCGCCGGTTCACGCCGGCGGGCCCACCGAGCTACGCTTGGCAGCGCAGCGCGAAGGCGCGAATTTCTCGCTCGAGCTGCTCGATCGGTTCGCCCCTACAAAGCAGTTCGCCATTGGTTGTGAGTACCCGGCTCCTCACCAACAGACCCGCGAGTGTTGCGGCTTTTATGCGGAGTATTTTTCGACCAACTACTCTGGTGCGCTTGCAGGCCGCGCACCACGCCCCATGGGCCGCTCTATGGCCCGTCTCAGTGCTGGCGGTTTCCCACGCGCCATGCCATTCGCGAAACTCCTCTGTCGAAAGAGTCCGCCGGCGCTCTTCTGTGCATGCGAAATCCCGCCCGAATATCTCGTCTCTCCGCGCCTCGGTTGCGGCATGAAGGCGCCGGCTCTTGCGCCGAAAGGTAGCTTCTTCCCGGAGGAGACGCTCGTACTGCTTTCCGAGGCTTAGCAACTCGGCGTCGGGATTGGCGATGACCGGTGGCACTTCTCTTACGTTTGGCGCCGGCTTCGCCGCGAGGAGGCTGGGCGGAATAGCTGCGCCTGCAACTGCGGCGGCGCCAACGAAAACGTTCATCAGTGATCTCCTGCTTACTGCCCCGGGCACAGGAATGCCTGAGCAAGCGGATCGTTCTGACCGCGCTGATCCGGGCTGACATGCGTCCGCCCCGCTTTCCTGCTTGTGGGAAGATGATGAAAATAGTCCGGCGCCCGTGGCGCCATTAGCTACCGCGTTGCTCATGTCATTTCTCTGTATTGCGGATTGATGAAGTGACCGGGCACCGCCCGTGTCCGGCCCGTGAACAGGGGCAAGCCTAGGGTTGCTTCACCTCCTTTCGAGCTTGCCAGCCGAATAGCTGGGGCCACAGGGGATCGAAGTGCTCGCAAAGGTCCTGAAACGTGACCTGAGCTGCGCTCTCGATCAGCTCGACGTGCAGGCGCGGCCAAACAGCCGTCGCCGGAACCTGGGGCGTCCAGTGGGCTGAGTTGAACCCCTTGCGCGCGCCTTCAAGGCTATCGTGGAAGTAGCCCTCACACTGACCGACCGTACCGAACCTGAGCGCGAGCACGCCGATTGCTCGCCGCTGTTCTGGAGAGAGCAGGTCCCATGCCTTGCCAGCATCGAAGCTGGCCAGCTCATTAAATGTAGGCAGCCGGTCAGAGAGGGGGATTTCGTCGGTATCGTCGGCCACCTCGGGTGCGGTGGCATTGGAAGTGCTGCGGCGTACGACGATGATTGTGCCGGCGTTCCATATCGCCACACGACCGTGTTCGCCCTTGCTCAGAGACACTTCGACCTTGCCGCGTGGCGTCGCAACGCCAGCGCCGGCACTGAGGACGGTCTCGCCGGAGCCGGTGACATCGCCCTTCAGCAGCAGGCGAGCCGGAACGCGAACGCGGTCGATGTTGGTGTTGGGGGAAAGCATGCCCTGCTCCTCTATGCCCAATGCTGCGGGGGAAGTTCGAAAGCTGGCGCCATACCAGTCCGCGCAACACGGGCCTCAGCGAAGCCGCTGCGCATCTGGAGCGCGAGGTAATAGCTATAGGGTCGGTTGACGTGGTGAGCGCGACCACGGCAGGCGAGTTCGTCGGCATAGTCCGCCTTGGCGCGGGCGTGGGCCTCGATCATGAGCTTGGAGCGGAGCGCGTTGGCCGACGAGCGCGGCTCGGCGTTTACAGAAGCCGGACGGCGAACGAAGGCCGGGGCGCGGTTAAGCTGCTCGCTCTGCTGCTTGCCGAGGAAAGGTGCGGGCATAGCTCCGCCGTTCACCGGGAAGGCGCTCTTGCTCATCTGGGTTGCCTTTGGGCTTCTGTCTTGATACAAAAAGGATCATATTCAATGATCCAAAAAGTGTCAAGCAGGAATCGAGATGATTTCGATCGAACAGATAAGAGCGGCGCGGGGACTACTGGGTTGGTCTCAGACCGACCTCGCGGAAGCTGCAGGAAGGTCGTTGCCAACCATCAAGCGCCTTGAGCGCGAGAGCGATGACGGCTCGGCCGTGTCCGAAGATGTCCGGGATGCAGTCCGCGCTGCGCTCGAGAAAGCCGGCGTCGAGTTCATCCCGGAGAATGGCGGCGGTGCCGGGGTGAGACTGGCGAGGCGGGGAAAGCGAAAGTAGAAGATGCAATAAGTCCATGGAATGCGATCTTCCACAGAACTTTCAGAGGCTCCATGAAGCCGAGGAGTTACTGCGAGCCAAATCACTGGAGATCATCCGCGACAACGACTTGCAAGCGCATCTCGCAATCGTTGAGCTGGCAATGGACTTGGCCGACATATTGAGACAGTTCCCGACCGACGATGAAGATCTCAAGGTGATCCAAATCCTTGGAATGCGGACGTTCAACGCCTTCGCTTCATCTCTCAAGCTGGCATTGTCCGGGTATATGCAGAACAGCACACTTGTGATGCGCGACGTACTTGAAACTGTTTTTCTCCTTGATCTCTTCAGAGGCGAGCCATCCTTGATTAGGGAGTGGAGATTTGCAGACAAGCAACAGATCAGAAAAAAATTCTCTCCTGTGAAGGTGAGGGAGGCCCTCGACAAAAGATATGGCCACACTGCGAAGAAGCGAGCGGAGCTGTATCAACTATTTTCGGAGCTGGCCGCTCATCCAACAATGAAATCTGCTCTTATGCTCCGCCCTGAGATTGGCGGAGATGCCGTCATCGGACCGTTCGTTGAGAAAGGGGCGTTGATGGTGCAGCTCTCGGAAATCGGGAGGCTGGCCGTTCAGGTTGGGGAGATATTAGGTTCGTTCATTCCAAGCTGGTGGGGGCCGGCCTCAGCGTGCCGCACTTCCTTCATCCAAGCCAAAGCAAACTGGCTCCGCCGGCTCTACTCCGGCAGTCACACGAGCAAAAAATAGTGCTCCTCCAGCCCTGGAGAAGGTCAGTGTCCAGTTCATCCGGAGAACGGCTGTGGGACCAGCGTGAGGATGAGGAAGCGGAAGCGTTGATTTTTTTATTCAGAGGTACCCCACCCCTTTTGGGGCCCCAGCCCTCCGACTTGCGAGCAACAAAAGGGCATTTCCTGGGGCTGGATAAATCGGCCGAACTTACCCACTCCATAAAAGAGGGAATTGTTTTGCCCGAAAATTCACGATTTCCCTGTTTTTGAAGGGTGGAAAATCATCTTGAAAATCAAAATAAATCGAATTTTCGGGCTCGCGCTGGCAATTTCCGTTCTGCCCGTTCTCTCAGCCCGTGCCGACGACATAACCGGGCAAGCCAGCGTGATCGACGGCGATACCATCGAGATCCATGGCAAGCGCATCAGGCTCTGGGGTATCGACGCCCCGGAGAGTGATCAGCTCTGTCGGAACGATGACAGCAAGCTGTACCAGTGCGGACGCGCTGCCGCGACGGCACTCGCAGGACTGCTCTGGGCTATCAAGCGGCCAGTAACCTGTTCTGCGGCTGATCGAGACCGGTACGGGCGCACGGTCGCGACGTGCTCGCTCGGAACGCCGGGTCCCGACATCGGGCACTGGCTTGTCGCCAACGGTCACGCGCTCGATTGGCCGAGGTACTCCAAAGGCAAATACGAGGATGCGCAGCGCAGCGCAGAGAAGGCCAGCAGAGGAATCTGGGCTGGAAGCTTTGTCGAGCCGTGGCGCTACCGCGCTTGCCTCAGGGCTGGAGGCAGGCCAAGCAAGTGCTCGGACGAGGCGAACGCAAAGTAATAGCTTGGGAAGGTCGACCGACCCACTACATTTAGTGAATTTGACCTGGCCTCGGATACGTTCCTTTGTCGATCTAGCGGAAGTTGTGGCAATTGGCCTAAGCTAATCGCTTGGCGGGTGAGGCAGAGATCATGAACGTGTTGGCCAGTCGTGTTCGTGGTAGCGAAGACGTGCTTGATGTGGTGTCACGAGAGGCGCCCACACGCCGCGAGTTGCGTGCTGCCCGCGATCGTCAGCGGGGCTACTCGATCAATGTGAAGCAGATCGTCTTAGCGTTTGCCGTCGAGTTTGTAATTATCGGCCTCATTCTTACAAACACGCTTTTGATGGTTGCCCAACTTCCCGATGCAACTACAGCAAAGATTATCCAAGCGATGCTGTTTCCCATCGCAATGGCGATGGTTGAACTCGCTCGCGTGCCGTTGGCAATCGCCGTACGCACGCAGACATCATGGAACATTAAGCTTGCGTCGCTTCTCGGTGTTCTTTGTGCCGTTGCTGTGACTTCGAACTCGCTCTATTCCATCGGAGCTTCGTCCTTTACTCCACGACTCGAAGACACCCATAAGAAAGATAGCCAAATCAAGGAGCTTGAGGACAGACAGCAGCAGTTCAAGAGCCAGATCGAGGCCGCAAGAGAGGAAATGGATCGCCGGGAGCGGGAGCGAAATGCCGCAGTATCCGCTGTGCAGTCTCTCCAAGCGCAATTGGCACAGCAGAAGCCGCAGGATTGTGCCGTGGTGACAGTGGCTCCGAACCCTGCCGCTCCGCCCGGAACGCCCTCTTCAACTAGACAGGTTTGCCGAGAAAACCCCCTGATCAAAAGGCTCGATTCCGAGATATCGATAGCCCGCACCAGATCGAACGACGCCGAGGCTGCACTAAGGCAAGCGCAAGACCAATACAGCAAGGTGGCAAACGACAAGGGCCTGCGCGAGATACAAGAGCAAATTACGAAAGCGACGACCGAAAATCGAGAATCGATCTTTCAAAGTCAGCTGCATTCGCTGGCGGCAATGATCTTCGGCGTGGACCCGAACAATGTGACTCCTGACCAGATAAAACGAGTTGAGTTCTATCTGATTTTTGTGTCGTCGATCGCAGCAGCTTTATCCTCAACTTTGATCGCCATGACGGCAGTGAGAAGAATCAGGGTTGCAGAAACAGATCCAAGCATTGAGCTGCCCGATGAAGCTATGACGTATCTGTTCGGCCCACTCTTGGTCGCATTGCGCCAGGAGGCACGCGAGGCCGTTAATACTGCAATGAAGGATGGTGCTGGTCTGAAAGGGGCCGCACAATGAAGATGCTGGCGTCGCGCTTGAACGCAAATCTGGCCAACTCGCTCGATGAGCGCGTCAGTGCTGAGTTGAAGTTTATCGACGGACAATCGTTCTTCCGAAAGTCGATCGGTGTCGGACTAGCGGGATTGGGCGCGGGTTCGGCTGTCGCGGCCGCGTTCGTCGGCTATTCATATATCACGGATGCTCGCACGACCGCCGACAAGATTGCAGCGGCAATTTCTAAGTCGATGTCCCAAGTTGAGTTGCGCGGACAAGCCGTAGGCAATGTCGATATACACCCTTCGGAGATCCGCCTCGCCCCTGACCAAAAGATTTCGCTGTCTCAGGATTCGCGGCTGAAGCTCGACCCGTCTGCCAAGGTCAAGGCAGAAGGCAGTATGCGGATTCAATTGCCTACAATTTCTGCGATTCAGGCACAATCTACGCCGAAGACCGCCCCTAAAGCGCAGCCGGTTACGAACTACACCATATTCAAATCGGTACCCTTCCAAACCGGAACCGTATTTACAGGTTGGCGATTCCTCACAAGCACGCAGAAAGAGCCGACCAACCAGTATTGCTATTTTACTGAACGCGGTGACAGCTCTGACGTGTCTTTCAAGGTCGACGTCGGTGACGATGGCGTAATTACAAAGGATAAAGTGCCTCCCAAGTTTGACTTGACCGGCGCATTTGCTAGGTGTGTCTGGTTCCGCAAGGACGCTTAATATGAGCGACGCTTCTGGGCCATTTGACTTCGCTGGCTTTTCCGCTGCGCTCAATGCCCGGATGGGCGCTGAGGCACGCGTAACTCGTGCCAAAGCGTTCGGCTTCAATGCCGCCGGGCTCGGCTTGTGTGCTGCGCTTTGGGGGATTGGTCTCGGCATTGCTTTCTTTGGATATAGCAAGACTACATCTTCCGAGGCCGCGGCGAACACGATTGCGGCTGCCGTGACGGAGGGCCTATCGAGAGCGCAAATTAAAACCATCGTTGGTGGAACGATGGCGCTCGCGCCAACAGCCGAGCTTCGTCTCGCGGATGAGCAGATTGTTAGGTTGGATCCCTCCACGACGGTGAGCCTCGACCCTGAGACGACTGTCAAAGTTGTGGGAGATTTCAAAGTTGATGTTCCTCAACCGAGCAAAGAACAACTGCAAGTCGACGCAACCAGTAGCAGTAAGGAATTGCCGTCGACGCGCTATACGGTCTTTCGCTCTGTCAGGTTTGGCTCTGGCAGCGTGGTCACGGCTTGGAGTTTCGAGCTAACAGACACGGCTACACCGAATTATCAGCGCTGCTATTATGAAGAAACACTTTCGGGCGGTGTCTCAGCGATCCAAAGCATTGCGTTCAATGGCCTGCCGAAGCCCCCAAATGCCCTTAGTAAGCTAAGCTTTGACTTCGACGGCGCGATAGCAAATTGCATCTGGTTTGCAAGTTAAAGGCAACTCAAATGCGCCGCGGCACTATTTTAGGCCTTTCGATGGAGGCCTGCCGATCTTTGCCGTTAGTTCGGCTATGCGCTTGTTGTCCTTCGCCTTGATCGCCTTTCGAAGTTCCTTCAGATCGTCTTCGTCGAACTCTGCCCGTCGGCGCGTCGACCTTTGGACGGAGGCCTTGGGCGCTGACCCCAGCCGTTCCCCAAACCTGCGCTTGGGTTTCGCTGCGCTTGCATCCAGATGAAGATCATCCCAGCTGCCTGCCAGGTTCTTTGTCTGCCTCGATCGTGGTCGGGCTGGGGGCGGAGGGCGCCTTAGCTCCTCGAGCGTCTTTATGCCCCGCTCGATTACTCTCTCGGAATGCATCCCACCGAAGGCCGGATCCTCGCCAAGGAGCTTATGTGCCGCCAGGCGGAGCGCGCCCTTCACAATGTCGTCGAAGCCGTCCTCGCGGCGCCAGCGACGATAGCGCCAATCATCGTCCGCCGAATAGTCCATCTCCGCTTGCGGCAAGCGCAGCGCTTCTTGCAACTCCGCGGCGGACATCCCCCGATCTGCCTGTTTCTCGAATTTGTTGATCGCCTCTACGACGAGAGCCAGTCGACGGATTAGATACGCCGCTTCTGTGTCGTTGCCCGCCATCGCGCGAAGCAGGGCGGCGGCGAATTGGGACAGTGCGCTCTGTGCTTCACTTTTGGCCCACTCAATCTGTCGATCGGCGCGAGCATTCGGGTTGCCGCTGACGAGCCTCAACTTAGGAGACCTATCCTCCTCGTTGTCATCGTCGCCGCTTGCCACGAAGCGTCTCCTTCCGGGTCCCAGGCGCAGCTTATGACCTAGGCCATCTACTTGCCAGACCTTGGCACTGAGCCAAAAATATGCCTTTGAATTTGCTTGCGAAAGCGAATTTAACCCCCTTGGGGCGAACAGCCCGCCATTGCGAGGATGTGGCTGTTGCCTTCGCTCGCCCGTTCCGGTTGAATCGTTGCTGCTTAACTTGGGCGGGAAGGACGCGCGGTGCTCGGATGATGCGAACGCGCATCTGCAAAAGGCCGGGGGCTATAATGAGGGGCTCAAATATGAACGCGAAATTGGCTTTCGTGGCGTCCGTGGCGGCTTTGCTGCCCGTGCTGGCACACGCACAGAGTCAGCCGACAACGGGTTTCATTTACAATACGTCCGAATGGTCGAGCCTTCAGTACGAATGTCATCTTCGACCTGGTGGAAACCTGGACTGCCAGATGACGCAAGCCTCCGTTCGGCGCCAGGGTGGGGGCAAGAAGCTCCAAGAGGAAATCTCGAAAGCTCTTGCGCTGCTGAAGACGGAGAAGCCAATAAAGCAAGAAGAGTGCTCACAATGGGAGCAGGCTGCGGAAAAGATCAAAAATCCAAAGCCTACCGATGAAGGCTACGCACAGCTCAGTTCCATGGAGCCTCCGGCTAAGCAGGACTTGCTCAAAACGATGAGCGCCCTTGTTGAGGTCTGCAGAAATCCGAACGAGCACACGATGACCAAGCTGACGACGCTGAACTACGAAAGGGAAACACGCACCTGCATTGTAGGCACAAACAGCTTCTCGCTGCAGTTCAAGAGGGTGCCTGGCTCTCAGACTTGGGCTTCTAACACTGGACCTGACGGGCTTTGCGGGGTTGTAACAGTCGCGCGCTTAGAGCCTGACCCAAAGTACCCTACTTTCTACAACTACATACAAAAGAAGGTCGTAACGATCCCATCCGCTAGTTTTGGCGATGTGAAATGCTCCGACCTGATTGAACAGGGCGAGTACAAGTTTGTTTGGCAATCGCGAGACATCTATGCTCGGTGCGATTACGTCAAATTCGGATTCTGACGGCTTTCGCTCCTGCTAACGAAGAATGATGGGGCCGATTCTCGGGCCAGCCGCCTCACACTTGGGCTGACAAGGCCGCTCGCATCTGGCGCAAAAGTGCGGCGATCTCTCGCTTCTCCGCAATGTACCTCGCGGAATACCGCCCGTGCTTGAAGGCATTCTGGTTGCCCTTCGGAGCACCCGGCGAAAGACCTCCATGCATTCGGCAGCGGCCGTTAGGCATTGCCGGCGATTGGCAGGGCTTCCCGTTTCTCTTCGATCTCGCACCGCACCGGGGAGCATTCTGCATATCCAATAGCATGGGGTTGAGCCTCCAAATTTTTCATAGACCCCCCTGGGGTGACCTGTCCGACGATCGCTTGGCCGCCTTGGTAGACGTGCACATGTTCGACCACGACCTTCTGCTGACCCTTGCCGCGGTATTTTGACAGAGCCGCCGCCTGCTCTGCGTTCGCTTTCGTCAGCTTGGCCGCCAGCGTCACGTTCATCTGCTTGCCCTCGACGCTTTGGTCAGGAAGCATCGCTCGGCGGTAACACTCCATGGCGGCAGCGTGGGAGGCGAACAGCTGGGCGGCCATCATGCCCTCTATCGTGTCCTTCGGGTTCACTCCCGCCATGAAGGCGAGAATGGCCGTCCTCTTGTCGTCCAGATCCTTGCCGGGCTGTGGGTTTCGACCGTACCAGGCGGTACTGATTACCTGATTGCAGAGCATGAGATTCCACTGATCGGACTTCGACCCGCCTAGGTGTCTCAACTCAGGCACGCTGTTGTCGAGTTCGTCCGGAGGGGGGCAATAGGCAACATTCGCCTTGGCCTCTGGCGATGTCGTGAGGGCCCGCTCGGCGGGGCTAGCGTTCTTTTTGGCCTTGCGTCCCACATCAACCTCGTAAGCTGTCCAATCATTGAGCCAACAGTTCATGCCGTTGCGCCAAGAGCGCGCGGCGCCAGCGCCTTGACCGAGGCCAGCGCGGCGGCTCGCCAACGATCAAAATCGGCGAACATCCGTTGCATTGGATCGGTCCAATCGCCTGTGCCGGTACATCCGCGGTCGCAAAAGGTGAGCCGTTGTGATTGCTTGCGCCATGCGCCTTGATTTTCTGGGTCCAGCTCGCCATTACCGCATCCGTCGCGCTCGGATGGACCAAGTAGCCGTGGTTGCTGTGCCCGTGTAGTCGGCTCGCGCGTTGATGTAGAGCGTGGTTGTGGAATTGAGCAGCGCCTGCGTCGGCCCAATGGTGAAGCCATTGCCATGGTCGGCCATAGCTGGCACGCGCTCATGCAATGTGATCGACGTTCCATAGGGAGCCGCGATGCTGGCGCCGGTCGCAGAAATCGACACGTAATAATCGGTCGTGCTGGTGCCGCCGCCTGTGTTGAATTGAACCATGGCGCTAACGTCCCAATCGCCGGCAGTGAGCGAGATGGAGCCGAGAGCTGTGCCCGTGCCCGTCGTCAGCGTGCCAGACGTGCCGCTGGCGGGAATGACCTCGCCAACCTTGCCAGACGCAGCCGCGCTGTTCGACGCGATGCCAGGAAGATTGCCGGTGTCGATACGAATGTCATTCGTGGAATTGGTGATGCCATTGGAGAGCGTAAAAGCTCCCGTGTTGCCCGCGATGCTCGAGACACCTGCGGCTGCAGCCGCGGCCCACGTCCCATCACCGCGCCAGAACGTCGAGCTCGTCGCTCCAGTGCCGCCATTCAGATTCGATACAGGCAGATTGCCAGTAACGCCGGTCGAGAGAGGCAGGCTCGTGCAATTCGTCAGAGCACCAGAGGCCGGCGTTCCAAGCGCGCCACCAACGAAGTAAGCCGCGCCAGTACCAACCTCATCCGTCAATGCGGCGCGAAGGTTGGCGCTCGACGGCGCCTGAAGGAACGTCGCAACGCCCGTTCCAAGGCCCGTGATGCTGCCAATGGCAGGCGTGACGGTGACGCTAGATGCAGCAGTCGCCAGCCCCTTGCCGTTGAGCGTGACCTGGGCCACCTGCGTTGCGCTGCCGAAGGTGCCGACGTCGGAGTTTACTGTTGCAAGAGTCGTCGCAACGGCACCAGCCGATGAGGTCACGTCGCCGGTCAGCGCGGGCATTTGCGCCGCATCGACGGTACCGGCCACGGTATGCGCATCGTTCCAGGCGGCCAGATCCACCTCAACGGCATCGTTGACGGTCCCACTGGTGACCTTGGCGTGAGTGATCGTAAGCGTCATTCAACCACCCATGTCTCAGCCTGCACTGGCTTTGGATCCCAAAGGCCGCTGGGGCTACCCGTGTCAAATCGGGGAGTTCTGTCGAATCCATTGGGATCGAACCCGCGAATGCGTCGCTCCTGCTTGGTCCAGGTCTTTGGTTGGGGAGTAATGGGCGTCCAGGTCACTTGCCGCCTCCAGCGAACACGGCACGATCAAAGGTGGGCCTAGGGCCACCTTGTAGACCATCGCGCTTCTCGCCAACGGGAGAGCCCTCGTGTGCCTGAAGCCGGTCAACCAACGCTTGTCTTATGTAGTCCGATTTGGACTGGCAACGCCGGCTCGCGGCCCTGTCGATCGCCTTTGAAAGGTTCGAAGGGGCGCGAAATTGGATCAGTTGCTCGAAGGTGGCAGGGTCGTCCATCGTTCGTCCTCATGCAAATTGCATGAAGTAATCAGTACGAAGAGTGCCCGATCTCGACCATATCAACGACGCTGATGTTGCGGACTTTGTCGCTTCTGCGCCGCCCTCTCGCGCGCGTAGTGGTCGCAAAACTCCGGACGATTGGGAAGTCTGCTTCCCCGCTGGAAGTGGCAGTAGGCTGAGGAGGACAGTGGGTCCGTAAAGGGCCACGATCGTGGCGACCGCGGTCCCGCGTCCGTTCTACCGACGATAGCCGACATTATAACAGGATAAGCGTGGTTCGGCTAAGGGCCGATTCTGTTGAAAAAGACGGCTGTTGCGACGCAGTGATATCAGTGATTCAGTCTGTCTAGTTGGCAGGACTGAAGATCATGATGGGGCATCGGCAAGTCGAACAGGCTGCTTTGTTCTATGAGTTCTCGCTCGAAAGACATATCCCGACTGATCACTTGCTGCGGTTGATTGACCGGTTTGTCGATCTCGAACAGGTCCGGCGGGACCTGGCGCCATTCTACAGCAGCATCGGTCGGCCTTCGATCGATCCCGAGTTGATGATCCGGATGCTCCTGATCGGTTACTGCTTCGGCATCCGATCGGAACGGCGCCTGTGCGATGAGGTTCACCTCAATTTGGCCTACCGGTGGTTTTGCCGGCTCGGTCTGGATGGGGCGGTGCCGGATCACTCGACATTCTCCAAGAACAGGCATGGCCGCTTCCGGCAGAGCGACCTTTTCCGTCGCGTGTTCGAGAGCGTGCTGCGCCGCTGCATCGAGGAACGACTGGTCGGCGGTGAAGGATTTGCAGTCGATGCGAGCCTGATCAAGGCCGATGCCAATCGGCAGAAGGGGATCGAAGGTGATAAGGGACTTCCGCCGGAGGCTGCCGGCCGAGCAATCGATGAGTATCTGGCTGTCCTCGATGATGCTGCTTTCGGAGCTGCGACCGAGGTTACCCCGAAGTTCGTTTCGCCCTCCGATCCGGCGGCGCGCTGGACGGGGGCGCACGGTGGTCAAGCGTTTTTCGCCTATTCGACGAACTACCTGATCGACATCGAGAACGCGATCATCGTCGACGTTGAGGCAACGACGGCAATCCGGCAGGCGGAGGTATTGGCCGCTAAGCGCATGATCGAGCGCTCGCTGGAGCGGTTTGATCTCTATCCGGGCCGGCTCCTCGGTGACAGCGGCTATGGCTCGGCCGAGATGCTCGCCTGGCTGGTCTATGAGCACGGCATCGAGCCGCACGTTACAGTCTTCGATAAGTCGGCCCGCACAGACGGGATCTTCTCGCGCGACGACTTCACCTATGACCATGCTGGGGACATCTATCGTTGCCCTGGTGGCAAAGTTCTCACCACGACCGGAACGTTGGTGAATGATGGTGCCACCATGCTTTACCTCGCCAGCAAGCGCGATTGTGATCGATGCGCATTGAAGGCTCGGTGTTGCCCCAAGCAGGCTTCACGGAGAGTGCCGCGCTCGATCTACGAGGGCGCTCGCGACATGGCGCGCCAGATCGCGAGATCGTGGGAGGGAGGCACCTCGCGCCGGCTCCGCAAGAAAATCGAGATGTTGTTCGCGCACCTCAAGCGCATTCTCAAGCTCGACCGTTTGCGTTTACGAGGTCCAAACGGCGCGCGCGACGAGTTCATCCTCGCAGCCACAGCCCAGAACCTTCGAAAGATGGCCAAGCTGATCCCGATGCCCAGGCCGGGGCTCGCATAGGACGGGAGAGCAGTTGGGCCACGTCTCGACCGAGCTATTACAACGAAATACTGGCGGCCTTTTTCAACGGAATCGGCCAGAAACAGACATGGCTACCTTCTCGCAGCTAGACCAGGATGGAGCTTGGCGCCAGGAAATCACACCGCCGCGAGGGCCCACGCGATAAATTTCTCTACGGCTAGACGGTTTCTGCCCCCCGCGCGATGAACAACATAGAACCCGTAGCCACTCAATTTGACCGATGACACCGTAACAAGCGTTCCCTTCGCCAATTCAGGACCCACGAGAATATCACTGCAGATGGCAACGCCTTGACCGGCTATGGCGGCCTCGATCGCATGTAGCTCTTCTTGAAATCTTAAACTCACCGGCGACGCAAAGCCGATTTTCGCGCGCGGGTTAGCAGCGCGATGCCAGCGTTGCCAGGTGGGGGCCTGCACGTCGTTCGGAGGCCATGCGGCCTCGATCAGCGGGAATTGTACGAGTTTAGCCGGCGGCAGGTTCGTCGTCCGAGTGCCGACGAGCTTGGGGCTCGCAACAACGTGGAAGGTGTCGCGCATCAATTCGACGGCGTGTCCGTCGCGCGGCGGTGAGGGCGCATAGCGGACCGCGACATCGACTTCACTCGCCTCAAGACTCAGTACTGTATCGGTGCCAACGATTTCGAGCTTGATGCTGGGATGAGTAGCTCGCCAGGAGGGCAATCGTGGCACAAGCCAACGAGCGGCAAATGCATTTGTCGCCGTGATCCGCAGGGGACGACCCCCACGTTCGATCTGAAGGCCCGACCACGCCTCAGCAATCCTATCGAAGCTGTCTCGTAGGGTCGGAAAGAGCTGATGGCCTGCCGGCGTGAGCGCTAGGGGTCGCGGCCTTCGACGAAAAAGGGGCCGGCCGCAATGCTTTTCCAATAGCTTTATCTGATGACTGACAGCGGTTGGCGTAACGCCGAGCTCAGCGGCTGCTTGCTTAAAACTCAGATGACGCGCGGCGGCCTCAAAAGCGCGTAACTGTGTCATTGGCGGCAGCTTTCCCATAAGGGCAATGTAGATGAATTAATCTCATCTGAACATGAAATGTTAACGACTTGCGTCTGGAAGCGAAGCTGAAACTATGGGGTATGGAAGAGAACGAAAGTGCAGTCCCGTTTTTGGACGCTCTCCGGTTCATCGAACCGGTCATTACCAAGCATCGCTCGGCGTTCGATCGTGAGCGGCGACTGCACGATGACGTTTTCGAAGCGTTGGCCGCTGCCGGACTTTTCAAGCTTTGGCTACCCGCGTCCCTCGGCGGCCCTGAGCTATCTCCGCTTGCCTTCATGAAGGTCGTAGAAGCCGCAGCTGCCCTCGACGGAGCCGTGGGCTGGCTGGTCGGAAATGGTGGAGGAATGAGTCGCGTCGGCGGCTATTTGCCGGGCTCCGTTGTACGCCAGTGGTTCGAAGAACGCCGTACATTCGTGGTGAGTGCGACCGGAGCGGTCGGGACTGCCGTACCGGTCCATAGCGGTTATCGCGTTTCCGGACGTTGGCCATTTGGAAGTGGTGCACCGCATGGCACGCATTTCATGGGGTTGGTGACGATAGGCGAAAACCAGGTACCAGATCAGCCACGGTTCTGCTGCTATTTTGGGCGGCAGCAGGTCGCGATACACGACACTTGGCATGTCTCGGGATTGCGCGGCACCGGAAGCGCGGACTGGGAAGTTCGGGATGCATACGTGCCCGCCGACTGGATTCATCCTTTCATTGACCACGAACCACATGTGAGCGGGCTGCTTTACCGCATGCCAGCCCTTTCCACTTTCGCGTGGACGGTCGCGGTGGTGCCCCTGGGGATCGCGCGGGGAGCTATTGACGGCTTTACCACGCTGGCCCAGGCGAAGGGCCGACTTGGAACGGCCGGGCTCATGCGCGATCGGGAAGTTGTGCAGGCAATGATTGGCAGAGCAGAGGCGCTCCATCGATCCGCGCGCGCATTTCTCGTGCAAGCGATGACAGAGCTGATGGCCGCCGCCGACATCGGAGGTCCCAGGCTGGTCGAGGCGCGGCTCGGATTACGGATGGCGGCGGCTCATGCGGGGGAAACGGCCTTGCGGATTGTAGATTTGCTGGCCGCCGAGGCCGGAGCTGCATCCATCTTCGAAAGCAACGCGCTAGAGCGCGCTGTTCGCGACGTTCAGGCTGCCACCAAGCATATTGCGATGAACCCGTCGATATACGTGACGGCCGGCCGATCTAGACTCGGTTTCGACGTGGGATCAGCCCGTTTTTAGCTCCAGTCCACCGCAACGTCCGCTCCGAGGCAGTCGCGTCGGTTGGTGGTGCCTGCCAATCGCTTCCGGTCTACTCCAAAATCTGAACGCGCCGCTGCATCGCATAAACCGAAGCGATGGGCCAAGAGACATAAGCCGGTGCGCTTCGACCGAGCGCATTCGCGCTCCATAGGTGGTCGACTCCGCTCGATGACCTTCGAACCTATGCCCCACCGGTGTGATGAACTCTATGGTTCGGTTTACGGCTGAGGTGCAGGAATTGGAAGAATGCTGGTTATCTTCCAACCGTCACCCGTCTTAACAAGCACTTGATTCATTAGAAACCGCGCAGGTTGCGCAGTCTGCCCAGCCGGTGAAATCATAAAGGTTATTGGCACGTACAGTTGGGCTACTCCCGGCTGAAGCTCGATGACCTTCAGTTCGTTCATCTTCGGGTCGAGTGACCAAGTGCCCTGGTACAGGGCCTCGAAACGTTTGATTGCTGAGTCACGACCCCAGATAGGCGTGCCACGCGTGATCCACAAAAATTGAGCTGAGTCTTGCAATAGCACGCCAACCTCTTTCAGGTCGTGAGCGTTTTGCGCGGCAACAAATCTGACGAAAACAGCCTTCACTTCCTCTTCACTACCGGCGCGCACGGCACCCGCCGTAGCCAGCAGCAAGAAAAAGACGAGGTTGACCAAATAGCTTCGTGCGCGGAAGATCATGGACGTCCTCCCCTGGTGCACTCGTGATTGGCTGTTGCAAACAATTAGTCCCATGATGATCCAAAGACCATATGGAGTTCAGGCGAAACGATTGAAGAAATAGAAGTTCAACAATTGATAGAGCTTTGTTGCGACGCCTAGTCGGAGCCAGTTAAGGCGCGTCAGTAGAGCTGATCCATTTTCCAGGAGTGCTTAGGCGAAAAACGTGCGAGCGGGCTGCCTGACGTCCGCCTTGGGTCAACGCTGCCCTTGGCAGGCTGCTTCACCTTGGTTGGCTCGTGTCCTGCAAGCCGACGTTTCGGCTCTTCGAGCGCAGGTCGGCAACGGGCCAAAAGAGGAAGTAGCCACTGCTCGGTCGTTGCAGCCCAGCGACCGCTGGCTGCGACGATCTTTCGGGCGCTTAAATTACCGCAATCTCCGTATCGGTGAACCTCAATACGCGACTCGGCAAGCGCGGATGATCATGCCGGTATCAGGTCGATAATACGCATGATTGCGACAGTTGAACCGACATTTTCGAGATCTTCGCCGATGCCTTTCTTGCAAGTCCAAACATCACCCTTCTTCGCAACAAATTCCATGCCATCGGTTTGCTTCACCCGGAGTTCACCCTCGGGTACGTGGCAAACCATGTCATTGGGCATGGACGGGTTGGAAGTCCTTGCGCCTGGCTGATAAACGACATCGCGCATTGAGACTGTTTTGTAGCCCGGGATCATGGACTCGCGTTTACCCCAAGGTTGGATGCTTACGCCTAGTGGTAGCTGAGCTTGTGCGGAGGCTGATGTTCCCGCCGCGAGCACGGCAGCGGTTGCAAAACCCAGTGATAGCGCTGATCTTCTGTTGATCTTAGTCATCGCTGCTCCTTTAGGCGTTTCGGCCCTTAGGCCTATCCTTAGGGCCTTGGTGTGCAAACCACACTGGATGTTCAGCTGAAGCGCAAGGTTGCGGGAAGCGCATCTGATGGAGACCCTGCGGCCGTGAAGAAGGACCCCGCACTGCTTCAGTTTAAGTGGGAACTGCCTCGATGATCTGGAAGTGCAAGCCCGCGCGAGCCGTGCCGCGCGTCTCCAATCCGGCCGCTCGACACAGCGAGGAATATTCGTCGTAGGTCCGTTCCAGCGCCCCGAGCATGACGAGCATATTAAGGTCACTGAACTTCGAGATCGGCCCCTCGTTCGGCGGCTCTACCACACGTTCAATGAGGAGCAATCTGGCATCAGCCGTCATAGCGCGGCGGCAGGTCTTCAGGATAGAAATCGCTTCCTTGTCGTCCCAATCGTGGATAATTGCCCGCATCACATAGGCGTCAGCTCCCTCCGGGATGGTTTCAAAGAAACTGCCTCCGACGATTTCGCATCTGTCAGCGACACCATGTTGGTTCAGAACTTCGGCCGCCTTGCCAACCACATGCGGCTGATCGAACAGCGTTCCGCGCAGGCCCTCGTTTGCGGCGAGAATCCCAGCCAGCAGTTGACCTTCGCCACCCCCGATATCCGCGACGTGACGAAAGCTGCTGAAATCGTACGCCCCGATAATAGCTTCGATTGCGCCGCGAGAATTGGCCGTCATGGCTCGGTTGAAGATCGCGTTCTCATCTGGACGGGTGCTGCGATACTCCCATACGCTCTGACCATTGAGATGCCTAAAGGCACTCTCGCCGGTGCGGACGCTGTGTTCAAGATGACCCCAAGCCTGCCAGGCATAAGGTCGGCCGACATAAGCGGCCCACCCGTCGAGGGGTGTCGGCGAGTCAGAACGAAGAGACTCGCCCATCGGGGTGAGCGAGAATGTTTTGTCCTCGGCCTCATTGAAAACACCGACTGAAGCCAGCGCCCGCAAGAGCCGATAAAGTGTCCTCGGATGCGATCCACTGAGCTGAGCAAGTTCGTTGCTGCTTAGGGGCCCGTGACTAAGGTGGTCGGCTATGCCAAGCCGAGCCGCGACGTGAATGGCCTGCGAAATCTGATAACCGTTAATCAGCCGCGTAAGGTCCGACAAAACGTTGGTGGCCATGGTCTCACCTCCTGCCGCACCTCGCCGAACGCTTAAGGGTATCACTTTTGCGATATTGTGAGGACCCGTTTTTCGAGCTCTGCTGGACCGTGGGAATGACCGATATGGGTCACATGCTGAAGTGATGAGAGGTCACGGCCCTAATCCGCTCTCCACCTGAAAGCAGACGGTCGTAAGATGGTCAGGCGAGGCCGCAATCCAAAATGCCGACCTATTCAATGATTTCGTCATTGCCAATAGGCCGAATGCATTGGCAACTTGAAACGAGCCGGCTGCTCGACCGGCAGATCGCTCGGCTTAGCACCCTTCTAGACGCCGCGACGGGCCAACAAGCGGCAATGCGGGATAATTTACTCTATGAACAGCAGTCCCCGCTTTTTATCACCGTCTAACGTATTTACAGCGTCGAACAGCCGCCTCCGCTCGACGAGCCATGGCTGGAAATCAACATTGACATCAAGCACAAAAACGAGGTCCTCGGCCTCGAAATACCCACCGATTGGGGAATGGTGGCCGCTACCAGCGCCAAAAATTTGAGCGCGATCGAAATTCACGATGTAGCGTCGCCCCGGATCATTGGATCGGCGGAGATGCTCCAGAAACTGCTTCTCGCTGAGATCGCGCAAGACCGTAACGTTCCGGTTGGTGTGCGACTGGGCGACGATGGCCAGCTCGTCAAGCGTAAGACCCATTATGCATACCCCTGTCCAGCAGCTCCACGTGCCGGCCAACACATCGCCCTCCGTCCTTGCCGCCTCGCCAAGGGACCGGTACGCATTCGCAACGGCGGCAGGTCCGCAGCGAGAGCCATTTGACTGCCAATCAACGTGTCTTTGAAATGTGGCTGCCACGGGCAGGCGCCACGCACGCTCCATGAGCTCAGGAGTACGTGTTACCGATGAAGCTATGGCTTCCGATGGAACGTGTGATCGACTGACCACCAGGGCCCCGGCACACACCAGACCCACGGCGATAACAATGCTGCTGATGCTTACGAGGTGCCATCGCTTCATGGATCAGAACCTTAGCGGCAATGACGACATCGGCCTGCAGAACTATATTGAGAAACCAACCGACGGAAAGGACATTCCAAATGTGCGTTCGTTCGGCTGAAAACGAGTTTCTTCCTTCAGTCGAACAAAGAAATGACAGCCAAGCGAACCTTTTCCGCGGCATCCGCGGACACGTATCCGCGTCGAGATTCAGATGTTAGATTTCCCGGCTCTACCGGATAGGAGGACGACATGCCCGAGAGCGTCTACAAGGTCATCGAACTCATCGGCACCAGTAAAGATTCGTGGGAGAAAGCGGCGGCCAACGCGGTCGAGCAAGCCGCTAAATCTCTCCGAGATCTTCGCATCGCAGAGGTCGTCAAGCTCGATATGCAACTAGACGAGAAGGGAAAAGTCGAGGCTTATCGCGCCAAGCTCAACGTGTCGTTCAAGTTCGAGGGCACCTGAGCCTCAGCACCTCGTCCCCTGCGGGCGAGGGATGGCCTATTCGAGAAGGCGCGCTGCACGGTTCGCTCAATCGGACGCTGTGGCCTTTCCCGGAAGTTGGCACTAGTCCGGCCGGGAACGGTACGCTCTGATGCGAGGGGCGCGTATGACACGTGGTGGCCCCATGTACATGGTCATTCGCAAGTACACGAATGTTCGTTCGGTCGTGGACGCCGCTCGTCGCGCCAAGAGCGGCGTCGGTGAGATCCTGAGGCAATCGCAGGGATTTAGATCTTACCATGTGCTGGATGCGGGCGGCGGTGTCGGTATCGCCGTGATGATATTTGATGACCGCGAGAGCGCCAACGCAGCGAACGCCAAGGTACTGGCGTTTGTTGAGGCGAGCCTGCATGACCTCGATCTCGGGGCTCCTGAAGTGACTAGCGGCGAACTTTTGGTGGACATGGAGTCTTCTAATGCGTCTTCGGGCATAAGGTAGCCCCTAAGCGCCGCGAGCTGCGTGGCGGGTGCGGTCCTTGCTCGTGTCATCGAGCTGGTGTCACCTTCGCGTTTGCAACGAACGCACCCTGGACCTGCGCGTGCCACCCGTCAGGAAGATTCGACTGCGGGTTTTTTCGAGGAGCCGCAACGCCATGAAGCAACACACCTTCGAAGGATTTTTCATCACAGCGATCTGCTGGACACCGCTCGTGGTTATGGGCACCGCGTTGCCGCCAAGAGATCCTGATGAAGAGGACGAGGAGGACGAGGAGGACGAGGAGGACGAGGAAGACGATGACGAAGGGGAAGATGGCGATGGCGAACCAGCGGTCGTGCGCGAGCCAGACGAAGACTAGATCGGCGCTTGATCGGCAGTCGGCTATAATATGCCCCATCGGCCTGCCCTGGTCGGCAGGACCGAGCGCGGTCGACTGTGGTGCACCTTCCCGAGTTCGTCTGCCTCGGGTCACAAGCGGCCTTCGCAGTCCGGCACGTGGCCGGTCACCCCCTGAAAGTGGAAGGTTTTGGTTTAGGCAGACCGAAGCGCTCGAAGTACCCAGCAACTTCCGAGGTCGAGTGGTCGCCCGCATGGTAAGCAGCAAGAGCCGTCATATCGCCATCCAGGAACATCGCGAGAGCAACTTGGCTGACGACCCAGACGCCGCCGCCGACACGACGCCCAAGACCATGCTGAGGGCACCAATTCCGGATCGTGGTTTCTGACTTGCCGGCCCTCTTGGCTGCCGTTGCCAGGCTGATGCCCTCCCGGGGGTCGTACGGCGTGAGCACCCTCCATGCGGTCTCCTCAGCGGATTGCATGCTGACCTCCACACAGAAGTACCGCGCCTGACATCGGCTTGCGTCGATACGTCAGCGTCGATCCTGACAGCCGCCGGAAAGCCGCCGTCTGCTCGGACAAGGCGAACACGGTCCCACCTCCAAGCAACGTCGCCAGTCCCATGAGATCGTACCGGCACCCCGGTGCGACGGCATGAACACCGAACAGATCCAGGGCGGTCCAGCCGAGATCGCAAGCGGCGCGATCCCAGTTCGATAGGAAGGAATCGGCGTCTTCGACCACCTGGGACCATCGATCAGGGCCGGCCCACTCGGGTGCTTGCATTCGTTTCAGCTCCTGCAGAATTGCATGCCATCCGGCGGTGTCGTCCTCGAAGATTTGTGCCTTTCGCCCCTCTTCAAAATGAGTGGTGGCAGTGGGGACACTGGGGACACCCCGTTTAACCACTTCAATTCTCGACGTTTTTCTGTCCCCACTTGCCGTTGAGGCCTGTCCCCACTCGTTTTTGAGTGGGGACACGCTCGTCTCTTGAGTGGGGACAAAATAATCCTTGTGCCGCAGGGACTTCTCGGAAGTGTCCCCACTGCCACCACTGTCCCCACTCATTTTCATGAGGGCCACGATGTCCCGGGAGAAGGCTTGCAAGTCATGCTTCATTTGCATCCTCCAGGAAGGTCGAACGGATGTGGTAGAGGCGCATCTTTCCGTGCTCGGGCACCCGGACTGACTTCGCCGTGTGGGAGCCCTCGCCCTCGATGTAGCCCTTCTGCCTCAGCGTCGCTGCTACGCGCCGCGGGTCGAGACCGGCGCAGATTTCCTTCCAGGCCGTGGTGGTGACGTAGAAGTCCCAGCCATCGCCCATCTGCTCCCTGAAGCCGGCGACATCACGCGCCTGCATCCCCTTGGGCGGGTTATCCTCCCATGCGGGAATGAAGCGCGACATCCCGTCCTTGAGGAGGAAGGTTCTCACCTGCTCCATGCCAGCGGCGGTCTCCGCTGCTTCATGCCCCCCGCGGGCTGCGAGCCACTGCTCGAAGCACAGTGCAGCTGCGTTCACGGCATCTCCCCGCGACCAGGGCAAGATCTCGTACAGCGTCGCGATCTCGCCGCCGGCAGCGATGAGCCCGAATCGCTGAGCGACGCGACTAACCTGCCCGTCCGCTCCTGCCGGCACATAGGTGTCGCAGAAGCTCTTCACGACGTCCTTCACGGTCTTCCGGATGTCCTCGATGTGCGGAACGATGGCCGCGAGATACTGCCTCGCGGCGACGCCGTAGTGCTGCTGCGTCGCGGTCTTCAGGTGAACCGCGAGGGCGTCCGGTGAGGTGAACCCGTGCAGCTGCTCGAACATCCCCATCCCAGCGCCGGCATCGGCCGACACATCCACGATCCGGATCTGCTGACCGGCTGCCAGGCGCTTGCCACGGCCGTCCTCAGCCACCTTGTCGGAGAGGCCGATCTCACCCGACGACAGGAAGAGGACGCGCCACTTCGCCGCCCTACGGGCCGAGCCGTCCCGCGTGCTGCGGGACTTACCCGAGCCATTCGCGAGCATGTAGGCGGCTTCACCGGCATCCTTCGCCGCCAGCTGGGACAGCTCGTCCAGGCACAGCAACGTGTCGCAATGCGCGAGTGAGACGCCCTCCAGACCGTTGGCCGTCGATCGCCATGAGCGGATGTAGCCATTGGTATCACCGCCGCCCCAGACGCTGCCGGCGACATGCAAGGCCGTGCTCTTGCCCGTGGATGAGGCGCCCTTGAAGTGGACGCCACCCCCCTCAGCCGCGCATGGGCCGACCAGCGGTCCCGCAAAGGCCGCGGACAATGCCAGCACGAGCCGGCTGTTGCCGACGGCATACCTAGCTACGTTCTGTTGCCAGCTCTCCAGGCTGCCGGCCTGACGAAAGGGGTGTTCGTGGGCAGACGCGCTCTGCAGTAGCAAAAGGTCGCGCTGATCGGCGCCGAAACAGTCGTCCGGCATGACGAACGAGTTTCCATGCCATCCCACGCGCTGGGTGGCCCGGGCCCGGTTCGGCGACCTCACCTGAAGCAGGAACGAGTTGAATAGGTTGCGAGCGGTGTTGCTGGGCGAGATGAAGAACCCGCCATCCATCAGGATCCGGCGCGCCTCCGAGCCGTCGCCAGCCAACGTGGCACGCGGCAGCGCAAACTGGTGCTCGCGACCGTCATGGTCCTTCCAGTGGAGCAATACGCCCCAGCTTGCCCCGTCTGGGTCACGGGTCTCAGCCACGACATCGAAGTGGCCGGCGACCAAGATTGCCGGCTTGTCGAGATCGTCTGGATTGCTCCACATCAGACCCCGATCAGAGAAGCTGTAGCCGACCGGCAGGGCCGACTTCTTCTCGGCCCGGGCATGGATGTGCTCCTCCTCCTGGCTCATCTCTTCCGTTGACGGCTTCCATTCAACGGTCGTGCGCGCCCTCTCCTCGAGATCTTGGAATGAGTGCCCGGCTTCGAACCAGTCGGAGACGTCCTGCTTCTTCTGCAGTTCTGGGAACCGCACCACGCGGACGCTCTCAGCGATGCCAAACGCGAGCGCCGCCTTTGCATCGGCGTGATCCGATCCCTCGTCATCGTTGTCGGCCAGGATAACGAGATGCTTGCCCGCGAAGTACTGCTCGCAGCCCGCCGGCAACCCATCGCCGACGCCGCCGAACGTGATGGCGCAGCCGCCGCGTTTGCCCACAGAGTCCACGTCCTTCTCGCCCTCGGGCCAGAAGACCGCGGTCGAGCTGTCGAGATCACCCGCCAGATAGGGGACGGACTTGTAACCATCGGGCTTGCGATACTGCCAACCCGTGGTGCCACCGACATCTGCAACGCGATAGGCGTTGAAGGCCCGCTGCTCACCCCCGGTCATGATCTTGATGCGAACAGGCACGCCGCCGCACTTGTAGATGTGGCGTCGCTTCTCGTTGTCACGCGGGCGCGGCCCCTCGTCACCCGCCACCATGAAGCGGGGCTTGCCGTCGTCATCCGGCTTCGTTCGCGCGGGGAAGACAGGCGCATCTTTGGCCTCGGTCGGCGTCGCGGCGACGTTCGCGCTCACCTTCTGGGGATCGCGCACGTTCCCGGTCAGGTTGGTCGTACCCGTAGACTGCACGTTCAACATCGACGCGAGGTCGCGCGCTGCGTCCAGCTTAGATTTGCCGTCGAGGTATGCCTTGAGATCGATGACGTCGCCGCCCTTGTCGCCGGTAGCGAAGTCGCACCAGACGCCACTTCTCAGGTTGACCTTGAAGCTGCCCGGCTTCGCGTCGTTGCGGGTGGGATTGCGCGCCACCCACTCGCCGGACTCGCGGCGGCCGCCCGGCAACAGCTGGGGAATGACGAAATCCAATGCACTGAGGGCCGCCGAGCTGACGGCCTTGAAATCGACGCGCTGGGCGCTGTTGAAGCTATTCATCATCGTTCCCATTAGCGGCGCTCTCCCGCTGATAATTTTGCGGCGCGCCAGCACTGGGCCGACATGCCAGACACGTTCTTGCATCGCGTTCCGTCCGGCTCGATCTCGCCTTGCAGGTGGAGCTCGGAAACACGCGGCCTGACGCTCAGGATGCTGATCTCGAGGCGCGCAGCGATCTGGTCCGGCGAGAAACTCGCCGGATGCTGCGATCGAAGAAACTGAAGGACGCGCTCGCGAATCGTGGTGGCACGCTCCGTCAGCTTCCGCGCGGCCTCGCTGCTCGGACCGACGGCTTTGAAGCCGGGGCTATCCGGGTAGCTCATTGGCGCACCTCGCTTCCGAGACCCGCCAGGTTAGCGATCAGATCAGCGAAGGCCGGGTGCACGCGGTAGCGTCGGGCGACGAACAGGCCGGCTCGGCTGCTCGGCTGCAGGAGGGTGACGCGCCATGAGAAGAGCGGCAGGTCAGAAACGGATTGAGATTGCCGGATGCGTTTGCTATGTCTTTTCATACTACGATTTCCAGGGAAACCCGGTGCGCACGATCTGATCCGCCAAGATGTGGATCGTGCAGCCGGGTTTTCTTTTGAGGGAGGGTGTCAGGCGACGCGGCGAACCTCAGAGGTCGATCTGACCAACGGTCCGATCTTCCTCTGTGCCCAGGCGTCGAGGCCTGAGACGGGGTAAAGCGGGAAGCGCCCGGCGAGCCGAAAGGGCGGCCCTTCCGAGCTAACGCAAGCAAGCTTTGCTAATGTCTTGGGTGAACACGGGACGTTATACGTCTCGACGATGTATTTGGCTGCTTGGGCGCGCCGCAGTAG
Source organism: Bradyrhizobium sp. USDA 326 (assembly GCF_049739485.1). NCBI lineage: Bacteria > Pseudomonadati > Pseudomonadota > Alphaproteobacteria > Hyphomicrobiales > Nitrobacteraceae > Bradyrhizobium > Bradyrhizobium sp. USDA 326. Next base: position 2,373,352 of record NZ_JBMGQA010000001.1, read on the forward strand.
GCGATCAGGGTTTTCTCTCATTGGGGCCTCTCATCAACCGAGGGGAATCCTCGTCATCGATGCGAAACCACTCGCATGGCAGGCGAGCTAAAGTCCGCTCAGAACCCTGCCAAAACCCATCATAACCTCTCAGCCCAGGTTATGATCAAAGCTCATCCAACCACTTCTTGACGTAACGACTAACGGTCGGCTTCTTCAGTTCGATCCCCTTAAAAGCCCAGGCGTCCAAGATCGCGACGGTCAATTGCTCCTTTGAGGGCAGGCGTTTATTGGCGCGGGCCGGTAGACCACGCTCCTTGATGATGGACATGGCGTAGGACTTGATCGCGTCCCAGTCGTACTCGGGCGGCCTCCCACCCTTGTCAGGCTCCTTGGCCTCGACATCGGCCATAGGCCCCGTCCCCGAATAGTACCAATCAGAGAAGGAATCCTTATCGATAAGGATGGATGCCCAACCAGGAGCCGCGGTAGCCGGCGCATCATCAACCCAAATGAAGCCATCATCAAACCACGCGATAGCGTCGTCCTGGTCCCAAGCCTTGGAAGGGTGCTCCACTCGTTCGCCGGTCTCGAACTGGAGAAGCGATTTCAGATCACCCGCCAGCAGCGCCTCTTTGACCACGCCCCGGCACTTTTCGTAACTGGCGAGCCGCTGCGCTATCGTATCGTCCGGCAGATTGCCCTTTCGGTCGCGTAGATTGGCGACGATATCGTCAAGTATCTGGCCCAGATTCTTGTAATGGTTCACTTGGCCCAAGTTCTCATAGGCCACGATCTCGTTCGTCGTCATCTTTCCGCTTTGCCAGATGTCGCTGTCCAATTCCTTAGCAATCAGGAGCACAGCCTTCTCTAGGGCGTAGTATCCTTCCGGAACTGGTGTAACTCTGGCGTTCGGACGCTGAGACGATCGCGATGGAGGCGGCGGAAAAGCACTCAGCACTTCATCTCGCAGAACACGGACGTCGTGCCACTCGACTGGAAAGGCTGGATGGCGATGGACGCTCATCTCGCCGTACACATTGTCTGAAATGACGAGATCGGCCCATTCAAGAGTCGTGATTTGCTCACGCACAGTGGAGCCGCGTCGCTGCCCGGAAGCTTTGAGCGTACCCAATTGCAAGGATCTTAGGACGACCCTACGGACCTCATCGAGCGATCGAAATGGCGAAGGTAATGGCGCATGGCCATTCTCCTTGGCAGCACTCGCGGCAATCTCAGAAGCGAAATGAGGAAGCCCTGAAGGGAACGAATGCTCTCGGCGAGACAATTCTCGCGACGAATCAGAAAGTGCGTCAACCGCAAACGGGCTTCTTGTTTCGACCCACGCCAGAACCTGGCCAAGATTCCAGAAGACATCGTCAAAGCCGACAAGATCGTGCGCATTCACGATCTCGCGAAGATACGATCCATAGTCCGCCATGCGCTCCTCCGCTTGGAGCATCCGCAATGTGGACGACGCGGCAGGCTGGTGCGGACCAGCTTTTCGGGAGCTACCCTAGCCGCGCCGATCGATTAGGCCTTCCGAAACTGGACGACCTTGCTCTGTTTCTTTCCGTTGATGGCATCATCGATGTGCCTGGCGATCCGGTCGGCAGCTGCGAGAAGCGCCGAATCGATCTTGTGAATGTAGCCCATCGTAACGTTACCCTTTTTGGAATGGCCGATCAGGGCCTTAATGGTAGGCAGCGTGTACCCGAGATCCTCGGCAGTAGAGCTGAAGGAATGCCTCAGTCCGTGGCTAGTGATCCCCGGGACGTCCTTGGCAGAAACCTTCTGAAGCCACCGCGTCAAACCCGTATGGTGTTTCGCCTCGCTCGTGATGGCGGGGAATACGTACTTCGATTTGGACTTCGCCATTGCGGTCTTCAGCACCGCAATGACGGCGGGCCCAACAGGACGGATGCTCTTGCCCGTCTTGCTATTGCCGAGGCGAAGGGCCATCCCGACAGTATCGACCTCCGTCTTCAGCAAGCCTTCCACCTCGTCCAATCTGCAGCCTGTCATGGCGGACGTCCGGCTGGCGAGGACGCGCTGCCAGTGCTCGCCGTTTGCTTCGGCCACGGCTAGGCACTTCCCCAGGCGGCGATACCCAGCGTCATCGAGGCGCCACTCTCTAGTCTGGTCTTTAGGTCGCCGGATGCCATTGACAGGGTTGTCCTGCCGGTAGCCCTCGTCGACGGCGTAACTGAAGATGCCACCCAGCAGCCCCATCGTCCTGGCTGCTGTTCCCCTCCCGCCGGTCACAATGGCCCGGCCTCGGGTCTTGGTCTTCACGTCGGCCGCTGATTTGCCCGCGATAATGTCGCGCTGGAGGCCCTTTGCGTCTGTGGAGGTGAAGCCCTTCACGGTCTTCTTGCCGACCAGCTTGATGATGTGCCGCTCGATACGGCCCTTGTCGCTGTAAAGGGTCGTCTTGCTTTTGACCTCGCCCCGCCGCGTGAGGATGAGGCCCCGCTCGGCCTTGCCCAGGTACTCCCGGCAGAGTTCCTCGACCGTCATCGCGCCGCGGGCGAGCTTCTTGCTTTCGACCGGATCTGCCCCCCTCACCACGTCCGCCAAGGCCAGCTTGGCATCTCGGCGGGCCTCCTCGGGAGTCAGCACGCCGTAGCGCCCCAGCGTGAGCCGCCTGCTGCGGCCGTTGGCGTTCCGGTACTGCACCAGGAAGGACTTGGCTCCGCTTTTCTTCACGCGCAGGCCAAAGCCCCGGAGCTCATCATCCCATACGAAGACGTCGTCTCCCGTAGTTTCCGCGGCGTCGACAACGCGCTTTGTCAGTTTCGGCACGTATCCCTCGAGGTAAGCACCGGGTAAGCAGGCGCCGGAAAACGGGGGAAATCTGAGGAAACGACCGTAGCCCCCAAATCAGGCCGGTTTCAGCCTATATCTGAGGGCGATCAATTCCAAGGGATTTCAGGTAAGCAGGGGAAATTACCCCACCCTTGCCCTCCGAAGGCAAAGGTCACACGTTCGAATCGTGTCGGGTGCGCCAGATTTTGCCAGCGGTTTTCATGCCGGCACTCACGTCAGCATCGCGACAATCGCCTGGACCTGATCGGAGGCGGACGTCACCAGTCCGTCATACGACGTTTGGCCGTGTGCGGCGGCTTTCAGGATGAATTCGGCCACGGCCGCTTTGAGACCGAACACCGATTGATGGGCCGGCACGTTCGCCATCACGGCTTCCAGGGCCTGACGCATCGTCTGAATGAGCTCGGAGCTGTATTGCATTGGCTGTCCTCCGCGCCCTCATATTAGATCGCGTGCCCATGCTTGCCACTCACAAGCCCGGGATTGCTGTTTGAGATTGATTGAGAATGAACGTCTCAATTCAAACGCCAGATCGCCGCATTGAGCACGCCGGCAAATGCGACCCATGCCGCGTAAGGCACGAACAAGGCGGCTGCCAGCCTGTCTCGCGATATCTGGAGGCCGATGTAGGTCACGATCGCGACGAACAGGCCGATGAGGATGACGAGCGCGGCTCCGATCTGGTGCATCGTGAACATGACCGGAGACCAGATGAAATTGAGCGCCAGCTGGGCCGTCCAGACCAGCATCGCCTTTCCCGACGGAGCGCGACGATAGGTCCGCCAGCCTGCGACGGCGATCATGATGTAAAGGATGGTCCAGGCTACCGGAAACGCCCAGTTCGGCGGCACGAAATCCGGCTTGGCCAGGCTCGCATACCACTCTCCGGGGAGATTGGTCGCGCCGATCAGCCAGCCGATGCCGACCACGGCGACGACGAAGACCAGCAACTGAAGCATCCATCACCTCGCGCTTCTTCCTGCCCGATTGTATCATCTTTCCATGAGCGAATCCGATACGGTGACCGGCGACGCCTCGCCGGTGCGCAAGATCATCCATATCGACATGGATGCGTTCTATGCGTCGGTGGAGCAGCGCGACAATCCGGAGCTGCGCGGCAAGCCGGTCGCCGTCGGAGGCTCCGCGGAACGCGGCGTCGTCGCAGCCGCGAGCTACGAGGCGCGCAAGTTCGGCGTTCGCTCCGCCATGCCATCGGTGACCGCCAGGAGGCAGTGCCCCGATCTGATCTTCGTCAAGCCGCGCTTCGAGGTCTACAAGGCGATCTCGAGGCAGATCCGCGACATCTTCGCCGAGCACACGGCCATCGTCGAGCCGTTGTCGCTGGATGAAGCCTATCTCGACGTGACGGAGAACCTGCAAGGCATCCCGCTGGCGCGGGACATCGCGCTGAAGATCCGCGAGAAGATCAAGGCCGAGACGGGCCTCAACGCTTCGGCGGGCATCTCCTACAACAAGTTCCTGGCCAAGCTCGCATCGGATCATCGCAAGCCCAACGGCCAGTTCGTGATCGCGCCGGAGATGGGGCCGGCCTTCGTCGAGACGCTGCCGGTCGGCAAGTTCCACGGGATCGGCCCGGCGACAGCTGCGAAGATGAATGCGCTCGGCCTGTTCACCGGCCGCGATATCCGCAACCAGACGCTGGAATTCATGAACGCGAACTTCGGCAAGTCCGGCGCCTATTACTATTGGATCTCGCGCGGCGTCGACGAGCGGCCGGTGCGGGCCAACCGGATCCGCAAGTCGATCGGTGCGGAGAACACGTTCTCGATCGACCTCGACGCATTCGACGCGCTGGTCGCCGAACTCAGGCCCCTCGTCGACAAGGTCTGGCGCCATTGCGAGGCGACCGGCAATCGCGGCCGCACCGTTACCCTGAAGGTCAAGTTCGCCGACTTCGAGATCATCACGCGCAGCAGGTCCGTCGCCGCGGCCGTCGCGGGCCGGGACGAACTGGAGCGGCTGGCCTGCGGCCTGCTCGAAGCCGAGATGCCGCTGCCCAAGCGCGTCAGGCTGTTGGGGGTCTCGCTGTCTTCGCTCCAGGTCGGCGGCGATTCGGAGCCGCAGTTGACGCTGGGCATCTGAATCCCGCCGGGGGACCGCTTCGGCGAACGCGACATCTTTAGCAGCGACGCGGCCCAAAACCTGTCGTAGAGACGTCAAACAGGTCTTTTCGCGATTGATGTTGGAATGCTTGCCTTATTGATACGCCTCGGACTGCGCTTCGAAGACCGCATCGAGGAGCGGCGGTTTGTCGACCAATATGTCCGGGGCAGCCTCGGATGGACGCAGATCGCAATGCTGCTCGGCGCCGCCACCTATGCCGGCTACGCGCTCTGGGATTGGGTGCTGTACCCCGAAGTGGTTCCGATCACGCTCGCAATCCGCGGCGGCACGGCCGTATTTATCCTGCTGCCGCTGACGGCGCTGCTGTCGCGACGATGGATGAAGCCGTGGGCAGAGACGATCTTCCTCGTCTATTGCGTCATTCCCGGCTGCATCCTGCCCAGCATTTATCTGGTGCTGCCGTCGGGCTTCACTTTTGCCGCGCCCGGCATGATGATGATCATCCTGTTCGTCTCGACCATGCTGCCGTTGCGGATCGGCTCGCTGGCGATCTTCTGCGTGCTGTCGTGGCTGGCACTGATCGTCGCCGAGACGCTCGCGCCGGCACTGCCGGCGGGCCTGAGATTCATCAATCATTCTCTCGTCGGCAACGCCTACGCCTTGTCGCTCTATGCCGTGGCTGCGCGCGAGTACCGGGCGCGAAGACAATTCCGGACGTCGGAGGCGCTGCAGCGGGAAAAGGAACGCTCGGAGAAATCGCTGCGCGACCTGCGCGCGACCCAGGAGCAGCTCGTGCAGGCCGAAAAGCTCGCCTCGCTCGGCCAATTGGTTGCTGGTGTCGCGCACGAGGTCAGCACCCCGCTCGGCGTCGCCCTGACGACCTCGACCACCATGCAGACCGACCTGCAAACGATGGCTGACGCATTGGGCGGAGCATCGGTCCGGCGTTCCGATCTAACCAAGGGCATCGACAGGCTCAAGCAGGGGCTCAATCTGACTTTCGACAATCTGCACCGCGCATCCGAGATGGTGCACAGCTTCAGGCAGGTCGCCGTCCATCAAGCCGACGAGGACCGGCGGAAATTCGAGCTCAAGGACTGGCTGTCGGAGTTGACGTCCAGGCTCGGGCCATTGCTGTCGCATCATGGCCTGACGGTCGAGGTCCGATGCCCGGCGGGAATCAAGCTCAACAGCTACCCCGGAGCGCTTGCTCAGGTGATCAGCAATCTCGCCCTCAATACCGCAGGGCATGCGTATCCCGACAAGAGAGGTGGCCGGTTTGTCATCACGGTCAGCCAGCCGGACCCGACATCCGTCCGCCTCGTCTGTGCTGATGAAGGCGTCGGAATTCCCGACGAATTACAGGCGCACGTCTTCGATCCGTTCGTCACGACAAGTCGGGAGAGCGGCCACGCCGGCCTGGGGCTGCACATCGCCTTTAATCTGGTGGCCTCGTCGCTGAACGGGCGCCTGCGTCTCGAGAGCACGACGGATCCGGGGACTCAGATCGCCATCGAGATCCCGCTCCAGGCATGATTCCGGCGGCCATGCTGGATCCGCCTCAGGAAGCGAAAACTGAGCGCTCGCCAAGCGCGACCACGGTGACGGATTTTCAGGCCCGCCACCGATGAAAGTCGATCCGCTCAGGCCCTCAATGCCTCACGTGCTCGAACACCACGATCACACCGGTCGGTTCGGGCTCATGCGCCATCAGGCGCGTCAGATCGGAGTCGCCCCAATCGGCGAGGCTGACGACCTCGCCGCTCTGGCGGTCGGTGTCGGCGCCAAGCGATCCCGCAGGCTCGAGGACCTTGAGGCCCATCTCGTCGACGAAGAAGGTGTGCTCGCCGAACATGCTGTTGAGCTGCGGCATGGCCGGATGTTCGTCGGGCAGCACCTGAGCGCCGAGTTGGTTGACGGTCTGCTTCACCTGTTCGGATGTGAGCTTCATGAGCTGCTCCGTTTCTGTGTCCGGTTTCATTGGCCCGGGCGGGAGCGCGCGTTCCCTGCACCCTTGTCCGCCTGGCTCCAGTCCGAACAGGTGCTCGGGGCAAATGTTCCTGCAAAATGTATTTCGTGATCGCGCGTTCCCTCCGCCGCGCTCGCGGCACGAGAGCGCCACAGGATGCGCACGATCTGGCTGTTCCCGCGCGCTACTCGACAGCCTCGACGATCCGGATATCGCGATCCGCGCCATCACCGAGCAGGTCGTGCGCGGCCTTGTAGGCCGGGCTCTCATACGCCGCCTTGGCGCTTGCGACGCTGTCGAACTCGATGAGAACGACACGCTCCATCTGGCCCAGCTCGAATACGGCTGCGGGCATCCCGCGCGCGATCACGCGGCCACCCGCCGCTTCGATCGCCTGGCGCGATACGTTGGCATAGGCGGCCATCGCATCGGGGTTCTTGATCGCACGATAGGTCGCAACCCAATAGGCTTTCGCCATCGTTCTTCTCCAGGTTGTTGTGAGGACTACTCGCTGCGGTTCTCGCCCACCGACAGCGCGCAGATTCGTGACAGATAGGAGTAGGGCAGGCCGGTCTCCTCGGCCCAGGCATTGAACTGCGCCTGCACCTTGGCGAGATCGCCCTTCGACTGGACCTCTTCGGCAATGTCGAGACCTGCATCGCGCAGGCAGACCACCACGTCCTTGGACGTCACGAAACCGTCCCAGCCGACGAAGCGCAGCAACATCTGGCCGGTGTTGCCCCCTAACCGGCTGCCGCGCTTGTTGAGGAGATCGAGCAGGCCGATCTCCTGGGACGACGGCCACTTCGCCAGAAACCTTCCGAAGCTGCCGTGCTCCTTCGCAATCTCCTGGACGAAGGCGGCGTTGTCGCGCACCGACATGATCTTGGCGCCGTTGCGCACGATGCGCGCGTCGCGCAGCAGGCCCTCCCAATAGTCTTCGGGCTGAAAGGTGAGCTTGGCGGGCTGGAAATGCAGGAAGGCGTCTTCGAAACCGTCCCATTTCGAATCGATCACGCTCCAGGCGAAGCCGGCGCAGAACACCCGCCTGGTCATCTCGGCGAGGATGCGGTCGTCGCCGAGCCTGGCCAGCCGCTCGAGGTCCGGCCTGGCCGGCATCAGTTTCTCCAGCGCCTTGGGCCCGCCTTTGCGCTTCTCGGCCCGCGCGCGAATGGTCTTGAAGGCGGTCATACGGGCATCCGCGTTAGGGCGCCCACGACATCAGAATTCGATGAACCGGTCCAGCCCCGCAACGATGACGCCCAGGGAGCGGCCATGCTGGTCCGCTTCTTGCTTCGTGGCGCCTGGAATTCCCAGACATTTTCAAGTTCTCGCCGACGGATTTTTGATGCGTTGCCTGGTCGTGGCCGACCTGCACTATTCGCTGCCCCAGCTCGACTGGCTGGTCAGCGCGGCGCCGCAGTTCGACCTCGTGATCTTCGCGGGCGACGCGCTCGACATCGGCTCGATCGTGGACTTCCGCGCCCAGATCGTGGTGGTGAAGAAATACCTCGCGCTGCTTGCCGCGCAGACCCGCGTGATCCTCTGCTCCGGCAACCACGACCTCGACGAGCGCAACACCGAAGGCGAGAAGATCGCGCGCTGGATTTCGGAGGTGCGCGAGCTGGGCATCGCCTGCGACGGCGACAGCCTCGGCATCGGCGACACAATGTTCACGGTGTGCCCGTGGTGGGACGGGCCTCTGGTGCAGCAGCGCATCGTCGAGCAGCTGCGCGATGCCGCCGCTGGCCGGTTGCGGCGCTGGATCTGGGCGCACCATGCGCCGCCGGCGGATTCACCGACGAGCTGGGGCGGCAAGCGCTTTTTCGGCGACGTCGAGCTGGTGCAATGGATCACGCAATACCAGCCGTCGATGGTGATCTCGGGCCATGTGCACCAGTCGCCGTTCATCACCGGCGGCTCGTGGTTCGACCGTCTGGGCCAGACCTGGGTCTTCAACACCGGCCTGCAACCGGGCCGGCCGCCGGCCTACATCGTCCTCGACCTCGACGAGGACAAGGCGTTCTGGCTGGCGGCCGGTGAGGCCCAGTGGATCGACATGAATGCGCCGCTGAAGCGCCCCGCCGCCCCCATCGAGGCGCCGCCCGACTGGCTCACATTCTTGGATCGGATTTCCGATCCGAGCCTGGCGAGACCTCAAGCGGCGGCAGGTTGATCATGCTCTGGAGCACCTCGCCGACCATGGCCAGATGCGTGCCGTGGCCGGCATATTGCCGCTTGAGATCGGCAAGATAGGTGTTGGCGACATTGAGCCGCTGCGCCAGCATTTTCGCGATCAGCAGGGCCACACCCGGCTCCTTCTCGAGGAACGAGGCGGCGTCCTCGAACTCATAGACGGTCGCGTCCGAGCAGGCCCGCACGGTGGCGGTGTGCGGCTGACCCAGCAGCACGGACATCTCGCCGAGCACGGCGCCGGGTTCGGTGACGGTGGCCACCACCATCTCGCCCTTGAGTACCTCGAGCTTGCCTTGCATCAGCACGTAGAGGTGGCCGCTGGTGCCACCCTCGTTGACGATCAGCGTGCCGGCGGCGACCTGCCGCTCCGTTCCGCCGGTGCAATAATCCAGGACTGCGCGCATCGCAGAAGCTCCCGTCGCTGCGGACCCTATCGCCCCAGACCAGAGCATGATCCGTGCCACACGACAAATCAACGCGTCTATGACGGGCGCGGCAGCATTTGGCGAGGTGGACCGCGCCAGTCTCCAGGGCCTCCCAAAAATCGCCTCCTTCGCCAGGCCGCGCTTGTCCCGAGGCCGCGCACCGGCCGCGTGGTCGGTGCTGCCAACCTGGCGGCTGAAAACGAACAGCGCGTTTTCGCGTGCCGTGCGTCACACCCGCGAGAGCGAAGGCACCTCCTCCGGCACGATCGCCCGAAGGCCGCCGAAGCGGCGCTCGCGGCCGTGGAACGCGGCAAGCGCCTCGGCAAGATCGCCCGCGTTGAACTCGGGCCACATCCGCTCGGTGAAGTGCAGCTCGGCATAGGCGCCCTCCCAGAGCAGGAAGTCCGACAGCCGCTTCTCGCCCGAGGTGCGGATGATGAGATCGACGTCGCGAAGGCCAGCCTCGCCGGTGACGAGCTGCGAGAACGCTTCGCGGGTGAGGCTGGTGAGCGCGGCCGCTTTGGCCGCCGCATTGAGGATCGCATCGCGAGCCGAGTAATCCACGGCGATGCGCAGATGCAGCGTGCTTCCGCGGGCGGTCGCCTCTTCGGCGCGCGTGATCGCGGTGGCGATGCCGTCGGGCAGCCGGTCGCGGCGGCCGATCACGGTGAGACGCACGCCATTCCTGACGAGGCTCTGCACCTCGTTGCCGAGATAGAAGCGCAGCAAGCTCATCAGCGCCGCGACCTCGGCCCTCGGCCTCCGCCAATTGTCGGCCGAGAAGGCGTAAAGCGTCAGCGTGCCGATGCCCTGCTTGGGCGCGGCCTCGACGATCCGGCGGATGGTCTCGACGCCGGCCTCGTGGCCGCGCACGCGCGACAGGCCGCGCCGCGTCGCCCATCTGCCGTTGCCGTCCATGATGATGCCGACATGAAGCTTCTCGTTGCGCGACGTGGCTTCGCTCTGCATTGCAAAGTCTCCGGTCAATGAGGGGGAGAATCAGGTCGAGGCGATACCGAGGCGGCCGAGCGGCGGCGCCTCGCGGCCGGCGGCTTTCGCCGCGTCGCGCACCAGCCGCTCGAGCACGGCGAGGTAGTCGAGGAAACGGCGGCGGCCGGCCCTGGTCAGGCGGCAGGTCGTGTGCGGGCGGTTGCCCTCGTAGCCCTTGGTCACCTCGACGAGGCCGGCCTCCTGGAGCACGGCAAGATGCCGGCTGAGATTGCCGTCGGTGAGGCCGCAGAGCTGCTTGAGATCGCCGAATGCCAGCCCCTTGGGATGCGCCATAAGCGAGGTCAGAAGCCCGAGCCTCGCCTTCTCGTGGATCACGCGGTCGAGTCCTTCGTAAGAGAAGGGCGCGCTGTCAATCTTCGACATCGTTGTCTCCGGACGCGAAATGCAGAATGGCCGCCATCACCGATTGCCCGATCACGAAGGGCAGTCCCATGGTCCATGGCGACAGCGTGTGGGTTCGGCTCGCCAGCACCACCACTGCGAAGCCGGACACGAAATACCAGGCGCCGGCGAGCGCAACGGTGCGCGGCAGTGAGCGGACCGAGGCAAAGATGCCGAGCGACACCAGGATCTGCCATAGGCCCGGGAGCAGCCACAGTGTCTCGCTCGCGAACTTCCACATCACCACCGCGAGCAGCACGCCGGCAACGCCTGCCGGCAGGAACTGCTCGACTGCCTGGTGGATCATGGCATCCGCCAGGCCCGAATGGTGACGGCGCGAACGCGCCCGCATCTCGATGCCGATCATCAACCCCGAGAGCACGGCGGCACTGAACCAGCCGATGAAGAATCCGAGCGGCTCGCCGGTGGGGTCGTCCAGCAACCAGAACTGCAGGACCGCAGTGATGAGCGCGACGGCGCCGGTCGCCACCATCGTCGCCGGGCCGTAGCCGCGGAAGGCGGTGCCCGCCGCGATCTGGCTGCGGATCGCCACGATGTCGGCCAGTGCCTTGTCGAGATCGCGCATCGGCACGCCAAAACCTCGTTCCACCCGAACATGACGAGGCAACAGCCCCGCTACTTTGTACCGCAAAGCATACGGCACTGCAAAGTATATGCAAGCTCCAATCGTCGCGGCCAGCCGGACGAGAGCGAACAACTTACGGTTGCGCCTCACCTACCCTCGCGGATAAGATGGATGCGAGTGCGTTTACCGGGGGCTGGGGTATGTGGTTGAGGTCGTTGGTCGTTGCGTTCGTGTTGCAAGTGAGTTTGGTCGGGGCGAACGCGGCGGGGCCGTTCGGCACCGTCAATGTCGGCAACTGGGCCGGCGGCGCCTTCAGCAATGACGAGACGGGCGCGTTCTCCCATTGCGCGGCGACCGCACCTTACGCCAACGGCGTGAGTCTCTTCGTCGCGCAGAATGCGGCCGGCTCCTGGCTGCTGAGCTTTGCCAGCCCCAGCTTTCGCTTCAACAAGGGCGATACCGCTCCCATCGACTTCATTTTCGACGGCCAGGAGCAGGCCAGGTTGTTTGCGACCGCCGGCACCACCAATATGGTGACGACCATCCTGCCCCCCAACGTCGCTCGCGCCTTCCAGAAGGCAAGCCTGATGGTGGTGACGACCAACGGCAGCAAGCCACTCCAATTTGTGCTGACGTCGACGGCGCCCCTGATCGCGGCGCTGGCGAACTGCGTCACGCGGGTGAAGGCAGACGGGCTCAGCAAGGCCGGCGATTTCACCAAGGGTGCGGCCAAGCCGGCGGCGACGGCGGAGAAACAGGCGGCAGCGCCGGCCGGCGGCAAACCTGCCCGAGCCAGGAGCGGCACCGGTTTCGTCGTCAGCACGGGCGGGCACATCGTCACCAATCACCATGTGATCGACGGCTGCGTCGGCGACATCAAGGGCAATCTCACCGGCGAAGCCGCAATGGTGCTGCGCGTCGTCTCGAGCGATGCCAACAACGATCTCGCTTTGTTGCAGGCGCCGTCGACCACGACATTCAAGGACTTTGCCCGGATCCGCGACCGCTCGATCCGCTCCGGCGATTCCGTGGTCGCGATCGGCTTTCCCTATCACGGAATCCTGACCTCGGACTTCACCGTGACGACGGGGATCGTGAGCTCGCTCAGCGGCATGCGCAACGACTCGCGCTTCCTGCAGATCAGTGCTCCCGTGCAGCCCGGCAATAGCGGCGGGCCGCTGTTCGATAACACAGGCCAGGTCGTGGGCGTGGTCACCGCAAAGATCCCGGCATTGCGCATCGCCGTAGCGACCGGCAATATTCCCGAGAACATCAACTTCGCCATCAAGACCGGCGTGCTGCGCGACTTTCTCGACAATTCCGTGGTGCCCTATCAGACCGCCGAACCGAAGAGCGAGCTCAAGACCACCGACATCGCCACCAACGCCCGGCCCTACACGATGCTGATCTCGTGCAATGCGACGGAGCAGGCCGAGGCGAAGCGGTAGCATGAGCCACGGTTAGCTCCGCTGCCATTCCGCGCGAAAGCGGAATCCATTGCTCGCGCGAGACGATCTAATGGTGCTGCATGGCGTTCTCCCTGGCGTCAGGCGACGAAGGCGTCGAGCTTGTCGAGGAACGAGCTCCAGCCGCGCCGGTGGTTGTCGCGCGCGGCCTCGTCGAAGAACTGGGCGTGATGGAAGACCATCAGGGTGCCGGCACCGTCCGGCTTCAGCGAGATCGTCACCAGCGACTCGCGTTCCGGCGTCGAGTGCCAGGTCCAGGTGAAGACGAGAAGCTCGTTCGGCACCACCTCGCGATAGAGGCCGCCGGCCTCGAAATATTCGCCGTCGTCGCGGGTGAAGCTGATGCGGTAGCGCCCGCCGACGCGAACGTCGAGCTCGGCCTGAAGCGTCGCCGGCTTCATGTTCGGCGGCCCGAACCATTGCGCTAACTGCGCGGCTTGCGTCCAGGCGGCGTAGATCTTTTCGGGCGGCGCGCGGAGCTGGCGCGTGAGCGTGAGGCTTGGACGTTCTGCCGGGCGTTCGGCGGCGTTGGCGGCGGCGGCCATTTCTCATCCTCCACGAAGGCGGCGAGGCGATCGAAATTGTGGGACCAGAACTGTGCATAGCGATTGAGCCAGTTCATCGCCTGCTCCATCGGCTGCGCGGTAAGCCGGCAGGCGACCGTGCGTCCGGTCTTCTCCCGCATGATCAGGCCGGCATCCGTGAGCACGTCGAGATGCTTCATGATCGCCGGCAGCGAGACCGGAAACGGCGCGGCCAGCTCGCTCACCGTCAGGCCGTCCTGCTCGCCGAGACGCGCCAGCAGGGCACGCCGCGTCGGGTCCGATAGCGCCGCAAAGGTCCGGTCCAGCGTCTCGTCCCTATACTTAACCATGTGGTTTAGTATAGACGCGAGCGGAAAGGCGTCAAGCAGGAACCCGTTCGCACGGGTCCGCACGACTGCGTGATCAGGCGAGCGTAGCGCGATCAGTACGGAGTGACAGGCCGCATGCGCCGGTGCGGCCGCGGTTGAGGGACCTGTTGCTGGCCGTAGGCAAAGCGAGGATTGCGGTCGCAGAACAGCAAGCGGCCGGAGACGCTGGCCTGGCATTGCTCATAGGTGCTGTAGGCGCATTCGCCGGGATAATCGTACTCGCCGCCCTGCGCGCACCAGGGATAGTCGCGCGCTGTGGCGGGGGTGCTGGCGGCCAAACCGACGAGAACCATCGTGGCCAGCGCCGGCAGCGCCAATTGCATCATGCGCATGATTCGAATTCCTCTCTTGGTGACGCGAGATACGGCCCCACATACCATCAGGTTTCGTTGCGCCCCTTTATTCCAGATCAACGGAATCGTGCGCGCAAGAAAAAAGCCCTGCCGAACGGCAGGGCTCCATCTCGGTCATCACAAGATCGCTACTCGACCTTCAGGCCGGCGAACTCGACGACCTTCTTCCACTTCTCGGTCTCGGCCTTGATCTCCTCGCCGAACGCCTCCGGGGTCTGCACGCGCGGCTCGCCCCCGAGCTCGACCAGGCGCTTGGTCATGTCGGGCTCCTTCATCAGCGCGTTGACCTCGGCGTTGAGCTTGGCGATGATTTCCTTTGGCGTGTTCTTCGGCGCCCCCATGCCGAACAGCGCGCTGGCCTCGTAGTCCTTCACGGTCTCGGCGATTGCCTGCACGTCCGGCAGTTGCGGGGAGCGCTGCGCGGTGGTGACGCCGATCGCGCGCAGCGCACCGGAGCGGATGTGCTGGATGATCGAGGGCATGTTGTCGAAGATCACCTGCACCTGGCCGCCGAGCATGTCGGTAATCGCGGGCGCAGCGCCGCGATAGGGCACGTGCTGCATCTTGCAGCCGGTCATGGCCATGAACATCTCGCCGGACAGATGCACCGAGGTGCCGTTGCCGGACGAGGCCATGTTCACCTTGCCGGGATTGGCTTTCACATATTCGATGAACTCGGCGACGTTCTTGGCCGGGACGTCCTTGTTCACGGTCATCACGTTCGGCACCCGCTGGAACGAAGCGACCGGCGCGATGTCGCGCACGAAGTTGAACTTCAGATTGGGGTAGAGGGAGGCATTGATGTAGTTGGCCGGATTGACCAGCTGCAGCGTATAGCCGTCGGGCTCGGCATTGACGACCGATTCGGTGGCGATATTGTTCCCGGCGCCCGGCTTGTTCTCGATCACGAATTGCTGGCCGAGCTTTTCCGAGAGCCGCTGGCCGATCAGTCGCGCCAGGATGTCGGTGGCCCCGCCCGGCGGATAGCCGACCACCCATTTCACCGGACGGGCCGGATAATCGGCGGCAAGGGCCCTCGACAGCGGGGTGGCTGCAAGCGGACTGGCGGCGAGCAGGCCCAGCGCGGTACGGCGAGTGATCATCTCAAGGGTTCTCCCAGTGTTGTTCTTGAAAGTCGGATAGCTTGAAAGTCGCGTCGGTTGTAACAAAGCTTGCCGCAGGCGGAAAGTGCGCGCGGCGCATCGTGACGAAAGGATGAGACATGCCGCTCAAGGTTCACGCCCTGGATCATCTCGTGATCAATGTCAGCGATGTCGCAGTCACCGCGGAGTGGTATCGCAAGATTCTCGGCATGGAAGTCAAGCTGTTCGATCCCGGCGGCGGCAAAGCGCCCCGTACTTTCCTTGAATTCGGTAACCAGAAGATCAACGTCCGGCAACGCGATGCCGACAAGGTGGAGTGGTTCACGGCCGGCCACCCGACCGCCGGCAGCGAGGATCTGTGCTTTCTCACCTCGGCCACACCGGACGAGGTGGTGGCGCATTTGCAGGCACATGGCGTCGCGATCGAGGCCGGCCCGGGCCCGAGGCAAGGCGCGCGCGGCACATTGCGTTCGGTCTATTGCCGGGACCCGGATGGCAGCTTGATCGAGATTTCGTCGTACGAGGATTGAGGCGCGCTCGCGCGCCTCAGGCTCCGTCATTGCGAGCGCAGCGAAGCAATCCAGACTGTATCCGCGGACGCGCCCTGGATTGCTTCGTCGCAAGGGCTCCTCGCAATGACGGAGGAGAGAGCGCAGCCGCTTGCCCCCCGATTTGCTTCCCGCGTCGTCCGATGGCAGGAAGACGCAATCATCAAAAAGCAGCCGCCAGCAAGATGCAGGCTGCACGGGAGGACACATGGCTATCCAGAAGACCGCCGCCGGAATCGTCGGCCCCTTCGACGGGCTCGACGTCCCCTGGCTGCTCAAAATGCGCGCCGAGGTGCGCAGCTCGCATCCGTTCCTGATCTGGGCGCCATTCGACGCGCCGGCACAGCACTGGAGCTACGGCGAATTTCACGAGCGAGTCGGCGCGCTCGCAGCAGGGCTGGCCAGGCGTGGCGTCAAGCCCGGCGAATATGTGCTCATTCACCTCGACAACTGCATCGAGGCGCTGCTGGCCTGGTTTGCCTGTGTCGAGCTCGGCGCCATCGCGGTCACCACCAACACCCGCTCGGCGCCGGCCGAGATCGAATATTTCGCCGATCATTGCGGCGCGGTCGCCGCGATCACGCAGCCGGCCTATGCGGAAGTCGTCGCGCGGAACTGCCGCAACATTCGCTGGATAGCGGTGACTTCGCATGATTCCGGCACGGCGCCCGCGCAGGCCGTCTCGCGCGGCGACCGTTTCGAAGCGCTGTTCGCCGACAGCGCCGACCGCCCGCAGCGCGCGACCGATCCGCTGGCGCCTTGCAGCGTGCAGTACACGTCCGGCACCACGTCGCGGCCGAAAGCGGTGCTGTGGACCCATGCCAACGCGCTGTGGGGCGCCAAGATCAACGCCGCGCACGAGGATCTGCATGCGAGCGACGTGCACCAGACCTATCTGCCGCTGTTCCACACCAATGCGCTGGCCTACTCCATGCTGGCGACGCTGTGGGTCGGCGGATCCTGCGTGATCCAGCCGCGCTTCTCCGCCAGCCGGTTCTGGAGCGTCGCGCGCGAGCATGGCGCGACCTGGACCTCGACCATTCCGTTCTGCATGAAGGCCCTGCTCGAGCAGGAGATCCCGAAGGACCACAAATTCCGCCTGTGGGGCACGGCGATCAACGAGCCGCCGGCCTTTGCCGCATTCGGAATCAAGATCATCGGCTGGTGGGGCATGACCGAGACCATCACCCACGGCATCGTCGGCGAGGTCGATCAGCCCAACATCCCGATGTCGATCGGCCGCGCCGCGCCCGAATATCGGATCCGCATCACCGACGACGACGGCCGGCTGACGGAAGTCGGCGGCACCGGCAATCTCTCGATCAAGGGCATCCCGGGCCTGTCGCTGTTCGCCGAATATCTGCACAACGAGAAGGCGACGCGCGAGAGCTTTGACGAGCACGGCTTCTTCCTCACCGGCGACCGCGTCGAGCGGCTTCAGAATGGCTATATCAAGTTCGGCGATCGCGCCAAGGACATGCTGAAGGTCGGCGGCGAGAACGTCGCGGCCTCCGAGATCGAGCAGGTGATCGCGCTGGTTCCCGGCGTGCGCGAGGCGGCGGTGGTGGCGAAGACGCACCCGATGCTTGACGAGGTGCCGGTCGTCTTCATCATCCCGCAAGGCGGCGTCACGGGCGCTGCGCCCGACCTGCATGACAGAGTCATGGCGGCCTGCCGAAGGGGCCTCGCCGACTTCAAGGTGCCGCGCGAGATAAGATTCGTCGACGACATGCCGCGCTCGACGCTGGAGAAGGTGGCGAAGGCGGAGCTCAGGAAGATGGTAGGGTGACCAGAGTCGTTCCGGGGCGATGCGCAGCATCGAACGCTGGTGCGCGCCGCGCGCGCCCCGGAATGGCGGACTGGATTGTCAGAACGATCCCAGCGCCACCGGCCGGAACGCCTGCAGCAGCTGCTGGTCGAGCTTGCCGCCCATGCCTTCCATCATCGTGAAGGCGCGGGAGTGGGTGAAGGGCATGCGGTAGGCGCGCTTCTCCACCAGGGCGGCGTAGATGTCGACGATTGTCGTCAGCCGCACGATGTCGCTGATCTGGTTCGACGACAGGCCGTTCGGATAGCCGGAGCCGTCGAGGAATTCGTGGTGATGCAGCACCACGTCCAGCATCTCCGGGGGGAAGCCGCCTTGCGCGGCGAGCGCTTCATAGCCGCGGCGTGGATGCTGGCGGACCTCGGCCATCTCCTCGTCGGTGAGCTTGCCGGGCTTGTCGAGCAGCCAGGCGGGAACGAAGGCCTTGCCGACGTCGTGCAGCAGCGCGGCGCGGGTCAGGCGGCGCTGGTCGTCATCGCGCATGCCGAGATGCTGGGCGAAGGCGACGGCGAAGCCGGTGACGAACAGGCAATGGCGATAGCTGCCGACATGGTGGCAGCCGACCGTGGTCAGCCATTCGCGCAGCGAGGAATGCTTGATCGCCTTCAGGATCTTGCTCTCGGCCGCAATGATGTCGTCGAAGTTCAGGGGCACGCCGAGCGGCAGCTTCTCGAACATCCTGGTCAGCACCGCATGCGCCGCCTCGACGCCGCGGTTGAGCGTCTTGCCGCGATCGGTCGCGTCATAGGCCGCAGTGTCCGGGAAGGCGGCGCGGATGCGCTGCAAGATGGCCTCGGCCTGAAGCGGGCGTGAGATGGTATCGGTGGCCCCTAACGCCCAGGCCTGCATGGTGCCGTGATGCAGGGCGTCTGCGAGCACGAACAGCCGCGGCATCGAACGGTAGGCATCGCCGCGCAGCTTGTCGCGGACCCGCTGCACGCTTTCGGGCGAGCGCAGGTTGATGTCGACCACGAGGCCGGAAAGATCGCGCGCCGGTTGGGCGGGGATGGCCTCTGTCGTCACCGTCGAGACGTCGCCGACCGCCTTCAAGATGCTGGCGAGCTCGCTGCTCTCGTCGCTGCGATCGGAGGCGAGCAGAAGCCGGCGTTTGGCGGCGGGTTTGGCTGCGGCGTTCATGACTTCCCCAAAGCACGGGACTGGATTTGGAGACAACCTAAGCCGCATCAGGTTCTCCGGCCCTTAAGAGGCGTGCTCAATGGAGCCTTGGGGAATTGGTTGCAATTTTAGGGGATTCGGGTTCCGCGGCCAGGAACTTCAAAAAGTGAAAACAACCCCATGCACAGTAGAAAGGGCGTTGATGGATAAGGGGAATTTCCTCCGTCATGGCCCGGCTTGTCAGGCCATCCACGGCCTTGGCCCGGAGCACGGAGAACGTGGACGCCCGGGACAAGCCCGGGCATGAACGGGCGCATGTGAAGATGCGGGGCCTCCTCGAAACAAATCCGCCGGAGGTTGGCCCTCCGGCGGATCAACTCGTTCAGCAATCGCAGGCCGCCCTACGCCTTCATGCTCGCCTTCACGGCCTCCGCCGTGATCGGCAGGGCGCGGACACGGGCGCCACTGGCCTTGAAGATGGCGTTGCCGATGGCGGGCGCCACCACGGTCACGGCGGGCTCGCCGACGCCGGTGGCCTTCTCGCCATTGGCGATCACGGCGACCGCGATCTCGGGCGTCTGGCTCATGCGCAAGGGCGTGTAGCTGTCGAAATTGGTCTGCTCGATGCCACCGTCCTTGAGCGTCGCCTTCTCGTACATCGCCAGCGACAGGCCCCACAGCGCCGCGCCCTCGACCTGGGCGCGGATATTGTCGGGATGCACCTGCGTGCCGACGTCGGTTGCGACCGTGAGCTTCTTCACGGTCACGGCCCCCGACGGCGCGACGGCGACGTGAGCCACGCACGCCGTCCAGCTTGCGCTCGCGCGTTCCTGCGACGACACGCAGGCGACGCCCATGCCCTCGCCTGTCGGCAATTGCCGGGTGCCATAGCCCGACAATCCCATCGCGGCGAGCAGCGTGTTGCGCAGCCGCTGCGCGCCGCCGTCGTTCTTGCCGGCGCCGTCGAGCAGCGAGATGCGGAACTGCGCCGGATCCTTGCCGGTCGCAGCAGCAATCTCGTCGATCATGCTTTCCACCGCCCAGAAGGTCCAGCCCGGCGCCACCGAGCGAAGCTGGCCGGACGGCGTGGCATTGTGCGCGAGCTCGTTCTTGATCGCGCGCACATAATGGTTGGGCACGGTGTAGAAGAAGTCCGCTCCATTGACCGTGAAGGAATCGAGCGGGCCCTTCTTGTCGACCGAGGGCGTCAGGAAATCGGGGATTCCCCAGCGCGCGGTCGGCCAGGCCGAGACCACGTCGTGGCTGATCGCAATCAGCTTGCCGTCACCGTCCACGCCGGCCTTCACTTTCTGGTAGGTGAGCGGGCGCGAGAAATCCATCGTCATGTCGTTCTCGCGCGAGTAGATCACTTTGACGCGGCTTTCCGACCGCCTTCGCCGCCTGCACCGCCGGAATCATCATGTCTGCATCGAGACGCCGGCCGAAGCCGCCGCCTAGCCAATGCTGGTGCATCACCACGAACTTCGGATCGATCCCGGCTGCGCCTGCGGCGATCGCCCCGGAGCGCGTCGCAAACTGGTTGCCGGAATAGATGTGCAGGATGTCGCCCTTGAACTCCGCGGTGGCGTTCATCGGCTCCAGCGGCGCGTGGATGTTGATGCTGGTGGTGTATTCGGCCTCGACCACCTTGGCCGCCGAGCCGAAGGCAGCAACGGGATCGCCGTCCTTGACGAAGAACTGGCCGGAATCCTCCAGCTTCTGGAGCCGCTTGGCTTCATCGAGCAGCGACTGGCTCGACAGCTTCGCGTTCGGACCGCCGTCATAGGCGATCTTCAGCGCCTGCGCCGCCTTCCTGGCGTTGGCGTAGGTGCTGGCGACGGCGACGACCCAGCCCGACGTCGTGCCGGTCTTGTCGTCGAGCGTGACGGCCTTGATGAAGCCCGGCACCTTCTTCGCCGCGCTGTCGTCGACCGATTTCACCGTCGCGCCGAAGCGCACCGGCGGCGTGACCACCGCACCATAGGCCATGCCCGGCAGCATCACGTCGATGCCATACTTGGCCGTGCCGTTGGTCTTGGAGGGGATGTCGAGCTGCGGCACCGAGACCCCGATCATGGTGTATTGGTCCGGCGTCTTCAGCTTGATGGCCTTCAGCTCGTCCGGCGTGAAGGTTTTGGTCGCCTTGCCGCTCTTGACGATCTCGGCGAATGACATCTGCTTCTTCGACTTCGGATGCACGATCATGGAATCGCGCACCACGAGCTCCGACGCCGGCACGCCCATTGCGGCGGCCGCACCTTCCGTTAGCGCCATGCGGCCGGCGGCGCCCGCGCGGCTCATGGCGTCAAAGTTCATCATGGTCGACCAGCTGCCGCCGGTGATCTGGGCGCCCAGGACGGGATCGTTGAACTTGGGGTCGTTGGAGGCGAGCGATACGCGCATGTCGCTCCATTTCGCGCCCAGTTCCTCGCAGACGAGCTGCGCCATGGTGGAGGCCACGTGCTGGCCCATATCGGCCTTGCCGCAGGTCACGGTGACGAGACCATCCGGCGAGATCGCATACCAGACGCTCGGCTCGAAATTGGCGGGCGCCGCGGCAGCGGCAGCATCGATGCCGGGCACGCCGGCATAGCCGAGCACGAGACCGATCGCGGCGGTGCCGACCAGGAACGAGCGGCGGCTGAGATCGGTCGTCGCGGGGACGACGTTCTTGACGTGCTCCTTCATGTGGGCCTCCGCTCGCTGGAGGTGGTGGACGCGGTGCGCATTTCGGACGCGGCGCGCATGATCGCCTTCTGGATCCGCGAATAGGTCATGCAGCGGCAGAGATTGCCGTCCATATGCGCGACCACTTCTTCCTTGGTCGGATTGGGATTCCTCGCAAGCAGCGAGGCGGCCTGCATGATCTGCCCCGACTGGCAGTAGCCGCATTGCGGCACCTGCTCGGCGATCCACGCCTTCTGCAGGGGATGATCGCCCTTGGCGGAGAGGCCTTCGATGGTGGTGATCTTCTTGCCGGCGACGTCGCCGACCATGGTCTGGCACGAGCGCACGGCTTCGCCGTTGACGTGCACCGTGCAGGCACCGCACAGCCCGGCACCGCATCCGAACTTGGTGCCGGTCATCTGCAATTGCTCGCGGATCGCCCAGAGGAGCGGCGTGTCGTTCGCCGCATCCACGGACAGACTCCGCCCGTTGATGGTGAGTGTTGGCATAGGCGTCTTCCCCTGCCGGTGCATGAAGCCGCTTACGGCGGCAACTTGAATGGCGGACGCCCACCGGGCTGGCGTCAGCCTTGCGTCGAGAATGATCGGGTTCAGGCGCGGAGGCAAATGCAATTTGGAAGCAGTCGAACAAACGACCTCCGCGCCGCCCGTTGTGCGCCGCGCCAAGGGCGGCGACGCAGCCACTGGACACAACAGCGCGTGCATCCGGCATGCGTGCCATCGCATTCAGGCAGTTTCTTCGAGGTAACTTGGCAAAGTAGAATGGGGCCAACCGCGACCCTTACCCTCAGCTGGAGGGGGAAGCACTGAAGTCGCGACTGCAACAAAAACGAAAGGGCGGAAGCAATGCCTGAGATCGATCGGGACGGCGTCAACATCTACTACGAGGTTCATGGCGAAGGTCTGCCATTGCTGCTCACGCACGGCTATTCCTCGACCTCGGCGATGTGGCATGGGCAAGTCGACGCGCTCGCGAAGGATCACAAGCTGATCGTGTGGGACATGCGCGGCCACGGCCAGTCCGACTATCCCGATGATCCCAACGCCTACAGCGAAGCGCTGACTGTCGGCGACATGGCGGCGATCCTCGATGCGGTCGGCGCCAAGCGCGCCATCATCGGTGGTCTCTCGCTCGGCGGCTACATGTCGCTGGCGTTCTACCGCGCGCATCCGGAGCGGACCCGCGCGCTGCTGATCATCGACACCGGCCCTGGCTTCAAGAAGGACGACGCGCGCGAGGCGTGGAACGCGCGGGCGCTTGCCACCGCCGACAGGCTCGATCGCGAAGGCCTCGGCGTGCTGAAATCGGCCACGCGCGAGCGCGCCACCGCCAGCCATCGCAACGCCAGAGGGCTGGCGCTTGCCGCGCGCGGCATGCTGACCCAGCGCGATGCGCGCGTGATCGAGCTATTGCCCGACATCAAGGTGCCCAGCCTGATTGTGGTCGGCGCCGACGACACGCCTTTCCTCGCCGCGTCCGACTACATGGCAGCAAAGATCCCCGGCGCACAAAAGGTCGTGATCCCCGCCGCCGGACACGCCGTCAACATCGATCAGCCCAAGGCTTTTGTTGACGCGGTCGGGCCTTTCCTGAAGAACTTGCCGGCACAGGTCGATCAAGCAAGGACGTAGGCGATGAAGCTGATGATGCTGGCCGCGGGCGCGATGCTGCTGTCGATATCTGCGCAGGCCGAACCGTTCGGCACCGTGCCGCCGCGCCAGCCCTTCGTCGCGACCTTGTCGAACAACACGCCGCTCGCCTTCGGGATGGATGCGGAGCAGACCGCGCGCGCCCTCGGCCAGCCGCTGCGATATGTCCGGGGACGTCCGGGCAACGAGATCTATCTGGCTTTGCGCAACATCGGCGGCAGCGGACTGATCCCCTACCGTCACCGCCTGTTCCTGCAATTCCGTCACGGGCGGCTGGCAGGATGGAAGGAGGATTACGGCGAGAACTGGATGTGGGAGTGAGGTGTTACCCCTCATCCTGAGGAGCTTGCATAGCAAGCGTCTCGAAGGATGCAGGCGCGGCTGCTGCATCTCGGCCTTTCATCCTTCCAGACGCGCGCAGGTGCGCGCTCCTCAGGATGAGGGGAGAATTTCGGATCGACAACCAAGAAGGACAACCCACGTGGGACAGGACATCAAGCTGACGGCCTCGGACAATTTCCAGCTCGGCGCCTATCGCGCTGACCCCGCCGGCACGCCGAAGGGCGCAGTGGTGGTGATCCAGGAGATCTTTGGGGTCAATCACCACATCCGCTCGGTCTGCGACCGCCTTGCCGGGGAAGGCTATGTCGCGATCGCGCCGTCGATCTTCGATCGGACCGCACCGAACTTCCAGTCGGGCTATTCGCCCGACGAGATCGCGGAGGCGCGCAAGTTCGTGGCCAACCCGGACTGGGCCGCGATGCTGCGCGACACGCAAGCTGCGATCGATGCGGTGAAGAGCGTCGGGCCCGTCGGTATCATCGGCTTTTGCTTAGGCGGCAGCGTCGCTTTCGTCGCGGCGACGCGATTGACCGGCCTGAAGGCCGCGATCGGCTATTACGGCGGTGCCGTCGTGCGCTTCGCCGACGAGACACCGAAGGTGCCGACCCAGCTGCATTTCGGCGAGAAGGATGCCGGCATTCCGCTCGCCGACGTCGAGACCATCAGGGACAAGCGGCCCGAGGTCGAAGTCCACATCTATCCGGGCGCGCAGCACGGCTTCCATTGCGACGAGCGCGCCAGCTACGACAAGGCCAGCGCCGACATCGCCTGGCCGCGCAGCATGGCATTTTTCGCAAAGCATCTGAAATAGAGCGCGCGACTGTCTCCGGCGTCATTTCGGGATGCGCCGCGAAGCGGTGCAGGCCCGGAATTCATCCGGCGACGGAGTTGGTGGCGCAATGGATTCCGGGCTCGCGCCAAGAGGCGCGCCCCGGAATGACGGGAGTGAGGGAGAGAGCTAGAACCAGCGCTCGCCGACGAACACGGTGTCACCGGGCGCGAGCGGCGTGCCGAGCGGCACCACGGCGCGCATGGCGCCGCCGTTCTCGGTGTGCGTGACGGTGACCATGTCGCGCTTGGCGCGCGGCGAGAAGCCGCCGGCAATGGCGACCGCGCTCTCGACCGTCATGTTCGGCACGTAAGGATATTGGCCGGGCGCGAGGACCTCGCCGAGAATGAAGAACGGGCGATAAGTCTCGATCTCGACCGCTACTGACGGCTCGCGGATATAGCCGTTGCGCAGGCGCGCGGCGATCTCGCCGGCCAGACCTGCGGTGGTGCGGCCGCGCGCCGGCACGGCGCCGATCAGCGGCATGGTGATGGAGCCGCCGGCGTCGATCGAATAGCTGTTGGTGAGACCTTCCTGGCCGTAGACCACGACGCGAAGCTTGTCGCCGGCGTCGAGATGGTACGAGGCGCCATTGCGCACCGTCATCGGCGCGGCGTAGCCGACCGGCATGGGTACGGGCGACGAGGCAAAGGAGTTGCTCAGCGCCGCGATGGCGCCGCCGCCGTTGTTGGCGACGACGACCGGCTGCGGCGCACTGTAGGGCTGGCCATAGGCCATGGAGTCGAGATCGGGACGGGGCTGCATCACTGCGACGGGACCGGCGGTCTGCATGCAGCCGCCAAGGGCAAGCGCGGCGGACGCTGCCAGGGACGCTGCCAAGATCGACCATCGAAACGCGCGTGCAACCGGCACCGGACCTATCCCTCGAAACGAGACGGCTCCAGTGATGCACCGGTTATGGTTAACAAAGCGTTGAGTGGGGGGATGACGATGCCCCCCCCTGGAGGGGCATACGAGATGTGGCCAGGGCACCGGCTGTCTCCGCAGCCGTCATGGCCGGGCTTGTCCCGGCCATCCACGCCTATCCACGCAGCACAAAGAACGTGGATGCCCGGGACAAGCCCGGGCATGACGACCTCTGCAATTTTCAGATGCGATTGCCCTGCCTCGAGGGGAGGGTAAGACGCAGCTCCGCAACGCGGCTCGCGCGCGCTCAATCCCGGGAATAGCCGATCAGCGGCTTGCGCGGGCGGAACAGGATCATCAGGAGAATGCCCAGAATGCCGAGCACGGCGAAGACCGGCTGATCCAAGACGAGGCGGATCACCGAGGTCCAGAGCCAGGGCGCCTTGGCCTCGACCCAGGTGCGGAAGGCCGACTGGCTGGCCTGATTGATGTCGTTCCAGAACTGGCCGAACCGGGTGAACCTGAGGGTCTGGTCGGCCACCCAGCGGGCACCATCATAGACCATGAAGATGAACCCGCCGGCGAGCAACAACAGCCCAATCAATCGGAAAAAGCCGCGGATCATGCCACACCTACGATGGCCGTCCGACCGGACGACCTCTTGGGAACGTTGCCAGCCAATAGCCGGGCGACGGCAGAAATTCAACCTCTTCAGGGCGTTACGGCTCCATCCAGGCCATCAAAGACCGGATTCCCGGCTCCCGAAAGCGTTGACGGTGCCACAGACCCTCTCTATAAGGGCGCCAATTGGCGGTGGGCGCAATCCTGCCGCCGCTGTTCTTTGAGCAGTTGCAGGCACCTTGAGCTTGAAGACTCTCTCGAGCTTGAAGACTCTTTGGAGCCTCGGAGACGGCCGCAAGGCTGTCGCTCATGTTCCGGGAACGGCCCAGCAACCGAACACCCTAAATCCGAGCGTCGATTACGCGGTCAAGCAAGCCGGCGCTACCCGATCAAGACGCGACCGGTACCCGCAAAGGATATTGAGACCATGGCCAATACCACTTCCGCCAAGAAAGCGACGCGCAAGATCGCCCGCCGCACTGCCGTCAACAAGTCGCGCCGCACTCAGATGCGCGGCGCCGTGCGCACCGTCGAGGAAGCCATCAAGACCGGCGATCGCGCCGCTGCCGTGAAGGCCCTCGCGACTGCCGAGCCCGCTCTGATGCGCGCCGCCCAGCGCAACATCATTCACAAGAACAACGCCAGCCGCAAAGTCTCGCGCCTCACCGCGCAGATCGCCAAGCTCGCGAAGTAATCTCGCGACACCATCTGATCGGTCGACCCGGTCAGCGCGTCAAACAGCCCGGCATCACGCCGGGCTTTTTTTGTTGACTGTCATATTCACGCAAGCGGTCACGCGAGGTCGGATGTTGGACGATTTGCATCGCCAGCGTTATTTTTCGTCCCGCCGTTTTGATTGCCGATGTCTTGCAACAGCGGAGGGCTTCATCGCGTTGCAAAAACCCCTGCGCGGCGGGCTCGAATTGAATCGGCGACGGAGGAGAGGCCTGCACACCGTAGATTCACTGGGGCGCGCGGCCTTGGAGTTACCCTGCAAAACCAGTCTCGAAAAGCGGTGCACCAATAATCACTTATCAACATAGCAGCGACAAGCATTTGGAAAATTCGCTCGCGCGTAGCGTGCGTGACGAATTTGTAAAAAAAATTTGGCGGTGGTCGAGAAATGTCACACGATGCGAGACAGTCTCGATTCTGTGCACGGATTCAAAAACTTGCTTCGGAGCCTGTGAACAAGTCGCGCGCGGCGTTAACCGAGGTCAAGTTTTTTGACGCCTCAAGTGTGAATCAATTCCGTTGCGAGTCTTTCCGCTTAGTGTATTCCTTAAGTCGTCCGCGGCGCCCACGATCTTCAGACCAGTGCGGTTTAGGAAACGGGGCGAACGTGCAAATCGGCGGCGGTGTGCACGTAGGCGACGCTTCAAAAAGCGATGTCGGTTCGAAACCCATAGTAATATGGGAATGGTAGCTGTTTGTCTGAATGTCTCCAGGCGGGATCTTCCCGCTCGCGCCCGGCGCAGTATGAGAGACATCGCAATGCTACCCCGGCGCGCGCAAGGTGGCGAAGTCGAGCGGACGACCAGTACATTGGGCAGGCATCCGCGACAGGAGTACGGCGCGGTTGTCTTCAGGACACGCAGGACCTTGTCGTGAGTGATCACGGCAGGACGGGGAGGTATCATGTCTTACGGACTCAGCGCGGTATTGAAGCAAGTTTCCCATTCCAATGATGCCGTTCTAGCTCCGTCGGATATCCAGCCTCCCGCGTGTGACAGAGCGCCGAGTACGCGCTGACCTCGCGACCCCTCCATCCCCAGACATCGCTGATCTGACCTGCGGCGTCCGCGCCGAACGGTCGAGCCATGCCTGACGATGGACTCGCTTGAGGTCGCGCCAATTCAGGGACCGTGGCAGGAACCCTGCATGGCGCTCACAACGCAACTAAATCTCTCAAGAGAAGTTTTCTGACGATGACAATGGAACAGGATCGCTGGTCACGCGTGAAGGGTCGGCTGCGCTCGAGCGTTGGCGAGGACGTTTACACAAGCTGGTTTGCACGCATGGATCTGGAAGGCGTGCAGGACGAGAGCGTGCGACTGTCGGTGCCGACGCGTTTCCTGAAGAGCTGGATCCAGGCGCACTATGCCGAGCGCGTGCTGTCGTGCTGGCAGGCCGAGATGCCGGAAGTGCATCGCATCGACCTCACCGTTCGTTCCGCCGTGCGCCCGGTGGTGCAGGCGAAGGAAGCGCCCGCGCCGATCGAGGCGCGCCGCGCGCCGACGCCGGAGCTGCGCTCGACCGCGACCGCGCCGGTCTCGGCCAATCACGACGCGCTCGGCGGCTCGCCGCTCGATCCGCGCCTGACCTTCGCGAGCTTCGTCGTCGGCCGCTCCAACACGCTGGCGCATGCGGCCGCACGCCAGGTCGCCGAAGGTCGCCGCGGCGACCCCGTGATGTTCAACCCGCTCTACATCCATGCCGGCGTCGGCCTCGGCAAGACGCATCTGCTCCAGGCGGTGACCTGGGCCGGCAATTCCGGCAACGAGCGCAAGGTGCTTTATCTCACCGCCGAAAAATTCATGTACGGCTTCGTCGCCGCGCTGAAGACGCAGACGGCGCTGGCCTTCAAGGAAGCGCTGCGCGGCATCGACGTGCTCGTGATCGACGATCTCCAGTTTCTCCAGGGCAAGTCGACGCAAGCCGAGTTCTGTCACACGCTGAACGCACTGATCGATGCAGGCCGCCAGGTCGTGATCGCAGCCGACCGTCCGCCGTCCGACCTCGAAAGCCTCGATGACCGCGTGCGTTCGCGGCTGGCCGGCGGGCTCGTGGTCGAAATGGGCTCGCTCGGCGAGGAGCTGCGCCACGGCATCCTCAAGTCGCGTGTCGCGGCTGCCCGGGCCCATCATGCGACGTTCGAGGTGCCCGAGGAGGTGCTGCATTATCTGGCGCGCACCATCACTCATAACGGCCGCGACCTCGAAGGCGCGATCAACCGTCTGCTCGCGCATTCCAAGCTCAACAACCGGCCGGTGACGCTGGAGATGGCGGAGCACGAGGTGCGCGACCTGGTGCGGCCGCAGGAGCCGAAGCGGATCAAGATCGAGGACATCCAGCGCGTGGTGGCGCGGCAGTATAATGTCAGCCGCTCCGACCTGCTGTCCTCGCGCCGCACCGCCAACGTGGTCCGCCCGCGCCAGGTGGCGATGTATCTCGCCAAGACGCTGACCCTGCGCTCGCTGCCCGAGATCGGCCGCCGCTTCGGCGGACGCGACCACACCACCGTGCTGCACGCCGTGCGCAAGATCGAGGCGCTGGTCTCCAAGGACACCGCGCTGTCGGAAGAGGTCGAGTCGCTGAAGCGCCAGCTCCAAGAATGAAGGCCTAGGGCTCCCGCCCTGCTCCCGCCGCCCCGGCTTTGCCTGGGCGGCGGTCTTCGTTCTGGGACGGTAAATCGTGGGGAACTGGCCGCAATCCCTTGAATCCGGGGGCCATCCGGGCCACCTTGCGCGACCCTGACGGCTTTGGTCATATCGGGGGGTTGATCCGGCTTTTCGGGGTCTTCGGTGCCGTGGCGCGCGTCCCGCCGCCCGGCCTTCTCAACGCTGTGTTTTCCTTGGGGATCGGGCGAGTAGTGCAATGAAGGTTACGGTCGAACGCGCGCAACTCCTGAAGTCGCTGGGCCATGTCCACCGCGTGGTCGAGCGCCGCAACACGATTCCCATCCTCGGCAACGTGCTGGTCCGCGCCGAGAACGCTAAATTGTCGCTGAAAGCGACCGACCTCGACCTCGAGGTGACGGAGACGCTGCCGGCGGAAACCGCCACTGCCGGTTCCACCACCGTCCCGGCGCACATGTTCTACGACATCGTGCGCAAGCTGCCCGATGGCTCGCAGATCGTGCTGGAGGCCGACGGCGACCGCGCCGTGCTGGCGATCCGCGCCGGCCGCTCGCGCTTCACGCTGCAGACGCTGCCGGAGAACGATTTCCCGGATCTGGCCGCCGGCGACATGTCGCACTCCTTCTCGCTACCCGCCAAGGACGTCAAGCGGCTGATCGACCGCACCCAGTTCGCGATCTCGACCGAGGAGACGCGCTACTATCTCAACGGCATCTATCTGCACGCCGCCGGCACGCCCAAGGCCGCCACCCTGCGCGGCGTCGCCACCGACGGCCACCGCCTCGCCCAGCTCGACCTGGTGCAGCCCAAGGGCGCCGAGGGCATGCCCGGCGTCATCGTGCCGCGCAAGACCGTCGGCGAGGTGCAGCGCCTGATCGAGGACAGCGAGGCTGAAATGACGATCGAGCTGTCGCAGGCCAAGATCCGCTTCACCATCGGCAATGTGGTGCTGACCTCGAAGCTGATCGACGGCACCTTCCCCGACTACGGCCGCGTCATCCCGCAAGGCAACGACAAGGAGCTCGTCGTCGACAAGAAGGATTTCGAGAACGCGGTCGACCGCGTCTCGACGATCTCCAGCGAGCGCGGGCGGGCGGTGAAGCTGTCGCTGTCGCCCGGCAAGCTGGTGCTGTCGGTGACCAATCCGGATTCCGGCAGCGCGACCGAAGAGCTGGAGGTCGAATACGCCTCCGACGCCCTCGATATCGGCTTCAACTCCCGCTACCTCCTCGATATCGCCGCCCAGATCGAAGGCGACGTCGCAACCCTGAAGCTCGCCGACCCCGGCTCGCCGACCCTGGTGCAGGACCGCGACGACAAGAGCGCCCTGTACGTGCTGATGCCGATGCGGGTGTGAGGGGCTTTTTCTCTTCTCGTCATGGCCGGGCTTGACCCGGCCATCCATCAAACAAGATGACTTATTGGGTGGACATCCTCGCCAGCAAACCCGGTGGAACACTCTATATCGGCGTCACCAACAATCTAGTTAGACGCGTTTATGAGCACCGCGAAGGGCTGGCAGACGGTTCCACCAAACGCTATGGGGTGAAGACCCTGGTCTATTTCGAGGCACACGACACGATCGCCGCTGCCCTCCAACGCGAAAAGAACATGAAGCACTGGTCGCGCGAGTGGAAGATCGATTTGATCGTGAAGGGCAATTCCGCGTGGCAAGACCTATATGATGAAATTGCCCGCTGAAGCGGGCGATGGGTTGCCGGGTCAAGCCCGGCAATGACAGAAGTAACATGACCCCCTCCCGCATTCATCGCCTGACGCTGACGCATTTTCGCAATTATCGGGCGGCGGGCCTCGAGACGGCGGCTGACATGGTGGCGCTGGTCGGGCCGAACGGGGCGGGCAAGACCAATTGCATCGAGGCGATCTCGTTCCTGTCGCCGGGACGCGGCCTGCGGCGGGCGACGCTGGAGGACGTTGCCGACAACCAGGGCGACGGCTCCTGGGCGGTGTCGGCGCAGGTCGAGGGCGCGCTGGGGCTGGCGACGCTCGGCACCGGCATCGACGCGCCGCGCCCCGACGCGTCCGTCAGCCGGCGCTGCCGCATCGACCGCGAGCCGGTCGGTTCGGCCAGCGCCTTCGGCGATCACATCCGCATGGTGTGGCTGACGCCGGCGATGGACGGGTTGTTCATGGGTGCAGCCTCCGAGCGGCGACGCTTCTTCGACCGCCTGGTGCTCGCGATCGACAGCGAGCATTCCAGCCGCATCAACGCGCTCGAGCGCTCGCTGCGTTCGCGCAACCGCCTGCTGGAGACGCGCAACTACGACGACCATTGGTGTGACGCGATCGAGCGCGAGACGGCTGAGCTTGCGGTCGCGGTCGCGGCAACCCGCGGCCAGACCGCAGCAAGGCTCACCGGTATGCTCAACGCGCGCGCACAGGAATCCGCCTTCCCCTCGGCGCAAATCGCGCTCGACGGCTGGATGGAGAACGCGCTGCTCGAGGAGACCGCGACCTCGGTCGAGGACCGCTACCGCCAGATCCTGCGCGACAACCGCCCGCGCGATGCGATTGCCGGCCGCACCACCGACGGCCCGCATCTCACCGATCTGCAGGTCATCTATGCGCCCAAGAGCATGCCGGCGCGCGATGCCTCGACCGGCGAGCAGAAGGCGCTCCTGATCGGGCTCGTGCTCGCGCATGCGACGCTGGTCGCCGAGATGACCGGCATCGTGCCGCTGCTGCTGCTCGACGAGGTGGTTGCGCATCTCGATCCGAACCGCCGTGCGGCACTGTTTGAAGAGCTGAAGAAGCTCGGCGCGCAGGTGTGGCTGACCGGTGCGGATCCTGCCGCCTTCACCGAGATCGGCGCAGGCGGCGAAGTCTTTGACGTCGAGAGCGGACGAGTCTCGGCCCGAAGCTAGGCCGCCACATTGAACCCGCCCGTTTCCATCAGCGACTAGCTGCTTGTGGCTGCTGGACGCCGCCATCGCGCAGGATTTCAGACACGCGCGATATCCTTTGGAGCAAGAGCATGGCGACGGTGGAGCGTGGGGCGCGAGCTCCGGCACGATGGCAGCTTGTTGCGTGCGGCCTCGCTCTCGTTGCAAGCTGCCTGCTCGCGGCAGGCGCCGGCGCCTTCGTATCGAACCTGCCGCCGTTGTTCTCGGCCGCGCTCACGCTGGATCCCGCTGCCAAGCTGCCCGCACCGACCCGCTACACCTATCGTGGGATCCACACCACCGTGATGCCCGGCATCGAAGCTCCGCTCCGGACCAGGCTCGAAGCCCGCGTGCCCGCAGCGCTCAGTGACGTCCTCGCCTTCTATCGAACCGAGCTTCGAAAGCTCGGCTGGCAGGAACGGCAGGATGACGCCGAGGTCACCGCCGATCGCGCGCGCCTCGCCTTCGTCTCCCCGATCGGGCCGGCAACGCTGGAGCTCGAACGCAACGGCGGCAGCACCGCGGTCCGTCTCGTGCAGAGGAATCCGGATGTCGCGATCCGGGCGAACGTCCTTCCCGAACCCGGCCAGGCGAAGCTGGTGTTCAGCAACATCGGCGAGAGCGAAGCCGTAGTCGAGATCAACGAGCGGAGCATCCCGCGCCCAGCTGGCGCGAACGCCGTCGCGCTGGACCTCGTACCCGGCAAATACGCCTACAGGCTGGGCGTGCCGGGCCATCCGACCACGACGAGCGTGCTCACCGTCGCAGCTGGCGATGCCTGGGAGCTCACGGTCGGGCGCGACGGAGAGACGTGGCCGCCGCTCCAGCTGTATTGAACCGTGTCTGCTGTTCGCCCACTGCGCCTGTTGAACCTGACCGGTTCCTGCCGCGACTTCTCGTCTGAGGCCGCGCCGACGGTGTCGCAGCCTGCAATTGCGCGAGCATGACGACGCGCCAAAATCCGGAGCTTTGACGATGCCGTTGATCCGGCGCGGGGCGCAAGTCCCGGCAAGATGGCTGTTGCTTGCGTGCGTCATCGCAATGGTGAGCGCTCCACGTCCCGCGAGCGCAGCCGACGAGGGCATCGTCGACGTCCAAGCCTTGCCGCGGCTGGACGGCGCGGTGGAGGAGACTTCGCGCCCGGACACCTACCGTGTGACGTACGCCGTGCCGACCGGGGTGGCAGCCACGTCGGAAGCCACCAGGAAGCTGCTGAGCGCGGACGGCTGGGTGCCGTATGTGTATCCGCTGGACGAGAAGAACTCCGCGCTCAACTTCAAGAAGGGACGGCAGGGGCTCCGTGCCTCCTTCACGCAGGCCCGCGGCCAGTCCGTCGTGTCCTACGCGCCGAACCGGATCTATTCCAATGTGCCGTTTCCGGACGGCGCGATCGATCTCGTGTTCGACGAGACCCGGCCCTATCTCGGCTGCATCGCGCCCGGCGCGCTCGAGGCGACCTCGGCCTTCTTCGCCAAGGAGATGGCAACGATGGGCTGGCGCAAGCTCACGCCCGAGACGGCGGCGCGCTGGCCGAATGCCGATCTCGCCGAGACCGTCCCGAACGGCGTGCGCGTCTTCTACGACCATCCCGACGGCGACACGACGCAGTTCTACAAGCAGAAGCCGGTCATGCTGACCCTGACACGCCGCGACGACGGCCGCACCAATGTCGAGATCCGCGTGGCGCCGTTCGCGCTGCCGGAGGTACTTCAGGCCGACGACGACATGGCCGGCCTGCCGCGGCCCAAGCCGACCAAATCCGCGCGGAGCCTTGGCAGCGCGAGCTCCAACAAGCGCGAGATGGCGGCAGCGGCGATGGCCGAGCTGCCTGCCGTGCTCGCCTTCTATCATCGCGAGCTCGCCGCGCGCGGCTGGCAGGAGGATGGCAGCGCGCCCCTCGCCCCCGGCGACGAGGTCGCGATCAGGATTTCCTCGGCGGAAGAAAACGGCGTGCTGCGACTCGGCCGCAAATACGATTTCACGATGATCAGCCTGACCGCGCAGGTGAAGGAATCAGCGCTTGCCGCCCGCGCCAGGGCGAAGAAGGAGGCCGACGAGAAGTTCCTTGGCGATGCGTTGGGTGCGGCTCAGCAGCTCATTGCGGCTGATGAGGCCAGGCGCAAGGCGCAGGCCGCCGCCCTGTCCGATGCGCCGCTCAATGCGCTCGCCGACAGCAAGACGCCGGTGCCGCTGCCCGCGACCGCCGAGGCCGTGACGTTCGAGGGTGGCGCCGGCCGGCTGGAATTCACTTCGTCCTCGACCGTAAAGGCGCTCAGCACGTTCTACCGCACGACGCTGAGGACTGCGGGCTGGAAGGAGCAGCCCTCCGTCATCAACCAGCCCAACATGGCGGTGATGGCATTCTCCAGGGGCGGCAAGTCGATCTCGATGACCGTGATGCAGATGGGCCCGAAGGTGAAGGTCCGCGCCGACGGATCTGGCCTGGTGACGGAAGCGGCCAAGCCTGCGGCGAGCGCGGAGCTGCAGGCCAGATCCTCCGAGCCGCTCGAGCCCGATCCTGACTCCCCACTGCCGGTGCCGACGCAGCGTTCGTCGAAATCGCTGGCCACCACCAAGATGCCAGGCAGCGAGACGCCATTCCGCCGCGAGTTGGCGGCCAGCATTCCCGCCCCGCTCGGCGACGTCCTCGCCTTCTACCGCGCGGAGCTGTCCAAGCTCGGCTGGCAGGAGAAGACCGACGCCGCGACCGTGTCCGCAGAACGCGCGCAGATCGACTTCACCTCGCCGCAAGGCCCGGCCGTGCTCAAGCTCGGTCGCGCCAAGGGCGAGACCACGGTCAATCTGGCGCAGAAGAATTCGGATGCCGCGGCCAAGGCCGACATCGTGCCGAAAGCAGGCCAGGCGCGGCTTATGCTCGGAAATATGGGACCGAACGAGGCCTCGCTGACGATCAACAAGCAGACGGTGAAGATCGCGGCCGGCGCCGGCGGCCCGCAATCGCCGAAGGGCCCGATGCTCGACCTGCCGCCCGGCAAGTACCGTTACGCGCTGCGCCTGCCCGGACGCCCGGCCCGCACCGAAGCGCTGACCGTTGCGGCCGGCGAGGCCTGGGGCCTCCTGGTGGGGCCAGGCGGAGACGTGCTGCCGCTTCAGATGTACTGAGGCGCACCGCCTTCCAGCACGGCGTTGCGCACGGCCGGGCCTGCGGAACGCCTCCGCATGTCACGGCCAAGACTGTTCGGAACCACTTCCCGACCCCGCAAAATCCACGTCCTGCAACGCCCGAAACGGCCCCTCGAATCGCGCTTTTTGCAGTGCCGGAAATCGCCCTCCAAAAGCCTTGAAAACCGGCCTAAAAACCCTATCTGTTCAAAGGGTTGCCGGGAGATACTTTGCGCTAGGCGCAAGCGGTCTTTCATGGCACAAATAGCCCCGCAAATCAGCGCCTTTTGAGCCGCTGATTCGGGCGACATCTCGAAGGCCTCTCATGACAGAACCTGCTCGGCAGCCTGCTGCCGAAAACGAGCCCTCTACCGCGAGCGAATACGGCGCGGAATCGATCCGCGTGCTCAAGGGTCTGGACGCCGTCCGCAAGCGCCCGGGCATGTATATCGGCGACACCGACGACGGCTCGGGCCTGCACCACATGGTCTACGAGGTCGTCGACAACGCGATCGACGAAGCGCTCGCGGGCCATGCCACGCGCGTCGAAGTGATCCTCAATTCCGACAATTCCGTCACCGTGCGCGACGACGGCCGCGGCATTCCGGTCGACATCCACAAGGGCGAAGGCATCTCGGCGGCCGAGGTCATCATGACCCAGCTGCACGCCGGCGGTAAGTTCGACCAGAACTCCTACAAGGTCTCCGGCGGCCTGCACGGCGTCGGCGTCTCCGTCGTCAACGCGCTGTCCAGCAAGCTGGGCTTGCGCATCTGGCGCGACAACAAGGAGCATTATATCGAGTTCGCCCATGGCGATGCCGTCGCACCGCTGAAGGTGGTCGGCGATGCGCCCGGCAGGCGCGGCACCGAGGTGACGTTCCTGGCCTCGACCGAGACGTTCAAGAACGTCGAATACGATTTTGCCATGCTCGAGCACCGCCTGCGCGAGCTCGCTTTCCTCAATTCCGGCGTCAACATCATTCTCTCCGACATGCGTCATGCGGTCGAGAAGCGCGAGGAGATGCACTATTCCGGCGGCGTCGAGGAATTCGTCAAATACCTCGACCGCAACAAGAGCCCGATCGTGCCGGCCCCCATCATGGTGCGCGCGGAAGCCAACGGCATCGGCGTCGAGGCCGCGCTGTGGTGGAACGACAGCTACCACGAGAACGTGCTGTGCTTCACCAACAACATCCCGCAACGCGACGGCGGCACGCATCTCGCCGGTTTCCGCGGCGCGCTGACGCGCCAGGTCAACGGCTATGCCGAGGCCAACGCCAAGAAGGAAAAGATCGCGCTGACGGGCGACGATTGCCGCGAAGGCCTTACCGCCGTGCTGTCGGTGAAGGTGCCCGAT
The DNA here is from genome assembly GCF_049739485.1 of Bradyrhizobium sp. USDA 326. Lineage (NCBI taxonomy): Bacteria > Pseudomonadati > Pseudomonadota > Alphaproteobacteria > Hyphomicrobiales > Nitrobacteraceae > Bradyrhizobium > Bradyrhizobium sp. USDA 326. Next base: position 2,409,875 of record NZ_JBMGQA010000001.1, read on the forward strand.
CCGAAATTCTCGTCGCAGACCAAGGACAAGCTGGTGTCCTCGGAAGTGCGTCCCGTGGTCGAGAACGTCCTCAACGAGGCGCTCCAGACCTGGTTCGAGGAGCACCCGAGCGAAGCCAAGATGATCGTCGGCAAGGTGATCCAGGCCGCGGCGGCGCGCGAAGCCGCGCGAAAAGCGCGCGAGCTGACCCGCAAAAGCCCGCTTTCCGTCTCCTCGCTGCCGGGCAAGCTCGCCGACTGCCAGGAAAAGGATCCGGCCAAATCCGAGCTGTTCATCGTCGAGGGCGACTCGGCAGGCGGCAGCGCCAAGCAGGGCCGCAACCGCGAATTCCAGGCGGTACTGCCGCTGCGCGGCAAGATCCTCAACGTCGAACGCGTGCGGCCCGACAAGATGCTCTCCTCGGAGCAGATCGGCACGTTGATCACCGCGCTCGGCACCGGCATCAGCGACGAATTCTCGATCGAGAAGCTGCGCTATCACAAGATCATCGTGATGACGGACGCCGACGTCGACGGCGCTCACATCCGCACGCTGCTGCTCACCTTCTTCTACCGCCAGATGCGCGAGATCATCGACGGCGGCTATCTCTATATCGCCCAGCCGCCGCTCTATAAGGTCAGCAGAGGCAAGTCCGAGCAGTACCTGAAGGACGAGCGGGCACTGGAAGACTATCTGATCGACACCGGGCTCGACGACTGCGTGTTCCTTCCCGGCACCGGCGGCGACCGCACCGGCCGCGACCTGCGTTCGCTGGTCGAGGATGCCCGCGTGGTCCGCAGTGTTTTGCGCAATTTGCACAGCCGCTACAATCGCAAGGTGATCGAGCAGGCCGCGATCACCGGCGTGCTGAACAAGGCGATCTACGGCGATCCGGAGAAAGCTGCGGCGGCAGCGCAATATATCGCCGGCCGCCTCGACAATCAGTCCGAGGAGGTCGAGCGCGGCTGGATCGGCCAGTACGTGGAAGGTCAGGGCTTCCAGTTCGAGCGCACGGTGCGCGGCGTCAAGGAAGCCGCCGTCATCGACGATGCCTTTCTCGGCTCGGTCGAGGCGCGCAAGCTCGACGAATACACCGTGAAGCTCCAGGACGTTTATGCCCGCCCCGGCAAGCTGAGGCGCAAGGACGTCGAGCACATGGTCTACGGTCCGGTCGACCTGTTCGAGGCCGTCACCGACGCCGGTCGCAAGGGCGTCACGCTCCAGCGCTACAAAGGTCTCGGCGAGATGAATCCGGAGCAGCTCTGGGAGACCACGCTCGACACCGATGCGCGGTCGCTGCTCCAGGTGAAGGTCAAGGAGGTCGACGAGGCCGACGACATCTTCACCAAGCTGATGGGCGACGTGGTCGAGCCGCGCCGCGACTTCATCCAGGAACACTCGCTCAGCGCGACGATCGATATCTAGGGCCGGGATGGCTTTTGAACGGTCGTCATGCCCGGGCTTGTCCCGGGCATCCACGTTCTTCGTGCGGCGAAGCAAGACGTGGATGGCCGGGTCAAGCCCGGTCATGACGAGGTGGGTGCACATGGCCTGAACCTCCCCCCGCTCGTTCGCGACGAAGTGGCATGAACCCCTTGGCCATTCCGGCCGGGAAGCCTCACGCCATGATCGCCTCTGCAAGGCCCACTTCCACCGTACCGCCCCGCCGCCTCGGCATCATCGGCAGCATCGTCGGCGTGCTGGCGCTGTTGTCGGCGGTACTGCCACATTGGGTGGTGCCGATCGTGTTTCCGCCGCCGCCGGCGGACAAGGTGATCGTCGACACCGGGCGTCGCATCAAGGACCGCATCGTCGCGAAGGTGAAGGGCGTGGAATATCAGGCCCCGAAGGTCGAAAAGTCGGCTGGACGAAGCTGGAGTGAAACCGCCTCGGTCGCCGCGATCTCGCTCGGCCTGCTCGCCATCCTGTTCTCGGTTCTCTCGTTGATCTTCCGGGAGGAGCGGCTCCTTGGCGCCGTCGCCGCCACACTCGGCACCGGCGCCATCGCGATCGAGATCTCCTTCTTCATGATGGGGGCGTTGATCCTGATCGCAATCCTCTATGTGATCGGGAATATCATCGGACTGTTCTAAGGGCGGCTGCCCGCCACAAGCTTCAGGCGGGCCTGCGAGTCCGGGCCAGCACAATTGCTCCCGCGCTCAATTCTCTGTAGTTTCCGCCGAAACGGCCCCGCCCACCAACAGGACAGCGAGAATCACGTGGCGCCCATCCAATACATCGTCGAGGGCGGTCACCGGCTCTCGGGCTCGATCGAGCCGTCCGGCAACAAGAATTCGGCGCTGCCGATCATCGCCGCCGCGCTGCTCACCGAGCATCCGGTGACGCTTCACAACGTGCCGCGGATCCGCGACACCGAGACGCTGGTCGAGCTGATCCGCTCCGTCGGCGCGTCGGCGGAATGGAGCTCCCGCAATACGCTGGTGATTCACGCCAAGAGCATCCGCGCCGCCGACCTGGACCCCGAGCTCTGCGTGCGCATCCGCGCCTCGATCCTGCTCGCCGGGCCCCTGCTCGCCCGCTGCGGCGAGCTGATGCTGCCGCCGCCCGGCGGCGATGTCATCGGCCGGCGCCGGCTCGACACCCATGTGCTGGCACTTGAGCAGCTGGGGGCAAAGGTCACCGCGACCGACCGGCTGGAGTTCCGCGCGCCGAAGCTGACCGGAGCGGACGTCTTCCTGGACGAGCCCAGCGTCACCGCGACCGAGAACGCCCTGGTGGCGGCGGTCGCCGCCGACGGCGTCACCTATTTGCGCAACGCGGCGTCCGAGCCGCATGTGCAGGACCTCGCCAATTTCCTGGTCGCGCTCGGCGCGAAGATCGAGGGCATCGGCACCAACACCATGATCGTGCACGGGCCGGCGACGCTGGGGGAAACGACCTACCGGATCCAGCCCGACCACATCGAGGTCGGCTCGCTGATCGGGCTTGCCGCCGTGACGCGCTCGCCGCTGCGCATCACGCGCGCCGGCGTCGAGCATCTGCGCTCGATCCGCATGGGTTTCGAGCGCCTCGGCATCCTCTGCCGCGTCGAGGGCGACGATCTCATCGTGCCCTCGAACCAGACGCTGAAGATCCAGGACGATTTCGGCGGCCATGTGCCCAAGCTGGAGGACCAGCCCTGGCCGGCCTTCCCGGCCGACCTGATGTCGATCGCGATCGTCACCGCCACGCAATGCGAGGGCGTGATCCTGATGTTCGAGAAGATGTTCGAATCGCGGATGTTCTTCGTCGACAAGCTGATCGCGATGGGCGCGCGCATCGTGTTGTGCGACCCGCACCGCGCCATCATCGCCGGCCCCAGCCGCCTGCACGGCGCGACGATGACCTCGCCCGACATTCGCGCCGGCATGGCGATGCTGCTCGCCGCGGTATGCGCCGAGGGCACCTCGACCATCAACAACGCCGACCAGATCGAGCGCGGCTATGAGCGCATCGACGAACGGCTGAACGCGCTCGGGGCGAAGATCAAGCGCGTGCCTGAGAGGAAGGGCTGAGGTCCTTCTTCCTTCTCCCCTTGCGGGGAGAGGGAAGAAACGTGGGCCATGTTTTCGACGTGTGGCTGTGCTATTGAGCCGCCATGCTCGACACCGTCCAACAACATGCGCAGCCGCAGGCCGGCGTGCCGCCAAACCATCTCGCCCTGGAATTCGTCGAGACGCTGCGCCTCGCCGTGCCGTTGATGCTGACGCAGCTCGGGCAGATCGCGATGATCACCACCGATCTCGCGATGATCGGGCGGCTCGGCGAGGATGCGGTGGCCGCGGCGGCGCTGGCCCATACGGTCTATTTCGTCAGCTTCACCTTCGGGCTCGGATTGACGTCCGCCGTGTCGCCGCTGGCGGCGCAGGCGTTCGGCGCCGGCGATGTCAGGCTGATCCGCCGCTCTCTGCGCGTCGGGCTATGGATCGCGCTGCTGATCTCGCTGCCGATGATGGCCTCGCCGCTCTATGGCGAGCAGATCCTGCTCGCGCTCGGGCAGGCGCCGCATTCAGCCAATCTCGCCCAGCGCTACCTGAACGGACTTGCCTGGGGCATTGCACCGGCGCTCGGCTTCATCGCGCTGCGTGGCATGATGAGCGCGGTAAACCGGCCGCAGGCACCCCTGTGGATCACGGTCGCGGCGATCCCCGTCAATGCCGCGCTGGTCTATGCCCTGATCCACGGTCTGTTCGGCGTGCCGGAACTCGGCCTGTTCGGTGCGGGGCTTGCGACCACGCTGGTCAATCTCGGCACCTTCGTCGCCGCTCTCGCCATCGCCGGGCTGCGCAAGCCGTTTGCGGACTACCGCCCGCTCGCACGTCTGTGGCGGATCGACTGGCCCTTGATGCGCCAGCTGATTGCGATCGGCGCGCCGATCTCGTTTTCGCTGCTGATGGAATACGGCCTGTTCTCCTCGGCGGCACTGCTGATGGGATTGATCTCAACCACGGCGCTCGCCGCGCATCAGATCGCGCTCCAGGTCACGGCCGTGCTGTTCATGGTGCCGCTCGGCATCGGCATGGCGGCGACGGTGCGGGTCGGCCATGCCTTCGGCCGCGGCGATCCCGCGGCCGTGAAGCGGGCAGGACTGGCTGCGGCCGTGCTCGGCGTCGCGCTGGTGTCCGCGCTGACGATCGCCATCATCATCGGGCGCTACCAGCTCGGCCGGCTGTTTTTCGGCGCCGGCAGCGAAAGCGCGGCCACCGTCGAGCTGACCGGGACGCTGCTGGTGGTCGGCGCCACCTTCTTCATCGCCGACGGCCTCCAGACCATCATGGGTGGCGCGCTGCGCGGCCTCAACGACACCAGGATGACGCTGCTGTTCGCGGCGATCGGCTATTGGGCCGTCGCCTTTCCGATCGCCTGGGTGCTGGCGTTCGATGCCGGGCTCGGCGCGGTCGGCGTCTGGATCGGATTCTCGGTCGGAACGTTCGTTTATGCCGGGCTGCTGATCTTGCGCTTCCGGATGCTGACGCGCAGATTGGCGGGATGATCGGGACCGTCCGGGAAGTCACGCCTGAGGTCGATGCCAATGCACTGCTGGCCGGTGCCCAGTTCATCGACGCGTTTCGCGTGGAAATCGGCGCGACGGCAGTGAATGCCCGCGAGGCCTGCACCAGGATGGTGCTGGACGGACCGCGCTGGATCGACGCACTGCTGCGCCTGCGCAACATTCTGGTGAAGCCGTTCGGATTGAAGACATCGGGCGAAGGCGCCCCGGCGCCGCACGGCCTGATCGGCCTGTTTCCGGTGCTGAGCGAGACGCCGGAGCAGCTCGTCGCCGGCTTCGACGATTCGCACCTCGATTTCCGCATCGTCGTCGACGTTTCAGGCAATGCCGCGAGCCGGCAGGTGACCTCGACCACGCTGGTGCGCACGCACAACTTGCTCGGCCGGACCTATCTCGCGCTGATCATGCCCTTCCACAAGCTCGTCGTCCGCAACATGATGGGACGGATCGTGGAGCCTGTCCGATGACGCTGTCCGTCGACCTCTTCTACTCCTATCGGAGCCCTTACAGCTATCTGGCGCTGCCCAAGACGCTGAAGCTCGTCGAACAGTATGACCTCGCAGTGAACCTGCGTCCGGTCTATCCGCTGGCGATCCGCGAGCCGGGCTTCTTCAAGAAAACCAACCCGCAATTCATTCGTTATGTGGTGCTCGACAGCACGCGCGTAGCGGAGCACGAGGGCATTCCGTTCCGTTTTCCCCGGCCCAATCCGATCGTGCAGGACCTGACCACGCTCGAGGTCGCGGCGGAGCAGCCCTACATCCATCGCCTCACTCGCCTCGGCGCCATGGCGCAGCTCGAAGGGCGCTCGCTTGCATTTACCTACGCGATCGCGCGCGTATTGTGGGACGGCTCGGTCTCGGGGTGGAACGAGGGCGATCACCTGGCACGGGCCGCCGAACGAGCCGGCTTCGATCTCGCCACGATGGATACGGCCATCACCGCAGATCCGGACCGTTACGAGCGGGTGATCGCGGAGAACGAGAAGGACCACGCGGCATCAGGCCATTGGGGCGTGCCGACCTTCGTGTTCGAGAACGAGCCGTTCTTCGGCCAGGACCGCATCGATCTCCTGGTCTGGCGCATGCAGGGCAAAGGGCTGAAGAAGCGGTAGCTTATTCCGCCACCCGCGCGGACTTGCCGGCCGCAGCCTCCGACCATTCACCGACGACGCGGTCGAGGTCGCACAGATTCTGATGCATCTGCTCCAGGGAGAAACCGAGCGCGAAGAAGCGCTCGGCGGTGTCGCTGGGCTGGCCGCGAATCAGGCCATCCTGGCGGACCAACGCGACCGCCTCGGCATAGCGCTGGAGCGCGACGTGGACGGGATGGATGGGCGGCGCACCGGCGCCTTCGCGCAAGGCCGCGGCGGCCAAGCGGAGGAAGCGCGCGATCACCGTCGAGACCTCGGTCAGCGGTCCCGATAATCGCGTCTGCACCTCGATCGGCAATGGCACGACCGTCGCCCGGCCAATCATGACGACGTCATGTCGCAGCCGCAGGATGGTTCGCAGCAAGGGACCGGTATCAGGGCCACTCGACAGGCGCACGGCGCGCTCGCGCTCGGCCTCGGAGCCAATCGCGTTGAGGCTGACCATGGCCGTGCCGATGCCGTCCTGGATCCGGTGCAGCGCGTCGTTGTCGCGGCCGCGCGTGAGGCCCGCGAGCAGCTCGGTGAAGGCATCCGCGATCAATTCGAGCAGCGTCGCCGCGCTGGCGCGGATTTGCCGCACCGCGCGCGAGGGCAGCACCAGGAACGAGACCAGCAGGCCCGTGACGGCGCCGACCGCGACCTCGCTGACCCGGTCGATCGCCGAGGTCATGGGATCGGAATGATGCATGGTCGGAATCAGGAGCACGATCACGGCGGTGACCGTGGCGGCGCTGAGGCTCGGATGGATCGCGGCGATGAAGGCGAGCGGGGCGACGGAGAGGACCAGAAGCCCCAGCAGGCCGGCTTCGCTGGAATAGGGAATCAGGATCGCAATGGCGCCGCCATAGACGGCGCCGCCGATGGTGCCGAGCATGTAGTCGCGCGTCGCTTTCAGCGAGCGGCCGACGCTCATCTGGGTCACGATCAGCGAGGTCAGCACCGCCCAGAGCGGCAGCAACAGATGCAGCGCGGTCGCGATCGCATAGGCCGCAGCCGCGGCCACCGTGACCCGGATCGCCAGCCCCAATTGCGTCCGCCGCGACCTGATGTGGTCGAACAGCTCTTTTTTGAGTGCCATCGAAGTCCCGGTCCGATCCTGGAAGCCAAGCAAAAGCATGGCTGATGCCCGCAGCCCCAAGGCCGCTTGAAAGGCCAAATCAGCCCGCCTAACTTGCGCGCCAAAACGAGGAAACACGATGGCCCACGAAACCGCAACGCTCGCCGCCTATGTCTTCCATCTGAAATACCAGGATATTCCGGCGGAGGTGCTGGATCGCGCAAAAGTGCTGACGCTGGACTTCCTCGGCAGCGCGATCCGGGCGAGACGCGAGGCCGAATCGACCCCGTCGATGCTGAAAATGCTGGAGGCGCTGGCGCTCGATACCAAGGGCCAATCCACCGTGTTCGGCGATGCCAAGACCTGGACGCCGGCGGTCGCGGCGCTGCTCAACGGCGCGCTCGGCCATTCCCTCGACTTCGACGACACCCACGCCGATTCCTCGCTGCATCCGAGCGCACCGGTGGTTCCTGCCGCCTTCGCCGTCGGCGAGATGGTCGGCGCGTCCGGCCGTGACGTGCTGACCGCGATCGTCGCGGGTTATGAGGTCTGCTGCCGACTCGGCAACGCGCTCGACCCGACCTCGCATTATGCGCGCGGCTTCCACCCGACCGCGACGGCCGGCACCTATGGCGCGGCGGCGGCGGCCGGCAAGCTGTTCGGCCTCAACGAGAAGCAGCTCATCGCCGCCTTCGGCGTCTCCGGCAGCCAGGCCGCGGGCTCGCTGCAATTTCTGGTCAATGGCGCCTGGAACAAGCGCTACCAGGTCGGCGCCGCCGCGATGAACGGCGTGATCGCCGCGACGCTCGCCCGCAACGATTTCGTCGGCGCGACGGAATCGGTCGAGGGCAAGCACGGCCTGCTCGCCGGCTATACCGACGACGCGCATCCGGACAAGGCGGTGGCCGAGCTCGGCAAGACCTACGAGACCATGAAGATCGGCGTAAAACCCTATCCGAGCTGCCGCTACACCCATGCGGCGATCGACGCGCTGATCGCGATGCGGCGCGAGCACAATCTGACGCCGGACCAGGTCAAGCGCGTCGAGATCGGCCTGCACCGCAACGGCATCACCCTGACGGGCGATGCCGCCACCAAGCGACACCCGCGCTCGATCGTCGGCGGCCAGTTCTCGATGTTCTTCACCGGTGCGCTCGCGCTCGACCAGGGCTCGTTCGGCTGGGACGATTACAACCGGCTCGGCGATGCCGCGATCGACGCGCTGGCCGACAAGTTCGACGTGGTGCAGGACGACCGCCTCGAGATCGGCCGCACCCATCCGTTCGGCGCCCGCGTCAGCATCACGACAGAGGACGGCGTGCATGAGCGGCTTTATGCCGATCCCTCCGGCGAGCCGACCTCGTTCCCCGACACGCAGGCGATGCAGCAGAAATTCCTGACGCTGGCCCGCCCGGTGCTGAACGCACGCGCGGAGAAGTTTGCGGACGCGATCATGACGCTGGAGCGGTTCGATCGCGTGGCCAAGGCGACGGAATTGGGAAGGTCGTAGCCGTCCCATTCGCCTCGCCCCGCTTGCCGCGCTATCGCATCTGATCGTGACGGTGAAGCTTCGACGACAGCTTGTCACACGTCGAATCCGGCTGCCCTGCGGCAAGTGCATGATTGCGGGGTTTGCCGCGACGACGATGTGGATTCCTGCTACGATCGCGCTCAAGGAAGTCAAAAGGAGTCCTCCATGAGCTGGCAACCCTCGAACGATCCCGTGCTCGGCGATCCCATGTCCTGCGATGCGCTCGATCTCGTCATCGTGCCGCGGACGCGCGATCTCGGCGATGGCTTCGCGGTGCGCCGCGCGCTGCCGCATGGCAAGCGGCAGATGGTGGGGCCCTTCATCTTCTTCGATCATTTCGGCCCGGTGCAGTTCGTCTCCGGCAAGGGCATGGACGTGCGGCCGCATCCGCATATCGGGCTCGCGACCGTCACCTATCTGTTCGACGGCGCGATCATGCATCGCGACAGCGAGGGTAACGTCCAGGAGATCGCGCCGGGCGCGATGAACTTGATGACGGCCGGCCGCGGCATCGCCCATTCCGAACGCACGCCGGATGCGCAACGCGCCTCGGGCCAGAAGATGCTCGGCCTGCAAAGCTGGATCGCGCTGCCGGCGGGATCGGAAGAGATCGCGCCATCGTTCCAGCATTACGGCGCCGGGGACCTGCCGATGATCTCCGAGCGCGATTTTACCGCACGCGTGATCGCGGGCTCGTCCTTCGGCATCGCCTCGCCCGTCACAATGGTGTCGCCCTGGTTCTACACCGAGGTCACGGCGGTCGCGGGCGCGACGGTGCCGCTCGATCCTGATCATGAGGAGCGCGCGATCTACCTGGTGGACGGCGAGGTCGAGATCGCGAACGAACGTTACGAGGGGCCGCGGCTCCTGATCTTCCGGCCGGGCGACCGCATCACCGTGAAGGCGCTCAAGGCGACGCGGATGATGTTTCTCGGCGGCGATGCGCTCGAAGGCCCGCGCCACATCTGGTGGAATTTCGTCTCCTCCAGCAAGGAGCGGATCGAGCAGGCCAAGCAGGACTGGAAAACCGGCCGCTTCGCCGCAGTTCCGCAGGAACACGAGTTCATTCCGCTGCCGGAATAGGCTAATCCGGTTTCCGGCTGCGCCATCCGGCGCGGCCGGATTCTTGGCCGAAGGCCATGCCTGCAAAAGATTTGTTTGCGAAAGCCATCCCGATGACCACCATGCTCTCCAGCGACCTGCCGCTGCCCAAGATCGGACGCGGCAAGGTGCGCGACATCTACGCCGTCGACGACGATCGCCTGCTGCTCGTCACCACCGACCGCATCAGCGCCTTCGACGTGGTGATGGGCGAGACCATTCCGATGAAGGGCGCCGTGCTCACGCAAATCAGCGCGTTCTGGTTCAATGAGCTCGAAGGCGTGGTGCCGCATCACATGATCAGCGCGGACACCGACGAGATCGTTGCGGCCGTGCCGGCGTTGAAGCCGCACCGCGCCGAGATTCTCGGCCGCGCCATGCTGTGCAAGCGGACCACCGTGTTCCCGATCGAATGCGTGATCCGCGGCTATCTCTCAGGCTCCGCCTGGAAGGAATATGCCGCGAGCGGCACGCTGGCCGGCGAGAAGCTGAAGGCAGGCCTCGTCGAAAGCGAGAAGCTGGAGCCCGCGATCTTCAGCCCCGCGACCAAGGCCGAGAGCGGCCATGACGAGAACATCACCATCGCCAGGATGCGCGAAGTGGTCGGCGAGGAGGTCGCCTACACGCTGGAGAGCATGACGCGCGCGATCTACACGCTCGGCGAGGAGCTGGCGCGCGAGCAGGGCATCATCATTGCCGACACCAAGTTCGAGTTCGGCCGCGACAAGGACGGCCGCATCATCCTGATCGACGAGGTGATGACGCCGGATTCCTCGCGCTTCTGGGCGGTGGATGCCTACAAGCCCGGCCAGCCGCAGGCGAGCTTCGACAAGCAGCCGCTCCGCGATTATCTCGACGCCGAACGCCGCGCCGGCCGCTGGAACGGCGATGCCCCGCCCCCGCCGCTGCCGGCCAGCGTCGTCGATGCGACCAGCAAGCGATATCTGGAAGCGTATCGGCGCGTGACGGGGACAGAGCTGAAGATTTAGCCCACTCCTTTGTCGTCCCGGCGCGACGCGCTCGTCTCAGGCGTCCGACGGCGCGATGCGATTGCCAGGGATCGATCGATGACCCGCCTCAGCGCCGGGCGCGCGATCCGCGTCGAGGGCCAGCAGGAGTTCGGCAACCCGGTTGGCGGAGGCGGTCCATTCCGCGAGCTTGGCATAATTGTCCGTGAACCAGTTGAACGCGGTCTGGACCACGACGAATGCCGCCGAAGCCTGAACCACTTCGCCCAGCGTCATCGTGCCGCCAAGATACTTGGGGAGGCAAAGCAGGAGCCCGACCACCGGCGTCACCAGCAGACCCGTATAGGTCACCAGCGTCATCCGCATCAATTGCCAGCAGTAAATTCGCCAGATCGCAATCACGGCTTTCAAGGCGGCGCCGACGGCGTGGCGGCCGTTCATGCCGGCCTCCTGCATGACCTTGCCTTCGCGGCTCTCGCGCACGTGCGTGCCGATGGCCCGCAGTTCGGCTTCCATGCGCTTGTTTTCCTCGATGACCCGCGTCAGACGGCCGGCAGTCAGCCAGATGCCGATCACCAGCAGGGCGGAATACGCGATCACGGCGAGGACGAGGTAACCGGGAATTGCAAAGGCGATACCGTCGAAATCGATTTCCAGGCTGCCGCCGACCGACCATAGCACCCCGACGAAGGTTGCAATCGTGAGCACCGATTGAAGCAGGCCTGTCGCCAGATCGATCGGGAGGTCCGTCGCGACCTTGGCATCCTCGGCGATGCGATACTCCGGTGCCTCGTGATGTCCCTGGATTGCGTTGCGCCTCGGAAGACGATCATCCGCCAGCCAGTCGCTATAGAGGCTGTTGCTCAGCCACTCGCGCCAGGAACGCTGCAGGGTCATGCGCGCCCATACCGAGAACACGGTCAAGGCGATGCTCGCCGCCGCCAACGGCAGAAACCGGAACGCCTGGGACAGAAGCTCCGCCTGGTCCTTCCGGCCAATGGCGTTGAAGAAGTCACGATTCCAGAAGTTGAGTCCGTACTGCGTCAGGAGCTGCAGGATGACGTTGACGATCAGCGCGACCACCAGCAGCCACGCTGTCCATGCCGTAAGTCCGCGCCAATATCCCGAGGCGCTCTGCCAGAAGCGGCCTAAGAGTTGCTTTTCACCCTGAGCGAAAGAAATCCTCGTCAGCATTCGCGAGCCGCAATCTTGCGCGCGCGCCACCATATGATGCCGCTAGCGCTAGACTATGCAGTCACGCCCGAGGGCTTTTGATCTGCGTCAAGCGCAGTTGCCCGACCTCATCAGTTCGGTTCCCTGGACCAAGCAGCATGAGAAAGCATGGCGCCATCACGCACTAGTGAAACTTACCGCAGGACAGCCGCGGCCCTAGCGAGTGAACACAAGGGCCGGCAGGTGCGACCAACGTTCTACAGCGGAAGACTTGCCACAGCGCCTGTCTCGGCCGGCCGCATGTCAGGAGGTCCGAGGCAGCATTTTGGTATCCGGAGACACCATATGCAGCTGAAAGATAAGGTCGGACGGTTCGCGGCGACGGGTCGCAGCTGCCAGAACTGGAAAAAGGACCAGGAGCTGGTCATTTCGCTGCTCAACAAGATCTCCATTTCCGACGGCGGTGCCGAGAACATGCTCAAACCGCAGCTGGTCGTGACCGGTCACGCCAGCGATAGCCTCTACAGCTCGATTCTATATTTCCAAAAGAAGAACTTTCCCGGCACGCCCGACGGTTACATTCGGCCTGCGGGCCCGACATTCAAGCGGCTCGTCGAACTGTCGACAAAGGCGGTCGCCAAGCCCGCCCCGCAAAAGGGCCAGTGGGATGCCGTCGCTACTCCTTCCGTCAATGCTGCACTTGGCAAAGGCATCGCCGACGATTCAAAGCTGGATTACGCGGAGGTGGTCGATATCATCCGGGCCACCGTCACGGACGGCATGGTCACCGCATTCGAGCTGGACGACCTGCTCACCATTGCGAATACCTCCAGAACGCTCTCCCCTACTTCGAAAAAGCTCATCAACCTTTTCGTCGGCGACGAAAAGAAGAAGTGGCTCGGAATCGGGCCATACGATCTCAATTCCGATCACAAGAAACTCGCCGCAGAAATGGTCTGCGATTTCCTCAAGAACACGAGGACCACGTTCTTTCCGAAGCTCGACCCGCACCGCGTCGGGATAGGTATTCTCAGGCGCATCGCGAAGCCGAGCCTCATCGATCAGGATAAGGGAAGTCTGTGCGGGCCCTCCGCGCTGATGTTCAGCTATGCATCCGATAAGCCGGGGCACTACGCGCGGTTCGCGATCGACCTGTATCAGAAGGGGCATGCGAATCTTGGCCGCCTGCTGATCAAGCCGGGAAAGGATGTGAGGAACTACACGCCGCCCTGGTCGCTGGACCACGTCGATTGGCTGACATGCGCCTCCATACGCGATTCAGAGAATTGGTTCCTCGATTTCGACGACACGGGCAAAATCAGCGATCTTGCCGGCGTCACCCTGCCGAGCGAAATGGAGCAATGGTTCCGCAAGGCCGGATACCGGGACGTGCGCGAGAATACCAACATCTCGCGATTCAACAAAGGCATCGACGATGTAAACGAAGCCAACACCCTGCTCGATCGGGGGTATCGCGTATGCCTCTTCATAAGCGCCAATATGACGGACTATGATGATCAGTCCGATAAAGGCTCCGCGTTCACGATGCACTGGGTCGTGTTGCGCGAAAAGATACAGGTCGTGAACGGGTACGTGAAGGCGAAGGTTTTCTCATGGGGCAATGGCGATTACGAGATCCCGCACCCGAATAAAGCCGGCGCCATAAAGTCCCTCGCCACGAAGGACTTTCTCATGAACTTTTACGGGTACGTTGCTGCCAAGGCGTGATTGGCGTGAAGCCTTGGCTGATCCCGCCTTCGACGGCCGGGCGTGTGCCGGCCGGCGAAAAAATGCGGGTCGTGAAAGGCGAAGGTAGCGGCACAGACTTCGAGTTTAATCTCGAACGGCCAGAGTTGAGTCGCAACGACCCGTAACACGAGGCCGGGGGCTACACCCCCGCCATCATCACGTATTTGATCTCGACATATTCTTCCATGCCGTGATGCGAGCCTTCGCGCCCCAGGCCGCTTTCCTTGACGCCGCCGAAGGGCGCGACCTCCGTGGTGATGAGGCCGGTGTTGACGCCGACCATGCCCGACTCCAGCGCTTCGGCGACGCGCCAGACGCGGCCGAGATCGCGGGAATAGAAATAGGAGGCTAGACCGAACGGCGAGGCATTGCACATCGCGATGACGTCGGCCTCGTCCTTGAAGCGGATCACCGGCGCTAGCGGGCCGAAGGTCTCCTCCTGCGACACCAGCGAGTCCGGCTTGACGTCGGCCAGCACGGTCGGCTCGAAGAACGAACGTCCGAGCTCGCTCCGCTTGCCGCCGGTAACGACCTTGGCGCCGCGCTTCACGGCATCGGCGATGTGGCGCTCGACCTTGTCGACGGCCTTCATGTTGATGAGGGGCCCTTGCGTGACGCCGCTCTCGGTGCCGTCGCCGATCTTCATCGCTGCGACCTTCTTCGACAGTTTTTGCACGAACTCGTCGTAGATCTTGTCCTGGGCGTAGAGGCGGTTGGCGCAGACGCAGGTCTGGCCCATGTTGCGGTATTTCGAGACGATCGCACCTTCGACCGCCGCGTCGATGTCGGCATCGTCGAACACCACGAACGGCGCATTGCCGCCGAGCTCGAGGCCGAGCCGCTTCACGCCGACCGAAGCCTGCTGATAGAGGATCTTGCCGACCGCGGTCGAGCCGGTGAAGCCGACGAAGCGCACGGCCGGATGCTCGCACAGCACCTTGCCGATCGGCGGGGCATCGCCGGTGATGATGTTGAAGACGCCCTTGGGCACGCCGGCCTTCTCCGCCAGCACGGCGAGCGCCAACGCCGACAGCGGCGTCTCGTTGGCGGGCTTCAGGACCACGGTGCAGCCGGCGGCGAGCGCCGGGGACACCTTGCGCGTGATCATCGAGTTCGGGAAATTCCATGGCGTGATCGCACCGCAGACGCCGATCGGCTGCTTGATCGCGAGCAGCCGCGCATCGGGACGTTGCGTCGGGATGGTCTCGCCATAGACGCGGCGCGCCTCCTCGGCGAAGAACTCGACATAGGCGCCGCCGATATCGACCTCGCCCAGCGCCTCGGTGAGCGGCTTGCCCTGCTCGGAGGTGAGGATCAGCGCGAGGTCCTCGCGATTGGCGACGATCAGCTCGAACCATTTGCGCAGGATGTTGGAGCGCTGCTTGGCGGTGTGCTTGGCCCAGGCCGGAAAGGCGCGCTCGGCGGCTTCGATCGCTTTGGTGGTCTCGTCCGCACCAAGCTGCGGAACCTTTGCAAGCTCGACGCCGGTGGCGGGATTGTTGACGGCGAAGACCGGTGTGCCGACCCAGGCGCCGTCGATGTAGCAGGCCTCCTTCAGCAGCGAAGGATCCTTCAGCCGGTCGCGCAGGGTGGCGGTGGCTTGCGGGGCGCGTGCGGCGGCGGTCTGGGTCATGGCGTTTCTCCCTAGCGGCGATCGGATCGGCCGCAATATAGGGATGGACGATGCGCAATGCACCGCCCTGCAACGCACGTCAGATGGCAGTTAAACTGGCAGCGGCCTTACGCCGCGCCGCTCATATAGGTCTCGCGGCGGCCGATCATGCGCTCGGCGGCGGCCTTGGCATCAGCCTTCGACGAGGTCGCGCAGGTCCGGTATTCGAGATCGGGGACCGAAGAGGTGTCGCGGCGGCCGAACCATGATTTCGAGCCGACCGGCAGCAGCGCCAGCGCCTGCGCCAGATTGTCGACCGCACCAAAGGAATAGAGTGCGCCGGTGCCGGCGATGCGGACCTCGTAAATGCCGGGCGAAATCGGCGCCTCCAGGTTCTCTCCCCGTCCCTGACGGGGATAGCGCTTCCATTCGCTCCAGGTCGAAATCATCTCAGGTCCCCCTCGCCACCCGTCCACGGACGGCAACATTGCATCAAATCTTAGTCGGCCCATGGACCGGGTGCTGAACGCAGCAGCTCACGAAATGTTTCAGGCGTCCAAAAACTCGTGAAACATATCGCCTGGAGCCCAATCCAGGGTGAGGGCGACGTGCGGCCATCCACCGCAGATTGCGAAGGAGCGTCGCCGTTCAGCCCGTGTCGTCCTGCGTGGGGCCAAGGCCGTCAAGTCACGACATCGCGACCGGCGCACGCGTGTAGATGCGCTTGCCGCGCCGGGCATGTGGGACGACAATCGATCACTTCCAACAATAATCAAACCCGAGGAAACGCCATGCAAAGCAAAGCACAGATCGATGAGATTCTGCGTCAGAAGAGCGAGGCCAAGGAGATTCCGGGCGTCGTCGCGATCGCCGCGAGCGGTAACGACGTGCTGTATCAGGGCGCGTTCGGCAAACGCGACCTGTCCAAGCCCGACGCGATGACCGATGACAGCGTGTTCTGGATTGCCTCGATGACGAAGGCGGTGACGTCAGCGGGCGCAATGCAGCTGGTCGAGCAGGGCAAGCTGTCGCTGGATGCGCCGATCGGCGACGTCCTTCCCGATCTCGCCAATCCGCAGGTGCTGGAAGGCTTCGATGCCAACGGCGAGGCGAAGCTGCGCCCGGCGAAGGGACCTATCACGCTGCGCCAGCTCATGACCCACACCGCCGGATTCTGCTACAATATGTGGAACGGCGATCTCGCGGTCTATCTGGACAAGAACGGCATCCCCGCCATCACCACCTGCCAGAATGCGGCACTGAAGACCCCGATCATGACCGACCCCGGCACGCGCTGGGAATACGGCACCAATATCGATTTCGTCGGCAAGGCCGTGGAAGCCGTCAGCGGCAAGCGGTTGGATGCTTACCTGCGCGACAATCTGTTCAGCCCGCTCGGCATGAACGACACGGCCTTCAAGATCGCCGACGACATGCGCAAGCGCCTGGTCGGCATGCACGCGCGCGGCGAGGACGGCCAGCTGGCTGCCATCCCGTTCGAGCTCGAGCAGGAGCCGGAATTCCACATGGGCGGCGGCGGCCTCTACTCGACCGCGGCCGACTACATCAAGTTCACTCAGATGATCCTCAACAGGGGCCGCGGCAACGGCAACCAGGTGCTGAAGGCCGAGACCGTTGCGACGATGGGGCAGAACCACATCGGCGATCTCGCCATGGGCAAGATGACGACGGCGGCGCCGATGTACACCAACGACGTCGACCTCTATCCGGAACAGGTGAAGAAGTGGGGCCTCAGCTTCATGATCAACACCGCCAAGACCGCGGAAGGACGCAGCGCCGGGAGTCTCGCCTGGGCGGGCCTCGCCAACACCTATTACTGGATCGACCCGGCCCGCGACGTCACCGGCGTGATCCTGATGCAGCTGTTGCCGTTCGCCGATGCGAAATGCCTGGAGGCGTTCGCGGGATTCGAGCGCGGCGTTTATGCCGGGCTGGATGCGGCTGGAAGCGGGCAGAAGGCGGCCTGAAGGCGCGGCTCTCACCAACCCGTCATGGCCGGGATCGTCATGCCTGCGCGGCCGAAGCCGCTTCGGCGCGGCGAAGACCCGCCCATCCACGTGCAGCCGCAGGGCACAAAGACGTGGATGCCCGGGTCGAGCCCGGGCATGACGACCGAGAGACTATGCTGGGTGTTTTGACGAGAGGATTTCGACTTGGCTGACAATTTGGCTGATAAAGCGGATAGTTACGTTTGCGGTATCTCGGACGCGCCGCTGCTCGGCGACACCATCGGCCGCAGCCTCGACCGGGCTGTGCGCCGCTGGGGCGATCGCGAGGCGCTGGTTTCGCCCAGCCACGGCGTCAGATGGACCTGGAAAGAATTCGCCGAACGGGTCGATGCACTCGCCGCGGGCTTTCTCGCGCTCGGGCTCGCACGCGGGGAGCGGATCGGCATTTGGTCGTTGAACCGGCCGGAATGGACGCTGACCCAGTTCGCCGCCGCCAAGGCCGGCCTGATCCTGGTGACGATCAATCCGGCCTACCGGCTCAGCGAGCTGGAATTCGCGCTGAAAAAGGTCGGCTGCGCGGCCATCGTCACCGCCACCGCGTTCAAGACCAGCAATTACATGGAGATGCTCAACACGCTGCTGCCGGAGCTGGCGGACGCCAGGCCCGGGCAGTTGCAGGCGGCGCGATTGCCGGCCTTGCGGATGGTGATCCAGATCAGCGGCCCGGCGGCCTCAGGCACTGTCGCGTTCGAGGAGGTCGCGCGCATGGGCCAGGCACAGCATCGCGAGCAGCTTGCCGCGCTCGGCGCCGCCCTGCAATTCGACGACCCCGTCAATATCCAGTTCACCAGCGGCACCACGGGATCGCCGAAAGGCGTGACGCTGACCCACCACAACATCCTCAACAACGGCTATTTCACGGGACGCGCGATGCGCCTGACGGAGCAGGACCGCATCTGCATTCCGGTGCCGCTCTATCATTGCTTCGGCATGGTGATGGGCAACCTTGCCTCGGTCACGCTCGGCACCACCATGGTCTACCCGGGCGAGGGTTTTGATCCGCTCGCGACGCTGCGTGCCGTCGAGCAGGAGAAATGCAGCGCGCTCTACGGCGTGCCGACCATGTTCATCGCCGAGCTCGATCACCCCGAGTTCAAGACGTTCGATTTGAAATCGCTGCGCACCGGCATCATGGCCGGCGCGCCCTGCCCGATCGAGGTGATGAAGCGCGTCAACACCGAGATGAACATGCGCGAGGTCACCATCGCCTATGGCATGACCGAGACCAGCCCGGTCAGCTTCCAGAGCGCAACCGACGATCCGCTCGAGCGGCGCGTCTCCACGGTCGGCCGCATTCACCCGCATGTCGAGGTGAAGGTCGTCGATCTCGAAGGCAAGATCGTCAAGCGCGGCGAACGCGGCGAACTCTGCACCCGCGGCTACAGCGTCATGCTGGGCTATTGGGAGGAGAAGGAAAAGACGGCCGACGTGCTCGACGCCAATGGCTGGATGCATACCGGCGACCTCGCCACCATCGACGACGAGGGTTATTGCAACATCGTCGGCCGCATCAAGGATCTGGTGATCCGCGGCGGCGAGAATCTCTACCCGCGCGAGATCGAGGAGTTTCTGTACCGTCACCCCAAGATCCAGGATGTGCAGATTTTTGGCGTCGCAGACCCCCGGTACGGCGAGGAGCTCTGCGCCTGGATTCGCGTCAGGCCGGGCGAAATGCTGACGGCCGAGGAGGTCCGCGCCTTCTGCGACGGCCAGATCGCCCACAACAAGATCCCGCGCTATGTCGAGTTCGTCGATGAATTCCCGATGACCGTGACGGGAAAGATCCAGAAATTCGTGATGCGCGACGCGGTGGAGCAGCGGCTGGGATTGAAGGCGGCGCAGACAGCGTGAGTCTCGCCGTCATTGCGAGGTTCTTGCGACGAAGCAATCCGGGCTGTCTCTGCGGAAACAGACTGGATTGCTTCGCTTCGCTCGCAATGACGAGGAGAGAGTCGCGCGCTCTACGCGGTCAGCCCGCGCTGCTGCGCCAGCTCCTTGAGCGACACCTGCGGACGCGCACCGATGTGCTGAATCACCTCGGCGGCCGCGAGCGCGCCGAGCTCGCCGCACTGCTTGTACGCAAGATTGCGCGCCAGGCCATAGAGAAAGCCGGCAGCGAAGAGATCGCCGGCGCCCGTGGTGTCGACCACCTTGTCGACCGGGAATGCCGGCGCGGCAACGGCGTCTTCCACCGACACCACCATGCAGCCCTTCTCGCTGCGGGTGACGACGCCGAGATTGACGTCGTTGCGCAGCTGCTTCAGCGCGGTGTCGAAGTCCGAGGTCATGTAGAGCGAATGCAGCTCGGATTCGTTGGCGAAGACGATGTCGACGGTGCCGCCCCGCATCAACGAGAGAAACTCGTCGCGATAGCGGTCGACGCAGAAGGAATCCGACAGCGTCAGCGCCACCTTGCGCCTGGCGTCATGGGCGATCTTGGCCGCCTTGACGAAGGCATCCTTGGCGTTCTTGGGGTCCCAGAGATAGCCCTCGAGATAGACGATTCCGGCACTCGCGATTTCGGCCGGGTCGATATCGGCGGGCGACAGGTCCTGCGCCGCGCCGAGATAGGTGTTCATGGTGCGCTCGCCGTCGCCGGTGACCAGGATGTAGGAGCAGCCCGTGGCGGGGCCGTCCTTGGCGGCGGGCGTGTTGAAGGCGACGCCGGCGGCGCGGATGTCATGCACATAGAGGTTGCCGATCTGGTCGTCCTTGACCTTGCCGACATAGGCGGCGCGTGCCCCCAGGCTGCCGATGCCGACGATGGTGTTGGCGGCCGAGCCGCCCGAGACTTCCGTCGCCGGACCCATGTCCTTGTAGATGGCGGCCGCGCGAGCCTCGTCGATCAGCGACATGCTGCCCTTGGCCATGCCATGCTTGGCCAGAAAGGCCTCGTCGGTCCTGACCAGCACGTCGAACAGCGCGTTACCGATGCCGAGAACGTCATATTTCACGTCAGCCATTCACCTTGATCCTGTTTGCCGGATTGCGATCCTTACGGAAATCCGCTTCCTGTCGGCCTGAAATCCAAGCTCGCGGCCTATCATGACCGGGCCGGCGCGGGCAAGCAACGGTATGATAAAGGGCCGATGATCCGCTCCTTCCTCACCGTCTCGACGGGAACGCTGGCCTCGCGGCTGCTGGGTTTTGCCCGCGATTCAATGATTGCGGCGCTGCTCGGCACCGGCGCCGTGGCGGATGCGTTTCTCGCGGCGTTTCAGCTCGTCAACGTGGTGCGCCGGCTGCTCAGCGAGGGCGCGCTGAACGCGGCGCTGATCCCGGCCTGGCTGCGCATCAGAGATCGCGACGGGGCGGCAGCCGCAGCGGCGTTCGCCGGGCGCGTGCTCGGCACGGTCAGCGCGGCCCTGATCGCGATGTCGATCCTGCTCGCGTTGCTGATGCCGCTGGTCATCACGGTCGTCGCACCGGGCTTCCTTGGGAGCGGCACGCTCGATCGCGCGGTCGAGAGTGCGCGGCTGATGCTGCCTTACCTCGCCTTTGCCGGTCCCGTCACCGTGCTGATGGGACTGCTCAATGCGCAGGGCCGCTTCGCGCTGACGGCGTTCTCGCCCCTGTTGTTCAACATCGCGCTGATCGCCGCGATCGCGGTGCTGCTCGCCTGGCATGCTGACGCCAGTTTCGCTGCGTGGATGTTGGCGGCCACCGTCGGCATCGCCGGCCTGCTGCAACTTCTGATGCTGCTGTCGCAACGAAGCGCGCAACTTGCGGCGCCGCTGCGCGCAAGTTTCGACAAGGAGATGCGCGGCTTCTTCGCCAAGGCGATCCCCGGCATGCTCGCAAGCTCGGGCCCGCAATGGCTGATGGTCGCGGGCGCGATCATCGCCTCGGCAACACCATCCGCCGTATCCTGGCTCTATTTCGCCAACCGCTTGATCGAGCTGCCGCTCGGCATCGTCGGCGTCGCCATGGGCACGGTGCTCGTGCCGGAGCTGACGCGCGCCGTGAGCAGCGGCGATCGCGACGCCGTGGCGCATGCCGAATCGCGCGCGCTGGAGCTTGCGGCCGGGCTGGCACTGCCCGCGACGCTCGGCCTGGTCGTGCTGGCCGAGCCGATCGTGCGGCTGCTGTTCGAGCATGGTGCGTTCGGCGCGGGCGACAGCGCGGCCACTGCGCATGCGTTGATGTGGCTGGCGCTGGGACTGCCGGCGCATGTGCTGATCAAGGCGCTATCGCCGGCCTTTTATGCCCGGAGCGACACGATGACGCCGCTGCTGGCCACGGCCAAAGGCTTTGTGGTCGCAGTCGCGCTTGCCCTCCTGCTCGGCCACCTCGTCGGCACGAGCGGAATCGCCGCCAGCATCGCGGCCGGCGCCTGGAGCAGCGCGCTCTCGCTGCTCCGCAAGGGCACGAGCGAGTTCGGCTTCTCGGTCGATGCGAGCGCCCGCAAGCGGCTGCCGCGGATCGCGCTCGCCGCCGCTGCCATGGGCACTCTGCTCTGGCTGACTGCAGGCCTTGTGCCGGCCGGAGCCCATGGCATCATCGATTTCATCGTGCTCGGCGCGCAGATCGCGGCCGGAATCGCTGTCTACGGCCTGCTGCTGCAGATCCTCGGAGCGGCGTCCTGGCGCGAAGCGGTTCACGCGTTGAAAGGGCCCGCTCATTAGAGTGCGCGCCAACGGCTCTTCACCTCTCCCGTCGGGAGAGGTCGATTTGCGCAGCAAATCGGGGGAGGGACTAGCTCCCTCGATGGAGCCCACCCCCTCACCCGCGCCTTCGGCGCGACCTCTCCCGATGAGAGAGGTGGAATTGCCCTTGACGGGGCAGCGCCGCTGTTGGAAACGACGGCCGAATAGCTTCAGGAAGGCTTGCCAGGAAAACTAACCATGCCATTCGTTGAACGGGTCTTTTCGGGCGTCCAGCCGACGGGCAATCTGCACCTCGGCAATTATCTCGGCGCGATCGTCAACTTCGTGAAGATGCAGGAAACCCACAACTGCATCTATTGCGTCGTCGACATGCACGCGATCACGCAGGGCGTCGACGTCTGGGGCGGCCCGGCCGAGCTCACGCGCAACACCCGGGAGGTGACTGCGGCCTTCATCGCAGCCGGCATCGATCCCAAGAAGCACATCGTGTTCAACCAGAGCCAGGTCTCGGGCCATGCCGAGCTCGCCTGGATCTTCAACTGCGTGGCCCGCATGGGCTGGCTCGGCCGCATGACCCAGTTCAAGGAGAAAGCCGGCAAGGACCGCGAAAACGCGTCCGTTGGCTTGTTCGACTACCCCGTGCTGATGGCCGCCGACATCCTGCTGTACCGCGCCACCCATGTTCCGGTGGGCGAGGACCAGAAGCAGCATCTCGAGCTCTCGCGCGACATCGCGCAGAAGTTCAACAACGATTTCGGCGATTCCATTCGCGCGCAAGGAAACAATGACGGCCTGTTCTTCCCGCTGCCGGAACCCCTGATCACGGGCCCGGCGACGCGCGTGATGAGTCTGCGCGACGGCACCAAGAAGATGTCGAAGTCGGATGCCTCCGACAATTCGCGCATCAACCTCACCGACGACGCCGACACCATCGCGCAGAAGATCCGCAAGGCGAAGACCGATCCGGAGCCGCTGCCGACGGAGGAAAAGGGCCTGGAAGCCCGCCCCGAGGCCGACAATCTCGTCGGCATCTTCGCCGCGCTCTCCGGCCGCTCCAAGGCCGAGGTGCTCCGCGAGTTCGGCGGCGGCCAGTTCTCCAGCTTCAAGAACGCGCTGGCGGAGCTGTGCGTCACCAAGCTCGCGCCGATCGCCGGCGAGATGAAGCGCCTTGTCGCCGACCCCGGCCATATCGACGCGATCCTCATCGACGGCTCCGACCGGGCCCGTGCCATCGCCGACGAGACGATGAAGCTCTCCAAGGACATCGTCGGCTTCATCCGCCGGCGCTAAAGCGGTCGGCGCCAGGCGCCGATCGCGTCTCCTCTCCCCAAGCGGGAGGGAGTGTGGCAGCATGCGGCCATGCACTCGCCGGGACATGCATGACCAGCAAGCGACTTTGCTTCGAGCCGGGTCACAAGCCCAAATGCCTCGTCGTCGTCGACGACACCGCTGAATGGGATCGCGCGGTCTATTATGCCAGCCGCTGGGCGATCCGCGCCGGCGGCGGCGTGGTGATGCTGCGCATCATCGAGCCCGAGCAGCAGAGTCAGGAATGGCTTGGCGTCGCCGACATCATGCGCGCCGAGGCGCATGAATCGGCGGAGGCAGCGCTCGACCGCGCCGCCGGCCGGGCCAACGGCATCGCCGCAATCACGCCGGAGCGGGTGATCCGGGAGGGCGCACCGATGGAACAGCTGCTCGCGGTGATCGATGAGGACCCCGACATCGCGATGCTGGTGCTCGCCGCCAGTCCCGGAGCGGAAGGGCCGGGGCCGCTGGTTGCACTGCTGACGCACGAGCTGGGCACGTTCCCGGTGCCGGTGACCATCATCTCGGGCGCGTTGAGCGACCAAAGCGTGGATTCGCTGTCGTAGCTGCGCTGCCGCTCACCCTCCAGGGAGGGCCAACTCCCTGATTTCTATGTGCTAATAACCCACCTGCCCTTGATCGTGCGTTCCCCGTCGCCATCTGCTAGGGGATAGGCACGCGCCGGCCTTGAACCGGCGACGTCTGGAGAGAACCATGTTCATTCAAACCGAAGCCACCCCCAATCCCGCCACGCTGAAGTTCATTCCCGGCCGCGTTGTGGTCGACGGCAGCCCCGTGGAGTTTTCGAGCCGCGAAGCCGCAGGTCGTTCGCCGCTCGCCGAAAAGCTGTTCGACGTGCCCGGCGTCACCGGCGTGTTCTACGGATCGGACTTCATCACCGTGACCAAGGCGAGCGGTGAATGGCAGCAGCTCAAGCCCGCGATCCTGGGTGCCATCATGGAGCACTATATGTCGGGCGCGCCGCTGCTTGCCGACGGCACGGCGCAAGGCGACGCCGATCTCGACGACGAGGACGAGTTCTTCGACGAGGCCGACGCTGAGACGGTCGACATGATCAAGGACCTGATCGAGACCCGGGTGCGGCCGGCGGTCGCCAACGACGGCGGCGACATCACCTTCCGCGGCTTCAAGGACGGCATCGTCTATCTCAACATGAAAGGCGCCTGCTCCGGCTGCCCGTCATCGACGGCGACGCTCCAGCACGGCATCCAGAATCTGCTCAAGCACTTCGTGCCCGACGTGGTCGAAGTCCGGCCGATGTGATTAGAGCGCGAATGGCGAGTAGCGAATGGCGAATGGAACTCCGATCGGCTAGACTGTTCGCCATTCGCCACTCGCCATTTGCTTTTTCATGCTGATCCTCGCCATCGATACTGCGCTCGACGCCTGCTCCGTGGCCGTGCTCGACACCGAATCGGCCGAGCTCCTTGCACAGGAGCAGCTGCTCATGAAGCGCGGCCACGCCGAGGCTCTGATGCCGATGGTCGCGCGGGTGATGCAATCGGCCGATCTCGCCTTCACTGCGCTCGATCGCATCGCCGTCACCGTCGGTCCCGGAAGCTTCACGGGCCTGCGCGTCGGCATTTCGGCGGCGCGCGGCCTTGCGCTCGCGGCCGAGCGGCCGGCCGTCGGCCTGACTACCTTGTCGGCCTATGCCGCCCCCGTCGTGGGCCAGAGCGGAGCGGCGCCCGTGCTCTCCGCAATCGATGCGCGGCACGATCACGTCTATTTCCAGATTGTCGCCGGCGACGGCAGCCAGCTGGTGCGACCTAAGGTCGCCAGCATCGACGAGGCGATCACGGCCTCGCAATTCGGCGCGCCGCATCTGGTCGGCAACGCCGCAAAGATCCTCGCCGATCGCTGGCCGAAGGATGGACCGCGACCTGTTGCAGTCGACGCGCAGCCCGCGCCCGATATCGGCTGGATCGCCTGGCTCGGTGCGGCGGCCAATCCCGACACCACGCCGGCGCGGCCGTTCTATCTGAAGGCGCCCGATGCAAAGCCGGCGGCGCAGAAGCCGCTCGCAGCGCAAGCCGCAACCTCATGATGGGATGGCTGTCGGAGTGGTGGCGCGGCGGCAGTGCCGTCGTCGAGCCCGCGACCTTGCGCGATGCCGCGCGGCTCGCGCAGCTGCACGGCGCCTCCTTCGCGCGCGGCTGGGGCGAGGGCGAGTTCGAGAGCATGATCAGCGAGCGCAACACGCTGGTGCATCGCTTGCGTCTCGGCCGCAAGACGATCGGCTTTGCGGTGTCGCGGATCGGCGCCGACGAGGCGGAAATTCTCTCGATTGCGGTGGACGGGGCTTATCGCGGCCGCGGCCTCTCCCGCACGCTGCTGATGACCCATCTCGGCCACCTCGCCGGGCGCGGCGTGCGCACGATATTTCTCGAGGTGGAGGAAAATAACCAGCCGGCGCGGCGGCTCTACGATCGGACCGGATTCGTGGTGGTCGGGCGCCGCGATCGCTACTATAAGCAGCCCAACGGGGAACAATTGAACGCCCTTCTGATGCGACGTGACTTGTCGTAACATCGGTGGCAGAAAGCGCCCGCCAGGCAGACAACGCTATGACCACACTGAAACATTCTTCTGCATCCAAGGCGTCCGATATCGAGGCGCGCTGCGCCGCAACGGGCATGCGCATGACCGAGCAGCGCCGTGTCATCGCCCGCGTGCTCGCGGAAGCGATCGATCATCCCGATGTCGAGGAACTGTACCGGCGCTGCGTCGCGGTCGATGACAAGATCTCGATCTCGACGGTCTATCGCACCGTGAAACTGTTCGAGGATGCCGGCATCATCGAACGCCACGATTTCCGCGAGGGTCGCGCGCGCTACGAGCAGATGCGCGACAGCCATCACGACCACCTCATCAATCTGCGCGACGGCAAGGTGATCGAGTTCACCTCGGAGGAGATCGAGAAGCTGCAGGCGGAGATCGCCCGCAAGCTCGGCTATCGGCTGGTCGACCACCGGCTCGAGCTCTATTGCGTCCCGCTCGACGACGACAAGCCGACGAATTGAGTTTAGTGCCGATAGATCTCATCATCTTCGATTGCGACGGCGTGCTGGTGGACAGCGAGGTGATCTCCTGCCGGGCGCATGCGGACGTGCTGACGCGGCACGGCTATCCGATCACGTCGGAGCAGGTGTTCGCGCGCTTCCTCGGCCGCTCGACAAAACAGGCCAATCTGGAGATCGAGACCGAGCTCGGGCGCAAGCTGCCCGAGGCCTATCACGGCGATCTTCAGGACGAGCTGTTTCGCGCATTCGAAGCCGACCTCGAAGCGATCCGCGGCATCCACGACGTGCTGGATGTCGTCACGCAGGCCGTCTGTGTCGCCTCCAGCGGCTCGCATCCGCGCATGCGCGTGAGCCTCGGGAGCACCGGGCTGTACGAGCGCCTCGCGCCGAACATCTTCTCGGCCTCGCAGGTGAAGAACGGCAAGCCGGCGCCGGACCTGTTCCTGTTCGCGGCGAGCCAAATGGGCGTACCGCCCGAGCGCTGCGTCGTGATCGAGGACAGCCTGGCCGGCATCGCCGGCGCCCAGGCGGCGGGGATGACCGTGTTCGGCTTCTGCGGCGGCAGCCATTGCGGCAACGGCCACGCCGAGACCCTGCGCCAGGCTGGCGCCGACCTGACCTTTGCCGACATGCATCAGCTGCCCGAGCTGGTCCGGCGGGTCGCGGCGGACGCCGTGGCGGGCTGATGTTGCCCCGGACTGTCATTCCGGGGCACGCGCGACGCGCGTGAACCCGGAATCTCGCAGTAAAACCTCTGGATTCCGGGTTCGCGACTGCGTCGCACCCCGGAATGACGGGACCAAGACCCCAATCGCTGGATTTTCGCCCCTCCAGCCTATATCTGAGGGCCGTCCTCCTCCTCCATTTTCGGGTTCCATGACGCCGCCGCGCAAGCTGCACATCAAATCATATGGTTGCCAGATGAATGTCTACGATGCCCAGCGCATGGTGGACACGCTGGCTCCGGAAGGATTCGTGGAGACGGCGAGCGCGGAAGATGCCGACCTCGTCATCCTCAACACCTGCCATATCCGCGAGAAGGCCTCGGAGAAGGTCTATTCCGAGCTTGGCCGTCTGCGCGTCGCCAAGGACGAGGCCGCGCGTGCAGGCCGCGCGATGAAAATCGCGGTGGCGGGCTGCGTGGCGCAGGCCGAGGGCGAGGAGATCGTGCGCCGCGCGCCCGTCGTCGATGTCGTGGTGGGACCGCAGAGCTACCATCATCTGCCTGAGCTCTTGAAACGCGCCGGCGACGAAGGCCGCGCGATCGAGACCGAATTTCCCGCCGCGGACAAGTTCGGCTTCCTGGCCCAGCCGAAGCCCGATGCGATCCGCGCGCGCGGCATTTCCGCGTTCGTGACGGTGCAGGAAGGCTGCGACAAGTTCTGCACCTTCTGCGTCGTGCCTTACACGCGCGGCGCCGAAGTCTCGCGCCCGGTGGCGAAGATCGTCGACGACGTGAAGCGGCTCGCCGATAACGGCGTGCGCGAGCTCACGCTGATCGGGCAGAACGTCAACGCCTATCACGGCGACGGGCCGGATGGAAAAACCTGGCCGCTCGGCCGGCTGCTCGAGCGCCTGGCCAAGATTCCCGGCATCGCGCGGCTGCGCTATTCGACCAGCCATCCCCGCGAGGTCGACGACAGCCTTATTGCAGCCCATCGCGATCTCGGTGCCCTGATGCCCTTCGTGCACCTGCCGGTGCAATCGGGCTCGGATCGCATTCTGGCGGCCATGAACCGCAAACATACCGCCGATGATTACCGGCGCGTCATCGACCGTTTCCGCACCGCCCGCCAAGATATTGCTTTTTCATCAGATTTTATCGTCGGCTTCCCCGGCGAGAGCGAGCAAGATTTTCTCGCCACCCTCGCGCTTGTCACGCAAATCGGCTACGCTGCGGCTTATTCGTTCAAATACTCCGCCCGGCCGGGAACGCCGGCCGCGGATATGCAGGAGACGGTGTCCCCCGCCGAGATGGACCAGCGATTGGAGCGGCTCCAGGAACTGATCGACAGCCAGCAATCGGCCTTCAACAAGGCTTTGATTGGCTCAACGGTCGATGTGCTGTTCGAGCGTCCGGCGCGCAAGGAGGGCCAGATCGTCGGCCGCACAGCGTACCTCCAGCCCGCCCATGTGATGGCCTCGCCCGACATCATCGGACAAATCCTGCCGGTCCGCATCGACAGCCTCGAACGCTACAGCTTTCTCGGCGACCTCGTGACGCCGCGCAACGCGCGCGAGCCCGCTTTATCGCAAGCCATTGGAGCCTGAACCCTTGCCCAAAAGCGCATCGGATTCGCCTTCGTTCGCTCCCAGCCGCAAATTTGACCGCGACATGCAAGTTCCGCCCGAGACCCAGGTCGTCATCGATTTCGACGACAACCGCGCCGCTTCCGCCCTGGTCGGCCCCTACGGCCAGCATCTGGCGCAGATCGAGCGGCGGCTCGGCGTGGTCGTCGATTCCAAGGGCAATCACATCACCATCGGCGGCAGCCGCGACGGCTGCGACGCCGCGCGGCGCGTGCTGGAGATGCTCTACACGCAGGCCGTGAAGGGACAGGATCTTGACCAGGGCGAGGTCGAAGGCGCGATCCGCGCGGTGATCGCGCAGGGCTCGCTGTTCGAGTTCGACGCCAAATCGGCCAAATCCACCTTCGACAGCATCAACCTGCGCAAGCGCCCGGTGCGCGCGCGCACGGCCGCGCAGGACTCCTACATCCGCGCGCTGAAGCGGCACGAGCTGGTGTTCGGCGTCGGCCCCGCCGGCACCGGCAAGACCTGGCTCGCCGTCGCCCATGCCGCGCAGCTGTTCGAGCGCAAGGAGGTCGATCGCATCATCCTGTCGCGTCCGGCGGTGGAAGCCGGCGAGCGGCTCGGCTTCCTACCCGGCGATCTCCGCGAGAAGGTCGATCCTTATCTGCGGCCGATCTACGATGCGCTCTACGACCTCATGGATGCACGCATCGTCGAGCGCGCGCTTCAGACCGGCGAGATCGAGATCGCGCCGCTCGCCTTCATGCGCGGCCGCACGCTCACCAACGCCGCCATCATCCTGGACGAGGCCCAGAACACCACGTCCATGCAGATGAAGATGTTCCTGACGCGTCTCGGCGAGAACAGCCGCATGATCGTGACGGGCGACCCCTCGCAGATCGACCTGCCGAACGGCCAGACCTCGGGCCTGGCCGAGGCGACCCGCCTCCTGAACGGCGTCGAGGGCATCGCCCAGGTTCATTTCAAGGCCGAGGACGTGATCCGCCACGAACTCGTGGCGCGGATCGTCGCCGCCTATGAAGGGCCGCCGCAGCGGCCGGCCAAAGGTCAATCCTGACGAGGCAGCACCGGACCCCAGAGGCGCGAGCACGGCGCCTTTCGTCCCAGACAACACAATGTCCCATTCCAACCTGCCCATGACCGAGGTCCTCGTCGTCGCCGATTGCTGGCAGCGCGAGCCTCATTCCGAAGCCGTGATCCAGCGCGCGGTGGCGGCCGCCGCCGAGAGCGTCGAGGAAGACGTTGCCGACGCGGAAGTGGCTGTGATGCTGACCGATGACGCCGGCATCCGCACCCTCAACAGCAACTGGCGCGGCATCGACAAGCCGACCAACGTGCTGTCGTTCCCCGCGCTCCAGCCGGAGAGCGGGTGGAAGCCGGGCGATGCGCCGCGCATGCTCGGCGACATCGCGATTGCCTACGAGACCATGCGGCGCGAGGCCGACGAGGAACAAAAACCGTTCGATCACCATTTGAGCCATCTCGCCGTGCACGGATTCCTGCACCTGATCGGCTACGATCACGAGAACGACGGCGACGCCGAGGAGATGGAAGCGCTCGAACGTGAGATCCTGGCTCATCTCGGCATCCCCGATCCCTATGCCGACCGCCCGGGGACGCATTGAGATGCCGGATTCCGATCCGATCCAGGACAATCCGCGCAACACGGCCAATTTGCCGGCCGTGGTGACACAAGGCGAGGTGATGCGCCCGGCGGCCGACAGCTGGCTGCTGCGCGCGATCCGGACGCTGTTCGGCTGGAAGGCGGGATCGGTCCGCGACGACCTCCGGGTCGTGCTCGACGCGACGACGCCCGACGACACCGGCTTCTCGGCCGTCGAGCGCACCATGCTGCGCAACATCCTCGGCCTGCACGAGCGCCGTATCGCGGACGTCATGGTGCATCGCGCCGACATCGTCGCAGTGAAGCGCGACATCCCACTCGGCGAATTGATGGACCGCTTCGAGAGCGCCGGTCATTCCCGCCTCGTTGTCTTCAACGAGACGCTCGACGATCCCGTCGGCATTGTCCACATCCGCGACCTGCTCGCCTTCATGACGGCCCGCGCCCGCGTGTCGGAAACCACCAAGACCAAGCGCAAAAAGCCGCTGCCGGCCGGGCTCGACCTGCGCGCCGTCGATCTCGCGCTGCCGCTTCATGATGCGAACATCATCCGCAAGCTGCTCTACGTGCCGCCGTCGATGCGGGCGATCGACCTGCTCGCGCAGATGCAGGCCACGCGCATCCATCTGGCGCTGGTCGTCGACGAATATGGCGGCAGCGACGGGTTGGTCTCGATCGAGGACATCGTCGAGCAGATCGTCGGCGAGATCGACGACGAGCACGACAGCGACGAGCCGCCCTCGATCGTGCGCCTGCCCGACAACGCCTTCATCGCCGACGCCCGCGCCAGCCTCGACGACGTCCGTTCGGTGATCGGCGAGGACTTCGTCACCGGCGAAGCCGGCGAAGAGGTGGAGACGTTGGGCGGCTATCTCGTCAGCTTCGTCGGGCGCCTGCCGGTGCGCGGCGAGGTGATCTCGGGTCCCGGCACTTACGAGATCGAGGTGCTCGATGCCGATCCGCGCCGTGTCAAGCGGCTGCGCATCTCGACGCGGAAGGAACGCCCCGCACCCCGCACCCAGCGCGAGAGCCGGCGCCGTGAAGCGACGCCGGAGAGCGGACAACAGCCGGCCAGCGACACGCCCACGCCGCCACCGAGCGACGGGGCCGGCCCGCAGTGAGTCCATCGCAGCGACTTCGGCAGATTGCGCTTGCCATCATCCTCACCTGGGGATGGCAGCGTGCCGTCATCGCCATGGCAGCCGGGGCGCTGTCGGTGCTGGCACTGGCGCCGTTCAACCTCTTCCCGGTGCTGTTCGTCACCTTCCCGGTGCTGGTCTGGCTGATCGACGGCGCCGGGGCCGGCCGATATGGCGGCATCCCCGCCGCCGCGTTGACCGGCTACTGGTTCGGGCTCGGCTATTTCGTGCCCGGCCTCTACTGGATCGGCTACGCCTTCTTCGTCGACGCCGACGTGTTCGCCTGGCTGACGCCGTTCGCCGTGCTCGGCCTGCCGGCCTATCTGTCGATCTTCACGGCGTTGGGCTTTGCGCTGGCGCGCCTGCTCTGGACCAAGAACGCCACGCGCGTGCTTGCGCTTGCGGCGAGCCTGACCATAAGCGAATGGCTGCGCGGTCACGCACTGACCGGCTTTCCCTGGAACGCGTTCGGCTACGCGCTGTCCGAGCCGCTGCCGCTGGCCCAGACGGCGTCGCTGATCGGCCTGTGGGGCATGACGTTCCTGACGGTTGCGATCTTCGCGAGCCCAGCGACGCTGATCGACCGCACGCCCGATCGCCGCCTGCCGTGGCGCGTGCCGGCGGCGGCCGTCGCGCTTCTGATCGTCATGAGCATCTTCGGCGCAATCCGCCTGACGCTGCATCCGACCACGATGGTCTCAGGCGCCAAGCTGCGCCTGATGCAGCCGAACCTCCAGCAGGACGCAAAATTCAACTATGCCGCGAAGGCGGAGGTGATGAAGAAGTACCTTGCGCTGTCGGACCGCGCCTCAGGCCCGCAATCGACCGGCGTGCGCGATGCCACCATCCTGATCTGGCCGGAATCCGCGTTTCCGTTCTTCCTGACCCGCGAAGCCGATGCGATGGCGCAAATCGCCGAGCTCCTGCCCAAGGGCACCGTGCTGATCACGGGGTCGGTCCGCGCGCCCGACCTGCCGCGGGGCACGCCGATCACGCGCGCCTATAACTCGATCTACGTGATCGATCACGACGGCAGCGTGCTCGCTGTGTACGACAAGGTGCATTTGGTGCCGTTCGGAGAATTTCTCCCCTACCAGGCGTTGATGGAGAAGCTCGGTTTCGAGCAGCTGACGCGTGTGCGCGGCGGCTTCATCGCCGGCAGCGTGCGGCACGCGCTGCCGGTCCCCGGCGTACAGCCGGCACTGCCGCTGATCTGCTACGAAGCCATCTTTCCCGGCGAAGTGGCTGGACGCAACGAGCGTCCGGGCTGGATCGTGAACCTCACCAATGACGGCTGGTTCGGCATCTCGACGGGGCCCTATCAGCATCTGGAGCAGTCGCGGATGCGCGCGATCGAGCTCGGATTGCCGCTGGTCCGCTCCGCCAATACCGGCATCTCCGCCGTGATCGATCCGGTCGGACGCACGGTCGCGAGCCTCGGCCTCGGCCTCGAAGGCATTCTGGATGCAAACCTGCCGGCCGCGATCGCGCCGACCGTCTATGCACGGGTGGGTGATGTACCAGCAATCATGCTCGTCGCGCTCGCCGTGATTGTGGCCGTCCGCCGCCGCGTCGCCAAACGACATCCCTGATTGCCTCTCATGGGCGTGGCCGGAAACCTTTGACAACCGTAGTCCCACGGTTGACAGACTGCACGCGGGCTCCCCATTCTGCACCGGCTGCGAAAGACAGCGGTGCGTTGCTAAATTTCTCCGCAATGTTTCCCAATAAGAGGGTTTGGTTTTGACGGATGCTGCACCCGAGGCATGCTTGATGATTGCGCCGAAGGTGATGTTTGGAGGGCTGAGGAAATGTCGAAAGCGCCCAACCCTGTTGACAAATATGTCGGCAGTCGCGTGCGCATGCGCCGCATCATGTTGGGCATGAGCCAGGAGAAGCTCGGTGAAGCTTTGGGCCTGACTTTCCAGCAGGTCCAGAAATACGAGAAGGGCACCAACCGGGTCGGCGCGAGCCGTATCCAGCAGATCGCCGAGATTCTCCAGGTGCCGGTGTCCTTCCTGTTCGAAGGCGGCCCGAGCGGCGTGCCGGGTCCGGATGGCTTCAGCGAAGGCGCCTCGCCCTCTTACGTCTCGGACTTTCTCGCGACCTCCGAAGGGCTCGCCTTGACCAAGGCGTTCACGCGAATCACCGATTCGAAGATGCGACGCTCCATCGTGGATCTCGTCGAGCAGATTGCGGCTCGCGAAGGCCCCGACAAGCGCTGAAGCGCCGTTTCCATGGCGATTTGAGACCGCGTCAAATCTGGCCTATGTCGTCATTCGGGACCGCGCTTTGACGCGCGCCCGCTTCGATGATGCGATTCAAAGGCACAGATGCGTCCATGACCGGATCCAATTGGTTCGATTCCCAAACCATCCTCGATGGCATCCGCCGCTGGGTGGAAATCGAGACGCCGACGGAAGCGCCTGAACAGGTCAACAAGCTGGTCTCTCTGGTTGCAGAGCAATACCGCGACCTGCCCGTCACGCTCGAGCGCATCGCCGGCGTCGATGGCTGCGGCGATCATCTCGTGACGCGCACGAATTGGGGCCAGGACCGGCCGGGCATCCTTGTGCTGAGCCACCTCGATACCGTTCATCCTCTCGGATTCATCGAGCGGCTGCCGTTCAAGGTCGAAGGCGACGTCGCGTATGGTCCTGGCATCTACGACATGAAGGGCGGCGCCTACATCGCCCATCACGCGTTTGGCGCGTTGTGCGCAATGGGCGATCGCTCGCCGCTCGGCATCACGCACCTGTTCACCTCCGACGAGGAGATCGGCAGCCCGACCTCGCGCGCGCTGATTGAGAAGGAAGGGCGCAAGGCCAAATATGTGCTGGTGACGGAGCCGGCGCGCGACGGCGGCAAGATCGTCACCGGACGCAAGGGCGTCGGACGCTTCCGGGTGTTCGTCAAAGGCGTGCCGGCGCATGCCGGCTCTCGGCCGGAAGACGGCCGCAGCGCCGTCCGCGAGCTCGCCAACATCATCCTGGCGCTCGAAGGGATGAATGATCTCGAACGCGGCGTCACCGTCAATGTCGGCGTGGTGCGTGGCGGCACGCGTCCCAACGTCACGCCGGAGGAGTCCTATGCCGAAGTCGATCTGCGCGTGGTGAGCCTCAAGGACGCAGACGAGTTCGTCGGCAAGATTCTCGGGCTGACATCGAAGACGGACGGTGTCACCGTCACGGTCACCGGCGAGCTCAATCGTCCGCCTTACGAGAAGAGCAATGCAGGCGCCTCGCTGTACGAGCATGCGAAGACGCTCGCCACGGAGATCGGCTTCGAGCTGATCGACACGCACACAGGCGGCGGCTCGGACGGCAATTTCACCGCCGCACACACCGCCACGCTCGACGGGCTCGGCGTCGACGGCAAGGGCGCGCACACCCATTATGAGCAGCTTTATGTCTCGTCGCTCGCGCCGCGCGCGCGGCTGCTCCATCGCCTGTATCAGACGCTACGATGAGCGAACGCAAATCAGATCCCGATCGCGATGACAGCGAGCGCGCCTTCTTCGGGCGCCGCAAGGGCCACAAACTCAGGCAACACCAGGCCGGGTTGATCGAGCAGCTGCTGCCGCATCTTGCGCTCGATATCGACGGTGAGGCGCCGGCGGATGCGCGCGACATCTTCGATCCCGCGGCCCAAGATGTCAGGCTCGAGATCGGCTTCGGCGGCGGTGAGCATCTTGCGGCCGAGGCGACGACCTTCCCGACCACCGGCTTCATCGGGTGCGAGCCCTATGTCAACGGCATGGCGAAGATCCTCGCGCAGATCGGAGGCCGCCAACATCGGCAATATCCGCCTGTTCGCGGGCGATGCCGCCGAGCTCCTGGCCTGGCTGCCAAAGGGCTCGCTGGCGCGGATCGACCTGATCCATCCCGATCCCTGGCCGAAGCGGCGACACTGGAAGCGGCGATTCGTCCAGGACCGGACGATCGCCGCGATGGCACGCGTGCTCCGAAGCGGCGGCGAGTTCCGCTTCGTCTGCGACATCGACGATTACTGCGCCTGGACGCTGTCGCATCTTGCGCGCTCGCAGGACTTCGTCTGGCTCGCCGAACGCGCCGATGATTTCCGGCAGCCGTGGCCGGGCTACACCATGACGCGCTACGGCCGGAAGGCCGCGCGGGAGGGGCGTAAGGCGGCTTATCTGCGGTTCAGGCGGGTGTGATTTTTTGGCGCGATCCACCCGCAATCGTGATGCCCGGGCTTGTCCCGGCCGTGACGACAAAGCCTGTTCTTTAAATCGTCTGCCGGTTGCGCCAGAAATTCACGACGCGTTCGGCGGTCGTCGGCATCAAGCGCGTGAAGTTCACGCGCGCGGCCTCGATGTCGGCGTCGGCAGGCGTGCGTTGCGGACCATACCAGAGCAGGATGAGCGCGCGCACCGTGGGCCAGCCGAGATTGAGCACGCGGCCCAGGATCAGAAGCGGATCGTAGCGATCGCCCGCGATCAGACGGTCGAGGATCGAGAGGCGAACGCCGGACATCGCCGAGAGCGAGGCGATCGATTCCTCGTATTTGTGCGCCTTGGCGAAACCGAGCAACGCGCTTTCGCCGAGATGGCCCTCTCGATGCAAGGCGAGCACCGTGCGCTGCGCGCCCGAGAAATCGCGGCGCGGGCCCGGCGGGCGCGCGGCTTCCTCGATAGCCGCCATCGCACGCTTGATCTCGGCCTTTCGCGCGGGATTGACCACGCTGGAGAGGCGGCGGCGGATGACGTCGAGCGTCCCGTCGAGAAGCTGTTTCAGGTGCTCGCCGGAGAGGTCGTTGCGCTGGCCGATCTTGAGCGTCAGCACACCGTCCTGCGCCGCGCGCTTGATCATCTCGGAATAGCTGCCCGGCGAGAACACCGCACCGGAATTGCCTGCGGCGCGGCGCACCACGTCGCGATCGCCGCGCTCGACCAGCACGTCGGTGACGACGGGAGACAAGACCGGGCGCTCCGTCATCGCCAGCAGATGGTCCTGGCCTTTCAGGCGCGCGATCTCCACGAGAGCCGCGTCGTCGAGCACGGGCGAGCGGCGCAGTACGGGACCGGCCACCATGATCTCGTTTTCGCGCGCGAGCTGATTGACCAGGTGCGGCGGCGCGTTGTTCAGGTGCGAAAAGCGCTCGGCCAGATCGACGCGCGAGGCCAGCTCGGCATGCGGGACCAGATCGATCAGGAGATTGTCGAAGAGATCGATCAACTCGGGGCGGAGCTTCTCCGCATCCTGGAGGAACAACTGGGCGATGGCCCGCGCGATCTCGCCGCGTCGCCGCGGATCGCCGCGTTTGACGATATCGTCCAATCCAGGAATGAGCGACGTGGCAACGGTCATGAAAACGCAACTCGAACGGGGCACGCCGCGGGTGCGCCCTTGGTTCAAGCCGCCCCACGATCGGGGAATTTAGGCCTGCTTGATGAATGAAGCGTTGCGCAGGGTCCGCAGATCGGCGCAAAAAGGCCCCGTTCCCACTGCGATGGGCCTTGTCCGGGCGGGCGGAAAGCGCTATATCATCGCCAATTCATCTTCTCATACGATCCGCGTAGTGAGAGTGGGCCCGCAAGGACCCGCTCTTTTTTATTACCTGAACGCGGCTTGGCGAAAGATGCGGCCCGACGCGCTGTCGGGAGAGTTCCGAAACGGGCTTTGAAGTCGTAACCAAGCCTTAACCATCGAGCGCCCCGACCCTGGACATGACCGAGCCGAACCCTGGTTCCACGGATGCCGAATTGTTGGCCGAGCCGCGGCTCGTGGTCGAGCCGGGCGTCGCGGCACGGGTGTCCGCGGTGGCTGCTCCCGTGCTCCAGGGTATGGGCTACCGTCTGGTGCGGATCCGCATTTCCGGGGAGGCCGGCTGCACCGTGCAGATCATGGCCGAACGGCCGGACGGCTCGATGCAGATCGAGGATTGCGAGGCGATCTCGCGGGCATTGTCACCCGTGCTCGACGTCGCCGATCCCATCGATCGCGCTTACCGGCTGGAGATCTCCTCGCCGGGGATCGACCGCCCGCTGGTGCGCCGCTCCGATTTCGAGCGCTATTCCGGACATCTGGTGAAGATCGAGATGGCGGTCGCGCATGAGGGGCGGAAGCGCTTCCGCGGCACGCTCGGTGCTGTCGAAGGCGACCGCGTGCATCTGCATCGCGACGATGCCAAGGCCGGCGACGATGCCGACGTTCTCCTGACCATGGAGGATATCGGCGAGGCCCGGCTGGTGCTGACCGACGAGTTGATCGCGGAATCCATGCGCCGCGGCAAGGCCGAGGAGCGCAAGATGCGCAGGGATCTCGGACTGGAGCCGCCGGCTGCACCGCACGCGGAGATCAGTGCGAAGATCACCAAGAACACCAGGCCGAAGAAGAAGCCGGCCCCGACCAATACGAAGAAACATCGCCTGGCCGCCGAACGCGCGCGGCGGGGCGAGATCGAGCCTGACCAAGGAGACTAGCCATGGCAGTCAGCGCCAACCGACTTGAATTGCTTCAGATCGCCGATGCCGTTGCACGCGAGAAATCGATCGACCGCGGCATCGTCATCGCGGCGATGGAGGACGCCATCGCCAAGGCGGCGCGGGCCCGTTACGGCAGCGAAACTGACGTTCATGCCGAGATCGACCCGAAGAAAGGCGAGCTGCGGCTGTCGCGCCACATGCTGGTGGTCGACAAGGTCGAAAACCATTCCAACCAGATCTCGCTGGCGGACGCGCAGCGCGCCAATCCCGGCGCCCAGGTCGGCGACACCATCGCGGACACCCTGCCGCCGCTGGAATATGGCCGCATCGCCGCACAATCGGCCAAGCAGGTGATCGTGCAGAAGGTGCGCGAGGCCGAGCGCGACCGGCAGTACCAGGAATTCAAGGACCGCATCGGCGACATCGTCAACGGCGTCGTCAAGCGCGTCGAATATGGCAGCGTAATCGTCGATCTCGGCCGTGGCGAAGCCATCATCCGCCGCGACGAGATGCTGCCGCGCGAAGTGTTCCGCAACGGCGACCGCGTCCGCGCCTACATCTTCGACGTCCGCCGCGAGACGAGAGGCCCCCAGATCTTCCTCTCCCGCACACATCCGCAGTTCATGGCAAAACTGTTCGCGCAGGAAGTTCCCGAGATCTATGACGGGATCGTCGAGATCAAGGCGGTGGCCCGCGATCCCGGCTCGCGCGCGAAAATCGGCGTGATTTCCCGCGATTCCTCGGTCGATCCGGTCGGCGCCTGCGTCGGCATGCGCGGCTCGCGCGTGCAGGCCGTGGTGAACGAGCTGCAGGGCGAGAAGATCGACATCATTCCCTGGTCGCCCGATATCGCGACCTTCGTGGTCAACGCGCTGGCGCCGGCGGAAGTCTCCAAGGTCGTCATCGACGAGGACCGCGAGCGCATCGAGGTCGTGGTGCCCGACACCAACAACCAGCTCTCGCTGGCGATCGGCCGCCGCGGCCAGAACGTGCGTCTGGCCTCGCAGCTCACCGGCTGGGACATCGACATCCTGACCGAGCAGGAGGAATCGGAGCGCCGCCAGGCCGACTTCGAGAACTCCACCCGCGTCTTTATGGAATCGCTCAACGTCGACGAGGTGGTCGGCCAGCTGCTGGCGTCCGAAGGCTTCACCTCGGTCGAGGAACTCGCAATGGTGGATGTCAAGGAGCTCGCCGGCATCGAGGGCTTTGACGAGGAGACTGCGCAGGAGCTGCAGAACCGCGCCCGCGAATATCTGGAGCAGCAGGAAGCCGAGATCGAGGCCAAGCGCAAGGAGCTGGGCGTCGAGGACGCGCTCAAGGACGTGCCCGGCGTGACCTCGAAGATGCTGGTGAAGTTCGGCGAGAACGACATCAAGACGGTCGACGACCTCGCCGGCTGCGCCACCGACGATCTGGTCGGCTGGACCGAGCGCAAGGAAGGTGGCGAGCCGACCAAGCACGCCGGTGCGCTCGATGGCATCGACATTTCCCGTGACGACGCCGAAGCGATGATCATGCAGGCCCGTGTCAAGGCCGGCTGGATCACCGAGGCCGATCTCGCCAAGCCTGCTGAAGAGGCTGCGGCGACTGAAGACCAGCCGGCGTAAGGGCCGAGGAGGATGTCGCCCGGATGCTCGCCAGCATTGACAGCGAACTCGACCATGGGCCGCGGACCAAGAGGTCCGCGACCATGCGCATGTGCGCCGTCAGTCGCGAGGTCCGCCCCATCGACGAGCTGATCCGCTTCGTCGTATCGCCGCAAGGCGAGGTGGTTCCCGATCTCAAGCGCAAGCTGCCCGGACGCGGCATGTGGATCACCGCCTCACGCAAGGTGGTTGCGGAAGCCGTTCGTCGTCACCAATTTAGCAAGGCCTTCAAGCGCGACCTGCGCATCCCTCAGACGCTTCCCGCCGACATCGAGGCGCTCCTGGTTCGGAGCGTGACGGAAGCCCTTGGGATCGCCGCCAAGGCGGGCCAGGTCGTGGCCGGCTTCGGCAAGGTCGAGAGCGCCCTTCGGGAAGGCACGGTCGAGGTCCTGATCCATGCCAGCGACGGGGCCGCGGACGGAATCCGCAAATTGGACATGCTGGCGCGTCAAAATGTCGGAAATCGCGGCGCTCAGCCGCAGATTCCCGTCGTAACCGCTCTGAAATCGATAGAATTGGATTTGGCACTCACCCGGTCAAATGTGATACATGCTGCGCTGCTCGCGGGCCCGGCGAGCAGGTCATTCCTGTCACGTAGCCAGATGCTGGTCCGATACCGGATGGCGGACGATGACAAGACTGCCGAAAAGCACGGCCAGGATTTCTGAGAGACAACGACGACCCAAATTGGACGGTGCGGCAACGCACAACACCGATAAATCAGGATTAGGACTGCTGAATGGTTGATACCAAGACCCCTGGCGACAAGAAGCTGAGCGTTCCGAGCAAGACGCTATCGCTCAAGCCGCGCGTCGAAACGGGGACCGTGCGCCAGAGCTTCAGCCATGGCCGCAGCAAGCAGGTCGTGGTCGAGAAGCGCGGCAAGCGCCGCATTGGCGATGGTCCCGAGCCGCACGTGCCTGAGGTGGCTGCGAAGCCGGCGCCGGCCGCACCCGCCGCGCCGTCGCGCCCGGCTCCGCCCGCCCCGCCTCGCAACGCCGGTTCCGGCGTGGTGTTGCGCACCCTGACCGAGGACGAGCGTTCGGCCCGGGCCAGCGCGCTGGCCGATGCCAAGCTGCGCGAAGTCGAAGAACGCCGCCAGGCCGAGGAAGAGGCCCAGCGCCGCGCGGTCCGCGAGGCCGCCGAACGCGCCGAGCGCGAAGCCGCCGAAGCCCGCCGCAAGGCCGAGGACGAGCGCCATCGCCACGAGGACGAAGCCAAGCGGAAGGCAGAGACCGAGGCCAAGAAGCGGTTTGGCGAAGGCGAGCAGCCGGCATCGGCCGCGCGTCCCGCAACCGCGGCACCGGCGTCGCCCGCGCCGCGGCCCGGCGCCCCCGCGGCCCGGCCAGGAACCCCCACGACCCGCCCGGGAACCACGACGGCGCGTCCCGCGACGACGACCGCGCAGCGTCCGGGTGCACCGGCAGGTCGCGGCCCCGCAGTTGCAGCCGAGCCCGATGAGGACGAGGCTCCGCGTCAGATCCGGCGCGGTCCCGGCGGCGCCGCGCGTCCCGTGCCTCCGCCCAAGACCACCCACAAGCCCGGCCCGCAGAAAGAGCGCGGCCGCCTCACCGTGGTCACCGCGCTCAACGCCGACGAGGTGCGCGAGCGCTCGATCGCCTCGTTCCGCCGCCGCACCCAGCGCCTGAAGGGCCATGCCTCGAACGAGCCGAAGGAAAAGCTCATCCGCGAGGTGGTCATTCCGGAAGCGATCACCATCCAGGAGCTCGCCAACCGCATGGCCGAGCGCGCGGTCGACGTCATCCGCATGCTGATGAAGCAGGGCGCGATGCACAAGATCACCGACGTGATCGACGCCGACACCGCGCAGCTGATCGCCGAAGAACTGGGCCACACCGTCAAACGCGTTGCCGCGTCGGACGTCGAAGAAGGCCTGTTCGACATCGTCGACGATTCCACCGACACCGAGACGCGCTCGCCCGTCGTGACCGTGATGGGTCACGTCGACCACGGCAAGACTTCGCTGCTCGACGCACTCCGCCACGCCAACGTCGTCTCCGGCGAGGCCGGCGGCATCACCCAGCACATCGGCGCCTATCAGGTGGTGTCGCCCGAAAGCGGCAAGAAGATCACCTTCATCGACACGCCCGGCCACGCCGCGTTCACCGCGATGCGCGCCCGCGGCGCCAAGGTCACCGACATCGTCGTGCTGGTGGTCGCGGCCGATGACGGCGTGATGCCGCAGACGGTCGAAGCCATCAACCACGCCAAGGCGGCGCGGGTGCCGATCATCGTTGCCATCAACAAGATCGACAAGCCCGACGCCAAGCCCGAGCGCGTGCGCACCGAGCTGCTCCAGCACGAGGTGCAGGTGGAATCCTTCGGCGGCGAGGTCGTCGACGTCGAGGTGTCCGCCAAGAACAAGACCAATCTCGACAAGCTGCTCGAGATGATCGCCCTCCAGGCCGAAATCCTCGACCTGAAGACCAATTCGCAGCGTCCGGCCGAAGGCACCGTGATCGAGGCCAAGCTCGATCGCGGCCGTGGTCCGGTCGCGACCGTGCTGGTGCAGCGCGGCACGCTCCGCGTCGGCGACATCATCGTCGCCGGTGCCGAAATGGGCCGTGTCCGCGCCTTGATCTCGGATCAGGGCGAGACCGTGCAGGAGGCAGGTCCCTCGGTGCCGGTCGAAGTGCTCGGCTTCAACGGTCCGCCCGAAGCCGGCGATCGTCTCGCAGTGGTCGAGAACGAAGCCCGCGCCCGTCAGGTCACCAGCTACCGCGCGCACCAGAAGCGCGAGAACGCGGCAGCCTCGATCTCCGGCATGCGCGGCTCGCTCGAGCAGATGATGTCGCAATTGAAGACGG
This sequence comes from Bradyrhizobium sp. USDA 326, assembly GCF_049739485.1. Lineage (NCBI taxonomy): Bacteria > Pseudomonadati > Pseudomonadota > Alphaproteobacteria > Hyphomicrobiales > Nitrobacteraceae > Bradyrhizobium > Bradyrhizobium sp. USDA 326. The sequence continues at coordinate 2,452,160 of NZ_JBMGQA010000001.1, forward strand.
CGGGCCGCAAGGAATTCCCGCTGATCGTCAAGGCCGACGTGCAGGGCTCGCTGGAAGCGATCCTCGGCTCGCTGGAGAAGCTCGGCACCGACGAAGTCGCAGCCCGCATCCTGCATGCCGGCGTCGGCGGTATCTCGGAATCCGACGTGACGCTGGCCGAAGGCTTCAACGCCGCGATCATCGGCTTCTCGGTTCGTGCGAACAAGGAAGCCGCTGCGGCCGCCAAGCGCAACGGCATCGAGATCCGCTACTACAACATCATCTACGACCTCGTGGACGACGTGAAGAAGGCGATGAGCGGCCTGCTCGCGCCGACCTTGCGCGAAACCATGCTGGGCAATGCCGAGATCCTGGAGATCTTCAACATCTCCAAGGTCGGCAAGGTCGCCGGCTGCCGCGTCACCGACGGCACCGTGGAACGCGGCGCCAATGTGCGCCTGATCCGCGACAACGTCGTCGTGCACGAGGGCAAGCTGTCGACGCTGAAGCGCTTCAAGGACGAAGTGAAGGAAGTCCAGTCCGGTCAGGAATGCGGCATGGCCTTCGAGAACTACCACGACATGCGTGCCGGTGACGTGATCGAGTGTTACCGCGTGGAGACGATCCAGCGCTCCCTGTAAGTCCAAATCTTACCGAAGCGCCCGGATCTTTTTGAACTGAAATTGCGGGAGTGCGATGGCCGGATTTTTTCCGGCCATCCACCCCTCTTCGTTTCAACAGGAAAACGACAATGCCCGTGCCCCAAGTACGGGCATGACGAGGTGATTTTCGAGAATGCCACGCCATCATCAGAAGAAGGGTTCCGTGCCCGGCGGGGGCTCGCAGCGTCAGTTGCGCGTCGGCGAGCAGGTTCGCCACGCGATGGCCGACATTCTGGCGCAAGGCAATGTGCATGATGCGGATCTCGAAGGTCACATCATCACCGTGCCGGAGGTGCGGATGTCGCCCGACCTGAAGCTCGCGACGGTCTACGTGATGCCGCTCGGTGGCCGCGACACCGAAATCGTCCTCGATGCGCTCGCACGCAACAAGAAATTCCTGCGCGGCGAGATCGCGCGGCGCGTTAACCTGAAATTTGCACCTGACATTCGCTTCCGCGTCGACGAGCGCTTCGACGAAGCGGAACGGATCGAGAAGCTTTTGCGAACACCTGCGGTGCAGAAGGACTTGGACAAAGACCTGGATAAAGATCTGGACAAGGACCTGGAACAGAATCCGGCTTCGGATCGGGAAGAAGAGCAATGATGATGGACCCGGCTCACGACACGATCGGCGGCAGCGATGCCGATCAGCGCGATGTGCAGAAGAATAATTTCGCGGAGTTGGGAAGCGATGCCCGGCCGCATCAGGAGCCGCGCCGCGTCAACAACGATCCACGCGCCAAGCAGCAGAAGGGCAACCAGCCGCGCCGAGACCGCCGCGACGTCCATGGCTGGGTCGTGCTCGACAAGCCGATCGGCATGACCTCGACGCAGGCGGTTGCCGTGCTCAAGCGCCTGTTCAACGCCAAGCGCGCCGGCCACGCCGGTACGCTCGATCCGCTCGCCTCGGGCGGGCTGCCGATCGCACTCGGCGAAGCCACCAAGACCGTCCCCTTCGTGATGGATGGCCGCAAGCGCTACCAGTTCACGGTCTGCTGGGGCGAGGAGCGCGATACCGACGACATCGAGGGCCGCGTCACCGCAACCTCCGACCAGCGCCCGACCCGGGACGCCATCCTCGCCCTCCTGCCCCGCTTCACCGGGGTGATCGAGCAGATTCCACCGCGCTATTCCGCAATCAAGGTCCAGGGCGAGCGCGCCTACGACCTTGCCCGCGACGGCGAGGTCGTGGAACTGGCCCCCCGGCCGGTCGAGATTCATCATTTAACCCTTGTAGATCAACCGGATAAGGACCGGGCCGTATTCGAGGCCGAATGCGGTAAGGGCACCTATGTCCGAGCCCTGGCCCGCGATATGGGCCGGATTCTCGGCACTTACGGCCATATCTGCGCCCTGCGGCGGACCCTGGTCGGCCCATTTGGCGAGAACGATATGATTCCGCTGGATCAGTTGGAGGCTTTGTGCGATAGAGCCGCGTCCGGCGAGGGCAGCCTCGCCGACGCGCTTTTGCCCGTTGAGACCGCGCTGGACGACATCCCGGCACTGGCCGTCACTCGGGCTGATGCGGCAAGGCTCCATCGGGGCCAGGCCGTTTTGTTGCGCGGACGGGATGCGCCCACTTGTAGCGGCACAGTCTATGTCACGGTGGCAGGCCGGCTTCTCGCGCTTGCCGAAGTCGGCAATGGCGAAATCATCCCCAAGCGTGTGTTCAACCTGACCGGCCTGACTGCCAGCTCCGGTCGCAACGAGAGAAATTGACGATGTCGATTGCCGCAGAACGCAAAGCGGAAGTCATCAAGACGAATGCCACCAAAGCCGGCGACACCGGCTCGCCCGAGGTTCAGGTCGCGATCCTGTCGGAACGCATCACCAACCTCACCAACCATTTCAAGACCCACGTGAAGGACAACCATTCGCGTCGCGGCCTCTTGAAGCTGGTCTCGACCCGCCGCTCGCTCCTCGACTATCTCAAGAAGAAGGACGAGGCGCGGTACAAGGCGCTGCTCGAGAAGCACAATATTCGTCGTTAAGTGTTCCTGCGCGCGCCACTGGCGCGCGTTTTCGCACGTGGTTTCGAACGAAAGCGCTTCCTTAAAGGTTTTTGATCGAGGCTACGTGCGCGTCGGATGCGCGTCTTTGAGGATTCGCATCCGGGCATGAAGAGTGAAGGCCGCGGTTCGGTGTTCGCATTCGTGCCGACTGACAGTCCAGCAGCAATCCGGCGGCTGGGCGCAACGGGCAAGGCGCCCGTATGACCCGAAAGGATGGACGCCATCCGAAATCCAAAAACCATGGCAGGATCGCAGGACGCTGATCATCCGCTCCGATCAGCGTCCCGCAATCTTGCGCATGGTTTTTGTTTTTCGAAGCGTCCCTTGTTTCGAGAACCCATGAAAGAAGACCACTATGTTCAATAAGCATTCAGTCGAGATCGACTGGGGCGGACGCCCACTCAAGCTCGAAACCGGCAAGATCGCGCGTCAGGCCGACGGCGCCGTCGTCGCCACTTATGGCGAGACCGTGGTGCTCGCCACCGTCGTCGCGGCGAAGGCGCCGCGCGAAGGCGTCGACTTCCTGCCGCTGACTGTCGACTATCAGGAGAAGACCTACGCTGCAGGCCGCATTCCTGGCGGCTATTTCAAGCGCGAGGGCCGTCCGACCGAGAAGGAGACGCTGGTCTCCCGCCTGATCGACCGTCCGATCCGTCCGCTGTTCGTCGACGGCTGGCGCAACGAGACCCAGGTGATCGTCACCGTGCTGTCCCACGACATGGAGAACGACCCCGATATCGTGGCGATGGTCGCGGCCTCGGCTGCCCTGACGCTGTCCGGCGTGCCCTTCAAGGGTCCGATCGGCGCGGCTCGCGTCGGCTTTGCCAATGACGAATTCGTCCTCAACCCGACGCTCGACGAGATGGTCGACACCCAGCTCGACCTCGTCGTCGCCGGCACCGCCGACGCGGTGCTGATGGTCGAATCGGAAGCCAAGGAGCTCAACGAAGACGTGATGCTCGGCGCCGTGATGTTTGGTCACCGCCACTTCCAGCCGGTCATCAACGCGATCATCGAGCTCGCCGAGAAGGCTGCGAAGGAACCGCGCGAAGTCACCGCGATCGACAATTCGGCGATCGAGCAGGAAATGCTCGGCCTGATCGAGCAGGAGCTGCGCGCCGCCTATGCGATCCCGGTCAAGCAGGACCGCTACGCCGCCGTCGGAAAGGCCAAGGAAAAGGTGATAGCCCACTACTTCCCGGAGGGCCAGGAGCCGAAATACGACAAGCTCCGTATCGCCGGCGTGTTCAAGGAGCTGGAAGCCAAGATCGTTCGCTGGAACATTCTCGACACCGGCAGGCGCATCGACGGGCGCGATTCCAAGACCGTGCGCAACATCGTCGCCGAAGTCGGCGTGCTGCCCCGCGCCCATGGCTCGGCGCTGTTCACCCGCGGCGAGACGCAGGCGATGGTCGTGACCACGCTCGGCACCGGCGAGGACGAGCAGTACATCGACGCGCTGTCCGGGACGTACAAGGAAACGTTCCTGCTGCACTACAACTTCCCGCCCTACTCGGTCGGCGAGACCGGCCGCCTCGGCGGCACCAAGCGCCGCGAAATCGGCCACGGCAAGCTGGCCTGGCGCGCGATCCATCCGGTGCTGCCGCCGCACCACGAGTTCCCCTACACGGTGCGCGTGGTGTCGGAGATCACCGAATCCAACGGCTCTTCGTCGATGGCATCGGTCTGCGGCGCCTCGCTGGCGCTGATGGATGCGGGCGTACCGTTGAAGCGGCCGACCGCGGGCATCGCGATGGGCCTGATCCTCGAGGACAAGCGCTTTGCGGTTCTCTCCGACATCCTCGGTGACGAGGACCATCTCGGCGACATGGACTTCAAAGTCGCCGGTACCGGGCAGGGCATCACCTCGCTCCAGATGGACATCAAGATCGAGGGCATCACCGAAGAGATCATGCGCGTCGCCCTTGGCCAGGCCAAGGAAGGCCGCATCCACATCCTCGGTGAGATGGCCAAGGCGCTCACCAACGCCCGCGCCGAGCTCGGCGAATATGCGCCGCGCATCGAGACCTTCAAGATCCCGACCGACAAGATCCGCGAAGTGATCGGCACCGGCGGCAAGGTGATCCGCGAGATCGTCGAGAAGACCGGCGCCAAGGTCAACATCGAGGACGACGGCACCGTGAAGGTCGCCTCCAGCGACGGCGAGGCCATGAAGGCCGCGATCAAGTGGATCAAGTCGATCGCCTCCGAGCCCGAAGTCGGCCAGATCTACGACGGCACCGTCGTCAAGGTGATGGAGTTCGGCGCCTTCGTGAACTTCTTCGGCTCCAAGGACGGCCTCGTCCACATCAGCCAGCTCGCGGCCAACCGCGTGCAGAAGACCTCCGACGTCGTCAAGGAAGGCGACAAGGTCAAGGTCAAGCTGCTCGGCTTCGACGATCGCGGCAAGACCCGCCTGTCGATGAAGGTGGTCGACCAGACCACCGGCGAGGACCTCGAGGCCAAGGAGAAGGCCGCCGAGGGCGAGAAGGCCCCGCGCGAAGCGGCGGGCGAGTAAGCACTCGCACCACTGCCAGAAACACGAAGGGCGGCCGAGAGGCCGCCCTTTTTGTTTGTGCCCGCTCCCGGCGATCTGTGCCCCCTCTCCCGCAAGCGGGAGAGGTTGCAGCGAGCCGTGGCGGGATCAGCTAGACTAGCTCACGCCGCGATGTCGTACCGGTCGAGGTTCATCACCTTGGTCCATGCCTTGGCGAAGTCCTTGACGAACTTCTCCTTGGAGTCCGAGGTGGCATAGACCTCGGCGAAGGCGCGGAGCTGCGAGTGTGCGCCGAAGATGAGATCGACACGCGTAGCGGTCCACTTCACCGCGTTGGTCTTGCGGTCGTGCCCCTCATAGGAGCCGTCGGCCGAGGGCGTCCACTGTGTGCTCATGTCGAGCAGGTTGACGAAGTAGTCGTTGCTCAGCGTACCCAGCTTCGACGTGAAGACGCCGTGCTTCGAACCGTTCGCATTCGCACCGAGCACCCGCAGGCCGCCGACCAGCACCGTCATCTCCGGACCGGTCAGCCTCAGCAGCTGCGCGCGATCGACCAGCGCCTCTTCAGGGTGCATGAACTGATGCCGCTTGCCGATGTAGTTGCGGAAGCCATCGGCCCGGGGCTCGAGCGGCGCGAAGGAGGCCGCATCCGTCTGCTCCTGCGAGGCATCCATGCGGCCCGGCGTGAAGCCGACCTTCACGTCGACGCCGGCGTCCTTGGCGGCCTTCTCGACCGCGGCGGTGCCGCCGAGAACGATCAGGTCCGCCAGCGAGACCTTCTTCGCGCCGGATGACGCATTGAAGTCCTTCTGGATCGCTTCGAGCTTGCCGAGCACCTTGGCGAGCTGAGCCGGCTGGTTCACCTCCCAGTCCTTCTGCGGCGCGAGACGAATGCGCGCGCCGTTGGCGCCACCGCGCTTGTCGGAGCCGCGGAACGTCGAGGCTGACGCCCAGGCGGTCGAGACCAGCTCGGGAACCGAGAGGCCGGAGCCCAGGATCTTGGTCTTCAGCGCTGCGATGTCCTGATCGCTGACCAGCTCGTGATTGACGGCTGGAATGGGGTCCTGCCAGATCAGCGTTTCCTTCGGTACCAGCGGGCCGAGATAGCGCTGGATCGGGCCCATATCGCGATGGGTCAGCTTGAACCAGGCGCGGGCGAAGGCGTCAGCGAACTGATCCGGGTTCTCCAGGAAGCGGCGCGAGATCTTCTCATACACGGGATCGAAGCGCAGCGAGAGGTCGGTCGTCAGCATCGTCGGCCGATGCTTCTTCGACTTGTCGAAAGCATCGGGGATGATCGCCTCGGCGTTCTTGGCCGTCCACTGCTGCGCACCAGCCGGGCTCTTCGTCAGCTCCCATTCGAAATTGAACAGGTTCTCGAAGAAGTTGTTGCTCCACTTGGTCGGCGTCGTCGTCCACGTCACCTCGAGGCCGCTGGTGATGGAATCAGCACCCAGGCCCGACGCGTGCTTGCTCTTCCAGCCGAGGCCCTGATCTTCCAGCGCGCCCGCTTCCGGCTCCGGACCAACCAGCGACGGATCGCCGGCGCCGTGAGTCTTGCCGAAGCTGTGGCCGCCGGCGATCAGCGCCACGGTCTCTTCGTCGTTCATCGCCATGCGGGCGAACGTCTCGCGGATGTCCTTGGCCGCAGCGACGGGATCCGGCTTGCCGTTCGGCCCCTCCGGATTGACGTAGATCAGGCCCATCTGCACCGCGCCGAGCGGCTCGGCGAGCTGACGCTCACCGCTGTAGCGCTCATCGCCGAGCCAGGTGCCTTCCGGACCCCAATAGAGCTCTTCCGGCTCCCAGACGTCGACGCGACCGCCGGCGAATCCAAAGGTCTTGAAGCCCATCGATTCCAGTGCGACGTTGCCGGCGAGCACCATCAGATCGGCCCAGGAAATCTTGCGGCCGTATTTCTGCTTGATCGGCCAGAGCAGACGGCGCGCCTTGTCGAGATTGGCGTTGTCGGGCCAGCTGTTGAGCGGCGCGAAGCGCTGCTGACCGGCTCCGGCGCCACCGCGGCCGTCGGTGATGCGGTAGGTGCCCGCGCTGTGCCAGGCCATGCGGATCATGAGGCCGCCATAGTGACCGAAGTCGGCGGGCCACCATTCCTGCGAATCCGTCATCAGAGCGGTCAGGTCCTTGATGACCGCATTCAGGTCGAGCGACTTGAACTCCTTGGCGTAGTCGAAGTCCTTGTCCATCGGATCGGACTTTTCCGAGTTCTTGTGCAGGACCTCGATGTCGAGCTGCGTTGGCCACCAGTCGCGGTTGGTACGCGCGGGTTTTCCGCCCGAAAACGGGCACTTCGAAGTGTCGTCCATGAATACCTCCTCTGGCGGCGTCGAACTCGCGCCCTTGACCAGGTAGAAATACTCTAAGCGCCGCATCCCATCAGGGGAAGTTGACTTTAGTGATCGCTGCGATAGGATTTTCTTATGATAAATCTGACGCTGCGCCAGCTCCGGTATTTCGATGCGCTGGCGCGCCACGGCCATTTCGGCCGCGCGGCCGAATCCTGTTCCATCTCGCAACCGGCCCTGTCGATGCAGATCAAGGAGCTGGAGGAGACGCTCGGCGGGCTGCTGCTGGAGCGCAGCGCGCGGCAGGTTGCGCTGACCCGGTTCGGCGAGGAGCTCGCCCAGCGCGTCCGTGACATCCTGCGCTCGGTCGACGAACTCGGTGATTTCGCCCGGGCCTCGCAGGACCGCTTCGCCGGCCGCCTGCGCATCGGCATGATCCCGACCATCGCGCCTTATCTGCTGCCCAAGATCACCAAGAACCTCACGCGCATGCATCCGGAGCTCGATATCCGCGTGCGCGAGACCATGACCCCGCGGCTGATCCAGGAACTGGTGGAAGGACGGCTCGACACCGCCATCGTCGCGCTGCCGGTGTCGGAGCCCTCGCTCACCGAGGTCGCGCTGTTCGAGGAGAAATTCTTGCTGGTGCGGCCTGGCGCAGATGAAGGCACGCCAGTGCCGTCGCGCGAGATGATGCGCGAGATGCGGCTCCTGCTGCTCGAGGAGGGACACTGCTTCCGCGACCAGGCGCTCTCCTTCTGCAACATGCAGTCGGCGCCCCCGCGCGAAATGCTGGATGCGAACTCGCTGTCGACGCTGGTGCAGATGGTCAGCGCCGGCATCGGGGTCACCTTGATCCCGGAGATGGCGGTGCCGGTGGAGACGCGATCGGCCTCTGTCTCGCTGGCGCGCTTCCGCGATCCCGAGCCGTCGCGCACCATCGGCATGGTCTGGCGCAAGACCAGCCCGCTGGCGCGGCAGCTGCTGCAGATCTCCGAAGTGGTCTGCCTGTCGGCCGGCAAGGTGCGCGCGCGTCAGACCCTGCGCAACCAGCGGACCTAGCTCCGGATGCCGCATCCCGTCATCCGCCCTGCCCGCGCGGACGAGTATGATGAGGTCGGCCGCGTCTGGATGGAGAGCTGGGCCTCGACCGGGCTTGCCGAGACGAGCGACTTCCTCCTGGCCAATTTGCGCGCGCGCATCAGGCGCGAGATCGAGAACGGCTGGAGCCTGTTCGTCGCCGACGACAACGGCACGATCGCTGCGATGCTGGCACTGCATCTGCCAAAGCTCTATCTCGACATGCTCTTCGTCGCGCCCGACCATCAGGGTCGATCGCTTGGACGGCAACTGCTCGCGTTCACGCGGACGCAGATGCCCGACGAAATCTACTTGCGCTGCGTGCGCGAGAACGAGAAGGCCTGGCGCTGGTACGAGCGCGAGGGGTTTGTGTTCGAGAAGGAAGAGATCGAACCGTCGAATGGGTTCATGATGAAATATTACCGGTGGAAGAGGCCAGCTTGAAGCCGCGCGCCGCACTTGCAGGCGGTGCTTGCACGCTCTAGTTTTGCGACTCTCGCATTATCAACCGCTCATTCCCCGATCATGTTCTGCCGTTTCATCGCCACCATCGTCCTCGCCTCATCGTGCCTGACTGCCACCGGATGGGCCCAGCCCCCAACATCTGGGGCTCCTGCCGCCCCTGGCAAACCAGCTGTCAAGAAACCCGCCGCCAAACCAAATGCAGCCACGAAGCAAGGAGCAGCGGTGGAGACCGGCCCCTGCCGCCTGGGCGTCATTTCAGCGATTGGCGGTCGGTTCTCCGTCGAAAAGTTCGGCCTCACGGTGTTCGAGACCGAATTCAACGAGATTCCGATCGACGATTGGAGCCTTGACGACATCCCGCTGGCGCGTGTGCGTGCCGCAAGCGGTGCTGATCCGTCGATCAGGAAGATCAGCTACCCCAAGGGAGCGTTCGAGCCATTCTACAATCCGAAATCCAGGCTCTTCCCGGATCCGAGCGAGCGTTTACCGGCCATCGTTCGCAACATCACCGCCAATGCGAATTGCGACCAATATCTCGTGGTGACGAGGTACAAGACCGAATTGCAAGGCTCCAGCCTGGTTCTGGACGGCATCGGCGCCTACAGCCGGGGCCTCGGCTCTTTCGCCAGACACTCGCACTTGTTCGCCAATGTTGCCGTCAACCTGATCGACGGCAGGAGCTATGAGCCGATCAACCGGCATTTCGCGAATTTCGGCTCCAATCTCGCCGAGAGCATGAGACTGACGGAAGATCCGATCACCAAGCTCGACAATTCGCAGTTTCCCGATCCTCCCGCCGCCGCGGCGAGCAATGCGACATTGCGAGAAAGGACCAGGGCACTCGTTGCGGCCAGGCTCGACCGGACTCTCCCCGGCTATCTCAAGCCGGATTAAGCGAGCGGCCGTGGTCCAGTCGACCAGGATGTCGCAAGGCATCGCCTCCGCGCATTGCGACTTGTACGTTGCGGATTCGCAGCGGACAGGCAATGAATGAGCCTCGTCGCGCTTCTCGTTGAGGAGGTTCCTCGCCATGATCAAGCTCTACTGGTCTCCTCGCTCACGCTCGTTCACGACGCTTTGGCTGATGGAAGAGAGCGGCCTGCCCTATGAGCGCGTGCTGACCGACATTTCGACCGGTGCGCAGAAGGCGCCGGACTTTCTGAAGATCAACCCGATGGGCAAGGTGCCGGCGCTGACCGATGGCGACGCGGCGCTCGGCGAAGCCGCTGCCATCTGCGCCTACATCGCCGACCGCTATCCCGAGACGAGGCTGGCGCCTGGCGTGGCCGATCCGCGCCGCGCGCGCTACCTGCAATGGCTGTTCTTCTCGCCGGGCTGCATCGAGCCCGCCATCATCCAGATCTTCACCAAGATCGAGATCCCGACCTCGACCGCCGCGTGGGGCAGCGCAACCCAGGTCTTCGACGTGCTGGAAGCCGCGCTCGCCGACGGGCCGTGGATTCTCGGCGAGGAATTTTCCGCGGCGGACATCACGGTCGGCGCCGGCCTGAACTTCGCGGTACGCCTGTTCAAGATGGTGCCGTCGCGCCCGGCCTTCGACACCTATCTGGCACGCTGCATGGCGCGGCCCGCGTTCCAGCGCGCGGAGAAGATCGCGGCCGGTTAGTCCGGCGTCTTCAGATCGTCCGGCCTCGGCATCAGGATGACGTTGTAGCCGGAATCCACGTAGTGGATCTCGCCGGTCACGCCGCCGGAGAGATCCGACAGCAGATAGAGCGCCGAGCCGCCGAGGTCGTCGAGCGTGACGCCGCGACGAAGCGGCGCATGCTTCTGCATGAAGGCGAACATCGCCCGCGCCTCGCCGATGCCGGAGCCGGCGAGCGTGCGGATGGGGCCGGCGGAGATCGCATTGACGCGGATGCCGCGCGGTCCGAAATCGGCGGCGAGATAGCGCACGGAGGCTTCCAGCGCCGCCTTGGCCACGCCCATCACATTGTAGTTCGGCATCGCGCGCTCCGAGGCGCCGAAGGTCAGCGTGATCATGCTGCCGCCCTCCGTCATCAGCTCGGCGGCGCGCTTTGCGACCTCCGTGAACGAGAAGCAGGAGATCACCATGGTGCGCGAAAAATTCTCGCGGCTGGTGTCGGCGTAGCGGCCCTTCAGCTCGTTCTTGTCGGCAAAGCCGATCGCGTGGATCACGAAGTCGAGCCGGCCCCATTTCTCGCGGAGCGTAGCGAAGGTGGCATCGACACTGGCGATGTCCTCGACGTCGCAAGGCAGAACCAGATCGACGCCAAGCTGCTCCGCCAGCGGCTTGACGCGCTTGCCGAGAGCATCGCCCTGGAAGGTGAATGCAAGCTCGGCGCCATGGGCATGCAGCGTCCGCGCCATGCCCCAGGCGATCGAGTGATCATTGGCGATGCCCATGATCAGACCGCGCCTGCCTTTCATCAGACCTTCCATCTCACCATCACCTTCCGCTTCGCCGTGGCCGGGCTCGTCGCTTCCATGCTCGAGGCCAAGACGTGGATGGCCGGGACGAGCCCGGCCATGACGAAAAAATCAACAGTGCGCCAACAATGATGTCACGCATCCAGCCGGCTGAACACCAGCGTGGCGTTGGTGCCGCCGAAGCCGAAGGAGTTCGACAGCACGGTGCCGATCTTGACGTTGTCGATGCGCTTGCGCACGATCGGCATGTCGGCGAACACGGGATCGAGCTCCTGGATGTGCGCGCTCTCGCAGATGAAGCCGTTGTTCATCATCAGCAACGAATAGATCGCCTCCTGCACGCCGGTGGCGCCCAGCGAGTGGCCGGTCAGCGCCTTGGTCGCCGAGATCGGCGGGCACTTCTCGCCGACGCCGAACACTTTTCGGATCGCCTCGATCTCCGGCGGATCGCCGGCGGGTGTCGAGGTCGCATGCGGATTGATGTAGTCGACCTTGGTCTTCACCGTCGACATCGCCATGCGCATGCAACGCTCCGCGCCTTCGCCGGACGGCGCGACCATATCGTGGCCGTCAGAGGTCGCGCCATAGCCGACGATCTCGCCATAGATGCGCGCGCCGCGCGCCCTGGCATGCTCGAGCTCTTCCAGCACCAATACGCCGGCGCCGCCGGCGATGACGAAGCCATCGCGGTTGAGGTCGTATGGACGCGAGGCCGTGGCCGGCGTGTCGTTGTACTTCGAGGACATCGCGCCCATGGCGTCGAACAGCACCGACAGCGACCAGTCGAGCTCCTCGCAGCCACCGGCGAAGATGATGTCCTGCTTGCCGATCTGGATCGTCTCGTAGGCATTTCCGACGCAATGGTTCGACGTCGCGCAGGCCGAGGAGATCGAATAGTTCACGCCCTTGATCTTGAACCAGGTTGCAAGCGTCGCGGACGCCGTCGAAGACATCGCCTTGGGCACCGCGAACGGGCCGACGCGCTTGGGTCCCTTGGAGCGGGTGATATCGGCAGCTTCGACGATAGTGCGCGCCGAGGGACCGCCGGAGCCCATGATGATGCCGGTGCGGATATTGGAGACCTCGTCAGGCGACAGGCCGGAATCCTGGATCGCCTGCTCCATCGCGATGTGATTCCACGCCGCGCCTTGGCCGAGGAAACGCATCGCGCGGCGGTCGACCACCGTCGAAGGATCGAGCGTGGGCTCACCTTGCACCTGCGAACGGAAGCCGAGCTCGGCATATTTCTCAGCCCGCGAAATGCCCGACTTCGCCTCGTGAAGGCTCGCAAGCACTTCCTGGGTGTTGTTTCCGATGGACGAGACGATGCCCATTCCGGTGACCACAACCCGCCTCATGACAGCCTCGCCTCAATCGTTGTCTTCTTGGTGATGCGCTCAGCCCAGGCTCGTGCCCTGCTTGAACAGGCCAACCTTCAGATCCTTGGCGCGATAAATAATCTGGTCATCGACCGAAAGCCACCCGTCGGCGATACCGAGCACCAGCTTTGCCCGCATCACGCGTTTGATATCGACGTTGTACACAACCTTACGGGCGTCGGTCAGCACCTGGCCGCCGAACTTCAGCTCGCTCAGGCCAAGCGCCCGGCCGCGGCCTTCGCCGCCGATCCAGCCGAGGTAAAAGCCGACCATTTGCCACAGCGCATCCAGGCCGAGGCAGCCGGGCATCACGGGGTCGTTCTTGAAATGGCAGCCGAAGAACCAGAGGTCAGGCTTCACGTCGAGCTCGGCGCGCACCAGGCCCTTGCCGAACTCGCCGCCATTGTCGGTGATTTCCGTGATGCGGTCGAACATCAGCATCGGCGGCAGCGGCAGCTGGGCATTGCCCGGACCGAACATCTCGCCGCGGGCACAGGCCAGCAGATCTTCGTAGTCGTAACCGTTGCGCCTGTTCAGCATTCAAGAGCCTCTGTTCAATCCCGATTGAGCGGCGTTCTTTGGCGAAAATGGGTCCCGTCTCGATCGGACAGCAACGCCAATTGCCGCCGTCGGCCGCGACTCGCGCAAGCCCCGGATGGACTGCGAACCGAGCCTCCATGCCCGGCTGCACCAAAATCGGCTAAGGCGGAACCGCGCGCTCTCTAACACAGGGCATTTCGGGTGGCAAAGCGCATCCATGAAGGTAAAATGACGCGCTCCACTGCGGGGTTCCAAGCCTGATTAGAACGTCTCTAGTTGCGAGAAACTTGCATCTGCATCTTTCTCTTCTTATGTTAGAGAGAGATATTGTTCACGCGTGCCCGAAATCTGGAAATGACCGAGAATACAGCGTCCTATCACGACGATGACGGCCATGCTGCGGACCTCCTGTCCGGCCGCCAGCCGGCCCTGACCGGGTGCCCGTGGCACGACGTCAACGAAATGCTCCAGTCCGCGGGGCTTCGTCCGACGCGCCAGCGCATGGCGCTCGGCTGGCTGCTGTTCGGCAAGGGTGCACGTCACCTCACGGCTGAAATGCTCTACGAGGAAGCCACGCTGGCCAAGGTCCCGGTCTCGCTGGCGACCGTCTACAACACGCTGAACCAGCTCACTGATGCCGGCCTGCTCCGCCAGGTCAGTGTCGACGGCACCAAGACCTATTTCGACACCAACGTCACCACCCACCATCACTATTACCTCGAGAACAGCCACGAGCTGGTCGACATCGAGGACCCGCATCTGGTGCTGTCCAAGATGCCGGAGGTGCCCGAGGGTTATGAGATCTCCCGCATCGACATGGTCGTGCGCCTGCGCAAGAAGCGCTGAGATCGTCTTAAGATCGAACTGAGATCGTCATGGCCGGGCATAGCCGTCCGAAGGACGGCGTCGCTTGCGCTCGCCTATGTCCCGGCCATTGTTATTTGCACTGTCATTCCGGGATGGTGCGCCAGCACCAGACCTCAGGTGCGCAATTGCGCACCGGGGAATCTCGAGATCCTCAGGTGCGCAATTGCGCACCATAGTTCGATACTGCGCATCGCCCCGGGATGACGCCTATGGGCGTCAATTCACCTGCTCGTCCGAGTAGACGCCCCAGAGGCGCTCCTGCTGGATCCAGCCGTCGAAGCCGTTGCCGATGACGCGGCACCAGCTTGCGGCGCACTTCTTCACCTGCGTGACGACGCCGGCCTGGAGCTTTGCCGCGACCGCGCTGTCCGGATCGGGCCGATCATAGATCGGAGCGAGGTCGTCCTTGTGCTTCATGGTGACGACGGCGGTGCGGCGACCCGACAGAAGCGAGTGATAGACCCAGCCCTCGGCGCCCTCGGAATCGCGCACCCGGCGCCAGTTCTCGAATTCGGCTGTAATTTCGACCGGCAAGCCGGCGCGGGTGTAGACCCAGGCGACGTCATTGTCCTTGGTCGGGCCGGCGCGGACATTCACGTGATCCGACTTGAGGCTGACATAGCGCGGCACCGGCAAACCGCTGGCGGTCTGGGGGCTATTGTCCTTCGCCGAATGCGAGGGGCCGACCGACACGCTCAACCAGGTGCAAACGAGCGCCATCACCGAACAAAAACGCCCCAACGCCATCAACCCGTCTCCTGTCGAAGACCCGGCCAAACCGGATCCTCACCCCAAACTCCAAACCCTGCCGCGTCTGCCCCTTCTTCCCGCCCCACGCGGGTTCCAACCCTGGCCCGTGCTTCTTGTCTTGGCCCGGCCTTCTGCTAGAGAGGACGGGCACTTGAACAACCAGTTTGCCCCGATTTTCCGGCCGGAAATGTCGGGAGAGCTTGGAGGAAGCGCCGGGGACGGACACGGCAAGGGCAGTGTCGAACAACCGGGTTAATGAGGCCTCAACGACCTGCCTTTGGCGACAGAGGCGGCCCGCGACGCCTCATGAGAGCAGGACATGTCGGTGAAGAAAAAGCCCCTCGTCGTGGTGACGCGCAAGCTGCCGGATTCGATCGAAACGCGAATGCGCGAGCTGTTCGACGCGCGGATCAATCTCGAGGACACGCCGATGTCGGCCGAGCAGATCGCGGAAGCTGCGCGCACCGCCGACGTGCTGGTTCCGACCGTGACCGATCACATCAGCGCCGATATCGTCAACCAGCCCGACTGCAAGCTCCGCCTGATCGCCAATTTCGGCAATGGCGTCGACAATATCGACGTCGTGGCCGCCCATGCCCGCGGCATCACCGTCACCAATACGCCGAAGGTTCTGACCGAAGACACCGCTGACATGACCATGGCGCTGATCCTCGCAGTGCCCAGGCGGATGATCGAAGGCGCCTCGATCCTGACCGAAGGAAAGCCCTGGGCGGGCTGGTCGCCGACGTGGATGCTCGGCCACCGCATCGGCGGCAAGCGTCTGGGCATCATCGGCATGGGCCGCATCGGCCAGGCAGTGGCGCGCCGCGCGCGCGCTTTCGGCCTTCAGATCCACTATCACAACCGCCGTCCCGTCGCTCCTGTTATCGCCGAAGAGCTTGGCGCGACCTATTGGGAAAGCCTCGACCAGATGCTGGCGCGGATGGACATCATCTCGGTGAACTGTCCGCACACGCCGGCGACCTATCATCTGCTCTCGGCGCGGCGGCTGAAGCTGATCCGCAAGGACGCCTACATCGTCAACACCGCGCGCGGCGAGGTGACCGACGAGGACACGCTGATCAAGCTGATCGAAGGCGGCGAGATTGCCGGCGCCGGCCTCGACGTCTACGAGCACGAGCCCGCGGTCAACCCGAAGCTGGTGCGGCTCGCCAGAGCCGGCAAGGTGACGCTGTTGCCGCATATGGGCTCGGCCACGATCGAAGGCCGCGTCGAGATGGGCGAGAAGGTGATCATCAACATCCGCACCTTCCTCGATGCCCACAAGCCGCCGGATCGCGTGCTGCCGAGCATGCTCTGAGGCTTACGTCCCGCGCCCTTTGCGCTTGCGCCAGTCCGCGACGAAATCGATGAACGCACGAAGCGCAGGCGGCACCTGGCGTCGGCTCGGATAGTACAGGAACGGTCCGGGAAACGGCTCGCACCAATCTTCCATCAGCCTGACGAGCGTTCCCGATTTGACGGCATCGCCGACATAGCCGTCGAGCGTCGCCCATATGCCGACGCCGTCGAGCGCGGCGCGCATGGCAAGGCCCATATTGGTCGAGATCAGCTTGGCCGGCGGATCGACCTTCACGATCTGGCCGTTCTTCTCGAACTCCCAATCGTTCATGACGCCACTGGAGTAGCGGGCGCGGATGCAGTCGTGATCGAGAAGATCCTTCGGATGCTTCGGCCTGCCGCGCCGCGCGAGGTACGCAGGCGAGGCGACGACGGCATAGTGCTGCGGACCACTCAGCGGAATCGCCACCATGTCCTGCGCGAGGTGTTCGCCATAGCGCACGCCGGCATCAAAGCCGGCACTGACGATGTCGACGAATCCGCTCTCGGAAACGATGTCGAGATCGACCTGCGGATGCGCCGCGAGAAATGGCCCGACCATCGGCGCCAGCACCAGATCGACCGCCGGCGGCGGTGCGTTGATGCGCAGGCGCCCCGAGGCGACCTCGCGCAGACCGCGGACCTGATCCAGGGCATCGCCGACATCGCGCAACGCGGGAGCAACGCGCGACAGCAGCAATTCGCCCGCCTCAGTCAGGGCGACGCTGCGCGTGGTGCGGTTCACAAGGCGGACGCCGAGGCGCTCCTCCAGGTCCCGGAGCCGCTGGCTAAGGCTCGACACAGACACGCGAATTTCGACCGCCGCGCGCCGGAAATTACGGGTGCGGGCGACCGCCACGAAGACATCGAGATCGCGCAGGTCAGGCTCGGCCATTGTTCGCTAATGTGAACAAGCCATTCCGGATTGTCCAGCTTATCGGCCCAATCGGTCGGGCGCATATCCGTCCTCGTGACGCGGCGTTCAGCCGCCGCCTTCGAGGAGAGCCAACATGGAACAGCGCACTCTCGGTTCAACCGGCCCCACCGTCTCAAGCCTCGGTCTCGGCTGCATGGCCATGTCCGACGCCTATGGTCCTTCCGACCGCAGCGAGAGCATCGCCACCATCCATGCGGCGCTCGATGCGGGCATCACGCTGCTCGACACCGGCGATTTCTACGCCATGGGCCACAATGAAATGCTGGTCCGGGAGGCACTCAAGGACGTTTCACGCGAAAAGGTGCGGATCAGCGTCAAGTTCGGGGCGCTGCGCGGCCCCGCCGGCGACTTCATCGGCATGGACTGCCGGCCAGCCGCAACCAAGAACTTCCTCGCCTATTCGCTCCAGCGGCTCGGCACCGACCATGTCGACATCTATCGCCCGGCGCGCCTCGATCCGAACGTTCCCATCGAAGACACCATCGGCGGCCTCGCCGATCTCGTGAAGGCCGGCTACGTCAGGCATATCGGCCTGTCCGAGGTCGGCTCCGACACCATCCGCCGCGCGCATGCGGTGCATCCGATCGCCGACCTCCAGATCGAATATTCGCTGATCGAACGTGGCATCGAACGCGACATCCTCAAGACCTGCCGCGAGCTCGGCATCGGTATCACTGCCTACGGCGTCCTGGCGCGCGGCCTGATCAGCGGTCACTGGTCGAAGGATTCAGGCAAGGCCGGCAAGGACTACCGGCTGATGACGCCGCGCTTCCAGGGCGCGAACCTCGAGGCCAATCTCGCGCTGGTCGAGTCGCTGCGCACGATCGCGAATGACGTCGGCGCAACGCCGGCGCAAGTCGCAATCGCCTGGGTGGCGGCGCAGGGCCGGGAGATCGTGCCGCTGATCGGCGCCCGCACCCGCAACCGTCTCGACGAAGCGCTCGGCGCAACCAAGGTGACGCTGACGCAAGCTCATCTCGTGGCATTGGCAAAGGCCTTCCCGCCGGATGTCGCTTCCGGTACGCGTTACGCGGCCGAACAGATGGCTCATCTCGACAGCGAGAAACCGGCCACGAGGTAACGGCGGCAATCAGGTGCGATGGACGCCGAGATCCTCGAACACAGGCCCATCGCCGTTGAGCGGATTGGCCGGATCGCGGGAATAGCGCAGCGTCTCGAAGCGCATCGCGCGTGCGTCGATCATCAGGAGACGGCCGACGAGGCCGTCGCCGAAGCCGACGATCTCGCGGATCGCCTCCAGCGCCATCATCGAGCCGAGCACGCCCGCGAGCGCCCCCATGACGCCGGCCTCCGCACAGGCGGGCACCGTGCCGGGCGGCGGCGCCTCGGGAAACAGGCAGCGATAGGTCGGATTGAATTCGCCCTGCTCGTTCGTCTCGTGCGCGCGGATGGTGGTGAGCGAGCCGTCGAAGGTACCGAGCGCCGCCGTGATCAGCGGCCGCTTGGCGAAGAAACAGGCGTCGGAGACCAGATAGCGCGTCGAGAAATTATCGGAGCCGTCGAGCACGAGGTCGTAGTCGCCGATCAGGCCGAGCGCATTGTCGGCGTTGAGCCAAGTGGCATGACCGACGAAGCGGACATGCGGATTGAGCGCCGAGATCCGCTCTGCCGCGCTCTCGACCTTGTGGCGGCCGATATCGGGCGTCGTATGAATCACCTGACGCTGCAGATTGGACAACGACACCACGTCGTCGTCGACCACACCGAGCGTGCCGATGCCGGCGGCAGCCAGATACATCAGCGCGGGCGCGCCGAGCCCGCCGGCGCCGATCACCAGCACGGAGGCCCGTTTCAACGCGGCCTGTCCGGGACCGCCGACATCGCGCAGCACGATATGACGGGCATAGCGTTCGAGTTCGTCCGGGCTCAGCATCGTCCTACATTCCTCTCACTCCTCATGGTGAGGAGCGCGGAACGCGCGTCTCGAACCATGAAGGCCCCGATCTCGCCCGTGGCCATCCTTCGAAACGCGGCCTAGAGGCCGCTCCTCGGGATGAGGACTTGAGTTCGCGGCTCCTGTCAAACCTGAACCACCGCAACATTGTTCGCGACCAACGAGATGTGCTTCAATGGCGTGGCGTTCAATGGGCTGGCTGGATTTGTCATGAGATCGATGCTTGCGGCAACACTGATGTTCGCGGCCGCCACAGGCGCGCACGCGCAGATGACGGCGCCACAGGTCCGCGGCACCAACCCGAAGACGGTTCAGACCGTTCCGGTCCGGCCTCCCGCGATGCAGACGCCGTCAGCGACGGCCGATGCCATGGCAAAAGCGGAGCGGCTGTCGCTCCAGTCCGACCTCGCCTGGGTCGGCCAATATAACGGCGCCATCACCGGCGACGCCAGCGAACGCATGGTCAACGCCATCAAGGAGTACCAGAAGGCCAAGGGCGGCAAGCCGACCGGTGTGCTCAATCCGCAGGAACGCGCCACACTCGCCGAGGCGGCCCGAAAGAAGCAGGAGAGCGTCGGCTGGAAGATCGTGACGGAGCCGACCAGCGGCGCCCGGCTCGGTATTCCCACCAAGCTGGTGCCGCAGCAGGCAAGCGACGCCAACGGCTCGAAATGGACCTCGCCGACCGGAACCGTGCAGGTGCTGCTCAGCCGGCGCAAGGAGGTGAACCCGACCTCGGCAAGGCTCGCCGACCTGGAGAAGGAGCCGTCCGGGCGCAAGGTCGATTACACCGTGGTGAAGCCCGACTTCTTCGTGCTGTCGGGATTGCAGGGCCTGAAGAAATTTTACGTGCGTGGCACCTTCAAGGGTGACGAAGTCCGCACCATGACGATCCTCTACGACCAGGCGACGGAGAACACGGTCGAGCCGGTGGTGATCGCGATGTCGAGCGCGTTCAATGCATTTCCGTCCGGACCGCTGGCCGGGCCGCCGCCGCGCAAGACCGTCGAATATGGCACCGGCATCGTCGTCAGCGACGACGGTGCGATCGTCACCGATCGCCTCGTCACCGATGGCTGCCTCGCAATCACCATCGCCGGTCATGGCAGCGCCGACCGTCTCGCCGAGGACAAGGGGAATGATCTCGCGCTCCTGCACATCTACGGCGCCCGCGGCCTGAAGCCGCTCAGCCTCGCCGGCGGCGCAGCGAAGGCGAACGTCGACATCGTCGGCATCGCCGATCCGCAGAGCCAAGGCGGTGCGGCCGGCGTGTCGAACGTCAAGGCTGCGCTAGCGGCGGTCAAGCAGAGCGCTTCCGCACTGTCCCCGCCGCCGGCAATCGGATTCTCCGGCAGCCCTGCCATCGACGCCGACGGCAAATTCGCCGGCATGGCCTTGCTGAAGCCGGCAATGGTCGCGGGACCTGCGGCGTCGGTGCCGGCGTCACAGGCTATGATGGTCTCCGCAGAGGCGGTGCGCGGATTCCTGAAAGCGAACGGTGTCACCGCGAATGGCACGTCGACCGATGCAAAGGCCGCGGTCGTGCGCGTCATCTGCGTCCGAAAGTAGGCCGCTGCCGACTCCAATCTCGTGTCCCGGACGCTCTCACACGTACGACTACGGAGCCGGTAATGGTACGGATTCGCTGGCATTTGCGATTCCGCCATCATCGCTATCGTTGATTCGGACCTCCGCGATCCCCTTTGGATCGGGCCGGCACGTCCTGAGCGAGAAGCGCTCAGCATCCAGAAGCGATGCACGTTCGCGTGGCGTATCCCTGACCCAGAACTCCAAAGGATTGATCTTCAATGCACACGATCGTACTGGCCACCCAAAAGGGCGGCAGCGGCAAGAGCACGCTCGCCATCGGCCTCGCGCTGGCGGCCAAGCAGGCCGGCTTCACCGTTCGCCTGATCGAGACCGACCCGCAGGGCACCCTCTCCAACTGGCAGCGCCGCCGCAGCACCGACGATCTCGTCGTCGAGCCGATCTATCACGCCGCCGACATCGAGCCGCGTCTGAAGATGCTCGCCGACAGCGGCCTCCAGCTCGCGATCGTCGACACCGCGGCCGGCCTCAGCGCCGCGACCACCGCCGCGATCCGCCATTCCGACCTCTGCCTGATCCCGGCCCGCCCGAGCGTCGCCGACATCGAGGCGACCGCCTCGACGCTCAGCGTCGCACGCGCCTGGAAGCGGCCGTACAGCTTCGTGCTGAACCAGACGCCGATCCGTGGCCAGCGCATCGACAACGCCGCCAGCACCCTCGCCGAGGAAGCCGCGCTCGACCTCACCGACGTGCTCGCACGTCCGCTGATCGCAATGCGCAACGACCATCAGGACGCGCTGGCGAATGGTCTTGCCGTGAGCGAATTCGCGCCGAACGGCAAGTCGGCGGACGAGATCCGCGGCCTCTGGCGCTGGATCGAGACCCGGCTGGAGCTCGAAGCCCCGACCAATGTGCTGATCGACCAGGTCATCTCGGCTGCGCACGGCATGCTGCACGTCGCCAGCGAGCTTGCAGCGGACGAGACCACGACACTGGCGTCCTGAGCGGAGCAATCGCTCGGACGACAGTCGGGCTCTTCGCCATTCGGTGAAAGAGCCAAGCGACGAAGCAGTCCGGCCACCAGCCCCGCCGGATTGCTCGCCTCGCGCCTTGTAGCGAAGGCTCTATCCTCCCGTCACTGGTGGAGTCGTCACATTCGCCGAGTCTCAAGGCCTCTCGGCGGCAAGCCTGATAATTACTTCTGACATTTCGGACACCAGAAGGTCGACCGGCCGTTCTGCGTGAACCGCTTGATCGTGCCGCCGCAGCGCGGCGTGGTGCACGTCTCGCCTTCGCGATCGTAGACCTTGAACGAATGCTGGAAATAGCCGAGCTCGCCCGAGGTCTGGCGATGGTCGCGCAGGCTGGAGCCGCCGGCCTTTATGGCGTCGTTCAGCACGGTGTGGATCGCGCCGACCAGTCGCGTTGCATGGTCCGTCGGCTCGCCTTTCTTGGTCGACAGTGTCGCGGCGATCCGGCGCGGCGACAGATGCGAGCGATGCAGCGCCTCGCAGACATAGATGTTGCCGAGCCCTGCCACGACGCGCTGGTCGAGCAGCGCGGCCTTCAGGCTGGTGGTCTTGCCGGCGCAGGAACGCGCCAGCATCGCGGCGTCGAATTCGTTGCCGAGCGGCTCGGGTCCGAGCCCGCGGAGCAGCGGCTCGTCTTCGAGCGCATTGCGCGCGATCACTTTCATGTAGCCGAAGCGGCGCGGATCGTTGAACACGATGTCGGCGCCGGAGGACATCCGAAACAGCACGTGGTCGTGCGTGGAATCCTTGGCCCGCGGATAATGAAACTCGCCGGGCTGAGTGTCGTTGCCCGGCTTGATGACACGGAACGAGCCCGACATGCCGAGATGCATCAGCAGAACGTCGCCGGAGGCGAGATCGGCCATGAGATATTTTGCACGGCGGCCGAGGCCCGTGACGACCTGCCCCTTGAGCCGGGCCACGAAGTCCGGCTGAAACGGGAAGCGCAAGTCCGGCCGGCGGGCCTCCGCGACAAGGATTTTCGCGCCCTCCATCACCGGCTGAAGCCCGCGGCGGACGGTCTCGACTTCTGGCAATTCAGGCATGGTCAGGCATTCACCTTATGAGGGCGGTGTGATAGCGCCATTGCGGCGGCCGCGCTATGGTCCGCCTCGTGGAGCAGAGTAATGGATCGGCCCGGGCGAAACCACGCATTTTGGCTTCAGGGACGTTCCCCTGGGGGACAAGCAGACGCTGGTGAACGATGTGTTTCACAGCGTGGCGTCGCGCTATGACTTGATGAACGACCTGATGTCCGGCGGCCTGCACCGGGTCTGGAAGGACATCATGATCACGGCGCTCGACCCGCCCAGGGGCGACCGGCCGTTCGCGTTGCTCGACGTTGCCGGTGGCACCGGCGACATCGCGTTCCGCGCCGCCAAGGCCGCGGGCGCGGGTTTCCATGCCACCGTCTGCGACATCAACACCAATATGCTGGCCGTGGGCCGCGAACGCGCCGCCAAGCAGCATCTCGACACCCGGGTCGATTTCGTCGAAGGCAATGCCGAAGTGCTCGCCTTCGCCGATCGCAGCTTCGACGCATATACGATCGCTTTCGGCATTCGCAACGTGCCGCGGATCGACCTGGCACTGCGCGAGGCCTACCGCGTGCTCAAGCCCGGCAGCCGCTTCCTTTGCCTGGAGTTCTCCACCGTCGAGATGCCCGGCCTCGACAAGCTCTATGATCTGTTCTCGTTCAAGGTGATCCCGCCGCTCGGCCGCATGGTCACGGGCGACGCCGAATCCTACCAATATCTCGTCGAATCGATCCGCAAGTTTCCGAAGCCTGCCGCCTTCGCCGACATGATCCGCGACGCCGGCTTTTCCCGCGTCAGCTGGCAGACACTCTCCGGCGGCATCGTGGCACTGCATTCGGGCTGGCGTTTGTGATCTCTGCCCTCACCCACATTGCGCGCCTGATCCGCGCCGCGTTCGTGTTCGCGCGCGAGGGCGTGTTCGGCTCGGTCGATCCGAGCCTGGTGCCGCCCCCAGGACAGCTCGCGCTGAAGCTCGCGCGCCTCGTCGAACGCCGCGGCACCAAGCACGGCCCGCGGATCGCGCGCGCGCTGACGCGGATGGGCCCGGCCTATCTCAAGCTCGGACAATTCCTGGCCACGCGCCCCGATGTGGTCGGCGTCATCATGGCGCGCGATCTCGAAAGCCTCCAGGACCGCCTGCCGCCGTTCTCGCAAGCCGAGGCGGAAGCTGCGATCACGACCTCGCTGGAACGGCCGCTGAAGGACATCTTCGCGAGCTTCGGCCCGCCGGTCGCGGCCGCCTCGATCGCGCAGGTGCATCGCGGCGAGGTGCTCCGCGACGGCAGCCGCAGGCCGGTCGCGATCAAGGTGCTGAGGCCGAACGTCGCCGCACGCTTCCGCCGGGACCTCTCCGATTTCTTCTTCGTCGCGCACAAGGCCGAGGCCTATTCGGCCGAGGCGCGGCGCCTGCGCCTGATCGAGGTCATCAACACCATGTCGCGCTCGGTCGCGATGGAGATGGACCTGCGGCTGGAGGCGGCTGCGCTGTCCGAGATGGCGGAGAACACGCGCGACGATCCTGATTTCCGGGTGCCGACCGTCGATTGGGACCGCACCACGCACAACGTACTGACGATGGAGTGGATCGACGGCATCGCGCTGAACGACCACAAGCGCCTTGCTGAAGCGCAGGTCGACCTGCCCGACCTCGGCCGCAAGGTGATCCAGAGCTTCCTGCGGCACGCGCTGCGCGACGGCTTCTTCCACGCCGACATGCATCCGGGCAATCTGTTCCTGGATGACGCCGGCCGCTTGGTCGCGGTCGATTTCGGCATCATGGGCCGGCTCGGGATGAGGGAGCGGCGCTTCCTGGCCGAGATCCTGCTCGGCTTCATCACGCGTGACTATCGCCGTGTGGCGGAGGTGCATTTCGAGGCGGGCTATGTGCCCGCGCACCATTCTGTCGAGAATTTTGCGCAGGCCATTCGCGCCATCGGCGAGCCCATTCACAACCGCACTGCCGAGGAGATCTCGATGGCGCGGCTGCTGACGCTGCTCCTCGAGGTTACCGGCCTGTTCGACATGACCACACGGCCCGAGCTGATCCTGCTGCAGAAGACCATGGTGGTGGTCGAGGGCGTGGCCCGCGGCTTCGATCCCAAGCTCGACATCTGGAAGATCGCCGACCCCGTGGTGCGTGAATGGATCGAGCGCAATCTCGGCCCCATCGGCCGGGTGCAGGGCGCGCTGGCCGGGACCGGCGACATCGCGCGCGTGCTGATGCGACTGCCGGAGATCGCGGAGCGGTCGGTGAAGGTCCTCGAGCAGCTCGAAACCATGACCCGCGAGGGCATAAGGCTGTCGCCGGAGAGCATCGCGGCCATGGGGCGCAGCGAAGGCCGCAAGAACCGCTGGCGTACCGTGGCGCTGTGGATCATCGCCGCGACCTTCATCGGCATCCTGATCGCCGTCCGGAATCTATGATTGCACTGCAATCACACGAGTGATAGCATCGCTATCATTCCGTGCTGGAGGGACGTCATGGCAAGCCTGACCATCCGCAAGCTCGACGATGCCGTCAAAACCTATCTGCGGCTGCGCTCGGCCAAGAACCGCAGGTCGGTCGAGGAGGAGGTCCGGGTCATCCTGCGGGAGCTGATCGAGGGCCGCGAGGAGCCGCTGACGCCGTTTGCGGTGCCGCCTCCGCCCTCTGCCGCCCCGGCGTCGCAGCGCACCGGCGCCCTCCCCGAGGCCAGCGTCACCCTGATCATCGGCGGCGGCATCGCGGCCTACAAGTCTCTCGACCTGATCCGCAGGCTCAAGGAGCGCCGCATCGAGGTCCGCTGCGTGCTGACCAAGGCGGCACAGCAATTCGTCACGCCGCTCGCCGTCAGCGCGCTCTCGCATGAGCGCGTCTACACGGACCTGTTCGACCCCCAGAGCGAATTCGACGCCGGCCATATTCGACTCGCGCGCGATTGCGATCTGATCGTGGTGGCGCCGGCGACCGCCGACCTGATGGCGAAGATGGCGAACGGTCATGCCGACGATCTCGCCAGCGCCATCCTGCTCGCCACCAACCGCAAGGTGCTGCTGGCGCCGGCGATGAACCCGCTGATGTGGAGCAACGCGGCGACACGCCGCAACCTTGCCTTGCTCCAGCGTGACGGCGCCGTGCTGATCGGCCCGAACTCGGGCGAAATGGCCGAAGCGGGTGAAGCCGGCGTCGGTCGCATGTCGGAAGCCATCGAGATCGCCAATGCTGCAGAACGGCTGCTGCGGCCGCCAGTGCCGCGGCCGCTCGCCGGCAAGCGCGTGCTGATCACCGCAGGTCCCACGCACGAGCCGATCGACCCCGTGCGCTACATCGCCAACCGCTCCTCCGGCAAGCAGGGCTTTGCCATCGCCGCCGCCGCGCAGACCGCCGGCGCCGAGGTGATCCTGGTGAGCGGCCCGGTCGACCTCGACGATCCACCTGGAGTGACGGTGAAGCACGTGGAATCGGCGCGGCAGATGCTGGAGCAGGTGCAGGCCGCGCTTCCCGCCGATATCGCGATCTTCGCTGCCGCGGTCGCCGACTGGCGTGTCGCCAATGAAGGCGAACAGAAGCTGAAGAAAACCTCGGCCGGCATGCCGCCGCTTCAGCTGGTCGAGAATCCCGACATCCTCGCCACGATCTCGAAGCTGACCGACAAGCGCCCGCCGCTGGTGATCGGCTTTGCCGCCGAAACCGAACATCTCATCGACAACGCCAAAGCAAAGCTCGCGCGCAAGGGCTGCGACTGGATCGTCGCCAACGACGTGTCGCCGGCCACCGGCGTGATGGGCGGCGACCGCAACACCGTCCACCTCCTCAGCCGCACGAACGGTGCCAAGGACGGCGAGATTGCAGTTGATTCCTGGCCGGTGATGACCAAGGAACAGGTCGCCACCGAACTGGTCGCACACATCGTCCGAAGCGCGGCCGACAAATCCCTGGAGACGGCACCTTGAGCACGATGGTCACGGTCGAACTGCAATGCCTCGCCCATGCCGAAGGTCTGCCGTTGCCGGCCTATCAGACGGTGGAGGCTGCCGGCCTCGACCTGATGGCAGCCGTTCCGGACGCCGAGCCGATGACGCTCGCGCCCGGCCAATATGCGCTGGTGCCGACGGGTCTGGCGATCGCGCTGCCCGCCGGGCACGAGGCGCAGGTGCGGCCGCGCTCGGGGCTTGCGGCCAAGCACGGCGTCACCGTGCTGAACTCGCCGGGCACGATCGACGCGGACTATCGCGGCGAGATCAAGGTGATCCTGATCAACCACGGCGCGGCGCCGTTCGTGGTCAAGCGCGGCGAGCGCATCGCCCAGATGGTGATCGCGCCCGTGGTGCAGGCTGCGCTGGTTCCGGTGGCGACCTTGTCGGCGACCGGTCGCGGAGCCGGCGGCTTCGGCTCGACCGGCAGCTAGTTCTTGACCGCTCCCATGCTTGCGCGGAAGGAGCACATGTCCATCGCGGCTGGAAAATTCGCCTGACGCGCTAACGCACGGCAATTCCAGCCGAATCATCGCGAAGAACGACGTGACCGCGGAACCGCGCGCCCGGCATTTTTGTCTGGCCGCGTTTGCGTTCACGATCTGGACTCTTACCGCCGGAGTCACGGTGGGGGTATTGTCTTTTGATTCGCGCGCGACGGGGGTCGCCGCGCGCAAATTCGTGCGGTCTTGGGGCAAGTATGTCAGGCGTGATCGTGTCGATGCGTCGGACGCTGCTGTCGTGCACGTCGCTGGCGCGCAGCGGCTTGATTGGGAGCGCTCTTGCGGCGCTGCTGCCGGCTGCGCCGGCCAGGGCCGCCGATCTCATCGACACTCTCTCCAGCATGCTGGACTTCAACCGGCAGGAACTCGCGGTGCTCGCCACCGCGCTGGCTTTGCTCGGTTTCTCGGTCGTGGCCGCGATCCTCTTGATGCGCACGCGGGTGCGCTTGGTCAAGAACGAGGCGCGGCTACGCGCACGAATCGGGGAACTTCAGCTCCAGGCCGACCGCTTCGGCGCGCTGCTGTTCGCCGAGCCGCAGATCCTGATCTCCTGGCCGGCCGGCGATAACCGCGTTCAGATTTCCGGCGACATCTCCCTGGTGCTGCCGCGCGACTCCTCCCCGCAGCGCGTGCTGGCGTTCGGAACTTGGCTGCCCCCGGAGCCCGCGCTCCAGATGGAACACGCCGTGGACGCGCTGCGCGATCGCGGCGACGGGTTCCAGCTGACGTTGACCACTGCGCACGGCCATACGCTGGAAGCGATCGGCCGCGCCATCGGCGGCCAGGCCATAGTCCGGATTCGCGAGCTCTCAGGACTGCGCCGCGATCTGGCCGAGACCAATCTGCGCTACAAGGCGCTCTCCGACGAGACCGAGATGCTGCGCGGCCTTGCCGCCGCCGCACCCTGGCCGATCTGGGCCAAGGGCGAGAACGGGGCGCTGACCTACGCCAATCCGGCCTATGTGCGCGCCACCGAGGCCAACAGCGTCACCGACGCCCAGGAGCGCAAGCTCGAGCTGCTCGACAGTGCCAATCGCACCGCGATGGAGCGGGGACTGAAGGACGCGACCAATTTCAGCTCGCGGCTGCCGATCGTGATCGGCGGCGAGCGGCGCATCTACGACGTGCGCGCCATCAATGTCGGCAGCGGCAGCGTCGGGGTCGCAATCGATGCCAGCGAGGCGGATGCGCTGAGGTCGGCGCTGGTGCAAATGGCAGAGGCGCACCGCCGCACGCTCGACCAGCTCTCCTCCGGCGTTGCCGTGTTCGACGGCCAGCGCCGCCTCGCCTTCTACAACGATTCCTATCGGCGGCTGTGGGACCTCGACCGCACCTTCCTCGACGCCAACCCTGACGATTCCAGCGTGCTCGACCAGCTCCGCGCCGCGCGCAAGCTGCCGGAGCAGCCGGATTTCCGCGCCTGGAAAGCCAAGCTGCACGAAGCCTATCGCGCGGTCGAGACCGCCAAGGACACCTGGTTCCTGCCTGACGGCCGCGCACTCTCGGTCGTCACCACCCCGAATCCCGAGGGCGGCGTCACCTATCTGTTCGACGACGTCACCGAAAGCCTCGACCTCGCCCGCCGCTTCGACGGCCTGATCCGCGTTCAGCGCGAGACGCTGGACAGCCTCGCCGAGGGCGTCGCGGTGTTCGGCAGCAACGGCAAGGCGCAGCTGTTCAACCCGGCCTTCGTCCGAATGTGGAAGCTCTCCAGCGACGCCATGCGCGACGAGCCGCACATCCAGACGGTGGAAGGCTGGTGCCATCAGCTCTATGACGATCCCCTGGTCTGGCGCCAGATCCGCGAGGCCATCACCTCGATCGAGAACCGCGCCGACGTGCCGCTGAAGCTGGAGCGCAAGGACGGCAGCGTGCTCGACGGCATGATCCGGCCGCTGCCCGACGGCGCCACCATGCTGACGTTCCAGGACATCACCGATACCGAGAATGTCGAGCGCGCGCTGCGCGAGCGCAACGAGGCCTTGGAGGCCGCCGACCAGATGAAGGTGGATTTCGTCCACCACGTCTCCTACGAGCTGCGCTCGCCGCTCACCACCATCATCGGCTTTGCGCATTTCCTCAGCGATCCCTCGACCGGGCCGCTGACGCCGAAGCAGGCCGAATATCTCGACTACGTCACCAAATCGACCAACGCGCTGCTCGCGCTCACCAACAACATCCTGGATCTCGCCACGATCGACGCCGGCGCGATGAAGCTGGAACTCGGGCAGGTCGACGTCAGCAAGGCCATCGAGCTCGCCGCCGAGGGCATCCAGGACCGGCTCGCCACCGACCGCATCCGCCTCAAGGTCGAGATCGCGCCGGATGTCGGCAGCTTCACCGGCGACGAGAAGCGCGTGGTGCAGGTGCTCTATAACCTCCTCGCCAATGCCGTCGGGTTTTCTCCACAGGATTCCACCGTCGGCATCAGCGCACGGCGCACCGAACACAGCGTGGTCTTCACCGTGACAGATTCGGGCCCTGGAATACCTGCCGACATGAAGGACAAGGTGTTCAACTGGTTCGAAAGCCGCTCCCAGGGCTCGCGTCACCGCGGCGCCGGGCTCGGCCTGTCGCTGGTGCGCTCCTTCGTCGAGCTGCATGGCGGCAAGGTGCGGGTGGATTCGATCGTCGGCCGGGGCACGGTCGTGATCTGTGATTTCCCGACCGACCAGGCGGCGCATCGCGACGCCGCCGAATGACGGATACAACCACATTCTCGGTCGCGCTCCACAACGAGACGGCCACCGCGCAATTGATGGCCGACCTCGCGCTGCTGGTCGGCCCCGGTGACGTCATCACCCTCACCGGCGATCTCGGTGCCGGCAAGACCGCGGCGGCGCGCAGCCTGATCCGCTACCTCGCCGGCGACGAGACGCTGGAAGTGCCGAGCCCGACCTTCACCCTGGTGCAGGGCTACGAGCTGCCGCCGTTCCCGGTGATGCATGCCGATCTCTACCGCGTCGAGGACGAGAGCGAACTCGACGAGATCGGGCTGTCGCCGCTGCCGGATGCCACGCTCGTCCTGATCGAATGGCCCGAACGCGCTCCCTCGGCAATGCCCGCGGATCGCATCGACATCGCACTGACGCATCGGCCGGCGCTGGGCTCGAGTGCGCGCGCCGCCGACATCACCGGTCACGGCAGGGCCGCCGCCATCGTCGCGCGGCTGCAGGCGCTGCGCGAATTCCTCGACGCCTCCGGTTACATCGATGCGACGCGCAGGCGCATGGCCGGCGATGCCTCGACCCGTTCCTATGCCCGGCTGCTGCGCGACGACGGCGTCGTCATCCTGATGAACTTTCCGCAGCGGCCTGATGGCGCGGCTCTCTACAACGGCAAGTCCTACAGCGCCGCGGTGCATCTTGCGGAGAACGTCAAACCCTTCGTCGCGATCGCCGAAGGCCTGCGCGCGCAGGGAATCTCCGCGCCCGCGATCCATCACTCCGATCTCGATCATGGCTTCCTGATCACCGAGGACTTTGGCAGCGAGGGCGTGATCGAGGGCGATCCGCCGCGGCCGATTGCCGAGCGCTACGAAGCCGCGACCGACGCGCTGGCGATGCTGCATGTCAAGGCGCTGCCGGAGACGCTGCCGCTGGACGGGAAGACCTACGAGATCCCCGTCTTCGACGTTGAGGCGATGCTGATCGAAATCGGACTGATGCCGGAATGGTACCTGCCCGATCGCAACGCGCCGTTGAACGACGAGAGGCGTGCGGAATTCTTCGCGATGTGGCGCGAACTGCTCAGGCCGCCGCTGGCGGCGCCGAAGACATGGATCATTCGCGACTATCACTCACCGAACCTGATCTGGCTTGAGAATCGCACGGGCATAACGCGCGTCGGCGTGATCGACTTCCAGGACACCGTGCTGGGACCGCAATCCTACGACGTGGTGTCGCTGCTCCAGGACGCCCGCATCGACGTGCCCGAAAACATCGAGCTGACGCTGCTCTCGCGCTACATCAAGGCGCGACGCGCGCAGGACACGAATTTCGATGCGGCCGGTTTCGCCGAGCTCTACGCCATCATGTCGGCGCAGCGGAACACGCGCCTGCTCGGCACTTTCGCCAGGCTCAACCGCCGCGACGGTAAGCCGCATTATCTGCGCCACCAGCCGCGGATCTGGACCTACCTCCAGCGCTCGCTGGCGCATCCCGCGCTCGGCGCCTTGCGCGACTGGTATCTCGCCAACGTCCCGCCGCCCCAAGGGGCGTTCCAAGGGGCATCCCAAGAACCGTCCCAAGAACCATCCCAAGCGGCATCTCAAGCCTGATTGAGACCCGATTTACCGGCCGTTAGCCAAAACGTCGGTATTCTGGCAGCGAGGCAGCCGGACAATTACGGGGCTGGAGCGGGACAGATGGCGGTACAGACGGACCAGCGCGGCAACGGCCGGGTTGTTTTCGAACGCGGGATTCCGGCCCAGGTGATGGGAATCGACGGCACCTGGCGGCGCGACTGCACCATGGAGGACGTCTCCGAGAGCGGCGCCAAGCTGACCATCGAGGGCTCGGTGGAAGGGCTCCATCTGAAGGAATTCTTTCTCCTGCTGTCGTCCACCGGGCTCGCGTATCGGCGCTGCGAGTTGGCCTGGGTCAATGGCGACCAGATCGGCGTCAATTTCCTCAAGCTGGGCGACAGAAAGAAAAAGGCGCGTTCCGCGACCATTGGGGCGTGACGGCAACACCCGTCGTACAACCGTCACGGCGGGTGGTTAAGGCGGTCGAGATGCAATGCGGCTGATCGAGCCTCGTGGTACGATTGCTGCGAACGCGAAAGGTCTGAGAAAGCGAAGGATGCCCGTCAAACCGACCAAAGCCATGGTGCTCGCCGCAGGGTTTGGCCTGCGCATGCGTCCGTTGACGGACACGATGCCGAAACCGATGGTGCCGGTGGCCGGCCAGCCGTTGCTCGACCACGTGCTCGACAAGCTCAGCCAGGCCGGCGTGACCGAGGCGGTGGTCAACGTGCATTACCTGCCCGACCAGATCATCAATCACGTCGCTTCGCGCCAGCGTCCGCGCGTGACCATCTCCGACGAGCGCGATCAGGTGCTCGGCACCGGCGGCGGCGTCGTCAAGGCGCTGCCGCTGCTAGGCGACGCGCCGTTCTTCCACGTCAATTCCGACACGCTGTGGATCGACGGGGTGCGCTCGAACCTGACGCGGCTCGCTGAAAACTTCGACCCTGATCGAATGGACATCCTGCTCTTGATGGCGCCAACCGCGACCAGCATCGGCTATGGCGGCCGCGGCGATTACGGAATGCTGCCCGACGGCGCCCTGCGCAAGCGCAAGGAAAAAGAGGTCGTTCCGTTCGTCTATGCCGGTGCAGCGATCATGTCGCCGTCGATCTTTGCCGATGCGCCCAAGGGCGAATTCTCGCTGACGAAGATGTTCGACCGCGCCAACGAGCAGGAGCGGCTGTTCGGTCTCCGCCTCGACGGCGTCTGGATGCATGTCGGCACGCCGGATGCCGTGCACGCCGCGGAAGAGGCGTTTCTGGAGAGCGTGGCGTAAACCCCGTCATTCCGGGGCGCGCGCGAGCGCGAACCCGGAATCTCGAGATTCCAGGTTCGATGCTTCGCATCGCTCCCGGAATGACAGTGGGAGAGCGGGGATGACTCACCCGCACCCATGACCATTCGACGCCACCTCCCTATATTGCCCTGATTCTCGAATCAGGCAGCCCATGCGCGTCTTCAGCGTTCCCATCTCAGTTCCGTTCCTGCGCACGGTCGTCACGGCCCTGCTCGACGGCCGCCTGGTCGAGGGGTTCGAGGCCCGCAAGGAGCCGGCGCGGCTGGCCGACGCCACGCTGTACCTGCCGACCAGGCGCGCGATGCGCGTCGTGCGTGAGATCTTCCTCGACGAGATGAAGGCGGACGCAGTGGTGCTGCCGCGCATCGTCGCGCTCGGCGACATCGACGAGGACGAGCTCGCGTTCGCCGGCGAGAGCGAGCAGTTTTCCGGTGCAGCGCCGCTCGACATTCCGCCGCGGCTGGGCGAGCTCGAACGACGGCTCACACTGGCGCAGCTCGTCGCCGCCTGGGCCAAGGGCCCGGTGCTGTCGCCACTGGTGGTCGGCGGTCCGGCCTCGACGCTGGCGCTGGCATCCGATCTCGCGCGCCTGATCGACGACATGGTCACGCGTGGCGTGGACTGGAGCGCGCTTGATGGACTGGTGCCTGACAACCTCGATCGCTACTGGCAGCACTCGCTCGAATTCCTGCGCATCGCGCGCATGGCCTGGCCAAGTCATCTCGCCGAGATCAACCGGATCGAGCCGGCCGCGCGGCGCGACCTCCTGATCGCGGCGGAAGCCAAACGGCTGACCGCGCATCCGACCGGGCCGGTGATCGCGGCGGGTTCGACCGGCTCGATGCCGGCCACCGCGAAGTTTTTGCACGCAGTCGCGTCGCTGCCGCATGGCGCGGTGGTGCTGCCGGGCCTCGACACCGATCTCGACGACGACGCCTGGCGCACCATCGGCGGCGTGCGCGATTCGCTCGGCAAGTTCGCGGAGCATCCGGCCTCGAACCATCCGCAATATGCCATGCACGCGCTGCTGGATCGCTTCGGCATCAAGCGCAGCGACGTCGACATTCTTCAGCCCCCAGCGGACGGCGGCCGCGATCTGCTCGCGTCCGAATCGATGCGGCCCTCCGCCAGGACGGAAGTCTGGCACGACCGGCTGAAACAGCCCGACATCGCCGCGAGGATCGCCGGCGCCATGAAGAACCTCGCAGTCGTCGAAGCCCCCAACCCTGAAATGGAAGCGCTCGCGATTGCCATTGCGATGCGCGAGGCGCGGCATCTCGACAAGTCGGCGGCGCTGGTGACGCCCGACCGCGCGCTGGCGCGGCGGGTGATGGCGGCGCTGACCCGATGGGACCTCGCCTTCGACGATTCCGGCGGCGATGTCCTGATGGAAACCTCGGCCGGCACCTTTGCTCGTCTCTCGGCAGAGGCGGCGACCAAGGGCCTGGAGCCGCCAACATTGCTGGCGATGCTGAAACATCCGTTATGCCGGCTCGGCCGCGCGCCCGGCGCGTGGAGAATGGCGGTCGAGGGCCTGGAGCTTGCGGTGCTGCGCGGCACGCGCCCACCGGCGAGCACCGCCGGCCTCCTGCGCGAATTCAACCGCTTTCGCGAGGAGCTGGCAAAGCTTTGGCGCAGCGAGGCCTCCGCGCTCCACAAGGCCGAGCCGCGCGCGCGTCTCAAGGCCGAGGATCTCGATCGCATCCAAACTCTGATCGATGCCCTGCAAAAGGCATTGGCGCCGATCGAGAGCCTGCCGCCGTCGAAGCCGTATGACTTCGCCGAGCTCGCGCATCGGCACCGCGATATCCTGATCGAGCTGTCGCGCGACGAGCAGGGCATCCCGCTCGCCTTCGAGGATCGCGATGGTCTCGCGCTTGCCACCGCCTTTGACGATCTCCTGCGCAGCGGCACGGCCAGCGGGCTGATGGTGCCGCTGCCCGACTATCCAGACGTCTTCCAGACGGCGTTCGGCGATCGCGCGGTGCGGCGGCGCGACAGACCCGGCGCCCGCTTGCAGATCTACGGCCCGCTGGAATCGCGGCTGATGCAGGCCGATCGCATCATCGTCGGCGGCCTGATCGAAGGAGTCTGGCCGCCGGCGCCGCGCATCGATCCCTGGCTCAGCCGGCCGATGCGGCACGAGCTGGGCCTCGACCTGCCGGAGCGACGCATCGGCCTCTCCGCCCACGACTTCGCGCAGCTGCTCGGCGGCGACGAGGTGATCCTCACCCATTCCGCCAAGGCCGGCGGCGCGCCGGCGGTGGCCTCGCGCTTCCTGCACCGGTTGGAAGCGGTCGCGGGTGATGATCTCTGGAAGGCGGCGGTCCGCGCCGGCGAGAAGTTTGTGCAGTTCGCGGCCGCACTGGATCAGCCCGACAAGGTCAGACCGATCAAGCAGCCGGAGCCGCGGCCGCCCCGCGCGACGCGGCCGCTCAAGATGTCCGTCACCGAAATCGAAGACTGGCTGCGCGATCCCTATACGATCTACGCCAAACGTATCCTGCGGCTCGATGCGCTCGATCCCGTCGACATGCCGCTCTCGGCCGCCGACCGCGGCTCGGCGATTCACGACGCGATCGGAGAGTTCACGGAGACCTATGCCGCGCATCTGCCCGCCGATCCCGTGCGCGTGCTGCGCGCGATCGGCGAGAAGCATTTTGCGCCGCTGATGGAACGGCCCGAGGCGAAGGCGCTGTGGTGGCCACGCTTCCAGCGTATCGCGCGCTGGTTCGGCGATTGGGAGACGGCGCGGCGCGACGCGATCGAGGCCATCACCGCCGAGACCCGGGGCGAGATCTCGATCCCGCTCGACAATGCGCGCACCTTCCATCTTTCCGCGCGCGCCGACCGCATTGAGCGCCGCCAGGGCGGCTTCTATGCCATTCTCGACTACAAGACCGGGCAGCCGCCGACCCGCAAGCAGGTCCGCATGGGCCTGTCGCCACAGCTCACGCTGGAAGCCGCGATTCTGCGCGAGGGCGGCTTCCCTGATATCGACGCCGATTCCTCGGTGAGCCAGCTCGTCTATGTCCGCCTCAGCGGCAACAATCCAGCGGGCGAGGAGCGCATCCTCGAGCTCAAGTTCAAGCAAGGTGACGAACCGCAACCTCCGGATACCGCCGCGGCCGAGGCAAGAGCAAAGCTGGAAGCGCTGATCCGTGCCTTCGAGGATGAGAACCAAGCCTATACCTCGCTGAACCTGCCGATGTGGGCGAACCGCTACGGCACCTATGATGATCTCGCCCGGATCAAGGAATGGTCCGCGGCCGGCGGATTGGGGATCGAGGAATGGTGAAGTTGCCGCGCCCCATCCCGGATGAAGTGCGCGCGCGGCAGGCGCGTGCATCCGATCCGACTGCATCGGCCTTCGTCTCGGCCAATGCCGGCTCGGGCAAGACCCATGTGCTGGTGCAGCGCGTGATCCGCCTGTTGCTGTCGGGCGTGCCGCCGGAAAAGATCCTCTGCATCACCTTCACCAAGGCCGCCGCCGCCAACATGGCCGAGCGTGTGTTCACCACGCTTGGTCATTGGGTGACGCTGGACGATGATGCGCTCGACGCGGCGATCCGCGCGGTCGGCATCCCGCATCCCGGTGCAAAACTGCGCCGCGACGCTCGAAAACTGTTCGCCTGCGCGCTGGAGACTCCGGGCGGGCTGAAGGTGCAGACCATCCACGCGCTGTGCACGCGCCTGCTCCAGCAGTTTCCGTTCGAGGCCAACGTGCCGGCGCGCTTTGCCGTGATCGACGAGCGCGACCAGACCGACATGATGGAGCGCGCCAATCTGAAGGTGCTGCTGGAGGCCGCGCGCGAGCCGGAGAGCGTCACCGGCCGCGCGCTGCTGACAGCAATGGCGAGCGCCGCCGATGTCACTTTCAAGGAGGTCGTGCGCGAGGCGTGTCTGAGCCGCGATCACTTCATGGCCTGGACCGACGAGGCCGGCAACGCGGAAGCCGCAGCGGCACAGTTGGCCACCATGCTCGGCGTCGACGCGAGCGATCGCATCGAGGATGTCGAGACGGAAATTCTGGATGGCCCGTTCCTGCCGCGATCGCGCTGGGACGACATCGCCTTCGCGCTGGAAGACGGCAGCAAGTCGGACAATGACCAGGCGGGGCGCCTCCGCGGGGCAAAGGCGTTCTCCGGCAGCGATCAGGTCGATGCTTATTTGTCTGTCTTCCTCACCGACGAGAAGCTGCCGCGCAAGGCGGTGCTGACCAAGAAGTTTTGCGACAACAACCCATCCGTCGCCCGCCTGTTCGAGGCGGAGGTGCAGCGCCTTAGCGGATTGATCGAGAAGCGCCGCGCGGTGACCATGCGGGACCGCACCGCCGCCCTGCTGCACATCGCGACCGCGGCTGCCGCGAATTACCGCCGCGAGAAGCAGGAGCGCGGGCTGCTCGACTACGACGATTTGATCGACAAGACGCTGGCGATGCTGGACCGCGTCTCCTCGGGCTGGGTGCATTACAAGCTCGACCGCGGCGTCGACCACGTGCTGATCGACGAGGCGCAGGATACGAGTCCGCGACAATGGGACATCGTCGCGCACATCATCTCCGAGTTCACGGCCGGCGAAGGCGCGCGCGAAGGGCTCAGCCGCACCATCTTTGCGGTCGGCGACGAGAAGCAGTCGATCTTCTCGTTCCAGGGCGCGGCGCCCCACGAGTTCGACGCGCGCCGGCGCGAACTGCATCGCAAGTTTACCGCAGCGGGGCTGAAGTTCGATCCGGTCGCCTTCACCTACTCGTTCCGCTCGGGTGCGACGATCCTGCACTCGGTCGACCACGTCTTCCGCGATCCCGCGATCTACAAGAGCATCCACTCGGTCGAGATCGGCCATCCCCTGCACAACGCGCTCAGCGATGCCGGCCCGAGCGTGATCGAGCTGTGGGATCTCGCGGAGCCCGACGATCGGCAGGACATCGAGGGCTGGCGTGCGCCGTTCGACGGCGTCGCGGTCACCAGCCCCGAGGTCAAGCTTTCCCGACGCATCCAGGCCGAGATCAAGCGGCTGGTCGAGAGCGGCACGCTGACGGGGCACGAGGGCGAGCGCCGCCCCCTGCGCTATGGCGACATGCTGATCCTGGTGCGCCGGCGCGGCAACGCATTCGACGCCGTGATCCAGGCGCTGAAGCACGCCGGCATTCCGGTCGCCGGTGCCGACCGGCTCAAGCTCACCGAGCACATCGCCATCATCGACCTGATGAACCTGGCCGACGCGCTGCTGCTGCCTCAGGACGATCTCGCGCTCGCGGTGGCGCTGAAGAGCCCGCTGTTCGGGCTCGACGACGACGACCTGTTCACGTTAGCCCATGATCGCAAGGGATCGCTGCGCCGCGCGCTCGGCGAGCATGCGGCCACCAGCGACAAATTCACGACCGTGCTGCGTCGCCTGGAGG
Source organism: Bradyrhizobium sp. USDA 326 (assembly GCF_049739485.1). NCBI lineage: Bacteria > Pseudomonadati > Pseudomonadota > Alphaproteobacteria > Hyphomicrobiales > Nitrobacteraceae > Bradyrhizobium > Bradyrhizobium sp. USDA 326. The sequence continues at coordinate 2,490,325 of NZ_JBMGQA010000001.1, forward strand.
CCTGCGAGATCCGTGCCCGCGAGGAGACGCCGTTCGCGTTCTACGCCTGGCTGCTGGGCGGCGATGGCGGGCGGGCGCGCATCCTGCGCCGGCTCGGCCACGAGGCCAACGATGCGCTCGACGAATTCCTGGAGCTTGCGCTGAACTATGAGCGTAAGGCGCCGGCCTCGCTGCAGGGCTTCATGGCCTGGCTGCGCTCGGCCGACACCGAGGTGAAGCGCGACATGGAGATCTCGCGCGATGAGGTCCGGGTGATGACCGTGCACGGCGCCAAGGGCCTGGAGGCCTCGGTCGTGTTCATGGTCGACACCACGTCCTCGCCCGCGGACTCGCAGCGGCTGCGGCTGATCCACGTGCCGCGCGGCAATGGCGGCGAGGTCGTGGTCTGGGCCGGGCGCAAGGCTGATGATCCCAGGCCTGTCGCCGAGGCGCGCAAGGCCATGCTCGAGGAGACCGAGGACGAATATCGCCGCCTGCTCTATGTCGCGATGACGCGCGCGGCGGACCGGCTGATCGTCGGCGGCTGCATGCCCGGCAATATGAAGACGGTGCGCAAGCTGAGCTGGTACGATCTGGTCGACACCGGGCTCAAAGGCTCGGGCCTCGACAAGCAGGTGATCGAGACGCCGCTCGGCAAGGTGACGCGATTCGCCCGGCCGGAGGATGTCGCGGCGCTGGGCACGCCGGCGGCGCCCCCGGAACAATCGGTCGTGCTGCCGGACTGGCTGCGGACGCCGGCTCCGTCCGAGATCATCGACGAGGATCCCGTGCGCCCCTCGGGCCAGTCTGCCGAGGAAGGCCGCAGCGTGCGGACCGGCGAGTCGATCCAGTCGCGCGCCCGGGCGCTGCAACGCGGCACGCTGGTGCACCGTCTGCTGCAATCCCTGCCCGACATCGCCATGGAGCGCCGGCGCGAGGCCGCGCTCGGCTTCATGGCGCGCAACGCTGCGGACTGGACCGAAGCCGACCGCACTGCGCTCGCCGACAAGGTGCTCGCTTTGATCAGCGAGCCGCGTTTCGCCGCAGTCTTTGCCGCCGGGAGCCGGGCGGAGGTTGCCATCGCCGGCCGGCTGGAGCGACCGGGCCGCACCCCGGCGCTGGTGTCGGGGCAGATCGACCGGCTGGTCGTTCGCCCCGATGAGGTCCTGATCGTCGATTTCAAGACCAACCAGGCCGCCCCCAAGAGCGCCGCTGAGGCGCCGGCAGCCTATGTCCGGCAGCTTGCGCTGTACCGCGCGGTGCTGTCGCGGCTCTATCCCCGAAAGCCCGTCAGGGCCGTCCTGCTCTGGACGGAGGCCCTTGAATATATGGAGATTTCGGCCCCCGCGCTGGACGCGGCGCTGGCATCCCTTCATCTCGGTGTGAGCGTCCTTGACCCGGCAAGGAGCCGTTCATAGGTTGACCGCATGATCCCGGGCGCGATTCCAGGTCGCGCCGATTCTCTTTCAACCGAGTGAGGTACTCCCAATGGCCGTTAGCAAGGTTTCCGACGCCGATTTCGAAGCCGAAGTGCTCAAGGCGAACGGCCCCGTGGTCGTCGATTTCTGGGCCGAATGGTGCGGCCCCTGCCGCATGATCGCGCCCGCCCTCGACGAAATCGCCGGTGCGATGGGCGACAAGGTCAAGATCGTGAAGCTCAATGTCGACGAGAGCCCGAAGACCGCCTCCAAGTATGGCGTGATGTCGATCCCGACCCTGATGATCTTCAAGGGTGGCGAGATGGCCTCCCGCCAGGTTGGCGCAGCGCCCAAGGCGAAGCTGCAGCAGTGGATCACCTCCGCGGTCTGATCCACTGGCGCAGGATTATTGGCGCAGATTATTTTCGACAGCGGCCGGCGAAAGCCGGCCGTTTCGCGTTGATGGGACGTGTTCAGCGTATGACGAGTCCCGCCCTTGCCATCCCCTCCCGCAAAGCGCGCCCGAAGATCGAGCCCTCTCGTCGCCATGGAGGCGCGTTCGGTCGACGAGATCCCGCGCGGCAAGGAATGGCAATATGAACCCAAGTGGGACGGCTTCCGCTGCCTGCTGTCGCGCAACGGCAGCAACATCGACCTACGCTCCAAATCCGGCGAAGACCTCGCGCGCTACTTCCCGGAAGTCGTCGCCGCGGCCTTGGAGCTGAAGGCCGATCGCTTCACGCTCGACGGCGAGATTGTCGTGCCGCACGGCAAGAGCTTTTCCTTCGACGCGCTGCTGCAACGAATCCATCCGGCGGCAAGCCGCGTGAAGAAGCTCTCGATGGAGACACCGGCGCTCTATCTTGTTTTCGATTTGCTCGCGACGTCCCGGGAGAAAGATCTGGCCGAGAAGACGCTGCGCGAGCGACGGCCGGCGCTGGTTGCGTTCGCGAAAGCCAACCTCGAGGGCAGCATCTTCCGTCTTTCGCCGGCCACGGCCAGCTACGCCACCGCCAAGAAATGGTTGGCGCAATCCGGCGGCGGTTCCGACGGCGTCATCGCCAAGCGCATCGACCTGCCCTACCAAGCTGGCACGCGCGACGGCATGCAGAAGATCAAGAAATTCCGCAGCGCAGATTGCGTGGTCGGCGGCTTCCGCTACGCCACCAACAAGATCGCCGGACGTCATGTGGTCGGCTCGCTGCTGCTCGGGCTCTACGACGATGACGGCCTGCTGCACCATGTCGGCTTCACCTCGGCCATCAAGGCGGAGGAGAAGCCTGCCCTGACCGATCGGCTGGAGGCGCTGATCGGCGAGCCCGGCTTCACCGGCAATGCGCCGGGCGGGCCGAGCCGCTGGTCGACAGAGCGTTCGGCGAAATGGTGTCCGCTGAAGCCGAAACTCGTCATCGAGGTCTGCTACGACCATTTCAGTGGCGAGCGCTTCCGCCACGGCACCTCGATCCTGCGCTGGCGCCCGGACAAGGCGCCGCGGCAATGCCGCTTCGAACAGTTGAAGCAGAAGGTGGCGGACCCGATGAAGCTGTTGAAGTGACGCGGTCTCGTGCCCCGGACGCAGCACCGCGTCCGGGACACGCGAGGTTCTACTCGATCCACCCCGTCGCCAGCGCGTTGGCGAGCTCGGGCTGACCATTGCGCCGCGCCAGCGCAGCCATCGCCTCGTGATCGTAGGCGACGTGGCGGAACGTCACCTGCCAAGTGCCACCGGCGAACTCGAGAATCGCATAACGCGCGTGCGGCGTGCCGGCCTCCACCACATGCGGGAACGGATGCTTGTCGCGATAACTAGGGCTGCCGACGCTGCCGGGATTGACGATCAGCCGGCCGTCGCGCAAGCGCACGGCACGGGCGAGATGGGTGTGGGCGCACAGGATCAGCGACTGCGTGATCCCTTGCGCAAATTGCTCGATGCGATCGAGCGGAGACAGCGCCACCGTCCCGTCGGGATGCACGGTATCGAGCCAATAGACTTCATCGTTGCCGGGCGTCGCGTGGCAAAGAAACACCCGCTCACGGAAAACGCGCGTCATCGGCTGCGCCCGCAGCCAGTCGAGCTGCGCGGCATCGAGCTGGGCGTGGGCAGGCCGATCCCACGAACCCATCTTCTCCGGCGGACGGTCGAGCAGATAACGGTCGTGATTGCCGAGCACATGCACGGCATCGAGCTGCATCAGGATCTCGATCGTGCGGCGCGCATCGAGCGGGCCGCTCAGCATGTCGCCGAGATTGAGAATGTCGGCGATGCCGTGCGCGCGGATGTCGGCGAGCACGGCCTCCAGTGCGAGGTAATTTCCGTGGACGTCGGCGATCGCGGCGAAACGCATTGTTGTTATCTCTCCTCTCGCGCCTCGGACGCAGCACAGCACGCAGTGGTGCGCTGCAAGCCGGGTCCCATGCGGCTCTGGGTCCCGGATCAGCGCTCCGCCCTGGACAACGCTACGCGTTGGCAAGAGCTGCGCTTGTCCGGGACACGGAAGCTCATGCAGGAGGCGTGCCGTTGATCGCCAGCACGTGGCCGGCGAGATACAGCGAGCCGGTGATCAGGATGCGCGGCGGCACCTCGTAGGCGAGCTTCGCCAAGGCGCGCAGCGCGGCTTCGACGCCGGAAACGGTCTCGACGCGCATGCCGAGGCTCCGCGCGGCATCCGCGAGGCGATCGACCGGCATTGCATTCTCGGTGTCGGGAATCGGCACCGCGATGATATGGCGGGTGAGGCCGGCGAAATTGGCGAGAAATCCCTGCGCGTCCTTGTTGGCCATCATGCCGGCGATCACCACCAGCGGCCGCGACACCCGCTCCTCGAGATCGCCGAGCGCCGCCGCCGCGACACGCCCGCCCTCCGCATTGTGGCCGCCATCGAGCCAGATCTCGGAGCCCTGCGGACCCCAGGACAGCAGCTCGCCCGAGGCGATGCGCTGCATCCGCGCCGGCCATTCCGCGCCGACGATGCCGGCTTCGAACGCGGCGTGGTTGACCTTGATGGCTGGCAGCGCACGCAGTGTCGCGATCGCGAGCCCGGCATTGGCGAATTGGTGGCGGCCGAACAGACGCGGCGCCGGCAGATCCATCAAGCCGCGATCATCGGAATAGACCAGACGCCCGCGCTCGACATTGACGTGCCAGCTCTCGCCTGCGGCAAACAGCGGCGCGCGCGTGCGTCTCGCCTGCGCTTCGATCACCGCCATTGCCTCCGGCATCTGCTCGGCGCAGATCACCGGCACGCCGCGCTTGATGATCGCCGCCTTTTCGCCGGCGATCGAAGCGAGGGTGTCGCCGAGGAAATCCATGTGATCCATGCTGATGGGCGTGATCACGCAGGCCGCCGGCGCATCGATCACATTGGTCGAATCGAGCCGGCCGCCGAGGCCGACTTCGAGCAGCACCACATCGGCCGGGTTCTGCGCGAACAGGTGAAACGCGGCAGCCGTCTTCAGCTCGAACACGGTCGCCGGCTCGCCGGCATTGACGCGCTCGACCTCTTCCAGCGCGGCGCGCAACTCGTCGTCACCAACGAGCGCACCGCCGCCCACGCGGCCGAGCCGGAAGCATTCATTGATGCGGACGAGATAGGGCGAGGTGTAGGCGTGGACGCGCAGGCCCGCAGCTTCCAGCGTCGCTCGCAGATACGCGAGCGTCGAGCCCTTGCCGTTGGTGCCGGCGATGTGGATCACCGGCGGCAGCTTGCGTTCGGGGTGACCGAGCCGTTCGAGCAGGCGGTGCATCCGCTCCAGCCCGAGATCGATGCGCTTCTGATGCAGGGCCGACAACCGCCCGATCAATTCGTCGAGCGGTCTCTTTGCACTGTCAGAGGAGGCGTTCACGCGTGGGGCGCAGCCGGCGCCGTCTCGGCGGCCGATACGATCTGCGCCGGGCTCGCGACCGGCTGCACTGATTTCGATGCGCCTTCCAGCGCCGGCGCCTTGGTCAGCAGGCGGCAGAGCCGCGCCAGCGTCGGGCGCAACTCGTGACGATGCACGACCATGTCGACCATGCCGTGCTCCTTGAGGTACTCGGCGCGCTGAAACCCTTCAGGGAGCTTCTCGCGTATGGTCTGCTCGATCACGCGTGCACCGGCAAAGCCGATCAGCGCACCCGGCTCGGCGATCTGCACGTCGCCCAGCATCGCATAGGACGCGGTGACGCCACCAGTGGTCGGATTGGTCAGCACGACGATGTAGGGCAGCTTTGCCTCGCGCAGCATCTGTACCGCAACCGTGGTGCGCGGCATCTGCATCAGCGACAGGATACCCTCCTGCATGCGCGCGCCGCCGCTAGCCGCGAACACGATGAACGGCGATGTCTTCTCGACCGCGAGCTCCATTCCGCGCACGATGGCTTCGCCCGCAGCCATGCCGAGCGAGCCGCCCATGAAGTCGAAATCCTGCACGGCGACGACCACGGCGGAACCTTCGAGCTTGCCATAGCCGACCTTGATCGCGTCGTTCAGATTGGTCCGCGCCCGCGCATCCTTGATGCGGTCGACATATTTCTTCTCGTCGCGGAACTTGAGCGGATCGGGCGTGACCTCAGGCAGCGCGACGTCGAACCAGGTCTCGTTGTCGAAGATCGACTTCAGACGCGCCACCGCGCCCATGCGCATATGGTAGTTCGAGCCCGGAATGACGAACTGGTTGGCCTCGACGTCCTTGTAGAACACGAGCTGCCCGGAGTCCGGACACTTGATCCACAGATTCTCCGGCGTCTCCCGCCGCAGCATGTTGCGGATCTTCGGCCGGACCACGTTGGTAAGCCAGTTCATGGTTTGCTCCGATGTGCGAACCCGCCTCGCGGATCGCCTGAAGAGATATATGGCGGCCTGGCCGCTGCCCGGCAAGCCGCCGTGTCGACCGCGTTAGAGCTTGATCCGGAAAAGTGTGAAGCGGTTTTCCGACAAGATCATGCTCAAACTAACAAGCTAAAGCGGAATTATGACCTATTCGGCCGCCTGTTGCGCACCCTTGACGCCCTGGGCCAGGGCCGCCGTCAGCTCAGCCACGGCGTTGACGGTTTTGGCCGTCGCCCGTCCCTCGGCATCGAGGCTGTTCTTGAGCGCATCCACCAGTGCGGTGCCGACCACCGAACCATCGGCCTTCTCGGCAATGGCGCGCGCCGCCTCCGGCGTGCGGATGCCGAAACCGACGCAGATCGGCAGCCTGGTATGCCGCTTAATGCGCGCAACAGCTTCGCCGACGGCATTGGCGTCCGCCGCCGCGGCGCCGGTGATGCCGGCGATCGAGACGTAATAGACAAAGCCCGATGTGTTCGCGAGCACCGCCGGCAGGCGCTTGTCGTCGGTGGTCGGCGTCGCCAAGCGAATGAAGTTGAGCCCCGCCTTCAGCGCGGGAATGCAGAGCTCGTCATCTTCCTCCGGCGGCAGATCGACGATGATCAGGCCGTCAACGCCCGCGCTCTTGGCGTCTGCCAGGAACTTGTCGACGCCGTAGATGTAGATCGGATTGTAGTAACCCATCAGCACCAGCGGCGTGAAATTGTCGTCCTTGCGGAAATCGCGCACCAGATCAAGCGTCTTCTTCAAGGTCATGCCCGCCTTGAGCGCGCGCAGGCCTGCAGCCTGGATCGACGGACCATCGGCCATCGGATCGGTGAAGGGAATGCCGAGTTCAATGACGTCGGCGCCTGCCTTGGGCAGCGCCTTGACGATATTGAGCGACGTCGCGGCATCAGGGTCGCCAGCCATCACATAGGTGACGAAGGCCGCGCGGCCCTGCTTCTTCAGCTCGGCAAAACGGGTGTCGATACGCGTGGTCACTTCTTGCCCCTCAGGATGTCGCCGACCTGCGGGACGTCCTTGTCGCCGCGGCCGGAGAGATTGACGACCATCAGGTGATCCCTGGGCCGTTTTGGCGCGAGCTCCATCACCTTGGCGATGGCGTGCGCGGGCTCGAGCGCGGGGATGATGCCTTCGAGCTTCGACAGCAGCTGGAACGCGGCGAGCGCCTCGTCATCGGTCGCGGAGAGATAGTTCACGCGGCCGACCTCGTGCAGCCAGGAATGCTCGGGGCCGATGCCGGGATAGTCGAGGCCGGCCGAGATCGAATGCGCGTCCTGGATCTGGCCGTCCGCATCCATCAAGAGGTAGGTGCGGTTGCCGTGCAGCACGCCGGGACGGCCGCCCGCGATCGAGGCCGCGTGCAATTGCGTAAGGCCATGGCCTGCGGCTTCGACTCCGAATATCTCGACCGTGGGATCGTCGAGGAACGGATGGAACAGGCCCATCGCGTTCGAGCCGCCGCCGATGCAGGCGACCAGCGAATCCGGCAGGCGGCCTTCGATCTCCTGCATCTGCGCCCTGGTCTCGTTGCCGATGACCGACTGGAAGTCGCGCACCAAGGTCGGATAGGGATGCGGACCGGCGACCGTGCCGATGCAATAGAACGTGTTGTGCACGTTGGTGACCCAGTCGCGGAGCGCCTCGTTCATGGCATCCTTCAGCGTGCGCGTACCCGACTGCACTGGCATCACCTTGGCGCCCAGCATCTCCATGCGGATGACATTGGGTTGCTGCCGCTCGACGTCGACGGCGCCCATATAGACCACGCATTCCAGGCCAAAGCGCGCGCACAGCGTCGCAGTGGCGACGCCATGCTGACCGGCGCCGGTCTCGGCGATGATGCGCTTCTTGCCCATGCGCCGCGCCAGCATGATCTGGCCGAGCACGTTGTTCACCTTGTGCGAACCGGTGTGGTTCAGCTCTTCGCGCTTCAGGTAGATCTTGGCGCCGCCGAGATGCTCGGTCAGGCGCTCGGCGAAATAGAGCGGCGAAGGCCGGCCGACATAGTTCTTGAGATAGCCGTTCATCTCGGCCTGGAACGCCGGATCGGCCTTGGCGGCGGTGTAGGCCTTTTCCAGATCGAGGATCAGCGGCATCAGGGTTTCGGCGACGAAGCGTCCGCCGAAGATGCCGAAATGGCCGCGCTCGTCGGGGCCGCTGCGGTAGGAATTGGGTTTGGCGACGTTCATCGGACACTCAACTCTTGACTTGTATCTTGGCTGGCGCGCGCGGCGCGAATGAAGGCCTTGATCATCTCGGGATCCTTGACGCCGGGGGCGCTCTCGACACCGGAGGACACGTCGACGCCGCCGGCGCGGGTGACACGGAGGGCTTCGGCCAGATTGTCGGCGTGCAGCCCCCCCGAGACCATATACGGCAGTTTCAGATCGAGGTTTTCCAGGAGGTGCCAGTCGAAGGGTTCCCCGAGACCGCCGGGCCGCGTTGCGTCCTTCGGCGCGCGCGCGTCGAACAGGATGCGGTCGGCGACGGCGGCGTAGCCGGGCAGCACCGCGAGATCGGCAGCTGTCGCGACCGGGACCGCCTTCATCACCGGGCGGCCGAAGCGTTGCTTGATGTCGCGCAGCCGCGCCACGCTCTCGCTGCCGTGGAGCTGGAGAATATCGGGCGACAGCGCATCCATGATGTTGTCGAGCGTGGCGTCGTCGGCGTCGACCGTGAGCGCGACCTTGAGCGCGCGCTGCTTCACCTGACGGCCGAGCTCGCGCCCCGCCTCCAGAGAGAGATGCCGCGGCGACGGCGGAAAGAACACGAACCCCACCATGTCGGCGCCGGCGTCGAGCGCCGCTTGAAGCGTCTCGCGCGTGGACAGGCCGCAGATTTTGACGAGCAGGGACATGGTCTCAAAGCAGATGAAGGCCGCGGGTCCGCGGCCGGAAAACGGGGCTTTCGGTTGGGGCCGCTTCTACAACGTCGCGCGCTGCTTGTCTCGCCCGATGGGCCCGTACAGCCCCACCCCGGAAGGCGCGGGAAGGCGCTGGGGCTCTGCCCTGGTCGCAGCCGCCTGGGCCCGCAGATCGGCCAGTTCGGCCCTGATGGCCCGGGCCTCCGCATCATTCCGGCGCGCCGCGCGCCGCCAGTGCCGCTGGCCGACCCAGACGGCCGAGCCGCCGACCACGACGCCCAGCGCGGCCACCAGGATCAGGAGCAGGAACAGCGGCAACGTCAGCGACAGTGACGGGTCGTCGGAAATGAAGGGATCGAAGGAGACCGTGACGAAATGCCGGTTGGCGACGGCAAACGCCACCAGGATCAGGCCCAGCGGAATCACGATCAGCGCGGTCAGGAACTTTCGCATCTCGCGTCGCTCGCCTTGAATCAAGCCCGCGGCCGCATCCTGTGCGACCGCGAAAAACCCTAAAGCGCGGTCACATCGCGCTTCAGTCTGCGCCGCCGGGATCTGGATGGTCGCGGTTCAGCCGCTCGCGCATTTCCTTGCCGGTCTTGAAGAACGGAACGCTCTTCTGGTCGACTGGCACATGGGCGCCGGTGCGTGGATTGCGCCCTGCGCGGGCAGGGCGGTGCTTGACCGAGAAGGCACCGAAGCCGCGCAACTCGACGCGATCACCGCGCGCGAGGGCCGCTACGATCTCTTCGAGAATCGCATTCACAATGTTCTCGACATCCCGCTGGTACAGATGCGGGTTGTGCTCGGCGATACGCTGAACAAGTTCGGATTTGATCATCGAGAGATAGGACCCGGAAGCGTGCGGATGACCATTTCCGTGAAAATACCGTGATCTGTCAAGACGCTAAATCAAGGCTGAGCGTCGCGAAAATACGTGACAAATGCCGAAAAAGCGTGCTGCGCCGGCACTCGTCCCACGAGAAAACCTCGCGGAACTCGCCTGCTCCAGTCAGTTTGATGCGGCCGGCTGCCACAGGGCCAGCATTCCATCCATTCCGAGCCGGTCGACCGCCTGCGCGACACCGGTTTGGCCGATTTGATGCGCAATCGAGCCCAAACCGAGCGCTTCCAGCGTCACGGCGGCGGCGGTCTTGAGGAAAGTCAGATCGCCAAAGCGCGGCTCAAGCTTGTAATCGCGTACCGGAAGTCCCTTTTTGACGCCCTTGTGCTCGATCAGCCAGGTCACCGCCGTCTTCTCGTCACCGATCTGGTCGATCAGCTTGAGATCGATCGCCTGGCGCCCGGTAAAGACACGACCATCGGCGACTTTTTCGAGCTGCGTGTCATCCATGCCACGCCGCTCCTTCACCATTCCCTTGAACCAGGCGTAGGAATCCTTGACCAGCGCATCGAGCGCGGCACGCGCCTCCGGACTGGTCGGCTCAAAACCGTTGGGAGCTGCCTTCAGCGGCGAGGACTTCACCTCCTCGACCCTGACGCCGATGGTCTTCAGCAGCTCGGAGACATTGGGATACTGGAACAGCACGCCGATCGAGCCGACCAGCGAGCTCTGCTGGGCGACGATGTGGTCGCTCGCGATCGCCGTGATGTAGCCCCCCGATGCGGCGAGGCCCTCGACGACGACGACCAGCGGCTTCTTCGCTTTCAGCCGGGTGAGCGAGTCGTAGAGCTGCTCGGAGCCGGCGGTGGTGCCGCCCGGCGAGTTGATGTGAACGATGACGGCGGCGGCCCGCGAGCTCTCGAGCCGCTCCAGCGCCTGCGTGCGCTCGGAATCGCTGCGGATCAATCCATCGATGTGAACGCGTGCGATCGAGCCGGCGGATGCGAAGGTACCGCGCGCTCCGGGCGTCGCGATCAGCGCAAAGCTCGCAATCGCCGCGATCGCGATCAGCGCGGCCATCACACGCCAGAACGTGAGCTTGCGGCGGATCCTGCGGCGATCGACGATGATGTCCGAATCGAGCGACATCGGAGTATCTCCAAATGAAAGGCTGGGCGCGTTGTGCCGTCACAGCGTGACCATTGGCTTAGCTGAATACATCAATTGCGGCGCAATTAGAAGAAAACAAGGCCTGCGGCGACGTAGCCCGGATGGAGCGCAGCGTAATCCGGGATTCGTGCCACACTGGGGCGGTCCGGATTTCGCTCCGCTCCATCCGGGCTACAGAAAGACAAGCACAACAAAAAAGCCCCGGCTCGCGCCGGGGCTTCGATGCAGCAAAACGGAAGTTTCGCTTACTTGCTGTCGCGGTTCTTGAGCGCGGTGCCCAGGATGTCGCCGAGCGTCGCGCCCGAATCGGAAGAGCCGTACTGCGCGATGGCTTCCTTCTCTTCGGCCACTTCGAGCGCCTTGATCGACACCTGGACCTTGCGGGCCTTCTTGTCGAACTGGATCACGCGGGCATCGACCTTCTCGCCGACGGCGAAGCGTTCGGCGCGCTGGTCGTTGCGATCACGCGCGAGCTCGGAGCGCTTGATGAAGGTGGTGAAATCGGTACCGGCGATCTTCACCTCGATACCGCTCTCCTTCACTTCGAGCACTTCGCAGGTCACGACCGCGCCCTTCTTGACATCGCCCGGCTCGGCGAAGGGGTCGCCTTCGAGCTGCTTGATGCCGAGCGAGATACGCTCCTTCTCGACGTCCACATCGAGCACCACGGCCTTCACCATGTCGCCCTTCTTGTAGTTGTCGATCACCTGCTCGCCCGGAAGCTTCCAGTCGAGGTCGGAGAGGTGGACCATGCCGTCGACGTCGCCCTCGAGGCCGAGGAACAGGCCGAACTCGGTCTTGTTCTTGACCTCGCCCTCGACCACCGAACCGGTCGGGTGGCTTTCGACGAAGACCTCCCACGGATTGCGCATGGTCTGCTTGAGGCCGAGCGAGATGCGGCGCTTGACGGAATCGACTTCCAGCACCTGCACGTCGACTTCCTGCGAGGTCGAGACGATCTTGCCGGGATGCATGTTCTTCTTGGTCCACGACATCTCGGAGACGTGGATCAGGCCTTCGATGCCCGGCTCGAGCTCGACGAACGCACCGTAGTCGGTGATGTTGGTGACGCGGCCTGTGAAGCGGGCACCCAGCGGGTACTTGGCTTCGATGCCCTGCCACGGATCGTCCAGCAGCTGCTTCATGCCCAGCGAGATGCGGTGCGTCTCGTGGTTGATCTTGATGATCTTGACCTTCACGGTCTGACCGATCGAGAGCACCTCGGTCGGGTGGTTGACGCGGCGCCACGCGATGTCGGTGACGTGCAGCAGACCGTCGATGCCGCCGAGGTCGACGAACGCACCGTAGTCGGTGATATTCTTGACCACGCCGTCGATGACCTGACCCTCTTCGAGGTTCTGCACCAGCTCCTGACGCTGCTCGGCGCGGGTCTCTTCCAGCACCGTGCGCCGGGAGACGACGATGTTGCCGCGGCGGCGATCCATCTTGAGGATCTGGAACGGCTGCGAGTTGTTCATCAGCGGCGCAACGTCGCGGATCGGGCGGATGTCGACCTGCGAGCGCGGCAGGAACGCCACCGCACCGTCGAGGTCGACCGTGAAGCCGCCCTTGACCTGGTTGAAGATGACGCCGTTGACCTTCTCGTTGTTCTGGAACGCCTTCTCGAGCTTGCCCCAGCTCTCTTCGCGGCGCGCCTTGTCGCGCGACAGCACGGCTTCGCCGAGGGCGTTTTCGATGCGATCGAGGAACACTTCCACCTCGTCGCCGACCTTGAGATCGCTTTCACGGCCGGGGCCGGAAAATTCGCGCAGCGCGACGCGGCCCTCGGTCTTCAGGCCGACGTCGATGACGGCCATGTCCTTTTCAATTGCAACCACCTTGCCCTTGACGACGGAGCTTTCCTGCAGGTTGCCGCCTGCAAAGGACTCGTCGAGCATCGCGGCGAAATCGTCACGCGAGGGGCTATAGGTATCAGCAGAAGTCGAAGCCATTTGTTCTCCAATTGCGGATGTCTTGCCGGCCGTTGGGTTCGTGGGCGCATCGCACGCGCAGTGTCGGAAGGTCCGCAAAACCTTCGAGCGACCGCTCGCTGCCCCGGCCTGCGACCGGAACGGCGGAAGCGGGCCGGCTGAGGCCCGCGCGTTCGATACGTGGAATCTTTGTCCGGACCCTGGATCGCGCCGGACCCTGAAGCAGGGACCGAGGGTATCGACATCAAAGAGGCGGGAGCGGGCGCTTCCTCCAATGACGGCAGCGGCTTAACCCCGCGACCGGCCCGCTCGGACGGCCTCGATAATGTCGATGGCGGCCCGGACGCCGCCTTCTATATCCAGTTGGGAGTTATCTAGCAAGTAAGCATCCGGGGCCGGCTTTAAAGGCGCAATCGGCCGGTTCTTGTCGCGTTCGTCACGCTGGATGATGTCGGCGAGCACGGCGGCCTCGTCCGCCTCCTCGCCCCTCGCCCTGGCCTCCATGGTGCGGCGGCGCGCGCGCACCTTGGGGTCTGCGACGACGAAGATCTTCACGTCGGCATGGGGGCAGATCACGGTTCCAATGTCCCGGCCGTCCAGCACCGCCCCCGGCGGATCGGCGGCGAATTGCCGCTGGAAATTGACCAGGGCCTCGCGGACCCTCGGGATTGCCGAGACGATCGAGGCGCCCTCGCCGGCCTTTTGGGTCTTCAGCGCGGGATTGCCGAACTTCTCGGGATCAAGTTCCAATGCAGCCTGCACCGCGGCTGCCTCGTCGCGCAGATCATGGCCGGACTGCATCAGCTCGTAAGCCACCGCGCGGTAGATCACGCCGGTATCCAAGTGGCGATAGCCGTAATGGTGGGCGAGACGCTTGCCGAGCGTCCCCTTGCCCGAGGCCGCCGGCCCGTCGATGGCAATGATCATGAGAACTCGGCCCCTAGCGAACGCATCATCGGAATGAAATCCGGGAAACTGGTGGCAATGAAAGCGGTGTCGTCGACCGTCACCGGCTGGTCGGAGGCGCAGCCCATCACCAGGGCCGACATCGCGATGCGATGGTCCATGTGGGTGGCGACGATCCCGCCACCGGGAACATGGCCGCGGCCCTCGACGATCAGATCATCGCCCGAGATCTCGACCTTGACGCCGTTGACGCGGAGCATGGCGGCGGTCGCCTCCAACCGGTCGGATTCCTTGACGCGCAACTCCTGCAGGCCGCGCATGATCGTCGTGCCCTCGGCGAAGGAGGCCGCCACCGCCAGCACCAGATATTCGTCGATCATCGAGGGCGCGCGCTCCGGCGGCACTTCGACACCGCGCAGCTTCGAGGCGCGCACACGAAGCTGCGCCATCGGCTCGCCGGCATCGCCCCGCACTTCGCTCTCCTCGATCGAGGCGCCCATTTCGCGAAGCGTGGTGAACAGACCGATGCGCAGCGGATTGGTCATGACGTCGGACAGCACGACATCGGAGCCTTCGACGATCAGCGCTGCGACGATTGGGAAGGCCGCCGAAGAGGGATCGGCGGGCACGACGACGGTCGCGCCGTGCAGCTCGGGCTGGCCCACCAGCGTGATGCGGCGGCTATGCTGGCCTTCCCGGGCCGAGGTGATGTCCGCGCCGAAATGCTTCAGCATCAGCTCGGTGTGGTCGCGGCTGGCCTCGCTCTCGATCACCGTCGTGGTGCCCGGCGCAGCCAGGCCCGCCAGCAGCACGGCCGATTTGATCTGGGCCGAGGCGACCGGGGTCTTGTAGGTGATCGGCAGCGGATCGCGCGCGCCCTGGAGGGTCAGCGGCAGACGGCCGCCCTCGCCGCCGGAGATGACCCTGGCGCCCATCTTTTCCAGCGGATCGAGGATCCGGCGCATGGGGCGGCTGCGCAGCGAGGCGTCGCCGTCGAACACCGCCGAGATCGGGCAGCCGGCGACGGCGCCCATGACCAGCCGGCAGCCGGTGCCGGAGTTGCCGAAATCGAGCGGCGCCTTGGGCTGGGCGAAGCCGGCGACACCAACGCCCTGCACTTTCCACGCGAAATCGCCGATGCGCTCGACGCTGGCGCCGAGCGCCTGCATGGATTTGGCTGTGTTGAGGACGTCCTCGCCCTCCAGCAGGCCCGAAACCCTGGTCTCGCCGACCGCGAGCGCACCCAGGATGAGGGCACGGTGGGAGATCGACTTGTCCCCGGGCACCCGTACTTTCCCGGTCAGGGGACCGCTGGCACGAGCCTTGAGCGGCCTCGGTTGGTCGGAATGGGTCAAGATTGTGTCCTTGAATAGGCCCTGTGGGCTGGCGCGCAGGTACCACATGGTCTGGCCCCCGTCACGGCATGTCGTTCTGCCGTAATGCGCTATTGACAGCGGGCCGCCAACTAGCCAAGTGAAGCACCGCTTTTCAGACATTCCCAGGATTCCTGCCGTGGCCAAGTCCGAACTCGGAACCAAACGTATTTGCCCGACCACGGGCAAGAAGTTCTATGACCTCAACAAGAATCCGGTGATCTCGCCCTATACCGGCGAGGTGGTGCCGATCGCCCCGATCGCCCCTGCGCGCGCGCCCCGCGGCGCCGATGCCCGCAATATGGCCCAGGACACCGCGCCGGAGCCGGCAGAGACCGAGGAATTGGTCTCCCTCGAGGAGGCCGATGCCGAGGAGAACACCGGCAAGGTCAAGGCCGTCGTGCCCGAATCCGAGGACGATATCGAGGTCGACGAAACGATCGACGACGACGATGACGATGATTCGACCTTCATTGCCGACGAAGAAGAGGGCGATGAGGACGTGACCGACATCATTGGTGACGTCGGAGGTGATGAAGAGACTTGAGATCAGCCCTGATCTGTGAAAAAGGGTGCACCGCGCGAGTCGCTCGGCTCGCCGGTCTGGGGTGATCAACCAGGTTCACCCCGGTGAAGGACTAAGGGGCCATAGCTCAGCTGGGAGAGCGCTTGCATGGCATGCAAGAGGTCGGCGGTTCGATCCCGCCTGGCTCCACCAGCCTTCGCTCGCTTCGCGAGCTTCGGCTGGGCAAGCCTAGGGAAGTCCCTCGTAGCGAAGTGAGTGAAGGCTGCCCCGCCATAGCCCGAAGGGCGACGGCGGGCTCCATCTACGAGCGCGAGCAAAAGCCCCACACTGGTTCCAGGCTGCTATCCTGCCCTCTGGGGGGAAGCAGAATGAAATACGTCTATATCCTCGAAAGCCTCGATTCCCAGCATTTCTATGTCGGCATCACGGACGACCTACGAGCCCGTTTGGCGAAGCATAACGCCGGCGAGGTGTCGCACACCTCGAAATACGGGCCTTGGCGAATTCGGACCTATTTTGCGTTCGATGACGCTGCACGCGCTGTCGCATTCGAGCGATATCTCAAATCTGGCTCGGGGCGAGCATTTGCGAAGAAGCATTTCTGATCGCGCGTAGCAGCCCCCCTACTCCCCAATCACCGCATTCAGCCTGTCGCGCAACGCGACGATCTCGTCCTTCATCGCGACCAGCTCCGACACCGAGCAGTCCGACGCCGCCAGGATCGACTGCGGCACGCTGCGTGCCTTTTCCTTCAGTGCATGGCCCTGTGGCGTCAGCGCGATCAGCACCTGACGCTCGTCCTCGCGCGAGCGGCTGCGCTTGACGAGATGGGCGGCCTCGAGCCGCTTGAGCAGCGGCGTCAGCGTGCCCGAATCCAGGAACAGCTTGTCGCCGATGTCCTTGACCGGCACGTCGTCGCGCTCCCACAGCACCAGCATGACGAGATATTGCGGATAAGTCAGGCCGAGCCCGTCGAGCAGCGGCTTGTAGACGCGGTTGAAGGCATGCGCGGCGGAATAGACTGCGAAGCAGATCTGGTTGTCGAGCCGCAGCGGCGCGTCCGCTGCCGATGGTTTCCGGGCCATTGCAGAATCTCACGAGGTTCGGCCGCATTGTGAGGCCGGTCGGCGGCACATTCAATTGCGAACAATTAAATGTGAGACGGTGCAATTTCAATTGCGCACAATCTAATTGCCTGCAATAAAGATCGCGTCCCACCCCAAAACCCCAGGGAGACCACAATGTCCGTGAACGTCCTTTACAAGACCAGCGCCAAGGCCACCGGCGGCCGCGACGGCCATGCTGCGACCCTCGACGGCGCGCTTGACGTCAAGCTCACCACGCCGAAGGAGCTCGGCGGCGGTGGCGGCGCCGGCAACAATCCCGAGCAGCTGTTTGCGGCCGGCTATGCCGCCTGCTTCATCGGCGCGATGAAGTTCGTGGCGTCGCAGGGCGGCCCGAAGGTTCCGGCCGACGCCTCCGTCACCTCGACCGTCGGCATCGGACCGCGCTCCGAAGGCGGCTTCGGCCTCGACATCGACCTCGCCGTCTCGCTGCCGGGCCTTGGCCGCGCGGAAGCCGAGGCGCTGGTCGCGAAGGCGCATCAGGTGTGCCCCTACTCCAATGCCACGCGCGGCAATGTCGATGTTCGCCTGACGGTGGTCTGATCGAAAGTGCGGATGGGCTGGCCCGGGATCCCCCTCGGGCCGGCCTTCGTCGTTTTGCCACGCCGCGGCATTGACGCGCGACAGCGCATGCAGCCCCACGCCAGGAGCCATTGCTGCTCCTGGCAAACCTCGCTAGGCCTGTGACCGAACCTCGACACAGGAGAAGCGAAGGCATGACTGAAGCAGCAACGGGCGCAATGAGCGGACTGCGAGTCATCGATCTCACGCGCGTGCTCGGCGGTCCCTACTGCACCCAGATCCTCGCCGACCATGGCGCCGACGTGATCAAGGTCGAGCCACCCGCGGGCGACGAGGTGCGCGAATGGGGCCCTCCCTTCCACGAGGAGGATGCGGCCTATTTCGTCGGCATCAACCGCAACAAGCGCTCGATCGGCCTCGACCTCGCCTCCGAGGGCGGCCGCGCCGTGCTGCTCAAGATGCTGGAGACCGCCGACGTCCTGATCGAGAATTTCAAGCCGGGCACGCTGGAGAAATGGGGCATCGGCAACGATGTCCTCAGCAAGAAATATCCGCGCCTCGTGCATTGCCGGATCTGCGGCTTCGGCGCCGACGGCCCGCGCGGCGGCAATCCCGGCTACGACGCCATCATCCAGGCCATGACCGGCATGATCGCGGCGACCGGCTCGCCCGAGAGCGGTCCGATGCGGATCGGCGTGCCCTTGGTCGACATCACCACCGGACTTTATGCCGCGATCGGCATCCTGATGGCGCTGTCGGAGCGGCAGCGCTCCGGCAAGGGCCAGTTCCTGGAAACGACCCTGTACGAGACCGGTCTTGCCATCATGCATCCGCACACCGCGAACTATTTCATGCATGGCAAGCCGCCTGGTCTCACCGGCAACGAGCACCCCAACCTCGTGCCCTACGCGATCTTCCCGACCAAGACCGACGACATCTTCATCGGCGTCGGCAATGACGGCACCTTCCGCAAGCTGGCCAAGGAGATCGGCAAGCCCGAGCTCGGCACCGACCCGCGCTTTGCCCGCAACAAGGACCGCATCGCCAATCGCGAGCTGCTGCGCGCCGAGCTTGCCGCGGTGTTCAGCCAGCACGAGGCCGAGCCGCTGTGCAATCGCCTGCTCGCGGCAGGACTGCCCGCTGGCCCGGTGCAGAAGATCGACCAGGCGTTGACCAACCCGCACACGCTCTACCGCGGCGATATTATCGAGAAGGACTGGTACAAGGGCGTGGCGTCACCGATCCGGCTCGATCGCTCAAAGCCGAGCCTGCGCCGTCTGCCGCCGAAATTCAGCCAGCACGCGGCGGAGGTGCTCGGCGAGTTCGGCTACTCCAAGGCCGAGATCGACGCGATGGTCCAGAAGGGCACGGTCTGCGGCCCCGAGCGCAAGCGCTGAGATAAGACACAGATCGAGCGGCAGCGCCCAGGTGCGCTCCCTCCCCGCTTGCGGGAGAGGGCTGGGGAGAGGGTGTCTCCGCAATGGGACTACCCCCAAGGGGAGAAAGCCCTCACCCGCGCCTTCGGCGCGACCTCTCCCGCATCCGCCTTCGCCAAGGCTTCGGTGGACAAGAGCGGCGGAGGTTAAGAGAGCCCGGAGCTGCGTCCATTCCGCCCAACGTCATTCGGCGCTGACGGCGCTCACCTTCCCACATTCACCCATGCCGCACTGCGGCGCGCGTACGCCTGTGCAGCGCGAACGGCTGCGGCTGTCGCTGCGTATTCGCCTATTTGACGGCTTCCCTTTTCCAGCGCTTGCCGCTTTCGTTTCGGCCGCTTACACAGTCATGTGAACGTCATATGGCGCTGCTAGCGCAAGCGCTTCTTTAGTGACGGGCAAGGGAGGATTCTTGATGGCTCTTCGACATTTTGGTGCGGCTGCCGCATTTGCACTCACGGTCGGCTTGTCGGCTTCGCCGGCGCTGGCCGTGACCGAGATCCAGTGGTGGCACGCGATGACCGGCGCCAACAACGACGTCATCGTCAAGCTCGCCAACGACTTCAACGCCGCGCAGAGCGACTACAAGGTGATCCCGACCTACAAGGGCAACTACGCCGACACGATGAACGCCGGCATCGCGGCGTTCCGCGCCGGCAACGCCCCGCACATCATGCAGGTGTTCGAGGTCGGCACCGCCACCATGATGGCCGCGACCGGCGCCGTGAAGCCGGTCTACAAGCTGATGGCCGAGACCGGCGAGAAGTTCGACCCCAAGGCCTATCTGCCCGCGATCACCGGCTACTATTCGACCTCGAAGGGCGAGATGCTGTCCTTCCCCTTCAACTCGTCGTCGACCGTGATGTGGGTCAACCTCGACGAGCTGAAGAAGGCGAATGTCACGATCCCGAAGACCTGGCCTGAAGTGTTCGACGCCGCCAAGAAGCTGCACGACAACGGCCATCCCACCTGCGGCTTCTCCAACTCCTGGGTCACCTGGGTCAATCTCGAGCAGCTCTCCGCCTGGCACAACGTGCCGCTGGCCAGCAAGGCCAACGGCCTCGACGGCTTCGACACCGTGCTGCAGTTCAACGGACCGCTCCAGGTCAAGCACCTCGAGAAGCTGGTCGAGCTCCAGAAGGACAAGACCTACGATTATGCCGGCCGCACCAACACCGGCGAAGGCCGCTTCACGTCAGGCGAATGCCCACTCTACCTGACCTCGTCGGCCTTCTTCGGTAACGTCAAGGCGCAGGCCAAGTTCAACTTCACCGCGGTGCCGATGCCCTATTATCCCGACGTGAAGGGCGCGCCGCAGAACTCGATCATCGGCGGCGCTTCGCTCTGGGTGATGGGCGGCAAGCCGGCCGACGACTACAAGGGCGTCGCGAAATTCCTTTCCTTCCTGTCGGACACCGATCGCCAGGTCTACATCCACAAGGCATCGGGCTATCTGCCGATCACCAAGGCCGCGTATGAGAAGGCCAAGGCCGAAGGCTTCTACAAGGACCAGCCCTATCTCGAGACCCCGCTGCTCGAGCTGACCAACAAGGAGCCGACCGAGAACTCCCGCGGCCTGCGCCTCGGCAACATGGTGCAGCTCCGCGACGTCTGGGCCGAAGAGATCGAGCAGGCGCTGGCCGGCAAGAAGACCGCCAAGCAGGCGCTGGACTCGGCCGTCGAGCGCGGCAACACCATGCTGCGGCAGTTCGAAAAGACCGCCGTGAAGTGAGGCGACAAGCGGCAGGCCGGTGAAGCCGGCCTGCCGCTGCTGCGGGCATCATGCAAAAGCAAGCCATTTTCCAGTCGAAGCTATTGCCCTACGCGCTGGTTGCGCCGCAGCTCGCGATCGTCCTGATTTTCTTCTACTGGCCGGCGTTGCAGGCGGTGATCCAGTCCTTCCTGCTCCAGGACGCCTTCGGCCTCTCGACCAGCTTCGTCTGGTTCGAGAACTATATCGACCTGTTCAAGGAGCCCGCCTATTTCGAGGCGATCCTGCGCACCTTCTTCTTCTCCTTCGCGATCGCGGTGTCGTCGCTGTCGTTTGCGCTGCTGCTTGCCGTGATGGCGGACAAGCCGCTGCGCGGCTCGATGCTGTACCGCACGCTTCTGATCTGGCCCTACGCGGTGGCGCCGCCGGTCGTCGGCGTGCTCTGGATTTTCATGCTGCATCCCTCGCTCGGCGTGCTCTCACGCTACCTGCGCGCGCTCGGCATCGACTGGAATCCGCTGCTCGACGGCGACCAGGCCGCCGCGCTGATCATCCTCGCCGCCGCCTGGAAGCAGATCTCCTACAATTTCCTGTTCTTCCTCGCCGGCCTGCAGAGCATCCCGAAGAGCGTGCTCGAGGCCGCCGCGATCGACGGCGCGCGGCCGATGCGGCGGTTCTGGACCGTGACCTTCCCGCTGCTGTCGCCGACCATCTTCTTCCTCCTGGTCGTCAACATCGTCTACGCGTTCTTCGACACGTTCGGCATCATCGACACCATGACCCGGGGCGGCCCCGGCAAGTCGACCGAGACGCTGGTCTACAAGGTCTATACCGACGGCCTGCTCGGCGGAAATCTCGGCAGCTCCGCGGCGCAGTCGGTGATCCTGATGATCATGGTCATCGTGCTGACGGGCATCCAGTTCCGCTTCGTCGAACGCAAGGTGACCTACTGATGGTCGAGGAAGAAGGCTTCCGGCGCTACATCGCCCACATCATCCTCTGGATCGGAATCGCGATCGTCGCCTTCCCGGTCTATCTCGCCTTCATCGCCTCCACGCAGGACAACGCGGTGATCGCCAACGGCCAGATGTCGCTGCTGCCGGGCGGTCATTTCTTCGAGACTTACTACCAGACGATCTTCGTCGGCACGAGCGGCTCGACCCGCGAGCCGGTCGGCAACATGATGCTGAACTCGCTGGTGATGGCGCTCTTGATCGCGGTCGGCAAGATCGCGATCTCGATCATCTCGGCCTATGCGATCGTGTATTTCCGCTTCCCGTTCCGGATGGCGCTGTTCTGGCTGATCTTCATCACCCTGATGCTGCCGGTCGAGGTCCGCATCTATCCGACCTACAAGATCGTCGCCGACCTGCACATGCTCGACAGCTATGCCGGCCTGTCGCTGCCGCTGATCGCCTCGGCCACCGCGACGCTGCTGTTCCGCCAGTTCTTCATGACCGTTCCGGACGAGCTCCTGGAGGCCTCGCGCATCGACGGCGCAGGCCCCTTCCGCTTCTTCTGGGATACGCTGCTGCCGCTGTCGCGCACCAACATGGCGGCGCTGTTCGTGATCCTGTTCATCCTCGGCTGGAATCAGTATCTCTGGCCGCTGCTGATCACCACGCGCGACGACATGCAGACCATCCAGATCGGCATCCGCAAGATGATCACCACCACCGACGCGCTGACCGAATGGCCGATCGTGATGGCGACCGCCGTGCTGGCGATGCTGCCGCCGGTGTTCGTCGTCGTGGTCATGCAGAAGCTGTTCGTGCGCGGACTGGTCGAGACGGAAAAGTAAGAAGCGAGTTTTCATGGCTAACGTCACCCTGCGCAACGTCCGCAAGACCTATACCGGCGGCTTCGAGGCCATCAAAGGCGTCGACGTCGATGTCGGCGACGGACAGTTCTGCGTGCTGGTCGGACCTAGCGGCTGCGGCAAGTCCACGCTGCTGCGCATGGTCGCCGGGCTTGAGACGGTCACCGACGGCGAGATCGACATCGGCGGCCGCGTCGTCAACGGAATCGAGCCCGCCGACCGCGACATCGCGATGGTGTTCCAGAACTACGCGCTCTATCCGCACATGAGCGTCTACAACAACATGGCCTATGGCCTGCGCAACCGCGGCATGGCGGAAGCCGAGATCAGGACCCGCGTCGACGAAGCCGCGCGCATCCTCGAGCTCACGTCGATGCTGGAGCGCAAGCCGCGCCAGCTCTCGGGCGGCCAGCGCCAGCGCGTCGCCATGGGCCGCGCCATCGTACGCCAGCCCAAGGTGTTCCTGTTCGACGAACCGCTGTCGAACCTCGATGCCAAGCTGCGCATCGCGATGCGGGTCGAGATCCGCAAATTGCAGCGCCGGCTCAACACGACATCGATCTACGTCACCCACGACCAGCTCGAAGCGATGACACTCGCCGACATCCTCGTCGTGATGAACGGCGGCCAGGTCGAGCAGGTCGGCAATCCCCTTGATATCTACGAGAAGCCGGCGACGACCTTCGTCGCCTCCTTCATCGGCGCGCCGCCGATGAACCTGATGTCGACGCGCCCTGAGGAGATCCGTTCGCAGCTCGCCGGCAGCGCCGCGGCCGACGCCGGCATCCTCGGCATCCGCCCGGAAGACTTCGTCATCACCGACCAGACCCCGGATGGCGGCGTCGCACTGCCGCTGACGGTGGAGGCAAGCGAGCGCGTCGGTGCCGAAACCTTCGTCTACGGCTCCCGCGAGCAGGAGGAGCAGCGCGTCGCCGCCACCCCCGGCGAGCTGCCGCCCGGCGAGATCATCGTCCGCATTCCCGGAACCCACGCCCCCGCGATCGGCACGAGGATCCGCGTCGCGGCGGTGCGCGCCAAGCTGCATCTGTTCAGCGCCGACGGGCGGACGCGGCTCGAGGCCTGAGGGGTTCCGCAGAGCCAAACGCCAAAGTGCGAAAACAACCCCATGCACAGTAGAACGGGGGTTGTTTTCACTAGAGAATATTCAGCGACAGAGTCGTCATGCCAGGACAAGCCCGGCCGCGACGATCCGCGACTATCCGAGGGCGCAATGCCCGTCCACAGCCTCCGGCTACGTCCTTGAACCCACAGCAGAACGTGCCCATATTGCTGGTCAAGGGGTGCCACTACGGGCCCTGAAACACCAAAGTCGCTTCTGCGAGGACTTTGTAAACTATGTCTCGTGTTCCAACGCTCTCCAGTCCCTTTCTGCTGGGCTTCGACGAGATCGAGCGCGTGCTCGACCGCGTCGTCAAAGGCGCCGACGGCTACCCTCCCTACAATATCGAGAGGTGCGGCGGCGCGGACGGCCAGCCCGAGCGTTTGCGCATCACGCTGGCGGTCGCCGGATTCACCCGCGATCAACTCGATGTAACCATTGAGGAAAACCAGCTCGTGATCCGCGGGCGGCAGCAGGACGACAAGTCTCGGCAATACATCCATCGCGGCATCGCCGCGCGCCACTTCCAGCGCACCTTCGTGCTGGCGGAGGGAATGCTGGTGCTGGGTGCGGATCTGAAGAACGGGCTGTTGTCGATCGATCTGGCCCGGCCAGAACCGGAGAGGATCGTTAAGACAATCGCTATCAATGAGCACGAATAATGGAACGAGTAGCGGACTCGACCGCTTAGTGTTCCAGAGGAGTCGAGACCATGAGTGAAGGTCACGTTGCGTTCGAATACGAAGCCAAGAACGTCTCTCCGGAGACACTGGCAACCCTGGGCGAAGGCCATATCGCCTATGTGAAGCAGATCCGTTCCGAGGACGTGCCGGACCTGTTCCCCGAGGCGCCCAAGATTGCGCCGGGCCTCAAGCTTTTCGCGCTCCACGCCGCCGACGGCACGCCGATCATGCTGACCGACAGCCGCGAAGCCGCGGTCGCCAACGCCTGGAGCAACGAGCTGCAAGCGGTGAGCGTGCACTAGAGCGCGCGCGTCGCATAAATAGAGTTTCAAGCGGGCATGCCTTCACGCGAAGGCGTGCCCGTCTTGCTTTGTCGACAAGTTCGGATATTCTAAAATCTGGTTGATCCGATCAGAAAGAGCGACATGACGGCAAAGCGCCCCTCTTCGAAGAAGGGCCTTCAATCGAGGCGATGGAGCCTTCAGGATGCGAAAACGCACCTAAGCCAGATTGTCAGAGAGGCCCAACGGTCCGGGCCACAGCGCGTGACGGTGCACGGAAAGGATGCCGCAGTCATTGTCGCGGCAGAGGAGCTGGATAACACGCTTCGGCCGTTGTTCGCAGGGCGAGTTCTCGGCATCACGGAGGACGTGATCGTTCGAGGGAGAACGATCGTCGCCGAGGGGCGCAAGCGCCGCCACACCTTCGGAGAACCGGATTTGTTCATCGCAGCCGTCGCCGCTTTACAGGACCTGATCGTGGTTACACGCGATATCAACGAATTCGTCGAGACGCGCGCCCCGGTATTTGACCCGTGGACACACAGGTTTCATCGTCACGGCAAAGCGACGCTCATGCGGCAACCGGTGACGCTCGAAGCACTCTCTATGACATAAGTGCAAGCCGTCGCTATTGCCGATCTCGCAAGCAGCAGTGACTGCACGAGTCGATCGCATGGTGTTCCGCAATCGTGCGACGCCTTCACGCGAAGGCGTGCTTGTTTTGCTTTTGCGCGATGAATTTTCCGCATCGTCATTGCGAGCGCGGCGAAGCAATCCAGGATCTTTCCGCGGCGGAGCTCAGGTCGCAAAGGCTTCCCGCTTCAACGCACCGCCGGGATCAGCGCCCGCATGATCTCAGGCTTCCAGGTCTGACGCGCGCTGTCGAAGGCCGCGAAATCATGGTCGAACTGCCAGTAGGCCCAGGCCCAGCCAAGCCGCTCCGCGCTTCGCGCGACGAACGACAGATATCTGGTCCGGGCTTCGGCTGGGGCGGCCTCGTACACGCCGAACTCGCCGAGATAGATCGGACGCTTTTCGCGTTCGGACCAGATACGAACCTTCTCGAAATCGGCGCGTGCCTTTCGTTCGTCCTCCGGCGTGCCCCAATCGAGCGGCCCTATTCGCGAAAACGTTTCGGACCACGGCGCGCCCTGATGGGTGAAACGGATCGGCGCGTAATAGTGAAACGTCACGATGAGGTTTCTGTCCTCTGAGGGCAGAACCAGTTCTTCGACCGGCATGTCATCGACGTTGAGAACGGCAGCAATGACCGTCCGCCCGGGGTTGGTTCTGCGGATGATGCCGAGACACTCGTTCAGAAGGGCGTTCCAGCCGGCGGACGTCATCTGCCCGCCCGGCTCGTTGAGAACCTCGAAGACGAGCGCCGGATATTTTCCGGCATAGCGCTCGGCGATCTGCGTCCAGAACGCCTTCAGCTTCTCGGCGCATTCGGACACATCGCGCTGGCAGGTATTGGTATCGTGCTCGTCGAGGACGGGGATGAGATTGCGGGCGAGCACCTCCTCGATGACGGCGTCAAGCCGCCTCAAGACGATTTCATCCAGCAGATTTCCGGGGCCCATGAACTTGAAGCCGAAGAAATTGATCCGAACGTGCGAGAAGCCGGCCTTTCTGATCGAAATGAGGTTGTCCAGGCGAAACGGCGCGTTCCGGCCTCCTTCCCAGATGCCGTCGTAACCAAGGATGTTGATGCCGCGCCTCAATTTCGGGGGAGCGGGCGCGGCGCCCTGCCCGGCTGCCTCGGCCTGCGAGACGATCGCAAGCGCGGATATTGCCAGGGTGAGGCCGCAAATTACCGACCAGCGGGCGCAGACGGCTTTCATCCTGCTTGCCTCATCATTGCTGCAGGATTTGCTGCCGCACCGGCCTGCACACCGCAAAGAAGAATGCGACCAGCAGCACCGACGTGAACATCGTCGAGCGAAGGAACATCGTCTCCGTGAAATTCGATTGAAAGCTCAGGACGACGAATCCGATGACGAGAGCGCAGTGGCAACGATCGATCGACCGAGTTGCGATCAAATACAGGACCTTCTCCGAAAACAGATAGACGCTCGCGACGAACAGCACGTATCCCAGAAATCCCGTTTCAATCGCCACCGCGATGTAACCGCTGTGATAATTGTCGAGCACCCAGCCATGGTTCTGGTTGAAATAGTCGTAAATTGCGGGACGCGTCCAGAATCCGTTGATGCCGAAGCCCAGCAGCGGCGCATCGTCGAAATGGCTGATGGCGTACTGCCAAATGAAGGTCCGCTCGGTCAAATTGATGGTGGATTCGCCGAGATGGATGGAATCGTACCCCGTCACGTAGAAATACAGGATCAGCAGGGTGGCCAGGATGCACATGATGAAGGGCAGAACCGCGTAAACTCTCATGCAGCGGATCGACCACATCGAGGTCACGAGCAGTGCACCCGCGGCCACGGCAACGGCACCGGCACCACGGGATTCCGAGGCG
This sequence comes from Bradyrhizobium sp. USDA 326, assembly GCF_049739485.1. NCBI lineage: Bacteria > Pseudomonadati > Pseudomonadota > Alphaproteobacteria > Hyphomicrobiales > Nitrobacteraceae > Bradyrhizobium > Bradyrhizobium sp. USDA 326. The sequence continues at coordinate 2,517,327 of NZ_JBMGQA010000001.1, forward strand.
ATGACGCACGTCGATGCCAGGAGAAACGTCGCGAGAAAAACGGTCCATTTCTGCCCCGTCATCTTCTGGTAGCAGGCAAAGAACATCAGATATGCGCTGATGAAGCCGAGCGTCTGCTTCGATTCATATATTCCCTGCCATTGGCCCTTGTGCATCCAGCTCTGGTCTACGCCGATCTCGGGCACGAAGACCGCACACAAGGCGGAGGCGGCGACCAGCATGAAGAGCCCCAGCGTCGTCGATCCGACGATCTCGTCGATGTCGATGCGCGTGATGAGGCAGTACGCACCGAAGGTCGTCACCGCAAGTGCCGCGCTCTTCATGATCGCTGCGGTGGCGAGGCTGGTCCAGAGAACCGAAGCGACGGCGAGAGCATAGAATGCGACCAGCGCGATGAGATCGGGATTGCACTGCACTCTCACGCGCGGGCGTACGAAGGCACTGGCGTAGATCAGGATGATCCACATCAGGAGCGCAACGGCCTGTTGCACATAGCTCCACTCTGCCGGAAGCAACCCGGGGTTGAAGACGCCCATCGAGGCGATCACGTTGACGGTGATCGAAATGCGGATCACGTTTCTGGCAAGCGTTTCCACGCCGGCGCCGCGCGCTTTCCAGATCGCGCTGTCGTATGCCTCGGAATCAGCTACGGTGTGCAGGCTGGCCATGAGCTGACCTTCCAGAAGCACGGTTAATATTGTCCTTAATGCCCATCGCGACCGCCTTCGCGCCGGCGGCGTTCCCAGGGCTTGAGATTCATCCGATGCTGAGATCCCGAGGCAGCGGACGAAGCTTGGCATCGCACGTGCAATCGATTCTCGCCAACCGCGGCGCGCACGCCTCGCTTTGCTCGTCTATCACGTCGAGCAAAGGGTGCAGTCCGCCCCCGAGCGATGTCGACAGTCGGCCTAGGCCGCCGTCGCCGGCGGCAGCGCGAGCACGGAATAGATCGCCTGGGCATCGCGCGAGGCGCGGAGCTTCTTGGCGATGTCCTGGTCGCGCAACAGGCGGGCGATGCGGGCGAGCGCCTTCAAATGATCGGCGCCGGCGCCTTCGGGGGCGAGCAGCAGGAAGACGAGATCGACCGGCTGGCCGTCCATCGCCTCGAAATCGATCGGACGATCGAGCCGCGCGAACAGGCCGAAGATCTTTTCCAGCTTGGGCAGCTTGCCGTGCGGAATGGCGACGCCATAGCCGACTGCGGTGGTGCCGAGCTTCTCCCGCTGCAGCAGCACCTCGAACACCGAGCGCTCGTTCTGCCCGGTCAGCTCGGCGGCCTTGGCTGCGAGCTCCTGCAAGGCCTGCTTCTTGCTGTTGACCTTCAATGCCGGGAGAATCGCCTCGGGTGCGACCAGATCGGTAATCGGCATGGAGGGTTTCCGAGGTGAATTAAACCGTCAGGTTCCGATTTGGCCAGCTTGATAGACCAAGCTGAGCCGGCGTCAATAACATGAAGCAGGAGGCGCACTTAGCCCCGGTCGAGATGTGGGGGGCTTCTACTCCAACGCAATCCCGGTGCCAACTCCCGCGTGTGGCTTTGCCACCGTCAATGTTAAGGGCCGGGACGGGAACCATGCCCGAATCCCGGGCCTAGCCTTGCGATTGGCCGTCCACCTTCGCCCCCGGCGGGTCAATCCAGCCCACATTGCCGTCCGCCCGGCGGTAAATGATGTTCACCCGGCCTGACGAACCGTGCTGGAACACCATGCAGGGCGCCCCGCTGAGGTCGAGTTCCATGACCGCTTCGCTGACCGAGAGCCGCTTCAGCGACGTGGTTTGCTCCGCGATGATGACCGGGCTGTAGCCGGTGATCTCCTCCTCGCCCTCTCCGGGCGCTTCCAGCACGTAAGACGTGGCGTCGAGCGCAGCCATCGCCTCGGAGGCGGCATGGGCCTTGCGCGCGGAGCGGTCCTTGAGCCGGTTCTTGTAGCGACGCAGCCGCTTCTCGATCATCAGCAGCGCCTGGTCGGCGCTGGCATAGGCATCCGGTGCGTTCGAATCGGCCTCCAGCGTGATTCCCGAATCGAGATGCAGGGCACAATCGGTACGAAAGCCGAAGCCGTCCTTGCTGAGCGTGATGTGGCCGGAATAGTTGCCGTCGAAATATTTGCGCAGCACCTCGTCGGTGCGGTCTGCAACGCGGCCGCGCAGAGCCTCGCCGACGCTGATGCTCTTTCCCGAAATCCGGAGAGTCATTTGATGCCTCGCTTGCTTTGTTGCCGCAGCTGCGATGACGAATCATCGCAGCTGAAGTTGCTCCTCGCGCATGATCTTCGCGCAAACGCGCTCCGCGTTTGTCGCGAGGGAAAGCCGCTGCACATTTTTCCGGATCACGCGCATGCCTGGATCGGTCTCGAAGGACGACGAGAGTAGCGCGATTTCGCGTCGGCGCAATCAGGCCGGCTCGGTGTTGCGGGAGCGATCGGACAATGCTGTGGAGAGAACGTTACCAAGGGCGCTCTGCTTGTCGCGGCGGCGTTGCACCGAGGAGGGTATGCGCATGGCTTCGCGGTACTTCGCGACCGTGCGGCGGGCAATATCAATGCCCGAAGCGCGCAAGCGTTCCACGATGGTGTCATCCGACAGGATCGCGGAGGGCTCCTCCGAATCGATCAGCTGCTTGATGTGGTGACGCACGGCTTCGGCCGAGTGCGCCTCGCCGCCGTCGGCCGAGGCGATCGAGGCCGTGAAGAAATATTTCAGCTCGAACGTGCCGCGATTGGTCGCCATGTATTTGTTGGCGGTGACGCGCGACACCGTGGATTCATGCATCTGAATGGCATCGGCGACGGCCTTCAGATTGAGCGGCCGCAGGTGCGCCACGCCATGGGTGAAGAAGCCGTCCTGCTGGCGCACGATCTCGGTTGCAACTTTCAGGATGGTGCGGGCGCGCTGGTCGAGCGCGCGCACGAGCCAGGTCGCGTTCTGAAGCGCGTCGGTGAAATAGGACTTGTCGCCGTCCTTGCCGACCTTCTTCGACAGCTCGGAATAATAGGTCTGGTTGACCAGCACGCGCGGCAAGGTGTCGCTGTTGAGCTCGACATGCCAGCCGCCGTCGGGACCCGGACGGACATAGACGTCGGGCACCATGGTCTGCAGGCGCGCCGAGCCGAACTTCATGCCGGGTTTGGGATTGAGGCGGCGGATCTCGCCGATCATGTCGGCGATGTCCTCGTCGTCGACACCGCAGATCTTGCGCAGGGCAACGATGTCGCGCTTGGCAAGCAGATCGAGATGCTCGACCAGGGCCTGCATCGCGGGGTCGTAGCGGTCGAGCTCGCGGAGCTGGATCGCCAGGCATTCGCTCAAATTGCGCGCGAAGACGCCGGGTGGATCGAATTTCTGCAGCACGGCGAGGACGGCTTCGACTTCGGCTTGCGATGCGCCAAGACGCTCGGCGGCCTGGCCGAGATCGGCCGGCAGATAGCCGGCCTCGTCGATGAGGTCGATCAGGTACTGGCCGATCATGCGCTGGGCGGGTGCGGTGAAGGCGACCGAGAGCTGCTCGGCGAGATGGTCCGACAACGTTGTCTCGGCCGCGACAAAAGCTTCGAGATTGTAGTCTTCGGCACCAGAGGCGCCGCCGCCCCATTCCGTATAGGTGGTCGGCGCAGCGTCCTGGGCGTTGCGCGCCGCAGCCTCGGCGGGCTCCTCGGAAAAGACGTTATCCAGGCCCGTATCCAGGGTCTGCTCGATCTCGGCACGGCTGCCGAGCTCCTTGCTCATCCATTCTTCCTGGCCCGGCTCGAAGCCCTCGGCGCCCCCGCCGAAGCCGTCCTCGCCTTGACCGTCGCCTTGGCCATCGCCTTGGCCGTCGGAATCGCCGTAACTCCTGGCCTCGACGGAACCCTCCTCCGCGGGGGCCTCGTCACTGGCCCGTTCCAGCAGCGGATTGCGCTCGAGCTCCTCTTCCACGAACGTCGTGAGATCGAGATTGGACAATTGCAGCAGCTTGATCGCCTGCATCAGCTGCGGCGTCATCACCAGCGACTGCGACTGCCGGAACTCTAATCTCTGCGTGAGCGCCATGAAGCAAGAACCGTTCCCAACGTTTGGTCCGATTTTTGCTTATCCTAGTCCGAGCCCGATGTACACGTCTTGACGAAACGCAAAAAAGGGCTAGAGGCGGAATTCCTCGCCAAGGTAAAGGCGGCGGACATCCGGATCGGCAACGATCTCATCCGGGGTTCCCTCGGTCAGGATTTCCCCGGCATAGACGATATAGGCGCGGTCGGTCAGGCCGAGCGTCTCGCGCACATTGTGATCCGTGATCAGGACGCCGATGCCGCGATTGGTGAGATGGCGGACGAGATCCTGGATGTCGCCGACCGCGATCGGGTCGATGCCGGCGAAGGGCTCGTCGAGCAGCATGTAGTTCGGCCGCGTCGCCAGCGCGCGCGCGATCTCGACGCGGCGGCGCTCGCCGCCGGACAGCGCGATCGACGGCGATTTGCGCAGCCGCGTGATGTTGAACTCGTCGAGCAACGAATCGAGCTGCTGCTCGCGCTTCTTGCGCGAGGGCTCGACCACTTCGAGCACCGCGCGGATGTTCTGCTCGACGGTGAGGCCGCGAAAGATCGAGGCCTCCTGCGGCAGGTAGCCGATGCCGAGCCGCGCGCGCTGATACATCGGAAGCTTCGTCACGTCGTGGCCGTCGAGCTCGATTGCACCGCGGTCGGCCTTGATCAGGCCGGTGATCATGTAGAACACGGTGGTCTTGCCGGCGCCGTTCGGCCCGAGCAGGCCGACCGCCTCGCCGCGGCGCACATAGATGCTGACGCCGCGCACCACCTGGCGGCTGCCGAAGCTCTTTTCCACGCTATGCACAGCCAGGAAGCCGGGCCGATTCAGCAGCTGCGGCCCGCCCTCGCCATTGGGCTTGGCGGCGGCCCTGACCGGGTGAACGGCCTGCGGACGCGCCGGCTCGACCTGATAGTCGGCCTGGTAGTCGCCCTGGAACTGGTCTGGCGCACGCTTCCGCTGGTCGCGGGCGATCGGCGGCACGTCCCTGACAGGACTGGTCACCAAGCCGCCGACGCCGTCACCGAGCGCGGTGATGTCCTGACGCGCAAATCCTGGCCGGCCACGTTTGGCGGGGCGCCGACGGAACATGCTGAAGAGATCGACCATCCCGCCTTCCAGCCTTTTCGCGACGATCCTGCGCGAATTCGTGCGATCTGCCGCACCGGCCTTTCGATTCGCCGTTGCAGCATGAGTGAAGGGATGTCTCATGCCCAGTGAAACACGCCCGAAAAGCGGCGGATCCCGCTTCGAAAGCCCTGCGCGCTAAATACAGTCTCGCCGGGCAAGCTTCAACCTCGGATCGCGAGCATCCGGGACAAGCGATTGAATTTACTTTTGTTTACTTGCGCCGGGCAACTGCAAAGGCGGTGCCGCGCCGGGTTTGGCTCCTTGTCCCCCTTGGCCGCAATCGTTGCTGCCCCCCTGCGGCAGCAGGGCCTGTACCCGGCCGCTGTCGGATTCGACACGTGACACGCCGGTCGTCATGTCGACCATCAGGCGGTCGCCGCGCAGCACGTTCTTGCACTGCGTCAGAACCACCTGGCCGCCCGCGCCGCCGAGCATGGTGATGAGATTGGTCCTGGTGTCGAACACGGCGGTCTCGCCGGTCACCACCTGGTCCTTCTGAGTCACGACGACATTGCCGCGCGCCTCCAGCCGCTTGATCGACGAGCTGCCGCCCGGGCCCGGCGTCGCCGACTGCATCGGCGCCGATTTCGCGCCCTTCGGCGCAGGCTGAGGCGCGGCCGGCTTGTCGCCGCCGGACTCGTAGAACACCACCAGCGTCTTCGAGGTCATGGTGGTGTCGCCCTGCACGACCTTCACATTGCCGGCGAAGGTCGCCTCCTTCTTCTTGTCACGCATCTCCAGCGAGGCGGCTTCGATCTGGATCGGCTGATCGCGGTTCTGCGAGAAGCCCTGCATCGCGTTGGGCACGCCCTGCATCGTGCTCTGTGCGATGGCGGCGCCCGTTGCGACCAGCGCGACAGCGGCGGCGAACGCGGCCGCACCGAGGATGGCGCCACGCTTGTCTTCGCTGCGCGGAAAAAACCTGATCATGAAAATCACTTTGAATTGGCGGACTTGTTTTGCGGCGTACGTGTCTTCACCGGCGGTGCTGGCGGCGTCGGCTCGACCGGCGCAGGCTGAGCCGTAGCCGGGCCATCCAGCTTGTCCAGGTGCATCACCACATTGCCCTCGAAGCGGATGACGTCACCACCTTCGGTAATTCGCAAGCGATCCGCGGTCAGCGTGCCATTGGTCAGCGTGACGTCGACGCGCTCGTCCGAGGAGACCGTGCCCTTGCCCATGTCGACGAACGCCGAGTTCAGCCGCGCCTCATAGCCGGTCGAGGTGCGCAGGAAGATGTCCTTGTGCAGGTCGAGCTGCTGCTGCTTGTTGTCGAAACGGCCGGTGCGGGCATCGAGGAACAGCGTCGATTGATCCTCCATCAACACCTTCGCGCGCAGGTCCTTGAGATCGACATGATCTGGGTCGGTGATGTCCTGGGTCGCGGTCTTGGCCCAGAGCTCGTAGGGCCGCTGGTCCGGCGTGAAACCGGCGAGGTGCGGCGATTCCATCGTGATCTTGGTGCCCGACACCACCATGTTTCCGGAATCGAGCGGCAGCTTCGGCATCAGCATGCGGAACGGATTGAAGATCGAGACGCCGACGATAGCAGCCATGGACAACAGCACCGCGCCCGGAACCGCAATGCGCAGAATCCGCACCAGGCGGCTGTGTCGCGCCGCGCTGGCGAACTTCGCCGCAAGCGCGGCGTCGTAGGTGGGATTCTGGGCCGAATTCACCTGGGTTCCTACTTGCCTGGGCTCCTGAAGTCTCGTCCGCCGTGTCCGGCTCCGGGCACCCCATTCTATCCCGTGCCGCCCGAATATGCAGCCGGCGACAGGCCGTTACGAAAGTGTCCGAAACGGGGCGGCAATCTCAGGCTAACCGCCGCGCCGGGCCTTCAGGAATGCGCGAAAATGTCCTCTTCCGCCCAGCCCTGGAGATCGAGCAGGGCGCGGGTCGGCAGGAAGTCGAAACAGGCCTGTGCCAGCTGGCTGCGGCCCTCCCGGACCAGCATGGCATCGAGCCGCTCGCGCAAGGCGTGCAGATGCAGCACGTCGGAGGCGGCGTAGGCGAGCTGCGGCTCGGTCAGGCTGTCGGAACCCCAGTCGCTCGACTGCTGCTGCTTGGAGAGGTCGATGTTGAGCACCTCGCGCACGAGGTCCTTGAGGCCATGGCGGTCGGTATAGGTGCGGGTCAGGCGGGAGGCGATCTTGGTGCAGTAGATCGGCCCGGTCATGATACCGAAGGTCTGGTACAGCACCGCGATATCGAACCGCGCGAAGTGGAAGATTTTCGTGACGGCCGGATTGGCCAGGAGCGCCTTCAGGTTCGGCGCGTCGGTGTGCCCCTTGGGGATCTGCACCACGTCGGCGCTGCCGTCGCCGGGCGAGAGCTGCACCACGCAGAGCCGGTCGCGGTGCGGGTTCAGCCCCATGGTCTCGGTGTCGATCGCCACCGCTCCGGTGTAGCGGGACAGGTCAGGCAGGTCGCCGCGGTGCAGGCGTACGGTCATGGCGTGTCAAAACCTCGGGTCGAATCGGTGCGTCGATATCATAGGCTAAAACGGATGGACCGCGATGTAGCCACTGGCGACAGGTCACGCAAGCGGCCGCCGCGGCCTTACGGGCGATCAGATCGCGGCGATGACGTGCAGGTCGCGACTGGAGGGATCGGCTGGCCCTGCGTTCGCGAGCCAGTCGCGACGCAATCAAAGTGATTCACATCCTCCACGGCGCGCGAGATGATGAGCCGCTGCTCTCCCCGGCGGAGCAGGTTTTCAGGCCAGCCCGCTGCAATTCGCCCCGGCGCACCCTATCTGTTGCCGGCCTCTCCGCCCTCGCCCGCTCACGACGAATAGAAGTGCCAATGACCGAACAGACGCTCGCCGCGCCGATCGACGACCAAGGCAAACGCCAGCGCGGCTTCTCGCGCTACCAGGCGCTCCTCATCGCGCTGCTAACGTTCACGCAGTTCACGATCATTCTCGATTTCATCATCATGTCGCCGCTCGGCGCCATCCTGATGCCCTCGCTCGACATCACGGCGGGGCAGTTCGGCGTCGCGGTGTCGGCCTATGCGTTCAGTGCGGGACTATCGGGGATTCTCGCCGCCGGCTTCGCCGATCGCTTCGATCGCAAGCGGCTGTTGCTGTTCTTCTATGTCGGCTTCACGCTCGGCACTGCGCTCTGCGCGGCCGCGCAGAATTACCATGTGCTGCTGCTCGGCCGGATCGTGACCGGATTGTTCGGCGGCGTGATCGGCGCGGTCGTGCTCGCCATCGTCACCGACCTGTTTCCACTGCACCTGCGCGGCCGTGTCATGGGCTTCCTCCAGACGGCGTTCGCCGCGAGCCAGGTGCTCGGCATTCCCGCCGGGCTGTTTCTCGCCAATCACTGGAATTGGCATGTCTGCTTCGCGGCGATCGTCGTGGTGTCGATCGCAGCGATCGCAATCATCACCCTGGTCATGGAGCCGGTCGATGCGCATCTGAAACCGAAGCAGGACAGGAACGCGTTCCGCCATCTGATCGCGACGCTCGGCGAGCCACGCTATACGCTGGCCTTCGCCGTCACGACGCTGCTGGCGACGGGCGGCTACATGCTGATGCCGTTCTCCAGCGCCTTCACCGTGCACAATCTCGGCATCGACATCACGCATCTGCCGACGATCTATCTCGTCTCCGGCCTGTTCAGCATCGTCACGGGACCGCTGGTCGGCCGTGCCAGCGATGCGTTCGGCAAATATCCGACCTTCGTGTTCGGCTGCGCGATGACCGTGGTCATGGTGCTGATCTACACACATCTCGGCCACGTCTCGCTCGCGACCGCGATCCTCGTCAACGTCCTGATGTTCGTCGGCATCTTCTCACGGATGATCCCGTCGCAGGCGCTGATGTCGGCGATTCCCGACGCGAGCCAGCGCGGCTCGTTCAGCGCGGTCAGCGCCTCGCTGCAGCAGCTCTCCGGGGGGCTCGGCTCGGTGCTCGCCGGCGCGATCATCGCGCAGGCGCCCGACGGTTCGCTGATCCATTTCGACCGGATCGGCTACGTCGTCGTCGCGACGACGATCGTCACATTGGTGATGATGTACTTCGTGCAGAAGGCGGTGGCGGAGCGGATGGGGAAGCAGGTGGTGTGATCAGCCGCCGCCGAACTTGGATGGATCGTCATAGGCGGGAGGGTCGTCGTGGTCGGTCCGCAGACCGCCGGGAACGGAATCGTCGCGATAGATGCGCACACCATTCGGAGTGACATAGACCGGAGCCGCGGCCTGGCCCGGCCGAACGGTGACATGTCGCAACTTGTGATGCCCTCTTGCTGCGGCGTTCGCGGAAGCACACGCACCGACCAAGAGGCACAAGCCCAAAGCACACGATCCCAAGACACAGCGCACTGCACTTTCTCGGCTCATGGCCCCGATGCCAACGCAACACTCTGAAAGGGCTTATCTATCTGGATTTGTTTGCGATCCAGAAATGTATGGTGCCCAGGAAAGGACTCGAACCTTCACGGCCGTTAAGCCACTGGCACCTGAAGCCAGCGCGTCTACCAATTCCACCACCTGGGCATGCCGTTTGGGGCACGGAGGCGGTTACTACGGTTCGGTGACGCCGTTGTCAATTCATGCGTGAGGCCGGCTTCCGGATGCCGATTGCGCATCGCAAACCGGCCCGATACAAGCCTGACAAGACGCACTCTTTTCCGCAGGAACGGACACCCCCATGGCATCGAATCTGGACACGCTCGTCACGGTTTTCGGCGGATCGGGGTTTTTGGGCCGCAGCGTCGTCCGCGCCCTGTGCAAGAGGGATTACCGTATCCGGGTCGCGGTGCGGCGGCCGGAACTCGCCGGATACCTCCAGCCTCTGGGCCGGGTCGGGCAGGTCCACACCGTACAGGCGAATCTGCGCTATCCGGCCTCGGTGGAGGCGGCGCTGCGTGATTCGCATGTCGCGATCAACCTCGTCGGCGTCCTCACCGAGGGCGGCGAGCAGACCTTCGACGCCGTCCAGGCCAGGGGCGCCGAAACCGTCGCAAAGGCGGCGGCCGCGGCCGATGCCAGCCTCGTGCATGTCTCCGCGATCGGCGCGGACGCGGAATCGCCGTCGCGCTACGCCAGGGCCAAGGCGGCCGGCGAAGCCGCGGTCCTGGCCGCGGTTCCCTCCGCCACGATCTTCCGCCCCTCCGTGATGTTCGGCCCCGAGGACCAGTTCACCAACCGCTTTGCCGCGCTGGCCCGGATGTCGCCGGTGCTGCCGCTGATCGGCGGAACGACCCGGATGCAGCCGGTCTATGTCGGCGACGTCGCCACCGCGATCGCGGATGCCGTCGACGGCAAGGCCAAGGCGGGCGCTGCTTACGAGCTCGGCGGGCCGGAAGTGCTGACCATGCGTGAGATCATCGAGACCATCCTTGCCATCACCGACCGCAAGCGGATGCTGATGCCGCTGACGTTCGGCCTCGCCCGCTTCCAGGCCGCCTTCCTGCAATTCGCGCCGGGCGCGTTCAAGCTGACACCGGACCAGGTCACGCTGCTCGAGCGCGACAACGTCGTCTCGGAGGCGGCGAAGGCGGCCGGCCTGACGCTGGAAGGCCTCGGCATCACCCCCGATTCGCTGGAAGCAATCGCCCCGCAATATCTCTGGCGCTTCCGCGCCGCCGGTCAGTTCCAGCGCATGAGCGTGTGAGGCAGGTTTGCTTCTCCCGCTTGCGGGCGAGGGAGCGCACCAAGCGAGTTGCTGCTCTAAAGCGCGATGCGATCAGGATGAATCGTCATCGCGCTTCAGGTTGTTGTTTAAGCATGATATTTCCGGAAAACCGCTGCGCACTTTTCCGGATCATGCTTCAGTGGCCCAGCGCCAGCGCGATCAGGCCGAGCGTGCCGACGATGACGCGCCACCAGGCGAACACCACGAAGCCGTGCCGGGTGACGTAGGTCAGGAACGTCTTCACCACGATGATGGCGGTGATGAACGACACCACGAATCCAATCGCGACGATGTTCATGTGGTCCATCGTCATCTCGGCACGGCTCTTGTAGAAGTCGTAGGCGAACGCACCGATCATGGTGGGAATGGCGAGGAAGAACGAGAACTCCGCCGCCGCGCGCTTGTCGGCCCCGAGCAGCATCGCCGCGACGATGCTGGCGCCGGAACGTGACACGCCCGGGATCATCGCCACGCACTGCGCGATGCCGATATAGAGATACATCAGCAGCGGAAATCTGGTGGCGTCGTGCTCGCGCGGCTTGAGATCGAGCTTGTCGACCCAGAGCAGGATGGCGCCGCCGACGATCAGCGTGAAGCAGATGACCCAGGGATTGAACAGCAGGCTCTTGATGTACTTGCCGGCGACGAGGCCGACGACCACGGCCGGCAGGAACGCCACCAGCACGCCGATCACGAAGCGCCGCGCATCGGCATCGCCCGTGAACAGGCCGATCACGACGTCCCACAACTTCCTGAAATACAGCCCGACGATCGCGAGGATCGCGCCCAGCTGGATCAGAACCGTAAACGAATCCCAGAACGCGCCTTCGCCGAGATGGAAGAAGCGCTCCGCGAGCAAGAGGTGACCGGTCGAGGACACGGGAAGGAACTCGGTCACACCCTCGATGATGCCGAGGATCACTGCCCGTATTGCGTCTGACATATTTACGGTCCATTTCGGCTGGAAAAGCGAGGCTCTTCTCGCCTATTCGTCCCCATGCCGCAATCGCAAAATACGAAATCACGACCTTGCTTCGCGGTTTTGAGGGCCTGGTGTGGCGCCGCACAAACATTGATGGATTCTTAAGCACCATCAAATAGTCAAAGGCTTCATGTTTACGCTGTTTCATCATCCGTTCTGTCCGCATTCGCGCTTCGTCCGCCTGATCGCGGGCGAATACGGGCTTGACCTGAAGCTGATCGAAGAGCGCAGCTGGGAGCGGCGCGAGGCGTTTCTGCTGCTCAACGCGGCCGGCACCACGCCGGTGCTCGTCGACGAGGAGCAGCCGCCGATCCCCGGCGCAGCCATCATCGCCGAATATGTCGACGAGGCCTATGGTGCCGAGATGGGGCCGAAACGCCTGATGCCGCAGACGACCTTCGAACGCGTCGAGGTGCGCCGGCTGATGGCCTGGTTCAACGAGAAGTTCTTCGAGGAGGTCTCGCACCCGCTCGTCACCGAGCGCATCTACAAGCGCTTCATGAGCGAGGAGAACGGCGGCGGCCCGCCTTCGGCCGACGTGATGCGCGCCGCGAAGGCAAATGTGCGCTATCATCTGGCCTATATCGGCTGGCTGGCGCAGACGCGCAATTTCCTCGCCGGCGACCGGCTCACCTACGCGGATCTCGCCGCCGCGGCCCATCTCTCGGCGATCGACTATCTGGGCGACGTGCCATGGAGCGAGGACGACGCAGCAAAGGCGTGGTACGCGCGGGTGAAATCCCGCCCGTCGTTCCGTCCGCTGCTCAGCGAATGGCTCGCCGGCGTGCCGGCGTCGCGGACCTACGTGGACCTGGATTTCTGAGCTCCGATCCGACTGAACTGAAGGCGGCGCTTGCCCGCGAAGCGCGCGCGCTCGGCTTCGACTGCATCGGCATCACCGCGCCGGGCACGATCGAGAGTGCCGGCAAACACTTCCTCGAATTCATCGCATCGGGCGGCCATGGCGACATGGATTGGCTCGCAGCGCAGCCGGAGCGCCGCGTCGATCCGCGCGGGCTGTGGCAGGACGTGCGCAGCGTCATCATGCTCGGCGTCAATTACGGTCCCGACTCCGATCCGCTGGCGATTCTCGAGCAGCCCACGCGCGCGGCGATCTCGGTCTATGCGCAGGGCGACGATTATCACGACCTCATCAAGAAGCGCCTGAAGGCGCTGGCCCGCTGGCTGGTCGCGACCGCGCCGTCGGACGTGAAAGTGTTCGTCGACACCGCGGCGGTGATGGAGAAACCGCTGGCACAGGCGGCGCATCTGGGCTGGCAGGGCAAGCACACCAACCTCGTCTCGCGCGAGTTCGGCTCATGGCTGTTTCTCGGCGCGATCTACACCACGCTGGAGCTGCCGCGCGATGCAGCCGAGATCGATCATTGCGGCTCGTGCCGGGCCTGTCTCGACATCTGCCCAACGGCGGCGTTCCCCGCACCCTACAAGCTCGATGCGCGACGCTGCATCTCGTATCTCACCATCGAGAACAAGGGACCGATCCCGCGCGAATTTCGCAGAGCCATCGGCAATCGCATCTATGGCTGCGACGATTGCCTTGCAGCCTGCCCCTGGAACAAGTTTGCGCAAGAGGGGCGCGAGGCCAAGCTCGCGGCGCGCGACGAATTGCGCGCGCCTGATCTCGCCGAGCTGGCACGGCTCGACGACGCGGCGTTTCGCGCGCTGTTCACGAAGTCGCCGGTGAAGCGCATCGGCCGCGACCGGTTCTTGCGGAACGTGCTGATTGCGATCGGCAATTCGGGCGAGGTCGCGCTGGCTGGGGAGGCGCGGCGCTTGCTGGATGACGCAAGCCCGCTGGTGCGCGGGGCTGCGGTGTGGGCGCTCGGGCAATTGGTGGCGCGGGAGGCGTTTGCGGCGATGAGGAGCGCGGCGATGAGTGGCGAGCTGGACGAAGGTGTGCGCGAAGAATGGCACGCCGCCTCCTAACTCTCCGCTGTCATTCCCCGCGAAGGCGCGGAATCCAGTACGCCGCGGCTCCTCGACTCCATCACTGCCGTCTCGGAATACTGGATCGCCCGGTCAAGCCGGGCGATGACACCTTTTGTGTGGCGAGCACGCATGCACCTCCCCATACTTGATTTCCCCATCCATTCCCGCAATCTCGCGCGCATGACAAACATGCCTTTCTTCACCCGCGACGGCGAGACATTCCACCCGACGGAAGTTGCCAATGGTCCCTGGGATCCGAAGTCGCTGCACGGGCGCGTCATCGTCGGCCTGCTCGGCTTCGCCATCGAGGAACGCCATTCCGGGCCAGAGTTCGTGCCCGCGAGGCTCACCGTCGACATGTTTCGGCTGCCGACCATCGACAAGCCAATTCAGGTCACGACGCGTCTGGTGCGCGATGGAATGCGCATCCGCGTGGTGGAAGCGGAATTTTTCTCCGGCGGGATCAGCATGGCGCGCGCCTCGTGCCAGCTGCTGCGCAAGACGCAGAATCCGGACGGCAATGTCTGGTCGCCGCCGAACTGGGACGCGCCGAAGCCGGCCGACATTCCCAAGCCCACCGATCCCAGGCTCGGCATGAATGGCAAATGGGCGACGCGCCCGATCGTCGGCCATATGGGCTCGCTCGGCCCGCGCCGGCTCTGGATGAGCGAGGTGCGCGAGCTCGTTGCGGCCGTGCCGATGACACCGTTCGTCCATGTCGCCACCGGCGCCGATTTCGCCAGCCCGTTCGCCAATGCCGGCGACAAGGGGCTCGGCTACATCAACAGCGACGTCACGATCTATCTGCACCGCCTGCCAGTCACTGGGTGGATCGGCTTCGAGGTCGTGAACCACCACGCCACCGACGGCGTCGCGATCGGCGAATGCTGGCTCTATGACGAAGATGGCCCGATCGGCACCGCGACCGTGGCAGCGCTGGCGCAGCGCAAGCCGATGGCGAATCCGTCGAAGCGGTAGGCCGCGCGCCGCCCTCTCTCCGTCATTCCGGGGCGCGCCACTTGGCGCGAGCCCGGAATAACGAGTGGGGACAGTCAGCCCAAATGCCGCTGCATCTCCGGCCGCGCCTTCAACTCGGCGCCCTGCTTGGCGACGATCTTCGCGATCCGCTCCGGTGCAAACTTCAAATCGACGAACGCCGGCGCGGTGTTGGCGACCTCGTGATAGCTCGCGATCTTGCCGTCGCGGAGCGTCATGATCGCGACGCCCTCGAACATCGCCCGCGCGCCGTTCGCTTCCGGCAGGGTTGACTTGTAGCTGAAGGTATAGCGCGCATAGAGCGTGGTGCCGTCGGAGACGGGATCGTGCATGTCCCAGCGGAAATCGGTCGCCGTGCGATAGAACCAGTCGTCGATCATCGCTGCGATCTTCTCGCGGCCGGCAAAGGCGCCGTAGAACACGTCGTGATAGACGCCGTCCTCGGTGAACAGCTCGGCAAAGGCGCGGCCATTGCGCTGCTCGACCGCATCGCAGAAGGCGCGCAGCATGGCGGTGGTGGTCATTGGCGTTGCTCCTTCCCCGTTCTCCGTCATGCCCCGCGGAGGCGGGGCATCCAGTACGCCGCGGCCTGTCGATTGAACCACGCCGTCTTGGAATACTGGATCGCCCGATCAAGTCGGGCGATGACACCGATTGTTGGGCAACACTTCACCCGATCTCCGCCACGGCCGCAAGCATGCGCGCGATGTCCTGCGGGCGGGACAAGCGGTGATCGCCATCCTGGATCATGGTCAGCACGACGTCGTCGGCCGGCAGGCGGTGTGTCAGCGCGAACGCGTGCTGCCACGGCACATCAGGATCTTTCGCGCCTTGCAGGATTCGAACGGGGCAGCCGAGATCGATGGCGCTGCCGAGCACGAGATGGTTGCGGCCCTCCTCGATGAGGCTCCGCGTGATCGGATAGGGTGAGCCGTCGCCGTATTCCGACGGCCGCATCCAGACGCCCTTGGTCTCGATCTCCTTCTTCACCGCGGGCGAAAAATTCTTCCACATCAGCTCCTCGGTGAAGTCGGGCGCGGGCGCGATCAGGACCAGGCCGGCCAGCGATGCCTTGTCGGAACGCTTCTTGATCTCGCGCGCGAGCAGCAGCGCGATCCAGCCGCCCATGGATGAGCCGATCAGGACTTGCGGGCCGTCGCAAAACCGCTCGAACACCGCGACGCTCTCCTCCAGCCAGCGTCCAATGGTTCCGTCAGCGAAATCGCCGCCGGACTCGCCGTGGCCGGAATAGTCGAACCGGACCATTGCGCGGCTGTGATCCCGAGCCCAGGCGTCCAGCGCCAGCGCCTTGCTGCCCTGCATGTCCGAGTTGAATCCGCCCAGCCAGACCAGCCCCGGTCCCTGTCCACGCCGACTGCGTACCGCGATCCGGCGTGCGGACGGGCCCTCGCCCACATTGACGAAGTCGAGCACGGCATCAGGAATTATATCAGTCATGGAACATTTACTCTGGCTGTGCGGTTTGAGCTGTCCGGGCGCGTCCCGCGATGCAAGCTGAGGCTGCATTGGCCGCCCTTTGGGACGCTTGCGGAACAGAAGCAAGGTGTCTATGTCGTCTGCGTGCCCGGGCGTGACCAAAATGCCTCGCATTTGAGGGTTTTTCGCGTGCCGCACGAGCGACTTGCTTGCCGGCAAACGCATCTTCCTTCAAGATAGCCGCTTCCTTCACAACTTTGGAGAACCACCCATTCGCCGTCCTAATAAAGCTCCGCCCGCTGCCAGCAAAGACGGGCCGCGCATCAATGATGATATCCGCAATGCGCAGATCCAGCTGATCGACCAGACCGGTGAGAACAAAGGCACGGTCGAGACCGTCGTCGCTATCCGGATGGCTCAGGAAGCCGGCATGGATCTGGTCGAGATTTCGCCGAATGCCAGCCCTCCCGTCTGCAAGATCATGGATTACGGGAAGTACAAATATTCCGCTCAGAAAAAAGCCGCGGAAGCCCGCAAGCGGCAGAAGACCGTCGAGATCAAGGAGATCAAGCTCCGCCCGATGATCGACGACCATGATTACGACGTGAAGATGCGCGCGATGCAGCGGTTCTTCGAAGAGGGCGACAAGGTCAAGATCACGCTGCGCTATCGTGGCCGCGAAATGGCGCACCAGGAAATCGGCACCAAGCTGCTGGACAAGATCAAGACCGACGTCGCCGAGCTCGCCAAGGTCGAGCAGGACGCGCGGTTCGAAGGTCGCCAAGTCGTGATGGTGCTGGCGCCGCGCTGAAGCGAAGCGCTTTGGGACTGAGAATTCAACGGCCCGTCCGGATCACCGGCGGGCCGTTTTGTTTTTGCCGAGGTGCAAGCCGCGAACTCCGCTGCACCCACGCCCGCTTGCGCAGGCGGAGGAGGGAGCGCACCGTGGCTGTGGCGATGGCTCGTTCGACTACGTCCGCGTCGCCTGCCAGGTGCCGCTGCACTGGTCGCCGGAGATGACACCTCTCCACGAGCCGGCGCCGTTCATGCCGGCGAGCCGGCCGCCGCCGCTGGCATGAGAGGCGCCGACCGAGACCTGGACAGCCACAGCACCGGAGCGGTTGACTTTGCCCGAGACCCGGCCGCCCCCGGCGGACGAGACGCGGCTGCCCGTCACGGTGAAGGGGACGCTGTAGCCCGAGCTACAACTGCCCCTCGTGGTGGCGAAGGTGACGTTCCAGATGCCGTCATAGCCGCCGATTCGGGCATCGGCAGCCGACGGCAGCATGACGGCCGCAAGCAGGGCCAACACCGCCAGATGACGCGGGCGGATGAAACCAGTCAAAGACGAAGGCGATCGGGACAAATGGGCCATTTTGGTCCTGCTCCGGGCGACACGGCTAGGGACACGATGGTGGCAACACCGGATAGTCTCCGGGCCTGTTCCGCCGGTTCATCGTTGCCATTTGGCTCCCGCTCTGTCATAAGCCCAGCCTTCATCGCCCGGCTGATTAAGGGCTGCCGTGGCGGTGTTTCGTGTGGGTTTTGCGCTCGTTCGCAAAAACCTGAACACAATCAACGCTCTAACGAGCATTATAGACGGCCAGCCGCCTTCACGGGCGGATTTCTGTTGTGGCCATAGGAGAGCCAAATGCCCAAGCTGAAGACCAAATCGGGCGCTAAAAAGCGCTTCAAGGTGACTGCCACCGGCAAAGTGATGCACGCCCAGCGCGGCAAGCGTCACGGCATGATCAAGCGGACGAAGAAACAGATCCGTCAGCTCCGCGGCACCCGCGTGCTGTTCAAGACCGACGGCGACAACGTCAAGAAGTACTTCTTGCCGAACGCCTGATCGCGTCCACGATCACTGCCGCCTCTGCCGCGCATCCCGCGGCGATCCGAAAACCAAGTCATCTCTGAAGGAATTTTGTCATGTCTCGCGTCAAACGCGGTGTGACCGCCCACGCCAAGCACAAGAAAGTCTACAAGGCCGCCAAGGGCTTCTATGGCCGCCGCAAGAACACCATCCGCGCCGCCAAGCCGGCCGTGGAAAAGGCGCAGCAATACGCCTTCCGCGACCGCAAGCGTAAGAAGCGGACGTTCCGCGCGCTCTGGATACAGCGCATCAACGCTGCCGTCCGTCCGTTCGGCCTGACCTACAGCCGATTTATCGACGGCATGGCCAAGTCGGGGATCACCGTGGACCGCAAGGTGCTGTCGGATCTCGCGATCAGCGAGCCCGCCGCGTTCCAGGCGATCGCCGAGAAGGCCAAGGCCGCGCTGGCGGCGTAAGCCGTCTTCCACCGTGCTCTGCGCAGCATTCAGCTTGTGATGGCCCGGGCCAAGGCGCCTTCGCGCTTGTCCCGGCCACCACTTCTCGCGCAAACACTTCTCCGACGTGGATGCCCGGCCAATCTAACGCGAAGACGCGCTTTGCGCTTTTGGCCGGGCGTGACGGGCTAGGATCATCGGCTCAGCATCCTGGCCAAAAGGGATTGCCATGACCGATCTTGCCCAGCTCCAAGCCCAGATCATCGCCGACATCGCCGGCGCCGCCGACGAGGCCGCGCTGGAGGCCGTGCGTGTTGCAGCCCTCGGCAAGAAGGGCTCGATCTCGGCGCTCCTCGCGACGCTCGGCAAGATGTCGCCGGACGAGCGCAAGACGCAGGGAGCCGCGATCAACCAGGCCAAGGAGGAAGTCAGCCAGGCGCTTGCCGCGCGACGCGACGTGCTGAAGTCCGCGGCGCTCGATGCGCGGCTCGCCTCCGAGACCGTCGACGTCACCCTGCCGCTGCGCGATGCACCGGCAGAAGCCGGCCGCATTCATCCGCTGAGCCAGGTCTGGGACGAACTGACCACGATCTTCGCCGACATGGGATTCTCGGTCGCCGAAGGTCCCGATATCGAGACCGACGACTACAACTTCACCAAGCTGAATTTCCCGGAAGGCCATCCGGCGCGCGAGATGCACGACACCTTCTTCTTCCATCCGAAGGAGGACGGCTCGCGCATGCTGCTGCGGACCCACACCTCGCCGGTGCAGGTGCGCACCATGCTGAGCCAGAAGCCGCCGATCCGCGTGATCTGCCCGGGCCGCACCTACCGCATCGATTCGGACGCGACCCACACGCCGCAATTCCACCAGGTCGAAGGCCTCGTCATCGACAAGACCTCGCATCTCGGTCACCTCAAATGGATCCTGCACGAGTTCTGCAAGGCGTTCTTCGAGGTCGATCACATCAACATGCGCTTCCGGCCGTCGTTCTTCCCGTTCACCGAGCCATCACTGGAAGTCGACATCCAGTGCCGCCGCGACAAGGGCGAGATCCGCTTCGGAGAGGGCGAGGACTGGCTCGAGATCCTCGGCTGCGGCATGGTGCATCCGAACGTGCTGCGCGCCTGCGGCATCGATCCCGACGAGTACCAGGGCTTTGCCTGGGGCATGGGCATCGACCGCATCGCCATGCTGAAATACGGCATCGCCGACCTGCGCCAGCTGTTTGACAGCGACGTCCGCTGGCTGAGCCACTATGGCTTCAAGCCGCTGGAGGTGCCGACGCTGGCCGGGGGATTGAGCTCGTGATGCTCGCACTCAAGCAAGAGCTTGCGAAGACTCTCTCCGTTCCCGTCGCGGAGAGAGCCCCCACCCCAGCCCTCCCCCGCAAGCGGGAGAGGGAGCAGACCGTCTCCGTGGAGAAAGAACAGCCATGAAATTCACCCTCTCCTGGCTGAAGGATCATCTCGACACCGACGAGCCGCTCGACAAGCTCGCCGAGAAGCTCACCATGATTGGGCTCGAGGTCGAGAACATCGAGGACAAGGCGAAGGCGTTGAAGCCTTTCACCATCGCGAGGGTGATCTCGGCCGAGCAGCATCCGAACGCGGACCGGCTGCGGGTTTGCATGGTCGACACCGGCAACGGCGGTGCGCCGGTGCAGGTCGTGTGCGGCGCGCCGAATGCGCGGGCCGGGCTCGTCAGCGTGTTCTCGCCACCCGGCACCTACATTCCCGGCAAGGACATCACGCTCGGAATCGGCACCATCCGCGGCGTCGAGAGCCGCGGCATGCTGTGCTCGGCGGCCGAGCTGCAGATCTCCAACGACCATGACGGCATCATGGAATTGCCGGCCGATGCGCCTGTTGGCGCTGCCTACGCCGAATGGGCCGGGCTCGGCGATCCCGTGGTCGAGATCAACCTGACGCCGAACCGGCAGGACTGCACCGGCGTGCACGGCATTGCCCGCGACCTCGCCGCCGCCGACATGGGCAGGTTCAGGGATCCGACCATCAAGCCCATCAAGGGCGAATTCCCTTGCCCGGTGAAGGTCACGGTCGAGGATGCCGCGTTGTGCCCGGGCTTCGCGCTTCGTCTCGTGCGCGGCGTCAGGAACGGACCGTCGCCGGAATGGCTGCAGAAGCGGCTGACCGCGATCGGACTGCGCCCGATCAACGCGCTGGTCGACATCACCAACTTCATGACGTTCGATCGCGCGCGGCCGCTGCATGTGTTCGACGCCAAGAAGGTGAAGGGCAATCTCGTAGTGCGTCGCGCCCGCGAGGGCGAGAGCCTGCTGGCGCTCGACGGCCGCACCTACGATCTCGATCCAGCGATTTGCGTCATCGCGGACGAGCACGGCGTCGAATCGCTTGCCGGCATCATGGGCGGCGAGGCCTCGGGCTGCGATGATGAGACCACCGACGTGCTGATCGAATCGGCGCTGTGGAACGAGATCAACATCGCCCAGACCGGCCGCAAGCTCGGCATCAATTCCGATGCGCGCTACCGCTTCGAGCGCGGCGTCGATCCGGCCTTCATGGTGCCGGGGCTCGAGCTCGCGACCAAGCTGGTGATGGAGATGTGCGGCGGCACGCCGTCCGAGACCGTGGTGGTCGGCAAGGCCTTCGGCGATGACCGCCTGATCGAGTTCCCGGTCACCGAGGTCAAGCGGCTCTCCGGCATCGAGGTGCCTCAACCAGAGATGAAGCGCATCCTGGCCCATCTCGGCTTCATGATGGCGGGCCCGGGTCCGGTCGTGAAGGTGGCGGTGCCGTCCTGGCGCACCGACGTGCACGGCAAGGCCGACATCGTCGAGGAGATCGTCCGCATCTTCGGCGTCGACAAGGTGCCGGAGACGCCGTTCGAACGCGGCGAGGATGCGCGCAAGCCCGTTTTGACCTCGCTGCAGCTGCGCACTCGCCGGGCGCGGCGCGCGCTCGCAAGCCGCGGCATGGTCGAGGCCGTGACGTGGTCGTTCATCGCAAAACCCGCGGCCGAATTGTTCGGTGGCGGCCAGCGCGAGCTCGAAGTGGCCAACCCCATCGCGTCTGATCTCTCCGACATGCGCCCGACCTTGCTTGCGGGCCTGATCGCGGCCGCCCAGGCCAATGCCGATCGCGGCTTCGGCGACGTCGCGCTGTTCGAGGTCGGCCAGATCTTCAAGGACGACCGCCCGCAGGACCAGTTCATGGCGGCAAGCGGCGTGCGCCGCGGCTTTGCTTCCTCGGAAGGTCTCGGACGGCACTGGACCGGCTCGGCGCAGGCTGACGTATTCGACGCGAAAGCGGATGCGCTGGCGGTGCTGGCCGCTAGCGGTGCGCCGATGCAGGCGCTCCAGGTCGTGGCGGGTGGTCCCGGCTGGCTGCACCCGGGACGTTCCGGCACGATCCAGATCGGCCCGCAGAACGTGCTTGGCCATTTCGGTGAGATGCATCCCCGCGCGCTCGAGGCGCTCGGCGTCGACGGTCCGGTGATGGTGTTCGAGGTGATCCTGGACCGCATCCCCGAGGCGAAGAAGAAGCCGACCCGCGCCAAGCCGTTGATCGAGCTCTCCGCCTTCCAGCCTGTTACGCGCGACTTCGCCTTCATCGTCGAACGCGCCGTGAAGGCGGGCGACATCGTCCGCGCCGCGCAAGCCGTCGACAAGAAGCTGATCACCGGCGTGAACGTCTTCGACGTCTACGAGGGCAAGGGCATCGATGACGGCAAGAAGTCGATCGCGATCGCGGTGACGATCCAGCCGCGCGAGAAGACCCTGACCGACCAGGAGATCGAGGCTGTCGGCGCCAAGATCGTGGCCGAAGTCGTGAAGAAGACCGGCGGCACTTTGAGAGCATGAAGCCGAAGAGCGTGAAGCGGCTTTCGGACAACGTCGTGCCCCAGAAGCACGGAGCATGAGTCTCGCCGCCTTTCTCTCGAGGGATGTCGGCCTCACCACTGCGATGGCGCTCTGCGCCGTCGCTTTCGTTTCGGGCACCGCGCGCGGCTTCTCCGGCTTCGGCTCGGCGCTGATCTTCATGCCGCTGGCGAGCAGCATCGCTGAGCCGCGGCTCGTTGCAGCCTTGCTGCTCGTCATCGACTTCGTCGCAGCCGCGCCGCTGCTGCCTGACGCATGGCGGAAGGCCGACCGCAGGGCCACCGCGGTCATCGTGCTCGGGGCGCTGATCGGCGTGCCCATCGGCACGTACTTTCTGAGCGTGCTGCAGCCCGTCACCACGCGCTGGATCATCTCCTGCTTCGTCGCGGCACTCCTGCTTCTGCTGCTGTCGGGCTGGCGCTATCGGGGCAAGGACCACGCCTGGCTTTCGGTAGGTATCGGCGGCCTCTCCGGCTTCTGTAGCGGCCTCGCGCAGACCGGCGGCCCGCCGATCGTCGGCTACTGGCTCGGCCGCCCGATCGCCCCCATCGTCGCACGCGCCAACATCGTGCTGTTCTTCGGCGCGTCGGATTTCTTCTCGATGGTCAGCTATGCGACGACAGGCCTGATTTCGCGCGAATCGCTGGTGCTCTCGCTGATTGTCGGGCCGGTCTATGCGATCGGCGTCGCCTTCGGCGCCTCTCTGTTCGGCCGCGCGAGCGAGAAGGTGTTTCGCGGGATCTGCTATGCGCTGATTGCGATGGCGGTGATTTTTGGAATGCCGGCGTTGGACGGGGTGTTGCGCTGATAATCGCCGTCGTCCCTGCGAACGCAGGGACTCATACCGCGTGATTCATCGATAAAGCGCAGATGGCAGTGCCGACCAAGAACCCCTAACTGCCGGCTTTCGCCAAACTACTTCCTGTGGTTATGGGTTCCTGCGTTCGCAGGGACGACGGCAGAGCTTTTTAGAGCGGGCTTAATTGCCCTGCTGCCGCGGCGCCCTGCGCTTCTTCGTCGATTGCGTCGGCACGTCGGCCGGCTCGGCCTTGAGTGCGCCGATCTTGCGCAAGGCGGAATCCGCGGCGCGCTCGCCGCTTTCCCAGGCCCCGTCGACGGTGCCCCAGAGCGTCTCGTGCGTGGCTTCGCCGGCGAGGAACATGTTGCCGACCGGCTCGCCCAGGGTTTTCCGCGAAAGCTGGCCGCCGGGCGCGGATGCCGACATTGCGCCCATCACATAGGGTGCGGCATTCCAGCGCGTGGCGCTGGTCTTCTGCACGGCCGAAGCGGCCTCGCTACCGAACAGCTTCGTGATCCACTCCTTCGCAAACGCGGTCATGGCCTTCTCGCCCTGCTCGGAGAGATCGCGGCCGAACGAGCCGCCGATATCGATCGAGCACAACGAGGAGCCGCCGATATTGGCGAACATGAGCGCCGTGCGCGTCGAGTTGCTCTGCTCGATGAGGATATCGTCGCGCGATAGGCCGAGCGGATTGCCCGGCAGTTGCAGCACGATGCGGTCGTAGCTGCCCAGGGTGAGCTTCGAGGCCGCGTCCAAGGTGCGCTTGGGAAGGTCGGGTGCGAACTTGATCGCGCCCGACGTCAGCACATTGGTCGAGACCGTGAGGATGGCGGCGCGTGCGGCGATCTTGCCGGCCTGCGTCTCCACGCTGACGTCGCGGTTGCTCCAGACGATCCGGCTTGCCGGCGTCGACAGCACCACCGGCGCCTGTTCGCCGAGTTTGGCGATCAGAGTGCCGAGGCCCTGACGGCAGGCGATCGCCGCATTGCGGTCCTGCGCGCGTCCCTTGTCGATCGCGGACAGCTCCTTCAGGTCCTTGCCGGCGAAGCTCGCGCCCAGCATGAACTCGGCCGCGCCCGCCCAGTCGCCGAGATCCTTCGGCAGCACGGATGCGCAGGAGGTATCCAGCTTGCCGCGCGCGGCCTCGTCGATGGCGCGGTTGGCGCGCACCAGCGCCGCCAGGAACTGCTCGGTCTCGCCCGCGCGCGCGTTGCGGCGGCCGATGCGCATCTTCTGGCCCGACGGCGCCGGCAGCGCGTCCAGCCCGACACTGCGCGCCAGCCGGATCATCGGATTGGCGTCGGGATTGTACATCCAGCGCGCGCCGCGGTCGAACGGCGTGTCGAAGGTCGTGCTATCGGTGATGCAACGGCCGCCAACTTGCGATGCCGCTTCCACCACGATGACCTTGCGGCCGGTCGCCATGATGCGGCGCGCCGCGGCGATTCCAGCAGCTCCCGCCCCGATAACGACGATGTCAGCCTCGCGCGGCAGGGGCGCGGCGGATGCGCGCAGGACCGGCATCGCCGCAAGGGCCGCCGACGCGACAAGGAAACCGCGGCGCGTGATTGTCATGTCATGGTTTCCGGGGGCTTGCGGCGTAAGGGAACAGCCCGCGAACCTTGCTGCATTTGATGTTGCACGGCAACCATCATGGTGAATCAATCGTGCTTGATCTCACAGAGTGATGAACCGAATTGCAACACGTTTCGACCATGATAGAGAAGGGAAAAAGACGGCCGGAAAAGGCCGTGGGGGGAGTTTGACATGGGGACGGTCCTGGATTCGGTCGGCAAGCTGATTGCCGCGTACCTCTCGAAGGAGGTGCCGGGCTACGAGCCGTTCACGCCGAGCGACCCGGAGCATCTGCGCGGGATCATCGAGCCCGGCGACGTGCTGCTGGTCGAAGGCAACAACCGCATCTCCGGCATCATCAAGTATCTGACGCAGTCGACCTGGTCGCATGCCGCGCTCTATGTCGGCCCGGTCGCGGGTGCGGAGGAGGCTGATGGCGAGCCGCATGTGCTGATCGAGGCCAATATCGGCGAAGGCGTCACCTCCGCACCACTGTCGAAATATTTCCCCTATCACACCCGCGTGTGCCGCCCGGTCGGGCTGTCCTACGAGGACCGCACCACGGTCTGCCGCTACGCGATCAACCGCATCGGCTTCGGCTACGACACCAAGAACATCGTCGACCTCATGCGCTATCTGTTCCCGATGCCGATTCCGCAGCGCTGGCGTCGGCGCATGATCGCGATCGGCTCGGGCGACCCGACCAAGATCATCTGCTCGGCGTTGATCGCGCAGGCTTTCGATGCCGTGCGCTATCCGATCCTGCCGAGGATCACCAAGGCCGGCAGCCGCGCCGCCCGCCGCGAGATCCTGCACATCCGCGATTCCTCGCTCTACATGCCCCGCGACTTCGACATCTCGCCCTATTTCGAAGTCGTCAAACCCACCATCGTGCACGGGTTCGACTACACCGCCCTGCACTGGGCCGACAAGCAGAAGCCGCTCGAGGAGGTAGCGGGCTCGTTCAGTGTGTTTCCAGAAGCGGTCATGGCGCCGCCGCTCGTTCCTGAGGCGATTGACGAAGAGGCGCCGGCTGAGATTCCGGCTCAAGAAGTGAGCGCGCAGGCCGCGGGCATGAGCGCAACGTTCTCCGAGCATTTCGTGCAACTGAGCGAACTCGCGATGTATCGCGCACGGCGCCGCGGAGACGCGTGCGAGATCGCGGCATAGGTCTCACTGTCGTCCCTGCAACTGTTGCTTGCGTGGTGCGATCACATCCAAACAACCATCATTGCGAGGAGCGCAGCGACGAAGCAATCCAGACCGCCGCCGCGCTCACAGTCTGGATTGCTTCGCTGCGCTCGCAATGACGGCGGAATGCTGACCTACCTTTCCGCCCGTCCGATCACCGCCATCAGCTCCGCGATCTTCTCGCGCTGGTCGGCCTTGTCGCCGCTCGCAATGGCGTGCTCGACGCAGTGGGCGACGTGGTCCTTCAGAATCTCCTCCTCGACCCGGCGCAGTGCGGCGCGCACCGCCGAGATCTGCGTCACAATGTCGATGCAGTAGCGGTCTTCCTCTACCATTTTCGACAGGCCACGAACCTGGCCTTCGATCCGGCCGAGACGTTTTCCGACAGATGCCTTGATGTCCTTGCGCATGAGGTCTATATACCCCTACCGGGTATGGGTTGCAAGACCAGGGTACAGGACCGGAGCATGGCAATGAACAGCAGCGAGCATCGTCACGACGCGGAAACGCATTCCGGATGTGGCTGTTCCACGAAAGCTGCACCGCCGGCGGCAAAACCCCCGGCATCCTCATGCTGCGGCGGCCATGGCGATCATTCCAGCCATGCCCATCATCACGGCCATGACCAGGGCGAGGCCGCGACCAAGGTGAAAGACCCCGTCTGCGGCATGACGGTCGATCCTGCGACCTCGAAGCATCACTTCACACATCGCGGCGAGACCTTCCATTTCTGCTCGGCCGGCTGCCGGACCAAGTTCGCCGCCGATCCTGCCAAATATCTTGCGAAGGAGAAGGCGCCCGAGCCCGAGATGCCCGCGGGCACCATCTACACCTGCCCGATGCATCCGGAGATCCGCCAGGTCGGACCGGGCTCCTGTCCGATCTGCGGCATGGCGCTGGAGCCTGAGGTCGCGAGCCTCGAGACCGGCCCCAACCCGGAGCTCGCCGACATGACGCGTCGGTTCTGGATTGGCACCGTCCTGTCGCTGCCGCCGGTGGTGCTGGAGATGGGCGGCCATCTCGCGGCCCCCCACAGCTGGATCGATCCGACGCTGTCGAACTGGATCCAGCTCGTCTTCGCAACGCCCGTGGTGCTATGGGCGGGCTGGCCGTTCTTCGTCCGCGGCTGGCAGTCGCTGCTGACGCGCAACCTCAACATGTTCACGCTGATCGCGATGGGCACCGGCGTGGCCTATGTCTACAGCGTCCTCGGCACCGTCACGCCGCAGATTTTCCCCGCCACCTTCCGTGGCCATGAAGGCGCGGTCGCGGTCTATTTCGAGGCAGCCGCCGTGATCACCGTGCTGGTGCTGCTCGGCCAGGTGCTGGAGCTGCGCGCGCGCGACGCGACCTCGGGTGCAATCAAGGCGCTGCTCCAGCTTGCGCCGAAGACCGCGCGCCGCGTCGATGCTGACGGCAGCGAACACGAGGTCGAGATCGACACGCTCCATGCCGGCGACCGCCTGCGCGTTCGTCCCGGCGAGAAGGTGCCGGTGGACGGTATCATCCTGGAGGGCCGCTCCTCGCTCGATGAATCGCTGGTGACGGGCGAATCGATGCCGGTCACCAAGGAGGCTGGCGCAAAAGTCATCGCCGGCACGCTGAACCAGTCGGGCAGCTTCGTGATGCGCGCGGACAAGGTCGGACGTGAGACGCTGTTGTCGCAGATCGTGCAGATGGTCGCGGACGCGCAGCGCTCGCGCGCGCCGATCCAGCGCTTGGCCGACCAGGTCTCCGGCTGGTTCGTGCCGATGGTGATCGTGGTCGCCCTCGCGGCCTTCGGCGCCTGGGCCTGGTTCGGACCGGAGCCGCGGCTGGCCTTCGGCCTCGTCGCAGCCGTCAGCGTGCTGATCATCGCCTGCCCCTGCGCACTCGGCCTCGCGACCCCGATGTCGATCATGGTCGGCGTCGGACGCGGTGCGCAAGGCGGCGTCCTGATCAAGAACGCCGAGGCGCTGGAGCGGATGGAGAAGATCGACACGCTGGTGGTCGACAAGACCGGCACGTTGACCGAGGGCAAGCCCAAGGTGGTCGCGATCGTGCCGGCGGCCGGCTTTGCGGAAGACGACATCCTTCGACTCGCGGCCAGCGTCGAGCGGGCGAGCGAGCATCCTTTGGCTGACGCCATCGTGCGCGCGGCCAAGGAGAAGCAGCTCACGCTTGGCCAGGTCGAGCAATTCGATTCGCCGACGGGCAAGGGCGCGACCGGCAAGGTCGACGGCAAGACCATCGTGCTCGGCAATGCAAGATACCTGACGTCGATCGGCATCGAGACCAAGACGCTCGACACTGAAGCCGAACGGCTGCGTGGCGACGGCGCCACCGCGATCAACATGGCCGTCGACGGCCGGCTGGCCGGCCTGTTCGCGATCGCCGATCCGGTCAAGGCCTCGACCCCGGAGGCGCTGAAGGCGCTCGCCGCGGAAGGCATCAAGGTCATCATGCTGACCGGCGACAACCGCACGACGGCCGAGGCCGTGGCACGCCGGCTCGGCATCGCCGAGGTCGAGGCCGAGGTGCTGCCGGACCAGAAGAGCGCGGTGGTCACCAAGCTGCAGAAGGCCGGCCGCAGCGTCGCGATGGCCGGCGACGGCGTCAACGACGCGCCGGCGCTGGCGGCGGCGGAGGTCGGCATCGCCATGGGCACCGGCACCGACGTGGCGATGGAGAGCGCCGGCGTCACGCTGCTCAAGGGCGATCTTGTCGGCATCGTGCGGGCGCGAAAGCTGTCGCAGGCGACCATGAGCAACATCCGCCAGAACCTGTTCTTCGCCTTCATCTACAACGCCGCCGGTATTCCGATTGCGGCCGGCGTGCTCTATCCCGCCTTTGGCGTACTGCTCTCGCCGATCATCGCCGCAGCGGCGATGGCGCTGTCCTCGGTGAGCGTAGTCGGCAATGCGCTGCGCCTGCGTGCGACGCGGCTATGAGCGCACTGCGTAGCCCGGATGGAGCGCACGCGAAATCCGGGGGTCCTGCCCACATATTGGCACCGTCCCGGATTGCGCTTCGCTCCATCCGGGCTACGGTTCAAGGGGCACGGGCGAGACCTACGAGGATTATCTGATGCAGCGGATAACGATCACGATCGAGGACGATCTCCTGGCGGAGATCGACGCCGCGGCGGAGGCGCGCGGATACCAGAACCGCTCCGAGATCATCCGCGATCTCGCCCGCGCCGGCCTGCAACAGAGCACGGAGGGCACGGCACAGACCGGCCAATGCGTGGCCGGTCTCGTCTATGTCTACGACCACGCCGCGCGCGATCTCTCGAAGCGCCTGGTGCAGGAATTCCACGGCCATCACGACCTCGCGCTGGCGACGCTGCACGTCCATCTCGACGACAACAACTGCATGGAGATGACGGCGCTGCGCGGCAGCGCCTCCGAAGTCAGGCACTTCGCCGACCACATCATCGCCGAACGCGGGGTACGCTACGGCCGGGTGGTGATGATCCCGACCGGCGACGGCAAGCCGGCGAAGGCGCGCAAGCACGGGCACAGGCACGGGTAGCCAGGAGCTTGCGTGCCCCGGACGCAGCGCAGCGCGCACTTGCGCGATGTGCTGTAGAGCCGGGGCCCATCTCGCCGCAAGCTCCTGGGTCCCTGTGTCTGGGAAGTCTGGCATGATGATGGTGGGCGGGAAGCCGTTGGGTCCTTGGCGCTTGACGCCGTGAGCCGGCTCGGTCTCCCGCCCGTTCCATCTATCAACCTGAACAGTTGCACGAGGCTGCGTCAACAGACCTCGCATCACAGGGACAGGCACCGTGATCATATCCTCTCGTTGCGTCGGGATCGACATCTCCAAACATCACCTTGATATTTTCGATGAGGCCATCGGCGTAGCGGAACGCATCGCCAACGCGCCACAGGCCATCACACAGCTGGTGGCGCGTTGGCGATGTGATGCGCTGATCGTCTTCGAGGCTACGGGGGTCTATGACCTCGAGCTTCGGGAGGCCCTGCATCGGGCCGGCATCCGCTTTGCCCGGATCAATCCGGCCCGTGCCCGCGACTTTGCCCGCGCCAGCGGCCAGCTCGCCAAGACCGATCCGATCGATGCGCGGATGCTGGCGGCCTTTGCCCGCGCCATGAAGCCCGCCACCGAGCAGGCCGCGACGCCTGCTCGCAACACTTTGGCAAGGCTTGCAAAACGGCGGGACCAACTGGTTGCCATGAGGGCCCAGGAAAAGAACCGCCGCAGCGAAGCCGAGGACCGCGCCATGGTGGAACGCATCGCTCGCCTCATCGAGGTCCTCAATGATGAGATCGCCGAAATCGACACTGAGATTCATGCGCTCGTCAAAGCCGAACCGGAGCTTGCCAATGATGCACAGTTGATGCGCTCGGTGCCCGGCGTGGGACCCGTCGCTTGCATGCAACTCCTCACCCAGATGCCCGAACTTGGGCGTCTCGGGCCAAAGGAGGTGGCCGCTCTTGCCGGCCTGGCTCCCTTCAATGTCGATAGCGGGGCTTATCGTGGCAAGCGCAAGATCGGCGGCGGACGAAAGCGCGTCCGCGACGCCCTCTACATGGCTGCTCTCAACGCCGTTCGTCGCGCCGATCACTTCAAAATCTTCTATGACCGGCTCCGTCTGGCCGGCAAACCAGCAAAGCTCGCCCTCATTGCTGTCGCAAGGAAGCTGCTGACCATCCTCAACGCAATGCTGCGCGACCGAAAACCCTATAAAATCGCACCATCAACATAACAGTTGCCGGCTCCACAGCGCGTCATT
Source organism: Bradyrhizobium sp. USDA 326 (assembly GCF_049739485.1). NCBI lineage: Bacteria > Pseudomonadati > Pseudomonadota > Alphaproteobacteria > Hyphomicrobiales > Nitrobacteraceae > Bradyrhizobium > Bradyrhizobium sp. USDA 326. The sequence continues at coordinate 2,547,930 of NZ_JBMGQA010000001.1, forward strand.
GCATGCCGCGCTGCGTCCGGGACACGGGACCCGCAATCCGCAGACCTGGGCAGCCACCCGCCCTTGCCGAAGCTGCCGTGCATCTCTACCTCTCGCGAAGTGTTGACCTCAGAGGGTGCCCCCATGCTGGATGCCGCCATCAAGGCGCTGTCGCAAATGCTCTCGCCGCCGATGCGCTCGATCCTGTGGCGATCGGTCGGCTTGGCGCTCGTGCTGATCACCGTGCTGGCGATCGGCCTGCAGCGGCTCCTCAGCTGGTTTGCGACCAATGGCGAGGTCTGGCTGGAAGGCATGCTCGGACCGGGCTGGCATTCATCGATCGAAGTCCTGTCCTGGATCGTCTCGATCGCGGCGGGCCTGGGCGTCGTGTTCGGTGGCATCTTCCTGATGCCCGCGATCACCTCGCTGGTGGCGAGCCTGTTCGTCGACGACGTCGCCGACATCGTCGAGCGTGAGCATTATCCGGCCGAGCGGCCCGGCGTTGCGCTGCCGTTCAGCCAGGCGATCCTCGAGGGCATCAAGACCGCCCTCTTGACGATCCTGGTCTATCTCGCCGCCTTGCCGCTGGTGTTGTTCGCCGGCGCTGGTTTCCTGATCTTCTTCCTCGCCGCGGCCTGGCTGCTTGGCCGCGAGTATTTCGAGCTCGCGGCGATGCGCTTCCGCCCGCCGGAGGAAGCCAAGGCGATGCGGCGTGACAACTCCGCCACGATCTTCACGGCCGGGCTCTTCATCGCCGCCTTCGTCTCGATCCCGATCGTCAACCTGGCAACGCCGATCTTCGCCATGGCCTTCATGGTCCACATGCACAAGCGCCTGTCAGGCCCGCGGCCCGAGCTGATCGATCCGGCGCGACAGGTGCGGTGATCGTGCGCTCCTCTCCGGCAAGCTTGCGGGAGCGGTGACCACTCCCCTCGCGCGAGCGAACGAACCAGCCATCGCCGCATTCAGGCGACCCACACACCACACTTTCGCAGCAGCATCCTGGCGAAGCCGAACGGCGCCGGCGTGAAGGGACCCGTCGGCGCGCGGGTGACCAGCGCGACGACGCCGAGTGCGATCACCGCGAGCCAGAAACACAGCCAGAAGCCGTCGATATAGGCGAGCACATTGGCCTCGCGCTGGACGATGCCCGCCAGCGTGCCGACGGCGCGCGCCTGCGCCGATCCTGCGCCATCGGCGGCGAAGTGATCGGCGAGCTGCTTCAGCCTCTGCACCACATCGGCATCGCCCACGCTGAGGTTCTGGCCGAGATAGAAGGAATGGACCTGTTCGCGCACGCGCAGCCATGTGCCCATCAGCGCCACGCCGATCTCGGCGCCGCCGAGGCGCATGATCTGGATATAGGCGGCGAAGGAGGTGGCACGGCTGGGATCGGAGTTGGAGAGCAGCGTGATGATCAACGGCAGCAAGGTGAGCGACTGCCCGATTGCCTGGAGCAGCACGATGCCGACGAAGTCCTCGCGCGCCCAGACGTGGGTGAGCTGCGTGCCCCAGAGATTGGCCGCGGCGAAGCAGGCAAAGCCCACGACGACCACCGTCCGCGTATCGAAATGCCTCAGCAGCCAGATCGAGACCGGCACCAGCACGAACATCGGCAACGCGCCACAGGTGAGCAGCAACAGGCCGCTCTGCTCAGGCCTCAGCAGCGCGATCGTGGCGAGGAAGTTCGGCACCAGCGACGCATTGGACAGGCTGGTCAGCGTGTACAGTAGGATCAGGACCAGTCCCAGGCCGACGTTGCGCGAGAACAGCACGTTGACGTGTGCCCAGGGCTTCCGCACCAGGGACTCGTTGACGAGAAAGGCCAGAAACAGCACAGCGCCACCGGCCAGCAGTGCCATCACCGTGCCGGAACCGAGCCAGTCCAGCCGGTTGCCCTGGTCAAGCCCCGCATAGATCATCGACACCGAGGCGCCGAGCAGCAGCATGCCGCCCCAATCGGCCTCGCGCAGCAGCTCGCGGTTCACCGGCTCGTTCGGCGTGCCCAGATAGACCATCAGCCCCATCAGCGGCGCGATCACCACGCCTTGCCAGTACAACCATTGCCAGCCGAGATGGTCGACATAGAAGCCGACCAGCGAGGTCGAGGTGTCCAATGCGAAGCCGACGCGGATTGCATAGATCGAGATCGCCGGCAGCCACCAGCGGATCGGCAGATTGCGGAACACGATCATCAGCGTCGCCGGCACGAAGGTACCGAGCAGAAGACCATGCACGACGCTGAGCGCGAGCAATGTCTGATAGTCGTGCACGAACGGGATGATGAACGAGACGGCCGCATAGACCAGGCTGGGGATGCCGAGCACGCGGCGCAGGCCGAACACCGTGGCAAGCCAGGCCACCGCAGGCGCGATGAAGATCTGCGATCCGATGCCGGCGGTCGAGAGCCAGGCGCCCTCGTCAAAGCCGAGCGAGAACGCGCCGCGCAGGTCCGGCAGGCCGACCGTGGTCAGCCGGCTGTCGAAATTGGCAAGGAACGAGCCGAGCAGCACCGCCGCGACGGCGAACAGGGGCTGCGGCGCGACGCCGCCGCGCGAGAGCGGCTCTCGGCTGGCATCGTCATTTTCGGCCATTCGCGGCCTTCGTATCGATGCTGGTGACCACCGACATACCCGGCACCAGCCGCGCCAGCAGCGGTTGATTGTCATCGAACTGAATGCGCACCGGAATGCGCTGCACGACCTTCGTGAAATTGCCTGTTGCGTTGTCGGGCGGCAGCAGCGCCACCTGTGCACCCGTCGCCGGCGCAATGCGCTCGACCCTGCCGCGCAGCTTCTCGCGCGGGAAACTGTCGACGGTGATCTCGACCAGCTGGCCCGGTGCCACGTGCGTGAGCTGGGTCTCCTTGTAGTTCGCGATCACATAGACCTTGGGCAGCGGCACCACGTTGATGAGGTTGGTGCCGATATTGACGTAATCGCCGGGCTGCACCTGGCGCTCGCCGACGACGCCATCGAACGGCGCGGTGATCTTCGTATATCCAAGCTTGAGCTTCGCACCCGCCAGCGTCGCCTTGGCTGCCTCCACATCGGCCGCGCGCTGCTTCCTGGTACCTTGCAGGACTTCGAGCTGGTGCTGCTGGGCCGCGATCACGGCGCGGCTCGCGCGCACGTCGGCCTGTGCCTTGGCGTAGGCGGCGACCGCCTGCTCGAGGCGCTGGCGCGTGCCGGAATCGGTCTGCGACAGCGATTGCTGACGCTCCTGCTCCTGCCGTGCCTCGACCTCCATCGCCTCCGCAGACAGCCGCGCGGCCTGCGCCTGCGCGATCGTCGCATATTGCAGCTCGATCTGGTTGGCGAGATTGTCGAGTGCGGCTTGCGCCCCGGCGACCGCAGCTTCGGCCTGCGCGACTTGCGCCTGGTAATCGGCAGGATCAATCTGGATCAGGAGGTCGCCGGCCTTGACGCGCTGGAAATCGGTGACCCCCACGCTCAGCACTTCGCCCGAGACGCGGCTCGAAAGCTGCGTCAGATCGGCGCGCACATAGGCGTCGTTGGTGGTCTGGATCACCGCATTGCCGACCCATTCGTCGAAGCGCAGCGTCGCCAGTGCGACGAAGGCGAGCGCGACGATGACCGCAAACAGCGGGATCGCGAGCCGGCTCCAGAGCGGCGTGGCCGGCCGCTGTGTCGGCTTGGGCGGCAGGGCCGGTGATGCGGCTGGTGCGTTCTGTTCTTGTTGACTCACGAGATCACCTCAACCCGGCGCTGCTAAAAACACAAATCCCACCTTGTCATTGAATCACACCGTCTTCTCCGGCCACCGGCAGAGATCGTTGATCAGGCACACCTCGCAGCGCGGCTTGCGCGCGAGGCAGGTATAGCGGCCGTGCAGGATCAGCCAATGATGGGCATGCAGCATGAACTCTGCCGGGATGACCTTTTCGAGTCCGAGCTCGACCTCGAGCGGCGTCTTGCCGGGCGCAAGTCCGGTGCGGTTGCCGACGCGGAAAACATGCGTGTCGACCGCCATGGTGTGCTCGCCGAAGGCCATGTTGAGCACGACGTTGGCCGTCTTGCGCCCGGCGCCGGGCAGCGACTCGATCTCGGCACGCGTGCGCGGCACCTGGCCGCCGAATTCGCTGAGCAGCTTCGCCGACAGCGCGATCACGTTCTTCGCCTTGGTGCGGTAGAGGCCGATGGTCTTGATGTATTCGCGCAGACGCTCCTCGCCGAGATCGAGCATCTTCTGCGGGGTGTCGGCGACCTCGAACAAGGCGCGCGTCGCCTTGTTGACGCCGGCGTCGGTCGCCTGCGCCGACAGCACCACCGCGACCAGTAGCGTGAATGGATTGACGTGCTCGAGCTCGCCCTTCGGCTCCGGATTGGCCTTGCGGAAACGGCTGAAGACCTCGCGGATCTCGGCCGGCGTCCAGGGTCTTGTGCCTCTGAGCGATTTCTTCGCGGGCGCTTTCGGTTTCGACGCGACCGGCTTTGCCTTTTTCTTCGGCACCGCCGCTTTGCGCGGGGCCGGCTTGCGGGTGATTTTCGCCATGATCGGGATATACTGACGGACGATGAGCACAGGCAACGAAATTGAGCGCAGCGATTCCGAAGATCCATGCGACGTGCAGATCTTCTCCGCGCGGCTGACGCCGCACCGCTCGCTGAACCGCTCCGGCTTTCTCGCCGTGATGCTGTTCCTGAGCGTCGTGAGCTTCGTCACCGGCTTCGCTTTCCTGATGATGGGCGCCTGGCCGGTGTTCGGTTTCTTCGGCCTCGACGTGCTGGTGATCTGGTGGGCCTTCAAGGTCAATTTCCGCGCGGCGCGGGCCAGCGAGGAGATCGTGGTTACGCCGTCGGAACTTCGGGTGCGGCGCGTCAGCCATCGTGGCCAGGTTGCCGAATGGACATTCAATCCGCTCTGGGTCCGGCTCGACCAGGAGGTCGACGAGGAATACGGCATCGAGCACCTCTATCTGATCTCGCGCGGCCGCCGGCTGCTCATCGCCGGCTTTCTCGGGCCTGAGGAAAAAGCAAGCTTTTACAATGCGTTGGTCGGAGCCCTGAACGCCGCCCGGCGTGGCCCGACCTATAATCCGGTGACCTGAGCACAGTCGGAAATCGGGTGGTTTCGAGCCACCCCTTCTCCTACATTTCCGGCCATGATGACCCTCGCGATACATGACCAGCGCCTGGCCAAGCCGGGCACCCAGAACGCCGCGTTGCGCGACTATGATTCGGTGCGCCGGGCGATCGCCTTCATCTCGGCGAACTGGCGCGCGCAGCCGACCATCGAGGCGATGGCGGATGCCGCCGGCGTCACGCCGGATGAGCTGCACCATCTGTTCCGCCGCTGGGCTTCGATCACGCCGAAGGCTTTCATGCAGGCGCTCACCCTCGACCACGCCAAGAACCTGCTCAGGGATTCCGCCAGCATCCTCGACGCGGCGCTCGACTCAGGCCTGTCGGGGCCGGGCCGGTTGCACGATCTCTTCGTCACCCATGAAGCGATGTCGCCGGGCGAATGGAAGAACGGCGGTGCCGGCCTCACCCTGCGCTACGGCTTCCATTCCTCGCCGTTCGGCACCGCGATCGTGATCGCGACCGATCGCGGCCTGTCAGGACTTGCGTTCGCCGATCACGGCGAGGAGAAGATCGCACTCGCCGACATGACGCGGCGCTGGCCGAACGCCACCTATGTGGAAGATCACGAAGGCACCGCACCACTCGCAGCGCGCGTCTTCGACCCCAAGCTGTGGCGGCCGGACCAGCCGCTACGCGTGGTCCTGATCGGCACCGATTTCGAGGTGCGGGTGTGGGAGACGCTGTTGAAAATTCCGATGGGACGCGCGGTGTCCTATTCCGACATCGCCTGCAACATCAAGAGTCCGAAGGCCTCGCGCGCCGTCGGCGCTGCCGTCGGCAAGAACCCGGTGTCCTTCGTCGTGCCCTGCCACCGCGCGCTCGGCAAGAGCGGCACGCTCACCGGCTATCATTGGGGCATCACCCGCAAGCAGGCGATGCTGGGCTGGGAGGCCGGTCAGCTGGGGCTGCAGTAGTTCTTCTCCCTCTCCCCGCACGCGGGGGAGAGGGAAGAAATCAGCCCGCCAGATCGAGCTTCGAGGCCACCGTCGAATCCGCGTTGAGCCGGTAGATGATCGGCACACCGGTGGCGAGCTCGCGCTTCAAAATGCCTTCGGGCGAGAGCTTCTCCAGCACCATGATCAGCGCGCGCAGCGAGTTGCCGTGGGCGGCGACCAGCGTGCGCTTGCCGTTGAGCACGGCGGGCAGAATCTCCTGCACGTAGTACGGCAGCGCGCGCGCGAGCGTGTCCTTCAAGCTTTCGCCGCCGGGCGGCGGCACGTCGTAGGAACGGCGCCAGATCAGCACCTGGTCCTCGCCCCATTTCTTGCGCGCATCGTCCTTGTTGAGACCGGAGAGATCGCCGTAATCGCGCTCGTTCAACGCGAGGTTCTTCGAGGTCGGCAGACCGGTCTGGCCGAGCTCGGCGAGGATGAGATCCAGCGTGTGCTGCGCGCGCGTCAGGACCGAGGTGAAGGCGACGTCGAACACGAGACCCTGTGCCTTCAGCTTGCGGCCGGCTTCCTTGGCTTCGTTCACACCGAGCTCTGTGAGATCAGGATCCTTCCATCCCGTGAACAGGTTCTTCAGATTCCATTCGCTCTGGCCGTGACGCACGAGCACGAGAAGACGTTCGCTCATTGACTGCTTTCCGTTAGGTTCGCTCAGATGTCGGAGAGGCCGAGCACGTCGGCCATGGAGTAGTGCCCTGGCTTTTTGCCGTGCGCCCACAGCGACGCCTTCAGCGCGCCATGGGCGAAGAGCATGCGGTCTTCGGCCTGATGCGACAGCGTCAGGCGCTCGAACGGGCCGAGGAAGCTGACGCTGTGATCGCCGGCCACGGTGCCGCCGCGCAAGGACGCGAAGCCGATATTGCCCGGCCTGCGCGCGCCGGTGATGCCGTCGCGCCCGCGCTCGGAATGGTCGTCGAGGTTGACACCGCGGCCGCTGGCTGCGGCCTGGCCCAGCATCAGCGCCGTGCCCGAGGGCGCGTCGACCTTCATGCGATGATGGGTTTCGACGATCTCGATATCGAAGCTCTGGTCGAGCGCCTTGGCGACGCGCTTGACCACGGCGGCGAGCAGATTGACGCCGAGGCTCATATTGCCCGATTGCACCACGACGGCGCGATTGGTGACGCTCTTGATCACGGCGTTGTCGGAGCCGGACAGCCCGGTCGTGCCGATGACGTGGACGATGCCGCGCTCGGCGGCAATCGCGACATTGGCGATGGTCGCCGCCGGGACGGTGAAATCGAGGATGCCGTCGGCATCCTTGGACATTGCCCAGAGATCGGCGGAGAGCTTGATGCCGTTGGCCGGCAGGCCTGCGAGCACGCCGGCATCCTTGCCGAGCAGCTCCGAGCCCGGCGCCTCCAGCGCGCCCGCCAGCACCGCGCCCTTGCTCTCGGCAATCGCCCGCGTCAGCGCCCGGCCCATCCGGCCTCCGGCTCCTGCAACAATCAAGCGCATGTCGGACATGGTGCGATCCTTTCCATGGCCCTAATACCGGTCGCGGGCGGTTTGAGCAACCGATGGAACTGCCGGGATGCGCGGACGAGGAGTTTTAGCGACGGGCGGCCAATTGCCGTCCCTCCGCAGACCAAAGGAAAACATCAGATCAACGCGATTGAACCGGGAGTTCCCAGAGTTCTCTCAAGACGACCTGGCCGGCCTGCTCAACGGTATATTCCGCCTTGTAGGTGCCCGGATCCCAGCCATTGGCGGGGCGCTTTCGACCCGTGAATAGAAAAGCTTGCGCTTTATTGTGCTCGACGGGCGCGGCGTTGTTCTCGGCAATCATCTTGCCGGACGGACTGCTGACGACGAGTCGCTGAAGGTCGCCTGATTTCAAACCGATGACACGGACAAAAGCGACAATTGCTGCCGATGTCGCCGATGGCAATTCCGCATCCATTCTTCCATCCTCGATGAATTCCATCGTCACCGGGGCACTCGCAAAACCCGTGTTCAGGACGGCCCGTTCTTGATAGCGGAGCCGCGCCTGTAGTGCGGGATCCCAGAGCATCTCTCCTCCACCGCACGACTCCGCGCTCGAGCCGTAAGCGAAAGGATCTATGATCGAACCGTTGTGCCGGACCGTGAAGTGGAGGTGAGGATATTCGGTCAAACCCGATAGACCTACTCGACCGAGCGGCTGCCCTCGTGTGACGGAATCGCCGGGCTTCACCCGAAGACTGCCCGTTGCCAGATGACAATATTGCGTCTCCCAATGGTCTTCGTGTTCGATCAAAGCGCCATTGCCACATTCGACATCACGAACAGCCTCGCGCGCGGACTTGTGAAACGCACCGTCCGGCAGATTTTCCCGCGTTCGAACAACGCGTCCGCTTGCGGAGGCGAGAACGTCAACGCCAATCCGTTGGGCCTGCAGCGAGGGGAGCCGAAAGTCAGTTCCGTTGTGCCCATCGTATGTCAGCGTGCCACACTTGTAGTCCCTTGCTGCCGGAGATGAGTCCCGATCCGTATAATTCTGAATGTAGCACGTCCTGCCGGGCTCGCAGGCGATCGGCATCCCCAGTTGGATGCTTTCGGCAAGGGCATTTCCAGGGACTGCGAGCACAAGGACCACAATCACAGGCGAAAGAAGAAAAGAGATTGCTGCGAGCGGACAGGTTGGTTTCATCATGAACGCTTCGAACATCGATCTTGAAGTCGTCGATAAGGCCTCTCCAAGTATTGCACCTATCCGCTCAACCGAGAGGCGGACCCAAGACCGCGGACCGACTTCTCGCGCAGGCCCGAGCCGAACGGCGATTGCGTGAGATGATGAAGCACAAAGAACTCGGATTGCCGGTTGATTCCCAATTTGAGCATTATGCGCTTGGTGTAGGTTCTCACAGTTGCTTCGGTTAGCCGGAGGTCAGCACCGATCTTTCGCGGACACTTGCCTTGAAGGATCCGAGTGACAATCCGCTCTTCCGCGCAATTCAAACCAAAAGCTTCGGCAATCCGGCGCGCTCCCGATACCTCGTCGAATTGCGGCACGATGACAAGCGCTTTTCGGGGATCAAAAGGCGGCGGCGCAGCTCCGATTCTGGCAAAGGCAAACCGCTCGCGCTCGGTTGAAAGAGCCACGGTTGTATCCAGCCACTCCCGATCGGCGCGCGAACTCAATGATTCGCGTATCGCCTCCCTCAAAGCGGCCGTCACCGAACTGTTATGCCCGGCCAACTTGTCTCCATTCACCTTGAGGAGTTCGCCCTTGGCCATCAGCGATTGCGCGCTGCCGTTGATTTCGTGAACGCGAAGCCCTTCGTCAACGATGAGGGCAGGAAATGCCAAGACTCCAAGCCAGGCCGCCGCATCTTGTTGGCGTTGCTGCGATCGCGCAAGATCGTGCGCAGTCTCCCAGATCGCACGCACCGCGCGCACCAGGCATGGAACCTCAGCCCGGGTGAGTCCCGCTTGACGCCATCCCGCCACAAAGACGACGGTTACGCCGTCGCAAGCGGCGAACCTCCCTATCACAGAATGACCTTTCAAATCCGGCTCGGGTCCGATCAGCTTTCGCACGAAAGTCGTACGCATATGGACGGGTTCGAGCAGCGTACAACCTGTACTAGCGCCCTTGCGAGCAATTCGCGCTACCATGGCCGCACACGAATGATCGATGGTCGCTTGCCCGATCCGCGCCTGTAGCAGTTGTTGACCGGAAGCTCGATGCGTCGCCGCTGCAACATAGCAGCTGCGGCATTCGAGGAGCTTTGCAATCCCCCGACCAAAATACTCCATCGTAAGGTGGCCGACGCTCTGGTCGGCAGGCTTCGCAAATTGCTCGACCAGACCCTCGGCATCGATCGTCGAGCGTGTGCTGTCGATCCGGTAGAAACTAACTTTGTTCTGCCAATGGGGCAGTACCTTGCCATCCTCGTGCAAGCACTCCTCCCGCAATATCGATGCAGCCGGCTTTACGCCAGCAGCCTAACTCTCTCTGAAAGCGCGGTGGATGCGCAGCACCATAGGCTGCAGCAAATACTCCGCAAAGGTTCTTTCTCCCGTCTCGACGAACACCTCGACGGGCATTCCGGGCAATAACGACGAAAGGTAGTGTGCTGTCTGCGTTGTGGTACCTAGCTCGAGTTCCGCCATATAGGTGGCCGCGCCCGTCTTCGGGTCATTCAGAGCATCTGCGGCAACTGCAACGACCTTCGCATCCAGCATCGGTATTCGCCGGATGTTCAACGCGAGGACGCGCACACGTGCGCTCTGCCCCACGTAAACCTCTTGCCGATCCGTCGGCTTCAGCGTTGCCTCGATGACAAGCCGATCTTGGAGGGGGACGATTTCCAGAAGAGTTTCTCTAGGTGCAAGCACGGCACTGAGGTCCCTGCTGTTGAGGCCGACGACTTTTCCACTTTCGGGTGCACGCAACTCGGATCGAACAAGCTGATCGCGCAACGCGGCAATTCGATGTCGAAGATCGCCAATCTCTTCGCTGGTGGCATGCAACTGCTTGGCGACGTCCTGCTTCTGATTCAACTCCAACTGCCGACGCCTATCGTCCAATTCGGCGATCTTTGTTCGTGCCTGCGAGATTGATGCTGCATTGCGGGCCATTTGCCCTTCCGTTTCAGCCTGACTTCGTTGCAGAGCCAGTAAACGCGGCTTGCGCGCGAGGCCCTTCGCGAGCAAGGCGCTCGTGTCCGCGATTTCTTCCTTCAGAAGGGCAAGTTGCTGCTCTGCCCCATTCGTGTCGCCCTGCAGGCCACGAATAGTATCCTCCGATTGCAACATCTGCTGATCGATCTGCTTTCGCTCACCCTCGATCGCGGTCAACCGCGCCGCAAATTCCGCTTGCTGGGTTTGGACGGCAACGCCCGCGGCCGCAGCAGAGCTCGTTCGCAGTTCGTCCGGAAATCGTATTGCTTTTCTGCCGGCCTGTTCAGCGGTCAATCGCGCTTCCATCGCCAGGTCCGCGAATAATTTCGTTTCAAGCGAGCCGAGCATCGCCTCGATCTGCGTGGTGTCGAGCCGCGCAATAACTTGACCAGCCTGGACATGATCATTTTCTCTGACCAGGATGGACTTTATGATACCTCCCTCGAGATGCTGCACAGCTTTGCGCTTCGAGTGCACTTTGATGAAGCCGGACGCCACGACGGCGCTGCGGAGCGGAACGGTGGTCGCCCAGACGCCGATGCAGCAGAACTGCAGAATGAGCAACACACACCCCCACGTCACGATGCGCCGCATGTCGGAGCGTGGTTCGCTGAATGCTGCCCACCGATCGCCGGTCACCACTTGGCGGGGCATTACGATGTTGCGACCATGGTCTTGCGACGTCATCGGCCTGCTCCTCCGGTTCGAAGCACGCGGGACTCTGCTTCGCGGTGGAGGTCGTTCGGCTTTGGGATCGGTGTGACGTCAGATAGACGGAGCGGCAGAACCGTGCCGGGCGGACCAAACGCGAGCTGCATGCCATCTCTGAGCAGCAGTACGGCATCGGCGATCGTCAGGAGGCGGGGCCTGTGCGTCACGATGACCAGCGTTGCGCCTCGCGCCTTGACTTGCAAAGCCGCAGAGCAGAGCGCTTCCTCGCCCTCCGGGTCGAGGTTGGCATTCGGCTCGTCCAGCAGCATCAACTTGCGGTCGCCGTAGAAGGCTCGCGCAAGACCAATCCGCTGGCGCTGGCCACCTGAGAGCTTGCTGCCGTCGCGCCCGATCTCGGTCTGATAGCCAGATTGCAGGGACAGGATCATGTCATGCGCTTGCGCGAGCATCGCTGCCGCGGTGATGTCTTCGTCGCGCGCGCTTTCGTCGAATCCGGCGATCGCTTCTGCCACGGTGCCGCCAACGAGCTGCACGTCCTGGGGAAGATATCCGACGAACTTGCCGAGTTGATCGGAATCCCAATTGTGGAGTGCGGCGCGATCCAGTCGGATTGTGCCGCTACTCGGCGGCTCGAGAGCCGCCATCAGCCGCAGCAGGGTCGATTTTCCAGCACCCGTTGGACCTATGACAACCACAATTTGTGAGGGTCGGCACTCAAAGCTTATACCTGCGAGAATGGGGCGTTTGGCTCCAGCGGGCCGGTAAGCCACGCGATCGATGACCAGCCAGCCGGACGGCATCGGAAGCAAGGTCTTTCTGTTCCGCGCCAACACCGGCGCGGCGGCGGCCTGGACCTGCGTCCAAGCCTCCTGCGCGGATGCGAGCGCGCGCCATGCCGAGATCAGGCTTTCCATGGGCTGGAGAGTGCGTGCGACCAGGAGTGAACTGGCAATCAGGCTGCCCGACAGCACCTCATTTTGAAGCACCAGCCAAGCGCCCGCTCCGATCGCGGCAATCTGCAGGACCGTTCTGACCATGCGCGCGGCAGCGCCAATCGCATAGACACGTTCACTGGCTCGTACAACGGGCGACAGTGCGTGATCGTTGAGCCGCATGAATTCGCGAACTGCGCCGAGAGTCCACCCCATCGCGCGCACGAGACTGGCATTTCGGACGATCCCATCCAGGGTGGCCTGCGTCCGCAAGGCGGCGCCCGAGGCGTCGGCCATTTCAGTGCGCGCGATCCGCCAGCTGATGATGCCCATCACCAGCAGAATTGCCGTCCCGACCAGAGCGATGGCGCCGTACCAGGCGTGGAGGAAGAATAGAATGAGAATGAAAGCAGGGAGGAAAGGCGCATCGATGAGCGTTGTAACGGTGCCGCTTGACAGAAAGTTCCTTAGCTCGCGGACCTTGACAAGATCGTGCGTCTTCCCGTCGCCGCGACTTGCCGAGTCCACGATGGTGCCTTCGAGAACAATTGGTGCGACGCACCGCTCGAAGCCAACTGCGAACCGACTGAGGAGTCGGTTACGCAAGATATCGAAAGCGGCGCTAAAGACGAGAGCCACTGCAGCGATCATCGTAAGACCGACGAGCGTTTCAACGCTACCGCTGCTGATCACTCGATCGAACACCTCGATCGAATAGAACGGAACGACCAGAAGAAGCAGGTTCACCGAGATGCTGAAGGCCACGACCCACACGATTGCGGACCGCCCCGGAATCAATCCGAGCAGCGATCTCTTACCCGTCGCGGGGCTCTCAGGCGGACGCAAATACATGACCGGCAGGCAATGTTACCGACTGACTAATACAGATTGCAGAAATGCAACGGGCGGGGCGGACCGGTAGCCGCCCCGCCGAACGCGCCTCACACCACTTCGATGACCGTGGCTCCCGCAGCCACATTGATGTCGTCGATCGTCGTGAACGGCGTAGCGCCTCCCGTGACGCCGTCGAGTTGAATCGTTCCGAAGCCGAAGTCGAGCACGGTATTGGTGCCATCGTCGTCGACGACGATCGAGTTCGGATCGAATCCCGGTGCAGCATCAACTTGTATCAGGTCACCATCGGTGAGACTGAGATCCGTTATCTCGTCATTGCCGAAGTTGGTGGCGGTGTTGTCACCGAAATTATAGGTATCGGCGCCCGCACCACCTGTCAGCACGTCGTCTCCCGTACCCCCGTTGAGGACGTCGTTGCCGTTACCGCCATTCAGCTCGTCATCGCCTGCGCCGCCGGCGAGCGTATCGTTGCCATTTCCGCCCGCGAGCGTGTCGGCTCCGTCTCCGCCGTTTAGCGTATCGTTGTTGTCGCCGCCGGCAAGCGTATCGTCGCCCGCGTCGCCGTTCAGCGTATCATTGCCCGTGCCGCCGCTGAGCTCGTCCGCGCCGTCACCACCATTCACAGTGTCATCCCCGGCTCCGCCCGACATGGTGTCGTCTCCGGCGTCGCCGAACATCGTGTCGTTACCGGCACCGCCATCCATAAGGTCGGCTCCGGCGTTTCCATGCATGGTGTCGTTGCCAGCATCGCCGTTCAGCGTGTCATTGCCAGCGCCTCCATTCAAGACGTCGTCATCTGCGCCGCCGTTCAGCGTGTCGTTTCCGAGGCCGCCGTTCAGCGTGTCATTGCCCTCGTTGCCGTTGAGGACATCGTCGCCGATACCTCCGTTCAACGTGTCGTTTCCGAGACCGCCGTTCAGGGTGTCATTGCCGGCATCGCCACTCAGCGTGTCATTGCCCGCGTCTCCCGAAAGGGTGTCGGCTCCAGCGCCGCCGTGGATGGCATCATCGCCATCTCCGCCGCTTATGGAATCGTCGCCTGCGTCGCCAAAGAGCTGATCGTTGCCCAGGCCACCATCAATCGTGTCATTGCCTGCGTTGCCGTGGATCGTGTCGAGGCCAGCATTGCCCGAAAGATTGTCGTCTCCGGCACCGCCGCTGATGGTATCGTCACCGTCGCCACCGGTGATCGTATCCACACCAGCGTTGCCATTCAGAGTATCGTTGCCAGCGCCGCCATCGATGTTGTCGTCACCCGCGCCTCCGCTCACGAGGTCGTTGCCGTCCAACCCTGTGATCGTATCGTTGCCTGCCAGCCCGTTGATTTCGTCGTCAGCTGCTGTTCCAGGAATAATGTCGTCGCCTGCCGTTCCGTTGATGAGTGCCATGACTTCCGCTCCTTGATTCAAGGTTTTCGTGATGCGGGGTAGGCTGATCTCCGATGAGGGACGTGGTGCCTTGCTTGGGCTGACCTCCCATCGTCCCTGTTGTACAGTTCAAGCAAAGCAACCTTGAATGAAGATTGGGCAGCGTCGCAATCCCCATTTGGGGACAAAAGAATCGTTGCGAAGATGCTGAGTGATTGGCGCCACGGGGCAGGTGCAAGGCGAATCTCCCCTTCAGGCAAGGTCCTGGAACCGCTCGGCAGCACCCGGCGGGGATTTGCCCCGCCGCCGATCTCGCCACAATTTGGCGAGCCGGCGGCTCAGGCGAGGACGGTCGCTGATCAGGTGCCTACACTAACGAGTAGCAGATGACCGCGGCGTTCCCTTTTACGACGGCTGCGGGCCGTCATAGCCTTCGATGATGATGAGGTCGGCGACCGAGTGCGGCTGGCGCACCTTGATGTTCGCCTGGTACTCCGGCGAGTTGTAGCACGCGAGCGCGGTCTCGTAGTCCGGAAATTCGATCACGACGTTGCGGGTGCGGCTGGCGCCTTCGACGGTGGTGAACTTCCCGGCGCGAACGACGAAGCGGCCGCCCCATTTCTTGAAGATCGGACCGTTGGCGACGGCGTAGGGCTTGTAGCCCTCGTCACTGCTCACATCGACACGCCCGATCCAGTAGCCCTTTGCCATTGTTCTCTCCCTTGTTGATTAGCTGAGCGCTTGCACGATCTCGGCCTGGATTGCATCGGCCGCCGCCTTGGGATCGGACGCATCGAGTATCGGCCGTCCGACGACGAGATAGTCGGCGCCCGCAGCGATCGCACGCGCCGGCGTCATGACGCGCTTCTGGTCGCCGGTCGGTGCGCCCGCCGGACGGATCCCAGGCGTGACGATGCTCATCTGATGGCCGACGATCTTGCGCAAGGCACCCACCTCTTCCGGCGAGCAGACGAGTCCATCGATGCCGAGCACCTGGGCCTGCTGCGCGCGCGCTTCGACCAGCTCGGAAACGCCGAGCCGATACCCGGCCGCGTGCAGATCGTCGTCGTTGTACGAGGTCAGCACTGTGACCGCGAGAATCTTCAAGCTCGATCCGCCACGCCCTATGACCGCCGCCTTCATGGTCTGCGGATAAGCGTGGACGGTGAGGAAAGTCGCCCCGAGCTTGGCGACACTCTCGACACCGCGCATCACGGTGTTGCCGATGTCGTGCATCTTGAGATCAGCAAACACCTTCTTGCCCCTGTCGGCGAGCTTGCCGATCAGCGGCAGGCCGCCGGCATAGGCGAGCTGATAGCCGATCTTGTAGAACGTGACGCTGTCCCCGAGCCTTGCGACCATCGCCTCCGCAGCCTCCGGGCTCGAAACATCGAGCGGAACGATCAGGCGGTCCTTGGGGGCGATCTCGGCTGGCGTCATGTCACCTCACATCATGCGTTGGGAAACGTCGATCAACTGCGCTACCAGCTCCTTCAACGCGGCGGTATCGCCCTCATTCTTCAGTCTGTCCATATCGTCATAGGCCTGGTCGGCAAAGGCGAGCGTGAGCTGGCTGGCAATCACATTGGCGTGGCAGGAGGCGAGAATCAGCCGCAAGGCCTGGAGCGCCCGGGCCGCGCCAAGGCGGCTCTGCGAAGCGCCGGCGAGCGCGAAGACGCGATTGCGGAACACCTGCCCGCGCGCTTCGTGCAGCTCGTGCACGCGGCTGACCCAGTCGATCGCGTTCTTGAGCAGCGGCGGCACCGAGGCGTTGTATTCGGGCGAGACGATGAGCACGCCGTGATGGGCGCCGATCATGCGCTTGAGATTGATGGCGTGCTTGGGCACTCCGGATTTGGCCTGGAGATCGCCGTCGTAGATCGGCAGCGGAAAATCGCCGAGCGAGATGCGGGTGACGTCCACGCCGGCCCGGGCGAATTCATACGCGGCGACGGCTGCCAGCTTCGCATTGTGCGAGCCGGTGCGCAGCGAGCCGGGGATGATCAGGATTTTGGGCGCGGACATCCAATCCCATGCGTTCGGCGAAACGGGCCCGCCGCGCAAAAGGAAGAGCCGGCGGAATTAGTCCTTGCGATACACCCAGACGCGGGCCGGCGGAAGGTTCATCCAGATCCGTTCCGAAGCCTCTGTGGACACGCCGGGCAGCGATTTCGGGATCGGCGGCACAACCGCATAGGTGAACTGGATGAACGGCGCACCGGGCGCGAGCGCGTTGAAGGCGTCACGGATGAGCCGCAGCCGCGTCAGCATCGGTTTTGTGACGAGCGGCAGGCCCGAGACGACTGCGCTGGCCGGCGCGCTCAAGACATTCCAGAGCGTGTCGCGAAGGCGATAGGCATCGCCCTGCACCACCTTGGCTTGTGGGTAGCGGTCGCGCAGCAGCGCGCAGAATCCGGGATTGTATTCAACGAGGACGAGACGCTTCTGATCCACGCCGCGCTCGATCAAGGCCGAGGTGATGGCGCCGGTCCCGGGCCCGAGCTCGACCACTGGCGCGTCCGAATCGACATCGACGTAATGGGCCATGGTCCGGGCCAGCAGCTTGCCCGACGGCATCACAGCGCCCATGTGCAGCGGCTTTTCGATCCACGATCTGAGAAAGCGCACCTCGTCGTCAAGACGAGGCTTCTTCAACGCGCGCGCGGACGATGGCAATGGCATGTCGGGACCGGACGGGACCGCGGGAGCGGCGTGTCAGAAAATGGTCATAAAGACGTATAGGCCGAAGGCGGCACGGTCAAGCCGAGTCAACTCGCCCGATTACCGAAGAAATCCTTGACCTTGGCGAAGAAGCCATCGGATTCCGGCTGGGTGTTGCCGGAGGAAAGCTTTTCAAACTCGGCCAACAATTCCTGCTGCTTCTTGGTGAGATTCTGCGGCGTCTCGACCACGACCTGGACATACATGTCGCCGGTCTGGCGGGAGCGCAGCACCGGCATGCCTTTTGATGCAATGCGAAATCGGCGGCCCGACTGGGTTCCGGCCGGCACCTTCACCTTGGCCTTGCTCTTCTCGATCGTCGGCACCTCGAATTCGCCTCCGAGAGCGGCGGTGACCATCGAGATCGGCACACGGCAATGCAGATCGGCACCGTCGCGCTGGAAGAACTGATGCTGGGCCAGCGAGAGGAAGATGTAGAGGTCGCCGGGCGGGCCGCCGCGGACCCCGGCCTCTCCCTCGCCGGCGAGCCTGATCCGTGTGCCATCCTCGACGCCTTGCGGAATGTTGACTGACAGCGTGCGCTCGCGGGTGACCCGGCCCTGGCCAGCGCAGGCCGGGCAGGCGTCCTCGATCATCTGACCGCGCCCCTGGCAGCCGGGACAGGTCCGCTCCAGCGTGAAGAAGCCCTGCGACTGCCGCACGCGGCCGGCGCCGCCGCAGGTCGAGCAGGTCTTCGGCTTGGTGCCGGCCTTGGCACCGATGCCCGAACAGGCCTCGCAGGTGACCGAGACCGGAATCTCGATCTGCGCGGTCTTTCCGCCGAACGCTTCCTCGAGGGTGATTTCCATGTTGTAGCGCAGGTCGGCCCCACGCTCGCGGCCGCCGCGACCGCGCTGGCCGGCCATGCCGAACAGGTCTTCGAAAATGTCGGAGAACGAGGAGGCGAAGCCCGCGCCGAAACCGGCACCGCCGCCGAAACCGCCGCCCTGCTCGAAGGCGGCGTGGCCGTAACGGTCATAGGCGGCGCGCTTGTCCTTGTCCTTCAGGACCTCGTAGGCCTCGTTGATTTCCTTGAACTTGACTTCGCTGGTCTCATCCCCGGGATTGCGATCGGGATGGAATTTCATCGCCAGCTTGCGGAACGACGATTTCAGCTTGCCTTCGTCGGCGTCGCGTTCGACTTCCAGGGTCTCGTAGTAGCAGCGCTTGGTGGACGTGGACATGATGAGCTCGGTCTATCCAATCGCGATTCAAGTTGGCGCGAAACAACGCTGACACATGGCGATATAGGCGCCCCTCGACCTTGCGGCAGAGGACAGCATGGCAGCGCTGAGAATAACGGCTGGGAATTGATCGATCGTAGCGGGAGCGTGCCCCGGCGACCTCGACACGACAGCCTCCCCCGCGAAGGGGGAGGCCGAAGAAGCGTGTGGGGTCCAAGCCGCCCGCATCATCACCCTCTCGGGGTTCAGGCGGACTTCTTGTTGTTCTTGTCGTCGTCGACCTCGGTGAACTCCGCATCGACGACGTCGTCCTTGGCCGCATCCTTCTTGGCGTCGGCCTCGGCCTGCTGCTTGTACATGGCCTCGCCGAGCTTCATCGAAGCCTGCGCCAGCGTCTGCGTCTTGGCCTTGATCGCCTCGGCATCGTCGCCCTTCAGCGCTTCCTTGAGGTCGCTGACGGCATCCTCGATGGCGCGGCGCTCGCTCTCGGCGACCTTCGAACCGTGCTCCGCCAGCGCCTTCTCGGTCGAATGCACCAGGCCATCGGCCTCGTTCTTGGCGGTCACGGCCTCGCGGCGCTTCTTGTCCGCCTCGGCATTGGCCTCGGCGTCCTTGACCATCTTCTCGATGTCGGCTTCCGACAGACCACCCGAGGCCTGGATCCGGATCTGCTGCTCCTTGCCCGTGGCCTTGTCCTTGGCCGAGACGTTGACGATGCCGTTGGCGTCGATGTCGAAGGTCACCTCGATCTGCGGCATGCCGCGCGGAGCCGGCGGGATGCCCATCAGGTCGAACTGGCCGAGCATCTTGTTGTCGGCCGCCATTTCACGCTCGCCCTGGAAGACGCGGATGGTGACGGCATTCTGATTGTCTTCAGCCGTCGAGAACACCTGGCTCTTCTTGGTCGGGATCGTGGTGTTGCGGTCGATGATGCGGGTGAACACGCCGCCCAGCGTCTCGATGCCCAGCGACAGCGGGGTCACGTCGAGCAGCAGCACGTCCTTGACGTCGCCCTGGAGCACGCCGGCCTGGATCGCGGCGCCGATCGCCACGACTTCGTCCGGGTTGACGCCCTTGTGCGGCTCCTTGCCGAACAGCTGCTTCACGACTTCCTGGACCTTCGGCATGCGCGACATGCCGCCGACCAGAACGACTTCGCCGATTTCACCGGCGGTGACGCCGGCATCCTTCAGCGCCTTGCGGCAGGGCTCGACGGTCTTCTGGATGAGGTCGTCGACCAGCGCCTCGAACTTGGCGCGGGTGAGCTTCATCGTCAGATGCTTCGGACCGGTCTGGTCCGCGGTGATAAACGGCAGGTTGATCTCGGTCTGCGTCGTCGAGGACAGTTCGATCTTGGCCTTTTCAGCGGCTTCCTTCAGGCGCTGCAACGCGAGCTTGTCGTTGCGCAGGTTGATGCCCTGCTCCTTCTGGAACTCATCGGCCAGATAACCCACGAGGCGCATGTCGAAGTCTTCGCCGCCGAGGAAGGTGTCGCCGTTGGTCGACTTCACCTCGAACACGCCGTCGCCGATCTCGAGAATGGAGATATCGAAGGTGCCGCCGCCGAGGTCGTACACGGCGATGGTGCCGGCCTTGGTCTTGTCGAGGCCATAGGCGAGCGCGGCCGCGGTCGGCTCGTTGATGATGCGCAGCACTTCGAGGCCCGCAATCTTGCCGGCGTCCTTGGTCGCCTGGCGCTGAGCGTCGTTGAAGTAGGCGGGAACGGTGATGACGGCCTGATCGACCTTATGGCCGAGATGGGCTTCCGCGGTCTCCTTCATCTTCTGCAAGATGAACGCCGAGACCTGCGAGGGCGAATAGGTCTGGCCGTCGGCCTCGACCCAGGCGTCGCCGTTGGAGGCTTTCACGATCTTGTACGGGACGAGCTTCTTGTCCTTCTCGACCATCGGGTCGTCGTAGCGGCGGCCGATGAGGCGCTTCACTGCGAAGAAGGTGCGCTCGGGATTGGTGACGGCCTGGCGCTTGGCCGGCTGGCCGACGAGGCGCTCGCCGTCGTCAGTCACGGCGACGATCGAAGGCGTCGTGCGCATGCCTTCGGAATTCTCGATGACTTTGGCGTTCTTGCCATCCATTACGGCGACGCACGAATTCGTGGTGCCGAGATCGATCCCAATGACCTTTCCCATGGTCCTGATACCCTTCTTTTTGCGGCAGGTTGGCTGGGCCCAGAAGGCACCCGAACCGAAACCCCCTAAGATCAAACATCCGCGATATTGCGATGATTGAGGCTCATATAGGAGGGGGGGAGGGGCCCGCAAGGACCGAAGCTACGTTTCTGCCGTGAAAACATTGGTTTTGGAAGATGATGTCCGGGCCACACCGCCCTTGCGGGAGAGGAATTATTAACAGGTTCGGGCTTCGGCAAGCCCCCGTTACCGCAACGGGCCCGCCCTGTTGCGGCAAGGCCAAACCCGCTAAAAGGCGGACCGGCCGGACAGCCGGCGCCACTGCTTCACGCAACAAAGCGGCCCGGTGGCCGACCATCGAACGGCCTCAATGTGAACCAATCAGAGTGCCCATGAAGCTGATCCGCCCCCTCGCCGCGCTCGCCCTCCTCGCCGCCTCCGCGTGTCCGGCCTTCGCCGCCGACGCCGTCTTCCCCCCGGGCTTGCGTCTCGGCATGGTGCCGTTGATCGGCCTCAGCACGGCCAAGACCTTTCCGGGCTTCGAGAGCGAGGATGGCAGCGTCAAGGTGCTGGTCACCGAGCTGCCGCCGGCGGCCTATGGCGAGGTCGCGAGCGCCTTCAATTCCAATCCCGCCGGGACCAACGGCGTCACGCAGGACAAGATCGAGACCCCCGCGGGCCTCGCCTATTTCACCACCGAAAGCGGCAAGGCCGGCGATACCCCGGTGAAGCGCTATTCGATGATCGTGCCCGGCGCCGGCTTCTCCGGCTATGTCGCGGTGCAGATCCCGGAGAATGCGACCAAGATCTACACGGATGAAGCGGTGCGGCAGATGTTTGCGAGCACCGTCACCCGCAGGCAGGTCTCGGCTGAAGAGCAGATCGCGCTGATGCCGTTCAAGATCACCGATCTCGCCGACTTCAAGGACATCCGAACGCTCGCGCCGGGCAGCAGCATCATCCTCGCCGACGGCGATGAGAGCACGGGTTACGAGTCGAAGCCGTTCATGATTCTCGGCGTGATCGGCGCCACCCCGCAAGCCGCCGACGACCGCGCCCGCTTCGCCCAGGAGGCGGCGCTCCAGATTCCCGGCGTGCGCGAGTCGCGCATCACCATGTCCGAGCCGATTCGCATCAACGGCCAGCAGGGCTTCGAGACCCGGATCGACGGCGTCAGTGGCAAGGACAAGATCCCCGTGACCGTGGTGCAGTGGATCCGCTTCTCGACTGGCGGCGCATCATTGCGCATCATCGCCAGCGCCCCACGCGACCAGTGGCTGCCCGCCTTCACCCGCTTCCGCGCCGTCCGCGACGGCATCCAGCCGAAGGGCTAGCCTGCATCCGCAAGCGCAACGCGCGTCCTTCCTCGCTCGAGGAGTACGCTTGTTCGCGCACGCCTCGGAGGGTGAAGGTCGAGCCGCAACTGCGGGGGCCTACATGGTTCGAGACGGCGCTTGGCGCCTCCTCACCATCAGGTTCGATCAGTTCGGCGCGCTGTTCGATTCATTGTTGTTGGCGGCGGGGGCTGCCTTCGCACCGCCCTTGGCGACACCGACCAGCGCCGGGCGCAGCACGCGCTCGCCGATGGTGTAGCCGGCCTGCATGACCTGCACCACGGTGCCCGAGGGCACCGACGCGTCAGGCACTTCGTACATAGCCTGGTGGAAGTTCGGGTCGAACTTCTGACCCTGCGGATCGAGCTTCTTCACGCCATGCTTCTCGAGCGCGCTGTGCAGCGAGCGTTCGGTCAACTCGACACCCTCGATCAGCGCCGTAAGGCCGGGATCGGCCGCGGCACGCGCTTCCGCCGGAACGGCATCGAGCGCGCGCTGGAGATTGTCGGCGATGTCGAGCACATCGCGAGCAAAGCCGGTGATGCCATAGAGCCTCGCGTCGGCGACCTCCTTGCTGGTGCGCTTGCGCAGATTCTCCATCTCGGCCAGCGTCCGCAGCATGCGGTCGCGCGCCTCGGCGGCTTCCTTCTGCAACGTCTCGGCCGAGCCGGGCTCGGGATCGTCAGGCATGATGTAGGGCTTTGACACCACGGGCTCGCCGGTCGCTGCAGCCCGTGTCTTGAGGTTGCCGGTCTTGCTCGGTCATCGGCTCTAATCTCGAACTCGTTTCCAGGGATTGTTGGCCCGGATATCGTGCCTAAGCTCGCGAAAATCAAGCGCCCGTGATCGGCGGAAACGCCGGTCAGCCCCCCAGAAGGCGGCTGACGATACGGGCAGCGTAGTCCACGGTCGTGATCACGCGGGCATAATTCAGCCGCGTCGGGCCGATCACACCGAGAACGCCGACGATGTGGCCGGCGGCATCCCGATAGGGCGAGATGATGGTGGAGGACCCCGACAGCGAGAACAGCTTGTTCTCGCTGCCGATGAAGATGCGCACGCCCTCCGCCGTCTCGGCGCGGCCGAGCAGGTCGATCACGCCGCGCTTGGTCTCGAGATCGTCGAACAACAGGCGAACGCGCTCCAGATCCTCCAGCGCATGCAGATCTTCAAGCAGATTGGCATGGCCGCGGACGATCAGCTGGCGATCCTCGTTCTCGCCGCCGGACCAGCTGGCGATGCCGGCCGAGATCACCTTTTGCGTCAGCTGATCGAGCTCGGCACGGGCCTCTCCAAGTGCCGTCTCGAGCTCGAGCCGCGCCTCGGCCAGCGTGCGGCCGCGGATCCGCGCATTGAGGAAATTGCCGGCTTCGGTGAGCGCAGAGGAGGGAACTCCAGGCGGCAGCGTCAGCACGCGGTTTTCGACCTGGCCGTCCTCGCCGACGAGGATCACCAGAGCCTTCTCCGGTTCCAGCCGGACGAATTCGATGTGCTTTAGCCGCGCATTGGATTTTGGCGTCAACACCACAGCGGCGGCCCGGGTCAGGCCGGAAAGCCGCATCAGGGCCTGGTCCAGCGCCGCCTCGACCGACTGCGCCTCGCCCACCGAGGCGAGCTGGCTCTGGATCGACTGCCGCTCAGCCTCGTTGAGGTCACCGACCTGCATCAGGGCATCGACGAAGAAGCGCAGGCCGAGTTCCGTCGGCAACCGGCCGGCCGAGGTGTGCGGGGCATAGATCAGGCCGAGCTGCTCCAGATCGGCCATGACGTTACGGACCGACGCCGGCGACAGCGGCATGGCGATCAGGCGGGAAATGTTGCGCGAGCCGACAGGCTCGCCGGTCGTCAGATAGCTTTCGACAATTTGACGAAAAATGTCGCGGGAACGCTCGTTGAGCTGGGCAAGGCCTGCGCGCGGCGCGATCAGATGGATCGGATCGTGATGGGCCACAGACGGTAACTCCTCTCAGATACTCGTAATTTGTCTATCCCGGGCGCTTCTGACAAGCGTGGCGTTTGCGGCCGCGAAATCAGCGGGTGAAAAAACCTTGCCGCCCATCCCCGCCCCACCTACAAGCACCGCGAGCAGCCTTTTCCCGTGAGTTTTGGAGGATTTCCCATGCGGCCAAGCCGCCGTGCGCCTGACGAATTGCGCCCCGTGACGCTGGAGCGCGGCGTGGTGAAATATGCGGAAGGTTCCTGCCTGGTGAAATTCGGCGACACGCACGTGCTGGTCACCGCCACGCTGGAGGACCGCCTGCCGCCGTGGCTGAAGGGCCAGGGCCGCGGCTGGGTCACCGCCGAATACGGCATGCTGCCGCGCGCCACGTCGGAACGGACCCGCCGCGAGGCCTCCGCCGGCAAGCAGAGCGGCCGCACCGTCGAGATCCAGCGCCTGATCGGGCGCTCGCTTCGCACCATCATCAATCTCGAGGCGCTCGGCGAGCGCCAGATCACGGTCGATTGCGACGTGCTCCAGGCCGACGGCGGCACGCGCACGGCATCGATCACGGGCGCCTGGGTCGCCCTCGCCGACTGCGTCAACTGGATGAAGGCGCGGAACATGGTCAAGGCCAACGTGCTGCGCGACAACGTCGCCGCGATCTCCTGCGGCATCTACAACGGTACGCCGGTGCTCGATCTCGACTATGCCGAGGATTCCGAGGCCGAGACCGACGCCAATTTCGTCATGACCGGCGATGGCCGCATCATCGAGGTGCAGGGCACCGCGGAACGCGAGCCGTTCACGGAAGCCGAGCTCCTGGCGCTGATGGCGCTGGCCCGCAAGGGTGTCGCGCGCCTGGTGGACTTGCAGAAACTGGCTGTGGCGTAGTCAATAGGCCATGCACCGCCGAATCACGGACAAGCTGGTCATCGCGACCCACAATCCCGGCAAGCTCGCCGAGATGCGGGAGCTGCTTGCGCCGTACGGCATCGAAGCGGTGTCGGCGGGAGCGCTCGGCCTGTCCGAGCCGGAGGAAACCGGCAGCGATTTCCGCAGCAACGCCGCCATCAAGGCGATCGCGGCGGCGCAGGCGACCGGGCTTGCCGCCTTCGCCGATGATTCCGGCATCGTCGTCGATGCGCTCGACGGCGCGCCCGGCATCTACAGCGCGCGCTGGGCCGGCCCCTCCAAGGATTTCAACGCGGCGATGGCGCAGATCGAGCGCCTGTTGCAGGAGCGTGGCGCCAGCACGCCGGACAAGCGCAAGGCGCACTTCGTCTCCGCGCTGTGCGTCGCCTGGCCCGACGATCATCTCGAAGAGGTCGAGGCGCGCGTCGACGGCACGCTGGTCTGGCCGCCGCGCGGGACTGCCGGCTTCGGCTACGACCCGATGTTCCTGCCCGATGGCCACACCCGCACCTTCGGCGAGATGGAGAGCATCGAGAAGCACGGCCTGCCGCCGCTTGGCCTCGGCCTGTCGCACCGCGCCCGCGCCTTCGTGAAACTGGCGGAGATCTGCCTTGAGCCGCGCTAGAGCGTTTTCGAGCGAAGTGGACACCGGTTCGCGCCGGGAAAACGCGTCAAAACAAGAATCCGAAGCCTTCGGCGTCTACGTGCACTGGCCGTTCTGCCTGTCGAAGTGCCCCTATTGCGACTTCAACAGCCACGTTCGACACGCCGCGATCGACGAGGCGCGCTTCGCTTCGGCCTTTGCGCGCGAGATCGCTGCGACCGCCGCGCGCGTCCCCGGACGTGAGGTCACCTCGATCTTCCTCGGTGGCGGCACGCCGTCCCTGATGCAGCCCGCAACCGTCGGCGCCGTGCTCGATGCGATCGGCAAGCACTGGTCCGTCGCGGGCGACGTCGAAGTCACGCTGGAAGCGAACCCGACCAGCGTCGAAGCCACGCGCTTCGCCGGCTATCGCACCGCCGGCGTCAACCGCGTCTCGCTCGGCGTGCAGGCGCTCGACGATGCCTCGCTGAAGGCGCTCGGCCGCATGCACAGCGCGCGCGAGGCACTCGATGCCGTCGCCATCGCCCGCCGCTCGTTCGACCGCTATTCGTTCGACCTGATCTACGCCCGTCCCGACCAGACGCCGGCGATGTGGGCCGACGAGCTGCGTCTTGCGATCGATGAAGCGGCCGAGCATCTGTCACTCTATCAATTGACGATCGAGGAAGGCACGCCGTTCTTCGGCCTGCACCAGGCCGGCAAATTGAAGACGCCGGATGAAGCGGTTGCGCGCGCTCTTTATGATGTCACGCAGGAGACCTGCGACAGGCTGGGTCTGCCCGCCTACGAGATCTCCAATCACGCCCGGCGCGGCGCCGAGTGCCGGCACAATCTGGTGTACTGGCGCGGCGAGGAATATGCCGGCATCGGCCCCGGCGCGCACGGCCGCCTCGATATCGATGGCGCGCGCCACGCCACCGCCACCGAGAAGCGTCCCGAGGCCTGGCTGCTGCGCGTCGAGACCAACGGCCACGGCGTCGTCACCGACGAGCTCCTCAACAGCGAAGAGCGCGCCGACGAATTCCTGCTGATGGGATTGCGCCTTGCCGAGGGCATCGACCCCGAGCGCTACAAAGCCCTCGCGGGCCGCCCGCTCGACCCCCGCCGCATCGCGCTCTTGCGCGAGGAAGGCGCGATCACGGTGGACCCGACGGGCCGCCTGCGCGTGACCAACAGCGGCTTCCCGGTGCTGGATGCGGTGGTCGCGGATCTGGCGGCCTGAGTCGGAACCAAAACCGCGCTGCGGTCCCTCGCCCGCTTGCAAGCGGGAGATGAACCGTCACGCCCCAAAACTCTTCGGCGAGCCCGCGACCGCGACGCCGCCACCCTGCGTCACCTTCATCACCGCGAGACCCCGTTCATTCGTGCCGTCGGCGCGGAATCGGAACAGGCCGTCGATACCGGCAAAGCCGGAAGGGTTCGTGAGCACGTCGGACGAGAAGCGCGTGGGACCTTGTGTACGCGCGAGCGCGGCGACGAGAGCGACCGCGTCATAGGCGAGCGTGGCGGTCCGCACCGGCTCGCCGCCATATTTGGTGCGATAGCGGCCGGAGAAGGCGCGGAAGCCGGCCGGATCGGGCGCGGCGTAAAGGCCGCCTTGCAGGTTGGGACTGGCATAGACGCGCGGATTGTCCCACAGGCCGGTGCCGAGCAGCTGGATGTTGCGCAGATTCGCGCCCGCGGCTGTCATCGCATCCGCCACCGAGACCACCGCATCGCCGTCATCAGCAATGAACAGCGCATCCGCGCCGCCGAGCTGCTGCGCCACGGTGCGTGCCGGCGTGGCGCGATCGGCGCCGTATTTCTCGAAGGCGACGATGCGCCCGCCGCGCCGCGGCACCGCCGCTTTCACCGCCGCCTCGACGACATTGCCATAGGCATTGTCGGGCACCAGCACGGCCACGGAGCGCTTTCCGATGCTGGCGGAATATTCGACGATGCGGTTGACGTCGGACTCCGGCAGGAACGAGAGCAGATAGACGCCGCGGCCGGCGATGCTGGAATCGGTCGAGAAGGCGATGACGGAAATGCCGCGCGTGCGCGCGACCTGCGCCACCGCCGGCACCGATTGGGCGAACAGCGGCCCGAGGATGATCTCGGCGCCTTCGTCGACCGCCTGCTGGGCGCCGGTTTGCGCGCCTTGCGGGCTGCCATTGTCGTCCTTGATCAGGAGCTGGATATTCGGATTCTGGAACTCGGCCAGCGCCATCTCGGCGGCGTTGCGCATGGATTGCGCGGCAAGGCCCGCATTGCCGGCGGCCGAGAGCGGCAGGATCAGCCCGACCTTCACGCCGCCGGTGCCGGCGGTCGTGGCCTGTTGCTGGGGACCTGCCGGCTGAGCCGGCGGCGCGGAGCTCGAGAACGGGTTGGAGAACTGGCTGAGACTTTGCTGCACGCCGGCGCAGGCCGACAGCACGGGCGCACCGAGCAGCAGGCCGAGCGCACTCCGGCGGGTCGCCCCCGACGATCGGAACACCGGAACCGGAGAGTTTGGATGACGCGGGCCCACCATGGCAGCTTCTCTTCTGACTGGCCGTCGCCGGCCCGTCACGACATTCCTTCCGCGACACAGGCCGCGGATTCAGGCATATAGTCGGCAAACAGTTAACCAAAACAAAAGGATAACAGCCGCTTAACGCGACCGCCTTCCCGTTCCGGCAGCCGTTCGCCGTCGCTCTTCCAGCATCAAGGCGGCGTTTCCGTCGTGAATATGGCGCGAAGGCCCCTCATTCCCTCTCGAGGTGATCCCGGCCGATCACATTCCCGTCCGTTCCTCGCCCCCCATCTGGGCACGATCTTGGGCACGATCTTTTTCGACCAGAAGGTTCCCAGCCCTGCGGATCGTGCCTAAGTTGACTTCATTATGCGCGCAAAGCCGGCCCCGATAAATACGCCTGAAGCTCAAGACACCGCCTCGCGCGGTTTCTCCATCGATGCCCATCGGCTCGCGGCGCCGAAGGCTGCGCCGGGTCTCTATCTGGTCGCGACACCCATTGGCAATCTCGGCGACATCACCCTGCGGGCGCTTCAGACGCTCGCCGGCGTCGATATCATCGCCTGCGAGGACACCCGCATCACGCGCCGCTTGACCGAGCGCTATGCGATCGCAGCAGCGCTCAAGCAATATCACGAGCACAATGCGGAAGCGGCGCGCCCGAAGCTTCTGGAGGCGCTGGCGCAAGGCGGCTCGGTCGCGCTGGTGTCGGACGCCGGTACGCCGCTGATCTCCGATCCCGGCTTCAAGCTGGTGCGCGAGGTCTGCGCCGCCGGCCATCCGGTGTATGCGCTGCCGGGCCCGTCCTCGGTGCTGGCAGCGCTGTCGGTCGCCGCGCTGCCGACCGACCGCTTCTTCTTCGAGGGTTTCCTGCCGGCGAAATCCGCGGCGCGCCGCGCGCGCCTCGCCGAGCTTGCGCGCATCGACGCGACGCTGGTGATGTTCGAATCGGGCAACCGGATGCAGGCCACCTTGGACGATCTCGCGGAGATCATGGGCGCACGCGAGGCCGCGGTCTGCCGCGAGCTGACGAAGCTGCACGAGGAGGTCAGGCGTGCGCCGCTCGCCGAGCTCGCGCGGCAGGCCGATGCGCCGGAGACGCGCGGCGAGTTCGTTCTGGTGATCGGCCCGCCCGCAGCGGACGCCGACGTGCTGGCATCGGACGCGCTCGACGGACTCTTGCGCGAGCAGCTTGCCGCAAGCAGCGTCAAGGATGCCGTGGCGCATGCGGTCGCACTGTCGGGCCGGCCGCGCCGCGAGGTCTATGCCCGCGCGCTGGAGCTCGCAAAGGATCTGCGGGGCGGGGATGGCGAAGACTGAGATCCCTAGGGAACCGAAGGTCGCCTCGCCCGAGCGCGTCGCCGCGTTCCGCACCGGCATTTCCGCGGAGAGCCGCGCCGCGGCCTATCTGATGGCCAAGGGCTATCGCATCCTCGCCAAGCGCTACCGCACCCCGCATGGCGAGATCGACATCGTGGCGCGCCGCCGCAACCTGATCGCTTTCGTCGAGGTCAAGGCGCGGGCGAGCCTGGATGACGCCGCTTTCGCCGTGACGCCGCGCCAGCAGCAGCGCATCATCGACGCCGCACAAGGCTGGCTCGTAGCGCATCCCGAGCATGCCGAATTCGAATTGCGATTCGACGCCATGCTGATTGCGCCGCGCTCGCTTCCGCGCCATGTGTTGGCGGCATTCGACGCCTCGACCTGAAAGGCAGACCATGAAACTCAATGTCGCCGTCCAGATGGATCCCATCGCCCGCATCAACATCAAGGGCGATTCCACCTTTGCGCTGCTTCTGGAAGCGCAGAAGCGTGGCCATGGCCTGTCCTATTACACGCCCGACAAGCTCTCGATGGTCGGCGAAGAGCTGGTCGCGCCGGTTCAGCTCCTGACCGTGCGCGACGAGCCCGGCGACCACTTCACCTTGGGCGAGCCCAGGCGCGAAGCGCTGAACGGCTTTGACGTGGTGCTGCTCCGCCAGGACCCGCCGTTCGACCTCGCCTACATCACCTCGACGCATTTCCTGGAGCGCATCCATCCGAAGACGCTGGTGGTCAACGATCCCGCCTCGGTGCGCAACGCGCCGGAAAAGCTGTTCGTGATGAACTTTCCGCAGCTGATGCCGCCGACGCTGATCTCGCGCGACCTGGACGAGATCAACGCGTTTCGCGACAGGCACGGCGCCGTCGTCATGAAGCCGCTGCACGGCCATGGCGGCGCGGCGGTGTTCCGCGTGATGCCGCAGGACATGAATTTCGGCTCGCTGTTCGACATGTTCTCCGGTGACGTTCAGGGAGCCCTGGGTGATCCAGCAATTCATCCCCGAGGTGAAGCACGGCGACAAGCGCATCATCCTGGTCGACGGCGAGTTCGCCGGCGCGGTGAACCGCGTGCCGGCCGCCGACGACCTCCGCTCCAACATGGTGCGCGGTGGCGCGGCCCAGGAGACGGAGCTCACGCCGCGCGAGCGCGAGATCTGCGCCACCGTCGGCCCGGCGTTGCGCGCGCGCGGCCTCCTGTTCGTCGGCATCGACGTCATCAACGGCAACCTCACCGAGATCAACGTCACCTCGCCGACCGGCATCCGCGCCATCGCGCGGCTCGGCGGCCCTGACGTCGCAGCGAGGATCTGGGACGTGATCGAGCAGAAGCGGAAGAAGTAACGCTTTGCAACGATTGCGTTGGGGAGCGCACGAACTCTCCTCAACGTCGTCCCGGCGAACGCCGGGACGACACCGATGTTGCGGGGAGCGTGGCTGCGATCCGTTGGCACCCATCACGCGCGCATCGCTAACCGCGCGTTCACCATGAAGCCGCCCGCGTTCGTTCGAGCGCAGGGGTGCGCTTACGTGAAACTACGGAGCCGCTGGCGGATCGAATAACGCCACGTTCACCATCTGCCGAAAACCAGCGTCGCGGGCGGTCATCGCATTCGGCCTCGCAACACCCCTTATACTTTTGCTCCCTACTCATCGACGCGGGGGAACACGCAAGGTGCGGTTCGAGTGCCCCGCGTAAGAGTAGAGGCGCATGAACACCGCACGCATCGTCGTTCTCGTCATCGCGCTGGGCGCCGGCGGCGTCGCTGCGTATCTGGCGAGCGGCTTCGACAACAAGCCCGCGCCTGCCCTTCCCGTCGCCGAGAAGCTGCCGACGGTCGAGGTGCTCGTCGCGAAGAACGATATCCAGCTCGGCCAGGCCGTAAAGCCCGACGACCTGCAATGGCAGGCCTGGCCGGCCGCCACTGCCAGCAGCGCCTTCATCCGCCGCGACGGCAGGCCCGACGCGCAGACCCAGATCGCCGGCTCGATCGCACGCGTGCCGTTGATGCAGGGCGAGCCGATCCGCGAGCAGAAGCTGGTCAAGGCCGAAGGCTCCGGCTTCATGGCCGCGATCCTGCCGTCCGGGATGCGCGCCGTCTCCACCGAGATTTCAGCCGAAACGGGAGCCGGCGGCTTCATCCTTCCGAATGACCGCGTCGACATCGTCCTGACCCGCCGCCTGAAGAATCCCGACGGCAACAACGACGGCCCGACCGGCGGCAACGACCTCGTCCTGTCCGAGGTCATTCTCATGAACATCCGCGTGCTCGCGATCGACCAGGCGCCGAAGGAAAAGGACGGCCAGAACGCCGTGATCGGCAAGACCGTCACGCTCGAGCTCAGGCCCGACCAGGTCGCAGTACTTTCGGCCGCACGCCAGGGCGGCACGCTGACGCTCGCGCTGCGCAGCATCGTCGATGCCAATGCCATCGACGGCACGCCCGAGGACCAGGCGATCAAGCGCCCGGGCGGCGTGAACGTGATTCGTTACGGCGTGCAGGCACGACAACTGACGTCACAGAAGTGATGGGGATAGCATGAGCTACGGGGGCGATCGGACGGGCCTGCGCATTCGGGGGAAGCGCGCGCGCTCGTTCCTGGCGGGGACGATGTTGATGCTGGGGCTGCTCGCAGCCTCCGAGGCCGTCAGCGCCGCGGATGCGCCGGTCGGCGACCAGACGCCGATGCAAGCGCCTGACCTCGGCGTGTCGCCGGTCTCGACCGTCGCGCCCGCGAGAACGCGATTCCTGTCGCTCGGCGTCGGCAAGTCGGTCGTCATCGACCTGCCGCGCGAGGTCAAGGACGTACTCGTGGCCGACCCCAAGATCGCCAACGCGGTGATCCGCTCGGCGCAGCGCGCCTATATCATCGGCGGCCAGGTCGGCCAGACCAACGTCGTGTTCTTCACCGCCGACGGCCAGCAGGTCGCCTCCTACGACATCGCCGTGAAGCGCGATCTCAACGGCATGCGCGCGGCGCTGCGCCAGTCCTTGCCGGGCGTGCAGATCGAAGGCGTCGGCGACAGCGTGATGCTGACCGGCTCGGTGTCGAGCCCGGTCGAGGCCCAGCAGGCCGGCGACGTCGCCGCCAAGCTCGTCGGCGGCTCGGACAAGATCGTCAACAACATCGTCGTGCGCGGCCGCGACCAGGTGATGCTCAAGGTCGTGGTCGGCGAAGTGCGCCGCGACATCGTCAAGCAGCTCGGCGTCGATCTCAGCGCCAGCCTGAATGCCGGCACCGCGGTGGTGAATTTCAACAACTCCAACCCGTTCTCGGTCTCCGGCGGCCCGCTCGTCAGCAGCAACGGACTCGGTGTCACCGGACTCGCGAAAGGCGTGGCCACGGTCAACGCCACGATGCGCGCGATGGAAAGCGCCGGCGTGATGCGGACCCTGGCCGAGCCCAGCCTGACGGCGATCTCCGGCGAGTCCGCCACTTTCATTGCCGGCGGCGAATTCCCGATCCCTGCCGGCTATTCCTGCGATCCGGTCACCCATGTCTGCACCACCCAGATCACCTACAAGAAGTTCGGCATCTCCCTGAACTTCACGCCGGTCGTGCTCAGCGAGGGACGTATCAGCCTGCGCGTGATGACCGAAGTCTCGGAGCTGTCGAGTCAGAACGCCATCTCCGTGACGCAAGCGGTGTCCGCGGGCCAGACCAGCTCGATCACCATCCCGTCGATCCAGACCCGCCGCGCCGAGACCACGCTGGAGATTCCCTCGGGCGGCTCGATGGCGATGGCCGGCCTGATCCAGCAGCAGACCAAGCAGGCGATCAACGGCCTGCCCGGCGTCGACCAGCTGCCGATCATCGGCGCGCTGTTCCGCAGCCAGGACTTCGTCAACAACGAGACCGAGCTGATGGTGATCGTGACGCCCTATGTGGTGCGCGCGGTCGCCCAGAAGGAATTGTCGCGGCCCGACGACGGCTTTGCGCCGGCCTCGGATGCGCAGACGGCGCTGCTCGGCCGCATGAACCGCCTCTACGGCATCGCGCGCCGCGTCGATCCGATCGGCGGCACGCCGGGTGATTTCGGCTTCATCATCGACTGAGACGAACGCGCGGCGTGGGGACCGGTGCAGGAATTGGGGCAGCAGGGGATGAGGCGATGACGAAGACGACAGCCAATCGACGTCGCAATCTGCGCGTGGTGCTGGCACTGGCGGGGATCTCCGTCATGCTGGGCGCCTGCAACACCACCGGCGAGATCGTCACCCAGACGGTGCCGACCGATTATCGCCAGCGTCACCCGATCGCAGTGCAGGAGGGCAAGCGCTCGATCGTGATCTTCGTCGGCAAGGCGAGAGGCGGCCTCTCGCCGGCGCAGCATTCGGACGTCGCGGGCATCGCGCGGGACTGGACGCGCGAAGGCACCGGCTCCGTCATCGTGGACGTGCCTGTCGACACCGCCAATTCGCGCGCGGCAGCCGCGACCTACCAGGAGATCCGGTCCGTGCTCGCGTCCGGCGGCGTGCCGTCGCGTGCCATCGTCCAGCATCCCTATCGCCCTGAGGATCCCGGGCTGCTGCCCACCATCCGCCTGAGTTACTCGAAAATCGCGGCGGTCGCCGGCCCCTGCGGACTGTGGCCGGAAGACATCGGCCCCTCGATCCTCGATCCCGGCTACAACGAGAACCGGCCCTATTTCAATCTGGGCTGCGCCAGCCAGCGCAATCTCGCGGCCATGATCGACAACCCGGCCGATCTCGAGCAGCCGCGCGCCGAAACGCCGGCCTATACCGCACGGCGCAACATCGCGTTCGAACGCTATCGCAAGGGCACGACGACCGCGACTCCCTACCCCGAATCCGACAAGGCCAAACTCAGCGACACCGGCAAATGACAAGCTTCGACCACGAAGAAGCGGACGATCCGCGGCACCCCGAGGAACACATTGCACCGGTTCCTCGCATTTCCGTGCAAGCCTTTTGCGAGACCGAGCAGACGCTCAAGGCGGTGTCCGCGGCGGGCGAGGATCGCCGGCTCGCCAAGGCCCACCTCACCGTCAAGGACGGTGGCCTCGCCGCGGCCATCGAGGTCTATGAATCGATGCCGACGCCGAACGTCATCGTCATCGAGTCCGACGGCACGCGCGACATCCTCGAGGGCCTGGACGACCTCGCCGGCGTCTGCGATCCCGGCACCCGCGTGGTCGTGATCGGCAGCCCCAGCGACACCGCGCCCTATCGCGAGCTGGTGCGCCGCGGCGTCAACGACTACGTGGTCGGCCCGGTCGAAACCCTCGACGTGGTCCGCTCAATCTGCAGCCTGTTCTCGGCCTCCGAGGCCATCATCACCGGGCGCGTCATCGCCGTGGTCGGCGCCAAGGGCGGCGTCGGTGCGTCCACCGTCGCGCACAATGTGGCCTGGACCATCGCCCGAGACCTCGCGCTCGATTCCGTCGTGATCGATCTCGACCTCGCCTTCGGCACGGCGGGCCTCGACTACAACCAGGATCCGATACAGGGCATCGCCAATGCGGTGCTGTCGCAGGACCGGCCGGACACGGCACTGATGGAGCGCCTGCTCGCCAAATGCACCGATCGCCTCAGCCTGCTGGCGGCGCCGGCTACGCTCGACCGCGTCTACGATTTCGGTGCCGAAGCTTTCGATGCGGTGTTCGACACGCTGCGCATGACCACGCCCTGCATCGTGCTCGACGTTCCCCATCAATGGTCCGGCTGGACGCGGCGCGCGCTGGTGAACGCCGACGACATCGTGATCGTGGCCGAGCCCGATCTCGCCAACTTGCGCAACACCAAGAACATGCTGACCGTGCTGAAAGCGGCACGCCCCAACGATCGCCCGCCGCTGTACTGCCTCAACCAGGTCGGCATGCACAAGCGCGCGGAGATCGAGGTCAAGGCGTTCGCCAAGACCATGGAGAGCCAGCCGATCGCGGTGATCCCGTTCGATTCGAAACTGTTCTCGACCGCAGCCAATAACGGCCAGATGATCGCCGAGGTCTCCAGGACCCACCGCACCACCCTTCTGTTCCAGAACATGGCGAACCGCCTCGCCGGCCGCGGCGAGGTGAAGAAGCCGAAGCGCTCGCTGCTCGAGCCGCTGTTGAAGAAGCTCAAGGGCAGGCCGGGGCGCGGGTCAGCCCCGCATCGCAAGGCGTCGTAGCGGCAGGCGCCTTTTCGCGCGAAGCGGATCCCGGTTCGCGTCACGACGCGTCGAAACAGGAACCTGGAAAGGGCGGCTACTTGTCCGCCCGCTGCTGCTTCTTCGCCAGCAGCTGCCGCAGCGCCGCGACCTTTTCCGCCGCCTGATCGGGCGGCAAATCGGCCTTCACGAGTATTTCGGCTTCGGACTCGCGGCCCTGCAATCCCAGCACGAGCGCGAGATTGGCGCGGACCCGCGCATCGTTCTGATTGCCCTGGTAAGCGCGGCCGAGCACCTGTTCGGCCTTCGGCAGATTGTTTTGCAGCATATAGGACAGACCGAGATTGGACAGCACGGTCGGCTCGTTCGGCACGATCTTCAACGCCGCGGCGTAATATTGCTGCGCCTCCTCGTTGCGGCCGAGCTGATCGAGCGCGGCGCCCTGCGCCGACAGGATGCGCCAGTCCGGATCCTCAGGCGAATGCGCGCGGCCGAGGACGTCGAAGGCTTGCTGGAAATTGCCGTTGTCGGCGAGCGCTCGGCCATAGCCGGCGAGCAGCGCCTTGTTGCTGGGATGGCCGAGCACGGCCTGCTCCAGCACTGCGACGGCCTGTGCGCGCTGACCGGTCTCGCGCAGCGCCTTGCCGTAGGCGAGCGCAACGCCGGGATCGCCGGGCCTGGCGCGATAGCGCTCGCGCAAGGCGGCCATATCCGGCTTGGCGTCAGCTTTGCTGGCCGGTTCCGATCTGACGCCGAGCGCGCCGGTCACGTCTTCGATGCCGGCGGTCTGGCAGCCGCCGAGGCCGAGCACCAGGAACGCGGGAAGCAGGAATCTCGCCGGTGAGGCGAGCAACGAACGCTTGGACATACTCTGATCACTCGGCAACTGATCAGAGATGCTGACCCATTAACGCTAAAGTCCCGTTAAAGAGCGCGGCCCTTGCGGCCTAGTCGACGAACTCGGCGCCGAACTCGCAGCCGATGCGCCAGCGCAGGCGACATTGGCGGGAATAGTCGGGCGCGAAGATGATGGTGAATTCCGGCGGCACTTCCAAGAATTCCGCCACCACTTTCACACCGCCGTCCGAAATATCCGTGATCGTGCAGTCCCGCGGCAGCGAGCCCGCGCCAAGATGAATCTTGGCGAGCCGGCTGCATACCCGACGTTCGCTTCTCCGGCGATTTGCAAGCATCTTGCTTCTTCACTTGTTAGATCACGGCCCATCCCGCAGCCTCAGAAGTAATGGACATTCGTTGGAATGTGCTGAGGACAGAAGGGAGCTTTTGAGACGTAGTCTCCGTGTCGCGTTTACGACTGGTTAGGACTGGCGCGGGCGCCGGGGAATGTTCCCGTATTGTTCTTGCGCAGGCGGCCGCGCTCTGCTACCCCTAATTGCGCGAAAGGGGCAGGCTGGTTCGAGCATGGTTCAGCGGGTTTCTACCGTCGCCTTTGAGGGGATCGAGGCCCGCGCGGTCGACGTGCAGGTGCAGGTCGCCCCCGGCCTGCCGGCCTTCGCCATTGTCGGCCTGCCGGACAAGGCGGTGTCCGAGGCGCGCGAACGGGTGCGCTCGGCGCTGATCGCCTCGGGACTGGCGCTGCCGGCGCGGCGGATCATCGTCAATCTGGCGCCGGCCGACGTCCCGAAGGAAGGCAGCCATTACGACCTGCCGATCGCGCTCGGGCTGATGGCGGCGATCGGCGCGATCCCGCCGGATGCGCTGACCGGCTTCACCGTTCTCGGCGAGCTCGGCCTCGACGGCTCGATCGCCCCAGTGGCCGGCGTTCTTCCCGCCGCGATCGGCGCCAATATGCGCGAGGAAGGGCTGATCTGCCCGGCGGCCTGCGGCTCCGAAGCGGCCTGGGCGAGCCCCGACATCCAGATCATCGCAGCGAGTTCGCTGATCCAGATCGCCAATCACTTCAAGGGCACGCAGGTGCTGTCGCGGCCCTCGCCGAAGGTGCACGAGGCCGCCGCCTCCACGCTCGACCTGCGCGACATCAAGGGCCAGGAAAGCGCCAAGCGCGCGCTGGAGATCGCGGCCGCTGGCGGGCATCATTTGCTCATGGTCGGTGCGCCCGGCGCCGGCAAATCGATGCTGGCCGCGCGCCTGCCCTCGATCCTGCCGCCGTTGTCGCCGGGCGAGCTGCTCGAGGTCTCGATGATCGCGTCCGTCGCCGGCGAGATCGAGGGCGGTGCGCTGACGGCGCGGCGCCCGTTCCGCTCGCCGCATCATTCCGCCAGCATGGCCGCGCTCACCGGCGGCGGCATGCGCGCCAGGCCCGGCGAGATCTCGCTGGCGCATCAGGGCGTGCTGTTCCTCGACGAGCTGCCGGAGTTCGATCCGCGCGTGCTGGATTCGCTGCGCCAGCCGCTGGAGAACGGCGAGGTCGCGGTGTCGCGCGCCAATCACCGCGTCACCTACCCTGCCCGCTTCATGCTGGTCGCGGCGATGAATCCCTGCCGCTGCGGCAATGCGTTCGAGCCCGGCTATGCCTGCAAGCGCGGCCGCATCGACCGCTGCACCGGCGACTACCAGGCGCGCATCTCCGGTCCCCTCATGGACCGCATCGATCTGCGCATCGAGGTGCCGGCCGTGACCGCGGCGGACCTGATCCTGCCGCCGCCGGCGGAGGGATCGGCCGAGGTCGCCGCACGCGTGGCGGCGGCGCGCGACATCCAGCTCGCGCGCTATGCGGATGCCGGCCTGCCAAAGGTCCGCACCAATGCCGAGGCGCCCGCCTCCGTGCTGGAGGAAATCGCAAAGCCGGATGCGCAAGGCGCCAAGCTGCTGCGGGATGCCGCCGAGACCATGCGGCTGTCGGCGCGCGGCTATCACCGCGTGCTGGCGGGTGGCGCGCACGCTCGCCGACCTCGACCACGCCGACAAGATCGGCCGGCTGCATCTGGCCGAAGCGCTGTCCTACCGCGCACTCGCGGAGGATGTGCGGCAGATGGCGTGATCGCGCCCTCGCATCAACCCGGCGGTAACGACTTTCCTTTACGCTCTGCAAACCATAAGGCCCGCGCGTTTCGGTTGTGAGTTCCAGAAGGGCCCGGCGAGTAGAGTGTCATGTTGCGTTTCAAGATCCTGGCCTCGGTTGTTCCCCTGCTGGCGGCTGCGGTGTTCGCCCGTGCCGAGATCGGATCGGTCTCGCATCCCTGCATCGCGCTCAGTGACACCTCGGTCGAGCTCACATCCCTGTTCTGGACCGCCAACGTGCATGTCGCCTTCACCGACGATCCCGCGCGGGCCACGGTGCGGGTCCAGATCACCGATGACGCGGACGCCGCCGACTTCACCGTGGTGGACGACGGCCTCGGCTCCGAGCCGGACTCCTGCCAGGCCAGCCCGGCGACACGGCTGATCTCGATCGCCGCGCAGCCGGTCGACGGCGGGCCGGTGGTCTATCTCTCCAGCGATGGACCGGCGGATTACCGCATCTATGTGCGCTCGAAGACGTTCTCGCAGCGCGAGGCGGCGGCCCTGATCGTGGGTGCCCGCGGCGGCCACCGCCAGCTCCAGGCCGCCTCGCTCTGAGCCGTTAACACCTCGTCAACCCTGTTTGGAGGCAGAACCAGGGCCTCAAGCTGTTCGCAAGGTCGGCGGGCCATGGTCGCACGCGGCGGCGGGGCCTCGAGCAAGAGAGTCGGGTCGGTGGTGATGGGTCGGACGTTCCGGATCAAAGTACGCATGCGCCGCTTCAAGCGGCAGCACCCCCGCATTGCCTTCGCGGTCCGCTCCTTCATGATCTTCTCGGCGACCTTCGGCGGCGCCTATGGTTTCGTGTCCGGCAGCCGGTCCGAGAATTCCGGCTACGATCCCCACGCCTTTGCGATCGGCGCGAGCTTCCTGTTCGCGCTCGCCTGCCTCGGCCTTGCGACGCTGAGCATGCGCCTGCGCTTCGTGGGCAAGCGGCTGCGCACGCTCGCCGTCCACAATGAGGCGTTGATCGACCGCAATTGGGAGCTGAAGGAAGCGGAAGAGCGCGCCCGCAGCCTGTTCGAACAGCAGGGTGACCTCATCGTGCTGCGCGATACCGAGGGCCGCATCACCTTTGCCAACGACGCCTATTGCGCACTCGCAGGACAGGCGCGCAGCGCGCTGATCGGCACGCGCTTCGATTTCGACGTGCTGGAGCAGGGCGACAATGCCCGCGAGAGCAACGGCACGCGCATCCACGACCAGAAGATCGCAACCCCGCTCGGGCCGCGCTGGATCGCCTGGCGCGAAGGCTATGTCCGGCTCGATGCCGGACAGCCCGCCGAGCTGCAGAGCGTCGGACGCGACGTCACCGACCGCACCGAGACCGAACGCGCCTTGTCCGACGCGCGCGACCAGGCCGATGCCGCCAACCGCGCCAAGTCGCGCTTCCTCGCGATGGCCTCGCACGAGATCCGAACGCCGCTCAACGGCATCATCGGCATGGGCGGCCTCCTGCTCGACACCAATCTGACGCCGGAGCAGGCGACCTATGCCAGGGCGGTGAAGACCTCGGGCGAAGCCTTGATGGCGCTGATCGAGGAATTGCTGGACTATTCCAAGATCGAAGCCGGCAAGCTCGACCTCGATCAGCGTCCTTTCGCGCTCTCGACCCTGGTCGAGGAGATCACCGAGCTGCTCGCGCCGCGCGCGCAGGCGAAGACGCTCGAGATCGCCGCCTATGTCGACGAGCGCCTGCCGCTCGAGGTGCTCGGCGACGCCGCGCGGCTGCGGCAGGTGCTGCTCAACCTCGCCGGCAACGCCATCAAGTTCACGAGCAACGGCGGCGTTGCACTGATCGTCGAGCCCGGCATCTGGCCGAACGAGATCAGCTTCCTGGTCCGCGATACCGGCATCGGCATCGCAGCCGAAGCCCAGCAGCGCATCTTCCGCGAGTTCGAGCAGGCCGACGAGCGCGTTGCCCGCACCTATGGCGGCACCGGACTCGGCCTTGCCATCAGCGAACGCATCGTCAAGCGCATGGGCGGCCGGATCACGCTCACGAGCGAGCCGGGCAGGGGCTCGACCTTCGAGGTCG
The DNA here is from genome assembly GCF_049739485.1 of Bradyrhizobium sp. USDA 326. Classification (NCBI taxonomy): domain Bacteria; kingdom Pseudomonadati; phylum Pseudomonadota; class Alphaproteobacteria; order Hyphomicrobiales; family Nitrobacteraceae; genus Bradyrhizobium; species Bradyrhizobium sp. USDA 326. Next base: position 2,588,193 of record NZ_JBMGQA010000001.1, read on the forward strand.
CAGTGCCGCTTCCGCCGTCGCAGGCCGGCGCCGGACAGACGGCATTTCCGAGCCCCGATCTCACCGGCAAGTCGATGCTCCTCGTCGCCGACGGCCTCGAGGCCTCGTTGATCGCGCGGCGCCTCGAGCGCTGGGGCGGTCAGACCTGCCTGGTTGCGGATGCGGCGGTCGCCGAAGCGCTGCTGCCGGAACGCTCATGGCACGCGGTGCTGATCGATCGCGCGATCGGCCCTGCCATTGCCGACCATCTGGGTGAAGCGGCCCGCGCGCATGCCTTGCAGCGCCTCGTGCTGCTGACGTCGAGCTCGCGCCACGAGAAGCTGTCGCCGGCCTTCACCGGCTTCCTGATGAAGCCGCTGCGGGCGGCCTCGCTCGCCGCACGCCTCGCCCTGACGCCGGAGGTCGCCTCGCCCGATCTCGCGCCGGAGCCGCCGGCTGCATCCGCCGGCCCAGCGCCGGCGAAGGGCCTGTCGATCCTCGTCGCCGAAGACAACGAGATCAACGCATTGTTGATGCGCTCGCTGCTGACCAAGCTCGGCCACCGCGTCGTCATCGCCGTCCACGGCGAGGCCGCGCTGGAATCCTGGCTCGCCGCCTCATCCGCCGGCACGCCCTACGATCTCGTGCTGATGGACATTCAGATGCCGCAGCTCGACGGCATCGAGGCGACGAAACGCATCCGCGCCCAAGAGGCCGCCACGGGTGGTCCCCACACGCCGATCCTGGCGCTCACCGCCAACACGCTGGTGGAGGATCGCTATGCCTGCTTCGAGGCGGGCATGAACGGATTTCTGATCAAGCCGCTCGACCGGGAGAAGCTCGACGAGGCGCTGGCCGGGCTGGCCGCATCCCGGCATCTGGCCGTGGCGAATCCTGCGGGAACCTGATCCCGCCCGGCAATCGCGAATTGAAATCGAGCGCGTTGCGCGTCACCATCCTCCGGGGGCCTTTGCAAGAGAGGGTTTTGCGCATGAACGTGCTTTGCCGCCTCGCACTTATTGCTCTCCTCGCTGGAATCTCCCGACCCGCCGCAGCCGATACGCCGGAACTCATCTCCTCGCTCAAGCGAGGCGGCTACGTCCTGATCTTCCGGCACACCGCGACCGACGACAGCCAGAAGGACGTCTACCCGTTCAAGTTCGACGACATGAGCGCCCAGCGTCAGCTCAGTGACAAGGGCAGGGACATGGCGCGTCAGATCGGGGCAGCGATCAGGGAGCATGCGATCCCGATCGGCGATGTCTACACCAGCAGGCTGAACCGCGCGGTCGAGGCCGGCAAGCTCATCTCCAGCCATGAGGTCAAGCCGGTCGATGCGCTCACGGACAGCAGCAATGCCAGCGCATCGGGAATGGCAAACCCGACCGGCGCCAATGCAAAGGCCGGACAGGCCGTGCGTCAGCTCGTCGATGCGCCGCCGAAGGCAGGCACCAACACGTTCCTGGTCACCCACAAGACGAACATCGCCGATGCCTTCGGCAAGGAGGCCGGCGACGTCCAGGAAGGCGAGGCCTTCGTCTACAAGGCCAATGGCTCCGGCCCCGCCACCTTCGCGGGGCGCATCAAGCTTGCGGACTGGAACGCGAAAGCAGGCAGGTGAGGGGCCCGGCATCCAGCCGTGACTTGCCGCTCCGCCACGATGTTGTGATACGGAGGACTCGTGACGAGCGACTGAAAGGCTGGCGAATACGTGAGAACATCAGAAGACCGTTCATTCCTCATCTTGCTTGCCGCGATCTCCGTTGTGTTCGGGTGGGTGCTTTGGCCATTCTCCGGCGCATTGTTGTGGGCCATCCTGCTGGCCATCATCTTCGCACCGCTCTATCGGCGCGCCCTGGAAACCGTCCCGGGAAAGCCCAACCTCGCCGCATTGTTCACTGTCGTCGTCGTGATCGTCATGGTCCTGATCCCGGTGGCGGTCGTCATCGCTTCGCTCGTCGACCAGGGCGGGGAGCTGTATCAGCGCGTTCAGAGCGGAGAGATCAGTTTCGCTCATCCCCTGGAGAAATTGAGATCCGCACTGCCTGGCTGGGCTGCTTCGCTGTCAGATCGCCTGGCCCGCATGGATCTTTCGGCCCTGAAGGAACGCCTGTCGGGCCTGGTCGTCCCAGCCGGCCAACAGCTGGCCGGGCATGCGATCAACATCGGCCAGCTGACGCTGGAGTTCGTCGCAAGCCTGCTCGTGATGCTGTACCTGCTGTTCTTCCTCCTGCGCGACGGTGAGGAGCTCAGCGCACGCATTCGCGACGCACTCCCGCTGCGCCCGAGCCAGACCGCCGAGCTTCTCGATGCGTTCACCCTGGCGGTTCGCGGAACCATCAAAGGGATCGTTCTCGTCGCGCTGATACAGGGGGCGCTTGGCGGGCTCATCTTCTGGCTGCTCGGCCTGACTGCGCCGCTGCTGGCGGGCGCGCTGATGGCGCTGGTTTCGCTGCTGCCCGTGCTGGGCTCCGCCCTGATTTGGGTCCCGGCCGCGATTTATTTGCTCGTGGCGGGCGCAGTCACGAAGGGCCTCATTCTGCTCGCTTTCGGCACCTTCGTGATTGGCCTCGCGGACAATTTTCTCCGCCCGATCCTGGTCGGCCAGTCGATCCAGATGCCGAGCTATGTTGTGCTGCTTGCCACCCTGGGCGGCCTTGCGACCTTCGGAGCGAACGGCTTCGTCATCGGCCCGCTCGTCGCCGCGATGTTTCTGACGACCTGGCACATCTTCGTCGTCTCGAAGACGCAACAGGGGGTCCGAAAATGATCGTCATTCCGGGCCTCGAGCGGGCGATGGGCGCCAGCGGGGCTTGGAATCCGGCCGACCCGGAATGTTATGCAGCATAAGAGATAAACCGCGGCGCAGACAGCTTTTCGGGCGGCGCCTGGCTTCCCCGGAAGATGGTGTCTGCCTTGGCCGCGCGCTTGCAATGCGGGCACACGAAGAGATGTGCGATGACCGGCGTCGGCTCGTCCGCGAGCAGCTCGGAGCGGAACCACTTCATCTCGACATGGCAGTCGGGACAGATCGGAGCTTCGAGCTGCTCCGCAGCGCTTCTGAGACGATCAACCATGGTGCCTTTCCGCCGCTTCCAAATGAATAGCGGAATACCCCTTGTTGGTCTGCAACAAAAGATACCTATCGCGCGAACCGGCCAGCGCCTCGTTCAAGGCGCCATCATAGCCGCCTCAGCGCCACGCTCTCCACCGTGTGGTCGGCGCCCTTCTTCAGGATCAGCGTCGCCCGGGGGCGGGTCGGCAGGATGTTGTCCTCGAGATTGGCGAGGTTGGTGCGTTCCCAGATCGCGATCGCGGTGGCGGTGGCTTCCTCGTCCGACAGCAGCGCATAGCGGTTGAAGTAGGATCTTGGATTGGTGAATGCGGTATCGCGTAGCGCCAGGAAGCGCTTGATGTACCATTGCCGCAGCGCCGCTTCGTCGGCGTCGATGTAGACCGAGAAGTCGAAGAAGTCGGACACGACAGGCACCGCCTTGCCGTCACGCGGCAGCTTGCCGGTCTGCAGCACGTTGACGCCCTCGACGATCAGGATGTCGGGCTGGTCGATCTCGGCCCACTGGTTCGGCACGATGTCGTAGGTCAGATGCGAATAGACCGGCGCGCGCACGTGGCGGCGGCCGGCCTTGATGTCGGAGAGAAAGCTGAGCAAAAGCGGCAGATCGTAGCTCTCCGGAAAACCCTTCTTCTGCATCATGCCGTGCCGCTCGAGCACCGCGTTGGGATAGAGAAATCCGTCAGTGGTGATCAGTTCGACCTTCGGCCGCGGCGACCAGCGCGCCAGCAGCGCCTGAAGAACGCGTGCCGTGGTGGATTTCCCGACCGCAACCGAGCCGGCGACGCCGATGATGTAGGGGACCTTGCGATCCCTGATGTTGAGGAACTGGCGCTCTGCGTAATACAGGCGCTGCATGGCGTCGACATAGATCGACAAAAGGCGCGACAGCGGCAGATAAATGTCCTCGACTTCCTGGAGATCGAGGCGGTCGTGCAGCGAGCGCAGCCGGTCGAATTCACCCGGCTCGAGCGTCATCGGCGTATCGTCGCGGAGGCGCGCCCACTGCTCGCGCGTATAGACGCGATACGGATTATACTGCTGCTCGGGTGCGCGGATATCCATAACGCCGCCTTTCCGTTGCCCTAGAGCATGATCCGGAAAAGCGTGAGCGGTTTTCCGAAACGATCATGCTCAAACAATAACCTCAATCGCTTTTGCGCGACGCCTTTTCTTCCAACCCTGACATCGAGGTCCGCTTGCCCAGAGCGGCCTCGACCTCTTCCAGCTTTATGCCGCGAGCCTTCAAGAGCACAAGGAAATGATAGAGCAGATCGGCACTTTCAGCGATCAGATGCGCGCGATCGTTTTCGACTGCAGCGATTACGGTTTCGACTGCTTCCTCGCCGAACTTCTTGGCGCAATGCTCGGCGCCCTTGTCGAGGAGCTTGCGGGTATAGGATGCTTCGCCACCGGAGGCCGCGCGGGCGTCGATGGTCTCGGCCAGATCGTGGATCGTGAAACGCGGCATCGGACTTTACTCAGAAACACACAGGACCATGAACGGCCATCCGGTCCGCCAATCTAGCATTCTTATGGACCGGAGTCGTCAGGCATCGAGGCGCATCGGCAATCCGCGCCGCGCCATGTGCTCCTTGGCTTCGCGGATGGTGAATTCCCCGAAATGGAAGATCGAGGCGGCCAGCACGGCCGTGGCGTGGCCGTCGCGGATACCGTCGACGAGATGGTCGAGATTGCCGACGCCGCCCGAGGCGATCACGGGAACGGGAATACTGTCGGCGATCGCACGGGTCAGCGGAATGTCGAAACCCTGCCGCGTGCCGTCGCGATCCATCGAGGTGAGCAGGATTTCGCCGGCCCCGAGCGAGACCACTTCCTGAGCATATTCGATCGCATCGATGCCGGTGGAGTTGCGCCCGCCATGGGTGAAAATCTCCCAGCGGTCGCCGCCCGGGCGCTTGACGCGCTTGGCGTCGATCGCGACCACCACGCACTGCTCCCCGAATTTTTCGGCAGCTTCCTTGACGAACTCGCGCCGCGCCACCGCGGCGCTGTTGATCGAGACCTTGTCGGCACCGGCGCGCAGCAGCGTCTTGATGTCGTTGACCTCGCGCACGCCGCCGCCGACGGTTACCGGCATGAAGCAGGCTTCCGCCGTGCGCCGGACCACGTCCAGCATGATGCCACGGTTCTCATGGGTCGCGGTGATATCGAGGAAAGTGAGCTCGTCGGCGCCGGCGGCGTCATAGGCGATCGCGGCCTCGACGGGATCGCCGGCATCCCTGAGATCGACGAAGTTGACGCCCTTGACGACTCGGCCGTCCTTGACGTCGAGGCAGGGGATCACGCGCACCTTGAACATGTGTCAGCTCCTGCGCGCGTCGCGGATCAAAGTGAGGGCGGCGGCGGGATCGAGCCGGCCGTCGTAGAGCGCACGGCCGGCGATCGCACCGGCGAGCTTTTCTGCCCGCGGCGCCAGCATCGCCTTGACGTCCTCGATCGAGGCGAGGCCGCCGGAAGCGATCACGGGAATGGAGATGGCGTCGGCCAGCGCAATGGTCGCCTCGAGGTTCAGACCCTTGAGCAGGCCGTCGCGCGCGATGTCGGTGAAGATGATGGCGGCGACGCCGGCATCCTCGAAACGCTTTGCGATCTCGAGCACCGTAACTTGCGAGGTCTCTGCCCAGCCTTCGACCGCGACCTTGCCATCACGCGCGTCGAGCCCGACTGCGACGCGGCCGGGGAATGTTTTCGCGGCCGACTTCACCAGCTCGGGATCGCGCACCGCGGCGGTGCCGATGATGACGCGGGTGATGCCCTTGTCGAGCCAGGCTTCGACGGTGGCGAGATCGCGGATGCCGCCGCCGAGCTGCACCGGGATCTTGATCGTCTTCAGCATCGCCTCGACGGCCTGCGCGTTGACAGGCTTGCCGGCAAAGGCGCCGTCGAGATCGACGACGTGGAGATACTCGAAGCCCTGCTCCGCAAAGCTCTGCGCCTGCGCGGCCGGATTGAGGTTGAACACGGTCGCGCGCGCCATGTCGCCTTGCTCGAGACGAACGCACTGGCCGTTCTTGAGGTCGATCGCGGGAAAGAGGATCACGGCTTCCATCGCAAAAAGTTCGAGATCAGGGCCAAACCAAAGCGCTGGCTCTTCTCGGGGTGGAATTGGGTCCCGATCGCGGTGTCCTTCGCGACGATCGCCGTGACGGGCCCACCGTAATCGGCGCGTGCGAGCACGTCCGCCTCGTTGGCGGCATTGAGGTGATAGGAGTGCACGAAATAGGCATGCTGGCCCTTTGGGCCGAGCGGCAGCTTGTTCAGCACCGGATGTTCCTGCAGCACGTCGAGCGTATTCCAGCCCATGTGCGGGATCTTGAGGTTTTCGTCGCGCGGCGTGATCTTCTCGACGTCGCCGCCGATCCAGTTCAGGCCTTCGGTGATGACGTGTTCCTTGCCGCGGCTCGCCATCAGCTGCATGCCGACGCAGATGCCGAAGAACGGCCGCGCCTTGACGCGCACCGCTTCGGTGATCGCCTCGACCATGCCGTTGACCGCATCGAGCCCGCGACGGCAATCGGCGAAGGCGCCGACGCCCGGCAGCACCAGGCGGTCAGCCTCGTAGGCCTGGTCCGGATCACTGGTGACGAAGACCTTTTGCGGGCTCTCCAGGCTGCGCGCAGCGCGCTCGAACGCCTTGGCGGCGGAATGCAGATTGCCGGAACCGTAATCGATGATGGCGACGCTCATCTTGACCCTCCCGGTTCTGGAAACAATCCAATGATGCCGCCGGCCGGAATCGGCGGCGGGTTCGAGAACTGCTGGCCCGGCACGCCGCGGGTGGGCGGCGGACCGCCGCGATCGACGGCCCATTGATCGTTGACGATGCCGTGCTGCTTCTGGCTCCAGCGCTCGAAGAAGCGGCGCTCGGCGGTGTCACCGTTGTCGGCAACCACCACGTCGAGCTGCCGCCATTTGCCGCGCGACAACGTCCAGCGGCGCAGGCTCGAGGCCTCGAAACCCATCAGCAGCGCGACGACGAGATTGGCAAAGACGATCGAGCTGCGGCCGACACCGAGGCTGGACAGCCCCGCGCTGAACGCGGCCGTGAACAGCACCCAGCCGATCAGCGCCAGCCACAGCCGATTCCACAGCAGCCAGAACGGGCCGAAGATCATTGCCCAGAAATGGAAGCCGTCGCGCACGAAGACGAACTTGTCGGTCGCGCGCAGATCGGCTCCTGCGGGTGAGGGAGCGTGAACTGTGTAGACAGGCATGGTGATGCCCCGTTCTTCGAATTCAGTGATGCCGCCGGCAGCGTTTTGCCACCGAGACGAAGATGTCAGCCGCCGAGCGAGCCCTTGGTGGACGGGATTTCGCCCGCCGCCTTCGGATCGATCGCGACCGCCGCCCGCAGCGCCCGCGCCAGACCCTTGAAGCAGGACTCGGCGATATGGTGGCTGTTATCGCCATATAGGGTCTCGACGTGGAGAGTCACGCCGGCGTTGATGGCGAAGGCCTGGAACCACTCGCGCACCAGCTCGGTGTCGAACTCGCCGATCTTGTCGCGGGGAAACTCGACCTTGAACACCAGGAACGGGCGGCCCGAGATGTCGATGACCACGCGCGAGAGCGTCTCGTCCATGGGCATGTGCACGCCGGCATAGCGGGTGATGCCCGCCATGTTGCCGAGCGCCTGCCTGACCCCCTGGCCTAGCGCGATGCCGGTGTCTTCGGTGGTATGGTGATGATCAATGTGCAGGTCGCCCACCGCCTTGACCGTGAGGTCGATGCGGGAATGGCGGGCGAGGAGATCGAGCATATGGTCGAAAAAGCCGATGCCGGTCGCGATATTGGACACGCCGGTGCCATCGAGGTTCACGGAGACCTCGATGTCGGTTTCCTTGGTCTTGCGCTTGATCGTCGCGGTGCGCATTGAAAGCTGGCTTTCATCCTAGCTAGGAGCCGAAAACGGCGGTCTTTTAACAGCCAAATGACGCCTTCGCTACTGCGGGAACGCTCCGGCAGGCCAGCACTTCCGCCTATGGTGAGCGGAATCTAGGGCCGGAACGGCCCGTTGTGCCCTTAGCTCCGACCGCCTAAATCAAGCCGGACAACGAGGATCATCCATGCAGGCTTCCCAGAATAGCTCGCCGGTCTGGCACGGCACCACGATCTTGACGGTCCGCAAGGGCGGCAAGGTGGTGGTCGGCGGCGACGGCCAGGTCTCGATCGGCCAGACCGTGATCAAGTCCAACGCCAAGAAGGTCCGCAAGCTCGGCAAGGGCGACGTCATCGGTGGCTTTGCCGGCGCGACGGCCGACGCCTTCACACTGTTCGAGCGGCTGGAAGCCAAACTCGAGCAATATCCGGGACAGCTGACCCGGGCCGCGGTCGAGCTCGCCAAGGACTGGCGCACCGACCGCTACCTAAGGCGGCTGGAGGCCATGATGATCGTCGCCGACAGGGACGTCTCCCTGGTGCTGACAGGCACCGGCGACGTGCTCGAGCCGGAGGCCGGCGTGATGGCGATCGGCTCCGGCGGCAACTATGCCCTTGCGGCGGCACGGGCCCTGCTCGACACCGACAAGGACGCCGAGACCATCGTCCGCCGCTCCCTCGACATCGCTGCCGACATCTGCGTCTACACCAACCGGAATCTGACGATCGAGAGCCTGGCCACGGGGTAGGTAATGGCGCCTGCCTACGACTTCCGCCCGATGACCATGGCCGACATGCCGCTGATCCGGCGCTGGCTGGACGCCCCGCATGTCGCCGAGTGGTGGCATGATCCCGAGACGCTGGAATTCGTCGGCGGCGACCTCGACCATCCCGACCTGGCTCAGTTCATTGTCAGCCTTGACGGCCGGTCTTTCGCCTATCTGCAGTGCTACCAGCTCGGCGATTGGCATGTCAGCTTCGGCCCGCAGCCCGTGGGCACTCGCGGCCTCGATCAGTTCATCGGCGAGGCTGACATGCTCGGATGCGGCCACGGCTCCGCTTTCATCCGCGCCTTCATCGACCAGCTCTTCGCGCGCGGTGTGCCGCGCATCGTGATAGACCCGAGTCCTTCCAATGCGCGCGCGATTCGTGCCTATGAGAAAGCTGGTTTCGTGCCGCAGCGCGAGATCGTCACGCCCGACGGTCCCGCACTCCTGATGATCCGAGAGCCATGACGCTTGCCGCAACTCCCACCGTCAAGACCGCGTTTCCGGCACTCGGCTGGGTCGGCATCGCGCTGCTGCTGCTCGCGCTGCAAGCCGCGATCCTGCTTGCGATGGGACGCGTGCCGGTCTGCGCCTGCGGCACGATCAAGCTGTGGCACGGCGTGGTGAACAGCTCGGAGAATTCTCAGCAGATCGCGGACTGGTACACGTTCTCACACGTCCTGCACGGCTTCCTGTTCTACGGCCTGACCTGGCTGCTGTTCGCGCGGTTACCCTTCCTGCCTCTCTCCTGGCCGGCACGGCTGATCATCGCGATGCTGATCGAGGGCGCCTGGGAAATCGTCGAGAACTCGCCGTTCATCATCGAGCGCTATCGCGCCGGCACGATCTCGCTGGATTATTACGGCGACAGCATCGTCAATTCGGTTTCGGACACGCTGTTCATGGTGCTCGGGTTCCTCGCCTCGCGCGTGCTGCCCGTCCCGGTCACTGTCCTGCTCGGCCTCGCCTTCGAGATCGTGCTGGCGCTCCATATTCGCGACAATCTGACGCTCAACATCCTGATGCTGATCCATCCGATCGAGAGCGTGAAACAATGGCAATCGGGCCCGCCGATCATCTGACGGCCAAAAAAGCGGCTTGTCCCGGCGTGCATCTGACCCTAGCTAAGCACACATGACAGACTTCTCTCCCCGCGAAATCGTTTCCGAACTCGACCGTTTCATCGTCGGCCAAGGCGACGCCAAGCGCGCCGTCTCGATCGCGCTGCGCAACCGCTGGCGCCGGCAGCAGCTCTCCGGCTCCTTGCGGGAGGAGGTTCTGCCGAAGAACATCCTGATGATCGGCCCCACCGGGGTCGGCAAGACGGAAATCGCGCGACGGCTCGCCAAGCTCGCGAACGCGCCGTTCTTGAAGGTGGAAGCCACGAAGTTCACCGAGGTCGGCTATGTCGGCCGCGACGTCGAGCAGATCGTGCGCGACCTCGTCGAGGTCGCGATCGCCCAGGTGCGCGAGAAGAAGCGCAAGGACGTGCAGGCGCGCGCCCAGCTCGCCGCCGAGGAGCGCGTGCTCGATGCGCTGGTCGGCGCCAATGCGAGCTCGGCGACGCGCGAATCCTTCCGCAAGAAGCTGCGCGCCGGCGAGCTCAACGACAAGGAGATCGAGATCGAGACGCAATCGTCCGGCGGCGGCATGCCGATGTTCGAGATCCCGGGCATGCCGGGTGCGCAGATGGGTGCGATCTCGCTCGGCGACATCTTCGGCAAGCTGGGGGGCCGCAGCAAGACACGGCGGCTGACGGTGGAGGGCTCGCATGAGATCCTCGTCAACGAGGAATCCGACAAGCTGCTGGACACCGAGCAGCTGACGCTGGAGGCGATCAGCGCGGTCGAGAACAACGGCATCGTGTTCCTCGACGAGATCGACAAGATCTGCGCCCGCGACGGCCGCGTCGGCGGCGACGTCTCGCGCGAGGGCGTGCAGCGCGATCTGCTGCCGCTGATCGAGGGCACCACGGTCTCGACCAAGCACGGCGCGGTGAAGACCGATCACATCCTGTTCATCGCCTCGGGCGCATTCCACGTCGCAAAGCCGTCCGACCTGCTGCCGGAATTGCAGGGCCGCCTGCCGATCCGCGTCGAATTGCAGGCGCTGACCCGCGACGACATGCGCCGCATCCTGACCGAGCCAGAGGCCTCGCTGATCAAGCAATATGTCGCGCTGATGCAGACCGAGGGCGTGACCCTCGATATCACCGACGGGGCGATCGACGCACTCGCCGACGTCGCGGTTGCCGTCAACTCCACGGTCGAGAACATCGGCGCGCGGCGGCTCCAGACCGTGATGGAGCGTGTGCTGGACGAGATCTCCTTCACCGCCCCCGACCGCAGCGGCGAGACGATCAAGGTGGATGCGGATTTCGTGCAGAAGCACGTCGGGGATCTCGCCAAGAACGCGGATCTGAGCCGGTTCATTTTGTAATTTTGATTCAGTCCGCTATCTATCCGCGGTCGTCCCTGCGAAGCAGGGACCCATAACCACCAGCGGTCCTTGTTGAAACAGATGGCGGCTCCGATCCCGGCACAAACGACCGCCTATGGTTATGGGTCCCGGGTCGCGCTTCGCTTGCCCGGGGCGACAGCGGAGGTCGCTCTCACCAGTTCGGGTGGGGCGTGACCGGGCGCATCCTGCAAAATCCCTGGCGTCTGCTGCTCGCGATCAACGCGGCCGTCATCATTGGCGTCTTCGTCCACAAGATCCAGCTGCCGCCTTACGTCCCCTACATCCACCTCCTGGTCGACTATCATTTCGGCTTCATCAAGCGCGCGCTGATCGGAGCGGTCGTCGCCCTCTTCACCGACAAGGTGCCGGTCTGGCTGGTGTTCGCGCTCGGCGGGACGACCTGGCTGGCGACATCAGCGCTTTACGCAAAACTGTTCCAGAAGACCTTCGGCTTCACCGCGAGGACGCTGCCGCTGTTCGTCTTCACCGCGGGCTCGCCGTCCTTCCTGAAGAACTTCATGCACACGCTCGGCCATTTCGACATCTATGGCTGCGCGCTGGCGATCATCCTGCTGCTGATGCCCGCGGGCTCGCTGCTGTTCGTTGCCACGGCCGCGCTGTTCTCGATCGTCCTCGTGCTGATCCATCACATTCATCTCTTGATGTATGTGCCGACGATCATCACCATCGTCGCGATCCGGCACTACCTGACCTACGGCAGCAACCGCAGCAACGTCGCTTTCGGCGCCGTTGCCGTGCTCATCATCTCCGCACTGTTCTTCGCGGCGCAATTCCTGGGAACGATGCCGATCCCCGAAGCGGATTTCGTGGCCTATCTGAAGAGCCGGATGGCCGATCCTGCGCGGATCGACCTGCTGCAATTTGCCTATATCTGGTACCAGCCGCTGGCGAAGGAGGTTGCCGACACCTGGGGCCGCCTGCCGCACAACATTCTCGGCGTGCCCGTGTTCGTCCTGCTGATCTGGCTGCACACGCCGTTGTGGCGCTATCTTGCGCGCCTGATCGGCGCACTCGCCAGCGAAACGCATCGCCGCCTCGTCGTCGCGGCGCTGATTGGAATCAGCCTCGCCTATGTCGTGATGTTCGCGATGGTGTTCGACTATTCGCGCTGGATCTCGAACTGGGCGGTCTGCATGTTCCTGATCCTGCATGCGGTGAAGATGCTACCGGCCAAGCAGGAGGCTGCGCTGATTCCGGCGGAGGATCAGAAGACAAACGTCTGCGGCTTGATCCTGACGCTGATCCCGCGCGTCGGAATCGTGCGGCCGTTCTAAGACCTCGCCCGCCTGATCCGTACATACAGCGCGCCCTCGCCGCCATGACCGATGGCGGCCTCTTCGAAGCCGACGACGAAGGCGCGGAATTCGGGCAGGCTGAGCCATTCCGGCACCTGGCGGCGGAGCACGCCGCTTTCGCCGCCGCTGCGGCCCTTGCCGGTGATGACGAGCACGAAGGTCAGGCCGTCCTGATGGGCGCGGTGCAGGAAGCCGGCCAGCGCGCGATGGGCGCGCATCTGGGTCATGCCGTGCAGGTCGAGCCGCGCCTCGATCTCGCTGCGGCCGCGCGACAGTTTTGTCCGCTCGCGCTTGCCAAGCGGCGCAAGGGGCGGAATGGACGGCTTCGCCACGCGCGGCGTCGGCGCGGCGGCGACGGGCCGCGGCGATGACGCCGGTCGCATGGCAGTCACGGCCGGTGACGATTCAGCGCGCGGCGCGGCATGCGCCTTCGGCACGCGGTACTTCCTCAGCGGCTTGACCTGCTTAGAAACGAGGTCCCACAGCTCGCGCTCCTCCTCGCTCAGCGCACGGCGGCGCGGCGAGGGGCGAGGCTCCAGCACGGGCGGACGGGACGATCGTTTCATTGCTGCCGATGAGGACGATTCTTCACCGGTCGACGCGGCTCAGCGGCAGGGTCGATCGCGGGACGCGGCACCGGTAGCGGAACGGGGCCGGCGATGGCAACCGTTTCGTTCTTGCCTTGCGCCGCTGCGGCAACAGGCGTGCCCGTCTTTGCCGGGTCGGTTTGCGTAAACAGCTTTGCGATCTTCTCCGAGGGCCTGGGGTCCGGTATCGGCAACTTCGCGGCGCGCGGGCCGGGATCGAGGCTCTTTGGCACCAGCATCACGAAACGCATGGGATGTCGCAGCCGCCCGGAAATACGGCCGGCCTCCTGGCCGGCGCCGAAAAACAGATCGGCGCGTGCGGGGCCGATGATGGCCGAACCGGTGTCCTGCGCGATCATCAGCCGGTGAAACGGCGTCTTGGCGCGTTCGGACTCGATCGGCAGCTCGCCCTCGATGAAGAACGGCGTGCCGTAGACATGCAGCGATTTGTCGACCGCGATCGAGCGGCCGGCGGTCAGCGGAATGCCTTGCGCGCCCACCGCCTCGTCCTTATCGGAGAGGTTGACCTCGCGGAAGAAGATGTAGGCACGGTTCGCGCGGCGCAGCTCCTTGGCGCCATCGGGATTCTGCGCCATCCACTCCCTGATCTTCTGCATCGACATCTCCTCTTTCGGGATGATGCCGCGCTCGATCAGGATACGGCCGACGGCCGTATAGGGGTAGCCGTTATAGGCGTCGTAATTGAGCCGAACCGAGCTGCCGTCCTCGAACTTGATGCGTGCCGATCCCTGGATCTGGGCGAACAGAAGATCGGTCGGATCCTTGAGCCAGGCGATCTCCAGTCCGCGGCCGGCGATCTTGCCGTCCTCGATCTCGCCGCGGTCGTAATAGGGCACGAGCTTGCGGCGGCCGATCTTGCGATAGACCGGGCCCTTGTTGGGCAGGCTGAGCGAATCCTGCTTGTAGCCGCGCACGAACAGATTCGACGGACGGCGATAGACCGGCACGTTGTAGACATCGGTTTGTGTGCGCGATCCCTCCAGCACCGGCTCGTAATAGCCGGTGACGAAACCGTCGGGCTCGCCGAGGCGCGAGATCCGCAGCGGCGTGAAATTCTCCTCGAAGAAGGTCTTCGCCTTGGCGTCGTCGGCGAGATCGAGCGTCTTGGCAGCCCGGCAAGGCTCGCTCAGCGATGTGCCCAAGGCCTTGGGTTCGAAGGCCTTGGGTTCGAAGGCCTTGGGCTCGGCCGCGCCGTTCTGCGCATTGACCGGCCGGCAGCTGGCGCGGAACGTCTTGTAGGCGGCAAGATGATTGTCGTCGTCCCAGCCCTTCACGTCGGCCCAGGCCAGCGGCAGATATTGCGCGCCGGGAATTTCGAACGGCAGGGAGAGCTGCGGATAGGGCAAGGCCCGCGGCGGGGCGGCCGGCAATTGCCGGGCGTGATGATGATGGCTGCGATGGTGGCGCCGCGCCGCCTCGGCACCGAGCGAAAACGACGAGAGCACGACGGCGCACGCGCAAAGCGCCGTCGCGCTGTTCTTCAGAAAGACCTTAGTTCGCGCTTCCGGTGCCAACCAGCTTCCAGTTCGGATCGCGAGAGGAGATGTCGCGGGCGAAAGTCCAGATGTCGGTGATGTCGGCGACCGTATCGGCGCTGCCGTCGACGATGTTGCCGGCCTTGTCGCGGGTGGCCGAGATCATCTGCGAAACGAAGCGCACGGTGAGCTGGGCGGTGCGGTCGCGCAGCTCGGCGCCGACGAGTTCGGCCTTGTCGATCGAGACGAAGCGCGTCTCGGTCTTCTGCTCGTTCTTCTCGCGTTCCTTGATCGCGGCATCGAAACTGTCATAGACGTCCGACGATAACAGATCGCGCAGCGCGCGGCGGTCGCCATTGGCGAAGGCCAGCACGATCATCTCGTAGGCGCCGCGGGCGCCCGAGATGAAATGGCGCGGATCGAAAGTGGAATCCTTCTCGAGGATGGCATCGAGGCCCTGCGCCAGCGCAGTGCCGGGTTCGGTCAACCCCTTCCAGCGATCGGAGGGCGGGGTCGGTTCGGCCGTCGGCGCCAGCGGGGCCTGGTCGATCACCTTGCCCGGCACGGTCACGACGTTGTTGTCCTGGGCACCTCCCAGCGCATTGCGGGCGGCGGTGCGGTCGAACGGCGGCCGCTCGTTGCCCGTGCGCTGCCCCAGCACGCTACGCAGTCTCAGAAAGATGAAGACTGCCAGCGCCAGGAATATGATGGTGTAGATGTCCACGTCGTATTCGCTTTCTGGTCTTTTCAGGGGTCGTTGCCGGGAAAATCAATCCGGCCAGTAGACCGTTCCCTACGGAAACGGCAAGTCTACATCACCATTTTGGATCCGCGTCCGGTCCGTGGGATGTAGGCACGAAATCTTGCCCGGCCAATGGCGCCTTTTGGCACAGTGCCAAGTGTAGCGCGTTTTATGCTTAAGGGGAAACCCGATCCTGCCCGGAAATGGCGCAGCTTCAATCGTTTAGGGCCCGATTTCGCGAAAAGGGCAGGATCAGGCGCCAAAGCGCGGGCGCGGCCCGAATCCCCGATCCGGGACCGTTCGTCCTTGTGGAACGAGGTGGCCCTATGTTAGCCAACCGCCGCGAAATTCAGCCCCAATCGGGTAAGGAGAGACTTTCATGACCAACGGTAACGGCACCCCTCCCGAGGCGGCCCAGGCTCCCCAGCTCAACGTGCTGGCGCAATATACCAAGGACCTCTCGTTCGAAAATCCCAACGCGCCGAGCTCGCTCCAGCAGCAGGGCCAGCCGCCGCAGATCAATATCCAGATCAATGTCAACGCCAACAATCTCAGCGAACAGGAGTTCGAGGTGACGTTGTCGGTCGAGGGCAAGGCCGAGACTGCAGGCAAGGTGATGTTCTCGTTCGAGCTCGCCTATGCCGGCGTGTTCCGGATCGTCAATGTGCCGAAGGAGAACCTGCACCCGCTGGTCATGATCGAGTGCCCGCGCCTGTTGTTCCCGTTTGCCCGCGAGATCATCGCAACTGCGGTGCGCGACGGCGGGTTCCCGCCCCTGATGCTGGATCCGGTCGACTTCGTCGGTCTGTATCGCCAGAACATGGAGCGGCAAATGGCCGCCCAGGGTCAAGCCGGTCAGGCCTGACCGACTGCCACGGGGGCTGGAGCGGGCAGGTACTCGTTCCAGATCGCCTTGTCGCCGAGTGTCGCGATGAAGGCCCGATGGGCCTCTCGCTCGGCCTCCGAAATCCGCGGCGCGAGCGGCACCAGGCGCTGCCGCCGCGGCGCATCGCCGGCCGCATTGACCCGGATTTCCTGGGTGTCAGAAGCCAGCAACAGCTGCGACTGTCGCGCCCCGACCAGATCGACATAGACCTCAGCCAGCAGCTCGGCGTCCAGCAGCGCGCCGTGCTTGGTGCGGCGTGAATTGTCGATCGCATAGCGCGAGCAGAGATCGTCGAGCCGGTTCGACACGCCGGGATGCTTGCGGCGCGCCAGCAGCAGCGTGTCCACCAGCCGCTCGCGCGGGATCGCGGCGCGCTTGATGCGGTCAAGCTCGGCATTGATGAAGCCGATGTCGAACGAGGCGTTGTGGATCACCAGCGGGGCGTCGCCAATGAACGCCAGAAATTCATCGGCGACCTCGTGGAACAATGGCTTCGTCGCCAGGAATTCGGACGACAATCCGTGCACCGCGAACGCTTCCGCCGGCATGTCCCGTTCAGGGTTGATGTAGACGTGAAAGGTCTGTCCCGTCGGCATGCGGTTCAGGATCTCGACGCAGCCGATTTCGACGAGTCTGTCGCCACGGAGCGGATCGAGGCCGGTCGTTTCGGTGTCGAGGACGATTTCGCGCATGTCTTGAGAGCCGTGTGAGACGGCGAATCAGGCTCGCCGCTGCGGCATCTTAACGACCTCGGCCAGGATGTGCGCGATTTGCGCCCGCACCGGCTCAAGTCCGTGTGACGTATCCACTACGAAATCGGCGCGTTTGCGCTTCTCGGCGTCGGGCATCTGCTTGGCAATGATGGCGTCGAGTTTTGCCTCGTCCATCGTGCCCCGCGCCAGCACCCGCTCGCGCTGCAGTTCCGGGGAGGTCGAGACCACGACCACGGCATCGACCCGCTTCTCGCCACCGGTCTCGAACAGCAACGGGATGTCGAGCACGACGACTGGCGCCTTGGCGGCCTCGGCATCGGCGAAGAATTTCTGCCGGGAGGCGCCCAGCATCGGATGAACGATCTGCTCGAGCTGCTTGATCGCGGCAGGATCGTGCACCACGCGCGCCGACAGTTTTGTGCGGTCGACCTTGCCGTCGATGGTGGTGCCAGGGAAGGCAGCCTCGATCGCGGGGGCTGCCTCGCCTTCATAGAGCTGATGCACGGCGGCATCGGCGTCGTAAACGGGAACGCCAGCCTCCGCGAACAATTTGGCGGTGGTGGATTTGCCCATTCCGATCGAGCCGGTCAGTCCGAGGATCCGCATCAGCACCCAGCCTTTCGCATCTATACCGCAATTAGCTGCTCGCTCCGCAGGTACGCAAGCAGCGGCAGCAGCGGCAGGCCGAGAATCGTGAAATGATCGCCCTCGATGCGCTCGAACAGATGGACGCCGAGGCCCTCGAGCTGATAGGCGCCGACGCTGGTCGTGACGGCATCGCCGGCGGCGTCGAGATAAGCCGAAAGCTCGGCCTCGGTCATCTCTCGCATGGTCATGCGGGCGACCGAGACGTCCTCGAAAACGATCTTGCCGTCACGCGCCACGACCACCGCGGAATTCAGCTCATGGCTCTTGCCGGCGAGATCGCGCAACTGCGCCAACGCCTGCGCGCGACCGGCAGGCTTGTTGAAGAGACGCATCCCGAGAGCCAGTGTCTGATCGGCGCCGATCACGTAGCTTCCTGGACGAGCGGCCGAAACCGCCCTGGCCTTTTCTCGGGCCAACAACAGGGCGATCTCGCGCGGGTTTGATAGTCTTGAGGCGGCTTGAATGCCGCGCTCGTCGATATCAGCCGTCACGGCTTCGAATTCGAGCCCGGCACTGGCCAGCAGCATTTTGCGCGCGCTGCTTTGTGAGGCCAGGACCAGCGGGGATGTGCCGCACCACAGAGCCATGGCGAAAGACTATTCCGACGGCCGGTTGCGTTGGCGATCGCTATACAGCTTCATGATCGCCGCCGCGGTTTCCTCGATCGAGCGGCGCGTGACGTCCAGCAGCGGCCAGTCGTGCTTGGCACTGAGCTTGCGCGCGAACGCGACCTCCTCGGTGACCGACTGCTTGTCGGTATAGGTGTCGCTGCCGCTGCCGGATTCAGCGCCCATGGAGAGCAGGCGATTCTGGCGGATCTGGATCAGGCGTTCGGGCGTCGCGTGCAGGCTGACGACCAGCGGCCGCGTCAGCGTCTCCAGTTGCGAGGGCACCGGAATGCCCGGAACCAGCGGCACGTTGGCGGTGCGGATGCCGCGATTGGCGAGATAGATCGAGGTCGGCGTCTTCGACGTCCGGGATACGCCGACCAGGACCACGTCGGCCTCGTTGAGACCTTCGACGTGCTGACCATCGTCATGAATCATCGTGTAGTTCAACGCGTCGATGCGCTTGAAATATTCCGCATTGAGGACGTGCTGGGCGCCGACGCGGCCGGTGGTCGCTGCTCCCAGATAGGCTTCGAACAGCTGCATCACCGGCCCGATGATCGACAGGCTGGGAACATTGATCTGCTTGCACTTGCCCTCGAGCCTGGTGACCAGATCCTTTTCGAGCAGCGTGAACAGCACGATCCCCGGCGCTTCCTCGATCTCATCGAGCACGCGGTCGAGCTGCTTCTGGCTGCGCACCAGCGGATAGACGTGCTCGACCGGCGTCACGTTGGCGTATTGGGCCGCGACCGCGCGCGCCACGGTGATGAGCGTCTCACCGGTGGAGTCGGAGACCAGATGCAGATGGAAATAATTGTTCGAGGTCGGCACAAAAACTCTTTGTATGAGGGCGGGGCGGTTTGTGGATTTCTGTGGAGCTTAACCCCTTGGAAAGGGATGTGCGACACCAGGGGCGGGACAACGGCCAATTTTCTTCACACCGCTGCCCGTCAGGACAACTCCGCAGCCCTGCGATGGGGCGAGCGGGATTGCGCGGACAATCCTCTTGATAAGCTGCCGACGGACAAGCGCAAGCCTTTGAGTCCGGGCGGCTTATCCGAACGGCTCGCGGTCGCGCAGGATATGTTGATGGATGTGAACAAGCGCGCGTGAAGTGGCGGACGGAATTGTGTGAGTCCAATCCACGGTCACTAAGACTCAAACCTTAAGATTCTAAAAGTTTTAGGTTTAGAAGAGCCGAGCACGCGGATATGTGTGTGCACCCAAATCTATGAATGAATTCTTACCGAACTCGTTCCATCCACTGTTCGGTGAGACAGGGCGCATTCGAGCGATATGGATGCCGGCTCGCGTCTGGAAACACGCAAAGCAAGACAGGGAAGGCTGCCGGCATGTATGAGTGGATCAAGGCGCTGCACGTGATCGCCGTCATCTCCTGGATGGCCGGCATGCTCTATCTGCCGCGGCTGTTCGTTTATCATTGCGAAGCCGAGGTCGGCTCGAAGCAATCGGAAACGTTCAAGATCATGGAACGCCGGCTGCTCAAGGCGATCATCAACCCGGCCATGATCGTGACCTGGCTGGCCGGTCTCTATCTCGCGTGGTCCGGCCATTGGTTCGCGTCGCCCTGGTTGCACGTAAAACTGGCATTGGTCCTGACGATGTCCGCGGTCCACGGCTTTTTTTCCCGTTGGCTGAAGGATTTCGCCGCCGACCGGCGCCCGCGGAGCCAGAAATTCTATCGAATAATCAATGAGGTGCCGACCGTTCTGATGATTTTGATCGTCATCATGGTGATCGTGAAGCCGTTCTAGGCACCGCGCGCCGACGATTAGCTCAGCGCTTCGGCTTGCGGAGCTGGAAGCGATTTTCTATATTGGTGACATCCCACCCAACGCAGGCGGATGTGGTCGTGTCCGGGCTTTCCAGAAGCCGGACACCGCATCAGGTTTGAAGCCTCCCGGCACTCACCTTGCCAGTCCTGCGGACCTTGCCTTCTCACGTCCGCATTTCAGAGCCTCCTCGCACCCCCCTCTTCTCAGGTTACTCCACAGGACCACCCCAATGCGGGAAATTAAACTCCAGGACCTCAAGTCGAAGACCCCGGCTGAGCTCGTCTCGTTCGCGGAAGAGAACGGGGTCGAGAACGCCAGCACGATGCGCAAGCAGGAGCTGCTGTTCGCCATCCTCAAGCAACTCTCGCTCGCCGAGACCGATATCGTCGGTGAGGGCGTCGTCGAAGTGCTCTCCGACGGCTTCGGCTTCCTCCGCTCGCCCGATGCGAATTATCTGCCGGGCCCCGACGACATCTACGTTTCGCCCTCGCAGATCCGCCGCTTTGGCCTGCGCACCGGCGACACCATCGAAGGCCATATCCGCAGCCCGAAAGAGGGCGAGCGCTATTTCGCGTTGCTGAAGGTCAACACGCTCAATTTCGAGGACCCGGAAAAGTCCAAGCACA
Source organism: Bradyrhizobium sp. USDA 326 (assembly GCF_049739485.1). Classification (NCBI taxonomy): domain Bacteria; kingdom Pseudomonadati; phylum Pseudomonadota; class Alphaproteobacteria; order Hyphomicrobiales; family Nitrobacteraceae; genus Bradyrhizobium; species Bradyrhizobium sp. USDA 326. The sequence goes on from NZ_JBMGQA010000001.1 coordinate 2,608,795, forward strand.
AGGTCAATTTCGACAACCTGACGCCGCTGTTTCCGAATCAGCGCTTCCGGATGGAAATCGACGATCCGACGCGAAAAGACCTGTCTGCACGTGTGATCGACATCGTTGCGCCGATCGGCAAGGGCCAGCGCGCATTGATCGTCGCGCCGCCGCGCACCGGTAAGACCGTGCTGATGCAGAACATCGCGCATTCGATCACGCACAATCATCCCGAATGCTATCTGATCGTGCTGCTGATCGACGAGCGTCCGGAAGAAGTCACGGACATGCAGCGCTCGGTGAAGGGCGAGGTCGTATCCTCGACCTTCGACGAGCCGGCGGTGCGTCACGTGCAGGTCGCCGAGATGGTGATCGAGAAGGCCAAGCGCCTGGTCGAGCATGGCCGTGACGTCGTGATCCTGCTCGATTCGATCACGCGGCTTGGCCGCGCCTACAACACGGTCGTGCCGTCATCCGGCAAGGTGCTGACCGGCGGTGTCGATGCCAACGCGCTCCAGCGCCCGAAGCGGTTCTTCGGCGCCGCCCGCAACATCGAGGAGGGCGGCTCGCTCACCATCATCGCGACCGCACTGGTCGATACCGGCAGCCGCATGGACGAAGTCATCTTCGAAGAGTTCAAGGGCACCGGTAACTCGGAACTGATCCTGGACCGCAAGGTCTCGGACAAGCGTACCTTCCCCGCAATCGACATCTCGCGCTCCGGCACCCGCAAGGAGGAGCTCATCACCGATCCGCAGGTGCTCAAGAAGATGTACGTGCTCCGCCGGATCCTCAATCCGATGGGCACGATGGACGCGATCGACTTCCTGCTCGACAAGCTGCGCTCGACCAAGAGCAATTCGGAATTCTTCGACTCCATGAACACCTGAGTGCGGTGCAGCAAAGAACCAGAGGGCGCCTTCGGGCGCCCTTTTTTGTGCGGGTTTGCTGCAGCAGAGGTGCAGCATGGGAGGGGCGGCTCGCCACCTCGCGCGCTTTCATCTAGCCTGTTGATATTTCGAAATGATCCTTGAGTTTTGCTCGACCTAGTCTCCGTACGAGGAGGCATTCTTGCAGCAGAAATGCTGTAATTATATTGCACTGCAATATATTCGTCGTTGCGAGATCTGGTGCAGCAAATTCTGCCGCACGCCGGCTGAAACGGATGTTTGCGTTTTCAGTGGGAGCCGGACAAATAGGCCATGCATCCGCAAGACCAGACCATTTTTGCGTTGTCATCCGGCCGGACGCCGAGTGCGATCGCCGTGGTGCGCGTCTCTGGATCGCAAGCCGGACTGGTGCTGACAACGCTTGGAGGCCGGCAGCCGGCGCCGCGACAGGCCAGCCGCCGACTGCTCCGGGACCGCGCGGGCCAGCCGATCGACGACGCGGTGGTACTCTGGTTTCCAGGACCGGCCAGCGCAACCGGCGAGGACATCGCCGAATTTCACGTCCATGGTGGTCGAGCAGTACTGGCGGCGCTCCTCGCCGCTATTTCAGATATTCCGAATACACGCGCGGCTGAGCCCGGCGAGTTCACCCGGCGCGCCTTCGAGAATGGCAAGCTCGACCTCACCGAGGCCGAGGGTCTCGACGACCTCATCCACGCCGACACCGACCGGCAACGACGCCAGGCGTTGCGCCAGTTGCAAGGCCTGCTCGGCGATCGCGCGCGCGACTGGCGCGACCGCATCATCGAGGCGTCCGCGCTGATCGAGGCCGGAATCGACTTCTCCGACGAGGGCGACGTGCCGGCCGAATTGATGGCGCCGGCAGTCAAGGCAATCCAGGCGCTGCATGATGAAATCTCAAAAGTCCTTGCGGCACAGGGACAAGCTGAACGTCTGCGCGACGGCTTGGTGGTTGCGATTGCGGGCGAGCCGAACGTCGGCAAGTCGACGCTGATCAATCAGCTCGCGCGGCGCGAGGTCGCGATCGTCTCGCCTCATGCCGGCACCACGCGCGACGTCATCGAGGTGCAGCTCGATCTCGATGGCTATCCCGTCACTGTCATCGACACTGCGGGCATTCGCGAGACCGATGATCCTGTGGAGCAGGAGGGCGTGCGTCGGGCGCGGGCGCGAGCCGAGGACGCCGATCTGGTTCTGTGGCTGGTGGAGGGCGGGCAGGCTGTCGACCCGGAAGCCGTGCGCTCGCTTCGGAGGTCTGGTAACGGTGCTGCTTCGTCGGGCGGCTCGGTCTGGATCGTTCGCAACAAGATCGATCTTGGCGGGGGCGAGAACGGCATGACGCCGGGCGAGTTCGCGATCTCCGCCAGCCGGGGCGATGGCATTCCGGAACTGGTCGAGGCGCTCGTGACATTCGCGGCCAAGTTCTTCGGAACGACCGAGGGCGCATTGGTAACCCGGGCGCGACATCGCGATTTGCTGCGTCAGGCGTCAGGCAGCTTGCGCCGCAGTCTGGAGCTTGTAGAAGAGGGCGAAGAGCTGGCGGCCGAAGAGCTGCGTGCCGCCGCTTACGCCCTGGGTCGACTGTTGGGGCGAGTGGACGTCGAGGACGTCCTCGGGGCGATCTTTCAGAGATTCTGCATCGGAAAGTAGCGCTAGTTCTTCATTGTAGAACTAGGACTTGTTCCAATCTTTCCTGCGACAGAAGCAACGGATCTCCGCTTGTTTCACGTGAAACACCGATGCTGCTTCTGTGGCTCACCGCGGAATTGATGCCGCTTCGTAAGGTGTGGAAGCTGGGGCTGGAGGTCGATCGTGCTCTCCGTTGGTGCGTCCTACGATCGTTGCTGCACGGGCCCCGCCATTGCTCGTCCCCGGACCCCCATACAGTTTCACGTGAAACAGAAACGCCTACAACGCTCTTTCTACTGTGTATGGGGTTTTTTTCGCAAAAGTAGGATCAGCCTCCGCCTTGTTGTTTCACGTGAAACACTGCCGCCCCGAGTTTCCACTTCCGGCTTTTTTCGCTCTGGGATAGAAGTCCGACTATGCGAACAGAGCGAGAGAGTTTCGACGTCATTGTGATTGGCGGCGGTCACGCCGGCTGTGAGGCCGCGGCCGCTGCTGCGCGGATGGGGGCGTCGACCGTTCTGGTGACGCACCGTTTCGCGACGGTCGGCGCGATGTCCTGCAATCCGGCCATTGGTGGTCTCGGCAAGGGTCATCTCGTCCGAGAGATCGATGCCCTGGATGGCCTGATGGGTCGCGTGGGCGACGCCGGTGGCATCCAGTTTCGTGTTCTCAATCGGCGGAAGGGCCCCGCTGTTCGTGGCCCGCGAGCCCAGGCTGACCGGAAGCTTTATGCGGCTGCCATGCAGACCGCGATCCGGGAGACCGGGGGCCTTTCGGTCATCGAAGGCGAGGCTGACGAGCTGATCGTGGCCGAAGGGCGGGTCACAGGTCTTCGCCTGGCTGATGGCCGGGAGCTGCGCGCAGGTGCGGTTGTGGTTACCACCGGTACATTCCTCCGCGGTCTGATCCATCTCGGTGAGAAGAGTTGGCCCGCCGGCCGTGTCGGCGAGGCTCCTGCGATGGGCCTTTCAAGCTCCTTCGAGCGTGCCGGCCTCACCCTCGGGCGCCTCAAGACCGGCACGCCGCCCCGTCTGGATGGCACCACGATCGACTGGTCCGCCGTCGAGATGCAGCCCGGAGACGAGCCGCCGGAGCCGTTCTCGGTCCTGACCGAGCGGATCACGACCCCGCAGATCCAGTGCGGGATCACCAGGACCACGGCCGCCACCCATGAGGTGATCCGCGCCAATGTCCATCGCTCTCCGATGTACTCCGGCCAGATCAAGAGCTCCGGGCCGCGTTATTGCCCTTCGATCGAGGACAAGATCGTCCGCTTCGGCGACCGCGACGGTCATCAGATCTTTCTGGAGCCGGAAGGGCTCGACGATACGACGGTCTATCCCAATGGCATCTCGACCTCGCTGCCGGAGGAGGTCCAGCTTGCGATCCTCGCCAGCATCCCAGGCCTGGAGCGGGTGAAGATGGTGCGGCCGGGCTACGCGATCGAATACGACCACGTGGATCCTCGTGAGCTCGATCCGACCCTCCAGACCAAGCGCCTGCGCGGGCTGTTCCTGGCCGGGCAGATCAACGGCACCACCGGATACGAAGAAGCCGCAGGGCAGGGCGTCGTGGCCGGGCTGAATGCGGCAGTGTCCGCCAGTGGGGCTGCGCTGACGGTGTTCGATCGGGCGCACGGCTATCTTGGCGTCATGATCGACGACCTCGTCACTCGTGGAATTAGCGAGCCCTATCGGATGTTCACCCTCCAGGGCCGAGTATCGTTTGACGCTGCGGGCCGACAACGCGGACCAGCGCCTGACCGAAAAGGGTATCGCCCTGGGATGTGTCGGCAGTGCCCGTATCAGGCATCACCGCGCCAAGATGGAGGCTCTCAACGCGGCCCGGACACTGTCGAAGTCTCTGACCGTCACTCCGAACGAGGCGAGCAAGCACGGACTGTCCCTGAACCGCGATGGCCAGCGCCGGTCGGCCTTCGAACTAATGGCGTATCCAGAGATTGCCTGGAGCCAGGTTCGTGCGATCTGGCCCGAACTGGCGGCGATCGATCCTGTCATCGTCACCCATCTCGAGATCGACGCGAAGTACGACGTCTATCTGGAGCGCCAAACCGCCGACGTCGAAGCCTTCCGGCGCGACGAGGGGATGGTGCTGTCGGAGGTCAACTACCAGCTGGTCCCCGGTCTCTCCAATGAAGTCCGCGCAAAGCTTGAGAAGGCCCGGCCGTTCACGGTCGGTCAGGCCGGCCGCATCGATGGTATGACGCCGGCAGCACTTGGCATCCTTGCGGCCTATCTCCGCCGCGAGGCGCGGAAGACCTCGAAGGCGATCGCATAGGCGTTTCACGTGAAACAAACCGGGCCGGGCGGCCGCAGATCGTCATCGGGGAAGAGCGCGGAGGGTGAGGGCGCTAGGCGTCGAACCGAACCGCCGGCCAAACCGAGAATCGACAAGTCCAGCGCCAACGACCAGGCGCTGGACGCCATTATCGCAGCTGACAAGATCGCGGCGCTCAGGCTCGCTCCCGTTTCACGTGAAACCGAAGCTCAGCTCGATCGCTACATCGCGCTGCTGCGCGCGTGGCAGGCGAAGACCAATCTGGTCGCACCATCGACTTTGCCGCATCTCTGGACGCGGCACATCGCCGATTCGCTCCAGCTGGTCGATCTCGCGCCGACCGCAAAACGCTGGGCCGACCTCGGCAGCGGCGGCGGCTTCCCCGGTGTCGTCCTGGCCTGCGCCATGGCGGGGACGTCCGGCGCGAGCGTCCACCTTATCGAGCGAATCGCCAAGAAGGCGGCTTTCCTGCGAGAAGCTATTCGCGTCACCGCATCTCCGGGGGTCGTACATCTCGCTGAGATCGGGGATAATGTGGATAGAATCACCGGCCCCGTCGATTGCGTCACCGCGCGCGCATTGGCTCCGCTACATCAACTCATCGGCTTTGCGGAGCCGCTGATGCGCCAGGGCGCAAAGGCGCTGTTTCTGAAGGGTCAAGATGTAGAGGCTGAATTGACCGAAGCCGCTAAATATTGGAATATTCAACCTCAGCTCCACCAAAGCCGCACGGGTGACGGCTGGATCGTGGAGCTGACGTCCGTCGAACGACGCGGGTGAGGCGTTCAGGGGTGAGTGGGGAATTGCGATGAGCGTGATTGACGAACCGCAGCAAGAACAGGCGGCCCAAGGGTCCCCAGGGACCAGTGAGGTCCCGCATGGTCACCCGCGCATTCTGGCGCTGGCGAATCAGAAGGGCGGTGTCGGGAAGACAACCACAGCGATCAATCTCGGAACAGCACTCGCGGCGATCGGCGAGCGCGTTCTGATCGTCGATCTCGATCCCCAGGGCAACGCCTCGACCGGCCTTGGCATCGATCGCCGCAACCGCTCCTGCTCGATCTACGACGTGCTGGTCGGCGAAGCCGCCTTGCGCGAGGCGGTGGTCTCGACCGCGGTGCCGCGGCTGCACATCGCGCCCTCGACCATGGATCTCTCCGGCCTCGAGCTCGAGCTCGGCACCACGCCCGGCCGCGCCTTCAAGCTGCGCGACGCCATCGGCGCGCTCAACAACAACGTCTCCCCGGATGCCGACTACACCTATGTGCTGATCGACTGCCCACCTTCGCTCAACCTGCTCACGGTGAACGCGATGGCGGCCTCCGATGCGATCCTGGTGCCGCTGCAATGCGAGTTCTTCGCGCTCGAAGGTCTGTCGCAATTGCTGCAGACGGTGGAGCAGGTGCGCTCGACGCTCAATCCCAACCTGTCGATCCACGGCATCGTGCTGACCATGTTCGATTCCCGCAACAACCTCTCGAACCAGGTCGTCGCCGACGTCCGCCAGTTCATGGGCGAGAAGGTCTACAAGACCATGATCCCGCGCAACGTGCGCATCTCGGAAGCGCCGTCCTACGGCAAGCCGGTGCTGGTCTACGATCTCAAATGCGTCGGCAGCGAAGCTTACTTGCGCCTCGCCACCGAAGTGATCCAGCGCGAGCGCGAGCTGCGCACGACGCATTGAATCCGATTGAATCCGGGTGAGTCATTCCGGACAATTCGCAGCAGCCGAATTGATCCGGAATCCCGAGATCTGAAATGAACAATGTCGAGATTCTGGGTTCGCGCTTCGCGCGCCCCGGAATGACGGGGACCAAAAGTGCAGGAGCGTTCGAGTTGAATCCAAGGGAGCTGGCGATGGCCGACGAAGCGCGTTCGCGACTGGGCCGAGGTCTTGCGAGTCTGATCGGTGACGTCGGCGGCGAGGCTCAGCATGTCGATCGTCCGCGCGCGCAGCGCAAGGTGCCGATCGAATTCATCAAGGCCAATCCGCGCAATCCGCGCCGCACCTTTTCGGACGCGGAGCTGAGGGAGCTCTCCGACTCCATCAAGCAGCATGGCGTGATCCAGCCGATCGTGGTGCGTCCGGTCAAGGGCGCGCAGGATCGCTACGAGATCATTGCCGGCGAACGGCGCTGGCGCGCCTCGCAAATGGCCGGCCTGCACGAAGTACCGATCGTCCCGGTCGACATCAGCGACAGCGATGCGCTGGAGTTCGCGATCGTCGAGAACGTGCAGCGCGAGGACCTCAACCCGATGGAGGAGGCGCAAGGCTATCACGCGCTCGCCAACGAGTTCAAACGTAGCCAGGAGGACATCGCGAAAGTCGTCGGAAAGAGTCGCAGCCACGTCGCCAACATGATGCGGCTGACGAAGCTGCCGGCCGAGGTGCAGGCTTTCATCGCGACCGGTGAGTTGACGGCCGGCCACGCCCGCGCGCTGATCGGCGTTCCCGATCCGCTCGCCGCCGCCAAGCGCATCGTCGAGGAGGGCCTCAACGTCCGCCAGGCCGAGGCGCTGGCGCACGAGGAAGGCGTGCCGGAGCGCAAGCCGCAGAAGGCGCGCGCCGGCGCGAAGGAAAAGGATCCTGATACGATCGACCTCGAAAAGCGCGTCAGCGACGCGCTGGGTCTCAAGGTGACCGTCAATCATCGCGATCCCGGTGGCTCCGTGCAGATCAACTACCGCAACCTCGATCAGCTCGACGAGGTGATGAAGCGGCTGGCGAAGGGCGCGCTGTAGACAGCCCCTGTCATTCCGGGGCGCGCGTAGCGCGAACCCGGAATTCAGAGAGTGTGGCGCGAGATTTTCAGGCGCGATTACGCGCCGTAGTTCGGCTCTTCGAGCGCCCCGGATGACCCAGGTATTTGGCGCTCACTGACATCCTCCACGTCGTTGCGAGCGCAGCGAAGCAATCCAGAATCTTTCCGCGGAGAGACTCTGGATTGCTTCGTCGCTCACGCTCCTCGCAATGACGTGGAGAGAGTTGCGGCTGCGTGACGTTGGAGCGGAGCCTATCCCCGCCGCTTTGCATTGGCTGCGATCGCCATCAGCGTGCGCTGGGCGATGGCGGCGGCGAGCGTCGATTGCTTGCGGGTGTCGAGCGCGGCGGTTGCGAGCTGCTCGATGATGGCGGCAAGCCGTGCCGGGCTGAAATTGCGCAGCGCGGTTTCGACCGCGGGCTTTCGCGAAAAATGCAGGCGTGGAAAGCCGCCGTCGAGCACGGCGGAGGCCGGCGTACCGTCGGCGATGGCGAGCGCGGATTTGTGCAGCCATGCGGCCTGCCGCTGCGCGGCGGAGAGGATCACGCCGGGATAAGTGCCGGCGATCATGGCCTTTGCGAACTCGGTCTCGACAATGTCGGGCCGTCCGGCAAAGGCCCCGTCGACGATCGGGTCGAGCTTCAGCTCCGATGCATCGGCGACCACGGCCATGACGTCATCCAGCGTCACCTCGCCCTTGCCGTGGGCGTAGAGCGTCAGCTTGCGCAGCTCGTTGCGCGAGGCCTGGCGGTCACCGCCGAGAAATGACATCAGCGCGGCGCGGGCATCCTGCGCGATCCGCAAATTCGCGATGCGGAGCTCGTCCTCCATCAGCCTGGCTAGATCGCGCTCGGTGTCGGGATAGCAGCCGATCGCCACGGCCGTCTTGGCCTTCTCGCAAGCCTTGCGCAGCGGCGATTCCGGGCGTAGCTCGCCAGCCTCGATCACGATGCGGCAATCCTTCACGCTCATCTCGGCGAGCGTGTCGATGCCGCTGGCAAAGCTGCGCGAGCCGGCGCGAACGCGGATGGCGCGGCGGCCGCCGAACAGCGGCACCGTCATGGCTTCGTCGACGAGGCGCGAAGGCTCGGCGGAAAGCTCGTCGCCGTCGAGCTTGACCAGCGAGAACGGATCGTTGGGATCGTCGACGCTGGACGCGATCAGCGCATCGGCGCGCTCGCGCACGAGGCCGGCATCGGGACCGTAGAGCAGGATGATCGGACGGCCCGCATCAGGGCGGGCGAGGAAAGCGTCGATCTCTTTTCCGCGCAGCGCGACCATGGTCCAGATTGTCATTCCGGGGCGCGCGCAGCGCGAACCCGGAGGTTTGGGATCGAGATTCTCAGGTGCGCAATTGCGCACCGCAGTTCGCCCTTTGGGCGCCCCGGAATGACGGGAGCGAACTACGTCCCCGCGGTGAAGAACGAGGCGAGCCGGGTGGAGATGTTCTGGGCGATCTCGTTGGCGGCGCGATCCTCGGCATCGCGCACGGCGCGGGTGCGCGAGAAGCGCTGGTAGGAGCCGGGCATGTCGTAGGACACGCGCGAGAAGGTCGAGCCGGTCATGACCGACTTGCCGGTCGCGACATCGATCAGATTGTACTGGGCGTCGATGCCGAGATTTTCGTTCGTCGGCAGTCCCGTCGTGGGGCTGACGATCAGCGAGGAGCGGCTGGTCGTGAAGCGGATATCCAGCCGGTGGGTCGGCGGCATGCCCGTCGCGGTGCCGTACAGCTTGAAAGCCAGCGCGTTGCGGATTTCGACGCCGACGCGGGCCTCGCGGGACGCATTGGGTTTGTCGATCGGGGGCAGCTCGACGCCCATCAGCTTTTCGCGCAGGCCGGGGGTGCCGTCGGTGCGCTCGGCATACATCGGCTGGAAGCAGCCGGCCGTCAGCGCCGCCAATGCAGCGACTGCCAGCAAGCGGGCTGCGATACGGATCCTAGCCGACAACATTCACGATCCTCTTGGGAACGATGATCACCTTGCGGACGGGCTTGCCGTCCAGGGCCAGCTTTACCGCATCGAGGGCCAAAACGGCAGCCTCGATTTCCGGATTCTGGGCCGCTGTTGCAACTGTGACCTCACCCCGCTTCTTGCCGTTGACCTGGACCACCAGGGTCACGCTGTCTTCGACCAGCAAATCGCGTTCGATTTTGGGCCAATTGGCTTCCGAAACCAGCCCCTTCTGGCCCAGAACCCGCCAGCACTCCTCGGCCAGATGCGGCATCATCGGCGAGAACAGCTGCACGAGGATCTCGCTGGCCTCCCGGATCGCCCAAGCCAGATCTGGCGCCAGGTCGGCTGCGGGCTGGCCGGGGCGCTGGAGCACCTCCGAGAACGTATTGGTGAATTCGCGGATATGGGCGAGGCAGACATTGAAGTGCAGCCGCTCGATACCGGTGGTGACCTTGTCCAGCGCGCCGTGGGCGGCCTTGCGCAAGGTCGTCGCGTCCGGGCCGAAGCTGGCCGGCCGGGCCGCCGGTGCGGCGTTGCCGAGTTCGACGGAATCGTTCACCAGCCGCCACAGCCGCTGCACGAAGCGCGAGGCGCCCTGGACGCGCTCGTCGCTCCAGATCACGTCGCGGTCGGGCGGGGAGTCCGACAGCATGAACCAGCGGGCGACATCGGCGCCGTAGGTCTCGATGATGTCGTCGGGGTCGACCGTGTTTTTCTTCGACTTCGACATCTTCTCGATCGGGCCGATCTGGATGTCCTCGCCGGTGGCGAGCAACGTTGCGCGGCGCCCGTTGCCGCCGACCTCGATCTTCACCTCGGCCGGCTGCACATAGGTGCCGTCGGCCTTCTGATAGGTCTCGTGCACCACCATGCCCTGCGTGAACATGCCGGCGAACGGCTCGTCCAGCGCAACGTGCCCGGTCGCCTTCATCGCGCGGGTGAAGAAGCGGCTGTAGAGCAGATGCAGGATCGCGTGCTCGACGCCACCGATATACTGGTCTACCGGCAGCATCCGGTTGGCGACCGCAGGCGTCGTCGGCGCGTTCTCGTTCCAGGGATCGGTGAAGCGCGCAAAGTACCAGGACGAATCCACGAACGTATCCATGGTGTCGGTTTCGCGGCTAGCCTTGCCCCCGCATTTGGGGCAGGTGACGTGCTTCCAGGTCGGATGATGATCGAGCGCGTTGCCGGGCTTGTCGAATGTGGCGTCGTCCGGCAGCTTCACCGGCAGGTCGGCATCCGGTACCGGCACCACATCGCATTTCGGGCAATGGATGACGGGGATCGGGCAGCCCCAATAGCGCTGGCGCGAAATGCCCCAGTCGCGCAGGCGGAAATTGACCTGACGCTCGCCAACCGGTGCGTTGCCGCGCAGCTCCGTCTCGAGACGCTTCGCCACGTCTTCCTTGGCCTGCTCGATGGTCATGCCATCGAGGAAGCGCGAATTGATCATGCGGCCGTCACCGTCATAGGCGGTGTCGGTGATCACGAAGGTCTTGGGATCCTGGCCTTCCGGGCACACGACGGGCGTGTTGCCGAGATTGTACTTGTTGACGAAGTCGAGGTCGCGCTGATCGTGCGCCGGGCAGCCGAAGATAGCGCCGGTGCCATATTCCATCAGCACGAAGTTCGCGACATAGACCGGCAGCTTCCAGGACGGATCGAACGGGTGCACCGCGCGGATGCCGGTGTCGAAGCCCTGCTTCTCCGCGGTGTCGATGATCTCCTGCGCAGTGCCGATCTTCTTGATCTCCGCGATGAACTCCGCAAGCCTGGGGTTCTTCGCAGCTGCCGCCTGCGCCAGCGGATGATCCGCCGAGATCGCCATGAATTTCGCGCCGAACAGCGTGTCCGGGCGCGTCGTGAAGATCTTCAGCTCGCTCTCGCCGGCCGGCGTCGTCGCCGGATCGAGCGCGAAGCGGATCAAGAGGCCCTCCGAGCGGCCGATCCAGTTGCGCTGCATCAGCCGCACCTTGTCGGGCCAGCGGTCCAGCCCGTCCAGCGCGCTCAAGAGCTCCTGCGAGTACTTCGTGATCTTGAAGACCCACTGGTTCATTTCTCGCTGTTCGACCACAGCGCCCGAGCGCCAGCCGCGGCCGTCGATGACCTGCTCGTTGGCGAGCACGGTCATGTCGACGGGGTCCCAGTTCACCTTGCGCTTCTCGCGCTCGGCGAGACCTTCCCGCAGGAAGTCCAGAAACATCTTCTGCTGGTGCTTGTAATAGGAGGGATCGCAGGTTGCGATCTCGCGGCTCCAGTCCAGCGACAGCCCGATCGAGCGAAGCTGCTTCTTCATCGCGGCGATGTTGTCGTAGGTCCAGGCCTTCGGGGCGACCTTGCGCTCGATCGCGGCGTTCTCGGCCGGCAGGCCGAAGGCATCCCAGCCCATCGGATGCAGCACGTTGAAGCCCTTGGCGCGCATGAAGCGGGCCAGCACGTCGCCCAGTGTGTAATTCCGGACATGCCCGATATGGATGCGCCCGGAAGGGTAGGGGAACATCTCGAGCACGTAATATTTCGGCCGCGGATCGTCGTTCCTGGAGACGAAGATCGCCTGCTCGTCCCAGTGGCGTTGCCAGCGCGGTTCGGCGTCGCGGGCGTTGTAGCGTTCGGAGGTCATGGAATCGTTGGGTTTTCGTGGGTTCGGCCGTCTCAAGACGGCGGACTAGGCCATAGAAGACCTCAGGGGGTCAATGGGTTGCCGCGTTCTGGAACTTTGACTGAGCCTCCGCATAACTACGAGGGCCCGCGTTGGGGTGTGATTAAGGGGTCGATGCCAATTTGCGAGCCGACAAGACCCCCATGGCCCGCGATGGATTCCAGCTTCGACGATCCCGATTACGACTATGCCGCGTCCATCGCCGGACGGGCGATGCGGAGCATGGCCGAACAGCGGATTGCGCCGATGCCGGCCAATTTTGCGGTCTGGTTCCAGTATTTCGCAGGCAGCCATGACGATCTGCGCAACGCGATCGATCTGCTCATCGACCACAATCGTCCCTTCGATGCGCGAACCAATCAGGATCTGTTCGAGACCTACGTCGCGCCCCAGGTGAGTACCGTCGTGGTCGACACCTCCGAGCGGCTCCAGGCGGTCATGGGGGCCGCGAAGGAGTTTCTGGCGACTGCGATCGCCGACAATCATTCGCAGATGCAGGTCATCAGCCAGGTGGCCGACCAGGGCAGGGCCGGCGTCGATCCAAAATTGCTGGTCGCCCAGCTCATGAACGAGCTTGCGCGGGCCGCCACAAGGGCGACGCGGCTGGAGGCAGGCTTTGCGGAAAAGACCCGCGAGCTCGACGTGATCCGCGATTCGCTGTCGAGGTCCGAGCAGCGCGCCCGGACCGATACGCTGACCGGGCTGGCGAACCGCAGGGCGCTCGACGAATTCCTGCGCAAGGCGCAGGCGACTGCGGAATGGGGCGAGCCGCTCAGCGTGCTCTTGCTCGACATCGACCACTTCAAGGCCTTCAACGACAATTTTGGCCATGGCGTCGGCGACCAGGTGCTGCGCCTGATGGCGAAGGTGCTGCGCGAAAAGGTTCGCGAGCAGGATCTGCCGGCCCGCTATGGCGGCGAGGAGCTGATCGCGGTGCTGCCGGACGCGGATCTGGCCGCTTGCGCCGAGATCGCCGAGCGTATCAGGCGCGCGATCGCCGATTGCACGATCACGCGCCGCTCGACCGGCGAGACCCTGCCCGGCATCAGCGTGTCGATCGGTGTGGCGCAATACCGGGTCGGCGAGGCGATCACCGATCTGATCGAGCGCTGCGACCGCGCGCTCTATCTCGCCAAGAGCGGCGGCCGCAATCGCGTGGTCACGGAGTTCGAGCTCGAGCGGTCCGGGGCCGCGGGCTAGGCGCTTGCTACCATCATCATATCCGCGCCGGTCTCGATCGCCTGCACGCCATGCTCGACGACATTGTTGCGGCCGCGGTGCTTGGCGGCGTAGAGCGCGGCGTCGGCGGCTTCGATCAGGTCGCCGGGACGCAAGGACTCGTTCGGCTTTGTCGCGGCGACTCCGATCGAGACCGTAACGATCATGTGGTTCGAGGTGATGTGCGGCAGGCAGAGTTTCAGCACGGCCGCGCGCACCTGTTCGCCGATTTCGGCGGCGCGCATCACGTCGGTATTCGGCAGCAGGAGACAGAATTCCTCGCCGCCATAGCGTGCCGCAAAGCCCATCGTGTCGGCGGCGATGCCGGACAGCGACTCGCCGAGCCGGGTCAGGCAGGTGTCGCCTTCGAGATGGCCATAGGTGTCGTTGAACAGCTTGAAATGGTCGACGTCGATCATCAGAAGCGCGAGGTCGCTGCCATATTGCTGCGCGCGCATCCATTCGAAGTCGAGCCGGCTCTGGAAGCCGCGGCGGTTGGCGAGCCCCGACAGCATGTCGATCGAGGCCATCACCGTCAGCCGGTCGTTGCTCGCAATCAGCTCGCGTTCGCGCTGGCTCAGCTGCGCAGCCATCGCATTGAAGGCGCGGGCCAGCGGAACGAACTCGGCCGGCAGCCGATTGCGCGCCGCGCGGGCCGACAGGTCGCCCTCGCCGAGACGCTTGGCCATGTCGACGAGCATCTCGATCGGCTTGATGACGAGTTTTTCGGCGGCAATCAGCGCGCCGAACAGGACGAACACGACGACGAAAGCGAGCTGGAGATATGCGGTGCGGATATCACGGTTGACCGCCGCGGACACCTTGTCTTCGTCGATGCTGGCGATCAGGCGAGCATTGGTGCCGGCGATGCGGATGTAGCTGACCGCGCGGCGGGAGCCGTCGGCGGCGAGGAAAGACAGTGAACCCTCATCCTGGTCGGAACGCAGCGCCTTGTCGGCGATCGCGGACATCAGCGGCATGTTGTCGAGGGGCCGGCCGACTGCACTGTGCTGATCGGCCGGGGCCGCCAGCACGGTGCCCGCGCTGTCGACCAGCACCGCGGTAATGCCGGCGCGGCCGCCCAGATTGCTCATGACCTTCGACATCCAGTCGAGATTGACGGTGGCGAGCACGACGGCATCGGGTACGCCGCTGAAGGCGGAGACCGGATAAACCGCCATCACCGTCGGCGACAGTACCGGCCGCGACAGGATGAAATCGCTGAGAACGAAGCGGCCGGTTTCCTGCGCCTGCTGGAAGTAGGGCCGGTCACTGAGATCGAGGCCGACATACATGTTGTTGGTGGCGCATTGGATGCGTCCGTCCTGGCCGGCGATCAGCAGCGTGCGGATCCAGGGAAGGCTCGACGGCAGGCTTGCGCGCAGCACGTCGCAGCTCTTGCTGATTCCGCCGGCGGAGGCGCGGATGAAGGCTTCCGATTTCAGGATGGTCTCGACCGACGAGATCACCTCGCGCTGCGCATCGGCACTGTGCCTTGCCACCGTGGTGAACTCGGCCGCAGCCTGCGCGATCTGCCGCACACGCGTGTCTTCGAGCGAGCGGATCCGCTCGAGCATCAACGGCGTCACAAGAATGACCGCAAGCAACGCAAGCCGCGCCCGGATTCCCAGAACCTGCTTGAGTTTCGCTCGTTTGCGGTTGAGACTGACGCTTGCCATCTTCGCTACCCACCCCGTGGAGCAAGGTAAAGCGAAGGGTTCAAAAACTGTTTCTTGAACTCGGTAAAATTGGATTTAACCCGGGCTACGATCGCAGCCAAGAGACGTCATGACAGAAGCCAATGCCGCGCCGGTAACCGGCCATTCACCAAACGCGCTCGCCGCGGTCGAAGCCGAAATCGCCCGCGCCTGCAAGGACGCGCGGCGCGACCGCGCCTCGGTGACGCTGATCGCGGTGTCCAAGACTTTCGCCGCCGATGCAATTATCCCGGTCATCGCCGCCGGACAGCGCGTATTCGGCGAGAATCGGGTGCAGGAGGCCAAAAGCAAGTGGCCGGCATTAACGTCTGTTTACCCCGATATCGCGCTGCATCTGATCGGGCCGCTGCAATCCAACAAGGCGAAAGACGCGGTCGCGCTGTTCGACGCCATCCATTCGGTCGACCGCCCGAGCATTTGCCAAGCGTTAGCCAAGGAAATCGAATCCCAGAACAAGCACCCGCAACTCTTCGTCCAGATCAACACCGGCGAGGAGCCGCAGAAGGCCGGCATCGCGCCCGACGAGGCCGATGCCTTCCTCGCGAGCTGTCGCGACACCTATGGGCTCGCGATCTCCGGACTGATGTGCATCCCGCCGGTCGACGAACCGCCGGCGGCGCACTTTGCTCTCACCGCCAAGATCGCGGCGCGTAATGGGTTGAGGAATCTCTCGATGGGCATGAGCGCTGATTTCGCGACCGCGATCATGCTGGGCGCCACCCATGTGCGCGTGGGAAGTGCGATTTTCGGGCACCGGTAAGAGCCGCTTGCGGGATACGCGCTCAGCAAACCGCCATCGATTTCGTTGTTGCGAGCCAACGGGTCCGCGCAGAGCGCGGCCCGATGACAGGCTCCGCGAAGCAATCCAGAATCTTTCCGCGGAGGGACCCTGGATTGCTTCGTCGCAAGGGCTCCTTGCAAGGATGGCGGCGACTTAAACGATTCGGTCGTTGTCGAGCATGCACACTCATCCGATGATGATTCGTGTTCGCGGGCCCAGGCGCCGCAGCAATTGCAGCATCGCAGATTTCGTCATGGAGACGCAGCCCGCGGTCGGGCCGAAATTGTCGCGGGCGAGGTGCAGGAACACCGCGCTGCCGCGGCCGGCGATGCGTGGTCTGGTGTTGTGGTCGATCTCGATAATGAAGTCATAGAGGTGGTCGGCCCGCTTGAGCCGGTCACCGCCCTGCCCCTCTCCGAGCCGGATGCCCTGATTGTATCGGCGGTCCCGTGGATCCTCGCACCAGGCGTCTGCGCCGGTGATCATCCGGGTCGGCAACAACGTCGGGGGGCGGCTGTGCCGGTCGCCCCGCCACCACAGCCGTCTGGGACGGAAGCTGCCCCTGGGCGTGCCGCCATCGCCCTCGCGCTTGTTGGCCAGAATGCCGCCCCGCCCCAATGCAACCGGGATGGTCAGCGTCCCGGCCGTCAGCCAGCCCCGGCGCGGGTTTCCGGCCGCAGCCTTAACGCGGATCGCAGACAGCGGCCCCGCGCTTCGATTCCTGGCGTAACCAACTGAAGTTGCTTTATTTTTCATGTGAACGTGCAATGTCGAATTCATTACAGGACATTCATCAAATCGTCCTGCTATTCTGAGCTAGAGTGCTTTTGGCTTGTGAATCGGTAACAGCCCACTACTTCAACACGAACAACAAAAACAACGGCGACCCTAAACTTCCCCTCGCGGCTGGGTGCGGCATGGATGCGCGCCGAGCCGGACCCTAAAAGGATGACCTCCCATGCCCAACGCCCGCAAGATCCTCATCGTGGATGACGATACCGATCTGCGCGACACGCTGGTGGAGCAATTATCGCTGCACGAAGAATTCGAAGCCTCCGCCGTGGATACCGGCGCCAAGGGCGCGAGCGCCGCCAAGGCAAATTCTCCCGATCTCGTCCTGATGGATGTCGGCCTGCCCGATACTGACGGCCGCGAAGTTGTCCGTTCGTTGCGCAAGGGCGGATTCAAGGCCCCGATCATCATGTTGACCGGGCACGACACCGATTCCGATACGATCCTGGGGCTGGAATCCGGCGCCAACGACTATGTCGCAAAACCCTTCCGCTTCGCCGTTCTGCTCGCCCGCATCCGCGCCCAGCTCCGCCAGCACGAAGCCAGCGAGGACGCGGTGTTCTCGGTCGGCCCCTACTCCTTCCGTCCCGGCTCGAAGATGCTGACGGCGGCCAATGCGCGCAAGGTCCGCCTGACCGAGAAGGAAACGGCGATTCTCCGCTTCCTCTACCGGGCCGGCCAGATGCCGGTGTCGCGCGAGACCCTGCTCCAGGAGGTCTGGGGCTATAATTCCGGCGTCACCACCCACACGCTGGAAACCCACATCTATCGGCTTCGCCAGAAGATCGAGAAGGACGCCGCCAACCCCGAGATCCTGGTCACCGAAGCCGGTGGCTACAAGCTGGTGCCGTGATACGTTCCGGAAACGCGCGATTCGTCGTAAATTGGCGCGTTCCTCGAGCCACGGACCGGAATGTCAATCGACGACGACGTAGCGCTTCTCGAGCGTGTCCCGACACTGCGCCTGTTGGGAGACGCCTCGTTGCGCATGGTGGCGATCGGTTCCGAGCAGCGTGACTTCGTCCGCGGTGACGTCCTGTTCAATCTCGGCGACGACGCCGATGCCGGCTTCGTGGTCCAGCGCGGCGCCTTCAGGGTCGAGGACGGCGCCGGCGCCGAAATGATCGCCGGCCCCGGCGCGCTGATCGGCGAGCTCGCACTGGTGGTGCCGATGAAGCGGCCATCGCGCGCGATCGCGCTGGAGCATTCTTCCGTCATCCGCGTTGCACGCAGCCTGTTCCAGCGTGTGCTCGAAAGCGACCCCGCCGCCGCCGTTCGCCTCCGCGACGAATTCGCGGTGCGCTCCAGCCAGATCGCCAGCGATATCCTGATGGCCGGGGCGAAGCTGACGTCGTGAACCTCTCCGTCGTCATTCCGGGGCGCGACGAATTCGCGAGCCCGGAATCCATCGAGCCGCAGCGTTAACGGATGAATGGATTCCGGGCTCGCGCTGCGCGCGCCCCGGAATGATGGCAGGGGCTCACACCTCGATCGTCACCGTCACCGGCACGTGGTCCGACGGCCGCTCCCAGCTCCGCGCATCGCGCAGGATCTTGAAGTCGCTGACCGCGTCCTTCAGCGCACGCGAGACCCAGATGTGATCGAGCCTGCGGCCGCGGTCGCCGACGGTCCAGTCGGCGGAACGATAGCTCCACCACGTATAGACCTTCTCCGACATCGGGATGCGCTCGCGCGCGACGTCGATCCATTCGCCGGCGGCGAGTGCCGCCTTCAGCTTCTCGGTTTCGACAGGTGTGTGCGAGACAACTTTCAGAAGCTGCCTGTGCGACCACACGTCGTTCTCGTGCGGGGCGACGTTGAGATCGCCGACCAGGATGTGGCGGTCCTCACCGCGCGGATGCAGCGGCTCGCACGCCTTCATCTCGTCGAGGAAGCGAAGCTTGTGGTCGAACTTCTCGTTCAGCGCGGGATCGGGAATGTCGCCGCCGGCGGGCACGTAGAAATTATGCAGCACCAGCGGCTTTGCGATGCCCGCCTTGGTTCCGAAGGACACGGATATGTGGCGCGAATCCACCTTGTCGCAGAAGGTACGGATGTCCTTGGACTCGAAGGGAATCTTCGAGACGATGGCGACGCCGTGATAGCCCTTCTGCCCGTTCAGCGCGACGTGCTCGTAGCCGAGCCGCTTGAAGCGCTTCAGCGGAAAGGCATCGTCGATGCATTTGGTCTCCTGCAGGCACAGCACCTCCGGCCGCGCGCTCTTCAGGAATTTTGCGACCAGGTCGATGCGCAGCCGCACCGAATTGATGTTCCAGGTTGTCAGGGAAAGACGCATGGGGAATGCGTCTTAGCAAGCTCTCGTCGGGTGGGCAAAGGCGCAAAGCGCCGGTGCCCACTGTCTTTTGCCTATGAATGGCGGGTAAACTCTCTCGTTCCCCGGACACGAGACCGACCTATCCGGGCGACGGACCGTAATTGGTGAAGTCGATCTTGAACATGCCGGGGTCGAGCTTCTTGCTCGAATCCAGATTGTAGACCGCGATCGTGGTATCGTAGCCCTGCGGATCGGTGACGGTCCACTGCTTGAGCTGGCCGTCCTTGGCGCCGAACATCAGGAGCAGCCGGCTGGTGCCGACCAGCGCCTGCTTCTCCTCGATGGTGACGCTGACATAGACGTCGTCGGCCGAGACGCTGACGACGTTGGTGTCCTTCATCAGGTCGATGCGGTCGGACAGCAGGAAGCGCAGCGGTGTCTGCGACAGCGGATAGACGTCCTGGGTCGCGAGCTTGCGGTCGCGCACCACCAGCGAGGATCCGTCGGCGACGATGTCGATCGGGCTCGGCGCGTCATATTCGAAGCGCACCTTGCCCGGCTTCTGGATGTAGAAATCGCCCTGCGTCTTGCTGCCGTCGGGGCCGACCTGGACGAAATTCCCGACCAATGTCTGAAGCGACGACAGATAGGCGCTGACCTTGGCCGCCTGCGCCTTCTGGTTGGCATCGAAGGTCTGGAAGATGCTGCTCGGCACGTTGCGCCGCGGATCCGGGATGACCGGATTGGGCGGCGTCTGCGTCGCGCCGGTGACAGCGGGCCCGCCGGCAGGCGCGCCATCGCGGCCCTTCGGTGCAGGCTTCGGCACGGGCACGGTCTGCGCGAACGACGCCGTGGTCACCATCGCGGCGGTGACGAGAAGCACGCCGGCCACGCGCGCGCTTCGCGCGGCGATGGTGGCAGCGTATCGGATGTCCGGATGTCTGATCAACGCGTCGTCCTGTATGGCTGGGCGCCTTTCTAGCGTGATTTCGGGCAAAAGCAGATATCGATTTTGCGTGAAATGATGCCTCGATGCGGCTCGCCTCACATATGGCTGTCTTCTTCCTCGACCAGAATCTCGCGCTTGCCGGCGTGGTTGGCGGGACCGACGATGCCCTCCAGTTCCATGCGCTCCATCAGTGATGCGGCGCGGTTATAGCCGATTTGCAGGCGGCGCTGGATATAGCTGGTCGAGGCCTTGCGATCACGTTTGACGATGGCAACCGCCTGCTGGAATAGATCGCCGCCGCCATCCCCGCCCATGCCGGTCGCGTCGAACACGGCGCCGTCCTCGTCCTCGGTCGGCTCTTCGGCGGTGACCGCTTCGAGATATTCCGGCTGTCCCTGCGTCTTGAGGTGACGCACCACCTTCTCGACTTCCTCGTCCGAGGCGAAAGGTCCGTGCACGCGGCTGATGCGGCCGCCGCCGGCCATGTAGAGCATGTCGCCCTGGCCGAGCAGCTGCTCGGCGCCCATCTCGCCGAGGATGGTGCGGCTGTCGATCTTGGACGTGACCTGGAAGGCGATGCGGGTCGGGAAGTTCGCCTTGATGGTGCCGGTGATGACGTCGACCGACGGACGCTGCGTGGCAAGGATCACGTGCAGGCCTGCGGCGCGCGCCATCTGCGCGAGACGCTGCACCGCGCCTTCGATGTCCTTGCCGGCGACCATCATCAGGTCGGCCATTTCGTCGACGATGATGACGATATATGGCAGCGGGTCGAGCGAGAGCTTCTCTTCCTCGTAGATCGCCTTGCCGGTTTCTTTGTCGAAGCCGGTGTGCACCGTGCGCGTCGGCTCCTCACCCTTGGCCTTCAATTCGAGCAGGCGCGTATTGTAGCCGTCGATATTGCGCACACCGAGCTTGGCCATGTTCTTGTAGCGCTCTTCCATTTCGCGCACGGCCCATTTCAGCGCGACCACCGCCTTCTTCGGATCGGTCACGACGGGCGTGAGCAGATGGGGAATGCCGTCATAGACGGAGAGCTCGAGCATCTTCGGGTCGACCATGATCAGCCGGCACTGGTCCGGGCGCAGCCGGTAGACCAGGCTGAGAATCATGGTGTTGATCGCGACCGACTTGCCCGAGCCGGTGGTACCGGCGATCAGCATGTGCGGCGTGCGGGCGAGATCGATGATGACAGGTTCGCCGCCGATGGTCTTGCCGAGGCACAACGGCAGCTTTGCCACCGACTCGGTCGCTTCCTTCGCCACCAGCAATTCGCGCAAATAGACTTTCTCGCGATGGGCGTTCGGCAGCTCGATGCCGATCGCGTTGCGGCCGGGCACGACGGCGACGCGCGCCGACAGCGCGCTCATCGAGCGGGCGATGTCGTCAGCGAGCCCGATCACGCGCGAGGACTTGATGCCGGGCGCCGGCTCCAGCTCGTACAGCGTGACGACGGGACCCGGATTGGCCTTCACGATCTCGCCGCGCACGCCGAAATCCTGCAGCACGCCTTCGAGCGAACGGGAATTGGTCTCCAGCTCGGCCTTGCTGAGCGGCTGGCGATCGCCGGCCTTCGGGGCGGCCAGCATGGAGACGGACGGAAGGTCGAACTTCTCGGAGGACTTCTTCGCCGCGGCCTTCGGTGCAGCCTTCTTGCGTGGGGCGCGCGCGGCGGGCTGCTCCTCTTCCTCCTCCTCCTCGTCTTCCTCTTCTTCGTGCTCGTCCTCATGGTCCTCGTCTTCGGACTGCGGCGAGATCGAAGGCGCGGCGCGACCGCCGCCCAGATTCGGCTCCTGGCGGCTGAATGCAACCGCCTTGGTCTTCGGTCCACTCGAGACCAGCGAGCGGTACGCGGCGCCAAGCAGCCAGATCAGCCGCGCCTTGGTGCTCATCAGCGCGTGGAACAGCCAGCCCAGCGATACCGAGCCGCGATCGCTCTCCTCGTCTTCCTCGAGCGGCTTGTCGTCATCCTCGATCTCCGCGAACTCGTCCTGCTCGCGCGCGCCAAGGCCGCAGGCGATCAGGAAGGTCGCGGTCATCGCGGCGAACAGGATCGTGCCCAGCACGATGCGGTAGATCGTGCCGGCCGGCCCGAAAATCACCGCCGGCGCGCGCACCAGCGCGTCGCCGACCACGCCGCCGAGGCCGGTCGGCAGCGGCCATGCGCCGCCATGCGGCCAGCAGCTGACGAAGCCCGCCGCGATCACCGTGCAGAGAATCCAGGAGCCGAGCCGCAGCGCTTCGCGGTCGAACGGGCGATGCGTCATCATGCGCCAGCCCCACACCGCAACCGTCAGGACCAGCATGATGGCGCCGAGCCCGAGAATCTGCATCGCGAGGTCGGCGCCGATGGCGCCGGCATAGCCGAGAATGTTGCGGATCGGCCGCGAGGTGGCGTGGCTGAGGCTGGGGTCCTGCACCGACCACGTCATCAGCGCCGCCGAGGCGACGCCCGCCAGCGCGATCAGGCCGACGCCGGTGAGCTCGCGCATGCGCCGCGCCAGACCCTCGCGGATCGATGGCGGCAGATGGCCGACCAGCGGAATGACACGTTCGATTGCCGACATGCTCATGGGCCCCGCCTAACCCAGAGTCTCGACCAGGCGGTGCAGCGCCTGCGCCGTGGTCTCTCCATCCTGCACCAGTGCGAGCCGAATGTAGCCTGCACCGGGATTGAAGCCGTCGGGCTGGAGCCGGGCCAGATAGCTGCCGGGCACCACGCGCACGCCTGCCTCCTTGAAGAGTCTCAGCGTCACCGACACGTCGTCGCCGAGCGCGGACGTGTCGAGCCAGACGCAGAAGCCGGCATCGGGCCGGCGATAGCCGTAACGATTGCCGATGATCTGGTCGGCGAGGTCGAACTTGATCCGGTAGAGCCTGCGGTTCTCCTCGACATGCGCTTCGTCGCCATAGGCGACGGTCGCGACGTGCTGGAGCGGCACCGGCACCTGCGGCGCCGCAACGTTGCGCAGCTCCAGGAACATGCCGATGAACTTCTTGTCGCCGGCGGCGAAGCCGACGCGCATGCCCGGCAGGTTGGATCGCTTCGACAGCGACTGGAACGCAACCACGCGGGTGAAGTCGGGGCCGGCGCATTCCAGCGCGCTGCCCGGAGCCTGGCGGGTGTAGATCTCGGAATAGCACTCGTCGCTGAGGATCACGAAGCCGTAGCGGTCGGCGAGCTGCTTCAATCGCCTGAAATAATCGGGCGAGGCGACGGAGCCCTGCGGATTGGCCGGCGAAGCAAGATAGAACGCCACCGTGCGCGCCAGCGTAGCCTCGTCGATGGCATCGAGATCGGGCAGGAAGCCGTTCTCGACCGTGGTCGGCAGATAGACCGGCTCGCAGGCCGCGGCACGGGCGCCGGCGCCATAGACCGGATAGAACGGGTTCGGCATCAGGATCGCTGGCTTGCCGGGACGCGGCCCGACATAGCGCGCCGCGGTGATCGCAGCGAAGAACAGCCCTTCGCGACTGCCATTGAGGACGAGAATCTCGCTCTCGGGATCGAGCGGCCGCGGCAGCTTGAACCGCGACGACAGCCAGGCGCCGGCGGCTTTGCGGAACGGCTCGATACCCTTGCCGAGCGGGTAGCGGCCGAAATCGGCGATGTGCTTCGCCAGCACCGGGCCGACGAAGTCGGGCACGGGATGCTGGGGCTCGCCCACTGCAAGCGTGATCAAGGGCTTACCCGGCTGATGCGGCGCCAGCAGCTCGTTCAGCCGGATGAAGGGCGAGCGGTCGCTGTCGGGGCTTCCACCGGCCTGCGGCGCACGGGATGAAGCGATCATAGCCATTCTGGGCGCCAGCACTCTTGGAACAGCCGGTCGCGCGAAGGCACCGGCGGGAAGCGGTTCAGTTCACCATAGATAGGGCGAGGTTAAGACGCGATTAACCATCGGCCGCCGCCTGCGTCCAGAGCGGGAATATCGAGGCCGGATCACAATATGTTCGGGACGCTTCTGCCCTGACCTGCAAGCGGAACCGACCAAAAGAAAGGGGCTCCAGCTTGCGCTGGAGCCCCTCAACGGTCAGGGCATTGCCGGGTATGTGCCCGAACCGTAGTTGTGGACGCGGTCTTCCAGAGGGGACCGCGCCCGGGAGGAGACTTACATGTTGTAGGCGCGCTCGGTGTGCTCGGTGATGTCGAGGCCTTCACGCTCGCTCTCGACATTGGCGCGGAGGCCGACGATCACGTCGACGACCTTGTAGAGGATCGCCGAACCGACGCCCGACCACACCAGCGTGGTGCAGACGGCCTTGATCTGGGCGAGGATCTGCGTGGCGAAGTCGTAATCGGCAACCTTCGGCGGGATGGCCGTGTAGTCGACGATGCCGGCGCCGCCGAGAGCGGGGTTGACCAGGATGCCGGTGCCGATGGCACCGACGATGCCGCCGATGCAGTGCACGCCGAACACGTCCAGCGAGTCATCGTAGCCGAGCGCGTTCTTCACGACGGTGCAGAAGAACAGGCAGACCACGCCGACCACGAGGCCGAGGACGATCGCGCCCATCACACCGGAGAAGCCGGCTGCAGGCGTGACGGCCACGAGACCCGCGACGGCACCGGAAATGACGCCGAGCACCGAGGGGTGACCCTTGATGATCCATTCCGCGAACATCCATGACAGCGCGGCGGCCGCGGTGGCCACGAAGGAGTTGGTCATGGCGAGCGCAGCGCCGCCGCTGGCCTCGAGGTTGGAGCCGGCGTTGAAGCCGAACCAGCCGACCCAGAGCAGCGAGGCGCCGATCATCGACATGGTCAGCGAGTGTGGAGCCATCAGCTCCTTGCCATAGCCGACGCGCTTGCCGATCAGGAGAGCGCCGACGAGACCTGCGATGCCGGCGTTGATGTGCACCACGGTGCCGCCAGCGAAGTCGATCGCGCCCATCTTGAAGATCCAGCCGGCGTCGGCGTTGATCTCGTCGAGCTTGGCCTGTGCCGCGGTCTTCGCCGCCGCATCACCCGCCGCAGCCAGAGCCTTGGCCGCGTCCTGGATCAGGTCCGGACCGGGCCAGTACCAGACCATGTGCGCGATCGGGAAATAGATCAGCGTGACCCAGAGCGGAACGAACAGAGCGAGCGCCGAGAACTTCATGCGCTCGGCAAAGGCGCCGACGATGAGGGCGGGCGTGATCGCCGCGAAGGTCATCTGGAAGCACATATAGATGAGCTCCGAGATGTTGGCGTCGACCGAGAAGGTCGCGGCCTTCGAGTCGGTGGTGACGCCCATCATGAAGGCCTTGGAGAAGCCGCCGATGAAGTCGGAGCCGCCGGTGAAGGTGAGGCTGTAGCCGTACACGGCATAGATCACGGTGACGACGCAGACGGTGTAGAACACCTGCATCAGGACGGAGAGCATGTTCTTGGAACGGACGAGACCGCCGTAGAACAGCGCGAGGCCGGGGATCGTCATCAACAGCACCAGCACTGTCGATGTCATCATCCAGGCGTTGTCTCCCTTGTTGACCGTTGGCTCGGCGTAGGCTGCGGTCGCAGCGAACAGGCCGACTGCGAGAGCCGCCAGTCCCGCGCCATAGGGACGCTTGAACGTCATATTATTCACTCCTGATTGGATATGGTTGAGCGCGAAATCAGAGGGCCGCGGCATCGGCCTCGCCGGTGCGGATGCGCACGGCATGGTCGAGGTTGATGACGAAGATCTTGCCGTCGCCGATCTGTCCGGTTTTCGCCGCCGACGTGATGGCGTCGATGGTCTTGTCGACCTGGTCGGAAGCGACAGCGACCTCGATCTTGATCTTGGGCAGGAAGCTCACGGCATATTCGGCGCCGCGATAGATTTCCGTATGGCCCTTCTGGCGGCCATACCCCTTGACTTCCGTCACCGTGAGACCGTGAACGCCGATGGCGGTCAGGGCGTCACGGACTTCTTCCAGCTTGAATGGCTTGATAATCGCCATAACAATTTTCATGGGTCCTATCCCCGCTTGGGCCCGGTCCGGACGTGGCCGGGCGTTTCTCGACTGGTTCGCCACGAGGGAGAAGATTCACTACGCGGGCACAGCCGGACCCCTAGAATCAAATGCCGTGCCAGATCGGGCGTGTTGCCTAACGGACTATGAAAACGGGTGTTTTCGCGTTCGGCGGGTATCGTGGTGCGGTGCGCTATTACGTCGCGCTTAAAACGTGGTCATGCCTGCTCAAATCGACGGCATGACAGGCTGTCGACACAATGTTGCTCACGCGTCGGGCAGCAGGAAGGTAATTTCGTAGCGCAGTCGCCTATTGCAGGGCTTCACCGTGCTGCGAAATATCCAGCCCCTCGAGCTCCTGCTCACGGGATACGCGCAAGGGCACGAACAGGCCGACCAGCTTGAGCAGGATGAAGCTCACGCCCGCCGACCAGACGAAGGTGACGGCGACCCCGAAGAGCTGGATCAGGAGCTGCCGAGGATGGCCCTCCAGCAGGCCGGCGGTGCCGCCGATGGCGCTGGTTGCGAACACGCCGCCAAGCAGGGTGCCGGTCAGCCCGCCGATGCCATGGACGCCGAACACGTCGAGCGAATCGTCATAGTTGAAACGGTGCTTCAGCCAGGTACAGGCCCAGTAGCAGACCGCCCCGGCGACGATACCGATGACGATACCGTGCCAGGGGGCGACGAAGCCCGAGGCCGGCGTGATGGTGCCGAGCCCGGCCACCGCGCCGGAGATCATGCCGAGCACGGAGGGCTTGCGCCGCGTCGACCATTCGATGGCGCCCCATGTCAGCGCGCCGGCACAGGCGGCAAGATGGGTCGCGATGATCGCCATCACCGCGCGAGAGTTCGCCGCCAGCGCCGAGCCGCCGTTGAAGCCGAACCAGCCGACCCACAACAGGCCGGTGCCCATCACCGCGAGCGACAGATCGAACGGCGAGAGATTCTCGGTGCCGTAGCCGTGACGGCGCCCCATCACCTTGGCCGCAACGAGGCCGCCGGTGCCCGCCGACAGGTGCACCACGAGGCCGCCGGCGAAATCCAGCACGCCCATGCCGGCGAGGAAGCCGCCGCCCCACACCCAATGCGCCAGCGGAATGTAGACGAAGATGAACCAGGCGACCGAGAACAGGAGATAGGCGGAGAACCGCATGCGGTCGGCGACCGAGCCAGCGACCAGCGCCACCGTGATGATGGCGAACGTCATCTGGTACAGCATGAACAGCGATTCCGGGATGGTCTTGGCCGCAGGGTTGACGCTGTCCGTGGTCATGCCGGCAAGAAACCAGCGGTCGAGCGTGCCGATCCACGGCCCATCGCCGACGAAGCAGAGCGAATAGCCGAATGCCACCCAGAGAATGGAGATCAGTGTCACCGCGGCGAGGCTCTGCGCCATGGTGGCGAGCACGTTCTTCTTGCGCACCATGCCGGAATAGAACAGCGCGAGCCCCGGGATCGTCATCATCAGCACCAGCGCGGTGGCGACGATCATCCAGGCCGTGTCGGCGGCGTTGATCTCGGAGCCGGCGGCATGTGCCGGCAAAGCCATGATGGACACAAGCCCGATCGGCGCAGCCATACACGCTGCGCGGCGCAACCATCCCGCCATGTCGTTCCCCCCAGCATCAATTGGCGTCGCACGCTGTGGCGTCGTTGCCCGGTGCGATCGAAGATTTATCGAAGCGTTTTTGCGACGCGGATAGCGGTTCGCGTCGACAGAACGCGTCAAGCCGAAATCTAGAGCGCGTCGCTGTCGGTTTCGCCGGTGCGGATGCGCAGCGCATGGTCGATCGGCGTGACGAAGATCTTGCCGTCGCCGATCTGCCCGGTGCGCGCGGTCGCGGTGATCACGCTGACCGCCTTGTCGGCAACGTCGGAGGGGACCGCGATCTCGATGCGCAGCTTGGGCAGGAAGTTCACGACATATTCGGCGCCGCGATAGATCTCGGTGTGGCCCTTCTGCCGGCCGTAGCCCTTCACTTCGGTCACGGTCATGCCGTGGACGCCGATCGCGGTCAGGGCCTGACGGACCTCATCGAGCTTGAAGGGTTTGATGATGGCGACGACGAGTTTCATGGTCAGGCCTATTCCCCGGGATGCACCGCGCCGTATGTCCCCGACGCAGCGTCAATCTGGCATCTTTCCGGGCAAATGGCATAAAAAAGTTGCAGATTGAAGCGGAAAAACGTCTGACCGTGTGAACGGCCGCCTCTGTACAGGGCAACCGTTCATCTTTCACAATGCATCTTTGGCATGGATGCGGTGAACCCGCGGCGGTCGAGCGGTACAAAAGAGTTTTGGGGGGACGCTTCATGGCGAGTTGGTTCTACGCATCCGAGGGCAAGCAGCAGGGGCCCTTTCCGGAGGGGCAATTCCGCGATCTGATCGCCCAGGGCATCGTGCGCCCGGATACGCTGGTATGGACCGAGGGCATGGCCGGCTGGCAGAAGGCCGCCGAAATCCCCGGCCTGATCGGAGGTGGCGCCGCGCCGCCGATGATGCCGGCCGGCGGTCCGCCGATGATGGGTTCCGGCGGCTATGCCGGCGCGGGCAGCGGCGGCTCTCTGGCGGTCGATTTCGGCATCCTGGAATTCACCTGGCGCAGCATCGTCCTGCTGATCGGAATGATCCTCGTCATCCCGGCGCCGTGGGTGTTCGTCTGGTACACGAAATGGATCGTGTCCTGCGTCAAGGTCCCGGGCCGACCCAACCTCAGCTTCACCGGCGATGCGATGACGCTGGTGCCGTGGTATTTCGGCTTCATCGTTCTGGCGATCGCAATCGGCTACATCGGCAGCCAGTTGCTGAGCAACCTGCTGTTCATCGTTCAGCTCGTTCTCTACTGGCTCCTCATCAAATGGATAGTCGCCAACCTCGCCTCCAACGGGCAGCCGCTGGGCTTGAGCTTCACCGGCTCGATCTGGGCCTATATCGGCTGGAATCTGCTGTTTGCGATTTCCATCATCACCATCATCGGCTGGGCCTGGGTCGCCGCGGCCCAGATGCGCTGGTTCTGCCGCAGCGTCGAAGGCACGCGGCGCGAGGTCGTGTTCAGGGGGAGCGGTCTTGACATCCTCTGGCGCGGCATCGTCGCTGCGATCCTGTGCAGCCTGATCATCCCGATTCCGTGGGTCTATCGCTGGATCATGAACTGGTTCGCCTCGCAGACCGAGCTCGTTCCGCGCGGTTCGCTCGCAGCATGACCCGGACAGCCACCGGCGCGATTCATCGCGCCCGTGGCGCTATGCCTTCCGCTCGCGCACGGAGCCTTCCTGCGCGACGGAGGCGACCAGCGTGCCATCGGGCTTGAAGATCGAGCCGCGGGTCAGGCCGCGCCCGCCGCGCGCGCTCGGCGAATCCTGCGCGTAAAGCAGCCATTCGTCGGCGCGGAACGGGCGGTGAAACCACATCGCGTGGTCGAGGCTCGCCGGCATCATGCGCTTGTCGAACAGCGTGCGGCCATAGCGCGCCATGATCGCATCGAGCAGCGAGAAATCCGAAGCATAGGCGAGCGCGCACATATGCAGCGCCGGATCGTCGGCCAGCTTCGCGGCGGTCCTGATCCAAACGTGAATGCGGCCGTCGTCGATCTTCTGGCCGAAATAACGGCCGAGCTCGACCGGGCGCAGCTCGATCGGGCGATCGGATTCATAGTAGCGGCGGATGAAGTCCGGCATCTCCTTGAACATCGGTTGCTTCGCGACCTCCTCCGCCGTGAGCTTCTCCGGCGGCGGCACGTCGGGCATCTTGTCCTGATGGTCGAACGCGCTCTCCTCCTCGGCGTGGAACGACACCATGATCGAGAAGATCGCGTTGCCGTGCTGGATCGCGGTGACGCGGCGGGTCGAATAGCTCTTGCCGTCGCGCAGGCGCTCGACCTGGTAGATGATCGGGATCTGCGGATCGCCCGGCAGGATGAAATAGCAATGCAGGGAGTGCGGCAGCCGTCCCTCGACGGTGCGGCACGCGGCAACCATCGCCTGCCCGATCACCTGGCCGCCGAACACCCGCTGCCAGCTCGTCTTCGGGCTGTTGCCACGGAACAGGTTCACCTCGAGCTGCTCGAGGTCGAGGATCGAAATGAGGTCGATCAGGCTTTTGGACATGATGATGCTTTCGAAGATCTCGTCATTCCGGGGCGTCGCGATGGCGATGAACCGGGAATCCCGAGCTGACAACCTCTGGATTCCGGGTTCGCGCATTTGCGCGCCCCGGAATGACACATAGGGGCCATTCGGCCCTTGTTTCACTGCACTGTTTCGCCCAGCTCAAGTCTGCTAGCAAGACCGAGAATTGACCGGGAAACTTGGTATGTCGGTACAGGGTAGCATTGTCATCGGTGGCGGCGCGTTTGCAGGGCTTGCACTCGCCCTGGCGCTGCGCCAGGGGCTCGGGCCCGAGATCCCCGTCATCGTCGCCGATCCCGCGCTCGGCACGCGGCCGAGCCGCGATCCCCGCGCCACCGCGATCGTGGCCGCCTGCCGCCGCCTGTTCGAGACGATCGGCGCCTGGGACGCCGTCAGGAGCGAGGCGCAGCCGATCCTCGACATGGTCGTCACCGATTCGAAGCTCGAGGACGCCACCCGTCCGGTGTTCCTCAACTTTGCCGGCGATGTCGCCCCGGGCGAGCCCTTTGCGCATATGGTCGAGAACCGCCGCCTGATCGATGCGCTGGTGGTGCGTGCGGAAGCCGAGGGCATCGATCTGCGCGCCACTCCGGTTGCATCCTACGATGCGCGTTCCGACGGCATCGAGGTGACACTCGGCGACGGCAGCGTGATCGCGGCGAGCCTCTTGGTCGCCGCCGATGGCGCGCGGTCGAAATTGCGCGAGCGCGCCGGCATTGCCACCCATGGCTGGGAGTACGACCAGTCCGGCATCGTCGTCACCGTCGGCCACGAGCGCGATCATGGGGGCCGCGCCGAAGAGCATTTCCTGCCCGCAGGTCCGTTCGCGATCCTGCCGCTGTCGGGCAAGCGCTCGTCGCTGGTATGGACCGAGCGCCGCGCCGAGGCCGCGCGCATCATTGCGCTCAGTGACGAGGAATTTCACGGCGAGCTCGAGCGGCGCTTCGGTCTGCATCTCGGTGAGGTGAAGGCACTCGACAAGCCGCGCGCGTTTCCGTTGTCCTATTTCGTTGCGCGTTCCTTCATCGCCGAGCGCCTCGCGCTGGTCGGCGATGCCGCCCACGTCATCCACCCGATCGCGGGCCAGGGCCTCAACATGGGCCTGAAGGATGTCGCCGCGCTGGCGGAAGTGGTCGTCGATGCCGCGCGGCTCGGCATGGATATCGGCGGTGCCGATGTACTCGAACGCTATCAGCGCTGGCGCCGCTTCGACACCATGGCGATGGGCGTTGCCACCAACTCGCTGAACTTCCTGTTCTCCAACCAGTCGACGCTGTTGCGCACGGTGCGAGACATCGGCCTCGGCCTCGTCGACCGCGCCCCGCCGCTGAAGAACCTGTTCATCCGCCAGGCCGCGGGGCTCACGGGCGAGGTGCCGCGGCTGTTGAAGGGCGAGGCGTTGTAGCGGCGATGGTGAGTAGCGAATAGCGAGTGGTGTCCATTCGCTATTCGCCAGTCCCAACTCGCTAAGCTCAATCGATCTTGCGCGCCTCTTCCGGCAGCATAATCGGGATGCCGTCGCGGATCGGATAAGCCAGCTTGGCGCTGCGCGAGATCAGCTCCTGCTTTGCGGCATTGAACTCGAGGGGCCCCTTGGTCAGCGGGCAGACCAGAATCTCCAGCAATTTGGGATCGACGCTGGCTTCGGGACGTTCGGTGGGCGCGTTCATTGGGGTCTCCGGCAGTTGGTAGACTTTAGCACAGAAATTCGCGCCCGCCCATCGGAGGCCTAAGCCGAGACCATCGCCAGGAGCTCATCGAGCAGGGCCTGAAGCCGCGCGGCCGGCACCGGCGGGCCGGACAGGGCGAAACCGAGAAATGTCCAGTACAGGATCTGTGCGCGGGCCTGCGCCGTCGCCGGGGCAAGTCCCCGCTTGTCCAGCAGCTCTTCGATATAGTCGAGCCTGCGGCGGTCGATCGCGCGCACCGCCCCTTGCGCCGCCGCATCGAACGCCGCCCAGTTGCGCACCGCGCGTTCGAGGTCGAGCCGCGCCCCGAACGATCTCCGCAGCAGCGTCTTGAGCGGCTCGTCACTGGCGGCCTCGACATCGGCGATGATCTGCTCGGCCGCGATCTCGCGCCAGCGCTTCAGCACGGCGGCGTGGAACGCGGCCAGGTCGGCGAAATGCCAATAGAAGCTGCCGCGCGAGACGCCCATCTCCTTGGCGAGCGGATCGGCCTTCAGCGCCGTGAAGCCGCTCTTGGCGAGCACCTTCAGGCCCTCCTTGGTCCAGTCGTCGGCGGAAAGCTGTTCGGTCATGCCCGGCTCCAGATGGCGTCCATACACTAATGTATTGACAGCTTCCAGCAAACGGGTGCATATCCATACAGGACTGTACGGATGGAGCATGCCCCATGCGCGACCTTCTCCTGCAATGTTCCGGCCTCGCCGCGATCGTGCTGGCGCTCATCCACGGCGTGCTCGGCGAAACCAAGGTCTTCGCCCGCGCCAGCATCGAGCCGGCGCGCCTGCGCACGCTGATTCGACTGGTGTGGCAGGCCGGCACGGTGGCGTGGATCGGCGGCGGCGTGCTGCTGCTGGTTGCACCCCGGCTGGAATCGAGCCTCGCCCGGCACTGGATCGTCGCCACGCTCGCCATCGTGTTCGGCGCTGCGGCCCTCGCCAACGCCTACGCCATGCGCGGCCGCCATTTCGGCTGGGTCGGCATGGGTGCAGTGGTCGCGCTCGCGGTTGCCGGCTACTAGCCCGCGCCACGTTAGAACTTATCTAAAGCGAACCAGGCCCCTGCCCGATTGACTTCATCTCCTCCTTTGCTTCCTTCGCTGGGCCCCGCGGCTCTGCGGGCGCCCACGAGAGGAGGAAAGCTTCGTGAAGGTCATTCGTGTTGTTGCCATTGCACTGACGATCGGGATTGGCGCGGGATCGGCGGCCATGGCCGACGGTTTCAAGGATTGCACCAAGCTCGCCAAGGCGTCGTGGAAGCCGGCCAGCGAAGCCGAAGCCAAGGCCAAGGCGGCGGGCTATGAGGTGCGCCGCTCCAAGGTCGAGGGCTCGTGCTACGAGGTCTATGGCGTCAAGGAAGGCAAGCTGTACGAGCTGTTCTACAGCCCCGAAGATCTCAGCCTGAAGCACACCATCGCCAAGTAGATCGCACCTGAGCCCCGAAGCGAATTGGGCTTGATGAAACAAGTGCCGGAAGAGCGCGGGGTGTCCGACGGGACACCCGCGAATCGACTCGTCTCGCGGACGGTCGCGGTCTGGGACCTCCCGCTGCGCCTCTGGCACTGGGTTCTCGCGATCTCGGTCGTGATCGCGTGGTTCACGCCGACCGTGCATGACGGCGTTCACCGCATCGTCGGCTATGCGGTCATCGGCCTGATCGCTTTCCGCCTGCTCTGGGGCTTCGCGGGGAGCCGCTATTCGCGCTTCCGGATGCTCGGCGTCAGGCTTCGCGCGTCGCCTCGCTATCTCTGGAATCTGCGGCGCGGCATGACCGGCCGCTATATCGGGCTCAATCCCGCCGGAAGTTTGATGCTGGTCGCGCTGCTGGCTTCGCTCGCCGTCTCGACGATCACGGGCGCGATGTCGGTGACCGTCACCTTCTTCGGCGTCTGGTGGGTCGAAGACACCCACCACTATTCGTCGGACGCGGTCATCGTTCTGGTCGTGCTGCACGTGTTGGGCGTGCTGGTGATGGGAATTCTGCAGCGCGAGAACCTGATCCGCGCGATGGTCACCGGACGCAAGCGCATCCGGCATCATTCGTAGAATTTTGAAGGTTACACTTCCTTCTCGTCATGGCCGGGCTTGTCCCGGCCATCCACGTTCTTCTGTGTGGCAAAGACTTGGATGCCCGGGTCAAGCCCGGGCATGACGGCGCTTGTAGTACCTACCGTCTCACTGCAGCGGCGGATCGCCGCTGGTGCGCTTCTTGGCGAGGTCCATCTCAGTGACGGCGATCAGGATCTCGGCGCGGGTCTTCAGGTCGGGCGCCTCCAGCATCGCCTGCTTCTCCGCGGGGCCATAGGGCGACATCATCGCCAGCGCATTGACGAGCGCCTCGTTGGGCGCGCTCTCGACGCCTTCCCAGTCGACCTTGAGATTGTTGGCCTTCAGGAAGTCGGCCAGCACGGCCAGCAGCGCTTCCCGATCGACCTCCTCCTCGCCCATGCGCGCGGTGAAGTCGTCGACGAAGGCGAAGAAGTCCACCTTGCACTGCCGGTAGGCGGTCAGCACCTCGAGCTCCTCGACAACCTTGAAGCGCGCGACGCCGGTGAGCTCGAGGATGTAGCGGCCGTCGCCGGATTCGGCGAGCTGGGTGATGCGACCGACGCAGCCGACGCGGAACAGCGCCGGCTTGTCGGAATTCTTCGGCGAATGCGCCACGTCGGGCTGGATCATGCCGATCAGGCGATGCCCGTCGCGGAAGGAATCGTCAACCATCGCAAGGTAGCGCGGCTCGAAGATGTTGAGCGGCATCTGGCCGCGGGGTAGCAGCAGCGCGCCGGGCAGCGGAAACACCGGAATGATCTCCGGAAGGTCGGCGGGCCCGCGATATTCGATGTTGATCGGCATCTGCCCGGTCCCCTGGCGTCGCCAGCACGTCCCTATGAAAACAGGATCGTCGACAAACGTTTCCGCCCCTCGACGGTTGCATCATCCGTGCCGCCCCAGGCCTCGAAGAACTGCACCAGCTGCTTGCGGGCGCCGTCATCGTTCCACTTGCGGTCGCGCTTGATGATCTCGAGCAGCTGCTCGGTCGCCGCCGCGCGATTGCCCTGCGCATTGAGCGCGGTGGCGAGGTCGAAGCGGGCCTGATGATCGAGCGGGTTTGCGGCGACTTTCTGTTCCAGCTCGGCGACCGGCCCAAGGGATTTCGCCTGCTCGGCGAGATCGATCGCGGTCTGCACGGCCTTCACGGCCGGATCGTTGCGCTTGGATTCCGGGACCATGGCCAGCGTCTGCTTGGCCTGCTCCATCGCGCCGGAGACGGCGTAGCACTTCGCGAGGCCCGCAAGTGCCGCGATATTGGTAGAATCGTGCTGCAGCGCCTCGGCATAGATCTGCGCTGCCGCGGCCGTGTCGCCCTCGGCGAGCACCGCCTCGGCTTCCTGCACGATCTCGGCGACGTTGACCTCGCCCGGCGCGGTGACGCCCTTGGTCAGCCGCTCGATGAAGGCATTGATCTGGCTCTCGGGCACTGCGCCCATGAAGCCGTCGGCCGGCTGGCCGTTGACGAAGGCGATCACGGCCGGGATCGACTGAATGCCCATCTGGCCCGGGATCGCCGGATGCTGGTCGATGTTCATCTTGACCAGCTTGACCTTGCCCTTGGCCGCCTTCACGGCCTTCTCCAGCACGGGGGTAAGCTGCTTGCAGGGGCCGCACCACTCCGCCCAGAAATCGATCAGCACCGGCTGGCGCTTCGATTCCTCGATCACGTCCTTCACGAAGGTCTGGGTGGTGGTGTCCTTGATCAGGTCGGCCGCAGCCGGGCCCGCCGCTCCGTTACCCTGGTCGATGATCGTCACGGGATTCCCTCGTCATGTCTGGAATGGCGGCTCTTTAGCACGCCGCTACATCATATGCTTGTTGTCGGCACCTAAATTGGGCCGAATGGGCCGAATTTCAATCCAGGCGACCCGATTCGCCGGTTCCGGGACACTTTCGGGCGGTTTGGCCCCAATCGGGCTCCATATGGGGCCTCCGATTGCGAATTGATGCCGCCGGTAGTTGTTGCATTCCCCTCCCGCTTTTGGCATACGACAGCCGTTGCCGGCGCGTCACGCGACCGACACAGGATGCGGGTGTAGCTCAGTGGTAGAGCACGACCTTGCCAAGGTCGGGGTCGAGGGTTCGAGCCCCTTCGCCCGCTCCAATTTTCCCCAGAGCATCCAGCCGAACCGGGTCGGTCGTGGTTTTCCGCGCCGCTAACGGCTGTTTTGTTGGGACTCACATGACAATCCTGATCACCGGCAGTGCCGGCCACCTCGGCGAAGCCATTCTCCGGACGCTCCGCGGGTGCCGGTTGCCTGCGCGCGGGCTCGATCTGAAGCCTTCCCCCTTCACCGACGCGGTCGGCTCGATCGTCGATCCCGCCTTCGTGCGGCGCCAGATGGACGGCGTCACCGCCGTCATCCACACCGCGACGCTGCACAAGCCGCATGTGGCGACCCACTCCAAGCAGGACTTCGTCGACACCAACGTCACGGGCACGCTCAACCTGCTCGAGGCGGCCGCGGCGGCCGGCGTGGGGAGCTTCGTCTTCACCAGCACCACCAGCGCGTTCGGCTCGCAGCTGCGCCCCGAGGCGGGGCAGGCCGCGGTTTGGGTCACCGAGGATCTGCCGTCCATCCCGAAGAACATCTACGGCACCACCAAGCTGATGGCCGAGAGCCTCTGCGAGCTGTTCTTTCGCGAGCGCTGTTTGCCCGTCGTGGTCTTGCGGACCTCGCGCTTCTTTCCCGAGGACGACGACGATCCCTCGGTGCGGTCGGCCTACGCGCTCGAGAACGCGCAGGCCAACGAGCTGCTCTATCGCCGGCTGGATATCGCGGACGCCGTGAGCGCGCATCTGCTGGCCGTCGAACGCGCGGCCAGAATCGGCTTCGCCCGCTACATCGTCTCGGCCACCAGCCCGTTCGAGCAGCGTCATCTCGCCGCGCTCGCGCGCGACGCGGCGGGCATCGTGCGCGAGCTCTATCCGGAGTGCGCGCAGCTCTATGCGGCGCGCGGCTGGCGGCTCTTCCCCGCGATCGACCGCGTTTATGTCAACGACCGCGCGCGGCGCGAGCTGGGCTGGCGGCCCGAATTCGACTTCGCGCATGTGCTGCGCAGCCTGCAGGGCGACCGCGATTATCGCAGCATGCTGGCACGCGAGATCGGGTCGAAGGGCTATCATGACGCGGTGTTCGACGACGGCCCCTACCCCGTCGCCTCGTAAACGCCGCGATCGCTATTTTACTCGACGATTCAGATGTCTGCCCGGCGTCACCGGGAGCGGGCCAGCCTGAGCCGTTCTACTGTGCATGGGGTTGTTTTCGCGTTTTTGCATGAGCCACCCCTCGTGCCGCCGGCAAGACGATCCGCGCGCCAACTTGATTTCGCGCTGCAGCGAGAGCCGTTGTCGTCGCGGCGTTCGCTCCTTCATTGACATTCCGTCTCAATTTGTTCGGAGCGCGAAGTCGGTGGAGGCGGCGCGCTTCTCACCGTTCGCAGATGTGCTAACCTTTTTGGGTCTGTCGTTCTGACGGACCCAAAACTTCGCCTCTCGACTGGCAAAACCAAAATAACGCGCAGCCCTGACGGCTGCCTTAGGGGAGTGACGCGATGAAATTCCATCGATCCGTCTTTCAATCCGTTCTGGCGCTTGCAGCGGTTGCCCTTCTCGCGGGGACCAGCGCCGGCCATGCGCAACAGCAGGACAAGAGCAAGCCGCTGAAGAAATACGAATCCGGCACCAAGGAGTTCTGGACCCATCCGCCGGACGACTGGTTCCTCGGCGACGAGACCGAGGCGCAGAAGGGCCTCGCGCCGCCCTCGGGCCCGCCGACCGGCGCGTCCGACGCCGAGCTCGCCAACATCGTCAAGAAGGTCAAGCTGCCGCCGGGCTTCAAGATCGAGGTCTACGCCTCGGGCGTGCTGGCCGCGCGGCAGATGGCCTGGGGCGACAAGGGCACGCTGTTCGTCGGCTCCTTCGGCCTCGGCAACGTCTATGCCATCAAGGACAATGGCGGGAAGAAAGAGGTCAAGACCATCCTCAAGGGCTTGAACATGCCCACCGGCCTCGCCGTCAAGGACGGCGCGCTCTACGTCATCGCTGTCGACAAGCTGATCCGCTACGACGACATCGAGAACAAGCTCGACAATCCCGGCGAGGGCAAGGTCGTCTATGACGACATGCCGTCCTATGCCGCGCATGGTTGGAAATACATCGCGGTCGACAAGGAGGGCTGGTTCTTCCTGCCGTTCGGACCGCCCTTCAACATCGGCATCCCGCCGACCAGCGTCTCGCAGATCCGCCGCGTCGATCCAAAGACCGGCAACGCCGAAATCTGGGCGCTCGGCGTCCGCAACTCGGTCGGCGGCGACGTCGATCCGCGCACCGGCAAGCTCTGGTTCACCGAGAATGCCCGCGACTGGATCAGCGACGATCTGCCCTCGGACAAGCTGAACATGATCAACAGGATCGGCGAGCATTTCGGCTATCCCTATTGCCACCAGGGCAACCTGCCTGATGACAAGTTCGCGATGGGCCACAAGTGCTCCGAGTTCACGCCGCCGGTGCTGAATCTCGGCGCGCATGTCGCTCCGCTCGGCATGAAGTTCTATACCGGCGATCAATTCCCCGCCGAGTACAAGAACAACATCCTGATCGCCGAGCACGGCTCCTGGAATCGCCACAAGTACCAGGGCGCGCGCATCGTGCGCGTGATCGTCGGGCCCGACGGCAAAAACCCCAAGCAGGAGATCTTCGCCTCCGGCTGGCTCGAGGGCGACCAGGGCTATCTCGGCCGTCCCAACGACATCATCCTCGCCAAGGATGGGTCGATCCTCGTCGCCGACGACTGGGCCGGCGCGATCTACCGCATCAGCTACAGCAAGAAGTAGCGCGCGACACGATGTGAGGCTGCGACCGCGCGATGGCCGCAGCCTCTTTGCTTGATGCGGCGTGCTCGCCGCGGAACAGGTTCGTCATGCCCGGACTTGATCCGGGCATCCATCATACGAGAAACCCTCTGCAACAGGGATGGATTGACGGGTCAAGCCCGGCAATGACAGCTGGAGAAGGCATTCATGCGGACGGTTCGGTTCGGAATTCTATCTGCGACGCTACTATTCGTTCCGGCCCAGGCCGCCGACAATGCCGCGATCAAGGAGAAGGCCGCCGTCTGCTCAGGCTGCCACGGCGAGAACGGCATCTCGCAGACCGAGAACATCCCCTCGCTGGCCGGTCAGCCCGATCAATTCCTGCAATGGCAGCTGGTGTTCTTCCGCGCCGGCTCGCGCAAGAACGAGCAGATGCAGCCGATCGTCGAGGAGATGACCAACGAGGACATCCGCAATTTCGGCGCCTATTTTTCTTCGCTGACGCCGCCGAAGAGCGCCGAGGACGGAGATCCGGACCTGTCGAAGAAGGGTGCGCAGGTTGCCGTCGGCCGCCGCTGCGCTTCATGCCACACGGACAACTACGCCGGCACCAAGGCGGTCGCGCGGCTCGCGGGGCAACGCGAGGAATATCTCGTCAAGGCGTTGCATGACTACAAGGCCGGCCAGCGCGTCGGTGGCGGCGTCGCGGCAATGGCCGATGTCGCCTATCACATGAGCGACGAAGAGATCACGGCCGTCTCACACTATCTCGCGAATTTGAAATAGCACGGAGCTGTTTCGGCAAACTCCACTGTCGTCCCGGACAAGCGAAGCGCAGATCCGGGACGACAGCGGATTGTGTGGCTACGACCTACCCCGCGCGCTGCTTCTCATATGCCTTCAGATGCGTGTACGCGATGCGCAGCTTCGGCACCGGCACCTTGGCCGCATCGGCGCGCGCGATGAGATCGCCGATCACGTGATCGGCCTCGACCGGCAGGCCTGCCTTGATGTCGCGGAACATCGAGGCCGTCATCGGCGAGCCTTCGGCGGTGAGGTTGCCTTTCACCCGCTCGAAGAAAGGGCCACCCGGCGGATAACCCGACGCGGCGGCGACCGCACTGGTCTCGTCCAGCATGCCGAGCAGGAAATCCCGGCCGCCCGGAGCCGCAAGGATGTCACCTACCGAGGCACGCATCAGGCTGGTGGATGCCGCGAGCGAAGAGAGGAAAACCCACTTCTCCCACATGTCCTGCATGATGTTCTGGCTGGCGGTGGCGCCAGTGATGCCGCTCTTGAAGGCTTCGTCGATCGCCTTCACCCGGTCCGACATCTTGCCGTCGCGCTCGCCGTAATTGATCGACTGCATCGGCTGGAGCTGCACCACCTCGCGCTTCTCGTTCAAGGTCGCCGCGATGGCGCAGAGGCCGCCGAGCACGCGCTCGTTGCCGAACCTGGCATCCAGCGTGTCGAGATGCTTCATGCCGTTGAGCATCGGAATGATCGCGGTGTTCGGTCCGACCGCCGCGGCGAACGACTTGATGGCGTCGTCGAGGTCGAACGCCTTGCAGCTCAGGAGCACGACGTCGAACTTGTCCCTGAGCGCGTCCGCCTGCACGGTCGGCGGATTCTTCAAGGTCACGTCGCCGTTCGGGCTCTTGATGACAAGGCCGGCGCTCGCGAGCTCGCTGGCGCGCCGTGGCCGGACCAGGAAGGTGACGTCGCGGCCGGCCTGCAACAGCCTGCCACCAAAATAGCCGCCGATGGCGCCGGCGCCGACCACGAGGATACGCATGAGACAAACTCCGTCATTGTCGTTGTTCTTCAGAAAGAGGCGAATGGCGAACAGACAGTAGCGAATAGAATAGCACGCGACGAAACGCGAGTAACGCTTTCACTACTCGCCATTCGCCATTCGCTACTCGCCCCCTTCCAGCACCATCTCCTCGACCTCGCGCAGCTGCTCCTTGCCGAAGAACATCTCGTTGCCGACGAAGAAGGTCGGCGAGCCGAACGCGCCGCGGGCGACCGCCTCCTCGGTGTTCTTGATCAGCTTGCCCTTCACCTCGGGTTCCCCGGCGCGGGCGAACAGCCTTTGCGCGTCGAGGCCGGACGACGCCAGCGCCTTTGCCGCGATTTCAGGATCGTCCATCTTCTTCGGCTCGCGCCACATGTGGTGGAAGGCGGCCTCGACATACTTTTCGAACACACCCTCGAGCTGTGCCGCGATCGCCGCGCGCATCAGGCTCAGCGTGTTGACCGGGAAATGCGGATTCCAGACATAGGGCTGGACATGGAAGCGCTTGATGAAGCGCTCGGTCTCCACCGCCTGGAATTCGCGCTTGTTCTTGATGCCGGCCAGGGTCTCGGCCGGCGACTTGTTGTTGGTCGACTTGAAGATGCCGCCGAGCAGGATCGGCACATAGTCGAACTTGACGCCGATCCGCTGCTCGATCGCCGGAATCGCCAGATGGCTGAGATAGGCATTGGGGCTGCCGAAGTCGAACAGGAATTGCGGGGCGGTGCGGGTCAAAATCATTCTCCCTGACCTGGCTTTCTGAGTAGGCTTTTCCTCATTGTGGCGCAGGCCGCGCCACAGGTCCATCGTTTAATGACGGTCATAATACTTTGATGGTCAGATCAGGCGCCGGATTGCCCGCTTGCGCCACACCAAGTGGTAATAGCCCATCTGCAGAATCAACATGGCGCAGAACACGATGGGATAAGCGGCCCACACGCCGGTCAGGCCGACGGTGTGGCTGAGGATGATTGCAGCGGGCAGCTCGATTGCGGCGATCGCGAAGATCGACAGCAGCATCGGCGTCAACGCGACGCCGGCGCCGCGCATCGCGCCCGAGAACACCGTGGCGAGCCCGAACGGCACCGAGCTCCACAAGGCGATGTTGAGCAATCCCTTCGCCAGGTCCAGCACGGCGCCATCGGTGATGAAGATGCCGAGCACCGCGCGCGGCGCGAGGTAGATCAGCGCCACCAACCCGCCGGTCAGGACGATGTTGAACGCAAGGCCCATCCGCACGATGCCGTCGAGCCGGGCCCGGTCGCCGCCGCCGACGGCCTGGGCGCCGAGGATCGAGACCGCGATCGAGATCGACATCGCCGTGAACTGCGTGTAGCCCATCACCTGGTTGACCGCGCCATACGCGGCCGTGGCATCGGACCCATAGCCGTTGACGAGGCCGAGCAGCACCAGCTCGG
Organism: Bradyrhizobium sp. USDA 326; assembly: GCF_049739485.1. NCBI lineage: Bacteria > Pseudomonadati > Pseudomonadota > Alphaproteobacteria > Hyphomicrobiales > Nitrobacteraceae > Bradyrhizobium > Bradyrhizobium sp. USDA 326. Next base: position 2,650,555 of record NZ_JBMGQA010000001.1, read on the forward strand.
CGATCGCCATCACCACCATGCCGATGGCGCTCGGCAGTCCGACGCCGAGGACCTTTCCGAGCACGGCGCCGTTCAGCCGCAGGTGACGCAGCAACGCCGCGTCCGGCGCGAGCGCATGTTTCTTCCGGAGCAAATAGACGGCGAGCACGATCAGCGTCAGCGCGTTGGCGATTGCCGCCGCCCATGCCGGACTGGTGATACCGGCCGCCGGCAGTCCGAACGTGCCGCGGATCAGGATCGGCGTCAAGATCAGGCCGATTGTCGTCGACAACGCCAACGCCAGCAGTGGCGTCAGCGTGTCGCCGACGCCGCGGATCATCGCGGTCATCAGCAGAAAGACGAAGCCGAGCGGCATCGTGAGCAGCACGATGCGCGCATAGGCACTGGCCTGGTCGAGAATGTCAGCAGGAGTCGCGAGCATCATCATCAATTGCCGGCTGAGGATCCCTCCGACCAGCGCAACGGAGACCGACAGCAAGAGACCGACTGCGAGCGTCGTGCCCACAACGATCTTGATGCTGCCGCGCTCGCCCGCGCCAAAAGCCTGGCCGATCAGCACGGTGGCGCCGGTGCTCAGGCCCATGACGAAGGCGAACAGGAAAAACATCACCGGGAAGAAGACCGAGACCGCGGCGAGCGCGTCGACGCCGATCATCTGGCCGAGATAGACATTGCTGACGGTGCCGAACAGCGATTGCAGCGCGTTGCTCAGCATCAGGGGTGCGAGGAAGCGGAGGAATGTGGTCCAGAGCGGTTTTGGGGCGGACATGGATCGGCCTTTCATCAGGGCGTGCGAAGCCGTTGCCGCGCAATGCGCGGCCCGGCCGTCGATGGGGTTGTGAGGAGCGGTGCGCGGTTTAAGCGCGGTCGCTGTAGGCGAGCTTGATGATGTGGTCGCGGATGTCGGTCGGCCAGTCCGCGATCAGTCCGGTGAAGCGCCGCCGGTCGTCCGCGAACAGCGCGCGCGAGGCCTCCTCGAACTGCGGCAGATTGCCGGCCATGGTCGACATGAAGTGATAGGCCGCATCGCGCGCCTGGCGCTCGCGGTCCTTGGCGCCGCTGACGCGCCTGGCCTCGTCGACGAGCTTGCGCAGCGCGACCGAGGCGCCGCCCGCCTGCGCATTGAGCCACTCCCAGTGCCGCGGCAGCAACGTCACTTCGCGCGCGACCACGCCGAGCTTCGGCCGGCCGCGACCGCGCGGTTCACTCGGAGGTGCGGTCTCCTCGACCAGGGGCGGGACAAGCTTGGTCAGCCGCGTCAGCACCTCGCGATCGCCGCCGCGCAGGTCGAAGTCGATCGGCCGGCCCGTTGCGTCCTCGAAGATGATGATCGGCTCGTCCGGCCGCGCCGCCACCCGCTTGACGACCAGTGCGACCTCTCCCGCCGCGCCGGACACCAGGCGACGCTGCCCTTGGAATGCGGTGAAAATCCTCTGCATTGGAATCATTGCCATATTGATCGCGTTGGGCGTTTAATACCCGGGTAAATTATGCCCGTCAATACACCCGGGTGAAAATATCCGCGCCGATGGCTCGACATTGTGTTCCCGGGCTGGCACGAACGGCGCGGCCGATCGACCGCGCCTAGCCCTGAGGACCCCGCGATGCTGACCGTTCACCACCTCAACAATTCCCGCTCGCAGCGCGTGCTGTGGCTGCTCGAGGAGTTGGGCGTTCCTTACGAGATCGTGCGCTATCAGCGCCAGCCGGACATGCGCGCGCCGAAGGAGCTGCACGCCATCCATCCGCTCGGCAAGTCGCCCGTCATCACCGACAACGGCAACACCATCGCCGAATCGGGCGCGATCATCGAATATCTCGTCACGACCTACGGCAACGGCCGGCTGATCCCGCCGGCGAACACGCCGGAGCGGCTGCGGTACACCTATTGGCTGCACTATGCGGAAGGATCCGCGATGCAGCCGCTGCTGCTCAAGCTGCTGTTCACGTTGATGCCGAAGCGCGCGCCGGCATTGCTGCGCCCGCTGGTGCGCAAGGTGTGCAACCAGGCGCTGACCGCGCTGGTCAATCCGCAGCTCAAGCAGCACATGGACTATTGGGAAGGCGAGCTTGCCAAGAGCGAGTGGTTCGCCGGCAGCGAGTTCACCGCGGCCGACATCCAGATGAGCTTTCCGCTGGAAGCAGCCCAAGCGCGCGGCGGGCTCGAACAGGGCCACCCCAAGGCGATGGCGTTCCTGGAGCGCATCCACGCCCGGCCGGCCTATGCGCGCGCGCTGGAAAAGGGCGGGCCATATCAGGTCGGGCGGTAGTTTCGTCACCGTCATTCCGGGCCGCCCGAAGGGCGAACCCGGAATCTGGAGATTTGTGGCGCGAGATCCCGGGTTCGATGCTTCGCATTGCCCCGGGATGACATTCGAATATCAATCGGCGTACAGCACGCGCCCGCGCGTCTCCGGCAGCGCGAAGGCGGCGATGAAGAAGACCGCGTAAGCCACCACCGCGAAGATCGCGATCGCATTCGCGAGCGACGTCGTCGCCGACAGCGCGCCGACGAGGAATGGAAACAGCGCGCCGATGCCGCGGCCGAAATTGTAGCAGAAGCCCTGGCCCGAGCCGCGCAGCCGTGTCGGGTAGAGCTCGGTCAGGAACGCGCCGATCCCGGAAAAATAGCCCGAGGCGAAGAAGCCGAGCGGGAAACCGAGTATCCAGAGGATCTCGTTGGTCAGCGGCAGCTGCGTGTAGAGAAGCACCACCGCCATGGCTCCGAGCGAGAAGATCAGGAACAGATTGCGCCTCCCGATCCGGTCGGCGAGCCACGCACCCACGAGATAACCGATGAAGGAGCCGATGATCAGGGTCGCAAGATAGCCGGTCGATCCGACGATCGACAGGTGCCGTTCCTTGGTCAGGAATTGCGGCACCCAGAAGGTGACGGCGTAGTAGCCGCCCTGGCAGCCTGTCGCCATCAGCGACGCAAGCACCGTGGTCTTCACGATCGGGAAGGTGAAGATCTCCCAGAGCTTCGGATGACTGCCCGTTTCCGCGTGCCTGGCGCGGGCCTCGGCTGCGATCTCCGGCTCGGTGACAGAGCGGCGGATGTAGAACACCAGAAGTGCCGGCAGCGCACCGATCACGAACATCCAGCGCCAGGCCGTCTCCGCCGGCAGAAGCGAGAACAGGATCGCCTGCGACAGCACCGCGAGGCCCCAGCCGACCGCCCAGCCCGACTGGACCGAGCCCACCGCGCGCCCACGATGCTGAGGCCGGATCGCCTCGCCCATCAGCACGGCGCCAGCCGCCCATTCACCGCCGAAGCCGAGACCGAGCACGGCACGTGCGATCAGGAGCTGATCGAAATTCTGCACGACGGCGCAGACCAGCGAGAAGAACGAGAACCAGATGATGGTGATCTGGAGCGTCCTGACACGCCCGATATGATCGGAGAGATAGCCGCCGAGCCAGCCGCCGATGGCGGAGGCGAGCAGCGTCACGGTGCCGGCAAGGCCGGCCGAGGCCGCATCGACCTTCCACAGGGCAATGATGGTGCCGATCACCAGTGGGTAGATCATGAAGTCCATGCCGTCGAGCGCCCAGCCTGCCGCGCAGGCCCAGAACGTCCGCCGCTCCGGCGCGTTCATGTCGCGATAGAAGGCGAGCAGGCTGGTGTCCTCGATCGCGGCGCGTTCGATGCGCTGGCTCGGATCGGCAGTGGTCATGTGCGTTTCCTTGGCAATTGCTTTGGCCGGGCGGTGGTAACACGCACGCCGGCCTGCGCAAGCCGGGGCGCGCTGCCGTGCCATGCAGAGAGCGGGCTACTGCCCCGCCGCTTCCGCACCGCGCGTCCGCAGATCGGCCGCGCCAAGCAATCCGTTCGGCGTCGCGAGAATCGAATTCGCCGATGTCTGCCCCATCGGCTCGACGACGGGGTGGCCCATGGCCTTCAGTGCGAGCAGCACGTCGTCGGGAAAGCCGCGCTCGACGCGCACCTCATCCGGTAGCCATTGGTGATGCAGCCGGGGCGCCGCGACGGCGGCCGCAACATCCATCTTGTAGTCGAGAACGTTCACGATCACCTGGAGCACCGTCGAGATGATGCGGCTGCCGCCGGGCGAGCCCGTCACCAGCACCGGCTTGCCGTCCTTCAGCACGATGGTCGGCGACATCGACGAGAGCGGCCGTTTGCCGGGACCAGGCAGGTTTGCTTCGAAACCGACGAGGCCATAGGCATTGGAGGCACCGACCGCCGCGGTGAAATCGTCGAGCTCGTTATTGAGCAGCACGCCGGTGCCGCCGGCGACGAGGCCGACGCCATAGCTGAAGTTCAGCGTATAAGTGTTGCTGACGGCGTTGCCGCGGGTATCGACGACGGAAAAATGCGTCGTGTTGCTGCCCTCACGCGGTACGGCAGAAGCGGACACGAGCTCCCTCGACGGCGTGGCGCGTTCGGCGGAAATGCCCGCGCGCAGCCTGGCGGCGTAATCCTTAGCGATCAGCGTCTCGATCGGGGCGTTGACGAAGGCGGGATCGCCGAGATAGCGCGCGCGATCGGCATAGGCGCGTTTCATGGCCTCGATCAGCAGATGCAGCGATGCCGGCGATCCCTGCTTCAGATCGGCAAGCTGAAAGCCTTCGAGGATGTTGAGCGTCTCGATCAGCACCACGCCGCCGGACGACGGCAGCGGCATCGAAACGATGTCATAGCCGCGATAGGTGCCGCGCACCGGCGCGCGGATGACCGGCTGATAGGCCTTGAGGTCGGCCGGCGTCATGATGCCGCCGGCAGCGGTCACGGCCTTGGCGAGTTTCTCAGCGACCTCCCCCTCGTAGAAGCCGCGCGGCCCCTGTGCGGCGACGGCCGACAGCGTTTCGGCGAGGTCGCCCTGCACCAGCCGGTCGCCTTCGCCCAGCGGCGCGCCATCAGGCCGCGAGAAGATCTTGGCCGAGGAGGGCCAGCGTGCCAGCCGCCTGTGCCAGCTCGGCAGCGTATCGGCGATGTCGTCGCTGACGATGAAGCCATCGCGTGCGAGCGCGATGGCGGGCGCGAGCAGTTGCGCCAGCGTGAACCGGCCGGAGCCGTATTTATCCAATGCCAGCGCGAGGCCCGCGACCGTGCCGGGAACGCCGACGCCGAGCGCGGAGTCCCGCGACTTCGCCGCGTCAGGCTTGCCGTCGGCGCCGAGGAAAATCTGTGGCGTGGTCGCAGCCGGTGCGGTCTCGCGATAGTCGATCGTGATGTCTTCGTTGCGATCGGCGGAATGGATCACCATGAAACCGCCGCCGCCGATATTGCCGGCGCGGGGATAGGTGACGGCCATCGCAAAGCCGGTCGCGACCGCAGCGTCCACCGCATTGCCGCCGCGCCGCAGAATCTCGGCGCCGACCTGCGCAGACAACTTCTCCTGCGCCACCACCATGCCGTGCTCGGCGGCGACGGCGCGCACGGTGTCGCGCGCGGGCGGCACATAGCCTCGCCGTGCATCCTGAGCGGTCGCGGGAGCGAGACTGAACGCCAGAGTGGCTATGAAGGCGAAGAATGCCCGCCGTGTCGAACATGATGACATCATCAAAACTTCCGCCGCGGCCTCGGGCCAGTTCACACACCTCGCTGCAATGCTATACGGTTTGCTCCAAGAGGGACAAAACTGTTCGTGATGAGGACCGCGGGATGACGACGATTGCCCCCGATGTGCGTATGGCCGGCGCGCAGCGGACCTATCCGCCGCGCGCCGCCGTCGTCAGCTGGATCTTCTTCGACTGGGCCGCGCAGCCTTATTTCACGCTGATCACGACCTTCGTGTTCGCCCCCTATTTCGCGACCAGCGTTGCGCCAAATCCCGCCACCGGCCAGTCGTTGTGGGGTTTTGCGATGGCCGCCGCAGGCCTTGCGATCGCGCTGCTGTCACCGGTGCTGGGGGCCATCGCCGACGCGGCTGGCCGCAGGAAACCATGGATTGCAGGATTCGGCGCGGTGCTGGTGGTGGCATCCTGCACGCTGTGGATCGGCAAGCCCGGCGATGACGCCATCATTCCGTTGCTGCTCACCGCGGTCGCGCTCGCCAGCGTCGGTGCGGAGTTCGCCACCCTCTTCAACAATGCGATGATGCCGACCCTGGTGCCGCCGGAGCGCATCGGCCGGCTCTCCGGCACCGGCTGGGCTACCGGCTACGTCGGCGGCATCGTCAGCCTGATCGTCGTGCTCGGTTTCCTCGCCGCCAATCCCGAGACCGGTCGCACGTTGCTCGGCTTCACGCCGTTGTTCGGGCTCGATCCCGTGACTCATCAGGGCGACCGCGCTGCCGGGCCGTTGACCGGGCTATGGTTCATCATCTTCGTCATGCCGATGTTCCTGTTCACGCCGGATTATCCGGCGAAGCGCCCGTTGCGCGAGGCGCTGCGCGAAGGGTTGTCCGAGCTGAAGCGATCGATCAACGGCCTGCCCAAGCAGAAGTCGCTCGCGGCATTCCTGCTCGCCAACATGATCTACACCGATGGTCTGGTGTCGCTGTTCGCGTTTGGCGGCATCTATGCCGCCGGTACGTTCGGCTGGCACACGATCCAGATCGGCACCTTCGGCATCATGCTCGCGATCGCCGGCGCGTTCGGCGCATGGCTCGGCGGCAAGCTCGACGATCGTCTCGGGCCGAAGCGCGTGATCGCCGGAAGTCTGCTGGTCCTGCTGCTGTCGGTTGCCGCGATCCTTCTGGTCGACAAGGACAGTGTCCTGTTCGTCAAGGTCGCACCGCCGCAAGCAGGCGCTCCCCTGTTCTGGAGCGCGGCGGAGCGCGCCTATCTCGTGCTGGGCTGCTTGATCGGCGCAGCCGGCGGTCCGCTCCAGGCCGCCTCCCGCACATTGCTGATCCGCCTCGCACCGAAGGATCGCATCGCGCAGTATTTCGGCCTGTTCGCATTGACCGGGAAGGTGACATCCTTCGTCGGCCCGCTCTTGATCGGCATGATCACCGCCGTGACCGCAAGCCAGAAGGCCGGCATGGCCGTGCTGGTGGTGTTCTTCGTTGCAGGACTGGGGCTGCTGGTGCGGGTGCGGCAATAGCTGCACCACGGTCATTCCGGGGCATCGCTCCGCGCGCCCCGGGAACGACAGCGACGTCAGTGCCGGAAGTGCCGCGTGCCCGTGAACACCATGGCGATGCCGTGCTCGTCTGCAGCCTTGATCACCTCGTCGTCGCGCATCGAGCCGCCGGGCTGCACCACGGCGGTAGCGCCGGCCTCGATACAGGCGAGCATGCCGTCGGCGAACGGGAAGAACGCATCCGACGCGACGACCGAACCCTTGGTCAGCGGCTCCGCGAGCTTCAGCTCGTTGGCTGCATCCTGCGCCTTGCGCGCCGCGATCCGCGCTGAATCCACCCGGCTCATCTGGCCCGCGCCGATGCCGACGGTGGCGAGATCCCTGGCGTAGATGATGGTGTTGGACTTGACGTGTTTTGCCACCCGGAACGCGAATTTCAGGTCTCGCATTTCGGCATCGGTCGGGGCACGCTTGGTCACGACCTTGAACGTCATGTCGTCGACCACGGCGTTGTCACGGCTCTGCACCAGCAGGCCGCCGGCCACCGTCTTGGCGGTGAGGCCCGGCGCACGCGGATCAGGCAGGCTGCCGGCGAGCAGCAGGCGCAGGTTCTTCTTGCCGCCGATGATGGCGATCGCCTCCTCGCTGGCGTCGGGCGCGATGATGACCTCGGTGAAGATCTTGGTGATCTCGCGCGCGGTGTCGGCATCGAGCGGACGGTTCATCGCAATGATGCCGCCGAACGCAGAGGTGGAATCGCAGGCCAGCGCCTTGCGATAAGCGTCGACGAGGCTGGAGCCTTCCGCGACGCCGCAGGGATTGGCGTGCTTGACGATGACGCAGGCCGCGGTGCGCCGGGCGTCGAACTCGCCGATGCATTCATAAGCAGCATCGGTGTCGTTGATGTTGTTGTAGGAGAGCTCCTTGCCCTGGAGCTGCCGTGCGGTGGAGACGCCCGGACGCTTGTCCGGCGTCGCGTAGAACGCCGCGGTCTGGTGCGGGTTCTCGCCATAGCGCAGCGACTGGATCAGCCGGCCGCCGAAGGCGCGGAAGTCGGGCGCGTCGATCTCGAGCTGACGGTTGAACCAGTTCGAGATCGCGGCGTCATACGCCGCGGTGCGGGCATAGGCCTTCGCGGCAAGGCGCCGGCGCAGCTTCAGCGTGGTCGCGCCGTTGTTGGCGGCGAGCTCGTCGAGCACGGCCTGATAGTCCTGCGCCTCGACCACGACGGCGACGTCGTCATGGTTCTTGGCGGCGGCGCGGATCATCGCGGGGCCGCCGATGTCGATGTTCTCGATGCAATCCTCGAAGCCGGCGCCCTTCTCGACGGTCGCCTCGAACGGATAGAGATTGACGACGAGGAGATCGATCGGCGCGATGCCATGCGCCTTCATCGCGTCGGCATGGTCCTTGTTGTCGCGGATCGCGAGCAGGCCGCCGTGCACCTTCGGATGCAGCGTCTTGACGCGGCCGTCCATCATCTCGGGGAAGCCGGTCAGCTCGGACACGTCCTTCACCTTGAGGCCGGCTGCGGCGATGGCCTTGGCGGTGCCACCGGTCGAGACCAGCTCGACATCGTGCGCGGCAAGCGCCTTCGCGAATTCGATCAGGCCGGTCTTGTCGGAGACGGAAAGGAGGGCGCGGGTGACGCGGCGGGGATGGTCAGTCATGAGCAAGATCCTCTGTTCAGGGAGTGTCTATGCCCAGGCGCGCGGCTTCTATGTCCCGCGCTTCCCGATGGTGCTCCATCCAAGGTCGCCAGTCGCGCGAGCGAGGGCTCGATAGCAGCTTTCGCCCGTTTTCACAACGAGGAGATACGCCGAATTCGCGCGTTTACAGCGGAAGTTCCGGCTCGCGGCGAGCGTTGCGGCGGGCGTTGGTGACGGCCGGCGAGGCGCTGGAACGGACAAAGCTCCAGCGGATCGAGGGCGCCTGCCGTGCGTCCTGCCGGATCACGATCTGCGCGGTGCGGCGCGGCCCGTCATTGCCGGCCAGGAACACGCTGTCCTCGAGGTCGACCTTGTCGTCGAGTGCTTCGAAGGTCCATACGTCGCGGTTCGGCAGCACCAGCATCACGCCGCGGGCGTCCGACAGCCGGCTCGCCTTCACGGCCGGATGCAGATGGAAGCGCAGCGCGAAATCGGCATTCGCGCCCTTGAAGCGTCCGCCCTGCGGCGGCGACAGCGTGTCCTCGCCGTCGATGCGCGCGCCGTCATTAGCGATCATCAGCACGCGACGGTGGATTGCCCCGAACTTGGCGAGATAGCCGTCATGCGATGTCGTGAGCAGCGTGCCGTTCTGCACGACCTCGCGATAGCTCTCGACCTCGACCGGGCCGCTGGTGATGGGCGCGCCGTGCAGGAGCCGCTTCATCGCCGACATCTCGACGAACTGGCAAGACGAGGTCTCGTGATAGGTCAGCGTCGAATGCGCCGCCGTGCTGCGTGCGAACGGTCGCCAATTGTCGCGGCCGGTGGTCGGCATGCCGCAATTGGTGACGATGCGGCTGATGCCCGAGGACAGTTCGAACGACAGGCAGCCGGCATGGGCGTCGTGGCTGACGCCGGCGGGCGGCGGCGGGCCGGTGTCGATGATCACTGTGGTCTGGCCGGCATCGAGGCGCTGGAAGCCGGTATGCGGCATGTTCGCCATCGGCGTGCCGTGGGTGTCGTCATAGGCGAGCAGCGTTGCGAGCAGGTCCGAAGATGTTGCGCTCATGCCGTTGAACAGGGCGAAATTGCCGTCCCCGTGCCGGAAGAAGCGCAGCATCGGCATCATGCGGTCGATCGCATTGAGCAGCGCCGGCGGCGGCGCGATGTTGCGCGCGGCAAAGGTCTGCCGCAACGGCAGCAGGTCGATCAAGAGTTCGATCAGCGCGCCCGGGTTGCGGGAGATGTGTCCACCGTCGGGCAGGATCTGCCGCTGCAATTCATCGGAGAGCTTCTTCGAGGCGCTGCGGATGTGACGCGCCTGGTTGGCGAGACACAGGGCCGCATAGCACAGTGCGATCAGCACCTGGAGCTTCGGCACCCCGTCCGGAATGTCGACCATGGTGTAGCGCAGGAAGCGGATCTCGCGCGCCAGGGCGCGCAGGTAACGGCGGTAGAACTTGTTGTCGGTCTCGCCCAGCACCAGCGGCGCCTGCGACAGCAGCGAGATCACGCGCCGGGCCAGCACGTCGGCGCGGCGCGCGACGGGGCGGCGCTTGTTGGCGGGGTTGGCGATCCAGTCCTCGATGAGCGCGCGCGCATTCGCCCGCGTCAGCGCAGTATCGGCGGCGCGCAGATGACGCAACCAGCCGAAGCCGAGCAGCGCAACCTCCCAATCCTCCGACGGCGGCTCGAGATCGAAGATCGAACGGCCGTGGCAATTGACGATCTTGCCGGCGAAGACGAAGCGGCCGGCATAGATTTCGGCGGCGCGGGTCGCGTCCGCGGTGCGCAAATCGTGCGGTGCGATGATCAGCCGGTCGGTGCGGCCGGGCCAGACCCGCGACAGCGCAACGGAACCGCCGCTCGCGCGCGCGAGCATGTTCCGCGCGAAGCGGTTCATGACCAGCGTCGAGATATGTCTGCGTTGAGCGACCGACACGCCTTGCCTTGAAGGGGGAGAGGATTAACGACGAATCCTTATTAATCCCAAAATCGGACGTCTGACACCACCTTGAACGGTGCGAATCAGCGTCGTGATCGCAAAATCCAGTGCAAAATCAGGATTTAACGAGCCGGGCGGCGAAAAATCCGTCGAGGCCGCCGAGCTTGGGATCGGCGTTCGGCAGATGGCAGGGCAGGGTGCGAAGGTCGCCGTCAGCGGTCACGATTTCGTCGAGCCCCGCTACCTCCGACGCCTCGATCGGAACGCGGTGAAGCGCAGGCTCGGCGGCGAGCAGCGCGGCCACGGCCTGCTCGCCTTCCTCGGGTTCCAGCGAACAGGTGCAATAGACCAGCGTTCCGCCAAGCTTGAGCAGCGACACCGATTTTTGCAGCAGCCGCTGCTGGAGCGCCGCCAGCGCAGCGATATCGGATTCCTGCCGCAGCCATGCCACGTCGGGATGACGGCGGATCGTACCTGTCGAGGTGCAGGGCGCGTCGATGAGAATACCGTCGAAGGCCTCGGCCGGGCCAGCCCATTCCACGGCGTCAGCAACGACGGTCTCGGCCTGGAGCGACAGTCGCGCCAGGTTTTCGCGCAGCCGCGCCACCCGCGCCGGCGAGCGGTCGATGGCCGTGACACGCGCGCCTGATAGCGCCAGCTGCGCGGTCTTGCCACCGGGAGCGGCGCAGAGATCCGCAATGGATTTGCCTTTGACGTCGCCGAACAGCCGGGCGGGCAATGCGGCGGCGGCGTCCTGCACCCACCATTGTCCTTCGGCGAAGCCGGGCAGCATGGTCACTGAACCGTGCAGCAGCATCCGCACCGTTCCCGTCGGCAGTGTCTCGCCATGCAGGCGGCTCGCCCATTGTGCGGGGTCCGACTTCACCGTCAGATCGAGCGAGGGCTCGTGGCCGAGCGCCAGCGCCATGTCGCGTGCGGTCGCCTCGCCATAATGCGCGCTCCAGCGCGCAAGCAGCCATGGTGGCAGGTCGAGCGATTGCGACGCGACCTCCTCGATCAACCCCTTGCCCTCGCGCGCGCAGCGGCGCAGCACGGCGTTGACGAGGCCGGCATAGCGCGCGGCGCGGCGGTCGGATTGCACGAGGCGAACGGAGAGGTCGACCGCGGCGTGATCCGGAACGTCCATCCAGAGGATCTGCGCGGCGCCGATCAGGAGTGCGCTCTGCGCGCGCGGTGCGTCGGATGGAATGCCCTTGTCGAGCAGGCGGGACAGCACATGGCCCAGCGTGCCGAGCCGGCGCAGCACCGTGGCGACGAGGCGGCGCATCAGCGCGCGGTCGCGATCGGCCAGCGTCTTCAGTCCGGGATGCGCGCCGCTGCCGTCGAGCTGGTCGTCGAGCGTGCGGTGCTTGTGCAGCACGCCGTCGACGATGTCGGCGGCAATCCGCCGTGCCGCAAGACCGGGCACTTCGGATGGAGGGACGAAACGTTGAGATGGCATGCGGAAGCAAGGTTCTGAGCGAGCGGCAGTTCCGCCGCAATGGCGCATGCCTCGAGAAACTGATCTCTGGCACGCGAATATGCCAAATGTAAGAATGGACCCTCGCGATTGCAGCCCGCAATGACCATTTCAGCAATGCGTTATTGGACCTCGCACTTCCCGTGATCCTGCGTTAGGAACCCGCCGAGATGAGTGACCAGCCCTCCCTTCCCGATCGCAAGCCGCTGTCGCCGGCCGCTCAGCGGGCGTTGGCCGAAGCCGAGGCGCGCCGGCAGGCTGCGGCGGCCGCGCAGGCTGAAGCTGCGCCGAAGGAGGTGCAGGGGCCAAAGGGGCCGGAGCCGACTCGTTATGGCGATTGGGAGCGCAACGGCATCGCTTCGGACTTTTGAGGCGCCGCTTTACGCGCGCTCTTCCTAAGCCATCTTGCCGGTTCAGCCGACTCAGCCCTAGCGTGCGTGGATGTCGCGCTTCGATCCCAGCCGTCCATACCGGCCTTCATACAGCGGCTCGCCGTTCGGCCGTCGCTTCTCCGGACTGTTGCCGTGGATGTTCGTGGTCGGCGTTGTGACGGCCGTCGTGCTCGGCTTCCGCCAGGGAACGATCTGGCCCATCCCGCATGTGGATGACGAACAATCGCGCGATGCCGAAATCATTCTGCAGCAGCCCGGCAATTCCGATGTGAGGCAACCGGTCGAGGTCGTCCGCACCATCGACGGTGATACCTTCCTCGCGCGCGTGCATCTGCGCGACGGCCGCGATCTCGTCGCACGCGTCCGTCTGCGCGGCATCGATGCGCCCGAGATAAAGGCATCCTGCCGGGACGAGCTGGACAAGGCCGAGGCCGCCAGCGATGCGTTGCGCAACCTGCTCGGCCAGGGCGGCGTGATGGTCTACAATCTTGGTCAGGACAAATACGGCCGCGTTCTCGCCGATGTTGCCACCAAGCGCACCGCCAACGTCTCGGCGACGCTGCTCGCGAGCGGTCATGTGCGCAGCTACAATGGCGGCCATCGCAACGGCTGGTGCGCGCGGGGCTGGCGCTTGTGGTAACAAGAAAGCCGCGTCGCAACACGCAGCTTTCATCTCGGCTGATTCAGGCGATCAGCGCGTCACCACCACCGTCGTGCCGACGGAGACGCGGCCGTAGAGATCGGTGATGTCGTCGTTGAGCATGCGGATGCAGCCATAGGAGACGAAGCCGCCGATCGAGCCCGGCACGTTGGTGCCGTGGATGGCGTATTCGCCGCCGGCCAGCGTCATCGCCGCGACGCCCATCGGATTGCGCGGCGAGCCGCCGGGAATGACATCGGGGATATCAGGCTTGTCGCGCTTCACCTCGGCGGGCGGCGCCCAGGCCGGATTGAGATACTTGCCCTCGATCTTCGTCGTGCCGGCCCATTGCTTGCCGGCCTTGCCGACGCCGACCGGATAGCGCACGGCGTGGCCGTTATCGAGGATGAGATAGAGCCGCCGCTCGCTGGTTTTGACCACGATGGTGCCCGGTGAATAGTCGGCCAGGTGCGTGCCGACCAGCTCCGGCCGCGCCTCTGCCGCCGTCGAAATCAAGAGCGCAACCCCGATGGTGGCGGCCAGCGCCGCCGCAATCCTCATCGACATCGATGCTTCCCCTTGCCCCAAATGGTTTGTCCAAAAAATTACGCAAAACCCGGCAATCGTCGCCGCGCCCGGCCCTCGTTGGCGCTCATTCTTAACCGCGCCTGTTAACCGGATGGTTTCCACGCGCGGCCGCCAGGGGCCGGCCAGCGGCCGGAACAAAGGAAATGTTCGCAATAAAGTAAATGATCTGAAAACAACACTTTCCAGGAAAGATGCCGGTCGCGCGGGTGTGCGCGCTGACAAGAGCGTGAGGGATATGAACGGCCGCTGGCTGCTAGGGGGCGCGACACGCGCACTCGTGTCCCGGACAAGGCGCGGCGCGTAGCGCCGCGACGCAGAGCCGGGACCCAGCTCTTGAGTTGCGCGGAACGATGCGCCCCGGCTCTGCAGCGCACCGCTGGAGTAGCGCTGCGCTGCGTCCGGGGCACGAGAGCGTCCTTACGCCGACTTCCGGTTCTGCCGGTTCTTGACGAGGTCGTCGACCACGGCGGGATCGGCCAGGGTCGAGGTGTCGCCCAGGCTGCCGGGCTCGTCCTCGGCGATCTTGCGCAGGATGCGGCGCATGATCTTGCCGGAGCGGGTCTTGGGCAGGCCCGGCGCGAACTGGATCTGGTCGGGCGAAGCGATCGGACCGATCTCCTTGCGCACCCAGGTGACGAGCTCCTTGCGCAGATCCTCGGTCGGCTGGATGCCGGCCATCAGGGTGACATAGGCGTAGATGCCCTGGCCCTTGATGTCGTGCGGGAAGCCGACCACTGCCGCTTCCGACACCTTCTCGTGCGCGACCAATGCGCTCTCGACTTCGGCGGTGCCCATGCGATGGCCGGAGACGTTGATGACGTCGTCGACGCGGCCGGTGATCCAGTAATAGCCGTCGGCATCGCGCCGGCAGCCGTCGCCGGTGAAGTACTTGCCCTTGTAGGTCGAGAAATAGGTCTGCTCGAAGCGGGCGTGATCGCCATAGACCGTGCGCATCTGGCCGGGCCAGGACCGCGTCAGGCATAGATTGCCGGTGGTTTCGCCTTCCAGCACCTTGCCGTCGGCATCGACGATCTCAGGCACCACGCCGAAGAACGGCTGCGTTGCCGAGCCCGGCTTGAGCTTGGTCGCACCTGGCAGTGGCGTGATCAGGATGCCGCCGGTCTCGGTCTGCCACCAGGTGTCGACGATCGGGCAGCGGTCGTCGCCGACGACGCGGTGATACCACTCCCAGGCCTCGGGATTGATGGGCTCGCCGACCGAGCCGAGCAGGCGCAGGCTCGCGCGCGAGGTCTTCTTCACGGGCTCGTCGCCCGATTGCATCAGCGCGCGGATCGCGGTCGGCGCGGTGTAGAAGATGTTGACCTTGTGCTTGTCGATGACGTTCCAGAACCTGGAATTGTCCGGGTAATTCGGCACGCCTTCGAACATCAGCGTGGTCGCCCCGTTGGCCAGCGGGCCGTACAGGATGTAGCTGTGGCCGGTGACCCAGCCGACGTCGGCGGTGCACCAGTAGATGTCGCCGTCGTGATAGTCGAAGACGTATTGATGCGTCATCGAGGCGAACACGAGATAGCCGCCCGAGGTGTGCAGCACGCCCTTGGGCTGGCCGGTCGAACCCGAGGTGTAGAGGATGAACAGCGGATCCTCGGCGTGCATGTGCTCGACCGGGCATTCCGTCGTCACCATCGCAGCCGCCTCGTGGTACCAGAGGTCGCGCGTCGGGTTCATGTCGACCTTGCCGCCGGTGCGCTTGACCACCACGACCCAGTCGACGCCGTCGGCCTTGGCGAGCGCCGCGTCGACATTGGCCTTCAGCGGCACCTTCTTGCCGCCGCGCAGGCCTTCGTCCGCAGTGATGATCACCTTGGACTGGCAGTCGTTGATGCGCTGGGCGAGGCTGTCGGGCGAGAAGCCCGCGAACACGACCGAGTGGATCGCGCCGATGCGTGCGCAGGCGAGCATCGCATAGGCGGCTTCGGGTATCATCGGCAGGTAGATGGTGACGCGGTCGCCCTTTCCGACGTTGCGGGTGCGCAGGATGTTGGCCATCCGGCAGACCTCGTCGTGCAGCTCCTGATAGGTGATGTGCCTGGACTGCGAGGGATCGTCGCCTTCCCAGATGATCGCGGTCTGGTTGGCGCGCTTGGCGAGATGCCGGTCGATGCAATTGTAGGCGACGTTGAGGATTCCGTCCTCGAACCATTTGATCGAGATGTTGCCGGGCGCGAACGAGACGTTCTCGATTCTAGTCGGCGCCTTCATCCAGTCGATGCGCTTGGCATGCTCCGCCCAGAAGCCGTTCGGGTCCGAGATCGAGCGAGCGTACATCTCCTTGTACTTGGCCTGGTCGACCCAGGCGCGCTTCGCCCACTCCGCGGGGACGTCGTAGATCTTCTCGGACATGCTTCCCTCCACATACGGCAGGCCGAACGCCAGCGATCGGCGAGCCGACTTGATCATTGGCTGATTATGCGTCGGGCTAACCGGACCCGACAAGGAGCACAAGCTGGACCTTCGGTGGGCCACCGGCCATGCGGAGGATCAAGGCGACCTGCCGCGACTGTCGCAGATCTGAAACAGGCCTTTTACCCGGATGCGCGGGCCAGGGCGGTGCAGAGCTCTCATGCACCAGCGGAGGTATTTAGAAACCTCATCTCACTGATTCGGGACTCGCAATACGGTTCGGAACACCCTAAATGGCCAACCCGGGTCCAGAGAGACCCCAAGGAACAAAATTCAGAACAGCGGCATTGAACGGTAACAGACAGGGTCAAGGCTTAACATTATGATGGATCAGCAGAATCTCGGGACGATGCGGCCCGCTTCAGCCGATCCAGCGGCAATTGCCCTCGCCAAGGCCCTCGGACAATGGCCGAAACCGTCCGGTTTCAGGCGTCCCAGCCCCAAAAAAACCTTCGATACGGCGCCGGCGACGGTCGAGGCGCTCGCCAAGGAACTGGGCTTGCGGCTTGGCGACCAGAACGAGCTGACCATCCGCCGCATCAAACGCGGCAAGGGCTATTCATTCGTCCGCCCCAACGGTGCGCATATCCGCGACGCTCGCACCATCCGCCGGCTGCACGCCATGGCGGTGCCGCCGGCCTATCGCGAGGTGCGCTACTCCGCCGATCCGAACTCGCATCTGCAGGCCGTGGGCCGCGACGCCGCCGGCCGGCTGCAATATCGCTATCACGCCGACTGGGAGAAGGTCCGCGAGCAGCGCAAGGCGCATCGTCTGGAAAAGCTCGTCGGCGCGCTGCCGAAGATCCGGCGCAAGGTTTCGGCGTTCCTGTCCGGTGACGAGCCGACGCGCGAGTTCGCACTCTCGGCCGTGATCGAATTGATCGCGCGCACCGCGATCCGCCCCGGCAACGAATCCTATGCCCGCCTCAACGGTACCCGCGGCGCCACCACGCTGCTGAAGTCCAACGTCACGCTGGAAGACGATTGCTTCGTGCTGACCTTCAAGGCCAAGGGCGGCAAGGCGGTGCGCAAGGAATGCGACGCGGCCAAGCTGGTGCGCGCCATCGGTATCCTGCAAGGCGTTCCCGGCAAGCGCATGTTCCAGTATCGCGACGCCTACGGCATCGTGCGCGCGGTCAACACCACGCAGGTGAACGCGTTTCTGCGCGAGATCGCCGGCATCAAGATCTCGCTGAAGGATTTTCGTACCCTGATGGCGTCGGCCGTCGTCGTGGAATCGCTGTCGCGGATCACGCCGGCGACGAGCCAGCGCGGCCGCAAGAAGCAGGTGCTGGACGCGATCCGCGCCGCCGCGGACAAGCTCTCCAACACGCCGGCGATCTGCCGCAAGAGCTACGTCCACGATACCATCGTCACCGCATTCGAGGAGGGCATCCTCGAGCGTTTCGCCGCGACCATGAAGGGCCAACGCTCCCAGGCCAGACGCGAGCAGCTGCTGGCGCAGGTGGTGGCGACCGCGGCGGTCTGACCTGCCCGTTGCTAGGTCTTGTTGGAAACGCCTCTGTCAAGACCAGGATCGCCACCTGCGGCTGCGGTGGTGAGTCGTTCCAGATAATGCGCCCAGCCTGTTGCATGCGCGGCTGCCTGCGCCTCGGTCGGCAGGCCGCTATGGGTCATGCGTAGCAGCGTGCCGCCGTCGTGCTCGATCAGGTCGATCTCGATCAGACTCGAGCCGGGCGGCACCTCCTGGCCATCCTCCCAGCCGAACGTGTAGGCGAGACGATGCACCGGCACGACCTCGCGGAAAGCTCCGCGGGCGACGCGGCCGCGCGGGCCGACCCCTTTGAGCAGGTAGAGTCCGCCGGGATGCGGCTCCGTGGTGGCGTCGGACCCCATCCAGCTCAAGATCTTCTCGGGGTCGGTCAGGTAGGCGAAAACGGTGGCGCGCGGTGCCGCGATCTGGGTCTCGCGCCGCACGATGAACGGTTCGATCATTGGCGATCATCCCTTCCCTCTCACTGGCACATGGCCGCGCCAAGGCGGCCCGGCAAGGATTGCCCGTGACAAACCCGGAGGGCGTTCGCCATGATCGAGCCATGCAGCTCGCGCCGACGCTCGCCTGGCCTTGTCGATGTCGCCTCGGATAGTGCCGGGGCGGACTGTCTGCTTGCGGAACTCGGCGCTCATCTCCTCGCCGACGGCGTGCCGCTCGCGGCGGGTGCCCTGACACTGGAGGTGCCGCATCCGTTAATCGCGAAGCGTACCTGGCTGTGGCGTGCCGACGGTGGCCAGGTAATCGAAGCGCTCGGCTTTGCGCCGGGCGGGCTCGCACCGGATCCGCCCAACGACGCCGGCCGCCGCTGGTTGCGCGACATCGCGCTGGGCGAGGTGCACGAAGACGTGGTCGGACGGCCCGATGGGCCGCTGCTCGGCTGGATCGGGCCGCGTCCGTTCACCGCGGATGAAATCAAGCAATTGCGCCAGGCGGCGCGTTTTGCCGCGACGCCCCTCGCCGTGCTCGCCGCGCGCGCCACGTTGCGCGAAACCCTGGATGCTTATCTCGGCAAGCGCAGCGCGGAGCGGGTGCTGGCGGCACCTCTACGGCGCGATCCCGGCGAGACCATTCGGGCCGCGCGGCTCGATGCGGATTTGCGCAATTTCACGATTCTGTCGGACACTTCCCCGCCTGGCGAGGTCATCGCTGCGCTCGACGCTTGGTTCGATCGCATCGCCGGGGCCGTCCACGCCTTCGGCGGCGAAGTGCTGAAATTTATCGGCGACGGTGTGCTCGCGATCTTTCCCGTGCTCGAGTCATCGCCGCGCCGCGCCTGTGACGCTGCTCTGCGCGCCGCAAGTGCAGCCGAAGCAGGTATGACCTATCTCAACAAGGAGCGCCGCGCGCAAGCGCTGCCGCCACTGTCCTTTGGTGCCGCGCTCCATCTCGGCGAGATGCTGTGGGGCAATATCGGCGCCGCCAACCGGCTCGATTTCACCGCGATCGGTCCCGCCGTCAATCTTGCCAGCCGGCTCGAAGGATTGTGCAAGCCGCTGGGCAGGACCGTGTTGGTGTCGGGCGCACTCGCTGCCGAGACGGATATGCCGCTGGTCGCGCTCGGATCGCACTCGCTGCGCGGCATTGCCACGCCTTGCGAGGTGTTCACGCTGCCGGAGCCGCAAGCGCCGATATCGCAGATGGGATAACTCCTAAACCCCGCCCATCTTGCAGACGAGCTTCCACTCCTCCGCCGTCACCGGCTGCACCGACAGGCGCGAATATTTCACCAGCGCCATGTCGGCGAGCTTCTTCTCGGCCTTGACCGCGGCCATCGTCACCGGCGTCTTCAACGGCTTGTCGGCCTTGATGTCGACGCAGACGAATTTTCCGGTCTTGTCGGTCGGGTCGGGATAGGCTTCCTTGATGATCTCGGCGATCCCGACGATCTCCTTGCCCTCATTGGAATGATAGAAGAAGGCCTTGTCGCCCTTCTTCATGTTCACGAGGTTCTGGCGCGCGGTGAAATTGCGCACGCCGGTCCAGGCCTCGCCCTTGGCGCCCTTCGCGACCTGCTGGTCCCAGGACCACACCGACGGTTCGGACTTCACGAGCCAGTAGTTCATGACAACGCGCCCCATCCATTCGTCATGGCCGGGCTTGTCCCGGCCATCCACGTCTTTGCCACCAGTTCAATATCAAGACGTGGATGCCCGCGACAAGCGCGGGCATGACGAGAAGACGTCATTCCTCTGCCTTGAAGGGGCGCGTCATCAATCCCGAGATCGCGGCATCGATCGTGCTTCGGCCGCTCAGGATCGCCGCGACCGCTTCTGATACCGGCAACTCGATGTCTTGCGAAGCTGCGAGTTCGATCAAGACAGGTGCCGTGAACTCTCCCTCGGCGAGCTTGCCGGCGGGAGGCTGCTCGCCGCGCCCGAGCGCGAGTCCGAGCGCGAAGTTGCGCGATTGCGGGCTCGCGCAGGTCAGGATCAAATCGCCGAGACCGGACAAGCCGGTGAGTGTCTCACTACGCGCGCCGAGCGCGCGGCCAAGGCGCGTCAGCTCGGCAAAGCCGCGGGTCGTGAGCGCAGCCTGGGCCGAGGCGCCGAGCCTGCGCCCGACCGCAATGCCGACTGCGATCGCCAGCACGTTCTTGGCCGCACCGCCGATCTCGACACCCCGGATATCCGTGGAGTGATAGGGGCGGAACGTCGGCGAGCCCAGCGCCTGCACGAGCGCGCGCGCCAGCGCCTCATCGCTTGCCGCCAGGGTCACTGCCGTCGGCAGGCCGCGCGCGACGTCGTCGGCAAAGCTCGGGCCCGACAGGATCGCCGGCTGCGTATGCGGCGCGGCCTCGGCGATCACGTCGGTCATGAACTTGTGGGTGCCGTGCTCGATGCCCTTGGCGCAGGCGACGATCGGTACCGGCCTTGCAAGGTGCGAGGCCAGCATGTTGACCGCGCCGCGCAGATGCTGCGCAGGCGTTGCGATCAGCAGCATGTCGGCGCGCGCGGCGAGCGCCAACTCGCCCGTGACAACAATCTCCGGAGCAAGCCGCACGCCGGGCAGCCGGGGATTGTCGCGGCTCGATGCAATCCGCGTGGCATGCTCCGCATTGCGTGCCCACAGCGTGACGCTCCGCCCGGCTCGCGCTGCCACCGTTGCCAGCGCCGTGCCCCAGGCGCCCGCGCCGATCACCGCGACGGATTGCAGCGCGGCCATCGCTAATATCCCGCCCGGGTATTGCTGTAACCTGCCGGTGCCGTCGCGTTGGCGTCGAGCAGCCACCGTGCGCGCGGCTGCGCCTCCATCGTGTCGGTCAGGCCGAGCGCGAGGCGCTCGGCGCCGGCCCAGGCGATCATCGCGCCGTTATCGGTGCAGAGCGCCGGCGGCGGCATGATCAGTTGCGTCCCGGCCTGCCTTGCAACGTCATGCAGAGCGCCGCGGATCGCTTGATTGGCGGCGACACCGCCGGCGGCCACGAGCGCGTGCGGCGCGCCGAACTGCTCGCGGAAAAGTCTCAAGCCGACGCTCAGTCGGTCGGCGGTCGAGTCGAGCACGGCGGCCTGAAAGCTCGCGCAGAGATCGCTGACGTCCTGCGGCGTGAGCTCAGCCAGCCGGCTCGCTTCGGTGCGCACCGCCGTTTTCAATCCCGACAGCGAGAAATTTGCATCGGGGCGTCCCTGCATCGGCCGCGGAAACGCAAAGCGCGTGGCATCGCCGCCTGCCGCCGCGCGCTCGACCTGCGGTCCGCCCGGATAGGGCAGTCCCAGCATCTTCGCGACCTTGTCGAAGGCCTCGCCGATCGCGTCGTCGACCGTGGTGCCGAGCCGTACATATTGTCCGACGCCGGTGACCGCGACGATCTGGGTGTGGCCGCCGGAGGCGAGGAACAGGCAATAGGGAAACTCGATTCCATCGGTGAGGCGTGGCGTCAGCGCATGCGCTTCGAGATGGTTCACCGCGACCAGCGGCGTGTCGTGCACCATCGCGATCGCCTTCGCAGTGGTCAGCCCGACGATGACGCCGCCGATCAGGCCCGGCCCCGCGGCGGCCGCGACGCCATCGAGCTGGGCGAAGCCGATGCCGGCCTCGCGCATGGCCCGGTCGATGATGCCGTCGAGCAGATCGACATGCGCGCGCGCGGCGATCTCCGGCACCACGCCGCCGAAGCGGGCGTGTTCCTCGATCTGCGATCGCACGATGTTGGACAGGATCCTGCCGCTGCCGTCGCCCGCGCGCTCGATCACGGCCGCGGCGGTCTCGTCGCAGGTGGTTTCTATGCCCAGCACCAGCATTGGCGAATTGTTATCCAATTTGCGCCCTTGCGCCCATCCGTAAAGCAGCGTTCTGGTACGTCCGGTAGCATCCCGGGGCCAGATTGCGCAATCGTCACGCTCTAGCCGTCCAGGTCAATGCGTCACCGCCAAATGGTTCGGGAACACCAGCGATGTCCATTCTTGTCACACGGCCGCATCCCGACAATGAGGCGACGGCGGAGAATCTGCGCGCACGCGGGCATGCGGTGCTGCTTGCGCCGGCGCTCAGGTTCGAGCCCGTCGCCTTCCATGACGAGAGTGAAGCCACCTACGGTGCCGTTCTCGTCACGTCGGCCAACGCGATCCGCGCCATCGCGCCGCAATTGCCGGAGCTCGGTCTGTTGAAGCTGCCGTTGTTTGCGGTCGGCGAGCATACGGCTGCTGCGGCGCGCGAGGCCGGCTTTGCCGAGGTGATCGTCGCCGGCGGCGATGCTGCGTCCTTGCGCGACAAGGTGGTGCAGAGCGCGCGCGACAAGGTGCTGAAGAAAAAGAGCACGCTGCTGTATCTCGCGGGCGCCGATCTGTCGCGCGATCTCGGCGGCGAACTCGGTGCGGAGGGCTTCCGCGTGGTCTCGCAGACCACTTATCGCATGGCGCCGGTCAATCATCTGCCGCGCGAGGTCTGCGAGGGCTTTGCCGCGCATGGCGTCGAGGCGGTGCTGCACTACTCCCGGCGCAGCGCACGCGCATTCCTGGATGCGGCGCGTGACGAAGGCGTCGAAATCTCGGCGCTGGCGATCCCGCATTGTTGCCTGTCCGAGGCGGTCGCGAGCGTGCTGCGCGAGGCCGGCGCGTCACAGGTTCTGGTGGCCGCAGCGCCGAACGAAAGTGCCTTGTTCGACACCTTGGAGCGTGCTTTGCGCACCCGTTTGGCGTAAGAGGTCAGGCCGAATCCGACGCAATCTAGTTCACCCGGGTAATGGAAGTGTGAGGAACCGTCACGATGGCCGACGACAAGCCTGAAGACGCTGGATTGGCGCCCGACGCGGGTCGTACCAAGCGCACCCCGCCCACCATCGACCTCCAGGCGACGGAAGTTTCGACGCAGCCGCAGCAGGTCGCGGGCGAGCCTGAGGCGTCCGAACATGCCGCGCAGGAGCAGGCCAGGTTCGAGGAACCCGGATCGGATGAGGTCAAGGCCGAGCCGCAGTCCGGGCCTGCAGAGGAGCAGGTTTCCGTGGCGGGCGCACCCGTGTCGGCGCCGATTTCCCCCTGGGTCATCGCGCCGTTCTCCGGCGCTGTCGCAGCCGCGGTCGTGATCGCGGTCGGCTGGATGCTGGGCTGGCCCGCGGTGCAGGCGCCGCCGGCCGCGCCTGAGGTCACCAGTGCGACAATCGATGCGCTGAGCGCACGCGTTGCCGCGGTCGAAGCCAGGGCGGGCAGGCCCGCAGCCGATCCGGCCATGGCGGCGCGGATCGACGCGCTGGAGAAATCCGCAAGCAGCCTGCGCAGCGACATTGCCGGTCTGCGTGCGCAGTCCGACAAGACTGCGAGCGCCCTGAACGACGTAAAGGTGGCGTCGCCCGCTGCAGCGCCTGATCTTGCCGCTGTCATCGACCGCATCGCCCAGCTCGAGCGCGCCAGCAAGACGGAGCGCGCCGAACTCGCGCAGCAGGGCCAGAAGATCGCCGCCGCCATGACGGTGGACGACAAGCCGCTGCGCAACGTGGTGGCGGCGGCCCTGCTCGACGTCGCCGTTCGCCACGGCGATCCCTATCAATCGCAATTGGCCGCGGCGCGGTCGCTGGCGGCCAAGCCCGATATGCTGAAGCCGCTCGACGCGTTTGCGTCGTCCGGCATTCCGACGCCGGTCGCATTGAGCCGCGAGCTCCTCAACATCGTGCCGAAGCTGTCGCCGCCGGCTGAAGCTCCGGCGAGCAATGCCGGCATTGTCGAGCGTCTCCAGGCCGGCGCGTCAAAACTCGTCCGCATCGAGCGTACCGATGGGGTCGGCAACGATCGTGGCGCCATCGTTGCGCGGATGACGGCGGCTGCGCTTCGCAACGACTTCGCAGAAGCGCGGCGCGAGCTCAAGGGTCTGCCTGAGGCCGATCGTGCCCCGGCTCAGGCTTGGCTCGACAAAGCCGATGCCCGCGACGCCGCGCTCGCCGCGTCCCGCAAATTCGCCGACGATGCCATGGCGGATCTCGCCAAATCCGATCCGGTCAAGCCTCTTCAGTAAAGGTTCGTCAGTAAAGGTTCGCGCAACAATCGGCGCGTATAGGGATCGCCATGCTTCGCATCGTCCTCTTTCTCGTCCTGATCGCACTGGCAGCAGCCGGCGCGGCCTGGGTTGCCGACCAGCCCGGCGATCTCGTCCTGACCGCGGGTGGTTTCAGAATCTCGACGACGCTGCCCCGGTTCGTGTTCTTGCTTGGCCTGTTTGCCGTGGCCGTCGTGCTGGTCTGGAGCATCCTGACGATGATCTGGCGCACGCCGGGGCGTCTGCGCCGCCGTCGCCACGAAAAGCGTCAGGCTCGCGGCCGCCACGCCATTACCCACGGCCTGCTCGCGATCGGCCATGGCGATTCCGCGCTGGCCCGCCGTCACGCCGACGCGGCACGGCGGGATGCACCGAACGATCCGCTCGCGCTGCTGCTGCACGCGCAGTCGGCACAGCTCGAAGGCAATCGCGACGAAGCGCAGCGCGTCTTCCGCGTGATGGCCGAACGCGAGGACACGCGGCTGCTCGGCCTGCGCGGCCTGTTCATCGAGGCGCAGCGCGCCGACGATGCGGTCGGCGCGGTGATGATCGCGGAGGAGGCGATCAAGCTGTCGCCGTCGTCGACCTGGGCCTCGCATGCGGTGCTCGGCTTCCGCTGCGCGCGCGGCGACTGGAGCGGCGCACTCGCGATTCTCGATTCGAATCGGTCCGCAGGCCTGCTCGACAAGCAGGCCTACCGCCGGCAGCGCGGCGTGCTTCTCACCGCGCGCGCGCT
The DNA here is from genome assembly GCF_049739485.1 of Bradyrhizobium sp. USDA 326. Lineage (NCBI taxonomy): Bacteria > Pseudomonadati > Pseudomonadota > Alphaproteobacteria > Hyphomicrobiales > Nitrobacteraceae > Bradyrhizobium > Bradyrhizobium sp. USDA 326. Next base: position 2,675,378 of record NZ_JBMGQA010000001.1, read on the forward strand.
GGAGCTGGAAACGATGGATCGCGACGTCGCGCGCGAGAGCGTGATGGAGGCGATCAAGCTCGCGCCGACCCTGGTGCCGGCGGCGGTGCTCGCGGCAAAATTCGAGAGCGAGGCGCATCAGGTGCGCCGCGCCATGAAGCTTGTGGAAGCGGCCTGGCTCGCCAATCCGCATCCCGATCTCGCGGATGCCTATGCGCATGTGAAGCTCGGCGATACCGCCCGGCACCGCTTGCAGCGGGTCGAGACCCTCGCCGCGAAGACGCCAGCCGACAAGCCCGGTCATATCGAAGGGCAGCTCGCGATCGCACGCGCTGCGATCGACGCCTCGGAGTTCGCCCGCGCGCGCGAGGTGCTCGCGCCTTATCTCAAGGATCCGACCCAGCGCGTCGCGCTCCTGATGGCCGAGATCGAGCGCACCGAGCATGGCGACGGCGGCCGCGCCCGCGCCTGGACCTTGCGCGCGGTGCGCGCCCGCCTCGATCCCGCCTGGACGGCGGACGGCTATGTCAGCGACCGCTGGCGCCCGGTCTCCCCGGTCACCGGCCGCCTCGATGCGTTCCTGTGGCAGACACCGGTCGCGAGCCTGCCTTCGGACAGGGGCGCCACCATCGAATCCTCGGCCTTCGAGGAGGCCATGCTGGCCGCTCCGCCGCCGAAGCGGGTGACGGCGGCTCCCAGCGACGGCCCGGTGGAACCTCCGATGACGGCCCCGGTGCCGGCGCCGGCCGCCCAGGACAATTCACCCCCCCAGGCCCAAGAGCTTGCCAGGGAATCCGCCAAGGAGGAGCCGGTGGTTACGCCGCCCGAGCCGGTGAATCCGGCGTCGGCACCGGCCGAATCATCGCAGCAAGCCGAAACGCCGGTATTCCGAACCCGGGCCGACCTCGGCAAGCCGGCATCGGCGCCTTTCCAGACGGTCATCCCGATCGTCCGCGCACCGGATGACCCCGGAATCGACGACGACGGCCCGAGCGACGAATTTACGGAACAAATCGGCACACCGAAGGCCCAGGCCGGCGGCTGGCGCGGCTTCTGGTCCCGCTGGGGCGCGTGAAGCGCATTTCGCCTCCCGCTTGTCCTTGCCAATTCGGGCCATGCCCGATATCAGGAGCGCGCGTATCGGGGCCGGCATCGCCCAGGTCCCGGCAGGGTCGCCGCAATAGCTCAGTCGGTAGAGCACGTCATTCGTAATGACGGGGTCGGGGGTTCGAATCCCTCTTGCGGCACCAGCGCTCAAATTTCACCGGATCCCCCGAGCGCTCCGATTGACCAGCGCATGAGCCTGTATCAGGGCTCGCTCGGTTGAGTGATCGCGATCACATAATCTCGGACATAACCCCCTAACATCCCTGTCACGCCAACACGGGGAGATTTCACATGCGAAAGTTCATTCTGGTTGCCACCATGCTGCTGGCTTCTGCCTCCGCCCAGGCCGGCGGCTCCCGCGGTCTATCCTTGGCCGCTGCCGGCGAACAGAGCTCCGCGTCGCAAACCACGACCTCGTCAACGACCAGTGTGACGACGCGGGTCAGCGAAGCCGCGCCGGCGACCGAGGCTCCGAAATATTCCGATCGTCCGCCGGCATTGTCGCTCTCCGCGCCGGCTGCGGCGACCGCTCCGACGGTGACCACACCCGCGACCTCTGCGCCGGTCACGACGGCCAAGCCAGCATCCAAGAGCGCGGCAAGTTCAGACAAGCCGAAGCCCAAGCGCAGCTGGACCGAGCGCCGCATCATCAGCGAGCTGCATCGCCACGGCATCTATTGGTAAGCCGCTCGCTCAAAGCAAACGGCCGGGCGAAAAGCCCGGCCGTGGCGTTCTTGAGGTGGTGATCGCGCTTACTGCGAGACCGTCTGCACCACGCTCGCGATCGGGCGCGTGTTCGTGCCTGCGGTCGGCACCTTCATGTCCTTCATCAGCGCCTCGTCATATTCCGGCAGCGTCTGGAGGCTCGCCTTGGCCTTCATCTGCACGACCTTGTAGCCGCCCGCCTTCAGCCGCGCGAGCAGCGTCGGCAGGGCGAGGCCCGTGTTCTTCTGGAAATCGTGCATCAGGATGATGCCCTTGCCGAGCTTGTCCAGCCTCGTCATCACGGTCTCGACGATCTTCTCCGGCGTCGCGCCCTTCCTGAAGTCGAAGGAGTCGATCTCGGTCGAGAACATCGCGACGTTGCGGGTGCCGAAATAGCTCACCATCGCCGGGTTGTGCTGAAGCTGCGGGAAGCGGAAGAACGGTGCCGGATTGGTGCCGAGCGCGAACCGCACTGCGCTAAAACCCTTCTCCACCTCGTCCTTGACCTGCTGCTCCGTCAACTTCTTGCTGTTGAGGTTGACATGCGACCAGGTGTGCGTGCCGACCGTGTGGCCCTGGGCCAGCACCTGCTTCAGGATTTCCGGATGGTAGGTCGCGTGCTTGCCGACCGAGAAGAACAGGCCCTTGGTGCATTCGTCCGCAAGTGCCTTCAGCACCGCGGGCGTGTTGACCGGCCACGGACCGTCGTCGAAGGTCAACACGACCTCCTTGTCGGTCAGGAAGTCGAATTGCTTGAAGTGCTCGAAGCCGAAGCCGGGGCCGCCCGTCGTGTCGATCTCGACCACGCGGGACACGCCCAACGCGTTCGGATTGGCGCAGGCCTGCTTCGGCTGCATCGGCATGGCCGGGGCGGGCGCAGGTGCCGGAGCGGCTGCCGCCGGCTTGGCAGCGATCGTCGCAGTGGTCTCGACGTCGTCCTTGGCGGCGAGCTTCGCCTGTGCCGGCAATTGGTCGGCGGCACGGGCGGCAACTGTCTTGGGAGCGCCCTGGTCGGCGCGCGCGGAATAATAAAACCAACCGCCGGCGGCGATCACGACCGCCGCAACTACACTGGCCAGCATCAGGCCCAACGCATTACGCATCGCTACTCTTTCCAATTACGCAACCAAACTGGCGGAATTTTCCGCGCGACCAGCCATTAATGCGAACTAAGAGTTAACGTGACACCAACACGACAGCGGCTGTGGAGGAATTTCAGCGGGGTACGCCAAAGTGACCGGGATCACAGAGGATGGGTCTCCCGTGAGCGTCATCACAGTGGAAACGGTTTTGCCGGAGCATCGTGGCTCCCATCGACAACCGGCCCGCTTTGCGCGGTGCCAATGGGAGCTTCAAATGACCAGGTCTGTGAACACCAAGTCGTTTACCAGCAGGATCCGCGACACCAGCCTGGCTCTGGGCTTTGCCGCCATCGTCTCGATCGCGTCGACGAGCGCGAGCTTCCCCTTCTCGGCCGAGGCGCAGCAGATGTGCACCGGCGATGCCTTCCGCCTGTGCTCGGCGGAGATCCCCAACATCCCGAAGATCACGGCATGCATGATCAAGCATCGCTCTGACTTAAGCGCCGGCTGCCGCGCGGTGATGGACAAGAACCTAGCCAAGGGCGCCTCGCGCAAGGTCGCTGACGCCCAGGACAAGCAGTAGAAGACAAGCAGTAAGAGCCCCGAGATCGTCAGCTCCCCTCGCGATGTGCCCCGGCGTCAAGTCGGGAGCCCCCGCGGCGGCGCTCGTTCCGCCCGGCCACAAAGCCGTTGCAGCCCCGGGATCGCCGCACTAGCTTCGCCCGCATATCTTTCCGGGTAAGAGGCATTACGCGATGACCAGGTTTCTTTTCATCATCCCTTTGCTCATGTTCGTATCCGGCGCGTCGGCGCAGCAGCCGGGCCAAGACGCTTGCGCGCGCGACGTCTCGCGCTTCTGCCGCGTCGTCATGAACAATGGCGATGGCGCCGTGCTCGCTTGCCTGAAGCAGCACCGCGCCCGCCTCAGCAAGGCCTGCGACAAGGTGCTGACGGAACACGGGCAGTGATCGTCATTTCGGGGCGCGCCGTCGGGCGCGAACCCGGAACGACAGTCCCTACGTGCTGCTGCCCGCGGCGGTCGCAACCACCGGCAGCACCTCGCCATCGGCGCGGTCCGGCGTCTCGTCCTTCCAGCGCACCGAACCGAACGGGCGCTCGAGCATGCGGCGGATCCGCACCGGCTCGGGGCCGATATGGAAGTCGATCGCCTGCTGATGCAGCGCGCGTTCGGACTGGGTCGAGCGGTTGCGCTGGCGCAGGTAATCGAACCAGGTGGGACAATGGTAGCGCTCGGTCCACAGCTCGGGATCGGCAATGTCGCGCGCGATCGACCAGCCATAGGCGCCGTTGCGCTGGCGCGAGAGCTGCACGTCCTGCATCACGTTGTGGAACGCGCGCGCGCTTTCTTGTGAGACCCGGTATTCGATCTCGACCACGAGCGGCCCACTGCGCCCGGTGAGTGACAGCTTCACCTCGGGATCGGCCAGCACATCGGCGTCCTCGTTACGGGCGCCGACGCGCGGCATCGCGAGCCAGATGCCGAGCAGCGGCGAGATCAGCATCAGGCCGGCCGCCGTCAGCAGCGCGACCTCGACGCCCGCATAGTCGGTGAGATGGCCCCAGCCCCAGGCGCCGATCGCGATCCCGCCGGAGATCGAGGCCTGGAACGCCGCGAGCGAGCGGCCCGCGACCCAGCGCGGCGCCGACAGCTGCACGCCGATGTTGAACAGCGCGATCGCAGCCATCCAGACCGCGCCGGCCAGCACCAGCGCGGCCGCCGTCAACACCGGCTCGGTGCTCACCGCGAGGGCCGCCATCGCGAAGGCCATCGAGATGGTGCAGGCGCGGATCGCGGCCTCGCCGCTCATGCGCTTGCGCAATTCGTGGATGTTGAGCGCGCCGATCACCGCGCCCATGCCGAAGGCGCCCAGCATGATGCCGTAGGTCTGCGCGCCGCCATGCAGGAGGTCGCGTGCGACCAGCGGCATCAGCGCCATCACGGCGCCTCCGATCAGACCCATCACCAGCGTGCGCAACAGCACGATCTTGATCGACGGCGAATTGGTGATGTAGCGAACGCCCGAGACCATGGCGCGGTTGAGCTTTTCCCGCGGCAGGCGCGAGGGCTCGGTGCTGCGGCGCCAGAGCAGCAGCACCACCAGCAGCGGCAGATAGAGAATCGCATTGCAGGCGAACGCGGCGACGGCACCGAGCGCAGCGACGATGACGCCGCCGACCGCAGGACCGAAGCTGCGGGCGATGTTGTAGCTGATGCCGTTCAGCGCGACGGCGGAAGGTAGAGCATCGGGCGGCACCTGTTCGCTGACCGAGGATTGCCAGGCCGGACCGAACAGCGCGTTGCCGCTGCCGACGACGAAGCAGAAGACGAGCAGCAATTCGGGGGTGATCAGGTTGAGGCCGGCCAGAACGGTGAGCGCCGTCGCGCCGATCAGTGCGATCGAGAGTGAGACCAGGGTGACGATGCGGCGGTCATACATGTCGGCGATGGCGCCGGCCGGCATCGAGATCAGCATGATCGGCAGCATCAAGGCGGTCTGCACCAGCGCCACCTGGTCGGCCGACGCCGCCATCTGCGTCATCGCCCAGGCTGCGCCGACGCCCTGGATCAGGAGGCCGAGATTGGAGAGCAGGCTGGCGAGCCAGATGCGCCGGAACAATGTGTACCGCAGGGGCGCAGTGATGCCGTCGGCGGCCATTCTCTGGCGGTTCGGCTGCTCGGTCATATCCCCTTCCATATGGGCCGGTAGAAGTGGTCCCGGCGATTCCGGCAAATTCAGTGATGCCCGCGAAAGTCCTTCGCTGTCCAGTGGTTGCGCCGCTATAAGCAGTGCAAAGAGCCAGGTCCTGCCGGGGAGTAACAGATGAAGCTGTCGCGACGGACGATCCTGCGGGGCGTTGGCAGCTTGCCTTTCGCGGTTGCGAGCATGCGGGCCGGCGCGATGGCCCAGACCGCGCCTTTGGCGGCGCCCAATGCGGAGGTGCCGCCGATCCTGTTCGTTCACGGCAATGGCGACTATGACGCGCTCTGGATGACGACCCTGTGGCGGATGGAATCCAACGGCATCGCCCGCGAGCGCATGATGGCGATCAATTTCACCGATCCCCTGGCGCGCAGCGACGACAAGGTGGAACAAGCGAACCGCTCCTCGACCGAGGACCAGCGCCGCGAGCTCGCCGCCGCCATCACTGAATTGAAGCGCCGGACCGGGGCGGCGCGCGTGGCCCTGGTCGGCAACTCGCGCGGCGGCTATGCGATCCGCAACGTCATCAGGAACGGCGGTGCGGGCGATGTCAGCCACGCCGTGCTGTGTGGCACGCCCAATCACGGCGTGTTCGCGACCGACGACCAGCCGAACAACGAATTCAACGGCCGCGGCACATTCCTGCGCGGCTTGAACGAGGGCGAGAGCGAGGTGACGCCCGGTGTGGCCTTCCTCACCCTGCGCAGCGACGGCATGGACAAATATGCGCAAGCCGACGGCCGCTTCATCGGCAAGCCCGGCACGCCGACCAATGTCACGGCCGAGGGGCCTGAGCTGAAGGGCGCCACCAATCTCGTGCTCGGCGCGCTCGACCATCGCGAGGTGGCGTTTCACCCGCGCGCGTTCCGCGAGATCTACAAGTTCATCGCCGGGCGCGAGCCCACGCGCATCGCGATCGTGCCGGAGACCAACGTGAAACTGAGCGGCCTGGTTACGGGCACGCCTTGCGGCGTGCCGACCAATCGTCCGGTCGCGGGCGCAACCGTCGATGTCTTCCGTGTCGATCCTGATACCGGAGAGCGCAAGGGTGGTGCGCTGCACAGCGCAAAGACCGCTGCCGACGGCCGCTGGGGACCGGCGCAGGTCGATCCTGCCTGGTCGCTCGAATTCGTCCTGACCTCGCCGGATGCGCCGACGACGCACATCTATCGCTCGCCCTTCCCACGCTCGTCCGACCTGGTGCATCTGCGGCCTGCGCGCCCGCTCGGACCGGCCGACAAGGACGCCGACGCCATCGTGATCATGTCGCGGCCGCGGGGCTATTTCGGCCTGCCGCGGGACGTGGTGCTGTTCGACGGCAAGGAGCCGGCCGACGTCAAGCCGGGCGTGCCCACGGATGCGACAGCAACCCTGCGGCTTCCGACCGGCGAGGTCGGGCGTAACATCGTGGCCCAATTTGGCGAAGAACGGATCGTGGCACGCGCCTGGCCTGCCGCCGAGAACAGGATTGCGATCGCCGAGCTGACTTATTAGCTATTTGCCTGCGCCACATCTCTCGGGAGGGAGCCATGAATATCGCCAGTGTGCGTCGGCCCATCATCCCTCCGGCTCCCCCGCGTGCGCCCGACGACATGTCGTTCTTCGGCCGTCTCGCGGTTGTCAGGCAAAATATGATCGCGACCTGGGGGCAGCGCGCCTATGAGGAAGAGGTCATCCCGGGCCGTTTCTTCTTCCGCAACAGTTTCATCCTGAACCAGCCGGACGCGATCCGGCACGTCCTGCTCAGCAATTACGAGAACTATACGCGCACGCCGGCCGGCATCCGCATGCTGCGCCCCGTGCTCGGCGATGGTCTCCTGATCGCGGAAGGTCATTCCTGGACATTTCAGCGCCGCACCCTGGCGCCGGCCTTCACGCCGCGCGCCACGGCCAATCTGGTCCCGCACATGACGGCGGTGCTCGACGAGACCATCGCCAAGCTGGATAGCCGCACCGGTGAAGGGATCGACCTGCGCGAGATCATGCAGCGCATGACGCTCGAGATCGCCGGGCGCACGATGTTCTCGTTCGGCATGGATCGCCACGGCGCGACCTTGCGCAACTTCATCATGGAATATGCCGCGCGGCTGGGACGGCCTTACTTCCTCGACATGCTGCTGCCTGTGTCATGGCCGAGCCCGATGGATTTCGCCCGCGCCCGTTTCCGCAAGCGCTGGACCGCGTTCGTCGCGATGCTGATCGCCGAGCGGCGCGCGATGGGCAAGAAGGAAGGTGCGCCGCCGCGCGACCTGTTCGATCTCATGGACGAGGCGCGCGATCCCGAGACCGGCAAGGGCTTTTCCGACGAGCAGCTCGTCGACGAGGTCGCGACCATGATCCTCGCGGGCCACGAGACCACGGCAACCGCGCTGTTCTGGGCGCTCTATCTGCTGGCGCTCGATCCCGATGCGCAGGAGGAGGTGGCGTCCGAGACAAGCGGCGAGCATCTCGACAGCATGGCCGATATCGATCGCCAGAAATTCACCCGCGCCGTGATCGACGAGACCATGCGGCTCTATCCGCCGGCCTTCCTTGTCGCGCGTGCTGCGCGCGACAAGGACAACGCGGCGGGCGTCGAGATCGGGAAGGGCGACATCATCATGATCGCGCCCTGGCTGCTGCACCGGCACGAGAAGCTGTGGGATCAGCCGAACGCGTTCATTCCAAAACGGTTCATGTCGAAAGAGGCGCCGGACCGGTTTGCTTACCTGCCGTTCGGCGCAGGTCCGCGCGTCTGCATCGGTGCGCCGTTTGCCCAGGCCGAATCCGTGCTGGCTCTGGCCCGGCTGATCGGCGCATTCCGTGTCGAGCTTGCCGACCCGGCGAATCCCGTGATCCCGCTCGGTGTCGTCACGACCCAGCCGGACCATTCACCCATGTTCCGCATCACGCGTCGGTGACAGGCGCTCGTCTGGCCGATGGCGTGATCCACCCTAGATAGAGACCCGCCATGAGCGACGTCCAGGCCCAGTTTTCCGTTCTGAAGCAGACCGCCGATCCCGATGTCGTGGAGGCCCTGGCGCAACTGATCGCCAACGGTCACGACCGTGACCTCAACCGGATCAATGCGCTGGATTTTGCCAACCGTACCGGGCTCGACCAGGAGAAGGTCATTTCCGGATTCCTGCACGCCTCGCGGCTCGGCCTGTTCGACATGAGCTGGAACGTGCTGTGTCCCGGCTGCGGAGGCGTGTTGGGCGCGCATGCCACGTTGAAGTCGTTGAAGCACGACGACTACAATTGCGCGCTCTGCGCCGCCGGATACGAGGCCTCCGTCGACGAGATGGTCGAGGTGGCCTTCACCGTCAGCCCCCGGGTCCGCCGCATCGGTGCCCATGATCCCGAGACGTTGCCGATCTGGGAGTATGTGCGGCAGATGTTCTGGAGCTCGGGCGTCGACATCAACGACGAATCCTTTTCCCGCCTGATCAACGAAGTGACGCTCGAAGCGCTCGAATTGCCCGCTGGCGAGAAGGCGATCCTCTCGCTCAATCTGCCCAGCCAGTTCATCATCGTGTTCGAGCCGGTCACCCATTCCGCCCATTTCCTGGACGTTCAGGGCGAGCCGACCAGCGAGCGTCAGCAGCTTTCGATCATGTTCAACAAGCTGGAGGCGCCGACGGGGACGACCGTGATGCGCCCTGGACCGTTGCGTCTCACGCTCGAGAACCAATCGGGCAATCGCGTGTTGCCTTCGGTCTGGATTGCCGCCGACGCTCTGCATGAGATGATCGGCAAGCGCAAGCCGATCCTGACCGCCAAGCGCATGCTGTCCAACCAGACGTTCCGTGACGTTTTCAAGGCCGACAACCTCAATGTCGACCAGCGGCTGAAGATCACGTCCCTGACGTTCCTGTTCACCGACCTGAAGGGCTCGACCGCGCTGTATGAGCGGGTCGGCGATCTCAATGCCTTCGATCTCGTGCGGGCGCACTTTCGTGCCCTGCTGGAGATCATCGCCGCCGAGAAGGGTGCGGTCGTGAAGACGATCGGCGATGCCGTGATGGCGACCTTCGTCAGGCCCGAGCACGCCATCGTCGCGGGACTGCACATGCGCGCGGCGATGGAGGAATTGAACAAGCAGCGCGGCGCCAACGACCTCATTCTCAAGATCGGTATCCATGAAGGTCCCTGCCTCGCGGTCATGCTCAACGAGCGGCAGGATTATTTCGGCCAGACCGTCAACATCGCCGCCCGCGTGCAAAGCCTGTCGACCGCGCAGGAGATCCACATCACCGGGCCGGTGGCGGACGCGCCGGCGGTGGCCGAACTCCTCCAGCGGCGCGAGATCAAGCCGATCCAGAAACAGGCCGCGCTCCGTGGCATCGCCGACAAGATGGTGGTCTACGAGATCCCGTGAGGCATCATTCGTCATTCCGGATTCGATGCTGGCGCATCGCCCCGGAATGACGGTGAACAGATTGCCGAAACGTAATGCAGTGTGCGGAACTGACGCCGTTGCGCCGGTTGAGATTCCCGCTCATATAATGCTGGTCACGGCCGCGCTCCTCGCGGCCGTCATCGATCTCGGTAGGACCTTATGCTCGACGGCTTACGTCAATTCATCGCCGACATTGTCGGTCCTCAAGCCTCGGACCGCGCATTCGGCGACAGCGATTATCGGCTGGCGGCCACTGCACTGCTGGTCCATGTGGTCTCGCTGGACGGCGAGCCGAGCGCGGCCGAGCAGCGCAAGCTGCACAGCCTGATCGAAAGCCATTTCGGGCTCGATCGCGGCACTGCGGATCGTCTGATCGCGGACGCCACCCAGGTCGAGGGCGAGGCGGTGGACCTTTATCACTTCACCAGCGTCATCATGCGCTCACTCGACGAAGAGGGCCGCAAGCGCATCGTCCGGATGATGTGGGAGCTGGTCTACGCCGACGGCCAGGTCAGCGAGTTCGAGGACAATGTCGTCTGGCGTGCGTCCGACCTGCTCGGGATTTCCCAGCGCGACCGGATCGAGCTGAAGCACGCGGTCGCGGAGCGTGCCGGTGGTCAGGTCAAGGATAGCGCCGTCGGCGGCTGACGGCGCTGGCCTCGGCGAATCGCGGCCTGCACGGACACATGACGAAAGTTTAATATCTCCGTCGCCGGCGCCGAATACGCCTGCAAATCAACGGTTTTTCACCACTGTCCGTCGTTCCGATCAAGCGTCCATGCTGCCGGTGCCGCTTGCCTGTTGCGCACGGCCTATGCTCTCGTTCCGCCATTGCGGGGCGAAAAAGCTTGGATTCAAGAGACTTCCATCGTGGCTGAGCGGGTGACGTTGATTACTGGTGCTTCGGCGGGCATCGGGATGGAGCTGGCGCGTGTGTTTGCCGCCAATGGACACCGCCTCGCGTTGACCGCGAGACGGGCGGATCGGCTCGAAGCGCTCGCGAGCGAGCTCGCTGCCAAGGGCGGCAAGAAGCCGATCGTGATCGCCTGCGATCTCGAGAAGGCGGATGCCGGCGAGACGATCGCGGCAGCACTTGCCGCCGCAGGTGTCGAGCTCGACAATCTCGTCAACAATGCCGGCTTCGGCGTGTTTGGCGACGCGATCGAGCGTGATCGCGTCGAGCAGCTCGGCATCATCGATGTCAACGTCCGTGCCTTGACGGATCTGTCGCTGCGCTTTGCTGATCAGCTCATCAGGAACAAGGGCGGTCTTCTCAATGTAGGGTCGGTCGCCGGTTTCCTGCCCGGCCCCGGCATGGCTGTCTACTACGCGTCCAAGGCCTATGTGATCTCCTTGACCGAAGCGTTGCGGGCGGAGCTTGCACCGCGCGGCGTCCGCGTCACCGTGCTTTGCCCGGGTCCGGTGCCGACCGAATTCCAGGCCCGCGCCGGCGTTGGATCGCAACATGATACGGCCGTTCTCAACGTCTCTGCTGCCGAAGTTGCGCGGGAGGCGTATCGCGGCCTGATGGCCAACAAACGGGCAGTCCTGCCGGGTCTCGGCATCAAGATTGTGCCGCTCGCGCTGCGTTTCTTCCCGCGCGGGTTCATTCTTGCTGCCACCAGCCGGTTCCAAAGGCAGAGGCGCTGAAGAACGCCCCGGCGCATCCGTAGTGGCCCGGAGCTTGCTTCGGGATCGGGGCGTGTGTGCGCAAACTCACACGATGTTAACCATCGCTTAGTTATGCTGGCGGTCTGAACCGATAGCACTCGCAGAGGCCATGTCGTTGCGGACGGACAGGTTTGGTGGCGCAGAGGTGGTGCCCTTCCCACGGAGGGCGCCAAGCGCCGCCGCCTCCCAAACCCGGCTGCCGGTTCTGATCGTCCTGCATCAGGAATGCTCGACACCGGGCCGCGTCGGCAATGCGCTGCGCGCGCTCGGCCACCGCCTCGACATCCGCCGTCCCCGCTTCGGCGATCCCCTGCCCGAGACGCTCGATCAGCATGCCGGCGCCGTGATCTTCGGCGGCCCGATGAGCGCCAACGATCGCGATGACTACATACGCCGCGAGATCGATTGGATCGAAATTCCGCTCCGCGAGCAGCGGCCGTTCCTCGGCATCTGCTTGGGTGCGCAGATGCTGGCGATGCAGCTGGGGGCCCGCGTCGCGCCGCATGCGGAGGCGCTGACCCAGATCGGGTACTACCCGATCAGGCCGACCGCCGCAGGCCATGCGCTCTGCCCGCACTGGCCGGCGCAGGTCTATCACTGGCATCGCGAGGGATTTGAGCTGCCTGTCGGCACCGAGCTGCTCGCCGAGGGCGATGATTTTCCGGTGCAGGCGTTCCGGGCCGGCAATGCCTTCGGCGTGCAGTTTCACCCCGACGTGACCTACGCGATGATGCATCGCTGGACCACGCGCGGCTATGATGGTTTCAGCGCGCCCGGTGCGCGGCAGCGGCATCATCACTTCGCGGATCGTGCCGTCTACGACGTCGCCGAACGCGCCTGGCTCGATCACTTCATCAATGGCTGGCTGGCGCGTCGGCCGGTGCTGGCGCAAGCCGCCGAGTGATCGCGCCTTCACGCAAGTCCTTGCCTCTGCCCTCGATATGCTAGGCTCTCTGCAAACGAGCGCGCACCAATGCGTGCCGGCAAGCAAGGGAGAGCGCCGTGGCCTACGAACACATTCTCTATGAAGTGAGCGACAAGATCGCGACCATCACGCTCAACCGCCCCGACCGCATGAATGCGTGGACGCCGATCATGGAACGCGACGTGCGTCACGCGATGGAAGCATCAAGTGCCGATGACAATGTCCGCGTCATCGTGCTCACCGGCGCCGGCCGCGCCTTCTGTGCCGGCGCCGATATGGATGCACTGAAGGGGCTCGACCCCGATGACGTCAGGCGTGCCTCGAACCTGCCGCCGTTCGACATGAATCGTCGGCCGGATTGGCAAACGCGCTACGGTTATTACCCTTCGATCAGGAAGCCTGTGATCGCCATGCTCAACGGCGCCACGGCCGGCATCGGGCTGGTGCACGCACTGTATTGCGACCTGCGCTTTGCTGCCGACAACACCGTGTTCACGACGGCGTTCGCGCGGCGCGGTCTGATCGCCGAGCATGGCATCAGCTGGATGCTGCCGCGAATCGTCGGCCACGCCAATGCGCTGGATCTGTTGCTCTCGGCGCGGCGCGTGTCGAGCGCGGAGGCGCTGCGGATCGGGCTGGTCAACCGGCTCTCTCCGCCCGACAAGCTGCGCGAGGAGACCCTTGCCTATGCGCGCGATCTCGCCGATTTCGTCTCGCCGAGCGCCATGGCTGTGATCAAGCGTCAGCTCTATGAGGTGCCGTTCCAGACGCTTGCCGAGGCGACGATCGAAGCCAACCGGGAGATGATGGTGGCGCTGAACGGGAGTGATTTCCGGGAGGGCGTGGCGAGCTTCATGGAGAAGCGGCCGCCGAGGTTTACGGGCAGGTAGGGGAGGAGACAGTCCGTCTTCGCCCTTTAGGCTCCGGCGTGGCTGCGCCACGCGTAGCCCGAAGGGCGAAGCGTGGTGGAGCCAGGCGGGATCGAACCGCCGACCTCGTCATTGCGAACGACGCGCTCTCCCAGCTGAGCTATGGCCCCTTTGCTGGCCGCTCTGGTGAATGCGGCCGACAACCGGGCGCCATTTAAGTCCCCGCCAAGGTCAAGTCAAGGACGGGCGTAACCCGGTTTTAGCCATTCCGGTGCCCGAACTTCCCTTGTTTGGGCCTGACGGAACCGATATCTAGCAAACGGGGCGTCAATCCCGACCGAGCCAGAGTTTTCAAAAGCCAGAGGCCTCATAAGCCATGCGTGCCGTTCTCGACATCGTCATCATCGTGCTCGACCTCTACGTCTGGCTGCTGATCGCCTCCGCGATCCTGTCCTGGCTCATCGCGTTCAACGTGGTGAACACCCGCAATCAGTTCGTGTCGGCGGTGGCGGAGTTCCTGTACCGGATCACCGAGCCGCTGCTGGCGCCGATTCGCAATTTCCTGCCCAGTCTCGGCGGCCTCGACATCTCGCCGATCATCCTGATTCTGATCATCATGTTCATCGAGCGGGTGATCCTGTACTACATCTACCCCAACGTGATCTGAGCAGGCTGGAGCGCCTTGGTTGCGAAAGAAGCTTCTAGGGAACCCTGGCGTTACTCGGCCTCAGGAATCAGCCTCGCGTTGCGGGTGACGCCGCGCGGCGGGCGCGACGACATCGACGGCATCGAGCAACTCTCGGATGGCCGCAGCGTGCTCAAGGTGCGGGTACGCGCCATTGCCGATGGCGGCGAGGCCAACAAGGCCGTTCTGGTGCTCCTGGCGAAATCGCTCGGCGTTCCCAAGAGCAGTGTAAAGCTGCTATCCGGAGCCACCTCGCGGCTGAAGCAGATCGCGGTCGACGGCGATCCGGCGCGGCTCGGCGAAGCCCTGCGCCAGCTTGTGTCGGCCAAATCGAACGACTGAGGGAACTGACATGACGGCCAAGATCATCGAGGGAAAAGTCATTGCCGCGGAGTTGCGCGCCCGGGTCGCTGAGGAAGTCGCCCGTGTCAGACGCGAGCACAATCTGATCCCCGGCCTTGCTGTGGTCCTGGTCGGCAACGACCCCGCCAGTGAGGTCTATGTCCGCTCAAAACACACACAGACCCAGGCCGCCGGCATGGCCTCGTTCGAGCACAAGCTGCCGGCCGACGTCTCGCAGCACGATCTGCTGGCGCTGGTCGCAAAGCTCAACCGCGATCCGGCCGTGCACGGCATTCTGGTGCAATTGCCGCTGCCGAAGGGGCTGAACACCGAAGCCGTCATCAACGCCATCGACCCCGCCAAGGACGTCGATGGCTTGCATCCGAACAATGCCGGCCGGCTCGCCGGCGGCTTCGAGGCGCTGTCGCCCTGCACGCCGCTCGGCTGCATCATCCTGACTAGAAGCGTGCACGCTTCGCTCGAGGGCATGAACGCCATCGTCATCGGCCGCTCCAACCTGGTCGGCCGCCCGCTGGTGCAACTGCTGTTGAACGAGAACGCCACGGTCACGATCGCTCATTCGCGCTCGCGCGATCTGCCGGGTCTCGTAAGGCGCGCCGACCTCGTCTATGCCGCGGTCGGTCGGCCCGAGATGGTGCGTGGCGACTGGCTGAAGCCGGGCGCGACCGTGATCGACGTCGGCATCAACCGCATCCCGAAGGAAGACGGCAAGACCCGTCTCGTCGGTGACGTCGCCTATCAGGAAGCGCTTGCCGTTGCCGGCGCGATCACCCCGGTGCCGGGCGGCGTCGGTCAGATGACGGTGGCGTGCCTGCTGGTGAACACGCTGCGGGCAGCCTGCGCGATCGCAGGGCTGCCGAAACCGGCGGTGTAGGTAAACTCTCGTGTCCCGGACGCGGCGCGGCATGAAATGACGCGACGCTGAGCCGGGACCCATGGCGCCACTGTACTGGGCCCCGGCTCAGCAGCGCATCGTTTCACGCTGCGCTGCGTCCGGGGCACGGAAACCTAGCCCTTCTTTTTCTTCTCGCGCTCGATGCCTTCGAGGATCAGCTTGTGCGCCTCCTCTGCGCCGCCCCAGCGCAGGATCTTCACCCATTTGCCCTTCTCGAGATCCTTGTAGTGCTCGAAGAAGTGCTGGATCTGCTGCAGCGTAATGTCCGGCAAGTCGGAATAGCTCTTCACCTTGTCATAGCGCTGCGTGAGCTTGGACGACGGCACCGCCAGAATCTTCTCGTCGCCGCCGGCTTCGTCCTCCATGAACAGCACGCCGACCGGACGCACGCTCATGACGGCGCCGGGAATGATGGCGCGGGTGTTGATGATCAGCACGTCGCAGGGATCGCCGTCATCCGACAGCGTGTGCGGGATGAAGCCGTAGTTACCCGGGTAACGCATCGGCGTGTAGAGGAAGCGGTCGACCACCAGCGTGCCGGCCTCCTTGTCCATCTCGTACTTGATCGGTTCGCCGCCCACGGGGACCTCGATGATGACATTGACGTCGTGTGGTACGCTTTTCCCGATCGAGACCGCATCGATACGCATTCAAGGCTCCGTTGTTGCCGAGGTGAAATCGCGCCCGGCAGCGATTTTGGCGCTGTCATACGCGGGCTTGGCCCGCTGATCCATCGCGTTTTTGTGAAATAATGAATCCTGCGATCACCGGCCCAAAAGGCAACGGCATCGACCGACGGAAAACGCTGCCGAATCAGGTTTCAGCAGCTCAATTGGTCCAGGCGAAGGCAACCTTGTCGAGCGCCTTCGGCCCGAACCGCTCCGACGAGCGCGCCACCATGCGGCCGCCCAGGGCCCGGTAGAACTCGGTCGCCGGGTCGTTGTCCGAGAGCGCCCACACCACCATGCTCTTCAGCCCGCTCTGCATCAGGTCGCGGCGGGCGGCCGCGAACAGGCGGCGGCCGAAGCCGAGCCCCTGGAATTCCGGGCGCAGGTAAAGCTCGTAGATCTCGCCGTCGAAATGCAGGCTGCGGGCGCGGTTGCGGCCGTAATTGGCATAGCCCGCGATCTTGTCACCGAACACGAGCACGCTGACGCGGCTGCCCTTGCGGATCGCGCTGTCCCACCATTGCGGACCGCGACGGTTGATCAACTTCTCCAGCTCGGCGCCGGGAATGATGCCCTGATAGGCCGAGCGCCAGGCTTCGTCATGAGTGGACGCCACCGCAGTTGCATCTGCAGCTTTGGCCGGCCGGACCTCGATCAGGGTTGTGCTCATGGACACGATCAAACCAAGTCGCCGCGCCGGCGGCAAGAGCTATCGTTAATTATCGGTTAACCTGTGGACTTTCTGCATCAGTATTATGGCCATGTTGTACCGAAAGAGGACAAGCCGCCGTTCTAAACGGTATCCTCCGGCCATATGTCGGTGCAAAAACTAGGCTGCGGGAACGGGAAACGGCAATGGCAACGCAGAAAGTCCGCCGACAATGATTCGTTCCTACTAGTCTGGCTGTCGCAGTTCGCGTTCGCCCCTCGGCAATTCATGCGGCTCGTCAACACCATCGCGCTTCTGCCTCTGCTGGCCTTGCTGACTGCGGCGCCGCTACGCGCACAAGTCGCGTTTGGCCCATCCGAAGAGGAGGGCGAACCGCTTCGCCGACAAGCGTGGCGGGTGCCGTCGTCGGATGGCGACCTTGCCGCGCGTGCGCTCCTGTTTCGTCCCCCTGGCCCAGGTCCATTCCGGCTCGCGGTGATCGCGCACGCCTCGACGCAGAACGCTCTGCGTCGTGCGCAAATGCCGCCGCCGGAATACCGCCCGCTCGCCGCCTATCTCGTCGCGCGTGGATTTGCCGTGCTGGTGCCGGAACGGCTCGGCCATGGTGGGACCGGCGGCCGCTATGTCGAGGACCAGGGCGGCTGTGACGAGGCCGACTATGCACGCTCGGGCCGCGCCACGGCCGATGCAATCTCCCTCGCGCTGGGCTATTTGCGAGAACAGGATTTCGTTCGCAAGGATGCCGCGATCGTGATCGGCCATTCGGCCGGCGGATGGGGGGCGCTGGCGCTCTCCAATGCCGATCCGAAGGCAATCTCCGCGATCACAGTGTTTGCGCCGGGGCGCGGCGGCCATGCCAACGATGAGCCGAACCAGGTCTGCGCGCCGCATACGCTGCTTGCCGCGGCGGCGGAGTTCGGCAAGGCGGCGCGCATTCCCGTCACATGGCTCGTTGCTGACAGCTATTTCGCGCCGGCATTTTCGCAGAAACTCGCTGATGCGTTTCGCGGCAGTGGCGGCAAGGCCGAGTTTCGCTCGCTGCCGGCCGTCGGCAGCGAGGGCCACTGGATGATCGAAAGCGAAGCCGGCGTCAAAGCCGCAGGCAGCGAACTCGCGCGGGCACTGAACGAGAATAGGCCAGCGGCCGTCAAGAAGCCTCGGGACAATCGCTGATGGGAATATGGCCCGACGACGACGTGATCCTGTTCGACGGCGTCTGCATCTTCTGCTCGCGCTGGGTCCGGTTCGTTGCGAAGCGCGACATCGGAAAGAGGTTTCGCTTCACGGCCATCCAGTCGGAATATGGGGCGCGGCTGGCGCGCACATTCGGCATCGATCCGGCTGATCCCGACACCAACGCGATGATCCATGGTGGCGAGGTCTTCATGAAGTCGGATGCCGCGCTGACCGTGCTGTCGCTTTTGCCGGGATGGGGTTGGGTGCGCGCACTATTCGCGATGCCGAAGCCGCTGCGGGACGCCGTCTACAGCCTCGTCGCGCGCAACCGCTATCGCATCTTCGGAAAGTATGACGCCTGTTTCGTGCCTGATGCGGATTTGCGGGCGAGAGTGATCGAGTAGCCCGTTATTGCGAGCGCAGCGAAGCAATCCAGGATCTCTCCGCGGCGGCAGTCCGGATTGATTCGCTGCGCTTGCATTGACGGAGTTCGTGACTACGGCTTAACCAGCGCCGCCAGCACTTCCTTCGCCGCCCGCTCGCCACTGTCCCTTGCGCCATGTGCCGTCGTGAAGAAGGTCGGCGATGTCGCTTCGCCCGCGAAGAACAGCCGCCCATCCACCGGGGCAGCCAGCACGGCGCGATCCCCCGCATGCCCAGGCAGCGCGTGAGAGTAAGACCCTCGTGCAAGCGGGTCATGTGCCCAGCGCGACTCGTACAGCGGCTTCAGCTTACGGCGGATGTCGTTGCCGAGGAAGCCAGCGATCTCGTCGATGCTGTGCGCGGCGATAGCACCGTCGCCGGCGTCTTCCAGCGCGCGGGCAAAGCTGCCGCCGAAGAAGCCTTCGATGCAGGGCTGGCCGAACGGGCGGATGTGGTAAGTGCCCATCTCGGTGCGCATGGTGGCGCCGCGCAGATTGCCCTCCTTCGGAAAGGCCTCGGCGTCGTCGAGCGCCAGCGTCACCTTGTCGTTGACGCCGAGCGGCAGGCCGGCCGCGGCATCGATCTTGGCCGGGAGCTGCGGCGAGAAGCGGACCGCTTCCTCGGCGATCAGATTGGTCGGTACGGTGACGATCACCTTGTCCGCGGTCAGCGTGCCCTGCGATGTCTCGATGCGGATACGCCTGCCCGAATGGTCGATCAGCGTGGCGTTGCAGTTCAGCGCCACCGGGCAGGGTGCACCATACGCTGCAACCAGCGCGCCATAGCCACGGCGGACGCGCCAGTTGAGGCCAGTGTCCTCATAGGCGTCCCAGTCCAGCGTGGACATGTCCTTGAGTTCGCAGCCGTTGATGTACGTCGAGATCGCGTCGATCATCGGATTCCAGCGATTGCCGGCCTCGAGGCTCAGTCTCGCGGGTTCGTCCTGACCCTTCTGCGCGGCTTCCCACAGGCGCTCGTAGAACGCGTCCATCGCGCGCATGAAGTCGTCGCGCTCGGTCTGGGGGAAGGCGTTGCCGAAGGCGCGCTCGCGCCAGGGCGGCAGGTCCTTGTTGACCTCGAAATCGAGCTGTCGGGCGATCGGCACGAAGGAGTTCTTGTCCGCGGAGTGAAGCCAGCCGCAGCCGACGTCGAACGTCACCTCGGGCGAGGCCTGTACGGTCCAGGCCCGGCCGCCGAGCCTGTCACGCGCCTCCAGCACGATGACGGCGAGGCCACGGCCCGCCAGCGCGTGTGCCGCGCCGAGGCCGGCGGCACCGGCGCCGATGATCGCGACGTCGACGGAGAAGGGGAGGGAGGTCATGGGCGGGCTCTAGCACGTTCGCGAAGAGTGCTGAAGCCGGGCCGGCGCAAACCTTCCGCAGCGCACGCGGATTCCGGATGCCACCTTGTCTCCGGTTGCGCGACATTCGTGAAGAAGATCGATGTGGCATCGGATCCGAACCGACTTGTTTTTCGTGCCAAGGTTGTATTCAATTTCGCATTCTCTTTGATCCATTCTTCGAGGAATTTCCCCATGCTGAGCATCGACCCGGGTGTAGAGCACAAGCGAACCGCAATTCTGGTGGTTCACGGTATCGGCAGCCAGCGCGCGCTGGAAACTGTACGCGGAGTCATCCGCGGCGTTTGGCGCAACAAAGGCAATCCCGACGACAAAGGCAACAAACTCTGGACGCATCCGGAGAAGAGCGGCGTCGACATCGATCTGACGGTGATGACGACCAGCGAAGTGCCGGGATCGGCGGACAAGCGCGTGGTCGATTTTCACGAGCTCTACTGGGCTCATCTCATGAGCGAGACCAAGGCGGTCGCCGTGCTGCTCTGGCTCTACGAGTTGTGCCGCAAGGGGCCGGTCATGAGAACCGGACTCAACGGGCTCTGGTGGGCCGCGTCCATCTTTCTGTGCCTGATGAACCTCTCGTTTGCCGTGCTGGCAATCAGAGGCGTGTTGCTGTTCTCGGAAACCAGCGCGCAAAATATCCTGATTGCGCCCTTGCTTCTAATTTTGTGCAGCCTTGTGTTCGGCCTTTACGTCGCACTCAAATGGCAGGCACTTCGTCTCGTCTTGTGGCTGGCTGCCTTCTGCGTTGCGGGTTTCGCCGCCGGCCTCGGCTATCTGTGGCTTGAGGGTACTTTCCCCGGCGGAAACGGATTCCTCGATGGCGCCGAGATCTTGACGCTGATTGGTCTTCCGACCTTGGATGCGTTGCTGGCGACGTACCTTGTGATGGGACAGCAGGGATTGCGCGCGTTCTGGCGCACACTCGCGGTCTCGCTGCTCGTGTCCCTTGCCTTCATCTGGGCCCGATCAGCACTGGTACGACAGATCGCTGGCCGAAACGGTGCTCAAGGCTTGGCCCTGGGGATTGAATTCGCCTTGGAGCGCCCCGATCGCATTTGGTGTGATCGGCATCTATCTCGCCGCCAACGGTGCGTTCCTCCAGCCCTATCTCGGCGATGCCGCGCGTTATTTCCGCGGCTCACCGGCCAATGTCGCCGTTCGTCGGGCCATCCGGAAGGAGGCCGTGGACACGCTGGCGCGCCTGCATGAAAGCGGCCGATACGACCGTATTGTCGTCGTCGCCCACAGCCTAGGCACTGTCGTCGCCTACGATATGCTGCGAGCCTATTTCAGCAGGATTTGCGACGAGTTGCCGCCGGTCACGTTGCTCGGCCAGGAGTTTTTGGACGTCGACGGTGCGCCGTGGCAGCCCGAGAAAGTGGCCACCCATGAGGAGAAAGTGGAGCTTCGCCGCAAGGCACGGCAGTTGATCGCAAACATCGCTGACGTGACCGTCAGGCGGCCTGTCGAACAGCGGGATTTCAAGAGCTGGCTGGTGACCGACTTCGTCACGCTCGGAAGCGCACTATCCCACGCTTATTTCCTGATGTGCGAAGAGGCAAAGGACCCCGATGCCGCCGAGAAGAATGGACACGAGAGATTGCGCGCGGATTTCAGGCGTCGTGTCGAGGAGCGCGAGTTTCCGACCTGTCCGCCGAAGCGGCTCCAGCAGGATGGCTTGTTGGCCTTCGACAATCCGAGGAAGAAGATCCGGCAGATCCACCATGGTGCGCTGTTCGGGTTGACGCGCTGGACCAATATCTACTTTCCGATCGAGCAGATCTTCTGGGGCGACGCGATCGGCGGACCGTTAGCCCCGACCTTCGGCCGGCACATCGTCGACCTCCCGGTCTCGACGAGATTGGCCGGCGGTGCAGACTTCTTCACCCACACCGCCTATTGGAATGTCGACCGGAAACCCGATACCTGGAAGGCACCGCATCTTGCGGCTCTGCGGGACGCGATCAATCTCTCCGACAAGACACCGACGATCGACTTCGTCAGTCGCGGCGAGGATGCGCCGGGCGAAGCCGGGTAACTCTTACGCCACCGCTTCCTTGGCCTTTTCCGCGCGCTTGCGCTCGTTCGGGTCGAGGTGCTTCTTGCGCAGCCGGATCGACTTCGGGGTGACCTCGACGAGCTCGTCGTCCTCGATATAGGCGAGCGCCTTTTCCAGCGTCATGCGGATCGGCGGGGTCAGCCGCACCGCTTCGTCCTTCGAGGTCGTGCGGATGTTGGTGAGCTGCTTGCCCTTGAGCACGTTGATCTCGAGATCGTTGTCGCGGGTGTGCTCGCCGACAATCATGCCCTTGTAGACCTTCCAGCCCGGCTCGATCATCATCGGGCCGCGATCTTCCAGCTTGAACATGGCGTAAGCCACCGCCTCGCCCTGGTCGTTCGAGATCAGGACGCCGTTGCGACGGCCCTGGATCTCGCCCTTGTAGGGGGCGTAGCCGTGGAACAGGCGGTTCATGATCGCGGTGCCGCGTGTGTCGGTGAGCAGTTCGCCCTGATAACCGATCAGGCCGCGGGTCGGCGCGTAGAACACCAGGCGCTGGCGGTTGCCGCCCGAGGGCTTCATCTCGATCAGCTCGGATTTGCGCTCGCTCATCTTCTGCACGACGACGCCGGAATGCTCTTCGTCGACGTCGATCACGACCTCCTCGATCGGCTCCATGGTGGCGCCGGTGGCCTCGTCCTTCTGGAACACCACGCGCGGGCGCGACACCGAGAGCTCGAAGCCTTCGCGGCGCATGGTCTCGATCAGGATCGCGAGCTGGAGTTCGCCGCGGCCCGACACTTCCATCGCGTCCTTGTCGGCGGATTCGACCACGCGCAGCGCGACGTTGCCCTCGGCCTCGCGGAGCAGACGGTCGCGGATCATGCGGCTCGTCACCTTGTCGCCTTCGGTGCCGGCGAGCGGAGAGTTGTTGACGATGAACGACATCGACACGGTCGGCGGATCGATCGGCTGCGCCGGTAGCGGCACCTCCACGGTCGGATCGCAGAAGGTGTCGGCGACGGTGCCCTTGGTGAGGCCTGCGATGGCGACGATGTCGCCGGCTTCGGCTTCCTCGAGCGGTGTGCGCTCGAGGCCGCGGAACGCCAGGATCTTGGTGATGCGCCCGGACTCGACCAGCTTGCCGTCGGCGTTCAGCACCTTGACCTGCTGGTTCGGCTTGAGCGTGCCGGAGGAGATGCGGCCGGTGATGATGCGGCCGAGATAGGGGTTGGCTTCGAGGATGGTGCCGATCATCCGGAACGGACCCTCTTCGACCTTCGGCGGCGCGACGTGGCGCAGGATCAGGTCGAACAGCGGCTCCATGCCCTTGTCCTGCGGACCTTCGGGGCTATCCGCCATCCAGCCCTGCTTGGCCGATCCGTAGAGGATCGGGAAGTCGAGCTGCTCCTCGCTGGCGTCGAGCGCCGCGAACAGGTCGAACACCTCGTTGATGACTTCGGTCGGGCGCGCGTCGGGGCGGTCGACCTTGTTGATGACGACGATCGGCTTCAGGCCGACCTTGAGCGCCTTGGAGACCACGAACTTCGTCTGCGGCAGCGGGCCTTCGGCGGCGTCGACCAGCACCAGGGCGCCGTCCACCATGTTGAGGATGCGCTCGACCTCGCCGCCGAAATCGGCGTGGCCGGGGGTATCGACGATGTTGACCCGGGTGTCCTTCCATTGCACCGAGGCCGCCTTGGCCAGGATGGTGATGCCGCGCTCGCGCTCCAGATCGTTGGAGTCCATGGCGCGCTCGGTCACCTTCTGGTTCTCGCGGAACGTGCCGGACTGCTGGAGGAGACGGTCGACCAGGGTCGTCTTGCCGTGGTCGACGTGGGCGATGATGGCGACGTTACGAAGGTTCATGAGTGAGCTTCTTTGCGGTCGAACAATGGGTTAAGCGCGATCTCGCCGGTCAGACCGGGACCTCTTCTCGAAACAACGCTGGAAGACTGGAAACAGGGCGCTCTGCGCCCAAAAAGGAAGCCCGGCCATGTCAGACCGGGCGCCCTGCGCGTTGCGGCGCAATATATGCAAAAACGGCCAAAAAACAATGTGTTCTTTGGCCGTTGGTTGATTGAATTTTGTCCGGGAATCTCCCGTTCCGGGCTCGTGGGGCCTTTCGCCCCTTGATGGCCGCCCAGATCAAGACGACGCCTCCGATGCCGATGACTAGTCCCAAAACGACCAGCGACGCGATGTCGGAGGGGATCTGGCCACCCTCGACCACCAACATTCCGCCGAACAGGAGCGCGCAGAGCCCCGGCAGCAGCATGAAGATTCCGGCGACCGCCATCAGCGCGGTCAGGCAGCCGCTGCGCTTTTCCGTCGGAGGAGACGGCGGTCCCGGGGGCGGTGGTCGGTCGCTGATGCTCATGCCTGCATGACTCCCCCGGTCGCCTGCACAGCCAGCGCGGCGCGGATGCCGTCGATCTTGCCGTTGCGGTAGAACAGATTGTAGGTGTCGAACGGAATGATCGCTCCCTGCTCCGTCACGAAATGGATGCAGCTGCGCTTGACGTTGCCGACGCAGAAATTGAAGCGATCGAGGAATTGCACGATGGTGACGCGGAAGACGTTCTCGTAAGTGAGGCCCTGCGGCACCTCGAAGCTCGGCAGGCAGCACAAGAGCTCGCAGACGCGCTCGGACGTGTTGAGCGGGCTCGACGACAGTGAGAACAGATCGACGAATTTCTCCCGCAGCATCGGGTATTTTTCCGGGCTGATGGTGTTGGGCATCACTGCGACGAGCTGCTCCTGTTGTAGCAGCGAGGTCAGCGGCAATACCTTCTCGCCGTTGCGCAGGCCGTAGCCGATCGAGATGCTCTCAGGGTTGCAGGGCAGCGGGATCATGTCCTTGTCGCCGAACACGCCGGTCTCGACCACGCGCCTGCGAATCTCCGATAGCATGATGCGGTCGGTCGTCTTGTCGAAATTCTCGTTGCGGCCGGCATCCTGCACCGGCTGCAGCGTGACGCCGCGAACGCATTTCCAGGTCAGCGCGTGGCGGACGATGTCGCCGATCTCGGCGTCATTGACGCCGCGCTTGACGGTCGCGACCAGCGTGGTCGAGATGCCATAGTGCTCGAGATTTTCCAGCGCCTGCTGGCGGATCTTTCGCAAATCCGCGCCGCGCAGATTGATCAGCGCGTCGCGCTGCAGCGAATCGAACTGGAGATAAACCTCCAGCCCGCGCTTGTTCTCGGCGAGCCGCGCCACGAAGTCCTTTTCGCGAGCGATGCGCAGGCCGTTGGTGTTGATCATGACGTGGCGGATCGGGCGGTCGCGCACGGCGTCCAGGATCTCGAAGAAATCCGGATGCAGCGTCGGCTCGCCGCCGGATATCTGCACGAGATCCGGCTCGCCTTCGCTCGCGACCAGCGCGTCGAGCATCTTCTCCACAGTCGCGAGCGGAGTGAATCTCGTTCGTGCCGGCGAGGATTCGGCGAAGCAGACCGGGCAGGTGAGGTTGCAGTGCTCGGTGATCTCGATCAGCGCCAGGCAGGAATGCTGCTCGTGGTCGGGACAGAGGCCGCAATCATAGGGGCAGCCGAATTCCGTGCGTTGCTGGAATTGCAGCGGCCGGTCGCCCGGCTTGATGAAATCCTTGCACAGCCGCCAATAGGCAGCGTCTGTCGACACCAGCGTCGACTGAACGCCATGCTCCCTGCAGCGCTTTTCGTACCAGACCTCGTTGCCACAAATCTCGATCTTGGTCGGCACCAGCTTCAGGCAGGTCTCGCAAAGGGATTGGGTCTGGCCCCAGAAGATGTAGGGACGCGACTTACGCAACGGCGCGTTCATGCATGGGTCTCGCTTCGGGCGCGGTGGCCAGCATGACGCCGGCGTAGAGCAGGATGGACAGCGACAGCAGGTGAAACAGCGTGAAAGGACCGATCAGCGTGCCGTAGGGCTTGAGGAATTCCCACAGGAAGCGCTGCGCTCCATAGTAGACGAGAACCAGGTAGAAACCATTGGTGATCACAAAGGCGTTCCGGTTCATGACGGTCAGCACATAGACAATCGCGAATACGGCCATGGCCGCGCTTTCGTACAGCTGCACGGGATGGCGTGGAATGCCGTCGCCGAAATCATGGGCCCAGGGGAGCGCCGTCGGCGTGCCGCAAGTGAAATCGTCGAGACCCGCGCAGTAGCAGCCGATCCGGCCAATCGCGATGCCGATCGCCAGCGGCAGCGCAAACCGCGCTCCGGTTCGCATGGTGATCCCTGCGGACCATTTGTAGAGCTCGATCGCCACGATGCCGCCGGCCAGCGCGCCCTCGACCGAGCGCGCGATGCCGCTCTGCCCGGACAGCCACAGATTGGCGGAGCCAAACAGATAGGCGCCGATGCCCGCGCCGAACACCAGCGCGGCGATATAGGGCAGCGCGAAGGATTGCGCCGGAAACTGCAGGCGCTGTCGCGACAGCCAGTAGACGGCCGCCGCGGCCGCCAGCCACGCCAGGATGTCGAAGAGAGTGTGAAGCAAAGCCCCGCCCATGCGGGGGATACTATAGCATGGCAGACGTTGAGAAGCGCGCGGCACATATTTGTGCCCTCCCTCCTTACGTCTCCTGCCTCAAAAGCCAGTAGCGCAACAGGCCCCTTGCGGGAGAAGGAAGAAAGCAAGTGGAGCTATCCCGCCTCCCGCTCCTCGGTCGGGTAAACCCCGCGCAGCACCTCCTCGAAATGCATTTTCACGGCATCGTTGCACAGGCAGGCGCGAAGCTTCAGGCCATCGCGGCTGCGAACCAGGATCGAGCCTCGCCGCGTGTCGAGAATCCGTTCCGCCTTGAACGACTGAAGAACGCGGCTGGCATAGCTGCGCCCGACCCCGAGCAGCGTCGCGAGCTGTTCGTGGGTCAGCGGTACGCTGGTCTCGTCGCCGGTCCGCTCCATCGCCGCCAGAATCCATTTGGCGGTACGCTGTTCTATCGAATGGATCGCGTTGCAGGCGGTCGACTGGAAGATCTGGGCCAGCATGCAATCGGCATAGCGCGCAAAGATGTTGCGCAGTGACGCCGAGCGCAGCTTGGCCGCTTCCAGCTTGGCAACGTGAATGCGCGCAAACGGCCCGCCGAATTTGACGCAGATCCTGGTATAGGCCGGCAGAAACCCCTCGCTGACGATGCCACCCACAGCGCCCTCGCGGCCGACCAGAATGGTTTCGACATCGCGACCGTCCTCGTTGGGGACGAGGAAGGTCGCGAGCGACGGCCCGCAGGGGAAGTGGACGACCTGCACGTCGTCGCCGGGATTGTAAAGCAATTGGCCTGCCGGGGAGTCTTCAACGGTCGCGTGCGGCGCAAGTAGCGCGTAGTCGGCCGGGCTCAAACGCCGCAGCAGATTGTTGGCCGGCCGGCTCTCGACCTCGGTGATCTTGCCGATACGCGCATCCATCGTGAAACTCCTGTCCTTCCCCCACCCTAGCGAGTTCCGTGCATCCCCTGTGTGCACAAGTGGACAGACTGAAGAACGATGATGTGGTGAGTTTCGTTCCGGGAACCTTTCGATGCGCTACGAGCAGGCATCGTGTCGCGGCAGTCCTGATCCTAAAACCCCCAACGAAAGACGCGATCATGGCACCCGCATTTTCCAACGGCTCAGGCTGGCCGGCCGATGTTCTGATCGTCGAGGACGATCCGATCATCGCAATCGATTTCGAGGACCGCCTGCTCGGATTTGGTGTGAGCGGTGTGCGGACCGTCGGATCGGTGACGCAGGCGCTGGAGGCCATTGCGAAGCGTACGCCCGACTTCGCGCTGCTCGATGTCGAGCTGATCCGCGAGACCAGCTTTGCGATCGCCGAGCGGTTGACCGCGCTGGAGGTTCCGTTCGTCTTCGTCACCGGCTATGGCGCCGAGGCGCGCATTCCGTCCGAATTGGCGGGCCGGCCGCGGTTGCAGAAACCGTGCTCGAGCGATGCGCTGGAAGCGGCGCTCAAGCTACGCGCCGCCGATTAAATCAGCGGTCAGCTTTGCTTCGGTTCGAGCGTGGTCGACCACAGCGCCACGTCAGCGCGGTCGCGCAGGGTCACCGTCATTTGCCCCGAGGCGCCGTCGATCTTGACGTGACCGAAGAACTGCATGCCCGCGGCCGGCGGCAGGTTCTGGCTGTCCTTGCCCGGCGCCTTGACGAAGCGAATCTCGGGGCCAAAGGTGTTGTCGAGCGCGTTCGGACCGAACGTACCGGCATGCAGCGGACCCGACACGAATTCCCAGAACGGCTCGAACTCCTGGAACTGCGCCTTGTTCGGATCGTAATAATGCGCGGCGGCGTAATGCACGTCCGCGGTCAGCCACACCGTGTTGGTGATCGGCGCCATCTTGATGAAGCGGAGGATGTCGGCGATCTCGAACTCGCGGCCACGCACCGGGCCGTCACCCTGCGCAATGGCTTCCGATCCGCCCTTCGGCGTGTCCGAGACGATCAGGCCGATCGGCATGTCTGACGCGATCACCTTCCATGTCGCGCGCGAATTGAGGAGACCGCGCTTGAGCCAGGCGATCTGGTCCGGACCGAGGAAGTAGCTGGCGGGACCGTAGGCAGTCTCGAGATTGGCGCCGTTCGGGCCGCGATAGCTGCGCTCGTCGAGCACGAACACCTCGAGATGCGGCCCGTAGGCGATCTGGCGATAGACGCGGCCGGGCTCGATGACGCTCTCGCGCATCGGGTACATCTCGTGGAAGGCGCGCCCCGCGCGGGCCGCGAGCAGCGAGATGTCCCGCACCTTGTAGGCGGCCGGCAGCTCTTTCGACAGCGACCAGTTGTTGGTCACCTCGTGGTCGTCCCACTGCACGAAGATCGGCACCTCGGCATTGAAGGCTCGGAGGTTGTCGTCGGTGAGATTGTATTTGTGCGCGGCGCGGTACTCGTCCAGCGTCTCCGCGACCTTGGCCTTCTCCGGGATGGTCAGATTCTTCCAGATCTTGCCATCGGCGAGCCTCACCTCGGATTGGATGGGACCGTCGGCATAGATCGTGTCGCCGGAATGCAGGAAGAAATCCGGCCGGTGCTTGCGCATCGCCGAAAAGGTGAACATGCCGCCGTCATCGGGATTGATGCCCCAGCCCTGGCCGGCGACATCGCCGCCCCAGACGAAGCTGACGTCGCGGCGGTCGGCCGGCGCGGTGCGGAAGCGGCCGACCACCGGCTCGCCCTCGACCGCGCTGTGCGAGAGATCGCGGAAGCGGACGCGGTAAAAGATGTCCTGGCCGCCCGGCAGGTTCTCCAGCAGCATTTTTGCCGTGAAGTCGCTCTCGGGGAGCGCCGCGATCGGCGGCAGCGCGCGGGCATCCCTGAACGTATCAGTCGTCGCCAGCTCGACCAGCATCTGTGCCGGCCGGTCGGTACGCGCCCACACCACGCCGCCATCGACGGTCACGTCACCGGACTGCACGCCATGAGTGACCGCCGGCCGATCGGCCGCGCGCGAAAGATACGGCATTGCGATCGTGCCGAGCGCACCGGCGCTGGTGGCGAGGAAGCGGCGGCGGGAGAATTTGATGTTCATGAAGGATGGCTCCGAAGGCGAGCTTGCATCAAGGCACGTCATTCCGGGGCGCAATTGCGCACCCGAGAATCCCTTTCTCCTCGCGAATGCAGCTCGATGGATTTCGGGCTCGCGCGTTGCGCGCCCCGGAATGACGGCGGAAGCTATATTGAGACAATGTGACGCGGCCATTACGCCGGCAAGCGCCTACGCGTTGCCGGCGGCCCTGAACTGCGCGCCGGCGCGCTGCAGGTTCTGCGGCAGGCTCATCAGCAACGCCTTGCGGTCGGCGACCGCAGAGTGGAACTGGTCGAGTGCGATGTTGAAGGCGGTGAGTGCGCCTTCCTCGATCGCGCCGTGATCGTAGCAGCGCAGCGTATCGCGCAGGATGTCGTCGGCCTCGGTCTGCATCTGGTCGAGCTCTTCGGCCGTCTCGCACTTGCGTGCAGCGGCGATCATGTCGAGCAGGCGTTCGCGCTGATGATTGTTGCTGTCGCGCTCGTCTCTCTTGAGGTAACCCGCAAACCATGCGCCGATCGAGCCCATGGCGGACAACGCCATCAGGCTCCACCAGATGTAATCGCTGTACTTGTCGAGGAAGGTCTTTTCCTCGCCGTCGACGAAGGCGGCCGCACCCGGATGTACCGGGATGACCGCATCCTTGTCGGTATCAGGCGTTTCGATCTTCGCCGCGAGCGGGAATTGGCTCACCAATTGCTGGCGCACGGCGAAGAGCTGGCGCGTGAACGCCGCAATGGTGGTTTCGGCCACGCCTTTGCGCGCCACGATGTGATGCGAAAAGCTGATGGTCTTGACCTCGTCCTCCGGGCGGGCAGGCGAGCCGCCATAGGTGCCGGCGGGAATCTCGGACGCTTCGTAGACCGGATGGTTTTGCGCGATCGCATCCGCCGAATCGATCGCGAGGAAGGTGGGCGCGCCGAAATCCTTGGTCGAGGCGGCGATCGCATCCGACGTGATCTTGCTGTTGACGGGCCCGGCCGCGAGATAGACGTCGGCCTTCTGCGCCTTGATCGCCTCGGCGGCTTCGTTCGCCGGGAATTGCACGATCTCGACCTTGGCGGGATCGATGCCGTATTGCTGGAGGATCACCTTGAGCAAATTGACGTTGGCCTGGGTGCGGCCGACCACGCCGACGCGATGGCCGGCGAGCTGTGCGATCTTGGTGATCTTCGGGCCCCGCTTCTTGCCTTTGCCCGGCACGGACCACAGCACCACGACGTTCTTGCGCAGGGTCGCGACCGCTTGCGCATTCTTGGGCACGTCGACGTCGCCGCGCACGATGGCGAGATCGACCTTGCCTTCCGCGAGCGCCTCGGCGCTGGCGGTGGCCCCGTCGGTCTGGATCGGCCGCAACCGCACCTGGCCCTTGCTCTGCGAGAAGGCCTGCGTCAGCGCCTGCACGACCTTGACGTCATCGCTGTTGGCGGGGCCGACCGCGATCTTGAGCGTCACCGGACGCATCGCGAAGTAATAGCCGCTGGCGAGCGCGCCGACGATCGCAAGCACGAGAGCCAGGGACACGAGCGCCGTCTTCCGCGCCGCGGATCGCGGCGAAGGCGGAGGGGGCGCTTCGGCCAGGTCCAATCCCCCGGTCATCGATCTCCCAAACAGGCGCTTGAGGCTCAGTTTCATCTTGGCCGGCGATCTACCGTTGCAATTGTAGCAAATTTCCTTGTCCGGCGGGGTTACATCTCCGTCATGGTTAGCGGGCGCGGGAAATCCGTATGAACCCGGGCGTCGGCGCGGTGTTAGAGTAAAGTTCCCCCCCAAAAGGCAAGGAGACGACCATGGCAGAACGGCTCTCGGCGGAGGCGCTCAGGCAGGCGCTCGGCGGACTACCGGGCTGGACCGAGGTCCAGGGCCGCGACGCCATCGGGAAAACCTTTGTCTTCAGGGATTTCAACGAGGCGTTCGGCTTCATGACCCGTGCCGCGCTGGTCGCCGAGAAGATGGATCATCACCCCGAATGGCGCAACGTCTACAAGACGGTGGAGGTGGTGCTGTCGACCCATGACGCCGGCGGCGTCACCCCGCGCGATATCGCGTTGGCCAAGGCGATGAACGCCATCGCAGGCTGATACCAGGCGGCGTCTTGCAGGGATGTGCTGCATCCCCATCTTGTGATCAGCCGGGACCGGGATGACCTCCGCCTCCGGCAGAACGGGGAGTTTTGAGCATGGCTGCCAAGCACAGCGTCGGCTTTGAGCCGGCCGATCGGCTCGCGGAAGATCGCGAGAGCGTGCGCCGCCGCTTCTGGCGCAAGCTGAAGCGCGTCGCCGCACACGTACCGTTCGCGGAAGACCTGCTTGCCGCCTATTACTGCGCGTTCGACCGGCAGACGCCGCGCCACGTCCAGGCGTCGCTGCTCGGGGCGATCGCCTACTTCATCCTGCCGTTCGACTTCGTCACGGACGTGATGCCGATGCCCGGCTTCGCCGATGACGCTGCCGTGCTCGCCACCGCCATCCGCATGGTCGCCGGCCACATCACGAACGAGCATCGCGAGGCCGCACGCGCCGCGCTGAAGCGTGGGGTGGGTGAGGCGGAGGAAGAAGCAGCGTAGCAGACGCGGCCTCTCGGTTCAGTCACTGACGTCACGGAGTACTGGATCGCCCGCCCCTGTGCGCAATTGCGCACTAGGCGGGCGATGACAGTGAGTGTGTGGCGTGCAGGTCGCGACAAACGCGCTTCCGCCACAACATCCTCAAGGATGCAGGATCACCTTGCCCATCGCCTGACGTCCCGCCAGCACCTTCAGCGCATCCGCCGTCTGCGCCAGCGGGAAGGTGCGGTCGACATGCGATGAGATCTTGCCTTCCGCGGTCCACTTCACGAGCTTTTCCAGATTGGCGCGGTTCTTGGCCGGGTTGAGCCGGGTCCAGGCGCCCCAGAACACGCCGCGGATGTCGCAGCCCTTCAGCAACGCGAGGTTCAGCGGCATCTTCGGAATGTCGCCGGCGGCAAAGCCGATGACGAGGAAGCGGCCCTCCCAGGCGATCGAGCGCAGCGCCTGCTCCGCATAGGCACCGCCCACGGGATCGAAGATGATGTCGACGCCCATGCCGCCGGTGAGCTTGCGCAGGCCTTCCTTCAGATCTTCCTTGGCGTAGTTCAGCGTCAGTTCGGCACCATGCGCTTTCGCGAATTCGAGCTTCTCGTCCGACGATGCGCAGGCGATCACTTTCAGGCCCATCAGCTTGCCGAGTTCGCAAGCGGCGAGGCCGGTGCCGCCGGCCGCGCCGAGCACCGCGAGCGTCTCGCCGGGCTTCGGGCTCGCGCGATCTTCCAGCGCATGCAGCGCGGTGCCGTAGATGATGATGATGCCGGCCGCGCGGTCGTAGTCGAGATTGTCAGGGATTTTCACGATCGACGCCGCCGGCAGCGCGATCTTCTCGCGCGCGCCGTTGTGACCGCAGGAGGCGACCACGCGATCGCCGACCTTCAGGTCGGTGACGCCGGCTCCGATGCTCTCGATCACGCCCGCGACTTCCGCCGCCGGCGAGAACGGGAACGGCGGCTTGATCTGGTACTTGCCCTGGATCATCAGGATGTCGAAGAAGTTCAGCGCCGCCGCCTTGATCGCGATCACGGCCTCGCCGGGGCCTGCCACCGGATCAGGTACATCGGCGAGCACGAGATCGTCGGGCTGGCAATATTGCGAGCAGAGGATGGCTTTCATGGCAGCACCTGAGGCGTTTCGAGTGGAATTATAGTTGGCCCGTTTCTGCCGGATTTAGTGCGGCCCGACAATCCGGATTCTTTGTCTCGGGTCACGCGACGGCCTATATCCTCCCGTCATTGCGAGCCAACGGGTCCGCGCGAAGCGCGGCCCGATGACAGGCTCCGCGAAGCAATCCAGAATCCGTCCTGCGGAAATAGTCTGGATGGCCTCGCGCTCGCAATGACCGCGTGTATGGCAACAGCGAGGATTCGAACGATGTTTGAAACGGGCCTGCTCAAGAACAAGCGCATCCTCGTCACCGGCGGCGGCTCGGGCCTTGGCGCCGCGATGGGCCGTCGCTTCCTCGCGCTCGGCGCCGAGCTCGTGATCTGCGGCCGCAAGCTCGACCGGCTGGAAGCGGCGGCGCGCGAAATGCGCGAGCAGACAGGCGGCAAGGTCACGACGATCATCTGCGATATTCGCGACGGCGTAGCCGTCGACAGCATGATGGATCAGATCTGGCGCGAGGCGCCGCTCGACATCCTCGTCAACAATGCCGCCGCGACGTTCATCGCTCAGAGCGAGCATCTCTCCTTCCGCGCCGCGGATGCGATCCTGGCGCCGACGCTGCATGGTGCGATGTATTGCACGCTCGCCGCCGGCAGGCGCTGGATCGAGGACAAGCATGGCGGCGTCGTGCTGTCGATTCTCTCGACCTCCACCATCACCGGCCGCGCCTTCACGGTTCCGTCGGCGATGGCGAAGTCGGCGGTGCTGGCGATGACCAAGAGCCTTGCCGTGGAGTGGGGCCCGAAGGGCATCCGCACTGTCGCGATCGCGCCGGGTCCGTTTCCGACCGCGGGGGCCACAGGGCAGCTCCGTCCCGAAGGCCGAGACGCAGGCTGGACGTCGCGCAACCCGCTTGGACGCACCGGCGAGCATAGCGAGCTTGCCGATCTCGCCAGCTTCCTGGTCTCCGACCGCGCCGGTTACATCAACGGCGAGATGGTGGTGATCGACGGTGGCGCTCATCTGCGCAGTTCCGGCGCCGAGGATCTGCTCGGCTGGACCGAGGCGCAATGGGCCGAGCAACGCGCCGCACGATCCAGGGCCTAGCCGTCACTGATACCGCTAACTGCCTTCCCAAATTGGACTTTCCCGGCTATCCCTGCCCGGGGGCAAAGCGCGGTCGGGCCATCTTCCAGTCACAATATTGAGGGAACCACTCCAGGCATGTGGCGGGTGCTGATTCTAGCTTTGATGACTGGCGTGATGGCCGGCGGAATTGTCGATTCCGCGCGGGCGCAGACGGCCCAACCGGCGGCCAAGTCCGTTCCAAAAGATTCTGCTCCAAAAGAGGCGACACCGAAGCCGGCGGCGCCGCCGGCCCATACGACTGCAAAGGCGGCTTCAAAGCCCGAGAGCAAACCGGCGGCATCACCCGCGGCAGTTGCGGGTGGCGCTGAGCCGACTTTGATCGGGCAGTTCGGCACCTGGGGTGCCTATTCGGCGACGCCCAACGGCAAGAAGGTCTGTTTCGCCCTGGCCAAGCCTTCGTCGTCGAAGACCAATCCGCCGAACCGGCCGCGTGATCCCGCCTACGCCTTCGTCTCGACCCGGCCGGCGGAGAAGGTCAACAACGAAGTCTCGGTCATGATCGGTTACGCGCTGAAACCGGGCTCGGAATCAACCGTCGAGGTCGGCGGCGCCTCCTTCGCGATGTATACACAAGGAGACGGCCTCTGGATCAAGAACGCGGCCGAGGAGGAGCGGATGGTCGAGGCCATGCGCAAATCCGCCGACCTCGTGGTCAAGGGCATCTCGGCGAAGGGCACAGAGACGACCGACACCTTCTCGCTGAAGGGCCTTGCCCAGGCGCTCGACAAGATCGCCCACGACTGCAAGCGGTAAGGCTGTCGGCGTTAAGGCTGCAGGCGATAAGGTCGCAATCGGTGGTTCCGGTTGCTATATAAGGGCCGTTCCAGATTTCCTCCGTCATTCCGGGGCGCGCCAAGCGCGAACCCGGAATCTCGAGGTTCCGGGTTCAGCTCTTCGAGCTGCCCCGGAACGACCAAAGCCATTAGGTCCATTCAATGCAACCGACGACCGAGCCGCACAACGCAACCCTGGTGGAGAAGACTCCGCTCGAAACCTATGTGCCGCCGGCAAAACCGTCGCTGATCGGCCTGTCGCGCACCGAGCTTGCCGACCGCCTCGGCGAGATCGGCGTCGCTCCGGCGCAGCGCAAGATGCGCGTGCAGCAGCTGTGGCACTGGCTTTATTTCCGGGGTGCCCAGAGTTTTGACGACATGACTTCGATCTCGAAGGGCATTCGCGCCGAGCTCGCGCAGCATTTTACGGTCGACCGGCCCGAAGTCGTGGCCGAGCAGATCTCCAACGACGGCACCCGCAAATGGCTGCTGCGGCTGCCGAGCGGCGATTCCGTTCAGAAGGCGCATGAAGTCGAGTGCGTCTACATCCCCGAGACCGACCGCGGAACGCTTTGCGTCTCCTCGCAGGTCGGCTGCACGCTGAACTGCGCCTTCTGCCATACCGGCACCCAGCGCCTGGTGCGCAACCTCACCGCCGGCGAGATCGTCGGACAGATCATGGTCGCGCGCGATCGTCTGAACGATTGGGCCGATCGCGAGGACGGCACGCGCCGCGTCACCAATATCGTGATGATGGGCATGGGCGAGCCGCTCTACAATTTCGATGCGGTGCGCGATGCGCTACTGATCGTCGGCGACAACGAAGGCATCGGCATCTCCCGCCGCCGCATCACGCTGTCGACCTCGGGCGTGGTGCCCAACATCGTGCGCGCCGGCGAGGAGATCGGCGTCATGCTCGCGATCTCGCTGCATGCGGTGCGCGACGAGCTGCGCAACGAGCTCGTGCCGCTCAACCGCAAATATCCGATCAAGGAGCTCTTGCAGGCCTGCCGCGATTATCCCGGCGCCTCGAACGCGCGCCGCATCACCTTCGAATATGTGATGCTCAAGGGCGTCAACGATTCGCTCGACGATGCAAAGCTGCTGGTGAAGCTGCTCAAGGGCATTCACGCCAAGATCAATCTGATCCCGTTCAATCCCTGGCCCGGCACCGCCTACGAATGCTCGGACTGGGACCAGATCGAAAAATTCTCCGAATACATCTTCAACGCCGGCTATTCCTCGCCGGTGCGCACCCCGCGCGGCCGCGACATCCTCGCCGCCTGCGGCCAGCTCAAGTCGGAGACGGAAAAGCTCAGCGCACGCGAGCGCCAGGCGCTGCGTGCCATGGCGATGACGGATTGAGTTGTTCATGTTTGGCTCTCGCCACCTCGTCATCGCGAGCGAAGCGAAGCAATCCAGAATGTCACCGCGGAAGCAGTCTGGATTGCTTCGTCGCATCAGCGCAAAATTGCTGCGCAATTTTGTCGCGAGCTTCTCGCAATGACGGGTGAGTGTGGCTTACCATGTCCCTGATCGGCCGCCTCGTCGTCATCTTCATCGGCTTCCTTGCTGCCTGCTTCGTCGGCGGCATGATCGTCGTCGTCGCGCTGCTGTTTCCGGAGTTCGCCGATCTCGGTGCCGGTCCTGTCGATCAGGGCACGATCGACATCCTGCTCGGCTTCGGCTTCATCTTCGTCTCCGGCTTTGCGCTGGTGCCGGCAGCGGTGATCGTCGCGATCACCGAGGCGCTCCATATCCGTAGCGCGCTCGCCTACGCCGTCGGCGGCGGCGTCGTGGGACTCGCCTGTTATCTCGGTCTCGTTCCCTTCCACGCTGAAACCTTCCAGTTCGAGGGCATCGTCCGGCGTCACCTGGAAATCATGACCGGCGCCGGCATCGTTGCTGGCGTGGTCTATTGGCTGATCGCCGGCCGCAACGCCGGCGCCTGGCGCAATCCGCCGCCCCCGCGCAAACCGCCGCCGCCACTGCCGTCGAATTCGCGGCCGGATGCGCGGTGAGTCCCGCTGTCATTCCGGGTTCGGTGCTGCGCACCGCCGCGGAATGATGACGGCAAGGGTTTCCATCCCCTTCCCACTCCGCTAAACCGCGCGCCATGAACCGGACTGGACTCTTCATCGCCCTTGCGCTGTGGCTCGTGATCGGCGTCGTCTTCGGGATCTACCCCGAGCTCGACCTCAAGCTTGCATCGCTGTTCTTCGATCCCGCGACCAGGACATTCCCGCTCAAGCTGAACGGCTGGGCTGGCTTCGCGCGCGACGCGGCGATGTGGATCGCCTGGGCATTCGCGCTGCCCTCGATCGTCGCGCTCGTGGTCAAGATGATCCGGCCCGACCGGCCGCTGATGGTGCCGGGGCGCACCGTCATCTTCCTGCTGGTGACGCTGACGATGTCGGCCGGCATTTTGACCAACCTGACGTTCAAGAATTACTGGGGCCGTCCGCGTCCGGTGGTGGTGACCGAGTTTGCCGGCGATCAGCAATTCGTGCCGTGGTGGGATCCCCGCGGCGGCTGCGGACGCAACTGCTCGTTCTTCTCCGGCGAGGGGGCGACGGCATTCTGGACGCTCGCGCCGGCCGCGCTGGCCCCGCCGGCGTGGCGGCCGCTCGCCTATGCCGCCGCCGTGGTGTTCGGCGCCTTGACCAGCGCCCTGCGCATGGCGTTCGGCGGCCACTTCTTCACCGACGTGTCCATCGCCGGCCTCGTCACCTTCGTCGTGATCTGGTTCGCCTACGCGCTGATTTACCGGTGGCCGCGGACGCGGTTTTCGGACGAGGCGGTCGATGCCGCCCTGACCCGGCTGAGCATGCCCGGCTACCGGCTCCGCCAGCGCCTGTTCGGCCGCAAGACCGGTCCCGAGCCGTCGGTTTGAGCCATTAAATGGGTGCCGAGCCCTGCGAAATTTGATATTCGCGCGGTCAAGTTCGCACCTTCACCAGCCCTTGAGACCCGATTGGAAGCCCCATGACCACGATCCTGAAAAGCCTGCCCAAGGGTGAGAAAGTCGGCATCGCGTTTTCGGGCGGCCTCGACACCAGCGCGGCGCTGCTCTGGATGAAGCAGAAGGGCGCGCGCTGCTACGCCTACACCGCCAATCTGGGCCAGCCGGATGAGGCCGACTACAATGAGATTCCGCGCAAGGCGATGGAGTTCGGCGCCGAGAAGGCGCGGCTGGTCGATTGCCGCACGCAGCTCGTCCACGAGGGCATCGCCGCGATCCAGTCCGGCGCCTTCCACATCTCGACCGGCGGCATCACCTATTTCAACACCACCCCTCTGGGGCGCGCCGTCACCGGCACCATGCTCGTCGCGGCGATGAAGGAAGACGGCGTCAACATCTGGGGCGACGGTTCGACCTTCAAGGGCAACGACATCGAGCGCTTCTACCGCTACGGCCTGCTCACCAATCCCGGCCTGAAGATCTACAAGCCGTGGCTCGACCAGCAGTTCATCGACGAGCTCGGCGGCCGCGCCGAGATGTCGGCGTTCATGACCGCGCAAGGCTTCGCCTACAAGATGAGCGCGGAGAAGGCGTATTCGACCGACAGCAATCTGCTCGGCGCCACGCACGAGGCCAAGGATCTCGAGAGCCTCGACAGCGGCATCAAGATCGTCAATCCGATCATGGGCGTGCCGTTCTGGCGCGACGACTGCAACGTCAAGGCCGAGAAGGTCGTGGTGCGTTTCGAGGAAGGCCAGCCCACGGCGCTCAACGGCCAGACCTTCTCCGATCCCGTCGCGCTGTTCCTCGAAGCCAATGCGATCGGCGGCCGCCACGGTCTCGGCATGAGCGATCAGATCGAGAACCGCATCATCGAGGCCAAGAGCCGCGGCATCTACGAAGCGCCCGGCATGGCGCTGTTGCACATTGCCTATGAGCGTCTCGTCACCGGCATCCACAACGAGGACACCATCGAGCAGTACCGCATCAGCGGCATGCGCCTCGGCCGTTTGCTGTATCAGGGCCGCTGGTTCGACTCGCAGGCCCTGATGCTGCGCGAGACCGCGCAGCGCTGGGTCGCGCGCGCCGTCACCGGCGAGGTCACGCTCGAGCTCCGCCGCGGCAACGACTATTCGATCCTCAACACCGAAAGCCCGAACCTCACCTATGCGCCGGAAAGGCTCAGCATGGAGAAGGTGGAGGATGCGGCCTTCACGCCGGCCGACCGCATCGGCCAGCTCACCATGCGCAACCTCGACATCGCCGACACCCGCACCAAGCTGAAGCTCTACAGCGACACCGGCCTGCTCTCGGGCAGCGAAGGCTCGCAGATCTTCCGCCTCGAGAGCGACAAGGGTTGAGCCTTTCGTAGCCCGGATCGCGCTTTCGCTCGATCCGGGCTGCGAATTTAATGACGGTGTCATTCTCGATCGCTACGCTTCCTGATCCTGTCGGAAACCGGATTGCGGAGCATCGAGCATGGTCAGGGGATCGGCACTCGCCTCTCTCATTGTCCTCTGTTGGACATCGTCACTGTCGGCGCAGACGATCTATCCGATCGACCGTGCCGAGATCCTGGCCGGAGCCAAATTCGACTTCAAGGTCGAGCTCCCCGGGCCGGTCGATCCCGCCAGGCTGAAGGTGACGGTGAACGGCGCGGATTATGCGACCGCGTTCGGCAGTGCCGGCACCTTCATCGACCGCGAGGACGGCAAGGAGCAGTCGGCCCTGATCCTGCGCGACGT
Source organism: Bradyrhizobium sp. USDA 326 (assembly GCF_049739485.1). Taxonomy (NCBI): domain Bacteria; kingdom Pseudomonadati; phylum Pseudomonadota; class Alphaproteobacteria; order Hyphomicrobiales; family Nitrobacteraceae; genus Bradyrhizobium; species Bradyrhizobium sp. USDA 326. Next base: position 2,714,874 of record NZ_JBMGQA010000001.1, read on the forward strand.
CACGCTGACCAGGCCGGGCAGCATTGCCGTGGACGTGAGCGACGGCACGCACCAGCGCAGCGTCACCTGGACGGTCTACGACACGGGCCCGCGCAAGGCGAAGAACGTCATCCTGTTCATCGGTGACGGCATGTCGCCGGCGCATCGGGTCGCGGCGCGGATTCTGTCCAAGGGGATTTCGGAGGGCAAGAGCCGCGGCAAGCTCGCGATCGACGACATGCCCCATATGGCGCTGGTGGCGACCGCGGGTTCGGATTCGATCATCACCGATTCCGCAAACTCGGCCAGCGCCTATGCGACCGGGCACAAGAGCGCCGTCAACGCCCTCGGCGTCTATGCGGACCGCACCGCAAGCCCGCTCGACGATCCCAAGGTCGAGACCATCACGAGCCTCGCCAAAAGGCGGCTCGGCATGGCGATCGGCGTCGTCACCAATACCGAGATCGAAGACGCGACGCCGGCGGCGATGGTTGCGCACACCCGCCGCCGTGCCGCCTATGACGACATCGTCGAGCAGTTCTTTGCGGCGAAGCCGGATATCCTGATGGGCGGCGGCAGCGCGAATTTTCTGGCGAAGTCGGCCGCCGGCTCGAAACGCAAGGACGAGACCGACTTCATCGCGAAGTTTCGCGATGCAGGCTATCAGGTGGCGACCACCGCCAGCGAGCTCAGCGCCTCTGCCGCAAAGCAGGAGACGAGCAAGCTGCTCGGCCTGTTCGCCACCGGCAACATGGACGGAGTGCTCGACCGCAAATTCCTGAAGGGCGGCGGCGTCAAGAAATTCCCTGAGCAGCCCGATCTGACCGAGCAGGTGCAGGCAGCTTTGAACATTCTCTCGAAGAACGAGGCCGGCTTTTTCCTGATGGTCGAGTCCGGACTGATCGACAAATATGCGCATGCCCTCGACATGGAGCGCGCCGTCTACGACACGATCATGCTCGACAACGCGGTGCGCCAGGCGCGTGAATGGGCGCGGGCACGTGGTGACGACACCCTCATCCTGGTCGCGGCGGACCACAATCATCCCAACAGCCTCGTCGGCACGATAAACGACGACATGGCCACCACGCCCAACGTGCCGCTGCGCGAGCGCGTCGGCGTCTACGATCGGGCTGGATTTCCCAATTATCCGGCCCCCGACGCGGAAGGCTATCCGGCGCGGATCGACGTGAGCCGGCGGCTCGCCATCTTCTCGGCCAGCCTGCCGGACCACTACGAGACGTTCCGTCCGAAGCTGGACAATCCCAACGAGCCAACCGTCAAGGCTGGCGACGACGGTACTTTCAAGGCCAATGACAAATACAGGGACGTTCCGGGCGCGGTGCTGCGCCCCGGCAATCTTTCGGCGCTGATCGGCGCCAGCGTGCATTCGGGCGAGGACGTCATCCTGACCGCGACCGGGCCGGGCAGCGAGCGCGTGCACGGGTCGATGGACAATACCGAAGTGTTTCGTGTCATGGCCGACGCGTTGGGATTGGCTGCGGGGCAATGACGCAGCGGTTCACGAGGAGGAAGGCGGCGTGAAGACCAGCTTCACGCAGCTGCGGAAGAGCAGGATCTGCCGCTCCAGCCGCTTCGGGTCGTTGAGCGTCTTCGACATGATGATCGCGCCGTCGACCACGCACGAGATCATCTCCGCGAGGTCGTCGAGGTCGATCGCTTCACGCGGCGGATAGACCGCAGCGATGCCGTCGAGGATCGCGCGGAAATGCGCATTCCAGCTCTGGACAGATTGCGCGGTCAGGTCGCGAACCTCGCGGTCGAACAGGCGCTCCTGATAGCAGATGCTGGCGATTAGGCAGCCGGGATGGCCGTTCGGCAGATCGGCCATCACCTCGGCGAGCAGTTTCAGCGAGATCAGGAACGACTGCAGCGGGTCGTCCGATAGCTCGCGCCCCCGCCTGAAGATCTCCTCGAACAGGCGATCGTTCGTCTCCACGTAGCGGCGCAGCATCTCCCGTGCGAGGGCGTTCTTGTCCTTGAAGTGATAGAAGAAGCCGCTCTTGGTCAGTCCGGCCTCGGCGATGACCTCGTCGATCGAGGTCGCTCCGAAGCCCTTTGCGAGCACCGCCGCTTCCGCGATCTCGAGAATGCGCTCGCGCGTCGCTTCGCCCTTTCCCATCGATGCCTCCAAAACCGTACCAACGGTGCGGAATTTGCCGCGCAGGCCAGCGCGCCGATCCGATTGCCTCACGCAAGTCTTTGATTTGTCTCTGCTTGCGGGAGGAAGTTCAGCCGCACCACGGGGCTTCTAGAGCGACGCGACATTATGCGGCACCACATGCCGGGACCGAAGACGGTCATGGCGCGACCGAATAAAGAGCGGTCCGTGCAAATGATGGAGCGATCAATGGCGAGATACAGAAACGATCTGCCGCAGCACCGCGGCGGCATCTTCCTGACCGATGGCGGCATGGAAACCACCCTGATCTTCCACCAAGGGCTGGAGCTGCCGCACTTCGCGGCATTCGTGCTGCTGAACAGCGCCGATGGTCGCGCGCATCTGAAGCGGTACTACGAAGCCTATCTCCGCATCGCGCGGCAGCATGGACTCGGCTTCGTGCTCGACAGTCCAACCTGGCGCGCCAATCCTGACTGGGGCGCCAGGCTCGGCTACGAGGCGGCCGGTCTCGAGTCCATCAACATGCGGTCCATCGGCTTCCTCGAGGAATTGCGCGGCGCCTGGGAGTCCCCCGGCATGCCTTGCGTCATCAGCGGCGCGATCGGTCCGCGAGGCGACGGCTACAAGGCCGGCAACATGGACGCGGCGGAGGCGGAAGCCTATCACGCGGCTCAGATCGCAGCCTTCGCCCTGGCCGGCGCCGACATGGTGACCGCGTTCACGTTGAACAGCATCAACGAGGCCGTCGGCGTGGTACGTGCAGCCAAGAGGCAGGAAATTCCGGTCGCGATCTCCTTTACGGTCGAGACCGATGGTCGCCTGATCAGGGGCGAGTCCCTGCGCGAGGCGATTAAAGCGGTCGACGATGCGACGGAGCATGCCTGCGAATATTTCCTGATCAATTGCGCGCACCCAATTCACTTCGAGGGTGCGCTCGCGGCCGGCGAGGCGTGGGTTCAGCGCATCCACGGCATCAGGGCCAATGCGTCCATCAAGAGCCATGCCGAGCTCGACGAGTCGGAGACGCTCGACAGCGGCGATCCCGTCGATCTCGGCCGCCGTTACCTCTCGCTCAGGCGCGCGTTTCCGCAGATGCGGATTCTCGGGGGCTGTTGCGGTACCGATCACCGGCACGTCGCGGCCGTTTGCGATGCCTGCCTGCCGCCAGAGACGATGTCCGCGTGATACGAATGAAATGGCCGGGAGCAATCCCGGCCATTTGTGCTTCTGGTTCGTGTTTCAGCGCGGCGGGGCCGTGCCGGGCGGGGGCGGCGGCAGCGAGGCCGTCCCGCCATTGAGCAGCGGCGTGATGCGGCGGACGGTGACGCGCCGGTTGATCACGCTCGGCCCTTGCGTCTGCTCCTTCAGATACTGCTCGCCATAGCCTTGCGACGTCAGGTTCTCCGCCGGGACACCGAACTGCTGCGTCAGCAATTCGGCTGCAGACTGCGCGCGACGGTCCGACAATGACAGATTGTCGACCTCGTTGCCGACCGCGTCGGTGTGCCCCTCGATCAGGAACACCTCGCGCGGGTTGCGCTGGATCGCACGGTTGAGGCCGTCGGCGATCACCTGCAGCCGGGCCGCCTGGTCCGGTGGGATGGTCCACGATCCCGTCTCGAAGTTGATCGTGTTGACGTCGATGCTTGGCATCTGCATGCGAACATTGGGGCTGTAGCGGATCTCGTCGAGCGAGTAGCGCCGATCGATCCGCTGCACCGGCGGTGCCTCCATGGTCTCGTAGATCACGTCCGGCGATGCCTCCTGAGCATCGACGATGTAGCGATCGTAGGGAATGCTCACGACCGGCGGCGGCACGTCGACATAGAAGCCGCCGACCGCGCGCGGATCGCGATAGCTGTTGTCGATGATGACGAGCTCCTGCCCGCGCGTGTCCCTGCGGATGCGGCGCAGCAGCCGGCCATCGGAGCCGACCACGGTGATGATCTCGCTGCCGTCGGGACGAATCACGATGGTGCGAGTCTCGCCGCCGACGGTGTCGGTGCGGATATCTCGGGCCCCATAGCGGAAGCGATAGAGATCGTTGCCGCGGACATAGGCCTGCCCGCCCGGATCGCGGACGATGATGCGATCCGGCTCGGTATAGATGGTGCGGCCGCCTTCGATGGTCTCGCGGCGCTGGTTGTGGAGATCGGCGATGGTGGCGCCGATCACGGCGCCGGCCACGACGCCCGCGCCGATCGCGAGCGGCGTGAGGTCACGCTGCGGCGGACGCGGCGGCGGCGGCAGCGGTGCTGCAACTGTGGGCGCGGCCCGGAACGCCGGCGCGACCGTCGGCGGCGCGTATTGCGCCCTGTCCGGCGGCGGCGCAGCGGCGGGCGTGCCAGGGACGACTGTCGGCGCCGCGGCGCCGGCAGGAGGCGCCGGCGGCCGGGCCGGGGCACCAGCCTGCGGGGGCACAGGCGGAGCTCCGGTCGCAGGCGCTCCCGCAGGCGGCGTGCCGCCCTGACGGCCGGGAGTCGGCGTAGCGGTCGGAGCCGGGGTTGCGCCAGGTGTGGGCGACGGGGCCGCGCCTGGACGCCCGGGTGGCGGCGTCGGGGCGACGGCGCCAGGTGCCGGTGGGGTCGTCGGTGTGGTCGTCGGAGCGGGCGTGGCACCCGGGCGACCAGCCGGCGGCGCGCCAGGCGTGCTGCCCGGAGCGGGCGTTGCCGTTGGAGCAGGCGTGGCTGTCGGAGCAGGTGTGGCGGTCGGAGCAGGTGCTCCCGGTCGTGCCGCCGGTGCGGCGGGCGCAGGAGTCGGCGTCGCGGTGGGCGCCGGCGCAGGCCGGCCCTGAGGAGCTGCTGCGGGCGGCGGGGCCGGTGGCGTCGGAGCCGGGCGGGCACCTGATGGTGCCGGAGGCGGCGTGTGCGGCTGTGCGGCGGGAGGCGGCGTCGGCGCGCGTGGCTGCGGAGTCGCCGCGGGAGGCGGTGCTGGCGGCGTGGGAGCCGGGCGCGCGGCAGGCGGCGCCGGAGGAGGCGGTGTCGGGGCGTGCTGCTGCGGCGCCGCAGCTGGCGGCGGCGAAGGCTGCTTCTGGGCGGGCGGGGGCGGCGAGGGTTGTTTCGGAGCGGCCGGCGGCGGTGGGGGCGGCGGAGGCGCCGGACGGGCCGCAGGAGGAGGCGGTGGTGGTGGCGGCGCTGCCGGCCGTGCCGGTGCGGCTGCCGGCGGGGGCGCTGCGGGCGGGTGGGGCGGTGCTGCCGCGGGCGGCGGCGCCGCCGGACGCGCGGGTGCTGCAGGCGGAGCGGCCGCAGGCGGTCCCTTCGGCGGCTGCTTCGGTTTTCCGTCAGGACCCGTCTCTTGAGGCTGGGCCTGAGCGACCACGAGCGGCGAAGCGCCTTGCGCATGCGATGCGGTGTTTGCCAATTGCATCGCGGTCAGAGCCGTCGTCGCAAGCAGCACGAAACGAAGGTTGGTCATGGTGGTGAACTTCCCCGGAAGGTTCTTTGACGAAGTGTTGTGATCAACAGCTACGCGTTAGGCCGCATTGTGGCGGCATATGCGATCGCAGCTCGATTTATTTCTGCACGCAGATCATCTCATTATGGCGATGTTCATTGCGCATTCAGATGCTGGTTGCAATCGCCTTACATGTGATTGGAGAGATCATGCGTGATCCCGCGGCATTGCATCTGTCGCAGGATTCGGAGTGAGTGGCCCATTCGGTCCGCGCGATGGAATCTCTTCGGGCATGCGGCCCGGCAATTCGTCGGGGCGCGGTGATTCGCCTGGCTCACGAACCGGCGGTGTGATCTCAGGTTGCGGATTGCCAGGGGGAATTCCGGGCGGCGGCTCTGTTGGCGTCCCTGGTGTCGACGGCGGAATCTCGGGCGGTTCAATCGGCATCACATCGAGACCTTGCGGTTCTCACCGATATCGGGACGTGTGTTCGTGACGGCTGCGGCTGCCATCTTCACGTAGGAGATCACCGTCCCCGGCGAGTCCCAGAATTCGGCGTCGTCAGGCGTAACCTTGAGCACGCGGATGTTGGGATCTTCCGCAGAGTCCCACCACGCTTTGGCCGGCGTCGAGAACAGCTCCTTGATCTTGGCACGGTCGTTGGAGACGACGGCAGTGCCGGTCAGCGACACATATTTCTGGCTGCCGGCATCCGCGAACGACAGGTTGATGGACGGGTTGCGCGCGATTTCCTCATCCTTGTGACGCCGAGCATCGGTGAGGAAAAAAATCGTGTTCGCTTCGCGGTCGAGACAGGCGCTCATCGGCCGCGCGCGGAGCTTGTCACCGTCGCGCGTGACCAGCATCGCGAAGCCGATTTTCTGCATCAGACCCCAGACGCGATCGACGTCGCCGGCATTGTCGTTGGCCATGTCGTGCTCCTTTTCGCAAGGAACGATAACGGCCTGCCCGGAACGATGTTCCTGTCGAATCTTTCCTATTCCGGCTCGTGGCAAACGGCCTCGATATTGTGACCGTCAGGGTCGAGCACGAACGCGCCGTAGTAGTTCGGGTGGTAATGCGGGCGAATGCCGGGCGAACCGTTGTCGCAACCGCCGGCCGCGATTGCGGCCTTGTAGAAGGCGTCGACCGTGGCACGGTCCTTAGCGCGAATGGCGACATGCACCGGCTTGTTCATGGCGCCTTCGCCGCCGATCCAGAAATCGGGCTTGCCCTCGGCGCCGAAGCCTGCGGCGGAAGCGTGCCCGGTCTGCTCTGCCGTGACCTCCATGATCAGGCTGTAGCCGAGCGGCGCCAGCGCCGTCGCGTAGAACGCTTTCGCGCGTTCATAGTCGGAGACCGAGATACCCAGATGGTCGATCATCGCAACCTCCCTTGTTCGTCCCTGTCAGCATGACAGCAGTGTATTGCTTCGGGTCATGCCAAGCCAAAGGCTTCATTGCCAGCGGCGCATGCATAACCGGTTTTGATGAGGGCTCCAACGCTCGATGCGGGCAACAGATCTCCCGGTCGCCCCGGATCGGTGCGCGTTTAGGCGTGCCTGTCCGGGACGACGAAGAGAGAAAACCTTACGCCGCCTTTTTCGGCGGCGCCTTGCGCTGGCGCAGGAAGCGGCCGAGCAGCTTGCGCTTGCCCTTGCGCGGAATCAGATCGATGTCGCTGACGAGCTTGGCGCCGCCCTTGCGCCGCTCCAGCACGATTTTGCGGCTGTGGAAGGCCTCCAGCTCGGCGCGATGTGCGACGCTGACGATCGTCGCCTTCGGCAGCTCGTCGGTGATCATCTTCATCATCTTGTCCTGGCTCTTCTCGTCGAGCGCCGAGGTCGCCTCATCGAGCACGACGATGTCGGGATTGTGCAGCAGCAGCCGCGCGAAGGCGAGGCGCTGCTTCTCGCCGCCGGACAGCGTCTGGTCCCAAGGTCCTTCCTCCTCGATCTTCTCCTTGAGATGATCGAGGCCGACCTTGTGCAGGGCGTTGCCGATCTCATCCACCGTCCAGTGGTCGGCGGCGCCGGGATAGGCGACAGCGCGGCGCAGAGACCCCGAAGGCACGTAAGGCCGCTGCGGCAGCATGAACAGGCGGCGGTCGGCATGGAAGTTGACGCCGCCCCCGCCCCATGGCCACAGGCCTGCGATGGCGCGCACCAGCGTGCTCTTGCCGGTGCCGGATTCGCCGGCGACCAGCAGCCGCTCGCCGGGCTCGATCACGACCTCGGTCTCGCCGACCACGGCGGTGCCGTCGTCGAGCGTGACGGAGAGGTCCCTCAGCTCCAGCATGGCGTCATTGCGCGTCTCGCCGCGCTTGATGCGGCCAAGGCCATCGCCCTGCTCGGCGCGTTCGAGACCGTCGAGCGACATCATCAGCGAGGCGATGCGGCGCGCACAGGCGTTCCAGTCGGCCAGCCGCGGATAATTGTCGACCAGCCAGCCGAACGCGCTCTGCACGATGGTGAAGGCGGAGGCCGCCTGCATCACCTGTCCGAGCGTCATGCTGCCGTCGAGGAATTTTGGCGCGCACAGCAGCAGCGGCACCACCGGCGCAACCAGGCTCGATCCCTGCGACACCAGCGTGGTGCGCATGTGCTGGCCGGCGAGTCGCGCCCATTGCCGCAGCACGCGGGTCAAATTGCGGTCGATTCCGTCGCGCTCTTCCTGTTCCCCGCCGAGCAGCGCGATGCTCTCGCCGTTCTCACGCACGCGCGTCAGCGTGTAGCGGAAATCGGCTTCGGCCCGGTTCTTGTCCTCGGAGACCTGGACGAAGCGCCGACCGATCACCAGGATCGAGCTCGACGCAATCGCTGCGTACAGGATCGCGGCGATCACGAGGAAGCCGGGGATGGTGATGGCCGAGCCGCCAAGCGTGACGGTGAGCGCGCCGCCGATGGTCCAGAGCACGACGATGAAAGTTATGGCCGACAGCAGCGCGGACGTCACGCCGGCGAGGAAATCGACCGGAGAGTCGGTCGCAATCCGCAGATCCTCGGCGATCCGGTATTCGGGATTGTCGTGGTCTCCGCCGACGAGGTTGAGCTGGTAGTAACGGCCGTTCTTGAGCCAACGGGTCAGCACGCTCGCCGTGAGCCAGGCCCGCCAGCGCCGCTGGATGCCCATGCGCGCGAACACCTGCGCCACTGCGAGCACGATGCTGCCGATCGCGAGAGGGAAGAACACGGCCGTGAGATAGAAGACACTCGCCGCATCGCGCTTCTCGATAGCGTCGAAGATCGCGCGATTCCAGACATTGATGCCGTATTGGAAGCCGACCGTCAGTACGATCAGCAGGCCGAGACCGATCGAAAGCGGCCAGGCGAGGCGGTCGCCCTTGCGGCCCCAAAAGCCGCGGGCGCTGATCCAGAACCGCGTCAGCAGATAATCCTTGCGGGCCTGCTCGGCTTCCTCGGGGGAGAGTTCGGGGTCGGGTTCGAGCAGCTCGGGCGGGGGCGGTGCCACGTCATCGCCGTTCTCGCCTTTGATCTCCACAATGGGCGGCTTCTTGCCTTGTTCGCGCGTTGTGGCCGGCTTGTGCATGGGCGGACAACGCACAAGGAAATCAGTCGGTTCCCTTCGGTTCCGGCCGCCGGTTTCGCTCCGCGGCGCCGTCGTGGACGTGCCGCAGTTGCGCGGCCCGGTGCAGAACGCGCGACAATTCCTCGATCGAATAGGGCTTTTGCACGAGATCGCAGCCGGCCGCGCCCTGTTGTGACAGGGCCTGGCTGTAGCCCGTGGTCAGCACGACAGGCACGGCGATGCCGCGCTCGCGGATCGCCTGTACCAGATCGAGCCCGGTCATCCCTGGCATCACCACGTCCGAGAACACGACGTCGAAGCGATCCGCGCCCACGACGAGCTCGGCAAGTGCATCGGCGGCGTTATCGACCAGCGTGATGCCGTAGCCGAGCTCGGTGAGGCCATCGGCGGCGAAATTGGCAAGCTCGATATTGTCCTCGACCACCAGCACCGAAATGCCGGTGCCGGCCGCCGCCGGCGCAGTCGTGGGCGCCTCGCGCTGCGGCAGCAGCTCCGGCGGCACCCGCGGCAGATAGAGCGAGAAGGTGCTGCCGTGCCCCACCTCGCTCGTAACAGTCACTTCGCCGCCGGACTGCCGGGCGAAGCCGAACACCTGGGACAGGCCGAGACCGGTGCCATGGCCGATCTGCTTGGTGGTGAAGAACGGCTCGAAGATGCGCCCGAGCCGTGCGGCGGGAATGCCGACACCGGTGTCGCTGACGGTGACGCGGACGAAGCCATGGCTTGCCATGGTCTGGTTGGCCGAATGCTGCGCCGGCGCGTCCGGAGCGGTCGTTGCGGCCTCGACCTCGAAGACGATTTTTCCTTTGCCCTGCATGGCATCGCGCGCGTTGGTCGCCATGTTGATCAGAGCGGTCTCGAACTGGCCGGCATCGGCATTGACGAGACACAGCTCCGCCGGCAGCTGCATGACGATCTCGATCCCGGGGCCCAGCAGCGTGGCGAGCATGTCGTGCAGCGACTGCACCCGCGCACCGACGTCGAACAGTTCGGGCTTCAGGGTCTGGCGCCGCGCGAAGGCGAGCAGCTGCGAGGTCAGCTTGGCCGCGCGCGCCACCGAATCCGCAATTGCCGTGATGTAGCGCTGTCGGCGCTCCTCCGTCAGTTGCGGCCGGTTCAAGAGGTCGACCGAGGCGCGGATCACGGTCAGGAGGTTGTTGAAGTCGTGCGCGACGCCGCCGGTGAGCTGCCCGAGCGCCTCCAGGCGCTGGCTGTGCTTGAGCGCCTCCTCGGCCTCGCGCCGCTTCGCAGCTTCTGCCTGAAGGTGCCGGGTGCGCCGCAATGCGAGCGTCAGCAACAGAAACAGAAGCGCGGTGGCGGGAACGCCGAACACCAGATGCTGGCCCATAGTAGCGAACCAGCGCGCGCGGATCGCCGAGGTCTCGAGCCCGGCGCTGACATAGATCGGATATTCGGCGACACGTCGGTAGGCGATGCGCCGCTCGATCCCGTCCGAGGGCCAGGCGACGGTGATGAGGCCGTGCTCGGGTTGAGCCGAGATCTTCTGGCCCAGCGGTCCGGCCGGATCGAGCCGAAGCTCGCGGTCGAGCCGGGGAAAATGGGCGAGCATCGCGCCGTCGGTGCGTCCCATCGCGAAGAAGCTGCCGGGATCGGATCCGATCCTGGCGTAGAAACTCTCGAAATATTCCGGCAGCACGGAAGCCTGGATCACGCCGATGAAGCGGCCGTCGTCGGATTCGCGTCGGCGGCTGACGCCAAAGAAGCGGGCGCCCTGATAGGGCGGGCGCGGCGTCAGCGCCGCGCCGATGAAACGGCCGATGCTCTGGTCGACGTGGGCATAAAAATAATCGCGATCGGCAAAACCGAGGTCCGGCGGCGGCGACGCAAGGCTGTTGACCAGCGCTTTTCCGTCCGCGTCGAAGATCCAGGCCGATTTGAGCTGGGGCAGCGCATTGGTCAGCCGCTTGAGGCGGCGATGCAGCTCCGGCTCCCGCGCGCGGATGACGTCGTCGGAAAGCCCGCGAACGACCTCGTTGAGCTCGGCAAGGCTGCGGTCGATGGTCTCGAACACCTTGAGCGCGTGCTCATGCGCGATGGCGACCGTGCGCTCGATCTCGCGGTCGGCGATATCGTTGGTCGATCTGTAGGAGATCGCGGCGGCAACGACAAATAGCGCAATCGGCAGCGCCAGGGATGCCGCCATCATCCACTGCAACAGCCTCAGCGAATTGCGTTGCGCCCTTTGCACGGCTCCTGTCCCTGATCGCCAGCTTAACTGAGTTTCGCGCAAGGAAGGAAGCCGATTATCTATATAATCTATGGTTGCAGTCCCATGAATCACGCGGCGGGATGGTCCCGCCGGACCGGCGCGATAGCCCCCTCGCAGCTCTGTCGAGGGGGGCACGTCAGGTGAGGCGGCTTACAAGCCGCCGTTCGGGGAGACTGGCGGTCAGATATCGTGCTCGTCGCGCAGCGCGCGTGCCGCCTTCTCTCCGATGATGACGCAGGGCGCCATCGTGTTCCCGGTGGTGATCCGCGGCATCACCGAACCGTCGGCGATGCGAAGCCGGTCGATGCCGTAGACCTTGAGCTTGCCATCGACCACGGACATCGCGTCACGCCCCATCTTCGCCGAGCATGTCTGATGCCAGTAGGTCACCGCGGAGTCGCGCACGAAGCGTTCCATCTCGGCGCCACCGAGAGGGCCGGGCATCGACTCGCGCGCCACCAGCGGCTCGAAGGCGCGGGTATTGCCGAGCGCACGGCAGATATCGACGCAGGCGATCGCCGTCTTCACATCGTCAGGATGCGACAGCATGTTGGCTTCGATCCGCGGCGTCGCAAGCGGCTCGGCGTTTCGGAGCCTGACCCTGCCTCGGCTCTTCGGCAAAGCGAGGCCGGCGAACATCGTCCAGCCGTGGGCAGGCGCCCGGCTGGCCGTCTCGGGGCTCGGCACCGGAAACTCGACCTGGCAGAACAGCAGGTCGGGAGACTTGAGCGCGGAATCGGATTTCCAGTAGAGCGTCGCCCCATTGCCGGTGTTGCGCGGCGCGATCGGCTCGCGATATTCCCAGATGCATCCGAACGATACGTGATCCTGCAGGTTCTGCCCGACACCGGGCAGGTGCTGGACCACGGGTATACCAAACGTTCGTAGCTCGTTCTCGTCGCCGATGCCGGAGCGCATCAGCACGGACGGTGTCTGTATTGCACCGAGCGCGAGCACCACCTCCCTGGACGCGTTGATCCGCAATGTCCTGCCGTCACGCACCGCCTCGACGCCGACGGCCCTCCCGCATTCGAGCAGGACGCGGCAGACCTGCGTGCCGGTCAGCAGGGTGAGATTGGGCCGATCGAGATAGGGATAGGTATAGGCGCGGAAGATGGAATGGCGTTTGCCGTTCCGGACCAGGATATCTGTAACGGCGCAGCCGCCTTCGCCCTCCATCATCTCACCATTGGCGCTTTCGAAAGTCGGAATACCGATCTCCTCCGCTGCATCGAGCATGGCCAGGGCGGCTGGACCGGGAGCCGGTGACGGCTGGACGAAGACGGGGCCCCCGGTACCGCGATGGCGTGGATCGGGCTTGCCTTGCCAGTTCTCGATCTGCCGGAAGATCTTCGAGACTGCCTCGTAATTCCAGGATTGATCGCCGGTTTCCGCGGCGAAGAAATCCCAATCACTGCGGTGACCCCGCGCCCACAGCATCACATTGATGCTGGAGCCGCCGCCGAGAACCTTGCCCATCGACATCGGAAGCGCACGGCCGTTCAAATGCGGATTGGGCTCTGCGACAAAGCCCCAATCGGTCGCGCTCCCGAGGTTGCCCGGCCATGCCGCCGGCTCCATGACGGTCGGCACCTCGTCGCTTCCCCCTGCTTCGATCAGCAGAACAGTGACAGAGGGATTTTCGGCAAGGCGGCGCGCAACGACCGACCCGGAGCTGCCAGCGCCGCAAACGACGAAGTCGTAACTGCCGCTGGAATTTTCGTTGAGACGACGCTGATTGGCAGCAGCGCGGTCAGCAAACTCCGGCAGATCGGAAGGCAGAAAGTCACTCATGGGATGCTCCAGACAAGTCGGCGATGCGGGGGACGCAGCGCGCCGGGGAAGACGGCGGTGAGGGAGATGAAGAGGGGGGCGTCGCCGGGACGAAGCTCGGTCGGGAGGCGTCACGGATCGCGACATTCCCGTGATTGAGGGTGTGTGGAGTGGCCAGCTACGCCCCGGTCCGGCCTGCGCGAGGACGATTCGCAGGATGGAACAGGGCCAGAGCCCGGCTTCTTCCAGAGGAAGACGTGGGTCTCGGCAGCTCGCATCCGCCATGCAGTGCGAAGCCAGCCTATCAGATTTATCAAATCTATCGTTATCATCAAATCTATCAAAATAGCAGCCATCTACACTTGTCAACACAAGTGGGAGCACGACATTGTGAGGTCTGGGACGAGGACGGTTGGCGCGCGGTCGGGGGTAAAGATGGATGGTATGGCCAAGGACATTCTGACGACGGCGGAGGCTGCCAAGATACTGGGCGTCTCCGTCCGCACGGCGCAGCTTCTGATCGAAGGCGGCTCGATCCCGTCTTGGAAAACCCCGGGGGGCCACCGCCGCGTCTACCGCCGCGACGTTCTCGGGCTGATCGCCGGCTCCGGCGAGCCGCCGATGCTTGCTTCCGCCCGGGTGATCCTCATTGCGCGGCAAGAACGCATGGCCGATTACAAAGCGGCCTTGGCGAAGGTGGATTTCTGTGTCGTCGAGAGTTACTCGGACATCTACGCAGCGCTGCTTGCGATCGGCACGCGGTTGCCGGCCGCCGTTGTGATCGAAGCCGAAACATCGGACGCCAGCAGACTCGCCATGTTGGAGAGCCTGCGCGCCGATCCATCACTCGGCAGTACCGGGATCCTTGTCGTCGGGCGCTCGGCTGAAATCCGGCGATCAGGCGGGGGCGGGCCCGGCTCCAGAATGACGGTGTTCGTCGACGAATTGCCGGCGTTGCCTGCGGCAATCGAAACCGTTTTCAAAGCCGCCGTCGGATACCCCCTTCCGTTCGAGACGCCGCCTTCCTTTCCCTTCCCGGACAATGAGGGCCAGCGGCTTCTCGCACTCGAACGCTCTGGTCTCGTCGACACGCCGCCTGAAGATTCTTTCGATCGCCTGACCTGGCTGGCGGCGCGCAGCCTTGATGCTCCCGTGGCACTGCTGACGATGCTGACCCCGACCCGACAATGGTTCAAGTCGCGTTATGGGCTCGACATGGTCGATACGCCGCGCGGCTGGGCGTTCTGCAACTACACCATTCTGCAGAAGGGTATCATGGTCGCCGAGAACCTCGCGACCGACTTGCGTTTTGCGGAGAATCCGGCGGTGAAGGGTGAGCTGGGGTTTCGGTTCTACGCTGGCTGCCCAGTGAGCGATCCCGACGGCTTTACCCTGGGGTCGCTCTGCGTGATCGACACTCGGCCACGCGTGCTGGACGAAACGCAGAAGCAGATCCTTGCCAATCTCGCCGCGCTCGCCTCGGACGAGATCAAGTTGCGCGCCACGGATCGCCAACTGCGCTGGGCAATCGAACGCGCGAATTCAAAACCTGGCGCGGCGGCAGCGTCGCCCCTGCCTGGCACCAAGCGTGTAGTGGAGCATCAATAAAGCGCGACGGGGATCGGGTGATCGACGTCGCGCTTGGATCGTTGTTCGAGAATAATTTTAAGCCTCGGTTCTGATTCGATCAGAACCGACAACGCTCGGGGCCGCAGACAGACGCGTCGTCGCTCACACAGGGCCAATCAGATCTGGCGCTCGACCATCTTGAGCTTGAGCTCGGCGATGGCTTCCGCCGGGTTCAGTCCCTTCGGGCACGCCTTGGCGCAGTTCATGATGGTGTGGCAGCGGTAGAGGCGGAACGGATCCTCGAGATTGTCGAGCCGCTCGCCGGTGGCCTCGTCGCGGGAATCGGAGACCCAGCGGTTGGCCTGGAGCAGCGCGGCGGGCCCGAGATAGCGCTCGCTGTTCCACCAATAGCTCGGGCACGAGGTCGAGCAGCAGGCGCACAGGATGCACTCGTAGAGGCCATCGAGCTTCTCGCGGTCCTGGTGGCTCTGGCGCCATTCCTTCTGCGGCGTCGGCGAGGTCGTCTTCAGCCAGGGCTCGACCGAAGCATACTGGGCGTAGAAATTGGTGAGATCCGGGACGAGGTCCTTCACCACGGGCTGGTGCGGCAGCGGATTGATCTTCACCGCGCCGTCCTTCACGTCGTGCATCGAGCGGGTGCAGGCCAGCGTGTTCTGGCCGTCGATGTTCATCGCGCAGGAGCCGCAGACGCCTTCACGGCAGGAGCGGCGGAAGGTCAGCGACGGGTCGATGTGGTTCTTGATCCAGATCAGGCCGTCCAGCACCATCGGACCGCAATCATTGGTGTCGACGTAATAGGTGTCGACGCTCGGATTCTTGCCGTCATCCGGATTCCAGCGATAGACCTTGAACTCGCGGAGCTCGGTCGCCCCCGCGGGCTTCGGCCAGGTCTTGCCACCGGAAATCTTCGAGTTCTTCGGAAGTGCGAATTCAACCATAAGTCCTGCCTCTGGTTTTCCGCGTCATTGCCGGGCTTCACCCGGCAATCCATCCCTCTTTTCGAAAGATGGATGCGCGGGGCATCAGGTTTGAAGACGTCGCTTCGCGCCTTTTGCCCGCGCATGACGAGTCCTGATCAATACACGCGCGCCTTCGGCGGGATGTACTGCACGTCGTTGGTCATGGTGTAGTCGTGAACCGGGCGATACTCGATCCTGACCTTGCCGGCATCGTCCAGCCAGGCCAGCGTGTGCTTCATCCAGTTCTTGTCGTCGCGCTCGGAGAAGTCCTCGCGGGCATGGGCGCCGCGGCTCTCGGTGCGGTTGGCGGCCGAGTTCATCGTCACCACCGCCTGAGAGATCAGATTGTCGAATTCGAGCGTCTCGACGAGGTCCGAATTCCACACCAGCGAGCGGTCGGACACGGCGATGTCGGTAATGCCGCTGTGGACCTTCGCGATCAGGTTCTGGCCCTCGCTCAAGACTTCGCCGGTGCGGAACACCGCGCAATTGTTCTGCATCACATGCTGCATGCCTTCGCGCAGCTTCGCGGTCGGCGTGCCGCCGGAGGCGTAGCGGTAATGGTCGAGGCGGCCGAGCGCCATCTCGGCCGAGTTCGCCGGCAGCTCGGGCTGCTTGCCATTCGGCGTCAGCTTCTCGGCGAGGCGGAGCGCTGCGGCGCGGCCGAACACGACGAGGTCGATCAGCGAGTTGGACCCGAGGCGGTTGGCGCCGTGCACGGAGACGCAGGCGGCTTCGCCGATCGCCATCAGGCCGGGGATCACCGCGTTGTCGTCGCCATCCTTCTTGGTCAGGACTTCGCCGTGATAGTTCGTGGGAATGCCGCCCATGTTGTAGTGCACCGTCGGCACGATCGGGATCGGCTCGCGCGTCACGTCGACATTGGCGAAGATCTTTGCGGATTCGGAGATGCCCGGCAGGCGCTCGGCCAGCACGGCGGGATCGAGATGGTCGAGATGCAGGAAGATGTGATCCTTCTTCTTGCCGACGCCGCGTCCCTCGCGGATCTCGATCGTCATCGCGCGCGAGACCACGTCGCGCGAGGCAAGGTCCTTCGCCGACGGCGCATAGCGCTCCATGAAGCGCTCGCCCTCGGAGTTGACGAGATAGCCGCCCTCGCCGCGCGCGCCTTCGGTGACGAGGCAGCCCGAGCCGTAGATGCCGGTCGGGTGGAACTGCACGAATTCCATGTCCTGCAGCGGCAGGCCGGCGCGCAGCACCATGCCGCCGCCGTCCCCGGTGCAGGTGTGCGCCGAGGTGCAGGAGGCGTAGGCGCGGCCGTAGCCGCCGGTCGCGAGGATCACGGTCTGGGCGCGGAAGCGGTGCAGCGTGCCGTCGTCGAGCTTGAGCGCGATGACGCCGCGGCAGGTGCCCTGGTCGTCCATGATCAGGTCGATGGCGAAGAATTCGATGAAGAACTCGGCCGCGTGGCGCAGCGACTGGCCGTACATCGTGTGCAGCATCGCGTGGCCGGTGCGGTCGGCGGCGGCGCAGGTGCGCTGCGCCTGGCCTTTGCCGTAGTCCATGGTCATGCCGCCGAACGGGCGCTGGTAGATCTTGCCGTCCTCGGTGCGCGAGAACGGCACGCCCCAATGCTCGAGCTCGTAGACCGCCTCGGGCGCGTTGCGCACCATGTATTCGATCGCGTCCTGGTCGCCCAGCCAGTCCGACCCCTTCACGGTGTCGTACATGTGCCAGCGCCAGTCGTCCTTGTGCATGTTGCCGAGCGAGGCGGAGATGCCGCCCTGCGCCGCAACCGTGTGCGAGCGGGTCGGAAACACTTTTGTGATGCAGGCGGTGCGCAGTCCGGCCTCGCTGCAGCCGACCACCGCGCGCAGGCCGGCGCCGCCGGCACCGACCACGACGACGTCATAGGTGTGGTCTTCGATCGGATAGGCTTTGCCGTTGGTGGCGGGAGCGCCGTTGCCCGTGCCATTCGTTGTGGCGGCCGATGTTCCGGTAACCATGGGTTACACTCCGGAGGAAAGTTTCAGGATCGCGTAGGTCGAGGCGAGTGCCACGGCGATCGAGAAGAAGTTGTTGAGCATGATCGCGGTGAGCTTCAGCTTCTCGTTATGGACGTAGTCCTCGATCACCACCTGCATCCCGATCTTCATGTGCCAGGCGCTGGCGGCGATGAAGAGCAGGAGAATCACCGCGATGGGCAGCGAGCCGAGGATCTGCGCGGCGCCGGCCTGGTTGCGGCCGAGCAGCATCATCACGATGACCACGACCGGAATCATCAGCAGCGTCATGGCAACGCCGGTGATGCGCTGGCGCCAGAAATCGGAGGTGCCTGAATGCGCCGCACCGAGATTGCGGACGCGGCCGAGCGGGGTGCGCATGGATGGCGGCTTCGGAGAGCCGTGGGATTCGGTGTAGCTCATCGTCCGCCTCCGATTGCATAGGCGATGATCCAGATCAGCACCGTCAGCACGATGCCGCCGATCAGCGCGCCCCAGGTCAGGGCTTCGCGCTCGTTGGCCTTGAAGCCGTAGCCGAGGTCCCACACGAAATGCCGGATGCCGCTCAGCATATGGTGCATCAGCGCCCAGGTGTAGCCGAACACGATCAGGCGGCCGATGATGCTGCCGGTGAAGGCCTGGACGTGGGCGTAGGCGGCTGGACCGGAGGCGGCTGCGATCAGCCACCAGGCCAGCAGCAGCGTTCCGGCGTAAAGTGCGATGCCGGTGGCACGGTGAACGATGGACAGCGCCATCGTCAGGGTCCAGCGATAGGTTTGGATGTGCGGCGAAAGCGGTCGTTCGATCCGTGCGGTCATGGGCGGCTTTTGATGTTTGTTGCGGCCCAGCATGGGGCGCGCGGGGATCGCGAAAGGTCGGCTCTATTTACGGAGTCGATTTGGCCTGCGCAATCACCAAATCGCCATAAATCGAACCTCGGTTCATCTCTACAGCCTTGATGAAACAAGTCCAATCAGCAGCTTGGTATACCAGGACCTCGCTCCGCCAACGAAGAAACGAATATTACTTCATAATATTGGCTGGAGCCGCGGCGCGTTGAAATTGCTATTGGAACACCTCTAAACGGACCATGCCATCCAAACCGGGCAGAGATCGGCCAAAGACGTCGCCAGCCCTGTTCTCGCGACCGCCAACCGTCCTTCTCACCGTCCGATTTGATCCCGCCCGGATATGCGCCCCCTGCATTCCACCCGCCACAGAGATCACCGGCTGAGCGGATCGCTTCTGCGCCACCGCGCGACCAGGAAATCGATGAAGGCGCGAATCTTCGTCGAGCCTAGGCGCGACGGCTGATACAGCGCGTGCAGCGGCGCCGGCGCCGGCTCGTGCGCGCCCAACAGACGTCGCAGCCGTCCTTCCGCCAGCTGCCTCTCCACCTGCCATGACGGTACGCGGATGATTCCTGCGCCGTTCTCGGCGGCGGCGGCGAGCGCATCGAGACTGTTGATCCAGAGCCGTCCCGAGATGCGGACTCGCGTTCCGCCATTCGCCTCGCGGCCGAATCGCCAGGTTGCCGCACCCGGCGCGTCGGAAAACACCAGGCAATCATGTTGCGCCAGGTCCGCCGGCGTCTCCGGTTCGCCGCGGCGTGCGAGGTAATCTGGCGAGGCGCAGTGAATCATCTGCACCTCCGCGAGCTTTCGCATCACCAGTTGCGAATCCGGCATGCGCCCGACGCGAAGCGCCAGGTGGACGTCCTCCTCGATCAAATCGACGTTGCGATCGACCAACAGCAGGTCCACGGAGAGGGATGGATAGGCGCGCAGGAAGTCGCCGAGCAGCGGCGCGATCAGCAGACGTCCCATCAATGTCGGCGCGCTGACCCGAAGCCGTCCCGACGGCTCGCGGCGATTTCCGGCCAGCCCCTCCTCGATCTCCCTGAGCTCGCCCAGGATCGATTTGGCGCGCTCGTAGAGCATGCGCCCATCCTCCGTGAGCGCGAGCTGTCGCGTCGTCCGCATCAAGAGGCGCGTGCCGAAATGCCGCTCGAGCGCGGAAATCTGCCGGTACGTCAGCGAGCTCGGTAATGATCGCGCCGCCGCCGACAGGCTGCCGGCGTCCACGGCCCGCACAAAGGTCGCCATCGCCGCAATCTGGTCCATCGCCATCCTTCCGCATTTCGCAAGGAAGTATCCCGGTTGCGAGAGATATCGCCGCAAAACGGGAGAGTCTAATTTTGCCAGATACCAAGCAGTTGGGGACCAACCATGCCCACCCATGTCAGTCTGACGTCCATCCCCCATCGGCGCACCGCGCGCGGCCTCCATACCGTCCTGCCCGGCGACCTGTTTCCGTTGCTGGTGTTCTCGCTGGTCGGCGTCGCCATCGACGGTCTCGCGGCGCTTGGTACTTATGATCCGCAAGGCCCAGGCTTCGCGGGCCTCCTTCTGGTCATCGCCGCGCCCGTCCTCGGCGCTGCCGCAGCCGTCTGTGCCACCCATCCGCGAGAACTGCCGACGGATCGCTGCCGATGAACGGCCTCGAGGTCTTCGACGTCGTCGAGCTCGTGCTGCTGCTGATCGCAACCGGCGCGCTCTCGGGATTTCTGGCCGGTGTGTTCGGCATCGGCGGCGGCGCGATTCTGGTGCCGGTGTTCTACGAGTGCTTCCGCATCGCCGGCGTGCCGCTCGAGGTGCGCATGCCGCTGTGCGTCGGCACCTCGCTGGCGGTGATCATCCCGACCTCGATCCGCTCGTTCCAGGCGCATTACAGGCGCGGCGCGGTCGACATGAGCATCCTGCGCGTCTGGTGGCTGCCGATCCTGATCGGCGTTATCGCCGGCAGCGTAATCGCGCGCTTCGCACCGGAGCGGCTGTTCAAGATCGTGTTCGTCGCGGTCGCCTGGTCAGCCGCGGTCCGGCTGATCTTCGCGCGTGAGACCTGGAAGCTCGGCGATGATCTGCCGAAGGGCCCGTTGATGCGCGTCTACGGCTTCTGCGTCGGCATTCTCTCGACCCTAATGGGCATCGGAGGCGGCCTGTTCTCGAACCTCTTGATGACCTTCTATAGCCGTCCGATCCATCAGGCCGTTGCGACCTCGTCCGCGCTCGCGGTGCTGATCTCGATCCCCGGCGCGCTCGGCTACATCTATGCCGGCTGGCCCGCCGCGGCGAACTATCCGGGCGTCGCAGCGCTGCAAGTGCCATTCGCGCTCGGCTACGTCTCGCTGATCGGCGCCGTGCTGGTGATGCCGATGAGTCTCGTCACCGCACCGCTCGGCGTGAAAGCCGCGCATGCGATGTCGAAGCGCACGCTGGAAGTGGCGTTCGGGTGTTATCTGTTGATCGTGGGCAGCCGGTTTGTGCTGAGCTTGGTAGGCGGGCTGTAGCCGTTGCACCCTCCGTCATTGCGAGCGCAGCGACTTGTCCGCCGAAGCCTTTCGGCGAAGGCGGAAGCAATCCAGAATCTTTCCGCGGAGGCAGTCTGGATTGTTTCGTCGCAAGGGCTCCTCGCAATGACGAAGGCGAGAGCGTGCGCGCCTCACTTCTTCGCGTAGATGTCCTTGTACGTCTCGCGCAAGATGTTCTTCTGCACCTTGCCCATGGTGTTGCGCGGCAGCTCGTCGACGACGAAGACGCGCTTCGGCATCTTGAATTTCGCAAGGCGTCCGTCCAGGCCCTTCAG
Source organism: Bradyrhizobium sp. USDA 326 (assembly GCF_049739485.1). Classification (NCBI taxonomy): domain Bacteria; kingdom Pseudomonadati; phylum Pseudomonadota; class Alphaproteobacteria; order Hyphomicrobiales; family Nitrobacteraceae; genus Bradyrhizobium; species Bradyrhizobium sp. USDA 326. Next base: position 2,736,098 of record NZ_JBMGQA010000001.1, read on the forward strand.
CACGGTCGCTTCATCGATGCTCGCGCCGGGCTGGCGCACCAGCACCGCCGTCACACCCTCGCCGAAATCGGCATGCGGCACCCCGATCACGGCGGACTCCACCACGCCGGGCATGGCGTCGATCTCGCTTTCGATCTCCTTCGGGTACACGTTGAAGCCGCCGGAGATCACCAGATCCTTGCCGCGGCCGAGGATGTGCACGTAGCCCTTGGCGTCGATCTTGCCGAGGTCGCCGGTGATGAAGAAGCCGTCGGGCCGGAATTCGGACTTGGTCTTCTCCGGCATGCGCCAATAGCCCTTGAACACGTTCGGGCCTTTCACCTCGATCATGCCGATCTCCTCGCGCGGCAATTCCTTGCCGGTCTCGGGATCGGTCACGCGCACCGAAACGCCGGGGAGCGGAAAGCCGACTGCGCCGGGCACGCGCTCGCCGTCGTAGGGGTTGGACGTGTTCATGTTGGTTTCGGTCATGCCGTAGCGCTCGAGCACCGCATGGCCCGTGCGCGCCGACCATTCGCGATGGGTGTCGGCGAGCAGCGGCGCCGAGCCCGAGATGAACAGCCTCATGTGGCTGGTGGTCTCCTTCGACAGCGCGGGATTCTGCAGCAGGCGCGTGTAAAAGGTCGGCACGCCCATCAGCACCGTCGCGCGCGCCATCAGCTTGATGATCAGATCAGGATCGAGCTTCGGCAGGAAGACCATCGAGGCGCGGGCGAACAGCGTCACGTTGGTCGCCACGAACAGGCCATGGGTATGGTAGATCGGCAGCGCATGGATCAGCACGTCCTTGTCGGTGAAGCGCCAGTAGTCCACCAGGCTCAGCGAGTTCGACGCGAGATTGTCGTGCGTCAGCATCGCTCCCTTGGAGCGGCCGGTGGTGCCCGACGTGTAGAGGATCGCGGCGAGATCGTCGCTCGCACGCGGAACGGTCGTGAACTCGGGGCTCGCCTTGTCGGCGGCCTCCGTCAGCGAGCCCTTGCCGTCGGGCCCGAGCGTCTCGACCGTGGCCTTCACCTTCGCCGCAATGGGGGCGAGGCCTTCCGCCTTGGAGGGAGCGCAGACCACGAGCGACGGCTCGGCATCGCTGATGAAGTAATCGAGCTCATTCAGCGTATAGGCCGTATTAAGCGGCAGATAGACCGCGCCGGCCCGCACCGTCCCGAGATAGAGCACGATATTGGCGACGGACTTTTCCACCTGCACCGCGACGCGGTCTCCGGGCTTCACGCCGCGGGCGACCAGCACGTTCGCCATCTGGCCCGCGCGTGCGATCAGATCGCCATAGCTGATATGGGCGCCGTCATGCGTCTCGATCGCGAGCCGTTTCGGATCGTCCAGGCCGTCGAACAGGCGGGAAAACAGGTTGGCGTTGGCAGCTTGGTTCATGCAACATTCCTCGCCGGCAGAGGCCGGTCAAAACCGAGGGCTGGATTAGCAAGAACCGCCCCGCAGAAGCAACGGAGACAGTTTGCATGTCAAAAAACGGGAAACGCGTGGCCTGGGTCACGGGCGGCGGCAGCGGGATCGGGGAAGCCGGCGCCGAGGCGTTGGCGGCCGAGGGCTGGACGGTGGTGGTCTCGGGCCGCCGCAAGGATGCCCTGGATACCGTGGTTGCCAGGATCACCGGGGCGGGCGGAGCGGCTGAGGCCATCGCGCTCGACGTCTCCAATGCGGCCGAGGCTCAGAAGGCGGCCGATCAGATCGTCGCCAGGCACGGCCGCATCGACCTCCTCGTCAACAATGCCGGCGTCAATGTCCCCAACCGGAGCTGGAACGACATGGAACTGGAGGGCTGGGACAAGCTGGTCCAGATCAATCTCAATGGCGTGCTCTATTGCATGCGCGCCGTGCTGCCGACGATGCGCAAGCAGCAGGACGGCTCGATCATCAACGTCTCGTCCTGGGCCGGTCGCCATGTCTCGAAGATGCCGGGCCCGGCCTACACCACGACCAAGCACGCGGTGCTGGCGCTGACCCATTCCTTCAACATGGACGAATGCGTGAACGGCCTGCGCGCCTGTTGCCTGATGCCGGGCGAGGTGGCGACTCCGATCCTGAAGTTGCGCCCGGTGGTGCCGAGCGAGGAAGAGCAGGCGAAGATGCTGCAACCCGAGGATCTCGGCCGCACCATCGCCTTCATCGCCAGCATGCCGCCGCGTGTCTGCATCAATGAGCTCTTGATCAGCCCGACGCATAATCGCGGCTTCATCCAGACGCCGAACAACAGGGATTGAAGCGCGCCCATCGCGCCACATTCTCCGCCGTCGTCCCGGGGCGCGACGTAGTCGCGAACCCGGGACCCATAACCACAGGGAGAAATTGTCGTGCGCGACGGGTAACTCCGAGTCTTCGCCAAACCACTCCCTGCGGCTATGGATCCCGGATCTGCGCTTCGCTTCGCTGCGCTTGTCCGGGACCACGGCGGAGAGTGTGGCGCACACTCACCCCACGGACATCCCCCCACATAGTTTCAACCATCACAAAGAATTTTCCTTCGAAACCGCATCGCAAACCCTCCCGTAGTTCGGTCCAACGACGGCGCTGCTGCTTCACGCCAAGAGGTCGCAAGCACCGTTGTTGCCAACTCAACGCCGGCCACGCCGGTTACAATCCAATCGGGAGATCTCCATGTCGAAGCGCATTGCCTATCTCGCTGCTGCCGCCTTCAGCGCCCTGGCCATCACCGCGACCGCGGTCGCCCCTGTCCGCGCCGGGGATAAGACGGTCATGGTCGGGGGCGCCGCGATGTTCCCGTCGAAGAACATCGTCCAGAATGCGGTCAACTCCAAGGATCACACCACCCTGGTGGCGGCGGTGAAGGCGGCGGGCCTGGTGCCGACGCTGGAAAGCAAGGGTCCGTTCACGGTGTTCGCGCCGACCAACGCCGCCTTCGGCAAACTGCCGGCCGGCACCGTCGATAATCTGGTCAAGCCCGAGAACAAGGCGACGCTGACCAAGATTCTCACCTATCACGTCGTGCCGGGCAAGCTCGAAGCCTCCGATCTCACCGACGGCAAGAAGCTGAAGACCGCCGAGGGCGAGGAACTGACCGTGAAGAAGCAGGCCGGCAAGGTCTGGATCGTCGATGCCAAGGGCGGCACCTCGATGGTGACGATCTCCAACGTCAACCAGTCGAACGGTGTGATCCATGTGGTCGACACCGTGCTGATGCCGGCGACGTAACACCGCGCGATCCTGTTTCTTCCCCCGAACAGGGTGCTTTGAGGACGGCGAGCCGGGGGTGCCCGGCTCGCTTTTTTGTGACCGCGATAAGCTCGCGGTATCGATTCGATGCCGGACAGGGCGTAACGAAAGCGGAAACTTCGGCGTATAATTGCTGTCAGAGATATTCAGGACGGAACCAGCATGGCGAGCCTCACAGTCACCGACGCGCACGTCAGGGTTACCAAGGCCAAAGTGATCCAGCCCGCCTGGGTGCGGATCATGCACTGGGTCAACGCGCTTGCCATGATCCTGATGATTCTGTCGGGCTGGCAGATCTACAATGCCTCGCCGCTGTTCGGCTTCAGCTTCCCGCGCGAATATACGCTCGGCGGCTGGCTCGGCGGCGGTCTGCTCTGGCACTTCGCGGCGATGTGGTTGTTGATGATCAACGGTCTCGCCTATCTCGTCACCGGCTTCGTCACCGGCCGCTTCCGCAGGAAGCTGCTGCCGATCACGCCGTCCGGCGTGTTGCACGACGTCAGGGCGGTGCTGACCTTCAAGCTCGGCCATGACGACCTCACCGTCTACAATTACGTGCAGCGGCTGCTCTATGCCGGCATCATCGTGGTCGGCGTGCTGATCGTGCTCTCCGGACTTGGCATGTGGAAGCCGGTGCAGCTCTATTATCTGGTGATGCTGTTCGGCGACTATCCGACCGCGCGCTACGTGCACTTCTTCTGCATGGCCGCGATCTGCGCGTTCCTCGTCATTCACGTTCTGCTCGCGCTGCTGGTGCCGAAGAGCCTGCGCGCCATGATCATCGGTCGCTGAGGAGGAGACTATGGCAAAGCGCTCGTTCCTGATTCCCGGTGTCGACAAGCGGCTGCTGATCAAGGACTCCCTCAAGACGATGCCCGATGTCACCCGCCGCCGCTTCATCGCGGGCGGTGCCAGTCTCGGGGCGCTGACGCTGCTCACCGGCTGCGACGTCGTCGACTCGTCCTCGGCCGAAACCATGCTCGCCAAAGTCTCGAAGTTCAACGATGCCGTGCAGGCCTGGATGTTCAATCCGGACGCGCTGGCGCCGACCTTTCCCGAGAGCGCGATCACGAAGCCGTTTCCGTTCAACGCCTATTACGATCTCGACGACGCGCCCGATATCGACGGCGCCGACTGGAAGCTCGAGGTGCGCGGTCTCGTCGACAACAAGAAGTCCTGGACGCTGGACGAGCTCTACAAGCTGCCGCAGGTCACGCAGATCACCCGCCACATTTGCGTCGAGGGCTGGAGCGCGATCGGCAGCTGGACCGGTACGCCATTGCGGGATTTCCTCAGGCTGATCGGCGCCGACACCCGCGCCAAATATGTCTGGTTCCAGTGCGCTGACAAGGACGGCTACAACTCGCCGCTCGACATGCGCTCCGCGCTGCACCCGCAGACGCAGATGACGTTCAAATATGCGAGCGAGATTCTGCCGCGCGCCTACGGTTTCCCGATGAAGATCCGCGTGCCGACGAAGCTCGGCTTCAAGAACCCGAAATACGTGGTCTCGATGGAAGTCACCAACGACTACAAGGGCGGCTATTGGGAAGACCAGGGATACAATTCGTTCAGCGGGAGTTGACGCGAGCTCCGCTCCCGTAGGGTGGGTTACGCTGACGCTAACCCACCCTACGGCACCGATTGTTTGGCCGGCCCCACCTTCCGTTGGCACAACGCCGCCACGGCCCCGAGCGCCAATAGCGCCGCCGAGACATTCAGCGCGTAGCTCAAGCTCCCCAGCGCATCCGTGATTGCGCCGACCACGATCGGCCCGAGCGTCTGGCCGACGCCGAACGAGATCGTCATCGCGGCGATCGCGGTCGGCCACACCTCGGGTGGATAGTTGAAGCGCACGAACGCAGTGGTCGAGCCGACCACGGCGAAGAAGGCGACGCCGAACACGACGGCTGAGACCGCGAGCCAGGCCGGCGAATGTCCGAGCATCGGCAAGGCTGCGCCCAGCGCATTGGTGCCGAGGATGATGGCGGTGGCGAGCCCGCCGCGATCGAGCGCCAGCACGCCGCGCCAGGCCCAGGGCGTGACGAAAGCGGACAGACCGATCAGGCCCCAGAACGACGCTTGCGCCGCGGCCCCGCCGCCGCCGTCGCGAACATAGGCGATCATGAAGGTCATGTAGGCGATGTAGCCGGCACCGAACAGGAAGTAGCCGGCGAGATAGACCAGCACCGGCAGGATCGCGAACGAGCCGGGACCGCCTTCCGAGAAGCGGACGCTGCTCTCGATGCGGATCAGGAACAGCGGGATCGTCATCGCGACCGATAGCAGCGTCAGCGCCCACCACACGATCCACCACGAGCCCAGCCCGAAATATTGCAGCGTGAACGGGGCGATCAGCCCGGAGGAGAGAATGCCGATGCCGGGCCCGGCGTAGAACAGGCTGAGCAGGAAATTGGCTCGCGCGGGCTGCGACTGCGCGATGGTGGCGGCCAGTGCGCCGCCGGCGACGAAGCCGGCTGCGGCACCAAGACCCAGCACGAGACGCGCGAGACTCAGCGCGACGAAATTTCCCGTCAGGGCGCAAGTGGCGAGCGCGGCGACGCAGGCGAAGGTTCCGCCGCGGATGGCCGCCGCCCAGCCGACGCGCCGAATCAGGCGGGACGCGAGAAGCGCGCCGACGAGATAGCCGACCGCATTGATGGTATTCATGAATCCGGCCGCCGAGTATGACCAGCCGAGGTCCTCCCGCATGTCGGGCAGCACCAGCGCATAGGCAAAGCGGCCGATGCCGAGCCCGACCGTCGCCGCAAGCGACAGGGTCAGGATCAGCCGCGCGGGATGCGGGTTCGGGGGACGGTCAGGCGCGTGCAAGGGGTCACTCCGGCGCGCGCAGTGTGGCAGGCCCCGCCCGCCTTGCACAGCCGCACCCCGGCAATGGTGTCTTGCCAAGCGCGCAACGCCGCTCTAGCACTCCGGCCGAAATTCATCCCCGCTTGTCATGCCCGGGCCTGATCCGGGCATCCATCTTTCAAGAAAGCTGGATTGCCGGGTCAAGCCCGGCAATGACGAGATAAACTGAGGACACGACCATGGCGACCCACAAACTGCTGCTGCTTCCCGGCGACGGTATCGGCCCGGAGGTGATGGGCGAGGTGAAGCGGCTGATCGACTGGCTCAATGCGGCCGGGATCGCCAAGTTCGAAACCGACACCGGCCTCGTCGGCGGCTCCGCCTATGACGCCCACAAGGTGTCGATCTCCGAGGGCGACATGGCCAAGGCGAAAGACGCCGACGCCGTGATCTTCGGCGCGGTCGGCGGCCCGAAATGGGATGCGGTTCCGTACGAGGTGCGCCCCGAAGCCGGTCTGCTCCGCCTGCGCAAGGATCTCGCCCTGTTCGCCAACCTGCGTCCCGCCGTGTGCTACCCGGCGCTGGCGGATGCTTCGAGCCTGAAGCGCGAGGCGGTCGAGGGGCTCGACATCATGATCGTGCGCGAGCTCACCGGCGGCGTCTATTTCGGCGAGCCCAAGACCATCACCGATCTCGGCAACGGCCAGAAGCGCGCCATCGATACCCAGATCTACGACACCTATGAGATCGAGCGCATCGGACGCGTCGCCTTCGAGCTTGCCAGGAAGCGCAAGAACAAGGTGACCTCGATGGAGAAGCGCAACGTCATGAAGTCGGGCGTGCTCTGGAACGAGGTCATGACGGAGGTCCACAAGCGCGAATATCCCGACGTCACGCTCGAGCATCAGCTCGCCGATTCCGGCGGCATGATGCTGGTGAAGTGGCCGAAGCAGTTCGACGTCATCGTGACCGACAATCTGTTCGGCGACATGCTCTCCGACATCGCGGCGATGCTGACCGGATCGCTCGGCATGCTGCCGTCTGCTTCGCTCGGCGAGGTCGACGTCAAGACCAGGAAGCGCAAGGCGCTGTACGAGCCCGTGCACGGCTCGGCCCCTGATATCGCAGGCAAGGGCCTCGCCAATCCGATCGCGATGATCTCGTCCTTCGGCATGGCGCTGCGCTATTCCTTCGACATGGGCGATCTCGCCGACAAGGTCGACCAGGCCATCGCCGCCGTGCTCGCCAGCGGTCTGCGCACCGCCGACATCAAGTCGGAAGGCACCACGGCGGCCTCCACCACGCAGATGGGCGAAGCGATCCTGAAGGAATTGCAGAAGCTGCACGCGTAATCATAAGCCGTCATTCCGGGTTCGATGCTGCGCATCGCCCCGGAATGACGGTGCGAGAGAAACAAAAAAGGCCGGGCTCTCGCCCGGCCTTTTGATTCGTCGAGACGTCCGCTCAATACAGCGGGAAATTCTGCGGATAGCCGCCGACGTCCTGCGGCGGCGAGAGCGGCTGCCGGTCGATCGGGCGGTTGAGGTTCTCGCGGGCGAACGACGGATAGCCCACGGCCGGCGGGAAGGCGTAGTCGGTGAACTTGCGGTCGCCCGGATTGACCTCGGTGCCGCCGTCCAGCCAGGAGCGCTTGCTTACATAGATGCGGGTGCGGCCCTGCTGATAGACCGCGTTGGGGCCGCTCGGGCCGTAGATGGGCCGGCCGCGATCGTCATAGCGCTGCTTGGTCCTGGTGTCGGCCGAGGCCGGGGTCGCGAACGCGATGGCAATTGCGGCGCCCGCCGCAAGCAATGTCGCCAGTTTGTTCGCGGCAGAAAATTTCGAGTTCATCACGTCCCCTTCAGGCGGCAGGCCGCCAGTCGATTTCACCGCATACTAGCCCGGCGGGGGTGATCGCAACTAGGTCAATTGGGTCACACCAGCGGGGAATAATCGTGCGCATCGGCAAAAGTTGCATGCAAACCAGCCACTTGAGCTTGATGCCGATCAAAGCGCTCCGCGCAATTGCGCGTTCGCGGCGCCGAGCAGCCAGTCCACCGAGCCCGCGGGATCGCAGCCGCCGCGCTTCAGCTCGGCATGGGCGAACAATTCCGCCAGCCTAGGCTCGTTGCCCGAGGCCAGCAGCGTCAGTCGGTTCAGCGTGCAGGCGATCGCCGCGCGCCCGGCGGGCAGGCTGTCGCCCCGGCAGGAAAAGCCGGAGATCTGGAGCGCCGGCTCCTCACTGCGCTTGAGGTAGCCGAGGCACCCCTGCGCGCCTTCCGCTGTGCCGGTTGGCCGGAACAGGGCGACCGGGCCGAATTTGGTACCGATCAGGCCGGCCTGCTCGAGCGCGGTGGCCGCGCCCAAACCCATCTGGGCGGCGAGGTCCGCGGTCGCCGGACGTGTCACGTCGAATTCGGCGCCTTGGCGGTAGATTTCGAGCTCGGCCACGGGCTTGCCCGCGTCATCGGTCCAGCGCAGCACGTCCCTGCGGCCGCCTTCGGGGTGCCGGAGGATGGTGTAAGAGGCTGTTTTCTCGGAGGAATCGGGTCGGCTGACGGCGAAGGCCGGGTGCGAACGGCCGGCCACGCTCCAGCCCGGTTTCCCGGCCGGCTCGTTGTTGCGCAGGTCGGGCAGCTGGCCCAGCGCCGCGAGGGCGAGCATGGCAAACAGCGCGAGCGTCCCCACATAGGCGATCAGGCGCGCCAGCGTGCCGACGACCTCGTCGGCGAAGGCCAGCAGCGCCAGCTGGATGGCGGTCCGGGTAGGGCTAACGGCCGTGCTGGCCTCAGGCGACTGCATCCACGGCCTTCAGGCATGGTCCAACGTTGTCTTGAGGCCGGTTCTCGCATAGAAGCGCTGCTCTTCCTGTTTAAGCGTCAGCTTCAGGAACGGGCTTTTTCATCGGAGAGTGAACGATGGGTTACAAAGTCGCAGTCGTCGGCGCGACCGGCAATGTCGGACGGGAAATGCTCAACATCCTGGATGAGCGCAAATTTCCCGCGGACGAGGTCGTAGCCCTGGCCTCGCGCCGCAGCGTCGGCGTCGAGGTGTCCTATGGCGACCGCACCCTGAAGGTCAAAGCGCTTGAGCACTACGACTTCTCCGACGTCGACATTTGCCTGATGTCGGCCGGCGGTTCGGTATCGAAGGAATGGTCGCCGCAGATCGGCGCCGCCGGCGCGGTCGTGATCGACAATTCCTCGGCCTGGCGCATGGATCCCGATGTGCCGCTGATCGTGCCCGAAGTGAACGCGGCCGCGACCGAAGGCTTCAAGAAGAAGAACATCATCGCCAATCCGAACTGCTCGACCGCGCAACTCGTGGTCGCGCTCAAGCCGCTGCACGACAAGGCTAAGATCAAGCGCGTTGTCGTCTCGACCTATCAATCGGTGTCGGGCGCCGGCAAGGACGCGATGGACGAACTGTTCTCGCAGACCAAGGCCGTCTACACCAATGACGAGCTGGTCGCGAAGAAATTCCCCAAGCGCATCGCCTTCAACGTCATCCCCCACATCGACGTCTTCATGGAGGACGGCTACACCAAGGAAGAGTGGAAGATGATGGCGGAGACCAAGAAGATCCTTGATCCCAAGATCAAGCTCTCCGCCACCTGCGTGCGCGTACCCGTGTTCGTCGGCCACTCTGAGGCCGTCAACATCGAGTTCGAGAACCCGATCAGCGCGGACGAAGCCCGCGAAATCCTGCGCAAGGCGCCCGGCTGTCTCGTCATCGACAAGCAGGAGCCCGGCGGCTACGCCACTCCTTACGAAGCGGCCGGCGAGGACGCGACTTACATCAGCCGCATCCGCGAGGACGCGACGGTGGAGAACGGCCTCGTGCTGTGGTGCGTGTCGGATAACCTGCGCAAGGGCGCCGCGCTCAACGCGATCCAGATCGCCGAAGTGCTGATCAACCGCAAGCTGATCAGCGCGAAGAAGAAGGCGGCGTGAAAGGTGGCGAATAGGGAGTAGCGAATGGCGAATGGCGTTTCCCATTCGCTACTCGCCATTTGCTATTCGCCATTTGCCTTCTTGAATTCCTTCGTCGCCTTATCCAGCACGAACAGCGATCCCTCCGCGACGCCGAAATAGGCGCCGTGCGTCTGCATCTGGCCGCTCTCCACAGCCTTGCGCACGAACGGGAAGGTCATCAGGTTTTCCAGGCTGCGGAACACGGCGGCCTTCTCGATCCGCTCGACGAACTGCGCCATGCTCTCGTGCTGGCGCTGCTCGACCACTTCGCCCGGCTTGATGAACATCTGCATCCATTTGCCGATGAAGTCGCCGGGCGTGAGCGGCTCGATCTTGTCGACGAAGGCGCGTATGCCGCCGCATTGCGCGTGGCCGAGGATGACGATGTGCTTCACCTTCAGCACCGTCACGGCATATTCCAGCGCGGCCGAGACGCCATGGGCGGCGCCGTCGGGCTGATACACCGGCACGAGGTTGGCGATGTTGCGGACCACGAACAATTCGCCGGGGCCGACGTCGAAGATCACCTCCGGCGAGACGCGGCTGTCGCAGCAGCCGATCACCATCACTTCCGGCGACTGCCCCTTCACCGACAGATCGCGATAGCGGGTCTGCTCGGTTGGCAGCCGCTGGGTGGCGAAGGCTTTGTAGCCTTCCAGCAAATGCTTCGGGAATGTCATCATACCTATGCCTAATCATAGACCGCAGGAGCGAACAAGCCTTTCGAATGGGCAGGCCAGGTGCTATCGGCTGATGTCGGACGACAGACGAGGAAGGAACGCCAGCATGACCCGCCCGCGCCGCAGCCACCTGTTCATGCCCGGCTCCAATCCCCGCGCGCTGGAGAAGGCGCGCAATCTTGCCGCGGACGGCCTGATCCTCGATCTGGAAGACTCGGTCGCCCCCGAGGCCAAGGCGGCGGCGCGTGACGGCATTGCCGCGGCGATCGCGGCCAAGGGTTTTGGCAAGCGCGAGATTTTGATCCGGACCAACGGCCTCGACAGCCAATGGTGGGCCGACGACATCGCGATGGCCGCCAAGGCATCGCCCGACGGCATCCTGGTTCCAAAAGTTTCAAGCATCGAGGATCTCGACGCCATCGGCGCCGCCTCGCCGAGCTCGGCGCCGCGCCGACCGTGAAGGTCTGGGCCATGATCGAGACCGCGCGCGCGGTGCTGCATGCCGAGGAACTCGCCGCCGCCGGGCGCGATCCGTCGCGGCGCCTCTCCGGCTTCGTGTTCGGCCCGAACGACATCTCGCGCGAGACGCGGATCCGGATGCTGCCGGGACGCGCCGCGATGATCCCGATGATCACTCACTGCATCCTGGCGACGCGCGCCCACGGCCTCGAAATCCTCGACGGCCCCTACAGCGACATCGCCAATTCCGACGGCTTTGCCACCGAATGCGCGCAAGGCCGCGATCTCGGCTTCGACGGCAAGACGCTGATCCACCCCGCGCAGATCGACGCCTGCAACGCGATCTTCACGCCGCCCGAAGAGGAAGTCGCGCGCGCCCGCAAGATCATCGCCGCGTTCGAGCTGCCCGAGAACGCCTCGCGCGGCGCGATCCGCCTCGACGGCGCCATGGTGGAGCGCCTGCACGCCGACATGGCCCGCCGCACCATCGAGATCGCGGACGCGATCGCCGCGCTGGGGAAGGGCTGAAGAGAGGTCCGGGCGGCGGATGTCCGCCTGGGGCGGATTTCCCGTCAGTAACGATAAGCCGCTCGCCTGGTGCGCCAGGATTCCTGTAACTTAGATCACACAGTCCGGCTGATTGCTCCGATAAATTTGCGTTGTTTGAATAGTGCTTCCCGTCCTTGATATGGCGAGTGGGCTTTCGTATGCTGCGCAAATTATTCTACTGCCTCGCACTTCTTATCCTTGCTGCCCCGGCTGCCGCCAACGACCGCCCCAAAGGCGAGGCGAGCGCTGCCATTGCCGCCGCATCGGAGGCCATACGGCGAGATCCCAAGGACGCGAATGCGTACTACAACCGGGGCAATGCCTATGCGGCCAACGGCGACAATGACCGCGCCATAGCCGACTACAGCGCGGCGATCCGGCTTGATCCGGCTTATGCGAACGCCCACTACAACCGGGGCAACGCCTACAGCAACAAGGGCGACACGGACCGGGCCATCGCGGACTACACGGCGACGATTCGGCACGATCCCGCGTATGCGAATGCCTACTACAACCGAGGCAACGCCTACAGCAACAAGGGCAACACCGATCGGGCCATTGCCGATTATACCGAAGCGGTGCGCCTACAGCCCGCGAATGCGAACGCGTATTTCAATCGTGGCAACGCCTACGGTATTAAAGGCGACACCGACCGCGCCATCGCCGACTACACTGAAACGATACGCGTTGATCCCACCTATGCGAATGCCTATGTCAATCGCGGGCTCGCCTACGAGAAGCGCGGCGATTTCGTCAAAGCAAGGGCCGACTTCAACGCCACGCTCGGACTGACCCAGAGCGCCACAAGATGGGCTCTGGACAAGGCGCGTGAGCGGCTCTCCGCCCTGCCTTCACCGCAGCCAGCTACGATCCTGGTCGAGAAAGCCGGCGTCCCTCCGGCTGTCGTGGCGCCCGGGGTTGCGAACGGTGATCGCCGTATCGCCCTCGTCATCGGCAACTCGGCTTATGAGAACGTGGCCGCACTGCCGAACCCCGTCCGCGATGCAAGCCTCGTCGCCGATGTGCTGAGGCTCACCGGGTTCGAAGCCGTCACTCTGCGGACCGATCTTCGCAAGGATGCGCTGGTGAATGCCTTGCGCGAGTTTGCAGCACGCGCGGAGACGGCGGATTGGGCGGTCGTGTATTATGCCGGACACGGCATAGAGGTCGGCGGAGTCAATTATCTCATTCCGACCGATGCGAGGATCGCGGCGGATCGCGAGATCGGATTCGAAGCCGTGCCGGTCGATCAGGTTCTCAATGCGGCGGAGCGCGCCAGGAAGCTGCGTCTCGTCATTCTCGATGCCTGCCGCGACAATCCGTTCGCGGCCCAAATGAAGCGCACGATGACGGTGGCGTCGCGTTCCGTGTCGCGAGGTCTCGCCCCGGTCGAGCCGGAGGCTGGCACGCTGGTGGTCTATGCCGCCAAGGACGGCGAGACCGCGCTCGACGGCGACGGGATCAACAGTCCGTTCGCGACCGCCTTCGTCAAGAATCTCCCGACGCCGGGTCTCGAGGTCCGCAGGCTGTTCGATTTCGTTCGTGACGACGTCATGGAGGCGACTGGCCGCAGGCAAAAGCCGTTCAGCTACGGCTCGATCTCCGGACGGCAGGATTTTTATTTCGTGGCCGGCAGGTGACCTCGCGCGAGGTGCAACTCAGCGCGGCGCGAGGTCGGCGCGATCGAGCGACTCCAGCGTCGAGGCGTTGGCGCAATAGCCGTGATAGTTCTCCGCGGCGGTGCCTTCAGTGAGATCGCGGTCGCATTCTCCCTTGTGTTTGCAGAGCGAACAGGTCCGCTCCATGTCGCGCAGCAGCAGGGGCTGCGCCCGCCCGAGCCGCTCGGCGCTGATGCCGAGCTGCTCCAGCATCTTCGGGAGTTCGTCGGCGGCGTGCCGGCCGTGACGGACCAGCTCTTCGAGATCATCTGGCGCGATCCTGAGATCATTCGCGATCCGGTCGAAATCGGCGCGATCGAGCTGCCGCATCTCGTTCATCTCGCGGCGATGCTTCAGCCAGCTCGCAAAGGACTCGATGAGGTCCTGAACGATGGGATATGGCTTGCTTGCGGTGCGCATGGAAAGCTCCATTCGGACGTCGGAAACTGGAGTGAATTAAGCACAATGGTGCAGGAGCGCGTTGCGCTGGATCAAACTGGGAGAAGCCCCCGGAGATCGATCTCGTGTCCCGGACGCGCTGCAGCGTTCCCGGCGATGCGAAGCATCGTCCGGTACGCTGCTGCGCAGAGCCGGACCCATCTCGCCGCATCTCTGGGTCCGGCTCTGCGGCGCACCGCTACGCGCTGTACCGCGTCCGGGACATGGGCGCACGCTTAGCCGAATCGCTCCGCCGCCCAGGCATACAGGCTGCCCGGAAGCGGCTTTTCGCCGCCGCGGCCCTTGGGCGAGATGTGCAGGCCGATGATCTCGGGGCTGGTGACGAGGCCGAGATAGCTCGAAGGATCGAAGAAAAGTTTCGGCTCGGCATGCACGGCGTAGAACGACTGCTTCGGGAGTGCGTTCTGCAACTCGCCGGTGCGGCGCGCGAGCGCGGTCAGCGCGGCAGGGCCGTAGATCGCGACGCGAATATCCGAGAGGCGGCTCGATCCGCCGCGCAGGCGGCGCATGATGAAGGTGATGCGGTGGCGCAGCGACAGCCAGTTCGGCGTCAGCTCCTCCTGCTCCATCAGTTCCTCGAATGCGCGCACGATGCCGTGCCCGGGCGGAAGATAGATCACGGAGTTGCCGAGCTGGCGCCGCCGCTCCCAGGCGAAGTAGGGCTTTGCCGGATCGATCTCGACGGGCTTCAGGAGCAGCACGTCGGCATCGAGCCAGAGGCCGAGATTCTTCGCCATCAGTTTCATGCGGAAGAAGTCGCTGAACTGCAGCGTGGTCCAGTCGCGCCAGCTGCCGTCCGGCTGCGGCGGTCGCAAGCGTTCGGAGAACGCGTGCGGCAGGATTGCCTCGGCCTCGGCATTCTCGATGCCAGCCGGCAGGCCGGGAATGGGATCAAAGCTGTAGACCGTGACCTTGTGGCCCGCAGCGAGCTGTGAGCGAAGACAGGTCCGGCGCAGCGCGTCCATCGGGCCATGCCAGAAGGTGACGATCTCGGGCAGCATGAGGAAAAGCTATACGGGATAACCGGAGCAAAGAAAAAGCCCCGGCGCGGATGACGCACCAGGGCTCGAACGAAAACCAGAGCATGATCCGGAAAAGTGTGCGGCGGTTTTCCGGAAAGGTCATGCTCAGGAAATATGAGATCAGGCCCAGGCGCGCTCGCGCTTGAGCTTCTCCTCGTAGCTGTCGATCGAGGCCTTCTTCTCCATGGTGAGGCCGATATCGTCGAGGCCGTTGATCAGGCAGTGCTTGCGGAACGGATCGATCTCGAACTTGACCTTGCCGCCGTCGGGGCCGCGGATCTCCTGGTTCGGCAGGTCGATCGTCAGCGTAGCATTGGCGCCGCGCTCGGCATCGTCGAACAGCTTGTCGAGGTCTTCCTGCGAGACGCGGATCGGCAGAATGCCGTTCTTGAAGCAGTTGTTGTAGAAGATGTCGCCGAACGAGGTCGAGATCACGCAGCGGATGCCGAAGTCGAGCAGTGCCCAGGGCGCGTGCTCGCGGCTCGAGCCGCAGCCGAAATTGTCGCCGGCCACCAGCACCTTCGCATTGCGATAGGCGGGCTGGTTGAGGACGAAATCGGGGTTCTCGCTGCCGTCGTCCTTGTAGCGCTGCTCGGAGAAGAGCCCCTTGCCAAGGCCAGTGCGCTTGATGGTCTTGAGGTACTGCTTCGGAATGATCATGTCGGTGTCGACATTGATGATCTTCAGCGGCGCCGCGACGCCTTCCAGCGTGGTGAACTTGTCCATGGTTGCGCTTTCTGGTTCAGGGAAGCCGGTATTTATCGCGATCGGAGGCCAAATCCTAGGCCAAATTCGGCAGATCTACTCCGCCTTGGCCTCAATGGCCTCCATATCGTCGTCCGACAGGCCAAAATGGTGGCCGATCTCGTGGATCAGAACGTGGCGGACGATGTGGCCGAGGCTTTCGTCGTGCTCGGCCCAGTAATCCAGGATCGGACGGCGGTAGAGCCAGACCATGTTGGGCAGCCGCGCCACGTCGCCGAGGCTCTGTTGCGGCAGGCCGACGCCCTGGAACAGCCCGAGCAGGTCGAACTCGCTCTCGCATTCCATCTCGTTCAGGACCTCCTCGGTGGGGAAGTCGTCGACGCGGATGATGACGCCCTCGCACAGCCCGCGAAATTCCGCCGGCAGCCCCTCGAAGATGTCGTGCGCCGTTGCTTCCATCTCGGCCAGCGAGGGCGCTTTCAATTCCGTCCACATGGGCTTCTTCTAAAGCGTTTTGGAGCGAAGTGGATACTGGTTCGCGTGAAGAAAATGCGTCGGAGCAAGAAATCCGGAGCTCGTTTCAATTCCATCGAAACGGGGGCCGGCGCGGGTTCCTTGGCGATGCGTGTGGCTTTATAAGCGGGTGAGGTTGACGGCCGCCGCCAAAACGGGGAGCGTGGGCCTTGAATGGGACGTTTCAGGTGGGCGAAAAAAAATGCGAGCAAAAACAGCGCTGACGCTACTGTGCATGGGGTTGTTTTCGCAGTTTTGTGTCGGCGCGGAGGCCCAGACGGTGGCCCCCGGGGTGAGGCTCGCGCAGACGGCCGCGCCTGATGACATCCCCCCGCCGCGCAAGCGCCACCCCGCCCGCCTGCGTGTCACGCCCTATTACAGCCCCGACGGCGTCTATCCGCGCTACAATCCGGGTCCGAATGCGGTCCGCGTGTGCAACGCGACCTATGTGCAGGAATACCGGCCGAGCGGCACCGTGATCGTGCCGCGCGTGAGTTGCTACTGGCGCCCGGGCTAACGCCGGTTCAACACGAGCGCGCAGCGCGGAAGCCTCACGGGGTCATCATGGCGAGATGGGTTATATGCGCCGTTGCCGTCGCGCTTGCTGCGGGCCTGCCCCGCGCTTCCGCGGCGCACAGGGCGACGAAGCCGGAGGCCTCGGCGGGAATCGCGGTTTTCGATGCACGACGGCCGGCGCGCACGCATGACATCGTGCGGCCTGCCGTACGCCGTGATCCGCGCTACTACGCGCGGCCCGTCTACTACCGTCCCTATCCCTATGGCGTGCCCGCGCCCTTCGTGTTCGGCTACGGGCCGTTCTGGTGAACCGCTAGCCCGCGGGCGCAAATCCCTTGACCAGCAGCACGGTCGCCTTTGCGCCGGCCTTGCGATCACGCGAGATGTCCTCGTACTCCGGCGAGTTCGAGAAGGCGAGGAACGAGGCCTCGTCGGGAAACGACATCATGACGAGCTTGTCATGCGGCCATGCGCCTTCGAGCACGCGCGGATGTTCGTCGGCGGCGAGCAGCCGTCCGTTGTACTTCCTGAACACGTCGAAGAACCGCGCCTGATAGCGGTCATAGGCCGCGCGGTCGGTCATCTTCAATTGCGCAATGGCGTAGACAGTCATCTGCAAAATTCCTCCCGTCGCGGCACTGCGTCGCATCGCGGAGCGCAGTGTCGTTCATTCATGGCGCGTTCACCTCGCTCTCCTCAGTTTACCCGAGGGTGCGACCGTTATTGAACAGCAATGGCGCGGCCGAGACGTCGCGCCGCAGCTCTGCTGTCCAGATTCAGGGAGGATTCCATGCTGAGAATATTCGGCCTCGGGACGAGCCCGATGCGCCTGCTCGGACTTGCGGCCGCCGCGACGCTGATGCTGTCGGCCGGCACCGCGCGTCGCGCTGATGCGCTCACCTTGATCAATCCGGCGACGTCACCCGCAACGAAGGCCGCGGCCGGCGATCTCGTCACGCAGATTCGCCACGGCGGCGGGCATGGTGGACATGGCTTTCACGGCGGAGGTTTCCGCGGAGGCGGCTTCCATGGCGGCGGGCGACATATCGGCGGTTTCCACGGCGGTGGATTTCGTGGTGGCCATATCGGCGGCTTCCGTGCCGCGCCGGCCTTTCATCACCGTCATGTCGGAGCCTATCGCTACGGCGGCTTTCGGCATGGCGGATATGGCTACCACCGTCACTGGGGCCATCATCGCCCGCACTACGGTTATCGTCACTTCCACCGGCGCTATTATGTTGGCGGGTACTATCCCTATTACCACTACCCGCGCCGCTGCCGGATCGTCTGGACTTACTACGGCCCGCGCCGCGTCTGCCACTGGCCGCGCTGGCAGTATCCGTATCGGTATTGGTGACGTGAGCTAGAGCGGTAGCCTACCTGACTGAATCGTTTGGGATTCCCAAATCAGCGGTTTAATGATTCAAACTGTCTGCCGGGGACTGGAGGCCGGCGGGCATGGCGAAACCGTTGTCGATGGATCTTCGTGAACGCGTTCTCGGCTGTATTGAAGGGGGCGTTTCAGGCCGGCAGGCTGCCGAGCGATTTGGCGTCAGTCCGGCGAGCGTAAGCCGCTGGCGAACGCGTGAGCGCAAGCAAGGCGATGCCCTGCCGAGGGCTCAAGGGGGCGATCGCAAGTCTCACCGCATTGATGCCCATCAGGCGACGATCATGGCTCTGCTCGAGGCTTCGCCCGATATTACCATCGAGGAATTGCGGCATAGCTTGAGCAAACAAGGCCTATCCTTCGGCTATGGCACGATCCGCCGCTTCTTCGCGCGTCACAAGATCACGCGCAAAAAAAGACTGCCCATGCCGCAGAGCAGGACCGTCCGGATGTCTTGAAGGGGCGCGAGGCTTGGCGCGAGCGTCAGGACAAGCTCGACCGGGATCGCCTCGTCTTCATTGACGAGACCTGGGCATCGACCAACATGGCGCGGACACATGGCCGCTGCCGGCGCGGCGAACGCCTGCGCGCCGCCATTCCGCACGGCCATTGGAAAACGACAACCTGCGTAGCTGCTCTCACCACGCACGGCATCATCGCTCCCTGGGTGCTCGACGGTCCCATCAACCGCGACGCCTTTGAGACCTATGTCGAAAAAGTGCTCGTCCCCGAGCTGCCCGAGCACGCCATCGTCATCATGGACAATCTGTCCAGCCACAAAGGGCCACGCATACGCGAGATGATCGAGGCGGCCGGCGCCACGCTCCTCTATCTCCCGCCGTACAGCCCCGACCTCAATCCCATCGAGAACGCCTTCGCCAAGCTCAAGGCGCACTTGCGAAAGGCCGCCGAACGTACCGTCGGCGGCCTTTGGGACGCGATCGGGCGCATCGTCGACACCTACACGCCCACTGAATCCAAAAACTACTTCGCCGCCGCCGGCTATTTGCAACCTGATCGGCTAACGCTCTAGAGTCGTCATTCCGGGATGGCGCGCAAGCGCCAGATCTCAGGTGCGCAATTGCGCACCGCAATTCGCCCTTCGGGCGCTCCGGAATGACGGCGGATAATGGCGCTCTCAGAGCCAGTCCTTCAGCTTCCATGACGCTGACTTCCACCGCATCAAATTCTCGACCTTCCACTGCTTGAACATCGCAGGTGGCCAGCGGCTGAGCTTCGAGGTCTCCTCGACCTCAGGCTTGGCGACGATGCGCAGCGGCGCTGCGCGCCGCCGGTGCTGGCGCGTGGCCTCGCTGATCAGATCGACATATTCCGGCTTGTTGGCCATGAGGCGTGTCCTCGCGAACGGTCGCGAGGACACTGTCGTCGCCGCCGATTAAGGGCGGTTTGCCGCGATCGCTACAATTGCAGGAACTGGCTTACCGCCAGTCCCTGACATCGACGAAGTGACCGGCAATCGCCGCCGCCGCCGCCATCGCAGGCGACACCAGATGCGTGCGGCCCTTGAAACCCTGGCGGCCCTCGAAGTTGCGGTTCGAGGTCGAGGCGCAGCGCTCTTCCGGCTTCAGCTTGTCCGGATTCATGGCAAGGCACATCGAGCAGCCCGGCTCGCGCCATTCGAAGCCGGCCTTGATGAAGATCTTGTCCAGACCCTCGGCTTCCGCCTGCTCCTTCACGATGCCCGAACCCGGCACGACCATGGCGTTGACGTTCGCCGAAACGGTCTTGCCTTCGGCGATCTTCGCTGCCGCGCGCAAATCCTCGATGCGACCGTTGGTGCAGGAGCCGATGAAGACGCGGTCGAGCTTGATGTCTGTGATCTTCGTCCCGGCGGTCAGGCCCATATATTTCAGCGCGCGATGCTTGGAGATGCGCTTGGCCTCGTCCGCGATCTTGTCGGGATCGGGCACGATGCCGGTGACCGAGATCACGTCTTCGGGAGAAGTGCCCCAGGTCACGATCGGCGGGAGCTTTGCCGCATCGAGGCGCAGCTCGTGGTCGAAATGCGCGCCCTCGTCGGAGCGCAGCGTCTCCCAATAGCGCATCGCAGCATCCCAGGCCGCGCCCTTCGGCGCCTTCGGCCGGTCGCGCAGGAAGTCGTAGGCCTTCTGGTCGGGCGCGACCAGGCCGGCGCGCGCGCCGCCTTCGATCGACATGTTGCAGACCGTCATGCGGCCTTCCATCGAGAGCGCGCGGATCGCCTCGCCGGCATATTCCAGCACGTAGCCGGTGCCGCCTGCGGTGCCGATCTCGCCGATGATGGCGAGGATGATGTCCTTGCCGGTCACGCCGTCCGGCAATTTGCCGTCGACGGTGACCCGCATGTTCTTCGCCTTCTTCTGGATCAGCGTCTGCGTCGCCAGCACGTGCTCGACCTCGGAGGTGCCGATGCCGTGCGCGAGCGCGCCGAACGCGCCATGCGTCGAGGTGTGGCTGTCACCGCAGACGATGGTGGTGCCGGGCAGCGTAAAACCCTGCTCGGGGCCGATGACGTGGACGATGCCCTGGCGCCTGTCGAACTCGTTGTAATATTCGACGCCGAATTCCTTGGCGTTCTCGGCCAGCGCCTTGATCTGCTCGATGCTCTCGGGGTCGGGATTCGGCTTGGTGCGGTCGGTGGTCGGCACGTTGTGGTCGACGACGGCGAGCGTCTTCTCGGGCGCGTGGACCTTGCGTCCCGTGGCGCGCAGGCCTTCGAACGCCTGCGGCGAGGTCACCTCGTGCACCAGGTGACGGTCGATGTAGAGCAGGCAGGTGCCGTCCTCGGCTTCGTGCACAAGATGGTCGTTCCAGATCTTGTCGTACAATGTGGTCGGCTTGGACATGAGCTTAAGCTCCGGAGAATGTGTATCAGCGATGAGCGCGGATGGCGCGCGGGCAACAAAATCGTCGGCGCAGCTTTTAGGCTGCGCGCGTAAGCTCTGACGTTGCCGAGGTCGCGAAGCGTCCGAAGAACCGGCCAGGCAGCCGCGAGCGATCGTCGATGACGATGCGCTTGACGGGCGAGGGTCTGGTCAGATCTGGAAACATTCTAGAGATATATAGCAGGCCGAATTGGAAGCGCGAGAGCTTTGACGCGCACGGCTGACGCAACAAAAAAGCGCGGAGCCGAGCCCCGCGCTTTTGAAAACTTGCCTGGTGGGGCGAAGCTTACTCGCCGACGGCGGCCTGGCGGTCCTGCTTCTCGACGATGCGGGCTGACTTGCCGCGGAGATTGCGGAGGTAATAGAGCTTGGCGCGACGCACCTTGCCGCGGCGCACCACCTTGATCGAGTCGATCATCGGCGACATCACCGGGAACACGCGCTCGACGCCCTCGCCATAGGAGATCTTACGGACGGTGAAGCTCTCGTTGAGGCCGCCGCCCGAACGGCCGATGCACACGCCCTCATAGGCCTGCACGCGGGTGCGGTCGCCTTCGACGACCTTCACGTTGACGATCACGGTGTCACCGGGGCCGAATTCCGGGATGTCCTTGCCGGCGGACAGCTTGTCGAATTGCTCTTGCTCGAGCTGCTTGATCAGGTTCATGGGTAAATCTCCATCGGCGCGCCCAGCCTTTTCAAACGGGGGCTGCGCGAAATTCGTCTATCCAGCCATTGCGGATGTGGCCGCTCCTATAAGGCAAGCCGGAGCGTTTGTCACCCGTCTGTCTTGCTTTTTGGCGTTTTTTGGCGCCCGGCCCGATTCGGGACGGGGGTCGGCACTTGCGCCCACAAATCCGGCCGCCGGGCCGCCGTCAGAGCCTCCGATTGCGCCCGCCGCCAGCCTGCAACCTTGGCATGGTCGCCCGAGGTCAGGATTTCCGGGATCGGGACCCCCTCGAACAGCTGCGGGCGGGTGTATTGGGGGTATTCGAGCAGCCCGTCCGAAAAGCTTTCTTCGGTTCCCGAGGCCTCCTTGCCCATCACCCCCGGCAGGAGCCGGACACAGGCGTCGATCAGGGCCAAGGCCGCGATTTCACCCCCGGACAGGACGTAGTCGCCGATCGAGATCTCCTCGAGGCCCCGTCCGTCGATCACCCGCTGGTCCACCCCCTCGAATCGCCCGCAGACGATCAGGGGGCCGGGGCCCTTGGCGAGTTCGACGACACGGGCCTGAGTCAGTGGCCGACCCCGCGGGCTCATGAGCAGGCGGGGTCGCTCAGGGCCGCTCGCGGCCGCGTCGATGGCGGCAGCCAGAACGTCCGCGCGCAGCACCATGCCCGGGCCGCCGCCGGCCGGGGTGTCGTCGACGCTGCGGTGGCGGTCGGTGGCGGAGGCGCGGATGTCGCGCGCCTCGAGCTGCCAGAGCCCGGAGGCCAGCGCGCGTCCGGCCAGGCTCACGCCGAGCGGCCCCGGAAACATCTCCGGAAACAGCGTCAGCACGGTCGCGCGCCAGGGTGAGGGGTTGGTCATTGCAGTCAGCTTAGCCAAAAACCACAGCCTGTGGTTATGGATCCCCGCTTTCGCGGGGGCGACCTGGCGAGAATGCCTCGTCGTCGCTCTCCTCGCCCTCGATCTCCTGCGGCAGCGCGATCACCACGCGCCCGCTGGCGAGATCGACCTCCGGCACCACCGCGTTGGAGAACGGCAGCAGCAGCGTCGGGCCCTCGGGCGGCGCGATCTCGATGATGTCGCCGGCGCCGAAGTTCTGGACGGCCACGACGCGGCCGAGCGCGTCGCCGTCGGTGGTGACGGCGGCGAGCCCGATCAGGTCGGTGTGGTAATATTCGTCCGCGTCGGTCGCGGGCAGCTTGTCCCGCGCGACATAGAGCTCGATGCCATTGAGGCGCTCGGCGTCATCGCGGGTCGTGACGCCCTTGAACGTCGCGACCAGATGATCTTTCGCCTCGCGCGCCGTTGCGACCTCGAACTGACGCTTGCCGTCCTTGGACAGCAGCGGGCCGTAGCGCCTGATGGCAAAGGGATCTTCGGTGAAGGTCCACAATTTGACCGCACCGCGCACACCATGCGCGGCGCCGATCCGCGCGACGCAGACCAGCGCCGACATGATCCAGCCTTACGCCTTCGCGGCGGCTTCGGCCTGCGCCTTGCGCTCCTTGCGCGGCACGGCCTTCTGCGGGTTGTTGCGCGCTTCGCGCTTCTTGACGCCGGCAGCGTCGAGGAAACGCGCCACGCGGTCCGACGGCTGCGCGCCCTTGGCGACCCAGGCCTTCACCTTCTCCATGTCGAGCTTGAGGCGCGCCTCGTTGTCCTTCGGCAGCAGCGGATTGAAGTAGCCGAGCCGCTCGATGAAGCGGCCATCGCGCGGAAAGCGCGAGTCGGCGACGACGACGTGATAGACGGGACGCTTCTTGGTGCCTGCGCGGGCGAGGCGGATAACGACGGACATTCAGTTCTCCTTCAAAGTACGTTTTTGTTCGGTTGATTGGTATTTTCGCGCCGCGCGGGCCAGTTACGGCCCTCGCGACGAATTCCTCATTTCTTCTTGCCTGGGAAGCCGCCGAGACCCGGCAGTGTCGGCTTGCCGCTCAGCCCGGTCAGTCCCGGAAGGTTCGGCAGGCCCTGGCGAAGCCCGGCCGGCAGATCCTTCGGCAGGTTGGGCAGACCTTGTCCGCCGCCACTCTGCATCTTTTCCTGCAGCGCCTTCATTTCTTCGGGCGAGGGCATCTTCATGCCGCCGCCAAAGCCCATAGCCTGGGCGATGCCGGCGAGCGGGCCGCGCTTGCCCGAGCCCATGGCCTTCATCACGTCGGCCATGTTCCGGTGCATCTTGAGCAGCTTGTTGACGTGCTCGACGCTCTGGCCGCTGCCTGCGGCGATGCGCTTCTTGCGGCTCGCTTTCAAGAGATCCGGATGCCGGCGCTCCTCGCGCGTCATGGAATCGATGATCGCGACCTGGCGCTTCAGGATCTTGTCGTCGATGCCGGCCGCTGCGATCTGGCTCTTCATCTTGGAGATGCCGGGCATCATGCCCATCAGCCCGCTGATGCCGCCCATGCTGGACATCTGCAGCAGCTGCTCGCGCATGTCGTTGAGGTCGAACTGGCCCTTGCGCATGCGCTCGGCGGTGCGCGCGGCCTTCTCGGCGTCGATGTTGGCGGCGGCGCGCTCGACCAGCGACACCACGTCGCCCATGCCGAGGATGCGCCCGGCGATACGGTCGGGATGGAAATCCTCCAGCGCGTCGGTCTTTTCACCGGTGCCGATCAGCTTGATCGGCTTGCCGGTGACCGCGCGCATCGACAGCGCAGCGCCGCCGCGGCCGTCGCCGTCGACGCGGGTCAGCACGATGCCGGTGAGGCCGACGCGCTCATCGAACGAGCGCGCCAGATTTACGGCGTCCTGGCCGGTGAGGCTGTCCGCGACCAGCAGCACTTCATGCGGGTTCGCCGCGGCTTTGATCGCGGCCGCCTCGGCCATCATCTCTTCGTCGAGCGTGGTGCGGCCGGCGGTGTCGAGCAGCACGACGTCGTAGCCGCCGAGCTTGCCGGCTTCCAGCGCGCGCTTGGCGATCTGCGGCGGCTGCTGGCCGGCGACGATTGGCAGGGTCGGAATGTCGAGATCGCGGCCGAGCACGGCCAGCTGCTCCATCGCCGCCGGGCGATAGACGTCGAGCGAGGCCATCAGCACCTTGCGCTTGTCGCGCTGGACCAGGCGGCGGGCGAGCTTTGCGGTGGTGGTGGTCTTGCCGGAGCCTTGCAGGCCGACCATCATGATCGGCACCGGCGGCACGGAATTGACGTCGATGGTCTGGCCTTCGGCGCCGAGCGTATTGATCAACTCGTCATGGACGATCTTGACCACCATCTGGCCCGGCGTGACCGACTTGACGACGGTGGCGCCGATCGCCTGCTCCCGGACGCGTTCGGTGAAGCTGCGCACCACCTCGAGCGCGACGTCGGCCTCCAGCAGCGCGCGGCGCACCTCGCGCATCGCGGCGTCGACGTCCTTTTCGGTCAGCGCACCGCGCCCCGTCAGACGATCGAGAATGCCGCCAAGCCGTTCCGACAGATTGTCGAACAATGCCGTTGTCCTTTGTCCTGCTCGCCAAAAAGCGATCTTCCAAACACCTTTGCGCCCGAGGGCGCACAGCGCTGTCGGGCGTTGACCTCTGGCCTCCAGGGCCAGTCGGCGGGTCGAAAAGAAAGCCTTTCCGAGAAAGTGGCGGGGTTAAACGCCGCTCCCGCCCAAAAGTCAAGGAAAGTTAGGGTGCCGGGGCGCCCTCGATAAGGCCATGGGTTCCTTTTCTGCCAGCCCGGCCCATATAGCCGGTAATGTCTTGCCGCCCGACTATCCCCTACGAGCCTGCCGGTCACCCGACTTTTGGGGCCGCTCGCCGGCGCCGGTGCCCTGGTCGGCGTCCTCGCGCTGGATCTCCGCATGAAAACCTATGACGGCCCCGCCTCCGACCATTTCAACGGCCGGCACTTCTTCGACCCCGACGGCGCGTCGCCGAAATCGCTTCGCGAGGTGCTGCGCTGGCAGTTCGGCGGCAAGCGGCAGCGCGCGAAATGGCCGGAGTGGGCGCCGAGCCCGCATGCCGACATTCCGCCGGAGCGCATCGAGGGCGACAAAGTGCGGCTCTCCTTCGTCGGCCACGCCAGCTGGCTGATCCAGGCCGGCGGTCTCAACATCCTGGTCGATCCGGTCTGGTCGATGCGGGTCTCGCCCGTCGCCTGGGCCGGACCGAAGCGGCACAACGATCCCGGCATCGCCTTCGAGAAGCTGCCGAATATCGATGTCGTGCTGGTCTCGCACGGGCACTACGATCATCTGGACATCGCGACGCTGTCGCGGCTCACCAAGAATTTCGCTCCGCGCGTGGTCACTCCGCTCGGCAACGACATGACGATGCGCAGCCGCGATTCCACGATCAAGGTCGAGGCCTTCGACTGGCACGACCGCGTCGAGCTTGGCGGCGGCATCGCCGTGCATCTGGTGCCAACGAGGCACTGGACGGCGCGCGGCATGTTCGATCGCAACAAGGCGCTGTGGGCGAGCTTCGTGCTGGAGACGCCGGCCGGCAAGATCTACGTCGTCTGCGATTCCGGCTATGGCGACGGCAGGCATTTCCGCCGCGTCGCCGATAAGCACGGGCCGTTGCGCCTCGCGATCCTCCCGATCGGCGCCTACGAGCCGCGCTGGTTCATGCGCGACCAGCACATGAACCCGGAAGATGCCGTGAAGGCGCTGCTCGATTGCGGCGCGCAGGAAGCGCTCGGGCATCATCACGGCACGTTCCAGTTGACCGATGAAGCGATCGACGCGCCGGCGAAAGCCTTGGTGGAAGCGCTCGATGCCGCGAAGATTCCGCAGGAGCGGTTCGTGGCGATGAAGCCTGGACAGGTGGTGGAGATTTAGCTCTCCACACGCACAGCTCGTGCCCGGGACGCAGCGCAGCACGTCAGTGATGCGCTGCTGAGCCGGGGCCCATGTCGCTGCATTGTATCGTGTTGCTGCTGGGTCCCGGCTCTGCGCAGCGTCACTGCGTGGCGCAGCGCGTCCGGGACACGAGACCTACTGTCCCGGCTTGATCGCCCAGCTCACATTCACCGTCACCGACAGCGTCTCCTCGCCGGGTGCCACCGCGGCCTGCGGTGCTGCAGCCATGGGCGCCGCCATGCGGCCCTTGAACAGCGGCACCGGGCCGCCTCCCTCGGTGACGCTGAGCGGCGCGCCCAGCGTCACGCCGGTGGCCCTGGCATAGACCTCCGCCTTGCGTCGCGCATCGGCGATCGCCTGCTCGCGGGCATCGTCGAGCAGCTTCGACGCCTGCGTCACCTCGAAGGAGATGTTGCCGATATCGTTGGCGCCGGCGTTGACCAGCGTGTCGATGACGCCGGCAACCTTGGTCACGTCGCGAATCTTCACGGTGACGCGGTTGCTCGCGCGGAATCCGACCACGGGCGAGGCGCCGGTGGATTTGTTCTGGCCGTATTGCGGCTGCAGCGACAAGCGCGATGTCTGGTAGTCCTTCTCGGCGATCCCTGCGCCCTTCAGCGCCAGCAGCACCTTGCCCATCGCGGCGTTGTTGGCGTCAGCAGCTTCCTTCGCCGTCTTGGCATCGTTGGCGACGCCGGCATCGATCTGCGCGAGATCGGGGGCTGCGGAAATCGTGGCTTCGCCGCTCACCGAAATGGCGGACGGAAAATCATCGGCGCGCGCGGGCGCCGTCAGCAGTGCGGTGGCGAAAACGGCGGCGAGCAGGGCAGGCTTTTTCATGGGTCTCACTTCAGCGGCACGAAAACATTGATCACGAGCTTGTCCTCGGCCGTCTTCAGGGGATCGGTGAGGTACTCCTCGATGAAGGTGTCCTTGGCTTCCAGCTTCTTGTCGTCGAGGTGATTGGTGATCGCCTCATAGGTGTTGTCCATGTTGTCGTAGGAGCCGCGATGGACGAATTTCAGGGCTTTGCCCTCCGGCGATTTGCCGATGCTCATGTCCTTGGACAAGTTCTTCGGATCCTGGTCGACCGGGATCTCGGCAAGGAAGGTGAAGCCGGTGTCGTCGGTCGAGGTGTAGACGATCATCGCATTGCCGGCCGGCTTGATGCCCTGCTTGTCCAGCAGCGTGTTCAAGGCCTTGAAGGCGTCGATCAGCGTGTCGAAGGCGGACTCCCAATTCGCGGTGCCCTTGACCATGACGACCTTCCTGGCCTCGAGCGTGGTCTCGAGGCCGAACGGATCGGCGGTCTGCACCGGGGCGGGCGTCGCAGCGGCCGCCGGGGGTGGGGCCGTCGGGGCGGGGGACGGTGAAGCGCTGGCCGCCGGCGCCGGGCTTGCCGCCGGGGCTGGCGAAGCGCTTGCGGCTGGGGCAGGTGCTGCCGACGGCGGCGGCGCGGGGCTTGCCGACGCGGCCGGTGCCGGGCTGGATGTCTGTGCCGGAGCCCCGGACAGGCCGATCGACATGGCCGCTGCCGGGATCAGCGCGGCCAGAGCGAGACGACGAAAACTGGTCATTCTATTCTCCCCAAGGCCTGGATTCGCCAAGCCCAAATTCATCAAGGCCTTACCCACCAAGGCCTCAACCTGGCCGCGCGTCCCGGTTCGCGCGAACCGCGCCGTTCTAACACGCGACCGCCGAATTCGTCCCATGACAGATGCGTCATGGCAGGCACCTTGGCCTATGTCCCGGTCCGCGGCCGCAAATCACTGGCCAAGCCGGCAAGGATTGCCATATAAGGCGGGCGAAATTCGGGAATTTTCATGAGCGCGCTGGCCAACCACGCATTTGCCAAGATGAACGGCATCGGCAACGAGATCGTCGTTGTCGACATGCGCGATTCCGCGGGCCGGGTGACGCCGGACGATGCACGGGCGGTGGCGTCTGCGCAAGGCGGCATCGCCTATGACCAGCTCATGGTGCTGCAGAAGCCGCGGCTGGACGGCACCGAGGCCTTCATCCGCATCTACAATCATGACGGCTCGGAGGCCGGGGCCTGTGGCAACGGCATGCGCTGCGTCGTGCGCCGCATCTTCGAGAAGACCGGGCAGACCACCGCGACCTTCGAGACGGCCGCCGGCCTGCTCAATGCCTGGCAGGGTCCAGCGGCCGACCTCTACACCGTGGATATGGGCGTACCAAAATTCGGCTGGCAGGACATCCCACTGGCGGAAGAGTTTCGCGACACCCGCTACATCGAGTTGCAGATCGGGCCGATCGACAATCCGATCCTGCATTCGCCCTCCGTGGTGAGCATGGGCAATCCGCATGCGGTGTTCTGGGTCGAGGACGTCAACGCCTATGATCTCGGCCGCTTCGGTCCACTCTTGGAAAACCATCCGATCTTTCCGGAACGCGCCAACATCACGCTCGCCCATGTCGTCGATCGCGAGCACATCACGATCCGCACCTGGGAACGCGGTGCGGGCCTGACCAGGGCCTGCGGGTCGGCGGCCTGCGCGACGGCGGTCGCGGCGGCGCGGCTGAAGCGCGCGGAGCGCAAGGTCGAGATCACGCTGCCCGGCGGCAAGCTCGGCATCGAATGGCGCGAGCGCGACGATCACGTGCTGATGACCGGCACGGCGACCTTCGAATATGAGGGCACCTTCGATCCGGCGCTGTTTGCGCCGGCCACGTGATGGGCGTCGAGGTCGTCACCTTCGGCTGCCGCCTCAATGCGTTCGAGGCCGAGGTGATCCGCAGCAAAGCCGAGGACGCTGGCCTTTCCGACACCATCGTCATCAACAGCTGCGCCGTCACCAACGAGGCGGTGGCGCAGGCGCGCCAGTCGATCCGCAAATTGAAGCGCGACCGGCCCGGTGCGCGCATCGTCGTCACCGGCTGTGCCGCGCAGACGCAAGCTGCGATGTTCGCCGACATGGCCGAGGTCGACCGTGTCGTCGGCAATGACGACAAGATACGCGGTGAAGCGTGGCGCGAGACGCACGCGGCATTCGACGTCGGCGCCAGCGAGAAGATCGCCGTCAGCGACATCATGACGGTGAAGGAGATGGCGCCGCATCTCGTCGACGGCTATGCGAGCGGCCTGCCGCGGGTGTTCGTGCAGGTGCAGAACGGCTGCGATCATCGCTGCACCTTCTGCATCATCCCGTTTGGCCGCGGCAATTCGCGCTCGGTGCCGATGGGCGCGGTGGTCGGGCAGGTGCGCGCGCTGGTCGAACGTGGCCATGCCGAGATCGTGCTGACCGGCGTCGACCTCACCAGCTACGGCACCGACCTGCCGGGCGCGCCGAAGCTCGGCATGCTGACCAGGCAGATCTTGCGGCACGTGCCGGAGTTGAAGCGCCTGCGCATCTCCTCGATCGATACGATCGAGGCGGATGACGATCTGCTCGATGCCATCGCCGGCGATTCGCGGCTGATGCCGCATCTGCATCTGTCGCTGCAATCAGGCGACGACATGGTCCTGAAGCGCATGAAGCGGCGGCATTCGCGCAATGACGCGATCGCGTTCTGCGACCGGGTCCGCCGCCTGCGCCCGGACGTCGCCTTCGGCGCCGACATCATCGCAGGCTTTCCGACCGAGACGGAGGAGATGTTCTCGCATTCGCTCGACCTCGTCGAGGAGTGCGGCCTGACCTTCCTCCACGTCTTTCCCTATTCGCCGCGTCCCGGCACGCCGGCCGCGCGAATGCCGCAGGTTGCGGGATCGGTCATCAAGGAACGCGCGAAGCGGTTGCGTGCGGCCGGTGAAGCCGCACTGCGGAAGCGGCTGCAGGCCGAGGTCGGCGCAACGCGCAATGTGCTGATCGAGAGCGAGGGGCAGGGCCGCACGGAGCATTATCTGCCGGTGGCGATTGCAGGCGAGCGGGTGGGCAGCGTGGTGCGGCTGACGATTGCCGGCAGCGATGGCGAGCGGCTGACTGTATAGTTGGTCTGCGGAGTTGTGCCGCGCTCTATCGTCAATGTCGTCCCTGCGCACGCAGGGACGATACCGAGGGTTTGGATACGCGGTGACTGGAACGCGCGCTCCTACGACGCCCGCACCTGCCAGAACCGCAGCGTGCGCCGCGCGTCCTCCGTCGTCATTCTCGCAAAATGATCCTGCGCCCTGGCGAGATCGGCCGGCTTCATCGCACCCGTCGCGAAGCGGCTTTCGAGCACGGCGGCCGTCGTCTCCCAGCTGAGCTGCGCGGCCTTGCAGGGCACCAGCAGACCGTCCTCGCGCAAGCTCTGCATCAGTGGGCGAATCACGTCGACCGTCGACCCGGACAAAGCCGCAAGGCTCGCCACGGTCTCCTCATAGCGCCGCTGTCTGGCGAAGCCGGACAGCGCCGCCTCATCAAGCTGGCCGGTCGCCTTGAGACCGGCGATGGCGCGCTTGGCGCCTTCGAAATCACGGACACCGGACATTTCGCGCTCGACGCCGACCGTGACGGCTGCGATCGCGCTCTGGATTTC
Organism: Bradyrhizobium sp. USDA 326; assembly: GCF_049739485.1. Taxonomy (NCBI): domain Bacteria; kingdom Pseudomonadati; phylum Pseudomonadota; class Alphaproteobacteria; order Hyphomicrobiales; family Nitrobacteraceae; genus Bradyrhizobium; species Bradyrhizobium sp. USDA 326. Next base: position 2,766,865 of record NZ_JBMGQA010000001.1, read on the forward strand.
CTCGAACAGATGCGGCGGCGCGCGCGACAACAGGCGGGTGCGCACGGCATCCGTCGCCGAGCGCAGCAATTGGTAGCGCAGATCCGATGGCAGATCGATGCGAACGCCGACGCTCACCGCGAGCTCCGGATCGCTCTCGGCCTGTCCGACGATGATGGCAAATCCGCCTCCGGAGAGGCGCGCGCCGGGATTGGCGGCGAGCCGCCGGCTGACCCTCGGATAGCGGCGCGCCAGCAGCGCGTCGGTGACGATCTCCTTCAGCCACCAGCGTCCGGCGACCGCGAGCAGATGCGGCTCGTCCTTGCTGGAGACGATCTTCACCAGCTCACCGTCATCGAGCCGCGCGGATTCCTGCAGCACGGGACCGGCGATCCGGATTTCGTCATTGTTGGCGAGGCGGCGGATCACGGACGGCGGCGCCTGCGCGATCGGCGCGAGCTGTGCGCTGATCTCGGCGAGTGCGACGCGTGCGCCCATGTCGGCGATGGCGCGCAGCTCGATCGTGCCGATCAGGCGCTCGAGCACGTCGTCGAACAGGGCGATCTGCTCGTCGTCAAAGCTGCCGGCGGAAGACAGGAACAGGTCGGTGACGCGCCGGGCCGTCTCCAGCCCCTTTTCCGGCGAGCCTGCCAGAATCGCGGATTCGACCTCCTCGATGATCGATTGCTGGGCCTTCGACATCACGCGCTGCTCGTCCCGAGCGGTTAACGGAAGCTTATTCTAAGCAACCGCTATCATTAGAGAGGAGCGCTGAAGGTTTGGTAAACCATGCACCGGCGAGAACAGGTCGACCGCTGCCACGGATGCGATAATCCCCAAGCGGAGAAAGCCCCCACCCGGCGCTCGGCGCCGACCTCTCCCCCAAGCGGGAGAGGTGAGAGAGCTCGTGGCGCGATTTGTGTAACCCAAACCCGGCTGGCACCTATGCCCCATTCCACCCGCAAGCCCTGAGCTTTTCGTGCATATGCGGCGGGGCCGGCGCCACGACGCGGACCGGCTCCTTGTTCCGGGAGATCGGCACCACGATCTCGCGGGAATGCAGGTGCAGGCGCGGCTCGCCGAAGCGCGGGCCGTTGCCGTAAATGTTATCGCCGAAGATCGGCCAGCCGGTCGCGGCCGAGTGTACCCGCAATTGATGGGTCCGGCCGGTGACGGGTTCCATGGCGAGCCAGGTCACGCCTTCGCCCCGGCCCATCACCTTCCAATTGGTGACGGCCTTCTGCCCCTCAGGGTCCGGCTTCTGCCACCAGCCGCGCTCGGCATTGAGCCGGCCGAGCGGCATGTCGATCGTGCCTTCGTCCTCAGTGGGCCCGCCCTCGACCACGGTCCAGTAGGTCTTGCCGATCTTGCCGTGCTTGAACAGCAGGCCCAGCGATGCGGTCGCCTTGCGATGGCGTCCGAGCACGAGGCAGCCGGAGGTGTCCTTGTCGAGCCGGTGGGCCAGCACCGGCGGCCGCGGCAGGCCGAAGCGGAGCGCGTCGAACGAGGCTTCCAGGTTCGCGCCGCCCTTGGGGCCGCGATGCACCGGCAGGCCGGCCGGCTTGTCGATGACCAGCATCAGCCCGTCGCGATGGAGCACGCGCGACAAAATCTCCTCAGCGGTCAATTCGGGAACATCGAGCAAGGATAACGACTTTCGGTCAAGACTTTCGTTTACAGGCCGGAACGGCTAACACGCCACCATGAACGATACCACCTCCGACACCCCCAAACTGAGCTGGTGGCGCCGCCTGTCCAACGGGCTGAAGCGCACGTCGTCCTCGCTCGGGACCGCGGTCGCCGACCTCGTCATCAAGCGCAAGCTCGACCGCGCCATGCTCGACGACATCGAGGACGTGCTCTTGCGCGCCGATCTCGGCACCTCGGTCGCGGTCCGGATCGCGGACGCGGTCGGCGCCGGGCGCTATGACAAGGCGATCTCGGCCGACGAAGTGAAGGACGTCGTCGCGACAGAGGTCGAGAAGGTGCTGGCGCCGGTGGCGAAGCCACTCGAGATCGACACGGCCAGGAAGCCGTTCGTCATTCTCGTCGTCGGCGTCAACGGCTCGGGCAAGACCACCACGATCGGAAAGCTCTCGCAGAAATTCGCGTCCGAGGGCCGCAAGGTGATGCTGGCCGCCGGCGACACGTTTCGCGCAGCGGCGATCGAGCAGCTCAAGGTCTGGGGTGAGCGGACGAAGACGCCCGTCATATCAGGTGCGCAGGGCTCGGATTCGGCAAGCCTCGCCTTCAGCGCGCTGACGGCGGCGAAGGAGCAGAACATCGACGTGCTCCTGATCGACACCGCCGGCCGCCTTCAAAACAAGGCCGAGCTGATGAACGAGCTCGAAAAGGTCGTGCGCGTCATCCGCAAGGTGGACGCCACCGCGCCGCATGCGGTCCTGCTGGTGCTGGACGCCACCGTCGGCCAGAACGCGCTGTCGCAGGTCGAGGCCTTCCATCGCACCGCAGGCGTCACCGGCCTTGTGATGACCAAGCTCGACGGCACCGCGCGCGGCGGCATCCTGGTGGCGCTCGCGGAGAAATTCAAACTGCCGGTGCATTTCATCGGCGTCGGCGAAGGCGTCGACGATCTCGCGCCGTTCACCGCGCGCGACTTCGCCCGCGCGATCGCCGGAATCGAATAGCGTCATCCTTCGAGACGCCGCTTGCGCGGCTCCTCGGGATGAGGTCGTGCCACACATGAGGTCCTCATCCTGAGGAGACCGCGAAGCGGTCGTCTAAGGATGGGAGAGACGGAAGAGAGAATGGACAAGACCCAGCCGCATCCACTGTTCAAGCTCGCGACCGAGCTCGGTCCGCTGCTCGTGTTCTTCTTCGTGAATGCGAAGTTCAATCTGTTCGCCGCGACCGGAGCCTTCATGGTCGCGATCGTTGCAGCGATGGTCGCCTCCTATGTGGTGACGCGCCACATCCCGATCATGGCGATCGTGACCGGCGTGGTCGTGCTGGTGTTCGGCACGCTGACCCTGGTGCTGCACGACGAGACCTTCATCAAGGTCAAGCCGACCATCATCTACGGCCTGTTCGCCGCGATCCTCGGCGGCGGCCTGCTGTTCGGCCGGTCCTTCATCGCCGTGATGTTCGACCAGGTGTTCAATCTGACGCCGCAGGGCTGGCGGATCCTCACGCTGCGCTGGGCGCTGTTCTTCGCCGGCATGGCGGTGCTGAACGAGATCGTCTGGCGCACCCAGAGCACGGACTTCTGGGTGAACTTCAAGGTGTTCGGCGTGACGCCCATCACGATGATCTTCGCCATCGCCCAGATGCCGCTGACCAAGCGCTACCACCTCGCGCCGGTATCGCTGGAGACCAGCGAGGCGGAGGCGGGGGATGTGAGCAAGGGGTGACGGTCTCGTGTCCCGGACGCGCGAAGCGCGAGCCGGGACCCAGGCTCGCCCCAGCAGCGCAGTCGTGGTGGCATGGGCCCCGGCTCTGCAGCGCACCGTTCGAAGAAGCGCTGCGCTGCGTCCGGGGGCACGAGCGCGGCGTCAGCTTCCTGCCTTCAACGCCTTCTCCATCTGCGGCATCAACACCGTCCGCAGATTATCCGGCGTGATCGGCCCCACCAGCTTGTAGACGATGGTGCCCTCGCGCCCGACGACGAAGGTTTCCGGCACGCCATAGACGCCCCATTCGATCGAGGCGCGGCCGTTCGCGTCGACGCCGACGCGGCCGAACGGATTGCCGTAGCGGCCGAGGAAGCGGCGCGCGTTGTCGGAGGCATCCTTGTAGTTGATGCCGACCAGCTGGAAGCGCTTGTCCTTGGCGAGCTCGGTCAGGAGCGGCGCCTCGTCATGGCACGGCACGCACCAGGACGCCCAGACATTGACGAGGCTGACCTTGCCCTTGAACGCGGCGGGATCGAGCCCCGGCACCTGGCTGCCGTTGTCCTGCAATCCCTCCAGCGGCGGCAGCGCCGTCTGCGGCGCCGGCCGACCGATCAGCGCCGAGGGAATCCGGGAAGGATCGCCGCTGCCGAGCCGGAACCAGAACAGCAGCGCAAGTCCGATGAAGGCGATCAGCGGCAGCACCATCAGGAAGGTGCGGCGCTGCGGGGGAGCGGAGGTGGACTGGTCGCTCATCGCTGCTCCGTCGCGCTGCGGCCCGAGCGGCGGGTGATGCCGCGCTCCTCAAGCTCGCGCAGGCGCTGCGTCTGGCTGCGATAGTCGAGCATGACCCAGCCGATGAGGATTGCGACCACGAGGGCGGCAGCCGCATACGACATCACGATGAAGGACGCGTAGGGACCAAGCGACATCGTCATGCGGCCCCCACTTCTTTTGACGCGTTTTCTTGACGCGAGCCGGCGGCCACGTCGCTCGAGAACGCTATGCGGCTCGCCTGCATCATCTGCAGCGAGCGGACGCGGCGGCGCAGGATTTCGTTGCGCATCGCAGCCAGGTGCAGCGTGACGAACAGCAGCGTGAATCCGATCGCCATCACAAGCAGCGGAATCAGGAACGACTTGTCGAGGGCCGAGCCGCCCATGCGCATCACCGAGGCCGGCTGGTGCAGCGTGTTCCACCAGTCGACCGAGAACTTGATGATCGGCAGGTTGATGGCGCCGACCAGGGTCAGCACCGCCGCGGCGCGCGCCGCGCGCGAGGGATCGTCCACCGCGCGCCACAGCGCCATCAGGCCGAGATACATCAGGAACAGAATCAGCACCGAGGTCAGCCGCGCATCCCATTCCCAATAGGTGCCCCACATCGGCCGGCCCCATAGCGAGCCCGTGAGCAGCGCGAGGAAGGTGAAACTGGCGCCGATCGGAGCTGCCGCTTTGGCGGCGACGTCGGCCAGCGGATGCCGCCACACCAGCGTGCCCAATGATGCGATGCTCATCACGCCCCAGACGAACATCGACAGCCAGGCATTGGGTACGTGGATGAACATGATCTTCACGGTCGCGCCCTGCTGATAGTCGTCGGGCGCGAGCGCAGCTTGATAGAGACCGATCGTGAGCAGGATGATTGTCGCGGCCGCCAGCCACGGCAACACCCGCGCTGTCAGCGCGAGGAACCGCGTGGGGTTGGCGAGGTCGATCAGCGTCATGGTATCCTGATAATCACCGGGGGCCGCTCAGGCAATCAGCACGAAAGCCCGTCGCGAAAGTTGATCGGGGTCAAGATCCGTCGAGCCCATCTCAGTCGAGGCCATGCCGCAGGCTTGCTGCGGCCGCGAACGGGCCGATCACGAGGCTAACCAGCGACAGCGCGCAGAGAATCGAAAACGGCGCGCCGAAGGTCATCGGCCCGACGATCACCGCCTGCGAGGCCGCAACCCCGAAAATCAGCACTGGAATCGACAGCGGCAGCACCAGCACGGCCATCAACAGCCCGCCGCGATGCAGCGTCACCGCAAGCGCCGCGCCGATCATGCCGGTGAAGGTCAGCGCCGGCGTGCCCGCCAGCAGCGTCAGCGCCACCGCGCCGGTTGCAACCATGTCGAGGTTGAGCAGCAGGCCGAGCACGGGGGTTGCGACAATCAGCGGCAGGCCGGCGGCCAGCCAATGCGCCAGCGCCTTGGCGGCACAGGCGAGTTCCAGCGGCGTCCGGCTCATCGTGATCAGGTCGAGCGAGCCGTCCTCGTGGTCGGCCATGAACAGCCGGTCCAGGGTGAGCAGGCTCGCCAAGAGCGCGCCGAGCCACAGGATCGCCGGCCCGAGCCGCGATAGCAGCGCCAGGTCCGGCCCGACCGCGAACGGCATCAGCACCACCACGGTCAGGAAGAACAGCACCCCGATCAGCGCCCCGCCGCCGACGCGCAGCGCGATCCTGATGTCCCGGCGGATGAGGGCGGCAAGGGCGGTCATGGGGTGGCCCTTTGGCCAGTGAAGTCGTCTTGTGAGCCCAGCTCCCGCCTTCGGCAAACTGCGCTCCCTCCCCCCTTGTGGGGGAGGGCGGGGGAGAGGGGTACCCCCGGGCGAGGTGCTTGCTCGGGGCTATCTTCCAGCAACAGAACGCCCACTTTTCCAACGCAAGAATCGAGAGAGCGCGTCGTGTGGCACCCCCCTCCCTGACCCTCCCCCACAACGGGGGAGGGAACGGAGAGAGCGGAGCTTGGGCATTCGGAAAGCTGAGGGTGCATCGAAATCACGCCACACCCCCGATCCGCAGCTCCCGCGCTTCGATCCCGAGCGGGGCGTGGGTCGCCGCGATGATCATGCCACCGCCAGCGAGATGATCGCGCATCAGGCCGCCGAACATGTCCTGGCCGGCCACATCAAGCGCGTTGGTCGGCTCGTCCAGCAGCCAGACCGGCCGGCGGACCGTCAGCAGCCGGGCCAGCGAGAGCCGGCGGCGCTGGCCGGCCGACAGGAATCCGGCAGGCAGATGGGTGGCGTGGTCGAGGCCGACAGTGGCGAGGGTCGCGGCGGCGTCGCCGCGCTCGCCGCCCAGGAAAGCGGCCCAGAACGCCAGGTTTTCGGCCACGGTAAGGGCCGGCTTCAGGGCATCGCGATGGCCGAGATAGTGGCACTGCTCCGGCACCGTCAGCTCGGCATCGCCCCCGTCCAGCGCGATCGTTCCGCCGGCGGGAACGAGCAGGCCCGCGATCAGCCGCAGCAGCGAGGTCTTGCCCGATCCGTTGCGACCCATCACCGCGACGGCTTCGCCCGAGGCGGCCGTGAAACCGAGGCCGGCGAACACCTCGCGTCCGCCCCGCACGCATCTGAGCTCGTGACCGGAAAGCCGCATCTCGCCTCGTTTCAACCCGCTCAAAGCCAGGCCTCAGGAAATCTTGGGGTAGCGCATGGGAATTTTTGGCTCGCGGATTGCTGCGGCACGATTGTGGCTGTGGCGGCGCCGTTAGAAAGCTTCTATAAGCCCGGAACTACTCGATGCAGCAACTCAACCTGCCCCTGCAAGCGGCCCAGCCTGATACGCTGACGGTGTTAAAATACCCTGCCGGGTATAGCTAACAATTGGGATCTCCTACATGACCTCGCTCGACAGCTTCAAATGCAAAAAGACCCTCAAGGTCGGCGCCAAGACCTATGTGTATTACAGCCTGCCCACGGCCGAGAAGAATGGTCTGAAGGGAATTTCGAAACTTCCCTATTCGATGAAGGTCCTGCTCGAGAACCTGCTGCGCAACGAGGACGGCCGCTCGGTCAAGAAGGAGGACATCGTCGCGGTATCGAAATGGCTGCGCAAGAAGTCGCTGGAGCATGAGATCGCCTTCCGCCCCGCGCGGGTCCTGATGCAGGACTTCACCGGCGTGCCCGCGGTGGTCGACCTCGCCGCGATGCGCAACGCGATGCAGAAGCTCGGCGGCGACGCAGAGAAGATCAATCCGCTGGTTCCGGTCGATCTGGTCATCGACCACTCCGTGATCGTGAACTTCTTCGGCGACAACAAGGCCTTCGGCAAGAACGTCACCGAGGAATACAAGCAGAACCAGGAGCGCTACGAGTTCCTGAAATGGGGCCAGAAGGCGTTCTCGAACTTCTCCGTCGTGCCGCCCGGCACCGGCATCTGCCACCAGGTCAACCTCGAATATCTGGCTCAGACGGTCTGGACCAAGAAGGAGAAGATGACGGTCGGAAGGAAGACCGGCACCTTCGAGGTCGCCTATCCCGACTCGCTCGTCGGCACTGATTCGCACACCACCATGGTCAACGGTCTCGCCGTGCTCGGCTGGGGCGTCGGCGGCATCGAGGCGGAAGCCTGCATGCTCGGCCAGCCGCTGTCGATGCTGCTGCCCAACGTCGTCGGCTTCAAGCTGAAGGGTTCGCTGAAGGAAGGCGTCACCGCGACCGACCTCGTGCTGACCGTGACGCAGATGCTGCGCAAGCTCGGCGTGGTCGGCAAGTTCGTCGAGTTCTTTGGCCCGGGCCTTGACCACCTCTCGGTCGCCGACAAGGCCACCATCGCCAACATGGCGCCCGAATATGGCGCGACCTGCGGCTTCTTCCCGGTCGATGCCGCCGCGCTCGACTATCTCAAGACCTCCGGCCGCTCTTCCGCGCGCGTTGCGCTGGTCCAGGCCTATGCCAAGGCCCAGGGCCTGTTCCGCACCGCCAAGTCGCCGGATCCGGTGTTCACGGAAACGCTGACGCTCGACCTCGGCGACGTCGTGCCGTCATTGGCCGGCCCGAAGCGGCCCGAAGGCCGCATCGCGCTGCCCACCGTCGCGGACGGCTTCTCGCTCGCGCTCGCCAGCGAGTACAAGAAGGCCGAGGAGCCGGCGAAGCGCTTCGCCGTCGAAGGCAAGAACTTCGATCTCGGTCACGGCGACGTCGTGATCGCCGCGATCACCTCCTGCACCAACACCTCGAACCCGAGCGTCTTGATCGGTGCCGGCCTGCTCGCGCGTAACGCCGCTGCGAAGGGCCTCAAGGCCAAGCCGTGGGTGAAGACCTCGCTCGCTCCCGGCAGCCAGGTGGTCGCGGAATATCTCGCCAATTCCGGTCTCCAGCCCTATCTCGACAAGGTCGGCTTCAACCTGGTCGGCTTCGGCTGCACCACCTGCATCGGCAATTCCGGTCCGCTGCCGGAGGAGATCTCGAAGTCGATCAACGACAACGGCATCGTCGCGGCCGCCGTGCTCTCAGGCAACCGCAACTTCGAAGGCCGCGTCTCGCCGGACGTGCAGGCGAACTATCTGGCTTCGCCGCCGCTGGTCGTCGCCTATGCGCTCGCCGGCAGCGTCACCAAGAACCTCGCCACCGAGCCGCTCGGCGAAGGCAAGGACGGCAAGCCGGTGTATCTGAAGGACATCTGGCCGACGACGAAGGAAATCAACGCCTTCATGAAGAAGTTCGTGACCGCGTCGATCTTCAAGAAGAAGTATGCCGACGTGTTCAAGGGCGACACCAACTGGCGCAAGATCAAGACGGTCGAGAGCGAGACCTATCGCTGGAACATGTCTTCGACCTATGTGCAGAACCCGCCCTATTTCGAAGGCATGCAGAAGGAGCCGGAGCCGGTCACCGACATCGTCGAGGCGCGCATCCTCGCCATGTTCGGCGACAAGATCACCACCGACCATATCTCGCCGGCCGGCTCGATCAAGCTCACCTCGCCCGCTGGCAAATATCTCAGCGAGCACCAGGTGCGTCCGGCCGACTTCAATCAGTACGGCACGCGCCGCGGCAACCATGAAGTGATGATGCGCGGCACCTTCGCCAACATCCGCATCAAGAACTTCATGCTGAAGGGCGCCGACGGCAACATTCCGGAAGGCGGCCTCACCAAGCACTGGCCCGACGGCGAGCAGATGTCGATCTACGACGCCGCGATGAAGTACCAGGAAGAGAAGGTGCCGCTGGTGGTATTTGCCGGCGCCGAATACGGCAACGGCTCCTCGCGCGACTGGGCCGCGAAGGGCACGCGCCTGCTCGGCGTGCGCGCCGTGATCTGCCAGAGCTTCGAGCGCATCCACCGTTCCAACCTGGTCGGCATGGGCGTGCTGCCGCTGACTTTCGAGGAAGGCACCTCCTGGTCGTCTCTGGGCCTGAAGGGCGACGAGAAGGTGACGCTGCGCGGCCTCGTCGGCGACCTCAAGCCGCGCCAGAAGCTGACCGCGGAGATCGTCTCCGGCGACGGTTCGCTGCAGCGCGTTTCGCTGCTCTGCCGCATCGATACGCTGGACGAGCTCGACTACTACCGCAACGGCGGCATCCTGCATTACGTGCTGCGCAAGCTCGCGGCGTAAGCGCGGATTTGTGAACGATGGCTCACTGCGAAGTGAGTAGAAGCCTAAACGAAGGCGGCCTATCAAAGGCCGCCTTCGCGCGTTTGCGGTACGCTTCAGATGGGCCCGCCCGGCGGAAGACCGTCCCTTGGACGGTTGCCTGGACGGATGAACGTACCGCGCCCCGTAAGACTACGGTGACCATCCGGCGATAAGATTCCCCTTCCCACGAGCAATGGTGTGCGGCGTTCGACATGACGACAATGACGGCTTCTCATCTGATTTCGCGCTGGTCCAGTGCCCTCTGGTCGGGAGCTTTCGGCATCTGCGCGATCATCGCCGTCATGCGTCCCGCTCACGCTGATCCCCGCGCCGTTGTTGAATTGTTTACCTCGCAGGGCTGCTCGTCCTGCCCGCCCGCCGACCAGATTATCGGCGATCTCTCGAAAGACCCGTCGATCATCGCGTTGAGCATGCCGATCGATTATTGGGACTATCTCGGCTGGAAAGACACGCTGGCGGACTCGCGCTTCTCGGCACGGCAGCGTGCCTATTCGCGCATGCGCGGCGATCGCGAGGTCTACACGCCGCAGGCCGTCGTCAACGGCTCCACGCATGTCATCGGCAGCGATCGCGCCGGCATCGAGAATGCGATCGGCAAGACCGACAAGGGCAGTGGCGTGATGACCGTGCCGGTGACGATGTCTCTGTCGGGCAAGCACATCAACGTCTCGGTGGCCGCAAGCAAGGAGCCTGCGGTCTCGCACGGCGAGGTCTGGATCTGCTCGATCGCCAAGTCGGTGCCGATCGCGATCACCCGCGGCGAGAATCGCGGACAGCAGGTCACCTATCACAACGTGGTGCGCAACCTGCTCAAGGTCGGCGATTGGACCGGCCGTCCGGAAAGCTGGTCGGTGCCGATCGAGAACCTCACGCGCGATGGCGTCGACGGCGCGGTGGTCTATGTCCAGGATGGCAGCCGGGAGAAGCCCGGCCCGATGCTGGGCGCGGCTTATACGTCGCTGCATTGATTTTCTAGCGTCGCACTCTGCTGTTCCGGGGCGCGCCTGTTGGCGCGAACCCGGAATCCATTTCTCAGCTTGTGTGATGGTAGATGGGATTCTCAGGTGCGCAATTGCGGACCAAAGTTCGCGCTTCGCGTGCCCCGGAATGACAACGTGCCGGACACATCCCGACACAAACAAAAAAGGACCAACTTGCGTTGGCCCTCCTTGCCGTGCGTACAGACCCGATCCTGTTCGACCCCGGGGGGCTGGGGGCTGAGGAATCCGGAACCGAAAGGACCGGGTCAACGCACAGGATTCTTTATCGCAGTGCAGGGCGGCAGGCGGTGGGCGGAAAAGCGGCGATACTATGATTCCTGCTAACGATCCCGTGACGGTTTGCCGCGACAGAGTTCCACCCTTGCGTGTGTCCCGCCTCGCAGCCGATTCGATGGGTTGAGCCCCTTGCGGCGCGGAACGGTTGGCGCAATCATGCAATTGTCATGAGCGCGGCTCCGCGGACGGTCTTCGCCGACGCGTTCATGTCTTGCGATGAGGAGGCGCTTCCCATGAGCCTGATGTCGGAGGATGCCGATCCGAGCGAGCAGCGCGCGGCGGCGCGCCCCGCCGCTGCGAATGCGCAGCCGAACCGGGTGACGTTCAACCGGCTCGAGCTGCACCGGATCCTCAATCTCTACGGCCGCATGGTCGCCGACGGCGAGTGGCGCGACTACGCCATCGACTTCCTGAAGGACCGCGCCGTGTTCTCGGTCTATCGCCGCGCCTCGGAAGTGCCGATCTATCGCATCGAGAAGGACCCGCGGCTCGCGCGCAAGCAGGGCATGTACAGCGTGATCTCGGCGACCGGGCTGATCCTGCGCCGCGGCCACGAGCTGGAACGGGTGTTGCTGGTGATCGATCGGAAGCTGGCGGTGGTGTGACGACCTGCCCTACTTCTCCGGCACCGTGCTTGCACCCTCGCCGAGGTCGCGCTGCATCATCACCGTGTCCAGCCAGCGGCCGAATTTCAGCCCGACATTGGGATGTGTGCCGATCATCTTGAAGCCGGCCCTGGTGTGCACGCCGATCGATCCGGCATTGGCGGAGTCGCCGATCACGGCGATCATCTGGCGGAAGCCGCGCGCCTCGCATTCGGTGATCAGCCGTTCCAGCAGCTTTGAGCCGACACCGCGGCGGTGGAAGGAGGGATCGAGATAGATCGAGTTCTCCACCGTGAAGCGATAGGCCGGCCGCGGCCGGTAGGCGCCGGCATAGGCATAGCCGGCGATCCTGCCGTCGAGCATGGCGACGAGATAGGGATAGCCGCCGTCGATCAGCGTGCGGTAGCGACGCGTCATCTCGGCGAGGTCGGGCGGCTCCAGCTCGAACGTCGCCGTGCCCTCGCGGACGGCCTGCTGGTAGATGGCGGTGATGGCGGGAAGGTCGGCCTCTGTGGTGGGCCTGATTTCGGGTGCGGACATGGGGGAAGATTAAAGCCTTCCCGCGGCTGCCGGAAGGGGCTCCGCCGCCTCCACCCCCGTCATTGCGAGCGCAGCGAAGCAATCCAGAAATGCATCCGCGGAGGGACTCTGGATTGCTTCGCTGCGCTCGCAATGACGGGGAGGGGATCACGGACCCAAACAAAAACCCCGGCCTTTCGGCCGGGGTTCGTGTCCGTTCTCTCTCGTCGTTGCGCTTACTCGCGCTGGCCGAGCAGCTGCAGCAGCAGCGTGAACAGGTTGATGAAGTTCAGGTACAGCGACAGCGCGCCCGTGATGGCCGCACGCTCTGCGATGTCACCGCCGGCCGAGGCGTAGCCGTAGATGTAGTCGTTCTTCAGCCGCTGGGTGTCCCAGGCGGTGAGGCCCGAGAACACCAGCACGCCGACCACCGACACGATGAACTGCAGCATCGAGCTGGCCAGGAACAGGTTCACCAGGCTGGCGAGGACGATGCCGATCAGGCCCATGAACAGGAACGAGCCCATCCCGGTCAGGTCACGCTTGGTGGTGTAGCCGTAGAGGCTCAGCGCACCGAAGGTCGCCGCGGTGATGAAGAACACCCGCACGATCGAGGTGTGCGTGAACACCAGGAAGATCGACGACAGCGAGATGCCCATCAGCGCCGAGAACACCCAGAACAGGATCTGGGCGGTCGAGGGGGCGAGACGGTTGATGCCCGCCGAGATCACGAACACCATCGCGAGCGGCGCGAGCATGAACAGCCACTTCAGGGGGCTGACGAACATGGCGTAGCCGAACGGCGTCAGGAACAGCTTGCCGACGCGGACCGCTTCCGGGGTCGGAACGTCGGTCACGGCGGCCATGTAGACGCCGAGGGCGGCAAGGCCAGTGATGGCCAGGCCAATGGTCATGTAGTTGTAGATGCGCAGCATGTAGGCGCGCAGGCCGGCATCGACCGTCGCGGCGTCAACGCGCCCGGCGGCCCTGCCGAAAGGAGAAGCGTAGTTACGGTCTAGGTCCGACATGGTCGAAATCCCGCTGGTTGGCCGGTCCGGCATGAGGGTCGCCATGCCGCCGGTTCGTCAAATTCTATCTCGGATACCGATGCCAGCCGACTAAATTTTGGCTAACAATCGGGACTCCGAACCCATTCGATATGTGGGAAACTAACACATTCGCTGCAACCGTCCACGCGCGGCCGAATGTCGCCCTCACCCACAATCCAGACGAGCAGTCGTGGTTAATAGCAGGAATCGTGCAATTCCGCTCCCGTGCGGCGACCCGCTACATTTTGTCACAAATTCCGCAACACCGTCGCGGGCTTTTTGTTCAGCGCCAGCAGCGTGCCGGCGAGGCCGAGCCCGACCGTGACGACCAGCGCGGCCGCGACCACGCCGGCTGCGCTGCCGGCCTGCCAGACGAAGCTGAGCGTCATCAGCCGCGTCACGATCATCCAGGCCGCGATGCTGCCGGCGATCACGCCGAACACCGCGGTCGCGAGCCCGATCAGCAGGTATTCGAGGGCATAGGCGCCCAGCAGCCGCAGCCGCGTCGCGCCCAGGGTCTTCAGGATCACCGCATCATAGACCCGGTGGCGGTGGCCGGCTGCGAGCGCCCCGCCGAGCACCAGGATCGCCGAGATCAGGGTGACGGCACTGGCGCCGCGGATCGCCAGCGCCAGGTTGGTCACCACGGAGCCGACCGTCTCCATCACCTCGCGCACGCGTACGCTCGTCACCATCGGATAGGCGTCGGCCACCTGCTTGATGATCTTGCCGTCGCCCGCGGCATTGCCGCCGGCCTCGGTCAGCGTTGCGATATGGGTATGCGGGGCGCCCTTGAAGGCGTTCGGCGAGAAGACCAGGACGAAGTTGATGCCGAGCCCTTGCCAGTCGATGGTGCGCAGATTGCCGATTCTCGCCGGGATGTCGCGGCCGAGCACGTTGACCACGATCTCGTCGCCGAGCTTGAGGCCGAGCCCTTCGGCGATCTTCTTCTCCATCGAGACCAGCGGCGGTCCGGAATAATCGGGGCTCCACCATTCGCCCTCGACCACCTTGGAACCTTTCGGCAGCTCGCCGGTGTAGGTCAGGCCGCGGTCGCTCTGCAGCACCCATTCGGAATCGGTCGTCGGCTTGAGTTCCTCGGCGCGAACGCCGCGCGCGGCGACGATGCGCCCGCGCAGCATCGGCACGTCCTCGACCTTCGCGCCGGGAGCGATCTGGCGCAGATAGAGGTCGAACTGCTCGGCTTGCGCGCTCGGGATGTCGATGAAGAAAAAGGATGGCGCCTGATCGGGCAGAGCTGCGAGGAACTGCCGGCGCAAATTGCCGTCGATCTGGGTGATGGTGACGAGCACGGCCAGCCCGAGCCCCAGCGACAGCACGACCGAGGGCGTCAGCGCGCCCGGCCGGTGGATGTTGGCGATCGCCAGCCGCAGCATCGGCAGCCGCGTCCGCGGCAGCCGCCGCGCGCCTGCCATCAGCAGGGCGGCGATGCCGCGCAGCAAAACGAACACGACGACCGAGGAGGCGACGAACACCGCGGCGATGCGCTTGTCGAAGGCGAGGCCGATCACGACCGCGATGAGCAGGGCGATCACGAGCCCCATGAACAGGAGATAGCCCGCGCGCGGCCGGTGCCATTCCGAGCTGATGGTGTCGCGGAACAGCGCGGCCACCGGCACGTCGTGCACGCGGCCGAGCGGCCACAGGCCGAAAGCCAGCGCGGTCAAGAGGCCGTAGACGAAGGACAGCGCGAGCTCGTCGGCATGCACGGCCGGCACCACCGGCAGCGGGAGCAGCTTGCCGAACAGCCCAACGATCGCGAAGGGCATCGCGGCGCCGAGCACGAGGCCGATCACCGAGCCGATGCCCGCGAGCAGAATGACCTGCGCAAGATAGATGCCGAAGACGTCGCGCCCGGTCGCGCCGACGGCCTTGAGAGCCGCGATCACCTCGAGCCGGCGGTCGATATGGCTCTTCACGGCATTGGCGACGCCGACGCCGCCGACCAGCAGCGCCGCGAGGCCGACCAGGGTCAGGAACTGCGTGAAGCGGTTGATGTTGCGCTCGAGCTGCGGCGAGGCATTGGAGCGGCTGCGGATCTCCCAGCCGGCCTGCGGCGCGGCGTTGCGGGCGTCCGCGATGAAGGCTTCGGTGGCGCGCTCGTTGTTTGCGGTATCGGGCAGCTTGACCCGGTAGACCCAGCGCACCAGGCTGCCGGGCTGGATCAGGCCGGTGGCGCGCAAGGCCGTCTCGCTGATCAGGAAGCGTGGCCCGAAGCCGATGCCGCCGGCGAGCTTGTCGGGCTCGGCTTCGACCGTAGAGCGGATCTGGAAGGTCGCCGCGCCGATGGTGACGCGGTCGCCGGTCCTCAACGAGAGCCGCGCCAGCAACGTCGGATCGGCAGCGGCGCCGAACGCGCCGTCACGCTCGGCGAGCAGGTCGGACATCGGCAGGGGCGGCGCCAGCGTCAGCCGTCCCAGCATCGGATAGGTGTCGTCGACCGCCTTCATCTCGACCAGCGCCAGCTTGCCGTCAGCCGCGCGCGCCATGCCGCGCAACGTCGCCGCCGTCGACAGCGTGCCGCGCGAGCGCAGGAAGGCGACCTCTTCAGGCTTGGCCTCGCGCTGGAACAGCACGAAGGAGACGTCGCCGCCGAGCAGCGTGCGGCCCTCGCGCGCGAGCCCATCGCTCAGGCTCGCGGACACCGAGCCGACGCCGGCGATCGCCATCACGCCGAGCGCGATGCAGGCGATGAAGACATAGAAGCCGCGCAGGCCCCCGCGCAATTCGCGCAGGGCGTAGCGCAGCGACAACGCGATGCCATTGGGCTTCGCGAACGGTTCGACGGTCGCGCTCATGCCGGCGCAGACTGCGTGTCGATGCGCCCCGAGCGCAGGCGGATGACGCGATCGCAGCGATGCGCGAGCGAGGAATCGTGCGTGACCAGCACCAGGGTCATGCCGCGCTCGGCGTGCTTGCTGAACAGGAGATCGACGATCTGTTTTCCGGTTGTCTCGTCGAGATTGCCGGTCGGCTCGTCGGCGACGAGGATCGCGGGATCCGGCGCCAGCGCGCGCGCGAGCGCAACGCGCTGCTGCTCGCCGCCGGAGAGCTGCGCCGGATAGTGATGCTGGCGGTCGCCGAGCCCGACCGATTGCA
Source organism: Bradyrhizobium sp. USDA 326 (assembly GCF_049739485.1). NCBI lineage: Bacteria > Pseudomonadati > Pseudomonadota > Alphaproteobacteria > Hyphomicrobiales > Nitrobacteraceae > Bradyrhizobium > Bradyrhizobium sp. USDA 326. Next base: position 2,783,137 of record NZ_JBMGQA010000001.1, read on the forward strand.
GCTCCTGCGCCGCGCGCCGCGCAGCATCGGGATTGCCGGCAAGCTCGAGCGGCACGGCGACGTTCTCCAACGCCGTCATGGTCGGAATCAGATGGAAGGACTGGAAGACGATGCCGACCTGGCGGCCGCGGAAGCGGGCCAGCGCGTCCTCGTCAAGGGCATTGAAAGGCGTGCCTGAAACCACCACCTCTCCGCTATCAGGACGCTCCAGCCCCGCCATGACCATCAGCAGCGTGGATTTGCCCGAGCCTGACGGGCCGATCAGGCCGATCGTCTCGCCCGAGGCGACCCGCATGCTGATATCCTTGAGGATGTGAACGCGTGCCGCGCCCGTGCCCAATGAGAGATTGACGTTGGAAATGGCGATGGTGTCCGCGGCGGTAGCGGCGAGCGATGAGGGTTCGATGCGAGTATCCATGGTCCGGTCATATGGCAACTCCGACAGCGCGGTCGAGAGGCGTTACGGATTGTTCATGCACATAGCCGTGTTGATGCTCGCTTTGATGACGATCGCGCCCCCCGCTTGGGCACAGGCGACAAGGCCGATCAAGCTTGTCGTTCTCGGCGATTCCCTCAGCGCCGGCCTCGGCCTCCCGGCCCAGGAGGCGTTTCCCCAAAAGCTCAAAAAAGTCTTGCAAGCCAAAGGCATAGGGGTCGACATGATCAATGCGGGGGTGTCCGGCGACACCTCCTCCGGCGGCCGCGACCGGCTCGATTGGTCGGTGCCCGATGGAACTGACGGCGTCATCGTCGAGCTCGGCGCCAATGACGCGTTGCGCGGCATCGATCCCGACCTGACGCGCGCCGCGCTGACCGACATCGTCCAGCGGCTCAAGGCGCGCAACATCGCGGTGATGCTCTGCGGCATGCTGGCGCCGCCGAATTACGGCGCCGACTATGCCGCGCGCTTCAATTCGATTTATCCGGATCTGGCGAAAAAGATGAATGTGCCCCTCTACCCGTTCTTCCTCGAGGGCGTTGCGGCCGACGCCAAGCTCAATCAGGCCGACGGCATTCATCCGACTGCGGCCGGCATCGACATCGTCGTCGCCAACATCCTGCCCACAGTGGAGGCATTCCTTGGCACGATAGCTGAGCAACAGCGTTGAAATGCAGGCAGCGCTAACCCTAATTCCCAGGGTTTTCCCGGGGTGGCCCGCGCGATGCTTCGCAGAGTCACACAACTGCGATAGGAATCAGGGTACCGGTGATTCGTCACCGGCTCTAAAATTTGGATATGGTCTTTCCCAAGGATCATACCCAAGCATCGGGAGTGCGAAACGATGCCGCGTTTGTTCACGGGTCTGGAAATTCCGGCCGAGATCAGCCACTCGCTTTCCAACTTGAGGGGTGGCCTCCCCGGCGCCCGCTGGATTGATCCCGAAAATTATCACGTCACCTTGCGCTTCATCGGCGACATCGACGGCGTTTCCGCCAACGAGATCGCCTCGATGCTGTTTCGCGTCGACCGCAAGCCGTTCGAGGTCAAGGTGCAGGGGCTCACCAGCTTCGGCGGCCGCAAGCCGCGCGCGGTGGTCGCCACCATCGCGCCGAGCAAGCCGCTGATGGAGTTGCAGGCCGAGCTCGAACGGTTGATGCAGCGGATCGGTCTCGACCCGGAGGGACGCAAATTCATCCCGCACGTCACGCTGGCCCGGCTGCACGACGCCTCCGACCGCGACGTTGCCGATTATCTCTCGCTGCGTGGCTACTTCCCGAGCAAGGCATTCATGGCGGAGCGCTTCGTGCTGTTCTCGTCGCGGGCGTCGACCGGCGGCGGTCCGTATGTCGTCGAGGATGCCTACGAGCTGTGTGCGTAGCTCGCTCTCGCGCCCCGGCCGTGGAGCCGGGGCCCAGCGCTCCGAGATGAACAAAGTGGTGGGTCCCGACTCTGCGCAGCAGCGCAAGCCCGCTGCAGCGCGTCCGGGCTACGAAAGCGCATACCCCTGACCTCAATTCACGGCTTGCAATTTCCGCCGGTCTCTGGCGGTAAAGGGCCATGCTCTCGACCCCCGGTTCCCCCTTCAGCGAAGCCTACCAGGCCCAGATCGCCTCCGGCGCGATCGAGCCCGATGCCGCGCAGGCCGAGGTCGCCGAGGCCTATACGGCGCTCGACCAGCGACTCGCCACTTACAAGCCGCAGCGCAAGCAGGGCCTGCTCGCCCGCCTGTTCAGCAGCAATGACAAGGACGAGGCGCCGCGCGGGCTCTACATCCATGGCGAGGTCGGCCGCGGCAAGACCATGCTGATGGATCTGTTCTTTCAGCACTCTGCCGTCGAGCATAAGCGCCGCGCGCATTTCCACGAGTTCATGGCGGATGTGCACGAGCGCATCTACGACTATCGCCAGAGCATCGCGCGCGGCGAGATCGCGGACGGCGACGTCATCGCGCTGACCGCGAACGCGATCTTCGAGGAGAGCTGGCTGCTCTGCTTCGACGAATTCCACGTCACCGACATCGCGGACGCGATGATCCTGGGACGCCTGTTCGCCAAGCTGTTCGAGCTCGGCACCGTGGTGGTCGCGACCTCCAACGTCGCGCCCGAGGATCTCTACAAGAGTGGCCTGAATCGCTCGCTGTTCCTGCCCTTCATCAAGCAGATCACCGACCACATGGACGTCGCGCGGCTCGACGCGCGCACCGACTTCCGGCTGGAGAAACTTCAGGGCGTGCCGATGTGGCTGACGCCGGCGGATGGCGATGCGGACGCCGCGCTCGACCGCGCCTGGAAGCGGATGTCGGGCGGCGCCAAAGGCCGCTCGCGCGACATCTCGATCAAGGGACGCATCCTGCACGTGCCGTGCTCGGCCCATGGCGTGGCGCGGTTCGCGTTCGCCGACCTCTGCGAGAAGCCGCTCGGCGCATCCGACTATCTCAGGCTGGCGCACGACTATCACACCATCCTGGTCGACCATATTCCAGTGATGGACATCTCCCAGCGCAACGCCGCCAAGCGTTTCATCACGCTGATCGACGCGCTCTATGACAACGCCGTGAAGCTGATGGCCTCGGCCGACGCCAATCCGATCTCGCTCTACCTCGCTACCGAGGGCACCGAGGCCATGGAGTTCAAGCGAACCGCCTCGCGCCTGATCGAAATGGGCTCGGAAACCTATCTGGCGTTGCCTCACGGCCGCAAGGATTCCACCGCGAGCGGCTCGACCAAGGGCCTGGTGGAGACTTAAGTCCTATCCCCGCCGTCATTCCGGGGCGCGACGAAAGTCGCGAGCTACCCATCGCGCCACGAACTCTGCCGCCCGATGGATTCCGGGCCCGTGCTTCGCACGCCCCGGAATGACGGACCTGTATGGCTGCTATCGCGCCAAGCCCGACAATTGGGCATTCGGCGACTTGAACGGGGGAGGCGAAAGGGATAACCACCCGTCTCAGTTTTCCCCTCCTTACGTGTCTAAAGGACAGGTTCACATGGCGCGCGACAAGATTGCTTTGATTGGCTCCGGCCAGATCGGCGGAACGCTGGCTCATCTCATCGGCCTGAAAGAGCTGGGCGACGTGGTGATGTTCGACATCGCCGAGGGCGTGCCGCAGGGCAAGGCGCTCGACATCGCGCAGTCCTCGCCGGTCGACGGCTTCGACGCGCACTACAGCGGCGCGAACTCCTACGAGGCGCTCGACAACGCCAAGGTCTGCATCGTCACCGCCGGCGTGCCGCGCAAGCCCGGCATGAGCCGTGACGACCTCCTCTCGATCAACCTCAAGGTCATGGAGCAGGTCGGCGCCGGCATCAAGAAATACGCGCCCGACGCCTTCGTCATCTGCATCACCAACCCGCTCGACGCCATGGTCTGGGCGCTGCAGAAGGCGAGCGGCCTGCCGCACAAGAAGGTCGTCGGCATGGCCGGCGTGCTGGATTCGGCCCGCTTCCGCTACTTCCTGGCCGACGAGTTCAACGTCTCGGTCGAGGACGTCACCGCCTTCGTGCTCGGCGGCCATGGCGACACCATGGTGCCGCTGGTGAAGTACTCCACCGTCGCCGGCATCCCGCTGCCCGACCTCGTCAAGATGGGCTGGACCTCGCAGGCGCGCCTCGACGAGATCGTCGACCGTACCCGCAACGGCGGCGCCGAGATCGTCAACCTGCTCAAGACCGGCTCGGCCTTCTATGCCCCGGCCGCGTCCGCGATCGCGATGGCCGAGAGCTATTTGAAGGACAAGAAGCGCGTGCTGCCCTGCGCCGCCTATCTCAACGGCGAGTACAGCGTGAAGGACATGTATGTCGGCGTGCCCGTGGTGATCGGCTCCAAGGGTGTCGAGCGCGTGGTCGAGATCGAGCTCGCCGGCAAGGACCGTGAGGCCTTCGACAAGTCGGTCGGCGCGGTGCAGGGCCTGGTCGACGCCTGCAAGAAGATCGCACCCGATCTTCTCGGCCGCTAAGGCGCAAGCAATACCCCGCCGAAGATCGAAACCTGGTCTTCGGCGGTTTCACTTCCGGAGCCCGGCTGACTGACTTGTCTAAGGCTTGGCGGGTTCCGGCGCAGTCCAGATCTCGATGTCATAGAATCCGGGTTGCAGTTCCTGTGGTATATGGTATGCCAGCCACAAGACTGAGGTGGGCCCATGGGGTCACCGCCCGCGGGTTCAGGGAGCGACCATATGAATATCCATGAATATCAGGCCAAAGCGCTGCTGGGTGAGTTCGGCGTGCCGATCTCCAAGGGCGTCCCGGTCCTCAAGCCCGCCGACGCGGAAGCCGCCGCCAAGGCGCTCCCTGGTCCGGTCTGGGTGGTGAAGAGCCAGATCCATGCCGGCGGCCGCGGCAAGGGCAAGTTCAAGGAAGCCTCTGCCGGCGACAAGGGCGGCGTCCGCATCGCCAAGTCGGCCGCCGAAGTCGCCGAATTCGCCAAGCAGATGCTGGGTGCGACGCTGGTGACCGTGCAGACGGGCCCGGCCGGCAAGCAGGTCAACCGCCTCTACATCGAGGACGGCTCCGACATCGACAAGGAGTTCTATCTCTCGATCCTGGTCGACCGCGAGACCTCGCGCGTCTCCTTCGTCGTCTCGACCGAGGGCGGCGTCAACATCGAGGACGTCGCGCACAACACGCCCGAGAAGATCGTGACCTTCTCGGTCGATCCCGCCACCGGCGTCATGGGTCATCATGGCCGCACGGTTGCGAAGGCGCTGAACCTCTCCGGCGACCTCGCCAAGCAGGCCGAGAAACTCACTGCGCAGCTCTACGCCGCCTTCGTCGCCAAGGACATGTCGATGCTGGAGATCAACCCGCTGGTCGTGACCAAGCAGGGCCAGCTCCGCGTGCTCGACGCCAAGGTCTCGTTCGACGACAACGCGCTGTTCCGTCATCCCGAAGTGGTCGCGCTGCGCGACGAGACGGAGGAAGACGCCAAGGAGATCGAGGCGTCGAAGTACGACCTCAACTACGTCACGCTGGACGGCAATATCGGCTGCATGGTCAACGGCGCCGGCCTCGCCATGGCGACGATGGACATCATCAAGCTCTACGGCATGGCGCCGGCCAACTTCCTCGACGTCGGCGGCAGCGCCAGCAAGGAGAAGGTCGCGGCCGCCTTCAAGATCATCACCGCCGATCCCAACGTGAAGGGCATCCTGGTCAACATCTTCGGCGGCATCATGAAGTGCGACGTGATCGCCGAGGGCGTCACCGCCGCCGTTCGCGAGGTCGGTCTGAGCGTGCCGCTGGTGGTCCGCCTCGAAGGCACCAATGTCGAGCTCGGCAAGAAGATCATCCGTGAATCCGGACTGAACGTGGTGCCGGCCGACAATCTCGACGACGCCGCGCAGAAGATCGTGAAGGCCGTCAAGGGAGGCTAAGGCCATGGCCCAGGACCATCTCGCCGCATCATCCCCGCTTGCCGAGCACGCGCGTCTCGCCGCGTTCGCCGGCGAATGGAATGGCGAAGAGATGGTCTTCCCGTCGCGCTGGACTGCAGGCGGGCCGGCCACTTCGCGCGTCGTCGCGCGCATGGATCTGAACGGGTTCTACCTGATCCAGGACTCGGTTCAGATGCGCGACGGCAAGCAGGTCTTCGCCACCCACGGCGTCTTCACCTACGATCGTGACGACCGTACCTACAAATTGTTCTGGTACGATTCGCTCGGCTACACGCCGCCCTCGCCCGCTTCGGGCGGGTGGGTCGGCAAGACCCTGACGCTGGTGCGCGGCTCGCTCCGCGGCAATGCGCGCCACGTCTACGAGATCATCGACGACGATTCCTACGCGTTGAAGATCCAGTTCTCGCCGGACGCGGAGGGCTGGGCCGACGTGCTCACCGGCGTCTACCGCCGCATCCACTGACCTCTCACTCGTTAGTTTCGCGAAAGCAGACCTCATGTCCATCCTGATCGACAAGAACACCAAGGTCATCTGCCAGGGCTTCACCGGCAAGAACGGCACCTTCCATTCCGAGGCCGCGATCGCCTACGGCACCGAGATGGTCGGCGGCACTTCGCCGGGCAAAGGCGGCTCGACGCATCTGGGCCTGCCGGTGTTCGATACCGTGCGCGAGGCGCGTGAGAAGACCGGCGCGGACGCGTCGGTAATCTACGTGCCGCCGCCGGGCGCGGCCGATGCGATCTGCGAAGCCATCGATGCCGAGATCCCGCTGATCGTCTGCATCACCGAGGGCATCCCGGTGCTCGACATGGTGCGGGTGAAACGCTCGCTGATCGGCTCCAAGTCGCGCCTGATCGGGCCGAACTGCCCGGGCGTCATGACTGCAGGCGAGTGCAAGATCGGCATCATGCCGGCCAACATCTTCAAGACCGGCTCGGTCGGCATCGTCTCCCGCTCCGGCACGCTGACCTATGAGGCCGTGTTCCAGACCTCCCAGGAAGGCCTCGGCCAGACCACCGCGGTCGGCATCGGCGGCGACCCGGTCAAGGGCACCGAGTTCATCGACGTGCTGGAAATGCTGCTCGCCGACCCCAAGACCGAATCCATCATCATGATCGGCGAGATCGGCGGTTCCGCCGAGGAGGACGCCGCCCAGTTCCTCAAGGACGAGGCCAAGCGCGGCCGCAAGAAGCCGATGGTCGGCTTCATCGCCGGTGTCACCGCCCCTCCCGGCCGCCGCATGGGCCATGCCGGCGCGATCATATCGGGCGGCAAGGGCGACGCCGGTTCCAAGACCGAAGCGATGAAATCGGCAGGGATTACAGTGTCCCCGTCGCCTGCACGCCTCGGTCATACGCTTGCCGAAAAGTTGAAGGGCTAGTTCACTTCTTCGTGCTTTTCCGGGCGAAGTTTCGCAGCAAATAGGGTAAAGGGTGCCTGTCGCGCCGAGCCTCTGCCGGGGAGCTCGGCGCCAGCGCCGTTTGTTATGCGCGAACCGAAATCGCCAGGAACTCCAGTATGTCTCGCCAGGACGCGAACGCAGCCTTTGCCTTGTCTTCCTTTTTGCAGGGCACCAACGCCACCTACATCGACGAAATCTACGCCCGCTATGAAAAGGACCCGTCCTCGGTCGACGCCGAGTGGCAGGAGTTCTTCAAGAGCCTGAAGGACCAGCCGGACGACGTCCGCAAGAATGCTCAAGGCCCGTCCTGGGAGCGCGCCAATTGGCCGCTGACGCCGCAAGACGATCTGACCTCGGCGCTCGACGGTAACTGGGCCGAAGTCGAGAAGACGGTCGGTGCCAAGATCGCTGCCAGGGCGCAGGCCAAGGGAGGCGACAAGGGCGCCGATATCTCCTCCGCCGATCTGCTCCAGGCCACGCGCGACTCCGTCCGCGCCCTGATGCTGATCCGCTCCTACCGCATGCGCGGCCATTTCCACGCCAAGCTCGACCCGCTCGGCATCGAAGCCCCGCGCAACCGCGAGGAACTCGACCCGCGCACCTACGGCTTCAGCGAAGCCGATTTCGACCGCAAGATATTCCTCGATCACGTGCTCGGTCTCGAATACGGCACGCTCCGTGAGATCACCGCGATCTGCGAGCGCACCTACTGCCAGACGCTCGGCGTCGAGTTCATGCATATCAGCAATGCCGCGCAGAAGGCCTGGATCCAGGAGCGCATCGAGGGACCCGACAAGGAGATCTCGTTCACCCGCGAGGGCCGCCGCGCCATCCTGATGAAGCTGGTCGAAGCCGAGGGCTTCGAGAAGTTCTGCGACACCAAGTTCACCGGTACCAAGCGCTTCGGCCTCGACGGCGGCGAGTCCCTGATTCCCGCGCTCGAGCAGATCATCAAGCGCGGCGGCAATCTCGGCGTGAAGGAGATCGTGCTCGGCATGCCGCATCGCGGCCGCCTCAACGTGCTGACCCAGGTGATGGGCAAGGCGCATCGCGCGCTGTTCCACGAGTTCAAGGGCGGCTCGGCCAACCCCGACGCGGTCGAAGGCTCCGGCGACGTCAAATATCACCTCGGCGCCTCCTCGGACCGCGAGTTCGACGGCAACCGGATCCATCTGTCGCTGACCGCAAACCCCTCGCATCTCGAGATCGTCGATCCCGTCGTGCTCGGCAAGGTGCGTGCGAAGCAGGACCAGCACGGCGATCCGCCGGATATGCGCATCTCCGTCATGCCGCTCCTGATGCATGGCGACGCCGCGTTCGCCGGCCAGGGCGTGGTCGCGGAATGCTTCGGCCTGTCGGACCTGAAGGGCTACCGCACCGGCGGCTCCGTGCACTTCATCGTCAACAACCAGATCGGCTTCACGACGTATCCGCGCTACTCGCGTTCCTCGCCCTATCCGTCCGATGTGGCGAAGATGATCGACGCGCCGATCTTCCACGTCAACGGCGACGACCCGGAAGCCGTGGTGTTCGCGGCCAAGGTCGCGACCGAGTTCCGGCAGAAATTCCACAAGCCCGTCGTCATCGACATGTTCTGCTACCGCAGGCATGGCCATAACGAGGGCGACGAGCCGGCTTTCACCCAGCCGGTGATGTACAAGCGGATCGCGGCGCATCCCTCCACGCTGGAGCTCTACTCGCGGCGCCTGATCAGCGAGGGCGTGATCACCGAGGGCGAGGTGGAGAAGGCCAAGGCCGACTGGCGCGCCCGGCTCGATGCCGAGTTCGAGGCCGGCACCTCCTACAAGCCGAACAAGGCCGACTGGCTCGACGGCAAATGGGCGGGCTTCAAGATCGCCGACCAGGAAGAGGACGCCCGCCGCGGCGTCACCGGCGTCGATTTGCCTGTTTTGAAGGACATCGGCCGCAAGATCACCAAGGTGCCGGACGGCTTCCGCGTCCACCGCACCATCCAGCGCTTCTTGGAAAACCGCGCCAAGGCGATCGAGAACGGCGTCGGCATCGACTGGGCGACCGGCGAGGCGCTGGCGTTCTGCACGTTGCTGCACGAGAATCATCATGTGCGGCTGTCCGGACAGGATTCGGAGCGCGGCACCTTCTCGCAACGCCACTCGGTCCTGATCGACCAGGAGGACGAGAGCCGCTACACGCCGTTCAACCATCTCGGCAGCGAGCAGGGCCATTACGAGGTCATCAATTCGCTGCTGTCGGAAGAAGCCGTGCTCGGCTTCGAATACGGCTATTCGCTCGCCGAGCCGAACACGCTGACGCTGTGGGAAGCCCAGTTCGGCGACTTCGCCAACGGCGCGCAGGTCGTGTTCGACCAGTTCATCTCCTCGGGCGAGCGCAAATGGCTGCGCATGTCCGGTCTCGTCTGCCTGCTGCCGCACGGCTATGAGGGCCAGGGGCCGGAGCACTCCTCGGCGCGCCTCGAGCGTTTCCTGCAGATGTGCGCGGAAGACAACATGCAGGTGGTCTATCCGACCACGCCGGCGAACTACTTCCACGTGCTGCGCCGCCAGCTGCATCGCGAGATCCGCAAGCCACTGATCATGATGACGCCGAAGTCGCTGCTGCGCCACAAGCGGGCCGTGTCGCGTCTGGAAGAGCTCGCGAAAGGCACGACCTTCCACCGCATCCTGTACGATGACGCCCAGATGCTGCCGAACGAGGCGATCAAGCTCGTTCCGGACGAGAAGATCCGCCGCATCGTGCTCTGCTCCGGCAAGGTCTACTACGACCTCTACGAGGAGCGCGAGAAGCGCGGCATTGACGACATCTATCTGATGCGCGTCGAGCAGCTCTATCCCGTGCCGCTCAAGGCGCTGGTGGCCGAGCTGTCGCGCTTCAAGAAGGCCGAAGTGGTGTGGTGCCAGGAAGAGCCCCGCAACATGGGTGCCTGGCACTTCATCGAGCCGTATCTGGAATGGGTGCTGAACCAGGTGAACGGTGCGAGCCGGCGTCCGCGTTATGTCGGTCGCGCCGCTTCCGCCGCGACAGCGACCGGTCTGATGTCGAAGCATCAGGCGCAGTTGAAGGCGTTCCTGGACGAAGCACTGAGCTGAATTTTCTGAACTGCGTCATGCCCCGCCTCGTGCGCAATCGCGCTCTGGAGCGGGGCATCCAGTACGCTGTGGCGTCCGTGCAGAGTACGAACGTCCGGTTTGCTGGATGGCTTGCTTTTCGCAGGCGATGACACCCGCACTTATGACCGCATTGGCGATCTCCTTAAGGAAAAGACCATGACTGAAATTCGTGTGCCGACGCTCGGCGAATCCGTCACCGAGGCCACCATCGGCCGCTGGTTCAAGAAGGCCGGCGACCCGGTCGCCGTCGACGAGCCCTTGGTGGAGCTCGAGACCGACAAGGTCACCATCGAAGTCCCGGCGCCCTCCGCGGGCACGCTGAGCGAGATCATCGCCGCCGATGGTACGACCGTCGCCGTCGGTGCGCTGCTCGGCCAGATCACCGACGGTGCCGGTGCTGCCAAGCCCGCCGCCGCGCCCGCCAAGCCTGCCGCTGCTCCGGCTGCGGCCGCTGCGGCTCCGGCTGCTGCCGCCGCTTCGTCCAAGGCGCCGCCCGCCGATGCGCCGCTCGCCCCGTCCGTGCGCAAGCTGTCGGCCGAGACCGGCATCGACGCCTCGACCGTTCCCGGCTCCGGCAAGGACGGCCGCGTCACCAAGGGCGACATGTTAGCCGCGATCGAGCGCGCGGCCTCCGCGCCCACGCCGGTCAACCAGCCCGCCGCCGCCGTTCAGGTCCGCGCGCCGTCGCCGGCCGATGACGCCGCCCGCGAGGAGCGCGTCAAGATGACCCGCCTGCGCCAGACCATCGCGCGCCGCCTCAAGGACGTGCAGAACACCGCGGCCATGCTCACGACCTTCAACGAGGTCGACATGACCAACGTCATGGCGCTGCGCGCGCACTACAAGGACGCGTTCGAGAAGAAGCACGGCGCCAAGCTCGGCTTCATGGGCTTCTTCACCAAGGCGGTCGTGCAGGCCCTCAAGGACATTCCGGCCGTCAACGCCGAGATCGACGGCAGCGATCTGATCTACAAGAACTACTATCACATCGGCGTCGCCGTCGGCACCGACAAGGGCCTCGTCGTGCCCGTGGTGCGCGACTGCGACCACAAGTCGATCTCCGACATCGAGAAGAGCATCGCCGATTTCGGCCGCCGCGCCCGTGACGGCCAGCTCAAGATCGACGAGATGCAGGGCGGCACCTTCACCATCACCAACGGCGGCATCTACGGCTCGCTGATGTCGACCCCGATCCTGAACGCGCCGCAGTCCGGCATTCTCGGCATGCACAAGATCCAGGAGCGGCCGATGGTCGTCGGCGGCAAGATCGAGGTCCGCCCGATGATGTACCTGGCCCTGTCCTACGATCACCGTGTGATCGACGGCAAGGAAGCCGTCACCTTCCTGGTCCGCGTCAAGGAGAGCCTGGAAGATCCGGCGCGCCTGGTGCTCGATCTCTGATCCCTGTCGCTTTGCGAGCGCCGTCGCGATCAACGCGGCGGCGCGTGTCGAACCATGGAGGTGCGCGTGACCGATAAAGTCGTTGTCATCACCGGCGGCAGCCGCGGCATTGGGCGGGCAACCGCGATCGCGGCGGCTGCCCGCGGCTTTCGCGTCGTGGTCGGCTATGCCAGCAACAAGACCGCCGCTGACGAGGTGGTCGCGCAGATCGAGGCCGCCAACGGCAAGGCCATCGCGGTGAAATGCGATGTCGCCGAGGAAAGCGACATCCTCAATTTGTTCAAGGAAGCCGACGAGTTCGGCACGCTCGGGGCGCTCGTCAACAACGGCGGCATCGTCGGCAAGAGCGGCGTGCGCGTCGACGAGATGTCGGCCGAGCGCATCCAGCGCGTGATGGCGGTCAACGTCACCGGCTCCATCCTCTGCGCGCGCGAAGCCATCAAGCGAATGTCGACCAGGCATGGCGGCAAGGGCGGTGTCATCGTCAACCTCTCGTCCGTTGCTGCCAGGCTCGGCGCCCCCAACACCTATGTCGATTACGCCGCGTCCAAGGGCGCGGTGGATTCCTTCACCGTCGGCCTCGGCTACGAGGTTGCGGGCGAAGGCATCCGCGTTGCCGCAATCCGTCCCGGCCTGATCGACACCGAAATCCACGCCGCCGGCGGCGAGCCCGACCGCGCCCACCGTCTGGCGCATCTGGTGCCGATGAAGCGCGTCGGCACCGCCGAGGAAATCGCCAATGCCATCGTCTGGCTGATGTCCGACGAGGCCTCCTACGTCACCTCAGCCATTCTCGATGTGACCGGCGGACGCTGACGCGCTGCGCGGACGCTGACACATCTTCATCACGCCTAACCTTACGGGACTTTCTCTCATGGCTACCTACGATCTCGTCGTCATCGGCACCGGACCGGGCGGTTACGTCTGCGCGGTGCGCGCAGCCCAGCTCGGCATGAAAGTCGCCGTGGTCGAAAAGAACGCCACCCTCGGCGGCACCTGCCTCAATGTCGGCTGCATGCCCTCGAAGGCGCTGCTGCACGCCTCCGAGATGTTCGAGGAAGCCGGTCATTCCTTCGCCAAGATGGGTGTGAGCGTTTCCGCGCCGAAGCTCGATCTGCCCGCGATGATGAACTTCAAGCAGCAGGGCATCGACGGCAACGTCAAGGGCGTCGAGTTCCTGATGAAGAAGAACAAGATCGACGTGCTCAAGGGCACCGGCAAGATCTTGGGGACGGGCAAGGTCGAGATCTCCGCCGACGGCAAGTCGCAGGTGGTCGAGACCAGGAACATCGTGATCGCCACCGGCTCGGACATCGCGCGGCTCAAGGGCATCGACATCGACGAGAAGCGCATCGTGTCCTCGACCGGCGCGCTGTCGCTGGAGAAGGTGCCAGGCAGATTGCTGGTCATTGGCGCCGGCGTGATCGGGCTCGAACTCGGCTCTGTGTGGCGCCGGCTCGGATCCGAAGTCATGGTGGTTGAATTCCTCGATCGCATTCTGCCCGGCATGGACGGCGAGATCGCCAAGCAATTCCAGCGCATCCTCGAGAAGCAGGGATTTGCATTCAAGCTGGGCTCGAAGGTCACCGGCGTCGAAGCGAACAGCAAGGCATTGCTCGCGAAAATCGAACCGGCTGCCGGCGGTGCCGCCGAGACCATCGAGGCCGACGTCGTGCTCGTCTGCATCGGCCGCGTGCCCTACACCGACGGTCTCGGCCTGAAGGAAGCCGGCGTCGCGCTCGATTCGCGCGGCCGCGTGCAGATCGATCCGCATTTCGCCACCAGCCTGAAGGGCGTCTATGCCATCGGCGACGTCGTCGCCGGCCCGATGCTCGCGCACAAGGCCGAGGACGAAGGCGTTGCAGTCGCGGAGATCATCGCCGGACAAGCCGGCCACGTGAACTACGACGTCATCCCCGGCGTCGTGTATACCACTCCGGAAGTGTCCTCCGTCGGCAAGACCGAGGAGGAACTGAAGCAGGCGGGCGTCGGTTACACCGTCGGAAAGTTTCCGTTTACCGCCAACGGCCGCTCCAAGGTCAACCAGACCACTGACGGCTTTGTGAAGATTCTCGCAGATGCGAAGACCGATCGCGTGCTCGGCGTGCACATTATCGGCCGCGAAGCCGGCGAAATGATCCATGAAGCGTGTGTTCTCATGGAATTTGGCGGCAGTGCGGAGGATCTCGCGCGCACCTGCCACGCCCATCCGACCCGCTCGGAGGCCGTCAAGGAAGCCGCGCTTGCAGTCGGCAAGCGAGCCATCCATATGTAATCACGCGCCCAGCACCGAATCGGGCGGGAAACAAATGCTGCGCCGCCTCCTTCAACCGGTCTGGGTCCTGCTTGCGATCGTCTTCCTGATCGAAGCCTGGCTGTGGGATCATCTCGAGCCGATCGTTGCCAAGGTCGTCGCGGCCATCCCGCTGGCGCGCTTCAAGCATTGGCTGACGGAGCGTGTCGATGCGCTCTCGCCGGCCATGACGCTGCTCGTGTTCGCGATCCCCGTCGTCCCGCTGTTTCCGCTCAAGCTGGTCGGCCTGTGGCTGCTCGCGCATGAATACTGGACCGGCGCGTTGTTCACGATCGTGTTCGGAAAGCTGGTCGGCGTCGGCGTCACCGCCTTCGTGTTCGACGTGACGCGCGCCAAGCTTCTGGAGATGCGCTGGTTCGAGCGGATCTACGAGCTCGTGCTGAGGCTGCGCGCCAAGGCCGCCGAGCTGGTCGACCCGATCAAGCGACGCATCCGCGAGCTGATCGCCGGCGACGGCGAGGGGTGGTCCAACCGCACGCTGCGCATGATCCAGCGTTTCCGCAGGAGCGTGCACCAGGCGCGGTGAGCTTCCGGGCTCAGGCCCTCAATGCAAATGCAACAGATGCGGCCACCATAGGCCGAGCGCGGTCATGAACAGGCCGGCGACCGTCAGCGCGCCGCTGACATAGGCCAGCGCGAGCATGCCGGTGATGATGGTGGCCGACGCCAGCACGATGCCGATCTGGAACGCGGCCGAGGCCAGCTCGAAATGGTGGTATTTCGCGGTCGCCTCGTCGCGCGCGTGCTCGGCGTGCTTGGCCTTCTCGGCGAGCTGCTCGGTGCCTTCGCCGGTCTCGGGCTCGGAGCGGTAGCGCTGCGCAGTCTTGGTCCAGTCGTCGACCTGCTTCTGCACCGCCGCCTTCATGGCATCGTCGGTCGTGCCGCCCAGCGTCAGCTTGCCCTGTTCTGCGGCAGTCAGCACCACGGTGCGGCGGATGCTCTTGGCCTGGAAGAATGCCCAGAGATTGGCGGCCTCGACGTTCTTGCTGATCGATTCCGTCTGCGCACCCTTGCCGAGCGTCTCGGAGATCGCCAGGAACAGCGCCAGCACGGCGATCAGGAGCGCGATCTTCTTGTTCGAGCCGGACGCGTGTTCGGCGTGCTCGGCGTGCTCCATGCTTTCATGTGCGCCCATCATGTCTCTCCCTGTCTCGGTTCCCCACGATTTGACCGAACCGTGGACGCCGCGCAAGAGGCACGCGAGCTATGACGAGAGTGTGTCAGCGTCGCGGATGCGCGCTGGCATACACTTCGAGCAACCGCTCGGAATCGATGCCGGTATAGACCTGCGTCGTCGACAGCGAGGAATGGCCGAGCAATTCCTGGATCGCGCGCAAGTCGCCGCCGCGCGAGAGCAGGTGCGTGGCGAAGGAATGCCGGAGCGCGTGCGGCGTGGCGCTGTCGGGGAGTCCCAGCGCGCCGCGCAGCCGCTCCATCGCGAGCTGGATGATGCGCGGGCTCAAGGGCCCGCCGCGCGCGCCGACGAAGATCGGCCCCTCCGCGGGCAGCGGATAGGGGCACATCGCAACGTACTCTTGAATCAGCGCGAGCACGTTCTGCAGCACCGGCACCATGCGGGTCTTGTTGCCTTTGCCTGTCACAACCAGCACGTCGCCTTCGCCGGGACGCGGCACCTCGCGGCGTTTCAGGCCGAGCGCTTCGGAGATGCGCAGGCCCGAGCCGTACAGCAGCGCCATCACCGCGGCGTCGCGTGCAAGGATCCACGTCTCGCGCTCCTCGCCGGCGCGCTCGTCGGCATCGGCGAGACGCTTTGCGGATGCCATCGGCAGCGGCTTCGGCAGGCTCTTTGCAACTTTGGGCGCACGGATCGCTGAGAGCGCGCCGACCTTGCCCTTGCCTTCGCGTTCGAGGAAGCGCCCGAACGAGCGCAGCCCCGCCAGCGCGCGCATCAGGGAGCGGCCGGCAATGTCGTCGGCCCTGCGCATCGCCATGAACGCGCGGACGTCGGTGGCCTCCAGCGCCGCGAAGCGCGCCAGCGTGACGCGCTCGCCCCAATGATTGCTGAGGAAATCCAGGCACTGCCGCAAGTCGCGGCCATAGGCCTCCAGCGTCTTCGGCGACAGCCGCCGTTCGGCGCCGAGATGCGACAGCCAGCGTGCCATCTCCTGCGCGATCGAGGGATCGGCGCTGGCGAGCTCGATTCTTGGGGCGGCCGCTTTGCTCATGCGCTCTGGACGTGGTGATTCCACTCAGTATATCGCATCACACTCGTTTATCGTTCGCTAAGGCCGCCCCGTGGCGCTAGCCTCGAGGACCCCGGTTCCGATTCTCCCCTCATGGATCATTCTTCGCGCAGCCCGACCGCCCCCGCCAACGCGACCCGCATGGTCGACGTGCTGGTGCCGGTCGCGCTCGACCAGACCTATTCCTACAAGGTGCCGCGCGGAATGGAGCTGAAGGCGGGCGATCTCGTCGGCGTGCCGCTCGGCCCGCGCGAGGTGCTCGCCGTGGTGTGGGGCGAGAATGCCAATCCCGATCCGCGCCTGCATAACCGTCTCAAGGAAGTCAGCGAGAAGCTCGACATCCCACCGCTGAAGCCCGAGCTGCGCCAGGTGGTCGACTGGGTCGCCAATTACACGCTGAGCCCGCGCGGCATGGTGCTGCGCATGTGCCTGCGGATGGGCGAGAATCTCGGCCCGGAGCGGGGGCGCGCCGGCGTGCGCCTGGTCGGCGATCCGCCGAAGCGCCTGACGCCGGCGCGGCAGCGTGTGATCGCGGTGCTGTCCGACCGGCTGCTGCACGGCAAGTCCGAGGCGGCCAAGGAAGCCGGCGTCTCCGCAGGCGTGATCGACGGCCTCGTCGACGAAGGCACGCTCACGGTCGAGCCGATGCCGCCGCCCCCGCCGCCGCCCGCGCCCGATCCGGATTTCGGCCGGCCGGATTTCACGCCGCTCCAGCGCGCCGCCGTCGACACCATGCGCGCGCTCGCGGCCAACGGCACTTTCCATGTCGCGCTGCTCGACGGTGTCACCGGCTCGGGCAAGACCGAGGTCTATTTCGAAGCCGTGGCCGAGGCGATCCGTCGCGGAAAGCAGTCGCTGATTCTGATGCCGGAGATCGCGCTGACCGGCCAGTTCCTCGATCGCTTCGCACAGCGTTTCGGCGTGCGGCCGATCGAATGGCATTCCGAGCTGACGCCGCGGACCCGCGCGCGCAATTGGGCGGCGATCTCCGAAGGTTCGGCGCCGGTCGTGGTCGGCGCGCGCTCGGCGCTGTTTCTTCCTTATGCCAATCTCGGCCTCATCGTCGTCGATGAAGAGCACGACCAGGCCTACAAGCAGGACGAGGGCGTGCATTACCACGCCCGCGACATGGCGGTGGTGCGCGCGCATATCGCCAAGATTCCGGTCGTGCTGGCCTCCGCGACGCCGTCGGTCGAATCCGAAGTCAATGCGCGCAAGAACCGCTATCAGCGCATCGCGCTGCCCTCGCGCTTCGGCGGCCAGCACATGCCGCATATCGAGGCGATCGACCTGCGCCGCGAGCCGCCCGCGCGCGGCCGCTTCATCTCGCCGCGGCTTGCCGGCGAGATGAGAATCGCGATCGAGCGGCGCGAGCAGGCGCTGCTGTTCCTCAACCGCCGCGGCTACGCGCCGCTGACCTTGTGCCGCGCCTGCGGCCATCGCTTCGCCTGCACCATCTGCGATGCGTGGCTGGTCGATCACCGCTTTCGCCAGCGCCTCGTCTGTCACCATTGCGGTTTCTCGATGCCGCGGCCGCATGTCTGCCCGAACTGTTCGGCCGAGGAATCGCTGGTCGCGGTAGGGCCCGGCGTCGAGCGCCTGCAGGAGGAGGCGGCCGCGCTGTTCCCGGAAGCGCGCACCATGGTGCTGTCCAGCGATCTCATCACCTCGATCGAGACGATGCGCACAGAGCTCGCCGAGATTGCGGAGGGCCGCGTCGACATCATCATCGGCACCCAGCTCGTGGCTAAAGGTCACAATTTTCCGCGGCTCAACCTGGTCGGCGTGGTGGATGCGGACCTTGGCCTCTCGAATGGCGATCCGCGCGCCGCGGAACGAACCTGGCAATTGCTCAACCAGGTGATCGGCCGCGCCGGGCGCGAGCAGGGCCGCGGCGTCGGCTACCTCCAGACCCACCAGCCCGATCATCCCGTGATGAAGGCGCTGATCGCCTGCGACCGCGAGGCCTTCTACGACAGCGAGATCGAGCTGCGCGAGAGGACGCTCTATCCGCCGTTCGGCCGGCTCGCGAGCCTGATCATCTCGGCCGGCGACCGCCCGAGCGCGGAAGGTTTCGGCCGCAAGCTCGTTGCGCTCGCGCCGCGCGACGAGCGCGTGGTGGTGCTCGGCCCGGCGGAAGCGCCGCTCGCCGTCATCAAGGGCCGCTACCGCTTCCGCATCCTGGTGAAGTCGGCGCGCGGTTTCGATCTGTCGGATTACCTGCGCAACTGGCTCGCGGTCTGCCCGAAGCCATCAGGCAATCTCAAGCTCGAAGTGGACGTCGATCCCCAGAGCTTTTTGTAAGATTTGCGCCGTCATTCCGGGGCGATGCGCAGCATCGAACCCGGAATCCATCGGGCGGCGGCGTTGGTGGATGAACGGATTCCGGGTTCGCGCTGCGCGCGCCCCGGGATGACGATGGCCGACAAAAAAGCCCGCGGTCCCCCAAGACCGCGGGCTTGTCTCACGCGCGCTGCAAACTGATGAAAACTGCGCGTGTGAGGAGAGGCGCTGAAGCGCCCCTTTAGGAAACGACTTCCGCGGTGACGCGGCCGACGCCGGCACCGGTGAGGCCGATGGCGCGGGCAGCGCCAGTGGAGAGGTCGAGGACACGGCCGCGAATGAACGGACCGCGGTCGTTGATGGTGACGACCACGCTCTGGCCGCGGTGGGTGACGCGCAGCTTGGTGCCGAACGGCAGCGAACGGTGCGCCGCGGTCATGGCGTTCTGGTTGAAGCGCTGGCCCGACGCGGTCCGGCTGCCGGACTCGTTGCCGTAAAAGGAAGCCATGCCGGAGAAGCTGTGGCCCGTGCCGGAAGTCGGCGTCATCGACGCATTGGCGTTGCGCCAATCGGACGTCGCGTTGGCGGTCTGGGCGTGGTGGCGGTGATGATGATGGTGCCGGTGATGCCGGGATTTGGCGGAAGCTTCGGTGGCAGTTCCACCGATAAGGATTGTTGCGGCGACGAAAGCGATCGTCGTACGCGGCCGGGTCAGAGAGCCCAGCGTCTTCAAAGACAGCATTTAGTGGTCCCTAAGCTAGTATTGCCACATATGTGGCTAGTGGAGCCCCCATCAGTTTGTGAGCGGTTTGGCGTTTCGTTTCTCAATGAGGCGTGAATTGGGCAGTAAATCCGCTATGTGTCATCTCGAAACATCTTGTTACCGTCGCACGATATTCGACAGAAGATCCGTAATCTTCGGCTTTAACGATTTGTTAACCTCATGTTTACTTGCTAATACTGTAAAACGAAGTCATCGCCTCGGTTGTTTAGAATTGGGTAAGTATTCGACGAGTGGAACTCGCGAGCCCGAAATCACGACTCAGCGATCTGTGTTCATGGCCGCTATGCGCTTTTGACGGGAACCAATGGCGGGGCAGACGACGGCAAGGCTTCGCGGCAATTCCGTGGTGCGGGAGGTCCTCGGTCCGAACGCATCACCGAGCCCTCGAGGCGTCGGACCGCTGCGACGAACTGGCGACAGAACCTCGTGCCTTTAATTTGGCGTCATGTTGCACCTGCGCGCCTGCTATGTTAGCAAAGCCGCGATTTTAACGAGCCCGGCACCTCCCGTGCTGGTCGAAAATCGAAGTCCCGCTTGAATTCCAAGGGCTTGGATCGCTAGGCGCCGCTTCGTGGCGACGGTTTTTCCCTTGCGAGTTTGACAGCAAAAAGAGCGCGTCTGTGGCTGCAGAAGATACGTCCGTTTCAGGTGTGTCCGGCCGTTATGCAACGGCCTTGTTTGAACTGGCCCGCGACCAGAAAGTGGTCGACGAGGTCAAAGCCGATCTCGACAAATTCGAGGCCTTGCTGAACGAGAGCGCCGATCTCAAGCGCCTCGTCCGCAGTCCGGTGTTCGCGGCCGACGCCCAGTCCCGGGCCCTTTCGGCCGTGCTGGCCCAGGCCGGCATCGCCGGCATCTCCGCCAATTTCCTCAAAGTGCTGACCGCCAACCGCCGCCTGTTCGCGGTGGCCGACGTCATCCGCGCCTATCGCGCCCTCGTGGCCAAGTTCAAGGGCGAGGCCACGGCCGATGTCACCGTGGCGGAAGCGCTCTCGGACAAGAATCTCGATGCCCTCAAGGTTGCCCTGAAGTCGGTGACCGGCAAGGACGTCGCGCTGAACGTGAAAGTCGATCCCTCGATCATCGGTGGCCTCGTCGTCAAGCTGGGCAGCCGCATGGTGGATGGTTCGCTTCGCACCAAACTCAATTCGATCAAGCACGCGATGAAAGAGGCAGGCTGATGGACATCCGCGCCGCGGAAATTTCCGCGATCCTCAAGGACCAGATCAAGAATTTCGGCCAGGAAGCTGAAGTCTCCGAAGTCGGACAGGTGCTGTCCGTCGGCGACGGTATCGCCCGCGTCTACGGTCTGGACAACGTCCAGGCCGGTGAAATGGTCGAGTTCGAGAACGGCACCCGCGGCATGGCGCTGAACCTCGAGACCGACAACGTCGGTGTCGTTATTTTCGGTGCCGACCGCGAGATCAAGGAAGGCCAGACCGTCAAGCGCACCCGCGCCATCGTGGACGCGCCGGTCGGCAAGGGCCTGCTCGGTCGCGTCGTCGACGCGCTCGGCAACCCGATCGACGGCAAGGGTCCGATCCAGGCCGAGAAGCGCATGCGCGTCGACGTCAAGGCGCCCGGCATCATTCCGCGCAAGTCGGTGAGCGAGCCGATGGCGACCGGCCTCAAGGCGATCGACGCTCTGATCCCGATCGGCCGCGGCCAGCGCGAGCTGATCATCGGCGACCGCCAGACCGGCAAGACCGCGATCGCGCTCGACACGATCCTGAATCAGAAGCCGCTCAACGCACAGCCCGACGAGAACATCAAGCTGTACTGCGTCTACGTCGCGGTCGGCCAGAAGCGTTCGACCGTTGCCCAGTTCGTGAAGGTGCTGGAGGAGCAGGGCGCGCTCGAATATTCGATCGTCGTCGCCGCCACCGCGTCGGATCCGGCGCCGATGCAGTACATCGCGCCGTTCACCGGCTGCACCATGGGCGAGTACTTCCGCGACAACGGCATGCACGCGGTCATCATCTACGACGACTTGTCCAAGCAGGCCGTCGCCTACCGCCAGATGTCGCTGCTGCTGCGCCGCCCGCCGGGCCGCGAAGCTTATCCGGGCGACGTGTTCTATCTGCACTCCCGCCTGCTCGAGCGCGCGGCGAAGCTGAACAAGGACCAGGGCTCGGGCTCGCTGACGGCGCTGCCGGTCATCGAAACCCAGGCCAACGACGTGTCGGCCTACATCCCGACCAACGTCATCTCGATCACCGACGGCCAGATCTTCCTGGAAACCGACCTGTTCTTCCAGGGCATCCGCCCTGCCGTGAACGTTGGTCTGTCGGTGTCGCGCGTCGGCTCGTCGGCGCAGACCAAGGCCACCAAGAAGGTCGCCGGCAAGATCAAGGGCGAGCTCGCGCAGTACCGCGAAATGGCGGCGTTCGCGCAATTCGGCTCCGACCTCGACGCCTCGACCCAGCGCCTGCTCAACCGCGGCTCGCGCCTGACCGAGCTGTTGAAGCAGCCGCAGTTCGCGCCGCTGAAGATGGAAGAGCAGGTCTGCGTGATCTGGGCCGGCACCAACGGCTATCTCGATCCGCTCCCGCTCAACAAGGTGCGCGCGTTCGAGGACGGCCTGCTCTCGCTGCTGCGCGGCAAGAACGTCGAGATCCTCAACGCGATCCGCGACTCCCGCGACCTCTCCGACGACGTGGCTGCCAAGCTGAAGTCGGTGGTCGAAGGTTTTGCGAAGAGCTTCGCGTAATTGAAGAACCGTCGTGGCCGGGCCTCCGCCCGGCCTTCCACGTGCTTTGCGTGGAGACGAAGACGTGGATGCTCGGGACGAGCCCGGGCATGACGACAGAGATAGGCTAGCGGCTTGATCCGGGGGGATCGAACCGTCGGGGACGAAGAATGGCGTCACTTAAAGACATGCGCGTCCGCATCGCCTCCACCAAGGCGACGCAAAAGATCACCAAGGCCATGCAGATGGTCGCAGCCTCCAAGCTGCGCCGGGCGCAGACTGCCGCGGAAGCGGCGCGTCCCTATGCCGACAAGATGAGCGCGGTGATCTCGAACATTGCCGGCGCCGCGGCGGGTTCGCCCGGCGCGCCGGTGCTGCTGGCCGGCACCGGCAGGGACCAGGTCCACCTGCTGCTGGTCTGCACCGGCGAGCGTGGCCTGTCCGGCGCCTTCAACTCCTCGATCGTGCGTCTCGCCCGCGAGCGCGCCCTGGCGCTGATGGCGCAGGGCAAGGACGTGAAGTTCTTCTGCGTCGGCCGCAAGGGCTACGAGCAACTCCGCCGCCAGTTCGACAAGCAGATCGTCGAGCACATGGACCTGCGCAGCGTCCGCCAGCTCGGCTTCGTCAATGCCGAGGAGATCGCCAGGAAGGTCCTGGCGCGCTTCGAAAACGGCGAGTTCGACGTCTGCACGCTGTTCTATTCGCGCTTCAAGTCGGTGATCGCGCAGATCCCGACCGCCCAGCAGATCATTCCGCTGGTGGTCGAGGAAGGCGGTGCCGCCAACACGACGTCCTACGAATACGAGCCGGAAGAGGACGAGATTCTCACCCGTCTTTTGCCGCGCAACCTCGCGGTCCAGATCTTCCGCGCGCTGCTCGAGAACAACGCCTCGTTCTACGGCGCGCAGATGAGCGCGATGGACAACGCGACGCGCAACGCCGGCGAAATGATCCGCAAGCAGACGCTGGTCTATAACCGCACGCGTCAGGCGCAGATCACCAAGGAACTGATCGAAATCATCTCGGGCGCCGAGGCCGTCTAAAGACGCCCCGGCACCCACTATACGCAAACATCCCGGTCACTGACCGTGGTCTAGAAGTTCGGATCGAAGGAGACATTCAATGGCAGCCCAGGTCGGTCGCGTCACCCAGGTCATCGGCGCCGTCGTCGACGTGCAGTTCGAAGGCCACCTCCCGGCCATTCTCAATTCGCTCGAGACCAAGAACGGCGGCAACCGCCTGGTGCTCGAAGTCGCCCAGCATCTCGGCGAATCCACCGTGCGCACGATCGCGATGGACACCACCGAAGGTCTGGTCCGCGGCCAGGAAGTGACCGACACCGGCGCGCCGATCCGCGTTCCCGTCGGCGAAGGCACGCTCGGCCGTATCATCAACGTCATCGGCGAACCGATCGACGAGGCCGGTCCCGTCAAGTCGGAAGGCCTGCGCCCCATCCACCAGGAGGCGCCGACCTACACCGACCAGTCGACCGAAGCTGAAATCCTCGTCACCGGCATCAAGGTCGTCGACCTGCTCGCTCCGTACGCCAAGGGCGGCAAGATCGGCCTGTTCGGCGGCGCCGGCGTCGGCAAGACCGTGCTGATTCAGGAGCTGATCAACAACGTCGCCAAGGCGCACGGCGGTTACTCGGTGTTCGCCGGCGTCGGCGAGCGCACCCGCGAGGGCAACGACCTCTATCACGAGTTCATCGAGTCCAAGGTCAACGCCGATCCGAAGAACCCGGATCCGAGCGTGAAGTCGAAATGCGCGCTGGTGTTCGGCCAGATGAACGAGCCCCCGGGCGCCCGCGCCCGCGTCGCGCTCACCGGTCTGACCATCGCGGAAGACTTCCGCGACAAGGGCCAGGACGTGCTGTTCTTCGTCGACAACATCTTCCGCTTCACCCAGGCCGGCTCGGAAGTGTCGGCGCTTCTCGGCCGCATTCCTTCGGCGGTGGGCTATCAGCCGACGCTCGCCACCGACATGGGCGCGCTGCAGGAGCGCATCACCACCACGCAGAAGGGCTCGATCACCTCGGTGCAGGCCATCTACGTCCCGGCCGACGACTTGACCGACCCGGCGCCGGCGACCTCGTTCGCGCATCTTGACGCGACCACGACGCTGTCGCGCTCGATCGCCGAAAAGGGCATCTATCCGGCGGTGGACCCGCTCGATTCGACCTCGCGCATGCTCTCCCCGCTGGTCGTCGGCGAGGAGCACTACGCGGTCGCCCGTCAGGTCCAGCAGGTGCTGCAGCGCTACAAGGCGCTTCAGGACATCATCGCCATTCTCGGCATGGACGAGCTTTCGGAAGAGGACAAGCTGACCGTGGCCCGCGCCCGCAAGGTCGAGCGCTTCATGTCGCAGCCGTTCCACGTCGCCGAAATCTTCACGGGCTCGCCGGGCAAGTTCGTCGACCTCGCCGACACCATCAAGGGCTTCAAGGGCCTGGTCGAAGGCAAGTACGATCACCTGCCCGAAGCCGCCTTCTACATGGTCGGCACCATCGAAGAAGCGGTCGAGAAGGGCAAGAAGCTGGCGGCGGAAGCGGCCTAAGCTTTGTCATCTCGTCATCGCCGGACTTGATCCTGCGATCCATCGAAAGAAGGTCTTGATGGATGGACCCGCGGGTCAAACCCGCGGGTGACAAGTGAAGAGAACGGAAACAACCATGGCCACCTTTCACTTCGATCTCGTCTCTCCGGAAAAGCTCGCCTTCTCGGGCGAGGTCGATCAGGTCGACATCCCCGGGGTCGAGGGTGATTTCGGCGTGCTGGCCGGACATGCGCCGGTCGTGGCCGCGATCCGGCCCGGCATTCTCACCATCACCACCGCTGGCAAGCACGAGAAGATCATCGTGCTCGGCGGTCTCGCCGAAGTCTCCGACAAGGGCCTGACCGTGCTGGCCGACGTCGCGACGTCGCTGGCCGAGCTCGACCGTGCGCAATTCGCCGAGACCATCGCCGAGATGGAAGAAGGCCTGAAGGAGCATGAAGGCGGCGAGCTCGATCACGCCATCGAGCGGCTCGACCACTTCAAGAGCATCCAGCAGCAGCTCAGCTCCACGGCTATGCACTAAGCCCCGGGGCACCGCTCCGGGGCTCAAGCTCCAGATTCCTGAACAGGTTCAGCGCTCGTCACGAAAGTGGCGGGCGCTGAAACTTTGTTGCGCGATCGATGAAGCTGCCGCGCATTTTATCTCGAAGTGTCAAACACTTCGCTACTGTGCATGGGGTTGTTTTCGCAGTTTCTCAGCTTGCGAAGCCAGCGAACTGCTGCGCCACCGCGCGATAGACGTCCCGGCGAAACGGCACCACGAGGTCGACGACGCGGTCGAGGCGCTCCCAGCGCCAGGCGTCGAACTCCGCGGGCTGGCCGTTGCGCGGCGTCAGCGGATCGATCTCCTCGTCGCGGCCGGTGAAGCGCAGCGCGAACCATTTTTGCCGCTGGCCTCGGAATCTCGCCAGCCGGTGCGTCTCCGGCC
The DNA here is from genome assembly GCF_049739485.1 of Bradyrhizobium sp. USDA 326. NCBI lineage: Bacteria > Pseudomonadati > Pseudomonadota > Alphaproteobacteria > Hyphomicrobiales > Nitrobacteraceae > Bradyrhizobium > Bradyrhizobium sp. USDA 326. The sequence goes on from NZ_JBMGQA010000001.1 coordinate 2,808,640, forward strand.
CGTCGTAAGGCGGGAACTCGTAGGCCAACCAGTCGGTCTCGCCGAGATAGTCGGCGCTGACGACATTGGTCTCCTCCCAGAGTTCGCGCATCGCCGCATCGCGCAGATCCTCGCCCTCGTCGACGCCGCCCTGCGGCATCTGCCAGTCGAGCCCCGGCAAGATGATCTCTGGGCCGTCGCCCTTGAAGCGGTGGCCGATCAGCACACGGCCGTCGGCATTGAACAGCGCGATGCCCACGTTGGGCCGGTAGGGCTTTTCATTGGTCACGCGCGGATCCCTTGTCGTCATTCCGGGACGATGCGAAGCATCGAACCCGGAATCTCGAGGCTCTCAGGTGCGCAATTGCGCACCGGGGGTTCGATACTTCGTATCGCCCCGGAGCGACAGTGGATCATTCCTCCGCCAGCGCGGAAAATTCCTTCACCACGCGCTCATAGACCGGGCGCTTGAATGGAATGATCAGCCCGGTGAGATTCTGCATCGGCTCCCAGCGCCAGCTCACGAATTCGGCCTTGTGGCTGCCACCGCCGGGCTTTTCGACGTTGATCTCGCTGTCCTTGCCGGTGAAGCGCACCGCGTACCATTTCTGGCGCTGGCCGCGGTAGCGGCCCTTCCAGGCGCGTCCCGCAACCGTGCGGGGAATGTCGTAAGTGAGCCAGTCCGGGACTTCGCCGAGCCGCTCGACCGAGCGTACGCTGGTCTCCTCGTAGAGCTCGCGCTTCGCGGCTTCCCAGGTGTCCTCGCCGGGGTCGACGCCGCCTTGCGGCATCTGCCAGACATGGGTGTCGTCGACATGCTCGATGCCGCCGGCGCGGCGGCCGATGAACACCAGTCCCTTTGGATTGAGCAGCATCACACCGACGCAGGTCCGGTAGGGCAGATCCTCGTAACGCGCCATTCCGCCAGACCTCTCGCATGCCTCAGGTCCGGCTTGATGCGGCCCCGCGGGAGCCGTGCCGTACCAATTCGTTGATTTAGCTGGATTTTGATTTCAGCATCGCAGTTGTCAATGGCACCAGAAGGATTCCCCGGTCGCCCAATGTCTTGGTCCAGGCGCCAATGCGCTCGATCGAGACGGGCAGGGCGGACGCCGTGCCGACAGCGATGCCGCGCTCGCGCGCGGTCGATTCGAGCTTGTTCAGCGCGCGATCGATCTCGGTCGGGGTCGGCACCACGTCGATCGCAATATCGCCCTTGCCGAACGGCATGGCCTGGTTGGCCGCGGCCTGGGACGCGATGCTGCGCGGCGAGGAGCCGTCGTCGAAGAAGCCGAGACCGCGCCTGGCCGCCTCGCGGATGATCGGCTGCATCGCCGGCTCAGTCGCGATGAACCGCGCGCCCATGAAATTGGTGAGGCCGGCATAACCCTGCATCCGGCTCAGGTGCCAATAGAGACGGTCCATGTTCTGATCGGCGCTGAGCGAGGTCAGCAGCGTCTGCGGTCCCGGATCGTTGTCGGGGAAATCGTAGGGCTCCATGGGGATCTGGAGGAAGATTTCGTGGCGCTGCGCCCGCGCCCGCTCGGCGAGCTTGCCGGGGTCGGCGCCATAGGGCGTGAAGGCCAGCGTCACGGCCGGCGGCAGCTTCATGATCGCGTCGGTTGTCTTGGCGGCGCCGACACCGAGGCCGCCGATCACGATCGCCACCACGGGCATCTTGGCGGCCTTGGCGCGGTCGGCGTCCGCCGCATAGACGTTGAACGGCTTCAGCCCGTCAGCGACCACCGGGATCATGCCGTAGCGTGATTTCTCCAGCAGCTTCGGATTGATCCCGGCCATGACGGACGGCGGGGCCGAGGCCGCTTCGTTCTTGTCGGCGGTATCGCCGCCGCCGATCACCACGTCGTGGCGGGCGCCGGTCGAGCCGTCGATCATGGTGATGGTCTTCTGCTCGCCGGGGACGGCCTGCTTCGGCGCTTCCTTGGTGTCGGGCCTGCTGTCCTGCCCGTGCCCGGCCGCGGGCTTCTCATCGGTGGCCTTGTCCGTGGCACTGGGCGTGCGGATCGCAAGCCGGGTCATCGGCTCGCCGCCGATCGGATCCTTGTTGAAGACGGCGAAGCCGGCAAAGGTGACGAGGAACAGGCCGAGCAGGACGGCAAGCAGCTGCATGGCCGTGAACGGCAGCCGCAGCCGCCGTTTCCGGCGCGGCTTGTCCTGTCCGAGCGGGGCGCTCAGATCATCGGCCGTTTCAGTCATGCAAGGTCCCGAATCACTCCAGCCGACGATACCACGCCGAGGTCAAGCGGCGGCAGGCCGGGATAGGCCGGGGAGGTCGGGAGCTTCACGCAAAAAGGGCAGCTCCAGGAGCCGCCCTTTTCGTCAGATCGCAGAATGCGGGGACTTAGTTCGCCGCCTTGGGCTTGTCGGCCGTGGCCTTGCTGTCGCCGCCCGGCGTCGGCGCAGCCGAGGCGCTGTTCTTGATGCCGTGGAGCAGGTCGCCGGCGAGCTTGAGCGCCTTGTCGTCCTTGGCGTCCGGCGGGACATAGGATTGCGAGCCGGTCTTCTCGTCGCCGTCGTTCTTGAGATGGCCGCGCAGCGAGGCCTCGCCCTTGGTGTCGGTGCGCGACTTCAATTCGTCCGGCACGTCCTGCAGCACCTCGATGTCGGGCACGATGCCCTTGGCCTGGATCGACTTGCCCGACGGCGTGTAGTAGCGGGCCGTGGTCAGCCGCAGCGCGCCGTTGCCGCTTCCGAGCGGGATGATGGTCTGCACCGAGCCCTTGCCGAACGAGCGCGTGCCGACGATGGTCGCGCGCTTGTGGTCCTGCAGCGCGCCGGCGACGATTTCCGACGCCGAGGCCGAGCCGCCGTTGACCAGCACGATGACCGGCCTGCCCTTGGTGAGGTCGCCCGCGTGCGCGGTGCGGCGCTGAGTCTCCTCGGCATTGCGGCCGCGGGTCGAGACGATCTCGCCCTTCTCGAGGAATGAGTCGGAGACGGTGACCGCTTCCTCGAGCAGGCCGCCCGGATTGTTGCGCAGGTCGATGATGAAGCCCTTGAGCTTGTCGCCGCCGATCTGGTTCGTGAGATTACCGATCTCGCGCTTCAGGCCTTCGGTGGTCTGCTCGTTGAAGGTGGTGATGCGGATGTAGCCGATATCGTCCTGCTCGACGCGCGCGCGCACCGAGCGGACACGGATGTTGTCGCGCACGAGCGTGACGTCGATCGGATTGTCCTGGCCCTTGCGGATGATCTTGAGCTTGATCTTGGTGTTGACCGGGCCGCGCATCTTCTCGACCGCCTGGTTCAGCGTCAGGCCCTGAACCGCCTCGTCGTCGAGGTTGGTGATGATGTCGTTGGCCATGACGCCGGCGCGCGAGGCGGGCGTGTCGTCGATCGGCGAGACCACCTTGATCAGGCCGTCTTCCATCGTGACCTCGATGCCGAGACCGCCGAACTCACCGCGGGTCTGCACCTGCATGTCGCGGAAGCTCTTGGCGTCCATGTAGCTCGAATGCGGATCGAGGCCGGTGAGCATGCCGCTGATGGCGGATTCGATCAGCTTGGTGTCGTCGGGCTTCTCGACATAGTCGGAGCGCACGCGCTCGAAGACATCGCCGAACAGATTGAGCTGGCGATAGGTGTCCGCGGTGGCGGCTCGCGCGCTGGAGCCCATGAACACCGCGCGCGGCTGGGTCACGAACAGCGTCAGCGCTGCACCGGTGGCGGCGCTGAGGAGGATTACTGAAGTCTTGCGCATCATCCGCGAACCTTCTCGCCTTCATTTGCGGCCCACCATGGGCCTGGATCGATTGGAGTGCCGTCCTTACGGAACTCGACATACAGCACAGGTTGACTCGCGTTCGTGGCGAGAATGGAGGCGACTTGAGAGGTCGACCCCATGGTCGCGACCGGCTCCCCCGTGAGCACAAACTGGCCAATGTTGACCGAAATGCGCTCCATCCCGGCGATCAGGACATGATACCCGCCACCGGCATTGAGGATCAAGAGTTGTCCATAGCTGCGGAAGGGGCCGGCATAGACCACCCAGCCGTCACACGGCGTCGTGACCTGGGAGCCGGGCCTGGTGGCCAGCGAAATTCCCTTCTGGACCCCGCCGACCCCGTCGGAACCGCCAAAGTCCCTGATCTTGTTACCGTTAACAGGGAGAGGCAAAAGGCCCTTGGCCGAGGCGAAGGCGATCGCCGGGGTGGTGCGGGACTTGTCCTTGAAAGCGCCCGGGCCCGACTTGGCGTTGACGTTGGCGCTGGCGGCCGCCTTGGCCTCGGCCTGCCTTGCAGCCTCGGCCGCCTTCTCGGCCGCCTTGGCCGCGCTTTGCAGGTCCTGCTCCATCTTGGCGATCAGCCCCTGGAGATCGCCGACCTGCCGTGAAAGCGCGATGGCGCGCGAATTCTCAGCGTCCAAATCCTTCTCGCGTGCCGCCTGCTGGCGCTGCCGCTCGTCGACCAGGGCGGTGAGCCGGGTCTGGTCGCTCCTGACCTTGTCGCGGTCGGAGGCGAGCTGGTCGCGCTCGGCGGCGATCGTCTTGCGCAAGGCCACGAGCTCGCCGAGCTCGCTCGCGATCTTCTCGGCGCGGCCGCGCAATTCCGGCACGACGGCGCCGAGCAGCATCGCCGTGCGCAGTGATTGCAGCGCATCCTCGGGCCGCACCAGCAGCGCCGGCGGCGTGCGCCGGCCGGCACGCTGCAAGGCCGCCAAGACCTCGACGATGTCGGCACGACGCGAATCGAGCGAGATGCGCATCTGCTGCTCGCGGCCGTTCAGCGCGCGCAGGCGCGCTTCTGCCTCGTCGATCTTGGTCTCCACAGTGCGTACATTGGCGGCGGTCTCGATCAGCTGCTGATTGAGCTGGGTGCGATCCTGGCCGAGCGCGGTGATCTCGGCCTTGAGCTTGGCCTGTGCTTCTTCCGCGTTCTTCTGCCTGGCGCGCGCGGCTTCCAGCTCCTGCTCACGCTGCTTGATCGCGTCGGGCGAGATGGCTGCGGTCTGCGGCGCCGGTGTTGTCGTCTGGGCTTGCGCGAGGCTTGCGCCGGTGACGTTGGCGATCAGAAGTAGGTTGAGAATCGGCGCTCGCATCGCTTCTCAGCAAAAGTGCTCGTTGTGGCGCGCATCATGCGCGGTGATAGGGGTGGCCCGCCAGAATCGTGGCGGCCCGATAAAGCTGTTCCAGAAGCATGACGCGGACCATTTGATGCGGCCAGGTCGCAGAGCCGAACGCGATCGCGAGCTTGGCCTTACGGCGCAATTCGGGCGAAAGTCCGTCCGCCCCTCCGATCACGAAAATAGTATGTCCGATGCCTTCGTCGCGCCAGCGCCCGAGATGCCGTGCGAATACGGTGGACTCGAGATTCTGGCCGCGTTCGTCCAGCGCCACCAGGACGGATCTTTCCGGAACATGCGCCGAGATCGCCGCGGCCTCTTCGGCCATCCGTGTCGCGGTATCGCGCGCGCGGCTCTCGGGAATTTCGTGGATGCTGAGCTCGCGGAATCCAAGCTTGCGGCCGGCCTCGTCGAACCGCTCGAAATAGCGATCGGCAAGCTCCCGTTCGGGGCCCTGCTTCAGCCGGCCCACCGCAATGACAGCAACACGCATGATATCTTCGGGGCCTGATATCTTCAGGGTCGCGTTTTCAAGACCGCGCGCAACAAGCGCGCGCACGACGCTAGCATGCGCGTCAGCCGATTCGAAATCGGCTCGATGAGCCTAGATCGCCTTCGCCGCCCCTGGTCCCTGCGTGTACAATCTCTCGAGATTGTAGAACTCGCGGACCTCGGGTCTGAACACGTGCACGATCACATCGCCGGAATCGATCAGCACCCAGTCGCAATTGGGCAAGCCCTCGACATGGATGTTCTTGATGCCGTTTTCCTTGAGGCTCTTGGTGACGTTTTCCGCGATCGCGCCGACGTGCCGGTTCACCCGGCCGGTGGTCACGATCATGTAGTCGGAGTACGCCGATTTGCCGCGAAGGTCGATGGTGACCGTCTCTTCCGCCTTCATGTCCTCGAGGCGGGAGAGGATCAGGCTCAGCGTCTTGTCGGCGTCGGGTTGCGCCTTCAAGGCCGCAGCTTTGGTCGATGTTTTACGCGCAGGCTTGGCAACCTTGGGTAAAACAGACTTTGTCGAAGCTGACTTGGTCGAAGCTGATTTGGACAATACAGATGTGGTCAGGGACCATTCCTTTCACTGTATCGCGAACGCCGAATCCGACGCTCGCTGGCTACACTACATCATGTGGGGTTAAGGGTTTCAATATGCCAGAGAGCCTCCAGCCGCACAGTTCGTCTCACTTCGTACCTTTCCAGCTCCCGTCCGGGTTCCGCAGGCCCGTCGAGGAGAGGTTCAGCTTCAATCCGGTCAGGAAGACCCAGGCCGGCGCCGGCCGATCCGCGAGCAGCGCAGCCTTGTTCTCGGGTAGGCGGTAACGCGCTAGGGCCTTGGCGGCTGGCGAGGCGAGGGCGCGAAAACTCTGCGGCGGGCGATCGATGACGGCGATCGGCACCTGGCCGGCGATGCGCCGCCAGTCCTGCCAACGGTGGAATTGAGCGAGGTTGTCGGCGCCCATGATCCAGACAAAGCGCAGGCCGCGAAGGCGGCGGCGCAACGTGTTGATCGTGTCGATAGTGTAGCGCGTGCGAATGACGGATTCGAGACAGCTCACCTCGATCCTGGGATCGTTGGCGACGTCGCGCGCGGCCTGCATGCGCTCGCCGAGCTCATGCAGCGCGCCGTTCTCCTTCAGCGGGTTGCCGGGCGTGACCAGCCACCAGACGCGATCGAGCTGCAATCGCTTCAGCGCGAATTGACTGATCGCGCGATGGGCCTGATGCGGCGGATTGAAGGAGCCGCCGAGCAGGCCGACGCGCATGCCCGGTGTCGAGGGCGGGATCGCTTGCGCCACGAAACGCGGCACGACGAAATTGTTGCTCAATTGCCCGCGCCTCGCGACGTTACCTACGGCCGCGTCTGCCCGGTGCCGTGGACGCGATATTTGAAGCTCGTCAACTGCTCGGCGCCGACCGGGCCGCGGGCGTGGAACCGGCCGGTGGCAATTCCGATCTCGGCGCCGAAACCGAACTCGCCGCCATCGGCGAACTGCGTCGAGGCGTTGTGCAGCACGATTGCGGAATCGACCTCGCTCAGGAATTTCTTCGCGGCAGCCTCATCCGCGCTCACGATCGCGTCGGTGTGATGCGACCCGTGATTCTGGATGTGCGCGATCGCGCCGTCGACACCGTCGACCACCTTCGCCGCGATGATGGCGTCGAGATATTCGGTGTCCCAATCGTCCTCGCCGGCAGGCTTGACTCGTGCATCGGTCTTCTGCACGGCGTCGTCGCCGCGCACCTCGCAGCCGGCATCGAGCAGCATCTCGACCAGCGGCTTCAGGCTCGATGCAACAGCGGCGCGATCGACCAGCAGCGTCTCGGCCGCGCCGCAGACGCCGGTGCGCCGCATCTTGGCATTGAGCACGATCGACTTCGCCATTGCGAGGTCGGCGCTGCCGTCGACATAGACGTGGTTGACGCCTTCGAGATGCGCGAAGACCGGCACGCGCGCCTCCTGCTCGACACGTGCGACGAGGCTCTTGCCCCCGCGCGGCACGATCACGTCGATGGCGCCGTTCAGGCCTGAGAGCATCATGCCGACCGCGGCCCGGTCGCGCGTCGGGACCAGCGTGATCGCAGCTTCAGGCAGGCCCGCTTCGCGGAGGCCCTGCACCAGGCACTCATGGATGGCACGGCAGGATCGAAAGCTGTCGGAGCCGCCGCGCAGGATCACGGCATTGCCCGACTTCAGGCACAGCACGCCGGCATCGGCCGCGACGTTCGGGCGGCTCTCGAAGATCACGCCGACGACGCCGAGCGGCACGCGCACGCGCTCGATGGTCATGCCGTTCGGCCGCTGCCAGCTCTCGGTGACGACCCCGATGGGATCGGCGATGCCGCGCACGATACCGATACCCTCGGCCATGCCCTCGACCCGCGCCGGCGTCAGCGTCAGGCGGTCGATGAAGGACGAGGTGGCATTGCCGGAGGCCCGCGCCTCGGCGACGTCCTCGGCATTGGCGGCGAGAATCGCAGCGGCATTGCTGCGGATCGCCCGTTCCATGGCCTCCAGTGCGCGGTTCTTCTGCTCCGGCGGCGCCAGCGCCAGCACGCGCGCGGCAGCGCGGGCACGGGTCCCGAGATCGGACATCAGCGCCAAGAGATCGCTAGTCCGATCGGCATTGCCGTCGACGGCTTTGAGGGAGGCGGCCATTGGAGTTTCAACCTTCTGCTAAGGCAGTGTCCTAGCACGGAAATCCCGCTTTTGCGAAGGGCGGGCAGGGTATGGCAGGTCTCCCCGGTGGGTTGGCATTGGCTCACCCCGGCCATGACGGCAGGGGCCTACCCGCCCACCACCAGATCGTCCCGGTGGATCATCTCCGATCGCCCGCTGATGCCGAGGATCATCATCACATCGGGCGAGGAGCGGCCCTTGATCCGCTCGGCATCCTCGGCGTCGTAGGCGACGAGACCGCGGCCGATCTCGCTGGTGTCGGGCCCGCGCACGATCACGGCGTCGCCGCGGGCGAACTGGCCGTCGACCCGGATCACGCCGGCCGGCAGCAGGCTCGCGCCCGCACGAAGGGCGGCGACGGCGCCGGCATCGATGGTCAGCGTGCCCTTCGGCTCCAGCGAGCCCGCGATCCACCGCTTTCGCGAGGTGATGGGGTTGGCCGGCGTCAGGAACCAGGTGCAGCGGCCGCCATTGGCGATCGCCTGCAGCGGGTGCTCGATCTTGCCGGAGGCGATCAGCATGTGCGTGCCGCCCGTCGTGGCGATCTTGGCCGCCTCGACCTTGGTGCGCATGCCGCCGCGCGACAGCTCGGACTCGGCATCTCCCGCCACCGCCTCGATCTCCGAGGAGATGCTCTCGACCACCGGAATGAGCTTGGCGTTCGGGTTGTTCTTCGGCGGCGCGTCGTAGAGCCCGTCGATGTCGGACAGCAGCACCAGGAGGTCGGCGCTCGCCATGGTGGCGACGCGCGCGGCGAGGCGGTCATTGTCGCCGTAGCGGATCTCGTTGGTGGCCACCGTGTCGTTCTCGTTGATCACGGGGATCGCGCGCCATTCCAGCAGCTTGCCGATGGTGGAGCGGGCATTGAGATAGCGGCGGCGCTCCTCGGTATCCTGGAGCGTCACCAGGATCTGGCCGGCGCCGATGCCGTGCGCCCCCAGCACCTCGGACCAGATCCGCGCCAGCGCGATCTGGCCAACCGCGGCGGCAGCCTGGCTTTCCTCCAGCTTCAGTGGGCCGCGCGGCAGCTTGAGGCGGCTGCGGCCGAGTGCGATCGAGCCGGAGGAGACGACGAGGACGTCGCGCCCTTCGTTGTGCAGCTTGGCCATGTCGTCGGCGAGCGCGGCGAGCCAGGACGCCCGCACCTCGCCCTTGTCGGAATCAACCAGCAGCGCGGAGCCGACCTTGACGACGATACGGCGGAATTGACTGAGTTCGGGGCTGGCCATGTGTTTTACGTGCTGGCGCGTGTGACGAATTGCTCTGCATCGGAAGCGGCGGAGCGAAAGCGCGGCGCCGGTGAGGCCTGCTTTTGCAGCAGGACGATGGCCGGCGCAAGGCGGGCGAGATGGTAAACGGCCAGCGTCGGCCTTGTCCTGGACGCCGTTCCGGTTCTAATGCCGGCAACCAAGAACAGGGCTGGAGAGGAAACGTATGGACCGCCGCAAATTCGTGACCGGATGCCTCGGCCTGCCGCTACTGGCGCAAGCGGGTGGGGCGCAAGCGCAGGCCGGGCTGAGCAAGATCATCTTCCCCTTCGCGGCCGGAGCCGGCGGCGATACGCTGTGCCGCCTGATCGCGCAGGAGATGGCGCCGGTGCTGCAACGGACCATCGTGGTCGAGAACCGTACCGGCGGCGACGGCCTGATCGGCATCAAGGCGGTGAAAGGCGCAAGCTCCGACGGCAGCATGGTGCTGGTGACGACAGGGCCGACCATGTACCTGCTGCCGATGGTGGAGACGACACCGAGCTTCGACACGGCCAAGGACTTCATGCCGGTGTCGCTGCTGGCGCGGTTCGAATTCGCGGTCGTGATCGGTCCGGGAGTCGACGCCCCGGATTTCAAGAGTTTTGTCGCCTGGCTGAAGGCGCATCCCGACAAGGCGTCGTTTGGCGTGCCGAGCAACGGCACCATCCCTCATTTCACGGGCTCCAAGCTCGAGAAGGATCTCGGCATGTCCCTGACCCGCGTGCCCTATCGCGGCAGCGCGCCGATCCTCAACGACCTCGTCGGCGGCCACATTTCGTTCGGCATCGTGACATTGGCCGATGCGCTGCCGCAGCACCGCGCCAAAGGCGTGAAGATCATCGCGGTCGCGAGTGCCGAACGTTCGCCCTTCGCGCCCGACGTTCCGACGCTAAAGGAGAGCGGCATCGATCTCGTTGCGGATGCCTGGTACGGCATGTGGCTTCCCGCCGGTAGCCCGCCGGAGTTTGCGAGCAGGCTCGGCGCGGCCGCGAGTGCGGCGCTGGCAAAGCCCGACGTGAAAGAGAAGCTCACCGCGATCGGACTCATTCCGGTCGGCTCGACGCCCGAGGGGCTGACCAAGGAGCTCGCAGCCAACATCGCGCTGTGGCGGCCGATCGTGAAAGCGACCGGATACAAGATCGAGAATTGAGTCTCTCCTGCCGTCATTGCGAGGAGCGGAGCGACGAAGCAATCCAGAATCTCTCCGGAGAAAGAACTGGCTTGCTTCGTTGCGCTCGCAATGACGGCGTGGACGGTGTTCGATCGTATCGGCGTTCGAACGCGCGGAGCAGCTCACATCTTCGCGCGCTGTGCGATGCCGTCCTTAATGGACGCGAGCTCGTTCTCGTCCCAGATCCCGATCAAAATCCCGCCCTTCACCTGGAGCTGGTTGTCCGCATAGGCCGCGATCTTCTCACGCGGTGTCGTGATGTGGCCGTTCGGATGCAGGGCCCAGTCGAACAGCTCGGCCTGCAGCCGCGCGATGATGACGGCGCAATCGGGATCGTCGCCGCGATCCAAAAACTCTTCCGGATCGGTTTCGAGGTCGTACAGCATCGGGCGAAAGCCGGACGCGTGGATGTATTTCCAGCGGCCGTCGAACACCATGAACAGGCGGCAGCGTTCGATCGGCTGGTTCAGCTTCAGCCTGACGTCCTGCATCGCGTAGTCGTATTCGGAGAACGCGACCTTGCGCCAGTCCGCCGGCGTAGGCCCGCGCAGCAACGGCAGCAGGGATCGACCTTCGAGGATGTGGCCCGGCACCTTGCCGCCGAAATAATCGACGAAGGTCGGCGCGAGATCGATCGCCTCGACCAGCGCATCGCTGCGCGTGCCGCGTGTGGCGTCGGCCTCCTTCGAAGGGTCGATGATGATGAGCGGGATCTTCGCCGACTGCTCGTGGAACAGGTCCTTCTCGCCCATCCAGTGATCGCCGAGATAGTCGCCATGATCGGACGTGAAAACGATCATGGTCGTGTTCAGGAGGTCGCGTTCCTCCAGGAACTTCATCAGCACGCCCATCTGGTCGTCGATCTGGGTGATCAGGCCCATATAGGTCGGGATTACCTTCTCGCGGGCCTCATCGCGCGCCATGTTGCGGGAGTAGCGCATGTCCATATAGGCGCCGAACACCGGATGCGGATTCTGCCGCTCGCGCATCGAACGGATCGCCGGAATCATGTCGTCGGTCGAATACATGCTCGCATAGGGCTCCGGCGCGATATAGGGCCAGTGCGGCTTGATGTAGGACAGATGCAGGCACCACGGCCGGCCGTCGGTCTCGGCCTCGCTGATGAAATCCATCGCGCGCCGCGTCATATAGGGCGTCTCGGAATGCTCGTCCGGCAGGCGCGCAGCCTTGTCGGCATGCACCAGCAGCCAGCCGTTCTGCAAGGAGCCATCGTCGGCCGCGCCTGAATTGGCCCAGTGCTCCCAGGGGTTGGTCGCTTCAAAGCCCTGCTGGCGCAGATATTCGTCGTATTTCGGCCGCGGACGTCCGGTCGGATGCAGGCCGTCGTCGCGCTCATAGGGCTCGAAGCCGCATTCGGCGACGTGCACGCCGATGATCGATTCCGGCGGGATGCCGAGCGACTTCATGCCTTCGAGGTCGGGCGCCATGTGGGTCTTGCCGACCAGCACGTTGCGGACGCCGATCTTCTTGAGGTGATCGCCCAGCGTGGGCTCGCCGACGCGCAGCGGCCAGCCGTTCCAGTGCGAGCCGTGCGAGCGCATGTAGCGTCCGGTGTAGAACGACATCCGCGACGGCCCGCAGATCGGCGATTGTACATAGGCCTTGCTGAACAGCACGCCGCGCTTCGCCATGGCGTCGATGTTCGGTGTCTTCAGCGTGGGATGGCCGGTGCAGCCGAGATAATCATAGCGAAGCTGGTCGCACATGATCCAGAGAACGTTCTTCGCGCGCGCCATGCGTCATCCCTGTTTTTTTGATTTTGGATGCTGCGCTATCGCGCTGGCATTGACAAGCCAGTGATGCGCGTGCCTCCAGCCATACACGCCACTGTCGTCCCTGCGAAAGCAGGGACCCATAACCACATGGAGAGCTTTGGCGAAGACTCGTCGTTCGGTACGACAACCGTCCCCCAACCGATAGATCACGCGGTATGGGTCCCCGCTTTCGCGGGGACGACGGCGGAGTGGGAGTTCAGGCCGACCACGGCTCCGCCTCAGCCGCGCTCTTCGCCTTTGCGGAGACCGGACTCTCGCCGATCACCTCGGCAAGCGCGCGCAACGCTTCCTTGACACCTTGGCCGGTCGCGCCTGACAGCAGCAGCGGCGTCTTCTTGGCGGCGCGCTTCAGACGGTCCTTCTGCTTCTTGAGCTCGTCCGGCTCGACCGCGTCGATCTTGTTCAACGCGACGATCTCGATCTTGTCGGTGAGCTGTCCGCCATAGGCATCGAGCTCCTTGCGCACGGTCTTGTAGGCCTTGCCGGCGTGCTCGCAGGTTGCGTCGACGAGATGCAGCAGCACCCGGCAGCGTTCGACATGGCCGAGGAAGCGATCGCCGAGGCCCGCGCCTTCATGCGCGCCCTCGATCAGACCGGGAATATCCGCCAGCACGAACTCGCGGCCGTCGGCGTTCACGACGCCGAGCTGCGGATGCAGCGTGGTGAAGGGATAGTCGGCGATCTTCGGCTTCGCCGCGCTGACCTTGGAGAGGAAGGTCGACTTGCCGGCATTGGGCAGGCCGACGAGGCCGGCATCGGCGATCAGCTTCAGCCGCAGCCAGATCCAGCGCTCCTCGCCGGGCTGGCCGGGATTGGCGTTGCGCGGCGCGCGGTTGGTCGACGACTTGAAATGCGCGTTGCCGAAGCCGCCATTGCCGCCCTCGGCCAGCACGAACTTCTCGCCGACCTTGGTGAAGTCGTGGATCAGCGTCTCGCGATCCTCGTCGAAGATCTGGGTGCCGACCGGCACCTTGAGCACGATGTTCTTGCCGTTGGCGCCGTGGCGGTCCGAGCCCGAGCCGTTCTCACCCTTCTGGGCCTTGAAGTGCTGCTGGTAGCGGTAGTCGATCAGCGTGTTGAGGCCATCGGCGACCTCGATGATGACGTTGCCGCCGCGGCCGCCATTGCCGCCGGAGGGGCCACCGAATTCGATAAACTTCTCGCGGCGGAACGCCACGCAGCCGTTCCCGCCGTCACCGGAGCGGATATAGACCTTTGCTTCGTCGAGGAATTTCATGGGCCATAGGTAGGCCAGCCGGCCCCCTCCGGCAACCCGAATTGACCGAGTAGCGGCGGAATCTCCGCGATTCTGGAGCCGTGATTAGCCAGCCGGCCGGCGCCGGATCAGGAATTTCTGCGTGCCCTCGAGTACCAGCTCCTTGCGCTGGTTGAACACGGTGCTCCGAAGCGTCACCACGCCGGTGTTGCGCCCCGGCACCAGCTCGGCGACTTCCAGCGCCGGATAGATCGTGTCGTCGGCAAACACAGGTTTCAGGAATCGGCTCGATTGCTCGAGAAAGCCGACTAGGGAGTCCTCGACCATGAACGGAAACAGGCCAGCACCGGGCGCGGTGTGGATCAATGTCTGGAAACCGTGGGCGAGCAGATGCGGCATGCCGCGGCTGCGGCAATATTCGACGTCGTAGTGGACCGGATGGGTGTCGCCGCTCGCGGTCTGGAATGCGGCGAACACCGCCGAGGTCTGGGTTCGGCTCGGCAGCACGAAACGTTCACCGACGACGAAATCCTCAAACCAGCGTTGCGCGGGGATCATGCGATGCCGGGTGGGATCGAAGTCGGTCATGCGCTGCACCATCGGAACGGGAGAACGGACTTGGAGAATGATCCGTATCGCGCCGCGCGCAGTGCGACAATGCGTTCAATTGATCGAACGCGGACTTGTTTGGTGTCTTGTCGCCATTAAAAGGACCTTCCGACGCCCTATCGATCGCGCTGCTGCCCTGTCCTCCGTCATTGCGAGGCGCGCAGCGACGAAGCAATCCAGGCTGCCGCCGCGGTGACAGCCTGGATTGCTTCGCTTCGCTCGCAATGACGCGTTTCCCCGAAGCGAACCCTGTCGATGCCCCTGTTCAGAAACCTCTCAGCCTATGACGACCGCTCCGCGCGCCTGGCCGGCATCGCGCTGATGGTGCTGTCGATCTTCATGTTCTCGTTCGGCGACGCCATGGGCAAGTTCCTGGTCGGCACCTATTCGGTGGGACAGCTCTTGTTCCTGCGCGCCTGCGCGGCGCTGCTCCTGCTGTCGCCGATGATCTGGACGCAGCGTCATCAGTTCCTGCATCTGGAGCGGCCCGGCTTGCAGCTGATTCGCGTCGTGCTGTCGACGCTGGAGGTGGCAGCCTTCTTCCTCGCGACCGTTTATCTGCCGCTTGCCGACGTCATCACCTATTATCTCGCCGGTCCGATCTTCGTCACTGCGATGTCGGCGATCTTCTTAGGGGAGAAGGTCGGCTGGCGGCGCTGGACCGCCATCCTGATCGGCTTCTGCGGCGTCTTGATCGCGCTACGCCCCTCCGCGCAGACCGTCAGCCTGCCGGCGCTGATCGCGCTCGGCGGCAGCCTGTCGTTTGCGACGCTGATGCTGATCACGCGCAGCCTGCGCAAGACGCCCGACATCGTGATGGCGTCATCGCAATTCGTCGGCACGTTTTCGCTCGGCGCGGTGCTGTCGGCGTTCAACTGGGTGCCGCCGACACCAGGCAGCCTCGTGATCTTCGCGGCCGCCGGTCTGATTTCGGTGACGGCGCTGTTCTGCGTCAACCGTTCGCTCAAGCTCGCGCCGGCCAGCGTCGTGGTGCCCTACCAATATTCGATGATCGTCTGGGCCGTGATCTTCGGCTTCGTCGTGTTCGGTGACGTCCCGTCGATCGCAACCCTGGTCGGTGCCGCGATCATCATCGGCGCCGGGTTCTACATCTATCTGCGCGAGCGCGATCTGGGGCGGCAGAACGCGGAAGTGAACCCGCCGGCTTGAATGCAGCCGAACGATTCCGCTGTCGTCCCGGACAAGCGCAGCGAAGCGGAGCGCAGATCCGGGACCCATACCCACAGGAAGTGGTTTGACGAAGACTCGAAGTGGGAGCTCTGCCCCACACCGATGCCTGTGATTATGGGTCCCGGATCTGCGCTTACGCTTGTCCGGGACGACGAGCGGAGTTTATGGCTGCGTCCTCGCCCTACCTCATCCGACGCGCACTGCTCCAGCTCTTCAGCGATGCCCATACGCCGCGCGACAGGCGGAAGCAGTCGACGGGGGTCGAGGAGCCCAGCGCCAGGAAGCGGTGCAGCTGCACGCCGCTCCACTGGAAGCCGCACTTCTCCAGCACCTTGCGCGAGGCCGGGTTGGTGACGCGGGCGCCGGCGTACAGGTGCTCGTCCTCGAACTCCTCGAAGAAGAAGTCGATCGCAGCGCGCGCGGCCTCGGTGGCAAAACCCTGGCCCCAGTGATCGACGCCCAGCCAGTAGCCGAGCTCGGCATTGTCGGGTTTCGAGCAGTCGATCCCGACCATGCCGATCGGCCCGGTATCGTGCTCGATCAGGAACACGGTCTCGCTGCCGAGCCCGGCGGTGGCGCGGATGAACTCGACGGCGTCGTCCTGCGAATAGGGGTGCGGCAGGCGCCGCGTGTTCTCAGCGACACGGCGGTCATTGGCGAGCCGGGCGATGGTCCTGACGTCGGCGAGGGTGGGGCGCCGCAAAGTCAGCCGCTCGGTGGCGACGACGCTGGGTCTCGCCTCCTGCAAGGTCACGCTCGAGAAATCCTGCAACATGTCCGGCTCCGTGAAAGTCACTAATTCAAAGTGAGCAAGTCAAAGAAAAGGGGAGGCCGGTTTCCCGCCTCCCCTGGAGCCTTCGATCTCTCGATCTCTAGGACTCCGCCGGTTCAGTCGGGACCGGCGGACTCCATTTGATCCACCGTCTATTCAGCCGCCTCGGCGAGCGGGAGCACCGATACGAAGGTGCGGCCGTTGGCTTTGGCCTGGAACGCAACACGGCCCTCGATCTTGGCGAACAGAGTGTGGTCCGTGCCCATGCCGACATTAAGGCCCGGATGCCAGGTCGTGCCGCGCTGACGCGCAATGATGTTGCCGGGAGTGACGAGCTCCCCGCCGAACGCCTTGATACCGAGGCGCTTGCCCTTGGAATCGCGTCCGTTGCGCGATGAACCGCCTGCTTTTTTGTGAGCCATGGCTCGTCTCCGAAATCCTGCGTATGTCTAGGTCAATTCCTTGACGGAATCATTTCAAAACGTCTCACGCCTCAATTCGTGAATTGGCGTGATCGGTTCTATTTATTCGGCGGCTTCGGCTGCCGGCTCCTTGGCCACCTTCTCCCGCTTCGGGCGCGGGCCCTTGGTGGGCTTGGCGCCGTCCGTCAGGATCTCGCTGACGCGCAGCACGGTGATCTCGTCGCGGTAGCCGCGCTTGCGGCGCGAATTCTTGCGGCGGCGCTTCTTGAACGCGATGACCTTGGGGCCGCGCTTGTGGTCGAGCACCTCGACCGCGACGGACGCACCCGCGACCGTCGGAACGCCCAGCACCGGCGTGTCGCCGCCGACCACCAGAACTTCATTCAACTGCACGATCGAGCCGACTTCGCCTTCGATCTTGCCTACTTCCAGGACATCATCCGGCACGACGCGGTATTGCTTGCCGCCGGTTTTGATGACTGCGAACATCGTTTTTTTCCTTCGTGTTCAATCCCGGCCTCGCGACAGTTCGTCCGGGCCGGCTTTTTGTCAGTCGCTACGGGTTTATGCGTGTCTGCGCGGGCGGGAGTTATCCCTTTGAAAACCCGGGCAAAAACAAGCGGCGCGAGAAACGCCCCGCGCCGGCTGTGGGACTTATAGCCGCCGGCAGCGGAGAGTCAAGGAAAACCGCCAAAAAGGGCCCGGATTTGAAGGATTTGGCTGGGGCGCTGGCCTTCAGCCAAATCTTCTCCGGCTTTGCAACAAACCGGTTCCCCCGCCGTTAGTCCGGCCGGAACATTTAAGCGGGCAAGGGCTCTCATGGCAACGGACGAACTGGTCAAGACGACGACGGGCATCGCCCATCACGGCGCCGAGCGGCTGCCGTCGGTGGACATCGACAGCTTCAACATCGAGAT
This sequence comes from Bradyrhizobium sp. USDA 326, assembly GCF_049739485.1. Lineage (NCBI taxonomy): Bacteria > Pseudomonadati > Pseudomonadota > Alphaproteobacteria > Hyphomicrobiales > Nitrobacteraceae > Bradyrhizobium > Bradyrhizobium sp. USDA 326. The sequence goes on from NZ_JBMGQA010000001.1 coordinate 2,826,229, forward strand.
GAAGGACGAGGACGGCTTCCTTGGCGACCGCGCCAGCAAGGGTGCGTTCCGCGACATCCTGGACCGCTGGCGCAAGCCGCTGCGCAAGACCGGCGAGGACCCGTTCGGCAAGGAGCCGTCGGAGAACATCAGCAAGAAGACGCTGGACGCGATCTTGGTCGGCGACGACACCGAGGCCTCCGCCGTGGTGCACAGCGCCATTGAGGACTTCGCCCAGGAGCTCGCTTACGTCACCCGGCGCTTCCTGAAGACAAAAGCCTGGGCCAAGACCGAGCGCATCGTGGTCGGCGGCGGTTTTCGCGATTCCCGGCTCGGCGAGCTCGCGATCGCGCGCACCGAGATCATCCTGAAATCCGAGGATTTCAAGATCGACCTGATGCCGATCCGCCATCACCCCGATGAAGCGGGCCTGATCGGCGCGCTGCATCTGGCGCCGTCCTGGATCTTCGAAGCCCATGACAGCATCCTCGCGGTCGACATCGGCGGCACCAACATCCGCTGCGGCCTCGTGGAAACCAGCTGGAAAAAGGCCAAAGATCTGTCGAAGGCCAAGGTGGTGCATTCCGAGCTGTGGCGTCATGCCGACGACGAGCCGACGCGCGAAGCCGCGGTGAAGCGGCTCACCAAGATGCTGAAGGGGCTGATCACGGAAGCCGAGAACGAAGGCTACAAGCTCGCGCCGTTCATCGGCATCGCCTGTCCCGGCGTGATCAACGCGGACGGTTCGATCGAGAAGGGCGCGCAGAATCTCCCCGGCAATTGGGAGAGCAGCAAGTTCAACCTGCCGGCGAGCCTCGTCGAGGCGATCCCCGTCATCGGCGAGCACGATACTGCGATCCTGATGCACAATGACGGCGTCGTTCAGGGCCTGTCGGAAGTGCCGTTCATGCAGGATGTCGAGCGCTGGGGCGTGCTCACCATCGGCACCGGGCTCGGCAATGCGCGCTTCACCAACCGCCGCAAGGAGAACGGCAACGGCAAAGACCGGGATTCTACGGAGAACGGGAAGAAAAAGGGCAAGACAGACAAGGAGTAACCTTGACCGGTTAGGTTAAGGGACGGATTGCGTTGCGTCATGCGGACTACACGCTACGGTCGAAATCGCCGCTTTCACTCGGCCAGCGAAGCCGCCCTTCCTGGCCAGTATTTCAATGAGCGGCACCGGGACCGCCAGTGTTTACCGCGTCTGGCGGTCCCACCCCGTTTTTTCCGAACACGCGATGACCCCCGAAGACGGTGCGTTCCCTCCTGCCTTGTGGGGGGAGGGCCAGGGAGGGGGTAGCCCAGCAACCGGTGCCGATGGTGTGCCCGCTCTGACAGGCCTCGCCCCGCACTTCAACTCCACCCCACACGCTCAAAGAACGCCGCGATCTCCGCGGCCGCGCGATCCGGATCCTCCCGGTGCGGGAAGTGGCCGACATCGGGAAACATCGCCAGATCGAGTTCGCTGAAGGTCTCGCCCAGCCGATCGGTCCACGCATACGGAAACAGCGGATCGTGCTCGGCCCAGCGCACGCATGTCGGCACATCGATCGGCGGCAGGCGCGGCGCCTCGCCCTTCATCATTGCGATCCGTCCCGCATGGGAGGCGCGATAATGTGCAAAGCCGCCGGCGAGATTGCCGTCTTTGAAGAAATTGTCGGCGAAGGCGTCGAGGACGTCGTCGAAGGCGTCTTTCCGGTGCGCCCAGCCTTGCAGGAAATGGCTGATATAGAGCCGGCAACTTTCGCGGCTCGCGCCGACCAGTTGCGGCGCCATCTCCATCTGGTGAAAGGACTGGTACCAGATGTGGTTGAGCCTGTCGGGGGCCGCCATCCGCGCCCCGATGCCGGGATAGACGAAATCGAAGAAGAACAGCCCGGCGAGCCGCTCGCCTGCCTTCCGGGCCAACGGCTGCATCACGGCGCCGCCGACATCGTGGCCGACCACTGCGAATCGGCCGATGCCGAGCCCGTCCATCAGCGCAAGCATGTCCGCCGCGTGGCCCTCCGGCCCGTAAGGCCCATCCGGCTTGTCGCTATCGCCGAAGCCGCGGAGATCGGGCGCTACAAGCGTGAAGCGGTCCGCAAGACGTGCCATCACCGGTTCCCAGGTCAGCCAGAATTCCGGCCAGCCATGCAGCAGGAGCAGCGGTTTGCCCCGACCGGCGCGGACCAGGTGGACATCGGCGCCATTGGCCGAGATTGTCAGATGCTCCATGGCGGTTCCTTTCGGGCAGACGCGTTTTCGAGCGAAGTGGCCACCGGTTCGCGACCGAGAAAACGCGTCAAAACGAGAATCCAGGGCTCCGTTGCGATTCATCAGCGGTGCCCCCGGGACAAGGGCTGAAAGAGGCTGCGGATTTTCCCCTTTCGCGCCTTGTCTGGCCCGCCGTCCTCGCCTATTAACGCCCCCAACCACAGGGGCAGCAACCCCTCCATGGCGCCTTCAGGAGAGGTGGCAGAGTGGTTGAATGCACCGCACTCGAAATGCGGCATAGGTGCAAGCCTATCGGGGGTTCGAATCCCTCCCTCTCCGCCATTTGTCGCCGATTGCGCGATGTTCTTGCGAAACAGCTACCCGATCGCTGCACCGTTGACCCGCATCAATGCGGATCAGTCATTGCCGCTTGAACTGATCGTTGTGACATTGGATCGTTTCTCCGAAGATCAGCACGGACTCTGGGCGCGAGTAGAGGCGCTCTGGAAAATGTCGGTTGCCCAAGATACGGCCTCCGTGGCCGATGCCCTCCACCCGAATTATGTTGGATGGGTAACAGGGTAGCCTCAGCCTCACAGTCGCGATGCCGCAATCGCGTCCGTAGGGCCTTCATCCCCGCGCGTTCTGACGTACAAGCTACAGCCGCTGAGCGTTGTCGTGTTCGACGGCAAGGTTGGCGTCGTTCATTACACCTATGTGGCTGAAGTCGAATCCAGCACGAACGCTTCAAAGACCGTTTCCGGACGCTGGAGTGAAATGTACCTCCGGAAGGATGGCCAATGGTCAATGATCTCTGTCAGCGGCGGGCCGGACGGCGAGCGATAGTCGGGATCAGGCAAGCCTCTCAGGCTACCGCCTCTCGTAGCTCCGCGCCCGAGCCGGTTTGCCGACGTCGCCACAGATGACCGAGAGCCATGGAGGGCTATGGCGTAGACGTACTTCTTCGTTTCGTCGTTCTCGGCCCGCCAGCAGTTTCTAACTCTTTCTGGCCGGCCGATAACGCACGTGATCGATGAGGCTGCGCAGCTTCGACGGAAGATTCCGCCGGTCCGGAAAATAGAGGAAGAAGCCTGGGAAGAACGGGCAGTACTCCTTCAGCACGGGCACCAGCTCACCTCGTGCGATATAGGGCCGAAACGTCTCCTCCATGCCGAACGTCAGGCCGCCGCCCGCGCAGGCGGTCCGCACCATGACCCACATGTCGTTCGTCGTGATCCGCGGCTCCACCGCGACGTCGAACTCGCGCCCTCCTTCCGCAAATTCCCAGCGGTAAGGCGCGACGTGCGGCGACGGCCGCCACCCGATGCAGCAATGCTGCGAAAGCTCGCGCGGGTGAGAGGGGATGCCGAACCGCTCCAGATAGGCCGGAGCTGCCACGACCAGCTGGCGCTGATCGCCTGAGACCGGCACCGCGATCATGTCCTGCTCGATGACTTCGCCGAGCCGGACGCCAGCATCAAAGCCCTCGGCCACGATGTCGAATTCCTCATCGGTCACGGTCACGTCGACCTGCACGCCGGGATTGGCGTGCGTGAATTCGGCCAGCAACGGGCCGCGAATGAATCGCTCCGCGATGGACGACACGGCAAGACGCAGCTGCCCCGTTGGCTGCGCGTCACGATCCCGCGCGCCATCGATCGCCTGCTCGACTTCGGCCACCGCCGGCGCCACGCGCTCGTGCAGGCGCATGCCTGCTTCGGTGAGACTGACGCTGCGGGTCGTTCGCTGCACGAGCGCCACGCCCAAGCGGTCCTCCATGCGCCGGATGGCCTGGCTGACGGCGGATCGCGTCACGCCGAGCCGGTCGGCGGCCCCACGGAAACTCTTGGCTTCCGCGACGGCGATGAAGACGGCAACGAGGTTCAGGTCGGCGATCATTGGTTAGATGATCTTACCACCTTGGTCATCATTGGCCAACTTGCCTCACCTTTCGCCAGGAACTACGTCTCCGCCATACGATGGAGGCACTGATGACGTCACTGGATCAATACCGCCTGTTGGGTCGCTCCGGCTTGCGCGTATCTCCCCTCGTGCTTGGCACGATGACCTTCGGGACCGAGTGGGGATGGGGAGCCGACGCCGGCGAAGCCCGTCGGATATTCGACCTGTATGTCGACCGCGGCGGCAATTTCATCGACACCTCGGTGAACTACACCAATGGCGCTTCCGAGCGCTTGGTTGGCCAGTTCGCGCGCGACAAGCGCGACCGCCTCGTGCTTGCGACCAAATTCACCATGGCCCGCGACCCCGGCAACCCGAATTCCGGCGGTAACCACCGGCTCAACATGGTTCGTTCGGTGGAGCAGAGCCTGAGGCAGCTCGACACCGATCGCATCGACCTGCTCTACCTCCACGCTTGGGATGCGACGACGCGGCCGGATGAGGTGATGCGCGGTCTGGACGATCTCGTGCGCAGCGGCAAGGTCCAGTATGTCGGCATTTGCAACACGCCGGCCTGGCGCATTTCACAGCTGCAGACGATCGCAGATCTGCGCGGCTGGTCGCCCTTCGTCGCCCTGCAGATCGAATATAATCTGGTCGAGCGAACGGTCGAACACGAGCTCATTCCGCTGGCGGCGAGCCTCGGCCTGGGCGTGCTGCCCTGGTCGCCGCTTGGCGGCGGCGTGCTCACCGGGAAGTACTCCCGGGCCGATCTCAGGGATTCCCAGGAGCGCGCCGTCGGAACGACGCGCGCCTCGATCATCGCGTCGTCCGGCCTTCTCAACGAGCGATCGCTGGATGCGGCCGAGACGGTGCGAGCCGTCGCCTGGGAGCTCGGCGCGACCTCCTCGCAGGTCGCCATCGCATGGACGCTGGCGAATCCCGCGGTCACCGCGCCGGTGATCGGGGCCCGGACCTTGGAGCAGGCCGAAGACAATCTTGGCGCGGTCGGGATCACGCTGTCACCTGAACAGATGGCGCGCCTCGACCAGGCGACCGCGCCCGATCCCATCTTTCCGCGCCGCTTCCTGCGCCGCCCGATGGTCGAGCAGCTGATCTTCGGCGGCGCCACCGTCGCGCGGCGCGGTTAGCTCGCAAAGCCGACCACGCGTGCATCACTTCGGGGCAGACGACATGTTGCACCAGAAAGGGAGACACCAATGGCAACCGTGCTCAATCGCGCACTCGCGGCGTGCGTCACTGCGGTCGTTTTCACCGCATCCAGCCTGACGACGGCCGCGCCTTGCGGACAGGCCAGCTCGACGCAGGACGACAACAAGCGGACCGTCACCGATGCGTTCGATCGCTGGGCGCAAGGAGGCACCACCTTCTTCACCGACCTGCTGCATGACGACGTGGTCTGGCGCATCAAGGGGTCCGGCCCGAGCGCCGGCGAATTCCGCGGCCGCGATGTGTTCGTGGATCGCGCCGTCCGCCCGTTCGCGAGCCGGTTGTCGACACCGGTCCGCCCGACAAGTGTGAGGATCTTCGCCGACGGCGACCACGTCATCGCGCATTGGGAAGGCAGCGGCGTGGCGCGCGACGGCAAGCCTTACGCGAACAGCTACGCCTGGATCATGCGCATGCAGGACGGCAAGGCCGCGGAGGTGACGGCCTATCTCGACCTCGCGCCCTATGACGACGTCCTGCGGCGTATTCCTTCGCCAGCTCGATAGCCCTGCTGCGAGGAGGGGGTTGAACCCACCGCCCGCACGATCCGACCTAGCAAGGTCCCGCCATCCGGCGGGAGCCAGGTAATCCCAGGACGATGTTCGACAAATCCTACCGGCAGCGCCTCGAAGCCGATCTTGCGCAATGGGAGGCGGATGGCGTGATTGCGCCGGCGGCGGCCGCCTCCATCCGCAATGCGCTGCCGCCGCTCTCGCCCGGCATCAACATCGCCGTGGTCGTCGCCATCGTCGGCGGCCTCTTGATCGCAGCCGCGTTCCTCGCCTTCGTGGCGGCGCACTGGACGGAGATCGCGCGGCTGTTGCGGTTTGCGATCCTGCTCGCCGGCATGGTCGTCGCAGGCAGCCTCGGCGCCTGGTTCGCTGCGACCGGCCGCACCGTTCTCGCCGATCTCTGCGCCAGCATCGGGGCGATCATTTTCGGTGCGGGCATCGCACTGGTCGGGCAGATGTACCATCTCGGCGAGGATTTTGCCGGCGGCATGCTGTTATGGTCGATCGGCGCGTTTGCCGCGGCCCTGCTGACCGGCTCGCGCGGTGCGCTCGCGGTCGGCCTCGCCGCCGCCGGCATCTGGACCTGCATGCGGACTTACGATGCGCCCGATGTCCTGCATCTTCCGTTCGTGGCGGTCTGGCTGGTCGCAGCAAGCGTCGCCTTCGCCTGGAATTCGCGCGCGGCGGCTCATCTCGTCGCTCTGGCCGTGCTGCCGTGGTGGATTGCCACATCGCTCCGCTTTGATTTCGCTGGAGCCCAACCGTCATTCGTGCTCGCAAACGGTGCGGCCCTGTTGTTCGGCGCCGGGCTCGCCATCGCCGCCGCACCCTCGCCGAGGGCGCTTGGCCTCGGAACAGTTCTGTCGATCTACGGCGCGTTGTCGCTGGCCGGCGCCGCCGTGCTGGAGGTGACGACCGTCGACGACATCATCCGCCTCCGGACCGCCAGGGTGCCGGCCCAGCCGCTTTGGGCGATCCTGTGCGGCGTTGCCGGCGTGATCCTTGCGCTCGTGTCCGCCGCAATCACCAGGCGCCCGGGCGAAGTCCTGGCAGGATGCGCGATCGCCCTCGTGCTGGTCGCGGCGCCGCTCTGGCCCGCATCCACGGCCGGCGAGCCCTGGCTCGCCTATGCCGCGCTGCTCTGCGCCATGCTGTGCCTCGTCGTCTCAGGCATGCTCGACGATGTGCGCCCGCGCATCGTCGCCGGCTGGCTCGGCATCGCCGGTGTGGTCGCGGGCATCACCTGGGCCGTGAAGGGCTCGCTGCTGCGCCGCTCGGCCTTCCTTGCCGCCGCGGGCGTGGTGGCCGTCCTGTTCGCAACCGCGCTCAATCGCATGCTGCCGAGGGCCGGGCGATGAGCGAGATGATCGCGTCCGTCACCGGGCTCTGGCAGCGCATCCCGAAAGCCGCGCTGTTCGCCGCCGCCATCCTGATTCAATGTGCGCTGCTGGTCCTGATGGTCGCCGACCGCATGCAGATCCTGCGCGAAGGCACGGAGGTCACCCTGCAGACCCAGCCGGTCGATCCCCGCGATCTCCTGCGCGGCGACTATGTCGTGCTCCGCTACGACATCTCGCAAGTGCCGGCCGGCGCGCTCGCCGGCAAGGTAGCCGACGCACGCAATCCGGTCGTGTTCGTCAAGCTCGCGCCCGCTGACGGCGGCGTCTATCAGGCCGTCTCGGTGCATGCCGAGCCCGTCGCGGTCACCAGGCCCGAAGTGCTGATCCGCGGCCGCGTCGCCAATTACGGCGGGTCCTGCGGCGACGACCGGCGAAGGTTCTGCGACAAGCTGCCGATCAAGTATGGCCTCGAAAGCTATTTCGTGCCTGAAGGCGAGGGCAGGAAGCTCGAGCAGGCGCGCAACCAGCAGAAGCTGCGGGTCGTCGCCGCCGTGCTGCCCTCGGGACGTGCGGCGATCAAGCGGCTGCTGCTCGACGGCGAGCCGGTGTACGAGGAGCCGTTGTATTAGGGAGAAGGGCTTTAGGATAGATCGATGGCCGGCGCGTTCGTGCACCTCTGGCGCTTGCGGAAGGGCCGCAGCCTCTCAATGGCGCCTTCAGGTCAGATGGCAGAGTGGTTGAATGCACAGCACTCGAAATGCGGCGTAGGTGCAAGCCAAACGGGGGGTCGAATCCTCCCTCTCCGCCATCAAGACCGACAAAGCTAGCAAATCTCGATGGAACAATGGCTTCCGTGGATACGCGGAGTATGACCTATTATCTCACCCTTCTTCCTAACCTACGCGGAGTTCTGCTTCTCGTTCGAAGATTACCTTGACTGCCAACGTTTCTCCTGACGCCACCCGGTGAAAGAGAGGCTCAAGCGGGCCGCTGCTCATCCGCCAAACAGACACGTCGGGATATAGGTCGAGGGCGACGAGAAAGGTCATCAGTGCACAAAGCTTTGGTCCGGACGGTATAAAAACGAGCCGGTGCATAGTCCGAAGACCCAGCGCCAATGTACGGATTTTTTCGTATAGGAAGACCGGATTATATATGTCGTAGTTCAGACAGTTGATCTTCTCTGAAAGGGTTAATAGCTCGCGGTTGCTTGCCTTAACAGCATCATTGTAGCGAGGATCTCGGTTGACCGGCATGAGCATCCAAGCCTCGTCGGCTTCCATTTGGCTGTATGCCGAGATTGCGCGCCCCGCTTCATAGCCCAATCCTAGGATTAGAGCAGTTGGCTTGTTCGCTCCACGAGGCGCTCCTCCAAATACGTTTGAGACAGCTCCAAACTCGATGAGAGGTGGATACTCTCGCGGAGGCGGTTCAAATGCTGCTACCGCATACGTGAAGACGACCTCAACACGCCTTTTCCTTGATCCCATTATAGCAGCGAAGATGCCCGCCATCGTTTTTCGCGACATCGAGGATATGTCGACCACTAGTCGCGGTGAGTTATCTGCTATCCTAGCTATTTCGGTCTGGATGACTTCCTCAGCATCCAACGCTTCACTGTCTGGTCGTAGGTTCGAGGCGAGAAAGCCGAGGTCCTTTAATTCCAGATCGTTTCGACCATAGCTGCGAACCGAATTTGACATATAACGAAGTGCGATATTGCGCTTCGCTCTTTTAGAGAACTTCGTCGGGCAGTAAGGAGCCCGCGCCTCGTAGCCTATAATACCAACCCCAAGATCAAATGATTCCAGTAGAGCTTGATCAAACCCTATTGGCTCCACCAAGAGCATTCTATTCTTCATCGTTCTCGTCCTGGAAGAAATCTTGCTGGGCGCCCTGCGATTTTGGTCGCCTGGTATTGACGAGCCCGTCTAAATTGCGAGGCCTCCCAAGGATTAAGGGCAACAAATATTCAGGCGCGAAGAGATAGGCTAATCGAACACGCTTATCTGAGAGACCGTTAAGAAGGTAGCTACCTACGTAATCTCCCTCAAGCAACATTGCGCCTTCTCTAATTGCGAATCCCACCGCCTTTATCAATGCTTCGGGTGCAGCCTTGCTTATTGTGAACGACAAAACCGGATCTGGATTGAAGGCTCCTCCATGAACCTCCTGTCGAAAGAAACGCCCGAGGCGTTGGACCAAATCCGCGACGGATTTCATCTGGTAGCTCGCAGGATAGATAGCTTCGCCCTTGAGCACGGCCATGACCTGGTTTGAGACTTGGGTGATCGCTTCCAGCTGTAGCTCGGGTTTGACCCTCGCCGTTGTACGCGTGTACTCAGTTACAAGGGGGTCCAGAACGGCGAGTAGAAAGCGTGGATTATTATCACACATGTCGATGATATCTTGAGCTCCCGAATACACGGAGCCTCGTGTCTGCCGGCGGCGCGCGCGGGAGCCGGACTTCGCTATGTTTGAAGGTCGCGACTTTGGCAGGAAGGTACTCCGCAGAACCACGACACTCTGAATTTTACGAAAGATCGCGGCGCGGCGGTTTTCACTCATTTTGTAGAAGTCGTGGATGCCGATCTTCCTGTCGGAAAGAAACCGACGGAAGCTCGGATCTTGGTCAGCTAACGAAAGGAAATGTTCGAAAAATCTAGATCCTTCAGAATATCGTCCTGCCGCCTCGCCCCTGCTTCTGACATCCAAGGAGTCGCCCAGAACTTGCTCTAAGGAAACCCCCATAATATTTCGCCGCTCCAACAATGATTGAGCTAGCTGCCGCATAAAATCGGAACCTTGCTCCTTTTTCACGTTCCACAGTTCAACCACGGAGAAATCGTGCTGCATAATCGGCGCGTTAAAGGAGCGAAATGCCGAGATATCTTCGATAAACGGCACAGTCGCCAATTTGAAATAGAAGCTGGGATTTGAACCTCTCAGGTACGAAAACAGGAGGTTTCGAACGTCCTGGTGGGCCAACTCGAGCTCATCAAAGCAAAGACACCAAGGCGGGTCAGATAGGCCGGTCACTTCTCTGAAAATCGTGATCGCCTTTTCTATGGGGGTCAAAAACTCTGAGAAGATCCAGCGATGCCTTTTTGAAACCTCTTGTTCACTTTCGCCGGTGAAGCGCATCGCATTGGCGTCTTCGACTAGCCGGTCGATCCGACTGGCCAGAGAATGCTGAATGTCGACCACGCTTAGCGCTCTCCGAGCCGCTGAGATGGACTCAGAAAATTGTCTTGCGAAAGCGACCTCCGCTGACAAGGCATCGTCTAATCGAAACTCGCCCAACAGTGGGATTGATGCGAAAGATTGATCAAACAACTCAGCGATAGATCGGAGCACCGCTCGCAGCGTTTGGTTAGAGACTAGGGCGAGACGCGCGCGCGTTTGAAGTTCTTCACTTTGGAACTGCAGAGCAAAATCGTTTATCCGGGAACTCCAGTTGCGATCGTTAGACACGAAGGCGCTTACATAGTTGAGACTGAAATTTGATTTGGCCGCGCTTTCCCACCTTTCGAAAGCGGGCAACTTCAGCATTTTGAGGAGGGTGGTCTTGCCAGTCCCGCGCGCGCCCACAAGGAGTGAGTTCCCTGGCTGGATGAGTTGGCGAAACTGACTGGGCGCGATGAACGTGTCCGCGATCTGCGAAGGCGCTACATGGCGAGCGTTTAGGACATCGAAAATCGTTCGGGGTGTAGACATTTACGTTCCCCCTTCGTCGGCATGGGTGCACGCGAAGAGAAGTTTGGTCTTCTCCCTGGGACTTCTCCCCACGGATATTCCCTTCTGTTCGAGGCAATCCCTAAACTTCTCTCTCTCGCTGGGCAGGAGGAATGCGACATCGGGGTAAGCCTTGGCGATGTCGTCTTCCAGCATGATGACGTCACCGCCGCTCTCTGATGCGCGGGATTTCATTAGTGATGCGACTTGGTCCGCGAGAAAGGACGCCGGCAGTCTATTTCCAAAGCCACTTTGGGCGGGGATGGGGTCGTTCTCGCCGGCGGGATGCCAGCCTATGCCTAGATTCCAATTCCAAGCATTCACCCGCCCAAAAATGCCTGTACCTCGGCTCTCGATTTCCTGGAGATCAAACTGCAGTACGTAAAATTGATTAGGTGGCCGGCTTGGATAGAAATGAGTACTCAGTATAACGCCTACACTGCCAGCTGAAAATACGTATGCGCGATCAGTGTCGCCAGATGCCGCGTGGAAATGTGGGACATGGCGATGGCCGTGAATAACCATCCACGAGCCATACTTTCCCGAGCCGAGGATGTTCAGTAGACGGTCGCCCCGAACCATCCTTGATCCGTCGGTAAATGTTAGATCAGTAATGGTTTGAGGATGATGGTGAGTGAGCAGAATGTTTATTGGGCGTGGGGTGGATTGTTCAACTAGCTCAAGCAGCTTTGCTTCGGCTTCTTCAGAAAATCGCCCCTTAGTGTATTCGTCGGAGGACTCAAAGATGTAACCGTGACTAGCGCAGCTATTCAAAGTGATTACTTGGCAATGGCTGTCGGCATATTGGGCTATTTGGTCGGACCAATACCGTAGGCACTCTGCTTCGTTCGGCAACGGGAATCGAGGAATAAGGTCTCGAATCTTTGCATGAGGCGACGGGCTGACCCTAGTCGGATCGCTTCCCGCGGCGCGGCTATGTAGGTCGTGATTCCCTGCTGCGCCAATAAGCAGTTTGCACTTCATTGCTCGCGCAATTGATTGGAGTTTGTCCCAAGCATACTCCAATCCGGAGACGTCAGCTTTGTCAGAAAAATCACCCGGGCATAGTAGTAGGTCGACCTCGATCTTATGAGCGCTCACGTACTCTTCAAGATCGCGAAGGGGATTTCGATTCCGAGAAACTTCGGCCTGGGTAACCCATGAGGGCGGCGTTGCGTCGGCAGCGATTGAGGAAGCAGTGTAAGCGTGAATATCTGAGATGACTGCTACGCTATAGACTCGTTGCTGGGAGATTTCAGACATTCGTGATCAAGACCTCCTTAGCCAACTTTTCCCGTCTATCTCTGAAGCCCGCGATGTTGCCCAATCGCCAAGCGGTCTGAGTCCTCCAGCCTTTGGAAAGCATTTTCGCTTCGGGGGATGCCGCATAACTTACGACAAAGGCACTGCCTTGCTTATCGATCCACGCCATGAGACCACGCAGTCTCGCGATATCCTCGGTCCCGAAATCATCGTAGCGATACTGAAAAAAGATTCGCCGATTCCGCAGCGCAAACGGTGGATCAAGATAAACAAGATCGCCTGATTGGCAGTGGTTTTTGACAACACTCTCAAAATCACCTCTTACAATCTTTGCCCTTCTTAGGAGCCTTGCGGCCGAAGCCAGCTTCTCTTCGCTCGGGCATTTGCCAGCTCTGTCTCCGCCGTACGGCACGTTGAACTTTCCAGCCCTATTGAGGCGGAATATCCCGTTGAAGCAATTTGCGTTGAGGTAGATAAAATTTGCTGCAAGCTGGCAGTTGTCGCGCTCGGAAAGTGCTTGATCCCTCGCCTTGTAGTAGCCGTCCTCTGACCATTTGAGGCGCTGGAGCGTCTGAAAGACTTCGTGCGGTTCTCGACGTACCGCCTTGATCGTGCGGATTAGCAGCGGGTTTATATCGCTGAGAACGGCTGATTTGGGTTGGAGGTGAAAATACAACGCACACGAACCACAGAAGGGTTCGATGTAGCGGGAGAAGGGGGGCAAAATAGAGGTTATCGACGAAAGCATTTTTGATTTGCTTCCGGCCCAGCGCAAGAACTTCGGGTTCTCACTTCGATTGTAGGAGATCTCTGTCATACCAAGTCCAAAGCGGACCTCTGAGCGAATCTGAAACCTTCAAGAAAAGACAACAATTAATGGAACTTAAGCGATGGAGCAACCGTCGGCTGCTCTCCATCCCCGATTTGTCGCAGCAGGACGACGGGCGGGTTTGAGTTGCTAGGTCTGCAGCAGTGAGCCTAGCCGAGAGCTCGCGCCGCGGCGCGCTTGATCTGACACGGTGTTGTCGATGCCGGCCGCAATCGCCTTCCCGTAGACCTTGTCAACACGCGAAATCACCAAGATGATCGGCGCGTCGTAGCATCTGAGGCCTTCATGCGAAAATGCGAAGTCGCCGTGCTGGGTCTGGGGCTGATGGGCGGAGCAGCGCATTGCTGGATGCCGGCGTCGATGCGCTGGGCTTCGACCCTGTCGCAGCAGGTTCAGATCGAGGCTCGTCACATGGTTCATGTCGCATTTTCCGTCGCTTCAATTTCGAAAACCCCAACTACACCAGCCTGAGCGACGAGGCTCATGCTGGCTGGATTCGGCTGCAGACCGACAGCGGTCAAACGCTTCTGACGGAAACCCCTGTTTTGGACGCCGGCCGCCCCGGCTCCGCCATGGTGGCGTCCTTGCGCGCGGCCGCGATAGCGGAAGGGCGGCCGGATCCGATGTTGACCGCGGCTCAAGCGAACAAAGAATTCCGGCTTTCACTCCAGCCGACGACCGGGACGTCGTCGTGCAGGACGGACGCCTTCAAGAGAGCCGGGGCCAAAACCTTGCCTGTCCGACCTCCTGCGATGATGCCACTATGCTCCTGTTTTGCCCGACGAAGCAAATGACGGGAGGCGTTATTCGGAATGGACGACGACGACCGCGGCCGATTCTCGTCGGCTCACATGGGTACGCCGGACAGGCGTTTCAAACCACGCTCCCTCGACTTTTTGCCTCCCGAAACCCCGCCCGACCCGCCCCTCACCCAGCCCCCCACCTAACCCATTGATCTTGCAACCCCCGTCTACTGTGCATGGGGTTGTTTTCGCGCTTTTGTTATCCCATGCCATCACGCGAGGCGTTCAACCGCCCCGCAACCACCTCCTGGCCCCCCACCCAAGCGAGACCAACATGCACTCTTCGGCCAGCGGCTGGGGCAACGGGCTTCTCGGCGTCATCATCTTCAGCGGCTCGCTGCCGGCGACACGGGTGGCGGTTGGCGGCTTCTCGGCGCTGTTCCTGACCTCGGCGCGGGCGGTCATCGCGGCGCTGATCGGGGCAGTGGTGCTCGCCGTGCTCCGGCAGGCGCGGCCGCAGCGGGGTGATCTCGCCTCGCTTTCGATTGTCGCCATCGGCGTCGTGGTCGGCTTTCCCCTGCTGACGGCGCTCGCGCTGCAGCACATCACGTCGGCCCATTCGATCGTCTTCATCGGCCTTCTGCCATTGTCGACGGCGATCTTCGCCGTGCTGCGCGGCGGCGAGCGGCCGCAGCCGCTGTTCTGGCTGTTCGCGGGTCTCGGCAGCGCCACGGTGGCCGGCTTTGCCTTGTCCGGCGACGGATCGGCCTCGCTCACCGGCGATCTCCTGATGGTGGCGGCGATCGTGCTGTGCGGCCTCGGCTATGCCGAAGGCGCCGCGCTGTCGCGCCGCCTCGGCGGCTGGCAGGTGATCTCTTGGGCGCTGTTGCTCGCGCTGCCGTTGATGGCGGCGCTCGCGATTCTGACATGGCCGCCCGTCTGGAGCGGCGTCACTATGCCCGCCTGGATCGGGCTGGCCTACGTCTCCGTCTTCAGCATGTTCGTCGGCTTCATCTTCTGGTACCGCGGGCTCGCAATCGGAGGCATTGCCCGTGTCGGCCAGTTGCAGCAGCTGCAGCCGTTCTTCGGTCTCGCGCTCGCGGGCTTCCTGCTGCATGAGCCCGTCGCCTGGAGCATGATCGCCGCGACCGCGCTCGTGGTCGTCTGCGTCTTCTTCGCGCGGCGGTTCGCGTGAGGCCCGTGCCTCACGCCTCCCCCATCACGGTCCGCGTCAGCGCGCTCCTTGCAAACTTCTTCAGCGGCATCGGCTTGCCGAACAGAAAGCCCTGCACGAAGTCGAAGCCGAGCTCGTTTGCCGCGACGAGGTCGGCGCGGCTTTCGACGCCCTGCGCCACCGTGCGCGCGCCAAAGCCCTGCGCCAGCTCGACGATGTGACGGCACACCGTGCGCTTCAGCCGATCACTGCCGCTGCCGGTGACGAATTGTCGATCAGCCTTCAGCTTGACGAAGGGAATTCTGTCGAGCCCCATCAGCGACGGCCAGTTGGTGCCGAGATTGTCGATCGACAGGCCGATATTGTGCAGGCCCACCTCGCGCGCGACCTCGGTCAAGAGATCGACCTCGCGGATCGCCTCCTCGCTGTCGATCTCGACCGTCAGCCCGCCGAAGGCCGGATGCGTCGGCACGCGGCGGCAGAGATCCCGCACCGCCTGCGGTTCCCTCAGATAGGAGGCGGGGAGATTGATCGACAGATCGATCGGGCTTTGTTGCTCCAGAAGATAGTGCCAGTCCTGCACGGCGCGATCGATCACGAACTCCGACAGGCCGCGGAAATGCGGATCGTGCGGCTCCGGGATGAAATAGGCCGGCGGCACCACGCCCCAGGTCGGATGCCGCATCCGCACCAGCGCCTCGGCGCCGCTGCGGACGAGCGTGCGCGCGTCGATCTTGGGCTGGTACCAGAGTTCGAGCCAGCCAGCGTGCAAGGCCTCGCCGACATGCACCGCCGGGCTCGGCGCCGGCTCCTCCGGCAGCAGCATCGCAACACGCTCGCGCAGCGTCTCCGCGGCAAACGGCGTGGTGAGCGGCGGCAGCATCGCAAGGCCATATTCCTCACCGACCTGCCGCACGGCCTTGACGATGATCGACTCGCGGGCACCGACGGCGAGGACCCTGCCGGCAAATGCCTCGCGCACCAGGATTTCGAGGAATCGTCCCGGCTCGATGCCATCGGCGGCGACGCCGAGCAGGATCAGGTCCGGCAACTCGGTGGCGAGCACGGTCCGCAGCTCGTCGGCGCTGGCGCACTCGCAGGTGACGAAGCCGAGATCCTCGAGCACCTCGCTGAGAAAGGCGCGCAAGTGACGCTTGCTGTCGGCCACGCAGGCGCGCGGCGTCACCTTTCGCCGTCCGAAGGTCACAGGCCTTCGTACGGCGAGTTCAGTCGTCCCATCGTTCATCGTACACCACTCCCGTTCCGTGACGGTTTTTTAAACGGCGAGCGTGGGTTCAAATAAGGAGAGCTTCACTTCGTTCTTGAATAATTTGAGTAACGTTAAGCTCTGCAATTCGAGCTAATTTGTCGACAGAATCTTCAAAAAGAAACTGGCGTGACGAGACATCACGCGGGCGGCGACGGTCGAGGCGCGTGAAATGTCTCCCGCGCGCAATGGGCGTGCAACTTGCCAATCGACGGCGTCGCGCAATGCGGTTGCGCAGTCGCCGCGACACAGCGATGAGTCCGGCGGAGGATCAATTGCCGGCGATTATTTCGCGTCACGCCAGTCCGTGTGCTCGTTCAAGGAGCGCGGCTGGTCGTGTTTGTCGGCGTGGTCGGTGGTGCAATTGCGTTGCAGCGGCGACGTCTGCGCCATTGTCGTCGACGTGAGCGTCGGCGCGCGCACTGGCAACGCTACCATCATCAATCTCGTCGAGCCGAGCTCATCGGCATTCTACTTCCGCAGCTCTTGTCGCGCACCGGAGCGACCGCAGCACTGGAAGAATGCGTCTACCCGCCATGCGCGCATATCGCGCCTTCGCTCGTGACGGTTCTGCGAAAACGGGTCCGGGCCGGCGGCGGCGAATGTGAAGTGCATCACATGCACATTGCTGCACTTGCGCTATTGCTCCGCGCAGCCGGTGGTGGGCTGTCGAGGACTACAGCAATGACGATGCGGCGAATGATGTCTTGGTGGTTCAGATTCGTGGTGTCGGGGCGGTTTTTCGATCGCTTCCTGAGCCTGCCGCGCGCGCCGCGCGCCTAGTTCTGCCCGATCAGTTTGCGGAACGCCGCCGCACCGTCCTGCATCGCGTCGCGTCCCTTCCAGGCGAGATAAGTCAGCTTGCCGCCGAGCGTGTCGTGGCTGCGCAGCCGCCGCGATCCGAGAATATGGCCGACATTGGCGGGGAAGCGGCTCACCTCGGCGGATACCAGCGCCGCGATCGCGTCCATCAATTGCTGGAGGCGGACGCCCCATTCGCAGTGTTCGATGCGGTCGATGCGGACCTTGAGCGCATACTCGGTGTCATAGATCTCGGCGAGCAGGTCGCGGGCAACCAGCACCCGGTTGTTCCGGAGCGCGATACGAAGCGCGAGGCGCTTGTCGTCGAGCCGGTCGAGAACCATATGAACGACGCAGGCATAGGGCGTGGCGGCGACGTCTGCCGCGGCCTTGCTCGCAGCGGCCTTGGTGGCAAGCCGCACCAATTGCCAGGACGTCTTCAGACGTCGCGCGACCAGCGCCAACGCGAAGGGCAGCGCCTCGGGATGAGCTTTCTTGAAGGCGTCGAGCTGCATAGCGATCTGGACGACCTGGCCGTCGTCGAATTTCGCGATCCTCTCGGGCAGCTTCTCGTTGAACTTCGGTAGCGCATCGCCGGCGCGCAGCACATGCAGCATCTTCAAGACGTCATCGAAGGCGGTGCGCGAGGCCGTGTATTGCGCGAGCTTGGCGCGCGCCAGTTCGGTGCTCTCGGACGAGGTGAGGGTGCTCTCGAGGACCTTGACGACCTTGGTCTGGAAGGTCGACGCGATCTTCTGCACCTCCTTGGGGTTGTTGGCCGCGACCTGGTCGTTGACAGCCTTGATGTAGTCGCGCGCCATGGTCGGCAGCAGGTCGCGGCAGATCCACTCCCAGATCGGGGTGAGGGTGTTGCGCGAGATCCGCCCCATGTTGGCGTGCTCGGGCGCGCCGTCGATCAGCAGCAGCTCCAGCGGCGCGAAGAAATAGCGCGAAGGGCTGGTGGCGCGTGCCTGGGTCGATCCGTCCTTGCGGAACTCGGCGCGCAAGCGGGACTGGATGTCGGCCGATCCCGGCATGTCGATACCGCACAGTTCGAGCCGTTCGAGCTCGCTGAGCAGACAGCTGCGCGACAGCGGCGTCAGCCTCTGCAGGAATTCCGACAGTCGATCGATCTCGTTCATAGCACGCAATCTTTCGCAGCGTATCCCGCGGGCTCGCGGGCCCATGCGTGGAGGCATTTGCGCGCTCAACCTCCCTAGAGAAGCAAGTCGCCGTTAATTAATCCGTAAAACCCGGGGGACGGGCGGGCATCGGGGACCAAGAGGAGCCGTCCGACCGCTCAAGATCCGCGGCGGGAACTCAACCCCAGCGCGGTCGAGGGCGGCCGCACGCAAGCACAAATTGTGCCGAAGCCGCCTTTTCAGCGCAGAACTGCCCAAATCACCGTAGTCTTACGGAGAAGAAAGTTAAGCACAGACCCGCCCCGGTTCCGCTAAACGAGTGACATGGGGTCACAGAATGATACGGCCACTGATTCGCGGCCGTCGGAATGGGACGAAGGCGGCGCTGAGCGAGCTGAAGAGCGCGATTTCGTCCGTCTGAGCGCCGCCCGTGGCAAGGCGGCTGACGAAATGGCCGCTGCCATCGCCCGCGAGCTCAATGGCCCCCTGACTGCGCTCCTGCTCTACATGGGCGAGATCAAGCATCACAGCGATCAACTCGTGCCTGTTGCGGGCGATCGAGCCTATCTGCGGCGGGTGGTGGAGAACGCGCTGATACAGACCGAGCGCGTTTGCGGTCTGGTCAAGCAGCTTGCCGGCCCTGACAAGGGCGGCTTGCCGATTCCGTCCAGCACCGAGGAGGCGCAGTCGAAGGCCGCCCGCGCGCTGCAGCCGCCGCGCGCGCTGAGCGCCGAACTCGTCGGCCCGTCGGGCCAGAAACGGTTGACGAAGCGCGAGCGCGAGGTGCTGAGGCTGATCAGCGAAGGCTATTCGAACAAGCAGGGCGCGCTTCGCATGCAGATCAGTCCGCGCACCTTCGAGAGCCATCGCGCCGAGGCGATGCGCAAGCTCGGTGCGCGCAACACTGCGGATCTCGTCCGTGCGGCGCTGCTGCATTCGATCGATTGAGGCGGGCGCGTTGCGCCGCCGGCGAGCGGTGCGCCCGCGACATTTCTCGAGAGGCTCGGAAACCTGCCGCGGTCAGAAATAATCTTCGGCAAATGGGCGCGCGTGGGTGGCGGGACGCAGCGGCTTGATCTCTTCCTTCGGCGCGTTCGGAATGATCGTGATGATCCAGCGGGGAGGCACGCTCGATTCCTGCTCAAGCACCGAACGCACGAAGCCGGTCACGGTGGACCCCCCGGCCTTCACCGTCGCCATCCGGCCATTGAACTGTGCGATGCGGAAGCGACGAACCTCCTTCTGGTCGGCCGTCTCGTACTTGAACATTGGAAACCCTCCTGGTTTTCCAAGGACTATCGCCACCTATGATTAGCCATCTATGAAAATCCCAAACCGTAGAAGTACGGCGGGTTTGGCGCGGTCTGTGCCGGGGCGGCTTCGAGCGGAGTGGATGCCGGTTCGCGCGAGAACGCGTCAACGCGAGATGCTGCGCGATTTCCGTACGATTCCATAGAAAGGAAGATGGCTCTAGACCTGCGGCTCTTGCGCACGCGCGGCGGCATAGGCGGCATCCATCAGGTCCAGGAGAGCGTGGAAATCGGCCTCGCCGAGGCCCTGCGCGGTCTCCTCGAGCCGCAACGCCAGCGCGGCAAGCTTGAGATAGCCGAACGTCCCAGCCGCGCTCTTGAGCGAATGCGCCTCCCGCGCGATCCGCGCGTGGTGCTGCGCAAGCGAGAGCGTGCGGAACAGTTGCAGGCGCGCACAGGTCTCGCTCCAGAATACGTCGCGCACTTCACAGGCAGCATCCTCGCCGATCTCGCGGACCAGCGCTTCGTACGCGCCCGGCTCGCGCGCGGGGTCGGCATCGAGCGCCTTCCGCGCAGACGCGACGGTTACGTCAAACATGGCCTTGCCTGCCTTGAGCATCGTTCGTTGTCGCGCGGCACGTAACCGGCGCGAGGGCACATCCCGTGTCTACGGCATCCGAATTTCAGTTCCGGTAGCAGGATGGCCGGTGTTTGCAGGCCGATCTTAGCCGGCGGTTTACCACTCGCCCGGGGCTTCAGCGCGTGCCGAGCAGCCGGTCGTACTGGGCTTTCACGGTGGCGTAGCATTCGCACGCCGTCTGTCGCAGGCCATCCAGGTCGATGATCTGGATGTGTCCGCGGCTGTAGTGGATGAAATTGGCCTGCTGCAGGGAGTGGGCGACCAGCGACACGCTGTTGCGCCGCGCCCCGATCATCTGTGCCAGGGTCTCCTGGGTCAGCAGCAGTCGGGAGTCGCCCGACAGATCATGGGTGTGCAACAGGCACCGCGACAGCCGCGACTCCACCGGATGGGCCGCGTTGCAGCCCGCGGTCTGCTGCGCCTGGACGTAGACCGCCAACCCGTGGCGCGTCAGCGACGTGCGCAGGCTGCTGCTCTGGTCGGCGGCGATCCGCAGCGGGTCCAGATCCACCACCGACGCGACGCCGGGTACCTGCACAAGGGCGGTGTTCAACGCCGACGCCTCGCCCATGATCGAGAGCGTTCCGAGCAGGCTGTCGCGGCCGATCATGGCGACCTGCACATGCTCGTCCTTAGCCAACTCCACCACCAGCGAGATGACGCCACGGTGGGGAAAATAGGCACGCTTGAGCGTCTCGCCGGTCTGTACCAGCACCGCGTCATGGGGCAGATCAACCGTTCGCAGGTACGGACGGATCAATTCGTAGTCGTCCGCCGACAATGCGCTCAGAAAGCCGTTGGGTGGACGCGCCATCGTTTCCAAAGCTGCCTCCCCAGTACCTGCCCCCTCGAAACCGCGACGCGCGAAACCATGCCCTGCGCGGTGAGTTCATCATGTTCAGGCCGGGATATATTGGCAATTGAAATAGGTTGTCCGGCCGCGGCAATCGGTCCCTGCGGCGCTGTGTGCTTGCGAAACGATGCGCTTGCGGCAGCGACTGCACGGGAAGCTCCGATTCAAGCATGGAAGCAGTTCCGGGGAACATCACGACCGCGTTCCATCGGATGCCGTCGGCAAGTCCCCGGCTGTCATTTAGTTGTATGTTGAGAAAATACTACCTTAGAGATTGTGGCGCAGTCCAACAATTTTTGAGTGACGATCGTCAAGCCGGACTGTGCGCGCTTGAACACGAACAGTTCGATCCGGCGATCATCGACGTCGTCATGCCGCATTGCCTGGCAGGGCATCGCCGCGGCAGCGACATTGCCACGGCTGTGTGGCTAGGTTAGCGCCGCGCGAGCCGCTATGGCCGCAGGGTAAGAGTTCGTTTACCCCATGCGCGGACTGCGCACATCGGAGCGATGCTGCGAAACGCCGATCACGGGAGCATTGCTGGTTGCGGGCGGCTCGATCCAACCTCCCGCAGGCCGTCTCCAAATGCTCTTCACGAACAGGACTTTCCCGCGCGCCTCGCCCAGCTGTTGTCGGACCGTTTACCTCGCACATCGACTCGGTTGCGGCGTGGAGCCGGTTCTGCCGAAAAGCGCTGGGGCATGCCGACGAACCGCAAATTTCTCTTCAATATCCGTAGTAGGACGGAGGATGAAATTAACGGGACTGTGAAAGGGGATGTCTAACGATCGAGGAGAGGGCGTCCGTCCGTGCCAAGGGTGGCTCAGGCGTCCAGTTCAAGTCAGGTCAGTAAGGCGTAGCTCATGGATGATCTGTTGCGGGAGTTTTTGACGGAGACCAGCGAGAGCCTGGACACCGTGGACAATCAGCTGGTGAAGTTCGAGCAGGAGCCGAACAACGCCAAGATCCTGGATAACATCTTCCGCCTGGTCCACACCATCAAGGGCACCTGCGGCTTCCTCGGTTTGCCGCGGCTCGAAGCGCTGGCGCATGCCGGCGAGACCTTGATGGGCAAATTCCGCGACGGCATGCCGGTGACCGGGCAGGCGGTGACGGTGATCCTGTCCTCGATCGACCGCATCAAGGAGATCCTGGCTGGCCTGGAGGCGACCGAGGCCGAGCCCGAAGGCAACGACCGCGACCTCATCGACAAGCTGGAAGCGATGGTCGAGCAAGGCATGGCGGCAGGTGCAACTGCGGCCGCTCCTGTCGCTGACGCCCCGCCGCTGGCGCCGGAAGCACCGGCCGCCGCACCCGCCAAGGAGCTGACCACGGGCACGCTGATCGAGCAGACCCTGGAGCGCCCGTTGCGCCCGGGCGAGGTCTCGCTCGACGAGCTCGAGCGCGCCTTCCGCGAGACCGCGATCGAAGCGCCGGTGCCCGCGCCGGCTGCCAAGGCTGAAATAAAGGCTGAAGTGAAGGCTGAGCCCGCCCCCGAGGCGCCTGTCGCGAAGGAAGCAAAGCCCGCCAAGGAGAAGGCCGCGCCGAAGAAGTCGACGGCCGACGAGGGCGCCTCCGAGGGCGAGCGCATCGCCAACCAGTCGATCCGCGTCAACGTGGATACGCTGGAGCATCTGATGACCATGGTCTCCGAGCTGGTGCTGACCCGCAACCAGCTGCTGGAGATCTCGAGGCGCAACGAGGACACCGAGTTCAAGGTGCCGCTGCAGCGCCTGTCCAACGTCACCGCCGAGCTGCAGGAAGGCGTCATGAAGACGCGCATGCAGCCGATCGGCAATGCCTGGCAGAAGCTGCCCCGCATCGTCCGCGATCTGTCGAGCGAACTCGGCAAGCAGATCGAACTGGAGATGCACGGCGCCGACACCGAGCTCGACCGCCAGGTGCTCGATCTGATCAAGGACCCGCTCACCCACATGGTGCGCAACTCCGCCGATCATGGCCTGGAGACCCCCGCCGAGCGCCTCGCCAGCGGCAAGGGCGAGCAGGGCACCATTCGCCTGTCCGCCTATCACGAGGGCGGCCACATCATCATCTGCATCGCCGACAACGGCCGCGGCCTCAACACCGAGAAGATCAAGGCCAAGGCGATCTCCTCAGGTCTCGTCACCGAGGCCGAGCTGGAGAAGATGAGCGAAGCCCAGATCCACAAGTTCATCTTCGCGCCGGGCTTCTCCACCGCGGCCGCCGTCACCTCGGTGTCGGGCCGCGGCGTCGGCATGGACGTGGTGCGCACCAATATCGACCAGATCGGCGGCACCATCGACATCAAGAGCGTGGCCGGCGAAGGCTCATCCGTCACCATCAAGATCCCGCTGACGCTGGCCATCGTCTCGGCCCTGATCGTGGAAGCCGCCGGCGACCGCTTCGCCATCCCGCAGCTCTCGGTGGTGGAATTGGTGCGGGCCCGCGCCAACTCCGAGCACCGCATCGAGCGCATCAAGGACACCGCGGTCCTCAGGCTCCGCAACAAGCTGTTGCCGCTGATCCACCTGAAGAAGCTGCTCAAGATCGACGACGGCGCGGCCTCGGATCCCGAGAACGGCTTCATCGTGGTGACCCAGGTCGGCAGCCAGACGTTCGGCATCGTCGTCGACGGCGTGTTCCACACCGAAGAGATCGTGGTGAAGCCGATGTCGACAAAACTGCGCCACATCGACATGTTCTCCGGCAACACCATTCTCGGCGATGGCGCGGTGATCATGATCATCGATCCCAACGGCATTGCGAAAGCGCTCGGCGCCGCCGGTTCCTCGGCCCATGACATGGCCGACGAAGCGGCCGGCCATCACATCGGCAGCGGCGAGCAGACCACCTCGCTCCTGGTGTTCCGCGCCGGCTCGTCCCAGCCCAAGGCAGTCCCACTCGGGCTCGTCACCCGCCTGGAAGAGCTCCCCGCCGACAAGATCGAGTTCAGCAACGGCCGCTACATGGTGCAGTACCGCGAGCAGCTGATGCCGCTGGTGGCCATGGAAGGCGTCACCATCGCCAGCCAGGGCGTCCAGCCGATCCTGGTGTTCGCCGACGACGGCCGCTCCATGGGCCTCGTCGTCGACGAGATCATCGACATCGTCGAGGAGCGGCTCAACATCGAGGTCGGCGGCTCGTCCTCGGGCATCCTGGGCTCGGCCGTGATCAAGGGCCAGGCCACCGAGGTGATCGACGTCGGCCACTTCCTGCCCATGGCGTTCTCCGACTGGTTCACCCGCAAGGAGATGAAGCCGTCGATGCACTCGCAGTCGGTGTTGCTGGTCGACGACTCGGCCTTCTTCCGCAACATGCTGGCCCCGGTGCTCAAGGCCGCCGGCTACCGCGTCCGCACCGCGCCGACCGCGCAGGAGGGACTGGCTGCGCTCCGCGCCCAGAGCTTCGACGTGGTGCTGACCGACATCGAGATGCCCGACATGAACGGGTTCGAGTTCGCCGAAATGATCCGTTCCGACAACAACCTCGCCGCGACGCCGATCATCGGCCTGTCCGCGCTGGTGTCGCCGGCGGCGATCGAGCGCGGCCGTCAGGCCGGCTTCCACGACTATGTCGCCAAGTTCGACCGTCCCGGCCTGATCGCGGCGCTGAAGGAGCAGACCGCGGGCGCCGCCGGCGCTTCCGAGCTGAGCCGGGCCGCGGCTTGAGAGCAGGACAGGGACGAGGAGATACGCCTATGACCAGCAAGACCCAGTCCACCGAAGGCGCCATGGTCGAATACGTCACCGCGATGATCGGCGGCCAGCTGTTCGGCCTGCCGATCTCCCGCGTCCAGGACGTGTTCATGCCCGAGCGCGTCACCCGCGTTCCCCTGTCCTCGCGCGAGATCGCGGGCGTGTTGAACCTGCGCGGCCGCATCGTCACCGTGGTCGACATGCGCGCCCGTCTCGGCCTGCCCAGGGCCGAGGACGGCAAGGTGCCGATGGCGGTCGGCGTCGACCTGCGCGGCGAATCCTATGGCCTCTTGATCGACCAGATCGGCGAGGTGCTGCGCCTGCCCGAGGACGGCAAGGAGGAGAACCCGGTCAACCTCGACCCCCGCATGGCCAAGCTCGCCGGCGGCGTCCACCGCCTCGACGGCCAGCTCATGGTCGTCCTCGACGTCGATCGCGTCCTCGAGCTCGAAACCAAAACGCAAATGGCTGCCTGAACCGACGAAACCATCGAAGCCGGAGAAGCAAAATGAAGACGTGTTTGGTGGTCGATGACTCCAGCGTGGTGCGCAAGATCGCGCGCCGGATCCTGGAAGGACTGGAATTCGAAGTTACCGAGGCCGAGGACGGCGCGAAGGCGCTCGAAATCTGTCAGCGGCAGCTGCCCGATGCGGTGCTGCTCGACTGGAACATGCCCGTCATGGACGGCTTCGAGTTCATGGGCCACATGCGCCGCCTGCCCGGCGGCGACCAGCCCAAGGTGGTGTTCTGCACCACCGAGAACAACGTGGCTCATATTGCCCAGGCGCTCAGCGGCGGCGCCAACGAGTACATCATGAAGCCTTTCGACAAAGACATTATCGCCGACAAGTTCGCTGAAGTTGGTTTGATCCCGGTCGGACAAGCCATGGTCTGAGTGTGTCTGACCCGAGTGTTCGGGCCAGAGTGTTCCAGTACAGCTTCCGAGAGGCCATCCGTGACCCCGACCGAGTATGAGTATCTGCGTAAGTTCCTGAAGGACAGTTCCGGTCTCGACCTGTCCGCAGACAAGCAATATCTGATCGAAAGCCGGCTGCTGCCGCTCGCCCGCAAGGCCGGGCTCTCGGGTATCGCCGAACTGGTGCAGAAGCTGCAAGCCGGCTCGCGTACGCTGATCACCGACGTGGTCGAGGCGATGACCACGAACGAGACCTTCTTCTTCCGCGACAAGGTCCCGTTCGATCATTTCCGCGACCACATCATGCCCGAGATCATCAAGGCGCGGGCCGGCCGCCGCAGCGTGCGGATCTGGTGCGCCGCCGGCTCGACCGGGCAGGAGCCTTATTCGCTGGCGATGTGCCTGAAGGAGATGGGCGCGGCCCTCACCGGTTGGCGGGTCGAAATCATCGCGACCGACCTGTCGCAAGAGGTGTTGGAAAAGGCGAGAGCCGGCGTCTACAGCCAGTTCGAGGTGCAGCGCGGCCTGCCGATCCAGATGCTGGTCAAATATTTCAAGCAGACCGGCGAGACCTGGCAGATCAATCCCGAATTGCGGGCGATGATTCAGCATCGCCAGCTCAACCTGCTGCACGATTTTGCCCAGCTCGGCACCTTCGACGTCATCTTCTGCCGCAACGTGCTGATCTATTTCGACCAGGACACCAAGATCAACATCTTCAACCGGCTGGCACGCCACATCGAGCCGGACGGCTTCCTGGTGCTGGGCGCCGCCGAAACCGTGGTCGGACTGACCGATACGTTCAAGCCGATTCCGGAGCGGCGCGGCCTCTACAAGCCGAACGATCCGCGTGCGGCAGCAGCCAGGCCGGCTCTCGCCGCAGCGACGCCACGCATGGTGGCGATGGCGGGACAATAACATGGCCGAGGATGGCAAGGGCGCGGAGCGCGTGACGTTCAGCCGCGGTTATGATGTCTGCATCATGGCCATCGACGGCACCTGGCGGCGGGACTGCAAGCTCAACGCAATCTCCGACACCGACGCCATCCTCACGGTGGAGGGCTCGATCCAGGGATTGAATCTGAAGGAGTTCTTCCTGCTCTTGTCGTCAACGGGCCTCGCCTACCGCCGCTGCGAGCTGGTCCGCGTCAACGGCGCCGAAATGGACATCCAGTTCCTGCGCGGCAAGAACAGGAAGAAGCGCGGTGCGGCCAGCGACCACGACGCCGCGGCGTGATCTGGCCGCAGCTGCCGCCACTGTTTCCGGCACGTTGCTTCACATTCGCTGAACACATTCGAATCAATTGGCCGCAGCAGCTTTACATCGCCTAAGCGCGGGCCGTGTATCCATTGATGGTCTCAATCAGGATACGGCAATGCCCAGAAGTTCTCTCTCCCCCATCCCGTCAAACCTGCCCGACGTCGCCGAGCGGCGTCCGCTCCAGCTCCTGGTGGTCGACGACGACGCCACGCAGCGCCACCTGATCACGGTCGCGGCCAGGCAGGCCGGCCACGAAGTCACCGTGGCGCCATCCGTGACGGACGCGATCGAGAAGCTCCGCACCGCGCGCTTCGACTGCGTGACGCTCGATCTCGTGCTGGAGGATGGCGACGGCATCGACGTGTTGCGCGAGATGGCGAGCGCGAAATTCGCGGGCTCCGTGATCGTCATCAGCGGCATGGACGGCAGACGCCGCAGCGCCGCCCGCAGCTTTGCCCGTTCCGTCGGGATCGAGCTGCAGAGCCTGCCGAAGCCGCTCGATCTCGCGGCACTGCGCATCAGCCTCGCCAATCTCGGCAAGATCGCGATGGGCCTGCCTGCGATCCACACCTGGGGTGGTGTCGTCAACGACGCGATTGTGGAACGGCACCGCGCCTGAGCCGCGGAGCTGCCATGCAAGCGGCTGCGGCGGCTCCGCCGCGCTGATTGCGGCTTAGGCCGGACTGCCGGACTCCGACAATTGTTGCAGGGCGTGGTCGAGCCCCGCCCGGCAGGCAATGAGCGCTGCGCTCGCCGTGGCGTAGCGCGGCGTGACGTCGTCGAGCACGATAATTTCATGGGAACCCGCGACAACGCTCACGTGCCCTGCCGCGTCTTCCTCCGCCATGACTGCGTCGATCAGGCGCAGACTGATGTCGATGCGTGCGATCAGAGAGCGAAGATCGGTTGCGATCAACTGACGGCTGTCAGTTGCACGCGCCGTGACAAGCGGGGCTTTGCCAGCGAAATTTAGCATGGATAATCTCCGTGTCCCGCAATTAGGCACCTTGCCGCTACTTGTGCGTTAAGTCCATGTCCCGTACAAATACGGGTGGGCCGAATCCGCGCCGAGCGCCATAAGGGTTGGCGCGGACGCGAGTCCTTCATGCCAACCGGATGTGGCACATGGCCGAACAAAGCTCTCGCGGTGAAATCTTCGTAGTGGACGACGACCCTGCCGTTCGCGACACCTTGTCCATGGTGTTGAAGGCGGCGGGCTATGACGTGATCTGTTTTGCGGACGGTGCAGCGCTGCTCTCCGTCGCGCGAAGCCGCACACCGGCTGCGATTTTGCTCGACGTGCATATTCCAGGAAAGTCGGGCCTCGACATCCTGAAGGAGTTGCACGGCGAGGACTATCCGGCGCCGATCTTCATGATCTCCGGTCAGGGCGACATCGCGATGGCGGTGGGGGCGATCAAGAGCGGCGCCCTCGACTTCATCGAGAAGCCGTTCCGCGGCAGCGAGATCGTCGGCCGGCTCGACGAGGCGATCGGCGCCTATGCACGCAGGCAGGCGCAGAATGCGGCGCCGAAGTTCGGCTCGCTGCATTTCCCCGGACGCGAGCCGTTGACGCGCAGGGAGCGCGAGGTGCTGGAGCAGTTCGCCTCCGGTGCATCCAACAAGGAAGCCGGCCGCACGCTCGGGATCAGCCCGCGCACGATCGAGGACCATCGCGCCAACATCATGAAGAAGCTCGGCGCGCGCAATGCCGCCGATCTGATCCGCATCGTGATGACCGCAGCCCAGCGCGCGTCGTAGGCGGCTGATCTCTCTCGCGCCCCGGACGCGGTGCATCATGAAAATGATGCGCCGCTGAGCCGGGGGCTCATCTCTCCAACTTCACGGCTCAACATTCTCGGTCCCGGCTGCTGCACAGCAGCGCTCGCGCGCCGCAGTGCGTCCGGGACACGAGAGCAATCACCCGCTCAGCGCCTTGCGGATGATCCGCGCCAGGTCCGATTTGCGATAGGGCTTCGCCAGCAGGAGAACACCCGAATCCAGCCGGCCGTGATGGATGATCGCGTTCTCGGTATAGCCTGACGTGTAGACCACCTTGAGATCCGGACGCGTCTTCATCAGTTCGTCGGCGAGCTGCCGTCCGTTCATCTTGCCGGGCATGATGACGTCGGTGAACAGAAGGTCGAACGGCTTTCCGCTGGCGACGATCGCGAGCGCCTCCGCAGCGTTCGCAGCCTGCAAGGTGACGTAACCCAGCGAATGCAGTTGCGCCAGCACGTAGTCACGCACCAGCCGGTCGTCCTCGACCACGAGGATCGTCTCGTGTCCGCCCTCGATCGTCGCCGGCGTCACGCCCTCGCCGACCGCTGTCGCCGTCTTCCCGGGCGGCAGGTACATCTTGATCGTGGTGCCGTGGCCCTCCTCGCTGTAGATCTTGATGTGACCCGCGGACTGCTTGATGAAGCCGTAGACCATCGAAAGCCCGAGCCCGGTGCCCTTGCCCGGTCCTTTCGAGGTGAAGAAGGGGTCGAACACCCTGGGCAACATACTCGCAGGGATCCCGGTGCCGGTGTCGCTCACGGCGATCAAAACGTAATGCCCCGGCGGCGCATCGTTCGCACTGGCATAGACCTCGTCGAGATAGGCGGCGCCGGTCTCCAGGATCAGCTTGCCGCCGCCGGGCATGGCGTCGCGAGCATTGAGCGCGAGGTTGAGGATCGCGGTGGTGAGCTGGTTGGGATCGACGATCGCGACGCAATTCTCGTCCTCGAACACCGATTCGATCTGGATCTGCTCACCCAGCGTCGGCCGCAACAGTTTCGCGGTGTCGACGATCAGCGAGTTGATGTCGATCTCGCGCGGCTGGAGCGGCTGCTTGCGTGCGAAGGCGAGTAGATGCTGGGTCAGACCGGCGCCGCGCGCGGCAGCCTCGTCGATCATCTTCGTGATGGCCGCGAGCTGTGGTTCCCTCGCGACCGCCTCCGCGAGAATCTCGATCGTCCCGGTGATGACGGTGAGAATGTTGTTGAAGTCATGCGCCACGCCGCCGGTAAGCTGGCCGACAGCCTCCATCTTCTCGGCATGACGGATGCGTTCTTCGGCGGCGACCTTGTCGGTGAGGTCGCGGCAGAAGACGTTGAACAGAAGGCCCTCGCGACGCTTCAGGGCGGTGACGCTCAGCTCGGCTTTGAATTCCTTCCCGTCGCGGCGGCGGCACATGAGCTCGCGGCGGCGGTTCAGCGTCCTGCCGTCCTCATCATCGAGGAAGCGCCTCAGTCCCGCCCTGACCCTCTCGCGCTCGCTCTCGGCGACGATCAGATCGATCGCGCTCTTGCCGAGCACCTCGTCGCGGCGCCAGCCGAAGAGCTGTTCGGCCTGCGAATTCCAGCTCAGGATGCTGCTGGTCTCGTCGCTCTGGACGAAGGCGTCGAGCGAGGTCTCGACGATGTTGCGGGCGAGCCGTTCACTCTCGCGCAGCGATTCCTGCGCGAGCCGTGCTTCTGTCATGTCGCGACCGACGAAGAAAAATCGATGCGCCGGCTCGGACCAGTTACCGAGCCAGGACAGCCAGACTTCGTGCCCGTTCTTGTGGAAGCAGCGGGTGTCGGCGAGCTTTGGACGCTCGCCGTGCCGCAAGGCGCGCATCTCGGCGCGCGACTGCTCCAGATGATCGGGATGAATGAAATCGGCGCCGCTGCGGCCGATCATCTCGTCCGGCCGGTAACCGAGAATGGCTTCGCTGCTCGGGCTGATCTGCGCGATATGGCCCCGCGCATCCATGATCATGATCAGGTCCTGCGATGTCTCGAAGATCTGTCGCCGCTCCTCGAGCTGGTGCTGCAGCGCCCGCTCGGCGCGCCGCGCCTCGGTCAGGCTGCTCGCGCTCCCGGAGACGCCGACGATCTCGCCGGATGGGCCCCTGATCGGCGAGAGGCTGAGCGAGATTTCGACCGGCGTGCCGTCCTTGCGCAGGCGCACGGTCTCGAACCGTTCGATCGGCTCGCCCCGCGCGATCCGCTGCAAATAGTCATTGCCCTGCGCGCGACGGTCGGGCGGGACAATGATCGACGTGGGCCTGCCGATCGCCTCATCCGCCGAATAGCCATAGAGACGTTCGGCGGCCGGGTTCCAGCCCGTGATGACCGCATCGAGCGTCTGCATCACGATGGCATCGTCGGACGATTCCACCGCGGCGCTGAACAGCCTCTCGCGTGCCGCGTGATGGCTTCGCGCGGCCTCGGTGCGGCGATGCTCCTCGATCTCGCGTTCGAGAGCGGCCGTTTTAGCACGCGTCTCCTCGACCATCCGGGCAAAAGCGCGCGCCAGCACGCCGGTCTCGCCGCCGGCATCGACGGGAATCTCCGCTGGACGTCCGCTGCCGATGGCCTGCACCGCCGCGGTCAGGCGCCCGATCGGGCGGGTCAACGAACGCGCCAGCAGCACCGCGAGCGCGGCCGCCGCGAGGACGGCCAATATACCGACGAGCAAGGAGGTTTTCTGGATGGCACCTGGCACGAGGCCGAACACAGGCGCCGGAATCGTCTCGATGATTGCGACCCATTCCTTGCCCACGAGCAGCGCCGGCGCGATGGCCGCACCGCTCGGCAGGCCCGATCCATCCGTCATGAGCCGCGTGGATACGTCGAGCGTGCCGGCCAGGGCGGCGAAATATGGAAAGTCCTTGCGCCAGTCGTTGGGACGGTCACGCAATGCGCCGAATTCCCGCGTGCGATCGGGATGGATGAGATAATCGCCGCGCGAATTCACGACGTAGATCCCTCCTCCTGAGGTTGCGGTGGAGCGGAGGCGGTCGAGTGCCGGGCGCATGTCGATATTGGCGACGATGATGCCGAACGGCTTGCCGTCGTCTGCGAACAGAGGCATCGCAACCCGCAAAGTCGGAGCGTGAGCGGCCGTGGTTCCCCCGTGCCGGGTCGCGAGATCGACGGGGGATACGTAGATCTCGCCGGGTCCGAGCCGCATCGTTTCCTTGAAGTAGGCTCGGTCGCCCTTGCGCTCCAGTTCCCGATCCGGGGCGATCCGTGCCGTTCCGCCCGGCCCGGATCGGTCGACGCGGACCAGCTCGCGCTGGTCGTGGTCGACACCGATGATCCGGAACTGCCCATAGATGGGCTTGGCGTCGATCTCGGCCGCGAGCCGCGTCGCGATACGCTCGCGCCAGGTTTGTTCCGAGACGCCATCGATGGGATCGATTCCTCGCTCGGTGTGAGCGCGGATGAGGCCATTGATTGCCGCTGCGGCGCGATAGCCGATCAGATCGCCGCGCACTCCGGCAACGTAGGATTCGAGATTGGTCGCGAGCAGGCGTGACTGGGCTTCAACCCGCTCCAGGACCCGCGGAATGACGGCCTGTGTGGTGTTGCGATAGCCCAGCCATCCGACTGCGGCCACGGTCACCGCCACCAGCAGGATCATCGCGATGGCCAGCCGCGTTGCCAGCGTCGTTGCGAGTCTCATGGGGATTTTCGCCGGACTTGCCGTATCGCGCCTGTTCCGGCCCGGAGCAGAGGAGGTGTCCTGGTCATCTGCAAGCCATCGCCGGCGGCCGTCACGTGATGACCAGTCCGTTCCAGCAACGGCCGGCTCGTGATCTGTGCGGCCGGATCGTCCCGACGATCAGGATGTTGGCCACGTCTGAAATCCTCCGGGTCGGTGGGGAAGTCCCCGACGACCATAATCAAAGCCATGAAAAACATGAAATTGTTGCGCGGATTCTCGTCTGCCGGCAAGCACTTCGAAACCCCTGTGGTCTGAGGCGCCGGCTTATTGCGCTGCACCGCCGAATATGCACGCCTGAGTGCATAGCAGGGGTTCGCCTCCGGCCCGCCCAGCGCCTTGCCGGGTATGGACGGCCTGTGAGAAGAGCAGGGCGAATCCTTCGGACGGACAAGGAATAAAATGACCGACAAGAAGAAGACGCCCGACCAGCTCCGCAGCGCGCGCTGGTTCGCGCCCGACGATCTGCGCTCGTTCGGCCACCGCTCCCGCGCCATGCAGATGGGCTATGCCCCCGAGGAGTGGAAGGACCGCCCGATCATCGCGATCCTCAACACCTGGTCGGACGCGCAGCCGTGTCACATGCACTTCAAGTCGCGGGTCGACGACGTCAAGCGCGGTATCCTGATGGCCGGCGGCCTGCCGCTGGAGCTGCCGGCGCTGTCGCTGTCGGAATCGCTGCTGAAGCCCACCACCATGCTCTACCGCAACCTGCTGGCGATGGACGCCGAGGAATTGCTGCGCAGCCATCCCGTTGATGGCGTGGTGCTGATGGGCGGCTGCGACAAGACCACGCCGGCACTCCTGCTGGGCGCCACCTCGATGAACATTCCGGCGATCTATCTGCCGGCAGGCCCGATGCTGCGCGGCAACTGGAAGGGCAAGACGCTCGGCTCCGGCTCGGATGGCTGGAAATATTGGGACGAGCGCCGCGCCGGCAAGATCTCCGACAAGGACTGGCTCGACATCGAAGCCGGCATCGCCCGCAGCTACGGCACCTGCATGACCATGGGCACAGCCTCGACCATGACCGCGATTGCCGAGGCGATCGGCATGACGCTGCCGGGCGCCTCCTCGATTCCCGCCGCGGACGCCAACCATATCCGCATGGCCTCCGAATGCGGCCGACGCATCGTCGAGATGGTGTGGGAGGACCTGACGCCGAAGGTGATCCAGACCCGCAAGGCCTTCGAGAACGCGATCGCGGTCGCCATGGCGATGGGCTGCTCCACCAACGCGATCATCCATCTCATCGCGCAGGCCCGTCGCGCCGGCCAGGACATTGGCCTCGACGATTTCGAGACCGCGAGCCGCAAGGTGCCCGTCATCGCCAACGTCCGCCCAAGCGGCGATACCTATCTGATGGAGGACTTCTTCTATGCCGGCGGCCTACCGGCGCTGATGAGCCAGATCAAGCCGCACCTGCATCTCGACTGCATCACCGTCACCGGAAAGACGCTGGGCGCGAACATCGAGGGTGCCGAGGTCCACAATGCCGATGTCATCCGCGGCATCGACAACCCCATTTACAAGGAAGGCGCGCTCGCGGTGCTCAAGGGCAACCTCGCGCCCGACGGCTGCGTCATCAAGCCCAGCGCCTGCGCGCCGCGCTTCCTCAAGCACACCGGGTCGGCGCTGGTGTTCGACGATTACCCCTCGATGAAGAAGGCGGTCGACGATCCCGATCTCGACGTCACCGAGGATCACATCCTGATCCTGCGCAATGCGGGGCCGCAAGGCGGGCCGGGCATGCCGGAATGGGGCATGCTGCCGATCCCGACCAAGCTCGTGAAGCAGGGCGTGCGCGACATGGTGCGCATCTCCGATGCGCGCATGAGCGGCACCAGCTATGGTGCCTGCATCCTGCATGTCTCGCCGGAATCCTACATCGGCGGCCCGCTGGCCCTCGTGCAGAACGGCGACCGCATCACCCTCGACGTCGCCGCGCGCACCATCAATCTCGATGTCCCCGAGGCCGAACTGGAAAAACGCCGCGCCGCCTGGAAGCAGCCCGAGCGCCGCTTCGAGCGCGGCTATGGCTGGATGTTCACCAAGCACATCAAGCAGGCCAATGACGGCTGCGACTTCGACTTCCTCGAGACCGATTTCGGCGCGCCGATCGGCGAGCCGTCGATCTACTGATGACCCTGTCATTCCGGGGCATCGCGAAGCGATGAGCCCGGAATCCATCGGGCCGCACACTATGCCGCTCGATGGATTCCGGGCTCGCGCAGCGCGCGCACCGGAATGACGAGAAGTGAGAGTATGACATGACAAAACTATCCGAAGCCACCCGCACCAAACTCAAATCCGTCTCCACCGCCACCGTCGCCACCGCCTTGTTCAAGCGCGGCCTGCGCATCCAGATGATCCAGGACGTGCACCCGGTCGGCCCCGGCCAGCCGACCATGGTCGGCGAGGCCTTCACGCTGCGCTACATGCCGGCGCGCGAGGACCTCAACACCATCGACGTCTTCAAGGACCGTTCGCATCCACAGCGCAAGGCAGTGGAAGATTGCCCGCCCGGCGCCGTGCTGGTGATGGACAGCCGCAAGGACGCGCGTGCGGCTTCGGCCGGTGCGATCCTGGTGACGCGCTTGATGAAGCGCGGCGTCGCCGGCGTCGTCACCGACGGCGGCTTTCGCGACTCGGCCGAGATCGCCAAGCTCGGCATTCCCGCCTATCACCACCGCCCCAGCGCGCCGACCAATCTCACGCTCCACCAGGCCATCGAGATCAACGTCCCCATCGGCTGCGGCGATGCACCGGTGTTTCCCGGCGACGTCATCCTCGGCGATGACGACGGCGTCATCGTGATCCCTGCGCATCTTGCCGACGAGATCGCCAATGAGACTTTCGAGATGACCGCGTTCGAGGATTTCGTCACCGAGGAAGTCGGCAAGGGCCGCGGCATTTTCGGCCTCTATCCCGCCACCGATCCGCAGACGCTCACCGATTTCGCGGAATGGCGGAAGAAGAACAGGCGCTGAAGCAAACGAGTTCACGTCGGGAAACGAGCCGGCGCAACAAGCGCCGGCCCTACATTGCATAGCGAAAGAAGTGACGGACAATGCTGCCGTAGGGTGGGCAAAGCGTCCGACGCAGCTCGAAGAGCGAAGGCGGATGCGTGCCCACCTCGCCTTAGCTATTGAGAGATGGTGGGCACGGCGCTACGCGCCTTTGCCCACCCTACGAGACTGTGCGTGTGGCTATACCCCGGCCTCAGCCATCCCCGCCGCCCACAGCGCGAACGCATAGACGATCGCGACCTCATCGAGCCGATCGAACCGACCCGACGCGCCGCCGTGGCCGGCGCCCATGTTGGTGCGCAAGAGAACCGGGCCGCCGCCGGTCATCGTCGCGCGCAGGCGCGCGATCCATTTGGCGGGCTCCCAATAGGTGACGCGCGGATCGGTCAGCCCGCCCATCGCCAGGATCGCCGGATAGTCCTTTGCCGCGACGTTGTCGTAGGGCGAGTAGGACAGGATGGTGCGAAAATCCTTTTCGCTCTCGATCGGGTTGCCCCATTCCGGCCACTCCGGCGGCGTCAGCGGCAGCGTGTCGTCGAGCATGGTGTTGAGCACGTCGACGAACGGCACCTCGGCGACGATGCCAGCGAACAGCTCGCCGGCGCGGTTGGCGACCGCGCCCATCAGCATGCCGCCGGCCGAGCCGCCATGGCCGATGATGCGCTTGGCGCTGGTGTATTTCGCGTCGATCAGCGCGCGGGCGCTGGCGGCGAAATCGTCGAACGAGTTCGTCTTCTTCTCGCGCTTGCCGTCGAGATACCAGCCCCAGCCCTTGTCGGCGCCGCCGCGGATATGGGCGATGGCGTAGACGAAGCCGCGGTCGACCAGCGACAGGCGATTGGCATTGAAGGAGGCCGGCATCGCCATGCCGTAAGAGCCGTATCCGTAAAGCAAGAGCGGCGCGGTGCCGTCGAGGCTCAAGCCGCGGCGATACAGGATCGAGACCGGCACTTCGGCGCCATCAGGCGCCTTGGCCAGGATGCGCGTGGTGACGTAGTCGGCCGCGTTGTGCCCTGACGGAATCTCCTGCCGCTTGCGCAAGATGCGCGTGCGCTTGACCATGTCGTAGTCGTAGACCTCGGACGGCGTCGTCATCGACGAATAGGCAAAGCGCAAATTCGTCGTCTCGAATTCGTAGGAGCCCATCGTATCCAGCGAATAGGCGGCCTCGTCGAAGGCGATGGCGTGCTCTTCGTTCGTGTTGAGGTCGCGGATCACGATCGACGGTAGCGCGTTGGCGCGCTCCAGCCGCACCAGATGGCCGGCATAGAGATCGAGGTCGATGATGTAGATGCCGGGCCGATACGGGATCAAATCGCGCCAGTTCTTGCGCTCGGGCGAATTGAGCGGCGCGGTGACGATCTTGAAGTCGATGGCATCGTCCGCATTGGTGAGGATGAAGAGCTGATCGCCACGGTCGGCCAGCGAGTACTGCACGCCTTCCTCGCGCGCCGCGACGAGGCGCGGCGGCGCCTCGGGATGAGCGAGATCGATCAGCCGCTGCTCGCTCGTTTCGTGGTCACCGCCTGCGATCACGCAGAAGCGGCCGCTGGTGCTCTCGTGCAGATGGGTGAACCAGCCGGCATCCTGCTCTTCATAGACCAGTGTGTCTTCGGCCTGCTTGGTGCCAAGCTTGTGCCGCCACACCTGCATCGGGCGGTGATTGTCGTCGAGCTTCACGTAGAAGAAGCTCCTGCAGTCCGCGGCCCAGACCACGCCGCCATCGGTCTCCTCGACTAGATCGTCGAGATCCATCCCCGTCGCCCAGTCGCGGACGCGGATCGAGAAATATTCCGACCCCTTGGTGTCCGCGCTCCAGGCCTGCAGCTTGTGATCGTTCGAATGCCGGCTGCCGCCGAACTTGAAATATTTGTGGTCCTTGGCGAGCGCATCGCCGTCGAGCACGATCTCGCCGTCGCCGCCCTCGCGCGGCATGCGCCCGAACAGCTCGTGCTGCCCGCCCTCGCGAAACCTGCGGAAATAGGCGAACGGACCGTCGGGCGACGGCACGCTGGAATCGTCCTCCTTGATCCGTCCGCGCATCTCCCGCACCAGCGTCTTCTGCAACGGCGCGGTGTGCCCGAGCAGGCTGTCGGTGTAGCCGTTCTCTTCATCCAGATACTTGCGGATGTCGGGATCCAGTACGGCGGGATCGCGCAGCACCTCTTGCCACTTCGCGTCCTTCAACCAGGCATAGTCGTCGGTCACGGTGATCCCGTGATGCGTAAAGGAATGCGGCCGGCGCGGGGCGACGGGGGGCTGGGAGGGGGTCTTCGCTTGTGTCACTCGGTCCTCGTTCGTGTCTCGCCGGAAACCAGCTCGTCATGCGCGGGCTTGACCCGCGCATCCATCAAGACAAATTCCTTATCGATGGATTGCCGGGTCAAGCCCGGCAATGACGCCAGGGAAGGCGTCAGGTCGCGCATCATATGGCGACGCGCCTGCGGATTGCCAGCACGACTGCCTGTGGCCACCGGGTTGTTGATCGGCCCCCTGTATGCTTTAGGAACGATATCCCCACCGCCGGTCCAGCCTGATGCTGTTCAATTCCTACCCGTTCCTCCTGCTGTTCCTGCCGCTCGTGCTGGCGGGCTATTTCTGGCTGGGGCGGCGCAGCAATCTGACGCCGGTGATCTGGCTGGCGCTGGCCTCGATCGCCTTCTACGCCATCGGCAGCTGGCAATTCGTGGCGCTGCTGCTGTTGTCGATCGCCTTCAATTACGGCATCGGACATCTCCTGATCGTCGCGGAGCTCGGTCCATCGCAACGAAAGGCCGCGCTCGCGCTCGGCGTCGCCGGCGATCTCGTCGTGCTCGGCATCTTCAAATATGCCGGCTTCGCTGCCGAGAACATCAATGCGCTGCTCGGCACGCATGCCGCGGTCCACATCCTGCTGCCGGTCGGCATCTCCTTCTACACCTTCACGCAGATCGCCTTCCTGGTCGATGCCTATCGCGGCCAGGTCGCCGCTTACGCGCTGCCGCACTACGCGCTATTCGTGACGTACTTCCCGCATCTGATCGCAGGGCCCATCCTCCACCACAAGGACATGATCCCGCAATTCGAGCGCGAGGAGACCAAGCATCCGGATGCGCATCTCATGTTGTGCGGAATCATCATCTTCGCCATCGGCCTGTTCAAGAAGACCTGCCTCGCCGACGGCATCCAGCCGCTGGTCGCGCTCGCCTTCGAGGCGCGCTCGCCGAGCTTCGATCAGGCCTGGCTGGGTGCGCTCGCCTACACCTTCCAGCTCTATTTCGATTTCTCCGGCTATTCCGACATGGCCATCGGGATCTCGCTGATGTTCGGCATCTTCCTGCCGGTGAACTTCAACTCGCCTTACAAGGCCACCAGCATCGTCGAGTTCTGGCGCCGCTGGCACATGACGCTGTCGCAGTTTTTGCGCGACTATCTCTACATCCCGCTTGGCGGCAACAGGCGCGGCCGCGTGCTGCGCTACGTCAATCTGCTGATCACGATGCTGCTCGGCGGCCTCTGGCACGGCGCGGCCTGGACCTTTGTCATTTGGGGCGCACTGCACGGCGCCTATCTCTGCGTCAATCACGCCGTCAACGCGCTGGTGCCTGACGTGCCGGGCTTGCTGGTCCGTCCGGTTCGAATCGCAGGCGGCGTGCTGACATTCCTCGCCGTCGTGGTCGCCTGGGTGTTCTTCCGTGCTGCGAGTGTGGAATTTGCGCTCCGGATTCTCCATGCCATGGCCGATCCCTCGGCTATCGTGCTGGGCCGCGAGGAGATCGCAGCGCTGGTGATGGTCGCCGTCTACGCCGCGCTGGTGTGGCTGGCGCCGAACACCCAAGCGCTGATGGGCTACGACCATTCGGGCCGCAGGGTCGGCGAGGCCTTGCGGGCCGGGCGGATGCGCCCGCTGTTTCTCTATGCGGCGTCGCTGGTACTCGCATTCGGCATCCTGGGCATCCAGAGCCACAGCGAATTCATCTATTTCCGGTTCTGATGCGCGGGTCGTTCACACATCTGGGGCGTCTTCTGCTCGCGAGCATTGTATGCGTGCTCGGCGCCGCTTTGCTCACCTACGCCGTCGATCCCTTGCAACTGTTTCGCCCCTCGCCGCGCGCCTTCTATTCCGACGACACGCGCGTGCAGAATGCCGGGCTGATCCGCAGCCGGCCATTCGACACGGTCTTCATGGGCACCTCGCTCGCGATCCATTTTCGCCAGAGCGATATCGACCGTGAGCTGGGTGTCCGTTCGCTCAAGCTGGCGATGACCGGTTCCAATTCGCGCCAGCAGGCCTTCGTGCTGGAGCAGGCCATCGAGCACGGCGCAAAACGCGTGATCTGGGAGATGGACGATTTCATCTTCGTCGATGCCGCCGACATCGAGACCGACCCATATCTGTCGGTCGATCTCTATCGCCGGACCGCGAAAGGCATCGCCTCCTATCTGTTCAGCGCGACGATGACGAAGGAATCCCTGTTCACGCTGCTGCGGTCGATTCCGCCGCTGCAGGGGCCGCTGACCCGGGCCGCGCCTTACCTTCCCGTGAAGTTCGCGCTGCCAGACATCGACGACATCTACGCGCTGCCCAGGGATTTCGACGTCGCACGCGACTACAACGCGAAGAAGACGCTTGCCGCCTTCGCCTATATCACCGCTCCGTCGCGCCGCAGCTTCCTCGGCGAAGGCTACGGCTTCGAGGCCATGGTCCGGCATTTCGAGCAGGATGCCGCCAGCCTGATCGCGCGCCATCCCGACGTGAGCTTCGACATCTACTTGCCGCCCTATTCGATCCTGCAATTCGTCGCCATGCGCGATGCCTCGCCCGAGACGCTGAAGATCGTCACCGATCTCACGGCCGTGATTGTACAACGCCTGACGCAGCGTCCCAACGTGCGCCTGCACGATTTCCGCGCGATCAAGGCGGTAACTCACGATCTGAACAACTACGGCGACGTCATTCACCATTCGCCGGTGGTGGACGCGATGATATTGAAATGGCTGAGAAGCGGGGAGTATCGGGTTGACCCCCGCAATCCGACCGCATCGCTGGATGAGCTGAAGGCCCAGGTCGAGGCGTATCGCCTCGGTCGCTGATCTTCCCCTCTCCCCTTGTGGGAGAGGGTGGCTCGCCGCGAAGCGGCGAGACGGGTGAGGGGTCTCTTTCCTCACGAACAATCTTGCAAGAGGAGAGACACCCCTCATCCGGCGCTTCGCTGGACAAAGAAGCCTTGCGCTTGTCCGGGACGACAGCCGTGATTGTGGCCCGCGTCCTACACCGCCACCTCGTCCCCGAGATACGAAACCGCCGCTTCCAGCCCGCCCTTGCCGTGCGGGATCTTCAGCGCGTTCAGGCCGATCTCGATCACCCCGAGCGTTCCGAGCAGCATCGGCGCATTCACATGGCCCATATGGGCGATGCGGAAGGCTTGCCCCGAGAGATCGCCGATGCCGGTGCCGAGCACGACCCCGCACTTCTCCTTGCAATAGCGTTGCAGCACTGCGGGATCGTGGCCGTTGCTCATGGTCACGGTGGTCACGGTGTTGGACCGCTCGCTGGCCTCGGCCACGTTGAAGCCGAGCACCTGGCCTTCCGACCATGCAGAGACCGCACGGCGCGCGGCTTCGCCAAGCAGGCTGTGGCGGCGGAAGGCGTTCTCCAGGCCCTCCTCATGCAACAGGTCGATCGCCCGGCGCAGCGCGAACAACAGATGCACCGGCGCGGTGCCGGCATATTTGCGATAATTCTCTGTGCCTTCGCGTTCGCTCCAGCTCCAATAGGGCGTCGACATGTTCGCCTTCTTGTGGACCTCGAGCGCGCGCGCATTGGCGGCGACGAAGCCGAGGCCGGGCGGGGTCATCAGGCCCTTTTGCGAGCCGGACATCGCGACGTCCACGCCCCATTTGTCCATCTCGAACGGCATGCAGCCGAGCGAGGCCACGGTGTCGACCATGTACAGCGCGGGATGGCCGCTCGCCTTGATCGCCTTGCCGATCGCCTCGATGTCGTTCTGCACGCCCGAGGCGGTGTCGACCTGGACCACGACG
Source organism: Bradyrhizobium sp. USDA 326 (assembly GCF_049739485.1). Lineage (NCBI taxonomy): Bacteria > Pseudomonadati > Pseudomonadota > Alphaproteobacteria > Hyphomicrobiales > Nitrobacteraceae > Bradyrhizobium > Bradyrhizobium sp. USDA 326. Next base: position 2,867,473 of record NZ_JBMGQA010000001.1, read on the forward strand.
ACGGCCTTGATGCTGTGCTCCTTGTCGCGGCGCAGCCGCTCCTCGACCTCGTGCGGCCGCACCGCGCGGCGCCAGTCGCCCTTGAGCACCTCGACCTCGGCGCCCATCAGCGCGGCAGCATTGCCCCAGCCGATCGCAAAGCGCCCGCTCTCCAGCACCAGCACCTTGTCGCCGCGCGACAGCACGTTGCTGAGCGCCGCTTCCCAGGCGCCGTGGCCGTTGGCGATGTAGATGTAGGATTTGCCCTTGGTCGCGAACAGTTTCGAGATGTCGCCGAGCAGGCTCTCGGTCAGGTCGAGCATCTCTTTCGAGTAGATGTCGATCGCCGGACGATGCATTGCCCGCAGCACCTCGTCGGGCATCGTGGTGGGCCCGGGGATGGCCAGAAATTCCCGGCCCGCGCGAACGGTCATTGCTCTTGGTCCTTGTTGCTGGAGGACAGGTTGATGGGTCGCTGAGTCACACTCTTACGCGCTGCTGGAAGCCAAGAAAAGCACGCAAAATGCAGAGCTGGGTTATCGCTTGGTCTCGCGGCAGCCGGCAGCTTCGGCCTCTTCCACCGAGCAGAACCAGCGGGTGCCCTTGCTGATCTTCATCTTGATCTGGGTGTACCAGCGGCTGGTCGGCTGGTGGAAGATGCACTCGCCGGCGCTGTTGACGTTGCCCTTGATCGTGCAGTCCGGGGACGGCGCCACCGGCCCCGAGGCCGAGGCGAGCAGCACCGCATGCGCGCCGTCGGGTGGCTTGGTCGCGCCGAGGATGTTGGTCTTCTTGTTGCGGACGCGCCAGTCCCAGGGCGCGATGAAGGCGCCCTGCCACATTCCGGCCTTGGCCTCGCGCGCGGCCTTTTCATCCGCTTCATAGTCGTGCGACATGCGGGTGTAGGCCAGGGCCCAGCCGTTGCGCACCAGCCATTTCTGGATGTCCTCGCCGCCGACCTCGCAGCGCGCCACCGTGCGGCCGCGCCGGTCGATAGACCTCGTGTGGCAAGCCCAGCTTTTGCCCTCGGTGTATTTGGCAAGCTCGTCGCGAGCGGCGACGCCGCAGGTCCAGCGCTCGGTCTTTGTGTTGAGGCAGAGCTGGTCGACCGCGGGCGCGTCGATGCCGCCGAGACGAATCCGCGTGTTGCCGATCACGACGGCATCGCCGGCGCGCACTTTTGCGACGCCGGTGATGTCGGCGGCCTCGGCCAGCGAAGGGAGAGCGAACAAGGACAGCGCAATCAGGACTTTTCGCAACATGCCGATCCGGGTGTTCAGGAAAACGTCGATAAGCCGCGCGATTGTGGTCGGCTTTTGTCCGCCCGGCCAGCATGCCGAGCAGATTGGCTTTCAACTTCCTGTCATTCGCTCTCGTGTCCCGGACGCGGCGCGGCGTGCAACGCCGCTCCGCAGAGCCGGGACCCGGAGATTCAAGGGCACGTCTCGCGGTGGCATGGGCCCCGGCTCTGCAGCGCACCGCCGAGGAGGCGCTGGGCTGCGTCCGGGGCACGAGAGTGTCTCTATCCTCGGCCTGCCATCGCCCGCTTCGCCACCGCCAGTCCCATCAACACGAACGCCGACGTCACCTCGGGACCGCCCACCAGAATCCGCGTCGGCGTCTTCATCTTGTTCCATTCATAGGCGCGGAACGGGCCGCGGCGGCCGCCTTCGCCCAGGCTTGCGATGATGACGTTCAAGGCCGGCGCAAAGGCTCGCGGGTCGGCGCCGAGATGGCCGAGCGCGATCAGTGCCAGCGCGGCGTCGAACACGTTCATCTCGGCCGCCATCAGCTCGCCCTTGACGTAGGACAGCACGCGGTGGCGGATGAAATCGAAATCGCCGTCGGGATCGATCGCGGCCTGCGCCGCCAGCGGCATTGCCAGGAAGGCGGCATAGCAGCGGCCGAAATAGGCGCTGTAGAGCTCCGGCAGGTAATAGATGTGCGAGCGCGGATTGGCGAAGGCGCCGCTGGCCGCCAGACGCTTCTGGAAGCCGATGATCCGATGCACGGTCGCGAGCCGCGCCGGCGTCTCGAGGATTTTCCAGCGCGCCAGGTTGCGGAAGCTGACCTCGAGAATGTCGAGATTGAGCGTCGGATCGAGATCGTTGCCGTAGGGACGCTCGCCCGCGAGATTGTCGATCCAGGTCGCGACCCCGCCCTCATAGTCGATATTGTCGTTGAGCGGTACGGTCACGCGCGGCGCGTTGACGCCGGCGCGCACCTGATAGCCCGCGTAGAAATCCAGCAATGGCTGGTCGATGATCGGATCGGTGCAGCCGGCCTGCGTGGCCGCGGAGATCGAGCACGCCGTGGTGTCGCAATCCGGCACGTAGATGCCGAAGCCGAGATCCTGCTTGATCTGGGCGAAGAACCGGGAGAAGCGCGGATGCGGCGCCGGCGCGAGTGCGGTGATGACGTTGAACCGTGCGCCGTCGATGCCCTCGACCTCCTCGCGGCTGATGTTGACACAGAAATCGACCATGTCGGCGATCGCGCGCTCCGCCGCGATCTTGTCGGCAACCGAGGCGAGCCCGGTCTCGACGTAGCTCAGCAGCGCCTCGATGAAGAACGCATCGTAATAGGCCGAGCGGTGGCGGATCTGCACCGGCTCCCACATCGGCTCGGCAATGCCTTTCCAGGGCGGATTGACCACGGCGCGCGCCGACGAGCGCGCGATGAAGACGCGGGCGAGGTTGAACAGCAGCGAGGAGTTCTTGTAGCCGCGCGCGTTGAGGCCCGTCAGGGCCATGATCAGCTCGCGTCCGCGGAAATCGGGATCGCCGATCAGGTTGAAGGCGGCATAGGTCGGCAGGAAGCCGTTTCGGCGATACGAGCCGAGCAGATGCTGTGCGCAGTCGCGGATCGCGCCGTCGATCTGCGCGCTCTGCGGCATCGCGGCGGTGAACGGCGCCGGCGGCGGCTTGGGATGGTCGAGTGCGATGCTGTCGACGAGATCGGCGATCGGCCGCCCGACCGCTGCCCAGTCGGGCTCGACCTCGTCGCGGGCGTGGACGAGTGCCTCGCGCAGCTGGGTCAGCCTGGCCTCGTCCCGCAGCTCGGGCAGGCCGGCGCGACGGAGCAGCATCCGCAGCGCGGGATTGCCGAGTGCGGTCTTGTAGAATTTGGCCAGATGCAGATCGCCCCTGGCCGTGTCGGACAAGATGGGATCGCAGACGTCGTAAAGCGACGGGCCGTCCTTCCGCGCCGTCAGCGCCCGGCAGGCGGCGCCGGCAAAATAATGAAAGCTCATGAAATACCTGGTCGCGGGGGGCTCGTCGGGGCCGGCGAGCGCGCAGCCGTCCGCACACCACCCCCTGCAAGTCTTTGAAAAGGCTACCCGGATTCGCAGGAAAAACAAACGTGATGAACGTCACAGAAAAAGCCGGCACGCGGCCTGCATGATCGGTCTCCGGAATGCTACGGGGGAGGCAAAAATGTAGCAATCTGGACTGGGGAATTAATAAATACCTTCAATCACTTATCCCAAATTCCGAGCAATCTATTGCCGGAAGGCCTATATGCGGTTAAGGGTTTGTTTGGTGCGGCGCCGCAAATTGCGCGCAATTCGGGGGCACTCCCCCGGCCGATCCCTCAAACCTAAAGACGCTATCGCGCTACTCAAACAGTGTGCGCGCGCGTGGCTGGTCTTTGGCACAGGAAACGAACCGAGATGAATGTAAAGCAGCTCGACCTTTCCAGACGCACGATCGCCCTCGCCGCGGCCCTCATCGGCACGGTGTCGCTGGTGATCGGCGCCCATGCTGCTCTCAACATGCGTGCGATCGATGCCGCCAAGGCGGTCTCGACCGACCAGATCACCGGTTCGACGGGCCAGACCTCGCGCCTCGCGCTGGTCATCGGCAATGGACATTATCCCGACGCCAGCGCGCCGCTGACGCAGTCGATCAACGACGCCCGCGCGCTGTCCTCGTCGCTGCGCAAGAACGGCTTTGACGTCGACATGGTGGAGGACGCGACCAAGGACGACATGGTCCGCGCCGTCAACCGCCTGAAGTCCCGGATCAAGCACGACAGCGTCGTCATGCTGTTCTTCGGCGGCTTCGGCGTGCAGGCCGGCCGCGAGAGTTACATGCTGCCGGTCGATGCCGTGATCTGGAAGGAAAGCGATGTCCGCCGCCATGGCGTCTCCATCGAGGGCGTGCTCGAGATGATGAAGGAGCAGGGCGCCAAGGCCAAGCTCGTCGTGGTCGACGCCTCCCGCCGTAATCCCTACGAGCGCCGCTTCCGCTCCTACAGCCACGGCCTCGCGCCGATCAGCGCGTCGGACAACGCGCTGATCCTCACTTCGGCTTCGCCCGGCAAGGTCGTCGACGACGGCAAGGGCGAGCACAGCGTGCTGGTCAGCGAGTTCCTCAACAATCTCGGCAAGCAGGGCAGCGCCGAGAGCGTCTTCAACAAGACCCGCCTCGCCATCTCCCGCGCCAGCGAAGGCGACCAGGTCCCGACGGTTTCCTCCTCGCTGCTCGAAGACGTCCAGTTCGGCGAAGCCGGCGGCTAGTTTTTCTAGCGAAGTCCCGTGCCCCGGACGCGGCGCATCATGTAATGAGCCGGGGCCCGGGTCTCTCAGGCTGTCACTTCGCGATGAGATGGGTCCCGGCTCTGCGCAGCAGCGTTACACGCTGCAGCGCGTCCGGGACACCGGCCAAATCTTCGAGATCTACTTCGCGGCTTCCGCGCTCGCCATCACCGGGCGCACCGGATCGCCTTCGCGCAGCAGTGCGCCGGCGCGGGCGACGACGACGTCGCCTTCGTTGAGGCCGTCGCGGACCTCGATGTTGCCGGCCGACATCAAGCCGACCTCGACGCGCTTGGTCTCGACGCGGTTGCGGCGGATCACCTGCACCACGGTGCCCGCGGATGAATACTGCACGGCGGTCAGCGGCACCGCGACGTTGCAGCTCTGCCCGGTCTTGATCAGCGCGCGCCCGCTCGCGTTCAGGAGCAGACGCTTCTGCGAAGAGATGCCGATATAGACCATCCCCTGCTGGATGTTCGGCTCGACGGTCGCGCCGATGCGGCGCACCTTGCCGCTGATGTCGTCGGCGCCTGCGATCCACACGGTCGCCTGCTGATTGGCCGCGAGCTTGCGCACATCGGTGGTGGCGACGAGGCCGACGAGATCGTATTCGCTGCGCGCCACGATCGTGAACAGCGCCTCGCCCTTGGCCGAGGCGAAGTTGCCGATCTGCGCAGTCGATGTCGCGATCACGCCCGCCACCGGTGCGGTGACCTGAAGCGTGCCGCCTTCGGGCAGCGCCAGCCGCGCCAGCACCTGGCCGGCGGTGGTGGTATCGCCCGCTTCCGCCAGCACGTCCGTGACCTTCAGGCCGGGCCGCTCGGGCCGCACCGAGGTTTGCTCCCGCGCGACGATCGTGCCGGTCGCCTCGACGATATCCGAGAAGCAGGATTTCGCGACCTTCAGGACCGTGACCGCCGGCCCCTTGGGCGCGTCGTCATCGGCGGCTCCGGCCGGACAGGGGCTGAAGACGAGCAGGCCGGCGACGGCTGCGGGACACAGGCTTCGAACAACGGCACGAGGCAAATGACGCATCGGAAATTCCACAGGGGCTATGTCTCCAATCGATAGCAGATGGCCGCCGCCCACACTATGGCCGCGTCGTCCCAAAACAGGATGGCGCGCCGCAGGCGGTCGCGGCAAGCCTTTGATTAGTCGCGGGATTGGCGAACAGGTTCGCTCCTCTGGGCTCCTTCGCCGTGGGCCGTCCGGCCGCCCAGGCGCGGCGGATCACGATCTTCTCATCTGCCAGAACCACCTGTATGGAATTAGGATCAGGAACGATGCGGCGTTGCCGCCGTACAACTCATGGTCGAACGGAATGCAGCAGTTCGTTTGCGAGCAGAATATCGTCCATTTCGAGCGGCTGCTCAATGAGACGAGCGACCCGACCGTCCAGAGTACCGTGCGCGCGCTGCTGGCATCGGCGAAGCGCCAGCTGGCGCTGCTGAACTCGGCTGCGTCCGGTGCCGATACGACGCCGTTCGAACAGCGCCGGCGGCAGCACATCGACCCCGCAACGATCCGGCGGCAATTCCAGCCGGAGTTCGATGGCTCGCCGCACCCCTACATGTTGCTGGACCCCGGCCCGGGCCTGTCGATCGTCGACATCAACGACGCCTATGCGGCGGCGACCTTCATCAGCCGGGCCGACGTGGTCGGCCGGTCCCTATTCGAGATATTTCCCGACAATCCCGACGATCCGCTCGCCGATGGCGTCAGCAATCTCTACGGCAGCTTGCGGATCGTCGGCGAGACGGGGCAGGCCCATGCCATGGCGGTCCAGCGCTACGACATCCGGGATCCCGACGGCTCCTTCGTGGAGCGTCATTGGCAGCCGATCAACTCGCCGATCCATGATACGGCGGGCCATCTGGTCTTCCTGCTGCACCACGTCGAAGACGTCACGGCGCAGGTTGCGGCGCGGCGTTAACCGTCAGCCGCGTCGATCACCCAGCAGCTTGCCGGAGGCCCGATCGATCAGGTGTAGCCGCGTGCAGGCCGGGCATGACACGGACACGTGTGTGCGATCAGAGGGCTCATCGGTAAGCCGGTGCTGCACGTTCAAGCCGGTCTGGGGGCATTTGAAGACAATCTGTCGATCCATGGCCGGAGATATGCCGCCAAGCCGGACCTTGCGAAATTACGGATGTTTACGTAGGTCGGCCGCGGTCTCTCACGACAGGTCCAATGCTGTAGTGAACCAACGCCGCGCGAACGCATTGAACCGGCATGCCCCGTGAAAACGATCTGGAAGGCAAGCCCGACATGGGCGGCAAGCATGGCGGTCAAGCCGGCCAGCCCAAGCTTCCGCCGCGCCCGCACGAGGGCGAGCGCGACGAGGACGACGTGGCAAAGCGCCACACCGGCCAAACCGATCGCGCGCCGCCACCGACCAAACCAGAATAGCGCCTTGTCCGCCCGCGTGCTGCTGGACGGTCGTCGCGCCGGGGAACGGCGGCATCGCCACGCCGTTAGCGTGGTGCGGCGGGCGTGCGAGATGGAAACGGAGGCTGGCTCGTGTGTTGGATCTACTGGAACACCGCCTGGTCGCTGATCATCAGCGGCATCATGGTCGCCACCATCGTCAGCCACCCCGACGCCGAATTCGCCGAAGTGCAGGCGGCCCGACGATCGATGTGAGTTTTCCGCTGCTGCTGGATTCGTCTCGGTTCAGGTCATGCTGCCGGGCATGAAGCAGCGGATCATGGGACGGCCGTTGACGTAATAAGGCCAGACCATGGTGCGCCCGGCGCGGTTGGGCGCGGTGATCACCGCGTCGTCGGGCACCTCGATCCAGTTGCCGAGGAGCCGCACCAGGTAATGTCCGTCCCGCGTCTGCCAGTCGACATCGGCCAGCGCAGTGCCGTCGGCGTCGGCACAGCAGGGAGCGCCGCCCTTGCTGCGCAGGCTCTCGAACCAGTCCTTGAGGGGGGAGTTTGCGTAGCGCCCGTCGTCGCGGGCTTCCGCGGGGAGGCTGATCACGGCAGCAACTGCCAGGAGAGCCGCGGGGAGAGGGATCATTCTGAAAGCCACGATCGCCATGTCACCTCGTTCGATCTCGCACGCGCGCATCTAGGCGCAGGCAGAATTCGCCTGCGATGCGCGTGATGCAAGGTTGGCCGATACCCGCCGGCCGGAGTTCCCGGCCGTCTCAGCGAGGCGATAACCGCGGGGTCCGGGGTTTGATCCTATTTTCCAACCGGAGGGCAGAGAAGACGGGGGCGGAGCAGCTGCTATCCGCCGGCAGCCCGCCGCGGCCTGACCGGTTTGCCGGAGGTCGGGGGCCGCGATCCCGTCACGTAGTCGGGAAGCTGAAACTTGCGCCGGTAGTCCTTGGGCGATACGCCTGCCTGCCTTCGAAACAAACGACGAAAGGACGCCACGTCCTCGTAGCCGACCTCGCGGCAGATGTCCTCGATGCCCGTTTCCGTCGTCTCGAGCAGTTGCTTGGCTTCCTCGATGCGCAGCGTCTGCACATAGGCGAGCGGCGAATAGCCGGTCGCTGCGCGAAAGCGGCGATCGAATGAGCGTTTCGGCAATCCGGAGTGATGCACCAGCGCCGCAATGAGGTCCTGCCGCTGGTAGTTCTGCGCGATGTAATCCTGGCATCGCGTGATCACGCCGTCGCCGTGATCCACGTTCTGCACCATCGAGGCGAACGGTAATTGTCCTTCGCGATGCCATTGGTAGAGAAACAGCTTCGAGATACGGATCGCCTCTTCCGTGCCGCCGTATCTCGCGACGATCAGCAGCGCGAGATCCTGCCAGGACGATGCGCCGCCTCCGCAGACGAGATTGTGTCCGGGGCCGTTCTGCACCAGGACGCGGTCCATGCGGAGCTTGACCTCCGGGAAATGCTTTCGAAACACCGGCTCGTAGACCCAGTGTGTGGTCGCCTCGTACCCATCGAGCAAACCGGCTTCGGCGAGCACGAGCGACCCGCCGCAGGATCCGTACATCTGCGCGCCTGCCTCGTGCATCTGCCTGATCCATGCTATGAGCCGGCGATCGAGCACGGCGGTGCCCGTCTCTGTGGTGACGATCACATTCGGCACGAACACGATGTCGGTCGCTACGACGTGATCGGCGATGTCCTGCGGCATGATGCTGACGCCGGTGACCAACGTGATCGGGCCGGGCTCGGCGCCGACCAGCCGCGGCTCGAACAAGCCGTCCGGCGTGCCGCCTTTGACGCCGTCCCATATGCGCCCTGCGCCCCACAATGTGTCGAATACGCCGTAAATGATCGACGGATCGCATTCGGCAAACACCGGAATACTCACGCGTACACGTCCACGTGACATTCTGCAGCCTCTGGCTCGATTGGCTCGAAACTGACTATTCTGCCTCTGCATCCGCAAGTCCAGACCCCGTATGTCGCACCTCAACGGCGCATTGTCCGTGCCTTCGAAGGAGCAGGTCATGAACTTGGATGAGAGAAAGCTCGAGCAGTTGCTCGGACTCGTGGTCAACGAACTCGGCGCGGCCTCCAATGCGGCGCTCGTCGTGCTCGGCGACCGCCTGGGGCTATTCCGCGCGCTGGCGGAAAGCCCGATGACGTCAGCCCAACTGGCCGACCGAACCGGGACTCACGAGCGCTACGTTCGTGAATGGCTGTCGGCACAGGCGGCCTCGGGCTTCGTGAGCTACGATGCGACGAGCGATGCGTTCAGCATGACGCCGGAGCAGAGGGCGGTCTTCGCGGATGAAAACAGTCCGGTCGCGATGGTTGGCGGCTTCAGCCTGCTGCCGGCGGTCTATCACGACGAGCCGCGATTGGCCGAAGCGTTCAAAACCGGCAAGGGCCTGCGCTGGAGCGATCACTGCAATTGCATGTCCTGCGGCGTCGACCGCTTCTTCCGGCCCGGCTATCGCGCGCATCTGATCGCCGAATGGCTGCCTGCGCTGGGTGGCGTCGTCGAGAAGCTGGAGCGGGGTGCCAAGGTCGCGGACGTCGGCTGTGGCCACGGCTATTCGACAAGGCTCATGGCCGAAGCATTCCCGAACTCGGATTTCACCGGCATCGACTACGACGAGGCCTCGATCGACTGCGCACGCGCCGAGATCGCCGGCGTGCGCAATTTGCGATTCGAGGTCGCCAAGGCGCAGGATTTCGCCGGATCTGGCTTCGATCTCGTGACGATGTTCGATGCGCTGCACGACATGGGCGACCCCGTCGGTGCTGCCCGTCACATTCGTTCAGCGATGAAGGACGACGGCACGTTGATGCTGGTCGAACCGGCGGCGGGGGACAGCCTGGCTGACAATCTCAATTCGGTCGGGCGGGTCTATTACGCCGGCTCCACCCACATCTGCCTTCCGACGTCGCTGAGCCAGGACGTCGGTCTGGGACTAGGAGCGCAGGCCGGCGAAAAGCGTATCGCGCAGGTGTTGCGGCAGGGCGGCTTCTCGCAGATCGGCAAGGCGGCCGCGTCGCCCTTCAACATGATCCTGGAGGCGCGGCCATGAGGGCCGCGCACATCCTCGCGCGAGGCGCATCAGCGCGATGGCAGTCCAGCCGCACGCTGCGGATGCGAGGCGAGAACGGCCGTGATTGACATCGTCTCCCACCTCCTTCTCGCTCGTGCCTCGCTGGTGGCCGGCCTCTCCCGTCTGTCCTGGAGGCGGTTGGCTGCGCTCGGCCGCCGCAGGTGGCGCGCGTTCTGGACGGTCACGGCGGGGGCGTGAATGATGCCGGCGTGCGAGAGCGTTTTCGAGCGAAGTGGACGCCGGTTCGCGCCAAGAAAACGCGTCAAGACAGGAATCCAGAGCCCCGTTCCGATTCCGTCGGAAAGGAAAAGGCTCTAGGCCGCCACCGCCTGCGCCGCCAGCAGCTGCTTCAGCTTCGCCGCGGGCACCGCAGGGCTGAACAGCCAGCCCTGCATCTGGCTGCATCCGAGCTGACGCAGCACCTCGCGCTGAGCCTCGGTCTCGACGCCTTCCGCCGTCGTCGCCATGCGGCGGGCGGCGGCCATGTGCACCACGGCCTGCACGATCGGCGATGAGTCCTCGGGCTCGCCGATGTCGCTGATGAAGCTGCGGTCGATCTTGATCTTGTCGAACGGGAAGCGGTGCAGATAGCTCAGCGAGGAATAGCCGGTGCCGAAATCGTCGAGCGCGATGCGCACGCCGAGCTCGCGCAGCTGCTGCAGGATCGTCAGCGCTTCCTCGTCGTCGCGGATCAGCACGGTTTCGGTGATCTCGAGCTCGAGCCGCCCCGGTGCGAGCCCCGACTCCGCGAGCGCGGCCGCAACCTTGAGCGCCAGTGTCCGCGAGCGGAACTGGACCGGGGAGACATTGACCGCGACGTGGATCTGGCCGGGCCATGAGGCGGCCTCGAGGCAGGCCTGCTTCAGCACCCATTCGCCGATCTCGCCGATCAGGCCGGTGTCTTCCGCAACGGGAATGAAGTCGGCGGGCGAGACCATGCCGCGCTCGGGGTGACGCCAGCGCAGCAGCGCCTCGCAGCCGGTGACCACATTGGCCGCGAGGTCGACCAGCGGTTGATAATGCACCTCGAACTCGCCGCGCCCGAGTGCCTGACGCAGATCGAGCTCGAGCTGCCGGCGCTGCCGTGCCTTGGCGTCGTATTCGGGTGCGAAGAGGCGAAAGGTGCGGCGCCCTTCCGACTTCGCCGCATACATCGCAAGATCGGCGCGCTTGAGCAGATCGTCGAGATTGTCGCCGTGATCGGGCGCGATGGCGATGCCGATGCTGACATCGGTCGGGATGTCCTGGCCCTTGCAGTTCACCGGCGCGCGCAACGCCCCGAGGATCGTTTCCGCCAGCGCCGTCAGTTCGCCGGCGTCGTTCGTTCCGGCCTTGACGATGGCGAACTCGTCGCCGCCGAGCCGCGCGACCATGTCGTTGCCGCTCACGCAGGCGCGCAGGCGGTTCGCCACCTGGCGCAGCAATTCGTCACCGACCTCGTGACCCAGCGAATCGTTGATGCCCTTGAACTCGTCGACGTCGATGTAGAGGATCGCGAACGGCTTGCCCTGGCCGAGCTCGGTGATGCGACGCTCCAGATGCCCGCGCAGCAGCACGCGGTTGGGAAGGTCGGTCAGCGCGTCGTAATGCGCCATATGGGCGATGCGCTCGTCGGCGCGGATGCGCTCGGTGACGTCGTCATGGGTGGCGAGCCAGCCGCCGGCGGCGGCGGGCTGGCTCTTGATCTCGATCAGGCGGCCCTCGGCGGTCTGGACGATGGTGCTCTGGGTCCGGCCTATATTGTTCAGGATGCCGTCGCAATAAGCCTCGACGTCGCCCTCGAACGAGCCGGTGTCCCGGCGATGCCGGATCACGTCGCGGAAATGAACGCCGGGCTTCACCACCTCGGCCGACAGCCCGTACATCTCGACGTAGCGCCGGTTGCAGACGATCAGGCGCTCGTCCTGATCGAACATCAGGAGCCCCTGCGTCATCGTGTTCATCGCGGTGTCAAGCCGCTGCTTCTCGAGCGAGAGCCGGTTCGTCATCTGGCGGAAGATCAGATAGAGCGTGAGCACCAGCAGGCCCATCGACAGCACGGCAATGGTGACGAAGAATTTCGTCTGCGTGCGCCAGGTCGCCAGCGTCGCATCCAGCGACCTGGTCGCCAGCACGACCAGCGGCTCGCCCGCGAGCAGGCGCGAGGCGACGATGCGGTCCTTGCCGTCGATCGGGCTTGCGAGCTGGGTTGTGACGAAGGTGCGCTCGAACACCGCCATCTGCTCCGGCGTGCCCTTGCGGAAATTCTGCCCGATCATCGCATCCACATGCGGAATGCGCGCGAGCAGCTGGCCGTTCTGGTGGTGCATCGCGATCGAGGATTCCTCGCCGAGCCCCGTCGAGGCGAAGAAGGATTCGAGCTGCTCCGGCGCGATCGCGCGCGAGACCAGTCCGAGGAATTCGCCATGCGGGCCGGAGACACGCCGCGCGAACACGATCGCCGGTCCGCTGCCGAGCCGTCCGGGCACGACATCCACCTCTTCCTGCGAGGCGGGATCGTTCTTGAGCCGGTCGAAATAGCCGCGGTCGGCGACCGAGATATCGGCGACCGGCCATTGCCGCGACGAGTTGATCAGCACGCCCCGGGAATCGAACAGATTGGCGCCGGCGACGTCGGACCAGCCGCTGGCCTTGGCACGCAGCACCTCGTGCACGGCGAGCGTGCCCATCTCGCTGCGGAAGATGTCAGCGGATTCGATGCCGTGGCTCTCGAGTTCGGCGATGATGCTCTTCTGGAGCACCGCAAAGTCCTCGAACTCGCGGTCGAAATGCCCGGCCAGCATGCGGACGGCATTTTCCAGGCTGTCGCGGCCGCTCTCGATCGCGTTCTGCCGGAAGCGGTCGACGGTGAGCGCGGTGCCGATGGCGGTCGCAAGCATCAGCACGAAGCCGCCGATGATCAGCCAGGTCAGCGGCGCCCTGTGCCAACGGCGGAGCAACGCGCGCATTCGCGCGGTCCATCGGATCGATGCGCCCATCCAGCCCTCCCGTGGGATGCAAGATGCAGCAAAACCGACAAGACCCCGTTACCATTGAGGGTTAGGAAAATATGAATCGGAGCGGATTCAGCGGATGGTTTGGAAATTTTCGTTGCAGACGCCGCGCTTCCGCATTCGCCTTGGCGACCATTGCCGGCACGTCGAAGTTGCCGGTCTCGCGATCGTAGCGGTAGCGCCAGTCGGCCCGTCCCTTCGCGAATGAGGGGCGGCGGCGGGTAGCGCCGGTTCATCCCGGGCGCTGGGACGAAGGCTTGTCATCCCATCGACCGTCTTGCTGCCGCAGCCAAATCGGCGCACTTTGCCGCCTTCGGCTGATTTGCCACTCAAGGTCCTTTTCCGATGATGACCGCATCCAAGGCCTTTATTGCCCTCTGTCTGCTCGCACTGGTCGGCACCGCATTGGTGGTCGGCCCGACCGAGCTGCGCCGCCTGCTGCCGGACGGGACCAAGACCGCCGTTGCCGCCAGGCCGGAGGCCAAAGTCGAGCCCAAGGCGGAACAGCCCAAATCAGCGCTCAGGCCGGAACAGCCAAAGCTCGCCGCCGGCGCGCCGTCTGCGGCGCCGCCCGCCGAGCCGAAGGCGGGCGCGCTGGCCGAGACCCAGAGCCAGGTCACGGCCGCGCTCGCCGATCTCGCGCCGGTCAAGCCGCTGCCGCCGGTTGCGGATAGCGGTCCTCGTTTCGACGTCGCCCGCGTCGACGATCACGGCGAGGCGGCGGTGATTGCGGGCCGCGCCGCGCCGGGCGCAAGGGTCGAGCTGCTGCGCGACGGCAAGCCGCTCGATAGCGTGGTCGCGGACGCCTCAGGCCAGTTCGTGATGACTCCGCCGCAGCTTCCGCCCGGTTCTTATGAACTGACGCTCCGGGCCAAGGCACCGGACGGCACCGTGACCGAGTCCGGCCGGACCATGCCGGTGACCATCGCCGAGGCGGCGCCGCCGCCCGCGCGGCCCGCACCGGCAGCGAAGCAAGACGCGGGACAGGAGCCGAAGCAGGCCGAGAAGCCCGACGACAAGCCGGATGTCGTGGCCGCCCTGCCATCGGCCTCGCCGCGTCTGGCTTCAGCGCCTGACAGGCAGGCGGCCCGGCCGAGATTGACCGGCGCGCCGAAACCCAAGGTCCTCGCGCGTGCGCCGGCGGACACCGCGGTCGCATCGGCCTCGCCGGCAGACGTGCTCACCGCCGCACCGGCGCAGGCCGGCGGCAGCCGGGTCATCGCCCGTGGCGACAGTCTGTGGGCTCTGAGCCGGCTCGCCTACGGTGACGGCGCCCGTTACGCGGTGATCTTCAAGGCCAACCGCGACAAGATCAACAACCCCAATCTGATCTATCCCGGCCAGACTTTCGTGATGCCGCAAAAGGCGGAGTGAGGGCGCGGTCCGTCCTCTCCCCACCCAGGGGGCGACTTGAAAGTCGCTGTCCGCGAGCAGAGCGCGCGGTCGCCCGCGACGCTTTGCCCTGTGTCTCTCCGGAACAATCGGTTCCCTCGCGCGTCATTGTGATGCGGCGCATTGCGCTTGGCGCTGGGAGGAGGGGCCGAGGTGCTCAGGTCCGCGATCATGGCGAGACGCATGAAGCTGGCGCTGGCTGGCGCCGCTCTCGCGATTGCGGCAATGCTGCTGCCTGACAGAGCCGAGGCGCAGTTCGGATTGCGCGGCGGTCCGCTCGGGGTCGCACGTTTCGCCTTCGGCCATATGCTCGGCCTGTCGCGCCTGCGCCACTCCCGCATGGCCGTGCGCGGCAGCCGATACCGCTCCGCCGCGCTGAGGGCGCAGGATCCGCGCGGGGCCGAGCGCGGCCGGCTGACCAACCCATACGTCCTGCGTGCGGCCCTCACGGCGCAGGCCGCGCTGTCGGGCTGGCATGGCGGGCGCCGCCCGCAGGGCTGGTGGCGTCATCCCGACGGCAGCTACGGATGGACCGGCCCGGTGTTCTGGCCGTTCGCGCATGACGATCTCACCACAGCGATCATGTTCGGCGACACCACCAGCCTGTCATTGTACGGCTATGGCGACATCTATGCCGCGATCTTCTCGCCCTATGCGGTGTCCGAGCTCGCCGCCTACACCGCGCCGCAAAGCCGGCGCGGACGAAGGGTCCCGACGGCTGAGACGCTCTGCGAGGCCAGCGACACCGGCGGCCTGCCGGTCGACCGCATCGCCGCGGCCGTAACACCGAACGAGTTGCAGCGCACTGCGCTCGACGAGCTCGCATCCGCCTGGAATGCGGCGCGCGACACCATCGGCACCGCCTGCCCGGCGCAGGCGCCCGCCAATGCGTCGGAGCGCCTCGGCCTGATGCGCGGGCGCATCGAGGCCATGATCAGGGCAATTGACGCAATCGAAGCGCCGCTTTCGAAGTTCGTCGATCTCCTCAATGACGACCAGAAAGCCAGGCTCAATGCCCTCGCCAACGAGCGTCGCGCCGCGCTTGCCGCGGTTCAGGGCAAGGACACGCAGGCCGCCGCCGCCTGCCAGCCCGACTACGATCCCCGCTATGACGAAAATGCGCAGCGCCAATATGAGCAGCTCGTGCAGCAGCAATGGCCCGCCGCCGAGATCGCCTCGACGCTTCGCCTCGACGAGGTCGGCCGCGCCCGCCTCGAGGTGCTCCAGGACACCACCCTGCGCACCATGCAGACGCTCAGCGCCTGCCCGGCCGAGCCCGCCGCGACACCGCAAGCCCGCCTCGCGGCCGTGAAGGCGCGGCTGCAGACGATGCTGCAGGAACTCGGCGGCGTGACTGATGCACTCGACGATTTCCAGGCAGATCTGAGCGACGAGCAGAAGGCCGGGTTCGAGGCGATCGGGCCGAAGCGGGGGGCGTGAGACCGAAGCCGCAGTGCCCCTCGTGAAGGTCGGAGCATGATCCGGAAAAATGCGCAGCCGTTCTCCGAAAGATCATGCCGAAACAACAACCTCAAGCGCGATGACGATTCATTCTAATCGCATCGCGCTTTAGCCGATTTCCCGCCGGACCTTCGCCGCTGCGTCGCACATGGCCTTCAGCTTCCCGAACGCTGTCGCGCGCGGCATGTATTTCATGCCGCAATCCGGCGCCGGGACGAGACGATCCGGCGAGACATATTTCAGGCCCTTGCGGATGCGGTCGGCGACGGTATCGACGCTCTCGATGGCGGGATCCGCGAGGTCAAGCACGCCGAGCATGATCTTCTTCGACGAGAGGTCCTTGAGCACGCCGAGGTCGAGCTTCGGCTGGGCCGCCTCGATCGAGATCTGGTCGGCAATGGTGTCGTCCAGCTCGGCAAGGAAGGAATAGCCGGCGGGCTTGTTCGAGCCGGGCACGACGGCGGCATAGCCAAAGCAGAGATGCACCACGGTCGGCACCGTGATGCCCTGCAGCGCGCGATTGATCGCCTTGACGGCATAGCGCTTGGCGAGCTCCGGATTGTTGCGCACCCAGGGCTCGTCGAGCTGGATCACGTCGGCGCCGGCTTTCTGCAGGTCGAGCGCCTCGGCATTGACGGCCTCGGCGAGCGCCATCGCGAGCTCTTCCTCGTCCTTGTAGAACTCGTTCTTGGCCTGTTGGCTCATCGTGAATGGGCCAGGAAGGGTGATCTTCGCCGCGCGCTCGGTGTTCTCTCGCAGGAACCGCATGTCATGCAGCTCGACCGGGCCTTTGCGCCTCACAGGGCCGACGACGCGCGGCACCGGCGTCTGGGTGTTGCCGGTGCGCGCCACGATCATCGCCGGATTGTCTCCGTCGATGCCGTCGAGCGCGGTGGCGAAGCGATTGGAGTAACTCTCGCGGCGGATTTCGCCGTCGGTCACGATATCGATGCCGGCGCGCTCCATGTCGCGGATCGCGACGATGGTGGCGTCGTCCTGTGCTTCTTCCAGGTGTTCCGGCGGCAACCGCCACATGTCGTGCAGGCGGGTGCGCGGCACCACCTTCGACAGCATCGCGCGATTCACCAGCCATTCCGGCTGCGGATAGCTGCCGACCACCGTGGTCGGCAGGATGTGCGCTGGCATGGGCATGGGGTTCTCCTTCTTCTTGTTGTTGTGGCTTGTCGTTGATGAGCGCGGCTGTCAGGCCGCGCGCGTTGCCGCGGCCGATTTCTCGTCCTTGACGGGATTGCGCAGGATGCCGATGCCGGAGATCTCGATCTCGACGACGTCGCCGCCCTTCATCCACAGCGGCGGCGTGCGATAGGCGCCGACGCCGCCGGTCGTGCCTGTCACGATCACGTCGCCGGGCACCAGCTCCGTGAAGGTCGAGCAATAGGCGATCAGGGCCGGCACGTCGAAGACGAGATCGGAGATCGGAGCCTTTTGCACCTCGACGCCGTTGAGCCGGGTGATCAGCGTCTGCCTGGTGACATCGGTCAATTCGTCGGTCGTGACCATCCACGGCCCGAAGCCGCCGGTGCCGACGAAATTCTTGCCCGGCGCGAATTGCGAGGTGTGGCGCTGCCAATCGCGGATGCTGCCGTCATTGTAGCAGGCATAGCCGGCGACATGGCTGAGCGCAGCCTCGCGCGAGATGCGGCGGCCGGCCTTGTCGATGATGACGGCCATTTCGCCCTCATAGTCGAAACGCTCGGACTCCAGCGGCCGGATCATCGGCTGGCCATGGCCGACCTGGCTGTTGGCGAAGCGGGTGAAGATCATCGGATGCGCCGGCGTCGGGTGGCCGCTCTCCGCCAGATGGGTGGCATAGTTGACGCCGATGCAGAAGATCTTGTCTGGATCGGGAATGGTCGGCAGCAGCGCGACGTCCTCGAGCGCGTAATCGGGCTTCTCGCCGGCGAGCTTCTTCAACTCGTCCAGCGAGCCCTTCGCGAGCAGCGCCTTCAGCGTCGGATAGGCCTTCACGCGCTTGCCGGCGTCGATGACACCCTTGTCGGTGACGATGCCATAGCTCGCCGCGCCTGATATCGTGAAGCTTGCAACTTTCATCGGTCAAACACTCTCTTCGATGGAGGAAACATAATCGTCGATGGGAAGCGCGATCTCCCCGTCGCGGATGGGAACGCAAGGCGGCGGAAAGTCTTGGCGGAAGCGAGCGCCGGCCGCAGTGGCGCGATCGAGAAAGCGTTCCAGATGATCCATCGCGCCGGTCGGCAGATCGTGCAGCACCATCAGCGTCCAGGGCTGCCGGCTGCACTGGTCGAGTGCGCGCTCGGTCCAGCCGTCGGGGTCGTCCCAGTCGCGCGGAATGGAATTCCAGAGCACGCAGCTGTGCTTCTTGCGCGCGAGATAGTCGATGACGGACGGCTTGAGCAGCCGCTTGTCCAGATTGCCGCCGCCACCGAACGGCCGGAACCAGCGCTGCGGATGCGCGAGATCGCCAATGGCGTCCTGCGTACGGCCGATCTCGCTCTCCGCGGTATCGCGTCCGGATTGCTCGCCAAGCGGAATGCTGTGCGTAAAGGTGTGATTGCCGATCCAGTGTCCCTCGCGGTGCGCGCGCTCCGCAAGGCCGCGCCGCTCGGGATCGACAAGCTTCTCGCCGATGACGAAGAAGGTAGTCTTGATGCCGCGCTGGCCGAGAATGTCGAGCACGCGCGGCGTCACGTCGGGATCGGGGCCGTTGTCGAATGTCAGGGTCAGGTCGTACACGCGCGTACCTCAGGTCGCCGGCTGCATCGCGCCCGAGGCGATGTCGTCGTTGGCCTGACCGGCGCGGGTGCCGGTCTGCCAGATCACGGCCTTGCGCTCGATCCAGCGGATGGCGGCGTTGAAGGCGATGGCGAGGAACAGCACGAGCAGCACGCCTGCGAACACGTGCGGGCTGTCGAGGATCGTCCGGTAGCGCGAGATCAGGTAGCCGATTCCGGCGGAGGAGATCAGCATCTCCGAGACGACGACGCCGACGATGACCAGCGCACCGCCGACGCGCAGACCCGACAGCACTGTCGGGATTGCCGCCGGGATAATGACACGGACCAGCCGCTGGCTCAGCGTCGCGCCCATGCTCCGCGCGGCGAGCAGAAGTTGCGGATCGATGGTCTGGATGCCGGCCGCAGTGGCGAGCATCGTCGGCAGGAACCCGTAAATCGAGGCGAACGCGATCTTGGATTCGGAGCCGATGCCGAGCCACACCGTGAAAACGGGATAGAGGATCACAAGCGGCACCGCATAGAGGCTCGACACCATCGGCATGATCAGCACGCGCGGACGCGGCAGGCTGCCGACGATGGCGCCGAGCAGGATGCCGCCGCCGCAGGCAAACGCCATGGAGACCACGACCTCGTAAAGTGTCACCCCGAGCGCATGACCGTATTCACCGGCGTCGGTCCACCCCGCCATCAGCGTCGACGACAGCGACGGCAGGAATAGCTCGGGAATGAGGCCGGTGCGCGGCAGCAGCTCCCACAGCGCAATCAGGCCGATCACGATCAGATGTCGCAGCGTCTTCGCACTGATCCTGGCACTCATCTCCGCCTCACGCCGATTTGCGGATGTGCCGCCAGATGCGATCGCGCAGGCTGCCGAAGGTATCGCCGCTCAGCATCTCGTAGGTGCGCGGCCGCGGCAACTGGACCTGGAGATGGTCCACGATCCGGCCGGGCCGCGCCGACATCACGATCACCTCGTCGGCGAGATAGACGGCTTCGGTCAGGCTGTGCGTGACGAACACGACCGTCTTGCCGGTGGCGGCCCAGATGCGCAGCAGCTCGTCGCCCATGGTCATGCGCGTCTGCTCGTCGAGCGCCGCGAACGGCTCATCCATCAGCAGCACCGGTGGGTCCTGCACCAGCCCGCGCGCGATCGAGACGCGCTGCTTCATGCCGCCCGAGAGTTCATGCGGATGACGTCTGCCGAAGCCTTCGAGCCCGACCAGCTTCAATGCATCCTGCGCCTTGGCTCGCCGCTCGGCCTTGGGAACGCCGCGGAGCGCCAGCGGAAATTCGACATTGTCCTCCGCCGTCAGCCAGGGAAACAGGCTCGGCTCCTGGAACACCACGCCGACCCTGTCGGGGTCGGGCTGCAGGATCGGCGCGCCGCTGATCGTGATGGTGCCCGCGGTCTGCTGACGCAGCCCCGCCATCATCATCAAGAGAGTCGACTTGCCGCAGCCGCTGGGGCCGACCAGCACGACGAAGCGGCCGGGCTTGACCTCGAGCGAGACGTCCTCCAGCGCGACGACGTCCTGCGACCGGGTCTTGAACACCTGGCCGACATCCTTCACGTCGATCGCGCCGGCGCGCGCGGCGGGCTTGAGCGGGGTCACGTTCGCCAATGGCTGCATCGCGTTTCCACCCATCTGACAAGTTCGTTGAAGGTCATGGCGATCGCGGCCACCATCACGACGCCGGCGAGAAGCTGCTTCATCTGGAAATTCTCGCCCCAGATTGCGATCTGGTGGCCGATCCCGTCGCGTGAGGCGTACATCTCGGCGAGGATCACGCCGGTGAGGTTGAAGATCATGGAGATCCGCAGCGCCTCCAGCAGAACCGGCAGCATGCTCGGCAAATAGACCCGGAATGCCGTCTGCCATGGCGTGGCGCCATAGGAGCGCGCCACCGTCAGATGCTCGACCTTGACGGACTCGACCGCCGTCGTGGTCGACATGATCACGATGAAGATCGTGGAGAAGAAGCCGAAGCCGACCTTCTGGGCAAAGCCGACCCCGAACACCAGGATGAACATCGGCAGGAAGATCGACTTCGGGATGCTGAAGGCGAAGAACAGCAGCGGCTTGGCGACATCGGCGAAGTAGCGGTTCTCCGCGATCAGGAAGCCGATCACCGCGCCGAACGGCACGGCGAGCGCGAATGCCGTCAGCACCTCGGTCGCGGTGACCATCAGGTCCTTCTGCACGGCCGCGCGCTGCAGGAGATCGCCGAGCGTCACGAATGTGTCGGACGCCGACGGCAGCAGGCGCGGATTGACGATGCCGGTGCGCGACAGCACCTCCCACAGCGCCAGGATGGCGACGATGATCGCGGTCCGCGCAAGGTTGATGGCGAGCGTGCTCTGCATCGCCAACTACTTGGTCGGGACGGGCTTGAACTTGGTCGAGATCACGTCCTCGACCGGCACGATGTCCTTGAGCCCGCCGAGCTTGGCGAGGTCGAGCGAGAGCTGCACCGCCGCGCTCACGTTGGCCGCGCCCATGTCGCCGCTGGTCTCGAGCTTCATGATCGTGTTGTCGTATTCGAGACCGGCGATCTCCGGCGGCATCTCATAGAGCTCGGCGATCAGCTTGACGGTGACGTCGCGATTGGCGCGCATGAACGCGACCGCGCCGTAGAGAGCGTTCACGGCCTTCTGCACCAGCTGAGGCTTGGCCTCGGCGAACTTGTCGAGCACGATCCAGCCCGCGGTCAGGTTCGGCGGAACCGCGGTCGCGTAGTCGAGTATGGACTTGGCCTCGCCGGACTTCGAGATCTGGAAGCTCAGCGGCGAATAGACCACGGCGGCGTCGACATTGCCGGCCAGAAGGTTCGGCACCAGGCCGCCGCCGCCGACCGGGACGCGCGTGAAGTCGATCTTCTTGTCCTGGATGGTCCACAGCGCAAGCAGGTCCGAGCCTGAGCCGGCCGCGGTGATCGCCACCTTCTTGCCGTTGAGGTCCTTGACGTCGAGCGTCGATTTGGCCGGCACCATCAGCTGCCAGCCGAAATTGCCCATCGCGGCGTTGGCAACGATGCGCGACATCACGCCCTTCTTGCGTCCGGCGGAGACCAGCGATGGCGGATCGAGGATGATGTCGGCCGCGCCTGCAGCCATGCCTTCGAACGTCTCCGCACCGCTGCGATAGATGGTCAGCTCGGCCTTGATGCCTTCCTTCTCGAACAGCCTTTGCCGCACCGCCGTCTCGGCGATCGTCGTCGGCCAGTATGTTTTCGTGGGCAGGCCGACGCGAATGGTGTCGGCGGCGTTCGCAGGGCCGACGAAAATTGCGGCGGCAACGAGCGACATGAACGCGTGACGGCGATTGATCTTCATTGTTTCCTCCCAGTCTCTCTTTTTTGTTTGCCGGATTCTTCCGGATCGTCAGGTCGTGCGGCTCACCTCCGCAATGCGTGAGGCGGCGAGCTCGACGAACTCCTTGGTGGTGCCGAAATGCTTTGACAAGGCGCGAACTGCCGCATCCGCGTCGCGCTTCACCACGGCGGCGACGATCGCCTCGTGTTCAGCCTCGACGTCGCGCGGCTTGACGCCGGGCTCGCGTCGGATCGAGAGACGGCGATATCTCTCGCTTTGCTCATGCAACACGTCGCGGAAGCCGAGCAGCCATGGCGAGCCGCAGGCGTTGACCAGCGCGCGGTGGAAAATGCGGTGACGGATCACCCATTCCTCGTAATGCACGGTCGGATCATCAGGGTAGTGATAGGGGACGGCCTTCAGGTCCCTCCACGTCGACTCCACCGACGCGAGCCAGGCATTGTCGCCCCGCTCGATCGAACGGCGCAGCGCGAGGCCTTCGATGTCGATCCGGGTCTGCGTGACGTCAGCGAGATCGGCGAGCGACACCGGGCTCACGCGGAAGCCGCGCTGGTCGGATGCCTGCACGAGGCCGTCGGCGACGAGACGCGACAGAGCCTCGCGAACGGCGGCAAGGCTCACCGAGAACGTCTTGGCGAGGCCGGCGATATGCAGCTTCTGACCCGGAAGAAGCCGAGCTGCCAGGATGTCTGCGCGCAACCGCTCATGCAGCGCCGACGTCAGGCTGCGCGGACCGTCGCCGGGGTTTCCGGACATATCGAACTGAAGCGGACCCATTGCGGGATGATTGCAAGGCGGTACCCGTGCGGTCAACAAAAAATCGAAAATCGATTTATTGGACTGGTGAGGGCTGAGTGAGATCTACGCCAAGCTGCTGGAGAAGCTCTCAAACCGGGGCGGCATCACCGGCGCGATCTTCCTGAAGGCGCAGAGCAAGATTCAGGACCCGCCAAACTCAAAATTCCGTCCAGCTCACGCCGTCGTCGCCGCCTACCCCGAATGCCCGCGTAAGTCATTGATCTCAAAGCCTCTGCCTACTGTGCATGGGGTTGTTTTCGCATTTTTTGTTTGCGGCTACCCCCGCATCCGCACCGCCGACGCATCCACCACGTTCTCCACCTCCTCGCGCCAGCTCAGGATCTCCATCGCCAGCACGGGGTGGTTGAAGCCCTTGAGCTGGAGATCGTCGAGGGCGCGGGCCTCCACCCAGGGCTCGACCATGCCGTAGACGCGGCGGCTGACCACGATCTGGTTCGGCTTGGCTTCGCCGCAGAGGCGGGAGGCGAGGTTGGTGACGCTGCCAATCGCGGCATATTCCAGCCGCTGCTCGAAGCCGACCTGGCCGAGCGTGGCATAGCCGAGTGCGACGCCGATGCCGAAGCCCAGGCTATGCCCGCGGTTGCGCCAGCGCTCGGTCAAGGGGCCGATGGTGTCGCGCATCTCCACCGCCATCTTCACCGCGCGCCTGGTGTGATCCTCGAACTGGATCGGCGCGTTGAACAGGATCATCACGCCGTCGCCGGCATATTTGTCCAGCGTGCCCTCATACTTGAAGATCAGCTTGCCGAGCGCTGCGTGATATTCGCGCAGCACGTTCATCGCCTCTTCCGGCTCGGTCGCTTCCGTGAACGCGGTGAAGCCGCGCAGGTCGCAGAACACGACCGTGACCTCGCGGCGCTGGCTGGTGAGCAACCCTTCCGGGCTGTCGGAGGAGGCGATCAGCTGCGCCACCTGCGGCGCCAGGAAACGCTCGAGCTTGCGGATGCGCTCGATCTCGCCGAGCTGGGTCCTGACGCGTGCCTCCAGCGACTTGTTCCAGTCCTTGAGCTGCTCGGTCTGCTGCTTGAGCTTGTCGGCCTGGGCGCGCACGGTCGTGTTCGCCGCCTCCAGCGCGTGGCTCTTGTGGTCGACCTCGGTGAACAGCCGCGCATTGCGCATCGCCAGCACGGCCTGGTTGGCGAAGGTGCGCATCAGGCCGATGACGCTGCCGGCAAACTCGCCGCCGGCGCGCCGCAGCACCACCAGCGAGCCGAGCGTGCCCTGCTGGTCGATCAGCGGCACCACCAGCACCGAGTTGAAGCCGGCCGCGAGCGCGACCTCGCGCAGCGGCTGCTCGGCGGCTAGGCCGAGCTCGGCAAGCGCGATCGGCTCGCCGCCGGCGGCGGCATCGCTCAGGATGTTCTCGCCTTGCGCGATGGTGACGTGCGCGCCGTCGGCGGATGTGTCGATGCCGCCCGCCTCGACCAGGTTGAAGCGCCGCGTCTCGGCGTCGAAGCCGTAGATCAGCACCGCGTCGGCATGGGTGATCTCGATCGCGCGGGCGGCGATCGTCGCAAGCACCGCGTTGAGATCGAGCGAGGAGGCCACCGCGCGCCCGACCTCCTCCAGCACCTTGAGCTCGTGGATCGACTGCGCGAGATCGCGGGTGCGCTCCTCGACCTTGGTCTCCAGGTTCGAATAGGTCTCCTGGATCTGGTCGGCCATGCGGTTGAACTGCCCGGCGAGGTCCTCCAGCTCGTCGGAGGTGTGCACGTCGATACGGTGGCTGAAATCGCCTTCGCCGAGCCTGTAGGCGCCGTCGCGCAGCGCCGTGATCGGGATGATCATGCGGCGTGCCAGCAGCGTGCCGGCGAGGATCGCGACCATCAGGCCCATGCCGATCAGAAGCGCGATGCGCACCAGCTGGTCGCGGATCGGCATCAGGGCCTGCGTCGTGGGCTGCTCGAACAACACGCTCCAGCCGAGCTTTGGCACGAGGCTCGCGGCGCTCATCACCCCATGGCCGTTGAAGTCGGTGCCCGACGAGTCCGGCTCGTGGCCGGGCGCGATCGCGGCGGCGACCTGCGGCAGCCTGGAGAGGTCCTTGCCGATTTCGGGCCCTTTCGAGGACGTCGCCAGCACGCGCCCGCGCGGATCGACGACATAGGCAAAGGCCGCCTTGCCGACCTGGGCGTCGGACAGGAAGTCGGAGAGGAAGCTGAGATCGATCTCGGCCACGGTGACGCCGGCATTGAAGCCGGAATGCGCCACCGAGATCGACATCATCGGGGTACGGTCGGCGAACCAGGCCGGTGCATAGCTGACGCCGCGGGCGACGGCGTCGGTGAAGCGCATGTCGCGGGAGAGGTCGGCGTTGCCGCCGGTCGTGGTCGACTGCCGGGAGACGCGCAGCACCTCGCGGCCGTCGCCGTTGAGCTGGAACAGCTGGTTGACGTCGGAGACCTGGTGCAGCAGCGACGCATAGTCGGCACGGCGCTTCTCCAGCGTGTCCTGGCTCGCCCGCGTCACCCAGCTGATCTGGCGATCGAGCTCGGAGATCGACTGCTCGATCCGCCGGGCGGCTGCCTGCGCCTTGTCCTCCAGCCCGTCGGCCAGCTGTGTCCTGGTCGCGCGATAGGAGATCCAGGTCTCCATCGCGCCGTTGACGGCGAGGACGAACACGACGAGGCCGACGAGGGAGACGACGTATTTGGCGAACAGGCCCTCGCGCAGAAACCGTGTCTTGTCGCTCGCTCCTGCCATCCCGATCCTCTCGCGCCGCCATCGACGCCGGCGCTACGGGCCGTGCAGGCCCCTTCGGGCCGTTCTACCACAATTTGGGCCGAAGGGCCGTCGCGCGGCCGGGGACCGGCCGGTGTGGTTACCCCTCGCGGACTTCCGGTCAGGTGGAAGGGCGGTGAATTGTCGCAGCCTCATGCGTTCGGAGGAAGCCGCAGGCGTGCAAGCGGATGCAAGGATTTGCCAGTGAAGCCCAGCCCGTCAGTCCGCCGATCATCGGTTGAAGAGCTGCCGCAGCACGTCCTTCATTGGCTGACTGTCCTGCTGCGCGACCGGCGGGTCCTCCACAGCGGGGGCCTCAGGCGAGGCCTGCGGCGCCGGGGTGGAGGGTGTTGCCGGCACGCTGCGGCTGCGGCCGGAGCCGCTGCCGGTTGCGGCGCCATTGGAAAGCCCCTGCTGGATCAGATTGCCGATCGCCTCCCCCAGCGGGCCGCCGAGCAGATTGTTCTGCCCCGGCTGCTGGGCTTGCGGATTGGCGTTGCCAGGAGCATTGCCGCCTGGCGCGGTGGTGCCACCCAGGCCCAGGTTGCTGCCGAAGCTGCCCAGAATGTTGCCGAGCCCGGCGCCGTCGGGGCCGAACAGGCCCTTGCCCATTTCGCGCAGCTTGGCATAGGCGGCATCCGGATTGTCCAGCATGCCGGCCATGTCAGGATAGATCCGCGGCTGCGACCAGCTGCCCTGGATCATCACGGGGATGCCGAAGCCGACCGGCTCCGAGGTGCGGCCCTGGCCTTCGGTCGTCATCACGAGCTTCGGCTCGACGCGAAAGCCCATCATCTTGGTGTCGAGCGCGATGGTGCCGGCGCCGGTCACGCGCACCAGCGGCCCAATCAGATTGAGATCGGTCGTCACCGCCTGGCCCTTGTCGATGCGGAAGGAGGCCGAGAGCTGCGACAGATCCGTGCTCTGCTCCTGGGCGGGGTCCTGATTTGCCTGCCAGCCGGACAGCATGCCCGTCGTCAGCGAGCGGATCATCTGCGCGACGTTGATGCCGCGGATGGCGCCGTCCTGGAAATTGACGAAGGCCGTGCCCTGCATGTTCGCCATCAGCGCGCGCTGACTGTTGCCGGCGCTGCGAAGGGCGAGCTTGGCCTGCAGCTTGCCGTCGATGCGGTCGAATTCGGCAAGACCCTGCAGCAGCGGCAGCGCGCGCACGCCGACGAGATCGGAATGCATGGCAAAGCTCGGCGCACCGCTGGTCGCATCCAGGATTACTTCGCCCGAGACCTGGCCGCCATAGGCGCCGAGATTGGCGGTGCCGGCCTTCAGCACGCCGCCGGCGAGCTTGGCGTCGAGCGCCAGCGGCGCGATGCGCGCATCGCCGATCAAGGCTTCGTTCGCGGAAATCCGCAACTGCGCATCGACATAGTTGAGCCCGGACAGGTTGATCGGCACATTGCTCCAGGGCTGCCCGGCCGTGCCCTCCGGCGATTTCGCCAGCGGCATCGCGAGCCGCTGGAAGTCGAGGTCGACCTTGACCAGAGGCTTGCTCGCAATGTCGACCGAAGCCCAGCCGTTGAATGCGCCGTCGCCGAGCCTGCCGTTCAGGCCGTTGATCATCACGACATCGCCATTGAGCCGCATCTCGGCGTGACCGGTGAGCTGGGACTTCAGCACGTCAGGCATGTCGATGGCGAAATCTACCGGCACCGTCGGCCGCTCGGCCGGCGACGCCGGCGTCGCTGTCTTGATATCGAACTTGGTGGGATGATCGCCGACGCGCGCGGTGCCGGTGATATTGACCTTGCGGTCGCGATCGACGGTCGCGTCGGCGTTGATGGCGCTGATGCGGCCCTCGACACGATCGCGCAGGCGCGAGAATGCAACTTCGCCGTCGGTGACCTTGATGCGGTCGATGATGGCGCCATTGGTATCGAGCGCGAGCGGCCTCGACGGGGCGCCGGCACTCGGCAGGCGCTCACGCAGCAGCGGCTGGTAGAGCACGGGATGGGTGACGACGAGCTCGCCGATCTCAGGGCGGCCGGACCATATGCTTGCGAGCGACACGTCGGCCTGCACGCTGTCGACCGTCAGGCGCTTGATGCCGCTGCGGTCCTTGGGGTCGGCAAGCGTGAGGTCGTTCAGGGTGACGTTCAGCGTCGGCCACAGGCTGATCTTCGTGGTGCCGTCGATCGACAGGCGATAGCCGGTCGCGCTCTCGACGCGCGAGGCGATCGTGGAGGTCAGGAAGCCCGAGGGGATTCCTACCATCAGCAGGAGTGCGATCACGATGATGACGGCGGCCAAAGCACCGCCGACGAATTTCAATGCTCTCATGTCGACTTTCCAACGACGGACGATCGGCGTCGAATCCGGCAGATGACCCGTCCTTTGCGCCTTCAGTTTATCCCCGGACGGGAAGCGGCTCCAAGCGCGTAAAAATAGACAGGGGGTGCTGCAAAGTTATGTGACTTATGACACACTTCTCCGGCGCGGTTTTACGCGATCCTGAAGTTCATGGTTCAAGCGATTGCCAGGAACAATGACCAGGACGTTCACAGGGACATTGAAATGAGCAAGCAGGCCGAATTTGCGGTCATCCTGAAGATGAACCCGATGTTCGCCGATCTCGGCGCAGACGAGCTCCAGCGGCTGTCCAATCTTTGTCACACCCAGCATTTGGGGAACGGCGAGGTGCTGTTCCAGAAGGGCGATCCCGGCGATGCGCTGTTCGGCGTGCGCCGCGGCCAGGTCCGCATCGAGACCGGCGCCTCCGACGGCAGCCGGTTGACGCTGAATTTCATGGGGCCGGGCGACCTGTTCGGCGAGGTCGCGGTGCTGGACGGCCAGAACCGCACGGCGGACGCCACCGCGGGCGAGACCAGCGAGCTGTTTGTGCTGCGGCGCGAAGATTTCCTCGGCTTCCTCGAGCGCGAGCCAAAGGTCGCGATCAAGATCATCGCACTGCTGTGCCAGCGCATCCGCTGGCAGAGCGAGCGCATGGAGGAATCCATGCTGCAGCCGCTGCCGGTTCGACTGGCGCGGCGGCTCTGCGCGCTCGCCGCCGATTTCGGCTCCGAGGTCCACATTTCGCAGGAGCAGCTCGGCGTCTTCGTCGGTGCGGCCCGCGAGAGCGTCAATCGCCAGCTTCAGACCTGGCGCAAGGAGGCGATCCTCGATCTCCAGCGCGGCCGGATATTGCTGCGGAACATGACCAAGCTGACGGCGATCGCGCGGAACGAGTAGGGGAAGCGGTTGCTCGCGGCGTCCGATCTTCTGGCTCGCCGCGCACTCATCATCGCACCCAAAAGGCCGACGTCGTCAGTTTGGGCGACGCGATCTTACTCCGCCGCGGGGTGCACGAAGTTCTTTGGTACGCGGGGCGCCTCCGCTGGTGCCGCTCCGTGATGATCGTCCGTCTCGGCGTCCTCGCTGTGCACGATCAGCCGCTTGCCGAAGCGCCAGATCAGGGCGCCGAAATCATCCATCACCATGAACATCGCGGGCACGAACACCAGCGACAGGATGGTCGAGAAGATCAGGCCACCGATCACCGCGAGCGCCATCGGCGAGCGGAATTCGCCGCCGGCGCCGACCGCGAGCGCGCTCGGCATCATGCCGGCGGCCATCGCGATCGTGGTCATCACGATCGGCCGGGCGCGCTTCATGCCGGCGTCGATCATGGCTTCCTCGCGCGGCTTGCCGGCTCGAATGGCTTCGATCGCGAATTCCACCAGCATGATCGCGTTCTTGGTGACGATACCCATCAGCATCAGGATGCCGATCCACACCGGCGTGGTGAGCTGCTTGCCGGTGACGAGCAGTGCGGCAATGGCGCCGCCGATCGAGAGCGGCAGCGAGAACAGGATGGTGATCGGCTGCAGGAAGGTGCCGAACAGCAGCACCAGCACGGCGTAGACCATCATCAGGCCCGCCGTGATCGCGGTGGCGAAGCCGTCGGATAGTTCGTTCAGGCTTTCGGCATCGCCGGACGGTGAGACCTTCACGCCTTTCGGCAGGGTCTTCATGACGGGCAGGTCGTAGATCTTCTTGGTGGCATCGCCGAGCGCGGCGGAGCCGACGAGGTCGGCCGCGACGGTTGCCTGCCGCTCACGGTCGTAGCGGTTGATGCTGGTCGGACCCTGGTCGAGCTTGACGTCGGCGATAACCGAGAGCGGCACGCCGCCCTTCTCGCCGCGCTCGCCGAGCGGCACGCGGAGCTGCTCGAGCGTCTTCAGATTGCCGCGCGCGGCATCTTCGAGCTGTACCCGGATCGGGACCAGGCGATCGCCGACGTCGAATTTGGCCAGGGCAGGGCCGACGTCGCCGATGGTGGCCACACGGATGGTCTGCGACAGGCTTTCGGTGGACACGCCGAGCCGTGCGGCGAGATCGGCGCGCGGTTCGATACGCAGCTCGGGACGCTCCAGCGAGGTCTCCGAGATCACATTGGAGATGGTGGGAATGCGCTTCATCTGCGTCGCAAGCTCGCTCGCGACGTTGTTGACGATGTTGGGATCGACACCGGTCACCACCAGCGAGATCGCGCGCAGGCCGTTCTCGTCCAGGAACCAGAAGCGGATATCGGGAACGTTCTCCAGCTCCTGGCTGATCGAGAATTCAAGCTCGCGCTGGGTGATGTCGCGGCTGTTCTTGGGCGTGTAATTGATGATCAGGGCGGCGCGCCGGACTTCCTGGGTCCCCGGCGGGACGCGCCCGCCGTCGACGAAGATGCTCTTGACCTCGGGCCGCTTGCGTAGGCGCGCGACGATGTCCTCGGTGACCTTTTCGGTGTAGGCGAGCTGGGTGCCCGGCGGCAGCTCGAGGGCAAGCAGCGAGCGGGCGCTGTCCTGCGCCGGCAGGAAACCCTGCGGCAGCAGCGTGATGCTCCAGATCGAGGCGGCGAAGACGCCGAGGCCGATCAGCACCGTGATGAAATAGTGTCTCACCGACCAGGCCACGATTCGATGATAGGACCGCAATATGCGGCCGGGCGGCGGTTCCACATGCGTATGGTGCTTGAGGAAGTAGGCTGCCAAAACTGGGGTGACGAAGCGGGCCGCGAGCAGCGAGAAGAACACCTGCACCGAGACGGTGATGCCGAACTGCTTGAAGAACTGTCCGGCGATGCCCGACATGAAGCTCGCGGGTGCGAAGATCGCGATGATGGTCAGCGAGATCGCGATGACCGCGAGGCCGATCTCGTCGGCGGCTTCCAGCGCGGCGCGGTAGGGCGACTTGCCCATGTTCATGTGCCGGACGATGTTCTCGATCTCGACGATGGCATCGTCGACGAGAATGCCGGTCGACAGCGTGATGGCGAGAAAGCTGACGAGGTTCAGCGAGAAGCCGAGCAGGTCCATCGCCCAGAACGCCGGGAAGATCGACAGCGGCAGCGAGATCGCGGCGATGACGGTCGCGCGCAGGTCGCGCAGGAACAGGAGCACGATGACGACGGCGAGGATGGCGCCTTCGAACAGGGTCGAGATCGCCGCATGGTAATTGCCGTTGGTGTATTCGACCGAGGTGTCGATCACCTTCAGATCGACGTCGGGATAGGCGGCTTTCAGCGCGTCAATCCGCTTCTGCACGGCTTCGGCGACCTTCACGTCGCTGGCGCCCTTGGAACGCTTGATGCCGAGCGCGACCACCGGCTCGCCATTGAAGCGGGCGAAGGTGCGGCGGTCGGCGATGGTGTCGGTGACGGTGCCGAGATCATCGAGCCGGACCTCGCCGCCGCCGAACAGCGGGATCATGGTGCCGGCGAGATCGCCCAGCGTCTTGGCGCCCGCGAGCGTGCGGATCGCCTGGTCGTTCTTGCCGATCTCGGCGCGGCCGCCGGCGACGTCGACATTGGTGCCGCGCAGGCTCTGGCTGACATTGACGGCAGTCAGGCCCATGGCCTGCAAGCGATCGGGATCGAGCGAGACCAGGATCTCGCGCTCGACACCGCCGATGCGCTCGACCTGCGCGACGCCGCGCACGCCCTGCAGCGCGCGCTTGACCACGTCGTCGACGAAATAAGAGAGCTGCTCCGGCGTCTTGCCGGGTGAGATCGCGGCATAGGTGACGATCGGCAGGCCGATGACGTCGACGCGCTGGATCAGCGGCTCGGTGACGTTCTGCGGCAGGTTGGAGCGCACGCGCGTCACCGCGTCCTTGACGTCGTTGAGCGCGCGGTCGGTGTTGGTCTCGAGTGCGAACTGGATCGTGGTGACCGACAGTCCGTCGGTGATCGAGGAAGTGATGTGCCTGACGCCCTCGACGCCGGAGACCGCGTCTTCAACCGTCTTGGTGACCTGGGATTCGAGCTCGGCTGGCGCTGCGCCAAACTGCGAGACCGCAACCGAGATCACGGGGATGTCGGCCGAGGGCAGCCGCGTCACCGCAAGCTTGGTGAAGGAGGTCCAGCCGAGAACCAGGAGGATGATCGAAAAGACGACAGACGGCAGCGGATGACGTATAGACCATGCCGAGATATTGAGAGCCATCAGCGTACCCGCGTGCGATCGAGTTCATCGGCGAACATGGTCTTGATCTGGTCGCCGTCATGGAGCGAAGAGCCGGCGTCGGCCACGACGATTTCGCCGACCTCGAGGCCTTCCAGGATTTCCGTCGAGGTGTCGGACGACAGTCCGACCCGCACTTTGCGCGTCTCGACGACATTGCCTTTGACGACCTGCACCATGAGATGGTCGATCGCGGTCTTGGGGATCGAGACGCCGCAGCTGCGCTTGGCGTCGATCGAGGCGCGGGCGAACACGCCGACCTTGAGTGATGGATTGTTGGCGACGCTGATGCGGACGCGCCCGAGCTGGGTCGTGCGGTCGATTTCGGGGGCGACCAGCCGGACGCGTCCGATCAGATCGGGCGCGTCGTCGCGGCTGATGCGCACGGTCGCGCCGGGGCTGAGCTTGGACATGTGCACGGCCGGCACCTGGGCGTCGAGCTCGATCTCGTTGTTGACGGCGATGCGGAACATCGGACCGGCCTGCGGCGAGGCCGGCGCTCCGACGATGGTGCGGACCTCGGTGATGAGCCCCGGCGCGGTTGCTTTCAGCGAGATCGGGCCTTGTGGGCCGGGTCGCTGCGGCTGGCCAGGGATCTGCGGCGGCGCAGTCAGGCGCGCCAGCTCCTGGTTGTCGGCGACGACGGCGCCCTCGGCGACAAAGAGATCGGTGACCCTGGAGCCTTCCTGGTCGGCAACGACCACCGCCTCGCGGCGCGGCACGAAGAAACCGGTCACCCGCACCAGGTCGGAGAAGCAGGCGTTGGTCGACTTCGTCACGATGACGAGCGCCTCGCCCGGCGTCTCCTTCGCTTCGGGGCGATGCCGATGCTCGAACAGATAATAGCCGACACCGAGCGCGGCGACGAACACCAGGGTTCCGACTGGCTTGAGATATTCGGTCAAATTCATCGCCGGATCATCCTGGCCTGGCTCACGGCCATCCGCACGAGGCCCAAACAGAGCGTTTCCCTGAAACAAAGCGTCCCGCAAGGTTGCGGGACGCGCTTTGGAAGCGAGACCTTACACCACATCACGACTCGTCACTGCAAAGGATTGAAGTCGAGCTCACTTCGACGCGGTGGTCTTGTTTTCCATGTTGACGACCTGCACGCGGCGATTGACCTCTGCCAGCGGCTGGCTCGGATTCTTGAGCTTGCTCTTGCCATAGCCGACGGTGACGAGATCGGTCGCGGAGATGTTGTATTTCTCGATGAGGTAGCGTTTGATCGAATCGGCGCGACGCTCCGACAGGTCCTGGTTGTAGGCTTCGCCGCCGGCGGCATCGGTGTGGCCGGCGACCACGAAGGTCGAGCCCTTCAGGTCGGGACTGGTCAGCGCCCGGCCGAGCGCCTGCACCGACGGCATCGATTTGGCGCTGATGTTGGCGGAGTTGTAGTCGAACGTGATTTCGAGATCGATGTTCGGCTTGTCCTTGGCGACTGAAGCAATTTCCTCGCGCTCGGTCGAGGACAGCGAACGCGTTGAGCGGCCGCGCACGGACTGCAGCAGCCTGGTCTCCGCCGCGTTCGGCGTGGCTTCGGTCGGCGGGGCGATCGAGAGGCCGCGGGTCAGGGGCTTCTTGGCTGGCGGTGCGAGTGCGCGGACGATCTCGTCCTCGGTGATATTCTTGCTGTTGCTGTCATCTGCTGCGTATGCGCGCGGCAATGACAGAGCGGCGCCGACGACGATGATGGACAGGATCGCCGTAAGTCCCTTTGCAGCCAATCTCATAGCCAGTCCCTCCTGCTCAGCCAGCTTGCGTGCTTCCAAGTTTCAGCAATAAGCCTCGGAAAAGGCCTCTTGCGGCATCCGCCCATTAGTCTTTCTTGGCCCGTTCAAGGTTCGAGGCTTCGACTGCCTCAACTCGAAAAAATATCAACGCACTCCGTAGCTTGCGAATTCCTGAACGATGTTCGGATCCATCGCCTTTGCATTGGCGATGTCCAGCGCTCCTTCCTGGGCGGAGCCGTTGCGTTGCTTGGCAAGGCCCCGTCCGTAGAGCGAAGAGGTCAGGCGCGGGTTGATCTTCAGGGCCGCGTCGAAATCGGCGATGGCGTTCTTCACCGCGCCCGACTTGAGGTTGACGAGTCCCCGGCTGTCCAGTGCATCGACGAAGTTCGGCCGCAGCCGCAATGCCTCGTTGCAATCCTTCAGCGCCCCCTGAAGGTCGCCGACCACGGTGCGGGTCCAGCAACGGTTGTTCAGCGCTTCGACGTCCTTCGAGTTGATCCGGAGGGTGTCGTCGAAATCCTTGATGGCGAGGTTGTAGGCGCCCTTGCTGGCATAGACCTGGCCGCGCCGGTACAGCGCGTTCACGTCGTCCGGATTGGCGGCAATCTTGGCGGTCAGGCCCTTGATCGTGGGATCATCGGCCAGGACGGCGGCACTTGGACCGCTCTCTGTGCTCGGCGCCGGACCGGGATCAATCGGTTTCACCGGAGGCGGTGGTGGCGGCAAAGCAGCCTCGATCTGCGGCTTCGGCGCGGGAGCCGGTGCGGGCGCAGGCGGCGCAGGAGGAGCCGGTGCTGCAGCGGTGTCGGCCGGCTTCGGCGGCGGAGGCGGCGTCGGTGGGGCGGGCGGAGCCGGCGCCGGGTTGTTGGCGACGACGGCCGGCGCAGCCGGAGGCGCAGGCGGCGGCGTCGTTGCGGGACGCGATCCGCCGGCGCCCGGAATGAACGAGAAGTCTTCGGCCAAGGAGGAGGAAATCCACGGCACCTGCTCGCCGCGCGAGGCGCGGGTAACGCCCATCTTGGTGCGGTTCAGCGTCTCCTCGGCCATCAGGTCGGGGACGCGGATCTCCTTCAGCAACTCTTGGACGAACAGGCTGTGATCGCCACCGGCGTCCGAGACCACCGAGGCCAGCGCCGCCGAGTACATTACCAGCGTGCCGTTGGGCGCGATGACCGGGGTCAGGCCGGCCGAGAAGCTGCGGAACCGGCGCTCGAACGGGTTGCGCCTCGACGCATCGATCAGCGCGATCTTGACGCCGGCGCCGCGGCTGTTGAGCTCGCCGAGCACGGTCTCGAGGCTGAAACCATCGCGGCGCACGTCGGACTCCGTCCAGATCTGCGCATCGACCGGCAGCAAGTAGCTCTGGCG
This sequence comes from Bradyrhizobium sp. USDA 326, assembly GCF_049739485.1. Taxonomy (NCBI): domain Bacteria; kingdom Pseudomonadati; phylum Pseudomonadota; class Alphaproteobacteria; order Hyphomicrobiales; family Nitrobacteraceae; genus Bradyrhizobium; species Bradyrhizobium sp. USDA 326. The sequence goes on from NZ_JBMGQA010000001.1 coordinate 2,902,511, forward strand.
CGCCGACTGGACGCCGAAACCGCTGAAGAACACCAGCGCCACCGATCCCGGCTTGATCTTGCCGTAGAGCTTGTCGAAGGCGCGGCGCATCGCGTCGCCGGTCAGGTTCTCGCCGATCTCGACCGAGAAGCCGTCCCGCTTGAGCTCATCGGCTACGTCGCGCGCATCGTTGATCGGTTCCTTCAGCGGAGCATCCGCGTCCGGATATTTGGCGTTGCCGATGACAAGCGCAAAACGGTCGCCGGCCGCAAGCGATGGGGCAGTCGGGACAAGCGAGACGAGCAAGAGCAGAAGAACAAAGAAGCGAATTTTCATAATCAGCGCGGTCCAGCCAAAAAGGCGCCGTTCCAGCTTGCGCCGCGGCGACCTTAACTTACGCTTCCTGCATTATCAAACCGGGGACGGGGGGCGTCAACCGCTTGGAGATTCGGCACTATCGTAGCGATTGACCGCAACGTATGGGCGTGCCGCGAGGGGGATAGACGGGCTGTCATGACGGTGCTCGGCGCGGCCTGGTTCGATCCTATCGGCAGCATGTTAGGGCAACAGTTGCGATGAAAAATGTGATTGGTCTCACATTGCGGGACCGGCTCCCGGCGCAATGCCCCGTTTGACCTTTCCTGCCGACGATGGCTTGGTGTGCTCGATCGTCCCGGAAGATCCAACTCAGAAAAGCAAGACCATGGGAAACGTCTACGAAATCTACGCCCTTCGCTATGCGACGATGTCGCCGCGCACCCCCAGCATGAACTTCCTGGCGCCCGATCCACATGACAGTGCGGCGCAGGACCTCGACTATTTCGTCTGGCTGATCCGCGGCGGTGGCCGCGACATTCTGGTCGATACCGGCTTCAATGCCGAGGAAGCGAGCGCGAGGGCGCGCAAACTCACGCTCAATCCCGTCGATGCGCTGGAGCGTTTCGGCGTCGCGGCTTCGAGTATCCGCGACGTCATCGTGACGCATCTGCATTACGACCATGCCGGCAATCTCGACCGCTTCCCGAACGCGCGTTTCCATCTGCAGGAGCGCGAGATGGCTTACGCGACGGGACGCTGCATGTGCAACGGACTGCTGCGACATCCGTTCTCGGTCGAGCACGTCACGCAGATGGTGCGCCATGTCTATGGCGAGCGTGTCAATTTCTATTCCGGTGACGGCGAGGTTGCTCCAGGCATGACCGTGCACCGCGTCGGCGGGCATTCCGACGGCTTGCAGGTGGTCAGGGTCGAAACCGCGCGCGGTCCGGTCGTGCTGGCATCCGATGCCGCGCATTACTACGCCAATCTGCAGCGCAGGAGCCCGTTCCCCATCGTCTACAATGTCGGCGACATGGCGCAGGGTTGGGAGACGATCGAGCGTCTCGCCGGGCACCCCGATAGATTCATCCCCGGCCACGATCCGATCGTGACCGAGATCTATCCGCGCGCCAGCGACAAGGTCGACGCCTGGGCACTGCATTTGCCACCGACGCGATCGTTTGCGAAGTGACAGTGTAGCCGTCATTCCCGGGCGCGCGGCGCGCGAACCCGGAATCCAGAAGTTGTGGCGCGAGATTCCGGGTTCGCCGCTCTGCGGCGCCCCGGAATGACGGAGGAGCTAATACGCCTGCTTGGCGTCGGCTTCTTCGCTGGTCTGGATCAGGTCGAGGCTCTGCTCGATCTTGCCGAGCAGGGCCGAGAGTTGCTTGCGCTCCTGCGCCGAGAGGCAGGCGAGGATCTCGTCTTCCCGCCGCAGCAATTGCGGGAAAAGCTCTTCGTACAGCGCGCGGCCCTTCTTCGTCAGTTGCAGGCGGAATTCGCGGCGGTCGGCCTCGTTCTCGACCCGTTCGATCAGGTCGTCATTGAGCAGCGTGGTCACCGCGCGGCTGATGGTGGATTTATGCGTGCGGGTGCATTGCGCGACGTACTGCGCGCTGCAGGCGTCGTTGCGGAAGCCGAGGGTGGCGATCACGCGCCAGGCCGGAATGTCGAGGCCATGTCGTTCCTGATATTCGACCGAAAGCGCGGAACTGACTTCCGCTGCGAGCCGGTTGAGGCGGAACGGCACGAACTTGAACAGGTCGAGCCGTGGCTTTGGCCGCGCTGAAGCCTCGCCGGCCTCACGCGCCTTCAGCGCGATGTCGCTGGATGTCCTCGCCAAGCAAAGCGCTCCGAATTCCAGTTGACGGCCGGCCGGCTCCGGTCCAAAATAGTTGCACGTGAGACTATCTAGCAGATCAGTCCTCTCCTGACCAGAGCCGAGGTTAGTGTATGGCGCAGGCCAAGTCCCAGTTCGGCTATCGACGCCACCCCGATCAGGATCGCTCCGGCCAGAGCCCGGCTGAGCACGCGGTCGTGGTCGTCGGTGCGGGCCTGGTCGGGCTGTCGCTCGCGATCGATCTTGCTCAGCGCGGCCAGCGTGTCGTCCTGCTGGACGATGCCGACCGCATCGGCGAGGGCTCGCGCGCGATCTGCTTCTCGAAGCGCTCGCTGGAATATTGGGACCGGCTCGGCGTCGGCGACCGCATGGTCGACAAGGGTGTGGTGTGGAGCGTCGGCCGCATCTTCCACGGCGAATCCCAGCTTTACCAGTTCAACCTGCTGCCGGAGGAGGGCCACAAGCGGCCGGCCTTCATCAATCTCCAGCAATATTACGCCGAGGCCTATCTGGTCGATCGCATCAACGATCTGCCTGAGATAGATCTGCGCTGGCGCAACAAGGTGACGGCGCTCGAGCAGCGCAACGATTCTGTCGCGTTGACGATCGAGACGCCCGAGGGCGCCTATCGGCTGCATGCGCAGTATGTCATCGCCTGCGACGGCGCGCGCTCCTCGCTGCGGCAGATGGTCGGCGCCGAGTTTGCCGGCCAGGTGTTCGAGGACCAGTTCCTGATCGCCGACGTCAAGATGACCGCGGAATTCCCGACCGAGCGCTGGTTCTGGTTCGATCCGCCGTTCCATGCCGGCCGTTCCGCGCTGCTGCACCGGCAGCCCGACGACGTCTGGCGCATCGATCTCCAGCTCAATCGCTATGCCGATCCTGTTCTCGAGAAGAAGCCCGAGAACGTGCGGCCGCGGATCGCGCGCATGCTCGGTCACGACAAGTTCGCGTTCGAGTGGATCTCGCTGTACAAATTCCAGTGCCGGCGGATGGATCGCTTCATCCATGGCCGCGTCATCTTTGCCGGCGATTCCGCGCATCAGGTCTCACCCTTCGGCGCACGCGGCGCCAATTCCGGGCTCGAAGACGCCGAAAACCTGTCCTGGAAGCTCGATCGCGTGCTGCGCGGCACTTCGCCAGCGAGCCTGCTCGAGAGCTATCACATCGAGCGCAGCGCAGCAGCCGACGAGAACATCCGCGAATCCACCCGCTCGACCGACTTCATGGCACCGAACTCGCACCAGGAGGCGCGGCTGCGCAAGGCGGTGCTGTCGCTGGCCAAGGAGACCGAGTTCGGCAAGCGTATGGTCAATGGCGGCCGGCTGTCGGTGCCATGCAGCTATGACACGCCGTTGTCCTCGCTCGACGCGGATACGTGGCACGGTGGACCGTCGCCCGGCTGTTCCATGCTCGACGCCCCCGCTACCACGCCCACCGGCGAGCAGATCTATCTGACGGATGCCTTCCGCCAGGGTGGAACGGACTTCACCTTGCTGTCGTTCAGCAATGGTGCGCCCATCGATGCGCCCGGTGGGGTCAAGGGCATCCGCATCGGCGGTGAGGGCGGGTTTGCCGATCCCTCGGGCTCCATCGCAAAGCGCTACGGCGCCGAACCGGGCGCGGCCTATCTGCTGAGGCCGGATGGTTATGTCGCGGCGCGCTTCCGCCATCCGGCGCGTGCGACGATCGCGGCAGCGCTGGTGCGTGCCGAAGGCTTGTATTGAGGTTTCGCATGCCGCTTTCCACCAGCTCCAACTTCGCACGCCCCGACGACGCCTTCCGCGCCATTGTCGAGGCGCATCGCGGTCTCACCGAGGAGCAGAGCGCCGATCTCGATTCGGCGCTGGTGCTGATCCTCGCCAACCATATCGGCGATATCGACGTGCTGCGCGAGGCGATCGGGCTGGCGAAGCGCCGCATGGTCGACGGTCAGCAGCAACAACAGCAACAGCAATAAACCTGTAAGGACGAATTGATGGCGAAGAACTTCGCATCCACCGGCGATCTCTCCGAGAAGAAGATCACCTTCTCCGAGATCGGTACCGATCTCTATGCTTTCACCGCCGAGGGCGATCCGAACACCGCCGTCATCGTCGGCGACGACGGCTGCCTCGTGTTCGACGCGCAGGCGACGCCCGCGATGGCGAACAAGGTGATCGAGCGCGTGCGTGCCGTCACCGACAAGCCAATCAAGTATGTCGTGCTCTCGCACTATCACGCCGTGCGCGTGCTCGGGGCCTCCGCCTACAAGGCGCAAGGCATCGTCGCTTCGCAGGAGACGCATCGGCTGATCGCGGAGCGCGGCAAGCAGGACTGGGATTCCGAATACGGCCGCTTCCCTCGGTTGTTCCAGGACGCGCAGAGCATTCCCGGCCTGACCTGGCCGACGCTGACCTTTGAAGGCGAGATGACGATCTACCTCGGCAAGCGCGAGGTTCGCCTGATGCAGCTGGGCGCCGGCCATACCTCCGGCGACATCGTCGCCTGGGTGCCGGACGCGGAGGTGATGTTCTCCGGGGACCTCATCGAATATCACTCGGCCTGCTATTGCGGCGATGCGCATTTGCGCGAATGGCCGATGACGCTGAACGAGATCCGCAACTTCAATCCCAAGGCGATCGCGCCGGGCCGGGGCGATGCGCTGAAGGGCACTGCCACGGTGCGCGAGGCCATCGCGATGACGCGCGATTTCGTCACCTCACTCTATGGCGCGGCCGAGATCTCCGTTGCCCGGGGACGTACGCTGAAGGAATCGATGGCGGCCACCCGCGAGGTGATGGATCCCAAATTTTCCAGCTTCGCCATCTACGAGCACTGCCTGCCATTCAACGTGTCGCGCGCCTACGACGAAGCGTCCGGGATCGACGACCCCGTGATCTGGACCGACAAGCGCGATCAGGAAATGTGGGCCGCCCTGCAAGGAGGAGGATAGTCATGAACATCAATACCTCGCCTGACCAGATCATCCGCAGCTCGGCTCAGGTGACGCCGGGCTACATGTCCGGCTTCGGCAACAGCTTTGAGACGGAAGCGCTGCCGGGCGCGCTGCCGATCGGGCGCAACTCGCCGCAGCGCTGCGCCTACGGGCTCTATGCCGAGCAGCTCTCGGGCTCGCCCTTCACGGCGCCGCGCGGCAGCAATGAGCGCTCCTGGCTCTACCGCATCCGTCCCTCGGTGAAGCACTCCGGCCGCTTCGAGAAGGTCGATGCCGGCTTGTGGCGCTCGGCGCCGTGCCATGAATACGACCTGCCGATCGCGCAGCTGCGCTGGGATCCGACGCCGCTCCCCAAGGAGGATGTCACCTTCGTTGAGGGCGTGCAGACCATGACCACGGCCGGCGACGTCAACACGCAGGCTGGCATGGCCGCGCATGTCTACCTCATCACCAAATCGATGGTGGACCAGCATTTCTACAATGCCGACGGCGAGCTGATGTTCGTGCTTCAGCAGGGCAATCTTCGCCTCCTCACCGAGTTCGGCCGCATCGATGCCGAGCCCGGCGAGATCGTGGTGATCCCGCGCGGCGTCAAGTTCCGCGTCGAGATTCCGAATGGCCCGGCGCGCGGCTATCTCTGCGAGAATTACGGCGGCGCCTTCACCCTGCCGGAGCGCGGCCCGATCGGCGCCAATTGTCTCGCCAACGCCCGCGACTTCCTCACGCCGGTCGCAAGCTACGAGGACAAGGACACGCCGACCGAACTGTTGGTGAAGTGGGGCGGCTCGCTGTTCAAGACGACCTTGCCGCATTCGCCGATCGACGTCGTCGCCTGGCACGGCAATTACGCGCCGTATAAGTACGATCTGCGCACCTTCTCTCCCGTCGGCGCGATCGGCTTCGACCATCCCGATCCCTCGATCTTCACGGTGCTGACTTCGCCGTCGGAGACCGCGGGCACCGCGAATATCGACTTCGTGATCTTCCCCGAGCGCTGGATGGTCGCCGAGAACACCTTCCGTCCGCCCTGGTACCACATGAACATCATGAGCGAGTTCATGGGGCTGATCTACGGCGTCTATGACGCCAAGCCACAAGGCTTCGTCCCCGGCGGCATGAGCCTGCACAATTGCATGCTGCCGCACGGTCCGGACCGCGACGCCTTCGAGCACGCCAGCAACGGCGAATTGAAGCCAGTGAAGCTGACCGGCACCATGGCCTTCATGTTCGAGACCCGCTACCCGCAGCGCGTCACCGCGCACGCCGCGAACTCCTCGACGCTGCAGGACGATTACGCGGATTGTTGGAAAGGGTTGGAGAAGCGGTTCGATCCGAGCAGGCCGTAAGTCCTTGTCGCTCGTCATCGCCGGGCTTGACCCGGCGATCCATCCCCTTGAGATGATGGATGCCCGGGTCAAGCCCGGGCATGACGAATTTTTCAATCGGAGAATTCGCGTGCCCCACCCCAACGACCCCAGCCTCCGCTCGTTCATCGAGGTCGATCCTTCTTCCGACTTCCCGATCCAGAACCTGCCTTATGGTGTGTTCTCGACCGCTTCCAATCCGACGCCGCGCGTTGGCGTTGCGATTGGAAGCTATGTGCTTGATCTCTGGGAGCTCGAGCAGGATTCCCGGCTCGACGTCGGCCCGCTCGGCGTGTTCTCCGGCGCCTCGCTCAATCCCTTCATGGCGCTGGGACCGAAGGTCTGGAGCAAGACCCGCGCGCGCATCAGCGAATTGCTGCGTCACGATCATCCGGAGTTGCGCGACAACGAGGAGCTGCGCAGCCGCGCGCTGGTGCCGATGGGCTATGCCAAACTGCATCTGCCCTTCACCGTCTCCGGCTACACCGATTTCTATTCCTCGAAAGAGCACGCCACCAATGTCGGCGTGATGTTCCGCGGCAAGGACAATGCGCTGCAGCCGAACTGGCTGCATATGCCGATCGCCTATAACGGCCGGACCTCCACCGTCGTGGTCTCCGGCACGCAGGTGAAGCGGCCTCGCGGGCAACTGAAGCCACCGAATGTGGATGTACCGAGCTTCGGGCCGTGCAAGCGGCTCGATTTCGAGCTGGAGATGGGTGTCGTGATCGGTCAGCCCTCGCCGATGGGCGGAATGCTCACAGAGCAACAGGCCGAGGAGATGATCTTCGGCTTCGTGCTGCTCAACGACTGGAGTGCGCGCGACATCCAGCAATGGGAATATGTGCCGCTCGGGCCGTTTCTCGCCAAGGCGTTTGCGACCTCGATCAGCCCCTGGGTGGTGACGCGCGAGGCATTGGAGCCGTTCCGGCTGAAGGGGCCGGAGCAGGAGCCGGTGCCGCTCGACTATCTCAAGCAGACGAAGCCGCAGAACTACGATGTCGCGCTGGACGTCTCCTTACGTGCTGCCGGTGCCAATGCACCCGCCAGCATCAGCCGCACCAATTTCAAGTACATGTACTGGTCCTCGGTGCAGCAGCTGATGCACCACGCCTCCAGCGGCTGCGCCATGAATGTCGGGGATCTCCTGGGCAGCGGCACGATCTCTGGGCCGGAGAAGAACCAGCGCGGCAGCTTGCTCGAGATCAGTTGGAACGGCACCGAGCCGGTGGAATTGCCCGGCGGCGCCAAGCGCTCGTTCCTCGAAGACGGCGACAGTCTCGTGATGCGCGGCTGGTGCCAGGGCAGTGGTTATCGTGTCGGCTTCGGCGAGGTCGAGGGGACGATCGTGGCGGCGGAATGACGGGCCAAATCACCGTCTCTCCGGCGGCACGTCGCGCACCCGCGCACAATGCGCCGCGACATCCTCCACACTGTACTTCAGATGCACCCGATTGTCGGACGGCGCCTGCTTCGCTGTGCAAACGCCGGGGCGCCACTCCTGCGTCGGTCTGATCGGGCGCGGGGCAAAACCGCCGCCGCAATTCGGGCAGACGTTGAACAGCTTCGTCTCGACGCAATCCGCACAGAACGTGCATTCATAGGAGCAGATCCGCGCGTCCGTTGCGTTCGGCGGCAGGTCGCGGTCGCAATATTCGCAGTTCGGCCGAAGCTGGAGGGCCATGTCGAATCTCCGCACGTGGAGCTGCGATCATCGCAGATCGCGTAGCCAGCGCGAATGCCATAGTTCCCTCGATTTCAGCCGGCTCTGATTTCCTTGAGCGGCAGCCGTGAGCTTTCCTTGAGCCTGTCGAGCACGATCGAGGAGCGCACATGTGCCACGCTCTGGTGCGGCATCAAGATGTCGTTGACGAGGTTGGAGAGGCCCTTGAGGTCGCGCAGCACGGCCTTCAGCACATAGTCGGCGTCGCCCGTGAGCGAATACGCCTCCTGGATCTCGTCGATCCGGTTCACCAGCGCGCGAAAGCGCTTGGAATTGTCCGGGGAGTGGGTCGCAAGGCCCACCTGGATGAAGGCGATCACGCCGAAGCCGAGCGCCTCGCTGGAGAGGTCGGCATGGTAGCCCGCGATCACCTTCTCCTCCTCCAGCCGCATCCGCCGGCGCGAGCATTGCGAGGCGGAGAGGCCAGCGAGCTCGGCGAGCTCCTGGTTGGTGAGACGGCCGTTGTCCTGGAGTGCACCCAGGATCTTGAGGTCAAAGGCGTCCACAGGAATCATGCGTCAATCGTCCATTTCTTGCACAAGCCGTGCATAGGGTAGCGAAATCACGTCCCGTTTGCACGCCCCTTGCGCACCCTATGAAGGATAGTTCCTCCCGGCAGCAAATTGGGAGAACAGCATGGGTCCGTTTCCGCACGATGCACCGCCGGCCACCATCAGCGCCGACAATCCGATGGGCACCGACGGGTTCGAGTTCGTCGAATACGCGCATCCCAATCCGGAAGAGCTGCACGCGCTGTTCAAGCTGATGGGCTATGCGCCCGTCGCGCGCCACAAGATCAAGAAGACCACGGTCTACCGCCAGGGCGACATCAACTATCTCGTCAACGAGGAGCCCGGCACCCACGGCTACGAGTTCGTTGCCGCCCACGGCCCCTGCGCGCCATCGATGGCGTTCCGAGTCGTCGATGCCAAGGCGGCTTATGACCGCGCGATTTCGCTCGGCGCCGAGCCGGCCGATGTATCATCCGCTCAGAAGACGCTCGACGTGCCCGCCATCAAGGGGATCGGCGGCAGCCTGCTTTATCTCGTCGACCGCTACGGCGCCAAGGGCTCGGCCTATGATGCCGAGTTCGAATGGCTCGGCGCGCGCGATCCCAAGCCGGTCGGCGCCGGCCTGTTCTATCTCGACCATCTCACCCACAACGTTCATCGCGGCCGCATGAACGTCTGGGCCGGCTTCTATGAGAAGCTGTTCAACTTCCGCCAGATCCGCTTCTTCGACATCGAGGGCCGCGCATCCGGCCTGTTCTCGCGCGCGCTGACGAGCCCTGACGGCAAGATCCGGATTCCGATCAACGAGGACGCCGGCGAGTCCGGGCAGATCGAGGAATATCTGCAGACCTATCGCGGCGAAGGCATCCAGCACATCGCCTGCGGCTGCCGCGACATCTACCGCACCATCGAGGGTCTGCGCGAGGCTGGACTGCCCTTCATGCCGTCGCCGCCCGACACCTATTTCGAGAAGATCGATATGCGCCTGCCCAAGCATGGCGAGGACGTCGCGCGGCTCCGGAAGAACGGCATCCTGATCGACGGCGAGGGCGTGGTCGAGGGCGGCCAGACCAAGGTGCTGCTGCAGATCTTCTCGGCCAATGCGATCGGCCCGATCTTCTTCGAGTTCATCCAGCGCAAGGGCGACGACGGCTTCGGCGAGGGCAATTTCAAGGCCCTGTTCGAATCGATCGAGGAGGACCAGATCCGCCGCGGGGTGTTGAAGGTGGATAGCGCGGCCTGACCGTCATTCCGGGGCGCGCGTCAGCGCGAACCCGGAATCTCGATGTGATAATCTCCAGATTCCGGGTTCGCTCGCGACGCGAGCGCCCCGGAATGACGTCAGCCTTTCCACGCCTGCATCACCGCCGCGATCTCCGCCGCTTCCGGCTCGCGCACCGCCGAGGGCGTGCGCGAGAAGCGCGGCGCCGGTGCCGGCTGCTTCACCCCGTGGCGCTCGATGAAGACCTTTCGCGCGACCATGTGCGGATGCTGCGTGGCCTCCGACATGGTCAGCACCGGCGCGAAGCAGATGTCGGTGCCTTCCATGATCTTACACCAGTCCTCGCGCGTCTTGCTCTTGAACACGGCCTTGAGCTTCTCCTTCAGCGCGGGCCAGGCCTTGGGATCCATCTGCGCGTCGAAATCGGCGTCGGTGAGACCGGCGTGCTCGCGCAGCAGCGCATAGAATTGCGGCTCGATCGAGCCGATCGAGACGAAATGGCCGCAAGCGCATTCGTAGACGCCGTAGAAATGCGCGCCGCCGTCGAGGAAGTTCTGGTTGCGCCCTTCGGTCCAGCGTCCCATCGCCGTCATGTCGAAGAAGAAGGACATCAGCGATGCCGCGCCGTCGCACATGGCGGCATCGACCACCTGGCCCTTGCCGGACTTCTGCGCTTCCAGGAGCGCCGCGAGCACGCCGACGACGAGATAGAGCGCACCGCCGCCGAAATCGCCGACCAGGTTGAGCGGCGGCACCGGCGCCTCCTTCGTGCCGATCGCGGCGAGCGCGCCGGTGATGGAGATGTAGTTGATGTCATGGCCGGCGGCGTTGGCGAGCGGACCTTCCTGGCCCCAGCCGGTCATGCGGCCATAGACCAGTTTCGGGTTGCGCGCGAGCACGATTTCGGGCCCGAGCCCGAGCCGCTCCATCACGCCGGGGCGAAAACCCTCGACCAGCGCGTCCGCGCTCGCGAGCAGGTCCAGCACTTGCGCGATCGCCGCCTTGTCCTTGAGGTCGAGCTCGATCACCTTGCGGCCGCGCCCCGCCACCGACTTCATGCTCTTCTTGGCGCCGACGCGGTCGAGCGTGACGACATCGGCGCCCATGTCGGCCAGCATCATGCAGGCGAACGGGCCCGGCCCGATGCCGGCGAACTCGACGATGCGGAAGCCCGAGAGCGGGCCGGAGGTGCGGACGGAGGAGGTGGGGGCTGGTTTGTCGAGCACGTTGTTGTTTCCTCGGGTCGCGGGCGCATGCGCCTGATGTGGCGATCGCCTCTGACGTTTCTTCTGTTGAGCGAGTTAATCGGCCGATTAACTTTTCTCGCCTTCACGTCAGCGAGGCAAGCGGTTTTCATGCCGCATGGCCAAAATAAAACGGCGCGCACCGAAATGCGCGCCGCGGAAAATTTGCGTGGAGACGCTATCAGCGCGCAGCAGCCACCGCGCGCTGCGCCATCACCTTGATCAGATTGGCGCGATATTCCGCCGTGCCGTGGATGTCGGCCAGCAATCCGTTCGCCGAGATGCTGACGCTGTCGATCGCCGATGGCGACCAGTTCGCCTTCAGCGCGGCCTCGATCGCAGGCACCCGCATCACGCCATTCTGGGAGGCGCCGGTCGCCGCGACGCGAACCTCGCCGGATTTGGTTTGCGCGACGAACACCCCGGTCAGCGCGAAGCGCGAGGCGGGATGCCGCATCTTCTCGTAGCCCGCCTTGGCCGGCACCGGGAACGACACGGCGGTGATGATCTCGCCGTCTTCCAGCGCCGTGGTGAACAGGCCCTGGAAGAAATCATCCGCCGCGATCGACCGCTTGTTGGTCTTCACGGTGGCGCCGAGCGCGAGCAGCGCCGCCGGGAAATCCGCAGCCGGATCGTTGTTGGCGATTGAGCCGCCGATCGTGCCGCGATAACGCACCGCGGGGTCGCCGAGCACCGAGGTGAGATAGGCGATCGCGGGGATCGCCTGCTTCACATCGGCATTCGTCATGATGTCGTAATAGGTCGTCGCGGCCTTGATGGTCAGCGTGTCGCCCGACAGATCGACGCCCTGCAGCTCCTTGATCCTGCCGAGGTCGATGACGTCGGATGGACCTGCGAGGCGCTGCTTCATGACCGGCAGCAGCGTTTGACCGCCGGCGAGGAACTTCGACTCGCTGCCCTTGGCGAACAGGCTGGCGGCCTCGTCGACCGAGGAGGCGCGATGATAGGTGGTCTGGTACATCTTCGGTCCTCCCTTAAGCCGCGTGGATGGTGCGCCACACCCGGTCCGGGGTTGCGGGCATTTCCAGGTTGTTCTTGCCGATCGCATCCGTGATCGCGTTGATCACGGCCGCCGATGCCCCGATCGCGCCGGCCTCACCGCAACCCTTGATGCCGAGCGGATTGCCCGGGCACAGCGTCGTGGTGTGAGACAGATTGAATGACGGCACGTCGTCGGCGCGCGGCATGGCGTAATCCATGAACGAGGCCGTGACCGGCTGGCCGTTGGCATCGTAGATCGCATGCTCCAGCAACGCCTGTCCGATGCCCTGCACGAGGCCGCCATGGACCTGGCCTTCGACGATCATCGGGTTGATCAGCCGGCCGAAATCGTCGGCCGCGACGAAGTTGACGAAGGAGGTCTTGCCGGTGCCGGGATCGACCTCAAGCTCACAGATATAGGCGCCGGCCGGGAAGGTGAAGTTGGTCGGGTCGTAGAAGGCGCTCTCCTTCAGGCCCGGCTCCATGCCTTCAGGCAGATTGTGCGCGGTGTAGGCCGCAAGCGCGACCATCGGGAAGGCGATGGCTTTGTCGGTGCCGGTCACCTTGAACTCGCCGTTCTCGATGACGATGTCGGCTTCCGAGGCTTCGAGCGCATGCGCCGCGATCTTCTTGGCCTTGGATTCCATCTTCTCCATGGCCTTCAGGATCGCGGTAAGGCCGACGGCCGCCGAGCGCGAGCCGTAGGTGCCCATGCCGAACTGCACCTTGTCGGTGTCGCCATGGACGATCGAAACCTGGCTGATGGGAACGCCGAGACGGTCTGCCACGAGCTGGCAGAACGTGGTCTCGTGACCCTGGCCGTGGCTGTGTGATCCCGTGAGGATCTCGATGGTCCCGACCGGATTGACGCGCACCTCGGCCGATTCCCACAGGCCGACGCCGGCGCCCAGGCTGCCGACCGCCTTCGACGGCGCGATGCCGCAGGCCTCGATATAGCAGGACACGCCGATGCCGCGCAGCTTGCCGTCGGCCTTCGCCTTGGCCTTGCGGGCGGGGAAGCCGGCATAGTCGATCGCTTTCATCGCCGCATCGAGCGAGGCGTTGAAGTCCCCGGTGTCGTAGGCCATGATGACAGGCGTCTGGTGCGGGAACTGGGTGATGAAATTGGTCCGGCGCAATTGGGCCGGATCGACGTTGAGCTGCCGCGCCGCCGTTTCCATGAGACGTTCGATCAAATAGCTCGCCTCCGGGCGGCCCGCGCCGCGATAGGCGTCGACCGGCGTGGTGTTGGTGTAGACGCCGATCACCTCGGCATGGATCGCGGGGATGTTGTACTGGCCCGACAGCAGCGTCGCGTAGAGATAGGTCGGCACCGAGGACGAGAACAGCGACATATAGGCGCCGAAATTGGCGTAGGTCTTCACCTTGAGGCCGGTGATCTTGTTGTTGGCGTCGAACGCCATCTCGGCATGCGTGATGTGGTCGCGGCCATGCGCGTCGGTGAGGAAGGCCTCGGTGCGGTCGCCGGTCCATTTGACGGGACGGCCGACCTTTTTCGAGGCCCACAGCGCCACCATCTCCTCGGGATAGATGAAGATCTTGGAGCCGAAGCCGCCGCCGACGTCGGGGGCGATCACGCGCAGCTTGTGCTCGGGGGCGATGTTGTAGAACGCCGACAGCACGAGGCGGGCGACGTGCGGGTTCTGCGAGGTCGTGTAGAGCGTGAAGTGCTCTTCCGCTGCGTCGTAATCGGCGATCGCCGCGCGTGGCTCCATCGCGTTGGGGGCGAGACGGTTGTTGGTGACGTCGAGCTTCACCACATTGGCGGCCTTGGCGAAGGCCGCATCGGTGGCGCTCTCGTCGCCGATCACCCAGTCGTAGACCTGGTTGCCCGGAGCCTCGGGATGAAGCTGCGGCGCGCCGGCCTTGATCGCCGCCTGCATGTCGGCGACTGCAGGAAGCTCCTCGTAATCGACGACGACGGCTTCCGCCGCGTCGCGTGCGAGATTCTTGCTTTCGGCGATCACGACGGCAACGGCCTGACCGACGAAGCGCACCGTCTCGGGCGCCATTGCCGGCCATGCGCCCATCTTCATCGGGCTGCCGTCCTTGGAGGTGATGGCCCAGCCGCAAATGAGGTTGCCGACCTTGTCGTCGACGAGCTGCTTGCCGGTGAGCACCGCGACCACGCCCGGCATCTTCAGCGCGGCGGAGGAGTCGATCCCCTTCACCTTGGCGTGCGCGTGCGGGCTGCGGACGAAATAGGCATGGGTCATGCCCGTCAGCTTGATGTCGTCGACGTAACGGCCCTTGCCGGTAATGAAACGCTTGTCTTCCTTGCGCACGACGCGTGCGCCGATGCCTTCAACACCCATGTCTGGTCCTCCCGACCGGAATTTTGTTGACCCGCGCTTTCCCTCGAAAGCGCAGCGGTGGTTTCTTGCTTCGCGACGGCCGCTCTACTCGGCGGCCTGCGCGACCTTCATGCGTCCGGCCGCATCCAGCACGGCTTTCACGATGTTGTGGTAGCCGGTGCAGCGGCAGATATTGCCCTCGAGCTCGGTGCGGACGGTCGCCTCGTCGAGCTGGCCACCATGGCGTTGCACGATGTCGATCGCGGACATGATCATGCCCGGCGTGCAATAGCCGCATTGGAGGCCGTGATTGTCGCGGAAGGCAGCCTGCATCGGGTGCAGCTCGTCGCCCTTGGCGATGCCCTCAATCGTGGTGATGCTGGCGCCATCGGCCTGTCCTGCCAGCATGGTGCAGGATTTCACCGCACGGCCATCCATGTGCACGACGCAGGCGCCGCACTGGCTGGTGTCGCAGCCGACGTGGGTTCCTGTGAGGTTGAGGTGATCGCGCAGGAGCTGGACCAGCAGCGTGCGGTCCTCGACGTCGACAGCAACGGCCTTGCCGTTGACCGTCAGTTTGACTGTAGACACTTGAAGTCCTCCCAAAGTGATTTTGATTGGTTCTAATTAGAGACAGCGCCAACGAAACTTTGCAACTGGGTTTTTGCTGACCGCGGTCATGGAAGGATCATCGTGGTGACGGTCGCTGATGTGCGATTCGGCCACGACCACTCGTGCCGCAGCCATCATGTGCTGCGACATTGCGGGCGATACACATCGCCGCTGAATCTGCGATGGCGTGCTTGGCGGCCACCAGAATAGGCGCGTGACCTGGTCGCGCGTGCCGTGATCATTCTTGCCGCTTGCCCCTGGACTTCGGGCCCGGTCGTGCGTCGTTCCTCCCTCGCATGACTTGCTCGTTGCGCGAATAGGAGCATGCGCCGCCGCCTTTGTAATCGCGATCTTGGTAGTAGGGCGGCACGATTTAAGTCATTGATTTTGCTTATGGCAATGCAGCGAAGTGCCGCTGCCAGATCGCGCCGGCCAGGACAGCCTACTCCGTCATTCCGGGGCCCGAGCGGAGCGAGGGAGCCCGGAATCCATCCGGCCGCAGAATCCGCGGGGAAATGGATTCCGGGTTCGTGCCAGAAGACGCGCCCCGGAATGACGTCGAGTGATGAGAGGTCAGGAAAGCAGCACTAGTACTTCCTGGCGATTGAACGCAGCCGCCTGTCCCCCTAGTCGAGCCCTACAAGCAACGGCAACAAGGGTGGAAGCGATGCAGATGAACGACAGTCAGCGGATCCCGGCGTCCAAGCAAACGGTGTGGGCTGCGCTCAACGATCCCGATATTCTCAGGCGCTGCATTCCCGGCTGCCAATCGCTCGAGATGGCATCGCCGACCGAGATGACGGCGACCGTGGTGCTGAAGGTCGGCCCGGTGAAGGCAACGTTCAGCGGCAAGGTGACGCTGACCGACATCGATGCGCCCAACGGCTATCGCATCGTCGGCGAAGGCGCCGGAGGCGTCGCCGGCTTTGCCAAGGGCGGCGCGAAGGTCAGGCTGGAAGAAGAATCGCCCGACGTCACCATCCTGCACTACGAGGCCGACGCGCAGATCGGCGGCAAGCTGGCGCAGCTCGGCGCGCGGCTGATCGATTCGACGTCACGCAAGCTCGCCGCAAACTTCTTCGACAACTTCGCAAGTTTGGTAGCGCCATCATGATGATCGAAGCGCGATGCCGCCTGAATTCGAGTGCGCATTTCGAGCTGGAAAACAAGGGTAAGACGTAAGTCGGCACAACGAGATGAGCGGCGAAAGCCGCCAATGATTTGCACTACTACCTTCCGCCTATACTAAGCGCGAAAAGGCGATGCTGTAATTCGAACGATAGTTCGCAGGCCAACTGCGCATCACGAGCGCAACGCGCTCAGGCGCCCAACGGGGCGTGCACAACAACATCGCGGAGGAAATACATGACCTTTGGAACGAAAGGCTTCTTGGCCGGCATCTCCATGATGGCGATGCTTGCGGCCGTTGCACCGGGCGTTCACGCCAACGACTCCCTGCTCAAGGCGCAATCGGATTCGAACCAGTGGGCGGTTGCGGGCCACGACTATGCCAACACCCGCTTCAGTCCGCTCAAGCAGATCAACACCGAGAACGCCGGCAAGCTGACGCTCGCTTATTCCTTCTCGCTGGCGTCGCTGCGTTCGAACGAATCCTCCCCGATCGTCGTCGGCAACACGCTGTACGTGTCGAGCTCGTGGGGGCCGAAATACGTCTATGCGCTCGATGCGGCCACCGGCGCGCGGAAATGGACCTGGGAGCCCGATATTCCCGAGGACGTGCTGCAATATGCCTGCTGCGACGTCAACAATCGCGGCGTCTCCTATGCGGACGGCAAGATCTTCGTCGGCCGCCTCGACGGCAAGCTGACCGCACTCGATGCCGCGACCGGCAAGTCGCTGTGGACGGCGAAGGTGGTCGACTACAAGCAGGGTTCGGTCATCACCTCGCCGCCGCTCGTCGTGCGCGACAAGGTCATCACCGGTTTCGGCGGCGGCGAATACGGCGTGCGCGGCGCACTGCACGCGTTCGACATCAACACCGGCAAGCAGGTGTGGCAGACCTACACCGTTCCCTCGCCGGACGAGCCCGGTGGCGACACCTGGAAGGGCGACTCCGCCCAGCATGGCGGCGGTGCGGCCTGGCTGGTCGGCTCCTACGATCCGAAGACCGACACGGTCTATTGGGGCACCAGCAATCCCGGCCCCTGGAACACGGCGGTACGTTCGACCGGCGATGGCAATTTCGGCAAGCTGACCAACCTCTACACCGCCTCGACGCTCGCGCTCGATCCCAACACCGGCAAGATCAAGTGGCATATCCAGACCACGCCGGCCGACGCTTGGGACTATGACGGCGTCAACGAAGCGGTGCTCGCGGATCTGAAGATCGGCGGCAGCACCGTTCCGGCGCTCATGAAGGCCGACCGCAACGGCTTCTTCTTCGTCGCCAATCGTGAGACCGGCAAGGTGTTGTCGGCGGAGAAATACGTCTTCTCCAACTGGGCCAAGAAGTGGGACGTTGCCACGATGCGCGCGGTCGAGGATCCCGACAAGCGTCCCGGGCCGAATCATCCGGCCAAGGACATCTGCCCGAACCTGATCGGCGGCAAGAATTGGCAGCCGATGTCGTTCAATCCGCAGACCGGCCTCGTCTACATCCCGTCCAACAATGTCTGCATGGACTGGTCGGTGAGTGATGTCGCCTACAAGCGCGGTGTGTTCTATCTCGGCGCCGAATTCCCGACCAAGGAAGGCCCCGGCGGCTTCCTCGGCGAACTCGTGGCCTGGGATCCGGTCGCGCAGAAGAAGGTCTGGTCGATCAAGGAAGACCTGCCGTTCAACGGCGGCACGCTGACCACCGGCGGCGGCCTCGTGTTTGCCGGCAACATCCATGGTGACTTCCGCGCCATCGACGCGAAGTCCGGCAAGGTGCTGTGGAGCAAGAATCTCGGCTCCGGCATCGGTGCAGGGCCGGTGACCTACCAGGTCGACGGCAAGCAATATGTCGCCATCGTCGTCGGCCGCACGGCTGCGCTGCCCGCGTTCCTGGGCGAGGTAGGAAAGAAGATGACGGCCGCAGCTCCCGAGGGCGGTTCGCTCTTCGTGTTCTCCGTCCAGTGACCACTCGCGCGCGTATCCCCGAGATGACGGGATACGCGCGCGCTTTCTCCAGACCGGAGTCGCGGCACCGGCCGAGGCTTGGCGCCGCCGCGCCTGGCGACGAGCTGCGGCCCAACACCGCCAAGGGAAATGCCAAGAAAACGCAAAACGGGAAGGGAGACGAGGATGCGTCCGAATCGTTCTGGCATCGGTGCGAGCCGACATCGCACCATCGCAGGCCTGCTCGCATGCGCCGCCGCGGCGCTGGTTGTTGCAGCCTCGCCGCTGCACGCCGAAGAGGCGCAACCGTTCCGTCTCTGCGCCGATCCGACCAACCTTCCATTCTCGAGCGACAGCCCGTCCAGGCCGGGCTTCTATGTCGAGATCGGGCAGGCCCTGGCGCGGGCGCTTGGCCGGCCGATCGCCTATGACTGGTACAAATCCTATTTCGGCAAGCGCACCGTGCGCGTCACGCTGCTCGGCAGGCAATGCGACGCCATGATCGGGCTGCCCCGGTCCGAGGATTTCATGGGACCGGCCGTGATCTTCTCCAACAGCTTCGCGAAGGAGGGCTATGCTCTCGTGGCCGCCAAGGGCCAGGCGCTCGGCGGCATCGACGCCCTCAGGGGCAAGCGGGTTGCCGTGCAGTTCGCCAGCACGCCGCAAAACCTGCTCGCGAGCCGCGACGACATCCAGAAGGTGACGGTGCTGTCGCCCGAGGAAGGCATGCAGGCGCTCGACCAGGGCAGGGCCGACGTCGCCTTCATCTGGGGACCGGTCGCCGGCTGGCTGAACAAGACCAGCTACAATGACCGCTATGAAATCGAGCTTACCGAAGGCGAAGGCCTGTCGTGGGATGCGGCCATCGGCTTTGCGAAGACCTCGATCGAGCTGCGTGACCGCGTCGATGCCGTGTTGCCGCAGCTTCAGGGCACGATCGGCGATCTCGCGGTGAAATACGGCCTGCCGACCGGCGCGCCGGTCCGCTTCGGCGCGGCGACGGCGGGAACGACCATTGGGACTGGAGCCGGCGCGGGCGTCGCCCAGGTCGCCAATGTCGTGGCGACCGAGACCAAGGGCGACGCGGTCGCGTCAGGCGCCCAGGCTGTCGGCGCGGGCAAGGAGATCTTCAACGGAACCTGTGCGCATTGCCACGGTCCCGACGCGATCCAGAGCGAGCGGAAGATCGATCTGCGACTGCTGCGTCACCGCTATGGCGACGAGATGCGCGAGAAATTCTGGACCACCGTTCATGAGGGACGGCCGAACAAGGGAATGCCGGCCTGGAAGGAGGTCTATACCGACGACCAGTTCGACAGCATCTATGCCTTCCTGCTGACGGTCCAGACCGAATCGAACGACTGAACGATCTTGACCGAACCGGATCGGGAGAATGTGGTAGCGTGCATCCAGCGCCATCCCGGCGCCGGACGGGTGCCGGATGGTTCTGCCTCTTCTGTTGCGACGGCCGAGGCCTGTCCGGTGCAGCATTCGGCGGTGCAGTCCTGTGAAGTCGCCATGACCTGCTTCCTGATCATCGACGACCATCCGCTGTTCCGCGAGGCGCTCGGCAATGCGGTGCGGCTGGCCTTGCCGGAGGCGCGGATCGTCGAGGCGATGTCGATCGAGGATGCCCTTCACATCCTGACGGCCGAGCAGGGCAAGGGCATCGACCTCGCGCTGCTCGACCTCCTGCTGCCGGATGCGACCGGCTTCTCTGGCTTTCTGCGTTTGCGCGAAGCCTATCCGCGCCTTCCCGTCGCCATCGTCTCGAGCGACGAGGACCAGCGCGTCGTCCGCGAGGCGCTGGAGCTCGGGGCCGCCGGCTATCTGCCGAAATCGATGTCGAAGCGCGAGCTGGCGCAATCGATCGAGGGCGTGCTGAATGGATCGGTGTCGGTGCCGAAGGATTTCGTGGCTGCGCCGCAGCGGCGCCGGGCCGAGGCCAGCAAGGCGCTCGAGGTCAAGCTGCGCGAGCTCACGCCGCAGCAGCTTCGCGTGCTCGATCTCCTGCGGCGCGGCTATCCGAACCGGCAGATCGCCCAGGAGCTTCAGCTCGCCGAATCCACGGTGAAGGCGCACATCACCGAGATCCTGCGCAAGCTCGGCCTGTTCAGCCGCAACAAGGCGATCATCGAGATCGGCAAGGTGGACTTGCCGGATCCGAAGGCCCGGCCCCACGCGCGAGCTGACCGCGGGCGGCCGCAATGACGCGCGATCTCGCGCTTGACATCGTGCTTGTCGCCGCGCTTGACCTGGATCAAGCCGGCCGGACCGGGCCGGGACATTCTCGTTCCGACTTCGGACCGGACGATCGTCTGGACAATAATCGGGGCAATCATCGGGGCAATCATCAGGGAACGGCTCGCGCGTGATGCGATTTCTGATTGTCGAAGACCATCCGCTGTTTCGCGAGGCGCTCGAGGGCGCGCTCCAGATGGTGGCGCCCGCGGCCGAGATCCTTCAGGCGACGTCGATCGACGGCGCGCTCGAACATGTCGCGGCGACCACCGAGCTCGATCTCATCCTGCTCGATCTGTCGATGCCGGGCACCACGGGTCTTTCGGGTATCATCCGCATCCGCAAGGCCTTTCCCAAAATTCCCGTCGTCATCGTGTCCGGGCATCAGGATCCGCAGATCATATCTGGCGCCTTGTCGCTCGGCGTCTCCGGCTACATCCTCAAATCGTCCTCGAAGCAGGAGCTGGCGCAGTCGATTGGCGAGGTGCTGCGGGGCGCAGTCTGTGTCCCTGCCGTCTATCGCGGGCTGGTCCGCCCGCAACGCGCCGCCGGCCCCGCGCAGGATCTCATCAGGCGCCTGCACGAGCTGACACCGCAGCAACTGCGCGTGCTCGAAATGCTCAAGCGCGGCCTGCAGAACAAGCAGATCGCCTATGAGCTGAACATTTCCGAGACCACCGTGAAGGTCCACGTCTCCGACATCCTGCGCAAGCTCAACGTGCTGAGCCGCACCAAGGCCATCGTCGAAATGTCCCGGATCGATTTCGCGACGCTGGCCGGCGAGGGGGCTCCGGCAAGGCGCGAGCATGCACCGCCAGATCGGCAGTGATCTGATTCGTCGCTTCTTGCCATGCGGGACGCGTCACAGGGGGCAGGTAATTCGTCCATGTCAAAGCCATAGAATGATGTAAAATGTTACCGGTACTGTGCATGGGGTTGTTTCGCGACTTTTGATGTGAGCCGCGCGCTTCAGCTCAGCAGGAACGACAGCAGCGCCCGCATCTCGGCGGGCTTGATCGGCTTCTTCAGCACTTCGAGGCCCTGCAGGCTCGCCTGCTTCGCCGCCTGCTCGGAGTAGTCGGCGGTGATGATCATGGCGGGCGTGTCGAGCTTCAAATGCTCCCGGACGTCGGCGATGGCCGACAGGCCGCTCTCGCCATGATCGAGATGGAGGTCGGCAATCACGACATCGGGCGCGCCGAGCTCGCTGAGGCGCACCAGCGCGTCCGCGGCTGATCGCATGGTCGCGACATCGCAGCCCCATCCCTCCAGCAACGCGGCCATCGCCTCCGAGCCGTTCGGATCGTTTTCGATCAGCAGGATCTTGGCGCCTTCGAGCCCGCTATAGTCGTAGGGCCGCTCGGCGAGGTTGACCTCCTGCACCTCGTCGTCGACCTCGGCGAGGTCGGCGCGCTGCAGCTCCAGGGTGAAGGTCGATCCCCTGCCGAGCTGCGACGACAGCCGCACCTCGTGCCCGAGCACGGTTGCGAAACGGCGCACGATCGAGAGGCCGAGCCCGAAGCCGGCCTGGTCGGTCGCAATCGCCTCGCCGCGCTGGAACTCGCGGAAGATCGCCTCCTGCTGCGCCTGCGCAATGCCGGGCCCGGTGTCGGAGACCTGGACGCAGATCCGGTCGCCGCGCGGCCGGCATCCCATCACGACGCCGCGGCTGCGGGTATAGCGAATGGCATTGGCGAGCAGGTTCTGCAGGATCCGCCGTAGCATCATCGCATCCGACCTCACCGCCAGCTGTGAGGTGCGGATGCGCAAGGACAGGCCTTGCCGCGCGGCGACCGGCTCGAATTCGTTGCGGAGCTGCTCGAACAGCGGCGCCAGCGCGATCGCGCGCACATCGGGCTTCAGCGCGCCGGCGTCGAGCTTGGCGATCTCCAGCAGCGAGCGCAGCAGGTCCTCCAGCATCACCAGCGAGCGGCTGGCCTGGTCGATCAGCACGCCCGCCTCCTGCGATTCCATCATCTCGGTCAGCGCGGACAGCGTCAGGCGCGCCGCGTTGAGCGGCTGCAACAGGTCGTGGGTGACCGAGATCAGCACCGAGGACTTCAGCGAGCTCGCCGCCTCCGCCTGCTGCTTGGCACGGTAGAGGCCCTCATTCGCAAGCTCGACCGAATGCAGCGCCTCGCGCAACTGGTGCGTCCGGTCGCGAACCTTGTGGTCGAGCGCAATCGCGGTTTCGAACAATGAAAAGGCGTTGAGCTGCTGGTCCATCGAGCGCTCGACGCGGGACATCAGGGCGGCATTGATTTTCCTCAGCTTGGCGGTCTCGCGACGCAGCTGGTCGACCGTTTCGGGGCCTTGCCACATGTCCGTCACGATGGGCGCCTTCCGATCGCAACCCCCGTGAAGGTCTGGTTCACATGCATGGAGCCGAACTGTTCGCCATAGGTGTGAAAGCCGACGACCCGATTCTGCCGGTACAGTTCGGACATGTCGCGAGCGAGCTGATGCTGCTCGGCGTCGAGCCGCCGGAACAGGCACTCGAAGCCGATGTAGAGCGAGACGTCTCCGATCTCGTCGTGGATTTCGGCGAAGGTCTCGCGGGTCGCGCCGACCAGGCTTCGCGATGTCGCCGCCGTCAGCACCATGCCCTCGTCGATGGCGCAGAAGAAATGCAGCGAGCCGTCCGGCTCGACGCGCTGGATCGAGCGCGCGTAATAGGAGCCGCCGACGCGGACCAGCACCGGATGCGAGGCAAAGGAGAACGGATCGAGCTTGGCGTCCATGATCCCGACTACGCGCGAATATTCCTGGGCCGCAGGCTCGGCGTTCAGCTCCCGGACCGTTCGGTTTTCGATGTCGGCTTCGGTGACCACCATCTTCTGCGGGCTCGGCTCGAAATTGTCGCACTTGAAGACGCGGAACGGCAGCGAGGTGTTCAGCAGAATCAGCAGGGCGGCATTGGTGTGTGCCTCGCCGTCGAATAACACCCAGGTTCTCTCGAAGCGCAGCCCATCCCCTGCGGACCCGCCGACAACAGGAATGTCGTCCAGCGATGCATAGATCGCGGACATCAGCGCTTCCTCGCGCCGGCACAGGCCGTCGATCAGGACCAGTCCGAACGGATTGCCTCGGCCGACCTGCGGCGTCGCGCGCAACAGCTCGTGCCGGAGCTCGACGCCGATCCGGCGGCCGTCCTCGACCTGGAAACTGTCGAGATTGAGGATGGGCCGCACCACCGCGGAGAAGTCGGCACGGTTGAACGCCAGCGCCACGACGCTGTTCTCGTCCCAGCCATCGGGGGCAAGCTCGCCCGCGGTGGTACAACCGCAGACCCGGGTGTCGTCGAACCGTCGGGTGATCTCGGCGATGAAGTGATGAGGATCGTAGCTCGGAGAGAGGAACACCAGGATCAGCGCCAACTCGTCGCAGGGGAGCTGGGCGGCCAGCTCGGCCACGGCTTCATCGACGCTCGCAGCCTTCGACTTGGCCACGGCAACGCCAGACGCACCGCCAAACCGAAAGTCGGTTTGCCCCACTCCGTTTCTCTCCTCGAGGACCAGCTCGGTCTAACGCCAAGTGCCTGATAAGTATTCAAGAGTAAGGCGTTTTCCGGTCAGCTGCAACATGGCCCCCGACCCCTTGCAATTCCGGACAAGCGTGTGGCGGAGCTCTCGTCGAGGGTGCGGGCCCGACGGATTTACCACCCCTTGACGATTCTGCCCTAATTTCCCGTACGGTTCGGAAGGGGCTGCTTCCGGGCCGCAGAATCGCTGCAAGAACATGAGCTGGGGGTTGGGAATGTCCGGGCGTATCGCGTCGCCGTCCAAGCGCACATTGTTTCCGACCCTCAGGTTCCGCGCAAAGATCATTCTCGGCTTCGCCGCCGTGCTGGTGATTTCCGCCGGCAGCATGGCTTTCTCCTATCTCGGCTTCGAGCGGGTCGCCTCCGGGGTCGGGTCGTACCGCAGCAGCGTTTCCGAGGCCGATCTCGCCCGCAACATCGATCGCGAGCTGCTGGCCTATCGTTCGGCCGCCCGTTATTTCGTGGTGACCGGCAAGGAAGACGACGCCAAGGCGGCGCTGGATACTGAAGGCAGCCTGAAGAACGCCATCGACCAGGCGGTGAAGGGCGCCAAGACACCGGCGCGGCAGGAGAGCCTCGACAAGCTCGCCAAGGAGTTTTCCAACTTCTCCGCGACCTTCGCAAAGGTGCTCCAGGCCAAGCGCGACAGTGCGCTGCTGGTGCAGAACCAGCTCAGTCGCAACGCCAATCTCTTGAAATACAAGCTCGACGATATCGGCAACAACGCCTCCGACTCCGAAGCGCAGGCGATCGAGTTCGGCACCAAGCAGGTCAACGCCCAGTTCCAGACGGCGAGTGCGGCGGCGACCAATTTCGTGCTGACCTCCGACCAGTCGATTGCCACCAGCGCGCTGGCGCGGCTGAAATTCGTCGAGAACTCGCTCGGTGCGATCTATTCCATGGACGACAAGGTCGTCGCCGGCCTGAAGGATGCCAAGGCGCTGCTGGGGGCCTATCGCGAAGCGCTGGAGAAGCTGATCGCCAATGCCAAGCTGGTCGATGATCTCGTCACCGAGATGAACGGCTTCGCCGGTACGATCCAGCAAGGAGCGACCACCATGAAGGCGGAGCTCCTCGCCGAACAGCAGCGGCTGGATTCGGAGTCGGAAGCGACCATCGGACAGACCGAGCAAATGGTGCTGATGCTGGCCGTTGGCGGCACCCTGGTTGGGATGGTACTGGCCTTCCTGCTCGGCACCGGCATCTCGCGTCCGATGATTGCGATGTGCAAGGCGATGCGCGAGCTTGCGTCGGGCAATTTCGACGTGGTGCTGCCCGGCCTCGGCCGCAAGGACGAGATCGGCGAGATGGCCGGCGCGGTCGAGGAGTTCAAGGTTCAGGCGGTCGCCAAGGCCGAACGCGACGCCGCCGCCAGCGAGGTCCAGAACCGGGAGCAGGCCGCAAGCCGCCGCGCCGAACTGATCCGCTTCGCCGACGATTTCGAGAGCGCGGTCGGCGCCATCGTCTCCAACGTCTCGGCCTCGGCCGTGCAGCTGGAATCGGCGGCTTCGACGCTGACCCGCACCGCCGAGACCACGCAGAGCCTGTCGAGCCAGGTCGCCGGCGTCTCCGAGCAGGCGTCCAGCAACATGCAGTCGGTCGCGACCGCGACGGAAGAGCTCTCGGCCTCGGTCGAGGAGATCGGCCGCCAGGTCCGCGATTCCAGCCGCATCGCCGAGGCTGCCGTGGTGCAGGCCAAGGAGACCGACGGGCGCATCGGCAAGCTGTCGCATGCCGCCCAGCAGATCGGCGAGGTGGTCAAGCTGATCACGGCGATTGCCGAGCAGACCAACCTTCTCGCGCTTAACGCCACCATCGAGGCGGCCCGCGCGGGCGAAGCCGGCCGCGGCTTTGCGGTGGTTGCGAGCGAAGTGAAATCGCTGGCGAGCCAGACGGCGAAGGCAACGGACGAGATCTCCTCGCACATCGCGGGCATGCAGGGCGCCACCGCCGAATCGGTCGCCGCGATCAAGGAGATCGGCGCGACCATCGGCCAGATCTCGTCGATCTCGACCTCGATCGCGAGCGCGGTCGAGCAGCAGGGCGCCGCCACCCAGGAGATCGCCCGCAGCGTCCAGACCGTGGCGCAGGGCACTCAGACCGCGGCCACCGATATCGGCCAGGTCAACCGCGGCGCCGCCGAGACCGGCTCGGCCTCGGAAGAGGTGCTGAATTCGGCCAAGACCCTGTCGAGCGAAAGCACCCGTCTTCGCGCCGAGCTCGACCGCTTCATGGCGAATATCCGGGCGGCATAGGTTCGCGGCCTCCGAGGTCCGCGCTGCCGCAACTCCGGTATGGGTCTTGGATCAGCGCTTCGCTTCCGCGCAGCGCTGCGCGCTGTCAGGAGGCTCGCCGGTCCCGGACGACAGCAGAGGATGGCGGCCGTCAATCTGTAACGGCGGGAGAAAGCGCGCCTTAACAATTCCCTTCGTCGCCTAACCGCCAGTTGCGGCGCCACAAATTTACTACAGCTTATCCTTTGCCCCGTAACGTGCAGAAGAGCCGGGAAGCGGGCTGCTTCCGGGTTGCGCCTGGTTTTCCGCGAATGGAATGGGGTGGGGGAATGTCTGCTACGTCGAAGTCGAGCAAATCGAAGCTGCCAACGTTGCGCTTTCGCGCAAAAATCATCCTCGGCTTTGTGGCGGTGCTAGCCATCCTCGCCGTCAGCATGGCGTTCGCCTATTTCGGCTTCGAACGAATCGCAGGTGCCGTGGCGTCCTACCGCACCAGCGTATCCGAAGCCGACTTGGCGCGAACGGTCGATCGCGAACTGGTCGCCTATCAGGGGCTGGCAAGGGCCTATACCCTGACCGGCGCGGCGGATGATGAGACCGCAGCCAAGGCCGCTGAAGGCAATCTGAAAGGCGCGATCGCCAAGTCGATGGCGGCGACGATCGGCGCCGCCCGCCGTGAGCAGGTCGGCAAGCTCGAGGCCGAGTTCCAGAATTTTACGAAAGTCTTCGGCGAGATCATCACTCTGACGCGCGAGAACAACAAGATCGCGGCCGACGAGCTCAACAGTGTCGGCAACAAGATCCGCTTCAAATTCGACGATCTCGCCGACACCGCGGCTCTGGCGGGCCTGAACTCGGTCCAGACCACGGCCAAGGACGTCACCTCGCAATATCTGGCGGTCTCCACCTCGGTCGGCGCCTTCGTGGCCAAGCCGGAGCCGAAGACCGCCGACGGCGTGATCGCCCGCATCAAGTTCCTCGAGACGCTGCTGGTCTCCATCTACGCGAATGACCAGAAGATCACGGACCGCGTCAAGGAGATCGGCGATCTCCTGAAGCAGTACCGCACCTCGTTCGCAAAGCTGAATGAGAACGTGAAGGTCATCATCAAGCTGAACGGCGAGATGACCAAGACGGCTGCGACCATCCTCAAGCTCTCGGCGGAGCTGCGTTCGGATCTGACCGCCGACCAGCAACGCATCGAGGCGAGCGCCAATTCCACCATCGTGGAAACCGAGCAGCTGATGCTGATGCTGGCGCTGGGCGGGCTGGCCGTCGGCACCGTGCTGGCCTTATGGCTCGGCAACGGCATCTCGCGTCCGATGATTGCGATGTGCAAGGCGATGCGCGAGCTTGCGTCGGGCAATTTCGACGTGGTGCTGCCCGGCCTCGGCCGCAAGGACGAGATCGGCGAGATGGCCGGCGCGGTCGAGGAGTTCAAGGTTCAGGCGGTCGCCAAGGCCGAACGCGACGCCGCCGCCAGCGAGGTCCAGAATCGGGAGCAGGCCGCAAGCCGCCGCGCCGAGCTGATCCGCTTCGCCGACGATTTCGAGAGCGCGGTCGGCGCCATCGTCTCCAACGTCTCGGCCTCGGCCGTGCAGCTGGAATCGGCGGCCTCGACGCTGACCCGCACCGCCGAGACCACGCAGAGCCTGTCGAGCCAGGTCGCCGGCGTCTCCGAGCAGGCGTCCAGCAACATGCAGTCGGTCGCGACCGCGACGGAAGAGCTCTCGGCCTCGGTCGAGGAGATCGGCCGCCAGGTCCGCGATTCCAGCCGCATCGCCGAGGCTGCCGTGGTGCAGGCCAAGGAGACCGACGGGCGCATCGGCAAGCTGTCGCATGCCGCCCAGCAGATCGGCGAGGTGGTCAAGCTGATCACGGCGATTGCCGAGCAGACCAACCTTCTCGCGCTTAACGCCACCATCGAGGCGGCCCGCGCGGGCGAAGCCGGCCGCGGCTTTGCGGTGGTTGCGAGCGAAGTGAAATCGCTGGCGAGCCAGACGGCGAAGGCAACGGACGAGATCTCCTCGCACATCGCGGGCATGCAGGGCGCCACCGCCGAATCGGTCGCCGCGATCAAGGAGATCGGCGCGACCATCGGCCAGATCTCGTCGATCTCGACCTCGATCGCGAGCGCGGTCGAGCAGCAGGGCGCCGCCACCCAGGAGATCGCCCGCAGCGTCCAGACCGTGGCGCAGGGCACCCAGACCGCGGCCACCGATATCGGCCAGGTCAACCGCGGCGCCGCCGAGACCGGCTCGGCCTCGGAAGAGGTGCTGAATTCGGCCAAGACCTTGTCGAGCGAAAGCACCCGTCTTCGCGCCGAGCTCGACCGCTTCATGGCGAATATCCGGGCGGCATAGGTTCGCGGCCTCGGAGGTCCGCGCTGCCGCAACTCCGGTATGGGTCTTGGATCAGCGCTTCGCTCCCGCGCAGCGCTGCGCGCTGTCAGGAGGCTCGCCGGTCCCGGACGACAGCGGAGCAGTCAGGGGACGCCATTCGGGCCTCACTCCTTCCCGAAGGCCCGCCTCAACTCGACCTTCGCGCGCTCCAGTCGCGTTCGCTGCGTCTTCGGCAGCGTCTTGCCGGCGCGGTTGATGTAGAATGTCAGCATCGACAGCGCCGAGCGATAGGCGCCGGTCTTGCGACGCGAGCTGTGCTCCGCCGAGCGTTTCAGGGAGGCTGCGATCTTCCGGGGATCCCTAAGCTTGAACACTCCGCGCTTGAGATCGAGTGCGTCGCTCTCCTGCGTCACCCGTTGCGACCAGCGCTTCGGTGCTGCACGGCGATTTGACCTCTTGCGCGTCGTGCTCGCCTTGCGACGCGCGGTGGTGCGCGCGCCAGTCTTCCTTGAATGTGTCGTCTTTCTGACGTGAGCCATGCGTCAACTCCTTGCGGCTCCATCGGAAACGAGCGGTGCCAACGGGCGTTCCCATGGGAACCTGGCCTCGCCGCAGGCGTTGTCGCAGGTGGCAGGCGAATTGCCGCACCCCGATGATCGGATCGACCCGTCCACATCGCGTGAGAGGGTCCTTTCCATTGATCAGACGCAACAACCCGATGGAATTGCAGCAAAGCCCAGCGCTGAACTATGCACCCGTAGTCCCGGCGGCGACCGCGACCGACCGTATCGTCGAGACCAGCATTCCCTCGCGGCTGGACGCGCTGCCGTGGAGCGGCTTCCACACCCGTGTCGTGCTCGCGCTGGGCATCACCTGGATTCTCGACGGGCTCGAGGTGACTCTGGCCGGTGCACTCTCCGGTGCGCTGAAGCAGAGCTCGTCGCTGCACTTCTCCAATCTCGACCTCGGCATCGCCAACTCCGCCTATCTGGCGGGTGCCGTGCTCGGTGCGCTCGGCTTCGGCTGGTTGACTGATCGCATCGGCCGCAAGAAGCTGTTCTTCATCACGCTTGCACTCTATCTCTCGGCAACGGCCGCGACCGCTCTGTCATGGGATGTCGCGAGCTACGCGCTGTTTCGTTTCCTCACCGGCGCCGGCATCGGCGGCGAGTACACCGCGATCAATTCGACCATCCAGGAATTGGTGCCGGCGCGCTATCGCGGCTGGACCGATCTCGTCATCAACGGAAGCTTCTGGATCGGGGCCGCGATGGGCGCCGTGGCGGCCATCGTGCTGCTCGATCCCGCGATGATCGGGCCCGATCTCGGCTGGCGCCTGGCTTATCTCATCGGCGCGACCCTCGGCCTCATCGTGCTGTTGATGCGAATGTGGATTCCGGAAAGTCCGCGCTGGCTGATGATCCATGGCCGTCCCGACGAAGCCCATGCCATCGTCGACGGGATCGAACGCTCGGTGATTGGGCATGATCAGGACCTGACGGACGGGCGCTTCACGAAGATACGCCTGAGGATGCGTGATCACACGCCGATCAGCGAGGTCGTGCATACGTTGTTCTCGGCCTATCGCCAGCGCGCGGTGGTCGGCCTCGTGCTGATGAGCGCCCAGGCGTTCTTCTACAACGCCATCTTCTTCACCTTCGCGCTGGTGCTGACCGACTTCTACGGCATCAGTGCCGATCACGTCGGCTGGTACTTGCTGCCGTTCGCGGCCGGCAATTTCCTCGGTCCCCTGCTGCTCGGCCGCCTGTTCGACACGTTGGGACGCCGCACCATGATCATGTTCACCTATGGCGCATCGGGCGTGCTACTGGCGCTATCGGGTTATCTGTTCTCGATCGGCGTGCTGAGCGCGCAAGGGCAGACCGTGGCCTGGATGGTGATCTTCTTCTTTGCCTCGCCCGCTGCGAGCGCGGCCTATCTGACCGTCAGCGAGACGTTTCCGTTGGAGGTTCGCGCGCTGGCGATCGCGGTGTTCTATGCGGTCGGGACCGGCATCGGCGGTGTGATCGGGCCGGCGCTGTTCGGCGCACTGATCGACACGGGATCACGCAATAGCGTGTTCGCCGGCTATTTGCTGGGGGCAGCCCTGATGATCGCGGCTGCGATCGTGGCGTGGCGCTACGCCGTCTCCGCGGAGCGCAAATCGCTCGAACAAATCGCGCGGCCGCTCGCCTTTATGGAGTAGACTGATGAAATCGGAACTTGCGGAGATGGCCTTGGACCAGAAGCGTACCATGCTGGATGACGATGCGTCCGAAGCGGTGCCGGTGCCGCATGCGCTGATGCCGCATCTCGACGAGATCGCCATCCTGCTCGACATCGACGGCACGTTGCTCGACCTGATGCCGACACCGCGCGAGGTGTGGGTGCCGCCGGGCCTGTCGGAAACGCTGGGCAGGCTGACCGAGCGTACGTCCGGAGCGCTGGCGCTAGTCAGCGGCCGGTCGCTCAACGACATCGACCTGATCTTCGCGCCGGACGTGTTCCGCGCCGTTGCGGGCCACGGCGCGGAGATGCGGCTGTCGGTGGACAACGAAGCGGATGATGTGCACGCGCCGCCGCTCGACAAGGAGCTGAAGCGACGCCTGGCCGCCATTGCCAAGCTCAGCCCCGGTATTCTGCTCGAGGACAAGGGCTATTCGCTCGCGCTGCATTACCGTCTGGCGCCGCATGCGGAGAAGGCGATCTACGAATCCGTCTCGTTGATCCGCGCCGACCTGCCAAATGCGCCGATCGAGGTGCTGCCCGGAAAGTTCGTCTGCGAGATCAAGCATTCCGGCTTCACCAAGGCGAGCGGCGTGCGCGAATTGATGAAGCACGAGCCGTTCAGGGGACGGCGCCCATTGTTCATCGGCGATGACGTCACCGACGAGACGGTATTCGCGATCATGCCCGACATGGACGGACTCGCCTTCTCGGTCGGTCGCCGCGCCATCGGTGTGAACGGACACTTCGAGGCGCCGAGCGACGTGCGCGCATTTCTCGCGCGACTGCTTGATCCGAGGTGAAACCAAGGCAGCGCCACTTCGCGGACATGAATATCTCTGGCGCAGCCCACTGCGCGCCGCGATGCCTGCTGCGCAGCAGGATCGGAAATGCTGTCTTTGCAACGAAATTCCAGGGTTCCGCAAGCGAAACCAGTTCCAACGCGCGCGCCCGATTTTGGTTTCAATTGGTTGAAACGATGATCAGGAACCATATTGATGAACGGCAGTTAAACGGGGTGGAATGAACAGGAGGGGACGACCTGTGAACTTAGTTGTCGTTTCAAATCGCGTCGCGCGCGGCAAACCCAACGAGCCCATGACGGGCGGCCTTGCCGCGGCACTGCTTCCCGTGGTGGAACATTCTGGTGCGATCTGGGTCGGTTCCTCCGGCCGGGTGCGTGATGGTCATCAGAAGGAACCCTTCGCAGAGATCGAGGCGCTCGGAACGGGTGCGATTGCGACGCTGGACCTGCCGGCGGCGCATTATGGCGGCTATTACGAAGGCTTTGCCAATTCGGCCCTGTGGCCGGCATTGCATTCGCGCAGCGATCTGATCCGCGTCTCGCGAGAGGATTATGTCAGCTATCGCGAGGTCAACGCCTTCATGGCGCGCGCTCTGCTGCGCTTCCGAAAAGCCAAGACAGCGTTCTGGGTGCAGGACTATCATTTCCTCGCGCTTGGCGCTGAGCTGCGCGACCTCGGCGTCGATGATCCGATCGGCTTCTTTCTCCATACGCCGTGGCCCGTCGCCGCGGTCGTGCAGGGCGTGCCCAACCATCGCGAACTGATCACGGCGATGCTTGCCTACGATCTGCTCGGCTTCCAGACCGAGGAAGATCGCCAGAATTTTCTCGGTTATGTCGGCGGTGAGCTCGGTTTCGCCATCGAGGATGGCGTTGCGATCTCGCAGCATGGGCGCACGCGCTGCGAAGTGTTTCCGATCGGAATCGATGCGGAGAAGTTTGCGCAATACGCTGCGAAGTCCGCCTCGCATCCCGATGTGTCGCGGTTGCGGCGCAGCCTCAACGGCGAGCGGCTCGCGATCGGCGTCGACCGGATCGACTATTCGAAGGGGCTCGTCAACCGCATCAGCGCGTTCGACCGGCTCTGGACCGAGCAGCCGCAGTTTGCGCGCAGCATCTCGCTGCTCCAGATCGCCAATCCCTCGCGCGGCGGCATCGAAGCGTATGGCACTCTCCAGAACGACGTCGCGCGCCTCGTGACCGACGTCAACGGCCGTCATGGCGAAGTCGACTGGACGCCGATCCGCTATCTGAACAAGGGCTTCAGCCAGGCCGTGCTCGCGGGCCTCTACCGCACGGCGCAGATCGGCGTGGTGACGCCGCTGCACGACGGCATGAACCTCGTCGCCAAGGAATATGTCGCCGCGCAAAACGCGGCCGACCCCGGCGTGCTGGTGCTGTCGAAATTCGCAGGCGCCGCCAACGAGCTCGACGCCGCATTGCTGGTCAATCCGCACGATATCGACGGTATGGCGCATGCGATCGCGGTCGCGGCCGCCATGCCGCTCACCGAGCGCAGGATGCGCTGGGATGCGATGATGAAGAAGCTGCGTGGCCACACCATCCAGCAATGGTCCGCCGACTTCGTCGCTGAGCTCGAGAAGTGCCGGACGGAGAAGGCGGCGGCCGCCCCGCTCGCAGCCCAGCCGCCGCAGGCGCTGCGCTGGCTGAAGTCCGCGATATCAGGCGTGCGGTTGATTTAGGATTTTCGCAGGCTCTATCCACGCGTGATGGCCGGGCATTCCTCGGCCATCGCGTCCTGCTATGCTGATCCGGGAACGTGGATGCCCGTGACGAGTCAGGACGAGCCCGGCATAAGGGCCGACGGCGAATGGCGCGAACCTCAATAGCAATACGACACGCCGTCCAGAATCGCGCATTGCCGCTTGTTCGGCGCGTTGGGATCGTCCAGCGGCACCACGCCCTTGCCCTGCCCGACGAACACGCCGGGCCCGACATGGACCGAGCTTTTGTTGCCGACGATCACGCTCTGATGCGGTGTCGAGCTCGAACGCGTGCCGTCCGGCCAGAGGATGGCATCGCCCGAAAACACCCCGCGCCGGCCGTCGTCGCAGCTGACGTCGACTCCTTGCCGGGTGCACACCTGCGCGGCGGCGGGCACGGCGAGGGTGGAGCCGATGGCCGAAATCAGGCCAAGGGCGGCGATGGTCCTGCAGATGGTCATGGCGTCCCCGATCGTGTTTGGCGGCTTCTCGTGAATCGTCGCGCCAAACCCGCCTGCGGTTCAGCCGATTGGCGGGCCAAGGGACACGTAGAGCGCCAGATATTATCCTGTAAATACAATAAGTTGCGGAAAATCGCCCGATTTGCCCCGCGATCCCTTGCAAAATCATTGGCGCCCCTTCAAGAGAGGGCGCTCCGGAGAGATGGCCGAGTGGCTTAAGGCGCACGCTTGGAAAGCGTGTGTGCGGGAAACCGTACCGTGGGTTCGAATCCCACTCTCTCCGCCAGTGCCCGATTTGACCGCACCGTTCGCCGGCTCACGATTTCCAAAATTCGTACGATCGATGGAGGCGGTTCGCCAGCCATCCCGGAGAAGCCCGCGGTCAAGCTTGGACATCGAGTGTACCGGGACATCATGCCCCATGGTGCAAGCGAAGTATTTATCCCGCCGTCACGCACTCCTGGTACCGACATCGCTCGCCATGACATTTCGCGTGGCGAGGAGAAGATCAGTCTTCCCAGGTTAGGCGCTTTGCGTGAACAGGTGCAGACAGGTTCGGGCGATCTCCCGCGACACGGTTTCTGTATTTCCGGAAATCCGCAAGGGGTGGATGGATGGCGTGGTGATCAGCAACAGTACATTCGCACCTTTCACTGAGTTTACGATCTCACGGCGACATTGTCTTGCGGAGGGGAAACGCTGCCAAGGCCGTCGTTGCCGCGAGCGGCTGCAAGCTCCGCCTCACAAACACCGTCCGCGGAAAATGCGCCGGCCCTGCTTTTTCTGTATATAGCTCGGCCAATCGATTGATTCTCGATCGCGTCAGCGCGGTAACTTGATCCGCAATGCTGCAGCTGCCGCAACGCGCCAAGAGGCATCAAGAGGCATTCATGAGCGCCAGGCTCGGGCACTGGCCAACTCCGTGGCCGCTTGCGCCGGCGAGGTGATGTTGCGATCGAGTCAGGTGCGGCCCAAACGATCGCGGCGCTGATGCTCGCTTTGCGTGAGTCCCCGGCGCAGGGAATGTCCGGCGCCGTTTCGGAGACGACCGCGGGCGGTGCTCCGGGTGCAGAGTGCCGCACCGGAGCGATGGATATGCAGACGAAACAGACCGCGGCCGACATGGATGGTCCGCATGG
This sequence comes from Bradyrhizobium sp. USDA 326, assembly GCF_049739485.1. Classification (NCBI taxonomy): domain Bacteria; kingdom Pseudomonadati; phylum Pseudomonadota; class Alphaproteobacteria; order Hyphomicrobiales; family Nitrobacteraceae; genus Bradyrhizobium; species Bradyrhizobium sp. USDA 326. The sequence goes on from NZ_JBMGQA010000001.1 coordinate 2,937,353, forward strand.
CGGGGGATGGCAGAGATGGAGATGTTGGTACTAACGGGGCGTGGTTTTGCCGGCCGGCCGGCCCGCTTGGCGATTGTCGCGGGCCTGGTTTGCGCAATGCCGGCCCTGTCCGGCTGTAACGAGAAAAACCGGTATGCCGCGCCGCCGGCGGCCAAGGTGGCGGTGGCAGGCCCGATCCAGCGGCCGGTCACCCTATACGCCGAGTTCACCGGCAACACTGCCCCGCTCGCCGCAGTCGACGTGGAGGCCCGCGTTCAGGGCTTCCTGACGGCGATCGGCTATCGCGACGGCGAAGCGGTCAGGAAGGACCGCGTGCTGTTCGAGATCGAGAGGGACCAGTACCAAGCGCAATTCGATCTGCAGCAGGCGCAGGTGGAGAGCGCAAGAGCCAAGCAGGTGAATAGCAAGCGGGAATACGATCGGCAGGTCACGCTGGGTCAGAAGGACGTTGCCACCCAGCGTGCGGTCGACGAGGCGACGATGAACTACGAGATGGCGAACGCCCAGCTCGCCGCCAACGAAGCGAGTCTCAAGCTCGCTCAGACATCTCTCGGCTATACCACGGTGCGCGCGCCCTTCGACGGCGTGGTTACTCGGCACCTTGCCGAGGTCGGTTCGCTGGTCGGCCAGTCCGGCCCTACGAAGCTCGCGACGGTCCTTCAGGTCAATCCGATCTACGTCTATTTCAACATCTCCGAGCAGCAGCAGATCGACATGCGTGATGCCCTCGCCAAACAGGGCAAGACGCTCAGGGATCTGCGCGAGAACGCCGAGGAGCAATCGGTCGAGGTGGCGCTCGCCGCGGATGCCGCGTTTCAGTACAAAGGCAAGATCGATTACATCGCCCCGCAGCTCGATCCCAACACCGGCACGCTGCAATTGCGAGGGGTGTTCGAAAATAAGGATATCGCGCTGGTGCCCGGCCTGTTCGTGCGTGTTCGTGTTCCGGTCGGCAAGATCGAGAACGCGCTGCTCGTCAATGACACCGCGGTGCAGTCGAACCAGACCGGCAGCTATGTGATGGTGGTCGGCGAAGACAAGGTGGTTGCCCAGCGTCAGGTGACGACCGGTCCGGTGGAAGGCCAGCTTCGTGTCATCACCGGCGGGCTCAAGGCCGACGACAAGGTCGTGATCGGGTCGATCCAGCGTGCGGTCGTCGGCAACACGGTCGATCCGGTCTCCGGCACAATGGCTGCCGCCGGCCAAGCCTCGACGTCCGCACCTCTCTCGCCGGTCCCGGCGGCGGGGTGGGGACGAAGCTCGCAATAGGTCTCCGGCACTCACAAGGCTCTCATGTTCTCGCGCTTCTTCATCGAACGGCCGGTGCTCTCGAACACGCTGGCGTTCCTCATTGTCCTGGTCGGCGCGCTGGCGTTGGCGAGCCTGCCGGTGTCGCAATATCCAAATGTGGTGCCGCCGAGCGTATCGGTGACCGCGACCTATCCCGGCGCCAGCGCGCGCACCGTGATGGACACGGTCGCTCTTCCCGTCGAGCAGCAGGTCAATGGCGTCGACCACATGATCTACATGCAGTCGACCAGCGCGAGCGACGGCAGCTATAGTCTTGTCGTCACCTTCGACATCGGCACCGATCCGGACACGGCGCAGGTTCTGGTGCAGAACCGAATCTCGCTGGCGAGCGCGCAGCTGCCCAGCGCGGTCTCGACGCAGGGATTGAATGTCCAGAAGAAGCAGACCTCGATTCTCCAGTTCATCAATCTCTACTCTCCCGAGGGCCGCTACGATAACCTGTTCCTCGCCAACTACGCTACCATCCACCTCCAGAACGAGCTGGCGCGCGTGCCCGGCGTCGGCAACGTCACGGTGCTGGGGTCGGGATCATACGCCATGCGCATCTGGCTCGATCCCGGCCGCCTGCAGGCGTTCGGCTTGACGCCGAGCGATGTGACCTCGGCGATCCAGCAGCAGAGCAACGAGGTGACCGCCGGGCTCGTCGGCGCGCCGCCGACGCCGGACACCATCAACTTCCAATACGTGCTCAATGTCACCGGCCGGTTTTCCGAGGCCGCCGAGTTCGAGAACATCGTGGTCAAGGTGGCGAGCGGCGAGGGAGGCAGGATTGTCCGCATCCGCGACATCGGCCGGATCGAGCTCGGCGCTGCGTCCTACGGCCAGACCGCGACGCTGAACGGCCGGCCGTCGGCGGCGATTGCGATCTCGCAGCTGTCCGGCGCCAATGCCCTGACGATTGCCGAGAGCGTCAAGAGCAAGATGGACGAGCTGTCGAAATCGTTCCCGTCCGGGCTCGCCTACAAGGTCTCGTTCGACAGCACCAAGTTCATCACCGCTTCGGTCCGCGAGGTCTACGAGACACTGGCGATCGCCGCCGGCCTTGTGCTGATCGTGATCCTCGCATTCCTGCAGGATTGGCGGGCGATGCTGGTGCCGGCGACGACGGTGCCGGTGACGATCATCGGCGCGTTCGCCGCGATGTCGCTGCTCGGCTTCACCGTCAATACGACGAGCCTGTTCGCGCTGGTTCTTGCCATCGGCATCGTGGTGGACGACGCCATCGTGATCGTCGAGGGCGTGACGCGTCATCTGGATGCCGGCAAGTCCAGCCGCGAAGCTGCGGTGAAGGCGATGTCCGAGCTGTTCGGCCCCGTGATCGGCATCACCCTGGTGCTGATGGCGGTGTTCCTGCCGGCGGCGACCTTGTCCGGATTGACTGGAAAGATGTATCAGCAGTTCGCGCTCGTGATCGCGGCGACCGCAATCATCTCCGCCATAAACGCCGTGACGCTGAAGCCGACGCAATGCGCGTTGTGGCTGCGGCCATCGGTGCCGCCGCAGGAGCGCAACGTCGCCGCTCGCGCCTTCAATGCCGTCTACGGGCGCGCCGAGATGCTGTACACGGCGCTGATCAGCCGCATCGTCGCCTTCAGCGTTCCGGTTGCATTGCTCGGCCTCGCCTTGATCGGTGCTGCATTCTACAGCCTGTCGACGGTGCCGACCGGCTTCCTGCCGGACGAGGATCAGGGCTATTTCGTCGTCAGTCTCAAGCTGCCCGACGCGGCTTCCGCGCACCGGACGGAGACTGCCGTCGCGGACGCGGTCAAGCTGGTGCAGGCGGTCCCCGGCGTCGAGGATGTGATTGCGGTGTCCGGCATCTCGCCGCTCGACAACAACGCGACGCTGTATAACGCCGGCATGCTCTACGTGGTGCTCAAGCCCTGGGACGACCGAAAGACGGGTGATCTCAGCATCGGCAGCATCACGGCCACTGCCCGCGCCGCCCTCGACGGCATGGACAGCGCGACGGCGCTGATCATGCTGCCGCCGCCGATCCAGGGCATCGGCAATGCCAGCGGGTTCACGATGATGGTGCAGATCAAGGACGGCAGCTCCGATTTCGTGGCGTTGCAGAATGCCGTCGACCAGCTCGCCGCCAATGCGTCGACGCAGACCGGACTTGCCCATGTCGCGCCGAACTTCAAGGGGGCGGTCAAGCAGTTCCGTCTGGTGGTGGACCGCACCAAGGCCGAGGCCATCGGCATCACCGTCGGCCAGGTCTTCTCGGCGCTGGAGACCTATATGGGGTCGACCTACGTCAACCAGTTCACCAAGTACAATTACGTGTTCAAGGTCTACGTACAGGCGGATGCCGCGTTCCGGCTCCAGCCCGACGACATCCTCAAGCTGAAGGTCAAGGGTGCCGATGGCCGGATGGTGCCGTTGGGCACAGTCGCCGCCATCAGGGATGAGGTCGGCCCGCCACTGATCACGCTGTACAATCTCTATCCCGCGGCCAGCGTCACCGGCAGTCCGGCGACCGGCTTCAGCTCCGGAGAGGCGATGTCGCTGATGAGCGAGGTCGCCGCCAAGTCGCTGCCGCCCGGTATGGGCACCGCCTGGACCGGCATGTCCTACCAGGAACAGATCGTCGGCAACCAGATCTATCGCGTCTTCCTCATCGCATTGGTGCTCGTCTACTTCATCCTCGCCGGTCAATATGAGAGCTGGCTGCAGCCGCTCGCGGTGATCCTCGCCGTGCCGCTCGCCCTGCTCGGCACGGTCGTCGCGCTGGATGCGACGGGCATGCCGAACAACCTCTACACCCAGATCGGCATCGTCCTGCTGATCGCGCTCTCCGCCAAGAATGCCATCCTGGTGGTCGAATATGCGCGCGAGAAACGGGCCGAGGGCATGGAGATCGCCGAGGCGGCGATCGAGGCGGCGCGGCTGCGCCTGCGCCCGATCCTGATGACCTCGTGCGCCTTCATATTCGGCATGCTCCCGCTGGTGTTCGCCAGCGGGGCCGGCGCCGGCGCCCGCGTTTCGATCGGGCTGGCTGTCGTGAGCGGCATGTTGGCTTCGACCTTCCTCGCCGTGCTCTTCGTGCCGCCGTTCTTCGTGGTGCTCGAACGGCTGAGCGTCGCAATGGCAGCGAGGAAGCAGGAGGTGGCGGCGGCTCCGTGATTCCGGCGGTTACCGCACGACTTCATCCCACCAATTTCCACCTCCCATCCCCCGTCCGCTTCAATGCCGGATCGCTCACCCGCACGTGCTCGGCTAGGAAATCGATGAACGCGCGCACGCGTGCGGGCAGGGGCGCGGTGTGGCCGACATAGACGGCGTGGATGTCTTCGCGGTCTCCGGGATTGTAGCCTTGCAGCACCGGGACGAGGCGGCCGGATTCGATGTCGGGGCCGATATGGAAGAGGGCGAGCCGGGCAAGCCCGACGCCGCCCAGCGCAAGGCGGCGGGCGGCTTCGCCGTCGCTGGCGCGCGCGACGGGCGGGGGCACGGCCTCCTCGGTGTGGTCGCCGCGCTTGAACGGCCAGCCGCGGATACTGCGTGGAAAGGTCCAGCCGATGCCGCGGTGATCGGCGAGATCCGCCGGCGCCTTCGGCGTGCCGCAGCGGGCGAGATAGTCCGGCGCGCCGACCACGACCATGCGACTGCTGCCGAGCTTTCGCGCGACGAGACGCGAGGCGCGCAGTGGACCGACGCGGATGGCGACGTCGGCGCGCTCCTGCATCAGGTCGATCAGCGTGTCGGTCAGCACGAGATCGAGCGTGACGTCGGGATGCTGCTCCAGGAAGCGCGGGATCGACGGCACCACATGCAGCATGCCGAAGGGAATGTTGCAATTGACCGTGAGGTGGCCGCGCGGCGCCGCGCCTGAGGCCGCCTCGCGCTCGGCCTCCTCCATTTCGGCAAGGATGCGCAACGAGCGCTCGTAGAAGGCCTGGCCTTCCTCCGTCAGCGTCAGCTTGCGCGTGGTGCGGTTGACGAGCCGCGCACCGAGCCGCGCCTCCAGCCGCGACATCAGCTTGCTGACGCCCGACGGCGTCAGCCGCAGTTTTCGCGCGGCCTGGGTGAAGCCGCCGAGGTCGACGATGCGGACGAAAACCTCCATCTCGGCAGAGCGGTTGGTGTCGAAACGGGCCATGTTGAATTCACGTCATAAATGATTGGATTGCCGACATTCTAATGGTTTTGCCGCAGCGCCGCTATCTGCGTGGCTCGTCTCATCCATCGGAGTCACGCATGCCTCCCGCCGTTCTCGCGCTCACCGCCGGTGCCTTCGGCATCGGCACCACCGAATTCATCATCATGGGCCTCTTGCTCCAGGTCGCCGCCGACATGCACGTCTCCGTGCCGGTCGCGGGCCTGCTTATCTCAGGCTATGCGCTGGGCGTGTTCGTCGGCGCGCCGGTGCTCACGCTGGCGACGCGGCGGATGCCACGGAAAACAGTGTTGCTCGCGCTGATGGCGATCTTCACGCTGGGCAATGCGGCTTGCGCGCTGGCCCCGAATTACGAGCTGCTGATGGCTGCGCGCGTGCTGACATCGCTCGCCCACGGCACGTTCTTCGGTGTCGGCTCGGTGGTGGCCACCAGCCTCGTCGCCGAGGACAAACGTGCCTCCGCGATCGCCACCATGTTCATCGGCCTGACGGTCGCCACGCTCCTGGGCGTGCCCTTCGGCGCCTGGTTCGGCCTGATGCTCGGCTGGCGCGCCGCGTTCTGGGCCGTGACGGTCATCGGTGTGATTGCGTTCGCGGTGGTCGCCGCGCTCGTGCCTGGCCATGTCGGCAATGGCGACAAGCCGATCTCGCTCGCCGAAGAGGTCGCCGTGCTCGGCCGTCCGCAGGTGCTGCTCGGCCTTGCCATGACCGTGTTCGGCTTCGCCGGCCTGTTCGTCGTCTTCACCTATATCCAGCCGATCCTGACGCGTTTCACCGGCTTCCCGGAGGCCGCCGTCTCGCCGATCCTGCTGGTGTTCGGCGTCGGGCTCGCAATCGGCAACGTCGCCGGCGGCAAGCTTGCGGACCGCGGCCTGGCACGGGCCCTGACCGGGACGCTGGCGGCGCTCGCGATCGTGCTGCTTGGCCTGGCAGCCGTGCTGTCGATCAAGATCCTTTCCATCGCGCTGATCCTGCTGCTCGGCATCGCCGCCTTCGCGACCGTCGCCCCGCTCCAGCTTCGCGTATTGGAGGCAGCCGGCCCCGGCGGTCGCACGCTCGCCTCCAGCCTCAACATCGCCGCGTTCAATCTCGGCAACGCGCTCGGCGCCTGGGCAGGCGGCGTCACCATCGACCGCGGGTTCGGCCTTCCCGCGCTGCCGCTGGTCGCGGCCGGCATCACCGCGATCGGTCTCGCGCTGGCACTGTGGAGCGTTCGGCTCGATCGCGCGCCGGTCGTCGCCGCGGCGTGTCCGGCGGAATAGCGGAGGAGACCCACCATGGAATACCGCAATCTCGGCGCCTCCGGACTCAGGGTCCCCGTCCTCAGCTTCGGCACCGGCACCTTCGGCGGCCAGGGCCCCCTGTTCTCGGCCTGGGGCCGCAGCGATGCGGACGAAGCGCGCAGGCTGATCGATATCTGCCTCGATGCCGGCGTCAATCTGTTCGACAGCGCCGACGTCTATTCCAACGGCGCGTCCGAGGAGATTCTTGGTGCTGCGATCAGGGGCCGGCGTGACAAGGTGCTGATCTCGACCAAAATGAGCCTGCCGATGGGCGAGGGGCCGCACGATGCGGGCTCGTCGCGGCAGCGGCTCCTGGCCTCGGTCGACGCGGCGCTGCGCCGGCTTGGCACTGACCACATCGACCTGCTCCAACTCCATGCTTTCGACGCCTTCACACCGATCGAGGAGGTGCTGTCGACGCTCGATATGCTCGTGCGCGCGGGCAAGCTGCGCTATGTCGGCGTCTCCAATTTCGCCGGCTGGCAACTGATGAAGTCGCTCGCCATTGCGGACCGGCATGGCTGGCCGCGCTATGTCGCGCATCAGGTCTACTACTCGCTGCTCGGCCGCGACTACGAATGGGAGCTGATGCCGCTCGCGCGCGATCAGGGTGTGGGTGCGCTGGTCTGGAGTCCGCTCGGCTGGGGCCGGCTCACCGGAAAAATCCGGCGCGGCCAGCCGCCGCCGCCGAACAGTCGCCTGCACGCGACCGCACAGTTCGGTCCGCCGGTGCGCGAGGAAACGCTCTACGCCATCATCGACGTGCTGGACACGATCGCCCTGGAAACCGGCCGTACCGTGCCGCAGGTCGCGATCGCCTGGCTGCTGGGGCGCCCTACCATCGCCTCCGTGATCATCGGCGCTCGCGACGAAGCGCAGCTGCGCGACAATCTCGGTGCAGTAGGCTGCTCGCTGAGCGCGGATCAGGTCAAGCGTCTCGACGAAGCCAGCACGGTGACGCCGCCCTATCCCTATTATCCCTATCGCATCCAGCCGGGTTTTGCCCGGCTGAGTCCGCCGCTTGTGTAGGCCAGGGGACGCAGGCAATTCGTCGCATCGGTGTACCATCGCAATGCGCCATGCAGAAACGCGGCTGTACACGCCTCATCGTCGTCCGTAACCTCCGCCGCACAATTCAGGAGATGCGACGTGGCGAAGAAGACGGCGACCAAGACGAAAAGTACTTCCAGGAAAGCGGCAACGAAAACGAGCAAGAAGGCATCGAGCAAGAAGACCTCAGTCCGGAAGGGCGTCGCTGCGAAAATGGTCAAGCCGGCCAAGAAGCCTGCCGCGCGCAAATCAGCCGCCGCGCGCCGGCCCAGGGGACCGGCCTGGCAATGGTCCGCGGTCGATACCGCGGCCGCGATACGCTCCGGCGCAATCTCCGCGGTCGAGGTCGTGGAAGCGCATCTCGAGCGGATGCGCGCCTTCAATCCAGGGCTCAATGCGGTTGTCGTGGATCTCTCGGAAGAAGCGCTCGCGGCCGCGCACGCCGCCGACAAGCAGCGCGCCAAGGGCGGCGAGCTCGGTCTCCTGCACGGTGTGCCCATCACCATCAAGGAAAATGTCGACTATGAAGGCCGGCCGAACTTCAACGGCGTTCCCGCCAACAAGGATCTCATCGCGCCGTCGGATGCGCCTGTCGTCCGCAACCTCAAGAAGGCCGGCGCCATCGTCCTTGGTCTCACCAACACCCCGGAATTCTCCTTCCGCGGCTTCACCGACAATCCCCTGCACGGGCTGACGCTGAACCCCTGGGATCCTGATATCACCTGTGGCGGCTCCTCGGGCGGAGCGGGTTCGGCGGTCGCGGCAGGCATCGGCACCATCGCCCATGGCAACGACATCGGCGGCTCGCTGCGCTGGCCGGCGCATTGCAACGGCGTCGCCACGATCAAGCCGACGCAGGGCCGCATCCCCGCCTTCAACGGAAGCGCAACGGCCGAACGTCCGATGCTGGCGCATCTGATGTCGGCGCAGGGGCCGCTCGCGCGCCACGTCGCGGACGTTCGCCTTGCGCTCGAGGTGATGAGCCAGCGCGATCCGCGCGATCCCTGGTGGGTGCCGGCGCCGCTGGTCGGCGAGAAGCCGAAGGGGCCGATCAAGGTCGCGCTGGCCAAGATCCCCGAGGATATGGAGGTCGATCCATCCGTCACCGCGGCGCTGCGCCAGGCCGCCGATCATCTCGAACGCTCCGGCTACCGCGTCAGCGAGGTCGAGGTGCCCGACATCAACGGTGTCTGGCAGACCTGGTGCGACATCATCACCAACGAGACCGTGGTGATGCAGGAAGCCGCCATGCTGAAGGTCACCTCGGAGGATTTCCACAAGGCTTGGGGCGGCATGAAGGCCAAGGCCAATGTGCTCGATCTCACGGCCTGGATGCAGGCGACCGCCGCGCGCAACGGCCATATCCGTGCCTGGCAGATGTTCTTCGAGGAGTACCCGGTCGTGCTGGCGCCGACCACGGTGAAGCCGACGCCGGGCCCGCGCGAGGACACGGTCAGCGCCGAGCGCGTGCGCGAGATCTTCTGGGGCGAGATCCGCTTCATCTCCGCGATCAACGTGCTGGGCCTGCCCGGCGCGGTGGTGCCGGTGGCCGTCCACGAGGGCAAGCCGATCGGTGTGCAGCTCATTGCCGGCCGCTATCGCGAGGACCTCGCGCTCGATGCCGCCGCCGCGATCGAGAAGCGCGCCGGCGTGCTCGCACATCGGCTGTGGCAAAGAATGGGGTAGTGGCGCGTACCTCCACCTTCTCCCTTCGTGGGAGAGGGTGGACGCCCGGCGCGACGTATCAAATCAGCAATTCGTTAATCCGCTTTAACCCGAATCCTTGGCAATTCCCCGCCAAGCATTAGGGTTACTTCCTCGATCTCTAGGCGAATTATTGTCCGCTTTACCACCCGCCTCTAACACGAGGACGGCGGACAACGCACATGCCTCATTCTAGGCCAATAAGTGCGGCCCGCTCCACGCGGAGGTGGCATAATGCGCAACGAGACGATCGCTATTCACGCCGGCTATGAGCCCGAGGCCACGACGCATGCGGTGGCCGTGCCGATCTACCAGACTGCGGCCTACGCCTTCGACAGCGCCGACCACGGAGCCGCCCTGTTCAATCTCGAGACCGAAGGCTTTCGCTACAGCCGTATCGCCAATCCGACCAGTGCGGTGCTGGAGAAGCGTATCGCCCAGCTTGAAGGCGGGGTCGGCGCGCTTGCGGTCGCGACCGGTCAGGCTGCCTTGCATTTTGCCTTCGTCAATGTCGCCGATCATGGCGGCAACATCGTTTCCGTGCCGCAGCTTTACGGCACCACGCATACGCTGCTCTCGCATATCCTGCCGCGCCAAGGCATTATCGGCCGTTTCGCCGAGAGCGACAGGCCTGACGCGATCGAGAAGCTGATCGACGAGAACACCCGCGCCGTGTTCGCCGAGACCATCGGTAATCCCGCCGGCAATGTCTGCGACATCGAGGCGCTGGCGAATATCGCGCATGCGCATGGCGTGCCGCTGATCGTGGACAACACCGTGGCCACGCCGATCCTGCTGAAGCCGTTCGACTACGGCGCCGACATTGCCGTGCATTCGCTGACCAAGTTCCTGGGCGGTCACGGCACCACGCTCGGCGGCGCCATCGTCGATTCCGGGAATTTCCCCTGGGCTGAGCACGCCGACCGCTTCCCGGCGTACAACAAGCCCGACGCTTCTTATCACGGGCTCGTCTATGCCGAGCGCTTCGGCAAGACTGCCTATATCGAGCGCGCGCGCAGCGTCTATCAACGCACCATGGGCTCGGTGCTGTCGCCGTTCAACGCCTTCCTGCTGCTTCAGGGCATCGAGACCGTGGCGCTGCGCATGGAGCGCCATGTCGAGAATGCGCGCAAGGTCGCCGAATTCCTCCGCGGCGATCCGCGCGTCGCCTGGGTCAATTACACCGGTTTTCCGGACAGTCCCTATTATCCGCTGGTGCAGAAGTACCTGAATGGCAGCGCCTCCTCGCTGTTCACCTTCGGCATCAAGGGCGGCATGGAGGCCGGCAAGACCTTTTATGATGCGCTGAAACTGATCACGCGGCTCGTCAATATCGGCGATGCCAAGTCGCTGGCCTGCCATCCGGCCTCGACGACCCATCGGCAGATGTCGGCGGAGCAGCAGCGCGTTGCCGGCGTGCTGCCGGAGACGATCCGCTTGTCGATCGGCATCGAGCATGTCTCTGATATCATCGAGGACATCGACCAGGCGCTGAAAAAGGCCTGCCCGTCGGCGCAGCTCGAGGCTGCGGAGTAGGCGACGCCGTCCATGACGATCTTGATCGACAGGGATCAAGCGATATCGAGCCCGGCACTGGTGCCGGGCGAGAGCGATCTCGCACGCGACCATGCCGGCGCCGACCTCACGATCGGACTGATCAACAACATGCCGGATCCGGCGCTGAAGGCGACCGAGCGGCAGTTCATGAAGCTGCTCCAGGCCGCAGCAGGCCCGCGGCGTATCCGCTTCCACTGCTTCTCGCTTCCCAGCGTGAAACGGTCGCCCGAAGCGAAGTGGCATGTCGAGAGCGAGTATTCCGACCTTTCCGATCTCGAGCGCGGCAAGTTCGATGGGCTGATCGTGACCGGCGCAGAGCCGATCGCGCCCGAGCTCGACCAGGAGCCATACTGGCGGGATCTCACGAACCTCATCGACTGGGCCAAGACCAACACGCGCTCGACGATCTGGTCGTGCCTCGCCGCGCATGCTGCGGTGCTGCACCTCGACGGTATCGAACGGCGGCGGCTGCCGGTCAAATGTCACGGCATTTTCGATTGCGACGTCGTGACGAGCGATTCGTTGACCCGTGCTGCGCCTGCGCCGCTCAAGGTCTCGCATTCACGCCTGAACGAGATCGCCGAGAGTGACCTCGTGCAGGCCGGTTACCAGGTGCTGACGCGCTCGGCCCAAGCCGGCGTCGACGTCTTCGTCCGCCAATATGCCAGCCACTTCGTATTCTTTCAGGGCCATCCGGAATATGACGCGCTGTCGCTCCAGCGGGAATATCTGCGCGACATCGGCCGCTATCTCGCGCGGGAGCGCGAGACCTATCCGCGACTGCCGGTGAGCTATTTTGACGCAGCGACGGAAGACAAGCTGGCTCGCTTCGAGAAGAAGGCGGCGCATCAGCGCCACCCGGCACTCGCCAACGAGCTGCCCGGGCTGAACTTGCGCGCCGATATCGGCGCCGGCAACGCGGCAGCGGTGCTATTCCGCAACTGGTTGCGCTATCTCGGCGCGGGCGCCGACGCCTCGGCAGCGGCGCGCTAGCCGAAGCGGTCTTGGTCTCACGTTAGGATTACCCAGGCGTTAGGCTTGCCTCAACCTGCGCACGAATGTTTCAGTAGAGGAATGGGAATCACGGGAAGCGCAGCGTGTGGTCGGCACTCCAGGGACGCGTGAACAATCGGCTGGCCCGGCATTTCCATGCCGCGCCGCACCGGTTGCCCGCGCATACGCCGATGGTAAGCTTCACCTTCGACGATGCCCCCGATAGCGCCGCAGGCGAGGGTGCCGAGCTTCTGGAGAAGCATGGCGGCCGGGGAACGTTCTACCTTGCCGGCAGCTTGATCGATCAGCCGTCGGCCCATTGGCACGGTCTGTCGAACGATGCGATCGTGCGGCTTCACAGGACCGGTCATGAGATTGCCTGCCACACCTTCTCGCACCGGAGTTCGGCCACTCTCGACGAGGCCGCGATGGCTCGCGAGATCGAGCGGAACCGCAGTCATTTCCGCGGTATCGATTCCTCGATCACGCTGGAGAACTTCGCCTACCCCTATGGGATCGCCTCTGTTTGGCGCAAGCCGCAACTCGCGAAAGCCTTCCGCTCCGCGCGGGGCATCCTTCCCGGCGTCAACAGCGATGTCATCGATCTCCAATTCCTGCGCGCCTCGCCCTTGATCGATTGCGAGATCGACGAGGCGGGCGTCGATCGCTATTTCGACGAGGCGGTCGCACGCGGCGGCTGGCTGATCTTCTACGGCCACGACGTAGCCAGCGCGCCAAGCCCCTACGGCTGCACCCCGCACCTGATGCGCCACGCGCTGGAAGCGGCCGGCATGCGCAACATGCCGATCGTGACGGTCGCAGAGGCACTGCGGCAAATTGGGGCGTAGTTTCTTCTTCCCTTCTCCCCTGTGAGGGGAGAGGGGGAGACAGCGCCTTTGCTTCGCAAACAGCCTTGCCACGCTCGTGCCGGCATGCGACTGGCCTTGTGACGAATCTCACGGCCCTGTTCCCGACACGCCCATGTCCGTTCCCTCCACCGCTTCGCTGTCTTCGCCGGCCAACGGCCGCGACGCGCTGTCGGTACTGCATTCGGTGTTCGGCCTGCCGGGCTTCCGCGGAGCGCAGGGCGAGATCATCCGGCATGTCACCGACGGCGGCAATTGCCTCGTGTTGATGCCCACCGGCGGCGGTAAGTCGCTATGCTATCAGCTTCCGTCCTTGCTGCGCGAGGGCTGCGGCATCGTGGTGTCGCCGCTGATCGCCTTGATGCGCGACCAGGTCGCCGGGCTGATCGAGGCCGGCGTCAATGCCGCCGCGCTGAACTCGTCGCTGACGCCGCAGGAGGCCTCCGACATCGAGCGCCGCCTGCTTCGCGGGCGATCTCGACCTGCTCTATGTCGCGCCGGAACGCCTGGTCACGCCGCGCTGCCTGTCGCAGCTGGCGCGGGCGAAGGTGTCGCTGTTTGCGATCGACGAGGCGCATTGCGTCTCGCAATGGGGCCATGACTTCCGTCCCGAATATGTCGGCCTTTCCGTCATCGCCGAGCGCTTTCCCGACGTGCCGCGCATCGCGCTGACCGCGACCGCCGACGAACTGACGCGCAGGGAGATCGTCGAGCGGCTGCAGCTGACGGGCGCGCCGCAATTCGTCTCCAGCTTCGACCGGCCCAACATTCGCTACGAGATCGTCGACAAGCGCAACGCGGTGTCGCAGCTGAAGGAATTGATTCGCGATCGCCACATGGGCGATGCCGGCGTGGTCTATTGCCTGTCGCGCAACCGGGTCGAGGAGGTCGCTGCCGCGCTTCAAGACGCCGGCATTGCGGCGCTGCCCTACCACGCCGGGCTTGATGGCAGCGTGCGCTCGCGCAACCAGGACCGCTTTCTCAACGAGGACGGCATCGTCATCGTCGCGACCGTGGCGTTCGGCATGGGCATCGACAAGCCCGACGTGCGCTTCGTCGCCCATCTCGACCTGCCCAAGAGCATCGAGGCCTACTACCAGGAGACGGGGCGCGCCGGCCGTGATGGCAAGCCGTCGACGGCCTGGATGGCCTACGGCCTCTCGGATATCGTGCAGCAGCGCCGAATGATCGACGAGTCCAGCGCCTCCGATGAGTTCAAGCGGGTCTCGATCGGCAAGCTCGATGCGCTGGTCGGCCTTGCCGAGACGCCGCATTGCCGACGCCGCCGGCTGCTCGCCTATTTCGGCGAGATCGCGATGGGCGAGAGCTGCGGCAATTGCGACAATTGCCTGACGCCGCCCAAGATGCGCGACGGCAAGGTGCTGGCCCAGAAGCTGTTGTCCTGCGTCTATCGCACCGGGCAGCGCTTTGGCGCGATGCATTTGATCGACGTGCTGGTCGGACGCCTGACCGAGAAGGTGACGCAGTTCGGCCACGACAAGCTGTCGGTGTTCGGCATCGGACGCGAGCTCAACGAAAAGCAGTGGCGCACCGTGCTGCGGCAATTGGTGGCGATGGGGCATCTGCAGAGCGACAGCGAGGCCTATGGCGCGCTGAAGCTGACGGAGACCGCGCGCGGCGTGCTGCGCGGCGAGACGGAGGTGTGGCTGCGCGAGGAAGCGCCGGGGACCCGCCTCCGTTCGAGTCGCGCCAAATCCCGCCGCGGCGATCTCGCGCCGACGGCCGGCGCACCACAGGGCGATGTCGATCCCGAGCTGCGCGCGCGGCTGCGCTCATGGCGTTCCAACGTGGCGCGCGAGCGCGGCGTTCCGGCCTACGTCGTGCTGCATGACGCAACGATCGATGGCATCGTCCGGGCTTGGCCGACGACGCTGGACGAGCTGCGCAACGTGCCGGGGATCGGCGACAAGAAGCTCGAGCATTACGGCGAGGAGCTGCTGCAGATCGTCAGGACGCGGTAGGGAGCGCTAAGCTTGTTGGAGCGCTCAACTCCCTCCACACGTCATCCCGGACAAGCGCGCCTCGAGCGCGCGCAGATCCGGGGTCCATAACCACAGGCCGATGTGGTTGGGGCAAGCTGTCAACCACGAGTCTTCGCCAAACGCGATGGCTATGAGTCTCGGATCTGCGCTGACGCTTGTCCGGGACGACAGCTGTGTATGAGGCGAGAGCTACGCCCTCACTCACCCATTCCTGAAGGCATACGCATAGCCGTTCAGCGCCGGCGCGCCGCCGAGATGGGCGTAGAGGATCTTCGCACCCTTCTCGAAATAGCCCTTCTTGGCGAGATCGATCAGGCCCTGCATCGACTTGCCCTCGTAGACGGGGTCGGTGATCATGGCTTCGAGGCGCGCGGTGAGGCGGATCGCCTCCTTGGTCTCCTCCGACGGCACGCCATAGGCGGGATAGGCGTAGTCCTCGATCAGCACGACGTCGTCTGCGACGAGATCTTTGCCGAGCTCCACGAGCTTTGCCGTGTTCTGCGCGATCTCGAGCACCTGTGCCTTGGTCTGGGCGGGCGTGAAGGAAGCATCGATGCCGATCACCTTTCGCGCACGGCCGTCCGCCGCAAACCCGACCAGCATCCCGGCATGGGTGGAGCCGGTGACGGTGCAGACGACGATGTAGTCGAACTTGAAGCCGAGCTCTGCTTCCTGCTTGCGCACCTCCTCGGCAAAGCCGACATAGCCGAGGCCGCCAAACTTATGCACGGAGGCACCGGCGGGAATGGCGTAGGGCTTGCCGCCCGCGGCCTTCACTTCCTCGATCGCCTGCTCCCAGCTCTTGCGGATGCCGATATCGAAGCCCTCGTCGACCAGGCGGACGTCGGCGCCCATGATGCGCGAGAGCATGATGTTGCCGACGCGGTCATAGACGGCGTCCTCGTGCGGCACCCAGGCTTCCTGCACGAGGCGGCACTTCATGCCGATCTTGGCGGCGACCGCGGCGATCATGCGGGTGTGGTTCGACTGCACGCCGCCGATCGAGACCAGCGTGTCGGCGTTGGAGGCGATCGCATCGGGGATGATGTATTCGAGCTTGCGCAGCTTGTTGCCGCCATAGGCGAGGCCGGAATTGCAGTCCTCGCGCTTGGCATAGAGCTCGACCTGGCCGCCGAGATGTTTCGACAAGCGCTCCAGCTTCTCGATGGGCGTCGGGCCGAAGGTCAAAGGATAGCGCGGAAATTTGTCCAGCTTCATGGGTCAATCCCGATTGGCGTTGGTGTTGGCGGCTCCCTAGCATCGCGTTGGGAAAATGTGCTCTCGAATATTGCGCCAATTTTGCGCTATTTCTTGCAGAAGCTGCGCTGGTTGCTAATATTTCTTCCATAATAACATCTACTCACGGAAGCTTCTTTCATGGCTGCCCGGCTCGACCGCACCGACCTTAAGATCTTGAGATTGCTCCAAAATAACGGTCGGCTCAGCAATGCCGAGCTGGCCGAAACGGTCGCGATCAGCCCCGCCACCTGCCACCGCCGCACCCAGCGTTTGTTCGAGGACGGCTTCATCGCCACCGTGCGCGCCATGGTCGCGCCGAAGAAGGTGGCCAAGGGCACGCTGGTGATGGTCGGGGTCGTGCTCGACCGCTCGACGCCGGAGAGTTTTGCCACCTTCGAGCAAGCCATCGCCAAGCTGAAATTCGTGCTCGACTGCCACCTCGTCGCGGGCGACTTCGACTACTTCCTCAAGATCCGCGTCGGCGACATGGAGGATTTCAACCGCATCCATGGCGAGCAGCTCATCGCGCTGCCCGGCGTGCGCCAGACCCGCACCTTCTTCGTGATGAAGGAAGTCGTCGACAATGCGCCGCTGGAGTTCTAGCCGTCAGCTCTTGATGCGCCATCCGCATCATGAGAGATTCATGCGATGCAGACATTCCCCTTCCGCCAGTACAATCGGGCCGGACCGGCCTATCGGCGCGGCTGGGTCGACGACGCCGTCGCCGCGATCGAGGCCGACCAGTGCCGCACCGCCGACACGCATCTGATCCGGTTGATCGTGCCGGCGCTCTCCGGCATCGACATCTATCTCAAGGATGAGTCCACGCATCCGACCGGCAGCCTGAAGCATCGCCTCGCGCGCTCGCTGTTCCTCTATGCGCTCTGCAACGGCCACATCCGCGAAGGTACGCCCGTGATCGAGGCCTCGTCGGGATCGACCGCGGTGTCGGAGGCCTATTTCGCAGAGATGATCG
Organism: Bradyrhizobium sp. USDA 326; assembly: GCF_049739485.1. NCBI lineage: Bacteria > Pseudomonadati > Pseudomonadota > Alphaproteobacteria > Hyphomicrobiales > Nitrobacteraceae > Bradyrhizobium > Bradyrhizobium sp. USDA 326. The sequence goes on from NZ_JBMGQA010000001.1 coordinate 2,954,458, forward strand.
GCGTGCCCTTCTACGCCGTGATGCCGCGCACCACCTCGGCGGAGAAGATCGCCGCGATCGAGCATTATGGCGGCAATTGCCATTTGATCGACGACGCCCGCGCCCTCTACGCGGAAGCCGCCGCGCTCGCCGGCCGCCTGAACGGCCATTACATGGACCAGTTCACCTTCGCCGAGCGCGCCACCGACTGGCGCGGCAACAACAACATCGCCGAATCGATCTTCACGCAATTGCAAGGCGAGCCGCGTCCGCTGCCGGACTGGATCGTGATGGGCGCCGGCACCGGCGGCACCTCGGCGACGATCGGGCGCTATTTGCGCTATCGGCAATATCCGACACGGCTGTGCGTCGCCGACGTCGAGCATTCCGCCTTCTTCGATTGCTTCCGCTCGCAGGACCGCTCCCATGTTTGCGACCGGCCGTCGCTGATCGAGGGTGTCGGCCGGCCACGCTGCGAACCGTCCTTCGTGCCGGGCGTGGTCGACCGCATGATGAAGGTCCCGGATGCGGCGACGATCGCGGCGATGAACGTGCTGTCGCGCCGGCTGCGTCGCCCAGTCGGCGGCTCCACCGGCACCAACTTCCTGGCGCTATGCCGGCTCGCTTCGGAAATGCGCCAGGCGAACGTGGCGGGCTCGCTGGTGACGCTGATCTGCGATTCCGGCGAGCGCTACCGGCAGACCTATTACGAGCCCGCATGGCTGAAAGCGCGCGGCCTCGATCCGGCACCGGTCGAGAAGACCCTGTCGTCGTTTCTGGCGACAGGCGAGCCGCTGGCGCTGGACGTCGACGACGTCGTCAATCCCCAAAGCGTGCGAACCTCCGCGGTGTCATAGCCGGCATCGCCCTGCATTTGCGGAATTGCACGATCGTCACGGCAACTTCACTTGTCTTGCGCACGCATGCAGGTGACGCTTGCGTCTTCTCAACGAGGAGATCCTCCCGTGCGCCTTCCCATTCTCGATCCCAAGAATCTGACCGACGAGCAGAAGCCGCTCTATGACGACATGCGAGCCGGCATCAAGGGCCATTTCAAGGGCTTTGTGAACATGCGCGACGACGGTGCGCTGCTCGGGCCCTGGAATCCCTGGATCCGCGAGCCGCGCTTCGGCAAGCCGGTGTGGGAGTTGGTCAAGGCGGTCGCGTCGAACCCGCTGCTGCCCGCGCCGGTGCGTGAGGTCGCGATCCTCGTCACCGGCTCGCATTTCCGATCAGGTTACGAGCTCTATGCCCACGTTCTGGTCGCCGAGCAGCGCGGCCTGTCCGACGAGAAACTGGCGACCATCGTCGCCGGGCAGCGGCCCGTGGACCTCACCAGGCAGGAGGCGGTCGCCTATGACATGGCCTCGGCACTTGTCGGCGGTGGCGTGCTGCCGGAGCTGACCTATCGCGCGGCGGTGAAGGAGTTCGGCGAGCACGGCGCGGCCGAGCTGTCCTATCTGATCGGCGTCTACTGCATGGTCTCGGTTACGCTCAACACGTTCGACGTGCCGGTGCCGGAGTAGCATCAGCTAATTGCGCACCGCATAGAGCGGCGTGCGCAGCGTCAGCTGGTAGGCCGGCTTCGGCGTCCACGCGATCAACGCGGTGATGCCGAACAGGCGGTTGTCGTTGTCGTCCATGCGGTCAAGGTCGAGCCGCAGGATCGGCTGGGTGAAGGACTCCGCGATCGTCCGTCCCGCGAGCTGTGCGCCACCGAAGGACTGCATGCCGAAGCGCCCGGTGAACTTCCAGTTGCTCGGCCATTGGTAATAGCCGCCGGCATAGAGGACAGTGTTCGGCCGGATGCTGGCGAACGGGCTGGCAATGCTGGCGGTGGTGTATTGCATGCCGGCCAACCAGCCCCGCGTTTCGTCCTCGTCGAGCGCGTAGTCGAATTCCAGGATGTTGTTGAAGGAATTCACCATGCCCTGCTCGTTCGGCACCGACTGCGTCAGCGTCGATTGCAGCGTGATCGTCGGGATCTTGCCGCCATTCTGCTGGTGGAGGTCGGCCTGCACGCCGATGCTCCAGCTAGTGATATCGAAGGACGACCAGCCGCCGCCGATATCCGTCGTCGATCCGGACACGCCGCCATAGAGCGAGACACGGTCGGTGACGTCGACGGTCAGCGGCAGGTCAACGGCGATCGCCTTCGCGGCCGGCAAGCCGTTCGGCAGCGTCGTGCTTCGTCGCGCCGCCAGGGCTTGGAGCGCGGCCGACAGCGAGGTGGTGCCGAAGCCGAGCCCGAGCGTGCCTGCGGGGATCGTCGCGTAGCTGGTGCGGAGGTCGAGGTAGATGTTCGGAACAGCCGGCTTTGCCGGTGCGTCCTCGTCCGCCTCTGCGGCGAAGGCAGCGCTCGCTGAAACCGTCAGGCAGGCCAGCCCCAGCGCGATCGCGCGCAAAGCCGGACGATGCGGTGGGTTGCGAGTTGACACGTGACAATCCGACGCGTGAGGCTCTGGTGGCGGAAAACGCATGCTAGATGGAACGTGATCGTTCCCGCGGTCAAGCGCTATCCGCAAACGATGGACTGTATCGACGCGCGCGGCTACCCTGTCGTGACTGCACCGACACTCTCGCCTGCCAGAGTGCAGGCCGGACAACGGAGGACGATAGCCATGAACACGTCACGCCGCATCCTGCTCGCCGGAATGGCGGGGCTCGCCCTCGCTCCGACCGCCGTGGCGGCCGCACCGGCGCCAGTGGTCGACGATGTGACGGTTGCCGAAGAACGCTTTGCACGCATGATCGCCGCCGCGCATGCGCCCGACGTCGCTTGCGCGCGGCAGGCGGAGCGTTATGCGGATACGCATTGGCCTGAATATCTCGTGGCAGCCAGAGCCGTTCTCGACGCAAGGGTCTGATTCTCACTCAGACTTCTTCACCGCCCTTCGCACCTGTTCGCCGATCTGCGACAACACGAGCCGGGCTTGCGGCAGGATTGCGCCCATGGCGTGAAAATTGTGGACCATGCCGTCGTGGCAGACATGCTCGACGGCGACGCCCGCGGCGAGCAGCTTGCGAGCATAGGCATTGCCTTCGTCGCGCATCGGGTCGTATTCGGCGGTGTGGATGATCGCAGTCGGCAGGCCCGTCAGCCGTGTCGCGCGCAACGGAGAGACGCGGGGATCGGCGGTGTCGATGCCCTCGGGCAGATAGTCGGAAAGATCGGCTTCGATCGTGGCGCGGTCGATCAGGTGGCCCTCGGCAAAGGCCTCGCGCGAGGGCGAGGTCTCCTCGAAATCCAGCACCGGACAGATCAGGCATTGCGCGGCAATGGAGAGGCCGGCAGTCTGCGCCGCCTCTTGGCACACGATCGCAGCCAGCGTGGCGCCGGCGGAATCGCCGCCGATCACCAGACGGTCCGCGTCGATGCCGAGCGATGCCGCCTCGCGCGCCACCCATTCGGTGGCAGCGATCGCGTCGTCGACGGCGGCGGGGAATCTGTGCTCGGGCGCGAGCCGGTAGTCGACCGACACGAGGCGGCAGCCGGTGGCATGCGCCAGCGCGGCCGCAATGCGGTCATGCGTGGCAATGCTGCCGGCGACGAGCCCGCCGCCGTGAAAGAACACGAACCCCGGTGCGAGTTCCTCGGCGCTTGCCGGCGTGTAGAGCCGAAAAGGCAGTTCGCCGGCGCGGCCGGTCAGCGTGCCATCGGAGGTCGCCACATCCGGCGCCTCGGCACACGCGAACTGCATCAGCTTTTCCAGCGATTGCCGTCGCGCCTCCACGCTGGGCCGGCTCCGCGCCTGCGGCGCAGCCGCAGCCATCATGGTCAACAAACGCTTGGCGAGCGGATCGAGCGGCATGGATCTTTCCTTTCTCCCACGAAGAGGAGGGTAACTCACCAAGTCCCCGCAGGGAATCTTTTAGAAATTGGGGCAATAGTGCCCGGATATTTCCAAGGGGAGGCCAATCATGGCCGAGATCAAAAAGCCCATCGACTATTCGCCGAGCTGGACCTTCTTCGAGGGCAAATGGCATGACGGCAATGTGCCGATCATGGGCTCGCGCACGCATGCGGCCTGGCTCGGCTCGATCGTGTTCGACGGCGCACGCGCGTTCGAGGGTGTTGCGCCCGATCTTGACCGGCACGTCGCCCGCATCAATCAGTCAGCGATCAATTTTGGCCTGAAGCCGGTGGTCGATACCGGCGCCTGGCTTGCGCTCGCAAACGAGGGCATTGCCCGATTTGGGACGGATGCCGAGCTCTATATTCGTCCGATGTACTGGGCGCAGAACGGGAGCGGCGGCGGCGTGCTGTTCGACCCCGAGACCACCAATTGGTGCCTGTGCATCTACGAGGCGCCGATGCCAAAACCTGTCGGCAACGCGATCACGCTGTCGCCGTTCCGCAGGCCCACCGCCGAATGCGCGCCGGTGGAGGCCAAGGCGGCCTGCCTCTATCCGAACAATTCGCGCGCGCTCGCCGAGGCCGCCGCGCGCGGCTTCAACAACGCGCTGATGCTCGACATGCTCGGCAACGTCGCCGAGTTCGGCAATTCCAACGTGTTCATGGCCAAGAATGGCGTGGTGTTCACGCCGATGCCGAACGGCACTTTCCTGAACGGCATCACGCGCCAGCGCGTCATCAGCCTGCTTCGGGCCGACGGCATCACCGTGGTCGAGAAGACGCTGCGATATGCCGATTTCCTGGCCGCCGACGAGATCTTTTCATCAGGCAATTTCGCCAAGGTCGCGCCCGTGATCCGCATCGACGAGCGCGAGCTGAAGCCCGGCCCGTTCTACGCCAAGGCGCGCAAGCTCTATTGGGACTTCGCGCATGCGGTGAAGATGGCGGCCTGACAGGCGCTGCGCTCGCAATGACGACCTTGTGGAAGCATCGAGAATCCATCACGTCAAGGACGCGCCACGCCTTACAAGCCGCGTCTCCGGAACCGGCTGAACTGAAACGCCTGCGTTGAATCCCACGGGGTGTGATGCGTTTCGCCGCGCGTCTCGACCAGCTCGAACTCAGGCCCGAGCTCCGCTGCAAGGCTCGCGCTGTCGTGTCGCTGTACCGGCAGGCCGCTGCATTTCTCCGGACCATCGGGCGAGAACGTACCGATGATGACTTGTCCGCCGGGGGTAAGCGCCCACCGCAGGCGCTCGACGTAAGCGGCCCTGTGGCGCGGGTCGGTCAGGAAATGAAACGCGGCGCGATCGTGCCAGACGTCGTAGGACTTCGTCGGCTGCCACGTCGTGGCGTCGGCAACGATCCAGTCGACGATCGAAGCGGCTCCGCCGATTCGCTTCTTCGCAGCATCAAGCGCGTTGGCAGCGAGATCCAGCACGGCGACGTCGCGATACCCGTCCTGCAGCAGCGCATCGACCAGCCGCGAGGCGCCGCCGCCGATATCGATGATGGCTGCGCCATGATCCGGATTGGCCGCGCGGATCAGGTCGAGCGAGGGCGAAGGGCTGTCCTGAAACCAGCTGACCTCGGCTTCGCCCTTGGTGGCGTAGACATGGTCCCAATGGGTGGCTCGGTCAGACATGGCTCGTCCCCCGGTTCGCTGGGGAGCCGGTGCAAATGAGAGACTACTCGTCCTTCTTCGACATCCGCTCGAGGCGTTCCTGCATTTCCTTCATCTGCTGGCGCAGATCATCGATGTTGCTGTCCTTCGGCTCCTCGGTATTCGCACCGGCCTCCGGCTCGGGAGTGGTGGTCGGACGGGGCGCAGCGAACGGCTTGAACATCGAGAAGGTCTGCTGGAACAGCTCCATGTTGCGGCGGACTTGCTCCTCCAACGGAGCAAAAGGAGTGCCGGACAGCGTATTGGCGATCTGCTTGCGGAACTTCTCTTGCTCCTGGGTCAGCGTCGCAATCGACTGCTCCAGATATTTCGGCACCACCATCTGCATGCTGTCGCCATAGAAGCGGATGAGCTGGCGGAGGAAGGTGGTCGGCAGCAGGTTCTGGCCGGCCTTGTTCTCCTGCTCGAAGATGATCTGGGCGAGCACGGAGCGGGTGATGTCGTCGCCGGTCTTGGCGTCATAGACCAGGAAATCTTCGCCGTCCTTGACCATGGCGGCGAGGTCTTCCAGCGTCACGTAGGTACTCGTTCCGGTGTTATAGAGCCGGCGGTTAGCGTATTTCTTGATGGTGGTGGGTTGGTCTGATTTCGCCATGGGCTCTCACTTGCAAAACGCGGAGAACGGGAACCTGTCGGGCAATGCCGCAGGGCGGGAAGAGTACGCAACGCAACAAAGTAAGCATTTTCAAAGGGCTCACGCTACCGTTTTGTGCGGCACGGTTAATTGCAGAGCAAAATCCTGCTTGCGAAAACGCCAAGAACGCTATTTTGAATGCGATGCGGCATGAATTCGGAGACCGTCCGATTGACATGCCTCAACGACGTTAACAGGATGCCGTCCGAGACTGGCGAGCCCTTTTCCCCAGCCCCGCCTGCCCCCTTCAAACCCAGGAGATGCCCATGTCAGACGATGTCGTCATCGTCAGCGCCGCCCGCACCCCGGTCGGAAGCTTCAACGGAGCGTTCGCGACCCTTCCCGCCCATGATCTCGGCGCCATCGCCATCAAGGCCCGCGCTGGAGCGTGGTGGCATCGAGCCCGGCCGGGTCTCGGAAGTCATCATGGGGCAGATCCTGACCGCCGCCCAGGGCCAGAATCCGGCCCGTCAGGCCTCGATTGGCGCCGGTATCCCGGTGGAGAGCCCGGCGTGGGGCGTCAACCAGCTTTGCGGCTCGGGCCTGCGCACGGTCGCACTCGGCTATCAGGCGCTGCTCAACGGGGATTCCGAGATCGTGGTCGCCGGCGGCCAGGAATCCATGAGCATGGCTCCGCACGCCCAGCATCTGCGCGGCGGCGTCAAGATGGGCGGCCTCGAACTGGTCGACACCATGATCAAGGACGGCCTGTGGGATGCCTTCAACGGCTACCACATGGGCAACACCGCCGAGAACGTCGCGCGGCAGTGGCAGATCACCCGCGCCCAGCAGGACGAGTTCGCGGTCGCCTCGCAGCAGAAGGCCGAGGCGGCGCAGAAGGCCGGCAAGTTCAACGACGAGATCGTCCCCGTCACCATCAAGACCCGCAAGGGCGACGTCGTGGTCAGCGCCGACGAATATCCGCGTCATGGCGCAACGCTCGACGCGATGGCCAAGCTCAAGCCTGCCTTCGAGAAGGACGGCACGGTGACCGCGGGCTCGGCCTCGGGCATCAACGACGGCGCTGCCGCCGTGGTGCTGATGACTGCCAAGCAGGCGGCCAAGGAAGGCAAGAAGCCGCTGGCGCGAATCGTGTCATGGGCGCAGGCCGGCGTCGATCCGAAGATCATGGGCTCGGGCCCGATCCCGGCCTCGCGCGCCGCGCTGAAGAAGGCCGGCTGGAGCGTCGGCGATCTCGACCTGATCGAGGCCAACGAGGCCTTCGCGGCGCAGGCCTGCGCCGTCAACAAGGATCTCGGCTGGGACACATCCAAGGTCAACGTCAACGGCGGCGCGATCGCGATCGGCCATCCGGTCGGCGCGTCCGGCGCACGCGTGCTGGTGACGCTGCTGCACGAAATGCAGAAGCGTGATTCGAAGAAGGGCCTGGCCACGCTGTGTATCGGCGGCGGCATGGGCATCGCGATGTGCCTGGCGCGCGACTGACGACGATATTACACGCAGCTGACGTGTGCGCCGCACACGTCAGCGCGTGCGTTGCACGCGACTAAAAAGGCAGCGGTTGCAAATCAAATATTCTTCGCAACCACGCAAGCCTCGACTAAAGAGAAACGCCCGGCTCGACGCCGGGCGTTTTGTTCTTGATGTCCGTCAAACCAATCGCATAATCCATCGCTAAAAACGGTCACTCAAAAGCGTCCGAAGAGCCCAAGGGAAGGATTACGACATGGCACGTGTTGCATTAGTCACGGGTGGTACGCGGGGCATCGGGGCTGCGATCAGCAAGGCGCTGAAGGCCGCTGGCTACAAGGTGGCGGCCAACTATGCCGGCAACGATGCGGCGGCGGAGAAGTTCAAGACCGAGATCGGCATCCCGATCTACAAATGGGACGTCAGCAGCTTCGACGCCTGCGCGGCGGGCGTGAAGAAGGTCGAGGCCGATCTCGGGCCGATCGAAGTGCTCGTCAACAATGCCGGCATTACCCGCGATACCGCCTTCCACAAGATGACGCTCGAGCAGTGGACCGCCGTCATCAACACCAATCTGGGCTCGCTGTTCAACATGACGCGCCAGGTCATCGAGGGCATGCGCGCGCGCAAGTTCGGTCGCGTCATCTCGATCTCGTCGATCAACGGCCAGAAGGGGCAGTTCGGTCAGGTCAACTATTCCGCGGCAAAGGCCGGCGACATCGGCTTCACCAAGGCGCTCGCGCTCGAGAACGCCAAGGGCGGCATTACCGTCAATGCGATCTGCCCGGGCTACATCAACACCGAAATGGTGCAGGCGGTGCCGAAGGACGTCCTGGAGAAGAACGTGATCCCGCAGATCCCGGTCAGCCGGCTCGGCGAGCCCGAAGAGATTGCGCGTGCGGTCGTGTTCCTCGCGGCCGACGAGTCCGGTTTCATCACCGGGTCGACGCTGACCGTCAACGGCGGCCAGTACATGGTGTGATGCGATCGCATCACGCGGACTGATATTTTCCACGTCGTCATGCCCGGGCTTGTCCCCGGCACCTGTCTATGCACTGTCATTCCGGGGCGCTGAGATAGCGGCGAACTATGGTGCGCAATTGCGCACCTGAGAATCTCGAGGTTCCGGGTTCGGCTCTTCGAGCCGCCCCGGAACGACGAGGCCCTGGAATGACTCCCCGGACCGCGACGCTGATCGGATTGACCGCGATCCTGATGTGGTCGCTGCTGTCGGTGATGACGGTGGCGACCGGAAAGATCCCGGCGTTCCAGCTCGCCGCGATGACGTTTGCGATCGGCGGTGTCGTCGGGTTGCTCACCTGGATCGGGCGGAGCGAGGCGGCGAAAAGCCTGCGCCAGCCGCTCGCCGTTTGGGTCGTCGGCGTCGGTGGCCTGTTCGGCTACCATGCGCTGTATTTTCTCGCGCTGCGCTTCGCGCCGCCGGCCGAAGCCGGCCTTCTGAATTACCTATGGCCGCTGCTGATCGTGCTGTTCTCGTCGTTCCTGCCCGGCGAGCGGCTCGCCCTGCATCACATCATCGGCGCCGTGCTCGGCCTCGTCGGCACAGTGCTGCTGTTCGCCGGCAACACCTCCGGCTTCGCGCCGGGCGCGGTGCCGGGACTGATCGCGGCCTTCATCGCCGCTTTCGTCTGGGCAACCTATTCGGTGCTGTCGCGCCGGTTGAAAGCGGTGCCGACCGACGCGGTCGCCGGCTTCTGCCTCGCCACCGCCGTGCTCGCCGCAGTGATGCATGTCGCGCTGGAGACCACCGTGTGGCCGGAGACCACGCTGCAATGGCTTTCCGTGATTGCACTCGGCATCGGCCCAGTCGGCGCCGCCTTCTACGCCTGGGACATCGGCATGAAGCGCGGCGACATCCGCGTGCTCGGCGCCGCCTCCTATGCGACGCCGCTGCTCTCGACGGGCTTCCTCATCGCCGCCGGTTTTGCCAAGGCCAGCGCCAGCATCGCCTTCGCCGCGATCCTGATCGCCGGTGGCGGCCTGATCGCGGCGAAGGACATGGTGCTGCGGAAGCGATGATTGTCATTCCGGGTTCGCCGCTTGCTAGCCGGTCGGAGTGACGTGGGAAGCTAAGGCTCCCAGTCCTTTGGTGCGAGCTCGAAGCCTGCGAAGTCGAACGCGGGCGCCACGGTGCAGCCGACCAGCGTCCATTCGCCCGTGGTTTCCGCCATCTGCCAGGCCTGTGCCGGCACGATCGCCTGCGGCCGCTCGCCGCCGATGAGGTCGTTGCCCAGCCGTACCTCGTGCTGTGAGCAGCCGTCATGGGCGATGCGCAGCAACAAGGGGCTGCCGGCGTAATAGTGCCACGTCTCGACCGCATCGACGCGATGCCAGTGCGAACGCTCGCCGCGCGCAAGCAGGAAGTAGATCAGCGTCGAGCGCGAGCGCCCGTTGGCGTCCGTGGCCAGATCGCGAAACGTTTCGCGGTAATGCCCGCCTTCGGGATGCGGTCGGAGTTCGAGGCGCGCGATGATCTCGGCTGCGGTCGGCATCGATCCCGTCAGGACTTGTTCTTCAGGACTTGTGCTTCAGGATTTATTCTTGCGCTCGCGCAGCTCGCCGAACACAGCGGCCGGGTCCGCGCCCTTCATGTGCAGCTTGGCCGCGACCGCCGGCTCATCGGCGCGAAGGAAGACGTTTGCGCGCTTCTCGTCCCCAAGCAGCGAGGGAATGGTCGGCTTGTTCTCGGCCCGGAGCTTCGTCACTTCCGCGGCGCGGGCCTGGAGCGCCGCATTGTCCGGCTCGATGGTGAGCGCGAACTTGACGTTGGACGCGGTGTATTCGTGGCCGCAATAGAGCTTGAAGTCGTCGGGTAGCGCCCGCAGTTTCAGAAGCGAATCCCACATCATCGGGTAGGTGCCCTCAAAGACGCGGCCGCAGCCGATCGAGAACAGCGTGTCGGCGGCGAAGACCGTCTTCTCGGTGTCGAACACGTAGGAGATGTGGTCGAGCGTGTGGCCGGGCGTCTCCACGACGCGCGCCAGCAAATTGCCGATCTTCACCACGTCGGCGTTGGCGACGCGCAGGTCGACATTCGCGATCTTCGTCGTCTTGTCGTGCGGCGCCACGACGCGGCAATTGTATTTCTGCTTGAGTTCGGCAACCCCGCCGACATGATCGCCATGATGGTGGGTGATCAGGATGTCGGTGAGCTGCCAGCCCTCGCGCTCCAGGGCCTTAAGGATGGGGCCGGCCTCCGGCGCGTCGATCGACGCGGTCGCCTTGGTTTCCACGTCGTGGATCAGATAACCGAAATTGTCGTTTAAACAGGTGAAAGTACGAATTTCGGCGGCCATGTCATCTCCATCGGGCTCAGCCCCGCCAGACAAATATGGCGTTAACGTTGCGCAGGCAATGCAATATTCCGCGCGCGGCGGCGGCCGGGCGCATGTTACATTGCCGTCATGACCATCGACGTCGTCGACCTCCGCGAGTTCTATTCCCGCCGCCTCGGGATCGTGGCGCGGCAAATGATCAATCGCGGCATCAGGGAGCGCTGGCCAAGCGCCGAGGGCCAGCGCGTGCTCGGCATCGGCTATCCCACGCCCTATCTGGGATTGTTCCGCGAGGACGCCGAGCGCTGCATCGCCTTCATGCCGGCGGCCCAGGGCGTCCTGAAATGGCCGACGGGACGGCCGGCGCTGGCCTCGCTGGTCGACGAATTCTCGCTGCCGCTTCCTGACGCCGCGGTCGACCGCATCCTCCTGGTCCACGCGCTGGAGATGTCGGACGATCCGGCCGCGTTGCTGCGCGAGGTGTGGCGCGTGCTGTCGCCGTCCGGACGCGTGATCGCCGTGATCCCGAACCGGCGCGGGGTGTGGACCCGCACCGACAGCACGCCCTTCGGTCACGGCCGGCCCTATTCGCGCTCGCAGATCACCGAGCTGCTGCGCCAGACCTGGTTCACGCCGACCGCCTGGGGCGAGGCGTTGTTCATGCCGCCTTATGCCGGAGGCTGGGTGCTGAAATCGGCGCAGATGTGGGAGCGTGCCGGTGCGGCGCTGTCGCTGCCCTTTGCCGGCGTCCATATCGTGGAGGCGACCAAGCAGGTCTACCGCGCAATCCCCGCCAAGCGCGAGCGCGCGCGGCTCATTCCCTCCCTCGCGAAGCCGGTGCTGGTGCCATCCCAGACGACGGTGACGCGCAGCTAGCTAGCTTCACCTCTCTCCGACGGGGAGAGGTGGTCCGTGCCTGCGGTCCCGCGGATTGAACCAACGCACACCATCAAAAACAAATCGTCCCGGCGAGGCCGGGACGATTCAGGTCAGAAATTCAGAAGAGGCTACTCGCCAGGGGCGACCTCGTCGCTGGAGGCGACTGGAGCAGCCTCGCGCTCGGGGCGCGGGCCATGCGGCCGGCGGCGCCGCCGCGGATAGCGCTCGCCGCCACCGCCGCCGCCCTCGAACCCGCCCTGGCCGCCATTCACTTGCGGCTGCGGGCCGGTGATGAAGGAGGGCAGGCGATCGACGCCGCCGGCATCGGCGATGACCGGCTGCGGCTGGTTGGCGGGTTGCGGCTGATATTGCGGCTGCGGGCGATGATCGCGTTCGCGGTGCTCGCGCGGCTGCTGGTTGTCGCGCTGATAGGGCTGCTGGCCCTCGCGCTGCTGATGATCACGCGGGTGGTGATCGCGCGGGCCATCGCGGTCGCGCATGAAGGGTTGCTGCGGGGGCTGCGGCACGAAACCCGGCTCCTGGCCGAATGCCGAGAAATTCTCGCCGTCGTCCTCGCCGTCCTCGCTGCTGCTGATGGGCTCATCGCCGCGCGGCTGCTGGTTCTGGCGGAACTGCTCCTGGGCCGCCGCGATCAGGCGGAAATAATGCTCGGCATGCTGGTAGTAGTTCTCGGCTGCAACGGGGTCGCCGGAGGAGCGCGCGTCACGCGCAAGCTGGAGATACTTTTCAGCGATGTGCGAAGCGGTGCCGCGAATCTTGATGTCGGGCCCGTTGGACTCGTAGACCCGGGTCATCGGGTTCTGGCCGCGCCGGTTGTTGTTATTGTTGTTGCGGTTGCGCATCCGCTGCTTGTTCTGACCGTTTCTCATGTCCTGCCTTCGATTCCAGCCCTAAAGGTTGCACGCATTACTGATTGCTAGGAGTGACCTGGAGACAGCGGCTCACATCTCTCTCACGCGCACCGCGCGTAGAGCGGATCGAACCCTGCCGATGTTCGTCGACCGCCGCGTTCAACAAAGACGCGTTCCCCACCCGCCAGCATTCATTGCCAGCGAACCCATTCATTTCGCCTGCCGAAACAAGCCCAGCTTTCTTGCGTAAGTCTTCAAGCGCAATATCAGGCTTTCGTTCACTTGCGGTCGGAGAGCAGCGCAGCTCCACTGGCCATCGCGCTCAACAGGACCTGCGGCTTGGAACCTTTAAATCAGTAATGCTCTCGCCCGAGAGCCCGGCTTTCGCCCGTACGTGTACGGGGCCGGCACCGATGTGTTGAACGGAACGTAGTCGTTCCCAGGCGATATTCCAAGAGGTTTTTGCAGCCCAATCCGGCTTTTATGGAGGCATTTTTCGGGCCGAAACGGCCCGGGGAATGCCCGCCAGGTCGGCCTTGGGCGGCCGGTCCAGCGATAACGCGGCGCCCCTCATCAAGGTTTCAATATTTTGGGCCTGGCCCAGTCCGGCCTCGACGATCAGCGCTCCGCCGGGCGCGAGCCGTTCGGCCGCCTGGGGGATCAGCGCGCGGTACGCGTCATACCCGTCATTGCCGCCATCGAGCGCCAGGTGCGGATCGTGCCCGCGCACCTCGATGCTCAATTTCGGAATCTCGCCCGAGGGAATATAGGGCGGGTTCGAGACGATGAGATCGAACGGGCCGCCAAGCGCCGCGGCGTAGGAGCAGGCGACGAAGGCGGCGCGGTCGGCGAGGCCGAGCGCGGCGGCATTGTCCCTGGCGGTTCTGAGCGCGTTCTGGCTGAGATCGGTGCCGACGCCGAAAGCATCCGGAATTTCGTGCAGCAGCGCGAGCAGGATCGCGCCGGATCCGGTGCCGATGTCGGCGATGCGCGGCGGATGAGATGCCTGCCGCTCGCGAAAAATCTCGAGTACAAGCTCGACCACGGTCTCGGTATCGGGGCGCGGGACCAGGGTTGCTTCCGACAGGCGGAATGGCAGGCCCCAGAATTCGCGTGTCCCGAGGATGCGCGCCACCGGCTCGCCGGCGATGCGGCGCTGCGCATACTGCGCGAGCCGCGATGCTTCGGCCGCGGTCAGAGCACGGGCAGCCTGCGTGACCAGGCCGGTGAGGTCGAGGGCGAGCACGGCACTGATCAGGATGCGGGCGTCGAGCTCGGCTTCGTCGAGCCGTGCCGATCTCAGCAGCGCAGCCAACGTGCGCCGCGCGCCCTCGATGGATTGTCCGGTGAAGGGGTTGCTCACGCCTCAGGCCGCCGCGCCTTGCGCAGCGAGCTGTGCGGCCTGGTGCTCCGTCGTCAGTGCGTCGATCAATTCGCCCAGCGCTTCACCCGCGATCACCTGCGGCAGCTTGTAGAGCGTCAGATTGATGCGGTGGTCGGTGACGCGTCCTTGCGGAAAATTGTAGGTGCGGATGCGCTCGGAGCGGTCGCCGGAGCCGACCTTCTCCTTGCGCTCGGCGGAGCGCGCGGCGTCGACGCGTTGCCGCTCGGCGTCGTAGATGCGCGAGCGCAGGATGTTCATGGCGGAGGCGCGGTTCTTGTGCTGCGAGCGGCTGTCCTGCATCATCACCACGATGCCGGTCGGGATGTGGGTGATGCGGATCGCCGATTCGGTCTTGTTGACGTGCTGGCCGCCCGCTCCTTGCGCGCGCATGGTCTCGATCCGCAAGTCGTCGTTCTTGATGTCGACGTCGACGTCCTCGACCTCCGGCAGCACGGCCACCGTCGCCGCCGAGGTGTGGATGCGTCCCTGCGTCTCGGTGTCGGGCACGCGCTGCACGCGGTGCACGCCGGATTCGAACTTCAGCTTCGAGAACGCGCCGCGGCCCTGCACCTCGGCGATGATCTCCTTGTAACCGCCGACGGTGCCTTCGCTGGCCGAGATCACCTCGACCTTCCAGCCCTGAAGACTGGCAAAGCGCTCGTACATCCGGAACAGGTCGCCGGCGAACAGCGAAGCTTCGTCGCCGCCGGTGCCGGCACGGATTTCCAGCACCACGTTGCGGTCGTCCATGGCGTCCTTTGGCAACAGCGCGACGCGGATCTTCTGGACCAGCTCCTCGATCTTTGGCGTCAGCTCGTCGCGTTCGGCCTCTGCCATGCTGCGCATTTCGGCATCGGTCGCGGGATCGGCGATCAGCGCCTCGGTTTCCGCGAGCTCCTTGACGGCGGAGCGATAGGCCTTCACCGCTTCGACCAGCGGGGTGATCTCGGCGAGCTCGCGCGTGATCTGCACATAGCGCTCGGAGGTGAGCTGTCCGAGCGATTCGGCCTCGAGCGAGGCGTGATGCGCGAGCAGGACGTCCAGTTTGGCTTCGGGGAGTGACGACATCGGTTCAGTCTCAATAGCGGCAAGAGGCGAGGCGGCGGGACGCGGCGACAGGCCCGCTACAAGGCCAGGCCTTCGGCCTCGGCAAATTCCGTCAGCTTCTGCCGGATCGAGACGCTACCGGCTGGAGCGTCCAAGAGCGGGCCAAGCATCGCCTCGGCTTTCTTGGCGTCGAGGTCGAGCACCATCGCTTTGACCGGGCCGAGCGCAGTCGCCGAGAGCGACAGCGAGCGATAGCCCAGCGCGATCAGCGCCAGCGCGCCGACCGGCTTCGATGCCATCTCGCCGCACAGCGAGAGCGACTTCTTCGCCGCATGCGCCTTGCGTGCGATGTCGCGCAGCGCGCGCAGGATCGGCGCCGACATGGTGTCGAAGCGTTCGGACACCTTGGCGTTGCCGCGGTCGACCGCGAACAAGAACTGGAACAGGTCGTTGGAGCCGACCGAGATGAAATCGACCTTCTTCAGAAGCTCGTCGAGCTGGTAGAGCAGGGCCGGCACCTCGACCATGGTGCCGATGTCGATTCTTTCAGGCAGGGTGTGGCCGTGCTGGCGCAAGTATGTCAGCTCGCGTTCGACCAGCGCCTTGGCCGCATCGAATTCGGCGACCTCCGAGATCATCGGGAACATGATGCGCAGCGCGCGGCCGCCGCCGGCGCGCAGCAGCGCGCGGATCTGGCCCCGCAACAGGCCGGGGCGATCCAGCCCGAGCCGGATCGCACGCCAGCCGAGCGCGGGATTTTCCTCGATCACGGCTTCCATATAGGGCAGTGCCTTGTCGCCACCGATGTCGAGGGTGCGGAAGGTGACGGGCTTGCTCCCGGCCGCGTCCAGCACCGTGCGATAGAGCGCGAGCTGGTCGCTGGTGCGCGGCAGGCTCTGGCCGACCATGAATTGCAGCTCGGTGCGGAACAGGCCGATGCCGGCGCTGCCGGTGTCCTCGATATGCGGCAGGTCGATGGCCAGGCCTGCGTTGATCATCAGCTCGACCTTCTGGCCGTCCCTGGTGACGCAGGGCCGGTCGCGCAGCGCCAGATACTGGGCCTGGCGGCGGGCGCGGAAGCGCACGCGCTCGGCGAAGGCCGCCTCGATCTCCTGCGAAGGCCGCACATAGATCGAGCCCGAGGTGCCGTCGACGATGATGGCATCGCCGGGATCGGCGATGCCGGGCGCGTTCGGCACCTCGCCGACCGCGGGAATGCCGAGCGCGCGTGCCACGATCGAGACGTGCGAATTGGCGGTGCCTTCCTCCAGCACGATGCCGCGCAGGCGCTTGCGGTCGTAGTCGAGCAGCGCCGCCGGTCCCATCGCGCGCGCGATGACAATGGCGTTGTCGGGCAATTGCTCGCGCGAGGGCGCGTGGTCCTGGCCGACCAGCTGCCGCATCAGGCGGTAGCCGAGGTCTTCCAGGTCGTGCAGCCGGTCGCGCAAGTAGGGATCGGTCGAGCGCAGCATGCGCGCGCGGGTGTCGGACTGCACGCGTTCGACGGCGGCTTCCGCGGTGAGGCCGGTGGCGACCGCCTCGTGCAGCTTGTGCGACCAGCCCTGGTCGTTGGCGAACATGCGGTAGGCTTCCAGCACCTCGCGATGCTCGCCGCCGTCGGCGACGTCGCCGCGCTCCAGCATGCGGTCGAGGTCGGCGCGCAGCTTGGCGAGCGCGGTGTCCAGCCGTTTGATCTCCTTCGGCAGGTCCTCGGCGATGTAGTCCTTGATGACGACGCGGGGCTCGTGCAGCACGACGTGGCCGAGCGCGATACCTTCGGACAGGATCGCGCCGACCTTCTGCGCGGAATGGCGCGCCGCCGGCTCCTGGCCCGGCTGGGCCAGCGCGGACAATTCGCCGGAGGCGATCAGCTCCGCCAGCACCATCGCGGTGGTCTGGAGCGCCTCGAGCTCCTCCTCGACATAGTTGCGCTTGGCGCGGTTCTGCACCACCAGCACGCCGAGCGTGTTGCCGGCGCGCAGGATCGGCACGCCGAGGAAGGAGTGGTAGATCTCTTCGCCGGTCTCGGGACGGAACGAGAAGGCCGGATGGCTCTGCGCATCGCTCAGATTGAGCGGCGTCGCCTCGCTGGCGACGAGGCCGACCAGGCCCTCATGGGCGCTGAGCACCGTATGGTGCACCGCCTCGCGGTTGAGACCTTCGGTGGCGTAGAGCTCGAGCGTGTTGTCGATGCGCAGCACATAGACCGAGCACACCTCGGCCACCATGTTGGCGGCGATCAGCACCACGATCTTGTCCAGCCGCTCCTGGGCCGAGACCTGCTCCGCCATGGTTTCGCGGAGCCGTCTCAACAAGACGCGGGGACCTCCCGACGCGCTCCGCATGAACCGTCAATCTCCTCCGTCTGCCGGGCCCGGCGGTATCAGCCGGCGGCTGGCTCCAAATTCCAGAAAAACAACCAAATTGTTTGTCCGGCGCAGGCACAAGCCCAAAATCTACCTGAGATTTAGCGCTTGTACCGAATCAGCGCCGCCTCAACTGGGACACAGTCTGCGGCAGCCCACCCTGTCCGCCGTATAGCGAATTGAGGCTTGTTTTGCCAAGCAAAACGCCTGCCAAACGCGAAGGTGTGTACACCTTCCCGTTTGCTGCGACCGCTAAGAGAAAATTAGCCTACGCATGGTCCGGAAGAGTGCGAAGCGGTTTTCCGGAAAGACCATGCTCCAACAACAATCTGAAGCGCGACGATGGTTGCGCTTCAGGCCTGATCGAGGCCGTACAGCGTATGCAGGGTGCGCACCGCCAGCTCGGTATAGGCGGCGTCGATCAGAACCGAGAACTTGATCTCGGAGGTTGTAATGGCCCGGATGTTGATGTTCCGTCCGGCGAGGGCCGAGAACGCCTGGGCGGCGACGCCGGCATGGCTGCGCATGCCGCTGCCGATCACCGAGATCTTGGCGACGTCGGTGGCGGTATCGAGCCGCGCATAGCCGATCTTGGCCTTGGCGGCGGTAATCGTATCCTTGGCGCGGGTATAGTCGGCGGCGGGCACCGTGAAGGTGAGGTCGGTGGTCTTGCCGTCCTCGGAAACATTCTGCACGATCATATCGACGTTGATGTTGGCATCCGCCAGCGGGCCGAAGATCGAGGCCGCAACGCCAGGCTTGTCCTCGATCTGGCGCACCGAGATCTGGGCCTCGTCCTTCGAAAAGGCGATGCCGGTAACGACGTGGCTTTCCATGATCTCCTCCTCGCTGCAGATCAGCGTGCCGGGCGGCTGGTTGGCATGCGGGTCGATATCCTCGGGCTTGTCGAAGCTCGAGCGGACGAAGATCGGCATGTTGTGGACCATGCCGAGTTCCACCGAGCGGACCTGAAGCACTTTTGCGCCCTGCGAGGCCAGTTCCAGCATGTCTTCGAACGCGATCTTGTCGAGCCTCTTGGCCTTCGGCACGATTCGCGGGTCGGTGGTGTAGACGCCGTCGACGTCGGTGTAGATGTCGCAGCGGTCCGCCTTGACGGCGGCGGCGATCGCGACGGCCGAGGTGTCGGAGCCGCCGCGGCCGAGCGTGGTGATGCGGTTGGTCTCGGGGTTGATGCCCTGGAAGCCGGCGATGACCGCGACCTCCTTGCGCTCCCTGAAGCGCTTGATGATCTCGCTGCCGTCGATGTCCTCGATCCGGGCCGAGGCATGGGCGTCGCTGGTCTTGATCGGGATCTGCCAGCCCTGCCAGGAGCGGGCCTGGATACCCATGCCCTGGAGCACGATGGCAAGAAGGCCTGAGGTCACCTGTTCGCCCGAGGCGACCACGGCGTCGT
Organism: Bradyrhizobium sp. USDA 326; assembly: GCF_049739485.1. Classification (NCBI taxonomy): domain Bacteria; kingdom Pseudomonadati; phylum Pseudomonadota; class Alphaproteobacteria; order Hyphomicrobiales; family Nitrobacteraceae; genus Bradyrhizobium; species Bradyrhizobium sp. USDA 326. The sequence continues at coordinate 2,973,300 of NZ_JBMGQA010000001.1, forward strand.
ATTCGCGCGCGTCGTGCATCGGCGAGGCCTCGGTGCACCAGGCGACCAGCTCGTTGGTCTTGCCGGCCATCGCCGAGACGACCACGGCCACTTCATGGCCGGCATCGACCTCACGCTTCACATGGCGTGCGACGTTGCGGATACGTTCGATGTTGGCGACGGACGTGCCGCCGAATTTCATCACGAGGCGGCTCATGACGACGCGTGCATTCCTTCATAAGGATCAGTATGGTGACCCGCACTGGACGGGTGCCTCGCGGACACCGACGCGCGTATACATAGCGGCGGGGCCGGGGGCAAGCGGGTTCCTGCGGGGGCAGGGCATGGGGGAAGTGGGTTAACCGAGATCATGGCGCGCTATATCGACGAGATCCTGCAACCGGGCGAGCGGGTGCTGTATTCGACCAATGCGCACTGGATCTTCTACTTTCCGGCCATCGTGGCCTGGATCGCGGCGCTGGCCCTGTTCGTGCTGTCCCGGCAGGCCACTGCCGACTGGCTCGTCTTGCTCTGCCTTGGCGCCTCGGGTCTGGTGGCTCTGGCGGCCTTGTATTGGACCATCAAGGGCTGGTTCCATCGCTTCACCACCGAGACCGACGTGACCAATCTCAGGGTCGTGCACAAGACCGGTTTCATCAAGCGCCGAACCTTCGAGATGGCGCTGGACAAGGTCGAGAGCGTCGATGTCGACCAGTCCATTCTTGGACGTATTCTCAACTACGGCGACGTGACGATTCGCGGCGTCGGCGAGGGCATCGAGACGATCAAGACCATCGCCTCGCCGCTCGCCTTCCGTAGTTCGATCACCACGCGGTAGGACCGCGCGCAACCATGAGCATGCAGCAAAATACTTCCTTTTCCGCCCAGCCGGGCTCGACCGTCGATGCCGCCGAGATCGCGAAATTCTCAAAGCTCTCCGCGGAGTGGTGGGACCCCAAGGGCAAGATGGCGCCGCTGCACCGGATCAACCCGCTGCGGCTCGGCTATATCCGCGACGCCGCCTGCCGCAAGTTCGAGCGCAACGTGCGCAGCCTCAATTGCCTTGGGTCCTTGCGCGTGCTCGACATCGGCTGTGGCGCCGGCCTGCTGTGCGAGCCGTTGTCGCGGCTGGGCGCGCAAGTCATCGGCATCGATCCTTCCCAGAGCAACATCGCGGCCGCAAAGCTCCACGCCGACAAGAGCCATCTTGCGATCGACTATCGCTGCACCACGGTGGAGGAGATCGATCCGCGCGAGCGCTTCGACATCGTGCTGGCGATGGAGGTGGTCGAGCACGTCACCGATGTCGGCGTCTTCCTGAAGCGCTGCGCCTCGATGCTGAAGCCGAACGGCCTGATGGTGGTCTCGACGCTGAACCGCAACTGGAAGAGCTTCGCGCTCGCCATCGTGGGCGCCGAGTACGTGCTGCGCTGGCTGCCGCGGGGCACCCATGAATGGAACAAGTTCGTCACCCCCGACGAGCTCGCAAAACACCTGCTCGACAACCGCCTCGTCATCACCGAGCAGACCGGCGTGGTCTACTCACCCTTCGCCGACAGATGGACCCTCTCGTCCGATATGGACGTGAACTACATGGTGGTCGCGGAAGGGATGGTGTGAACTGCCGTGGGTGAGGTACGGAGCTGTTGCTCCGAGAACAGTGTCGTCCCTGCGAACGCAGGGACCCATAACCACCGGCCCCCGTGGTTAACAAAGATAGGCGCTCCGAGCATGTACTACGTCTACATCCTCGCCAGCCGCCATCACGGCACGCTCTACATCGGCATAACCAACTCGCTCCAGAAGCGCCTGGAGCAGCATCGCGCCGGCAGAGACTCGGAGTTCGTGAAGCGCTATGGCGTGCACCGGCTCGTCTACACCGAGACGTATGAGCGGGCCGAAGAGGCGATCGCCCGCGAAAAGCAGCTCAAGCGCTGGAAGCGCGACTGGAAGATCGAGCTGATCGAACGCGACAATCCGGAGTGGCGTGACCTCAGCGATCTCTTGGTTTGACGGTGTGATGCCGCCAAGCCAATGCTGTCGTCCCTGCGAACGCAGGGACCCATACCGCGGAATCTATCGGAGGCGGACGGTGTTGGATGCGCGGTTTGGCAGTCCTCGCCAAACTGCTTCCTGGGGTTATGGGTCCCTGCGTTCGCAGGGACGACACTGAACTTGTTGCGCGAGCATCGCACCCATGACATCCGCGTGATTGACCTGCTTGAGCGCTAGCTGCAGGTTGGCCGTAATATCTGGCCCCCGTACCCATTTCCACCCCCCATGCTCACCGTTACCAGCCTCTGGATTCCCTTCACCATCGTTGCCGCGCTCGGGCAGGTTGCGCGCAATGCGATGCAGCGGTCGTTGACGAAGCCGCTGGGAACCTGGGGCGCGACCAATATCCGGTTCCTGTTCGGCTTCCCGTTCTCGCTGCTGTTTCTGGGCGTGGTGCTGCTCGCGACCGGCGATCATCTGAGCATGCCGCCGACCGTGTTCTGGCCGTGGCTGCTGCTCGGCGCGCTCAGCCAGATCGTCGCCACCGGCCTGATGCTGCTTGCGATGAACGACCGCTCCTTCGTGGTGACGACGGCGTATCTGAAGACCGAGGCGATCCAGACCGCGATCTTCGGCTTCGTCTTCCTCGGCGACCACCTGACCTGGCTCAAGGTGCTGGCGATCGTGATCGCGACGATCGGCGTCGTCATCACCGCGCTGCGGCCGGGCGGCGAGAAGGGCTTTGCCGAATTGAAGCCGACCATCACCGGCCTCATTGCTGCTGCGGCATTCGCGCTCTCGGCGGTCGGTTTTCGCGGTGCCATCATCAATGTGCCCGGCGTATCTTTCGTGACCTCAGCATCGTTCACCCTGGTGCTCGGCCTGTTCGTGCAGACGCTGGTCTTGACGATCTATCTGCTCTGGCGCGCGCCAGACGTGCTGCGCGGCATCCTCGGACTATGGCGGCCGTCGATGCTGGCGGGTTTCACGGGCGCCTTCGCCTCGCAATTCTGGTTCCTGGCCTTCGCACTGACGGCCGCCGCCAATGTCCGCACGCTCGCTTTGATCGAGGTTCTGTTCGCGCAAGCCGTCGCCTACTACTCGTTCAAGCAGCCGGTCGCGCCGCGCGAGCTTCTTGGCATCGCGCTGATCGTGGTCGGCGTTGCGGTGCTGGTGGGAGTGTAGCAGTCATTCCGGGGCGATGCGCAGCATCGAACCATGGTGCGCGGTTGCGCACCTGAGAATCTCGAGATCCCCCGAAGCGCAATTGCGCATCTGAGGTCTGGTCCTTCGGACCATCCGGGGATGACGCGCTCCGCGCGTCAGTTCCGGTCTTCCGGGAGCGTCGGCAGCGGCGAGACCTCGATGCCTTCCTCGATCAGCGACTTCGCCTCTTCCGGCGAGGCCTCGCCATAGATCGGACGGTGCTCCTTGTCGCCGTAGTGCATGGCGCGGGCCTCGTTGGCAAAACGCTCGCCGACATTGTCGGCGTTCTTGACGATATGATCGCGCAGCTCCTTGAGCTTGGCACGCAGCTCGCGCTCCTGCGCCATCAGCAGCGAGGTCGGTCCTGAGGGCGCAGCCTCGGGTGTGGTCGCGGTCGCGGCCTCCGGCGGCGGCGTCGCGCGTCCACAGCCCTTCTTGCCGACGATGCGCGGGGCCATGATCGCCTTCTCGACCTTGGCCGAGCCGCAGATCGGGCAGGTCACGAGCTTGCGCTTCACCTGCGAATCATACGCCGACGAGCTCTGGAACCAGCTCTCGAAGTCGTGGTCCCGGTCGCAGCGAAGGGCGTAGCGGATCATGCCGAGCCCCGCACGAGGTGCAGATGGTCCGGTCCAGCCTTGGGATCGGAGACGCCGAAGCGGCGGCCATGCTGGAGCGAGGGAATCGCCCGGCGGGCGGTCTCGACCTTGGCAGGATCGATCCTGGCCATGATGATGCCGGGCTCGACATCGCCCTCGGCGAGGATCTCGCCCCAGGGATCGATGATCAGCGAATGGCCGTAAGTCTCGCGCTTGTTCTCGTGCAGGCCGGCCTGGGCCGCGGCGAACACGAAGCAGCCGGTCTCGATCGCGCGTGCGCGCAACAGCACGTGCCAATGCGCTTCCCCGGTCTTGCGGGTGAAGGCAGAGGGCACGGTGATGAAGGAGGCGCCGCTTTCGGCGAGCGCGCGATAGAGCGCGGGGAAGCGCACATCGTAGCAGATCGTCAAGCCCACGCGGCCCCAGGGCAGATCCGATATCACGGCGGTTTCGCCCGGCTGGTAATTGGCGGATTCGCGATAGCTCTCGCCGTCCGGCAGCTCGATGTCGAACATGTGGATCTTGTCGTAGCTCGCGAGCACGTTGCCCTCGGGCCCGATCAGGAAGGAGCGGTTGACCGCCTTCTCCGGCGAGAAGCGCAGTGCCAGCGAGCCGACATGGAGATGAATCTTCAATTCCGCCGCGAGGGCCCGATAGGCCTTCAGCGAAGCGTCGTCCTCTTCACTCTGCAGATGCTCGAACAATGCCTTGCGGTTCAGCTGCATCATGTTGCTGACTTCGGGCGTCTGCACGTAGTCGGCGCCATTGGCCGCAGCCTGCCGGATCAGCCTTGTTGCCTGTTCGAGGCTCGGCTCGGGCATCAGGCCGGTGCGCATCTGCACCATGGCCGCGGTGAAGGTGCGATTCTCGCTCATGAGGCCGCCTTGACGCTCTCGAGCATGCCGTCGAGCTTGCCGTCGCGGTCGAGCGCATAGAGCTCGTCGCAGCCGCCGACATGGGTGCCGCCGATCCAGATTTGCGGGAATGTCGAGCCTTGGCCGGCGCGGCCGTACATTTCCTGGCGCCAGGACGGGTTCTTGGCGACGTCGAATTCGGTGAAGGTCGCCTTCTTGCGGGTCAGCAGCGACTTGGCGGCGGAACAATAGCCGCAGCCCGGCCGGGTGTAGATCTCGACAGCAGCAGTCATGTCGTCTGGCGCTCTCATGTCATGAATTCACTGAATTATATGGGACTTCACCTGACCTCCACAACCCGGGCGAAGACCAGCACGTCGACCTGGGCCGCCTTGGCGCGGAGCAGGACCCGCGCGCAGGCATCCAGCGTCGCCCCCGACGTCAGGACGTCGTCGATCAGGACAATGCGGCGGCCCTGAACCTCGGCCTGGCGGTCGGGAGATACCTGGAATGCGCCCTGCACATTGGTGGCGCGCTGGGCGCGCGACAGGCCGATCTGCTGCTCGGTGGCGCGCACCCGGCGCAGCACCTCGCTCTGCACCTTGACGCCGCTCTGCCGCGCGATCACGCGCGCCAGCGCCCCGGACTGGTTGTAGCGGCGCCGCCAGGCCCGCCGCCAATGCAGGGGGACCGGCACCAGCATGTCGGCGCCGGCGAGCAGCTCGCCGCCCGCGCGCGCCATCCAGCGGCCCATGGCGGGCGCCAGATCGGTGCGGTCCTGGTATTTCAGCGCATGCACCAGCGTGCGGGCGACGTCGTCATAGCGCACGGCAGCGCGGGCGCGCTGGTAGGCCGGTGGACTCGCGATCGCCTCCATCGACAGCATGTCGGGGCCGGGGTCATACACAAAGGGGATGCCGAGCCGCGGGCAGTAGGGCCGTTCGATGAACGACAGCCGCGCCCAGCATGAGGCGCAAACGCCCTCGCCGTCGACCGGCTCATGGCAGGATACGCACTGCGTCGGCAGCGCGATGTCGAGCGCGAGCCGCGCCGCCCGCGACAGCACGTGGCGGCCGGCCGTCCACGCGGCCCGCAGCGGTGCGGCGAAGGAACGGCTGGGGGCGACGTTGGTTTCCATGCGGGAACGCTAGCGTTGTACCATGGATTGCTCAAGTCATCGTCTCGTGCCCCGGACGCAGCGCAGCGCTCCTTCAGCGCGGCGGCGCGTCGGGGACACGAGGGTGATTGCCATGGCCAGCATGATCGGCGTAACCAGCGGCATGGCTCAGCCCCCGCAAGCTCCGCCCGCTTTGTTCGATCGTGCCTTGCTGCATGCACGGCAGCGGCGTGCGCGGGCGCAGGGCGAGGTGACATTCCTGCTCGACCGTGTTGCCGAGGACATGTCCGACCGGCTGGCTGCGGTGATGCGCGAGTTTCACGCACCGGTCGATCTCTGGACGCCCGGCGACGGGCTCGCGGCGTTGCGCGCGCGCGTGCCTTCGCTCGATCGGATCGCGCCCGATGCGACTGGCGGGGAAAAGCTGCCCTTCGCGCCGGAAAGCCTCGATCTCGTCGTCTCGGCGCTGGCATTGCAATTCGTCAACGACCTGCCGGGCGTGCTGGCGCAGGTCCGTCGCGCACTGAAGCCGGACGGATTGCTGCTTGCCGCGATGATCGGCGGCGACAGCCTGACCGAGCTGCGGCAGGCCTTTGCCGCGGCAGAAGCCGAATGCGAGGGCGGCGTGTCGCCGCGCGTGGCGCCGTTCGCCGACCTCCGCGACATCGGCGCGCTGTTGCAGCGGGCCGGCTTCGCGCTGCCGGTCACCGACGTCGACCGCGTCGTGGTGCGCTATGGCAATGCTTTCGCCTTGATGCAGGATCTCCGCCGCATGGGCGCGGCCAATGTGCTGATCGAACGGCGCCGCACGCCGAGCCGCCGCGCAACGCTGCTGCGGATGGCCGAGATCTATACCGAACGCTTTGCCGATGCCGACGGCCGCATCCGTGCCACTTTCGACATCATCTGGCTGTCCGGCTGGGCTCCGCATGCGAGCCAGCAGCAGCCGCTGAAGCCGGGATCGGCCAAGGCGAGCCTGGCAGAGGCAGTGAAGAAGGCCGGGAGGGAGTGACACGTGTCCCGGACGCGCCGCAGCGCTCTTGCGCTGCTGCGCAGAGCCGGGACCCAGCCTGCCGCTAGCATGGGCCCCGGCTCTGCAGCGCACCGCTAAAGAAGCGCTGCGCTGCGTCCGGGGCACAGTGCAACTCACATCAGCAGATCGATCAGATGCGGGATCAGCGGGATGTCCGCGGGCGGCATCGGGTAGTCGCGCAGCTTGTTGGCGCGGACCCAGGCGAGGTTTTGCCCTTCGCGCGGCGTCACCAGGCCCTCCCAGCGCCGGCAGATGTAGAGCGGCATCAGGAGGTGAAAGGTCTCGTAGCCGTAGCTGGCGAAGGTCAGTGGCGCGAGGCATGGCTCGGCGACGGTGATGCCGAGCTCCTCATGGAGCTCGCGGATCAGGCTCTGCTCCGGCCGCTCGCCCGGCTCGAGCTTGCCGCCCGGGAATTCCCAGAGTCCGGCCAGCGCCTTGCCCTCGGGGCGTTGCGCGATCAGGACGCGCTTGTCGGCATCGACCAGCGCGCAGGCCACGACGAGGGTGAGCTTCAGTTCGGCCATCCGATCAGGACCTGTAATCCCCGTTGATCGCGACGTATTCCTTGGTGAGATCGCAGGTCAGCACGCGGTCGCGGCCCTTGCCGAGGCCGAGCGAGACCAGAATCGCGATCTCCGGCACCTTCATCGCTTCCGACACCTGCGCTTCGTCATAGTCGGGATCGCGCGCGCCGCGCTTGGCGACGCGGATGCCGTTGAACGAGATCGAGAGCTTGTCGCGATCGGCCGGCTCGCCGGCCTTGCCGACCGCCATCACCACGCGGCCCCAATTGGCGTCTTCGCCGGCGATCGCAGTCTTCACCAGCGGCGAGTTGGCGATCGACATCGCGATCTTGCGCGCCGAGGCCTTGGTCCTGGCGCCCTCGACCGTGATCTCGACCAGCTTGCGCGCGCCTTCGCCGTCGCGCGCCACCTGCTCGGCGAGATTGGCAAGCACCTGGTTGAAGGCCTTGACGAAGGCCTTCAGGCGCGGATCGCTGGCGCGACTGATCTTCGGTGCGCCGTGCCCGGCGGCGGCGCCGGTCGCAAAAGCCAGCAGCGTGTCCGACGTCGACGTATCGCCGTCGATCGTCACCGCATTGAAAGTGTCCTCGACGCCGCTCTTGAGCAGCGCCTGCAAGGCCGCGGGCGCGATCGGCGCGTCGGTGAAGATGAAGGACAGCATCGTCGCCATGTCGGGAGCGATCATGCCGGCGCCCTTGGCCATGCCGTTGATGGTGACCTTGGCCCTGCCGAGCTTGACTGTCGCGGTCGCGACCTTCGGAAAGGTGTCGGTCGTCATGATCGCCTTGGCCGCGGCGAGATAATCGCCGGGCTCGGCGGTCTCGGCGAGGCGGCCCAGCACGCCGTCGAACTTGGTCGCATCCAGCGGCTCGCCGATCACGCCGGTCGAGGCGAGGAAGATCTCGCTCTCGCTGCACCCGACCGCCTTGGCCGCGATCTTCGCGGTCAGCGCCGTGGAGGCGCGGCCGGTCTTGCCGGTGAAGGCATTGGCGTTGCCGGAATTGACCACCAGCGCGCGCGCCTTGCCGCCCTTCAGCTTGGCGCGGCACCATTCCACCGGCGCTGAGGGGCATTTCGACTTGGTGAAGACGCCGGCCACCGCGGTGCCCTTGTCCATCACCGCCAGCAGCACGTCGGTGCGGTTCCTGTAGCGGATGCCGGCTTCGGCCGTCGCAAGACGGATGCCCGCGATCACGGGCATGTCGGGAACGGTTTTGGGGGCGAGGGGAGAGACGGAGGAGGACATCGCGAGGCGCCTTCGTGGAATCTGGACAAGCAGATGCCCGGCTCCTCTGTGCGAAGACGCGCTTCGCGCTTAGGGCCGGGCATCTGGAAGGCTTAGATACCCTTGGCGTCAGCGAAGTGACAGCGAATTCTTACTTTCTTCGCGGTCTTACTTCTTTGCGGGCGGCGCCATCTTGCTGTCGGACGGCTTGGCAGCGTCCGCCGGCTTCGCATCGGACTTGGCGTCCTTGGACGCATCCGCCGCAGGCTGGTCGAGCCGCTCGACCTTGGCTTCGGTGCGCAGCTTGGCGACATACTCGGCCTGAGCCTTGCGGGTCACGTACTGCTCGATCTGGGCCTTGACCTGCTCGAAATCGGGCGCCTTGCGGTTACGCTTTTCCTCGACCTTGATGATGTGCCAGCCGAACTGCGACTTCACGGGGTCGGAGATCTTGCCGGGCTCGAGCGAGAATGCCACGGCCGAGAACTCCGGCACCATCTGCTCCTTGGTGAAGAAGCCGAGGTCGCCGCCATCGGCGGAGCCCGGATCCTTGGACTTCTTCTTGGCGAGCTCGGCGAAATCGGCGCCCTTGTCGAGCTCGGCCTTCACCGCCTTGGCCTCGTCCTCGGTCTCGACCAGGATGTGGCGGGCACGCACCTCTTGCTCGCCGGTGATCTGCTTGGCGGCCTCCTCATAGACCTTCTTCATGGCGTCCGGCGTGGTGGCGGCCTTGCCCTCATTGGCGAGCAGGCTGTCCATCAGGAGCCGGTTGCGGGCGAATGCGAGGCGCTTCTTGAACTCCTCGCTGTCGGCGATCTTCTTGTCTTCGGCAGCCTTGCTGACGATCTTCATGTCGATCAGAAAGGACAGGACGTTCTCGTCCTTGGTCGCCGGGTCCATCTGGGCGAGGCTCGGGCCGAGTTCCTCCTCGGCCATGGCGACGTCGCTCTTCTTGATTTCCGCGCCATTGACCTTCGCCAGCACCGGATCGTCGGCGGCCCGGAGCGGGCCCGCGAACGCCAGCGACAGCGCCAGAGCGAGGCAGCCAGCCAGGGCGGACGCATGGCGGAAGCGCTGGCCGGTGGTTACCGGGAACGAGGTGGTCATGGAAAATCCTTATGTTGAAGCAGGGGGCTGCTCGAAGCGGGGCGGACACTCGCCCAATTCAGGGGGGCTTGGCAACGCGAAAAGTCTGTCAAAATGATGAATTGGCCGCAATGCGCCCGCCGTTGACAAGGCCCCGACCGGGCCATATCTCTGCCCGGTCGCGACCATGGCGATGGCGTTTATTTTGCTGCGTTTTTGGCCGTTGAACCCAGACTTGCCCAACTCCCACCCATATGGCGGATGAACCCCGCAGTCCGGGCTCTGACGCCGCGAAGCGTCACGGTGAGTTGATAGGCAGGCGGGTGACAACTTCTTGGCTGCAAAGCGGTTAAATCGCGAACACAGGAACTAGGCATGATCGGCGCGCTCGCCCGCAAGTTTTTCGGCTCCGCCAACGACCGGCGGGTGAAGGGATATCAGTCCCGCGTCAACGCGATCAACGCGCTGGAGCCCGAGCTCGTCAAGCTCTCGGACGAGGCGCTCAAGGCCCGAACCGCCGAGTTCAAGAAGCAGCTCGCCGAGGGCAAGACGCTCGACGACCTGCTGGTGCCGGCCTTCGCCACCGTGCGCGAGGCGGCCAAGCGCACGCTCGGCCAGCGCCATTTCGACGTCCAGCTGATCGGCGGCATGGTGCTGCACGAGGGGGACATCGCCGAGATGAAGACCGGCGAAGGCAAGACGCTGGTCGCAACGCTCGCGGTCTACCTGAACGCGCTCGCCGGAAAGGGCGTCCACGTCGTCACGGTCAACGACTATCTCGCCCGCCGCGACTCCGGCTGGATGGGCCAGATCTACGGCTTTCTCGGCATGACCACCGGCGTGATCGTGCACGGCCTCGACGACGCCGAGCGCAAGGCGGCCTATGCCTGCGACATCACCTACGGCACCAATAACGAATACGGTTTCGACTATCTGCGCGACAACATGAAGTACCGGCTCGAGGACATGGTCCAGCGGCCGCACTTCTTCGCCATCGTCGACGAAGTCGATTCGATCCTGATCGACGAAGCGCGCACGCCGCTGATCATCTCCGGTCCGCTCGACGACCGATCCGATTTCTACAACACCATCGACTCGTTCCTGCCCAGGCTCGACAAGACCGATTACGAGGTCGACGAGAAGCAGCGCACGGTGACGCTGACCGAAGCCGGCATGGAGAAGATCGAGACGCTGCTGCGCGACGCCGGCCAGCTCAAGGGCGAGTCGCTCTACGACGTCGAGAACGTCTCCGTCGTGCACCACATCAACCAGGCCCTGCGCGCCCACACCCTGTTCACGCGCGACAAGGACTACATCGTCCGCGACAACGAGGTCGTCATCATCGACGAGTTCACCGGACGCATGATGCCGGGCCGCCGCTATTCGGAAGGCCTGCATCAGGCGCTGGAGGCCAAGGAGCACGTCCAGGTCCAGCCCGAGAACCAGACGCTCGCCTCGATCACCTTCCAGAACTACTTCCGCATGTACGAGAAGCTGGCGGGCATGACCGGCACGGCCGCGACCGAAGCGGACGAATTGTTCGACATCTACAAGCTCGAGGTCGTGGAGATTCCGACCAATCTGTCGGTCGCGCGCCTCGACGAGGACGACGAGGTTTACCGCACCCAGCAGGAGAAATACGCCGCCATCCTTGCCGAGATCGAGCGCGCCAATTCGCGGCTGCAGCCGGTGCTGGTCGGCACGGCGTCGATCGAGAAATCGGAAGTGCTCGCCGAATTCCTCAAGAAGAACGGCTACAAGCAGATTGATTTCGGCAAGGAGAACGCGCTCGACAAGCTCTATGCCGCGGCCCGCGCCGGCAAGCCGGCAAAGCTGTTCGCGGTGCTGAACGCGCGCTTTCACGAGCAGGAAGCCTATATCGTCGCCGAAGCCGGCGTTCCCGGCGCGATCACGATCGCGACCAACATGGCCGGCCGCGGCACCGACATCAAGCTGGGCGGCTCGCTCGAGATGCGTCTCCAGCAGGAGACCGCTGCTATCACCGACGAGGCCGAGAAGGCGAAGAAGGTCGAGCAGATCAAGGCCGACATCGCGCATTTCCGCGACATCGTGCTGAAGGCCGAGGAGACCGTCGAGATCGAGCCGGCGAAGGGGAGCAAGCCCGCCAAGACCGTGAAAAAGCCCGGCGGTCTCTACATCATCGGCTCCGAGCGGCATGAATCACGCCGCATCGACAACCAGCTGCGCGGCCGATCCGGCCGTCAGGGCGACCCCGGCCGCTCGAAGTTCTTCCTGTCGCTGGAAGACGATCTGATGCGCATCTTCGGCTCGGACCGTCTCGACAGCATGCTCCAGCGTCTCGGCCTGCAAGAGGGCGAGGCCATCATCCACCCCTGGATCAACAAGGCGCTGGAGAAGGCGCAGCAGAAGGTCGAGGCGCGCAACTTCGATATCCGCAAGAACCTCCTCAAGTTCGACAACGTCCAGAACGACCAGCGCAAGGTGATCTTCGACCAGCGCGTCGAACTGATGAAGGACGAGAGCGTCGCCGAGACCGTCACCGACATGCGCCATGCCTTCATCGACGACCTCGTTGCCAAGCACGTGCCGGAGCATGCCTATGCCGAGCAGTGGGACGTCGCGGGGCTGAAGGACGAACTGAAGCGCGTGCTCGACCTCGACCTGCCGGTCGACGAATGGGCCAAGGAAGAGGGCATCGCCGACGAGGAACTGCTGAGCCGCATCGAGACCAAGGCCGACGAGCACATGGCGGCCAAGGTCGCGCAATGGGGTCCCGACGTGATGCGTTACGTCGAGAAGACCATCCTGCTGCAGACGCTCGACCATCTCTGGCGCGAGCACCTGATCATGCTCGACCATCTGCGCCAGGTCATCGGCCTGCGCGGCTACGGCCAGCGCGATCCGCTCCAGGAGTACAAGACCGAGGCCTTCAATCTCTTCCAGGAGATGAGCGCTCACTTGCGCGAGGCCGTCACGGCGCAGCTGATGCGTGTCGAAATCGTCCCGCCGGAGCAGGAAGCACCCGTCCTGCCGCCGATGGAAGCGCACAAGTTCGATCCGAACACCGGCGAGGACGAGATGGCCCTCGCCAGCGTCACGCTCGGCGCCCAGACCACCGACGCTGCGTTGCGCGATCCGAAGAACCCGGCAAGCTGGGGCAAGGTCGGCCGCAACGAGGACTGCCCCTGCGGAAGCGGCAGGAAATACAAGCACTGCCACGGGCGGTATGCGTAATCGCTAGCTTCGCTGTCGTGCGTGAGGCGCGAGGTCGGCGCCTCACTCTCCGACGTCGTCGTCCGGCCGACCGGGCGACCCAGTACGCCGCGGGTCCTCGGCTCAATCACATCCGTCTCTGGACTACTGGATCGCCCGATTAAATCGGGCGATGACGGTTGAGCATGGGGCGCTCAGCTCTCGCCACGCCGTCGTCCCTGCCAACGCAGGGACCCATACCGCGGAATCAATCGGTGGCGCGGTGGTCGTGTCGCGCGAGAAAGCGCAACTGCTAATCTTTGAAACAACCATGGCCTGTCCCGGATCTGCGCTCCGCTTCGCTGCGCTTGTCCGGGGACGACGGGTGTTGAGAACTCGCCAAGCTGACGTTTCGATTCACGCGCAGCTCAATTCGAGCTGTCGATCAGGCTCTCCAGCAGCCGCTTGAGCTCGCTCGTCGACTTGTCGCCGTAGCTCTCCAGGATATGCTCCTCCTGGTCCACCGCGAGCGAGTTGAGCTTCTTGCACAGCACCTTGCCGCGGTCGGAGATGAACATCAGGACCTTGCGGCGATCGTTCGGGTCCTGCACGCGATAGACCAGCGTGTCGGAGACCATGCGGTCGATGATCTTGGTCAATGTCGGATGGTTGAGCAGCACGGCATCCGCAAGCTCGCCCATCGAATGGCCGCTGCCATCCGACAGCACCTTCAGGATGCGCCATTGCTCGACGGGAACACCTTCCTTGCTCAACCGCAGTTCGAGCTGCCGGTTGATCTCCCGGTTTGCTTGCGCGAGCAGGTAGGCGAGGTGTTCGGTGATCGGGGAGTTTTCTTTCGGCGGTTTTGCCACGGCTAAGACTTCGTCTTGACCCAAATGAGTGAATGTCTTGCAATCGATGCTGCATCTATATGCACTTCAATTCTTGAACATTCAATATTTTCAAAATAGGATCATTGCCTAACAAAAGGGCGGAAGCCGCGGCCGCCCGAAGAATGTGCTTTCAGGTCTGGTCCCGGACAGGAGTTGGCGTGCGCGCGACGGTGAACTTCCCGGCTCACGGCGGCCCGGCGTTGCCGCCGTCCCTGCTGTTCAGGAATTTGTCGCCATCGGCGACGGATTTCGACCTGTCACCGGTCGATGCGCATTTCATGAAGCGGCGCGGCGCACGCAACAAGCTGCGCATCGGCAATTTCCTCACCTTCACCGGCTCGCCCGGAATCTGGGGGCCGACCTCCACCAACAGCGCGATGCTGGCGGTCGCCGAGATCAACAAGCGCGGAGGCATTCTGGGCCGCGAGCTGGAGCTGTCGATCTACGATTCCGGCGGCTCGATCGAGGACGTGGTGCGCCGCGCCGAGCAGGCGATCGCCTTCGACGAGGTCGACCTCATCATGGGCTCGCATATCAGCGCCGTCCGCGTTGCGCTGCGCAAGGTCACCGGCAACCGCATCCCCTATATCTACACGCCGGTCTATGAAGGCGGCGAGCGGACGCCGGGCGTCATGGCGATCGGCGAGACGCCGCGCTGGCAGAACCGACCGTCGATCCATTGGCTCGCGGAGGTCAAGAAGGCGGCGCGCTGGTATCTCATCGGCAGCGATTACGTCTGGCCGTGGCAGTCGCATCGCGCGGTCAAGCGCTACATCAAGGAAGCGGGCGGCCAGGTCGTCGGCGAGGAGTTCGTCCCGGTCGGCGAGGACAATCACGAGCCGCATCTGGCGCGCATCCGCGCCGCCAAGCCGGACGTGGTGCTGATTTCGCTGATCGGCACCGACAGCATCACCTTCAACCGCGCCTTCGCGGAAGCGGGCCTTGCGACCTCGACGCTGCGGCTTGCCGGCGCGATGGACGAGACCGTGCTGCTCGGCATCGGCGCCGACAACACCGAGAACCTGTTCTGCGCCTCCGGCTATTTCAACTGCATGGCCTCGCGGGCCAACGACGAGTTTCTCAGTGGTTATCAAGCCATGTTCGGCCCGCACGCGCCGCCGGTCGGCTCGATCGGTCAGTCGAACTATGAAGGGTTGCGCTTCCTGGAGACCGTGGCCAACCGCGCCGGCTCGCTGGCGTTTCGTCCGCTCCTGAAGGCCGCGCGCAACACCGTCTACTCGGCCGGCCGTGGTCCCGTGACTGTTCGCGACGGCCGCGCCGAGATGCCGATGTACCTTGCTGAAGCCGACGGTCTCGACTTCAGGATCATCAAGACGTTCTGAGTGCGGCCGCTGATACGCCGCAGCCGTCTCGCGAAATAAAACTTGAAAAGGAAAATATTTCCGTCTGTAGTATCGACGCGAAGCCAACCGGCCCGCGCCGTGCAGGCGCGGGAGAAAGGCTTCCGTTCAACGCCAGGGATCAAGAAATCTTCAAGGAGAGCGCCGTGACAGTTGTCCTTCCCACGCCCGCCCAACTTCGTAGCGTCGCCGAGCAGTGCGGCCTTTCGCTGTCCGACGACGACGTCGCCTCGTTCCGCGGCCTGATGCAGGGCTCGATCGAGGCCTACAATCTCGTTGCCGCGATGCCGGACGAGGTGCCGGAGGTCAAATACCCGCGCACGCCGGGCTACCGCCCCTCGCCGGAAGAGAACCCCCGCAATGCCTGGTATCGCAAATCGACCGTGAAGGGTGCCGCCAGCGGCAAGCTCAAGGGCAAGACCGTTGCACTGAAGGACAACATCATGCTGGCCGGCGTTCCCATGACCAATGGGTCGTCGACGCTGGAAGGCTATGTGCCCGATTTCGACGCCACCATCGTCACGCGCATGCTGGATGCCGGCGCCGAGATCAAGGGCAAGGTGCATTGCGAACACTTCTGCCTGTCCGGCGGCAGCCACACCGGCTCCTACGGGGCGGTGCACAATCCGCACAAGATGGGTTACTCGGCCGGTGGCTCGTCGTCGGGCTCGGGCGTCGTGGTCGCGCTCGGCGAGGTCGACATGGCGATCGGCGGCGATCAGGGCGGCTCGATCCGGATGCCGTCCTCGTTCTGTGGCATCTACGGGATGAAGCCGACCTGGGGCCTCGTGCCTTATACCGGGATCATGCCCATCGAGATCTATGTCGACCATACCGGCCCGATGACCGCGACGGTGGCCGACAACGCGCTGCTGCTCGAAGTGCTCGCCGGCGACGACGGCTACGATCCGCGCATCAAGGCTCCGAAGGTCGAGGAATACACCAAGGCGCTCGGTCAGGGCGTCAAGGGCATGAAGATCGGCATCCTCAAGGAAGGTTTCGAGCAGCCGGTTGCAGAGGCCGCGGTGAATGAAAGCGTGCGCGAGGCGGCAAAGCGCTTCAAGGATCTCGGGGCCAGCGTCGAGACCGTGTCGATCCCGATGCATCTGCTCGGCGGCGCGATCTGGACCCCGATCGGCACCGAAGGCCTGACCCAGACCATGATGTTTGGCGACGGCTACGGCCTCAGCCGCGGCGACCTCTATTCGACCTCGCTGATGGATTTCCACCGTGGCTGGCGCCGGCAGGCCGATTCGCTGTCCGAGACCACGAAGCTGTTCATGATGCTCGGCACCTACATCAACAACAATTTCGGTCCACGCTTCTATGGCAAGGCGCTCAACATCTCGCGCCGACTGACTGCGGCCTACGACAAGGCATTGGGGGATTACGATCTCCTGCTGATGCCGACCACGCCGATGAAGGCGACCAAGCTGCCGGAGCCCAATGCCAGCCGCGAGGAGTATGTCGCCCGCGCGCTCGAGATGATCTCCAACACCGCGCCGTTCGACATCACCCACCATCCCGCAATGTCGCTGCCCTGCGGCATGGTCGACGGCCTGCCGGTCGGCCTGATGCTGGTCGGCCGCATGTTCGAGGAATCCACCATCTACCGCGCCGCCCATGCTTTCGAGCAGATCGGCGACTGGAAGAAGATGTGAGGAACCCTTTGCTTCAACTCGGCGGAAACGCAACGCATGGCTAACGCGTTCGTCGCGGCGTTCGAGATCCTGAGCTTCGCTGCGATCATCGTCTTGATCGTGCTGGGGCTCGGGATCATCGCCAGCATGATGGGGATCTTCAACTTCGCGCAGGGCGAGTTCGTCCTGCTCGGGGCCTACATCACCTATCTCGCCTATGCCAAGGGCCTGCCGATCTGGGCCGGCATGGTCGCGGCGCCGGTCGTCGTCGGCGCGCTCGGCTTCGTGCTGGAAGCGCTGATCATCCGCAGGTTCTACGCCGCGCCCATTGTCGCCATGCTCGGAACCTATGCGCTCGGCCTGATCATCCGCGAATCCGTGCGCGGCCTGATCGGCGGCTTCTATCTCACCGTACCGGAGCCGATCGGCGGCTCGATCGACATCGGCGCCATGCACATCTCGGCATGGCGCTTCACCATCATCGTCATCACGCTCCTTGTGATGGCCGGCTGCTACCTGCTGCTCTCTCGCACCAGCTTCGGCCTGCGCATGCGCGCCACGCTGGAGAACCCGTCGCTGGCGCGCGCCTCCGGCATCTCCACGCCCTTGATGTACGGCGCCACCTTCGCGTTCGGCTCCGCGCTCGCCGGGCTCGCCGGCGCGCTGATCGTGCCGGTGTTCAGCCTCTACGCCGATCTCGGTCTGCGCTTCCTGATCCAGGGCTTTGTCGCGGTCATGGTCGGCGGCGTCGGCTCCTTCATCGGCCCGGTCGCCGGCGCCGGCGTCATCGGCACGCTCAGTGCCGCCTTGCCCTGGGTGATGGCGCCCGTCGTCGCCGACGTCCTCGTCTTCGTGCTCGCCATTGTCTTCATCAAATTCCGCCCGCAGGGTCTCATCGCTGGAAAAGGGGTTTAATCACATGCTTGATCGTACTCAGCTCACGCGACGTCGTTTCCTCTCCAATTTCGCCTTTGCGTCCGGCGCGGTCGCGACCGGCGTCGGCAGCTGGGTGATCCCGGCGCCCTGGGCCAATGCGGCCGAGGCCCCGATCAAGGTCGGCATCGCCACCGACCTCACTGGCCCCATCGCCTATGCCGGCAATGCTGACGCCAACGTCGCCAAGATGGTGATCAAGGAGATCAACGCGGCCGGCGGCCTGCTCGGCCGTCCGCTCGAGCTCTACATCGAGGACACCGCGTCCAACGAATCGGTGGCCGTCGGCAACGTGCGAAAACTGATCCAGCGCGACAAGGTCGACATGGTGCTCGGCGGCATCACCTCGTCGATGCGCAACGCGATCAAGGATCCGATCGTCGCCCGCGGCAAGACGCTCTACATCTATCCCCAGCTCTACGAAGGCAAGGAGTGCACGCCCTACCTGTTCTGCACCGGCCCCACGCCGGCGCAGCAATGCGACGAATTCATCCCCTGGCTGATCAAGAACGGCGGCAAGAAGTTCGCGCTGCCCAGCGCCAACTATGTCTGGCCGCACACGCTCAACGTCTACGCCCGCAAGGTGATCGAATCCAACGGCGGCGAGGTCGTGTTCGAGGAATATTACCCGCTCGACCAGGTCGACTTCTCCTCGACCGTCAACCGCATCATCTCCAACAAGGTCGACGTCGTCTTCAACACCGTCATTCCGCCCGGCGTCGGCCCGTTCTTCAAGCAGCTTTATGAAGCGGGCTTCCTCAAGAACGGCGGGCGGCTCGCCTGCGTCTACTATGATGAGAACACGCTCAACATCAACCAGGCCGCCGAGATCGAGGGCCTCGCAAGCTGCCTCGACTATTTCAAGGTGTTGACCAAGGAAAACCCGTTCGACGCGAAGATCCAGGCCGCGTACGAGAAGGATTTCCCCGGCAACTTCCTGTTCGCCGCCGGCAGTGCTGCCACCGGCACCTATCGCGGCCTGAAGCTGTGGGAAGCCGCCGTCAAGGAAGCGGGCAAGATCGATCGCGAGTCGGTTGCCGCCGCGCTCGACCATGCCAAGATCGCGGAAGGTCCCGGCGGGCCCGCCGAGATGGTGCCGGGCAAGCGACACTGCAAGATGAAGATGTACACCGCCGTCGCGAAGGGCGGAAACTACGAAATCGTCGCCCGCAGCAACGGCCTCGTCGATCCCAAGGAATGCTGATTTTTCACCTCTCCCCGCTGGGGAGAGGTGTCGACCACCACGAAGCGCTTTAACTCGGAATGCTGAAATTCATGGGTGCAGCTAAGCAGGCCGTCCACGCCGACGCCGGGGGCGAGATAGACGTTTCGGTGGTCGAGCGCACTGCGGCAGCAGGACGGGCGACAGCGGAGCGAAAGATCCTGCCGATCGTGGAGGGCGTCGTGCTCGTCGCGGCGCTGCTCGCGCCGCTGGTGCTGCAGGACTATCTCACGGTGTTCGCGACGCGCGTGATCATCCTGGTGCTGTTCGCGCTGTCGTTCGATCTGGTCTGGGGCTATGCCGGCATCATGAGCTTCGGCCAGGCCCTGTTCTTCGGTTCGGCCGGCTACGGCGTCGCGCTGCTCGCGCGCGACCTCGACATCACCAACATCTTCCTCGTGCTGCCGGCGGGCACGCTGATCGGGCTCACCTTCGCGCTCCTGCTCGGCGGCTTCCTGCTGCTGGGACGGCATCCCTCCAGCGTGATCTTCGTGTCGCTGGGCACGCTCACCGGCTCCTACGCCGCCGATCGCCTCGCCCGCGGCTGGTATTATCTCGGCGGCCAGAACGGCATCCCCTCGATCGTGCCGATGTCGCTCGGCGGCTACGACTTCACGGAAGGACCGGCCTTTTATTATCTCGTGCTCGGCATCCTCGTCGTCGTCTACCTGCTCTGCCGCTTCCTGGTGCGCTCGCAGTTCGGCCTCGCGCTCGCCGGCCTGCGCGAGAACGAGCAGCGCATCGCCTTCTTCGGCTACAAGGCGCAGCATCTGAAAGCCATCATCTTCACCATCGGCGGCGCCATCGCAGGCCTCGCCGGCAGCCTCTATGCCTTCCACGAGGGCTTCGTCTGGCCCAACATGGTCGGCGTTGTGGTCTCGACCCAGGTCGTGCTCTACGTGCTGTTCGGCGGCTCCGGCACGTTGATCGGTGCCGTGATCGGCACCGTCATCGTCGAGGGCGTCAGCTTCTGGCTGTCGGACAATTATCGTGACATCTGGCCGATCATCCTGGGCCTCCTGCTGCTGCTCGTGATCCTGTTCCGGCCGCTCGGCCTGATCAGCTTCGTGCTCGGCGAGCGTGAGCGGGTCGGCAGCTTCGGTGCGAAGCCAAAGGAGAAGCGCAATGCCGCTCCTTGAGGCCGCCGGCATCAAGAAGGTCTTCGGCAAGCTCACGGCGCTCGATGGCGCGGCGCTCACCGTCGGCGAGAACGAGTTTCACGGCCTGATCGGCCCGAACGGCTCCGGCAAGAGCACGCTGATGAAGTGCATCGCTGGCGCCGAGGTGCCGACGCAGGGCAAGGTGAGCTTCGTCAACACCGACATCACCGCCTTCACCCCGACCGAGCGCGCCCGCGCCGGCATGAGCCTGAAATTCCAGATCACATCCGTGCTGCCGACGCTGACGCTCTACGACAACATCCTGCTCGCGCTGCAGGCGCAGTGCTCGCTGCTCGACCTCGTGTTCTCGCGCACGCGCGGGCTCCTGCACGATCAGGTCATGACCATGCTGACGCAGTTCCGCCTCGCCGACCGCGCCTTCGATGCGGCCGCGGCGCTGTCGCACGGCCAGCAGCAATGGCTGGAGATCGCGATGGCGCTCGCCGGCAAGCCCAAGCTGCTGCTGCTCGACGAGCCCACCGGCGGTATGAGCCTGGAGGAGCGTCGCGTCACCGGCGAATTGCTGCAGCCGATCAAGCAGCATTGCTCCCTCGTCATCGTCGAGCACGACCTCGATTTCATCCGCGACATCTGCGACCGTCTCACCGTGCTCGACCAGGGCAAGGTGCTGGCGTCGGGCACGGTGTCCGAGATCCAGGCCAACAAATCCGTCCAGGAGATCTATCTGCGCCGTGCCTGAATTTTTGGACATCAAGCATCTCGACGCCGGCTATGGCCGCAGCCAGGTCCTGTTCGACGTCAGCCTCGGCATTCCCTGGCGCGGCGGCGTCGCCGTGCTCGGCCGCAACGGCGCCGGCAAGACCACGCTGATGAAGACCATCGTCGGCGAGCTGCCGGCCTGGAAGGGCGAGGTCGCCTTCGACGGCCGCGACATCAGCCGCCGCGCCACCCAGGAGCGCGTCCGCGCCGGCATCGGCTACGTGCCGCAGGAGCATTCCGTGTTCGCGCGCCTGTCGGTGCGCGACAATCTCGCGGTCGGCTCGCTCGCGAACAAGGATGCCTCCGCGGTCGACCGCGTGCTGACCATCTTCCCGAAGCTCGGCCAGCGGCTCGACCAGCCCGCCGGCACGCTCTCCGGCGGCGAGCGCAAGATGCTCGCGATCGGCCGTGCCATGCTGGGTGATCCGAAACTGCTGCTGCTGGACGAGCCGACCGAGGGCGTCTGGATCGGCGTGATCGAGGAGATCACCGAGCGCCTGATCGATCTCGCCAAGGAGATCGCCGTCATCATCGTCGAGCAGCACCTCGAACTCGCACTGCGCGTCGCCGACTACGCCTACGTGCTCGACCGCGGCAGGGTCGCGCTGCAAGGCGAGGCGGGCGAGGTGCGCAGCAATCCGGAGCTGATGCGGTATCTGGCGCCGTAGAATCGCGCTGTTCGCCTGTGGATGAGGCGCGACACTGTCACCTGCGATCAACTGTCATTCCCGCCTTCGCGGGGAATGACCGCGTCAGGCTGGGATAGGGTGGAGAACGTCTCCGCCTACTTCACAGCCCCAAAGCGGCTGTCGAACGAGTTCGACTGCACCACCGGTGCGGCGCCCATGATCTGCGTCGCTTCGCCCGCGCCGTCCGAGACCGACGGCTTCAGCGCCGGACGCGTCGCGGCAAGGCGCGTATCCGGCTTCGCCGGTTCGGCGGGCTTGGCGGCCACAGTCGGTTTCGGCGCATCCTTCGCACTGTCCTTGGACTTGTCATGCCCCGGCACGAAGCGGGTCACTGCGGCCTTGAGCCTCGATGCTGCCGTGGGCGGCGTCACGGACGTCTGGGCCGGCGCCACGGACGCTGTGGCCTGCGGCGGAGGCGTGGTCGCCGTGGTGTCGGCGGTGCCGAGGCCCATCTTGCGGCCGAGATTTGAGAAGAAGCCGCCTCCCGAGGATTTCTCTTGAGCCTTCTCCGCCGGCGCAGCCGCGGCGACGCGCGTGGTCGCGGGCGCGCTGACGGCGACAACCGGCTCTTCCTGCGTCGCTGGCGCGGATGCGACCGAGTCGAGATTCGGCTTGGGCGGATTGACGTGTCCGGGGATCGTGCCCGGCGCCTTCGCCATGGCCAGCATCTGCAGCGTGGTGCCTTCGGCGCTCTCGGAGAGGCCGGTCGAGCCTTCCGGAATCTTGGCGGCGAACACCTTGTTCATGCCGCCGTCGATGCCGGTGTTCATGCGCGCCACCGGCGTGCCCTTGGCGACGAGCCTGGCGTATTCGGTTTCGTCCTTGGCCTGCTTCCCGCGCACGGCCTCGGCGATCTCCTCGGGGATCACATAGGCCGGGCATTTCGCCGAGGCGTCGAACACCGGATCGCGCTTGGCGTCCGCCGGCTTCGCCGCGTCGAACACGTATTTCTTCTCGCAGAAATCGACCTTCGGCTCCTGCCGCGTCACCTCGAAATGATCATAGCCTTCCTTGATCATCTTCCAGAACGGCATGTTCGGATTGTTCCGGTGCCTCGCCATGTTCATCGGCGTCATCTTGAACGGATAGGCCTGCAGCTGGAACGCCTTCTGGCCGCCGAAGAAGGATTCGCGCCCGAGCGAATAGATCTCCGCGATCTGCTCGTCCGTCATCGCGTAGCAGCCGCGCGAGGAGCAATCGCCATGCACCATCAACTGCGAGCCGGTGCGCCCCAGCGCCTTGTCGAATGCGTTCGGATAGCCCGTGTTGAAGGAGAGGTAATAGGCCGATTGCGGATTCATCTGGCTCGGATTGATCGAGTAGAATCCCTCCGGCGCCTGGCGGTCGCCCTCGCGCACCTTGGGGCCGAGGTCGCCCGACCAGCGGCAGATCGGATAGGTCTTGAGCAGCGCGAACTTGCCCGAGCGGGTCTGCTTCCAGACCTCGAGCTCAGCCTCCTGCTTGAACAGGCGGACCAGGATCGGGGACTGCAGGTCCATGTCCTTCTCGGCCATCGCGGCGATCAGCTTCGGCGGCACCGGCTGGTTGGCCTTGGCGTTGGTCGCGAGCGAGATCTGGTCGCTGTTGCAGCCGGACAGCAGGACGCCGGCCGTCATCAGCGCAACCGAAGCCAAGAGCGCGCGAGCAAGCGAACGAGAAATCAAGATGGACCCCACACCGTGCCGGGCAGCGAGCGCGAACCCCAATTCATCTGGAGCATGATCCGACCGGCAAACCGGACCCGTCATGACGGGCTTTTTCAGCTCACGCTCCAGCGCTTGTGCCCTGAAGCCATTGAGTAAAATTCTAACCTCTGGGTCATGTGGTCGCAACCCGAGCGGGGATCACGAGGGCGTTGGCCCAAAGCTGTGGTCAACAGAGACTTAAACTGGGCCGGAACTTGGACTACACGGCCAAACCGCCACTGAGATCGCCGATTTGGGCAAAAAAAGGGTTAATGCGGGGTTACCGGGGGCTTGCCGCGGGCGGTTTCGTGCCCCGGACGCAGCGCAGCACCTCTTGGCGGTGTACTGCTGAGCCGGGTCCCATGCTGCGGGCGAGCTGTGCGGCCTCTTGGGTCCCCGGCTCTGCGCAGCAGCGTTCCACGCTGCAGCGCGTCCGGGACACGGCAACAAGCCCGAATCAGCCCAGTTTCCGGCCGATATCGAGGAATTTCTGCCGCCGCTGCTTGCGGATGGCCTCGGCGTCGAGGTCCCGGAGCTCGTCGAAGGCCTTGGCGATGGCTTCGCCGGTGGTGGCGATCATGGCGGCGGGGTCGCGATGGGCACCGCCGACCGGCTCCTTCAGGATCTGGTCGATCACCCCGAAGCGGAGCATGTCCTGGGCGGTGATCTTCATGTTGTTGGCGGCTTCCTGCGCCTTGGTGCCGTCGCGCCAGAGGATGGAGGACGCCGCCTCCGGCGAGATCACGCTGTAGATCGCGTGCTCCAGCATCAGGACCTTGTTGGCGGTGGTGATGGCGATGGCGCCGCCCGACATACCCTCGCCGGTGATGATCGCGACGTTCGGCACGGTCAGCGCCAGGCAGGCGTCGGTCGAGCGCGCGATCGCCTCGGCCTGGCCGCGCTCCTCGGCGCCGATGCCGGGATAGGCGCCCGCGGAATCGGCGAGCGACAGCACCGGCAGGCCGAAGCGCTCGGCCATCTCCATCAGCCGCACACATTTGCGATAGCCTTCCGGCCGCGCCATGCCGAAATTGTGCCTGATGCGGCCCTCGGTGGAATCGCCCTTTTCCTGGCCCATCACGCAGATCGGCTCGCCGCGGAAGCGGCCGAAGCCGGCGACCAGCGCCTCGTCCTCGCCGAACTTGCGGTCGCCGGCGAGCGGGGTGAATTCGGTGATCAGGCCCTTGATGAAGTCGTTGAAATGCGGCCGCTGCGGATGCCGCGCGACAAGCGTCTTCTGCCACGGCGTCAGGTTCGCATAGAGGTCGGCCAGCGCCTGCGCCGCCTTGTCCTCGATCCGCCCGATCTCGTCGCTGATGTCGGTGCCGGAGGCAGCGAGCGCCCGCAATTCATCGACCTTGGAGTCGAGCTCGGCGACGGGCTTTTCGAAGTCGAGATAGCTGCGCATCTGGTCTTGCATCAACTCAATATAGGGGGACGGGGCCTTGGAGCGAAGCGAGGTTAGGGTCGCGGAAAGAAGTGTAGCATCTTCAATGGTTTGGCTTGTGCGCTGTATGGCGCCAGCCAAATCAAGCGTGAGGCCCCGGCTCTTTCCGCGCAGATGTGGCGGAAGTCAAGGCGGTTTCATCGTCGTCCCGGTCGACCTCTCGTGTCCCGGACGCGCTGCAGCGCCTTTAGCGCTGCTGCGCGGAGCCGGGACCCAGCAAGCGGCATGGGCCCCCGCTCAGCAGCGCCATAGCGCGTCGAAGACGCGCGTAAACGCGCTTATGTCACGCTGCGCTGCGTCCGGGGCACGAGACCTCACTTCTCCGCCAGCGGGTGCAGGTCGCGCACCAGACTCTTCAGCCGCTCCTCGACCACATGGGTGTAGATCTGGGTCGTGGAGATGTCGGTGTGGCCGAGCAGGGTCTGCAAGATGCGCAAATCGGCACCATTGTGCAGCAGGTGGCTGGCAAAGGCGTGGCGCAGCACGTGCGGCGAGACCAGCCGGGCCTGCAGGCCGGAGGCGATCGCGAGCTCCTTGAGGTCGCGGGCAAAATGCTGGCGCGTCAGATGTCCGCTCTCGCCAAAGGAGGGGAATAGCCATTTCGACGCGGCAACGCTGTTCTTCTTGTCGGCTTTTGCCGCTTCCGTCGCGGCAAGGTAATCCGCCATCGCCTGGCGCGAGGCCTCGTTGAGCGGCACCAGCCGTTCCTTGTTGCCCTTGCCGCGCACCACGATCATGCGGGCGTCGCGCTTGGCTGCCGAGCGCGGCAGCGCCACCAGCTCGGAAACGCGCAAGCCCGTGGCGTAGAGTACCTCGAGCAGGCAGTAGAGCCTTAAAGCCCGCAGTCGCTTCGAGGGCGAGGCATCTTCCGCCTCGCTCAATTCCTTGGCGCGGCGGAGCATGCGGTCGACATCCGCGATCGACAGCACCTTCGGCAGGCCGCGGCCGCGCTTGGGGCCGGACAGGATCGCGGCCGGGTCGTCACCGCGGATGCGCTCGTTGAGCAGGAAGCGGTAGAGGTGTCGCATCGCCGACAGCCTGCGGGCGACGCTGGTGGACTTGAAGCCGCGGGTGTCGAGATCGGCGAGATAGTCGCGCAGCGTTTGCGTCTCCGCATCCGCGAAACTGCGGCCGGCACGGCCCAGGAACTCCGAGAAATCGGTGAGGTCGCGGCGATAGGCGTCGAGCGTATTGGGGCCCGCGCCCTGTTCCGCCGCGAGCATGTCGAGGAACAGGCCGATGAGCCTGGCGTCTGAGGGCTTGATGCGCATGCCCTGGAGGCTAGCTCCTATTTCTTGAGAAACTTATCCGGCGGGATCGTCACCGTCATTTCCCGTGGCTTGGGATTGACGAAATTCGCCAGTGCGAAGACCACGCCATAGACGATGCCGGCGATCACGGCGACGACCGTCAGGAAGCGGAACAGGCTGGGCATCGGCGAGATCTCGAAGAAGGGTCCAGACGGGCAAATTAACCAATGAAATCATCCAACATGTTCGCCGTTTCGTGGCAAGAGTCCTCTGGCGAGGGCTCCCATGGGGTCGTATAGGTGGCCAAAGCATGCCGCCCCCGGCGGCAGTTGGAGCGAGATCCAATCGAGCGAGACAATGTCCGACGCCGCGGTGCCAGCACAAGCGACCCCTGAGGCCGACATCCTGTCGGCGCTCGGCGCGCGCTCGATCGTGCTGGTCGGCATGATGGGAGTGGGCAAGTCCACCATTGGCCGGCGGTTGGCGGCGCGGCTTGGCCTGCGATTTCTCGATGCCGATGTCGAAATCGAGGTGGCCCACGCCGGCATGACCATTCCGGAAATCTTTGCGACCCATGGCGAGCCCTATTTTCGCGACGGCGAGGCCCGGGTGATCGCGCGCCTGCTCGAGGGCGGGCCGATCGTGCTGGCGACCGGCGGCGGCGCCTTCATGCGCGAAGAGACGCGTGCGCGCATCGCGGCGAAAGCCATCTCGGTCTGGCTGAAGGCGGACCACGACGTCATCATGCGCCGCGTGCGCCGCCGTGCCGACCGTCCGTTGCTCCAGACCGCCGATCCCGAGGGAACCGTGACGCGCCTTCTCACCGAACGCGAGCCGGTCTATGCGAATGCCGACCTCACCATCGCCTCGCGCGATGTGCCGCACGACAGAATCGTCGAGGAATGCATCGAGGCGCTGCACGCCCATCTCTGCGGCGGACAGGCCGCCCAACCACCTGCCGACGTTGCGAGTGCCATACGATGACTGCGCCGTTGAAACATTCCGATCCCGTCAAGGTGGATGTCGCGCTCGGCGACCGCGCCTATGACATCGTCATCGGCCGCGGCACGCTGTCTTCGCTTGGCGAACGGGTCGCAGCCTTGCGGCCCGGCGTACGTACGGCTGTCGTCACCGACCGCACCGTTGCAAAGTACTGGCTCGAGCCGGCCGAATCGTCGCTCGCAGCAAGCGGCATTCCGACCTCGCGCATCGTCGTCGAGGAAGGCGAGATCTCCAAGACCTATGCGGGCCTCGAAAAAGTCAGCGAAGCCCTGATCGCCGCCAGGATCGAGCGGAACGATCTCGTCATCGCACTCGGCGGCGGCGTGGTCGGCGATCTCGCCGGCTTTGCCGCGGCGATCCTGCGCCGTGGCGTCGATTTCGTGCAGGTGCCGACCTCGCTGCTGGCGCAGGTCGATTCATCCGTCGGCGGCAAGACCGGCATCAACTCGCCGCAGGGCAAGAACCTGTTAGGAGCCTTCCACCAGCCGGTGCTGGTCATTGCCGATACCGCCGTGCTCGACACGCTGTCGCCGCGCCAGTTCCGCGCCGGCTATGCCGAGGTCGCCAAATACGG
Organism: Bradyrhizobium sp. USDA 326; assembly: GCF_049739485.1. NCBI lineage: Bacteria > Pseudomonadati > Pseudomonadota > Alphaproteobacteria > Hyphomicrobiales > Nitrobacteraceae > Bradyrhizobium > Bradyrhizobium sp. USDA 326. The sequence goes on from NZ_JBMGQA010000001.1 coordinate 3,000,668, forward strand.
CGTGCTCGGCGACGAGGCCTTCTTCACCTGGCTGGAGAAGAACCATTCCGACATCTTCAAGGGCGGCTCGGCGCGCGAGCACGCGATCGCGACCTCCTGCCGCGCCAAGGCGGGCGTCGTCTCGCGCGACGAGCGCGAGACCGGCGAGCGCGCGCTGCTCAATCTCGGGCACACTTTCGGTCATGCGCTGGAAGCGGCGACCGGCTTCTCCGACCGTCTGTTCCACGGCGAGGGCGTTGCGATCGGCATGACGCTGGCGGCGCAGTTCTCGGCCAGGCTCGGCATGATCGGCGAGCTGGACGCGGCGCGCGTCGAACGGCACCTGATTGAAGCCGGCCTGCCGACGCGCTTGCAGGACATCGCCGGTTTTGCGCAGGAAGGACTTGCCGATGCCGATGCGCTGATGGCGCTGATGGCGCAGGACAAGAAGGTCGCGCGCGGCAAGCTCACCTTCATCCTGCTCGAGGCCGTGGGACGCGCGGTGATCGCCAAGGACGTCGAGCCGGCGCTGGTGCGCGATTTCCTGCAGTCGAAACTGTCGCAGTGATGGCGGGACCGTTGAGATCGACCGCCCGCGAAACGGCGGGGAATGCCGAGGCGGTCGCGAGGCAAACATGAGTTCGATCTCGATCAATCTTCTGCTGGCGGTCCTCTTGCTCGCCGCCAACGCGTTTTACGTGGCTGCGGAATTTGCGCTGGTGAAGAGCCGCGGCTTTCGCGTCAAGGCCATGGTCGAGCAAAATCGCTTCGGCGCCCGCCTGCTGCAGACGATGATGGGCAACATCGAATCCTATCTCGCCTGCTGCCAGCTCGGCATCACCATGGCTTCGCTCGGTCTTGGCTGGATCGGTGAGCCGACCGTGTCTGCGCTACTGAGTCCGATCCTCGCTCCGCTCGGATTGCCGGACGCCACGCTGCACTTCACCTCGTTCGTGGCGGGTTTCCTGGTTTTCTCCTCGCTGCACATCATCATCGGCGAGCAGGTGCCGAAAACGCTCGCGATCCGGGAGCCGATGCCGGTGTCGCAGTGGATCGTGTATCCGCTTCATGCCTCCTACCTGGTGTTCTATCCGCTGAGCTGGTGCCTCAACGCGGCCTCGAGCGCGATCCTGCGTCTGATCGGGGTCCAGGAGTTTTCGCAGCACGAAATCCTGACGGATTCCGAGATCGAGGGCCTGGTCGAGGAATCGGCCGTGCACGGCAAGATCGAGAGCGGCGAGGCCGAGTATATTCACAATGTCTTCCGCCTCGGCGAGCTGACGGTGTCCGACGTGATGGTTCATCGCACCGCCATGGTGATGATCAATGCCGACCTGCCGCCGGAGGAACTGGTGCGGGAGGTGCTGGCCACCGAATACACCCGCATTCCACTGTGGCGCGACAAGTCGGAAAACATCATCGGCATTCTGCACGCCAAGGATCTGTTGCGGGCCATCCGCGCGGCGGAGGGCGATACCTCGCGCATCGACGTCACCACGATCATGCTGCCGCCCTGGTTCGTGCCGGAAATGCGGCCGATATCCCAGCAGCTCAAGGCGTTCCGCCGTCGCAAGACCCATTTCGCGCTCGTCGTCGACGAGTATGGCGAGGTTGAAGGCCTCGTGACGCTGGAAGACATTTTGGAGGAGATCGTCGGCGATATTTCCGACGAGCATGACGTGGTGGTCGCCGGCGTGCGCCGTCAGCCCGATGGCTCCGTCGTGGTCGACGGCTCGGTGCCGATCCGCGACCTGAACCGCGCCATGGACTGGCATCTGCCCGACGAAGAGGCAACCACGGTCGCCGGCCTCGTCATTCACGAGGCGCGCTCGATTCCCGACCGCGGCCAGAGCTTCACCTTCCATGGCTTCCGCTTCCGCGTCCTCCGCCGCGAGCGCAACCGCATCACCGCGCTCCGTATTTCACCGGTGCCACGCGAGGCCGAGCTGGAAGGGGCAAAGCCGAGAAGGGCAGGGAAATCGTTTTAGGGCTGCTGACGATGTCGATGCCGCGCTGCATCGCCCCAGAATGACGAGGCTAGCCTTCCCCCGGCGCCTGCGCCTGGATTGCGAGCGCGTGCACGCCGCCGGAGAGTTCCGCGGCGAGCGCCGCATTTATCATGCGATGTCGGTCGATCCGGCTCTTCCCTTTGAAGGAAGCAGACACGATATAAACACGGAAGTGCGTCTCGCCGCCCGGCCGATGGCCGGCGTGCCCCTCATGCAGATGTGACTCGTCGACGACTTGCAGGCTTTCGGGCGTGAAAGCTTCCTGCAACCTGTTGCTGATAGTGTCTTTCATAGCCATGTGTGCCATTAAGGTGCGCGATCGCACCCCGTCAATACCCGGACGTCCAAGGTCATTGCGACCGGGTGCTCAGCGAATTGCAATGTCAAGACTTGAAGGTTTTTGCATTGCGTAGTCATAGTCAGCCATGCCGATCGATTCATCAAAGTTCTTCGACTCCATCCGCGTCAAGCCGCGTGGCAAGCAGCCGGAAGTGAAGCCGCGCGACACCGCGGTCGCCTGCGAGTGGGCGGGCTGCGCCAACAAGGGCTCGCACCGGGCGCCGAAGGGGCGCGAGAACCAGCGCGAGTATTGGCATTTCTGCCTGGACCACGTGCGCGAGTACAACCAGAACTACAATTTCTTCTCGGGCATGAACGCCGACGCCGTCGCGCGCTACCAGAAGGATGCGCTGACCGGCCACCGCCCGACCTGGAAGATGGGCGCCAATGGCGGCAAGAAGGGCGCGGAAGCCGAAATCGACATGGCGTCCGATCCGTTCAGCATGTTCAGCGAGATCAACGGCCGCGCGAGCTGGCGGAAGGGCCCGGACGCCCAGCCGAAGGCCGAGACGCGCAAGGTGATGAACGCCGAGCGCAAGGCGCTCCAGGTCATGGGCCTCGGCCCCAGCGCCACGCTCGCCGACGTCAAGACGAAATACAAGGCGCTGGTCAAGCAGCACCACCCCGACGCCAATGGCGGCGATCGCTCCACCGAAGATCGCCTGATCGAGATCATCAAGGCGTATAATTATCTGAAGACGGTGGTGCGGGAGGCGTAAGGCCTCCTTCGGCATTCCGTTTCTTTCCTTCTTCCCTTGCGGGAGAAGGTGGCGCGAAGCGCCGGATGAGGGCTCTCTCTCCGCGAATTCAAACTGCAAGAGATGAGGACGCGGAGACAACCCCTCACCCGTCTCGCTGCTGCGCCATAGCCGATGCGAAGCATCGGCGTTCTTGAGAACGGCGGCCGAAGGCCGCCTATGCCACCCGCAAGGGGAGAGGGCAGACGCGCAGCGTTCGCCTGACCTCCAGCAGAGACGTCACGCCTTCGGCATCGCCCCCACATACGACGAACTCGGCCGGATCAGCCGTCCCGTTCGCTGCTGCTCGCGCGCGTGTGCGGTCCACCCCGCGGCGCGTGCCACCGCGAAGATCGGCGTGAAGGCCTGCCTTGGAATCGCGAGCGCGTCGAGCAGGATCGCAGTGAAGAACTCCACATTCGTCTCCAGCGGCCGCTCCGGATTCTTCTTGCGCAGCGCTGCGCGGATATAGGCTTCGACCTCGCCGGCGAAGGGCAGGTCGGCGCCGTTGGAAGCCAGCGCCTCGATCGCGGTCTTCAAGACGTCGGCGCGCGGGTCGCGCACGCGATAGACGCGGTGACCGAAGCCCATCAGCCGCTCGCCGCGCGCCAGCGCCGCGTCGACCCACGGCTTGATCCGCTCGCGCGAGCCGATCGCATCCAGCATCTCCAGTACCGGCTCCGGTGCGCCGCCATGCAGGGGACCGGTGAGCGCGCAATAGCCTGCGGTCACGGCGGCGAACAGGTCGGCCTGCGTCGAGGCCACCACACGCGTCGTGAAGGTCGAGGCGTTCATGCCGTGGTCGCAAACCGTGACGAGATACGCATCGAGCGCGGTGACCTCGCGTGTTGCAGGCGCCCGCCCGTGCAGCATGCGCAGCGTGTCGGCGGCGTGGCTCACGCTGGGATCGGGCGCGACCGGCTCGAGCCCCCTGGCGCGGCGGACCAGTGCGCCTGCAATCACCGGAAACGCGCCAACGATGGTCGCTTCGTGTTCGAGCCCGTGCTCGGCGCGAAGTCCGGCAACGGCTGCGCGAAACCCGTCGACGATGCCCATGCCGCGTGTCGCCGGCAACAGCTCGTCCAGCCGCGTGAAGGCGCGCTCGCGCGCCGTGCCGAGGCTTGCCCGCACATTGGCTTCGCTGAGGTTGCTCTTGCTGGCGCCGTTCCAGAGCCGGGCGGTGACGTCCTCGAAGCTCGATTTGGCGGCGAGGCTGCCGACATGTTCGCCGGCGATGATCAGCTCGCCGCGCTCGCCGTCGACATGGCTCAGCACGGTTTCAGCCGCAGGGACGCCGTCCAATCCGATCTGGCTTTTGGTGAGGTGAATGTTCATGGCCTGTCTCCTTTCACGCCAGAAAGGTCGGGCCTCTCGACAGATTGATCAATCTTGATTACATAAATCAATATGAAAAATTCCGATGGGCTGTACCTCTCCGCCCGGGAAGCCGCCGCCGAGCTCGCGATCTCTCCGGCAACCCTCTACGCCTATGTCAGCCGCGGCCTGATCCGCTCCGAGCCGACACCGGATTCGCGCAAGAACCGCTATCGGGCCGAGGACGTGCGCGCGCTGAAGGAGCGCCGCGTGCCGGCACCGGAGCCGCGGGGCTTGCGCAGCTTCGATGCCGACCTGCCGGTGATGGACACGGAGATCTCGACCATCACCGAGGAGGGCGCGATCTATCGCGGCGTCAATTGCGTCGATCTCTCCGAGAGTGACACGCTGGAGCACACGGCGACGCTGCTCTGGGACGTCTCCGGCGTCGATCCGTTCGACCCGGACAACCAGCCGGAGATATCCGAGGAGATGCGCATGATCGCAGCGGCCGCGCGCCGGGCGGCGCCGATCGACCGCGCCATCGCCGTGCTGGCGCTGGCCGCGAGCGCCGATCCCCGCGCCTTCACCCGCGCGCCCGATGGCCGCGCGCTGGTCGGCGCGCGCATCGTCCGCCTGCTGGTCGCGACCATGCTCAACGCCGAGCCCGCGGCCGAGCCGTTGCACCAGCAGATCGCCAGGGCCTGGGCGGCGGACAACAAGCATGCGCCCGAGCTGATCCGCCGCGCGCTGGTTCTGCTCGCCGACCACGAGCTGAACGCCTCGACCTTCACCGCGCGCTGCGCGGCCTCGACCGGCCTCAATCTATACGACTCGGTCGTCGCCGGGCTCGCCGCGTTGAAGGGGCCGAAGCATGGCGGAGCCGGCGTGCTGGCCTCGCAGCTCGTGAAAACGCTGGTTGACCGCGACGTGGAGCCGATGGTGCGCGAGCGCGTCGCGCTCGGCGAGCGCTTTGCCGGCTTCGGTCACGGCGTCTACAAGCGCGGCGATCCCCGCGCGCAGTCGCTGCTGAACGCGCTGTCGCGCGCCGGCGCGCCGCGAAAATTCACCCGCGAGGTGCCGGAACGTATCGCGGAAGCAACCGGCGAGTTCGTCAACATCGACTATGCCCTCGCCGTGCTCGTGCACGCCCTGCGCCTGCCCGCGGGCAGCGAGCTCGCTTTGTTCGCCATGGCCCGCAGCGTCGGCTGGATCGCGCATGCCAGCGAGCAATTGCAGTTCGGCAAGCTGATCCGGCCGCGGGCAAGGTATGTCGGGCCTGCGCCGGGACGGCGGATGGGAGCTGCTGGTTAGAAGCTCGGCTGCCGCGTCGCTCTCTGCTGTCGTCCCAGCGAACGCGGGGATTCATACCGCGTGATCCATCGATGGCGATCGACAGGAGTATCGAACGACTAACCTTCGCCAAACCACTCCCTGTGGTTATGGATCCCTGCGTTCGAAGGGACGACGCCTTTGGCGTAGCAGCACCCTACTCCCCCGGCTTGGCCACGGCGGCAGAGCCGTGCCGCCGGCGGCGGTAGATCCACAACGCCACACCCCCCGCGATCGCAACCCCAACCACGGTCAAGATCCAGATGTGCTTGCCGACATGCTCATGATGATGCAGCCCGGCATATTCGTGCAGGGCCGACACCGCCAGCACGCCGGGCAGCACATGCGCGGGCGCCCAGGCCAGGATCGCGGGGATGTTCACCGCGTAGAATTTCGCCGGCGCCATGCCGAGCGCGCCGGCGGTCACCGGGACGAAGGCGCGGACCGGCGGCACGAAGCGGGCGAAGAACACGGCCCAGGTGCCGAAGCGGTTGAAGAAGCTCTCGCTCTCGGCGACCACGCGCGGATAGTTGGTCAGCGGCCAGGTGCTGAGGATCTCGCGCTGCCGCCGGTGCCCGATCCAGTAGGCCGACCCGTCGCCGAGCACGGCGCCGAGCGCGGCCGCCGCCAACACCCATGGCAGCTGTAGTTCGCCGCCCGGGACCAGGGCGCTCAGTGCCAGGATGATGGTCGAACCGGGAATCACCGATCCCAGCACCGGAACGGCTTCGAGCAGCGCCGCCAGGAAAAGGACCAGATAGCCCAGCCATGCATGGGCCGAGACGAAGGAGATGAGGGGATCGAGGAAGGACGTCACGTCGTCTCAGTGGCGGGCTGGAGCATTTGGAGTTCGGACCCTACCTAAGTAAGCACGTGCGGCAAACCTGCCATTTGGGCAGGCAGAGGCGTTGCCCCGCCCGAAATTCGAGCGGGATTCGCAAGGCAGCCCTCCAAAAACTGCGTTCCTTGCCTATCTAAATGAAAAGACGACGGAACTTTGATTGGAGGTCGGGCTTCTGCCGGCCCCGTGTCTCTGATAGGTTGCTTTCCAGCACCCAGCCGCAGCCAACGTGCGAATAACCGGTTTCGGGACCGCCCGGGACCTCGGAGGATTGATGACGACCGCCGCCCTGTCCAAAGTTGAGGAAGTTTCCGGTCTGCCCGACATGAAAGTGTCGGTTCGCCAGGTGTTCGGGATCGATAGCGATCTCGAAGTGCCGGCCTATTCCGAAGTCGATCCTCATGTGCCCGAAGTCGATTCCGACTACCGCTTCGACCGCGCCACCACGCTTGCCATTCTCGCCGGCTTCGCCCGCAACCGCCGTGTGATGGTGACCGGCTATCACGGCACCGGCAAATCCACCCATATCGAGCAGGTCGCGGCCCGCCTGAACTGGCCCTGCGTGCGCGTCAACCTCGACAGCCACATCAGCCGTATCGACCTCGTCGGCAAGGACTCGATCGTGGTCCGCGACGGCAAGCAGGTCACCGAATTCCGCGACGGCATCCTGCCCTGGGCGCTCCAGCACAACGTCGCGCTGGTGTTCGACGAATACGACGCCGGCCGCCCGGACGTGATGTTCGTGATCCAGCGCGTGCTGGAAGTCTCGGGACGCCTGACGCTGCTGGACCAGAACAAGGTGATCAAGCCGCACCCGGCGTTCCGCCTGTTCGCGACCGCCAACACCGTCGGCCTCGGCGACACTTCGGGCCTCTATCACGGCACCCAGCAGATCAACCAGGGCCAGATGGACCGCTGGTCCATCGTCACCACGCTGAACTATCTCAGCCACGACGAGGAAGTGGAGATCGTGCTGGCCAAGGCCAAGCACTATCGCAGCCAGGAGGGCCGCGACATCGTCAACAAGATGGTCCGCCTCGCCGACCTGACCCGCAACGCCTTCGCCAACGGCGATCTGTCGACGGTGATGAGCCCGCGCACGGTGATCACCTGGGCGGAAAACGCCGACATCTTCGGCGATATCGGTTTTGCTTTCCGGGTCACCTTCCTCAACAAATGCGACGAGCTCGAACGTCCGCTGGTCGCCGAGTTCTATCAGCGCTGCTTCAACGCGGAGCTGCCGGAATCGGCGGTGAACGTGGCGCTGAGCTGACGCAACCACGATGTCGTCCCGGACCAGCGAGCGAAGCGAGCGCCGATCCGGGACCCATAACCCCAGGCCCGCGTTGCGGCGCGAGCTGTCAGTTCCCGCCCTTCGTCAAACGACGTCCTGTGGTTATGGGTCCCCGCCTTCGCGGGGACGACGGTGAGATCGAGATGAGCACCACCCCCAACTCCAAATTCCGCAGCAACAAGGAAGCGCCGACCGAGCCGTTCAAGCGCTCGGTCGCCTCCTGCCTCAAGGCGATCGCCAAGACGCCGGAGCTCGACGTCAGCTTCGCGGCCGAGCGGCCCGGGCTTGCGCCGGGCAAGGCGCGGCTGCCTGAGCCGGCGCGCAAGATGACCAAGCGCGATGCCGCGGTCGTGCGCGGCCACGCCGATTCCATCGCGCTCAAGCTCGCCTGTCACGATCCCAAGGTTCATCGCAAGCTGATGCCCGGCAATCCGCAGGCGCGCGGCGTGTTCGAGGCGGTGGAGCAGGCGCGCGTCGAGGCGATCGGTGCGCGCCGCATGGCGGGCGTTGCCAAGAACCTCACCGCGATGCTCGACGACCATTTCCATCGCGGCAAGTTCGACGAGATCACCGACCGCGCCGATGCGCCGCTCGCCGATGCGCTGGCGATGCTGGTGCGCGAGCGCCTGACCGGCCTCGCGCCGCCGGCGGCGGCGAAGAAAATGGTCGATCTCTGGCGGCCGATCCTCGAAGACAAGATCGGCAAGCGGCTCGACCGGCTCGACGGCGTGGTCGAGGACCAGACCAGGTTCGGCGACGCCGTGCACGATCTGTTGTCGGCGCTCGAACTCGGCGACGAGCGCAACGCCGACAGCGAAGACAATGACGAGAACGACGAGAACCGGGACGGCGACAACGACCAGTCCGGCGCCGAAGGCTCGCCCGATTCCGACGCCGCGCAGGAGATGAGCGCCGACCAGGCGCAGGCGAGCTCGGAGGAGATGAGCGAGAGCGCGATGGAAAGCGCGCAGGCCTCGACTTCGGATACGTTCGAGGACGGCGAGCTCGGCGACGACGAAACGCCCGGCGAGGCGACGCGTCCGAACGCGCACGGCAAGAACGAGCCGCGCGGGCCGGAATATCATGCCTTCGCGCCCAAGTTCGACGAGGTGATCGCGGCCGAGGACCTCTGCGACCATGACGAGCTGGAGCGCCTGCGCGCCTATCTCGACAAGCAGCTCGCGCATCTGCAAGGCATCGTCGCCCGCCTCGCCAACCGGCTGCAGCGCAAGCTGATGGCGCAGCAGAACCGCGCCTGGGAGTTCGACCTCGAAGAGGGCATCCTCGATCCCGCGCGGCTGTCGCGCGTCGTCACCGATCCCTATCACCCGCTGTCCTTCATGCACGAGAAGGAGGCGACGTTCCGCGACACCGTGGTGACGCTGCTGCTCGACAATTCCGGCTCGATGCGCGGACGCCCGATCACGGTCGCGGCGACCTGCGCCGACATTCTCGCGCGCACGCTGGAGCGTTGCGGCGTCAAGGTCGAGATTTTGGGATTTACCACGCGCGCCTGGAAAGGTGGCCAGTCCCGCGAGGCGTGGCTTGCTGCCGGCAAGCCGGCCAATCCCGGCCGCCTCAACGATCTCCGTCACATCATCTACAAGTCGGCGGATGCCCCGTGGCGGCGCGCGCGAAAGAACCTCGGCCTGATGATGCGCGAGGGGCTCCTGAAGGAGAACATCGACGGCGAGGCGCTGGACTGGGCGCACAAGCGCCTGCTCGGCCGGCCCGAGCAGCGCAAGATCCTGATGATGATCTCGGACGGCGCGCCGGTCGACGATTCCACGCTGTCGGTCAATCCCGGCAACTATCTCGAGCGGCACCTGCGCCATATCATCGAGGAGATCGAGACCCGCTCGCCCGTCGAGCTGATCGCGATCGGCATCGGCCATGACGTGACGCGCTACTATCGCCGCGCGGTGACGATCGTGGACGCCGAGGAGCTCGGCGGCGCCATCACCGAGAAGCTCGCCGAACTCTTCAGCGAGACCAACACGGCGCCCACGCAAGCACCCGGTCGCCCGCGACGCAAATTGCATTCGTGAGCACGCGTTCATCCCGCCGCAGCTTTCTCAGGCACGCAGCGGCGGGATTCTCCACTCTCGCAGTCTCCCGCCTCGCGCGGGCGCAAGGCGTGGCCGAGCCGCCTCCGCGCGCGCTCCAGGTCGAGCACGCCGTCGCCGCGCCCGTCAGCGTCGAGGTCAACGCGCGCAGCATTCCCAATTTCGAGCCACGCGACCGTTCGCGCACGCGCTTCGGTTCGCTGGAATACCGCAGCGGCCTGGTGCTGACCTCGCCCTATCGCGGCTTCGGCGGCTTGTCGGGCCTCCGCTTCCTCGACGGCAAGGGCGAGCGCTTCCTCGCGATCTCCGACCAGGGTGGCTGGTTCACCGGCACCATCCGCTATTCCGGCCGCGAGATGACGGGCCTCGCGGACGTCGAGGCTGCGCCGCTGCTCGGTGCCGAGGGGCGGCCGATCACGGAGAAGCGCCTCTGGTGGGATTCGGAATCGCTCGCGCGCGACGGCAGCCTCGTCTATGTCGGGCTCGAGCGCGTCAACCAGATCCTGCGCTACGATTTTGCCAAGGGCGGCACGCGCGCCCGCGGCGAGGTGATCGGCGTGCCGCCGGCCTTGCGCAAGCTGCCCTACAACAAGGGGCTCGAGGCGATGGTCGTCGTGCCCAAGGGCAAAGACCAGAACATGCCGCTCGCGGGCACCCTGATCGCCTTCTCCGAGCGCGGCCTGGATGCCAACGGCAACCTCGTCGCCTTCCTGATCGGCGGCCCCACGCCCGGCCAGTTCAGCGTGCGGCGCACCGAGACCTACGACATCAGCGATGCCGTGCTGCTGCCCTCCGGCGAGCTGCTCATCCTCGAACGCAAATTCTCCTGGTTCACCGGCGTCAACATCCGCATCCGCTCGATCCCGCTGAAGTCGATCGCGCCCGGTGCGCTGGTCGATGGTCCTGCGCTGTTCGCCGCCGATCTCGGCCACGAGATCGACAACATGGAAGGCATCGACGCCCACGTCACGAGCGAAGGCGAGACGGTGCTGACCCTCGTCTCCGACGACAATTTCTCGATGCTCCAGCGCACCTTGCTGCTGCAATTCACGCTGGCGGAGTAGGGCCGCTGTCGTCTCTGCAAACCCCCGCTGTCGTCCCTGCCTAGTGCGCAATTGCGCACGGGGCGCAGGGACCCATACCGCGTGATCTATCGGGTCAGCAGATAGAAGTCCCGAACGACCAATCTTCGCCAAACCGCTCCCTGGGGTGATGGGTCCCTGCGTGCGCAGGGACAGCAGCCATTTTTGCGGCCGCGCTGTTGCGACCAGACGATTGCGGAAATGCACGCCGGGGCGACCCGCCATTCCCCCGTGCGCCTAGCAATCCGCGCGTCTCCCACTACACTCCCCGCATCGCCCCTCCATCTCCCGGAACTCCCCGCATGAGCATCCTGTTTTCCCCGATCAAGCTGCGCGGCCTGACCTTGAAGAACCGCATCGTGGTGTCGCCGATGTGCCAGTATTCGGCCGACGACGGCGTCGCCACCGACTGGCACTTCACCCACATCAACAATCTCAGCCTGTCGGGCGCTTCGATGTTCTGCATCGAGGCGACGCATGTGGAGGCGATCGGCCGCATCACGCCGGGCTGCCTCGGGCTCTACAGCGATGCCTGCGAGGCCGCCTTGAAGCCGATCCTCAATTCGGTGCGCAAGCATTCCTCCACCGCGATCGCGATGCAGCTCGCCCATGCCGGCCGCAAGGCCTCGAGCGCGCGGCCCTGGGATGGCGGCCAGCTGATTCCCGTCAGCGACGGTGGCTGGCAGACCGTCGGCCCGAGCGCGGTGCCGCACAAGGAGGGCGAGGCCGCCCCGCTGGCGCTGGATGCTTCGGGCCTGAAGCGCATCCGCGAGGCCTTCGTCGATTCAACGAAGCGCGCCGCGCGGCTCGGCATCGACGCCATCGAGGTGCACGGCGCGCACGGCTATCTCCTGCATCAGTTCCTGTCGCCGATCTCCAACCGGCGCACCGACGAATATGGCGGCAGCCTCGAGAACCGCATGCGCTATCCGCTGGAAGTGTTCGACGCGGTCCGTGCCGCTTTCCCCGCCGACAAGCCGGTCGGCATGCGGGTGTCGTCGACCGACTGGGTCGAGGGCGGCTGGGATCTGGCGCAGACGATCGAATTTGCGCGGGCGCTGAAGGCGCGCGGCGTCGACTGGATCGATGCCTCCTCCGGCGGCGTCTCGCCGCTGCAGAAGATCCCGCTCGGCCCCGGCTATCAGGTGCAGTTCGCGGACGCCATCCGCCGTGAGACCGGCCTGCCCACCATCGCCGTCGGCCTGATCACGGACGCCAAGCACGCCGAGGAGATCGTCGCATCGGGCAAGGCCGACATGGTCGCGCTCGCCCGCGGCATGCTCTACGATCCGCGCTGGCCCTGGCACGCCGCCGCCGCGCTCGGCGGCGAGGTCGAAGCGCCGCCGCAATATTGGCGCTCGCAGCCCTCGACACAGAAGGCGCTGTTCGGCAAGACCACGTTCGGCGCGCGGTAAGGGGACGCGTCGCGCCCCCTGCTTATGTGACGCAATAGCGGCGCCTCATCACCATTGTGGAGCGCGTTTTCGCCCCCTCGCTTCCCTGCTGCATCCGTAAACCTCCGCTGCTTCCACAGTCTCCAAAACTGGCCTAACCTTCCGCGCAGGCGAGGCAACGGAGGGCTGCCCATGCGTTATCCTGTCCGCAAAGCGGCTCACATCTTCGAGCGCGTCGGCCTCGCGATGGCCGGCGCGGCGTGCGGGCTGTTCATCGGCGCCTATGTCGGATCGGCCATTCCCGCGCTCACCACGCAGGGCTTCCTGCTGCTGATGATGCTGCTCGGCGGCATCGGCTTCTATCTCGGCATCGACACGCCGCAGATGCCGTTCGACGATGCACACAGCCAGATCGACGCCGCCGAATTCATGAGCGCCGCCGGCACGCTGTTCGCGACGCTCACCGCCTTCGTCTCCGTCGTCGTCATCGTGCTGCGGATCGATCCGCACATGCTCTGGACCTGGCTCGTCTTCGCCGGCTGGCTCGCCGGCGTCCTCATGCAGATCGTCGCGGGCGCCAAGGCGAGGATGCGGAAGTAGCGCGCTCTCTCTCTTCACCCTCCAGGGGAGGGTGAGCAAGCCGCCGGCTGCTATCCCTCAGAACACCACGCCCACACGCGTGCCGCGCTTCCAGGCGATGCGGCAGCGCTTTTTGGTGTTGACGTGCAGCAGCTCGAAGCGATCGGGGATCTTCACCTGGCCGCCGAGATCGACGCAGGCCCCGCCGGGCGAGTAGTCGATCAGCGTGCAGGGGATCACCGGCGCGCGCGGGTCGGTGATGATCTTGGCCTGGCGCGAGACCAGCCCTGCGGGTTTCACGCGGGCATATTTGCGTGGGAATTGCGGCACGTCTCCTCCAGCTCCGCAAGGTTTCGCGGCGTACTCGAACCGCGATGATGACGCGCAGAAGATGCGAACCGGCTAAAGCAGCGGCGAGAATTTTAATGAAAAGTAGCGGCGACGGAAGAATGTAGCGGTAGCCGGTCACCCTCCCCTGGAGGGGGAGGGTCGATCGCGCGCAGCGCGAGCGGGGTGGGGTGACCTCTCGACACGAACAGTGCCCGAGTGGAGAGATCACCCCACCCCGCTACGCGTTCCGCTTCGCTACACGCGTAGCGACCCTCCCCCTCCAGGGGAGGGTAAGCGCTCCCATCACCCCGTCGTGCTCTCCCCCGCCGGCTCCGCCCGCGGCTCCGCCGGCATCGGCACCGTCACGTAATCCTGCGGCATGTTCACCGGCCGGTAGTCCGGCTCCACGGCCATCCGCTTCAGCACGCTCTCATGCACATGCGCGCCTTCGGGGATGACGCGCGGCTCGCAATTGGGGATGTAGAAGCCGAAATAGACCTTCCGCGCCGGCCATTCCCTGTACCTGGCGTTCTTCGGCAGATACTCCAGCACGCGCCAGGCCGGCGTCATCGAATCGTGCAATTGGCCCGTCGTGCCGGTGTAGGCCGGCGCGACATAGTGGAACGGCGAGTTCTTGCGCGGAACGCCGAAGGCGAGCTGGTTCACCGTGCTCGGGTTGAACTTCAGCCCGGCCTTGGCGGCTTCCTCGATCATCCAGATCAGCGGATATTTCGAATCGCCGCTCTCGGCTTCCGGATAGCCGCCGCCGATGTCGCCATGCACGCCGGCGAACCACACCTGCAGAATGTCCTGCGGCACCTTCTTCTCGTCGGGCACGTAGCGGTTGCTCCAGAAGTCCTGCGGGTCGCGGTACTGCTTCAGGCGGAACATGCAGCGCCGCTCGTCGATCGCGATCGCCTGCCGGAAGATCCTGACGCTGGGGTTGCGCAGCGTGAAGGCGAGCTCCTCCAGGCTCGGCCAGAACAGGCGGTCGGGGCGCGGCACGATCACGCTCGCCACCGTGTCCCACACGCCGATGAAATGGATGGTCGGCCAGCGCGTCGAGGTGATGCGCGCGAACTGCGCGGCGAGGTCGAACGTGTCCTTCGGCAGCGGCCCGCTCTCGTCGCTCGCGACGCCCTCGACGTCTTCGACCGCGTTGCCGCGCCCGGTGCCGGAATATTGCTTGTAGGCGATGAGGCCGGAGCCTGCGAGGTTCGCCTGCTCCGGCGAGATCAGGCCGATCTTGTGAACGAGCCCCGCCAGCACCCGCACGGTATAGGCCCCGCGCGAGAAGCCGAACAGGTAGATCCTGTCGCCGACCGCATAATGCTCGACCAGGAAGCAATAGGCGCTGAGCACGTTGTCATCGAGCCCGTAGCCGGTGGCGAGCCCCAGCACCAGGTTGATGTTGGTCTTCCAGCGGTGCCAGGTCGAAGGCTCCGTCACCGTGCCGACCCCGGGATCGTAATACACCATCTGCCGCGGCGACGTCCTGTCGGTCTTGCGCAGGCAGCGATAGAGCTTCAGGACGTTGGAGATGTTCTCGCTGATCTCGTTGCCGGTGCCGTCGCAGCAGATGACGAGGTGTTTCGGATCTAGCTTGCGGTCGGTGGTGGCTGCGGACTCCATGGGAGGTGCCTCCGGGTGATGCTACCGGGGAGAGTATAGCGGAATTTGGGGAGGGCACGGTGACGCTGGAAAGCCTGTCGAGCGAGCACCAATGGCGAGGGCAGTGCAAAAAGCGCCCAAGCACGACCAAAGGTTGCGCGAATCGCAACTTTGGGTAAAAGTTCGATTTATTTTTTGACAAGCGTACAGGCGTATCTAAAAGGCGGTCGATTGATTCTCAACTTTCCCACGAAAGAGGTGAGGGACATTTGCGAGAAGCGAAGCGTGGCGGCAACGGCGCTTGGACCAAATGGAGCGCTGGAACTCGCTCAGGTGCTGGCCGATATCGATGCATGTACCAGCTTCTCCGAGTTTGCAGCAATTTACCCTGCTGCGATCGTTGACGTCAGTACCAGCGAGAAGGCTATCGGTCTTCCTTCTGGTTCTCGGCTGATCGTACGCTCGGGCCATCCGACTTACCCAGATCCGCCTCCCGAAGTTACCGATTGGGATCAAGTGACCAGAATACGAATCGTGTCGATCGAGACAACCAATGGCTGATCTTTCTTTTCGACCTGATTGGTTCTCTAAGCCCGGGGACACGCTGCTCACCTTGATGGAGCATCGCGAACTTACATCCGACGCCCTTGCGCAGAAGCTCGGTCGAAATATCGCGACTGTTTCGGGGCTTCTCTCTGGAAGTGTAGAAATTGATGGTGATTTGGCCGATGGACTGGCGAAGCATGTCGGCGGCACGGCTTCTTTTTGGTTGATAAGACAGTCACGATACGCGAGTGCGCTGGATCGAGCCACTAGCGCCGTTCCGAACGAGGCTGGAGATACGTGGCTCAAGCAATTTCCCCATAGTGATATCTCCAGCTATGGCTGGGTCAGTCCCAAACGGCGCGAAGATCGTCTTAAAGCATATCTCGCGTATTTCGGCGTCAACGACCCGCAAGAATGGACCGAAAGATACGCAAACCCGCTGGGCGTTGCTTTCAGGACCTCTCCATCATTCACGTCAAAGGCTGGAGCTCTTTCCGCATGGCTGCGACGGGCAGAGTTGGAGGCCGCTGCTATTCATACTGCTAAATGGAATCCACAGAGGCTTCGGCAGAAGCTGTTGGAGATACGTCCGCTCACGAGATCAAAAGCTCCGGCTCACTTCCTGCCGCGCATTAGACGAATATGCGCTGAAGCAGGTATTGCTCTTGTTTTCGTGCGTGCCCCCTCTGGATGCCGAGCGAGTGGTGCTACGCGCTTCTTATCGCCCAATAAGGCGATGGTCATTCTGAGTTTCAGGTACCTTTCGGACGATCACTTCTGGTTCACTTTCTTCCATGAGCTTGGGCACCTCCTGTTGCACGGGACATCCGCCACATTTATTGATGGTGGAATTGAACACATCACGAAGCAGGAACGCGAAGCAAACGAGTTTTCGGCTTCTGTTTTGATCCCGCCGGAGCGAAAGGACGAATTGCTTGATTTAAAACCAAGGACCGAGCGAGTGATCAAGTTCGCTTTTTCGCTTGGCGTTTCTCCCGGTATTGTAGTCGGGCAGTTGCAGCACAATAGAGTTATCAAGCCAAACCAGCTGAATTTCCTCAAGCGCCACTTTACTTGGGATCAAATATCGGCGGCGGCATCTAACCCTTGAAATGCTTAAATGCAGTAGGACTTTTCTGCCAATTGCAGATCGAGTCCTCCATCACCTGCATTCCGACACCGAGCCTTTGATCGAGTCTCTTCAATACATCGTCCACATCCGGCGGACTGCGCTTCGAATTCAGATCTCCATCGATCAGAAGCCGTCCGCCCCGCAAAGGGCCCGTCGCTCCTTCAAGATAGGCGGACCCCGGCGACATTGGGACTAAGTCTAAACGCCCGAGCAGTGCCAGGAAGTCGAATTTTGCGAGTCTTCCAAATCGCTCGATTCTCAGTTCACGATAAGCAGTGTCAAAAATAGTGTGCGGATCATTGCCGACCCTTCGTACGAGGTCGCGAAACCATTTTCCTGGCGATCCATCGACGGCCTGTATGAAGCTTCGAATTACCGCAAGCGTACCCGCTCGAGAGTCAGGTTTTAGGCTTTCATATTTTCGGTGGTTACCAAATGCACCGCCGATCATCTCGTGATTGGCGGCTAGCCACTTTCGGAACATGTCCGGATTCTCCGACACTTGCTTCCAAGTCCAATTTCGTTGGCCTAGTCCGGAGTAAATATCCTGCATACGGCGCCAGCCGAACCGTCCGTGTTTTCCTGTATGGGTGGCCAAAAAGATCAACCAGATGGCTTCGTCGAAATTGCCCAACTGCGCGTGAAGTAGGGCTGCTCTCTCCGGATCAAAGAGAGGACTAAATGGATCAGCGCGAGCAGCGTCGACTGGTCTGCTCTTTAGGATGCGGGTGTAGTCTATCCGACGTAAGCTGGCTATCATTTGCGTCGCGAGTGTCTTGCGGGCCGTTTCGTCGTCGATTCCGCGGAGTGGGTGGACCTTGTCCGAGAACTCCCGAAGTTCACGATCTAGTCGTTTGAGTTCGGCTTGACGCGATGGCCAGAGAATCGCCACTTAGGTACTCGCTTGTCCGCCAAACCGATCCTTCACGGGAAGGGTGGTTCGGTTATCAATGTAGTATTTATAGCAATCAGACGTCATCGCTTTCCGAAGATCAGCGATGGCGGCTTGGTTGCCTGTTGCTGCGAACACTTGCAGAAGTCGAATCAAGTCAGACCAATAGGAGTCTAACCCGAGTGCGCTCGCATCGGGCGCTCGGCCCGATCTTATTTCCTCTAACGCGCTCATTACTTTCGCTATGGATGGCCAAGGATCACCATTTGGCATTGGAGGCATCTCAATGCGCGATTGGAAGCCTTCTTCGGTGAGCCGCACGGCATCGTCGCGATTGTCGTCATACAGGTGCATGCTTCCCGCGAAGTGCCTGTATAGGCCTATATCGCAGCCTAATGTTCGAGCGAGAATTTCCTGTAGCATAGTGAAGCAGAATACGTCGTGCGGAAGGCCCTTGTACGCGTCGTTTGAGCGCATTGTAGTGATCATCTCCAATTTCCCGTCTCGTTGGAGGAATTGAAGAGTCGTAGTGCAGGGGATTTCCGGATGAGGTTCGCTCAGGTCTTCCGCATTGAATATCTGAATCAAAGCCCGTCGTGTCGTCGGGCGCTTGCTCAGCAAGTCGAGGACATTTGCGATTTGGTCTTGCCCTCTCTGTCGGAATAGTCGCGGACCGTAGCCGCCATAGACCGTTTCGCCGTCTTCGCTCTCCGATTTGTAGGCTGGAACGAATGGGACAATGAAATCTAGCTTGTTGTCCTTTGAGAGATACCACAGCAACTCGCCCAGCGCGCTGAATGGCTTGCCGCGCGTGTCGGTTCGGCTCAATCGTGCGCGCGGCTGCCTGATCTCGACCGTAACTCCGCGCAACTCAGTGTTGCTTCCCCGCGTTGCGCCATCGACCTTCGGCGCCGCAAGCAATTGCTGATACAGTTGAAGAAGGGCGTCATCGAGAGTGTCGGCAATGAATTCCATTAAAGCAAATTGGCCTGAAGGAGCCGCGTCGTAGATCGAGCGCTCAATGAGCAGCAACCCTAAGATGCTTAGCGAATCGGTGGCACGCAAGTGCCCTTTTGTCGGTGTGTTGGGCCGCCCCCCAGAAACAAAAACGGCCGGATCTTCCGATCCGGCCGCTACACAAACTCTTACTCGGCTAAGCCTACGCCACGCGACGCAACCTAGCCCCCGCCCAATTCTGAAATTTTAGCTCGCCTGCTTCGCCGGCGCGGTGTCGCCGACCTTCTTCTGGATGGCGCGCTTCAGCTCGAGGGCGCGCGGCGACAGGTTGTCGGCGTTGGCCTTGAGCAGGAAGGGATCGAGGCCGCCATTGTGGTCGACGCTCTTGACCGCGTTGGTGGAGACGCGCAGGCGCACGTTGCGGCCGAGCGCTTCCGAGATGAACGTCACGTTGACGAGGTTCGGCAGGAAGCGGCGCTTGGTCTTGATGTTGGAGTGGCTGACCTTGTGGCCGACGAGGGGGCCCTTGGCCGTCAGTTCGCAGCGGCGAGACATGGCAAAAATCCTTATCCTGAACCCCCAACGATCTGCGGCCGCCATTCGGGGCGCCACGGGGGCAAATTCTCTTGTCCTTGCAGGGAGCGGGCGGACGTATAGGGGGGAAGGGGCCTTGCGTCAAGTTTTTGGGCGGGGATTCGTACCCGCGGCGGCGCAGGTGGGCCCCTCTCTCGCTTGCGGGAGAGGGTTGGGGAGATAGCTCTCTCCGCGGTGGGGCAGTCGTGAGTGCCCCCCCCCCCAGAGGAGAGCGCCCTCACCCGCGCCTTCGGCATAGCCGAGGCTTCGCCTCGGCGTCCTCTTTCAAGGACGGCCACCGAAGGCGGCCTACGCTCTCCCGCGGAGCGGGAGAGGTGGGAGCCCGCGGTTACCTCCCGATCACAAAAACGGCAATGATTGTCGCGCCTTACCATCACATAAAGGGCGTATTCGCCGCCGAAATATCAGGGGGAGTTCCGGGGCGGATACGTCCGGACACATTGTTTGCCGCGGTTTTTGGTTTAAGTAACAGCGCATCGCGCCCCGATTGGATTGTTTCGTGCTTGCAACGTCCCCTTTTGCGCAGGGTTTGCGCTCAGCCCGTCCGCGCCTGGCCGGCTGGCTGATGGCGCTTTGCGCGCTGTCCCTGGCGTGGGGCGCGGTGCCGGCGGCGGCGCAAGGCAAGCTCGAGGCGCAATATGAGGCCTCGCTGGCCGGCATTCCCGTCGGCAAGGGCGCCTGGAACATCGATATCCAGGACGACGTGTTCTCGGCGGCGGCCGCGGGCGGTACCACGGGACTGCTGAAGTCGTTCACGGGCGGCTCCGGCACCGGGGCCAGCCAGGGACGCGTCGTCAACGGCGCGCTGGTGGCGACCGGCTACCAGGCCTCCACCACCACCCAGAAGAAGACCGAAGAGATCCGCATCACCCTCGACAAGGGCAATGTGAAGGACTTTGCGATCCTGCCCGAGCCGCCGGTCGATCCTGATCGCATCGTCGTCACCGAGGCGCATCGCCGCGGCGTCTGGGACCCCATGACGGCCTCGCTGCTGCGCGTGCCCGGCAATGGCGATCCGGTGTCGCCGGAGGCCTGCCACAACGGCGCGCCGGTGTTCGACGGCCGCATGCGCTACGACCTCAAGCTCGATTTCAAGCGCATGGAGACCGTGAAGGCGGAGAAGGGGTACAAGGGCCCGGTCGTGGTGTGCTCGCTCTATTTCGTGCCCGTCGCCGGCTACATCCCCGATCGTCCCGTGATCAAATACCTCGCCGCCCAGCGCAACATCGAGATCGCCTTCGCCCCCGTCGCCGGCACGCGCATCCTGGTCCCGTTCTGGCTGAAAGTGCCGACGCCGCTCGGGCCCGCCATGCTGGAAGCCACCAGCTTCATCACCTCGGCCCAGCCGCCAAGAGTCGCGAAAACGCAGTAAAAGCCATAGCGGCGGTCCGCATTTACCCTCCCCTGGAGGGCCCTCCAGGGGAGGGTAAGAGAATCTCCGTAAAATCAATCACTTCCCTACTGTGCATGGGGTTGTTTTCGCAACAATAAGTTCGGGAGGCCGTCATGGCCGGGCTTGACCCGGCCATCCATCCTTTCGAGAGACGCGCGGTTTTCGATGGATGCGCGGGTCAAGCCCGCGCATGACGAAGGCGGGAATCCATTTGACTCCTCGGCGATTCTGATTCGACTCCGCGCCGTCCCCAGCTTTAACGAATCCAGTCGCTTGTGCGACCGCGCAAAACTCCATCTAGTGCGCAACCAGCGCGAGTCCCGCGACATGTTGCGAGAACGGAACGGGACTCGACGGGGAGTCAGCGATTCGGCCGCGATTTGTTCTAGAGTCGTTCCGAAGCTTAAGGCGAACGGGAAAAGCGTCGCAAAGTGAAACAGTTGCGCGGGAATTGGGAGGAGCGTGTCCACGCCTTCGGTGTGTCCCTCACCCTGAGGCGGCCGCGCGAGCGGCCGTCTCGAAGGGCGAGGGGCCTGGCTCCCTCAATGGCACCAGTCGGGCCTTCATCCTTCGAGACACGCTGACGCGCTCCTCGGGCTGAGGACCAAAGCAAGCCCCCGGCCCGCCTCATCCAGCACTGACATTCGCCCAAATCGCCACTACCTAATCCTTCAGACATGGCTTTTTCCTCCTCCCCCTTCGCCTCCGAGCGCGCGCCTTCCGATCGCGTGCCCGGCGCCGGCGTCACTGCGGTGCTCGGGCCGACCAACACCGGCAAGACCCATCTCGCCATCGAGCGGATGCTCGCGCATCCCTCGGGCATGATCGGCCTGCCGCTGCGCTTGCTCGCGCGCGAGGTCTACAACAAGATCGCCGCCAGGGCCGGTGAAGCCAGCGTCGCGCTCGTCACCGGCGAGGAGAAGATCAAGCCGAAGAACCCGCGCTATTGGGTCTCCACCGTCGAGGCGATGCCGCGCGACCTCGATGTCTCCTTCCTCGCCGTCGACGAGGTCCAGATCGCCGCCGATCTCGAACGCGGCCACGTCTTCACCGATCGCATCCTCAACCGCCGCGGCCGCGACGAGACGCTGCTGCTCGGGGCTGCGACGATGCGCCCGATCATCGAGCGGCTACTGCCGGGCGTGTCCATGATCACGCGTCCCAGGCTGTCGCAGCTCGAATTCGCCGGCGACCGCAAGATCACGCGCCAGCCGCGCCGCACCGCCATCGTCGCGTTCTCGGCGGATGAAGTCTACGCCATCGCCGAGCTGATCCGCCGCCAGCATGGCGGCGCCGCGGTGGTGCTGGGATCGCTCTCGCCCCGCACGCGCAACGCGCAGGTGGCGATGTTCCAGAACGGCGACGTCGACTATCTGGTCGCCACCGATGCCGTCGGCATGGGCCTCAATCTCGACGTCGACCACGTCGCCTTCGCCTCCGACCGCAAGTTCGACGGCTACCAGTTCCGCCGCCTGACGCCGGCCGAATTCGCGCAAGTAGCCGGCCGTGCCGGCCGCGCCACCCGCAACGGCACCTTCGGCACCACCGGCCGCTGCGCGCCGTTCGAGCCCGAGCTCGTCAACGCGCTGCAGAACCACACCTTCGATCCCGTGAAGGTGCTGCAATGGCGCAACTCGAAGCTGGATTTCTCCTCGCTCGGCGCGCTCCAGGTCTCGCTGAACCTCGCCCCCGGCCACGAGGCGCTGACGCGCGCGCCTGTTGCCGAGGACATGCGCGTGCTCGACCACGCCGCCCGCGACGGCGAGGTGCGCGATATCGCGCATGGCAAGGCCGCGGTGGAACGGCTCTGGGAAGCCTGCCAAGTCCCGGACTACAGAAAGCTGTCGCCGGCCGCCCATGCCGAGCTGGTGACGACGCTCTACGGTTTCCTGATGCGGAAGGGTTGCATCCCTGATTCCTGGTTCGAGTCCCAGGTCACCCAGGCCGACCGCATCGATGGCGACATCGACACGCTCTCGGCCCGAATCGCCCAGATCCGCACCTGGACCTTCGTCGCCAACCGCCCGGACTGGCTGAGAGACCCCGAACGCTGGCAGGGGATCGCGCGGGAGGTCGAAAATAAATTATCGGATGCGCTCCATGAACGCTTGACTGAGCGTTTCGTTGATCGCCGGACCAGTGTATTGATGCGCCGCCTGCGGGAGAACACGAGCTTGAATACTGAAATCGGCAAGACCGGCGAAGTCATCGTCGAAGGCCATGTCATCGGCCGCCTCGACGGCTTCACCTTTGCACCGGATGCTGCGGAAGCGGGCTCCGATGCGAAAGCCTTGCAGGCCGCAGCGCAAGCGGTGCTCGCCGGCGAGATCAACGCGCGCGCCGAGAAGCTCGGCAATGCGCCGGACGAGCAGTTCGTGCTGACCTCGGAGGGCATCATCCGCTGGACCGGCGATGCCGTGGCGCGGCTGTCTGCCGCAGACGACGCGCTGCATCCGCGCATCCGCATCATCTCCGACGAGCGGCTGACCGGCGGCCCCCGCGACAAGGTCCAGGCGCGGCTCGAGCTCTGGGTCAAGACGCATATCGAAAAGCTGCTCGGGCCGATGTTCGAGCTGTCGAAGGCCGAGGACGTCACCGGCATTGCCCGCGGCATCGCCTACCAGCTGGTCGAGGCGCTCGGCGTGCTCGAGCGCCCGAAGATCGCGAGCGAGCTGAAGGATCTCGACCAGTCCTCGCGCGCCGTGCTGCGGAAATACGGCGTCCGCTTCGGCGCCTACCACATCTATTTCCCCGGCCTGCTCAAGCCCGCCGCGCGTGCGCTCGCCGCGCTGCTCTGGGCGCTGAAGCAGGACAATGTCGATCTCTCCGCGCTCTCGGGCGCGCAGCATCTGGCATCTTCGGGCCGCACCTCGTTCCCGGTCGACAAGCAGCTGCCGCGCGATGCCTATCGCGTGCTCGGCTACAAGCAGGCCGGCGAGCGCGCCGTGCGCGTCGACATCCTGGAGCGGCTGGCCGATCTGATCCGCCCCGCACTGGCCTGGCGCGAGAACTCGCCCGGCGAAAAGCCCGCCGGCGCGTTCGACGGCCGCAGCTTCGTGGTCACGCAGGCGATGACCTCGCTCACGGGTTCAGCCGGCGAAGACTTTGCCTCCGTGCTGCGAGCGCTCGGCTATCGCATGGAGAAGCGTCCGCCGCTGCCGCCAAAGCCGGTCGTTGTCGAAACGGTTGCGGCCGAAACGCCGCCCGCCGAGGGCAGTGCGGAGACATCGGCCGAGACTTCGACCGAGACGACCTCGACAGAGACGGCGGCAGAGGCCGTGGCCGGCCTGCCGGCGGAGGCCTCCCCTGAAGCTGGCGCCGAGCCGGTCGCCGTCGAAGACGCGCCCGGCATGGAGCCGCACGACGAGCCCGCTCATGAGGAGCCGGCGCTCGAAGCCTCTTCCGAGGCTTCCCTCACGCCCGAAGACGCCCCCGGCATCGCGCCGCCGGCAGAAGAGGCTGCGACGTCCATCGAGGCTGCCGGCCTCGAAGCCGCTGCCGCCGAGACGGCCGCGACCGAAGCCGCTGCATCGCCCGACGCTACCGCGCTAGAGGCTGCCACGCCCGAGGCTGCGCCCGCGCCGGCAGAACCCGAGCTGGTCGAGGTCTGGCGCCCGGCGGGCCGTCACGAGGACCGCAAGCCGCGCCACGAGCGCCATCGCCATCAGCGTCACCACCAGCCGCGTCCGCAGGCCGGTGCCGAAGGCGCCGCGGCCGCGCCGGGCGAAGCGGCCGAGGGCGCAAAGCCGGGCGAGCGCCATCGTCATGGCGGTCATCGCCGCGATGGGGCCAAGGACTTCCGCAAGGGCCGCGAAGGTGGTGGAGAGGGCGCGCCGCGTCCCGAGGGGCGCGACGACAGGAATCGCCGTTTCGAGGGCAAGGATCGCGACAAGGATCGCAACCGCGACAACAAGGGCAAGTTCGGCGGCGATCGCGACAAGGGTCGCGAGCATCGCGGCCGCGACCGCGACAAGGGCCGCGACCGCCAGGGTGGCCCGTCGCTGCGTCCCTACGCCTCGAGCGCGAACCCGCGTGAGCGCGATCGTCCTGCCGATCCGAACTCGCCCTTCGCCAAGCTCGCCGCGCTGAAGGAGCAGCTGTCCGGTCGGAAGGAGTGATCCTACGACCGACCGGCAGCGCATCGACAAATGGCTGTGGCACGCGCGGGTGGTGAAAGCGCGCACCTCCGCGGCCGAGCTCGTCGTCACCGGCCATGTCCGCGTCAATGGCGTTCGCGAGACATCGCCGGGTCACGCGATCAAGCCCGGCGACGTGCTGACCATCGCACTCGATCGCACCGTGCGCGTCCTGAAGGTGACGGGCTTCAACGAACGCCGCGGCGATGCTGCCTCGGCACGGGTGCTGTATGAGGAGCTCGGGACGCGCAATTAATTGCGCCTGTCATTCATTTCTTGGTCGATCAAACGCGCAAAGCGGTCATGATCGGCCTTCCCGATCTTGCGGCGCCGGGCCATCCGCGCTACGCAAGCCACGACTTTTAAAAGAGCTTTTCGGAGCGTTGGATGACTTACGTCGTCACTGAAAACTGCATCAAGTGCAAGTACACCGACTGCGTCGAGGTCTGCCCGGTCGACTGCTTCTACGAGGGTGACAACATGCTGGTCATCCACCCCGACGAGTGCATCGATTGCGGCGTGTGCGAGCCCGAATGCCCCGCCGACGCCATCAAGCCGGACACGGAACCGGGCCTCGAAAAGTGGCTCCAGGTCAATGCCGACTATGCCAAGAGTTGGCCCAACATCACCCAGAAGAAAGAATCGCCCGCCGACGCCAAGGAATTCGACGGCATGGAAGGCAAGTTCGAGAAATATTTTTCTCCGAACCCGGGCTCGGGGGACTAATTCAGGCCCAAACTTAACCCTAATAGCGGCGCTGCCGCCGAAAACCAGCCCTCAAGACCCCTAAATCATTGATTTTTGCGGGAAATGTGCTATATTGGGCACATTAAGCCGAACCCCGTCAGCCCCGTTTGGCCCCTCAGGGTTCCCGTGAAACCAAATGTCGAACAGGGGCGTGGCAGTTTCCGCGCGCAGGCTGTGTCACAGAAAACGCGTAAAAAGAGTACTTCAGCGAGGGCTTCCCATAAGGAGGCCAAAAAAGTCGCCGCGGCCAGCCGTAGCGCATCCAAGGGTCGGACCGCGACGAAGGCGCCGGCTGCAAAGTCCTCGAAGAACAAAAGAAGCGCAATGCCTAACAAGACTGCCAAACCGGCCGCGAAAGCGACCGCTGCCAAGCCTGCTGCCGCCAAGCCTGTGACTGCAAAGCCGGTGGCCGCCAAGGCTCCCGCTGCCAAGCCCGCGACGAAGGCCCCTGTTGCTGCTACGCCTGCCAAGGCTCCCGCAGCGGTCAAGCCGGCTGCCAAGCCCGCTGCCGCGCCGAAGGTCGAGGAAAAGAAGGTCGTGACCCAGCGTCAGGGCTTCAAGGCCAACGAATTCGTCGTCTATCCCGCTCACGGTGTCGGCCAGATCCTGGCCATCGAGGAGCAGGAGATCGCCGGTGCGAAGCTCGAGCTGTTCGTCATCAACTTCATCAAGGACAAGATGACGCTGCGCGTGCCGACCGCCAAGGTCGCCAATGTCGGCATGCGCAAGCTGTCCGACCCGGCGCTGGTCAAGAAGGCGCTGGAGACGCTCAAGGGCCGCGCCCGCGTCAAGCGCACCATGTGGTCGCGCCGCGCCCAGGAATACGAAGCGAAGATCAATTCGGGCGACATCGTCGCGATCGCGGAAGTCGTGCGCGACCTCTATCGCTCTGAGTCGCAGCCGGAGCAGTCCTACAGCGAACGCCAGCTCTATGAAGCGGCGCTCGACCGGCTCTCCCGCGAGATCGCGGTGGTGCAGCACTCGACCGAGACCGAAGCGGTCAAGGAGATCGAAGCCCAGCTCGCCAAGAGCCCGCGCCGCGCCAGTGCCAAGGCAGAAGCCGCCGACGGCGAAGCCGAGACGGACGCCGAGGGCGATACCGACGATACCGATGGCGACGACACCACGGTCGCCGACGAGGCGGCGTAGGCACCGCGTCGAATGCAAGAGATCGAGAGCCCGGCCGTTCGGCCGGGCTTTTTGTTTGGAGTTCGGAGGGTGGGTTACGGCCGCAGATGCGCTTCGCGCCTCCGCTGAGCGATGGGTTTGTTGGAGAAGATCGTAACGCAAAGCCGTCATCCGGGTTCGTGCTTCGCACGCCACGGAATGACAGCGCTCAGAAATTGATGAGGGCCTACTTCACCGGCCGCTTCTCGAGCTTCCTTGCCAGTGTCCGCCGGTGCATGCCCAATCGCCGTGCCGCTTCCGAGATGTTGAACTCCGTCTCGATCAGGGTCTGGTGGATGCGCTCCCATTCCAGTGTCTTGATCGAGGTCGGCCGCGCATCGAGCGCGACCTCGGCATTGCCTTCGGCCTTGTTGAAGGCGGCTTCGATGTCGTCGGTGTTCGAAGGCTTTGCGAGATAGTGGCAGGCGCCGAGCTTGATCGCCTCCACGGCGGTGGAGATGCTGGCAAAGCCGGTCAGCACCACGATCAGCATGTCCGGATCGTGCGTGTGCAGGAGCTCGACGCAGGCGAGGCCCGAGGCGCCGCCGAGCTTGAGGTCGACCACGGCGTGGCCGAAGGAGCGTTGCTCCAGCACCTGCCGCACCTCCTCGATCGAGGCGGCGAGCACGACTTCGTAGCCGCGGCGCTCGAAGGAGCGCTTCAGCGTGCGGGCGAAGCCGGCGTCGTCTTCGACGACGATGAGGGAGCGGTCAGGCGTCAAAATTCCCTCCGATCGCGAGCGTTGCGAGCGGCAACGTCAGGCGCACCGTGGCGCCGCGCTTCCTGTGGTTCTCGGCGGTCACGGTGCCTCCCAATTTGCGAACGACATTCACCACCAGGAACAGGCCGAGCCCGCCGCCGGCGCGCCCCTTGCTCGACTGGTAGGGCTTTCCCAGCTGCGCCAGCATCTCCGGCGCAAAGCCCGGGCCGCGGTCGCTGATCGACAGCACCAGATTGTCGCCTTCGCGCTCGGCGACGAGCTCGACCCAGTCGCGCGAGACCTCATAGGCGTTGTCGAGCACGTTGAAGATCACCTGCTTCAACGCGACGTCGGAGACGATCGCGACGTCCTCGCCGAACGTATTGACGAAGTAGAGCGTGCGGGCCGAGCGCGCGTCGCGCCATTCCTCCACCAAGGCGGTCACGAAGGCCGTCACCGTCGTCGGCGAGGAGCCTTCGCCGCGCGCTTCGCCGGCCGACACCAGGATGCCCGTCACGATGGACTTGCAGCGTTGCAGCGAGGTCTCCATTTCCGCAAGATCCTCGGCGAGCTCCTCATCGGCGGCGAGATCCGGCATGCGACGCCAGTCGCTGAGGATCACTGAGAGCGAGGCCAGCGGCGTGCCGAGCTCATGTGCCGCGCCGGAGGCGAGCAGGCCCATGCGCACGATGTGATCCTGCTCGGCCGCATGCTGACGCAGCGCCGCCAGATGTGCATCGCGCTCGCGCAAATTCCTGTTGATGCGGGTGACGAACACCACCAGCAGCACGGCATTGAGGACGAAGCCGAGCAGCATGCCTGTTACGGTGAGGGTGTAGGTCTCACTCAGCGGATTGGGCGGCAGGTCCAGTGGTCGGTAGGCCAATGTCAGCCAGACGAAGCTCGCACAGGTCAGCGCGACCAGCGACCAGGTCGAGCGGGCATCGAGCAGCACCGCGCCCAGCGTCACCTGGAGCAGGAACAGCGAGGTGAAGGGATTGGTGGCGCCGCCAGACAGGTAGAGCTGCGCGGTCAGCGCGGCGACGTCCAGCATCAGAGCGACCAGCAGCTCATTATTCGTGATTGCGGCGCGATGGCGCACCCAGACCAGGCTGGAGACGTTGAGCAGCACCAGCGCGCCGATCACCGCGCTCATCCGCTCCAGCGGCAGGGGGATGCCGAGGCCGAAATGCACGGCTCCGATGGTCACGATCTGGCCGACCACCGCGGTCCAGCGCAGCTGGATCAGCAGCGCCATGTTCTTGCGATTGGTCTCGTCCTCGGTCGGCATGGTGCCGATCAGCTCGCTGCGCGCGTCGGCCTGCGATTGCAGCGTAACGGCTTGCCCGTCACGCCCAAGCGTCTGGGAAAGCGTTTTCCCGTCGTCAGGTCGGCTCGACGATCGTTCCTGCATCTGATCCCGTCCTGCGGGCGGCGGCATCCGAGCCGCCGGCCTTTTCGTGGACGAAGCGCTGGTGGCGGAACAGCCCGCCGCCGAATGTGACGAAGAGTTTGCCGGCCAGCATGAAAGCCAGGGCAAACCACGTCAGCGCGTAGATCAGGTGGTTATTGGGAAAGCGGATCACGGTCAATCCGCCGATCGGACCGTCGGCAATTTGTGATCCGGCGTCGGCATCGACGAAGAAGGGCGCGACATTGTGAAGGCCGCGTGCCGCCGCAATCGCGGCGACATCCCGTGAGTACCAGCGGTTGTGCTGGGGCGCGTTGTCCCGGAGAAATCCGCCCTTCGGCTCCGTCATGCGAAGCAGGCCGGTGATCTCGACCTCACCGTCGGGATTGCTGCCCCCGCGCGTCGACGCGTCGCGTCGCTCGGAGGGCACGAAGCCGCGATTGACCAGCACCAGCGTGCCGTCGCTGCGCTTCAGCGGCGTCAGCACCCAATAGCCCGGACCTTCCTCGGTGACGGCCTGAACCAGAGTCTCGCGGTCATGCAGGAAGCGGCCGCTCACGCTGACGTGTCTGTATTCATCGCTTGCGGCGCTGATGGTGGGCCACGATGCGGATGACGGGACCGGCCGCGCCGGTGCGTGAACGCGCTGCTCGACGCGGTCGATCAGCGCCAGCTTCCAGGCCCGGCGTTCGATCTGCCAGACGCCGAGCGCGACGAGAATCGCAAAGGCGATGAGCAAGAGGGCCGTGAGCCACAAGGAAGGGGCGCGCACAGCCTCGCTGCGCATCCCCCCTGGCTTGCTCGTCACGGTCCCGGTCTTGCTCACGTCGGAGTCTCGCTCAGTTCATTCCCGGCATCTGGTGCATCGGCATCATGTTGCTGTTGAGGTGGCTCATCACCCACAGCGAACCGGACAGCGCGATCACCACCATCACGATGGTGAAGATCAGCGCCATCATGCTCCAGCCGTTCTCGGAGGTCGTGTTCATGTGGAGGAAGTAGATCATGTGCACGACGATCTGAACGACCGCGAAGGCCATGATGACCAGCGCGGTGATTTGCTTGCTCGGAAGCGCCCCGCTCATCACCAGCCAGAACGGGATCGCGGTGAGCACAACCGAGAGCACGAAGCCGAGCAGATAGGTCGAGAACGTGCCGTGAGCGTGGCCGTCGCCGTGGTGATCATGGTCCGCATGGGCGGCGTGGGTATCGGTGTTCATCGCAGAACTCCCAGGAGATAGACGAAAGTGAAGACGCCGATCCAGACCACGTCGAGGAAGTGCCAGAACATCGACAGGCACATCAGGCGGCGGCGGTTGGCCTCGATCAGGCCGAACCTTTGCACCTGCACCATCAGCGTCACCAGCCAGATCAGGCCGCATGAGACGTGCAGGCCGTGGGTCCCGACCAGGGTGAAGAAGGCCGACAGGAAGGCGCTGCGCTGCGGCGTGGCGCCCTCGTGGATCATGTGGGCGAACTCGGTGAGCTCGATGCCGATGAACGCGGCGCCGAACAGGCCGGTGATCGCCAGCCACATCTGGGTCTGGCCGATCTTGTTCTGCTGCATCGTCAGCATGGCAAAGCCATAGGTGATCGACGACAGCAGCAGCATCGACGTGTTCACCGCGACCAGGTTCAGGTCGAACAGGTCCTTCGGCGCGGGCCCGGCGGCGTAGTTGCCGCCGAGCACGCCGTAGGTGGCGAACAGGATCGCGAAGATGAGACAGTCGCTCATCAGGTAGATCCAGAAGCCGAGCGCGGTGCTCCAGCCTTCCGGATGCGGATGTTCGTCGGCGAGATAGAAGAGCGGCTCGCCGGTCTGCGAGGGATTGACAGCGACAGTCATTTACTTGGCTCCGGCGAGCAGTTTGGTGCGCGCGTCCTCCGTCCGGATGATGTCTTCAGCCGGAATGTCGAAGTCGCGGTGATAGTTGAAGGTATGGCCGATCCCGACGGCGAGCATCGCGATGAAGCTCGCAGCCGCCAGCCACCACATGTACCAGATCAAGCCAAAACCCATCGCGGTGGCGAAGCCGGCGAGAATGATGCCGGTGCCGGTGCTGCTGGGCATGTGGATCGGCTTGAACCCGGTGAGCGGACGCTGATAACCGCGCTTCTTCATGTCCCACCACGCGTCATTGTCGTGAACGACGGGGGTGAAGGCGAAGTTGTAGTCCGGCGGGGGCGATGAGGTCGCCCATTCCAGCGTACGCGCGTCCCAGGGATCGCCGGTGACGTCCTTGAGCTGCTCGCGCTTGAGCAGGCTGACCGCGAACTGCATCAGCATGGAGAGGATGCCGATCAAGATGAAGAGGGCACCGATCGCGGCGATGACGAACCAGATCTGAAGCGAGGGATCGTCGAACACGCGCAGGCGGCGGGTCACACCCATCAGGCCGAGCACGTAGAGCGGCATGAAGGCGAGATAGAAGCCGGTGACCCAGAACCAGAACGACATCTTGCCCCAGAACGGATCGAGCTTGAAGCCGAACGCTTTCGGGAACCAGTAGTTGATGCCGGCGAACGCGCCGAACACCACGCCGCCGATGATCACGTTGTGGAAGTGCGCGATCAGGAACAGGCTGTTGTGCAGGACGAAGTCGGCCGGCGGCACCGCGAGCAGAACGCCGGTCATGCCGCCGATCACGAAGGTCAGCATGAAGGCGATCGTCCACATCATCGGCAGCTCGTAGCGGATACGGCCGCGATACATCGTGAACAGCCAGTTGAACATCTTCGCGCCCGTCGGGATCGAGATGATCATCGTGGTGATGCCGAAGAATGAGTTGACGCTGGCGCCCGAACCCATCGTGAAGAAATGGTGCAGCCACACCAGGTACGACAGGATGGTGATGACGACCGTGGCGTAGACCATCGAGGTGTAGCCGAACAGCCGCTTGCCCGAGAAGGTCGAGGTGACCTCGGAGAAGATGCCGAAGGCGGGGAGAACCAGGATGTAGACCTCGGGATGGCCCCAGATCCAGATCAGGTTCACGTACATCATCGGGCTGCCGCCGAAATCGTTCGTGAAGAAGTTGGTGCCGACGTAGCGGTCGAGCGAGAGCAGCACGAGCACGACGGTCAGGACGGGGAAGGAGGCGACGATCAGGACGTTGGTGCAGAGCGAGGTCCAGGTGAACACCGGCATCTTCATCATCGTCATGCCGGGGCAGCGCAGCTTGACGATGGTGCAGATCAGATTGATGCCGGATAGCGTGGTTCCGACGCCCGCGACCTGCAGCGCCCAGATGTAGTAGTCGACGCCGACATCGGGACTGTAGCCGATGTTCGAGAGCGGCGGATAAGCCAGCCAGCCGGTGCGGGCGAATTCGCCGATGAACAGCGAGGCCATCACCAGCACTGCGCCGCCGACCGTCATCCAGAAGCTGAAATTGTTCAGGAAGGGGAACGACACGTCCCGTGCGCCGATCTGGAGCGGCACGACGTAGTTCATGAGGCCGGTGACCAGCGGCATCGCCACGAAGAAGATCATAATCACACCGTGGGCGGTGAAGACCTGGTCGTAGTGATGGGCGTTGAGATAGCCTTCGGAGCCGCCAAAGGCGAGCATCTGCTGGCCGCGCATCATCAGCGCGTCGGCAAAGCCGCGCAGCAGCATCACGATGCCGAGGATCATGTACATGATGCCGATGCGCTTGTGGTCCACCGTGGTGAACCACTCGCGCCAGAGATAGCCCCAGAGGCGGAAATAGGTGAGGCCGCCGAGCAGCGCGGCGCCGCCGAGCGCGACCACCACGAAAGTGCCGACGACGATCGGTTCGTGTAGCGGCAGTGACTCGAAGGTGAGCCGGCCGAAGATGAGCTTGAGAAAATCAGGAGACATGCTGGATCTCTATTAGGAGTCTGACTTCGGACGCTGTCCGAGGAAGAAGGACGAGGACTTGAGCGGCGTGAACGACGGCCGCTTCAGGCCGGCGCCGATGAGCGGCATGGTGTCGGTCGGAGCCGTGATCGAGGCAGTGGTCCTGCCCTGCGGCGCATCCGGCGTGCAGGTGCCGGCGACGAAGCTCGGCTCCGGTCCAAGCGCGGTGCCGCGCCGGGCGTATTTGTCGTAGGCCAGCGGCAGCGTGTTGTTCAGGCCCTGATGGCCGGCGCCGCCCTTGGCGTCGATCGCCATCATCTCGCTCTGGCACATCTTGCCGGTCTCGACGCACATGTTGAGGATCAGGCGGTAGAGATCGGCATCGACGGAGCCCCAGCGGCGCACCGGCTCGTTCTGGCTGGGCTTTTCGAGCTGGAGATATTCGGCGCGGCCGAGCGAGCCGCCGGCCGACTTGGCGCTGGCGATCCAGGCGTCGAAGCTCTTGTCGTCGAGGCCCTTGAAGTTGAAGTGCATGCCGGAGAAGCCGGCGCCGCTGTAATTCGCCGAGAACCCCTTGTAGGTGCCGGGGTGGTTGACGACGGCGTGGAGCTTGGTCTCCATGCCCGGCATTGCGTAGATCTGGCCGGCGAGCGCGGGGATGTAGAACGAGTTCATCACCGAGGAGGCAGTGATGCGGAAGTTGATCGGACGATCGACGGGCGCGGCCAACTCGTTGACGGTCGCAATGCCGTAACCCGGATAGATGAAGAGCCACTTCCAGTCGAGCGCGACGACATCGACCTCGAGCGGGGCCTTGGACTGGTCCACGGCGCGGTCGGCATGAATGCGGCCGAGCGTGCGATACGGATCGAGCAGATGCGTGCCCATCCAGGTCAGCGCGCCCAGGCAGACGATGATCAGCAGCGGCGCCGACCAGATCACCAGCTCGAGCTTCGTCGAGTGGTCCCATTCCGGCTCGTAACGAGCGGCCGTGTTGGATTGGCGGTAGCGCCAGGCGAACAGCGCCGTCAGCGCCATCACGGGGAGGACGATCAGGAGCATCAGGACGGTGGAGATGATGACGAGGTCGCGCTGCTGGGCAGCGATGTCGCCGGCTGGCGCCAGCACGACATAGTCGCAGCCGCTGAGAGCGGCAGCCAGAGGTAGTAGCGCCAGGATCTTGAGACGAGACACGGGCCGAGCCTTTGAGAATGAGTTTCTTTTGCGGGGCCAACGGGTAGCTGCGGCGCAACAATCCGGACATTGGACAATTTGTCCAATGTTGCAGTGCGGAATGTTGGGACAGACAGGACCGGATTGCCTGGCCTTCAGCCGGGCGGTCGGCTTTGGTTTTCAGGACGTTAAGGGCGCACGAATGGCGACGGCACAGACCCCCGCAATGGCAGACCTCCACACGGGCGAGCACGGCCACGACCAGGCCAGTCCCGGCGAGATCGCTATCGGCGTCATCATCGGCCGCACCTCGGAATTCTTCGACTTCTTCGTCTTCGCGATCGCCTCGGTGATCGTGTTCCCGCGCCTGGTGTTCCCGTTCGCGAGCGAACTGACCGGCACCCTTTATTCTTTCATGATCTTCGCGCTGGCCTTCATGGCCCGTCCGATCGGCACCGTCATTTTCATGACGATCGACCGGGAGTACGGCAAGACGGCCAAGCTGGTGTCGGCGCTGTTCCTGCTCGGTACCGCCACCGTCGCGCTGGCGTTCTTGCCCGGCTATCACGAGATCGGCGTCGCGGCGATCTGGCTGCTGGCGCTGGCGCGCATCGCGCAGGGTCTGGCCTGGGGCGGCGCCTGGGACGGCATGGCCTCGCTGCTGGCGCTGAACGCGCCGCCCTCCCAGCGCGGCTGGTATGCGATGGTGCCGCAGCTTGGGGCGCCGCTCGGGTTGATCGTGGCGAGCGCGCTGTTCGCCTATTTCGCCGGCCTCCTCTCGGCCGATGATTTCTTCGACTGGGGCTGGCGCTATCCGTTCTTCGTCGCCTTCGCCATCAACGTCGTGGCGCTGTTCGCACGCCTGCGCATGGTAACGACGGAAGAATATGCCACGCTGTTCGAGACCCGCGAATTGCAGCCCTCGCGAATCTCCGAGACCGTCGCACGCGAAGGTCAGAACATCATGCTCGGTGCGTTCGCGCCGCTGGCGAGCTTCGCGCTGTTCCACATGGTTACGGTGTTTCCGCTGTCCTGGGTGTTCCTGTTCACCCGCGAAAGCCCGGTGCGCTTCCTGATCATCGAGATCGTCGCCGCCGTGTTCGGCGTCGCCGCGATCGTGATCTCCGGCATCATCGCCGACCGCGTCGGCCGCAAATCGCTGCTGATGGGATCGGCGATCGCGATCGCGATCTATAGCGGCTTCGCGCCGCAATTGCTCGATGCCGGCGCGTTCGGCGAGACCATCTATATGGTGATCGGCTTCATCCTGCTCGGCCTCTCCTTCGGCCAGTCCTCCGGCGCAATCGCCTCGAACTTCCGGCAGACATTCCGCTACACGGCTTCGGCATTGACCTCGGACATGGCCTGGCTGTTCGGCGCCGGCTTCGCCCCTCTGGTAGCGCTGCTGCTCGCCACCAATCTCGGCGTCATCGCCTCGGGTGCGTATCTGCTCTCGGGCGCGTTCTGGACCCTGCTCGCGCTCTGGCTCAGCGGCCAGCGCGAGGCCGGCGACATGGACGCGGGGCGCTAAGACTCAAGCGGTTGCCGGATAGCAGCGGACGTGCGCCTGGCGCACGTCAATCCGCCACGATCTTCACGCGATCGCGTACCTTCACCTGCGCGGTCCGATCGAGGCCGTTCAGCACGCGGAAGCGCTCGGCGGGATGATCGACGCCGGCCATGCGGTGGGAGAGCGATTCCACGGTGTCGCCGGGCTGCACGGTGATGACCTTGATGCGCAGCGGCCGCGCGGCCTGGATCTCGTCGAGTGTGAGACGGCGGAACGAGTTGACGGTCTCGCGCGCGTTGCGCTCGCTCTCGGTCGATTTCTGCCGTGTCGCGAAGATGAAGCGATAGACGTCGCTGCCAAAGCGCAGCGCATAGACCTTGAACTGCCACTGATCGCCCTTGGCGGTGGCGGACGCCGCCGGAAAACCGTTGATCGTGATATCTTCGGTCGACGCCTTCTCGACGCCCTCCATCCAGCCCGAATTCAGGTAGTCGCCGAGCGACTGTTCGGCCGGCACGCGCACCACGTCGAAGCGCATCGCCTGTGCGCCGCCCTCGCGTACGCCGATCACGGCCTGCGCGGTGTTGTCGAGCGTGAAATTCTCCGGCGCCTGGAAGGTGAAGCCGAGCTTCGGATGCAGGAAACGGCGGCCGCGGACAAAGCCTTCGCTGGGATCCTCGCCATAGACGAGGTTGTCGATCGCGGCGAGATAGCTTTCGCGGTCGCGCTCGGCGCCTTCAGGCGCAGTGTACTGCCGCGCGATATTCTGCGCGTTCTGCACGCGTTCCGGGGTTGCCGGATGTGACGAGGTGAAATCCTGCGCGCGCGGATCGAGCGAGCTCTTGCCGGCCTTCAGCTCGGCATTGCGCTCCATTGCCGAGAGGAAGCGCGCCGCGCCATAGGGATCGAAATGTGCCTTGGCGGAGATGCCGACCCCGATCCCGTCGGCCTCGAGCTCCTGCTTGCGCGAGAAGCTCGCCATGGTGAGCTTGGTCTTGGCCAGCGCGAGCGCAGTGAGATCGGGATCGTTGCTCATGTCGGTGACGACGCGGGTGACGATCGCGGCCTGGCGGGCCTGGTCCTCGCGCATCGCCGCATGCTTGGACAGCACATGCGCCATCTCGTGGCTGAGCACGGAAGACAATTCGGAGGTGTCGCTGGCGAGCGCGAGCAGGCCGCGCGTGACATAGAGCTGGCCGTTCGGCAGCGCGAACGCGTTCACCGCGCCGGAATTGAGGATGGTGACCTTGTAGCCCTGGTCGGGACGGTCGGAGGCCGCGACCAGCCGGTCGACGGTCTTGCTGACGAGCGCCTCGAGCCTGGGATCGTCATAGGTGCCGCCATAGCTCGCCAGGATGCGTTCATGCTCCTTCTCGGTGGCGGGGGTTTGCGCCACGGCGGGCTTCGGCTTCGGCATCACGACGGTCGCCGGGGCCGCCGCGGTCTGGAACCGGCCCATATCGCCGCAACCGGCGAGAGCAGCCGCTCCCAGAACAAGGCACAGTGCGGCCGGCGCCGCCCACAGGCGGCGGCGTTCAACCCGTACGTGCCGTTCTAGCACCCCATCCACGTCGCTTAACCCGTGCCTGGCCTGACTTTAAGGCCTTACCCCTGCCGGCTCGTTTGCGCCCAGCAACTCGACCTGCCCCACGAGGCGCACATCGATGCGCGGCCCTGTATTCCCCTCAACCCAGCCCCGAACTCGAATACGCCGATTCTCCAGAGACTTAAGGCTGATACCGGCGCCTTCGAACGCCGCCAGCGTGCGCTTTGAAATAGTCACGGCAAACCCGCGTGTCCAGCTCCGTCCGAAGTTGAGGTAGGTCGTTGCCCCAGCTTGCCGGACCGACAGGACTTTGCCTTCGACCACCGCAAAACGCCCGATCTCCGCCAAAATATCGTCCGGACTTTCCGTGTTTTTTATGGCCGACGGGTCAGCCCAGCTGCCCATTTTTTGGCGCCGTGCTGCGGCTTCCGACGCCATCAGGGCGGCCGCGCAGTCCTTGTCTGCGATCTCGGCGGAGACCATGGCGTCGCCCTGGGCGAGCAGCATGGCCTGCACCGGGTTGTCGCTTCCGCCGAAGAAGACCAGCGCGCCCTGGCGGCCGTAGCGATCGGGCGCGTCGTCAGCGCTTCGCAGCGTCACGTTGCGGCCGGTGAGCAGTGATGTCAGCGCCTGCTTCGTCGTTGCCGTCGGCTCGATCCCGGCAAGGCGGATTTCGCGGCCGTCGTCGAGACGCATGCTTCGCGCATCGACGATCGCGGCAACGCGGCCTTCGCCTTGGGATTCGAACTGACACGGATTGGCGAGCGCGGTGCTGCTCGCGGCGAGAAGACATAAGACAATGAGATGAAGCAGTCGCGTCACGTGACCCGGAGAGGTTGCGTTGTGCGTTGATCTTAACTCGAACGATGCGTGAGGCGAAGACACTTCCTCACACTCCGTCATTGCGAGCGCGGCGAAGCAATCCAGATTCCCTCCGCGGAAAGATTCTGGATTGCTTCGCGGCGCTCGCAATGACGCGGAGAAATCTTGCATCCTCACCATTCCGCTTTGCGGAAATCATGTGCGGCGTTCGCGCTCTTGCAACCCCCTCGCGCTTGCTGCGCTGTTGCGCCCGCGGCAGGATTGCGGCAATAGCGATAGCGAACAGCTATCACCAAGAGCAATAACCAAGCTGCCATCAGAGTACGGCGCGATAAGGGAGATCGTTTTCGATGAAGAGAATTTTGCCGGGCATTCTTGCCGCCGCTTTTGCATTGAGTGCCAGTGTGGCGCAGGCTCAGGACAAGCCGCCGCTGAAGATCGGCGGCATCCTCGACATGTCGAGCCTGTATGCCGACATCACCGGTCCCGGCAGCGAGACCGCGGCCAAAATGGCCGTCGAGGACTTTGGTGGCGAGGTGCTGGGGCGCAAGATCCAGGTGTTGGCGGCCGACCATCTCAACAAGGCCGATCTCTCCGCCAACATCGCACGCGACATGCTCGACAATCAGGGCGTCGAGATGATCTACGACGTCGCGGCCTCCGCGACCGCGCTTGCCGCCGGCGAGATCGCGAAAGCGCGCAACAAGATCATCATGTTCAACGGCCCGGGCTCGATCCGTCTCACCAACGAGGCCTGTGGTCCCTACACGATCCACTACGTGTTCGATACCTACGGCCAGGCCAATGTGACCGGTCTTGCGGCTGTGAAGTCGGGTCTCGACACCTGGTTCTTCCTCACCGCCGATTACGCCTTCGGCCAGGACCTGGAGAAGGACACCAGCAGTGTCGTGACCAAGACCGGCGGCAAGGTGCTCGGCAGCGTGCGCCATCCGCTCAACACGTCGGATTTCTCCTCGTTCCTGCTGCAGGCCCAGGCTTCCAAAGCCAAGGTCATCGGGCTTGCCAACGCCGGCGGCGACACCGTCAACGCGATCAAGCAGGCGGCCGAGTTCGGCATCACCAAGGGCGGCCAGAAGGTCTCGCCGCTGCTCGCCTTCGTCTCCGACATCGATTCGATCGGGCTGGAGACCGCGCAGGGCCTGTTGCTGGCCGAGGCGTTCTACTGGGACCTCAACGACGACACGCGCGCATTCTCGAAGCGCTTCATGGAGCGCACCAAGCGGGTGCCGACCTCGGCGCAGGCCGGCGTCTATTCCTCCGTCACACATTACCTGAAAGCCGTGAAGGCCGCCGGCACGACCGACGCCGCGGCGGTGATCAAGGTGATGAAGGAGACGCCGATCAACGATTTCTTCGCCAAGGGTGGCAAGATCCGCGAGGACGGCCGCATGATCCACGACATGTACCTGTTCGAGGTGAAGAAGCCGTCAGAGTCCAAGGGCCGCTGGGACGACTACAAGCTGCTCGCCACGGTGCCCGGTGCCGAGGCGTTCCAGCCGCTGGAGCAGTCGCGCTGCCCGTTGGTGAAGAAGTGACGGCGTGAGTCGTCGTGGCGACGAGCGCGCCCAACAGTAGGTCGTCATCCCGGGGCTCGCGCAGCGAGAACCCGGGATCCATCGGGCGGCAGTGACGGTTGAGGAACGGATTCCGGGTTCGCGCCTAGGGGCGCGCTCCGGAATGACGGAGCAAAACAGCAACAGAGGGAGACGTCCTGTGAGCAACGACATGGTCCTGCAGAAGCTCGAAGGCGGGCTGCTCACCATCACGATGAACCGGCCGGAGCGGAAGAACGCGCTCAACCCGGACATGGTCGCCGGGCTGGTCGAGGCGGCGCGGCGCGCGGCCGACGATCCGGAGGTGCGGGCCGTGCTGTTCAAGGGCGCCGGCGGCTCCTTCTGCGTCGGTGGCGACGTCAAGTCGATGGCAGCGGGCCGCGCGCCGCTGCCGTTCGAGCAGAAGCTTGCAAATCTGCGCCGCGGCATGGAGGTCTCGCGCATCCTGCATCAGATGCCCAAGCCCGTGGTGGCGCAGCTCGATGGTGCCGCCGCCGGCGCGGGCCTGTCGATGGCGCTGTCATGCGACCTGCGCATCGCTTCCGAATCCTGCAAGATCACCACCGCCTTCGCCAAGGTCGGCTTCTCCGGGGATTACGGCGGGACCTATTTCCTGACGCAACTGCTCGGCAGCGCGCGGGCGCGTGAGCTCTATCTGATGTCGCCGGTGCTCACGGCCAGGGAAGCGCATGCGATCGGCATGGTGACCAAGGTCGTGCCCGACGCCGAGATCGATGCCGCCGCCCACGAGCTCGCGCTGTCGCTGGCGCAGGGCCCGTCGATCGCGCTCGGCTACATCAAGCGCAACATCAACAATGCCGAGCATCTGGCGCTGGAGGACTGCTTCGACGGCGAGGCGATCCATCACACCCGCTGCGGCGACACCGAGGATCACAAGGAAGCCGCCAAGGCGTTCGTCGAGAAGCGCAAGCCGATCTTCAAGGGCGCATGACCATGGCGCCCTATATGCGGCTGCGGCAGATCTGCCTGGTCGCGCCGCAGCTCGCGCCTGTCGTCTCCGATATCGCGGAGATCATGGGCCTGTCCGTCTGCCATCAGGACGGCAATGTCGCTAAGTACGGCCTGGAGAACGCGCTGCTCCTGGTCGACACGATTTTGCTGGAGGTGGTTGCGCCGTTCAAGGAGGGCACGACGGCCGGCCGCTTCATCGAGAAGACCGGCGGCCGCGGCGGCTACATGGCGATCTTCTGCTGCGACGATCCGGACGCGCGCGGCCGCAACGCCAACGCGCTCGGCGTGCGAACCGCGAACGTCATCGACCATGCGCCCTATCACGGCGTGCAGCTCCACCCCCGCGACTGCCGCGCCGCCTTCATCGAGTTCAACCACACCGAAGGCAGCGACGACATTCTTGGCGCCTACCCGCCGGCGGGACCGGACTGGCAGAAGTTCATCCGCAAGGATGTGACGCAGGCGCTGACGGCGGTGGAGATGCAGAGCCCGAATCCGATCGAGCTTGCGGAGCACTGGGGCAAGATCATCGGCGTTGCGCCGACTGGCGCCGAACTGAAGCTGCCCAACGCAACCT
This sequence comes from Bradyrhizobium sp. USDA 326, assembly GCF_049739485.1. NCBI lineage: Bacteria > Pseudomonadati > Pseudomonadota > Alphaproteobacteria > Hyphomicrobiales > Nitrobacteraceae > Bradyrhizobium > Bradyrhizobium sp. USDA 326. The sequence goes on from NZ_JBMGQA010000001.1 coordinate 3,041,247, forward strand.
TCCGCTTCGTGAAGGGCGCCAGCGAGATCATGAGCGCGTTGGAGTTTCGTGTGACTGACGTGGCGCAGGTGCTGCATGCCGCCAAGGCGAAGGGCCTCGCGGTTGCGGGCAAAGAGTTTCTGCTGGGCGGAGTGACGTTCCGGGTTGTAGCTTGAGCGGTTGCCACACACACCGCTGTCGTCCCGGACAAGCGAAGCGCAGATCCGGGACCCATAGCCACAGCGAGTGGTTTGGCGAAGACTCGGAGTTGTCAACTCGCGCTACAACCACTCCCTGTGGTTATGGGTCCCCGCTTTCGCAGGGACGACAGGGGAGTTTGTGGAAGCGCTAGAGGGACACGGCGAGACCCTGCCGCAATCACCGCCCTCTAAAATTCGCCACCCGCCGCTCTTCCGTGGCTTTCACGCCTTCCTTGAAGTCCTCCGTCGCGCGCAACCTGGTCTGCTCGGCGAGCTCGTGGTTGGTCGCGGCCATCACGCGGTCGGCGAGGCCAGCGCGCATCGTGGCGCGGGTGGAGAGCAGGCCGAGCGGGGAGCATTCGGCGATCTCGCCGGCGAGCTTCATCGCGGCCGCCTTGACCTGGTCCTGCGGCACCAGCTCGTTGGCGAGGCCCCACTTGTAGGCCTCCTCGCCGGTGACGCGGCGGCTGGTGTAGAACATCAGCTCGGCGTTGTTCTTGCCGATCAGCTCGGGCAGCGTCACGGTCAGGCCGAAGCCAGGATGAAAGCCGAGCTTGGTGAAATTCGCGGAGAAGCGCGCCTCGGGGCAGGTGACGCGGAAGTCGGCGGACACCGCGAGCCCCAGGCCACCGCCGATGGCCGCGCCCTGGACGGCGGCAACGATCGGCTTCTTGGCGCGGAAGATGCGGACGGCCTGGATGTAGAGATGGTTGATCGAGCCGAGACTGTCGGCCGGATCGCCTTTCTTCTCGGCCTCGCGCGCTTCCTGCGCCTGCCGAGCCGGATCCTGGAAATTGGCGCCGGCGCAGAACGCCTTGCCCTGCGCGGACAGAACCGAGGCACGAATCTCGATGTCGCGGTCGAACTCGTCGAGCGCATCCGCGATCTGGTTGATCAGCGAGATGTCGAAGAAGTTGAGCGGCGGGCGGCGGATCTCGATGGTGCCGACGTGCCCGACCTTCTCGACGCCGATGTCTTTGTAGGTGCTCATGATGATCCTCGATTGAATTAGCGCAGGCCCAATCCGCGGGCGATGATGCCGCGCAGCACCTCTGTGGTGCCGCCCTGGATGGTGAGCTTCGGTGCGGTCTTGATCGCGAAGTCGAGCTGCCGCTCCAGCGTCTCGCGGTTGGTCGCGGTCTCCTCGACGAAGGCGGCGAGATCGCGCACGCGATGCGGCAGCTGCTGCTCCCAGACCGTGCCGATGTCCTTCACGATGGACGCCTCGACCACTGGCTCCTTGCCGGCTTCCAGCATACCGGCCACCGAGACCGACATGCGCCGCATGGTGTGGAGTTGCGCCACCAGCCGGCCGATGCCCTCGGCGCTGCGCGTGTCCGGATTGGGGCCGACTGCGCGGACGAGCTCGGTCAGCACGTAATAGGTTTCGAGGAAGCGCTCGGGACCCGAGCGCTCGTAGGCGAGCTCCGAGGTCGCCTGCTTCCAGGCGCCGTCGATCTCGCCGAGCACATGATCGTCGGGAATGAAATGGTCGGTGAAGACGACCTCGTTGAACTCGTATTGGCCGGTGATCTGGCCGATCGGGTTCACCTTGATGCCGGGCTGCTTCATCTTGACCAAAAACTGCGTCAGGCCGTGGCGGCGGTTTTCCTTGGTCGGCGGCGAGGTGCGGAAGATCGCGATCATGTAGTCGGCGATATGCGCCGACGAGGTCCAGATCTTGGTTCCGTTGATGAGGTAGCCACCGTCGGTCTTGGTCGCACGCGTCTTCGCCGCGAACAAGTCGGAGCCGGAGTTCGGCTCGCTCATGCCGATGGCAAAGCAGATCTCGCCGCGGCAGATCCGCGGCAGGATATCCATCTTGATGTTTTCAGGGGCGTATTTCAGCAGCACCGGCCCGCTCTGGCGGTCGGCGACGAAGAAGCGTCGCGTCGGCGCGTTGGCCACGCGCATCTCTTCGGTCACGACGTAGCGTTCGAGGAAGGAGCGTTCCTGGCCGCCATATTTCTTCGGCCACGTCATCCCCAGCCAGCCCTTGGCGCCGACCCGGCGAGAAAATTCCGGTGCGTCGGTGTCCTCGCGGTTGGGCTTGTGCGGATCGAAGGTGCCGGCGGCGATTTCCTCGGCGAGGAAGGCGCGCACTTCCTTGCGCAATTGTTCGCATTTCTCCGGCAGGCGGATCGGATCGAAACGGAGGGCAGCGGTCATTGTTGTCTCGTCCCCTGATCAGCGCGACGCCACGAGCGGCCACAATTCGTCGGCGCCGCGGTTTGCGACGAGCTTGCCGAGCTCGACGGCCCAGTAGCTTTCCGAGCCGAAATCGTCGCGCCAGGCCAGCGCGCGCAGCGAATAGCGGTGCAGGATGTGCTCCATGGTGAAGCCGATCGCGCCATGGACCTGATGGGCGATGCCGCCGCCTTTCTCGGCGGCTTCCGCGCAGCGGATCTTGGCGGAGGCGGCTTCGAGATACACCTCGTCGTTGAAGGTTCTTGCGTTGGCGATCGCGTCGGCGGCCGACGTCGCCGCCGCAAGCGCCGCGGCGGACTCGCCGGCAAGGCGCGCGAGATTGTGCTGCACCGCCTGGAATTTCGAGATCTTCTTCTCGAAGGCGACGCGCTCGTTGGAATAGCGCACGGAGATATCGAGCATGGACTCCAGCGCGCCTGCGATCTGGAGGCTGCGCGAGACGCCGCCCATCAGCATCAGCGTGGTCTGGTCGAAGCCCTTCGGCGCGGGTTTGATGGTGATGGGCTGGACCTTGTCGAGCGTCACGGTGTCGCTGTGGTCGTAGCCGACATTGAGGCCGGCCTCGATCCGCGCCTTGGCCGCATCGACCAGCGCGATGGAAACACCGTCCTTGCCGTGCGCCAGCACCGCGAAGTGCTTTGCTGTCTTCCCGAACGGCACGCCGCGGACGCGGCCGGAGAGCGCGCCGTCGGCATCGAGGCTGATGCGGTCCTTCGGCGATGCCGGCAACACTGTCATCTCGCCTTCGGGCGAGGCGATCCTGCCCTGCGCCAGCAGCCACCCCGCCAGCATGGTCTCGGCCAGGGGCACCGCGACCGCGAAACGGCCGGCGGCGTTCAGCAGCGCAAAGCCGTCGGCAAGGCTCGCGCCTGAGCCGCCGAGGTCATCGGACACCCAGGACAATGGAAGGCCCGCCTCGCTCAGCGCCTGCCACAGCGGCGCCTGCCACGAACCTTTCTTGTCGTTGTTGATGGTTTGCGGGTCGGCGAGATCGGCGAAGATCTTCTCCGCGGTCTCGACGACGATATTGTCACTCTCCGCCACAGCGTTCCCCGTGTCTTGCCATTGGCGCGTCCCGTTCCGTAGGTGGGTGCGCGGTCTCTTCTTGCGCCCGATGATCGAAAAAAGCCATGGCCCTGACAAGCGTTGATCGCAGGTCAGCCTGCGGCGCGGGCATGGGCGCAAGGGCCAATAGGAGGCTAATTCCGCTTAGCGGAGTTTGCTCGATTTGCAGGGCGCGGCAAAGTCGCTAAAGAGGACGCCAGCGTCAGAACAGGGGAAGGAATTCGGGATGGCAAAGGATAGTCTGTGCGCAATCGTGACGGGGTCGGCGTCCGGCCTCGGCGCGGCGACTGCGGCAATTCTCGCGCGGAGCGGGGCGCGGCTCGTCATCAACTATTCGTCGAGCCAGAAGGAGGCCGAGGCCACGGCTGAGCTCTGCCGCAAGGCGGGCGCCGCTGAGGTCCTGGTCGCGCAGGGCGACGTTTCCAAAGATGAGGACTGCCGCAAGATCGTTGCAGCAGCCAGCGGATGGGGCCGGCTCGACGTGCTCGTCAACAATGCCGGCACCACCAAGCATGTCGCTCACGCCGATCTCGACGGATTGTCGGCGGAAGATTTCCAGCGGGTCTACGGAGTCAACACGATCGGCCCGTTCCAGATGGTGCGCGCGGCGCGCAGCCTGCTCGAGGCCGGCGCCAAGGCTTCGGGGCGACCGTCCGCGGTGGTCAACGTGTCGTCGGTCGCCGGCATCAGCGGCGTCGGCTCGTCGATTGCGTACGCCGCGAGCAAGGGCGCGCTCAACACCATGACGCTGTCGCTGTCGCGCGCGCTGGCGCCGCTGATCCGCGTCAACACGGTGTGCCCCGGCTATATCGACACGCCCTGGTTCACCAAGGGCCGCGGCGAGGCGGGAGCCAAGCAGGTGCGCGACGGCGTGGTTGCCAAGGTGCCGCTGAAGGTGGCCTCGAGCGCAGAGGATATTGCCCAGCTCGTCTGCTTCCTGGCGATGCCGGCCTCCAGCAACATGACCGGCGAGGTCGTGCGCATGGATGCGGGGATGCATTTGATTACTTAGTTCGTCATTGCGAGCGCAGCGAAGCAATCCAAAATCCCCCGCGGAAATTGTCTGGATTGCTTCGTCGCAAGGGCTCCTCGCAATGACGGTGAGGAGGCGGTTTGCTTCTCTCATTGTCGGCGTCTTGGCGCTACCCCTTGATCACGCCGCTCGCCACCAGCCGGTGCCAGATGAACAGCACCACCACCGCGCCGATCGTGGCCGTGATGAAGCCGGCGCCCTGGTCGAGGCTGTAGTGCCCGATGGCCTGGCCGATGAAGGTCGCCAGAAATGCGCCGGCGATGCCGAGGATGGTTGTGAGGATGAAGCCGCTCGGATTGTTCGGCCCCGGCGCCAGCCAGCGCGCGATGAGGCCGGCGACGAAGCCGACGACGACGATCCACAACAGGCCGCCTATGCTCATGAGTGTGCTCCCCTTCCCGAGAACGCGTCGATCGGATTTCGACTAGATTCTGCTCGAGATCTCGTTCTCGTTCGGCAGCCGCCCATCCGGCGTCAGATGGTCGACCACCTGCGGCAGGTATTGGCTGAGACCGGAGAGTAGCTCCTCACGTGACAGGCCGCTCTGGGCGGACAGCCTGTCGATCTGGTCGGCGCCGAGTGCGCTGGCGAGATCGCCCGGCGCGATCGGCTTGTTCTCGCCCTTGCCGACCCAGGAGTTCGCGGTGTCGCCGTGACCGCTCTGCTGGAGTTGGTTGAGGAGATCGCCGAGCCCGCCGCTGAGCACGGTGCCGGCCGCGCCGCCAGCAAGCAGGCCGCCGAGGCCACCCTTGAGTGCGTCGCTCAGGCTGCCACCCCCGCCCGCGTTCACCGGCGGAGGCGCGGGCGTCGGCGACGGTTGCGGCGCCGAGCCGGACTGGTTGTCGGTGAAATGCTTGAACGCCTTCCAGGCGAGCAGGCCGAGGAGCGCCATGGTCATCGGCGACATGCCGCCGGACGATTTCTCCGAGCTTGGCGTGCTCGGGCCGCGCGGGCCGTTCTGCATGCCGTTGAGGACGTCGAGTAGACCCATGGTGCTCTCCCGTTCGGCGAGTGCTCGCCGCTGACTTGCCCCCCGGATCGAAAACATATGGGGCACTCATGACGGTTACAAGGCGGCTGCGACGCGATGGGCAGCCGGCCTGGCCTCTGCTATCGAAGATGGGCCCTTCAGGTTGAGCAAGGCGAGTTTATGACAAATCCACCAATCGTAGTCGCCGGCGCGGGCGCCATCGGCTGCTTCGTCGGCGGCATGCTGGCCGCTGCGGGCCGCCGCGTCGCACTCCTCGTGCGGCCGCGAGTGAAGACCGAGATCGAACGGTTCGGCCTGCTTCTGACCGATTTCGACGCCTCCGAGAGGAGGCTCGGCGCGGGTCAGCTCGCGCTATCGGAGGACCCCGCGATCTTCCACAGCGCAGGTATCGTGCTGGTCACGGTGAAGAGCGCCGACACCGCCGATATCGCGGATCAGATCGCGCAGCATGCGCCGCAGGATGCCATCGTCGTCTCGCTCCAGAACGGCATCGGCAATGTGGCGGTGCTGCGCGAGCGGCTTGGCGGCCGCCGCGTGCTTGCCGGCATGGTGCCGTTCAACGTGATCGCGATGGGCGAGGGACGTTTCCACCGCTCGACCTCCGGCGACATCCGCATGGGAGAGGATCCGGAGAACACGGCTGCGGCGCTTTCGGTTGCCGGCCTCGCGGTGCGCGCGAGCGCCGACATCGGCGGTGTGCAATGGGGCAAGCTGATCATCAATCTGAACAATGCGCTCAGCGCGTTGTCCGACATGCCGCTCGCCGCGCAACTGGCGAATCGCGACTGGCGCAGATTGTTCGCCGACCAGATGGCCGAGGGGCTCGCCGTGCTGAAGGCCGCCGGCATCACGCCGGTCTCGGCGACGCCGATCCCGATGGGCTGGTCTCCGGCCTTGCTACGGCTGCCGGATGCGATCTTCAAAGCGATTCTGGGACGCACGATGAAGATCGATCCCGAGGCGCGCTCCTCGATGTGGCAGGATCTGAAGCAGGGCCGCAAGACCGAGATCGACTATCTCCAGGGCGCGGTCATCGCGCTCGCCGAGCAGAACAATGTCAGCGTGCCGCTGATGCGCCGCATTGTTGCGCTGATCAAGGAGGCTGAGGCGGCCGGCAAAGGTCCGCTTCGTCTGACGCCGCAGCAGATCCGCGGGTAGCGCCCGAGGGAGGAACGCATGAAACGTCGCTTGGTAATCGGGCTCGCGCTGACCGCCTTCTGCGGCACATCGACGCTCGCCTATGCAAGGCCGCCGACGGTGATGAACTCACCTGGCTATGACAGGCGATTGCAGGAGAGCCGGTCGCAATTGGGGAGTTCGCCGATGGTGACGGAGCCGGCGACTGCGCCGGTGGCCAAACCGAAGCAGGGCAAGAAGAAGCGCACGAACTGAGGGTGGGAGCTGATCTCGATGCAACTCGTCATTGCGAGCGCAGCGAAGCAATCCAGAATCGCGCCGCGGAAAGACTCTGGATTGCTTCGCTGCGCTCGCAATGACGGTCGTGGGTGCAGCTCAGCCCTTCTTCGCGGGCTTGCTCGGCGTCGGGTTGAACAGCTTCTTCAGATCGTTCAAGCTTTCCGATAGCCGCGGCCATTCGCAGGAGAACGAGCCCTTGGTGCAGGGCGCGCCCTTCGGCCTCGGGCTTGCGGCCTGCTGCACCTTCGGCCGCTCGAGCGGGATCGGCACGCGCGCGGTCTCGGTGCGCAGCGCGACCTGTTGAAGCTGCTGCAACTGCTGTTCCTGCTGCTCGCGCTGCTGGCGGGCCATGGCTTGAGCCGCTTCGTTGCTGCGGCGCTGATTGGCGAGATAGGCGGTGTAGGCTTCGTCTATTTTCTTCTGCTCCTCCGGCGTCGGATTGGGGCCGGCGATATCGAAGGTGCGATCCTGGAGGAAGTCGTAATAGGAATAGCCGCCACCCGGCTTGCGGCGGCCGGCAAACTTGGCGTTGCAATCTGCAAGCGCGGATGTCTTCTCGGTCTTGGTTGCGGCTTTCTCGGCGGCGTCGGCGCATTCCTCGAAATCGACCGGCGCGCGTTTCCACCATTGCGCCTCGGCATGCGCATGCGTCAGCAGGAAAAATCCTGCTGCGGTCATGAGAAGCAGCGCCGCACGACGCGATGTAGCTACGGCCGACATTCTACGAGAGCATTCCTTGAAAGACTCAACCCGAACTGAGTCGAGACGGATTTTTGCCCCTTTCTCGCCGCCTTGTCACCCATGGAACTCGGTAATTTCATGGCCGGAATGCTGACATTTTGTGCTTGACGTGGCGCGGGAGTCACAGCGCCCTGCCGGCAGACTGTTACACTCATGCCGTGAGTGCCTCACCCCCGAGGCATCACCAAGAAGACGAAGTGGAAACGCCTGATGCTGCTGCCCCTGTCCGACGTGCCGCGCTGGTACGCTGAACGCAAACCGCATGGCACGATCGCCATCCGCCACGGGCAGGACACGCTGACCTGGGACGAGCTCGAGCGTGGCGCCAACCGGCGCGCCCGGGCATTCGCGGCCAGGGGCGTCAAGCCCGGCGATTTCGTCGCGATCGGCTTACCGAACGGCAACGCGTTCTTCGAGACCTCCTTTGCGGTATGGAAGTGCGGGGCGACGCCGACCTCGCTGTCATGGCGGCTGCCGCGCGGCGAGGCCGCGGCCGTGCTCGACATTCTGAAGCCGGCGCTTGTGGTCGGCGGCGAGGCCGACTGGAATGCGCCCAACCGGCTGCCTGTGGACTTCGTGCCGGAAGGGTTCTCGGACGAGCCGCTCGATGCCCCGGTGGCGCGCTATTGGAAAGCGATGACCTCGGGCGGCTCGACCGGCCGTCCCAAGGTGATCCTCGATCATCAGCCGGCGGTGACCGACACGGTCGCCGCGCCGCCGCTCAACATCCCGTTCGGGGTTTCGCTGCTCAATCCCGGTCCGCTCTACCACAATGCGCCGTTCATCGTGTCGCATTACGCGCTGTTCGCCGGCGGCCAACTCACCGGCCTCGTCAAGTTCGATGCCGAAGAGACGCTGCGCCAGATCGAACGCGAGCGCGTGCAATGGGTCAATTTCGTGCCGACCATGATGCACCGGATCTGGGCGCTGCCGGAGAGCGTGCGCAACGCCTACGATGTGTCGAGCCTGCAGACCGTCTTCCATATGGCCGCGCCGATGCCGCCCTGGCTGAAGGAGAACTGGATCGCTTGGCTCGGGCCCGAGCGGGTCTGGGAGCTCTATGGCGGCACCGAGCGCCAGGGCGCCTGCATCATCTCCGGCACGGAATGGCTGACGCACAAGGGCTCGGTTGGCAAGATCGGCGACATGGCGAAGCTTCGCATCATCGGCGAGGACGGCAATGATGTTGCGCCGGGCGAAACCGGCGAGATCTACTTCCTCAACAACGACGGCAAGGACGCCACCTATCACTACCTCGGTGCCGAGCCGAAGCGCCGCGCTGACGGCTGGGAGTCGCTCGGCGATATCGGCAGGCTGGATGCGGAAGGCTATCTCTATCTCGGCGACCGCCTGGCCGACATGGTCTTGCGCGGCGGCGCCAACATCTATCCGGCTGAGGTCGAGGCCGCAGTTTCCGCCTGCCCCGGCGTGCGCTCCTGCGTGGTGGTGGGACTGCCCGATCCGGAATTGGGCCAGCGCGTGCATGCGATCATCGAATCAGAGCCTGATGCGGACGGCCAGGCCATCGCCGACGGTATGGCCGAGTTTTTGAAGGACCGGCTCAGCCGCTACAAGCATCCTGAGAGCTTCGAGTTCGTCGGCGCTCCGCCGCGCGATGATTCCGGCAAAGTCCGCCGCACGCTGTTGCGCGATGAGCGCGCAGCGTGGATGAGGGAGGGGCGCGCCTTCCGGATTTGGCCGGCGAAGGCGCGGGCGCACGTCGAGTAAGACAGATACGGAAGGACTGACATGACGATCACCATCGCAGCGAGCAGCGTGCCAAAGCCGCCGGCCGATATCATCGAGGGTTTCAGGGGCGCGCCGACTTCGGTGATTTCGGACAATCTCGCCCGCTTGCCGGGCGCGGTGGGGCTAAGGCCCTATCATCGCGGCGGCAAGCTGGTAGGGACGGCCTTCACGGTGCGCACCCGGCCCGGCGACAATCTCGCCATCCATCGCGCGCTCGAGCTGGTCGGCCCGGGTGACGTCATCGTGGTCGACGGCGGCGCCGACGAGACGCGGGCGCTGGTGGGCGAGATCATGAAGAACATTGCGCAGTGGCGCAAAGCCGAAGGCTATGTGATCGATGGTGCGATCCGCGACGTCGCGGCTTTCGCGGCCGACGACTTTCCCTGCTATGCGCGCGCGGTGATCCATCGCGGTCCCTACAAGAACGGCCCCGGCGAGATCAACGTGCCTGTCACCGTCGGCGGCAGCGTGATCTCGCCCGGCGACATCGTGGTCGGCGACGAGGACGGCGTGGTGTCGTTTCCCGCCGCCGGTGCCGCTGCGCTGCTGGATGCGGTGCGCGTGCAGGTCGCGCGCGAGGAGGAGACGCTGAAGGCGATCCGCGAGGGCCGCTACCAGGGCTCGTACGGAAAGTCCTGATCGGACGAGAACGAAGCGGAGGATGCCGTGAGCCAGAAGGACGAATTCCACAACATCGACGATACCAGCGACGGGCTGTTCCGCGAGCTCGCAAGCGGCGTGACCACGCGCATCTTCTCCGGCGAGCAGGCGATGCTCTCGGTGGTGACGCTGGCGCCGCATGCGCAAGGTACGCTGCATCATCACCCCGAGGAGCAATGGGGCGTGCTCCTCGACGGCTCCGCCATCCGCGTCCAGGGCGATGAGGAAATCCCGGTGAAGAAGGGCGACTTCTGGCGCACGCCGGGCAACGTGCCGCACACCATGCGCGCCGGCCCGGACGGCGCCCGCGTGCTGGACATCTTCAGTCCGCCTCGGCCAGAATACAGAAAAGCAGGGTCGGGCTTCGGAACGACCTGAAGCGCTCGGCGCTTCAGGTATCTATCTGGAGCATGATCTTTCCGGAAAGCTGCTAGCTTTCCGGATCATGCTCGAGCGCCAAAGAGCAAACAAAGCCGGGCGCAAAATCACAGGGAGGGGACAATGACGATCACAAGACGCACGTTGCTGGCCGCGCCCGCCATTCTCGCCGTGGCGCCCGCGGCTGCACAGGCCGGAAAGATCACGCTTGTCGTGCCGTTCCCGCCGGGCGGCTCGACCGACGCGATGGCGCGGCTGCTGCAGAGCAACCTACAGACAAAACTCAATCGCATCGTGGTGGTCGAGAACAAATCCGGCGCGGCCGGTGCGCTCGGCGCGGCGCAGGTCGCCAAGAGTCCGGCGGACGGCTCGACCTTCCTGGTGACGTTCGATTCCCACGCGGTGATCCCGGCGATTCTCGATAAGCCGCCGGTCGATGTCGAGCGCGAGCTGATGCCGGTGCTGCTGATCGGCACCGCGCCTTACGTGATCGCCGCGGGCGCCGGCCGTCCCTACAGGAGCTTTGCCGACGTGGTCGCGGCCTGCAAGGCGACGCCCGGCGCGGTGAAATATGCCTCGGTCGGCATCGGCACGCTCGGCCATCTCGCCATGACGGTGCTCGGCAGCAAAGCCGGCGTCGAGATCATGCACGTGCCCTACCGCGGCGGCGGCCCTGCGATGAACGACGTGCTCGGCGGCCATGTCGACCTGATCGCGGGATCGGCCGCGCTGGTCGCAGCCCAGCTCGGCACCAACATGCTGCGCCCGATCCTTCAACTCGGCCGCGAGCGGTTGCCGGCCCTGCCGGACACTCAGACCGCGATCGAGGCCGGCTTCCCGGATTTCGAGACGCTCGCCTGGTGGGGCATCTTCGCCCCCGCAGGCACGCCGACCGAGATCGTCTCGGCCATGGCGACGGCCTCCAAGGAGATCCTGAACGAGCCTGCGACCGCTACCCAGCTCAGGGAGACGCAGCACATGACGCTGCTGCTCCAGGAGGCCGCCGCCTTCAAGACCTTCTTCGACAAGCAGGTCGCCTATTGGGGCAAGGTGGTGAAGGACAACAACATCAGGGCGTAGGGCTGCTGGCACTCATCCGCACACGGATGCGGCGCTGCAGGCGTGTCGGGCACCAAGCCGGCCTAAATTTGTTGCAATAAGTCGATAGGCCGTCTCGGTGAATTGCAGGCGCTCGGTCTGCTACCCCCGGTATAAAGGCGATTTCGGCCTGTTTGCGAGAAGCAGCCCTCAACTCGAAGGCGCTGCGCGGCCAATCGCAGACCTTGCATTTGCCCGCCGATAGCTGTTTGCTATCCTTCCACCTGGCGGTTGTGCCTGCCCAGAGTTGTTGAGCTGTGATGATCAGAGTCGACAACACGTCCCCGGAAGGCGGCTCGGATCAGAGTCGACCAAGGCGGCACAGCGCCGCCACGGTATTCATTGATGTCGTTGGCTACTCGCGGCTGATGGGAGCGGACGAGGATGGCACGCACAAGCGGTGGATGTCGTTGCGAGCCGACGTCATCGAGCCGCGTGTTGCCTCGTGCGGCGGCGATGTGATCAAGAGCACAGGGGATGGCCTGCTTCTGGAGTTCGAGCAGCCGGTTGACGCGATCCGCTTCGCGCTCGACACTCAACTGCATCTGGCCGAAGCTTCCGCTGGCGCAAGCGAATCGCTGCAATTGAGGATGTCGGCAAATGTCGGCGACGTCATTGCTGAGCGCGACGACATCTACGGCGACGGGGTGAATATCGCAGCCCGCCTCCAGGAATTTGCCGGCGCGGGCGGCATTGTGATTTCCGGCGCCATTCACGATCGCGTCAAGGATGATGTGCACTACCATGCCGCCGATCTCGGCTTCCTGACGCTCAAGAACATCGAGCGGCGCGTTCGCGCATTCAAGATATCGCATCAGCAGTTGCGTCCTCCGACCGTCTCGGTAGCTCACGCGCTCAAACCGTCAGTCGCGGTATTGCCCCTCCAGATGCTCGGACTTGAGGCAAAGGATGCCTATCTCGCGCAGGGAATTGTCCACGACATCGTCGCTTCGCTGGCGGGTATTCGCGAGCTGTTTGTCGTATCCAGCACATCTACGCTGGGATTCAGCGATCCTACGATCGACCCGGCTGCCATCTGCCACCGCCTGGGTGTGCGATACCTCGTGACCGGAACGCTGACCCGTCAGGGTGAGCTGTTGCGGATGCGGGTGCAATTGATCGACGTCGATACCCGCTCCATGCTGTGGACCAATCAGTACGAAGCGTCGATCGCGCAGCTCTTCGATGTGCAGGAGAAGATCGCGACCAGTATCGCATATGCACTGCTTCCGCACATTCATATCTCCGAGCTGCAGCGTGCCGAGCGCAAGGTTCCACAGAGCATGAACGCTTATGATCTCGTTCTGCAGGGAATGTACCGACTGTACCGCCTCGGCCACGATGACATGATTGCCGCGCGTAGCTTGTTCGAGCGCGCCTTGGAATACGATCCGCACTATGCCGCGGCCTATGCATTAATGGCCAAGTGGTACATCCTGCACATTGGTGAGGGTCATTCCACTGACTTCAAGGCCGATTCGGCAGAAGCGCTCAGACTTGCGTCGCGGGCGCTCGAGTTCGAGCCATCAGATCCTGTTGCGCTCGCCATTTTCGGACACATCAATTCCTTTCTGTTCGCCGCGTATGACCGTGCCCTCGATGCTTTCGACCGTGCCATCTGGGGAACGCCCAATTCTGCCATTGCGTGGTCCCTGAGCGCATCGACCTATTGCTATCTCGGTGACGGCCCCCGTGCAGTGGCGCGAGCGTCCTATGGTGTGTCGCTGTCGCCGCTGGATCCGTACGCCTATTTCTATCAGTCGGCGCTCACCAACGCGCACTACACCAATGAAACCTTCGACGAGGCCGTGCATTGGGGCACGAAGGTCATGGCAGCTGCTCCGCGGTTTGCCGCGAATTTGCGGCTTCTTGCCGCGAGCCTCGTGGCCGCCGGTTCTATCGAGCGGGCGCGCGAAGTTGGCGCCGCGCACATGAGGATCGATCCCTCGTTCTCAGTTGAGAAATATTGCAGTTGGTATCCAATCAAGCAGCCGGACCGGCTCGCTCTACTTGCTGAACGATTGATTGAAGCTGGGTTGCCTCGCTGACGGCGCGATAAGTGCACCGTGGCCCTTGGTGGCCGCCCATAACATTCAGGATCCCACAAAACAGCTCTGGAGGATGACATGGGAATGGGCATGGGAATGGGGATGGGTATGGGCATGGGTATGGGTATGGGCATGGGGATGGGAATGGGGATGGGAATGGGAATGGGAATGGGAATGGCCTTCGGTGCCACGCCACCCGAGCTCGGCTTCCGACCCCTGACCTTGCAGTACGACCTCGGGCCGAACACGGACCCGAGCTTTCCGGAGAAATTGCTGCCCAAGGAATGCTGGAAAGACAGGATCGGCCCATGGGATCCCGACGTCCTTTGTCTGCTCTCTCTCACGGAGTTCATAAGGGATACCGATTGGGACACGATCCACACGGACCTCGCCGCGGAGCGGCCGACTCTGCTCGCCTGGGACCCGAGCAAGCCGGACTATCAGGATTTTGTGGCCGGCGAGATCCTGCAACTTCAGCTGCTCATGCAGACCGATCGCGAGCGCTACATGGGCGAAATCGTTGCGCAGCATGACAATGCGCCCGGATACTGGGTGAGCCTGATGGCGGCCAATAATCGTGAGCACCACTATACGCTGGTGATCATGAATCTTGCCGTTCGCATCGGCCAGATCGTGGCGGCCTTTTACAAGGACTACTACAAGCGACCGCGGCCATCGTACGCCTGCCCAGGCTTGCTGCCGGCCTTCGGCCCACCAGCACATGCTTCATTTCCAAGCGGTCATTCCTTGCAGAGCTGGCTCATGTCTCTGTTTCTGGAGGAGGTCGCGTGTTCCTACAAGTGTGAACTCGAATGGCTTGCTGACAGAGTCGCAGTGAACCGCGAGCGAGCGGGGGTGCACTATCGAAGCGATACCGAGGCGGGAAAGTTCATTGCCGAAAAGTGCAAGGCAAAGATCATGGCTCTGCCTGTCAGCTCCAAGACCAAGATGCTTTTCGAGGCGGCCAAGACGGAGTGGAAGCCAGTAACAACGGCGCCCGCGCCCGCTCCGGTTTAAGCGGCATTGCCGGAGGTCATGACGGCCGATCTTGCGGCAAACGCCGGTCCAGACCGGCGCGGGCTCTACGAAAGGGTCCACTCCCGATAACCGAGATTGTTGTCGGCGCGGACAAGATCCGCGACGACCACGGGACCGGTAGCACATGGCAGGGTGGACCCCGTATCGATGTTGCTGCGGTCGCCCGCGACGGTCGCGCGGGCGAGCAAAGCGTTTCTCTTCCCGGCCTGTGGTGTCCATCTGAAGGGTCCGAATTTCACCGGGGCCCCATTGGGTACGTAGCGCTGCGTCGTGTCGCCATCGAGCAGCTCCCAGCCGGTCGATGCGGTATTCCAGACATCGGCAGCATCGTCAGTGGCCGCGAACACGCTGACCGTCGCGCCGTTTGCCGGCTGGGCGCCGCGGTTGCGGAGAATGACGTAGACATAGTTGACATAGCCCGGGCGCGGCGCCTCATGTGGCGCGCCGTCACCCTCGCTGTGCTGGACCCATAGAACCCCGGGAAGCGCTGACCAAGTGTCGCTGTATTGGTATTCTCCCTTGCGTCCATCGTCGACGTAAATATCGATCGGCGGTGCGCTGCCCGGCTTGTTTTGGCCGGGCGAAGAGGTCTGATACAGGCCCTGTTGCTCGAAACTCCAGCGGACAACCTTGTGCAGCATTCCGCCGCGCCGTGTCGATCCCTCATAGTCGAGATCGGGCGTGCCGACATCCGCGTCCATGAGGGCGGTCGCGAACTGGGTCGCTTCGCCTGTCGGCTCCGTTTCAACGGCCCCGAGCGAAGCTATGGCGCGGACGATGAGGTAAGCAGTGTAATATGCGGCCGCCCGGCGGCGCTCGAGGTCCGGCTCGCGTGCCGGATTGCTGCGAACCGCATCACCCCCCGCGGCGAGATAGAGCCGGAACAGGGTGCTCGACAGGATCTGCTCGGAAATGTAGCCGGCGGGATCACGGGCGCCGTAAGTGGGTGCGGGTTTCTCATAGAGCGTACCGCTCCAGCCCCAGCCTTGCTCGACCTTGCGGTCGTGCCGGCGCAACGGCAGCTGGACAAAGGGGAACGTCACCCCACGCCAGGCCTTCGGGAGCTTCGACGCCGGATCACACATGATCGCTCCGAGCGCGTCGCCGGCGCTGTGAGCGAAATCGAATTCGGTCGACCCGGTCGCGGCAAGGATCAGGACATGACAGAACTCGTGCCATACGAAGCGCACGTCCGCGACGAGCCCCAAGGGGTGCTTCCAGGTGTCCGAAAGATCTGCGAGGGCAAACAGCATCGCGACGTTCCAGGGCCGCTGTGCGGTGTCGCTCAGAAACGGCGTCACGTAGGCATTGATGCCGCGGCCGTCATGTGCGCCGGACCCCGCCAGGAGCTTGGCTCGATGGTCGACGGTCAGGGGCAGCCTGACATCATGGAAGTGATCTTGCAGGCCGAAGCCGAATCCGCGGATCAGTCGCATCATGGAATCGCAATGACAGTAGGCGCTGACCGCGGCGAATTCATTCGTTCGAGCCGAGAAGGCGAATGGGGGTACCTGTTCCGGCGGATCGTATTTCTCGCCGAGCGCGGCCGGCTTGCGCACCGTTACCCGCGGACCGGACAGCCTGCGCTGTCCGCCACCGGCGTGTTCGAGGTCAAGCAGTGCCACGGGGTCGCGCTGTTGGTCGAGAGTGGTGCCGCCGCTGTCAGGTCGTATGTGGAACGTGCCTGTCTTGCTGGAGGGATCACTAAGGAAGGCATACCCGGCGCACGCCGACGCGATTGGGGTCTTGCGGATAAGCCTTGTCGCGAGAGGATCAAAGAGGACCCGGTGCGCAATCGAGTCGCCGCTTGCCACCGGCAGGAAAACCGTGGCGCTGGCCGCCAAGCCAAGCCCGCCATTCTCGTACACGGTGCTGGGCTCGCTTCGATGATACGTAACGAGTCGTCCCTCTGCGATTGCGTCCGGCGACACAAAGCCCAGGACAGGGCCGAGCCAGCCTGCGATCTTTTCCGCGTCAAGGCTGTCGGCCCACTCCGGATTGAAATCGCGAAACGCCCTTTCAACGAAGCCCGGCTTGATCGACAGGTTGGCATTCATGAGCAATGTTGATCGGGCACTGGTGATTTGCCACCGGCCGGTCTGCCGCCCGTAATGTGCGACGACACGGATGCTGCCACCCTGAACATCGGGGACGAAATTAAAACCCTTGACCTTGGTCGGAAGTGTTTGCTGACACCAGACGACCGTCGTCTCGATCTCGCCATTGCGCTTCAGTTCGCGGCGCTGTGACCATCGAAATCCTGATTTGTCGGATCGGCCCGGTCCGTTGGAATCGGCCGTGTGGTCGAGGTGGTCCAAATCGTGGTGACTGAGCGGCAGCAAAGGCGGATCGGTGTCGGACGCCAGCCTCAGATACGCGACTGCGGCTTGCTGCGCTGACACGTCAGGGTCGGCCACTGCCGGCGTCTGCAGATGGCGCAACTCACGAACAACCCCGTCCGCATCCTTCTCAATCAGAAGATCTGGTTCTTGCGGAAGATTCATAGCTCACCTCAAGGGGTCTCGATCTCCGGCACGACGGGAGGCAAGCATGCATCGGGCGGTGACCCAAAGCAAGGTTCGTTCCTCCAGGTGGAAAAGTAGTGGAAGAACAGACCTCTATGTCCACGTCACGCCCCGCGCAACGGCCGCGCGAAGCTGAGTTCATGGCCGTCGGGGTCGGTGAGATGGAAGTAGCGCTCGCCCCATTCGGCATCGCGGGGCGTGGTCGACGGCTGCCATCCCGCAGCGCGCGCCTGCTCGTAGGTCGCGTCCACGTCGGCGACATGGAAGATGACGCGGCCCCACCAGGACCAGCGCCTGTCGTCCGGCTGCGCCGTCAGGTTGAGATAGCCGCTGCCGGCGCGAAAGCTCGTGAATGCTGCGGCTTCGCCGCCATACAGCAGCTCGAACCCGAGCGAGCGGTAGAAGTGCACGGCGCGCGCCATGTTGTGGGTGCCGAGCGTGATGGCGCTGATGCTGTCGATCATGTGAGCTGCTCCGCCAGGAGGGATTGGGCCGCGATTGTACAGCCGCCTTGTTCAGCTTGACGATGGTCCGGCCCGCCTTGCGACTTGGCGAACCGCATCCTGCTCTGCTATGAGGGGGCCGAACCTGCAACTGTGGGGTTCCGCGGTCCCGTAGCTCAGCCGGATAGAGCGGCGGTTTCCTAAACCGTAGGTCGGAAGTTCGAGTCTTCCCGGGATCGCCATTTTCATCTTTCCTCTCGTATCGCGTATCAGGCCGAGATCCGCGCGAAGCGCTTGCGATATTCGGCGGGCGTCACGCCGACGTGGCGGGCAAATGCACGGCGCAGCGTGTCCGCGTCCGCAAAGCCGCAATGCAGGGCCACCTGCTTGGGCGCTTCGTTTCCAAGCTCCAGCAGGCGCCTCGCCGCGTTGACGCGGGCTTCCTCGACCCAGGTCGCAGGGGTGGTTCCGACTTCGGCACGGAATAGCCGCGCAAAGTGACGCGGGCTGATGTTTATGCGCGCTGCGAGGCTCGCGACGCTGTGGTCCAGTCCGGGATTGGCGGCGACCCAGCGCTGCAGCTCCTGCAGTGCGGCACGGCCGGCGGGGACGGTCTCGCCCTTGCGGCTGAACTGCATTTGCCCGCCCGGGCGCTTGAAGAACATGACCAGCTGGCTCGCAACCTTCATCGCCGTCTCGCGCCCGAGATCCTCCTCGACGAGGGCGAGCGCGAGATCGAGCCCCGCAGTGACACCGGCAGCCGTGCGAAGCTTGCCGTCGGTGATGTAGATCGCGTCCTTGTCCACGGTGACTGACGGGTATTTCTCGGCAAGTCGGTCGGCGACTGCCCAGTGTGTCGTAACTCGTCTGCCGTCGAGGAGGCCCGCCGCTGCAAGGAAGAAGGCGCCGCTGCAAACCGACCCGAAGCGCCGGGACCTGGTCGCCCGCCGGCGGAGCCAATCGGTCACGACGCCGTCAGCCGGCACGTCGCCGGCATGCGGGCATCCCGCGATCAGCAATGTGTCGATGCTCTCCTGGAAGCCGCGATCGATGATCCGGTCCGGCATCAGTCGCACGCCTGAAGAGCTGCGGATCGGCCCGGGCTCCGTCCCAGCCACCAAGAGCACATAGGCCTGATGGCCGGCCTG
Source organism: Bradyrhizobium sp. USDA 326 (assembly GCF_049739485.1). NCBI lineage: Bacteria > Pseudomonadati > Pseudomonadota > Alphaproteobacteria > Hyphomicrobiales > Nitrobacteraceae > Bradyrhizobium > Bradyrhizobium sp. USDA 326. The sequence goes on from NZ_JBMGQA010000001.1 coordinate 3,059,967, forward strand.
CACGTTGGCCTCGGCGAAAACGTCGAGCGGACCCGCCACGTCGAGATGCTGCACCCCGGGCAACGCCACGATCACAACCGTCCTCGGTTTCGGCTTCGCGCTCATGTCCGCCTCGGTCGGTATTTGTCTGTTTTAGACGTGTTACGTAAATTGAAGACAGAATAGCCTGGCTTTAGCTTGCGGGCGAGCAGAGATTTCAGGAGATCCTCATGCCAGAGATTGCCAAAGCCGCCGCCATTCCCGACAGCAAGCTTGCGCGCGCCATCACCGACTACATCCGTGACACCGAGACGGATCTGCTCTTCAACCATTCCAGCCGCGTCTATCACTTCGGCGCGCTCGCGGGCATTCGGCGCGGGCTGAAATTCGACCGCGAGCTGCTCTATGCCGGCGCGATGTTTCACGACATCGGCCTGATGCCGGGCCATGGCAGCAAGCACGAACGGTTCGAAGTGGACGGCGCGCACGCCGCTCGTGACTTCCTGCGCAGCCATGGCATCTCCGAAGCCGACGCCTACACGGTCTGGACCGCGATCGCGTTGCACACGACGCCGGGCGTGCCGCAGCACATGCATCCCGTCGTCGCTCTGGTGACCGCCGGCGTCGAGATGGACGTTCTCGGCCTCACCTACGAGGATTATTCCAGCGACGAACGCGAGGCGGTGGTGGAGGCTTTTCCGCGAACGCCGCACTTCAAGGAGGACATCATCCAGGCGTTCTATGACGGCATCAAGCACAGGCCGGATACCACCTTCGGCAACGTCAAGGCCGACGTCATCGCCGACAAGGAGCCGCATTTCCATCGCGGCAATTTCTGCAGCTTTATCCGCGGCTCGCATTGGCACGGCTGAGCCGGCGTTCGGCCCTACCGCCTCTTTCTTCAAACCACCGATCGGGAATCATCACATGAGCGACAAGCCACCCCATCTCACGCACGCGACCGGCGCTCCCGTCAGCGACAACTTGAACATCATGACCGCCGGCCGTCGTGTCCCCGCCCTTCTGCAGGACATCTGGCTGATCGAGAAGCTGGCTCATTTCGACCGTGAAGTGATCCCCGAGCGGCGGATGCATGCCAAGGGATCGGGCGCCTTCGGCAGCTTCATCGTTACATCACCCGCTATACCAAGGCGAAGATCTTCTCGCAGATCGGAAAGCAGACGCCGATGTTCGCACGGTTCTCGACCGTCGCCGGTGAGCGCGGCGCGGCCGACGCCGAGCGCGACATCCGTGGCTTTGCGCTGAAATTCTACACCGAGGAAGGCAACTGGGACATGGTGGGCAACAACACCCCCGTATTCTTCTTCCGTGATCCCCTGCGCTTCCCCGATCTCAATCACGCGATCAAGCGCGACCCGCGGACCGGGATGCGCAGCGCCGACAACAATTGGGATTTCTGGACGCTGCTGCCGGAGGCGCTGCATCAAGTCACCATCGTCATGAGCGAGCGCGGCATTCCCAAGAGCTATCGTCACATGCACGGGTTTGGCAGCCATACCTACAGTTTCCTCAACGCTGCCAATGAGCGGACCTGGGTGAAGTTTCACTTCCGCACGCAGCGGGGCATCGAGAACCTGACGGATGCCGAGGCCGAGGCGCTCGTCGGCAAGGACCGCGAGTCTCATCAACGCGACCTGTTCGGGAGCATAGAACGCGGCGATTTTCCGCGCTGGACCATGTTCGTGCAGGTCATGACGGATGAAGAAGCCAAAGCGTTTCCGTTCAACCCCTTCGATCTGACCAAGGTCTGGCCCAAGCCGGACTTTCCGCTGATCGAGGTCGGTTATTTCGAGTTGAACCGGAATCCCGAAAACGTCTTTGCCGAGGTCGAACAGGCGTCCTTCTCGCCGGCTCATGTCGTGCCCGGCATCGGCTTCTCGCCCGACAAGATGCTGCAGGCTCGTCTGTTCTCTTATGGAGACGCTGCGCGCTATCGGCTCGGCGTCAACCATCACCTGATTCCGGTCAATGCCCCAAAATGCCCGTATCACAGCTACCATCGCGACGGCGCAATGCGGACGGACGGCAATTTGGGGAGAACGCCGGCCTATTTTCCTAACAGTCACGGCGAGTGGACCGATCAGCCCGATCTCAACGAGCCACCGCTGGAGATAGACGGCGCCGCCGCCCACTGGGATCATCGCGTCGACGACGACCACTATCAGCAGCCCGGAGACCTGTTCCGCAAGATGAGCGCGGCGTAGCGGCAGGTCCTGTTCGACAATACGGCACGCGCCCTCGGCAGTGCAGCCGTCCACATCCAGGAGCGCCACATCGCGAACTGCACGAAAGCCGATCCGGCCTATGGCGGCGGTGTCCGCCAAGCGCTGATGCGCCTTGCCACGGTTCGCTCGGAATAGGTGTATCGACAGCACCCCGGAAGAGAGGCATCTGCGTCGCAGGTCGGCGCGTGGCACTTACCGGGATCTCCGATTTGTCATGGGTCTTCGTCTCCGTTACCAGGGACTCCGGCGCAAAAATTGCTAGAAGGATAGGGATTCCCTCTCTTCGGCTGACCAGTCGGCCGCCTCATAGCCACATCAGGAGACCATGATGCCTTTCGACCTCATCCTGCGCGGGGGCCGCGTGGTCGACCCTTCGCAGAAGCTCGATGCCGTGACCGATGTCGCCTTTGCCGGCGGCAAGGTCGCCGCCATCGGCACCGGGCTCAAGGCCGATCCCGGCACGGAGGTGCGCGACGTTTCGAAATACATCGTCACGCCGGGGCTGATCGATCTGCACACCCACGTCTATTGGGGTGGCACCTCGCTCGGCATCGATGCCGAGGAATTCTGCCGTCTCTCCGGCGTCACCACGGCGGTCGACACCGGCAGCGCCGGGCCGGGCAACTTCGCCGGCTTCCGCAAGCACGTCATCGAGCCGAGTCAGGTCCGCATCCTCGCTTACCTGCACGTCTCCCATGCCGGTATCTTCGGCTTCTCGCACCGGATCATGGTCGGCGAGAGCGAGGAATTGCGGCTGATGAATCCCATCGAGGCGGCGAAGGTGGCCGATGCCAACCGCGACCTCATCGTCGGCATCAAGGTGCGCGTGGGCTTGCACTCCTCGGGCACCTCCGGGGCCGTGCCGCTCGACATTGCGCTGGAGGTTGCGAACGAGGTCGGCATGCCGCTGATGGCGCATATCGACCACCCGCCGCCGAGCTATGAGGAGGTGCTGGCCCGCCTGCGGCCCGGCGACGTGCTGACCCACGCGTTCCGTCCCTTCCCCAACACGCCGGCGACGGCGCAGGGCACGGTGAAGAAGGCAGTGCTGGACGCGCGCGAGCGCGGCGTGCTGTTCGACATCGGCCACGGCAAGGGCTCGTTCGCCTTCAAAACCGCGCGCGCCATGCTCGCCAACGGCTTCTATCCGGACACGATCTCCTCCGACATCCATCAGCTCTGCATCGACGGCCCGGCCTACGACCAGGTCACGACCATGTCGAAATTCCTGTGCATGGGCATGGAGCTGCCCGACGTGATCGCGGCCTCGACGGTGAATGCGGCAATGGCGCTGCGGCGCCCCGAGCTCGGCAGCCTCAAGCCGGGCAGCGTCGGCGACGCCACGCTGATCTCGGTCAGGCAGGGCCAGTTCGATTATGAAGACGTCGTCGGCGAGCGCCTGATCGGGGATCGCAAGATCGTCTCCGAGGGCGTCGTCATCGGCGGCTGCTGGTGGCATCCGAATTGAGCGGCCCACGATCGAGAGCGTGCACAGGGCGCGCTATCAGTCGCGTCCAGCCTCCATGATCGCATGGGCGAGCCGCGCCGGATCGGAGAAGCACAGCTCATGGCTTCCCGGCACCTGCACCAAACGGAACAGGCCGAGCTTCTCCGACAGACGCGGATGCCAGCCATAGCTGTGCGGTAGCGCGGTGTCCTCGGTGCAGTTGATGTAGGATTTGGCCAGCGGCATCTCGGCCGGATTGGTCTTGAGCGCGATCTTGTCGGTGAAGGTCGCCAGCGGATGCGGGTTGAGGACCTCGTAAGCCTTCTGCGCCAGCGCGATATCGGCATCGTTGATGAAGGCTTCGCGCCAGATCGGGAAGGGCAGCACCACCGAGCCGTCGCCGCGCTCGGCCGCGATCGCGTCGAACAGCCCGATATAGTGCGGCGGCACCATGTCGTTGAGACATTCGCCATTGTTGGGCACGAAAGCATTCCAGTAAACCAGGCGGCGGATGCGCTCCGGCGCGAGATCGGCAACGCCCGTGATGACCATGCCGCCATAGGAATGGCCGAGCAGGATGACGTCTTTCAGATTGTTCTCGGCAAGGTAGTCGACGATCGACTGGATCGCTTCCGTTAGCCCTGTGGTCTTGGCGTCGCCCGGACGGTTGCCCTTGATGGTGGGGGTATGGACCTGATGACCGGCCGCGCGGATCGTCGCGGCGACAGGCTCGAACTCGGCTCCGGTGTGCCAGGCTCCGTGGACGAGAACGTAGGTCGACATGTTGTGGCTCCTCCCGAGGGTGTGGTTAGATCGAGGCTGCGCGGCCTTTGGCCGGTGCGGCGCGGCCGTACGTCGATTGTGGACCGGCGGCTGATTTGCCGCTTGGCTGGGAGTGAACCGGATTGGTCTTGGAGTGAACCGATGCAGCAGATCGAGCGCGCCATTCCGTCACGTCAATCGGCCTGGAATACTGCGGGCGTGCGGCCGACCGAGCAATTCGCCTATTATCGCGAGGCGATCTGCCAGGCCTTCATGAATCTGACGCCGGAGCCGGCGGCCGCAGCCGGCTTTCCGGCCAGCGTCGAGCACGTCCGTCTCGGCGATGCCGCGATCAACCGCGTCAGCTTTCCCGAACATGTGGTGCGGCGCTCTGCGGCCGACATCGCGGCATCCGACCGCAGTTGCTTCTACCTCAACCTGAAGCTGGCCGGCCGCTGTCGCATCCAGCAGGGGGATCGCGAGATCAGCCTGTCGCCCGGACAGGTCGGCATCTTCGACAGCGATCGGCAGTTCGCGCTTCTGCACGACCGCGGGCCACAGTTGCGCGTCGCCTCGTTCTGGGTGCCCGGCTGAGCTCTTGCGCGAACGGTTGCCGGCCTCGTTCGATGTCGGAGCAGCGCGCGTCTCCGACGATCCCTATGTCGGCCATCTCATCGCCGAGACGGCGCGCACGCTCAGCGACGGGGCGCTGCGCCTAACCGAGGATGAGGGCGTGCGGTTGTTCCGGGCGTTGATCGAGCTGGTCGCCGTGAGCCTGTCGCGGCGCAGCCGGGCAGGCGCCGCGGAGGCCGAGGGTCTCGCCGACGCAACCACGCTGGCGGTGAAGCGTGCCATTCAACGGCGGCTCCGCGAGCCCGGCCTTGCGGTTGCCGATATCGCCGAAGCCGTAGGCATCAGCGAGCGCTACGTGCATAAACTGCTCGCGCGATCAGGCTCCAGCTTCACCGATTACGTCATCGACCACCGGCTCGACGGCGCAGCCAGGGATCTCAGGAATCCTGCGATGGCGGCCCGTGCGATCGGCGCCATCGCGTTCGACTGGGGCTTTTCGGACCTCTCCCACTTTACGCGGCGCTTCAAGCAGCGCTTCGGCTGCCGGCCGAGCGACTGGCGCGCGCGATGATCTACAGCGAGCTGGTCTACAAGGATCTGGCGATCAGCAGCTTCATGATCTCGTTGGTGCCGCCATAGATCTTCTGGATGCGGGAATCGATGAAGATGCGCGAGATCGGGTATTCCTGCATGTAGCCGTAGCCGCCGAACAGCTGCAGGCATTCGTCGGCGGTCTCGACCTGCTTCTCCGAGCACCAGTATTTCGCCATCGAGGCCGTGACCGTGTCGAGATCTTTTGCGATCAGGCGCTCGATGCACCAGTCCACGAAGACGCGCCCGATCATCGCCTCGGTCTTGCGCTCGGCCAGCGTGAAGGCGGTGTTCTGGAAATCCATCAGCGGCTTGCCGAACGCCTTCCGCTCCTTGGTGTAGTCGGTGGTGAGCTTGACCGCGCGCTCCATCGAGGCGACGGCGCCGACCGCGAGTGCGAGGCGCTCCTGCGGCAATTGCTGCATCAGCTGGACGAAACCCTGGCCTTCCTCCTTGCCGAGCAAATTCTCCGGCGGCACCGTGACGTTGTCGAAGAACAGTTCCGACGTGTCGGAGGCATGCAGGCCGATCTTGTCGAGATTGCGCCCGCGCTTGTAGCCGTCGGCACCCGCGGTCTCGACCACGATCAGCGAAATGCCCTTGGCGCCGGCATCGCCGGTGCGCGCGACCACGATGACGAGATCTGCGGCCTGGCCGTTGGTGATGAACGTCTTCTGGCCGTTGATGACGTAGGAATTGCCCTGTTTCTTCGCCGTGGTCTTCACGGCCTGGAGGTCCGAGCCGGTGCCGGGCTCGGTCATGGCGATGGCGCCGACCATCTCGCCGGAGGCCATCTTGGGCAGCCAGCGCTTCTTCTGCTCCTCCGAGCCGTAATTGAGGATGTAATGCGCGACGATGGCGCTGTGCACGGAGACCCCGGTCGTCATCTCCGGCACCGTGCTTTCGAGGTCTTCCAACACCGCTGCGTCATAGGCGAAGGTCGCACCCAGGCCGCCATATTCCTCCGGCACGCTCGCCAGCAGCGCGCCCATCTCGCCGAGCCCGCGCCAGGCAAAGCGGTCGACCATCTTCTGCTCGCGCCATTTTTCGGCATGCGGCGCCAGGTCCTTGGCGAGATATTTCCGGAACTGGTCGCGGAACGTGTCCAGCTCTTCGGTCATCCACGACGATCGGTATTGCATCAGCCCCTCGCTCTCAGACAATCAGGCCGCCACCGGCGACCACCACCTGGCCGCTGATATAGTTGGATTCCGGGCTGCAGAACAGATAGACGGCGTCGGCTGCCTCTCCCGGCGTGCCACCGCGGCCGAGCGGGATCATGCGCGACATGGCTTCGAGCATGTGCGGCTGCACGCCCACCTTGATGTCGCGGCCGGCGACGTCGATGGTCTTCTGCTGCGCCTCGATCGGTTGGGTCAGACGGGTGTTGATGAGGCCGAAGGCGACGCAATTGACGTTGACCTTGTAGCGGCCCCACTCCTTGCACATGGTTCGGGTCAACCCGATCAGCGAGGCCTTGGCCGAGGAATAGCTTGCCTGTCCGGCGTTGCCGTAGAGGCCTGCGATCGAGGAAATGTTCACGACCTTGCGGAACACCTCGCGCCCCTCCTCGGCTTCCTTCCTGGCAAAGACGCGGATCGGCTCGGCCGCCGCGCGCAGAATCCGGAACGGCGCGACGAGGTGGACGTCGAGCATGGCCTGAAACTGCTCGTCCGTCATTTTCTGGATGGTGGAATCCCAGGTGTAGCCGGCATTGTTGACGATGATGTCGAGCCCGCCGAACTTGTCCAGCGCGGCGCCGACGAAGCGGTCGGCGAAGCCCGTTTCCGCGACGCTGCCGTTCACGGCGGCGGCGTCTCCGCCGAGCGCCTTGATCTCCGCGACCACGGCGTTCCCCGGTTCGGCATCGAGGTCATTGACGACGAGCTTGGCGCCCTCGTGCGCGAGCTTGAGTGCAATCGCGCGTCCGATGCCGCGGCCGGAACCGGTGACGAGCGCGACCTTTCCCTGCAGTTTTGCCATTTTGAATGAGTCCTCTTGCTGTTACAGCGCGACGATTGCGCTGCCTTCGAGCTTGACCTCGCCGCGATCGTCCCTGGTGGTGAGCGCGAGCCGTGCGCGGCGCTCGCCATTCTCGGCGAAGATCTCGGTCACGGTGCCTTCGCAAGTCAGCTTGGCGCCGAGCTGGGTGATGGCGACGAACCGGGTGGCGAAACTGCGGAGCTTTGACGGCGGCACCGCGTCCGTGAGCGCCTGCCCGAGATAGGCCATCACCAGCATGCCGTGGGCGAACACATCCGGGAATCCGGCCGCCTTGGCAAAGTCGATATCGACGTGGATCGGATTGTGATCGCCCGATGCGCCGCAATAGAGCGCCAGCGTGTGGCGGGTGATCGGCGGAAAGACCTTGTGGACGATGCGGTCGCCGGCCTTGATGTCTGCGGATGCCATCACGACGCCACCTTGTTGCGGACGACGATGGTGCGCGCGGTATCGGCGACATGCACGCCGTCCTGGTTGGTCACCTCGCATCGGATGCCGATCAGCGTCATCGCGCCGCCCTTCTTCTCCGTCACGCTGGCCACACGCGGTCGAAAGGTCAGGGTGTCGCCGACCAAAACCGGCGCGTGATAGACGAAGCTTTGCTCACCATGCAGCACGCTGCCGAGATCGATCCCGAGCGCGTTGAACATGTCGAACGGGTCCTCGACGTCCAGCATCTCCAGGCAGAACAAGTAGGTCGGCGGCACCGGCATGCCGGTGAATCCGGCCGCCCGCGCCGCATCCGCGTTGCGGTAGACCGGGTTCTGTTCACCCAGCGTATTGAGGAAGTAGCGGAGACGGCCGGGCTCCACGCGCGCGGTGACGGGCGTGAAGCTGCGCCCTACGGCGGACTGATCGACCATGTATGTCAGTGCCGCTTGTAGAGCGTAACGACGCAGGCGCCGCCGAGGCCCAGATTGTGCTGCAGCGCGACCTTGGCACCCTCGACCTGCGTGGGACCTGCCGTGCCGCGCAACTGCCGCGTCAGCTCGTAGCATTGCGCAAGTCCCGTGGCGCCGAGCGGGTGTCCCTTCGACAGCAATCCGCCGGACGGATTGGTCACGATCCGGCCGCCATAGGTGTTGTCGCCGTCATTGATGAACTTGCCGGCTTCCCCCTCGCCGCAGAGGCCGAGCGCCTCGTAGGTGATGAGCTCGTTGTGGGCGAAGCAGTCGTGCAGCTCGACCACGTCGAGATCGTCGGGCCCGATGCCGGCGCTTTCATAGACGCGGCTTGCCGCCTCTTTGGCCATGTCGTAGCCGACCAGCTGCATCATGTCGCCGGCCTTGAAGGTCGAGGGCGTGTCGGTGGTCATGGCCTGCGCCGCGATGCGTACTTCTTTGCCGATGCCATGCTTGTCCGCAAACCGCTCCGACACCAGCACGGCGGCGGCGCCGCCACAGGTCGGCGGGCACGCCATCAGGCGCGTCATCACGCCCGGCCAGATCACCTGATCGTTCATGACGTCGTCCGCGCTGACTTCCTTGCGGAAGAGTGCGAGTGGATTGTTCTTGGCGTGACGGCTCGCCTTGGCGCGCACTTTGGCGAAGGCCTCGAGCGGGGTGCCGTATTTCTTCATGTGGCTGAGCCCGGCGCCGCCGAAATAGCGCAGCGCCAGCGGAATGCCGGGGGCGTCGATCAGCTGGTCCGCAGCCGCGTCGAACTCCTCGAACGCGCTGGGGCGATCGGTATAGACGCTGCCGAGCGCGCCGGGCTTCATCTGCTCGAACCCGACCGCCAGCACGCAATCCAGCGCGCCGCTCGCGATCATCTGCCGCGCCATGAACAGCGCGGTCGACCCGGTCGAGCAGTTGTTGTTGACGTTGACGATGGGGATGCCGGTCATCCCGACAGGGTAGAGCGCGCGCTGCCCGCAGGTGGAATCGCCGTAGACGTAGCCGACATAGGCCTGCTCGACCTTCTCGTAGCCGAGGCCTGCGTCGTCGAGCGCGAGCTTGGCCGCCTCCGTCCCCATCTCGTGATAGGGCGCACTGGCGCCCGGCTTGGCAAAGGGGATCATGCCGACCCCTGCGACGACCACGTCAGACATGGCTTCCTCCAAACAAATTACCCATTGGACTTTTTCTTACCCACGGGTAACATATCGACCGATGTCCTCCGGAGTCAACCGATCCAGCATGGATTCAGCGCCGCCCGTTCCACCCTCATCGCCGCCGTCTTCGCCCTGGCTGCCGTTCGAGAGCCGGCGCCGCGCCCGCGATGAGAAGCGCGAGGCGGTGCTGCGCGCCGCCGTGCAGCTCTTCCTCGAGCAGGGCTATCATCGCGTGACGTTGAGCGAGGTCGCCGAACGGCTGAACATCACCAAGCCCGCGCTCTATAACTATTTCCGGGGCAAGGACGAGATCCTGTTCGAATGCTGGTCGATGGGCGCCGAGCTCGTCGACAGCGTCATTACGGAGATCAACGCCGGCGGCGGTTCGGGCCTCGCCAAGCTGCGCAAGCTGGTGCACGCCTATGCCGGGCTGATGGCGACCGATTTCGGCGCGAGCCTGGTGCGTTTCGACCTGCGCGATCTGGCCGAGCGGAACGCCGCCGTCGCGCGCGCCGCCAAGAAGCGGATCGACGCCACCTTCCGGCGCTACATTGCCGGAGGCATCGACGACGGTTCGATCAGGCCATGCGATCCCAAGCTTGCAGCGTTCGCGATCGCGGGCGCGCTCAACTGGATCGGCCACTGGTACCAACGCGACGGCGGGCTGTCGCCGACCGAAATCGCCGACGAGTTCACGGTTCGGCTGACGGAAGGCATGGCGACCGAGGGCCGGCAGCAGACGACAAAAAAGACGCCGAGGGTGCCGAAAGGGCGCAACTCAGGACGCAAAACGACAGGGAAGAAGCGCACAGGAGGAGGAACGCGATGAACGTCACGCACGGGCTGCGGCCCGCGCTGCAGATCAATCCGAAGGGGCTCGCCACCGTCTATGGCCAGCGGCGCCGCAACTGGGGCGAACTCGGCGAACGCGTCGCGAGGCTCGCCGGCGGCCTGCGCACGCGCGGCGTCCGCGACGGCGATCGCGTCGCCGTGCTGTCCTTCAACTCGGACCGCTATCTCGAGCTTTATCTGGCGACCGGCTGGGCGGGCGGCGTGATCGTGCCGCTCAACATCCGCTGGAGCGCCCTTGAGAACGAGGACGCGCTGCGCGACTGCCGCGCCTCCGTTCTCGTGGTCGACAAGGCCTTCGCACAGGTCGGCGCGCAGCTCGCCGGCGCCATTCCGGGGCTGAGGCTGATCTATGCCGACGACGGCGATGTGCCGGCGGGCATGGAGAGCTATGAGGATCTGATCGCGGGCAGCCCTCCGGTCTCCGATGCCATGCGCAAGGGCGAGGATCTCGCCGGCATCTTCTACACCGGCGGCACCACGGGACGTTCAAAGGGCGTGATGCTCAGCCACCACAATCTGATGGCCAATGCGCTGAATGCCCTCGGTGAAGGATTGTTTCCGGCGAGCACGACCTATCTGCACGCGGCGCCGATGTTTCACCTCGCCAACGGCGCGGCGATGTATTCGCTGCTGCTCTCCGGTGGCTCGAACGTGATCGTTCAGGGCTTCACGCCCGAAGGCGTGATGGCTGCGATGCAGAACGAGCGTGTCACCGACGTGCTGCTGGTGCCCACGATGATCCAGATGTTCGTCGATCACCCCGCGATCGGAAGCTACGACCTGTCGTCGCTCAAGCACATCATCTACGGGGCCTCGCCGATCAGCGAGGCGGTGCTCGACCGTGCCGCGCGCGCACTGCCGCATGTGCGCTTCACCCAGGCCTATGGCATGACCGAACTGTCGCCGATCGCGACGCTGCTGCACGCCGATGAGCATGTCGGGGAGGGGCGGAGAAAGGGGCGCCATCGCGGTGCCGGCCGCGCCACGCTCGGCTGCGAGGTCCGAATCGTCGACGAGAACGACCGGCCTGCGCCGACGGGCGCTGTCGGCGAGATCGTGGTGCGCGGCGACACCGTAATGATGGGCTATTGGGAACGGCCGGAGGAGACCGCGCGCGCCGTCGTCGACGGCTGGATGCACACCGGCGATGGCGGCTACATGGACGAGGACGGGTTCATCTATGTCGTCGACCGCGTGAAGGACATGATCATCTCCGGCGGCGAGAACGTGTACTCGGTCGAGGTCGAGAACGCGCTGGCGCAGCATCCGTCGGTGCTGCAATGCGCCGTCATCGGAATTCCCAATGAGCAATGGGGAGAGCAGGTCCATGCCGTCGTGGTCAGACGCAGCGGCGTGGAGGTTTCGGCGGGCGAGCTGATCGAATTCACGAAGACGCTGATTGCGGGCTACAAATGTCCCCGCAGCATCGAGATCACGGAGACACCGCTGCCGCTGTCGGGCGCGGGCAAGGTGCTGAAGCGCGAGCTGCGCCGGCCGTTCTGGGAAGGTCGGGAACGGCGGGTCAGCTGACGGCTCTCGCTCGCGTTGGGGCGCTGATGCCTGCGACGAGCACGCAAAGTTTCAGGTTTTCAGATCGCGGTCGCGCGGGTACCATTGGCGCGATTCATCGGGAACGTTCAGTCTTGGTCGAGACGCGCGAGCTCAAGCTCGACATCGAGCGCATCGGTACGGTCTCGGCGATCCTGACGCAGCCGGACCGTGCGCGCGCCTGCTACGTGCTGGCGCACGGCGCCGGTGCCGATATGCGGCATTCCTTCATGGAGAAGGTCGCAGAAGGTCTCGCGAGCCGCAGTATTGCGACCTTCCGCTTCAATTTTCCCTACATGGAAAGGAAGCAGGGGCGCCCCGACCAGCCCGCAGTCGCGCACGCCGCCATCCGCGCGGCGGCCGCGGAGGCGGCGCGGCTCTGCCCCGGCGTGAAGCTCGTCGCCGGCGGAAAGTCGTTCGGCGGGCGCATGACCTCGCAGGCGCAGTCCAAGGCTGCATTGCCTGATGTCAAAGGGCTCGCCTTTCTCGGCTTTCCCCTCCATGCCGACAAGAAGCCGTCGAGCGAGCGCGCCGAGCACCTCGCCGGCATCGCAATCCCCATGCTGTTCCTGCAAGGCACGCGCGACGGGCTTGCCGACCTGAGCTACCTCAAGCCTGTCGTCGAGAAGCTCGGCCCGAAGGCGACGCTGCATGAAATCGAAGGCGGGGATCACTCGTTTGCGGTGCTGAAGAAGTCCGGCCGCAGCAATGACGAGGCGCTGACGGAGGTGCTGGATACGCTCGCGACCTGGATCGACGAACTCGCCTGAACCTCACGCCGCATAAAGCCCCTTGTCGCGCGCCTTCTGGATCGCGAGCGCGGCGATCAGGTCGAGCGTCGGCGTCGACAGGCCGGCGGTGCGCGCGAAGGCTTGCGGCGCCTTCACCAGCACGTCGATCTCCATGGCGCGGCCAAGCTCGTAATCCTGGAGCAGCGACGGCTTGTGATTGGGGGCGGGGCCGCTGCGGGTCACGCGCTTGACTTCGGGGATGAAGTGCTGCGCGATCTCGTTCGCCTCGTTCAGCATGCGCGGAATCACCTCGGCAAAGGCCGGGTCGTCGCGCACGCCGCGCGCGGTCTGGCCGGTGAGCAGGCACAGCACCGAAAGCGACATGTTGGTCAGCAGCTTTGACCAGATCGCCTCGCGGATCTCGGCCACCGGCGGCGATTCCAGCCGGGCGTCGTTGAGGACGTTGCGCAGCCTCGTGATGCGCTCGCAATTGCGATCGTCGCATTCGCCGATCAAGACGCGATTGCGGTCCGGAGTGAGGTTCTGCACCACGCCCGGCGCGGTCACCTCGTTCGAGGAGAAGATCACGCCCCCGATGATCCGCTCTTTCGGGATGCAGGCGCGCAGGCGTCCGCCGGGATCGAGGAAAGAAATGTCCGGCGGCGTCGGGTGCCGCGGCGGCAGGCCGATGCCGTACCACCAGGGAATCCCGTTCTGCGCGAATACGATCGCGGTATCGTCCTGAAGCAGCGGCTTGATGCAGCCGACCAGCCCCGGAAGCGCGGTGGCCTTCAGCGTCGAGATCACGACGTCCTGTGGGCCGAGCTGGGCCGGATCGCCGGATGCGTTCACCCTGGCGCCGACCTCGGAATCGCCGACGCGCAGCTTGAGCCCATTGGCGCGAGCCGCCTCCAGATGCGCCCCCCGCATGACGCACGAGACCTCGTGGCCGGCGCGCGCCAGCCGCACCGCAATGTGGCTGCCGACGGCGCCCGCGCCAAAAATGCAGATGCGCATGATGATGTCCCGTACCTATCCCATGGTGCCGCCCCGACGCCAGCATGACACAAGCCGCCATGCGATGGACGCGGCCGCCCCACGCCGTAAAGATATGGATCAGGATGCGCCCTCTCGGCCATAGTGCGCGGCAAACAAGCCGGAGGATCGCCGATGACCGCCAACCCCGTCCCGTGGACTCTCGACGAGCGTGGGGTTGCGACCGTCACGTTGAACCGGCCGGAGGTCAACAATGCCTATGACGGCGCCCTGATCGCGGGCGTGCTCGCGGCCATGGACGATCTCGGCAGAAAGCCGAACCTGCGCCTCGTCGTGCTCCGGGGTAACGGCAAGCATTTTCAGGCCGGCGCCGACCTCAAATGGATCAACGGCGTGCGGCCGCAATCGGCTGAAGCGAACGAGGCCGCGTCGCGGGCGACGTTCGAGGCGGTGCAGCGGCTCAACACGCTGCCGATCCCGACCGTCGCGCTGGTGCAGGGCGGCTGTTTCGGCGGCGGCACCGGCGTGATCGCGGCCTGCGATGTCGTGATTGCCGCCGATAACGCCCTGTTCTCGATCACGGAGGTGCGCTGGGGCCTGACCGCCGCGATCATCATCCCGCAGCTCTGCGACGCCATCGGTGTGCGACAGGTTCGCCGCTATGCGCTGACCGGCGAGCGCTTCGGCGCCGAGGACGCCCGTCGCATCGGTCTCGTCCACGAGGTGGTGCCGCTCGCCGATCTCGAGGCCGCAGGCAGCAGGGTGGTCGAGCAATTGCTCGCCAACGGGCCGGAGGCAATGGCTGAAACCAAGAAACTCGCGCTGGAAAGCTCGTTCGGCGGCATGGCGGTGGACGATGCCACCTACAAGCGGCTCGTGCAGCTGCATTCACTCAAGCGCCAGAGCACGGAGGCGGCGGAGGGACTGGCCTCGTTTGCGGAGAAGCGTGCGGCGAATTGGGGTGGCAACAAAGGCTGAATGTCAGCAGCCGCGGCAGATATTGCTGATGCTGCGATACACGGCGTCGTCGTCCTGGCGCAACTGACGCAGTGTTTCGAGCGTCTTGCCCTCGTCGGTCGCTGGAGCCGGCTTGCGCCTTGCAGCCAGCTCTTCCTCCTGGCGCTTGTAGCAGGCCTCGCGGTCAGGCTTTTCCCGGATGAAGCGGCAGTTTTGCTCCACCGCCGAGACGGCGGTGGTTGTGATCGTGAGAACGGTCAGGGCCGCGAATGCGCATATCACAGATGTCGAATTCATGGCGGCTCTTCTCTCAGTTCCACCGGACGAGAGCAACTGCAAACCGCACTTGGCAAGGCTCACAGTGACGACGCAAGTGACGCCTTCAGCAGGGTGAGCAGCGCCTGGACCGCAGCGGCGTTGCGGCGCCGCTCGGGAATCGCGGCCTTCACCCACAATTCCGGAATCGGAAAGTCGCGCAGCACCGGCTTGAGCGTGCCGTCGCGCAAAGAGCCCGCCACGAGATAATGCGAGATCAGCGCGATGCCGTTGCCGGCGATCGCGCTGCGCGCCAGCACATGACCCTCGTTGGAGGACAGCAGCGGGCTGACCTGGATGCTGATGCGGCCGCGCGGCCCGTCGAAGATCCATTCGGGGCCGGTCGGCAGGAAGCTGAGGCAGCGATGCTCGACGAGATCACGTGGATGTCTGGGCGTGCCATGTTTCTTCAGGTAGGCCGGCGCGGCGCAGAGCAGCCGCTTCAGCGGACAGAGCGGCTCGTCGATCACGCCGCCGAACGAATGCGGGAAGGCGCCGATCGCCATGTCAAATCCCTCCGTGACGGGATCGACCGGACGGTCGATCAGCACGATCTCGAGCTTGAGCCGCGGGTTCTGGGTCTGGAAGGCGCTGAAGGCATCTGCGAGGCGCGCCACCGTCAGCGAGGTCGGGGCCTTGATGCGCAGATGATCGACGAGGTCGTGGCCCTTCTCGCCCATGCGCGAGAGCAGGTCGGTGGCGTCGGCCACGACACCACGCGCGCGATGCACATAGCGCTGGCCTGCTTCGGTCAGCCGCAACTGCCGGGTCGAGCGGTGAAACAGCGGCGTGCCGATCCGTGTCTCCAGCTGCGTGACGCGCTTTGCGACCACCGAGGTCGAGACGTTGAGCTTTCGCCCGGCAGCGGAAAAGCCGGCTGCATCCGCGGTGGCGAGGAAGGCCTGCAGGTTCACCAGGACGTCCATGTCGGCCTTTCTCGATTTGCGAAAGTTGATCGCGTATTTTGGTGGATTGTAGCTTGCTGCGCGTTAATTCATAGTCGTCCTCAAGCAAGAGATTTGGGAGCGGACGCGCCATGCGGGCCACGATGATCGAAGAACCGGCACGACAAGTGCCGCTCTACGGCGAATTTGAAGTCGTCGTGCTCGGCGGCGGCCCGGCTGGCATCGTCGCGGCAGCCGCAGCGGCGCGCGCGGGGCGGAAGACGCTGCTGATCGAGCGCTACGGTTTTCTCGGCGGTATGGGCACCGCGGCCGGCGTCACCAATTTCTGCGGCCTGCACGGCAATGTCCATGGCGAGCACCGGCGGCTGGTGCAGGGGATGGCGTCGGATCTGCTGGCGCGGATCGATCGGCTGAACGGCCTCAACACGCCGCATCTGATCCTCGGCAAGGTCTTCGCGCAGGCTTATGACACCGCCGCGTACAAGATCGCCGCCGACGAGCTTCTCGCCAGCCACAAGGTGCACATCCTCTTCCATGCGCTCGGTGCCGGCGTCGTGATGGGCGATGACCGCCGCGTCGACGCGCTGCTGGTCGAGACCAAGGCCGGCCGGCAGGCAGTTCGCGCCGAGATCTTCATCGACTGCTCGGGCGACGGCGATCTCGCCGTCTGGGCCGGTGTACCGTTCGAAATCGGCGACGAGCACGGCCATCCGCTGTACCCCTCGATGATGCTGCGTCTCAACGGCATCGATCCCGAGCGAGCGGGCGAAGCCTGGCGGACCATCCCGCAACTGATGGAGAAGGCGCTCGCCGCCGGCACCCACACATTCCCGCGCAAGAGCGCCATCGTGCGGCCGCAGAAATCCGGCATCGAATGGCGCGTGAACTTTACGCAGGTCGCGCGCGAGGACGGCCATGCCATCAACGGCATCGAGCCCGACGATCTCACCCGCGGCGAGATCGAGGGCCGCAAGCAGGCGCTCGCCGCGTTCGAGTTCCTGCGCAGCACCGTGCCGGGCTTTGAAAAATCCTACATCGTCGACCTGCCGCCGCAACTCGGCATCCGCGAGACCCGTCGCATCGAGGGCGGCTATCAGCTCAGCGGCGAGGATGTGCTCGGCTGTGCCTCGTTCGAGGATTCGATCGGTGTCAACGGCTGGCCGATCGAGGCCCACGTTCCCGGCGACGTCGTCTTCACATTTCCGCCAATTCCGGAATCGCGCGGCTACAACGAGCTGCCCTACCGGATGCTGGTACCCCAAAGCGTCGACAATCTCCTGGTCGCCGGTCGCTGTGCCTCCATGACACATGAAGGTCAGTCGGCAGCGCGTGTCTCCGGTGCCTGTTTCGTGATGGGCGAGGCCGCCGGTTCCGCCGCCGCGCTGGCGCTCTCCGGAAACCGGATCCCGCGTGACATCCCCATTGAAAAATTGCAGGAAACGTTGAAACAACAGGGCGCCTTCATCGGACGGGATCAGGCACTGCCCGAAGGCCTGTAGCGGACTGCAAGACAACGACGGCGGAGGAATTGGAATGATCGGGATGGCGCGGCTCGCGATAGCGGGCCTGGTGGCGATCATGGCGATGGGCACGGCGCGGGCCGAGGATGCGCTGAAGGCCAGGATCGGCGTGCTCCGCCTGTCGTCCTCCGCCCCCGTCTTCATCGCGCAGGACAAGGGCTATTTCCGCGACGCCGGCTTGGCGGTCGAGCTCAAATTCTTCGATGCGGCGCAGCCGATCGCGGTGGCGACGACCTCAGGCGATGTCGATTTCGGCGTCACCGCCTTCACCGCGGGTCTCTACAATCTCGCCGGCAAGGGCGTGCTGAAGGTGATCGGCGGCATGAGCCGCGAGAAGGCCGGCTATCCCCTGATCGGCTATTTCGCCAGCAACAACGCTTATGCGAGCGGTCTGAAGACGCCGAAGGACCTCGCGGGCAAGCGCGTGGCGGTGACGCAGGTCGGATCGAGCTTTCACTATTCGCTCGGCCTGCTCGCCGACAAGTACGGCTTCAAGCTTGCCGACGTGAAGATCGTGCCGCTGCAATCGCTGTCGAATGCGGCGGCCGCGCTCAAGGGCGAGACCGTCGATGCGGCGCTGCTGCCGATCTCCACCGCGCGAAAGCTGATGGACGAGGGCGGCGCGAAGTTCCTGGGCTGGGTCGGCGACGAGACGCCGTGGCAGTTGGGGGCGGTGTTCGCCTCGCCGAAGACGCTGGCTAACAATGCGCTGGTGACGAAGCTGCTCGGCGCGCTGGCCAGGGCCGACCGCGAATATCACGACGTCATCCTCGCTGCGATGAAGGACGGCGTCGCCCCCATCAACGAGCAGACAAAACCGCTCTTGGAGATCATCGCGAAGTACACCAACTTGCCGGTCGAGCAGGTGGTCGGCAACTGCGCCTATGTCGATCCCGACGGCAAGCTCGACGTCAAGAATGTCGACAACCAGATCAAATGGCTCCAGGAGCAGGGCTTCGCGGACAAGGGTTTTGATGCCGATGCGATCATCGCCAAGGATTACGTGAAGGCGGACTAGCCATTTTTGTCATTCCGGGGCTCGCGAAGCGAGAACCCGGAACCTCGAGGTTCCCCGGTGTGCAATTGCGCACCTGGGGTCTGATCCTTCGGATCATCTCGGACCGACGGAGAACAGGATCGACGAGCTCTCATGGACCTGATTGCCAACCACATCACCCACCGCTTCGACGATCTCGCCGTGCTCGACGATGTCTCCTTCACCGTCAGCGCCGGCGAGGTGGTGGCGATCGTCGGGCCCTCGGGATGCGGCAAGAGCACGTTGCTGTCGATCCTGGGCGGGTTGCTGCAGCCGACCTCCGGCGCGGCGGAGCTGCGCGGTGCGCCGCCGGCGGACAGTCTCAATCCGTTGACCTTCGTGTTCCAGGATTTCGCGCTGCTGCCCTGGGCTACGGTCGAGGAGAACGTCGAATTCCCGCTGCTGCACGCCCAGCTCACCGCTGCGCAACGCCGCGCGCTGGTCGAGGATGCCCTGCGCCGCACCGGCTTGACCGATTTCCGCACCACCTATCCAAAGCAGCTTTCCGGCGGCATGCGCCAGCGCGTCGGCATCTCGCGCGCGCTTGCGGTGAAGCCCGCCATCCTGCTGATGGACGAGCCGCTCTCGGCCCTGGATTCGCAGACCCGCGAGCTCTTGATGGAAGACTTTGTCCGCCTGCTCGCCGATGGCGGCATGGGCGCGGTTTATGTTACCCACAATCTCGAGGAAGCCGCCCGTCTCGCCAACCGCATCGTGGTGCTGTCGCGGCGGCCGGGACGCATCCGCGAGGTCGTGGCCGTGCCGATGACGCGAGCGGCGCGCGGCGAAGTGGCGGCGCGCGGAAGGCTGCTTGCGCTTCAGAACCAGATCTGGTCGCTGATCCGCAACGAGGCGATCGACGCTGAACGCGAGGTCCAGCATGCTTGATCGCGCGCCGGCCGAAATTGCGAAGGACACTGCGACCCGGCGCGTCCGCTTTCGCGGCGCCGGCTTCGTTCCCGCCAGCAGCCGTTTTGGCGGCTGGATCGCGCTCGCGCTCGTCATCGTCATCTGGGAGGCTGCCGGCACTACTGGCCTTGTCAATCCGCTGTTCCTGCCGGCGCCCTCGGCGATCGCGCGCGCGATCTACCAGCTCGCTGTGTCGGGCGCGCTCTGGCAGCACGTCTCGGCCTCGCTGCTGCGTATCGGCATCGGCTGGCTCCTGGGAACGGCGGCCGGTGTCGCCGTCGGCTTTGCCATCGGCCTTTCGCGTCTGGCGCGCAGCGTCGGCATCACCTTCATCTCGGCGCTGTTCCCGATTCCGAAGATCGCGCTGCTGCCGCTGTTGATCCTCTGGCTCGGAATCGGCGAAGAGCCGAAGATCGCGACCATTGCGCTCGGCGTCTTCTTCTCCACCGCGATCTCGGTCTATAGCGGCGTCGATGCCGTGCCGCGCAACCTGATCCGCATGGCGCAGAGCTTCAACGTTCCCTTCGCCACGATCGTGCGCAAGGTGATCTGGCCCGGCGCACTGCCCGCGATCCTCGCCGGCTTCCGTATCACCGCCTCCGTGGCGCTGCTCCTCGTCGTCAGCGCCGAGATGATCGGCGCGCAATACGGCATCGGCGCCTTCGTGCTGCAGGCCGGCAATCTGATGCAGACCGATCAGCTGCTCGCGGGCGTGGTGATCCTGTCGGTGTTCGGGCTTGCCGTGGGGAAGGTGATCGGCTGGCTGGAGACGCGGCTGTTGCACTGGCGGTGAAGTATACTCCGTCATTGCGAGCGCAGCGAAGCAATCCAGACTGGTCACCGCGGATACAGTCTGGATTGCATCGTCGCTACGCTTCTCGCAATGACGACGTGGCTGGCACCAGAGCTCACGCGTTCCCGCGATCCTCGCGGAACAGATCCAGCTTCTGCTGCACCGGACGGTCCGAGAAGCTGAACAGCACGGCGTCTTCGTCCGCCTCGTGCGTCACCCAGTGCCAGCTCGGCACCACGAACAGATCGCGGGGCCCCCATTCGAAGACGGCGTCGCCGATGCGGCTGCGGCCCTTGCCCTCGATCGGGCAGAACACCGTCGCATCGGTCGAACGATAGCGCGCGGTCTTGAAACCCTTCGGCAGCAGCTGGATGAAGGTGCCGATGGTCGGCATCGCAAAGTCGCCGGTCTCGGGATTGCTGAACTTCAGCTTCAGCCCGTGGCACGCGTCCCACTCCTGGCTCAGGCGCGCCCTTTCCAGGGCTTCGCGGGTGTAGGCATAGGGATAACTGAAGATCGGCGACGTCTTCGACCTCCGCTTCGCGTCGACCGGCAGCAGATTGTAGCCGTAGCGGGCAAAGCTGTCACCGGCAGGCTTCGTGATCTTTTGCTGATCCTCTTTCGAGCCTTCCGCAAAGGAGCAGTCGAAGAACTGCACCAGGGGAATGTCGAGGCCGTCGAGCCAGAACATCGGCTCGTTCGTTTCGTTGGAATGATCGTGCCAGGTCATCGACGGCGTGATGATGAAGTCCCCTGGCTCCATCGCGGTGCGCTCGCCGTCGACTGCAGTGTGGGCGCCCTTGCCTTCGAGCACGAAGCGCAGCGCCGACTGGCTGTGGCGGTGCGCGGGCGCGACGTCGCCGGGCACCACCATCTGCACGCCGGCATAGAGCGAGGTCGTGATCTTGGATTGCCCGCGCAACCCCGGGTTCTCCAGCACCAGAACGCGCCGCTCGGCTTCCTTGGCGGTAATGAGCTTGCCGGCCTCCGTCATGTAGTCGCGGATGACGTCGAACTTCCAGAGGTGAGGACGGCAGGCGCTCTTCGGCTCCGGCGTGATCAGGTCGCTCATCACCGTCCAGAGCGCGGTGAGATTTTCGCCGTCGATCTTCTTGTAGAACGCCTCGCGTTCCGGCGTCCTGGTCACGGCTTCCATGGTTGCTGCTCCCGATCGTTTGTTAATTGACAGTATACTTACGATCCAGGTAGCGTCAATGTGACGAATGACAATCACCGTCGTCATTCCGGGGCGATGCGTTAGCATCGAACCCGGAATCTCGAGGTTCCGGGTTCTCGCGTCGCGAGCCCCGGAACGACAAGAAATATGGGAGGCTCTCCATGAAGCTGCACGGCTATTTCCGCTCCAGCGCCGCCTATCGGGTGCGGATCGCGCTGAACCTGAAGGGGCTCGGCGCCGAGCATCTGCCGCACCATCTGCGCAAGGGCGAGCAATGCGCGCCCGCTTATCTCGCCATCAATCCGCAAGGCCTGGTGCCGTCGCTGGAGAACGATGTGGGAGCAGTGCTGACCCAATCGGTGGCGATCATCGAATGGCTCGACGAGACGCACCCCAATCCGCCGCTGCTGCCGAAGGATCCGCTCCGCCGCGCCAAGGTAAGGGCGTTCGCGCTGGCGATCGCCTGCGACACTCATCCGGTGCAGAACCTGAAAGTGCTGGCGCGGCTGCGCGAGCTCGGCCTGTCCGAGGAGAAGGTGCAGGACTGGGCGGCCTGGGTCAATCGCGAGGGCCTGTCGGCCTGTGAGACGCTGATCAGGGACGAACCGGGCCCATTCTGCTTCGGCGATGCGCCGACGCTTGCCGATCTGTGCCTCGTGCCGCAGCTCGGCAATGCGCGCCGCTTCGGCGTCGATGTCTCGGCCTATCCGCGTCTGCTCAAGGCCGAGGCCGCGGCGAAGGCGCTGCCCGCCTTCGCCGATGCCGCACCGGAGAAGCAGCCCGATGCCGAGTAAGCCTACCCCTCCGATCACGATCGACGCGGTCTATGCCGCGCCGGGCTATCTGTTCCGGCGCATGCAGCAGATCGCGGTCTCGATCTTCATGGAGGAGTGCAAGGCGTTCGATCTCACCCCCGTGCAATATGCCGCGCTGATCGCGATCCATACCCATCCCGGCATCGACGCGACGCGGCTTTCGGCGGTGATCGCCTTCGACCGCTCCACGCTCGGCAGCGTGATCGAGCGGCTTGAAGCCAAGGGCTATATCGAGCGCAAGCCGGCGCCGGAAGACAAGCGGATCAAGCTGCTGTATCTGACCAAGTCGGGCGCCGCGATCCTGCGCGAGATCATCCCCGCCGTCGAACGCGCGCAGGCGCGCATGCTGGAGCCGCTGAAGCCCGCCGACCGCCAGACGCTGATGGGTCTGCTGACGCAACTGGTCGATCTCAACAACGAGGCCTCGCGGGTGCCGCTGCGGGCGGAGGATGCACTGGAGCATCTGGGGAAGGGCGGGTGAGGGGCTGCCAATGTCTCGTGTCCCGGACGCGCTGCAGCGCTCTTGCGCTGCTGCGGAGAGCCGGCAACTGTTATGTTGATGGTGCGATTTTATAGGGTTTTCGGTCGCGCAGCATTGCGTTGAGGATGGTCAGCAGCTTCCTTGCGACAGCAATGAGGGCGAGCTTTGCTGGTTTGCCGGCCAGACGGAGCCGGTCATAGAAGATTTTGAAGTGATCGGCGCGACGAACGGCGTTGAGAGCAGCCATGTAGAGGGCGTCGCGGACGCGCTTTCGTCCGCCGCCGATCTTGCGCTTGCCACGATAAGCCCCGCTATCGACATTGAAGGGAGCCAGGCCGGCAAGAGCGGCCACCTCCTTTGGCCCGAGACGCCCAAGTTCGGGCATCTGGGTGAGGAGTTGCATGCAAGCGACGGGTCCCACGCCGGGCACCGAGCGCATCAACTGTGCATCATTGGCAAGCTCCGGTTCGGCTTTGACGAGCGCATGAATCTCAGTGTCGATTTCGGCGATCTCATCATTGAGGACCTCGATGAGGCGAGCGATGCGTTCCACCATGGCGCGGTCCTCGGCTTCGCTGCGGCGGTTCTTTTCCTGGGCCCTCATGGCAACCAGTTGGTCCCGCCGTTTTGCAAGCCTTGCCAAAGTGTTGCGAGCAGGCGTCGCGGCCTGCTCGGTGGCGGGCTTCATGGCGCGGGCAAAGGCCGCCAGCATCCGCGCATCGATCGGATCGGTCTTGGCGAGCTGGCCGCTGGCGCGGGCAAAGTCGCGGGCACGGGCCGGATTGATCCGGGCAAAGCGGATGCCGGCCCGATGCAGGGCCTCCCGAAGCTCGAGGTCATAGACCCCCGTAGCCTCGAAGACGATCAGCGCATCACATCGCCAACGCGCCACCAGCTGTGTGATGGCCTGTGGCGCGTTGGCGATGCGTTCCGCTACGCCGATGGCCTCATCGAAAATATCAAGGTGATGTTTGGAGATGTCGATCCCGACGCAACGAGAGGATATGATCACGGTGCCTGTCCCTGTGATGCGAGGTCTGTTGACGCAGCCTCGTGCAACTGTTCAGGTTGATAGATGGAACGGGCGGGAGACCGAGCCGGCTCACGGCGTCAAGCGCCAAGGACCCAACGGCTTCCCGCCCACCATCATCATGCCAGACTTCCCAGACACAGGGACCCAGGACATTGGACGCGCGGCGCTGAAGTCTAGGCCCCGGCTCTGCAGCGCACCGCTTCGCGCTGCACTGCGTCCGGGGCACAGCACCGCGGCTACGGCCGAGCCGTCGCCCTACATCCGCAGCAACGCCTGCCGGTCGATCTTGCCCGTGCCCGTCTTCGGCAGTTCGTCGATGAAAATCACCTCGCGCGGATATTTGTACGGCAGCAGCTTGCCTTTTACATAGTCCTGCAATCGGCGCGTCGCTTCGCTTGGATCGACGGCGCGGCGGTTCATCACCACCACCGCCTTCAGCGTCATGCGACGGTCCGGCAATTCGGCGGCGAACACCGCGCATTCGCGGATGTCGGGGTGGTCGGCGAGACACAGCTCGACCTCGAGCGGATAGACCCACTGGCCGGAGATCTTGATGAGATCGTCGGCGCGGCCGCGGAAGAAGTGGAAGCCATCGGCATCGCGGACGAAGCGGTCGCCGGTGTAGATCCAGCCGCCCTCGCGAATGGTTTCCGCTGACTTGTCCGGCCGGTTCCAGTACAGCGGCGTGTTGGAATCGCCGCGGACCCACAAGATGCCTTCCTCGTTGTCGCCGACCTCGTTTCCGTCCTTGTCGCGCAGCGCGATCTCGTAGCCGGGCACGCGCAGGCCGGCGGCGCCGAGCTTCTTCTGCCCCTCGCGGTTGGAGAGATAGATGTGGAGCACCTCGGTTGAGCCGAGGCCTTCGACGATCTCGAGTCCCGTGAGCGTCTTCCAGCCGTTGAAGACCTCGGCCGAGAGCACCTCGGCGGCGGAGAGCGCCATGCGCAGCGACGAGAAATTCGTCTTGTCCGCGCCTTCGGCCTTTGTCAGCGATGTATAAAGCGTCGGCAGGCCGAAGAAGACGGTCGGCTTGTATTGTTCGATCGCCGCGAAGATCGATGCAGGCTTCGGCTGGCCCGGCAAGAGCAGTGTCGCCGCGCCGGCCGAGAACGGGAAGGTCACGGAATTGCCGAAGCCGTAGGCGAAGAAGATCTTCGGCACCGAGAAGCAGATGTCATCTGGCGTCAGCTTCAGCACGTTCCGCGCAAAGGCGGCATCGGTGTAGGCCATGTCGTGCTGGAGATGCACGATGCCCTTGGGCCGCCCGGTCGACCCGGAGGAGTACATCCAGAACGCCATCTCGTTGCGATGCGTCGGAGCTTCCGCCAGTTCGGGCGGGAACTGCGCGAGCCAGCCTGCCGCCGCGAACGCCGCGGGCGCGGCGTGCTCGCCTACTGCACCATTCACGACGATCAGCGTATGGAGCTTCGTGTCCTTGCAGGCTTCCGCATTGAAGCGCGCCGCGAACTCGGCATCCGCGACCGCGACAGTCGCGCCGGAATCGGCGAGATAGAATTGCAGGAGGTCTGGCGGCGTCAGCGTGTTGATCAGGAGTGGCACGAAGCCGGCCCGCACCGCGCCGAAGAACGCGGCCGGATAGGCCGGCGTATCGTCGAGGAACAAGAGCACGCGATCGCCGCGCTCGAGGCCGAGCGAGGCAAGACCGTTGCCCCAGCGGCAGGCTTCGCCGCAGAGCTCGGCATAGGTCCGCGTGCCCGCCGGACCCATGAGCGCGCGATTGTTGCCGCGGCCTTTGGCCAAATTGTCGAACAGCACGCGGCTGGCGTTGTAAATTTCAGGAACGGCAATGCCGATCTCGCGCGCGCCCGGGCTGTCCGCAGGCACCTGGTCGCGGATCTCGCTGCTCATGGCGTATCTCCGGCATTCCTGGCGGCCTCGTAGCGGGCCATGAAGGCCGGCGACATCGCGCGTAGCCGGGAAACGTCGATGCGGCCGGAACGGGTGATGTAGCTGTAGGCGAAGTCCAGCAGGGGAAGCTTCATGTGCTCGGCGAAGTGTTCGTACCAGAACGCACTCGTGCGCGCGGCATCGACGAGCTTCTGCACGATGGGCTTGCGCGCGGCCTGGTAGCGGTGCAGCGCGGTCGCAAGATGCGCATCCGACTCCAGCGCCTTGACCAGCGCGATCGCGTCCTCGATTGCGAGCCGCGTGCCCGAGCCGATCGAGAAATGCGCCGAATGCAGCGCGTCGCCGAGCAGCACCATGTTCTTGAACGACCAGTGCTCGTTCCAGACCCAGGGAAAGTTGCGCCAGACCGATTTGTTGGAGATGAGGCAATGGCCGCCAAGCGTGTCGGCGAACACCTCCTCGCAGACCCCCTTGGACTGCTCGACGTCCTTGTAGGCGAAACCATAGGCCTGCCATGTGGCGTGATCGCACTCGACCAGGAAGGTGCTCATGGTCGGCGAATAGCGGTAGTGATGGGCGTTGAAGGCGCCGCGGTCGGTCCGCACGAACGTCTGCGACAGCGTGTCGAAACGTTTCGAGGTGCCGTACCAGACGAATTTGTTGGAGGAGTAGGACAACGAGGTGCCGAAGTCGCCTTCAAAGGCGCGGCGCACCAGCGAGTTCAGCCCGTCGGCGGCGACGATCAAATCATGGCCGTTCAGCTGGTCGATTGCCTGGATCTGCGTATCGAAGCGCGGCGTGGCGCCGACATCGAGCGCGCGCTGCTGCAGGAACCTGAGGAGCTCGAGGCGCCCGATCGAGGAGAAGCCGACCCCGTCGATGGCGACGCTGTCGCCATGCAGGTTCAGCGTGATGTTCTCCCAGCTCTCCATGTGCGGGGCGATCGCATCGACCGTTTCGGGGTCGTCGGCGCGCAGGAATTCCAGCGCCTGGTCGGAGAACACAACGCCAAATCCCCAGGTCGCGTCGGCCGGGTTCTGTTCGAACAGGTCGACTTGATCCTCGGGATGACGCTTCTTCCAGAGATAGGCGAAGTAGAGCCCACCCGGCCCCCCGCCAATCACGGCGATCCGCAACGTCTACCTCCCCAATTGACAGTATACTTACTATCTAGGGCTAGACTAATGTGCTCCGGCCTCCGGCGCCAGCGGAATTATTGGCCACGCGCGGCGAGCCGAAACGCGATCCAAAGCTGCGTGCGACGCAACTCCGATCGGTCAGGCGCCACCATAAAGAAACAGCCGCGGCTTGGCCACAAGCGCCTACCTCGCCGCGAACGGTGCGAGGACGTCTCTGCAGGCCTGCGAGAGCGACGCCGCCCGGTTGGAAATGCATTGCATGATCCGGCCGCCGCCGGGCGCCACACCGGTGCAGAGCGTGCGGATGTCGGCGCCGCAGGCCGACCGGACGATGAACAGCTCCTCGCGCGGCAGCAATGGCCGCAGTACGATCGTGGTCGGCGCCGCGGCGGGGGCGGCCGCGGGAGCGGCAGCTGCAGGCGCCGCTGTGGCCGCCGCACCGCCGGATGCCGCGCTCAGCGCACCTTGGCAGGACGGTGAGACCCTTGCCTTGTTCTTCTCCAGGCATTCGAGCGCAGCCGCGCCGCCCGGCGGGACGCTGGCGCAGACCTTTGGATAATCGGACCGACAGGCGCTCTTGACGGCGGAGACCTGCGCGCTGCTCGGTTGCTTGGCGGAAGCAGCCTTGGGCGCGGCGGAGGTCGAGGCCGGCTTGGCAGGTTCAGTGGAGGGCACGCTGGGCGCCGCGGGCTTCGGCGCGGCAGGCGTCGGCTCGACCTTGGGTGCAGCTTCAGCTTCAGTTTTCGGCGCTGCGGGAGCGGCTTCGGTCTTCGGAGCCGCGGCGGGCTCGACGGCGCGGACCGCGGTCTGGCATCCCGATGACAGGCTCGATTCGTTCTTCTTCAGACATTGATACGCTTCCACGCCGCCCGGCGTCACGCTCGAGCAGTGCGTCATGAAATCCGAGCGGCACGCCGACCGGATCGCGCTCTTCTGCGCATCGGTCGGCGCTTGCGCAAAGATGGGTGCTGCAGTTGCGAACAGCGCCGACGCCAGCAATGCAGCGCGCGTGGCGCCATGCTTCAATATCTCGAACATATGGATGACTTCCTGCCCTATAGGTCGAGCGTTCGAGCCGCCGTTCGACGCTCCGAAAAAGGTGATGTGATTGCAATCGTCGCGAGCCATGCGATGCAAGACATCATGGACGCTTTGTCCGCCATCGCAAGCAGATTGTGGTCAAAGACGGCGGAGCGAGGGCGGCGCTAGAGTTTCACCATGCGCTTGCCGCGGTTCTCGCCCGCGAGCAGTCCGATCAGCGCCTTCGGTGTGTTCTCGAAGCCGTCGATGATGTCCTCCTGAACCTTCAGCTTGCCGGATTTCACCCAGGCCTGCAGGTCGGCGAGCGCACGCTGGCTCTCCTTCATGTAATCCATCACGATGAAGCCCTGCATGGTCAGCCGCTTCACCACGATCAGCCCGGGCACGCCGCGAGGGCCATGCGCGGCAGGAGGGCCGTCATATTGCGAAATCGCGCCGCAGCAGGCGATGCGGCCGTAGTTGTTCATCTGTGGCAGGCAGGCCTCGAGAATGTCGCCGCCGACATTGTCGAAATAGACGTCGATGCCTTTGGGAGCCGCTGCGCGCAGCGCTTTGAAGACGGCGCCGTCCTTGTAGTCCACCGCGGCATCGAAGCCGAGCTCGGACGTCAGCCACCTGCACTTGTCTGCGCCGCCGGCGATGCCGATAACGCGACATCCCTTGATCTTCGCGATCTGCCCGACGATCGAGCCGACCGAGCCCGCAGCGGCGGAGACCACGACCGTGTCGCCCTCTCTGGGCTTGCCGATCTCCAGGAGGCCGAAATAGGCGGTGAGACCGGCGATGCCGAACACGCTGAGCAGATGCGTCATCGGCTCGAGCTTCGGCATTTTGGTGAGATGCTTCGCCGGCACCGCGGCATATTCCTGCCAGCCGGTGTCGCCGAACACGACGTCGCCGGGCGCAAGGTCGGGCGCCTTCGAGCTGACGACCTCGGCGATGGCGCCGCCGGCCATCACGCTGTTGGCCTCGACGGCGGAACGATAGGTTGCGCCGTGCATCCAGGCGCGGTTGGCGGCATCGAGCGAGATGTATCGGACGCGCAGCAAGGCCTCGCCGTCTTTCGGCTCCGGCACCGCGCTCTCCACCATCTTGAAATGCTCGGGACCGAGCTTGCCGCCGGGTTTCTCCACCAAAAGAATCTGGCGATTGATGTTGCCGCTCATCGCGTTCCCTTCTTCGTGTGTCTGGCAATTGTTGATGCAGCTGTCGCAAGGAGAACGTGCAAGCCGCATGTGCCGTGCGCCGCGTGAAAGCTAGATCGCCGCGTTCCATTTCACAACGGGAACATCCGGCCAACAAGACCACGCGCAAAGCGCCACAAGGCGCAAGGACAAGTCTCGCGTCACGGGCGAGCGCCTGAACGTGCCGCTGCAACTCGGGGAAGCGTTCAGGGCAAGGGGCGATTCAGCCGGCGCCCAAAAAAAGCAGCGGCGGTCTTCGTCACGGCCGCGTCACCATGACGAGGTCCGGCCTTGTGCGACTGCGCGCCTCCGCTGGCGTCGAAGTGCCCAGCGACACCGTCTGCGTGTGTCTGGGAGCAGAGGGCTTCGTATCCACGCTCTGCTCCATGTAGAGCTGCCCCGCAACGAGCGTCATGGCTGTGCAGGCCAATACAAACATCGCCAGAGCCAATTGGTGCGCTTCATTCATCTCCGTTTGCCCGATGCAGTTCGAGACAATGAAAGTTGCCGATACGAGAGGATTTCGTCTCCGGTCGCGACCGACCGGGCGGCGCCTTGTGCTGCTCTCTTTCCTCCGAACGAGGCGAGGCGACCTTGATATTGCTCAACCTTTGGCTGAAATCGTCATCCGTCAAACTACTTAGGGAAATCGCCCTAAGATACGACGCGAGCTAGCGAGGCCGGCAGCTCCGCTGGACAATGGGCTGATGGATGGAGTTCGGAGGCCTGATGAATCATTCGATCTATAGCGCCGACCGCGCCACCCATTCGAAGATCGTCATCGTCGCATTGCTGGTTGCAGCGGTCGTCGCCGGTATTGCCGTTTCTTTCCACGACGACACGAGAGCCGCGGCGGTCGAGCGGGCAGCCGTATTCAAGACTGGAAAGCCGGTGGTCCTGGGCGGCTCGGCCGCCGTGGCCGTCCGCTGATCCGGAGGATTCGCAATGCGCAAGAGCAGAACTGAGACCGGAGCTGTCGCCGAGTCGTTCGACCCGGCGTTGTGGTCAGTCGCAGCCGTCCTCAGCGGGGCGGTGGTCTATCTCGCGTGCCTGATCTAGCGTGCGGAGAGTAGTTCCGAAGTCGGGACGCTCCTGCGAGCAATCGCCGAATGCGCGTTGACGCAGGTTACCATTGTTTGCGCTGGCGCAACCGACACGTCCAGGATTTCCAATAGCGTCTTCGAGCCTGGCGGCTTCTCTCTGAAACCCAAACGCAGTTGCCATGGCGGCGAGGCTCGGTATTCCGGGCCTCGTTCCATTTCAATCGACGCGCGCTCGCGCGCGATACGGCAATTGGCGCCGGCAGTTCAGAGGGATGTCTCGAAAATGCGATCCAGCGCCGCGTCATAGGTCGTCTGAACCAGTCCGGGATGGAGCCGTCCGAGCGCCTCCATCATCACCCCGGAATTGATCTCGAGCACGCGCCAGATGCCATCGACCCGGACCACGTCGATGGAGGCGAAGGTGATGCCGATGAAGTTTGCGGCGTCGATGGCGAGCTTCGCACAGTCAGCCCGAACCTCGCCCTCATCGAGGAGGATCGGCTTTGCGCCGGCGTCGAGATTGTGCCGCCAGGTCAGGAGGCGCCGTTCCCCCTTGGGAACGATGGCGTTGAGCTCGCGCGCAGCGAGTTCGTGCAGACGTCCGTCCCGTCCCGCCGCGCTCGCCAGCTCACGTAACGTCTGCATGCCGTCGCCGACGACCGACGGCCGCTCCTTGCGGTAGACGATCATCGGCTTGCCATCGAGCACGATCACGCGGACTTCCTCCTCGATCTCGACATAGGGGGCGATCACCAGCCCAAGGCCGGACGAGAAGATCTCGGTAATGGCGCGGTCGAGCTCGTCGCTGCTCGTCGCCTTGAACACGGCGCGTCCGGACGTGCCCTCGTTCGGCTTCACCACAACGCCTTGCGGATTCCGGGCGAGCAGTGCCAGCATGCCCTGGCGCCAATCGGTCCCGGCGACGTGCACGCCCATGCTCGGATTGAGTAAGAGGTGGTGAGGAACGCACGGCACGCCGGCCATCTCCAGCGCCTCGGCGGTGGCCGATTTATCGTTGGCGAGGCGGTGGGCGATGGCGCTGTTGAGTCCGATGTCGTAACCGAAGGCGAAGCGGCACCTCGCACCTCTGCGCATCGCGATCAGCCAGCCACTGGCGCGGACATCGACTGCGATGTCGTGTTCCGCGCAATAGCGCCTGATCGCCTGAACGAAGATTCGCTCGCCGCCTGCCATGGTCTTTCGTCGTTCCTGTCGCCGAAAGCCGCAAAAATGCGGAAATCGGCGCCAATGGGGATGAAATTCAGAGCTATTCTTAATGAAATTCTCGCGAGCGCGACGGAAATTAAGTGCTTCAATCCAGCCCAGCAGGGAAAAGAAATTGCCTCCCTCATGCGCCCGGCAGCAGATTTCTGAATGATGTGACCAGTTCTGCCGCAAATGCCGGTTTGACCGGCATCAATTGCATCCGGAACGAGGTTGATTATTGGTCTCAATGGCGTAGATCACACAGGCGAAATCCTCCGCCATGGCAAATGGTGTCCGCCCCGCTTCCAGGGCGGGGCAACGCTTTTGCCCAAAACCGCAGTTATTCGGAAATCGAGAATCATGAGCGCGTTTTACCGAGAGAAGGTTCTTTCCGTCCACCACTGGACCGACACGCTGTTCAGCTTCCGCGCCACCCGCGATACCGGCTTCCGCTTCCAGAACGGCCAGTTCGCCATGATCGGCCTCGAAGTCGACGGCCGTCCGCTGCTGCGCGCCTACAGCATGGCGAGCGCCAATCACGAGGAACAGCTCGAGTTCTTCTCGATCAAGGTTCAGGACGGCCCGCTCACCTCGCGCCTGCAGAAGATCAAGGAAGGCGATACCATCCTGGTCGGCCGCAAGGCGACCGGCACGCTGATCACCGACAATCTGCTTCCCGGCAAGCGGCTGATGTTGCTCTCGACCGGCACCGGCCTCGCGCCCTTCGCGAGCCTGATCAAGGATCCCGAGGTCTACGACCAGTTCGAGTCGATCGTGCTGGTGCATGGCTGCCGCCAGGTCTCCGAGCTCGCCTATGGCGAGAAGCTCGTCGCGACCTTACGCGAGGATGAGCTGTTCGGCGAGCTGCTCGCGGACAAGCTCGTCTATTATCCGACCGTGACCCGTGAGCCGTTCAGGAACCGCGGCCGCATCACCGACCTCATCAGCTCCGAGCAGATCTTCAACGACATCGGCCAAGGTCCGCTCGATATCGAAACCGACCGCATCATGATGTGCGGCAGCCCGGCGATGCTCGAAGAGCTGAAGGTGATGTTCGAGAGCCGCGACTTCATCGAGGGCTCCGGCAACAAGCCCGGCCATTTCGTGATCGAGAAGGCCTTCGTCGAGCGGTAAGCTCCGTTGAAGAAGTGGCGTGATCGCGCGCCACACTCAACTCGTCGTCCCGGACAAGCGAAGCGCCGATCGGGGACCTATAACCACAGGCCGTGGTTATGCGAAGGCTCGGAGTGACAGCTTTCCTCCAGTCGTCAAAATCCCGTTGATGTGGATGCCGGACTCGCGCTTGCCCGGAGCGTCAGCTGAGCTTGTGGTATCCAGAGTGGCCCCCTCGCAACCCATGAGGGCCCTGCGGCCCGCCGTTGCTTCCTCTCGACACTTCTGCTGCAGTGCAGCAGCCCGCCATCGGCTGATTGATTTGTCTCCGCCGAATTCGCTAGCCTGAAACAAGGGCCGCGTCATATCCGTATGACAGGCGCAGGCGTATCGTACCGCCTCATGCTGGCGAGAGGATCGGATCGTGGCCGACGACAACAAGACGCGGGAATCGCCTCAACACTCATCCCCCAAACGCCTGCCGCTGGCGGAAGAGGGGGTCATGGAAACCCTGCTGCTGCCGTTCTCGCCGCGCTTCATCGTGCTGACGATCTGTGCGGTGGTCACCGCGCTCCTGATCGGCATCGGCCTCGCGGATCGCAAGATCTTCGACATCATGCTGGTCCCGATCCTGATCTTCGGCGCGCTGACGCTGCTCGGTGTCCGCGATCTCCTGCAGAAGAGCCACGCGGTGCTGCGCAACTACCCGATCTCCGCGCATATCCGCTTCCTGCTCGAAGAGATCCGGCCCGAGATGCGGCAGTATTTCTTCGAGAGCGAGAAGGATGGCATGCCGTTCTCGCGAGACACCCGCGCGGTGGTCTATCAGCGCGCCAAGATGGAGCTCGACAAGCGGCCGTTCGGCACCCAGGAGGACGTCTACCGCGAGGGCTATGAGTGGATGCACCACTCGGTCTCGCCGAAGGCGCATGCCACGGAGAAATTCCGTGTCATGATCGGTGGGCCGGATTGCGCAAAACCCTATTCGGCCTCGGTGTTCAACATCTCGGCGATGAGTTTTGGCGCGCTCAGCCCGAATGCGGTGCGGGCACTGAATGCCGGCGCCAAAAAGGGCGGCTTCGCGCACGACACCGGCGAGGGCGGCGTCAGCCCCTATCACCGCGAGATGGGCGGCGACATCATCTGGGAGATCGGCTCGGGCTATTTCGGCTGCCGCCATCTTGACGGCAGCTTCGATCCCGAAGCTTTCGCGCGCGTTGCCAGCGACGACCAGATCAAGATGGTCGAGCTCAAGGTCAGCCAGGGCGCCAAGCCCGGTCATGGCGGCGTGCTGCCGGCGGCCAAGGTCTCTGAGGAGATCTCCAAGATCCGCGGCGTCGCCATGGGCGAGGACTGCATCTCGCCGCCCTCGCACCGCGCGTTCTCGACGCCGGTTGGCATGATGCAGTTCATCGCCGAGATGCGCCGCCTGTCCGGTGGCAAGCCGGCCGGCTTCAAGCTGTGCATCGGCCATCCCTGGGAATTCCTGGCGATCTGCAAGGCGATGCTTCAGACCGGCATCTATCCCGACTTCATCGTCGTGGACGGCAATGAGGGTGGCACCGGTGCGGCCCCGCTGGAGTTCATGGATCATCTGGGCATGCCGATGCGCGAGGGCGTCAATTTCGTCCACAACGCGCTGGTCGGCATCAATGCGCGCGACCGCATCAAGATCGGCGCCTCCGGCAAGATCGCGACGGCCTTCGACATGGCCCGCGCGATGGCGATCGGCGCCGACTGGTGCAATTCGGCACGCGGCTTCATGTTCTCGCTCGGCTGCATCCAGTCGCTGAGCTGCCACACCGACCGTTGCCCGACCGGGGTAGCGACGCAGGACCCGACGCGGGCGCGCGCGCTCTACGTGCCGCTCAAGATCGACCGCGTAAAAAATTACCATCATGCGACGCTGCACTCGCTGACGGAGCTCATTGCCGCGGCCGGCCTCGAACATCCGCAGCAGCTGCGCCCGATTCACTTCAGCCAGCGGACGTCGACGACCCAGGTGCAATCCTTCGCGCAGCTCTATCCGGCGCTGCGCCCGGGCGAGCTGCTCGAAGGCACGCAAGACCCGCGCTTCCGCGACGCCTGGCGGATGGCGCGCGCCGAGACGTTCCAGCCGGCGCCGTAGGATGCCGGCCGCGGCAGGCAGGCACGCGGGCCGCAAATTTGTCGCGAGCGGGGGGTGGGCTTAACGGTTGGTTCAGCTTTGGGTGTAAATTGCGCCCATGGACGAGCGACGCAGCAAATCGAGGCACCGCGTGCTGAAGGCCGGAACCATCGAGTTCGGCGGCGGTGCGATCGACTGTACCGTTCGCAATCTCTCCGATACCGGCGCCGCACTCGACGTCACCAGCCCAGTCGGCATCCCCCAGTATTTCACTCTGTTCGTGCAGGCCGACGGAACGCATCTGTCCTGCACCGTGGTCTGGCGCAAGGAAAAGCGGATCGGGGTGAGGTTCGGATGACGCTCGCCGCGTGACGCGCGCTTGTCCGGGACGACGGCCATTTCAACTCACGCCGCTGCCTGCTCGCCCCGCCGGGTTGCCAGGATCTTGTCGATCCTCCGTCCGTCGAGATCGACCACCTCGATGTGCCAGCCGCGGAAGTCGAAGGCGTCGCCGGCGTTGGGCAGCGCGTTGAACTGTTGCAGCACCAGGCCCGCCACCGTGTTGTAGCGGTGCGGCGGCAGTTCGACGCCGAGCAGCTCGCCGAATTCGTCGACCGGCATCCAGCCGGAGATCAGCAGCGAGTCGTCGGCGCGCCTGACATAGGCCGGCTCCGGCGGCCCCGCCTCGGAATGGAAGGCGCCGACGATCGACTCGAGGATGTCGGCAGCCGTCACCATGCCTTCGAAGGCACCGTATTCGTCGTAGACGAGTCCGACGTGAACCGGAGCTGCTTTCAGGATGGTCAGCACGTCGCGCGCATCTGCCGACACCGGAATGCCCGGTGCCTCGCGCACGAGCGCGCGCAGGTCCGGCGTGCGCTCGTCCATATAGGCAACCAGCAGGTCCTTGGCCTGGAGCACGCCGATCGGCTTGTCGCGGTCGCCGTCGCAGACGGGAAAGCGCGAATGCGGGCTCTTGGCGATGATCTCCCGGATGGCGGCCGGATCGTCGTTCAGGTCGATCTCGTCGACCTCCGTGCGCGGCGTCATGACCGCGCCGACCGGCCGGTCGCCGAGCCGCATCACGCCGGCGATCATCTCCTTCTCTCCAGGCTCGAGCACGCCCGCGCTCTCGGCCTCACGGACGAGGTGATGGATCTCGTCCTCCGAGACCTTTTCCTCCGTCTTGCCGCCGCGGCCGAGCAGCGCGAGGATCAGCTTTCCGGAGAGGTCG
The DNA here is from genome assembly GCF_049739485.1 of Bradyrhizobium sp. USDA 326. NCBI lineage: Bacteria > Pseudomonadati > Pseudomonadota > Alphaproteobacteria > Hyphomicrobiales > Nitrobacteraceae > Bradyrhizobium > Bradyrhizobium sp. USDA 326. The sequence continues at coordinate 3,095,626 of NZ_JBMGQA010000001.1, forward strand.
AGCAGAAAAACAAGCGGCAGCGATATCTTCGCAAGCGTGTGCATCGCGGGCGCGACGCGGACCGCGATGCTTTCGGGATCGCGTAGCGCCACCTGCTTCGGCACCAGCTCGCCGACGATCAAGGTCGCATAGGTGATGAGCGTGACCACGAGCCCGACCCCGACGATGTCGGCAATGCCCTTGGAGAGGCCGAGCTCGAGCAGCCATTGCGTCAGCCGCTGCCCGAGCGTCGCGCCCGAGAACGCGCCGGAGAGCACGCCGACCAGCGTGATGCCGATCTGCACCGTCGACAGGAACTTGCCGGGATCGGCTGCCAGCGTCTGCGCCCGCTCGGCGCCGCGCACGCCCTTGGCCGCGAGCAGCGACAGCCGCGCCGGACGTGACGAGACCACGGCCAGTTCGGACATCGAGAGCAAACCGTTGATGACGATCAGGATGACGACGATGACGAGTTCGAGCGAGAGCATTGACCTTCCGGAGGTAAGTAAGTGTGTCACAGATGACGCCAAGCCATCTCGATATAGGTATTCGGTGAGGAGATGCTGCCAATTCCGCGCATTCGGGCACCGAAGGGAACTGGCGTCCGGCAATGTTCCCGAGGCCTCCGCGACAACCTGACACTCAGCGGAACTACGGACGTTGCTTAACGCTCCCTTAGTGGCCGCCCGCTAGATTTTCGACATTGCAGAAATAAATTCGGGGAAATCAGGATGCGGGTCGGGAAGCTTTTCGCACTGTCGATGCTGACGGTGACGGTATTTGCAGTCATCCTTGGCGCCGAGGTGCTGATCCCTCAGACCCGAATCTTCACGAACCGCTCCGATGCGATCAAGACCGTCGATGCCTTTGGTGCGACGCTGATGGCCAGCCAGCACGTCGCCAGCCTTCGCGCTCCCTACATCGGACCTATCTTCCAGGAAGGCGCTGCGACGCAGGCACAGCTCGATGTCGCCACCAAGGCTGCGAAAACTGCCGAGGCCGGCTTCGAGGCCGCAAGGCGCGCCGTCATGGTGCTGGACGACGGCGGCGCGATTGCCGAGAATCTCGACCGTGCTGCGCGACGGTTGAAGGAGATCACCACCGCGGCAGATCGCGCGATGAGCGTTCCCCTGGCGGCGCGCGACAGCGCCGCGACGAAGGGCTTCCTGCCCGGCGTTGCCGAGGTCATCGGCCACATCGAACCGGTCATGAACCGGCTCGAGGCGAAAATCATCAATGCCGATTCCTCGCTTGCGGCGCTGTTGAGCCTGGCGCGAACGGCGCAGGATCTGCGCGTTTCGGCCGGCAGTCGCGCGGCCACGCTGTCCCCGGCGCTCTCTGCACGCCGCCCGCTCACCGCGGCTGAACTGTCGCTGATGGACCGCATGCAGGGACGCGTGGAGGCCGACCGCGAGCGCATCGAGGCCGGTATCGACCAGCTCGGAAATCCCTCCCGCATCGCTGCCGCGCTGAAGGCGGCGACGGAATCCTATTTCGGACGAGCTGCGGTTGCCGTGGACAAGGAGATGCCCGCGGCGCGGAGTGACGGCAAATACGGCGCCACCGCCGACGAGCTGGCGAAGGTCATCGTGCCGGCCATCCAAATGTTCTACGGCGTACGCGACGCCGCGTTGGCGGAAGCAGGCGAGCGCGCCGCGGCCGCGCGCGACGGCGCGCTGGCGATGCTCGCGCTCGCCGGTGTCGCCGTGTTGGCGCTGCTCGGGACGCTCGGTGGCGTGACCATGATGCTGCGCAGGCGCGTGGTGACGCCGCTCGGCCGGATCGCCGACGTGATCGGAGCGCTCGCCGCCGGGCAGCATGATGTCGAGATCCCGGCGACCGGCCGCAACGACGAGATCGGCCAGGTCGCGGGCTCGCTCCAGCACTTCAAGGATTCGTTGCTAGCCAAGAAGGCCGCCGACGAGGCGGCCGCGGCCGAAGCCGAGGCGAAGCTCCGGCGCAGCCAGCGCGTCGACCAGATCGCGCGCGAGTTCGAAGCCATGATCGGCGACGTCATCAACACCGTCTCGTCGGCCTCCTCCGAGCTGGAAGCGTCCGCGGGAACGCTGACGAGCACGGCCGAGCAATCGGAAAAGGTGACCGCGACCGTCGCGGCTGCCTCCGAACAGGCCTCCACCAACGTGCAGACCGTCGCTGCGGCGGCCGAGGAGATGGCCTCGTCGGTCGACGAGATCAGCCGTCAGGTTCAGGATTCCGCGCGCATCGCCGGCGAGGCGGTGCAGCAGGCGGGGCGGACCAACGATCATGTCGGCGAGCTCGCCAGGGCCGCGGGCCGGATCGGGGACGTCGTCGAGCTCATCAGCCAGATCGCGGGTCAGACCAATCTTCTCGCCCTCAATGCCACCATCGAGGCGGCGCGCGCCGGGCGAGGCCGGCCGCGGCTTTGCCGTCGTCGCCTCCGAGGTCAAGGCGCTGGCCGAGCAGACCGCCAAGGCCACCGGCGAGATCAGTCAGCAGATTTCGGGGATCCAGACGGCGACCGAGGACTCCGTCGGCGCCATCAAGGCAATCGGCGACACCATCACACGCATGTCCGAGATCGCGTCGGCAATCGCCTCGGCGGTCGAGCAGCAGGGCGCGGCAACGCGGGAGATCTCACGCAACGTGCAGCAGGCGGCGCGCGGCACCCAGCAGGTCTCCGCCAGCATCGTCGATGTGCAGCGCGGCGCGAGCCAGACCGGATCGGCCTCCTCCAACGTGCTCGCGTCGGCCAGATCGCTGTCCGGTGAGAGCAGCCGCCTCAAGGTCGAGGTCGGAAAATTCCTCGACGCGATCCGCGCGGCGTAGAATTTGAACACCTCTTCCTGCCGGGGACGCAATCGCATTTGAAGATCAGCTTCCCAGCGGCGCATCCTTAGACGCCCGCCTACGGCGGGCCCTCAGGATGAGGGTGGGGTGCGCGGCAGCAATATCCGTTGGCACCGATGCTGCTTAGCCTGATCCTGAGACCGCGAAGCGGTCGTCTCGAAGGACGAGGCGCGCGCACCGCAGTCGCGTTGCGCTCAGAACTCGCCGTGCAGCCGCCCCGAAAACACCGACACCGGTCCGCGATCGGCGTTGTAGGCGGGGTTGACGATGAGCTGGTAGTCGGCGGTGAAGGTCAGCGCCTTGTTCAGCGCGTAGGCGTAATAGGTCTCCAGCACGCGTTCGCGACGGTAGTTGAGGCGGCCATCGCCGATCAGCGGGCCGAGACCACCGGCGGCGATGAAATCGCGATGATCCTGCGACAGGGCGTTGACGGCGCCGGCAATGGCGACGACGTCGTCGGGCCGGCCCCAACTCGCTCCCTTGACCGAAACGCCACCGGACAGGCTGCGATCGATGTCCGTGAAGGCCATGATCTCGTTGTGGCCGTCGTTCCAGCTCCAGCGACCGAACATGCCGATATCGTCGGTGATGGCCTGTTCGAGATTGAGCGCGTAGCCGTATTTGAGGCGGCCGCGGCGAGTCTGGCTGATATCCACGCCGAACGCGGGATTGTCCAGCGTCTCGCGATAGCTGCCGGAGAAAGCGCTGTTGACGAAGCCGAGCGTGCGCAGCTTGCCGGGCTGGCCAAACAGTGAATAGCGCAACTCGAGCTCCGCGACGTACTCGCCGCGACGGCCGATATTCATGTCGAAATTGTTGGAGTTGGAGACGGCATCCATCAGGAAGTAGCCGCCGCGCAGCGCCCATTGCTTCTGGTTCAACTCGGCGGTAGCGCCATAGCCGAGGCCGAGCTTGTCGGCGGCATAGTCGAAGGCGCCGGACGCCCAGATCGACCAGTTCATGAAATCCTTGCGCGGATCATGCGCGTAGGCATTGCCGTCGAACACGTCGACCACGGAGAACTTGCCGACCTGCAAGGTCAAACGCGAGACGTCGACCTTGCTGGCGAGCTGAAGCTGGCCGCTGGCCAGCTCCTCCTGCTCGCCGCCGAAGCCGAAGGTGTGCCGCACGAACAGCCGCGAGGCGTTGAAGTGCGGATAGGGGAAGCCGGACTTCTGCGCCTCGCCGTTGGGGAAGCCCGCGGCGCCCGTCGTGTTGTTGAAGCCGAAGCCCTGGAGCAGCTCGGGATTGAAATAGACCTCGCCGCCGTCCCACAGCCGCGCATTCAGATAGAGCGAATTGCTCCAGGTCTGCTGAAAGTCCGGCGACGGCAGCAGGCTGTTCGGTCCGGTATAAGGCGCGTGGAACGCGGGGTAGCCCTGCCCGAGCACGGTCGACTGGCCGTGAATCTCCCAGCGGCTGGATTCGGTGTCGGTGACGTCGGATTTCGGCTCGTAGGTCGGCACGCCCGGCCAGTCGATCTTGCGATTGAGGCCGATGCGCAGGCTGTGAAAATCCATCGACGACGAATATTGCCCGCCGGAGGGGAAGGTGACGCTGGCGTTCTCGAACTTGCTGTAGAGATACTCAAGCCGCGCGCTCCAGTGCGGCGCGAAAGCGTATTCGGCGCCGCCGCCGGCAGTCCAGCCGAATCGCGTGTGCAGCACTTTCTCCTCAACGCCGCCGGTCGGCGTCGAGAGAAATCGCTCGCCGGCAAACGCCGCGCCGCCCGTCGCGTAAAACAGCCAGTTGCCGCTGGCGTAGCCGAGCCGCGCGCGCAGGCTCGCGACATAGTCCCAGCGCTCCTCCGCGCTCGAGAGCGCGGTCGCCGCCGATGACACGACGTGATTGGATGGGAGGTAGTTCGGGAAGGAGATATCGCCTTCGACGCCGAGCAGGAAGCCTGAATTGAGGCGCCAATTGTAGCCGGCCTGGACGCCTCCGGTCATGCCGTTGAACACGTGATCGTCGGTCGCGACCGTGGGATCGGCCAGAGTCGCCGCGGATGTGCCGCGGGTGAAGCCGACATGCGCGCCGATATAGAGGCCGGTCCAGTCATAGACCGCCTTCAAGGCCGGGGCCTTCAGCGGCAGATCAGCCGTTTGGCCGATGGCGGGGAAAGCCACCATGCCCGCGGCAATTGCCGTGGCCGTCCGCAAGTACCTGTAACGGTGACCTCTCAACGTCAAAACGCACGCCCCCAAACGCGAATGTATTCCATCTGCCGCGATATCACTGCCGATTCGCGGCACCCCTGTCATCAGGCCCCGGTCGTCCACGCGATCCGACGCGACCTTAGTCCCAAGTTCCCGAGTCCGTTGCAAGGCTTATTGCTATTAATTTGCAATTGCAACTGAGCAGATCGTTGCAGGTGGATGCTTCGCACTGCTTTGTGACGGGGGTGCAACAACTGCCTAAAGCGCGGATGGGTTTAGGAGAGTGCTCGTCGCGCTTTAGGCTATTGTTTGAGCACGATCTTCTCGGAAAACCGCGGCGCACTTTTCCGGATCATGCTCCGGGATTCAAAATATGGATGACCCCGCCCGGGGGGACAGCCGGGCGGGGTCGGGGGCACGACACGGGGTGGATGAGGCGCCCGTGTCGGGACGCGGAATCCACGTGGGAGATCGGCCTCAGATACTCAAATCAGTAGCAGGTACGAACGCGGCCGACGTACTGGCCGAAGGCGTTGTACTGGGCGACCCAGCCGCAGCGGTGATAGCCGTGATAATAGGGGTCGTTGCTGGCAGCGATCGCGGAGCCGACGACGGCGGCGGTGGCAATGCCGGCGCCCACACCCCAGACCCAGCCGGGCTGCTTGGCTTCGGCCTGCGAGGTGGTGGACACGATGCTGCCGGTGAGGGCGAGGGCGGCGAGGGCTGCGGCGGCAATCTTGGTCTTGATCGACATTTGAAACTCCATCCGGGTTGAGGCGGTCCTTTGTGGCCCGTGTGCCCAGTTGGACGGGCGCTCCTCGCATCCGGTTCGAAGATCGCAAATGTTGCCGCGGAGATTCGATCTTTCCCGAATGAATCCAGGAGGATGTCGGCTAGCCGAGAGGGCCTTTGGCGAGCCTGTTCACGTCGAAGTTATCGACTTCGCTCAGCAGTTCGCAAAAGGCGCGCGCACCCTGATCGAGCAGCTGCTCCCCCTTCTCAGGGACTGCCAGCGTCGCATTGCCGACCGCGCCGCTGGGATTGAGATCCTGCGCCTGCCAGGCAAATGGCGCGGGGCGCTGCGTCGAGAGCCAGCGATACTGCTTCTCCATCGCGACGCTGCTCGCGGGGAAATCCGCGATCGCGTCCATGCGCACCTGGTCCGGATAGCGCGCCAGCATGATCGAGGTCTCGACCGCGCCGCCGTGAATGCCGTGGCGCACTTCCTCGGCCGGGAACAGTCTGTCCGCGCCTGAGAGCCGCGACCATGACGTCGTCACCACGAACAGCTTGTGATGCGCGCGAAGGTCCTGCGCCACCAGCATCATCGCCGCGCTGTTGCCGCCATGGCTGGTGACGATGACGAGCTTCCTCACGCCGCGGCGCGCAACGTCCTCGCCGATCCCTGTCCATTTCTTCAGCGCAATTTCGGTCGGCAGCGTCTGCGTGCCCGGATAGTCGATATGCTCGGTGGAGATCCCGACCGGCTCAACCGGAAGAAATCCGGCGGGAATGCTCTCAGCCAGTAGCTCGCGTACGCGCGCGAGATAGGCCCGCGCGATCAGCACGTCGGTCGTGAGCGGCAGATGCGGACCGTGCTGCTCGGTCGCCGCCAGCGGCAGCACCGCGATCCAGCGCGACACCTCCGCAGGCCCCGCATCGGCCCAGTCGATATCGATCCAGTCGCGGGAGAGCGTCTTCAAGGTTTCTTTGCCCGAATTTGTCACGTAATTTGGGGTATCAGGGGACACGGGCCTGGCCGGCTCGCGTCCCCTGATGTCATGCGGTTTTATCGCGTTGCCTTCACTTGAGCCAGACACGATTGGGCCAGCCACGATCGACGGAGTGCCATCATGACCCCCTCTCATCTGCGGCGAGCGTTAACGGCGGGCTTGTTGGCGCGCTTTCGCCTCCCTTGCACCGGCGCGCGCCGAGACGCTCGACAAGGTCACCTTCGGCACCAACTGGGTCGCCGAGGCCGAGCATGGCGGCTTCTTCCAGGCGGTCGCCGACGGCACCTACAACAAATACGGGCTCGACGTCACAATCGTCCCCGGCGGCCCCAACGAGAACAACCGCATGCTGCTGATCGCCGGCAAGATCGATTTCTTCATGGCCGCGAATACGCTGATGTCGTTCGACGCCGTCGCCAACAACGTCCCCGTCGTGACCATCGCCGCGATCTTCCAGAAGGATCCGCAGGTGATGCTGACGCATCCAGACGCCAAGGTCACGAAGATCGAGGATCTCAAGCCGCTGACGCTGTTCGTCTCCAAGGAGGGCATGACCAGCTACTTCCAGTGGCTGAAGTCAGAATATGGTTTCAGCGAGAAGAACGTCCGTCCCTACAATTTCAATCCGCAGCCCTTCATCGCCAATCCCAAGAGCGCCATGCAGGGTTACGTCACCTCCGAGCCTTTTGCGGTGGAGAAGGCCGCCGGCTTCAAGCCCAACGTGCTGCTGCTCGCCGACTACGGTTTCAACACCTATTCGACCCTGATCGAGACGCGCCGCGACATCATCGAGAAGAAGCCCGATCTGGTCCAGCGCTTCGTCGATGCCTCCATGATCGGCTGGTACAATTACATCTATCGCGACAATTCCGCCGGAAATGCGCTGATCAAGAGCCTCAATCCGGAAATGACGGACGATCTGCTCGCCTATTCCGTCGCCAAGATGAAGGAACACGGCATCGTCGATTCCGGCGACAGCCTGAAGAACGGCATCGGCGCGATGAGCGACGAGCGCTACACCTCCTTCTTCAACAAGATGGTGAAGGCCGGCGTGGTGAAGGCGGATCTCGACTTCCGCAAGTCCTATACGCTGCGTTTCATCAACAAGGGCGTCGGCATCGAGCTGCGCCCGAACAAGCCGTAACGCATGCTGCGATTCGGCGAAGGTGGCTCGGCGGCCTACACCTCTCCCGAAGGGAGAGGCATAGGCCGCCTTTGGCAGCCGTTCTTAAGAACGCCGAAACAAAGCTTCGGCTATGTCGCATCGCCAGATGCGATGCGGGTGCGGGGTTGCGCTCCCTCGTGGACCCTGATCCCGCTCATCCGGCGCTGCGCGCCGACCTCTCCCCGATGGGGAGAGGTGAAGGGCGCTGTCCAGACCGGATAGATTGGTAACACAGTAGACCGGATGGATGGGTGACAGTTCTCTGTCGGCTGGGAGGATCAGCCGATGCCTTGGCGAGAGAGCTGTGCAGTGGACCAACGGGTGAACTTCATATCGGATCAGCGAACCGGCATGTGGACGATGACCGAGCTTTGCGAGCGCTACGAGATCAGTCGCAAGACCGGTTACAAGTGGCTGGAGCGCTACCGGCTGGAGGGGCCTAGCGGGCTTGAGGATCGTTCCCACGCCGCGCGGGTGCATGGGCGGGCGACGCCTCAGCACATCGTGGATGCGATCGTTGGGCTGCGGCTCGAGCGGCCGAGCTGGGGACCGCGCAAGATCGTCAGCAAGCTCGAGGCTCGCCAAGGGGATGTCGACTGGCCGTCGGCCTCGACAGCCGGAGCGATTCTCAAACGAGCGGGACTCGTCGGCGACCGCAAGGTCCGTCGACGTGCGCCGCCGCGGATGGGGCAACTGACGGTGCCTCAGCATGCCAACCATGTATGGGCCCTAGATCACAAGGGCTGGATCCGATTGGGCGACGGTTCTCGCGTTGAACCATTCACTGTGACCGATGGCTTCAGCCGCTATTTGATCAGCCTGACGGCGACGGGCAGCACGCAATATGCCGAGTGCCAACCGCTACTGGAACGGGCGTTTCGCGAGCACGGCTTGCCGCAGATCATCCGCTCCGACAACGGCTCGCCGTTCGCCTCGACCGGGACGACCGGTCTGACCGCGCTGTCGGTATGGTGGATCAAGCTTGGCATCCGCCATGAACGGATTGATCCTGGCCATCCGCAGCAGAACGGCTGGCACGAACGCTTCCACCTTACGCTTCTGGAAGCCATGCGGCCACCGCCGCCGACCAGGACCGCGCAAGCCCGACGGTTCGCAGCATTCGCGCGCGACTATAACGAAGAACGGCCCCACGAGGCGCTTGGCCAACGCCCACCTGCCAGCGCCTACCACTCTTCCCCTCGTGCGATGCCAAGGCGGCCTCCGGAGCCGGACTATCCCGTCGAAGCGGCGGTGCGCCAGGTTCGCTCCAACGGCGAGATCAAATGGCGTGGCGATCTCATCCACCTTTGCAGCGCTCTCGCTGGTGAAACAGTTGCCGTGGAGGAAACCGCCGACGGGCAATGGCAGGTGCGCTTCTTCAACGTGCCGATCGGCATCATCGACCAGAAAACATCGACGCTGCGGCGCTGCGCTAGCGCAGCGCCGCAGCAGACCGAACCATGAACGACTGTTACCTTTCCATCCGGTCTGTTTTGTTACCCATTCCATCCGCTGGACAGCGCCCGAAACGCTGCAGTCGTCAATCAATGACCGAGCCCAAGACCTCGTCTGCCGTCGAGGCCAGCCTGACGGCTCTTGCCGTCAGCCTGCGCGGCGTGACGAAGGCCTATGACAACGGCGTCACGGCACTCGGTCCGTTCGACCTTACTGTCCGCAAGGGCGAGTTCATCTCGTTGCTCGGCCCGTCCGGCTGCGGCAAGTCGACGGCGCTGCGCATCATCGCGGGGCTCAGTGCGCCGTCATCGGGCACTGTGCGGGTGGCACGTCACGAGGACTCGGTGCAGCCGGGCCATGTTCGACCAGGGCACGGCATCGGCTTCGTGTTTCAGGAGCCGACCCTGATGCCCTGGACCAGCGTCCGTGAGAACGTGCGGCTGCCCTTGAGGCTCGCAGGCGTGCCGAAGGCGGACGCGCGCGCGCGTGCCGACGCGGCGCTCGCCAGCGTCGGGCTCGCCGATTTCGCCGATACCTATCCGCGCGAGCTCTCCGGCGGCATGAAGATGCGGGTGTCGCTGGCGCGCGCGCTCGTCACCGATCCCGACATTCTGCTGATGGATGAGCCGTTCGCAGCGCTCGACGAGATCACGCGCTTCCGCCTCAACAACGATCTGCTCGTGCTGTGGCGCCGCCTTGGCAAGACCGTCATTTTCGTCACTCATTCGGTGTTCGAATCGGTCTATCTGTCGCAGCGCGTGGTGGTTATGACGGCCCGGCCCGGCCGCATCCAGGCTGATATCCGCGTCGAGACGGTCGAGCCGCGCGGGGAGGAGTTTCGCACCTCGGCCGCCTATTCCGATTATTGCCGAAGAGTGTCGGCCGCGCTGGCACCGTCGTATTCGGGACAGTCGACGTTATGAGCGCGCAAGCTCCCATCACCGTGAGATCGTCCGGCGCGCAGCGCGCGATGCGCTTCGTGCTTCCCGTCATCGTGTTCGCGGCCGGTCTCGTCGCCTGGGAACTCGTGGTCCGCATCAAGGGAATCCCGCCTTACGTGCTGCCGGCGCCGTCCGTCATCGTCCTGACGCTGATCAAGGACTGGACGGTGCTGTCACAATCGCTCGCCACCACGCTCCTGACCACGCTCGAGGGGTTCCTCGCCGCCAGCGTCGGCGGCATTGCGCTTGCGCTTGTGTTCAACCAGTCGAAATGGGTGGAATACTCGCTGTTCCCCTATGCCATCGTCCTGCAGGTGACGCCTGTGATCGCGATCGCGCCGCTGCTCCTGATCTACCTGGAGCAGCAGACCGCGGTCGTCGTCTGCGCCTTCATCGTCGCGTTTTTCCCGGTGCTGTCCAACACCACGCTCGGGCTGAATTCGGTGGATCGCAATCTCGCCGGCCTGTTCCAGCTCTATGGTGCCTCGCCGCCACAGACGCTGCGCCTTCTCAAGCTGCCCGCGGCACTGCCCTACATTCTCGGAGGCCTGCGCATCGCCGGCGGCCTGTCGCTGATCGGCGCGGTCGTGGCCGAGATCGCGGCGGGAACAGCGGGCGCCGGCTCCGGCCTCGCCTACAGAATCGCCGAGTCCGGTTATCGCTTGAACATACCCCGCATGTTCGCAGCGCTGCTTTTGTTGTCGCTGGCCGGGATTGTCATCTATGGGGTGCTGGCGCTAGTTTCCCATCTCGTTTTACGGCGCTGGCATGAGAGCGCGCTTGGAAAGGAAGACTGATGGCTGCCGGTTCGATTTCGTCCGAAAAGATCGACCTTCTGATCTATGGGCCGGTGCGGCCGATCCTCGAGAACGGCTTTTCCGATCATTTCGTCGTACACAAGGCGGAGACGCGCGGCGATCTCGAGCGCCTGACGCCGGCGGTCCGCGACAAGATCCGCGGCGTCGCGGTGACCTATCACACCGTGCGCGCGGACAGGGATTCGCTGTCACAGCTGCCGAAGCTGGAGATGGTGGCGAGCTTCGGCGTCGGCTACGACCATGTCGACGCCAAATACGCGGCCGAGAACAATATCGTCGTCACCAACACGCCCGACGTGCTGACCGAGGAGGTCGCCGACGTCGCGATGGGCCTTCTGATCGCCACCTTGCGCGAGTTCATCAAGGCCGACCGTTACGTCCGCTCCGGCCTCTGGCAGACGCAGAACTATCCGCTCAGCGTCGGCTCGCTGCGCGACCGCAAGGTCGGCATCGTCGGCATGGGCCGGATCGGCCAGGCCATCGCGCGCCGTCTCGATGCCTCGCTGGTGCCGGTGGTCTACCACTCGCGCAATCCGTCCAAGGACGTCTCGTACAAGCATTACCCCGACCTGATCGAGATGGCGAAGGCGGTGGACACGCTGATGGTGATCGTGCCCGGCGGCGCCGCTACGAACAAGATGATCAATGCCGAGGTGCTGAAGGCGCTCGGCCCGCGCGGCGTGCTGGTCAATGTCGCGCGTGGCTCGGTGGTGGACGAGCCGGCGCTGATCCAGGCGCTGAAATCAGGCACCATTCTCGCCGCCGGCCTCGACGTGTTCGCCGCCGAGCCGAACGTGCCTGACGAGCTCAAGACCATGCAGAACGTCGTGCTGCTGCCGCATATCGGTTCGGCCTCGGTGGTGACGCGCAACGCCATGGATCAGCTCGTGGTCGACAATCTCAAGGCCTGGTTCGCCGGCAAGGCGCCGCTGACGCCGGTTGCGGAAACGCCGGTCAAGGGGCGCTGATGAGAGCTCTTCGGGCCGTTGCATCCGCCGTCGCGGCCTCTTTGGCCGCGATCGGCGCCGTCGCGGCCTGCTTGACCCCGATCGGCATCGCGCATGCACAGGATGCGACCAGCCTGAAGAAGCAGATGCCCGGCCAGTGGGAGCTCTCGACCACCGAGCGCAGCAAGACCTGCGTCGTCACGCTGAAGAGCGATGCGGCGGCGCAAGGCTTCAAGCTGGAGCTGGAGCCGGCCTGCAAGACGGCGCTGCCTTTCACGAAAGACATCGTCGCCTGGAACGTCAGGGGCCTCGACATCGTCCGCCTGCAGGACGCGGCCGGCGAGGCCGTGATCGACTTCACGGAGGTCGAGGCGGGCATCTTCGAGGGCCTGCGGCAGGGCGAAGGCGTCTACATCCTGCAGGATCTCGCCGCCGCGCGTTCGATGGCAAAGTCGATGGACCAGATGATTGGCGACTGGTCGATGGTGCGCGGCAACGGCCAGCCGGTCTGCGGGCTGACTCTGACCAACACCGAAGCGGACCCGGACAATTTCCAGGTCTTCCTCAAGCCGAGATGCGACGCGGCGATTGCGCAGTTCAATCCGACGCAATGGCGTCTCGAGCGCGGCCAGATCATCCTGATGTCGAAATCGGGTGAAGCCTGGCAGTTCGAGGCCGACGACCACGCGCAGTGGCGTCGTGTCCCCGACACCGCCGATCCCCTGATCATGCTTCGTCAATAGGCGCCGCGGGCGTACCCTGCCTGCATGTTTCGCCCGGCGATGCGAAGCATCGTCCGGAGACGCCCGCTTTGGCGGGCCCCTCACCATGAGTGTCTGATATCTTGCCGCGTAACGCGACGTCATCCTGAGGGCCCGCCGGAGGCGGGCGTCTCGAAGGATGGCCGCAGGTTACGTCGTCAGCTTCGGCGGCGGCGCGGTGCCTTGCGCCCATTTCTCCATCTTGCCGAGCACGCCCCAGACGGCGAGCGCGAGCGAGATCGGCATCGCGAACTGGCTGAGGCCGGGCACGGCAGTCACGATCGTTCCGAGCAGTCCGGCAAGCCCGCCTGCATTGGGGCTTGCCGTCACCGACGAGAGCAGCGCGGTGAGCAGCGAGCCGCCGATACCGAGCGCGGTCTTCTTGCCGTCGAGCAGCTTGCCGATGGTCTCGCCGAGTGCGCCGTTGACCTGGCCCAGCATGGGCTTGCCGCCGCCCGTGTTGAGCAGGGTGCTGAGCAGGTCGACGACCTGCTTCAGCTGATCGACGGGGGCGGGGCTCGTCGGGGTGACTGGTGCGGGCACGGGCGCCTTCTTGTTGATGAGGGAGAAAAGCCGTTCGAACAGGCTGAGCGGGTCGTTCGTGGCAGGCAATGTGTTGCTCGGCACGACCGCTGGCAGCGTCGCGCCGCCGGCTGACGGTCGCAGCAATTGCGCGAGGTCCTCCAGCCGCTTCAGGATCTGCGACAGGTCGATCGCCTGCACTGGGCCTCCAGACTGCGTCGCGCGCGTGATCGCGGCGACCGTGGCCGCATCGAGAAGCCCGGTATCCCTCAGGCCGTTCTGTTGCTGAAACTGCGAGACGGCGGCCCTGGTCTTTGGTCCGCTGATGCCGTCCTCGGCGAGCGGCGGATTGGTGCCGAGCGTGTTGAGCGCCTGCTGCATGAGGGTGACCGTCGAGGCCAGCTCGTCCTCGGGCTCGGTGCGGCCGGCGAACTGCGGGCTGCCGTCGATCGTGATCGAGGAATCGAGAGACATCATCGCATGCAGGATCACGGCCGTGCCGAGCTGCGAATCGACGTGACTGGCGTCGAACACATGGTCGCGGACGTACTTTCCCGCCCTTGCCTCTGGCGGGCCGTACAGCGTCGAGCCGCCATAGAGATAGGGCGAATTGACGCTCTTGGCCTGGTAGCCGAAGCCGTTGAACGCCTCGAGCCGGAACAGCATCCGCGCGATGCCCCAATCGTGCGCGCCAATGAAGTTCTGGATTCTGAACGCGTCCACGGCGCCGTCCACGAACGTGGCGAATGGTCCGCGCCCTTTCGGAACGATCGTCGTCACGCGGTGGAGTGACTGGCCGTTGCCGAGATAGGTGTCGAAATCGAAGTTGGATTCGCGGTAGTGGCAGAGCGCGGCAAAGTACCATGGAACGCCCGTCAACCGCTCGATCTGCTGGTATGTCGCCTTGCCGTTGAGAGCCTTGCGGGCCACGGCGTTCACCTCGGCGAGGCGTTCGGGCCGGATCTCGAGACCGGCCCAATTCCGCTCATACTGGTTCTTCAGATTCTCGAATGAAATCATTTTTCGCTCCCGCAAATTGAATGAATTCTCGACTCTTCGTGCAAGCCGAAGTGAACCGGCTGCCGTGATCGCCGTGACTGCAGCGTGATCTCCCGAGAATCTGGCAGTCCGCCGGCCCGGCGTATGTGAAATGGCTTACAGCGCCGATGTAAAATCAACCGGTAGAACATCAACCGCGGTGCGACCGCCGTTGCGGGAACCGGCACGGCTGTCCATCCGTTAGCGATGAGACGGTCCGGCAAGGAGTCCTGCATGGCCAAGCGCGTCCTCGCGATCGGTATCGAACCCGGCAATGCGGACTACAGCGCGTTTCAGGTCACGCCGGAGCTCGTGCGCGGCTATATCGAGGCGCAGCTGTTGCGCCTGCGCGATCTCGGCTTTGATGTCACGAGCTGCCTGATCGATCTCGACGCGACAGCAGAAGCCGCCGTTACGGCGGCGCTGCAGGATGAGAGCTTCGACTGCATCGTCATCGGCGCCGGCCTGCGCGAGCCGAAGGAGCGCCTCGTGCTGTTCGAGAAGGTGCTCAACCTCGTTCACCGCATGGCGCCGGATGCTGCGATCTGCTTCAACACAACGCCTGCAGACACGGTCGAAGCGGTGCAGCGCTGGGTGGAGCCCTGACTGGACGGACTCGGGCAGGCCAAAAATCGCCGATTATGGAGTTTTGTCGGATTTCGAACTTTTTCTCCGTCTGAGCGACCAAGACAGATTGGTTCATACTCGATAGAGCTTTGACATGAAATCCGTTGCCCTTGCTTTTTCGTGCCTTTTGCTTTTCGCGATGCCCGCCAGCGCCAATGACAGCCGCACCTTCAATGCGATGGTAGCGTTGGCCAATCGCGGAGATGCCGAAGCGCAATATCATGTCGGCATGATGCACAATAACGGCATCGGCACACCGCAGGATCGCAGCCAGGCATTCGAGTGGTTTCAAAAATCGGCTGCGGCCAATGATCCGCTCGGAGCCTATAAGCTCGGCTGCTATTATGACGGGCAAGGCGTCGGCGTCGTCGCAACGGATCCGGATCAGGCATTGAAGTACAAGCTTGTTGCCGCCAAGGCCGGTTACGCGCGTGCCCAGCACGACGTGGCTCTCATGTATGACCGGCAAGGGAATTCGGAAGAAGCGCTGAAATGGTGGAAGAAGGCAGGCGACCAGGGCCTCCCTAGCGCCCTCTTCAGCCTGTCCCGGGTGTACTCCGCAGGAAAGGGCACGCCGAGGGATCTGTCCCTGTCGTATGCCTATTTCAAGCTCTCGAAGGTGGCGCCGGCCAAGAATGTCACCGAGATGGCTTCCATGTTGTCCAAGCCGGAACTGGAGAATGCAGAAAGGCTGGTCGCTGCATGGAAGCCGCAACCGACCGCTCTGACGCTCAAGGCATTCGCCGGCATCACAGCCGCGGAAGACCACTTGAAAGCTGCCAAGAACCAAGCGTTCTGACTTGGCCTAGATCAACCGCAGCCCACGCAGGCTCGCGTGGCCACTCTTGCCGACGATGATGTGGTCGTGCACGGCGATCCCGAGCGGCTTGGCGATGTCGATGATCGCCTTCGTCATCTGGATGTCGGCCTGCGAGGGCGAGGGATCGCCCGAGGGGTGGTTGTGCACCAGGATCAGCGCGGTCGCGGAGAGCTCGAGCGCGCGCTTGATCACCTCGCGCGGATAGACCGGAGTGTGGTCGACCGTGCCGGTCTGCTGCACCTCGTCGGCGATCAGCTGGTTGCGCTTGTCGAGAAAGAGCAGGCGGAATTGCTCCTTGTCGGCAAACGCCATGCTGGCGCGGCAATAGTCGATCACCTCGTTCCAGGACGACAGCGCATTGCGGCTGTTGACCCCGCCCTTGGCGACGCGATGCGCCGCCGCGGCGATCAGCTTCAGCTGGTTGATCGCGGATTCGCCGATACCGTCGACCTCGCGCAGCCGCGCCACCGGCGCATGCACGACCTCGGCGAAGGAGCCGAACGTCTTGATCAGTGTCTTCGCCAGCGGCTTGGTGTCGCGCCGCGGCAGCGCCGGAAACAGCGCCATCTCGAGCAGCTCGTAGTCGGTGAGCGCATCCGCGCCGGCACTGTAGAAGCGCTCGCGCAGCCGCTCGCGATGGCCGTGATAGTGCGGCGCGTCCTCAGGCTTGCTCTTGTCGTGGTCCGGCTTGGCGGGCATCGGCTGCCAGCATTGCCCCGTCGGGGGAAATTTTCAATCGGCAATTGTAGTCACCTCATGGCTTCCGCATGGGTGTGGTCACCGCTATGACTCCCATGATGATGAGCGTCATGCCGGCTAGCATCGACCAGGTGAAGCTCTCGCCAAGGAGCGTGGTCCCGAGTGCCACGGCGAAGCCCGCGCGCAGATAGCTGCCGCTCGTCGTGCCGAGCGGGCCCAGCGTGCGGATCAGGCGGAAATAGATCACCATTGCCAGCGCAGTGCAGACGATCGAAAGGCCAAGCACCGCCGCGATCGCCGGTCTCGTCGGCGCCAGCGTCCAGGGCCGGTCGAGGACAGCGGCTATGGGCAGCATCAGGGCCGCGGCGCAGCTCATCGCGCCGGCTGCCGCGACGATCGCGGGAAGGCTCGCGAACCGCTGCCCCCAGATCGGCGCGAGCGCATAGCAGAAGCTCGCAGCCAGGACGGCTGCCTGTGCCAGCGGCGCGGCGGTGCCGATCCCCGAGAGCGCGTTGACCCCCATGGTCAAGGCAACGCCTGCAAGGCCGAGAGCGACACCGATGATCTTTCGGCCGCCGATCGCCTGTCGTCCGCGCCCGGTCGTCATCGCGACCGCGAGCACGAATATCGGCGGGGTCGCATTGAGCACGCCCGCGAGGCCGCTTGTGATATGCGCCTCGCCCCAGCTGATCAGGGTGAACGGCAGCGCGCTCTGCAACAGCCCTTGCACGACGAAAGCGGCCCAGACCGCCCCCTGGCGCGGCAGGGCGTGTCCCCGCGTGAGCGTGATCAGGATCAGGAGAACGGCCGCGATCGTCACCCGTGCGGCGACCATCGTGAACGGCGGAATCGTCGGGATCGCAATCTTGATGAGCGTGAACGAGCCGCCCCAGATCAGGGAGAGAAGCAGCAGGAGCCCGATCTCGAATGCGAGACGGTTCTGCCCTGACGTCGTCTGTTGCGCCTGTATGCTCATGCGATCTGCTCCGGGATCTGTCGACACCATGATCGGGAGCGGCGATGCGGGCTGGCTGAATTCGGACCTCATCGCCCGGTCGAGTCCGATTTCAGCTACTCGGCGGCGCGCCTTGAAATTATGATTTCGCCATGACGACAGGCTCTGCGCATCGGCAAACGCTGCCACCGCATCTCGATTGGGAAACCTGCGACCGGGCGCGGCTCGCGCGGGCGCGCGCCTTCGACGGCCTGTTCTTCTCCGGCGTCCGCTCGACGCGGATCTATTGCCGGCCGGTGTGTCCGGTTCGGCCGGCGCGCTCGGAGAACGTCAGCTTCTATGCGACCGCAGCGGCCGCCGAGCGGGCGGGCTTTCGCCCGTGCCTGCGCTGCCGGCCGGAAGCCGCGCCGGGCTCGCCGGCGTGGATGGGAACGGCCACCACCGTCGCGCGCGGCATGCGGCTGATCCACGACGGTTTTCTGGATCGGGCGTCGACGACGGATCTCGCCGATGCGCTTGGCGTCGGGCCGCGCCATCTGCTGCGTCTTTTCATGCGTCATGCCGGGGCGAGCCCCAGCGAGATCGCGGCAACGCGGCGCGTGCAGGAAGCCAAGCGTCTGATCGACCAGACCGACATGACGTTGGCGGAGATCGCCTTCGCCGCGGGATTCCGCAGCGTTCGGCGCTTCAACGACGCGTTCGTCGCGACCTACAAGAGGACGCCATCATCATTCCGCCGCCGGCGATAGGGCGGTCCGAAGCACCGAACTACGATGTGCAATTACGCACCTGAGAATCTCGAGATTCCGGGCTCGCGACTTCGTCACGCCCCGGAATGACGACGGAGAAGGACTGGTGTCGGCAATCATCCGATCTGCTTCTCGCCGTGCCGCTCCGACAGCGTGAAGATCTCGACGCCCGTCGCGGTGACGCCGACCGAGTGCTCGAACTGCGCCGACAGCGAGCGGTCGCGGGTGACCGCGGTCCAGCCGTCGGACAGGATCTTCACATGCGGCTTGCCGAGATTGATCATCGGCTCGATGGTGAAGAACATGCCGGGCTTGAGCTGGACGCCCTCGCCGGGCCGGCCGACATGGATGATGTTCGGCTCGTCGTGGAACATGCGCCCGAGGCCGTGGCCGCAGAAATCGCGCACCACGCTCATGCCCTGCGGCTCCACGAAGCTCTGGATGGCGTGGCCGATGTCGCCGGTGGTGGCGCCGGGCTTCACGGCGGCGATGCCGCGCATCATCGCTTCATAGGTGACTTCGATCAGCCGCTCGGCCTTGCGCGCGATCGGGCCGATCGCATACATCCGGCTGGAATCGCCATACCAGCCGTCGACGATGAAGGTGACGTCGATGTTGACGATGTCGCCTTCCTTCAGCGGACGGTCGCCGGGCATGCCGTGGCAGACCACGTGGTTGAGCGAGGTGCAAGTCGAGTAGCGGTAGCCGCGATACATCAGCGTCGCCGGATAGGCGCCATGGCTGAAGGCGAAGTCGCGGACAAATTCGTCGATTCTGGAGGTCGGCACGCCCGGCCCGACGATGTCAGTGAGCTCGTCGAGGCATTTTGCCACCAGCGCGCCCGCCTTGCGCATGCCGGCGAAGGCGTTCGGTCCATGCAGCTTGATCTGTCCGGTCTTGCGCAGGGAGGTATCGGTGGCTTCGACGTAGCTCATGCGGATGCGGTCTTCCTCGATGTCGGTGGAAAGGCTTGATTTCAGGCCCCAATTTAATGATTGGCGGCCTTCATGCAAGCCGAGCCTACCGGCCCTGGGTGCGAAAGCGTCCTAATTCGGGACTTCCACGGCGGTTTCTACCGGCAGGGCGCCGCCGCGGATGCGGATTTCGCGGACGGGGTAGGGAACCCGGATGCCCTCGCGCTTGAACGCATCCCACAGCTCCAGCATCACGTCGCTCTTGACCTTGTCCATGCCGTCGGGGTCCGCGATCCAGAAGGTCAGCGAGAACTTCATCCCGGCTTCCGCGAACTCGGTCAGGACGCAGGTCGGCGGCTTGCCCTTCTGCGCGCGAGGATGGGCGGCGGCGGTCTCGGCGGCGAGCGTGCAGACAAGACGGGGGTCGGCATCGTAATTGGTGCCGAAGGCGATCTTCACCAGCGTGTTCTTGTCGGTATAGGTCCAGTTGACGACCTTCTGCGTCACCAGGTCCTCGTTCGGCACCAGGAATTCGCGGCCGTCGCCGGCGGCGACGGAAATATAGCGCGTCTTCATCGCGCTGATCCGTCCGGTGTTGTCGCCGATGGTGACGAGATCGCCGGGCTTCACCGACTTGTCGGCGAGCAGGATGATGCCCGAGATGAAATTGGCCACGATCTTCTGCAGGCCGATACCGATGCCGACGCCGACCGCGCCGGAGAACACCGCGAGCGCCGACAGGTCGATCCCGACGGCGCCGAGCGCAATGACGATTGCGATGGCAAGAAGCCCGATGCGGATGATCTTCACCAGCAGCACCTGCACCGACGGCGTCAGATCGGTGGTCGCGTTGATCCGGCTCTCGGCAAAGTTGCTCGCGATGTTGGTGGCCCAGAGTGCGATGAGGAGGAGCGCACCGGCCTTGAGTGCCAGCAGTGGGGTCAGCCTGAGGCCGCCGAGCACGATCGCGAAGGAATCGAGCACGTCGACCGTCGCGTCGAGCTGGCCGAGGATGGAGAGCGCGGCGACGAGCCACGCCGTGATCGACACCAGCTTGACGATGAAGGCGTTGCGCAGCACCGAGGTCACGAGCCGGATCACGAGCCAGGCGAAGCCCAGCTTGGCCGCGACCATCAAGAGATAGCTGCGGCTCGGCCAGGTCGCGTGGTACATCACCACGCGCGAGATGATCACGAGCAGCGTGAAAACCGCCGTCGAGGCGCTGGAGACCATCACCCGGGCGAAGTGGCGGAGCGGCAGCGGCCAGCGCATCGCCAGCGAGGTCATGTCGACGCGGCTGCGAATCGCGGCCTCCGCGGCATAGGCGATGCCGGCCGCGGCCAGGATCAGACCGAATTGCAGGTAGAACCAGGGTGAGGAGATTTCCGCCCCGACGCTGCGTGCGGTCGTCTGCACGAACTCCATGAAGTCTTTGAGGTCCATGTCCATCGGTCTCGTCGGCAAGCGGGGCGAATTGATTCGGGGGAGCCTGAGAATCCCATATAGGGCGCGGCCGGCCATCGATACACCGCGAAGTGAAGCGCGTTAAGGCCGTAAAATGCGGCCAGATCGCCGCGAGCCGCAGAAAATGGGTTGGCGCGCGAGTCCGCCGACGATAAGGATGCAATTCCAGCGATTTGTACCCGGAAGGTGGATGGCCTCCCTCGACTCCGTCAGTCTCGCCATATTACTCGGCGCCGTCCTCGTCATGGCCGGCATCCTCTCGAGCTTGCTCGCGCTGCGCTTCGGCGCGCCCCTGCTGCTCGTCTTCCTTGCGATCGGCATGCTCGCCGGCGATTCCGGCCCTGGCCAGCTCCAGTTCGACGACGTCCGCACCACCTATCTGGTCGGCTCCGTCGCGCTCGCCCTGATTCTGTTCGATGGCGGCCTGCGCACGCGCTTTGCCAGCATCCGCACCGTGCTCGCGCCGTCCGTGGTGCTCGCGACCGCCGGCGTGCTGCTGACCGCGCTGATCACGGCGCCATTCGCGAAATACGCGCTCGACCTGAACTGGACGGAGTCGCTGCTGGTCGGCGCCGTGGTGGCCTCGACCGACGCGGCCGCCGTGTTCCTCCTGGTGCACACCCAGGGCCTGCGCCTGCGCCCGCGCGTCGGCGCGACGCTGGAGGCGGAATCCGGCACCAACGATCCCTTTGCGATCTTCCTCACGCTCATGCTGGTGGAATACATCTCGATCGGCTCGAGCTCGCCCGGCCATGTGCTGGTGGAGTTCGTTCAGGAGGCGGTTCTTGGCGCCATCGTCGGTGTCATCGGCGGACGCCTGGTCGTGATCGCTCTCAACCAGGTGGCGCTGCCGCAGGGCCTGCACGCCCCGTTCGTGACCACGGGCGCGCTCGTGATCTTCGGCGGTTCGCAGATCATGCACGCCTCCGGCTTTCTCGCGGTCTATCTCGCCGGCATCATCATCGGCAACCGGCCGACGCGCGCGCATAATTTGGTGGTGACCTTCCTCGATGCGGCGACCTGGCTGGCGCAGATCGTGATGTTCGTGCTGCTCGGCCTCTTGGTCTCGCCGAGCCGGCTCGGCACCACCGTGTTGCCGGCCATCGCCGTTGCGCTCG
This sequence comes from Bradyrhizobium sp. USDA 326, assembly GCF_049739485.1. Classification (NCBI taxonomy): domain Bacteria; kingdom Pseudomonadati; phylum Pseudomonadota; class Alphaproteobacteria; order Hyphomicrobiales; family Nitrobacteraceae; genus Bradyrhizobium; species Bradyrhizobium sp. USDA 326. Next base: position 3,117,316 of record NZ_JBMGQA010000001.1, read on the forward strand.
TGCTGATGCTGGTGGCGCGGCCGCTCGCGGTGTTCGTGTGCCTTTCGCCGTTCCGCTTCAACTGGCGCGAGAAGATCTTCATCGCCTGGACGGGCTTGCGCGGTGCGGTCGCGATCTTCCTGGCCTCGATCCCGATGCTGGTCGGGCTGCCGAAGGCCTATCTCTATTTCGACGTCGCCTTCGTCGTCGTCATCATCTCGCTCCTGCTGCAGGGCTGGACGCTGGCGCCTGCCGCCCGCAAGCTGCACGTGGCGCTGCCGCGCGCCGAGCGCGGCCCGCGGCGCGTCGAACTCGACCTGCCCGGCCAGCTCGAGCAGCAGCTGGTCGGCTACCCGGTGCGGCCCAAGAGCCTGTATTTCCGCCGCGGCCTGATCCCGTCCTGGTCCAAGCCGACGCTGGTGATCCGCAACGAGAACATCCTGACGCCGGTGGAAGCCGACCCGATCGCTCCCGGCGACTACATCTATCTGCTGGCCCCGCCGGAAAAGGCCGAGTCGCTCGACCGCTTCTTCGTCGACATGCAACCGGGCACGGCGCCGGATCCGCATCTGCTCGGCGACTTCATGGTCTCCGGCGAGCACACGCTCGCCGAGCTCGCCGAGATCTACGGCGTCAAGGTCGGTGAAGACGAAGGCAAGCTGACCCTGGCCGACTATTTCGACGTCCATCTCGACCGCGCGCCGAAGGAGGGCGCCGAGCTCGCCCTGGACGAGATCGTTCTCGTCGCGCGCTCGATCTCCGGCGGCCGCGTCAATCTCGTCGGCTTGCGTCTGCCGGAAGAAAACGAGGCGCCCGAGCCGCTGACGCGCGCGCAGGCGCTGCGGAAGAAGCTCGCGGAGCTGTGGACCTCGGTGGCGGGAGTCTAGACACTCTCGTGTCCCGGACGCGGTGCAGCGTGAAACGCTGCTCCGCAGAGCCGGGACTCATGACTGTGGGCCCCGGCTCTGCAACGCATCACTTCGTGCTGCGTCGCGTCCGGGGCACGAGAGTTAACCGCACGTCGCTCTGTAGATGTTGGCGCACCTTTGACCAGACAACCGCCGCCAAATCGCCGCAACCGCTGAAGATTCGCGCAGCCTCGTGACTGTGAAACCCGGAACGCTCCGCGGCGCCGCTCGTTTTCCGCGTGACAGTCATCGTCTTTGACAGGAGCAGTTCCATGCGCAAGTTCATCTTGCCCGCCATCGTCGCCATCGGTCTCGGCGCAGCGGCGCCGGCGATGGCCTATGACACCGGCGATCAGATCTCGATGCAGGTCGCGCTCGACGTCGCGAGCGATCTCGGCGTTGTGACGGTCTCGCACACGAATTTCCTTGGCGATGAATGGGAGATCGAGGGTCGCGACCGCGCCGGCCGCTGGATGGAGGTCGATGTCGATGCCCGGACCGGCGAGGTCCGCAATGTCGACCGCGGCTGGTAGCTGAAAAGGAGCACGGTGGCCGGATGGAGCGCAGCAGCGAAATCCGGGCTACCGCCGCCTCACGTCAGCACCTTCACTCCGCCGAACGACGTCACGCGCCCCTGCTTCAGCAGGACGATCTGCGTCGCGAGCTGGCGCAGCTCGGCGGCGTCGTGGCTGACATAGACCATCGGCACGTTGGCTTCATCCCGCAGCCGCACCAGATAGGGCAGGATCTCGAGCTTGCGGCCCTCGTCGAGCGCGCCGAGCGGCTCGTCGAGCAGCAGCAGCCGCGGCTTCGACAACAGCGCGCGTCCGAGCGCGACGCGCTGGCGCTCGCCGCCCGAGAGCTTGCCGGGACGGCGATCGAGCAGCGCACCGATGTCGAGCAGGTCGATGATGCGCTTGTGCTGAGAGGGATCTGACGGCAGGCGGTTCATCCGCCGTCCATAGTCGAGATTCTGCGCGACGTTGAGATGCGGAAACAGCCGCGCGTCCTGGAACACATAGCCGATGCGGCGGCGCCAGGCCGGGACATGGATGCCGGCCGCGGTGTCGTCGACGGTTTCGCCGTCGATCACGATGGTGCCGCGGTCGGGCCGCAACAGTCCTGCAATCATGTTGACCAGTGACGTCTTGCCGGCGCCCGAGGCGCCGAACAGGCCGATGGCACGGCCTTCGCTGGCGAAGGAAGCATGCAGCGAGAATTCGCCAAGCTGCTTTTCGATGTCGACGCGCAGCATGTTCAGTTTCCGTGCAGGCGCGCGGTGGCGCGGCGGGCGAACCACTCGGCGGCGATCAATGCGCCCAGCGCCAGCACGATCGAGACGATCACCAGCCGTCCCGCCGCGGCATCGCCGTCCGGCGTCTGGATCAGCGAATAGATCGCCGAGGAGATCGTCTGGGTCTCGCCGGGAATGTTGGAGACGAAGGTGATCGTCGCGCCGAACTCGCCGATCGCCTTGGCGAAGCCGAGAACCATGCCGGCGAGCACGCCGGGCAGCGCGAGCGGCAGCGTCACCGTAAAGAACACTTTCCACGGCGCGGCGCCGAGTGTCTCGGCGGCCTGTTCGAGCCGGCGATCGATGGCCTCGATCGACAGCCGCATCGGGCGCACCAGCAGCGGAAACGACATCACGCCGCAGGCCAGCGCCGCGCCGGTCCAGCGGAATGAAAAGACGATGCCGAGGTGGTCGGCGAGGAAGCCGCCGACGAGGCCGCGGCGGCCGAACGTCAGCAGGAGCAGATAGCCGGTGACGACGGGCGGCAGCACCAGAGGCAGATGCACGACGGCGTCGAGCAGCGACTTGCCCCAGAAATCACGCCGCGCGAGCAGCCACGCCAGCGCGATGCCGAACGGCGTCGCCACCAGCGTTGCAATGATGGCGACCCTGAGCGAGAGCAGGATCGCCGTCCATTCGGCGGGGGAAATGTCGGACATCAAGCCGCAGGCATCAAGTCGTGGGACTGACCAGGAACCTGAAGCCGTACTTTTCAAAAATGGACTTCGCCGCCGAGGAGCGCAGGAAGGCCAGATAGCCGCTGGTCTCACCCTTCGCGGTCGTGGTCGCGGCGACGGGATAGACGATCGCGGGATGCGAAGCCGCCGGGAAGGTGCCGATGGTCTTCACGCCGGGCTCGACCTTGGCATCGGTCGCGTAGACGATGCCGAGACTGGCTTCGCCGCGGGCGACCAGCGTCAGCGCGGCGCGGACGCTCTCGGCCATGGCGAATTTCGGCTCCGCGGCCTGCCAGGCGCCGAGCTTCTCCAGCGCGGCCCTGGCATATTTGCCGACTGGCACGGACTTCACGTCGCCGGTCGCGATCCTGCCGTTGCCGGCGAGCTTGGCGAGATCGAAGCCTTGCGCGATGTTGACGTCGTCGATCCTGGCATCCTTCGGCGCGATCAGCACGATGCTGTTGCCGAGCAGGTTGACTCTGGAAGGTTCGTTGATGGTCTTCTTGGCGATCGCGTAGTCCATCCAGTCGGTATCGGCCGAGACGAACACGTCGGCCGGCGCGCCCTGCTCGATCTGCTTGGCGAGGACCGAGCTTGCGGCATAGCTGACGCTGAACTTGATGCCGGTCTTGGCGGTGTAGGCGGCGTCGATCTCGTCCAGCGCGTTCTTCATCGAGGCGGCGGCGAACACGGTGATGGTCTTGTCCTCGGCGGCGGCGGGCGAGAGGGCCGCGCCAGCGAGGATCATGAAGGCAGTGAAAAGTCCTGAAATGCGTAACATGGGGAGCGCTCCGTGCCAGTCCGCGCGCGCAAGACGCACGCGCAAGTCCGGCGTTGGGTGGGTCGATGCGACGGGTGGAAGCGCTGCTCCACGGGGCCCGGCAGCGGCTTACGACCGGCAGGGATATCGCTCCAGGCAAACATAGCAGGCCGAGGCGTCAGGTCAAAGGGCGACCGTTTGGTCAGTTTAACGGCGCCTATTGCGCCGGCAGGATTGCGATCGAGACCGAATTGTCCCTGGCGCCGCTGACCTGGAGCAGAAAGGGTTGCGCCGAAAGCTGGTATTTCATGGTCTTGCGGATGCCCTCGCAATCGGTCGCGCCGCTGAAGGCCACGGGCTTGAGGGCATGCCCATCCTGGACCACGTCGACCCAGGCGCCAGTGGACAGGCTGATCGTGTAGAGCCCGGCCTTGGCGGATTTGACGCTGGTGAATCCGGCAAAGGTGCCGTCCTTTGGCGCGCGCTCCGGCGTCGTCGGCAGCTTTGCTTCACTCGGGACAACCAGCTCCAGCGTGATGGCCGAGGACGGCAATGCCGCCTGCTCGCTTCCCGAGGCGAGTTTGGTGCGGTCCGGTGCCGTGAGCGCGGCGCGCTCGCGCTCGATCGGCCATTTGAACTTGTCGCAGCCGCTGGGCTCCTCGGCGGCGAAAGCGGAAGTCGCGCTGATTGTGAGCGCAGTGAGGAAGATGAGGGCGCGCATGTGAAATCCCATCGTTGGCCACGCGACCGGCGCGAGGCTTGCAGTCAGGCTTGTCGAAAGATGGGATGCACATCCCCGGATGCCGCGGGCTTACGGCTCGGCGGCAGCACGATCCTAACGCATGATGACGACGCGAACCAACCAACGAGTTCGTCATCCCGGGGGCGCGCAGCGCCAGCCCGGATCCATAACCACAGGATTGCGTTCGGCGAGGACTCGGAGTGACTTGCTTCGCGCAAGGACCAGGCCCTGTGGTTTTGGGTCCCCGGGCTCGCTTCGAGGCCCGGGACGACGGTGGTGGATGAGGCGGCGGCGCAGCTTACGGCTTCGCGTCGCCTGCGTGCAGCACCGCCTTGCAGGCCGCGGGCATCTGCGCCAGCGTCATCGGCGGCTTCGGCTTTGGCGGCTCCGGCGGCGGTTTCGGGTGCAGCACCGCGTCGGAGAACCAGTAGGCGAGATCGGCGGGTTTGCAGCCTTCGTCCTCGGCCTGTGACGGCTGGCCCTCGCATTCGCCGGCCCCCGGCGGGCAGCGCATGCGGATGTGGAAGTGGTAGTCGTGGCCCCACCATGGCCGGATCTTCGACAGCCAGGCGCGATCGCCCTTGGCTTCGCGGCACAACGCCTTCTTGATCGCGGCGTTGACGAAGATGCGCTGCACGGCGGGCTCCCGCGCCGCATCGCGCAGCACCAGCACATGGCCAGGCGTGAACACCTTGGGATCGACGTCGAGCCGGTCCTGGCGCACCATCATCACGGCCGACATGTCCTCGCGCTCCTCGCGCGAGAGCCGGCGGCTCGGCATCGGGGTCAGCCAGATGTCCGCATCGAGGCCGATCTGGTGGCTGGCATGGCCGGACAGCGCCGGCCCGCCGCGCGGCTGGGCGATGTCGCCGACCAGGATGCCGGGCCATCCCGCGTCCTTGTGCGCTTTCGCCGCGAGCCGCTTGATCAATGCGATCATGTCCGGGTGGCCGTAGCTGCGATTGCGCGACAGCCGCATCACCTGCCAATAGTCCCCGTTGACCGGAATCTGCTCCGCGCCGCCGATGCAGCCCTTGGCGTATGAGCCGATGACATGGGCCGGCCCTTTCGACGGCAGCAGCTTTCGCGCGAACAGTTCCTTGGCGGCGAGATCGGGGTCGTTCGGATTGGCGAGCGGCGGCAGCGGCTTCGGGTTGATGCTGCCCTTGTCCTGGGCCAGCGCACCGCTGGCAGCAAGGAGAGCAAGCGAGAGCAGGAGGAGTGTGATGCTGCGGCGACTCATGCTGACGTCCTTATAGCCCAATGCGGCATCAGGGTTAAGAACGAGGCATTGAGCGGATCGCAACATCACGGCGCACGGGCCCCAAATCGCGTCTCAAATTGCCGCTTCTTAACGCCGCAATAACCGTATCCCGCATTGACCAAAATTCGTGCGCGGAGGGAGGAATATCCGCGGACCGCATGCAATCGCGTGCGATTTCGGAACGGATTCAAGCGCGCGCGCAATTTTGCGCCGGGTCGCCCATTGCTTGCGGTGCCGGACTGAGTGCGACCGTGCTTGCCGCCGCAGCCGCGCCGCGCAAAGAGGCAGCAGGCTCCGCCTCGCGCGGACCGCGGCCGGGGCAAGATTACTTTTTTTTCAGACACTTGCCTCAAGACTTGCGGCCGCCGGCACGACTGGGACGAGTGAAGTTGAGTTTGGGGTCTCGAAGAACGAAAAAGCGAAAGCAAAACGTGCCTGCCCGCGCCGGCAGAAAGGCGCGCAAGCCGCGTTTCGCGTGCGCGACCCGAGACCTTGTCGAGCGCGACGAAGTCCTGCGCAGCCGCGCCGAGGCGGAAGCCGCGATTGCGGAAGCGCGCAAATCCCATGAACGCCTGCGCCAGGCCATCGATATCCTGCCGCAGGGCATCGTGTTCCTCGATGCCGAAGGCCGCTACGTCCTCTGGAACAAGAAATACGCCGAGATCTACAGCAAGACCGCCGATCTGTTCGAGGAAGGCGCGCGCCTCGAAGACACGCTGCGCATCGGCGTCGCCCGCGGCGACTATCCCGAGGCCATCGGTCATGAGGACGAGTGGATCGCCGAACGTCTGCAAAAGCTCTATCAGCCCGGTGCGCGCCACGAGCAGAAGCTGTCGGACGGCCGCGTCATCCTGATCGACGAACGCCTGACCGACGATGGCGGCGTCGTCGGCCTGCGCGTCGACATCACCGAATTGAAGCAGCGCGAGGCCTCGTTCCGCCTGCTGTTCGACGGCAATCCCGTGCCCATGATCGTCTGCGCGCTGGATGACGAGCGCATCATCGCCGTCAACGACGCCGCGGTGGCGCATTACGGCTACAGCCGGGCCGAATTCGAGAAACTGAAGATCCGCTCCCTGCAGGCCTTCGACAGCGAGCCGCCCTGGACCGCCGAGCGCTCCAGCGAGGAACAGGCCGGGCGCACCTGGAAGCACGTCAAGGCCGACGGGGCGCTGATCGATCTTGCCATCTACTCCCGCGAACTGACCTACGCCGAGCGGCCCGCGGTGCTGCTCGCGCTGATGGACATCACCGAGCGCAAGCGCGCCGAGGCGCGGCTCGCCTTCATGGCCCAGCATGACGCGCTGACCGGCCTTCCCAATCGCAGCCTGCTGCGGCAGGAAATGGACGAGATGCTGCTGCACACGCGGCGCGGCGCCGAGAAGGTCGCCCTGCTGATGCTCGGGCTCGACAATTTCAAGGCGGTCAACGATACGCTGGGGCATGCGGTCGGCGACAAGCTCCTGCGCGGCGTCGCCAAGCGGCTCCGCTCCACCTTGCGCGAGGAGGACGCGCTGGCGCGCCTCAACTCCGACGAGTTCGCGATAGTGCAGAGCGGGCTGGCACGGCCCGAAGACGCGGTCATGCTGGCCAAGCGCCTCTTGGAGGCCATCGCCGATCCCTATCTGCTCGACGGCCATTCCGTGGTGATCGGCGCCTCGATCGGCATTGCGATGGCGCCGGGCGATGGCGAAGATTCCGAGAAGCTGCTCAAGAGCGCCGACATGGCGCTGTCGCGGGCCAAGCTGGATGCGCGCGGCACCTTCGCCTTCTTCGAGGCCGCGCTCGATGCGAAGGCGCAGCGCCGCCGCAAGATCGAGGTCGAGCTGCGCGACGCGATCCAGAACGACGTGCTCCGTCCCTATTACCAGCCGCTGATCGATCTCCAGGGCGGCCGTATCACCGGCTTCGAGGCGCTGGTGCGCTGGCCGCATGCCGAGCGCGGCATGGTCTCTCCGGCCGAGTTCATCCCGGTCGCCGAGGACACCGGCCTGATCAATCCGCTCGGCGGGCTGATGCTGCGCCGGGCCTGCCTCGATGCCGCGGCCTGGCCCGACGACGTCCGCGTCGCCGTCAACCTGTCGCCGCTCCAGTTCCGCAGCGGCAATCTGCTTTCGATCGTGACGGACGCGCTGAAACATTCCGGCCTGCCGCCGCGCCGGCTCGAGCTCGAGATCACCGAGACGCTGCTCCTGGAGAAGAGCGCGCAGGTGCTGGCGACGCTGCACGCGCTGCGTGGGCTCGGCGTGCGCATCTCGATGGACGATTTCGGCACCGGCTATTCCAGCCTCAGCTATCTGCGCAGCTTCCCCTTCGACAAGATCAAGATCGACCAGTCCTTCGTGCGCGATCTCGGGGCCAACCGCGAGGCCCAGGCGATCATCCGCTCCATCGTCAGCCTCGGCAAGGGCCTCGGCGTCACGATCACGGCCGAAGGCGTCGAGACCGAAGCCGAGCTCAGCTGTCTCAGGGCCGAAGGCTGCCACGAGGGCCAGGGCTTTCTGTTCAGCAAGGCCCGGCCGAATGCGGAGATCATCAGCCTGCTCGCGGCGCAGCGCGGCATCGATGGCGACGAGGACGCCGCGCTGGTGGCGTGAGCGGCGGTGCTCCTTCAGAGCCATTCGTTCGCGCTCGCAAATATCTCAATGTGAGGGAGCGGGTGAGGGCTCTCTCCTCTAGGGGGCCTCGCCCGGAGGAGACACCCTCTCCCCAGCCCTCCTCCGCAAGCGGGGGAGGGAGCGCAGCACCGTTTGGGCTGCCATCAACTCCCCGCCAAGATCGCCTTCCCCACATCCTCATAATGCGTGTCGCGCGCCTGAATCTGCTGCGCGATGGCGTGCATGTCGCGGAACCGGCGCTCGAACGGATGGCTGCGGAACACCGCGGTCGCGCCGGCCATGTGATAGGCGGCGTCGACCACGCGTGCGGATTGATGGATGGTCCAGGTCGCGGCGAGGCGGACCGCGCTGCGATGTGCCGCGCTGAATTCCCCGGTCGCAGCGAGTTCGCGCCACATCGCGCCTGCAGCCGCATAGAGATAGGCGCGGGCGGCAAATCACCCTCGGTGCGGCCGATCAGCCCCTGGATGGCCTGGTTGTCGCGCATGGCGCCAGCCGCCAGCGATTGGTGCTTCTCCCGCGCCAGCGCGATAGCCGCATCCAGCGTGGCGCGCGCGACGCCGAGCGATACCGCGGCAAAGCCGAGGCTGAAGGTCGAGCCGGTGCCGATCCTGTAGAGCGCGCCTGTCTCGCGGAGCGCGGTCGGCGCGTCGCGAAACGCCGTGAAGCGCTCGGGGATGAAGAGCTCGTTCACCTCGTAGGAATCCGTGCCGGTGCCGGCGAGCCCGATCGCCTGCCAGACGTCGTGCAAGGTCGCGCGCGCTACAGGAAACAGGATGGTGCGCACTTCCGGCGATCCATCGGCATTCTTGCGCGGCACGCCGTCAGCGCCGACGATGCGGACATGCGCGCCCAGCCAGCTCGCCTGCCGCGAGCCCGAGGCAAAGTCCCAGCGCGCGGTGACGCGATAGCCGCCCTCGACCGCACGCGCCTCATGTGCGATCGCGCCCCAGGCGAGGATGCCGGGCGGGGTGTTGAATATTTCCTGCGCGGTGCCGTGGTCGAGCCAGGCTGCGATCATCGCGCAGACACTGCACTGGCCGAGACACCAGGCGGTGGACGCATCCGCCTTGGCGATTTCCTCCAGCATCTGCATGAAGACTTCCGGCGGAGCTTGCGCGCCGCCGAGGCTCTGCGGCAGTAGCGCCCGGTAGAGCCCGTTCTCGATCCGCGCGGCCACGACGCCCGGCGTCAGCCGTCGCGTCCGCTCGATCTCGTCGGCCTCGCGTGCAATCATCGGCACGATGGCGCGGGCACGTTCGACCAGCCCGGATCCGGGAGTTGCGTTCATCGCGCTTGTCCTCGCTCCTTCTATCGTGAGGAGTAAGAGACGCGATCGTGGTCCATTCCGCTGTTGGGATCAAGGCAATGCCGTTGTCATCCCGGGTCGTGCCGTGTGGGTGCGTGAGGATGACGACAGAGAATCAGACTTTCACCGTCACACATCGGCTCAGGTCAGGCCTACTTGGTCTTGTCGCCCATGTGGTGAGGCGTCGAAGTGGCGGGGCCGCCGGTGTAATGATGGCCGCCTGACTTCGCCTTGGTCGAGGCGCCGGTCGTTTCCTTCTTGCCCATGTGGTGAGGGACTTCCGTCTTCGGCCCACCGCTGTAGTGGTGACCGTTCTTTTCCTTATCCGTGGTCTGAGCCATCGCCGGCGCAGCCAGCAGCGAAACGACGCCGAACGCGACCAAGAGCTTCTTCGTGATCATGTCCATTCTCCCGGGTTGTAGAAAGAGGCATCATAAGAGGCAGTGGAAGGTTCCACTTTGAGAAAGCTCAAGCAAAGAACGTTCGCAAATCACGCGTGACCGCGGCCGCCGATGATGCAGGGCAAGTGAGGACCTGTCGGAAACTTGATGTGAATCAACGATGGTGACGATCGCGCCGCTAGGCTTCCGATAGCCGCAGGAGCGTGCCGTGACGGTGCAAGACCATTCCGGGTTTCAGGAGCGCCCGCAGGAGCGCATGTCCACCAAGGCCAAGGCCGGCCTCGCCCTGATGGGATTCCTGGGCATTGCCGGCGCGCTGCTGTTCACCGAACACCGGGCCCACGTGCTCGGGCTTCTGGTCTGGCTGCCCCTGCTCGCCTGTCCGCTCATGCACGTCTTCATGCATGGCGGGCACGGCCACCATCACGGCGGCGGCCGGCCGGACGATCAGAGGAGCGTGTGATGCACGACGCTGCGCCGGCCTATGGTCTCTGGAGTCTCGTCGTCGTCAATTCGGCGGTCTTCATCCTGTTCGCCTACAGTTTCTTCAAGCCGCAGACCTCGCGCGACTGGCGCTCGTTCGGCGCGTTCAGTGCGTTCCTGGTGGCGCTGTTCGTCGAGATGTACGGCTTCCCGCTCACCATCTACTTCCTGTCGGGCTGGCTGCAGTCGCGCTATCCGAGCGTCGACTGGTTCTCGCATGATGCCGGCCATCTGCTCGAGATGATGTTCGGCTGGAAGACCAATCCGCACGCCGGTCCGTTCCACGTCCTGAGCTTCATCTTCATCGGCGCAGGGTTCCTACTCATCGCCGCCGCCTGGAGAGTGCTGTACGACGCGCAGCAGACCCGGAGCCTCGCGACCACCGGGCCTTACAGTTACGTCCGGCATCCGCAATATGTCGGCTTCGTCCTGGTGATGTTCGGCTTCCTGCTGCAATGGCCGACCATCCTCACGCTGGCGATGTTTCCGGTCTTGACCGTCATGTACGTAAAGCTCGCGAGAGACGAGGAGCGGGACGCCAGGACGGAGTTCGGCGAAGCCTATGCGAAGTATGCCGCGGACGTCCCGGCTTTCATACCGCGCCTGAGCCGAATTCTCCGGCAGGGCTCGACCGGCGGGACCTATCGTCACGGCTGATCCTGCGATCAGCTCGCCGAGCTGGCCAATGAAGCATTTGGGAGGCGCACCAATCAGGAAAGGCAGGGCGCAGAGTGAGATCGATCGCGACCATACCGCCGGCTTTGATGAAACGGGATCTTCGGATCGACCTCTTCCGCGGCCTTTCCTTGTGGTGGATCTACATCAATCACATTCCGGAAAGCTATCTGAACAGGTTCACGCCCAAGAATTTCGGCTTCAGCGACGCGGCGGAGATTCTCGTATTTCTGTCGGGCCTTGCGTCCGGTATCGTCTACGGCGACCTGCTGCGTCGGTCCGGCTTTGCGGCCGCGAGCTTACGCATGTTGCGGCGTTCGTTCGAAATCTATGTCGCGCAGATCATGACGGTCGTGCTGTTGCTGGCCGAAGTGTCGTTTGTCGCGGCATGGCAGCCCGGCATGTTCGATCACGCCAATTTGGCCATCCTGCTGCAAGAGCCCGCGGAAACACTGCTTCAGGTGGCGCTGCTGCGCTATTCTCCGGTCAATCTCGACCCTCTGCTGCTGATGGTCATACTGCATTTCGCGCTCGTCCTCATCCTGCCGTTGACGATAGGCGCCTGGCCGCTGGCCCTGACCGGGTCCGTCGCTCTCTACGTTCTCGCCCATCAGTTTGACTGGTACATCCCGGCCTATCCGAGGGGGCAACTCTATTTCAATCCGCTGAACTGGCAGTTGCTGTTCGTGATCGGCATCTGGTGGGGGGCAAACCGCGGCGACTGGCAGCTTGCCGTTCTCAACTCCCGGGCTCTTGCCGCTCTGGCGGCGGGCTACCTGCTGTTCTCGTTCGTGATCACCCTGGGCTGGCAGATCCACGCGATCGAAGCCTACGTGCCGGGATGGCTGTCGCGTCTGATTTATCCCGTCGACAAGACCAATCTCGACATCTTGCGATTGTTGCATTTTGCCGCGCTCGCGCTGCTCTGCTGGCGCTTTCTTCCGAGCAATGCCAGCATCCTGAAAGCCAGGGCGCTGCTGCCGCTGATACGGTGCGGCGAATATTCACTGGCGGTCTACTGCGCGAGCGTCCTGTTGTCCTTTGCGGCTCATGCCCTGCTCAGCCTGGGCTCGAGCAGCCTGGCATCGCAGACGCTGCTCACTCTCTTGGGGCTCATCCTGATGAGCGCCCTGGCGATATCGCTCGCCGCAATCGATCGTGGCGTGTTTCCTGATCTCCGGCCGTTGTAACCTGAACACGAATGCGCAGGCACTTCGATGAGCGAGCCTGTCTTCACCGCCAAGGCGCTGACCAAGACCTACGTCGCAGGCGAGGTGATGGTGCATGCGCTCAGAAACGTCGATCTGGAGATCGCCGAGAAGGAGGTGGTCGTGCTGCTCGGCCCGTCCGGCAGCGGCAAGACGACATTGCTCAACATCATGGGCGGTCTCGACCGGCCGACCAGCGGCAGGCTCTACTTCCGCGATCTCGACCTGACCGATCTTCAGGACCGTGAGCTGACGAAGTATCGCCGCGACCATGTCGGCTTCGTCTTTCAGTTCTACAATCTGGTGCCGAGCCTCACCGCGTATGAAAACGTCGCGCTGGTCACCGAGGTCGCCAGAAGCCCGATGCGGCCCGCCGAGGCGCTCGCGCTGGTCGGGCTGGAGGAGCGGATGCATCATTTCCCCGCCCAGCTCTCCGGTGGCGAGCAGCAGCGCGTCGCCATTGCCCGCGCGATCGCGAAGCGCCCGGCGGTGCTGCTCTGCGACGAGCCGACCGGCGCGCTGGACTCGAAGACCGGCATTCGCGTCATCGATGCGCTGCTTGGCGTCAACCGGCAGCTCGGAACCACCACGCTCATCATCACCCACAATGCCAGCATCCAGGAGGTCGCCGACAGGGTGCTGTTCTTCGCCGACGGACGAATCTCCCGGATCCAGCGCAATGAGACCCGGCGGGATGCCGCCGAGCTCACCTGGTGACGGCCATGAGGGCGCTCGACATCAAGCTGCTTCGCGACGTCAGGCGGCTCTGGGCGCAGGTCCTCGCCGTCGCGCTGGTGGTCGGAGGCGGCGTTGCAACGCTGGTGCTCGCGGTCGGTTCGCATCGATCGCTCGAGGAGACGCGGATCGCCTATTACGAACGCTACGGCTTCGGCGACGTGTTTGCGCAGGCCAAGCGCGCACCCAAGGCGCTCGCCGGCAGGATCGGCGAGATCCCCGGCGTCGCCGCCGTCGACACCCGCATCGCCAAGCCCGCGCTGCTCGACATTCCCGGCTTTTCCGCGCCCGCCAGCGCGCACTTCGTTTCGCTGCCGGACTACGGCGAGCCGCGTCTCAATCGGCTCTATATGCGCTCCGGGCGCCTGCCGGAGCCTGGGCGTTCCGAAGAAGTCGTCGTCAACGAGCCGTTCGCCCGCGCCCACGGCTTCTCGGAAGGGGCGCGGTTCTCGGCGATCCTGAACGGCAGGAAGCGCGAGCTCGTCATCGTCGGCACGGCGCTGTCACCCGAGTTCGTCTTCACCGTCGGCCCGGGGGACCTGATGCCGGACGATCGCCGTTACGCCATCGTCTGGATGTCGGAAAAAGCGCTCGCCGGCGTCTACGATCTCGATGGCGCCTTCTCGGCGGTATCGGTCAAGCTGCAGCCCGGCGCGTCGGAGCGCGAGGTGATCGCGCGGCTCGACGCGTTGCTCGATCCGTATGGCGGCCAGGCGGCCCATGGGCGGAAGGACCAGACCTCGCACGCCTGGCTCGATCATGAGCTCGACATGCTCGACAACATGAGCCGCACCCTGCCGCCGATCTTTCTGCTGGTGGCCGCGTTCCTGGTCAATCTCACCTTGACCCGGATGGTCGCGCTGGAGCGCGAGCAGATCGGCCTGTTCAAGGCGCTGGGCTATTCCGACGGCAGCGTCATGCTGCAATATCTGAAGTTCGTGGCCCTGATCGTCGCGATCGGAATCGTCCTCGGCGGCATTGCCGGGACCTGGCTCGGATTGCGCGTCACGGCTCTGTTCGGCGACTTCTTCCATTTCCCGTTCCTGGTGTTCGCGAAGGCGCCGGACCTGTACGTCACCGCGGGCGCGCTCAGCGCGGCGGCCGCCGCCATCGGTGCGCTGCGGGCGCTGCGCGAGGTGGTGAAGCTGCCGCCGGCCGTCGCCATGCAGCCGCCGGCCCCGCCGGTCTATCGCCCACTGCTGCCGGCAAGCATCCAACTCGATCAGTTCGTGTCGCAGCCAACGCTCATGATGATCCGCAACATTGCCCGGCACCCCGTCCGCGCCGCATTCACCGCGTTCGGCATGGCGTCCGCCACGGCGATCCTGGTCGTGTCGCTGTTCACGCGCGACTCGATGGAACACCTGATCGACGTGACTTATTTTCTCGCCGATCGGCAGGACGCAACCATCGGCTTCGCCGAGAAGCGGGTCGCGAACGTGGTGGAGCAGGTGCGCCGGCTTCCGGGCGTTCTCGCCGCAGAGCCGTTCCGCGAGGTGCCGGTCCGCATTCGCCACGGCAACGTCGAACGGCGGATCGCCATCAGCGGCAGGCCCACCGACGCCGATCTCAGGCGCATCATCGACGCTGACCTCCGGCCGGTCGCGCTGCCGCAGACGGGCCTCGCGATCTCCGGCATGCTCGCTCATATCCTCCACGTCGGGCCCGGCGACACCGTCGAGCTCGATCTGCTGGAGGGCGCCCGCCGCACCGTGACGATGCCGGTCGTGGCCACCGTCGAGGATTATTTCGGCATCAGGGGGATGATGGACATCGAGGCGCTTCGCAGGCTGATGCGCGAGGCGCCCGCCGTGGTCAGCGCGAATCTCAGCCTCGACGGCAACCGGGCGGAGGATTTCTACGCGGCGGTGAAGTCGATGCCGACGGTTGGCGGCGTGGCGCTGCAGCGCGCGTCGCTGGCGAACTTCCGCAAGACGGTCGCGCTGCTCGTCACCACGATGGCGAGCATCTACACCGGGCTCGCGGCCGTGATCGCGTTCGGCGTGGTCTACAACAACGCCCGGATCTCGCTGTCCGAGCGGGCGCGGGAGCTGGCGAGCCTGCGCGTGCTCGGCTTCACGCGCGGCGAGGTGCTGCGCATCCTCCTCCTGGAACTCGCCATCCTCACCGCGATCGCCCAGCCGCCCGGCTGGCTGATGGGTTATGGGCTTGCATGGGTGATGAAGACGAATCTGGCCGGCGAATTGATGCGCGTCCGCCTCGTCGTCGAGCATTCCACCTATGTCATCGCGACCTCCGTCGTGGTGCTGGCGGCCATCGCCTCCGCGGCGGTCATCCGCGAACGAATCGACAAGCTGGACCTGGTCGCGGTCCTCAAGACGCGAGACTAGCCATGCCCGCCAACTGGACCAAACGTATCATCGGCGCCGCGCTTCTGGCCGCGATTGCAGGAGGGCTGGCCTGGTTCGCCTGGCCGCGGCCGGTCCTGGTCGATCTCGCGACCGTGGCGAAGGGACCGATCGAGGTCACGGCTGACGACGATGGCAAGACACGCGTGCGCCACGTCTACACCGTCTCGGCGCCGATCGCAGGAAAGATCCTCAGGATCTCGCATCCGCTCGGCGAGCGCGGACCTTCGCTCCATGTCGGCGACGAGGTGATCGCCAATCAGACCGTCGTCGCGTTGATGCAGCCGGCGCTGCCGGGCTTCATCGATGTGCGCTCGCGCGACCAGCTCCAGGCCGAGGTCCTGGCTGCGGATGCATCCATTCTGCAGCAGGAAGCCGAGGTGAAGCGGATCGAAGCCGCGCTGGATTTTGCCAGGACCGAATTCCAGCGGGCGCAGACCTTGTTGCGCACCCAGTCCGTTTCCGCCCAGGCCCACGACAAGGCGAAATTCGAGGTCGCCACCAGCGAGGCCGCCCTGGCGAGCGCCAAGGCCCAGGTCGAGATGCGTCGCGCGGTCCGCACGAGTCTTGCGGCGCGGTTGATGGATCCGGCCAACGCCGCGCCATCGGCGGAGCCGATGTGCTGCATCCGTGTGCTGGCGCCTGCGAGCGGACGGGTGCTGAAGATCATCCAGGACAGCGAGACCACGGTCCTGCCGGGAACGCCGCTGGTTGATATCGGCAACCCGCTCGATCTCGAGGTCGTCGCCGACCTGCTCTCGACCGACGCCGTCCAGATCAAGGTCGGTGCGCCGGTGCGGATCGACGGCTGGGGCGGACCGTCCATCAGGGGAAAGGTGGTCCGTGTGGATCCCGCCGGTTTCCTCAAGGTCTCCGCACTCGGCATCGAGGAGCAGCGCGTCCGGGTCACCATCGATTTCGCCGACCCGCCCGAGACATGGGCCTCGCTCGGACACGATTATCGCGTCATCGTCCACGTGACGATCTGGAGCGCTCCGGACGCTCTGACCGTGCCGGTGAGTGCCCTGTTCCGGAGAGGCGATCAGTGGGCCGTCTTCGTCAACGACAACGGCCGCGCCAGGACGGCACTCGTCCAGATCGGCCACCGCAGCAGCCGGGTGGCCGAAGTTGTCGCGGGACTCGCCGCGGGCGACCGCGTCGTGCTGCACCCGAGCGACCGGATCGCCGACGGGGTCAGGATCGCGCAAAGAGGAGCCGAGTAGAGGCGCGTGATGGCGCGCCGACCCAATTGCTGGCGTCAGGCCGCGGCGCGGCCCAAACCGAGCGATGACCGGCGCCGCGTCGGAAAACTCAGCGCCACCGCGACGGCGGCGAGCCCGATCGCGAACGAGCCGGCGTGCAGCCATGTGTAGCGCTGGAAATTGTCGAACACGAGCCCGCCGGCCCAGGGACCGAGCGCCATGCCGAGGCTGGCGAAGGCCGACACGGCGCCGAACACGGTGCCCATGATGCGCGCGCCGAAGAATTCGCGCACCAGCACCGCATAGAGCGGCATCACCCCGCCATAGGCGAGGCCGAACACCACCGAGAGCGCGTAGAATTCGCCGAGTTGCGCCACCGCAAGATAGGTCGCGATGCACATCGCCTGCACGAACAACCCGCCGACCAGCACCGGCTTTGCACCGATGCGATCGGCCAGTGCGCCCAGCAGCAGGCGTCCGCCGAGGCCGGAGACGCCGGCGACGCTATAGACCGTCACCGCCGTGAGCGGCGCGATGCCGCACACCATTGCGTAGGACACCATGTGGAAGATCGGGCCGGAATGCGCCGCACAGCAGGCGAAATGCGCGGCCGCAAGCGCGACGAACTGCGGCGTGCGCAGCGCCTGCGCCGCTGTGAGGTCGATCCCCGGCGCCGCGTCCGCCGTCGCAGGACCGGCAGATGCCGGCGCCGGACGCACCAGGAAGCAGGCTGGGATCAGCAGCGCCCACGAAGCGATGCCGATCATCAGCATCGCGGTGCGCCAGTCATAGGTCGTGATCAGCCAGCTCGCGGTCGGCGCGATCGTCACCGGCGAGACGCCCATGCCGGCGGAGACCAGCGCCACCGCAAGGCTGCGGTTCTTCTCGATCCAGGCGCTCGCGAGCGCCATCATCGGCGCGTAGAAGCTGCCGGCGGCGATCCCGATCAGCACACCGAAGCAAAGCTGGAACTGCCACAGGCTTGTTGCCTGGCTCGCGGTGACGAGGCCGAGCCCCAGCAGAACGCTGCCTGCGAGAACCACGATGCGGGTGCCGAACCGATCCGACAGCGTGCCCCACAGGAACGCGGCAAATCCCATGCAGAGGAAATCCAGCGTCGCCGCCGCCGACACGCCTGCGCGCGACCAGCCCATCGCTTCCGAGATCGGCTGCAGGAACACCGCCAGCGACAGCATCGTGCCGAACCCGACGCAAGTCATCAGCGCGCCCGCGGCGACAACGACCCAGCCATAGTCGAAGCGTGACGGTTTGATCATGCGTTTCCTCGCGCTGTTGGTTTTGTTGGTGATGCGCGCGGGGGATGGTGGCCTATCGGGCCGCGAAGGGCAAGGCGCGCGGAGCGTTTGTACGTCGCCTCGCGAGAACAATTGCCGGTTTCTGATATTATCGCCAGCGACGCGATCCTTGGGGCCAGTAGATGACCGAAGCCATCATCCGCGCTGCCGTCGAACATGATCTGCCCGAGGTGTTGAGCCTCTACCGGCACCTGCATCCGCACGATCCTGCGTTGGAGAGGGCCGATGCCCAGCGGGTCTGGTCGCACTTGCTAGCATCCGGCTTCACGACGGTGATCGTGGCGCAGGCAGCGGAACTGCTGGTCGCTTCTGTCGCGAGGCGGCCGGCCGTACGGAGTGATCGAGAACGTCGTCACCCATGCCGACTACCGTCGCCACGGGCTTGGCCGACGGGTTCTTGCGCGTGCCCTGGAAATCGGCTGGCAGGCCGATTGCTACAAGGTTCTATTGGCGACGGGCTCGAAACGAGAAAGCACGCTCCGCTTCTACGAGGGAGCAGGCTTTGAGCGGGGAGGCAAGACTTACTTCGAAGTCCGCTGCCCGTAGCGTCTGATCGTCCGCTTGGGCGATGGGTTTCCGCAAGAGCTCATCTCTCCTCCGAGCTATTCCAGCCGCAATTTTTTCTGAATATTGACGGCTGGACCATGTCGGCACGGACGGGTCCTGCCCGTCCTTGGTTGGAGACATCCCGGAAGGGCCGCTGAAGGCCCCGTCGGGAAGCTATGTCATCCCCTCGACTCTCTGAAATCGAACTGGAGCAATGCCCATGAGGATCACTGTCGAAACCACCGTCGCAGCCCCCATCGATCGGGTCTGGCACGCCTATACGACGCCCGCCGACATCGTGAAGTGGAATGCGGCGTCCGACGACTGGCATACGACCAGGGCGACGGTCGACCTGCGGGAAGGCGGCGCTTTCTCGTCCCGGATGGAAGCCAAGGACGGCAGCATGGGCTTCGACTTCGCCGGCACCTACACGAAAATCGTCGAACACAAGCGGATCGAATACGCGTTCGGCGATCGGAAGGCCGAGGTCGAGTTCGTACCCGGCCCGAACGGCGTTGTCGTCCGCGTCGTCTTCGACGCCGAAACCACGCACTCGGTCGAGCAGCAGCAGGGCGGCTGGCAGGCGATCCTCGACAATTTTGCGCGATACGTCGAGGCGAAGAAGGTGTGATCGTTCAGGAAGCGGACTGTTGACGGAATGCCTGCATCACGCACCCTGAGATGATGCCACCATACCCCTGTTTTGCCCGACGGGTCAAGCCGACTTCGTAAAATCGGAAAAACGCAATGCCGCCAACGGGGCGGCTACTGTGCATGGGGTTGTTTTCGCACTTTTTTGTTTGCGGCGCTGGAGAGCGCCCTGTTTGCCGGCCCCGGAGACCGGGCCGGCCCGTCCCGAGCGTCGCCTCAGCTATCCACCTTCAGCGCGGCGATGAACGCCTCCTGCGGGATGTCGACCTTGCCGAACTGCCGCATCTTCTTCTTGCCTTCCTTCTGCTTCTCCAGAAGTTTTCGCTTACGCGTGATGTCGCCGCCGTAGCATTTTGCGGTGACGTCCTTGCGCAGCGCGCGCACCGTCTCGCGGGCGATCACCTTGCCGCCGATCGCCGCCTGGATCGGAATCTGGAACATGTGCGGCGGGATCAGCTCCTTCATCTTCTCGACCATGGCGCGGCCGCGGCCTTCGGCGCGGGTGCGGTGGACCAGCATCGAGAGCGCATCGACCGGCTCGGCATTGACCAGGATCTGCATCTTGACGAGATCGGCCGGCTTGTAGTCGGTCAGGTGATAGTCGAACGAGGCGTAGCCCTTGGAGACCGACTTCAGGCGGTCGTAGAAGTCGAACACGACCTCGTTGAGCGGCAGGTCGTACTTCACCATGGCGCGGGAGCCGACATAGGTGAGCTCCTTCTGCGAGCCGCGGCGGTCCTGGCACAGCTTCAGCACGCTGCCGAGATATTCGTCGGGCGTCATGATCGTGGCCTCGATCCAGGGCTCCTGGATCTCGGCGATCTTCACCACGTCGGGCATGTCGACGGGATTGTGGATCTCGAGCTCGCTGCCGTCGGTCAGCTTCATCTTGTAGATGACGCTCGGCGCCGTCGCGATCAGGTTGAGGTCGAATTCGCGCGACAGCCGCTCCTGGATGATCTCGAGGTGCAACAGGCCGAGGAAGCCGCAGCGGAAGCCGAAGCCGAGCGCGGCGGAGGTCTCCATCTCGAAGGAGAAGCTGGCATCGTTCAGGCGCAGCTTGCCCATCGCCGCGCGCAGCGTTTCGAAGTCGTCGGCATCGACCGGGAACAGGCCGCAGAACACCACGGGGATCGCCGGCTTGAAGCCCGGCAGCATCTCCGTAACAGGTTTCCTGTCGTCGGTGATGGTGTCGCCGACGCGGGTGTCGGCCACTTCCTTGATCGCGGCGGTGATGAAGCCGATCTCGCCGGGGCCGAGCTCGTCGACCTGCTGCATCTTCGGCGTGAAGAAGCCGACCCGCTCGACATCGTAGGCCGCGCCCGTGCCCATCATGCGCACGCGCTGGCCCTTCTTCATGGTGCCGTCGACGATGCGCACCAGGACGACGACGCCGAGATAGACGTCGTACCAGCTGTCGACCAGCAGCGCCTTCAGCGTGGCGTCGCGATCGCCCTTCGGCGGCGGCAGGCGGGTGACGATGGCCTCCAGCACGTCGGGCACGCCGAGGCCGGTCTTGGCCGAGATCATCACCGCGTCGGAGGCGTCGATGCCGATGACGTCCTCGATCTGCTGCTTGACCTTCTCGGGCTCGGCGGCGGGCAGGTCGACCTTGTTCAGGACCGGAACGATCTCGTGATTGTTGTCGAGCGCCTGGTAGACATTGGCGAGCGTCTGCGCCTCGACGCCCTGGCTGGCGTCGACCACCAGGAGGGAACCTTCGCACGCCGCCAGCGACCGCGAGACTTCGTAGGCGAAGTCGACATGGCCGGGCGTGTCCATCAGGTTGAAGATGTAATCCTTGCCGTCCTTGGCGCGGTAGGCGAGGCGCACCGTCTGCGCCTTGATGGTGATGCCGCGCTCACGCTCGATGTCCATGGAATCGAGCACCTGCTCCTTGCCCGCCATCTCGCGGTCGGAGAGGCCGCCGGTCATCTGGATCAGGCGGTCGGCCAGCGTCGATTTGCCATGGTCGATATGGGCGACGATGGAGAAATTGCGGATGTTGGAAATAGGGACGGTCGTCATGGGCGCGGGATACCACTCACATCCCCGTGCGGCAACCATATTGCTGTATTTTCAGGGCCTTTCTTCACGCCAAGCTGATTCCACGGCAGGCCAAAACGCGCTACGCACGGCCCATGTCCAGGCCCATCTCGACCACCTCGATCCCATCCGTCAGAGCGCGGGCGAAGACCCGCTTGAGTTACAACCGCTTCCGGGCCTGGCTGGTTGCCTGCGCGATCCGGCCAGAGGCGCGCCTGTGGCTGGTGATCCAGCTCGCCATCCTGCATGCGGTGCTCTGGACCTTCATCCTGATCAATCTCAAGGCAGCGCAGGACGTTCACATGGACGTCGCGGAAGCCTATGGCTGGGGCCAGCAATTCCTCTGGGGTTACGGCAAGCATCCGCCGCTGTCGGGCTGGGTGGCCGGTCTCTGGTTCAAGGCGTTCCCGGCGGCGGACTGGGCGACCTATGCGCTCGCGATGGCGACGGTGAGCGTCGGCATGGTGATCTGCTGGCTCGTGAGCTTGCGTGTGGTTGATGCGCGCCGCGCGTTTCTCGTCGTCGTGATGATCGCGCTCTACCCGATCTTCAATTTCAAGGGCTTCAAGTACAACCCGGACCTGCTTCAGCTCGTCACGCTGCCGCTCCTGGTGCTCGCCTATCTCAACGCATTCGAGAAGCGGACCTGGCAATCCGGACTCCTGCTCGGCCTTGCCGGCGCGCTGGCGCTGATGACCAAATATTGGGTGCTGACCATGATCGGCGCCATCGGGCTTGCCGCGCTGATCCATCCCGACCGGTTGCGATTCCTGTCGTCGCCCGCGCCGTGGGTGGCGATCGTGACGATGGTCGCGGCGATGATCCCGCACATCGTCTGGCTGGCGGACGCGCATTTCGTGCCGCTGACCTATGCCGGCGACACCTACAGCCTCCAGGACAGCGGTCCGGTGCATCAGCTCGTCGCCGGCTATGTGCTGCACAATCTCGGGCTGCTCGCATTGCCGGTGGCGCTCGCGGCGCTGGCCATGGCGCTGGTGCCGCCCTGGGTCAAGCTGCTGCTGCGCGCGCCTTCGCGCATCGTCACGCGTGCCTGGGCACGCGGCGGCAATCCGGGCGTCAATGTTTCGCAGGCGCTGAACGTCTGGATCATCCAGGTCATCGTCGCCGTCGGCCCGCCGCTCGGCGCGCTGGTCTTCAGCATCTACATGAAGACCGATTGGGGCATCTCGCTGTTCTTCCTGGTCCCGCTCGCGCTGGTCGCGATTCCTGCATTGCGGGTGCAGAGCGCCGTGCTGTTCAACATCGCCGCAATCTGGCTCGTGCTCAGTGCCGCGACGCTTGCCGCTTCGCCCTGGATCGCCGCGCGCGAGATGGCGGCCAATGCCGGCAACACCGCGACCTATGGCGCGCGCTCGGAGCTGGCGCGCGAGCTGACCCAGGCCTGGCACGCGCGCTTCGCCTCGCGCTGGGCCGTTGTCGCCGGCACCATGGAGTCGATCCAGCCGCTGGTGTTCTACAGTCCGGATCATCCGGCCGCGCTGCTGCCGATCGAAGCCTGGGATTCCGGGCTGACCTCGCGTGACGACGCCAAGAAGTACGGCTTCATCGGCGTGTTCGACCCGACCGACGAACGCCTGCCCAAGTTCGAGAAATGGGTGTCCGAGACCGCGCCGAACGCCGAGCGCATCGTGATGACGACGCGCCGCTTCACCCACGGCAAAGCGGGCCCGTCGATGAGCTGGAACATCTACATCGCGCCGCCGGCGAAGTGAGGGTTGTGGTCGTTCCGGGGCACGCGAAGCGTGAACTACGGTGCGCGATTGCGCACCTGAGAACCTCGAGATTCCGGTTCGATGCTGCGCATCGAACCGGAATGACGATGGGCTAAATCCCTTCCTCGTTGAACTTGCTCTCGACGAGCTCGGTGATCGCTGCGAGCGCGGCTTCGGCATCCGTGCCGGCGGCGGATACCGTGATCGTCGTGCCGGGACCGGCGGCGAGCATCATCAGGCCCATGATCGAGGTGCCGCCGACGGTCTCGCCGCCGCGCGTCACCCACACCTGCGCATCGAAGCGCTCGACCGCCTGGACGAACTTCGCGGAGGCGCGGGCGTGCAGGCCGCGCTTGTTGATGATCAGAAGATCCTTGGCAATCGCGCCCGCGGGCACGCCTGTCCCCGCTTGTGGCGCCTCCTCGCTCATTTGCCGGCGAGCACGCGGCTGGCGATGGTGACGTATTTGCGGCCCGCTTCCTGAGCCATCGCGATCGCGTCGGGCAGCGAACGCTCCTCGCGCACCTTGGCGAGCTTCACCAGCATGGGAAGGTTGATCCCCGCGAGCACTTCGACCTTGGGCCGGCTCATGCAGGATATTGCAAGGTTGGATGGCGTGCCGCCGAACATGTCGGTGAGGATCGCAACGCCGTCGCCGGAATCGACGCGATTGACCGCCTCGATGATGTCGCTTCGGCAGAGATCGGAATCGTCTTCGGCACCGATCGTGATCGCTTCGATTTGCTTTTGTGGGCCCATGACATGTTCAAGCGCCGCCTTGAATTCGTCGGCAAGGCGCCCGTGGGTCACAAGTACTAGACCAATCATCGGAAAACTCCTCGCGGGCGCTTTTGGTGCACCGCACGAACGCGCCACTTTGACCATCCAGAGCCCCCGCGCAAGGGGGGATGTTGCGTATCTCCCTGAATCTAGACGGATGGATAAGGGGAGCTGCGCCGGTCTATTCGGTCGCGATACTGGGGTTGATATGGTTACAATTTCCCTTCAAACAATCGCCGGAAAGGTTAACGGAGGATGAACTCTTGGTAGTAGTCAAGACCGCAACAACCAGGGGGAGGGGCGAATAGCCGCGGCCGACCGCGACTCGCGGTAATTCGACACCAAAAATGCTTGTCTTCAGGGATTCCGCCGGTGGCAGGCGCTCCGCATCCGCCGCGTCCAGATCGACTACGAGACCGACAGTCGCATGCTCCACGAAGTCGCAGCGGCGGATCCCCAGGCCCCGGATCTCGATCAGGCCGGCCAGGACCGGCGCGGGCCGCACCTCAATTTCGTGGCCGACTGTCGCCAGATGGACACGGTCATCGCCGACCAGAACGGCCCTTTCCACCACGCCCGAGCGTCCCGCCATGATCAAATCAAAGGCAAGGCGCGACTTGCCGGAGCCCGAGGGCCCGCGGATCAGCACCGCCAGAGATCCGACCTTGACGGCGGAGGCGTGAACGCTGGACCCGTCGTCGCTCATAGCGCCGGCAGCCTCACCACGAAGCGCGCACCGGCAACCGTCGGAGCGCCGTCGGCATCCAGCGGGCCAGGACGGTTCTCCGCCCAGATGCGTCCGCCATGGGCGTCGACGATCTGCTTGGAGATCGACAGGCCAAGGCCGGAATTCTGGCCAAAGCCCTGATGCGGACGGTCGGTGTAGAAGCGCTCGAAGATGCGCTCCAGCGCGTCGTCGCGAATGCCGGGGCCGTCGTCGTCGACCACGATCTCGATCTCGCCGCGCACGCGGCGGCAGGTGAGGCGCACCTTGCTGCCGGCTTCCGAGAACGATTGCGCATTGGAGAGCAGGTTGGAGACCACTTGCCCGAGCCGTGAATCATGGCCGGTCACGGAGAAAGTGTCGTTCGGGCTGCGGCCCTCGAAGCGCGTCTCGACCGCGACGTCGTGGCCGAGCTTGGTTTCATTGGCGACGGACACCAGCGTCGTCAGCAGGCGGCGCAGATCGACCGGGATCGCATCCTGGCGCTGCAATTCGGCATCGAGGCGGCTGGCGTCGGAGATGTCGGAGATCAGCCGGTCGAGCCGCTTGACGTCGTGCTCGATCACTTCGAGCAGGCGCGCGCGGCTGTTCTCGTTGCGCGCCAGCGGCAGCGTCTCGACCGCCGAGCGCAGCGAGGTCAGCGGGTTCTTCAATTCATGGGCGACGTCGGCGGCGAACATCTCGATCGCCTCGATGCGGCTGTAGAGCGCGCTGGTCATGTCGCGCAGCGCGCCGGAGAGGTGGCCGATCTCGTCGCGGCGGCGCGTGAAGTCCGGAATCTCGATGCGGGCCTTGATGCGGCGGCGGACGCGCTCGGCGCTGTCGGCGAGCCGGCGCACGGGTCCGGCGATCGTGCTCGCGAGCAGCAGCGACAGCATGATCATGACGGCGGCGGCGACGCCGCCGACCTTCAGGATGGCGAGGCGCTCGGCGGTGACCATCTGGTCGATGTCGTCCCCTTGCGTCGACAGCATCAGCGCGCCGTGGATCGCGCGCGAGCGCAGCACCGGGACCGCGACCGACACGATCACCTCGCCGCGTGCATTGACCCGCACCATCGAGCGCTTCTGGCCCTGCAGAGCGTCGCCGACCTCCGCATAACCATTGCCGTTCTCGGGCCCAAGCTCGCGATAGAGCGGCAGGTCGCCCCGGTTCAGCCAGGTGCGAACCGCGACCATGCCGCGCTCGACGATCCCGGGCTTCTCGGCCGGAGGCGGCAGATCGAAGCGCAGCACGTTTTCGAGGTTGCGGCTGTCGAGCAGCAGGCTGCCGTTCGGATCGTAGATGCGGGCGCGCGTCTTGGTCGGCGAGATCAGGGTGCGCAGCACCGGCGCCACGCGCTCCGGATTGATCGGGAAGTCCAGCGGCGAATATTCGTCCGAGCCGCCATAGGTCTCGCCCGGCTTGAGGTCGAGCAGCCTGTCGGGATCGATGGTGATGGCGTTGGTCTGCACGGTCGCGGAGGCCGCAATCGCGCCGGCGATGATCTCGGCCTGCACCAAAAGGCTCTGCGCGCGCGCATCGATCAGGCCGGCGCGGAATTGCGACAGGTACAGGATGCTCGCCACCAGCGCGACGAGGCCGGCGAGGTTGAGCGAGACGATGCGGCGGGTCAGGCTCGAGAAGGACAGCGCGAAAAAGAACTGCCCGGCGCGTTTCAGCCAGTTCAGCGGCCGCCAGCCCTGCGGCTTGTCTTCGGCAAACTGCTCCGGAACGCCGTCGGATGCGATATCCCCGGCGCTCTGGTTTGGATCAGGCTGCGTTCGGTCCAGCAATGCTTACGCCCGCGTTAGGACAGCTTGCGAGAAGGTCCCCGCATCCTAGAGCATGATCCGGGAAAGTGTGTAGCGGTTTTCCGAAAGGATCATGCTCAAACGATAATCTGAAACGTGATGATCTCATCGCGCTCTGGAGCGATCCCGGTCCCGATGGAATCAGAACCGGCGATGCTCTCGTCTTTCGTGAAGCTGCCTGA
This sequence comes from Bradyrhizobium sp. USDA 326, assembly GCF_049739485.1. Classification (NCBI taxonomy): domain Bacteria; kingdom Pseudomonadati; phylum Pseudomonadota; class Alphaproteobacteria; order Hyphomicrobiales; family Nitrobacteraceae; genus Bradyrhizobium; species Bradyrhizobium sp. USDA 326. The sequence goes on from NZ_JBMGQA010000001.1 coordinate 3,143,711, forward strand.
GCCTCAGGCTTCCTTGAAGCGGTAGCCGACGCCGTAGAGCGTCTCGATCATCTCGAATTCATTGTCGACCACCTTGAACTTCTTGCGCAGCCGCTTGATGTGGCTGTCGATGGTGCGGTCGTCGACATAGACCTGGTCGTCATAGGCGGCGTCCATCAGCGCGTTGCGGCTCTTCACCACACCGGGCCGGGTCGCGAGCGCCTGCAGGATCAGGAATTCGGTGACGGTCAGCGTTACCGGCTCGTTCTTCCAGGTGCAGGTATGGCGTTCCGGATCCATGCGCAGCAGCCCGCGATCGAGCGCCTTGGCATCGTTCTCCTTCGGCGCGACGGTCGGGTCCTTCGGCGCCGAGCGGCGCAGCACCGCCTTGACGCGCTCGACCAGGAGGCGCTGCGAGAACGGTTTGCGGATGAAGTCGTCGGCGCCCATCTTGAGGCCGAACAGTTCGTCGATCTCTTCGTCCTTGGAGGTGAGGAAGATCACCGGCAGGTCGGATTTCTGCCTGAGGCGGCGCAACGTCTCCATGCCGTCCATGCGCGGCATCTTGATGTCGAGGATGGCAAGATCGGGCTGGGTGGTGCGGAAACCGTCGAGGGCCGAGGCGCCGTCGGTGTAAGTCATGATGCGGTAGCCTTCGGCTTCCAGCGCGATCGAGACGGATGTGAGAATGTTGCGGTCGTCGTCGACCAAAGCGATTGTGGGCATGAGCCTCTGCTTTCTGCTTTCCGTTTGGGTCGTGGCTTGAAACGGCGAGCAATCCAGTGATGCGCCGCATACATGGGTGCCGAAGTTGGCGTTCGAAACCTTGTCACCGAGCAATGCAAGCTGGGCTGAAGTGTGACCAAGTTCCACGAAACACGGCAGATTCGCCGCATCTCGACCCATAACCGGACTCTCGTTTACCCGAAAGAAGGCCCCTCATGCAACCACCTGACCCGAGAAAGCCGATGCAGCCGACTCCCGATTTCGACCCCGGAAAGCTCGCCAAATCGCTGCTGCGGCGGTCCCGGCAGGGGGCCCTGGCGACGCTGATGACCGGCAGCGGCGATCCCTATTGTTCCCTCGTCAACCTCGCCAGCCACCCGGATGGATCGCCTATCCTGCTGATCTCGCGCCTCGCCGTGCACACAAGGAACGTCCTCGCGGACAGCCGGGTCTCGCTGATGCTGGACGAGCGCGTGGCCGGCGATCCCCTGGAAGGCGCCCGGATTATGCTGTCCGGCCGGGCGGAGGAGGCCGATAGCGACAAGGATCTGGTGCGGCGACGGTATCTCATTGCCCATCCATCGGCGGAGGGCTTTGTTTCGTTTAAGGATTTCGCCTTCTTCTTGATCCGGCCCACGGGAACCCATCTGGTCGCGGGCTTCGGCCGCATCGTCGACCTCAGGCCCGATCAGTTTCTCACGGACCTCACCGGCGCCGAGGACCTGCTGGCGGCGGAGGAGGGCGCCGTCGAGCACATGAATGCCGACCATCGCGAGGCCATGAACCTCTATGCAACAATGCTCCTCGGCGCCACCGAGGGCGACTGGCGCTGCACCGGCTGCGATCCTGAGGGCCTCGACATGCAGGACGGCCAAACCACACTGCGGCTGGACTTCCCGGAGCGGGTGACGGACGGCACGGGTTTGCGCAAGATGCTGGTCCGCCTCGCTGCCGAAGCGCGCAAGAAGATGGACCAGGGCGCGACGACTTGAACGCGGCTACCCGTCGCTGCGACCCATGACCGTGAAGGTTTTCGGGCTCGCAGCGAGAGGGGCCATGACGGGACATCGTATGGCATGGGCCGCGGGTCTGGCGCTCGCGATCACCACGTTGCTTGCCACCCCGGCCCCCGCCCAGAAGGGCGATCTCGCCGCACAGGGGGCGCGGATCAACGCACTCAATCAAGCCGGCAAATATGCGGAAGCGTTGCCCCTGGCGCAGGCTATGGTCGCGAACCTGGAGAAGGCCAACGACGGTCGCGAACTGTCCGCCGCGCTCAACAATCTCGGCCAGGTCCATGCCGGTCAGGGCCGCGACGATCTGGCCGAGCCGGTCTACAAGCGCGCCATTGCGCTGATGGAAAAGTCGCTCGGCCTCGATACCGGCTTGATCGCGCCGGAGCTGAACAATCTCGCCGCGCTGTATCAGCGACAGGGCCGCTTCACCGAAGCCGAACCGCTGTTCAAGCGCGCGCTCGCCGTCAGCGAAAAGAGCCTGCCGCGCGAGCATCCCGATGTCGGCCGGGCCCTGAACAACCTCGCCACGCTCTACGTGAAGCAGGAGCGCTTTGCCGACGCCGAGCCGCTGTTCCGGCGTGCGCTCGCGATCTATCGGAAAGCAGCCGGGCCCGAGCATCCCGCGGTCGCGACCGTCCTCAACAACATCGGTCAGGTCGATCGCGACCTCAATCGCGACGCCGATGCCGAGGCTCCGATCAAGCGCTCGCTCGCGATCCGTGAGAAGGTGCTGGGGCCGGAACACCCCGACGTCGCGCGCTCGCTCAACAATCTCGCCGGGCTCTACGAGCACCAGCAGCGTCATGCCGATGCCGAGCCGCTTTATCGTCGCGCGCTGGCGATCCGCGAGCGTGCACTCGGACCGGATCATCCCGATGTCGCGACTTCGACGAGCAATCTCGCCCATTTCCTTCAGGCGACGGGACGGACTGCGGACGCTCTGCCGTTCGCACAGAAGACGCTCGCCGCCAATCGTGCCCAGCTGCGTGTGGTGTTGCCGATCCTGTTCGCTGCCCGGCAGCAATCGCTGCTGGCGGACGAGAAGGCGCTCGACGATGCGCTCGGTGCGATCCAGCGCGGCACGCAATCCTCTGCCGCTTCCGCCGTGAACAAGCTCGCGGTGCGGCTCGCCGCCGGCAGCGACCGGCTCGCCGAGCTCGTACGCAGGGATCAGGATCTCGCGGCCGAATCCGACGCGCTCGACAAGGCGATCGTCGCGGCGGTGTCGAAGCCGCCCGCGCAGCGCGACGTCGCGGCCGAGCAGCGCAGCCGCGCGCGGATCGCGGCGATCGCGAGCGCGCGCAATGGATTGCAGAAGACGCTCGCAATCGAGTTTCCCGACTATGCCTCGCTCTCCAACCCGCAGCCGCTGACCGTGAAGGAGGTCCAGCCGCTGCTCTCAGCCGACGAGGCGACGGTGATCTATTCCGTCGTCGACAGTCGGAGCTATGTCGTGGCGATCACGCGCGACGGCGTCGACTGGAAGGAAATTTCTCTCGGAGCGGATGCGCTGGCGCAGAAGGTGGCCGCCTTCCGCAGGGGCCTGGATGTCGGCAAAGCGCGCGATGCCTCCGGTAAATTGGGATTGTTCGATCTTGCGCTCGCGAACGAGCTCTATGTCGCGCTGCTCGGCCCCGTGGAGGCGCTGACGAAGGACAAGCGCAGCCTGCTGGTCGTGCCGTCGGCCGCGCTGACCGCACTGCCGTTTCATCTGCTGGTCACGGAGAAGCCGCAATCGGCGATCCCGGACCGGCCAGAAGGTTATCGCGACGCCGCCTGGCTGCTGCGGCGTCAGGCCGTCTCGGTGCTGCCGTCGGTGATCAGCCTGAAATCGCTGCGTGCCTTTGCCCGCAGGGATCACGGCGTCAAGCCGATGACGGGCTTCGGCGATCCCATGTTCAACCCTGCAGCCGAAAGTCCTGCCGACCGGCGCGCCGCAAGCGGCAAGATCGCCGCGCGCGGCATCGCAACGATGGCCTACGCCGAGTTCTGGCGCGGCGCTGGCGTCGATCGCGCGCGGCTGGCGCAGGCGCTGCCGCAGCTGCCCGACACCGCCGACGAACTGAATGCGGTGGCGAGGGACGTCGGCGCCGCCGCGGTCGAGATCCATCTCGGACGCGATGCCAGCGAAACGACGTTGAAGCGTGCAGCGCTTGCCCAATACGGCATCATCTACTTCGCCACCCACGGCCTCGTTGCCGGCGACGTCAAGGGACTGGGCGAGCCCTCGCTCGCACTCTCCATTCCGGATGAGCCGTCGGAGCTCGACGACGGTCTACTCACCGCGAGCGAAGTGGCCCAGCTCAAGCTCAACGCCGATTGGGTGGTGCTGTCGGCCTGCAACACCATCGCGGGCGACAAGCCCGGTGCGGAGGCGCTGTCGGGATTGGCACGCTCGTTCTTCTACGCAGGTGCCCGCGCGCTGCTGGTTTCGCATTGGGCCGTGGATTCGGAAGCTGCCACCCGCCTGACCACATCGACGTTTGCGCTGCTCAAGGACGAACCAAGGATCGGTCGTTCCGAAGCCTTGCGCCGCGCGATGCTAACCTATCTCGACGACGTCTCGTCACCACGCAACGCCTATCCCGCGATGTGGGGACCGTTCGCGCTGATCGGCGAGGGCGAGGTAAGATAGGAAGCCGCTACACGGATTGTGCGACGCAATAACCGGAAGTAACGCGCAAACGCGCATTTGGTTGCGCGATCATTCGTACTTTTCTTGATGCGCCCGCTCAGAGCTGACATGCGCGACGTTTGGCGCGGTCCTTGATTAAACCAAATCCTGCGGGATCAGCTTGGCAACGCCAGCGTTCATCAGTATTACGTCGTTCAGCCGAGGCCGAACGGCCCATTGATGAAGATGACCGCGGTGGCGCTAAACTTGTCGCGCTGAGTGTCGCGGGTTCTAGGAGGATTCTTTCGTGCAAGAGACGGGCGTGCGCAACGGTGCCTTCGGCGTCGACAAATTCGGCTTAAAGAATCTCAAACAGGTGCACTGGAATCTCGGTGCGCCGCAACTCTATCAATACTCGCTTGCGGCGGGTGAGGCGGTGCTGTCCGCCGACGGTGCACTCTGCGCCGACACGGGCGAGTTCACCGGGCGCAGCCCGAAGGACAAGTTCACGGTGCGTGACGCCACCACCGACAAGAAGATGTGGTGGGCCGGCAACCAGTCGATCACCGCGGAGCAGTTCGAGACGCTCTACCAGGACTTCCTCAAGCACGCCGAAGGCAAGAAGCTGTTTGCGCAGGATCTCTACGGTGGTGCCGATCCGGCCTACCGGATCAAGACGCGCGTCTTCACCGAGCTCGCCTGGCACTCGCTGTTCATCCGCACGCTGTTGATCCGCCCCGAGGCGATCGAGCTGTCGACCTTCGTGCCGGAGCTCACCATCATCGACATGCCGAGCTTCCGCGCCGATCCTAAACGCCACGGCGTGCGCTCGGAGAACGTCGTCGCGATCGATTTCGCCCGCAAGATCGTCCTGATCGGCGGGTCTTATTATGCCGGCGAGATGAAGAAGTCGGTCTTCACCACGTTGAACTATTATCTGCCCGAGCGCGGCGTGATGCCGATGCACTGCTCGGCCAATGTCGGCGCCAAGGGCGACACCGCGATCTTCTTCGGCCTGTCGGGCACCGGCAAGACCACGCTGTCGGCCGATCCGAACCGCACGCTGATCGGCGACGACGAGCACGGCTGGGGCCCGAACGGCGTCTTCAATTTCGAGGGCGGCTGCTACGCCAAGTGCATCAAGCTCTCGAAGGAAGCCGAGCCGGAGATCTATGCGGCCTCGACGCGCTTCGGCGCGGTGCTCGAGAACTGCGTGCTCGACGAGGATACCCGCGTGGTCGATTTCGACGACGGCTCCAAGACCGAGAACACGCGCTCGGCCTACCCGCTCGACTTCATCCCGAACGCCTCGCGCACCGGCCGCGCGCCGCAGCCGAAGAACGTGGTGATGCTCGCCGCCGACGCCTTCGGCGTGCTGCCGCCGATCGCAAAGCTGTCGCCGGCGCAGGCGATGTATCACTTCCTCTCCGGCTACACCGCCAAGGTCGCCGGCACCGAGCGCGGTCTCGGCAACGAGCCGCAGCCGGAATTCTCCACCTGCTTCGGCTCGCCATTCCTGCCGCTCGACCCCTCCGTCTACGGCAACATGCTGCGCGACCTCATTGCCCAGCACAATGTCGACTGCTGGCTGGTCAACACCGGCTGGACCGGCGGCAAATATGGCGTCGGCTCGCGCATGCCGATCAAGGTGACGCGCGCGCTGCTCACCGCCGCACTCGACGGAAGCCTGCGCAACGTCGAATTCCGTACCGACAAATATTTCGGCTTCGCGGTCCCGACCGCGCTGCCGGGCGTGCCGAGCGAGATCCTCAACCCGGTCAACACCTGGAAGGACAAGGACGAGTTCGACAAGACCGCCCGCGCGCTGGTCGGCATGTTCCAGAAGAACTTCGCCAAGTTCGAAGCCCAGGTCGACGCCGAGGTGCGCGCTGCCGCGCCGGACTTGAAGCTGGCAGCGGAGTAAGCGCTCTGTCGTCAATGCAAAAGGGCGGCCGCAAGGCCGCCCTTTTTTGTTTGTCGCACGAGCGCAAAGCACATACTCGGCGTCGTCCCCGCGTTCTCGGGGACGACGCTGGGGAGAAAGCTCACGCCTTGAAATAGGCGATCTGCGTCGTGGTTGCGAGCAGCCTGCCGTTCGGCGACCAGAGCTCGGCGTTCTGGTCGGCATAGCTCTTGTGCATGATCTTAGAATCGGCCGTCGCGAGCACGCGGGTGATGTCTTCGCTCGCGAGCTCTGCGCTGTCGGTGTGGAAATAGGTCGTCAGCGACACCGTGCCGAATGGCACCAGTTCGCGCCGGGCGTGGAAGATGCGGCCGAAGAAGGCGTCCGACATCGACATCAACGACAGCATGTCGAGCTTGCGCGGCGTGCGGTCGCTGATCCAGATCTTCGAATAGGTGCTGGCAAGCTCGGCCTGCGGCGGGCCGATCCGCATCTCGCCCTCGACGAAGCGGAATTCGTACTGATTGGCCCAGGACGCCGAAATCTTGGGGAACGGCAGCGTCTCCTCGAACGGCTTGGCGTCCGGGGCCTTCGCCACCCTGTGCTCCCAGGACGGCCGGCGCTCGGCGAACACCGCGGTGGCGAGCGTTGCGACCTCGCCGCCGCCCTGGCTGAGCTCGACGCTCCAGTGCTGGCTGGAGCGGTTGGCCTTCACCAGCCGCACGTCGAGATCGAACGGGCCCTTGGCGATCGGCGCGCAGTAATTGACGGTGAGGGCGAGCGGATCGCCGGCGGCTTGCGGATGCTCGATCAGCGCCCGCAAAATGGTCGCGGCGGTGGCGCCGCCGAACGGGCCGACGAAAGCCCAATAGTAGTCGCTGGTGTGCCCCTGCCAGCTGGAGTCGCCGGCGGTGACGCGGGTGGCGTCGTCGAACGGGTGCGGGAGCTTGGCGTGCATTGTCGGTCCTCGATGCGTCCCGGCGTCATTGCGAGCGCAGCGAAGCAATCCAGAGTCTTTTCGCGGAGACAGTCTGGATTGCTTCGCTGCGCTCGCAATGACAGTGGTTGAGGTTGCGGCGCCGCTATCACCCGGCGCCGGCTGGGGATGATGACGATCATATCATCATCCGTTTGCCGAGATGCAATAACCTCGCAGGTAACGCCGCTTCCACGCCGCGGAAAATCAGCCCGCGGCGTCGCGCAGATTCGGCAGCAGCGGCGTGGTCGGGTTGACCGGCACGTTCCAGATCTCCTCGGCATATTCGCGGATGGTGCGGTCCGAGGAGAACCAGGCCATGCGCGCGACGTTGAGGATGGAGGCGCGTGTCCATGCCGACGAGACCAGCCAGCGCGCATCGACCGCACGCTGCGCCTCGTAATAGGAATCGAAATCGGCGCTGACCATGTAATGGTCGAGATAGCGCAGCGCATGCGCGATGGATTCGAAGCGGCCGGGCTCGCCGGGCGAGAACTCGCCGGCACCGATCGCGTTGATGGCGCGCTGCAGCTTCGGCGAATTGCGGATCACGTCGGAGGCGTCCAGCCCCTGTTTGCGGCGGATCATCACGTCGCCGGCCTCCATGCCGAAGATCGCGATGTTCTCCGCGCCGACATGATCGCGGATCTCGATATTGGCGCCGTCGAGCGTGCCGATGGTGATGGCGCCGTTGAGCGCCAGCTTCATGTTGCCGGTGCCGGAGGCTTCCATGCCGGCGGTGGAGATCTGCTCGGAGAGATCGGCTGCGGGAATGATCACTTCGGCGAGGCTGACATTGTAGTCGGGCAGGAACACGACCTTGAGCTTGCCGTCGATCGCGGGATCGTTGTTGACGATTTCGGCGACGTCGTTGATCAGCTTGATGATCAGCTTGGCGTAGCGATAGCTCGCCGCCGCCTTGCCGGCGAAGATCTTCACCCGCGGCACCCAATTGCCGTTTGGCTCGTCCTTGATCGACTGGTAGAGCGCGACGGTCTCGATGACGTTGAGCAGCTGGCGCTTGTACTCGTGGATGCGCTTGATCTGCACGTCGAACAGCGCGCTCGGATCGACCTTGATGCCGAGCCGCTCGCCGATCAGGCGCGCCAAGGCCGTCTTGTTGTGATGCTTGACGCCGCGGAATTTCTTCTGGAACTCGACGTCGCTGGCGCGCGCCTCGATCAGCGAGAGCTGGGTGGGGTCGTCGAGCACGGCATCGCCGCAGGTCTCGCGCAACAGGTCGGTCAGCTTCGGGTTTGCCAGCATCAGCCAGCGCCGGAAGGTGATGCCGTTGGTCTTGTTGGTGATGCGGCCGGGATAGAGATGGTTGAGATCGTGGAACACGGTCTCGCGCATCAGGTCGGAATGCATTGCCGAGACGCCGTTGATGCGGTGCGAGCCGACGAAGGCGAGCTGGCCCATGCGCACCCGGCGGCCGCTCTTCTCGTCGATCAGCGATACCGAGGCGCGGAAGTCGATGTCGCCGGGGCAGCGCGCCTCCGCAAGGGCCAGATGCTGCACGTTGATGCGGTAGATGATCTCCAGATGCCGCGGCAGGAGGCGTTCGAACAGCTCGATCGGCCAGGTCTCCAGCGCCTCGGGCAGCAGCGTGTGGTTGGTGTAGGAGAGTGCGGCAACGGTGATTTTCCACGCCTCGTCCCAGCGGAAATTGTGCAAGTCGACGAGGATCCGCATCAACTCGGTGACGGCGAGGCTCGGATGGGTGTCGTTGAGCTGCACCGCGACCTTGCTCGCGAGGCTGCGGAGCTGGCCGTCGGAGGCGAGGTGCCGTTTCACCAAGTCCTGCAGCGAGGCCGAGACGAAGAAATATTCCTGGCGCAGTCGCAGCTCACGTCCCGCAGGGCTGTCGTCGTTCGGATAGAGGAACTTGCAGATCGCCTCCGCGCGTGATTGCTCGGCGCTGGCGCTGACATAATCGCCCTTGTTGAAGGCGTCGAGCTTCAGCGGATCGGGTGAGCGTGCCGACCACAGCCGCAGCGCATTGACGTGCTGGCCGCGCCAGCCGACGATCGGCGTGTCATAGGCGATCGCCTGCACGGTCTCGCCCGGATGCCAGATGGCGCGGTCGCGGCCCTTGTCGTCGACATGCTCGACGCCGCCGCCGAAATTGATGTCGTAGATCACCTCCGGCCGCTGCAATTCCCAGGGATTGCCGAAGCTCAGCCATTCGTCGGGATATTCCTGCTGCCAGCCTTGGTTGATGATCTGGCGGAACAGGCCGTAATCATAGCGGATGCCGTAGCCGATCGCGGGGATCGAGAGCGTCGCCATGCTCTCCATGAAGCAGGCGGCGAGCCGGCCGAGGCCGCCGTTGCCGAGCGCCGCGTCCGGCTCGCATTTGCGCAGCTCGGACAACGAAACGCCGAGATCGCCGAGCGCGACCTCGAAGATCTTCAGCAGCCCCATGTTGTTGAGCGCATCGGTGAACAGGCGGCCGATGAGGAATTCGAGCGAGAGATAATAGACCCGTTTGCGCCCGGCATCGTAGCTGTGCTTCTCGACCGTGAGCCAACGATGCACGATGCGGTCGCGCAGAGCCAGTGCGGCGGCCTGGTACCAGTCGTGCTTGGTCGCCATCCCCGCGTCCTTGCCGATGGCAAGGCGCAGCTTCGCCAGGATCGCGCCCTTGATCTCAGCCAGCGCGAGTTCGTCGATGGGCTGTCCGGGGGCCGGAAAACTGGGTTGGAACGATGTATCCTGCAAAGCCGTCACTTCCTGGGTCGAAAGAACTCTTACCAATCTACGCGTCCTGCCCTTGCACCGGAACTGCCGCCCGTGCGGTCGTGCACTGCGCTGGCGCGAATTTATGCAAGGAACGGGCCGAGTTGGGAACCCGGGCGAGCACGGAGAAACCGGGATTCGGTGCTAGATTACGAAAGATTCAGCCATCAGTGTGGAGGAGCCGCCCCATGAGACCGCTGACACGACTGCTGACGCGACTGCCGATCGAAATCGCCGCTGCGGCCCTGCTCGTCGTCTGCATCAGCGTCACCAGTGCGGCGTTTGCCGCCGGCAAATCCGGTCGCAGCGCCGACGGTCTCAGCTGCGGCTTCACGGTCCCGCAGAAAGCGTCGCCCGCAGCCCGCTGCGCTGCGATCAAGCGGCAATGCGGCGGCAAGTTCTACGCAAATGCGTGCGGCGACAAGCTGCTGTCCGCGGCGAATTGAAAGCCGCCCGAGATCCGGCGAACTCAAGCCGCCTTCGTCTGCACCGTATCGCAAAACTCGGCGAGACGATTCGCAAGCCGCAGCGTTGCCGGGCTGGCATCCGGCGCAGCCATCAGTGCGAGCTCGGTCTTGTTGATCGGCGCAAAGCCCTCCTTCGCCGTCAGCACGCGGTGCTCGGACTGGATCGACATCTCCGACAGGATGCTCAAGCCCATGCCGGCGGCAACGGCGGCCTGGATGCCGGCGAGATTCGATGAGGTGTAGGCGGTGTGCCAAGTGCGGCCCGCGCTTTCCAGCGCGTGGATGGCGCCGGCGCGATAGAGGCAGCCGAGCGGAAAGCCGATCAGCGGCACCGACGGCACGTTGACGTCGACCGGATGGCTCTTGCTGGTGACCCAGTGCACCCGCTCGGGCCATACCGCGATCGCGTCCTTTCCGCCGGCCTCGCGCTTGTAGAGCGCAAGATCGAGCTCGCCGCGTTCGAGATCGCGCGCCAGGTGCTTGCTCTGGTCGGCGCGCACGTCGAGCCGCAGACCCGGATGCGAGCGCGAGAACGCACCCAGCAATCTGGGCAGCCGGTACGCCGCGAAATCCTCGGGGATGCCGAGCCGGATCGCGCCTTCGCCGCCAGGCTGGCGCAGCACGTCGCGCGCCTCCTCGGCGAGTGTGAGCAACCGCCGCGCATAGGACAGAAGCCGCTCGCCGGCCTCGGTCGGGCGCACGTCCTTGCCGTCGCGGTGCAGCAGCTGCTGGCCGACATCCTCCTCCAGCCGCTTGATCTGCTGGCTCACGGTCGACTGCGTGCGGTGGACGCGGGCGCCGGCGCGGGTAAAGCCGCCGGCCTCGACCACCGAGACGAAGCTGCGCAGGAGGTCGAGATCGAGCACGGCTGCCTTCATTCGAAAATCCACTGAAGCTGAGTTAATCATTTAATTTCCAAATGACAAGCGATCCCTCTAGATCGAGGGCAAGAAAAAACATCCGAGAATGCCCCCATGTCGCTCGCCACCTCGCTTCCCGCGCCCCGCAGCCGCTTCACCACATTGCCGTTTGCCATCGGCCTGTTCTGCCTGCTCTGGAGCTATGCCTTCGTCGCCGGCAAGATCGGCGTCACCCATTGCCCGCCCCTGATCCTGCTCGCGGCCCGCTTCTCGCTGGCCGGCATCCTGATTCTCGTTGCGACGCTGATCCGCGGCGACGATTGGTCATTGTCCTGGCGCGACGCCGCCGTCTTCGCCGTGCTCGGCATCGCCAACAACGCGCTCTATCTCGGCCTCGGCTACACCGGGTTGCAATCGGTCTCCGCCGGCCTCGGCGGACTGATCGTCTCGGCCAATCCGGTGTTCACGGCGGCGCTCGCCGCGATTCTGCTCGGCGAAGGCATGACCTGGCGCAAGGCGAGCGGCCTCCTGCTCGGCGTGATCGGCGTGACGGCGATCGTCTGGCATCGCCTATCAGTCGGCACCGATTCCCTGCCCGGCATCGTCTTCACGCTCGCCTCGCTGGCCTCGCTCGTTTCCGGCACCATCCTGTTCAAGCTGCTGGCGCCGAAGGGGTCCTTATGGATCGGCAACGGCGTGCAGAACCTCGCCGCGGGCATCGTGCTGGCACCGGTCGCGCTCACCTTCGCCGATGTCAACGCGATCGACTACACGCCGAGCCTGATCGGTGCCTTCGCCTTCCTCGTGCTCGGCGGCTCGATCCTCGCCTACTGGCTCTGGTTTCATCTGCTGGAGGTGTGCGGCGCCACCGCCGCCAGCGCCTATCATTTCCTGATGCCGCCGCTCGGCATGCTGTTCGCGTTCCTCGTGCTCGGCGAGCACGTCGAGGCGCGGGACCTGCTCGGCATCGTTCCGGTCGCGCTCGGCATCTATCTGGTGACGCGGCCGGCGAAGGGAGCGGCGTGAGGAAGCCGCCACAATCTCAACTGTCATGCCCCGGCTTGACCGGGGCATCCAGTACGCCGAGGCGGTTGTTGTGAGGGCGAGCTATCCAACGAGGGTCTCTTGGATACTGGATTGCCCGGTCAAGCCGGGCGATGACGAGAGGAGAAAGTGGTGCGTCTTCGCAATGACGGAGTGTGCGGCTAGTCTTTCCTGAACACTATCGAGGCCATCCACCCTGTCATCAGCGCCATCGCCACCGTGGCGAGACCGTACAGGAACCCGTTCTGCCGTGCGGTAGTGGCGACGAACTGCTCGAAGCCGACCTTGACGATTTCGAACGCGGTCTCGGTCTTGCCGATGAATGCGCCGTTCGCAAACAGCTTGATTTCGATTTCATAGGTCCCGATCGGCACCTCCGCGGGCAGTGGAATGCCGGTGCGGAACAGCGTCGGGGTTAGGAACGTCACCGCGCTTCCATCCTCGCGATAGAGGCCGCGCTGGGTGCGCAAGCGAATGAAGGCCGAGCGGAACGCATCGTTCGGCACCACGTCGGCGTAATCGCCGCCGACCCGCTGGGTCAGCAGCACGTTGTTGAGCCCGATCTGCTGCCGCCGTGCGATCTCGGGCGAGGTGATGGCATCGAAGGGGCGGTTGGCGAAGAGTGCCAGATAGCTCGGCACCTGCAGGAACTGCCGGTAGTCGGTATTGATCCAGATGCCGAAGGTGCGCTCCTTGCGCCGCGTCACCATGTCGGCGCGCGGGCCCATCACGGTGACGACGAGATCGTAGGCCGTGCGGTCGGGCGGCGTCGCGGCGTCCCTCTCGACCGAGCCGAACAGCACCAGCTCCTCGCCGGAATAGTTCGGCGTCACCGTGACGCGATGGTTGGAGACCGACACGATCAGTCGCTCGGCCCGCGCAGCGCCGGCGAGCAGCAGGACGATAAGGAGGGCGAGAAGCGCGCGCGTCATCCGCTCACTCCCAGCTCGCGAATGGTGAAGAGATCCGAGGGCTGGATCACCAGCTCGATCGCGAAGCGGACGCCGACCGAGAGGATCAAAAGGCCGAGCAGCAACCGCAGCTGCTCGCCGCGGATCTTCTGGCCGGCCCGGGCGCCGAACTGCGCGCCGGTGACGCCGCCGACCATCAGGATCAGGGCCAGTACCGCGTCGACGAGGTGGTTGGTCACGGCGTGCAGCATGGTCGCGAACAGCATCGTGACCAGCGTCAGCACCATCGAGGTTCCGATCACCGTCGAGGTCGGCACCCGTAACAGATAGATCATGACCGGCACCAGGATGAAGCCGCCGCCGATGCCCATGATGGCGCCGATGAAGCCGATCACGATGCCGACGACCACCACGGGGATGACCGAGAGATAGATCTTCGAGCGCTTGAACCGCATCTTCAGCGGCAGGCCGTGGATCCAATTGTGCGTGCGCCGCGGCGGCAGCGCGCCGCGCCGGGTCCGCATCAACGCGCGCAGGCCTTCCGAGAACATCAGGCTGCCGACGGTGGTGAGCAGCACGACATAGGACAGCGCGATCATCAGATCGAGCTGGCCCAGCGCGCGCAGCTGCGTGAACGTCCAGACGCCGAGAGCCGTGCCGGTCACGCCGCCGCAGAGCAGAACGCTTGCCAGCGCCGGATCGATCGCGCGCCGTCGCCAGTAGGATAGGGCGCCGGAAAAGGACGAGGCCGCGATGTGGCTCGCAACGGAGGCAACCGCCACCGCCGGCGTGATGCCGATGAAGATCAGCAGCGGCGTCATCAGGAAGCCGCCGCCGATTCCGAACATGCCGGAGACGAAGCCGACCGCGGCCCCCATGGCGAGCACCAGGAAGACGTTGACCGGAAGATCGGCGATCGGGAGGTAAAGCTGCATTGAGCCACGCACCGGCGAGACGGATCGACCAACGCGGAATGCTCGCGGAAAGGGCGGAACGATTGCCGCGCCCCTCAATAGCGGAATTCCCTGGTGGGCGGGACCGGGAACTTCGCGCGTGGTGAATGGCTGCGATTGATTGGTTGGATCGGCGCGAGCCAGCGTCTCGGTTCACCTCTCCGCGTCGGGGAGGTGGGCACCGCGAACCGCGGCCCGACCTTCCTCGTTACCTTACTGCGCCGCCGAGGCCGAGCGCTTGGTGGCGACTTGCTTCGGCGCCGGCTTCGCGCTTGCCTGCGGCGCGGTGTCCCAGCCGCCGGCAGGCGTCGCGACGTTGACCGCGTCATCCGGCTGCGGCTCGGCGCTGAAAGTCTGGATCGCGAGCTTGGCGGCGGCGAGTGATTGCGGGTCGAGACGCTTGGCGACGTCGTCGCGCTTGCCGGCCGCGTCCGCATCGCCCTGCGCGGCCGCCAGGCTGAACCATTTGTAGGATTCGGCGAGGTTCTGCTCGACGCCTATGCCGCGGGCATAGAGGATGCCGAGGTTGAACTGGCTGTCGGCGACGCCGCGATCGGCCGCCTTGCGGAACCATTGCGCCGCGCTCTTGTAATTGGCGCCGCGGCCACTACCGTCGGCGTCGAGCACCGCGAGATTGTGCATCGCCTTGGCGTTGCCGCGCTCGGCGGCCTGGGTGTAGTAGCGGCGGGCGATGTCGGCGTCCTTCTTCACGCCTAGGCCCTTTTCGTAGAGCGTGCCGATGCGGAAGATCGCGGGCACCACGCCGGCCTGCGCCGCGCGGTCGTACCATTTCGCCGCTTCGTCGTAATTCGTGGCGACGCCCTTTCCTTCCGCAAAGCGCACGCCGATCTCGTAGGCCGCAGTTGCATCGCCCTTCATCGCGGCGGTGCGCAAGGCGGGGCCGCCGATTCCGTCAGGCAGTCTCTCGCTCGGCGGCACCTGGACGAGCCCGAGCTTGGCGCGGCTCGTGCCCGACAGCGCGCCGGTGACGTCGCTGGAGGCCGGCGGGGCCGCGGCAGGCGCTGGCGGGATCTCGACGGAGGCTGAGTTGCCCGGAATGGCGGCGGGCGGTGGCGCGGCGTTGATCTGGGATTGCCGTCCGATCGGCGTCGGCGACGTCATCGACGGCGTGACCTGCTCGGGCGTGGCGGGCCTGGTCTCGACCGGGGGCGGCGGGGCCAGGGGCGCCGGCTGGCTGGACGTTTCGTCCATGGCCTGCGGCGCCGGCGGCGGGCTGCCGCCTTCGAGCAGGTTCATCGCCATCTTGAAGGTGCCGAGCACGATCACGACCACGCTCGCGCCGACCAGCAGCGAGCGGATCTTCGAGGTGATGGTCGAGCCGTCGTCCTTAGCCTTTTCCTTGGACCGGTCAGCCCCTGCCTTGGCGGCGCGGCCGGTCTTCTCGGGCTGCGCGGCCGCGGCTTGCGCGGCGCGTCGCGCGGCCGCGATGAAGCTCGACGACGACACCGGCTCTTTCGGCGCGGCGGGAATTCCGCTGATCGCGCTCTCGGAGGCGGCAATGCGCTCAGACGGCGTGGCGAGGCGTCCGCCCGGCCGCGTGCCCGGCTCGAGCGGATGATCCGGCGGCAATTCCGGCGCGAGCGCGGTGCGCGGCGCCGTATGCGGCTCCAGGATTTCGCTGATCGCGCGCGGCGGAACCGGCGGCGGCGTGGGGGCAGCAGCGTGGAATTCGCGCGGCGCGGCGGCGAAGGCGGCTTGCGCCGCGGCCGGATTCGGAAGCTCGGGCTTCGGATCGTATTTCGGCTGCTGTGCTTGCTGCTGCGGCTCGCGCGCGATCGGCGCGGGCTGCATGGGCGCGGCCATCGGCATGGACATCGGCTCTGGCGCGGGAGCCGGAGGCGCGGTGCGTACCGTGCGCAGGTCGCCCTCGATCATGGAGAGGCGATCGACGACATGGCCGAGTGCGCTGTGGACCGCTTCCAGCGAGTCCTGGGTGGTACGGTTCGTTTCGGACTGGCTGAAGCGGATGTCGGCGAGCTCGCGCTTGACGAGATCGACCATGCCGGAATCCGCGGGCGGAGCGGAGCTGCGGCTCTCGGCCAGCGCGGCATAGGTCGCCTGCTGTCGCTCCAGGTGCCGCAGGATGTCGTGCAGCCCGTCCTCGACTCGGCTCAAATTGCCGTTGTGCGGATCGGAGGCGGCTTCGATCCGCTCCAGCAGATAGGAGACGCGCTGTTCGAGATGCGCGAAGGTGGAGGCGGAATCGTTGCCGACCTGCATGCGGTCGAAGCGGTCCGACAGCGCGCGGATCGCGGCTTCGAGGTGCTCGGTGCTCTCGGATGGCTGAGGCCGCTCGCGGGTTTCGAGGGCGGCGGTGAGCGCGGCGATGCGCTGCTCCAGCACCGCGAAGCTGTCGGCGTGGCCGGAGGCGCGGGTGATCTGGTCGACCTTGGACGACAGCAGCTGCACGTCCTCGGAAAGCCGTGCCAGCGCCTCGTTGGAAGCCACGTTCGAGACGATGCCGCGCAGCGCCGAGATCGCGCCTTCGAGCTGCTGCACCGTCGAGGGATCGTCATTGGCGCGCAGGATCAGATCGAGCTTCGCGCCGAGATTGCGGATCGCCTCGTCATAGCCGGTGAGCTGCTCGGCCGGCGTCAGCGTGCGCAGCACCTGCTTGATGTCGGACAGCGCATGCTCGATGCCCGAGAGGACCTGGCCGTCGGTGCCGTTGGACCGCGTCTCGTCGATGCGACGGTGCAGCGAGCGGATCTCGTTTTCGATCGATTCGATCGCGCGCCGCGGCATCGCCTCGGTGATGGCGGCACGGATTTCGGCAAGTTCGCTGCGGAAGGCGTTGATCGCCTGCTCGGTATTGTCGGGACGCTGCAGCGACTCGATCTGGCTCGTGATCTTGAGCAGGTGGCGCTCGAGCGATGAGAAATCCGGCCCCGGCTGCGGTGGCGGCGGAGCATAGGCGGGCGCGGGCGGCGCCATGGGGGGCGCGTAAGGAGCCGCGGGCGCAAGCGACGGCGCGGCACGCGGCGGCATGTGCCTCGGCGCAAAGCCGTCGAGCTCGCTCTGGCGTGCGGTGATCTCGGCGACCGCGACGTCGAACGAAGCCGGGCTCAGGGGCGGTGAGCTGCGATAGACCTGCGCGGTCGCGCGCTCGACCGCATCGGCCTGGCGCTGGCGCGTGTCGGCCGGCGCGGGGCGGGGGGCCTGCGGCTGCTGCGGTTGCCGCTGCGGGCGGGAGATCTGCGACAGGCGCGCATCGAGCCGCGAGATCGCATCGTTGAGCTGACGCGCGACGCCCTGCTCGCGCGAGACGTCTGATCTTGAAGAGTCCTGGCGCGGGGCGGGCTTGGAAATCCGTTCGATCTGCTGGGTGATCGCGTCGAGCCGCTGGTGGATATCGGCGACTTCGCGGCTTTCCTGGCTCGGTCCTTGCGGCATGTGCTGCGGACGCTGCTCGTAAGGTCCGCGGAAGTTGGGCGATGCCGTCTCGCCGAGCGTGGAGTTCAGCCAATCGTTGAGTGACATGCCGGCTCTGCGCGCAGCAGCTTCGGCCCGCTCCCGGACGGATGGATCGATGCCGTCAACACTCCACGATACGCGCGAATTCATGACTCTGTCCGGTTCCGACTCCGGCGCCCCACCCGGCGCCTCCAGCCTTCCCACGCGCCCCGGTTGCAAAGACAATCGAATTTGGCGCGGGTCGTCTGCCTCGAAAACCGACTTTTTCCTGTTACGGTAAATAACGAGTTAAGGAATGCGGCGCGGGTGTCTTAAAGTTGGGCGGGGGGAACTGGGGACAGCGAAACCGTCATGCCGGGACGAGCCCGGCCACGACGCAGCAATCCTGGCTCCTCACCCCTTCCCCTCGCGCTTGCCATCCTCGATCGGCACCACCGTGGCCTTGCCGCTCATGGCCGACAGCGCTTCCAGCGCCTCCTCGCAGAAATCAGCCACCATCTGCTCGTGGCGGGCGCCGAGCTGGAGCAGCAGCAGATTGCCGAGGTCGAGCCGGCCTTCCGCCGTGCCGTCCGGAAAGCGCTTCTTCAGGATGCGCTCGTAATTGGCGTGGCGGTCGCGGTGGTGCTCCAGGCGGGCCATCAGGTCGGTGCGCATGGGCTCGATGTCGATGCTATCGAGCGCATGCAGCCGCACCAGGAGGTCATCCTTGATCGAGGGCGGCGTGCTTGGCCGCGCGGCCCAGTGCCGCAGTGCTGTTCGGCCCTCGGGAGTCAGCGTATAGATCAGCTTATTGGGCTTGCCTGACTGCACGACCTCGCGGCCCTGGATGTAGCCGCGGTCGCGCAGCTTGGAGAGCTCGCGGTAGATCTGCTGGTGGTCGGCCTTCCAGAAGAAGCCGATCGAGGAGTCGAACGTCTTGGCGAGCTCGTAGCCCGTCATCGGACGTTCCGTCAGGCATGCGAGGATTGCGTCGCCCAGTGCCATGACCGGCCTCCTGTTCTCGACCTTGTGGCTTGACTTTATGCGTATCGGCGCATATGCGTCAATGTGCATATGAGGCAGTGGCAGACGGGTCAAAGCCCCCGACTGAAAAAATCCAGCGGAATCAACCTTATCGCTACTGTGCATGGGGTTGTTTTCGCACTTTTTGCCCTTGGCCTAGGGAGGCACCTGAAATGACCGGCCTCGATTCCTGGTACGGCTACATGAAGTCCCATGACCGCGCCGCGCTCTGGGATCTTCTGCACCCCGATGCCGTGTTCGAAAGCCCCGTCGTTCACACGCCGCAGCGCGGTCGCGACATCACCTTCAAATACCTCGCCAGCGCCGAGAAGGTGCTCGGCGGCCCGGGCTTCACCTATGTCGGCGAATGGCGCAGCGACAACGGCGCCGTGCTCGAATTCAAGACCATGATCGACGGCATCGAGATCAACGGCGTCGACATCATCAGCTTCGATCCCGAGGGACGCATCACCCATTTCAAGGTGATGGTGCGTCCGCTCAAGGCGATCAACATGCTGCACCGCCTGATGGCGGAGCAGCTTGCTGCCGCCCAATCATAAGCCCAACATCATCCCTTCAGGCCGTGCCGGGAGAATCTCATGCCGATCTACAAGGCCCCCGTCGAAGACGTGAACTTCCTGCTCAACGACGTCTTCCAGATCGACCGCTACGACAATCTGCCGGGCTTCTCCGACGCCTCGAGCGACGTGCGCGAAGCCATTCTCGGCGAAGCCGCCAAGCTCGCTGAGGAGGTGCTGCAGCCGCTCAACCGCGTCGGCGATCTCGAAGGCTGCAAGCGCGCTGACGACGGCAGCGTCACGACACCGAAGGGCTTCAAGGAGGCCTTCAAGCAGGTCGCTGAGGGCGGCTGGCTCGGCCTGTCGGCACCGACGGAATATGGCGGCCAGGGCCTGCCGGTGACGCTGAGCCAGGCGGTCAACGAATTCCAGATCTCCGCCAACATGGCGTTCTCGATGTATGGCGGCCTGACGATGGGTGCGACTGCGGCGCTGCTGGTGCACGGCACGCCCGAGCAGAAGAAGACCTATGTGCCGAAGATGGTGGCGGGCGAGTGGACCGGCACCATGAACCTCACCGAGCCGCATTGCGGCACTGACCTCGGCATGCTCCGCACCAAGGCGGTGCGCCAGACCGACGGCAGCTTCAGGATCACGGGCACGAAGATCTTCATTTCGGCCGGCGAGCACGATCTCGCCGACAACATCATCCATCTCGTGCTCGCCCGCATCGAGGGCGCACCCGCCGGCATCAAGGGCGTGTCGCTGTTCGTGGTGCCGAAGTTCCTCGTCAACGCCGATGGTTCGGTGGGGCAGCGCAACGGCGTCGTCTGCGGCTCGATCGAACACAAGATGGGCATCCACGGCAATTCGACCTGCGTGATGAACTACGACAACGCCACCGGCTGGCTGATCGGCGAAGAGAACAAGGGCATGCAGGGCATGTTCGTGATGATGAACGAGGCCCGCCTCGGCGTCGCCGTGCAGGGGCTCGCGCAGTCCGAGGTGGCCTATCAGAACGCGGTCGCCTATGCCCGCGAGCGCATCCAGGGTCGTTCGCTGACGGGCGCCAAGGCGCCGGACAAGCCGGCCGATCCGATCATCGTGCATCCCGACGTGCGCCGCACGCTGCTCTCGATCCGCGCCTTCAACGAGGCCGCGCGGGCCTTCGTGATCTGGACCGCGCTGAAGAGCGACGTCGCCCACCGCTCCGAGGATCCCAAGGACCGCCAGGTCGCCGACGACCACATGGGCCTGATGACGCCAGTGCTGAAGGGCTTCCTCACAGACTACGGCTTCGCCAATGCGGTGCAGGCGCAGCAGATGTATGGTGGCCACGGCTACATCGCCGAGCAGGGCATGGAGCAGTTCGTGCGCGATGCGCGCATCGCGATGATCTATGAAGGCGCCAACGGCATCCAGGCGCTCGACCTCGTCGGCCGCAAGCTGCCGCGCGACGGTGGCCGCGCCATCATGGCTTTCTTCGGCGAGGTCATGGCCTTCGCCAAGGAGAACGGCGGCGACGAGGCGCTCAAGCCCTTCATCACGCCGCTCTCGACCTCGCTCGGCCATCTCCAGCAGGCCACGACCTGGCTGATGCAGAATGCGATGGCGAAGCCGGACAATGCGGGCGCTGCCGCAACCGACTACCTGCATCTCTTCGGCTTCGTCGCGCTCGGCTATATGTGGGCGAAGATGGCCAAGGTGACGCAGGCCAAGATTGCCGAGAGCGGGGCGACGCCCTATCTCTCGACCAAGCTCGTCACCGGCCGCTTCTTCATGGAGCGGATGCTGCCGGAGACTGCGGCCAATCTCGCGCGCATCCAGGCCGGCTGCGCCACCATCATGGAATTGCCGGCGGAAGCCTTCTGAGGCCTGCTCCCGCCGCCTGCTCCCAACGCATCTGAACATCACAGGAGGGCGTCATGCCTGAGGCATTCATCTACGACCACGTTCGCACCCCGCGCGGCCGCGGCAAGCCGGACGGCGCGCTGCACGAGGTCACTGCCCTCGCGCTGGCTACCGTACCGCTGAAGGCGCTGAAGGACCGCAACAACCTTCCGGAAGATTCCGTCGACGACGTCGTGCTCGGCGTGGTCGATCCCGTTGGTGAAGCCGGTTCCGACATCGCGCGCTTCGCCGCGCTGAAGGCCGGCCTCGGCGAAGCCGTGCCCGGCGTGCAGATCAGCCGCTTCTGCGCTTCCGGCCTCGATGCCGTGAACTTTGCCGCCGCGCAGATCATGAGCGGCCAGCATGAATTGGTGATCGGCGGCGGCGCCGAATCGATGAGCCGTGTCGGCATCGGCGCCTCCGGCGGCGCCTGGCCGGTGGACCCCTCGATCGCGGTGCCGGCCTATTTCATGCCGCAGGGCGTGTCGGCCGATCTGATCGCGACCAAATACGGCTTCTCGCGCGACGACGTCGACGCCTACGCGGTGCAGAGCCAGCAGCGCGCGGGCAAGGCCTGGGACGAGGGCCGCTTCGACAAGTCCGTGGTGCCGGTGAAGGACATCAACGGCCTCACCATCCTCGCCAAGGACGAGCACATGCGTCCCTCGACCACGATGCAGTCGCTGGCGCAGCTGCAGCCCTCGTTCACGATGATGGCACAGATGGGCGGCTTCGACGGCGTCGCGATCCAGTCGCACCCCGAGATCGAGCGCGTCAATTACGTGCACCACGCCGGCAATTCGTCAGGCATCGTCGACGGCGCCGGCGCCGTGCTGCTCGGCAGCAAGGAAGCGGGCGCGAAGTACGGCCTGAAGCCGCGCGCGAAAATCCGTGCGTTTGCCAACATCGGCTCCGAGCCGGCGATGATGCTGACCGGTCCGGTCGACGTCACCGAAAAGCTGTTCGCGCGCTCGGGCATGAAGAAGTCGGACATCGACCTGTTCGAGCTCAACGAGGCTTTCGCCTCGGTCGTGCTGCGCTACATCCAGGCTTTCGACATCGACAATGCCAAGATCAACGTCAATGGCGGCGCCATCGCGCTCGGCCATCCGCTCGGTGCTACCGGCGCGATGATCCTCGGCACCGTGCTCGACGAGCTCGAGCGCACCAACAAGTCCACCGCCCTCGTCACGCTGTGCATCGGCGGCGGCATGGGCACCGCGACCATCATCGAGCGCGTCTAAAGTCAGGGAGCAACCAACATGTCGTACAAGAACTTCAAGGTTGAGACCGATTCCGACGGTATCGCGCTCGTCACCTGGGACATCCCGGGCCGTTCGATGAACGTGCTCGACGAGACCTCGACCGACGAGCTCGAGGCGATCGTCAAGGCGACCACGGCGGACGCCGCGGTCAAGGGCGTCGTCATCACCTCCGCCAAGGAGGCCTTCTGCGCCGGCGCCGATCTGTCGATGCTTGAAGGCATGAACCAGGCCTATGCGAAGGTCTTCAAGGAACAGGGAGAGACCGCCGCGAACCAGATGCTGTTCGACCAGAGCCGTCGCTTCTCGCAGGTGCTGCGCTCGATCGAGACATCGGGCAAGCCGTGGGCGGCCGCGATCAACGGGCTCGCGCTCGGCGGCGGTTTCGAGATCACGCTGTGCTGCCACTATCGTGTCGCGGCGGAGAATCCCAAGACGCGGCTCGGCCTGCCCGAGGTCAAGGTCGGCCTGTTCCCGGGCGCCGGCGGCACGCAGCGCGTGCCGCGTCTGGTGCCGCCGCAGGATGCGATGACGATCCTGCTCAAGGGCGATCCTGTTACGGTCGAGAAGGCCAAGGCGCTGAACCTGATCCATGCCGTCGTTCCTGCCGCTGACCTCGTCAAGGCCGCCAAGGACTGGATCAAGGGCGGCGGCAAGGCCGTCGCGCCCTGGGACGAGAAGGGCTTCAAGCTTCCGGGCGGTCCAGTGTTCTCCAAGGCCGGCATGATGATGTTCCCGGCCGGCAACGCCATCTACCGCCGCGAGACCTACGACAACTATCCCGCCGCCCGCGCGATCATGAGCTGCGTCTATGAGGGCCTGCAGCTGCCGATCGACGCCGCGCTGCGCGTGGAGTCGCGCTATTTCACCTCGGTGCTGCGCTCGAAGGAAGCGGCCGCGATGATCCGCAGCCTGTTCCTGTCGATGCAGGAACTCAACAAGGGGGCGCGCCGCCCGAAGGACGTAGCCCCGACCAAGGTGAAGAAGATCGCCGTGATCGGCGCCGGCTTCATGGGCGCGAGTGTCGGCTACGTCTCGGCCCGCGCCGGCCTCGACGTCGTGCTGATCGACCGCGACCAGGAGAGCGCCGACAAGGGGAAGGCGCATGCGCAGAAGGTGATCGAGGAGCAGATCAAAAAGGGCCGCGCCAAGCCCACCGATGCCGAAGCCCTGCTCGCGCGCATCACGCCGACCGCGGACTATGCCGCGCTGAAGGACGTCGACCTCGTCATCGAGGCCGTGTTCGAGGACCGCAAGGTCAAGGCGGACACCTTTGCCAAGGCGCAGGAATATCTGAAGCCGGACGTGATCTTCGCGTCGAACACCTCGACGCTGCCGATCACCTCGCTGGCAGAGAGCTTCAAGGACCAGGGCAAGTTCATCGGCATCCACTTCTTCTCGCCGGTCGAGAAGATGATGCTGGTCGAAATCATCCTCGGCAAGAACACCGGCGATGTCGCGCTCGCGACCGCGCTCGACTACGTCCGCCAGATCGGCAAGACGCCAATCGTGGTCAACGACTCCAGAGGGTTCTTCGCCAATCGCTGCGTCGGCCGCTACGTCGCCGAGGGCAACGAGATGTTCCTGGAGGGCGTGCCGCCGGCAATGATCGAGAACTGCGCCAAGATGGCGGGCATGCCGGTCGGCCCGCTCTCGCTCTCGGACGAGGTCGCGCTCGACCTCGGCCTGAAGATCATGAAGGCGACCGAGGCCGATCTCGGCCCCAACGCGATCAACCCCGAGCAGAAGAAGCTGATGGTGGAGATGGTCGAGAAGCAGGGGCGGCTCGGCCGCAAGAACAGCAAGGGCTTCTATGACTATCCCGAGAAGGGCAAGGGCCAGAAGAGCCTGTGGCCGGGGCTCTCCGCGCTGCAGCCGAAGCAGCTCGACCCCGACACGCTCGATATCGAGGAGCTGAAGCAGCGCTTCCTGGTGGTGCAGGCGGTGGAAGCCGCGCGCACCGTCGAGGATCACGTCATCACCGATCCGCGCGAAGCCGATGTCGGCTCGATCCTCGGCTTCGGCTTTGCGCCGTTCACCGGCGGCACGCTGTCCTACATCGACTTCATGGGCACGAAGAAGTTCGTCGAGCTCTGCCACAAGCTGGAGACGAAATACGGCTCGCGCTTCACCCCGCCGAAGCTGCTCGAGGAGATGGCTGCGAAGGGCGAGACCTTCTACGGACGCTTCGCGCCGAAGAAGGCGGCGGCCTAGGATTGCCTGTAAACCGGGCTACACATCCAAGAACAGCAAAGGCCGGATCATTGATCCGGCCTTTTTATCTTTCGTCTCCGAACGGCGAGAATGCGCGGCCCGATACCGTTTCGCCAGCGAGGGCCGGCTTTCCAGCGCCTTCGTTTCGGCAGGACTACCTGTCCTTCCTTGCTCTCGACTACGGCCGAGATGATCTGTGGTGGATCATGAAGGTGCAATCGCGCTGCGGCGTGACCGGCGTCGGCTAACCAAGCATCGCGAGCGCGCGCCGGCGGTCGCCATAACGATCAGGTTAATGAGGCGACTGTCTCCTGGAGATGTTCCTTCGACGTCGCCGATCACATGGTTCGCAATGTTGACGCGTTTCCGTGTCACGCTTCCCGTCGCAGCCGCGATCCGACCGGCACCGCTCTTGCTGATGATCCACCGGATGGCCCATTTGGCATTGAAGGTGTCCCGCAATGATCTCCAAGGTGTCTCAAGACAGCGCAGCCGGCGTTGCGGTAAGATACGCCCCCCTATTGCTGCTGGGTCGGTCGTGGCCGCGCCGCGGGTTCCTCCGGCGTCGCAGGAAAATTCCCTCTTGGGTCGGCCTCGTCCTACTCGTTCTCGTTCTTGATGTCGGGATGGCCGTGCTTGCCTGGCACGCCGTCGATGTCGTCCTGCATTGAGAGCTCCCCGCTGTGCAGGTAGAACGTCGCTGCCAAATAGGCGAGCTGGCCGGCAATCAGGCAGCCGACGACGATTGGAATGCCCGCCCAAAATCCAAAGCCTGAGGTCTGAAGGACCGTGGCGGCAAGGATCGCGGTGGCCGGCGAGACCAGCAACAGAGTCCAGACTCGGAAGATTAGCCCTGTCGCCAAGCCAGTGATTGCGCTCGCGAGCAGGAGAAGGAGTACAGCCGTCACAATAGCTTTCCGGTCCAGTGGTCTGCGTCGTGTTCCCTAGCTGAAGCTGAGCCAAGTGGAATACTCTCACAAGGATTGTGACGGCCGCGGAGTGCACGACGCAGAGTTATCGTTAACCCTGACAATGCTCGTAAAATTGACGTCAGTGCATCTCGGATCTTCGGATTCTGCGAATGGTGCAGGCAAAGAAGTTGGATCGATCCGGTTTCTTCGTCGCCTCGCCGATCGTTTTCTGCGAACAGCGGACGGAAGCTCTCGCGCTCCTCGGAGGTGAGGAAATTCAGCTCGTGCTGCTCGGAATTGTCGCGGGCCAGCGCCTCGGCTGAGGCCTGAGGGCGGTCATCTGGACAATCACCGGGCCTTCGGTCACGATCTCACCGCTGTCGAGGCCCAGCGCAGGGACCTGGCCCTAGGGTTCAGCATTAGATAATCCCCAACCGTTTCGAGCTTCTTGGCGCCGATTCGACCGCGACCAACTCGCAGGGCAGGCCGGCTTGCAGGAGGGCGATGTGGGACAGCGAGCAGGCACCGGTCAGATCGTGCGGTTTCCCGGAATTTCATCCACCGGATGCTTGGTTCGGCCGAAAGGGCAACTACATGCACCTGCTTGAAATAGTCAATATTGATGCAGGTGCATCGAATGGAGTAAGAGACGGGCGACGAGCTTGAGCGGAACCATGAAACGCAGACCATCGACCGAGGCAACAGCCGCCTGGATCCGCCTGATGCGGGTGCAGAGCCGCGTGCTCGATTGCGTCGAGCAGGACCTGAAGAAGGCCGGCTTCCCACCGCTGGCCTGGTATGACGCGCTGCTCGAATTGTCGCGGGCGCCCTCGGGCGAGCTGCGGCCGGTCGAGCTCGAGCGGCAGATGTTGATTCCTCAATATTCTACCTCGCGGCTGATCGACCGCCTGGTCGACGAGGGCCTCGCCTTGCGGCGCGAATGCAAGATCGATAAGCGCGGCCAGTTCGTCGAGATCACGGAAGCCGGCCGCGAGTTGCAGAAGCGGATGTGGGGCGCCTATTCGGCCGCGATCGAGAAATATGTCGGTTCGAAACTGTCCGATGCCGATGCCGTCAAGCTCAGCAATCTGCTCGATCGCCTTGGCTGCTCGTGCGGCGAGATGAAACTGCCGCCCGCCGCCGTCAACGAAAGCATGCCGTCGCGATGATCGCGCGGCAAACCCGTTCGTCCGTGCAACCGGTGGGTTCGCGGGCCATCCCTGTCACCCGCGCGCGTTCGGTCGAAGCGCCTTTTGATTAGAGTTTGATATGGCGCGAGACCAGATCGATATGACACCGCTGCAATCGCGCGACGAACTCGTCGCGTGGTTCGAGGCGGGCTGCAAGGATCCGTCCGAATTCCGCATGGGCACGGAGCACGAGAAGACGCCGTTCACGCTCGAAGGCCACCGTCCGGTGCCGTACGAAGGTGCACGCGGTATCGGCGCGCTGCTCGAAGGCATGAAGCTCCTGCTCGGCTGGGAGCCGATCATGGAGAAGGGCAACATCATCGGCCTCTACGACGTCACCGGTGGCGGCGCGATCTCGCTCGAGCCTGGCGGACAGTTCGAGCTGTCCGGCGCGCCGGTCGAGAATGTGCACCAGACCCAGAGCGAGTTGATGGCGCATCTGGCACAGGTGCGCGAGATCGCAACGCCGCTCGGCATCGGCTTTCTCGGGCTCGGCATGACGCCGTCCTGGTCGCGCGCCGATATTCCGGTGATGCCCAAGGGCCGCTACAAGATCATGACCAATTACATGCCGAAGGTCGGTCAGTATGGCCTCGACATGATGTATCGGACCTGCACGGTTCAGACGAATCTCGACTTCTCCTCCGAAGCCGACATGGTCAAGAAGCTGCGCGTTTCGCTTGCGCTCCAGCCGGTCGCGACTGCGCTGTTCGCCAACTCGCCGTTTACCGAGGGCAAGCCGAATGGCTTCCTCTCCTTCCGGTCCGAGATCTGGCGCGACACCGACAATGCCCGTTCCGGCATGATGCCTTGGGCGTTCGAGGACGGTATGGGATTCGAGCGCTATGTCGACTACGCGCTCGACGTGCCCATGTATTTCGTCAAGCGCGGCGAGGAGTACATCGACGTGTCGGGCTCCTCATTCCGCGCGTTCTTCGACGGCCGCAACAACAATCTTCCCGGCGAGCGTCCGACGCTGTCGGACTGGGCCAACCATCTCTCGACGATCTTCCCGGAAGTGCGGCTCAAGCGCTATCTCGAAATGCGCGGCTCCGACGGCGGTCCGTGGGGCCGTTTACCGGCGCTGCCGGCGTTCTGGGTCGGGCTGCTCTACGACGACGTTTCGCTCGACGCCGCCTGGGACATGGTGAAGCACTGGACCGCGCATGAGCGTCAGGCCTTGCGCGATGACGTGCCGCGCTTCGGCTTCAAGTCGCGGATCAAGGACCGCTATCTGTTCGAGATCGCCAAGGAGTGCCTCGTTCTGGCCCATGCGGGCCTGCGCCGGCGCGGCCGGATCGACCAGCTTGGCCGCGACGAGACCCGGCACCTCGAGCCGCTCGATCGCATTATCGATTCCGGCCGGACGCCGGCGGAGGAGATGCTGGAGAAGTTCAACGGTCCCTGGAAGGGCTCGGTGGAACCGGTCTATGCGGAGTACGCGTTCTAGAGCTTGTTTGCGCATGATCTTCTCGGAAAACCGCTTCACACTTTTCCGGATCATGCTTTAGGCCAACGATCGGATTTGAGCCGTTCATCGCCCATACAGGTTTGCGGCGATCAAATGGCCGGCCGGAAAAACCTGAGCGTCGTCAATAACTCGAAAGCTGTTTTGATGGGAAAGGGCCGCCTGTCCGGGGCCGTCATGGCCAGCGTCGCGGCATGTGTAACGCTGCTTTGGCTTGCATTTGCGAGCGTGCCGGCGCCTGCCCAGACGGCGTTCGATCGGCCCGGCGGCGATTACTTCAGCACGCCGGTCACGTCGGGAGATCCCGAGGATTGCGCGCTGCTGTGCGAGCGTGATCGCCGCTGCCGCTCCTGGAGCTTCAGCTATCCCGACGTCGAAGGCGGCTCGGCGGTCTGCTGGCTGAAGAACACCGTGCCGCCGCGCGTGCCGGGAAGTTGCTGCATCTCCGGGGTGCGCGGCGCCGGCGTGATCGAGCCGCGCGTCGAGGGCGTCGAGACGTCGATCGACCGCCCTGGCGGGGACTTGCGCAATTTCGACCTGAAGGACGGGGAGAGCGTGGAGACCTGCAAGGCCGCGTGCACCGCCGATAACAAGTGCCGCGCCTTCACCTATGCCCGTCCCGGGTACACCGGACGCGAGGCGCGCTGCTACCTGAAAAAGGAAATCAAGCCGCCGCGCCGCAAGGCGGGATTCACGTCGGGCGTGGTGCGGTGATGCTCGTACTTGTGCCCGGGCGAGCGCAGTACAAAGTGATGCGCTGCTGAACCGGGGCCCATTACGACCCAGCAATCCTTGCACGATGGCTCCCGGCTCTGCGCCGCGCCGCTTCGCGGCGCGCCTTGTCGGGACACGAGCTCACTCCGCCGCCATCACCGTGAGCTCCGGCCACAGCGCCTTCCATCGCGCGGCCTTCGCCTCGTAATTGGCTGCGCAAAAATTCGGCGCCCTGTTCGGCCGCACGATCAACTTCGCGATGTCGTCGAACCCGTGCGGCGCATAGACCGCGAAGTCCCCGCCGGCGCGCCGGATACCCAGCTGCGTATTCTTCGTCAGGAAGCGGTCGATGCCGTCCGTCGCGCGGGTCAACGGTGGATAGGGCAGGCCGTGTTTGTCGGGATACCACAAATGCACGCGCGCCTGGTTGCGGATCTCGATCCTGGCGCCGAGATGCGCGAGCCCCGCTTGCAGCCTGCGGATGACCGAGTCTTCCGCTTCCCACGAGGTGTCGGGATCGAAATAGAACACGTCGTAATCGGCTATGCCATGACCGACCGGGCGGCCCGTGAGCACGTTCCACGCCGTCTGCGCCAGGCAGCCGGCGACCAGCCACGCGTCAGACAGCGCGAGACGTTGGAGTTCGTCGATGATCGCGGCGTTGATGTGATTCTGCAGAACAGAAGCGACGAATTCGTCGCGGTTCATCGCTGCTGCTCCCGCTCTCCCGCTGGCAGGAAAGATGCAGGTCAATGCACCGCGGTGAAGAACCGTGCCAGCCTGAACCCGGACAGCCAGGTCCACACCGGCTGGCCGCGCATGCCGAGATCCCAGGAGCCGAGCACGGCATCGGCACGGCCGATCAGGTTGTCGATCGGCAACAGGCCGACGCCGCCGGCGCGCAGCGGCACGCGGCTGTCGGCGGAATTGTCGCGGTTGTCTCCGAGCACGAAGAGATGCCCGGCCGGCACCGTCACTTCGGGCGTGTTGTCGAGCGGGCCGTTCTCGCGCATCTTGAAGATCAGATGCGAGACGCCGTTCGGCAGTGTCTCGACATAGCGATAGGCGGGCTCGCTGCCGCCATGGTCGTCCTCGGCGGCGCCGACGCCGTCGGGCTTCAGCTCGGCCGGACGGTCGTTGATGAAGAGCTGGCCCTGCCGCATCTGGATGCGGTCGCCGGGCAGCCCCACGACGCGTTTGACCCAGGCCTGCGAGCGGTCGCCGGGCCAGCGGAATACGACGACGTCACCGAGCTTCGGCGTCTCCGCGAAGACCCGGCTGCTCTCGGGCAGGCTGATCTGAATAGGCAGCGACGAGGTGCCGTAGCCATAGGGAAATTTCGAGGCGAGCAGCGCGTCGCCGATCAACAGCGTCGGCTCCATCGAGCCCGACGGCACGTAGAACGGCTCGGCGAGCGCGCCCTTGGCGATGAAGACCGCGGCCACGATGCCGGCGAGCTGCACGAGTTGCCCGCTCCAGCCGCTGCTTTTCCGCTTCGGAGTGACAGTTGCTTTCTCAACGCTCATGCGCCCGTTCCACCCACCGTGATGCGTTCCATCAGCAGCGACGGCTGGCCGACACCGACCGGCACGCCCTGACCGTTCTTGCCGCAGGTCCCGATGCCGGTATCGAGCGCAAGGTCGTTGCCGACCATACGGATGCGATGCAGGTCGGTCGGCCCGTTGCCGATCAGCATGGCGCCCTTCAGCGGCGCTCCTAGCTTGCCATTCTCGATCTTGTAGGCCTCGGTGCACTGGAACACGTACTTGCCCGAGGTGATGTCGACCTGGCCGCCGCCGAAATTCGCAGCGAAAACGCCGTTCTTGACCGAGGCGAGGATCTCGGCCGGATCGCGGTCGCCCGCGAGCATGTAGGTGTTGGTCATGCGCGGCATCGGCACATGGGCATAACCCTGGCGACGGCCGTTGCCGGTCGGCTTCATGTTCATGAGCCGCGCGTTCTGGCGATCCTGCATGTAGCCGACGAGGATGCCGTCCTCGATCAGCACGGTGCGGTTGGTCGGCGTGCCCTCGTCGTCGATCGACAGCGAGCCGCGCCGCGAGGCGATGGTGCCGTCATCGACCACGGTGACGCCCTTGGCCGCGACCTGCTGGCCCATCAGGCCGGCAAATGCGGACGTCTTCTTGCGGTTGAAGTCGCCCTCCAGGCCATGGCCGACCGCTTCATGCAGCATCACGCCGGGCCAGCCGGCGCCGAGCACGACGTCCATCTCGCCGGCGGGGGCGGGGATCGATTCCAGGTTGACGAGCGCTTCGCGCAGCGCACCGTCGGCGGCCTCGCGCCAGTTCCTGCTCTCGATGAATTCGGCATAGCCCGCACGGCCGCCATAGCCCTTGCTGCCGCTCTCCTGGCGGTCGCCTTGGCCGGCCACGACGGAAATGTTGACGCGTACCAGCGGACGGATGTCGCGATAGCTCTCGCCGTCGGGCCGCAGGATCTCGACCACCTGCCAGGTCGCACCGAGACTCACGCTGACCTGCCGCACCCGCGGATCCTTGTCGCGCAGGTAAGCGTCGATCTCGGCGAGCAGCTTGACCTTGGTCTCGAAACCGGGCGCATCAAGCGGATTGTCATCGCCATAGAGCCGCACATTGGTGTGCGGGGGCGGCGCCGCGAAGCTGCCCGAATAGCCGCCGCGCACGGCTGCGACCGCGTCCGCCGCGCGAATCAGCGCCGGCAGCGACACGTCGGAGGAATGGGCGTAGCCGACCGCGTCGTCCTTGACGGCGCGCAAGCCGAAACCCTGCGACGTGTCGTAGGTCGCCTGCTTCAGCCGCCCATTGTCGAACATCAGCGCTTCGGTCTGGCTGTACTCCAGAAACAATTCACCGTCGTCGGCGCCCGAAAGCCCGCGCGCGACCTCGTTGCGAACCTGGTCGCGGTCGAGATTGGCACGGTCGAGCAGGGAGGTTGTTGCAGGGTTGGTCATGCGTCCGTCCATTATCGGGGGGCTGTGAGGCAAGATAATGGTTTCGGACCGGTTCCGCGAGGCGCCAAGCCTCACATTACGGAAACAATAGGATCGCTCACCGGCGCGCCATCCGACGCTACGGCAGCTTGTCGTAGCCCTCGCCGAGCCCGTTCAGGCTGAGCGGGAAGCCAATGCCTTCCTCGGGGGTCTCGAAGATGATGAAGGTCGCGGTCTTTGCGCTGCGGAGCTGGCCGAGCAGCTTGTCGTCCATCACCACTTCCGCCACGCAGCCGTTGGGCAGGCATCTGACGAAACCGGCGCGGCCGACGTCCTGGTTGTCGAGCTTGAGGCCCAGGCCGGAGGGCAGGAGGACCCCGAGCGGGGCGACCACGCGCATCAAGCGGCTCTTTTGGTCGGCGGTCTTGAGCACGATCACGGTCAGGCCGGCGTTGGAGCGGTCTTCCGCCACCACGCTCTGGATCAGGGCACATTGCTCGGTCTGGGCGCCGGGCGGGGTGTCGCAGCGAATCTGCCAGTCGCCATGGACGGAGCGGACCGCGCCCTGCGCATGGGCGAGGCCGGGGAGTGCGAGAAGGATGATTGCAGCCAGCAGGGCGGCCAGCGCCGGGAGGCCGTTAGCCGGCTTTGCCATCGATCTCGAAAGCCCCATCGGGTCTGTCCCTCTGCTCGCCTGGGTCGCTCGCGCTTGGCGGACTGATCTGGCGGAGTGATACGGGAATGACGGCGTCTTGAAGGCGATTCCCAAGCAAATTCCACGCCGCCTCGCGCCGCCGCCGCCCGCGCGAATCAGGCTCCTGCGCGGCCATCCGCCAGTGCCTACCGCGGGCAATTCCGCTGTCAAGCCGCGGCATCCCGGGAAACGGTATTTTTGTTTGATGTTTCTAGGAAATATCTTGCCGGTGATGGCTGACAGACCGGGCTCAAGACTGCATTGCGATAGATCAAGAATTATGGTTTGAGAGGCTTGATTTCGCGTTCTAGCGATCTGGCCCCAATTCCTCTTAGAGGTATTCTTGCGTGGCGGTTTGTCGGACTGGCGGATCGAATAAGCGTTTCCCGGAAGCAGGGGAATGCACTTGGGGTGATTTCGTAAGGGGAGCGCGAACGGCATGAGGATGTCGATGGGTCGGGTGGGCCGGCAATTGCTGGGATTGGCCACCATCGCCTTGGCGGCGGCTGGCATCACGCTGGCGACGGGTGGTGCGGCATTCGCCGAGCTCGGGCAACCGGCGGCGTGGGAGTGGACGCTTCAGCAGTCCGGTTCCCCGGTGATGGACAACATCATCTGGTTCCACAATTTCCTGTTCGTGCTGATCACCCTGATCACGCTTTTCGTCCTGGCGCTGCTCGTGATCGTGGTCATCAAGTTCAACGCGAAGGCCAATCCGGTGCCGTCGCGGACCACGCACAACACGCTGATCGAGGTGGCCTGGACACTCGTGCCGGTGCTGATCCTGGTCGGCATCTCGGTGCCGTCGTTCCGGCTTCTGTTCCTGGAGCTCGACGTGCCGAAGGCGGATCTGACCATCAAGGCGACCGGCAAGCAGTGGTACTGGTCCTATGCCTATCCCGACAACGGCAAGTTCGAGTTCGACTCGCTGATGGCACAGGACAAGCAGCCCCGCCTGCTCGGCGTCGACAACGAGATGGTGGTGCCGGTCAACAAGGTGATTCGCGTCCAGACCACCGGCGCCGACGTCATCCACGCCTTCGCCGTGCCGGCTTTCGGCATCAAGATCGACGCCATTCCGGGCCGCCTGAACGAGACCTGGTTCAAGGCCACCAAGACGGGCGTGTACTACGGTCAGTGCTCGGAACTGTGCGGCAAGGATCACGCTTTCATGCCGATCGCCGTGCGCGTGGTGAACGACCAGGAGTTCGCCTCCTGGGTCGAGACGGCGAAGAAGAAATTTGCGAGCGGCGGCACCAGCACCTACGCCTCCGCGGCCGGCCCGACGCAGTGAGCGTCGGGTGACGGCTTGAGGGACTGAAAGCGAAAAAAGGGGCGGGACCTCCCAAGGTCCGAACGGGACGCAAGGCAGGATTTGAAAATGGCAACGAGCGCAGCGGCACACGGCGATCACGCCCAAGACCACGGACATGACGAGCACGCCCATCCGACCGGATGGCGCCGCTACGTCTACTCGACCAACCACAAGGACATCGGCACGATGTACCTCATCTTCGCGGTCATCGCCGGCATCATCGGTGCCGCGATGTCGATCGCGATTCGTGCTGAGCTGATGTACCCCGGCGTGCAGATCTTCCACGAGACGCACACCTACAATGTGTTCGTGACCTCCCACGGCCTGATCATGATCTTCTTCATGGTCATGCCAGCGATGATCGGCGGCTTCGGCAACTGGTTCGTGCCGTTGATGATCGGCGCACCCGACATGGCGTTCCCGCGCATGAACAACATCTCGTTCTGGCTGCTCCCGGCGTCCTTCGCGCTGCTCCTGATGTCGACCTTCGTCGAGGGCGAGCCGGGGGCCAACGGCGTCGGCGCCGGCTGGACCATGTACGCGCCGCTGTCGAGCTCCGGCCATCCGGGCCCGGCCGTCGACTTCGCGATCCTGTCACTGCATCTGGCGGGCGCCTCGTCGATCCTCGGCGCCATCAACTTCATCACCACCATCTTCAACATGCGCGCGCCGGGCATGACCCTGCACAAGATGCCGCTGTTCGTATGGTCGATCCTGGTGACGGTGTTCCTGCTGTTGTTGTCGTTGCCGGTGCTCGCCGGTGCGATCACCATGCTGCTCACCGACCGCAATTTCGGCACGACGTTCTTCGCCCCCGACGGCGGCGGCGACCCCGTGCTGTTCCAGCATCTGTTCTGGTTCTTCGGTCACCCCGAGGTGTACATCCTGATCCTGCCCGGCTTTGGCATGATCAGCCAGATCGTCTCGACCTTCTCGCGCAAGCCCGTGTTCGGCTATCTCGGCATGGCCTACGCCATGGTCGCGATCGGCGGTATCGGCTTCGTGGTGTGGGCGCACCACATGTACACGGTCGGCATGTCCTCGGCGACGCAGGCCTACTTCGTCGCGGCCACGATGGTCATCGCGGTTCCGACCGGCGTGAAGATCTTCTCCTGGATCGCCACCATGTGGGGCGGCTCGATCGAATTCCGCGCCCCGATGATCTGGGCAGTGGGCTTCATCTTCCTGTTCACGATCGGCGGCGTCACCGGTGTCGTGCTGGCGAACGCGGGTGTCGATCGCGTGCTGCAGGATACCT
This sequence comes from Bradyrhizobium sp. USDA 326, assembly GCF_049739485.1. NCBI lineage: Bacteria > Pseudomonadati > Pseudomonadota > Alphaproteobacteria > Hyphomicrobiales > Nitrobacteraceae > Bradyrhizobium > Bradyrhizobium sp. USDA 326. The sequence goes on from NZ_JBMGQA010000001.1 coordinate 3,178,702, forward strand.
ACTACGTCGTCGCGCACTTCCACTACGTGCTGTCGCTCGGTGCGGTGTTCGCGATCTTCGCCGGCTGGTACTACTGGTTCCCGAAGATGTCGGGCTACATGTACAACGAGGCTTTGGCCAAGGCGCACTTCTGGGTCACCTTCATCGGCGTCAACATGGTGTTTTTCCCGCAGCACTTCCTCGGCCTGTCGGGCATGCCGCGCCGCTACGTCGACTATCCCGATGCCTTCGCCGGCTGGAACTTGGTCTCTTCGATCGGCTCCTACATCTCCGGCTTCGGCGTGCTGATCTTCCTCTACTGCGTGATCGACGCCTTCGCCCGCAAGGTGCCGGCCGGCAACAACCCCTGGGGTGCCGGCGCGACCACGCTGGAGTGGACGCTGTCCTCGCCGCCGCCCTTCCACCAGTTCGAAGTGCTGCCCCGCGTGCAGTAAGCAAATCTTCCGCGGCGCCCGTGACGGGCGCCGCGGCGCTATAACGAAGCGAGTAGATCTAAGTGTCCGTCCTCGACCAGAACGCCATCGACATCAATCCCCGCATCTCCGAAGCGGAGGTTGGCGACTATCTCGCGCTGCTCAAGCCCCGGGTGATGTCGCTGGTCATCTTTACCGCGCTGGTCGGGATGGCGATGGCGCCCGGGCATTTCCACCCCGTGCTGGCGATCACCTCGCTGCTCTGCATCGCGGTCGGTGCCGGCGCCTCCGGAGCGCTCAACATGGCGCTCGAAGGCGATATCGACTCCAAGATGTCGCGCACGGCGAACCGGCCGCTCCCGCGCGGCCGCATCACCCGTCCCGAAGCCATGGCGTTCGGCATGACGCTCGCCTTCTTTTCGGTGATGACACTCGGCATCCTCGTCAACTGGATCGCCGGCGCGCTGCTTGCCTTCACCATCTTCTTCTACGTCGTGATCTATACGATGTGCCTCAAGCGCTGGACCGCGCAGAACATCGTGATCGGCGGCGCCGCCGGCGCGCTGCCGCCGGTGGTGGCCTGGGCTGCGGTGACGGGCACGGTCGACGTCGAGCCGCTGCTGCTGTTCGCCATCATCTTCTTCTGGACCCCGCCGCATTTCTGGGCGCTGGCGCTGTTCCGCTCCGACGACTACGCGCGCGCAGGCGTTCCGATGCTGCCCAACGTCGCCGGGCCCGACGCGACCCGTCTCCAGATCCTGCTCTACACCATCGTGTTGATCGCGGTCGCCGCGGCGCCCTGGGCGCTCGGCTATTTCGATGCCGTCTACGGCATCGTCTCGCTGATCCTCGGCGCCGGCATGCTGGTGCTCGCGATCAACGTCTATATGCGCCGCGAACGCAGCCAGTCGCTGCGCGCGACCCGCAAGCTGTTTGCCTTCTCGATCCTGTATCTGTTCGCGCTGTTCGCGACCCTGCTGGCCGAGGTCGTGTACCGGGCGCTTGCTCCGATGGTTGGGGGCGCATGAGGCAGGAATGGCTGACAAACCCGAGCCAGATGGAATCGTCCTCACCGAGGCGCAGCAGAAGAGCCGCCGTCAGCGTTCGATCGCAATCGCGCTCGCGCTCGGCGTGCTCGTGCTGCTGTTCTTCGCCGTCACCATGGTCAAGGGACCGGCGGTACTAGTGCGGCCGATGTAGGAAACATGGATCACGAGCCGACCATATCGCGGGATCAGAGCCGGACGGCCGCCAAGAGCCGTCTCGGTGGCCTTGGTTTCAGTGGCCTTGGCCGCGACGCGCTGGTCGCCTCGATCTGCGGCGGTGTGGTCGCGCTGATGGTCGGTGCTTCCTACGCAGCGGTGCCGTTCTACAACTGGTTCTGCCGCGCCACCGGATTCAACGGCACGACGCAGGTCGCGACCTCTGCGCCGGCCAGTGGCCCGATCGCGCGGAAGATCTCGGTGCGCTTCGATTCCAACGTCGCGGCCGGCCTGCCCTGGAAGTTCGAGCCTGAGCAGAGCGAGATCGAGGTCAATATCGGCCAGGTCGTGACCGTCTTCTACACCGTGACCAATCAGGCCGCGCGCACCACTGCGGGCCAGGCCGCCTACAACGTCGCGCCGCTGACGGTCGGCTCCTATTTCCAGAAGATCAACTGCTTCTGCTTCACCGAGCAGACCATGGCGCCCGGCGAGAAGCGCGAGATGCCGGTCGTGTTCTACGTCGATCCGTCGATCGTCGACGACCACGAGAATGACAGGCTGAGCACGATCACGCTGTCCTACACGTTCTATCCGGTGCGCGATCCGGTGGTGAAGCCGCTCGCCGCTAGCGAGGATGACAAACGCAAGGGAAATCTCTGACCGCCGGGCTCACGCTCAGACGGTTGGAAACAAGGGGATAAGTGCCTGACAGGCACGGGATTGAGGAGAGAGACGGAATGGCTACGGCGCACACCAAGCATCACGACTATCACCTGGTCGATCCCTCTCCCTGGCCGGCCGTCGGCTCGCTCTCGGCCTTCATCATGGCGGTCGGCGCGATCGCCTGGATGCACCACATGTTCTCTGCCGCGCCGATCGTGTTCGGCGTCGGCACCGTGGGTGTGCTCTACACCATGGCGAGCTGGTGGGCCGACGTGATCAAGGAAGCTCAGTACAAGGGCGACCACACCCGTGTCGTGCAGCTGCATCACCGTTACGGCATGATCCTGTTCATCGCCTCCGAGGTGATGTTCTTCGTCGCCTGGTTCTGGGCCTATTTCAATGCCGCGCTGTTTCCGGCCGATGCTGTCCATGCCACCCGCGATGCGGTGTTCGGCTGCGGCCTCGGCACCCAGCCCGGCGCCTGCTCGGTCCCCGGCACCTGGCCGCCGAAGGGCATCGAGACGTTCGATCCCTGGCATCTGCCGCTCCTGAACACGCTGATCCTGCTCACCTCCGGCACCACCGTGACCTGGGCGCACCATGCGCTGCTCGAGAACGACCGCCAGGGCCTGAAATACGGCCTGATCCTCACCGTCGTGCTCGGTGCGGCGTTCACTTGCGTGCAGGCCTATGAGTACAGCCACGCGGCGTTCTCCTTCGCCGGCAATGTCTACGGCGCGACGTTCTTCATGGCGACCGGCTTCCACGGCTTCCACGTGCTGGTCGGCACCATCTTCCTGCTGGTCTGCCTGTTCCGCGCCTATGCCGGCCATTTCACGCCGAAGCAGCATCTCGGCTTCGAATTTGCCGCCTGGTACTGGCACTTCGTCGACGTGGTCTGGCTGTTCCTGTTCCTCTGCATTTACGTATGGGGACGCGGCGCCGAGACCATGGCCCACGCCGCGCACTAAGTTGCATCGAACCGATCAGAAAGGGCGGCCGCAGGGCCGCCCTTTTGCTTGCCGGCCGCCGAACGTTCGGCGGAAACTGTGATAGAGTCCGCCATCATGAACGACACCGCCGGCACAGCCCAGTCCGAAACCACCGTCCTGCAAAGCGCGATGCGCGGGCTTGCCTGCAAATGCCCGCGTTGCGGCCAGGGCAAGCTTTATGCGGGCTTCCTGACGCTCGCGCCGGCGTGCGACCGTTGCGGCCTCGACTACGCCTTCATCGATACCGGCGACGGTCCGGCGATCTTCATCATCATGCTCGCCGGCGCCATCGTGGTCGGCTGCGCGCTCGTTGTCGAGGTCAAGTACCAGCCGCCGTTCTGGCTGCATGCGGCGCTCTGGCTGCCGCTGATCCTCGCCACCACGCTGCTGCCGCTGCGTGCGATGAAGTCGCTGCTGATCGCGCTGCAGTTCCATCACAAGGCGGCGCCGGGGCGGTTGATCGATCGCGAGAAATGAACGAGCCTGGACGCAAGGCCCGCGTGGGCGGCTTCGCGCTGTTCACGCTGTTCCTGACGGCCGCATTCGTCGCGCTCGGTGTCTGGCAGCTGCAGCGCCGGACCGCCAAGCACGAGCTGATAGCAGCGCTCACCGAGCGGCTTGCGGCGGCGCCCGTCGCACTGCCGCCGCCGGCGGCGTGGACCGCGCTGAATCCTGCTCGCGATGAATTCCGCCGCGTCAGCTTCACCGCCACCTACGCAGCCCTGCCGGATGCGATGGTGTATTCCTCCGGCTCTGCGGTGCGCAAGGACGCTTCTGGCCCGGGCACCTGGGCGTTCCTGCCGGCGCGACTGCCCACGGGCGAGACGGTCGTGATCGATGCGGGCTTCGTCGAGAACACGATGCAGGATCGCGGTGTCGAGGATCGCGCCGTGAAGAAGCTCGTCACGGGCCAGCCGGTGGCGCTCACCGGCTATCTGCGCTTTCCCGAGGCGCCAGGCTGGCTGACGCCGGCGGAGAATCGCGACAAGCGGCTCTGGTTCGTGCGCGATCATCTGGGAATCGCAAGTGCGCTCGGCTGGGGCGCGGTCGCGCCCTTCTATCTCGATCTCGAACATCCTTCGCCTGCGAATGGCATTCCGCGTCCGGGGCCGCTCGACGTGAATCTGAAGGACGACCACCTGCAATATGCCATAACCTGGTTCACGCTTGCAGGCGCCGTTCTGATCGCCTTCGCCGTGTGGGCAAGAGGCCGGCGGCAGAGCTGAGCCTATCCGGATTATCTCGAGGGAACCCGGTATCGCCCGGAGTTTATTATTCAGCGCGTATTCACGAATGTGGTCCTAAGCCGCTGGTACTTTCCGCGGCAGACAGGATTGCGGCGTGAGCGATTTCGACCAGATGGGAATTATCGTCGATTGGGTGGACGCCTGCCGGAAGGGCGACCTCACGGCGCTGCTCGACCTCTATGCCGACGACGCCCAGCTCGAATGCACGTGCAACGGCACGCAGCGATATCAGGGACGGGGCGAGCTCGAAGCCTATTGGCAGCCGCGGCTCAGCGCCTTCTCGTCGGTAGGTTTCGGGCTGGAGGAAATCCATCCGGCGCCCCACGGCGTCGATCTCGAATATTCCGTCGCCGGCGCGCTGCGCATTCAGGCCTCGTTTCGCTTCAGCCCGGAAGGCAAGATCCGCAGCACGGTATGCGAGCCCGCGCGCCAGAACGCGCATAATGGCTGCGTATGCTAGTCTAGCCTGATCACGGCGGGTCCCGCGTCTCGAGAGGAAGACGGCAGCGGACGTAAGTTCGCTCATCCACGCGCAACAGGGACAGCGATCCGCTGAGCGCGCGCACGCGCTCTTGCATGCCGGTCAAGCCCCGGCCGAAGACGTTGCCCGCAGGAAAGCCGCCGCCGTCGTCGGAGATCTCGATGGCGAGCGTCTCGCTGGCGACGGTCGCCCGTACATGGGCGCTGCTGGCATTGGCATGGCGCAGCACGTTGGTCAGTGCCTCCTGGATCAGCCGATAGACAGTTTGGGCCAACGCCCCGCCAATCACGTTCAGATCAGCGTCGATCGTGTCGGTCAGGACGATATGCGGTGCCTGATTGCGAAAGGTCCGGAGCAGCGTCTGCACGCTGGTCGATAGGCCCAGCTCCTCGATGTAGAGCGGCCGCAGCCGATCGAGGATACGGCGATTGGTCTGCTGGAGCGCCTCGACCGATTGCAGCAGGTCCTGTACCGAACTGCCGAAATGTCCCACTGGCGGCGCAGCCTCGACCAGCGCGATCGTGCTGGCGCGGATGCTGAACAGCAGCGGTCCGAGTTCGTCGTGCAATTCGCGGGCGAGATCGCGCCGCTCGTCGTCCTGGAGCGACACCAGGCGGTGCAGCAGATCGCGATAGTCCTGGCTCAATTGCGCCAGCGTTGCAGCCAGCGCATTCGCCTCTTCGCAGCCTTGCCGTATTTCCGGCGGACCCCCGACGGGAATCGGCCTGGTGTAGTCGCCCCGTCGTATTCGCGTGAGACCTTTGCCGAGATCTTGCAAGGGACGCAAGACCGATCCCGCCAAGACATAGGCGATCGTGCCGGTAAGAATCATCAGCACGGCAACCAGGCTGGTGAGCGCGAGAAAGCCGATCCATTTCTCGAACAGATCAGCCGACATATCCTGCAGGAATACGATATCGCCGATGCGTCTGCCGTCGATCGTCACCGGGGATGCCGCGTCCATGTCGGAGACGGCGAGAAGGTCGATGAACCATTGCGGCACGCCATGCGGCTTGTGCAGGCCGTCCTTCGGTGACGACGCGGGATCTGCATCCAGCGCGCGGAATTGGATATCGGAGGAGGTGTCCAAAGAATGGACAAATGCCTCGAGCGTCTGCCGTGGATTGTCCGATGTGCGCAGGGTATGGTTGAGCGCGGCGGCGATCGCCTCTGTCGAACGCCGTCTCGGCTCGTTCTCCGCCGCCAATTGGCCTGTTGCGAATGTCTGGAGCAGCACGCCCGCCAGGATCAGCGCCGCCAGAAAGCTGGCGCCGAGCGGAACAAACAGTTGCGTCCTGAACGAAAGTCGTTGCCACATTAGGCCAATTCTAACGCGCATCGGCGGAATTTACTCTTTCCATTTGTTCCCGCCGGTCTATGAGTCGGAAAACAAGAGAGTGCGCGATGCAAGATACCGCCAAGCTGGCGACCAGGGTCCTGATCGTCGACGACCATCCCGTGGTGCTGTCCGGTTGCCGCACCCTGTTCGCATCCGACCATTCAATTCGCATTGACGAGGCGAGCGACGCCAAATCCGGCCATCGCGCCTATGTCAGCAAACGGCCCGACGTCACCGTGATCGACATCAGCCTGCCCGATGTCTCCGGCTTCGAGCTGATGCGACGCATCCGCAAGGACGATCCCGACGCCAAGATCATCATGTTCAGCATGAACGACGATCCGGCTTTTGTGGTACGGGCCGTCGAGCTTGGAGCGCAGGGCTATGTCTCCAAGGGCGACGATCCCCGGATGCTGCTCAAAGCGGTGCGCAAGGTGGTCGCGGGAGACAATTTCATCTCGCCGCAGCTTGCGGAAGCCGTGACGTTTTCCGGCGCGGCGATCAAAGCCAATCCGGCCTCGCAGATGACCCCGCGGGAACTCGAAATCCTCCGCCTGCTTGGACGCGGCGACAAGATCGTCGAGGTCGCCGAGGCGCTCGGCATCTCTTACAAAACCGTGGCCAACACCACATCCCTGCTCAAGCAGAAGCTGGGCGCCAAGAACCACTCCGACCTGATCCGGATCGCAGTGGAAATCGGGATGAACTGACCTTTTGCCGGAGACCGAACCGGCTGCTCCAGGATGCAGCGGTTCGGTCGACGGATCGACGCCGCCGTTGGCCGGGCAATGCATGGACAACGGGCTGACACCCATCCGCGGACACAATCGGCTGTGGCTGTATTCGTTCCTGCAGCGGACAATCTTTCGGGAAAAAGTCGCAGTTGGAAATAGACCTCGGCTGTACTACCTCATGGGCGCCCGAGGCATTGCGGGAAAAATAGGAACATTCTTCCGCCGGCACGGTTTTGGCCCTTGACGATTTCGTGACGGGCGACGAAAGCTTGCCAGAACAGTTTTGACGGGCGGCGACCCCGACGAAGCAAACCGGTCTGCACACAACGACAGACCTTCCAAGAGAAGGGCTGCGGCAATGCCGCAGCCCTTTTTCAATGGACGGGGAAGCGCCGGAAGCGGTTTCCCGATGCAGCAAAACACTTTATGGTAGCCCAAAGCCTCTGGCTGTTATCAAGTAATTTCGTAAAATCAAAGGCTTAGGGGCCGGGCCTCGGTTCGGCCCGGCCTTTGGAGGGCAGTTTGACTCGTTATATCTCGACCCGGGGCGAGGCCCCCGAACTCGGCTTCTGTGACGTGATGCTGACCGGGCTTGCCCGCGACGGTGGCCTGTATGTGCCGGCAACGTGGCCGCAGCTCCCGACCGAGATGATCGCCGGCTTCTTCGGCCGCCCCTATTGGGAGGTTGCGGTCGATGTGATTCGTCCCTTCGCCGGCGGCGAGATCACGGATGCCGAGCTCGGTCGTATGGCGAACGAGGCCTATGCCACCTTCCGGCATCCCGCGGTGGTGCCGCTGCGCCAGATGTCGCCGCACCAGTTCGTGCTCGAGCTGTTCCACGGTCCGACGCTCGCCTTCAAGGACGTGGCGATGCAGCTGATCTCGCGGCTGATGGACCACGTGCTCGCCAAGCGCGGCCAGCGCACCACCATCGTGGTCGCCACCTCCGGCGACACCGGCGGCGCCGCGGTCGAGGCCTTTGCGGGACTCGAGAATGTCGATCTCATCGTGCTGTTTCCGCACGGCCGCATCTCCGAGGTGCAGCGGCGGATGATGACCTCGGCAGGCGCGGCCAACGTCCATGCGCTCGCCGTAGAGGGCACCTTCGACGACTGCCAGGCCATCGTGAAGGGGATGTTCAACAACCATCGCTTCCGCGATGCGACCTCGCTGTCCGGCGTCAATTCCATCAATTGGGCGCGCATCGTCGCCCAGGTGGTCTACTATTTCACCTCCGCCGTTGCCGTCGGTGCGCCGGCGCGCGCGGTCGATTTCGTCGTGCCGACAGGAAATTTCGGCGATATCTACGCCGGCTACGTCGCCAAGCGCATGGGGCTGCCGGTGCGCACCCTGCGCATCGCCGCCAACGTCAACGACATCCTGGCGCGGACGCTGAAGACCGGTATCTACGAGGTGCGTGAGGTGCACGCGACGGCGTCGCCGTCGATGGACATCCAGATTTCGTCGAATTTCGAGCGGCTGCTGTTCGAGGCGAGCCGGCGCGATGCAGCAGGCGTGCGCCGCCTGATGGAGTCGCTGAAGCAGTCCGGACGTTTCGTGCTGCCCGATGCGACGCTTGCCGCGATCCGCGAGGAGTTTGATGCAGGGCGCGCCGACGAGACCGAGACTGCGGCTGCGATCCGCGCCGCCTGGCGCGAAGCAGGCGAACTGGTCGATCCCCATACGGCAGTGGCGCTCGCTGTCGCGGACCGCGACACCACCGACACGAGGGTGCCGAGCATCGTGCTCTCCACGGCTCATCCGGCCAAATTCCCCGACGCCGTCGAGACGGCCTGCGGCCAGCGGCCGCAACTGCCGGTCTGGCTCGACGGCTTGATGACCAAATCCGAACACATGAGGGTGATGAAGAACGATCAGGCCGAGGTCGAGCGGTTCGTGCTGTCGGTCAGCCGCGCCGCAAAGCAAGGAGTTGCCGGATGAGCGTCGAGATGACCAAACTTGCCTCCGGCCTGACCGTCGTCACCGACGAGATGCCCCATCTCGAGACTGCGGCGCTCGGCGTCTGGGCCGGCGTCGGCGGACGCGACGAGAAGCCGAACGAGCACGGCATCTCGCACCTGCTCGAGCACATGGCGTTCAAGGGCACGACCAAGCGTTCCTCACGCGAGATCGTCGAGGAGATCGAGGCGGTCGGCGGCGACCTCAATGCCGGTACCTCGACCGAGACCACGTCCTATTACGCACGGGTGCTCAAGGCCGACGTGCCGCTCGCGCTCGATGTGCTCGCCGACATCCTCGCCAATCCCGCCTTCGAGCCCGACGAGCTGGAGCGCGAGAAGAACGTCATCGTGCAGGAGATCGGTGCCGCGCAGGATACGCCCGACGACGTCGTGTTCGAGCATCTGAACGAGCTCTGCTATCCCGACCAGCCGATGGGTCGCTCCCTGCTCGGCACGGCCAAGACGCTGCGCACCTTCAACCGCGACATGCTGCGCGGCTACCTCTCGACGCATTATCGCGGGCCTGACATGGTGGTGGCGGCGGCCGGCGCCGTCGATCACGGTCAGGTGGTCGCCGAGGTCGAGAGACGCTTTGCCAGTTTCGAGGGGACGCCGGGGCCGAAGCCGCAAATCGCTCAATTCGGCAAGGGCGGCAACAAGGTGGTGCATCGCGAGCTCGAGCAGGCGCATCTGACGCTGGCGCTGGAAGGCGTGCCGCAGAGCGATCCGTCGCTGTTCTCGCTCCAGGTCTTCACCAACATCCTCGGCGGCGGAATGTCGTCGCGACTGTTCCAGGAGGTGCGCGAGAAGCGCGGTCTCTGCTACTCCATCTACACCTTCCACGCGCCCTATACCGACACCGGCTTCTTCGGCCTCTACACCGGCACCGACCCGGCCGACGCGCCGGAGATGATGGAGGTCGTGGTCGACGTCATGAATGATTCGGTGGAGACGCTGACCGAGGCCGAGATCGCCCGGGCCAAGGCGCAGATGAAGGCGGGTCTCCTGATGGCACTGGAGAGCTGCTCCTCCCGTGCCGAGCAACTCGCCCGGCATGTGCTCGCCTACGGGCGGCCGCAGACGGCGCAGGAACTGGTGGCCCGGATCGATGCCGTCAGCGTCGAATCGACAAGGGACGCGGCGCGTGCGCTGCTGTCGCGGAGCCGGCCCGCCGTTGTCGCGTTGGGCAGCGGCAGGGGTCTGGACACGGCGGTATCTTTCGCGGAAGGATTGACCCGGGCACGTGCCAAGGCGCGGCTGCACTAGGAGAGCCGTCCCAAGGGCGCCCAGCCCCGGAAAGCATCACCATGGCCCTCTTTCGCCTGCCATCCAGTGGACCCGCCGCCCTCGCGCCGCGCGGCAATGGGCTGCTGCTGCGCGCGCCGCAAATGTCGGACTTTCTGCAATGGGCTCATTTGCGCGAATCCAGCCGCGACTATCTCACGCCCTGGGAGCCGATCTGGCCCTCGGACGATCTCACCCGGTCCGGCTTCCGGCGCCGCCTGCGCCGCTATTCCGAGGACATTGCCGCGGACCGATCCTATCCCTTTCTGATCTTCCGTGAACTCGACGGGGCCCTGGTCGGCGGTATCACGCTGGCCAATGTCCGGCGCGGCATCGTGCAGGCCGGCACGATCGGCTATTGGGTCGGCCAGCCTCATGCCCATCGCGGCTACATGACGGCCGCGCTGCGGGTGCTGCTGCCGACGCTGTTCGGCGAGCTCAACCTGCACCGGGTCGAGGCGGCCTGCATCCCCACCAATGCGCCGTCGATCCGGGTGCTGGAGAAGTGCGGCTTCTCGCGCGAGGGCCTGGCGCGCCGATATCTCTGCATCAACGGGGTCTGGCAGGATCACCTGCTGTTCGGCCTGCTGCACGAGGATTTCCGCGGCTGAGCTGCCCGATTCGTGCGGCCGAATCCCTCTTTTGCGGCCTTGGGTTCGCCGATTTTGGCGATATAAACCGCATGCCCCGGCCGGCGATCGGCCGGACAATTGTCATGGAGTACGGGCGTCGATGGTGCAGGAGCTTCGGTCATCGCGGAACGCGTTGCAGCTGGGAACGGCGATCGCGCTGGCATTGTCGATCGGACTCGCCTCGGTCTCACCGGCGGCGGCCCAGTCACTGACCGACCGCTTCAAGAGCCTGTTCGGCGGCAAGTCCGACGAACCGGCCGAGCCCAAGCCGGCGCCTGCGCCCGGCCAACCGGCCGATGATGACCTCGATTGCCCGCAGGTCACGGTGCGCGCGGGGGCTTCGACCTATGCGGTTGGCGCTGGCGGCAAGCCGGCCGTCGGCAATGAGATCCGTTTCCAGGCCTCGATCACCAAGATGGCGCGCGAATGTTCCCGTAGCAGCGCTGGCATCACGGCCCGGATCGGGATCCAGGGTCGCGTCATTGCCGGTCCCGCCGGTGCGCCTGCCTCCGTCGAGGTGCCGCTCCGCATCGCCGTGGTGCAGGGCGGCGTCGGCGAGAAGGTGATCGCCTCGAAGGCCTACCGGACCACGGTCGAGATGACCGAGGGCGGCAGCGTGCCCTTCACCTTCGTCGCCGAGGACATGACTTATCCGGTGCCGGCGCCCGCGGCGGCCGATAGCTATATTTTCTATGTCGGCTTCGACCCGCAGGCGCTCTCGCCCGAGCCGAAGGCGCGGAAGAAGAAGTAGCCTGAGGTCTTGCGGCAATCTCAGCTGTCGTTGCCTGCGAAGGCGGGCAATCCAGTATTCCAGAGGCCACGGTGCTTGAACCGAGAAGCCTTGGCGTACTGGATCACCCGCCCCCGCGTGTGACGACACCGCGATTGTGGATGTTGTTACCCGACAAACAAAAAAGCCGGCGCTCATCGCGCCGGCTTTTTGGTTGGTGAAGGCCAAATTGCTCAGTTCAGCTTCTGCCTGACTTCGTTGATGCCCTTGGCGAGGAGGTCGTCGGCGACCTGGCCTCTGACCGACTGCGACAGGATCGTGGAAGCGGCCTGGACGGCAGCTTCCGCGGCAGCAGCGCGGACGTCGGCCAGCGCCTGGGCCTCGGCGAGCGCGATCTTGCTCTCCGCGGTCTTGGTCCGGCGGGCGACGAAGTCTTCCATCTTCGCCTTGGCCTCGGTCGCGATGCGCTCGGCTTCGGCCTTGGCGTTGGCGATGATGTCGGCAGCCTCGCGTTCGGCCGTGGCACTGCGCGCCTTGTAGTCGGCGAGCACCTTGGCCGCCTCCTGCCTGAGCCGCGCGGCGTCGTCGAGCTCGGCCTTGATGCGTTCGGCGCGATGATCCAGCGCCGTCATCGCCGTCTTGAAGACCCCGAGATAGCCGAACACGACCATCAGGATCACGAAGGCGACGGCGACCCAAAATTCAGGTTCGAAGAACATCTCGACTAACCCTTCAAGGACGCATCGACCGCGGCATTGACCGACGCGGCGTCCGGAACGACGCCGGTGAGCTGCTGCACGATCTGACCTGCCGCATCGGCCGCGATGCCGCGGACGTTGCTCATGGCGGCTGCGCGGGTCGAGGCGATGGTCTTCTCCGCCCCGGCGAGCTTGGCCGCCAATTGTTCTTCCAGCGCCTTGCGCTCGACTTCGGCCTGCGCATTCGCCTTGTCGCGGGATTCGTTGCCGATCGCCTGCGCCCGCGTGCGCGCCGCAGCGAGCTCGCTTTCATAGGCCTTCAGCGCCGCGTCGGACTGGTCCTTCAGCTTCTGCGCTTCGGCGAGGTCTCCCTCGATCTTGTTCTGACGCGCCTCGATCGCACCGCCGACGCGCGGCAGGGCGAGCTTGGACACGATCACGTAAAGCAGGACGAAGAAGATCGCGAGCGACACCAGCTGTGAAGCAAAGCTGCTGCTCTCGAACGGCGGAAAACCGCCACCGTGGTGACCACCGTCAGCCTCGGTGTGAGCTCCCGCCGTCGGACCTTTCGCGCCGCCATGACTCTCAGCCATGGAGTTCTCCTGTTGCTGACACACGCGCCGTCCCTAGGAATGGGAACGGCGCGAAAAACGTCGTCCTCAGAGCGGAACGAACAGCAGCAGCAGCGCGATCAGCAGCGAGAAGATGCCGAGCGCTTCGGTCACGGCGAAGCCGAAGATCAGGTTGCCGAACTGGCCCTGAGCGGCCGACGGGTTGCGCACGGCTGCGGCGAGGTAGTTGCCGAAGATCACGCCCACGCCGACGCCCGCACCGCCCATGCCGATGCACGCGATGCCCGCGCCGATAAGTTTTGCTGCTGCCGGATCCATTTTAGACTCCTTGGAAGAAAGATGGGGTTGTGGGTGGAAATTCCCCGGACCGCTCAGTGTCCCGGATGAATGGCGTCGTTGAGGTAGATGCAGGTCAGGATCGCGAACACGTAGGCCTGGAGGAACGCGACCAGGATCTCGAGCGAGGTCAGCGCGACCGTGAGCGCCAGCGGCAGTACGCCGCCGACCCAGCCAATGGCGCCGAGCGAGAAGCCGAGCATGGCGACGAAGCCCGCGAACACCTTCAACGCGATGTGGCCGGCCAGCATGTTGGCGAAGAGACGAACGCTGTGGGAGACCGGCCGCAGGAAGAACGACAGGATCTCGATGAACATGACCAGCGGCAGGATGTAGATGGGGACGCCGTGGGGAACGAAAATCTTGAAGAATTTCAGGCCGTTCTTGTAGATGCCGTAGATCAGGACCGTGAAGAACACCAACAACGCGAGCGCCGCGGTGACGATCAAATGGCTCGAGACCGTGAAGGTATAGGGAATGATGCCCACCAGGTTCGAGACGCAGATGAACATGAACAGCGAGAAGATCAGCGGGAAGAACTTCATGCCTTCCGCGCCGGCCGTCGAACGGATGGTCGAAGCGACGAATTCGTAGGAGATCTCGGCGACCGACTGCAGGCGCCCGGGAACCAGCTGCGTGCCGCTGGCAAGCATCAGGATCGAGATGATCGCCACCGCCACCAGCATGTAGAGCGACGAATTGGTGAAGGCGATCGTGTGATTGCCGATATGGCCCAGAGTGAAGAGAGGCTCGATGTTGAACTGGTGGATCGGATCGATTTTCATCAGCGCGGCATCTCTTGGTCTGCCGGGCAATGCCGGCGTGTCTCGGTCTGCCGGCCGGGCCGGCCCGTACCGGCGAGGCCGGCACGATCATTCCTCTCCTGGTGGGACCAGCTTTAAGAACCACCGCGCCTGTTTTGACCCGCGCCTGCCGATCTCACCACATTCACCACGCCGGCGACGAAGCCCAGCAGCAGGAACACGATGAATCCGAAAGGCGACGTCGACAGCAAACGGTCGAACCCCCAGCCAATCCCCGCTCCGACAGCGACACCGGCGACCAACTCGGAGGATAACCGGAAACCAAGCGCCATCGCCGAGGCTCTGGCCGCTTTGTCTCCATCGTCACCTGCGGGTTGCTCGGTCTTGGCCCTGCGGTCGCGAAATTCGGACAACCGCTGATCAAGATTTCCGAGCCGATCGGAAAGCGCAGCTTCCTCGGACGATCTATCGCGATCTCCATTCTCACCGTGTCCCGTGCTCTGTGCCATGCGACAAAGACCCGAAACGCTGCGGCCAAATGGAAATTACGCCCGCCACCCTCAAAAGCCGCGCGGACCATACTGATGGCCCATAATCAAGTCAAGCCAAGTCACGATTGCGTCGCTTTCGATTATGTGTCTGATTTATTTGGCGATATCGGCGTGTGCGACAGCGCTGCACACAGCGTGACGCCGCACCGCAGCAGGTCTCCTCACGATCGGCGGATGCAGCTGTCCTTTCGCCGCACTGCCTGGATCAAAGAAGCCATCGTGTTCGTTGATTTCAGAGGCGGGTTTTTGGCGGCGGATTGCTCGATCGGGTGTAGAATTGCACAGAAGCCGCAGTAGCGCCGTGGCGGAGAGGGCGATGAGACCAGCGATGTCATCCACAACATCATGGCTTGCGGGCGCGGCCGCGGTGATGATCGTCAGCGGCGGCCTCGTGGCCGCGCAATCCGGGCCCGACGGCGAAAATGGTCGCTACAGCATGACTCCCATCCCCGAGGGCGTGCTGCGGCTCGACACGCGCACCGGCACGGTATCGACCTGCACCAAGAACGGCGCCGGCTGGGCCTGCTATGCGGTGCCTGACGAGCGGACCGCACTCGACGCCGAGATCGGCAGGCTCCAGGCCGAGGTCGAGAGGCTGAAGGGACAACTCGCGGCTGGGCCGACGGTGTCGGGCAAGGTCGACGAGGCGCTGCCGAAATCCGACCAGTTGAAGAAGGCGGAGCCCAAGACCGCCGAGGGCGAGCGCAAGATCGAGATCCCGCTGCCGAGCGACCAGGACGTCGATCGCGTGATGTCGTTCCTGGAAAAAGCTTGGCGGCGGCTGATCGACATGGCCAACCGCGTGCAGAAGGACGTGTCGGGGAAGATTTGAGAGCTTGAATGACGCCTGGGAAACAGCTGACGCGTTCGGTGCCATCGACCTTGCAGGCCACGGTCATCAGTACCGCCCTGTTGACGGTGCCGACGCCCGGGCGAGACTTCGTCGATCTCACCGCGGAAGCGACGAAGTTCATCAAGGACGTTCACGCGCGCGATGGCGCGCTGACGCTGTTCATCCGCCACACCTCGGCCTCGCTGACCATCCAGGAGAACGCCGACCCTTCCGTGCTGGTCGACCTCACCACGGCGCTCTCGCGGCTCGCACCGGAGAACGCCGGGTGGACCCATGACACAGAGGGACCCGACGACATGCCCGCGCACATCAAGACGATGCTGACGGGGACCTCGCTTCAGGTCCCGGTGCTGAACGGCAGGCTCGCGCTCGGCACCTGGCAGGCGATCTATCTGATCGAGCATCGCAAGCACCCGCATCGCCGCGAAATCGTGCTGCAATTCATCGGCAGCAATCAGTAAGCGCTCAAAACAAAACCGGCCGCGGAGACCGCGGCCGGTTCGTGTCGTCGATCGCTGCTTTAGATCAGGTCGCCTTGATATCGACGTCCTTGGTCTCGGGCAGGAAGAGGAAACCGATCACGACGGTGATGGACGCGAAGATGATCGGGTACCAGAGGCCGGCATAGATGTCGCCGGTCGAGGCCACGATGGCGAAGGCGGTCGCCGGCAAGAGGCCGCCGAACCAGCCGTTGCCGATGTGGTACGGCAGCGACATCGAGGTGTAGCGGATGCGGGTCGGGAACAGTTCGACCAGCATCGCCGCGATCGGGCCGTACACCATGGTGACGAACAGCACCAGGATGAACAGCAGCCCGATGATCGCCGCCACCTGCGGACGGAAGATGTCGAGCGGATGCGACATCTTCACGATGCCGGCGTCGCCCGCCTTCGGATAGCCCGCCGCCTGCACCGCAGCGAGAACCGCCGGGTTGCTGTCCTTGGCGTTCGTGTAGGGCACCTCCTTGCCGTTGATCACGACCTTTACGCCTGACCCGGCCGCGCCGGAGGTTGTCGAGTACTTGACCGACGACTGCGACAGGAAGGCGCGCGCGGTGTCGCAAGGTGCGCTGAACACGCGGGTGCCGACCGGGTTGAACAGGTCGCCGCAGCCCGCGGGATCGGCCACCACTTCCACCTTGGTCTGCTCGATGGCCTTCTCCAGCGCCGGGTTGGCGTTGGTGGTGATCATCTTGAAGATCGGGAAGAAGGTCAGCGCTGCGATCAGGCAGCCGCCGAGAATGATCGGCTTGCGGCCGATCTTATCGGACAGCATGCCGAACACGATGAAGAAGCCGGTGCCGAGCAGCAGCGACCAGGCGATCAGCAGGTTGGCGGTATAGCCGTCGACCTTCAGGATCGATTGCAGGAAGAACAGCGCGTAGAACTGGCCGGTGTACCAGACCACGCCCTGGCCCATCACGCCGCCGAGCAGGGCGAGCAGTACGAGCTTGCCGTTCTGCCAGTTGCCGAAGGCTTCGGTCAGCGGTGCCTTCGAACCCTTCCCCTCTTCCTTCATCTTCTGGAAGATCGGCGATTCGTTGAGACGAAGCCGGATCCAGACCGAGATGCCGAGCAGCAGCACCGAGACCAGGAACGGGATGCGCCAGCCCCAGGCAGCGAAGTCCGCTTCGCCTGTCGCGGTGCGGGTGAACAGGATCACCAGCAGCGACAGGAACAGGCCGAGAGTCGCCGTGGTCTGGATGAAGGAGGTGTAGTAGCCGCGCTTGCCGTTCGGCGCATGTTCCGCGACATAGGTCGCCGCACCGCCGTATTCGCCGCCGAGCGCCAGGCCCTGGGCGAGGCGCAGGACGATCAGGATGATCGGGGCCGCGATGCCGATGGTGGCCGCATTGGGCAACAGGCCGACGATGAAAGTCGACAGACCCATGATCAGGATGGTGACGAGGAAGGTGTATTTGCGGCCGACGATGTCGCCGATGCGGCCGAACACGATCGCGCCGAACGGACGCACCAGGAAGCCTGCGGCGAACGCCAGCAGCGCGAAGATGTCGCGGGTTGCCGGCGGATAGGCCGAGAAGAACTGCGCGCCGATGATGCTTGCGAGTGAGCCGTAGAGATAGAAGTCGTACCACTCGAACACGGTACCGAGCGAGGAGGCGAGAATGACGAACCTTTCGTCCTTCGTCATCCCCCCCGCGCGCGCTTGAGACACAGCCAGTGTCGACATGTTTAGTTGCTCCCCGAAATGAAATCGTTTCCTCACGTCCCAGATCTCCGGACATGCCGGATCAGCCTGGGCCTTGGCGACAAGGTAACATCCGCGTGAAACTCGCCCCAATACGACTTTCGGCCTTGCGCACTGGCGCGCAGCAGATGGTGTGGTATCCGGCACCGGCGCGAACCCGTGAGGGATGGGGATTAACCCATTTGCAGCAAGGGGATAATGTGCACTTGCATGCCACCGCCGCTCGGGGAAGAATTGACGCATCCGGATCTGTTCGCCGGCCGGCGCGAACGACAGCAAGAGAACGATGAACGCTCCCTCGACCCACCTCGTCATCGCCGATGACCATCCCCTGTTCCGCGATGCGCTGCGACAGGCGGTGGCGGGCGTTCTCCCGTCGGCCAGGATCGACGAGGCCGGATCCTTTGAGGACCTGACCGGGCTGCTGGAGCAGACCTCGGACGTCGACCTGATCCTGCTCGACCTCTCGATGCCCGGAATCTCCGGCTTTTCCGGCCTGATCTATCTGCGCGCGCAATATCCGGCGATTCCGGTCGTGATCGTCTCAGCCTCGGACGACAGCGCCACGATCCGCCGCTCGCTCGATTTCGGTGCGTCCGGTTTCATTCCAAAGCGGTTCGGGGTCGAGACGTTGCGTGACGCCATCCTCAAGGTGATGGAGGGCGACGTCTGGGTTCCCGCCGACACCGATCTATCCGCCGCGGCCGATCCCGACATGACGCGACTGCGCGACCGCCTGGTGACGCTGACGCCGCAGCAGGTCCGGGTCCTGATGATGCTATCGGAGGGCCTTCTCAACAAGCAGATCGCCTATGAGCTCGGCGTCTCCGAGGCCACCATCAAGGCGCATGTCTCGGCGATCCTGCAAAAGCTCGGCGTCGAGAGCCGGACGCAGGCGGTGATTGCTGCGGCGAAGATCGCCGGCGGCCAGTGGAAGCAGGGCACGCCGACGGGGTAGGGCCGGGCTACACTGCCATTGCGCTCGCGGATGCCCGGTCTGGAGAGCGAAGCGGAATCATTCGGCTCGTTCAGAGCGTGCTGGTTTGACCGGAAGCGGAAGTTGCGCCTCCTCGATGCGCCGAAATACGCACTAGGTGATTCTGCGCATCTCTCGCCGGAGGCGGCGGCCCGCACCGGGACGTACACAGTGGACGAGGCCACCAAGATCCATGTCAACATAGAGACGAGTCCATATTCCAAACTGTTCGGGGCGCCATGCTGGTATTCAAACGGGGAACTTACGCGCGTCTCTGACGCGGGTCGCGGACCTGGTCGTGACCGGAAGCGCCCTTCACCCTTCCGGCACGCCAGCGAGACGGAAGCCTTCACACGCGCGCTCGACCCCAGCAAGGAAAGCTGGATTGTCGCTTTGTTGAGCAGTGACGAAGCGACGGATTGTGAAACCTGAGTTGAGCGCAAGTCCCGTTCTTGCAGCAGTTCGCGCCTCATCGAGCGCGCCGGTCAGGCCTAACGCAGCGGCGAGCGCCAAATGAGCGAGAGGAAAGTTGCGGTTCGCCTCAGTGCTTCGTCGTAGCCAGCTGACCGCTTCGACGTTCGAACCCAGCTGTAGCTTGGCCACGCCTACAAAACACGCCCATTGATAGGCATCGATGTCGCGAGGGGAGAGACGTAGAGCCTGGAGTATGTGGCCTTCAGTCTCGGCGGCGCACCCCATATAGAATTTGGCAAAACCAAGGGCTGCATGAGCGTTGGCTATATTCGAATCGAGCGCCAACACATGCTCAAATTCACGGATAGCTTGGGCGGCCCGGTTCGTAAAGATCTGGACCCAACCCCGAGCCAAGTGGGCCGAAGTACGGTTCGGCCTGATCGACAATGCCCTATTCACCATTGCCTCGGCCGCTGCAAGCCGCGCAGGCCCGTCATCCGTCGTAAAGCTGGTCGCAACTGCCGTATCAGCATTTGCCAGGCCAATCATTGCCTCGACGTTGCCGGGGTCGCACGCTAGAGAGCGTTCGAAGAAGCTCCGCGCTTGCGTTACGCATTCAGGGCTAAATCCCTTCATCAACCAGGCCCGGCCTTGGAAGTACAAATCCATCGCATCAGGGTGCAGCGTACGCTCGGCTCGTCGCGCCTCAGCCTCGATGAGCTGGCGACCTAACGTATTGGCGAGCCTCGAAACGATTTCGTCCTGCATGTCGAACAGGTCGACGACAGGCTTCTCGAAGCGCTCGGCCCAAAGATGCCGGCCGCTCTCAGCATCAATCAATTGCACGTTCATCCGAAGCCGCTTGCCGCTGCGTTGCACTGAACCTTCGAGCACGTAGCGAACGTTTAATTCGCGGCCGACTTGCCGTACATCGACTGCCCTACCCTTGTATGAGACGGCGCTGTTCCGTGCGATTACAAATGAACCAGCGATGCGCGACAAGTCTGTGGTCAAACTCTCGGCTACACCATCCACCAAATAGTCCTGCTCACGATCATCGCTCAGGTTCGCGAAGGGTAGCACGACGATGGATAGGCGCGGCGGCATGTCGCCGGCTCGCTCGACTGAGCCACCCGTCTCTATTGCGGAGCTCCCGGTTTCTTGCACTGCACCCACGAAGCGAAAACCTTTGCGCGGCAATGTTTTGATCAACTGCTGTTTCTCGCCGGTGTCGCCGATGGCGCTCCGAGCGGCATTGATGCGCGTCGTCAGAGCGGCGTCCGAGACGATGCGGCCATTCCAGACGCCAGCGATGAGGTCGTCCTTACTGACGACACGTTCCCTGTTCCGGATTAAATAGTTCAGAAGGTCGAAGACCTGCGGCGCGATAGAGATTGTCTCGGCTCCTTGCCGCAGCTCCCGCCGTCCCGTATCCAGCGTGAAATCCGAAAAGGAGTAAAGCAAATGCATCCTCCCGCGGTACGATCGCACCCGTGGAGCCGATATGTAAGCCGACGGTAAGAAGAATGGAAGGCGCCTGTAAAGCGCTTCTCGTGACCTCGGCGCATCCTCGTGCGCGGCTGAACTGTATGAACTGCTTGCGGATCTCGCGTCACGAGGGAGGGATATCATGCGGCAGATGGCTGCACTGACGTGGTTTGCCACTGCACCGAGGCTCTTGATCTGGGTCGTATGCGTTCTCGCCTCTGCGAACCGCGCTCACGCTCAATGCTCGGCGCGCGATGTGTTGCAGAGGCAGCTAGTGCTCAGGGCGGCGCCCGTTGTCCCGACACGCACGGGTCCAGTAACGCCCGTTTCGGATGTTGCTGAATGGAAAACGATCAGCATCGGGACGTTCCCGGATACGTTTGCTCTCCTCACCGCGCTGAGTGCGATTGGTTGCGGCGTCGGTAGCTCGGCCGCGGCGGCTCTTGCCCGACCTGCGTTTACGCTCAGCGGCACCAGAACGGCGGTAACACTTCTAACAGTGACCGCGGCCGATCTGGGCTTTAGGGGTGAGACGGTGCCATTGCGGAAAATCTACGAACTCGCGCAGCAACTGGGCTTCGGGCTTGCACCGCCCGAAATCGCTCCGCAGCTCAGACTTCAATATCTGGACCAGCCCGTAGGTGAGTTTCTCGTCGTCGGGATGAACCCGATCCGAACATGGGCTGGTGAAGAGGTCATCCTGACCGTGGCAAATGGGGGAGCGGGCCTCATCCTCGTTGGCCAGGATGGTCGCGCCGATGCGGAGATACCAGTGACCTCCCGGTTCGTGTTCCTGCGCTCCTTGCCCACGACGCCAGCGGCGCTGATTCGAGACTGAGATGGCCGAGGGGACGAAATGCTGGCGATCAAAGCGATGAAGCACATGGCGGTTCCAATTTGTCTGCTGCTGCTGCCGTCGACCGCGATACTTGCGCGAGATGATGGGCGCCATGCGAATTCCCCGCTGAAGCCCTGGTTCGAGAGTCTGGAAAGCGAGTTCGGGAAGTGCTGTGAGGATTCCGACGCCTACGTCGTCTCCGAACCGGATTGGAAGTCCGATCACGGACAATATCGCGTTCGCATCGACGACGAATGGGTGCTCGTGCCAGATGGCGCCGTCATCAAGCAACCCAATCTTGCCGGACGGACCATGGTCTGGAAGCACTACATCGACGGACATCCTCGTGTCCGCTGTTTCATTCCAGGCAGTATGACGTGATACGTCGACCACCGCCTAGCGAATCCTGCGATTGATGGTCTGGTCCACCATTGGAATCAATTGCTCAGTTTCGTTAAAGCAAGAGGCTTCGTCGCTCTGTTGTTGCGATGCTTACATCCGGAAATGGCCCCTTCTGGTCTTGCCGCTCCAATGTCTGGTGTCTGTGGAAGACAGAACGGACTTCCGGCGCGGCAAGCCAGCGCTCGTGACCTCTACCGAAAGTCAGTCGGTCCTACCTCGCCGTCCACAGTTGGCAGATATCGCAGCCATTCACCGGATCGGATGTCTCGAGGGTCAATACCTCGGTGCGAGGCGACGTAGTCGATCTCGCCGCGCGTGGTGCCGATATCCATCAGTTCTCTATCACTCAACTCGGACAAAGCAGCGCTCAATTTCTGGCTTTCACGGCGCTCCTGAAAAGCATCCCAACGCTTCCAGATGAAGCTGGTGACATGCCCGGTCGATGCGGATGTCCATTCCAGCCATGTAGTGCGGTGCGTCGTGGTCATTGCGGCGTCTCCTGGACAGTGTACTTGCATCGACCAGAGAGTGCCGCTGATTTGGCGAGGACGCTTGACCGGCAGCTAACATTTTCCGTACCGGCGGCTTATTCTCGCGATTTTTACAAGGCCAAAACGCCACCGATTAGCGCAACCGGGTTCGTCTAGACGCGAAGTCCGCTTGTGGCCCAACCCGGACGTCCGACGATGTCCGATTTTGCGCCGGTGTTGGAGGATGAGCGGACACCGAGTGCGCATTCCTTCAAAGCAACGTGACCTGGCGCCCCAAGTTCTTGCGTTGCCCGCGGGGCAAAACAGCAACGGTTGGGGTCAACCCGTCTCGACTAAGATATTCTGGTTTACAAAAATTCGGATTTACCGTATATATCGCCGCACCCTGATCCGGCGAAAGGGGCGGTCGTACGTCGTCACGAGCCGCGGATCGGGTTGCGGTGGACGCATGGCGCCGTCGCGGATGTGGGACGCAGGGCGGGGTGTTGGATCGAGCCGAGCCCCGTGAGCGCCTCCCAAGCCGCGTTGTACGAACGGCGCTCGCGCGTAACGGCAAAACCGTGTGGTCCTGGCCGTCGTTGCTACGGTCAAGCGCTTGCGGAGGCGGCAGTCGCGTCAACCGGCGCGGCGCCGGTGAATTTCGCTGGGGCGAGGGAGGCCAGAAGGAACTCGGCTCTCGGGAGAGCGCGGCATAAGCCGTCCGACCATCGCGCAGGGAAGGCCGTGTGTTCGGCTTCACCTGTATGCTGCTGTGCGGTTCTTTCTGCGTGTGCATTTCGCGCAGCGGACCGCGGGTGCCAGGTCAGCACCCGGCCTTCCCTGCGCCCTTTCTTCCAAGGGCGTGACGCGAAGCGCAAAACTCGGGCGAAACGCGCCGGGAGAAGGGCGGAGCCATGTCTGCGAGTCCAGATGCTGGTTTGAGGTCGACAGCGGTTCACCTTGCGTCATTGCGAGGAGCGCAGCGACGAAGCAGGGCACGCCTACGGGGTGATTCGCTACAACGTGGCCAGGAGCACGCTGGCCGCTCTGATATCCGCCGTATCGGAGCCCTCGGCAAAGCCCTCGAGCGCCGATTGGAGCCATCGCTTCGCCTCGTCGCGCTGCCCGCGTCCGGCAAACAGCCCGGCGAGATCGATCGCAGCGCGCAGCGCCCAGGCCGTGGCGCCTTGCCGGCGACTGAGATCCAGCGATTGCATGAAGTGGGCTTCTGCCTGCTCGGCGTCGGGCTCGGGCCGCGACAACAGAACTCTGCCTTTCATCCGCAGCAATTCCGGCATGTAGAGATGATCGCCGCTCTGTTCGACGAGCCGGATCGCATCGTCGATCAGGCGCGCGCTCTGCTCGATCTGTCCAAGCGCCAGCAAGCCTTGAACCAGCGCGATGTTGAAGGTCGTGGTGAGCAGTTCGTAGCCGGCCTCGTGGAGCTCGCGCAGGCAAGCCCTGATCGTCTCGACGCCATGCGCGGCGTCTCCCCGCCGGATCGCCAGCTCGCCTTTCACGCCGCGGCCCACAACGAGATAGGGACCCATCGACCGGGATTCGGCGTGTGCGATGAACTGGTCGATGCTCTCTTCCGCGCCCTCGAGATCGCCGCCCCAGAGCGAGATCGAGACCGCCCAGATCAGCGCGATGCAGAGCGTGATCGGGTGCTCCATCTCCGCGGCGTCGGCAACCGTCTGCTGCGCCAGTTGCAGTGCATCCGCGGGCCGACCCTGCAGCCAGAGTTCGCGCGCCAGCGTGATGCCGGCGCGGTTGCGATGATCGAAGCCGTGAATTGTGCTGATTCGTTCTGTCCCCGGCGCTTGCCAGGCGGTCTCCGCCATCTCCAGCGCGTCGCGATGCTCGCCGGCCAGGTGGAGCGAGACTCCGAGGAGCGAATGGGCAAGGGCGATCGAGCCGGGATCGCCGAGCGCTCTCGCGACCGCAAGGCTCTGCTGCGCGTAGCCAAGCGCGGTGTCGAACTGTCCCATCCGTTCGTGGAAGATGTGCATGCGGCCGAGCAGCTGGAGCTGGTTCGGCGCGTCGCCGCGCGCCTCGGCGATCGCAAGGCTCCTGCTCAAGGCCATGCGCGCCGCCTCGCTGCCGCCGCGCGTGAACACCAGGGTCAGTCCGAGGGCAGCCTGGATGTGCATTTCCTCGGCGCTGCCGCGCGAGGTGGGAGCAATCGCAAGCAGCGCCCGTTCCGACCAGCGCCGGCATTCGGTCAAGAGCGACATCGCGAGGAAGATCGGCGCTGCCGCGGCGGCGAGCGCAATGCCGGTCCTGGCGTCGCCCCCCGCGCCAAAACACCAGTCCAGCGCGGCACGCACGTTGTGAAGCGCGGAGAAGTGGATCGCCCGTTCGTCGGCGTTCGGCGTTGCAGCCCACGTCTTGCCGGCCTGTTCCAGCCATCGCCGGTAGTAGCTCGCGTGACGGGCGGCGAGCGCGGCGTCGTCTGGCGCTATCTCGAGCAGATAGGCGCGCGTGATATCGAGCAGACGGTAGCGCATCATCGCGCCGATCGGCCGCGGTGCGACCATCGATTTGGCAACGAGACTGTCGATGGCGCCGAACAGGTGGGAGCGATCGGCGCGTTCATCCGGCACGACCTCGAGTGCCGCGTCGATGGTGAAGTGGCCTGCAAAGACCGCCAGCCTCCGCAGCACGAGGCGCTCGATGTCGGACAGCAGCCCGTAGCTCCAGTCCAGTGTCGCCTGCAAGGTCTTCTGCCGCGGCGGCGCGGTGCGTTGGCCCTGCCAGAGCAGATTGAGGCGCTCGTCGAGAAGCGCGGCGGTCTGCTCCAGGCCGTAAGCTTCGACCCGGCCGGCGGCGAGCTCGATCGCCAGGGCCATGCCGTCAAGCTTGCGGCAGATCCGCGCGATGATCGCGGCATTGGCGTCGTCGAGCGCGATCTGCGCGCCGCCGGCCATGGCACGTTCGAGGAAGAGTTGAAGTGCGGGGTAGGTCTGTGCCGCGGCGACCGTCAGACCCGCGCCGTCGGGCGGAACCGCGAGCGGTGCCAGTCGATAGACCTGCTCGCCCTCCACCCGCAGGGCTTCGCGGCTGGTGGCGAGGATATGGACATCCGGCGCAGCGTGGAAGATCTCCGAGGCCAGCGGCGCCGCCGCGGCGATGACATGCTCGCAGTTGTCGAGGATCAGCAGCATCCGCTTGTCCCTGACATGCGCAAGCAGCGCGGGCAGGGGATCGTCGGTCTCGGCCGGCAAGCCAAGCATCAGCAGGATCGAGGTGATCACGAGATCGGGATCGCCGAGTGCGGCAAGGTCCACGAAGTGCGCGGCATCGGAGAATATCTCGAGCAGGTCGTGGGCGATCGCCACCGCGACGGCGGTCTTGCCGACGCCGCCTGGCCCGGCGATCGTGACGAAGCGCGAGTTGAGGAGCTTGTTGGAGATCGCGGCGATCTCCCCGTCGCGTCCGACCATCCGTTGCAGCCGGTTCGGCAGCTTGACCGGAGGCAATTCCATCCGCGGTGCGGTACGCCGCAGTGCCGGAAGCTCCACTTGCGAGATCGGCGCCACAAAGCAATAGCCGCGGCCGGAGAGCGTGGTGATATATCGCGCGCCGTCCTTGCCGTCGCCGAGCGCCTTGCGAAGGGCTGCGATGTGAAAGCGCAGATTGGCCTCTTCGACGGTGATGCCGGGCCACACCAGTGCCATCAGATCCCATTTGCTGACGACCTCGTTCGGCCGCGACATCAGCACGATCAGTGCGTCAAAGGCCTTCGCGCCCAGCGGCACCGCCACGCCGTCACGCGTCACGAGCCTTTCATGTGGCGCCACGGTGAATGGTCCGAACGAGAGTCTTGGCCCGGTCGGCGTAGTCATCGCGAAATCTTGCTCATTGGGAACCCGGATAGCCAGCAGGCAGCGATCCAGCAAGGCCGGCTTTGCATCGGCATCAGACCGTGTTTGCAGGCCTCGTAACAGGTTCTCCGCCGGCCTCACAACTTCTCACAACACCAAACGCGTCTCCCGGGCGCGCCGCTGATAGTCAGTTGCGCGACGGCAAGGAGACTTTCATGACCCAGGCGGCGAAACTGCTCTACACGGCCCGGACGCACACCAGCGGCGGGCGGCACGACGGCATGTCGCGCAGTTCCGACGGTCGCCTTGACGTCAGGCTGTCGCCGCCGGGCGGGACTGGCATCGGCACCAATCCCGAGCAGTTGTTTGCGGCAGGCTGGTCGGCCTGCTTCGAAGGCGCCATGGAACTCGCGGCGCGCAAGCGGAAGGTGATCCTTCCCAGGAAATGCGCGATCGATGCGGAGATCGATCTCGTGCTCGACGAGGGCGCCTACTCGCTGCGGGCGCGCCTCAATGTCAGCCTGCCGGGTCTCGATCGCGAGATCGCACGCGGCATCGTCGATGAAGCCCATCGAACCTGCCCATATTCCAAGGCCGTCCGTGACAACGTCGACGTCACGGTCGCGCTGGTCTGACGCACCACATCAACCACCAGAAGGTAGCAACACCATGAAGCAGATCATCAATGAGCATCGCCGCCAGTTTCTCGGCATCGCCACAGGAGCCGTCGCCGTTGGTCTCGGCGTGGTCGATCTCGCGCGTGCCGAGACCGAACCGCTGCGATCCTCGGTGTCGAATGCGTCCTTCGGCGCGATCAAGCAGATCGACGCCGGCGTTCTCAACGTCGGTTATGCGGAGGTGGGGCCCTCGAACGGTCCCGTCGCGATCCTGCTGCACGGATGGCCCTACGACATTCATGCCTTCATCGATGTCGCGCCGATCCTGGCGAAGGCCGGCTATCGCGTGATCATCCCTTATCTGCGCGGCTACGGCACGACGCACTTCCTCTCCGGCGAGACGCCGCGCAATGGCGAGCCTGCGGCGATGGCCGCCGACATCATCGCGCTGATGGACAAGCTCGATATCAAGAAAGCCGTCGTCGCTGGCTTCGACTGGGGCGCGCGCACCGCCGACATCATCGCCGCGCTGTGGCCGGACCGCTGCCGCGCGCTGGTGTCGGTCAGCGGCTATCTGATCTCCAGCCAGGCTGCCGGCAGCGCGCCGTTGCCGCCGCAGGCGGAGCTGCAATGGTGGTACCAGTTCTACTTCGCGACCGAGCGCGGTCGTGCCGGATACGAGAAGTACACGCACGATTTCGCCAAGCTGATCTGGAAGCTCGCCTCGCCCCAGTGGAAGTTCGACGATGCCACCTTCAATCGAAGCGCGGCGGCGCTCGACAACAAGGATCATGTCGCGATCACGATCCACAATTACCGCTGGCGGCTCGGGCTTGCTCAGGGCGAGACGAGATATGAGCATCTCGAAAAGAAGCTCGCGGCAGCTCCGCAGATCGAGGTGCCGACGATTACGATGGAAGGTGACGCCAATGGCGCGCCGCATCCCGACCCGAGCGCCTACGCCAAGAAATTCTCGGGCCGATATGAGTTTCGCCTGATCACTGGCGGCATTGGCCATAATCTGCCGCAGGAAGCACCGCAAGCATTTGCCAAGGCCGTGCTCGACGCCGACGGCGCTTGAGCATTTGTCGGCACCTCGGTCCAGCCCGGCCGGATCGAGGATCGCCCTGTTGATCCCAGCTTGAAGAACGTCATGTCGCCAACCGAACCTGAAAAGAAAAGGTCCTTCTACGCCACGATGATCGTGCTGACGGTGGCGCTGCTGGTCGTGCTCCTGACCTGCGTGCCGTATCTCGTCACGATCGCCTCCGCAGAGGGGCCGGCGGATCAGAGCGCGGCGGATGCATCGCCGATCTTCGGTGTCACGATTCCGCAAGGCTACAAGCAGTGGGAGTTGGTCGCGCCGGCCGAAGAGGCGGCGCCGCTCGACGAGCTTCGCGCTGTGGTCGGCAACCAGACCGCAATCGACGCCTATCAGGCCGGAAAACTCCCGTTCCCTGACGGCACCATCCTGGTCAAGCGCGCCTGGAAGCGGAAGCAATCGCCGGAGTTCGCGTCCGCAACGATTCCCGGCGCCGCCGCCACGGTCCAGGTGATGGTCAAGGATTCCAGGAAATACGCCGCCACCGGCGGCTGGGGCTTCGGCCGCTTCATCAACGGCAGGCCGGTGGACGAGGCCCAGCATCGCACCTGCTTTGCCTGCCACGAGGCTCGCGCCAAGAGCCGCGATTACGTCTTCACGCGCCTGGCGCCCTGAGGCCATCCGGAGACCGTCATGTCCAAGACTTGGTTCATCAGCGGCAGCTCGCGCGGGCTTGGCCGGGCGATCGTGGAAGCCGCGCTCACGACGGGAGATCGCGTACTTGCGTCGGCCCGGGATCCAGAGCCACTCGAACCGTTGCTTGAGCGCTTCGGCGAAAGGCTTCGGCTTGCAACCCTCGACGTGACGGACGAGGCGGCAGCGCAAGCAGCGGTCGGCTTGGCGGTGCAGACATTTGGCGGCGTCGATGTGGTCGTGAACAACGCCGGTTACGGCGATCTCGGATCGGTCGAGGACACCAGCCTGACGACGTTCCGTCATCAGATCGAGGTCAACCTGATCGGCACCATCATCGTCACCAAGGCCGCGATTCCCGTGCTGCGTCGGCAGCACCGCGGGCACATCGTGCAGGTCTCATCCGTCGGCGGGCGCATTGGTGCTACGGCCCGCGCAGCCTATTCGGCCGCGAAATGGGGGATCGAGGGCTTTTCGGAATCGCTGGCGCGCGAGATGGCGTTGATCGGCGTGAGCGTGACGATCGTCGAGCCCGGCGGTTTTCGCACCGGCTTTGCCCGGACCGCACATGCGGCCGGCGAGGGACGGCCGGAGTACGACGCGGTCGTTGGCGCCGCCGTCAGGATGCAGCGCGATTACGATGGCCGCCAGCCCGGCGACCCCGCCAAGGCTGCAGCCGTCGTGCTGAAGCTCGTCGACATGGATCGGCCGCCCTTGCGAATTGCGCTCGGCAGCGATGCCGTGAACGCCATCGCGGCGGCGGATAAGCTTCGTCTCGAGGAATTGGAGACGTGGCGCGCGCTGAGCGTATCGACCGACTACTGACTCGCGAATCTCACTCCGCCGCCACCATCTGCTGCGTGCGCCACTGACCCAGCAGGGCACGGAGCGAAGCCGGCTTCACGGGCTTGTTGAGCACCGCGATCTTCTCGTCCCGCGCGGCGACCTGCACGGCGGGGCTGCGGTCGGCGGTGATCAGGATCGCAGGGATGCCATCGCCGAAGCGGCGGCGGATCTCGCGGATGGCGGCGATGCCGTTGCCCCGATCGAGGTGATAATCGACAAGCAGGCCAGTGACGCGTCTTCCGGCTGTTTCGATTGCGGCGATCGCACCTTCGGGGTCGGCGACCGCGATCACCTCGGCGTCCCAGGCTTTCAAGAGCGTGCGCATGCCGTCGAGGATCGCCGCATCGTTCTCGATGCAGACGATCAGCGCGCCCGAGATCGGCGTGCGCGCCAGCGGCGTTGCGCTGGTCACGGCCGCGGTGTGGGTGATCGCCTTCGCCGTCGGCACCGTCACGGAGAACACCGAGCCGCCGCTGGCAGTGGCGTCGATGGCAATGCCGTGCTTGAGCACGCGTGCCAGCCGCTCCACGATCGATAACCCCAGACCCAGGCCGCGCGCGATCCGCGCGCCCTGCTCCAGGCGATGGAATTCCTTGAAGATCTCGCCGCGCTTGACCAGGGGGATGCCGACGCCGGTGTCGTAGACGCAGATCTTGAGCGAGGTGCCGCGGCGGCGGCAGCCGACCAGCACGCGGCCGCGCGGGGTGTACTTGATCGCGTTCGAGATCAGGTTCTGGAGCAGGCGCCGCAGCAAGAGCCGGTCCGACTCGACCGGCAGCGAGCAGGGCACGAAGGTGAGCTCCAGGCTCTTGGCGCGCGCGATCGGCGCGAACTCGATCTCAAGCGAGCGCATCAGGTCGGCCATCTTGAAGCTCGAGATCGAGGTCGTCATCGCGCCGGCGTCGAGCCTGGAGATGTCGAGCAGCGCGCCGAGGATCTCCTCGATCGCCTGCAGGGATTCGTCGATGTTCTCGACCAGCCGGGTCTCTTCGCCATCGTGCTGGCGCTCGACGAGGCTGGTGACATAGAGCCGCGCCGCGTTCAGCGGCTGCAGGATGTCGTGGCTGGCAGCGGCGAGGAAGCGCGTCTTGGAGATGCTGGCGTCCTCCGCCGCGCTCTTTGCCTGCGCCAGCTCGGAGTTCAGCCGTGTCAGCTCTTCGGTGCGGTCGCGCACGCGTTTTTCCAGCGTCGCATTGGCGCGCTCCAGCGCTTCCGCGGCTTCGAACGTGGGCGTGACGTCGGTGAAGGTGATGACGAAGCCGCCGCCGGGCATGTGGTTGGTGAGCACCTCGATCACCATGTGCCGTTCCGGCAGGCGTTCGAGATAGGGCTCGCTGTCGGTGGTGTAGGCGGCGAGGCGCCGCTCCAGCGCCGCCTCGCGTTCGGTCGGATCGTCCGGATCACCCACCCCGATGAATTCCAGGATCTCGCGAAGCGGCGTGCCGAACTGGATCAAATGCGGGGGAACGTTGAGGAGATCGCCGAACTGCCGGTTGGAGCAGATCAGTTGCAGATCGGCATCGAACACGGCGATGCCCTGGCGCACGTGGTTGAGCGCGGTCTGGAGGATCTCGCGGTTGAAATGCAGCGCCGCGTGGGAATCGTCGAGCAGCTTCAGCGCGGCCTTGGCGGAGACCGTGCGCTTGCGCAGCAGCAGCGACATCACGAGGCGAGACGAGGCGGCGCCGATGGAGGAGGCAATCAGGTGCTCGGCGTGCTGCAACAGCTCGAAATCGGCAGGCGCCCCGGGCTCCAGCCGCACGTTTCGCCGTGCCGAGAAGGCCTCGAAGGATTGCCTGGCGCGGTCGGGTCCGAGATATTGCGCGACCGTTGTCTGGATGTCCTGCACGGTGACGCTGGTGCGCCAGCGGCGGAAGCTCGGGGAGATTGGCGCGAGCGTATTGGGCACGAACAGGTCGGCCTGCAGCAGCTCGATCGACGAGGGCCTTCGCGCCAGCGACAGCAGCACATAGGTCAGGATGTTGAGCGACAGCGACCAGATGACGCCGTGCATCAGCGGCGGCAGGTCGGCGCCGAACAGCGCCTGCGGCCGCAGTGCTTCGATGCCGAACGGGCCGTGCTGGAGCAGCAGGATTCCCGTGGTCGAGGAATCCATGAAGCTCGGCATGAACAGCGTATAGAGCCACACGGCGAAGCCGACACCCATGCCGCCGATGGCGCCGCGCGCGGTCGCGCGCCGCCACAAAAGCCCGCCGAAGAAGCTTGGTGCAAGCTGTGCGATGGCGGCAAAGGAGAGCAGGCCGATGGCCGCGAGCTGGGTACTGCCGAGCGCGCGATAGTAGAAATAGGCCATCACCATGATGGCGAAGATCGCGAGCCGCCGCGAGCGCAGCAGGAAGTTGCTGAAATCGGCACCGCCGGTGCGCCCTTCCGGCCGCCGCTGCAGCACCAGGGGCACCACGAGATCGTTCGAAACCATGATGGAGAGCGCGACGCATTCGACGATCACCATCGCGGTCGCTGCCGAAAGGCCGCCGACGAAGACGACGACGCTGAGCAGGTCTGCGCCGCCCTCCATCGGCAGGGCCAGCACGTACATGTCGGGATCGGCGGCACCGAATGGGAACGTCACGAGTCCGGCAAGCGCGATCGGAATCACGAACAGATTGATGGCGACGAGGTAGAGCGGGAACAGCCATCGCGCCCGACCGACCTCCGCATCGGACGAATTCTCCACCACGCTGACGTGGAACTGGCGCGGCAGCAGCATGATGGCGCACAGCGAGAGCAGCGTCATGGTCAGGAAATTGCCGATCGACGGCGAATAGTTGATGGCGCGCACCGCCTCCGGCGTCTTCATCGCGCGCTCGATCAGCTCCTGCGGCGAGAACATCCAGAAGGTGACGAAGATGCCGGCGGCGAGGAAGGCGATCAGCTTGATGATGGATTCGGTCGCGACTGCCAGCATTAGGCCGTGCTGGTGCTCGGTGGCGTCGGTCTGCCGCGTGCCGAACAGCACGGCGAAGGCAGCCATCGACAGCGTCACCATCAGCGCCACGTCGCCGACGAGTGGGATGTGGGAGAAGGCCTGGTCTTCGGTCAGGATCGTTTCGAGCGAGGAGGCCACCGCCTTGAGCTGGAGCGCGATGTAGGGCACCGAGCCGATGATGGCGATCAGCGCCACGGTGGCGGCTACCGCCTGGCTTTTGCCGTAGCGCGCGCCGATGAAATCGGCGATCGAGGTGATGTTGTGGGCCTTCGCCAGCTGGATCACGCGGCGAAGTACGCCGGCCCCGAGCCCAATCATCAGGATCGGGCCGAGATAGATGGCGAGGAAGTCGGTCGAGGTGCGGGTGGCGAAACCGACCGAGCCGAAGAAGGTCCAGGAGGTGCAGTAGATCGCCAGCGACAGCGGGTAGATCAGCCCGGAGGCGCGGCCGGGCCCGGCCGCCGACCGGCGGTCGCCGTGGCTCGCCACCAGGAACAGGAAGCCGATATAACCGAACGCGGCGGCGATCACGCCCCAGTCGTGCAGCATGGTGAGCGTGCTTCTCCCTGGGCGCTGCCAGCGCCCGAGCTCATTTTCCCTGCAAGCTTAGCGCGTTGGACGGGTGTAGGCGACAGCGAAATGCCGCGCCCGGGGGAGGAACCGGGGTTGTCGTTAAGGTGCGAGCGCGCACCCACGGGCGCCCAACCTTCCTCCAGGGGAGGGTAAGAACCCTACTCCGCTGCCAGCGACTTTTCGCGCAGCGGCAGGCTGAGGCGTTCCCAGACTAGGAGCACCGCTTCGGCGAGCTGATCGATCAGACCGTCGTCGTGATAGGGCGAGGGCGTGATGCGCAGGCGCTCGGTGCCCTTGGCGACGGTCGGGTAGTTGATCGGCTGGATGTAGATACCGTGCTCTTCGAGCAAGAGGTCGGAGGCCTGCTTGCACTTCTCGGGGTCGCCGACGAACAGCGGTACGATGTGGGTGTCGCTCGACATCACCGGCAGGCCGGCGGCATTGAGGATCGCCTTGACGCGGGCGGCGCGGTCCTGGTGGCGTTCGCGCTCCCAGCTCGAGGTCTTCAGGTGCTTGATCGCGGCGGTCGCCGCCGAGCAGACCGCCGGCGGCAGCGCGGTGGTGAAGATGAAGCCCGGCGCGTAGGAGCGCACGGCGTCGATGATCTGGCCATTGGCGGCGATGTAGCCGCCGAGACAGCCGAACGCTTTCGCCAGCGTGCCTTCGAGGACGTCGATGCGGTGCATCACGCCGTCACGCTCGGCGATGCCGCCGCCGCGCGGGCCATACATGCCGACCGCGTGGACTTCGTCGACATAGGTCATCGCGCCATACTTCTCGGCGAGATCGCAGATCCTGGCGAGCGGGGCGACGTCGCCGTCCATGGAATAGAGGCTCTCGCAGACGATCAGCTTCGGCCGATTGGGGCCGGCCGCCTTCAACAGCTCCTCGAGATGGGCAAGATCGTTGTGGCGGAACACGACCCGCTCGCAGCCGGACTGCCGGATGCCTTCGATCATCGAATTGTGGTTGAGCTCGTCCGACAGGATCAGGCAATTCGGAATCAGCTTTGCGATTGTCGGGATGCCGGTCTGGTTCGAGACATAGCCCGAGGTGAACAGCAGCGCGGCTTCCTTGCCGTGGAGATCGGCGAGCTCGGCTTCGAGCTGAACCAGCGGATGGTGCGTGCCCGCAATGTTACGGGTGCCGCCGGCACCGGTGCCGACGCGCGTCGCGGTCTCGACCATGGCGCCGACCACCTTCGGGTGCTGGCCCATGCCGAGATAGTCGTTCGAGCACCAGATCACGACGTCGCGCTTGCCCTTGGACGAGTGCCAGACCGCGTGCGGAAACCGGCCGGCCGTGCGTTCGAGGTCGGCGAAAACGCGATAGCGCCGCTCGGTGTGGAGACGATCGAGGGCGGAATCGAAGAACTGGTTGTAATCCATCGGCAAAACCTGCAACGGAACCCGGCCATGACGGCCGCTCAATTTTTAGAGCTTTTCGAGCTCCAATGTCTATGCGCCAGCACACATTTGAGGCAAGGCGAGCGTGCCAATTGATAACCGCCGGTCCGGCCGCGATTGTTGATTTGGATCAAGCGCCTAACACGGGGACTGCCGGGCCGGGAACCGGACTGGTCGGGAGGCCGGGCTGCCGTGGACATTTTGTCCATGGCGCGCGCTCCATCCATGATGGCGGATCTGGCGGCGCCGACGCCGTAGCCTCACCCGGCTGGAGCAGCGCGCCCGTCAGCCGGACAGCCCATGCGAAAGGAAGCCCGATGAAGCGTGTCATGATTCTCAATGGACCCAATCTCAATATGCTCGGCATCCGCGAGCCGCACATCTACGGCACGACGACGCTCGCAGAGGTCAACGCGAGCTGCGAGGATGTCGCCGCCAAGCTCGGGCTCAAGCTCGCCTTCCACCAGTCCAACCACGAGGGCGTGCTCGTCGATCTGATCCAATCGGCGCGGCAGGACGCCGACGCCATCATCATCAACCCGGCCGGTCTCTCCTTCACCTCGGTCTCGATCATGGACGCGATCAAGACGTTCGAGGGTCCGGTGCTCGAGGTCCACATCTCCAACATCCACGCCCGCGACGAATACCACCGGCACTCCAGGATCTCGTTCGTGGCGACCGGCGTGATCTGCGGGCTGGGACCGTTCGGCTACATCGCGGCGCTGCACGCGATCGCGAACATGAAGTGAGCTGGCGCCTTCACGTCGTCCGAAACTGCAGCACGCCGTCTTGCATCTCGGCCGTCAGACGGCCCTCGACCAGCATGTAATTGACGTGGGCGACGAGCTCGCCTGCGGCAAAGCCCATCTGGTGCTCGTCCAGCACGTGCTTGTTGAACACGACAGGCACCAGGGCGCGCGAGGTTTGCGGCACCTCGCGGCAGGCTTCCGCGATGAGCCGGCAGCGCTCTTCGTGGTGGTCGGCGAGCTGCTTGATGCGGGTCTTCAATCCGTAGAACGGCACACCGTGGCCGGGCAGCACCAGCACGTCGTAGGGAAGAGTCGTAGTGAGGCTGGCGAGCGAGGCCAGATATTCGCCGAGCGAGTTCTGGTCGGGCTCGACCGCCCAGACGCTGACATTCGGCGAAATCTTGCTCAGCACCTGGTCGGCGGAGAGGAACAGCTTGTCGTCGGCGCAATACAGCATCACCTGGTCGAGCGCGTGGCCGCCGCCGGTGATCACCTTGAAGCGGCGCGTGCCGATCACGACGTCGTCGCCATGCGAGATGCGGCGGTAGGACGGCGGCAGCACCGAGACGCGCTTCAGATAATCCTGGCCGCGGCCGAGCAGCTTTTCGGTCAGCGACTCATCCATGCCATGGCGGCGGAAGAACAGCCGCTGCGCCTCGCGCCGTTCCTCGGTGCCGCGGTTCTGGTGATAGACCGATTGCAGATATTCGACCTGCGACATCACCAGCGGGCAGTTGAAACGCTCGACGATCCACCCGGCGAGACCGACATGGTCGGGGTGGGAGTGGGTGACGATCAGCCGCGTGATGTTGATGCCCTTCAAGGGTCCATCGAACAGCTTGGTCCAGGCCCCGATCGTCTCCTCGTTGCCGAATCCGGTATCGACCATGGCATAGCCGTCGCCGTCGGCGAGCAGGTAGATGTTCACGTGGTTGAGGCGGAACGGCAGTTTAAGCCGCGCCCATAACACGCCGGGCCGCACCTCCACGACCTCTTCGGGGCCGGGGTGCTGTTCCCAGGGGTAGCGCAGGGCCTCGGCCGAGGACTGTGCGATGTCGGTTTTCGAGCTCATGCTACCGGCTTAAACCCAGTGCGCGCGGGGCGCCAGCCGAAAAAGGATGCTGGGCGGCGACCGCATGGCGGTCATACCAGGCCGTTTTCCGCAACCCGGATAGAGCGTCAAAACTGCCGGCATTCCGGGTTCGCCTCTTCGAGGCGCCCCGGAATGACAATCAGGCCGCCCGCATGTCGTTGAGGAAGGTGTCGATCTCCCCGCGCAGCATATCGGCCTCGCGCCTCAGCGCGTCCGAGGCGCTCAGCACTTCGGTGGCCGCAGCGCCGGCCTCGGCGGACGCGGTGGAGACGCCGACGATGTTGCTGGAGACCTCGCTGGTGCCGCCGGCAGCGTGCTGGATGTTGCGGGCGATTTCGCGGGTGGCGGCGCCCTGTTCCTCGACCGCGGCTGCAATCGTCGTGGTGACGTCGTTGATCTCGCCGATGATCCGGCCGATGCCCTGGATGGCGCCGACCGCGGAGGTCGTGACCTCCTGCATGCTGGCGATCTGGGTGCGGATCTCGTCGGTCGCCTTGGCGGTCTGGCTCGCCAGACTTTTCACTTCGGAGGCGACTACCGCGAAGCCGCGACCCGCCTCGCCCGCGCGCGCGGCCTCGATGGTGGCGTTGAGCGCGAGCAGGTTGGTCTGCGAGGCGATGGTCTGGATTAGGTCGACGACGACGCTGATGCGGCTCGCGCTGTCGGCGAGGCTCTGCACGGTGGCGTCGGTCGCTCCCGCTTCATCGACGGCCTTCTTGGCGATCTCGGCCGAGGTCACGACCTGGCGGCTGATCTCCTGGATCGAGGAGGACAGCTGCTCGGTTCCGGCCGACACGGTCTGCACGTTGACCGAGGTTTCCTCCGCGGCGGAGGCGACCGCGTTCACCAGCGCGTTGGACTGGTCGGCGGTGCTCGACATGCTCTGCGCGGTCGATTGCATCGAATTGGCCGACTGCGCCAGATTTTCAAGCGCGGAGCGCACCGTGCTCTCGAATTCGGCGATCTTCGCTTCCATGCGCGCGGCACGCTCGGCCTTGGCGATACGGTCCTTGTCCTGCTCGCTCGTCAGGGCGCGAGCCTCGATCATGCTCTCCCGGAACACTTGCAGCGTGTTCGCCATCACCGAGATCTCGTCGTTGTGGTTCTTCGAGCGGTAGATCTCGGTTTCGAGATCGCCGTTCGCGAGCAGCTGCATCGATTGATGCAAGGCGCCGATCCGGCGCAGGATGTTGCGGCCGACATAGAGCCAGACGAACAGCGCCGAGCCGACCAGCATCAGCCCGCCCAGCGCCAGCATGACCGACGTCGCGAGCGAGATCTCCTGCCGCGCCTGCAAGGTCGAGGCGTTGGTCTCCTTCTGCACGCCGTCGACGAGCTGCTGCACGCTGATACCGAGGCCGACATTGAGCTTGCGGGTCTCGTCCAGGATGGTCTGGCCATAGTCGATGGAGTCGAGCTCCTTCTCGCGCAGATTGAACACGCCGGTCTTGCCGGTGCCGAGCGCGAGCAGCTTTTCCGCCGTCTCGCGCAGCATCTTGTTGCCCTGGTTGTCCGGCAACAGGTCGAGGTTGGACCGCAGGCGTCCCTGTGCCGTCTTGAATTCCTTCTGGATGTCGTCGAGCTTGTCGCTCGTGCTCGCCGATAGCGCCGCGCTCATGTTGGCGGCGGCGAGGTTGCCGCTGGCGACGACGTTGCCGAGCTGACCGACGGTCTGCGCGGCTTCGGTTGCATCTGCGGCGGACAGGTCGGCTGAGCCGAGAATGGCGTTGACGCGGGTCTGCGCGTCCAGCATCGCCGGGCTCGCAGCGCCGACGAACGCGCCCTGCGCGTTGCGAAGCGCATCGTACTGCTTCTCATGGAGGGCCGCGATATCGAGCCGTTCGCGGGCGGCCTTCGCCAGGCTCTGGGCCGCCTCGTTGATGCTCTTCATCGTGTCGCTGAGCCCTGAGACGACGCTCTTGTCGCCGCCGAACTCGATGATTTCGTTGAGCTTCCGCTGCGTCTGCTCCTGCAATTCCAGGAGCTTTTTGGTGCGCTCATTCAGGGCGTCCTCGCTTTGCGCCGCAAGCAGGGCCGGCCCCTGCGCCGCAAGGCTCGCGCTCAGTGCCGACAATTGCAGGCTGGCGGAAAGGCGCGGAATGTCCCGCCCGCTCAGTTCAGTCATGCGTCCGCCGAGATTCTGTAGCGCCAGGCCGGCGCCGGCCGCGATCACGAGACCCATGCCCGCGATCACCGCGAAGGCCGCGAACAGGCTGCCGCGCACGCCCCATTTCGGCATCTTGAAACGAGGACGGAAACGGCCAAGGAAGCGGCCAAGGCCCAGACGGATCGCCATCGAAAATTCCCCCAATGTTCTTGCTTCTGCTTGTGACGGCAGTATCGGCAGCACCGGTTAAAAAATCGCACTTGGCGCAATTGGTTGCGCATGTTCCGCAGAGCGAAAAAAGAAGGGCCGGCAACGAGGCCGGCCCTTCATCGTGATAAGGTTTTGATAACCGATCAGTAGCGCGCCACAGTCGGGCTTGCCCAGTTGAAGCGGTAGTTGACGCCTGCCTTGAAAGTATGGTCGTCGGTGGTGAAACTGCCGGTGCCCACCAGCGGGCCCGCCGTGAAGTGCGCGTCGCCGAAATTGTAGTACTGGTACTCGGCCTTGGCCGACCAGTTCGGGGCGAACATGTATTCCAG
The DNA here is from genome assembly GCF_049739485.1 of Bradyrhizobium sp. USDA 326. Classification (NCBI taxonomy): domain Bacteria; kingdom Pseudomonadati; phylum Pseudomonadota; class Alphaproteobacteria; order Hyphomicrobiales; family Nitrobacteraceae; genus Bradyrhizobium; species Bradyrhizobium sp. USDA 326. The sequence continues at coordinate 3,217,395 of NZ_JBMGQA010000001.1, forward strand.
GCCGGCGCCGATTGTGTAGCCGTTGCGGTGATCGCCGTCGATGATGAAGCCGGTCGGCACGCCGCCCACAGTCACCTTCTCATTGTTGTCCGAATAGGCGTAGCCGCCCTTCACATAGAGCAGGCCGGGACCCCATGTATAGCCGACACGGCCGGTGATCGAGCCGAGGCCGCGCTGGTCGTTGGTATAGGCGATGCCGCCCGGGAACACTGCGCCGACGCTGCCCGAGAGCCAGGAATACTGGCCTTCGATACCGACAACGAAATTCGGGTTGAACTGCCAGTCCGCGCCGATCTGCACGCCGCCGAGGAAGCGGCCGTTGCCGTTGTTGCCGGTGGAAAGGCCGTTGAAATTGTTGTCGCTGGAGAACGCGCCACCGACGTGGGCGCCGAGATAGAACCCCGTCCAATTGTAGATCGGCGCGGCGTAGGCCGGCGCGGGCGTCTTGTAGTAATTGCGGTTGCCGAGATCGGCGCCGACGGCCGGCGCGGCCGCGCCCATCGCGAGCAGCGCCACGGTCGCGAACAGAATTTTCTTCATCGTCTTGAACTCCAACACGTAAGGTCCCCGGCAGGCGCGATTTCCTGCGCCGTCGTTGGTTTTGCAGATAGCTCGCTTTTGATGAAAATGCTGTCACATGCGTGGCACAGCGACAGCCAACCTAACTTGTTGGGGTGTAAATGATTTTCGTGCTTAATGGCGACTTAAGAAGTGGTGAAGGAAGGCTTAACTTCGCACCTCCCAGGTAACTTGCGCGCGCCTCTCGTTAACCAAGACGCCGCCGCACCTCATCGCGCATCTGTTCGCGAAAGGCCGCGCGCTTTGCCGGCCGGTCTTCCTCACGCACGTCATGACGATCGAAGATGTCGAACTTCTCCAGGATCGGATAGCGCTCGCTCGCCATCGCGAGCACGCGCAGGACCCTGGTCGCCGCTGGCGTCGGGCCGCTGATCTCCCAGCGCCGGATGGTATCGGCGCCGCCTGTCTCCGGCAATCCGCAAAGCTTGGCCATGTCGGCCGCAGTGAGCTTCCGCTCAAGGGCATCGGAGAGGTCGTTGCGAAGCTGCTTCAGTTCGGGGCCGGTCATGCTGCTTGCGTCCAGGGAAGTCGCTGAACGCAATGCACTACAGCAAGATCCGAAAAGCGTGCAGCGGTTTTCCGATGCTCAAGCATAGCCCAAAGCGCTATGACGATTTACCCCAATCGCATCGCGCCTTGGCGCTGATCCGGGTCCATCCGATGGCGGCGAGGAGATGCGGCTTGGCCTTCGGCCTCAGATGCCTCTGCCGCCCTGGTTGCCGATCACGCAGCGCCATGCAGCCAGTCGCTCGGCCGGATGCTGGTTCATCCATTCGGCGAGTTGCGGCGCGCCCATCAGGCAGGACTGCACCGAGATCTGCGCAAAGTCCGAAGTGGTGACGACCTGCTCGTGGCAATTGGCGGGAGAGGCGAGACTGCAAAGCACGGCGATGATCTTGATCACGATACGTTACTCCCGATCGCGGCCGATGAACGTGCGACCGACCGCCGGTCCGTCCTGCTCGTCGCTGGCCGGATCAGCTGGAGGGAAGATGCTGTCGTAGATGGCGCGCGCTTCCTGAATGAGACGCGCTCGCTCGCGCTCGGATTTCGAGACAAATCGAATAACTTCGCCCATATTTGGCTCCGAATTTTCAACTCATGAGTCTGTCATGAGCTGACGCCGATCATTCAATGAACATCTATGGTGCCGCCTTCGACCTTGAAGCGGCGCCGCAGTCACGACCGAATAAAAAGCGCGTGACCGCACTGCGGCATCCCAACGGCCCGGTGTTTCTCACGCGCTGGGTTGCAAGGCCGTCCACCGCTTCATCTCAGTTGCGCAGCTTCGGCACCCGGCGAGGAATGCCGGTGTCGGCCCGTCCTTGCGCTCGTCAGCAAGGAAAGTCTCACGAAGCAAATGCTGCTGGATCGAATATGTTTCGCCTCTTGCGGCGTGCAAGTTTTTGGAACGATCTCGAAATCCGGTGAATCCGCCCGACCAGCCCCTCAGGCCGCCGGCGCTTGCTCCTTCCGTCCCGGCACCGCCGCGAGCAACTCGCGCGTATAGGCATGCTCGGGCGCGGCGAATAGCTGCGCGGTCGGCTTCAGTTCGACGATGGCACCGCGTTGCATCACCGCGATGCGGTCGCAGATCTGGGCTGCGACGCGTAAGTCGTGGGTGATGAACAGCATCGACAGACCGAGGCGCGCCTTGAGGTCTTCGAGCAGCTTCAATACCTGCGCCTGGACCGAGACGTCGAGCGCGGAGACGGCCTCGTCGGCGACGATGATCTCCGGCTCGAGCGCAAGCGCTCGCGCAATACCGATGCGCTGGCGCTGGCCGCCGGAGAACTCGTGCGGATAGCGCTCGAGGGCGCCGGCGTCCAGGCCGACCATCTTGAGGAGATCGCGGGCGCGGTCGAAGGCGACCTCTGGATCAATGCCGGCCGCGATCGGACCGTCGGCGATGATGTGACCGACCTTGCGGCGCGGATTGAGCGAGGCGAACGGATCCTGGAAGATCATCTGGATGCGATGACGCTCGGCGCGCAGCGCCTTGCCTGAAAGCGAGGTCAGGTCGGTCTCGCCGATCCGCACCGTGCCGCGATCGGCCTCGATCAGCCGCATCACGAGGCGTGCCACGGACGATTTGCCGGAGCCGGATTCGCCGACAAGGCCGAGCGTCTCGCCCTTGAGGATGTTGAAGTTGACCGCGCGCGCCGCATCGACGCGGCGGTCCTCGCGGAACCAGCCGCCCGAGGTGACATAGGTCTTGTCCAGCCCGATCACCTCGACAGCCCGGGCCTGGTCGTCGAGAGGCTTTCGCGGCGGCGGATCGATCGACGGTACGGCGGCAAGCAATGCCTTGGTGTAGTCGTGCTGCGGCTCGTTGAAGACGGCAGAGGCGGGGCCTTCCTCGACGACCTTGCCGTGCCTGAGCACCACGACCTGGTCGGCGATGTCGGCGACCACGCCGAAATCGTGCGTGATGAACATCACCGCCATGTTGCGGTTGCGCTGGAGATTGCGGATCAGCTTGAGGATCTGGGCCTGCGTGGTGACGTCGAGCGCGGTCGTCGGCTCGTCCGCAACCAGAACCGCGGGCTCGAGCGCGAGCGCCATCGCGATCATGGCGCGCTGGCGCTGGCCGCCGGAGAGCTGATGCGGGTAGGCGCGCACGATTCGCTCGGGGTCGGGCAGGCCGACCTCGCGTGCCAGAGCGAGTGCTTTTGCGCGGCGCTCTTTCGGCGTGAGCAGGCCGTGCGCCTCGAACATCTCCGCCATCTGGTCGCCGATCCGCATCAACGGATTGAGCGCGGTCATCGGCTCCTGGAAGATCATCGCCAGCCGGCGACCGCGCAGATCGCGCCAGCCGTCGTCATCTAACTTGAGCAGGTCGCGGCCTTCGAACTGGATCTCGCCGGAGGCGACCGACACGGTGTCCGGCAACAGGCCCATCAGCGCATGCGCGCACATCGACTTGCCGGAGCCGGACTCGCCGACCACGCAGACGATCCTGCCGGGCCGCAAATCCAGCGAGACGCCGTCGACCGCGAACGGACGCTCGGCGCCCTTGGGCAGCGCGATTCGCAGGTTCCTGATGGAGACGGCGGGCGGGGCGGTCATCATCAGCGGCCCTCCCGCGACAGGCGCGGATTGAGCGCGTCGTTGAGGCCTTCGCCGATCAGGTTGAGCCCGAGCACCGAGATCAGGATGGCGACGCCGGGGAACACCGTGATCCACCAGGCCTGCCGGATCACGGTGCGGCCGGCGCCGACCATGTAGCCCCAGGAGATCAGATTGGGATCGCCGAGGCCGAGGAACGACAGCGAGGATTCCAGGAGGATGGCGGTCGCCACCATCAGCGAGGCCAGCACGATCACAGGCGACAACGCGTTCGGCAGGATCTCGCGCAGGATGATCCAGCTGTTGCTCTGGCCGGTTACAACCGCGGCCTGAACATATTCGCGCGTACGCAGCGACAGCACCTCGCCGCGGACGAGGCGGGCCACCGGCGGCCAGCTCACCACCGCGATCGAGGCCACGATTGAATAGATCGAGGGCTGCAGGATCGCGACCAGAACGATCGCGAGCGCGAAGCTCGGAATGGTCTGGAAGAACTCGGTGAATCGCATCAAGGCGTCGTCGACCTTGCCGCCGAAATAGCCGGCCATGGCGCCGATCGGGACGCCGACGATCAGTGCGACCAGCGTGGAGACGAGACCGACCAGCAGCGAGACGCGGGCGCCGAAGATCATGCCGGCGAACACGTCGCGGCCGAGCGCATCGGTGCCGAGCGGCACGGTCGAAAGCGTGAAGGGCGGCAGGAACGGCCGCTGCACCATGCGCCATGGCGAATTCGGGAACAGCATTGGTCCGAACACCGCGACGGAGATCGCAAGCAGCAGGATGATGAGCCCGATGACGCCGCTTGGGCTTCTCAACATCGATTTCCAGAACTGTTTCATGAGGCGAATTCGATGCGTGGGTCGACCAGCCGGTAGACCAGGTCGGTGATGAGGTTGAAGATCAGCACCATGGCGGAGCAGATCACGAAGACGCCGAGCAGCAGATTGTAGTCGCGCTGCAGCAGCGCGTCGTACATCAGGCGCCCGATGCCCGGCCAGGCGAACACGGTCTCGGTGATGACGGCGCCGCCGATCAGCGTGCCCGAATGGACGCCGGCAAGCGTCACGACGGGAAGCAGCGCGTTGCGCAGCACGTGTCGGCGCTGGATCACGGCGTCGGAGAGACCCTTTGCACGCGCGGTCTTGACGAAGTCGAGGCGTTTCACCTCCAGCATCGAGGCGCGCGTCATACGGGTATAGGTCGCCATGAAGAACAGGCCGAGGGTCATTGCCGGCATGATCAGGTGTTTGCCGACGTCGATCGCATGGGCAAGGCCCGTATAATTGCCGCCGACCGTGTCGTAGCCGAAGCTCGGCAGCCAGTCGAAGGTGACCGAGAACAGCAGGATGCCCATCAGTGCCACCCAGAAGATCGGCATGGCGTAGAAGATCAGCGCGAACACGGTGATGCCGGTGTCGAGGAAGGTGCCGGCAAAGCGCGCCGCGGAAGGTGCCGAACAGGATGCCGAGCGCGAGCGAGATCGCGAAGGCGGTCAGTGTCAGCAGCAGCGTCGCCGGCAGCCGCTCGCCGATCAGCTTCGCGACCGGGGCCTGCTGGCGGAAGGAGAAGCCGAGGTCGAGCGTCACGACGCCCTTGACGTAAATGAAGAGCTGTTCGGGCAACGGCTTGTCGAGCCCGAACTTCTCCTTGAGCTGCTTGACGAAGACCTGATCGCTGGCGCCAGCCTCGCCCGCCATCACCACCGCGGGGTCGCCGGGCGCGAGGCGAATCAGGAAGAAATTGAGGACGACGATCGCAAGCAGGACGATCACGCCCTTCACGACACGCTGAGCAACGAAGGAGAGCATCTAGACTCGTATGCCGGTTGATTGAGGCGGTCTCGCCGCGAGGAAGACCTCTTCCCGACGGGGAGAGGTCGCGCCGAAGGCGCGGGTGAGGGGGATCTGGCCCCACGAGGGAGTGCAACCCCTCACCCGGACCTCATCTGACGATGCGATCCGACCTGTCCCTATGGGAGAGGCGGGCACCGCCGATGCCTCAGCGTCTCGATATGATTTCATCGTGAATCAGCTCGTACCCTGGAGCGCGACGCCGCGAGTGAGATTTCATCGCGGTGTCGCATGCACTTCGTCACTTGTCGAGCCATGCGTCCTTGAAGCCGTCATTGACCCCGATCCCCGTGGTGATCAGGTTCTTGACCTTGCAGCGCATGATGGTCGGGAATTGCAGCTCGAGCATCCAGGCCACCGGCACGTCCTCGACCAGGATCTTCTGCGCCTTCTCGTAGATCTCCTTGCGCTTGGAATCCGGTGTCGCAATCGCGCCTTCGGCGAACAGCTTGTCGATCTCCGGGTTGGAATAGCCCTCGACGTTGTTGAACACCTGGCCCTTGGCGATGGCGCTGGAGACGTAGTTGCGCCCCACCCCGAGCGCGGGATCGCCGTACTGGTATAGGTAGGTGAAGGCGATGTCGTAGTCCCAGTCGGCGATCTTCTGGTTGCCGCCGGCAACGTCGGTGGCGATCGTCTCGATGGTCATGCCGACGTCCTGGAGGTTCTGCTTCACCGCTTCACCCCAGCGCTGCCAGGTCTCGCCATAGGCGAGCGGCTGCATGCGGATCTTCTCGCCCTTGTAGCCGGCTTCCTTCAGCAGCGCCTTGGCCTTGGCCGGATCGTACGGATATTTCTTCACGTCGTCGGTGTAGTACTTGATGGTCGAGGCTGACGGGCCGGTCGCGACCTTGCCGAGCCCGTTCCAGATCACGTCCTTGGCGAAGTCGCGGTCGATCGCGTACATGATCGCCTGCCGCACCCGCTTGTCCGCGAGCGGCCCCTGGCGGTTGTTCAGCCACAGCCAGGCCAGTGGCGAGAAGAACTCCCAGCCGGCGCCGGTGACGCAGGTGTCCTTCAGCTTGGACAGCCGCGGAACGTCGAAATTTTCGACCGAACCGCCGGGCAGCACGTCGACCTTGCCGGTCTCGTACGCCACCGAGCGCGCCGCGGCGTCGGGAATGACCTGCCAGTAGATCTCGTCGAGATAGGGCTTGCCCTTCTCGTGGTAGTTCGGGTTCTTGACCAGGCGGATGAACGAGCCCTTCTGCCATTCCTTGAACATGAAGGGACCGGTGCCTACAGGGGCATTGTTGTAGGGATTGGTCTTCCAGTCTGTGCCTTCATAGAGATGCTTCGGCACCATCGGCATCGAGCCGACCTCGAAGATGCCGAGGAACGGGCCGAACGGCTGTTTCAGCGTGAACACCACCGTGTGATCGTCGGGCGCCTCGACCTTCTCGACCTGCGCGAGATTGTTGCGGGCGCGCGCGTGGGTCTGCTTCAGCATCTCGATCGAAAACAGAACGTCGGCGGCGGTGAAAGGCTTGCCGTCATGCCAGGTCACGCCCTTCTTGAGCTTGAAGGTGTAGGTCTTGGCATCCTCGCTGACGCTCCAGCTCTCGGCAAGCTCCGGCTGCGGCTCGAGCTTGGGGCTGTAGCGCAGCAGGCCTTCGAAGATGTTGCCCGACACCATCTGGGTCGGACCGTTCTGGATCTGCGCAAGCATCAGGCCGGGTGGCTCGGGCTGGATCACGGCATTGATCGTGCCTCCTGTTTTCGGCGCTTGCGCCAGCGCCGGGGCCGTGAGGCCGCAAGCCAGGAGAAGACCAAGCAACACTCGTTTTGACATGTCGTATCTTTCTCAAGCGAGGCCAGCCGTGAACGCTTCGCAACGTCCTGGCGCGCAAAGCGACGGTCGGCCCATCCCAGTCCCCATCCGATATCGAGGCTCACACAGTCTCGTTCGGCGCCGCAAGATGAAAGTCTCGACAGTGTTCGCACAAAAAATGTACAGCGCGTCCTGTTTCTGCCGCGGGCCCCTCTGCGACGTCAGGCTGGCTCGCGCCGGGCGACCAGGCGGCCTCGCGGCAATGCCGGTCGTGATTGCACAAGCCTGCGCCTGCGACCAAAAGCATCAGGCCGTCATTCTGCGCCCGACTGCCCGCTGCAGCTCCGCAAGCAGCTTCCTTCAATTTGTCCGCGGTACGAAATATCGTCCTCGGAAAGAGCCGCGCCCCCCCGGATCGGTCAGGGGCGGATCGCTGCGAATTTGATCCGGATCAAAGCCGAGCCGCGGCTTTTGCGATCGAATGGCAACTGGCGGGACGCGGCACTGTGCGTCCCGTTTCCTTGAGCTGTGAGACGATCGATGGACATTCAGGCCACGACTATCCCTGCGGGTGACGATAGCGGACCTGATGCCGCCGGCCTCGATCTCTCGTCGGCGGCGGGCGTGCAGCACTGCCTGCAATTGCTGAACAATGCCGGCCTGCGTCCGACGCGCCAGCGCCTGGCGCTGGGCCAATTGCTGTTCCTGGGCGGCCATCGTCACGTCACCGCGGAGAGCCTCTACGAAGAGGCGATGGCGACGGACGCGTATCTGTCGCTCGCGACCGTCTACAACACGCTGAACCAGTTCACCGAAGCCGGCCTGCTGCGCCGGATCGCGGCCGACGGCATCAAGTCGTTCTTCGACACTGACACGTCCGTGCATCCGCACTTTTATCTCGAAGGCGAGGATATGCTGGTCGACGTTACCAACGGCCTGGCCTTCACAAAAGTGCCCGAGGCGCTTCCCGGCCACGAGATCGCGCGGCTCGACGTCATCGTCCACCTGCGCCGGAAGAGAACGTAGCGCCTACCCTCCAGGGGAGGGTAAGAACTGTCACAGCAACCCCGCCCGCCGAAATCCCTCCAGATAGTGTTCGCGATCCCCGTCATTGGCCCACGGCAGTTGCGTCGCGATCCAGTGCAGCGAGATGCCCGGTTGGGTGCGACGGAGCTCGCTGAGCGCCATCTCCGCAAGCGATCCGTCGCCCGTCATGCCGGCGGAGACCGCGAGCACGCGGTAGGCGCCGGTGAGGTCGCCGCGATGGCGGATCGCCTCGCGCGCCAGCGCGATGGCCTCGTCATAATGCCGCTCGGTGAAGCGCGCATAGGCGGCGATGCCGTGGTAGATCGCCAGCGACGGATCGCGCGGCGACAGCCGGATCGCCCGTTGCGCGGCCTCGAACGAATCCTGGGAACGTCCGGCATAGGACAGCGCCAGGGCGTAATAGCCCTGCGCCAACGAGAAGTTCGGATTGAGTGCGAGCGCCTGCTCGAACTCGGACAGCGCATCCGCGAGCCTGCGTGTCGAGAAGCAGACGCTGCCGAGCGCGGCATGCGCCCAGGCGTCCTCATGGTCGCAGCGTACCGCGGCGAGCGCGGCGGCTTCCGCGACGGGTGCAACCGCGGCCAGCTCGGCCCAGCCGAGATGCACGCCGAACATATCGTTCACGGCCAGCACCGACAGCGCCTGGCCGTAATTCGGATCGATTGCAATCGCGCGCTCGAGCAGTGCCCGTGCGGCGCCGTGATCCTGCCGGGTCACGCGCCAGTAATGCGACAGCGCGCGCATCAAGAGGTCCCAGGCGTCCAGGCTCGCCGGCGGCTTGCGATGGGCGCGAAAATTCTCCGCCGCGTGGATCTGCGGCTCAATCGCCGCGGCGATCGCGTTGGTGATCTCGTCCTGCACGGCGAAGACGTCGACGAGCTCGCGGTCATAGCGCTCGGCCCAGAGTTGACTTCCTGATACGGCGTCGTTGAGCTGCGCGGTGATGCGCACCCGGCTGTCCGCCTTGCGCACGCTGCCTTCGACGATGTAGCGGACGCCGAGCTCCTCGGCGATCTGCCTGACGTGGACTGGGCGCCGCTTGTAGGTGAAGGACGAGTTGCGGGCGATCACCATGAACCAGCGCTGCTTCGACAGCGCGGTGAGGATGTCTTCGCTGATCCCGTCGCCGAAATAGTCCTGCGCGGGATCGCCGCTCATGTTTTCGAAGGCGAGCACCGCGATCGCCGGGCGGTCCGCCACGCGCGAGGGAGTGGGCACGGTTCCCGCGCGCGCGGGGGATGCTGCCGCTTCTTCCCGGACCTCACCGACGAAGCGAAAGCCCTTGCGCGGAATGGTCTTGATCAGCCGCTGGGTCGCGCCGTCGTCGCCAATCGCCTTGCGCACGGCGTTGATCCGGCTGTTCAGGGCGGAACCCGAGACGATGCGGTCGCTCCAGATGTGGCTGATCAGGTCATCCTTGCTGACCACACGCCCGCGTTGCGTGACCAGATACAGCAAGAGATCGAACACTTGCGGCTGCAATGGAACGGCTGCCCCGTCGCAAGTGAGCTCCCGCAGGTCGCCGTCGATCACGTTGTTTTCAAAGCGAAATCGCACGTTTCCGTCGTCTCAAGCAAAAATCAAAGTCGTCTCAGGCGAAAATCAACCGTCCGCGAACGTCCCGAGACCTCCGATCCGGCATGGTGCGACGACCAAACAGTGTCGACGTCTCGGCACAACGGAGCATTTCATGACCCAAATTGATCAACAGGTTCATTCCATCGGCCCGGAGGTGACGGGCTCTCGCATCTTCAAGTTCATCGCCTTTCTGTACGGAATTGCGGCATACCTCGTGTTTTTCGTCACCATTCTCTACGCGATCGGCTTCGTCATGGGGGTGATGGTGCCCAAGACCATCGACACCGGAAGCGACACGCCGACGGTCGAGGCCCTCATCATCAATCTCCTCCTGATGACGCTGTTCGCCCTCCAGCACAGCGTGATGGCACGCAAGCAGTTCAAGGCCTGGTGGACGCAATTGGTGCCCAAGCCGGTTGAGCGCTCGACCTATGTGCTGTTCGCGAGCCTGTCATTGCTGCTCCTGTTCTGGCAGTGGCGCCCGCTGCCGTCGGTCGTATGGAATGTCGAGGATCCGGATCTTGCCGTGACGCTGGTCACGCTGTCCTTCGCCGGCTGGGTGCTGGTGTTCACCTCGACCTTCATCATCAACCATTTCGAATTGTTCGGCTTGCACCAGGTCGCCAACCATCTCGTCGGCAAGGAGACGGCGCCGCCCCGCTTCAAGACGCCGCTGCTCTACAAGTTCGTCCGCCATCCGCGATCTATCTCGGTTTCATCATCGCGTTCTGGGCGGCGCCGACCATGACCGCGGGCCATCTGCTGTTCGCGGCCGTGACCACGCTCTACATCTTCGTTGGCATCGCGCTGGAGGAGAGCGATCTCATCGATCTCTTCGGCGACGAGTACCGGCAGTACAGGCAACGCGTCTCCATGCTTATTCCTTGGCGCCGGTCAGTATAGTCTGAGCCTCGTTCCGCGCGTCCACCGAAAGGAGGACGCGCGACATCGATCCTTCTGAAAACGGAGACGCCCAAATGAAATATGTCGGAAACTGCTTCTGTGGCGCGGTCACGGTCGAGGTCACGGGTGCACCGGAGGCGATGGGCTATTGCCATTGCCGCTCCTGCCGCTCCTGGTCGGGCGGTCCGGTCAACGCCTTCAGCCTCTGGAAGCCCGAAGCGGTGCGCATCACCGAAGGCGCTCAGAATGTCGAGACCTTCGTCAAGACGCCGCTGAGCCAGCGCAAATATTGCAGGAAGTGCGGCGGCCATCTCATGACCAACCATCCGCCGCTCGGTCTGGTCGACGTCTTCGCCGCCACCATCCCGACGCTCGCGTTCGCGCCCGGCGTCCACGTCAACTATGCCGAGACCGTGCTGCCGATGCGCGACGGCCTGCCCAAGCTGAAGGACTTTCCCGCCGAGTTCGGCGGCAGCGGCGAGATGATGCAGGAGTAGCGGCGCCTTCAGTTGAAGGCTCCTCCCTCGGCTCGAAGGACGAGGCGTGCGGCGAGGCCTCTCCCAATGCCGAAGCGGTCTCTCGCGAGGGCGGCAGAGCGCCGCCCTCACTGCCTTCTCCAAGGTGGAGAAGGACGAATGACTAGCCTCCGCGCGATTCAACGACCTTGCGGCAGGAGTCCGAGAGTTTCGACTTGTTCTCGCGCAGGCAGGCATTCATCTGCGGCGGCTTGCCGATATGTTCGGCGCAGAATTTGCTCGCGTCGCCGCGGCAGGCCATTTGCTCCTGGATCGATGAGCCGGACTGCGCGGCAGCCGGCAGGGCGGCAGCAGCGAGCAGCAGCGCGGCAAGAACCGAAATCTTCATAAAGCACCTCTTTGGAATCGTCGTTGGTCCCGACCGGGATCACGCGGCCGGACCATCTCGCGAAGTCCCGGCGCGGGTCCATGCCATGTTCATGGCACCGGCCGATCCTCCCGGCCGCGGGACCCCCATCTTCATGGCATGTATCCGCGCGCCGACTTTTGCCATTCAGGCTTCACCTCGGCTGCGAAACCCGGTGATTGCATCGGGACGCCGAACGGGAAGCAGGAGAGCAAGATGTCGAAGAGAGCTGGAGCGCTGAGCGCCGGGCTGACGATCATGGCCCTGGCGGGCGCGGCGATGGTGTCGCTGGGCACGAGCCCGGCGCAGGCGGTGGTCTATTGCAAGACCGTCGGGGTGCCCAAGGGTTGCGTGGTGCGGCCGACCGGCGCCGTGGTGGTGGGAGCGCCGGTCGCGCGGGCTGCCGTCGCGACCCCCGGTGTCGGCGCGCCCGGCGTCGGCGTGCGCGCGGGAACGCCGATGAATCGCGGCGGCCCGGTGAATCGGGTCGGCGTGCGCTGATATTCCATTCGGTTGATTTGATTGCATCGCTTCGGGCCAACGGAGCCTGCGGACGAACCCCCCGTCCTCCGCAGGTAAATTATCCGGCCCGTGCCCTCTCTCCGTGCGCCCCACACGTTCGGGGAGGGGGCCTTTCAGCCCGCAGCCATGTCGCTGTCGGGAAAACGCTGCGGCAATTGCAGCCGCACGCGTGTGCCCGAGGTATCCGAGCTCAGGTCGAGCACCGCGCCGCAGCGCGCGGCGCGGCTTCTCATGTTGCGCAGGCCCCGCGCGGTCTGTCCCGCGCCCGCGGCCTCGCAATTGCCGGCCAGCGCAAAGCCGCTCCCGTCATCCGTGACGCTGATCAAGCCGTAGGGACCCTGGGGACCGTCATGCGTCTCGATGGTGACCGCGACGTGGCGGGCCTGTGCGTGCTTGACCGCGTTGGTCACGGCCTCGTCGAGGATGCGCACGATCTGGATGACGTGCCATGGCCTGAGCTCGGGATGCAGCGGCAGGCCCTGCGGCGTCGCCACGCGCCAGTCGAGCGCGATGTCGTGCGGCCGCAACTGGGCCGTGGCGCGCTCGCGCCAGGAGCCGAGCGCGAGCATCAGGTCGCCGCCGATGTCGTCCATGGAGTCGATGACGAGGCGCAGATCCTTCAGCGCCGCGCGGGCCGCATCCGTGATGGTCGCGCCCTCACTGCCGCGCTCGGACAATGCGACGATGCTCACGAGCTGGCCGCCGAGGCCGTCATGCAGGTCCCGCATCAGGCGCGTGCGCTCGTTGGCGAGCGCGGCGGCGCGGGCGCGCTCCTCCTCGCGGGCGAAGCTCGCCTTCAGCCGTTCCTCGGCTTCGCGCACCCGTGTCACGAGCTGGCCGGCAAAGCTGTCGACCTGGTTCAACGCGCGGGCAAAGCGCCAGGTCAGCCCGGCACCGATCGCGACCAGCATCGCCGAATAGGACAGGCGCGAGACGAAGATGCGATCGTTGGTCGCGATCTCGAGCACGGTGAGCATGTCCTGGATCCAGCAGACCAGCACGATGGTCACCGCGCAGCCGATCGTGAAGCTCGCCGCGTCCTGCCGCCGCACCACGGCGGTCGCCGTGACGCAGGCCATCAGGAACAGGCAGAGCCCGACGGTGGGAATGCCGAGCACCAGGAAGAGAATGCGCGGCAGCGGCGGGCCCCCGATCAGCCCGACCACGAACACGACGACGCCGGGCACGAACAGCAGCGTGCCGTAGCGCGGCCAGCGCCAGCCGAAGAACAGCACGCCGAACACGACGATCAGCGCGCTCTCGATCGGCGCGGACGCCAGCAGCACCGCGGCGAGCCGGGATACGGTGGCCGGCGGCACCGGCGGCGGCGCGAATGCCTGCACCACGCCGAGCACCATCGCTGCGGCCAGCACGCCATAGACCGGCTCGTGACGCCGCATCAGCCACATGATCGCAAGGATGACGGCCAGGATCGCCTGCCAGGCGGAGAATACCACCGGCAGCGTGACGAACAGCAGCGTGCGTGTCTCATAGGCCGGGCGCAGGGCGGCGTCCGGGCCCACATAGACGGTGTCGAGAAAGCCCTTGAGCGGTCCCCACACGAACAGCCGTACCGTGATCTCATTGCCGCCCTCGCGCAGCAGCGAAGTGGGAATGAGTGCGATCTGCGGCGTGTTGCGGTCGGGCCGGTTGGCGTTGGCGTCGCGCCGGGAGTCGAGCACGACGACGCCGTTGACGGCGACCTCCACCGCGTTGCTGAAGCGCGGCAGGAACACCGACCAGCCCGAGGCCGCCTCGCCGCCCCGGAAGGTGAAGGCGCCGGTGTAGAACGGCGGGTCGGCCAGGGCGTAGCGCGACGATGTGAAATGCGGCAGCGCCACGGCGCGTGTCAGCCCGTCCTCCCGCAGCGCGAATCCGCTGAGCGCAAAATCCTCGGGGTCGCTCGGCTGGAGCAGCCGCAAGCCGAGAATGGTGGCGATCACGATCAGCGTCTGCAACAGCAGATAGGGCACGAGGCGCGAGGCCAGCAGCCGGTGCCGCGCGGGTTTGGCCGGTGCCTCCCTAGGTGCTTTGGCCGCGATCTCGCTCACAGCTTGATCAGGCCCTGCTGCACCGCCTCGAACACCGCCTCGCTGCGCGTGTGCACTTCGAGCTTGCGGTAGATGTTCTTGATGTGGCCGGGCACGGTCTGCTTGGACAGGCCGAGATGGCTCGCGATCTCGGCATAGCTGAAGCCCTTCGCGATGCCCCACAGGATGTCGATCTCGCGCGGGGTCAGCCTGGCCGTGTTGAGCGCGGGCCCGCGCGGCGGCTCCGCCGAATTCTGTGCGGCACCCTGCGTCCTGCGCACGATGAAGCGGGCGATCGAGGCCGAGATCGGCGAATGTCCCGCGACCAGATCGCGCACCGTGGTGGCGATGTCGGTGGGGAAGGCGTCCTTCAGCAGATAGCCGGTGGCGCCGACCGTAATCGCGGAGATCACGCTCTCCTCGTCACCGAGCGCGGAGATCACCATGATCTCGGTGTCCGGAAAGCGCTGCCGGGTCTCGCGGATCAGCTCGACGCCGTGGCCGTCGGGCAGCCGCAAATCGGTCAGCAGCACGCACGGCGCGCCGACGCTCAGGGCCTGCCGCGCCTCCGCAAGCGTGCCGGCGCTACGCACCTCGTAACCGGCCTTGACCAGCGCGTCCTGGAGCCGCCAGCAGGTCGGCGCATCGTCCTCGACGAGGAGGATGGTGATGGCTTCACCCGTCTCGCCCTGTTCGGTCATGATCATCGTCCCGCGACCCGCGTGTCCCCCGCGGCGCGAGCCAAGTTTAACCGTAGCGCGGATGCCGCGACACCCATAATCATGGGGGCGGCGATAGCTCGGTCCGGCGCCAGGCGCGGATGGACAGTCGTAGCGTCGCGCCCAGGCTGGAGCGCGTGCTCATGGTCCGCGCGGCACTCGGGGCGCGTATGCGGTCCGCTCTGCCTCTGATACCGGCCCATTAAGGCATCTCACCAGATGTCCGAGCTGGGCCAAATGCGGACTCTGTTGAGTCAAGGAAGCCATGCGCCCTGGGGTTTATGGCTTGCTACCATGCGCCTTTAGGGCAATGCTTGCGGCAAGCCTGATCCTCTCGGAGATCTGCCTGAGGAGGGATTTCAAATGCGCCGCGTCGTGGTGTCGGTGTCGTTTCTATTTGCCGTGTGCACCAGCGCGCAGCTGTGGGCACAAGAGGTCAAGCCCCACTGGCCGATTCCCCCGGAACTGAAATGGGAAGCAATCAACGGATATCCCATGGCTTACCGGGACGCGGGCGAGGGTACGTCCATTGTTCTGGTGCACGGGTCAACGGCCGATTACCGGATTTGGGACGCCCAATTCAGAGTTTTTAGCGCATCTTACAGGGTAGTCGCGGTTAGTCTAAGGCACTTTTACCCGGAACGCTGGGATGGCGCTGGCACCGATTTTTCGATCGAACAGCACGCGCAGGATGTTGCAGCGCTGATCGAGAAATTGAAGCTCGGAAAGGTGCATCTGATCGGGCATTCGCGGGGTGGCGCGGTTGCAGTCGAGGTAGCGAAATCGCACGCCGACGTCATTCGAACACTGGTGCTGCCGGATGGCAGCATCGAGATGTTGGTGCCTGAGACTGCCGAGGGCAAAGCAGCCGGAGATTTCACAAAAAAGGTGATTGGGACCCTGCGGGAAGACCTGAAAGCAGGAGAACCAGCCAAAGCTGCGGAGGTCTTCGTTGATATGTTGAATGGCCCTGGCACATGACAAAAGTTTCCCGAACCTACGAAGCAGATGTTTCTGGCAAATATTTACACGGCTTTGGGGGACAAAGACCGTCCGATCAGCACGTGCGCCGACGTCAAGAAATTTGATTTTCCAGTGCTGTTCATGACGGGGGACAAGAGTCCAAAGAAATTCGAGTTTTTTTACAATGAAATGCGCAAGTGCCGGGAGTTTCCTGCAACGGTGGTGATACCAAATGCAGGGCACGGTATGCAGAGACAGAATGCAGACGTCTTTAACAAGGTCACGTTGGGTTTCCTTTCGAAGCATTGATTTGCGTTGACTGATGCCCTCGAACCGAACGATGGCGGCTTCGGGTCACGTCAGGAAGGCGTCAGTTCGCGCATATCGGGTTCGCTACACCCCGATTAGATGGCCTCCTGTCGAAGGTCGGGGTCGGCCGCTTGGGGCCACTTGCGGCCGTCCCAGAAGAGACCACTCAGGTTGAGCGAACGGACGAGCAAAACGTTTGCCGGGACGTGAACCAATTCACATCTGACGAGGCCGCCCGGAGGCAGTATGAAAGCGGTACATTTCTAGAACCAAGCCCGGGGGATGATTGCCAACCCTCCTGCTACGGAGTGCCATGAGCGGCGAACGGTGGCCTTATTTTGCCGGCGTTGCATCGATCGTCTTAGCGATATCCTTTGCGTACTTGCTTGAACGGAAGTGCCAAAGAGAGCTTGCATTTCAGCGCTCCTTCCCATCCGCTCTGTCCGAGCTAATTGTAGGAAGCGAGCCGATTAGGTGTTGGTTCGATAATTGATCTATGTGGAGGCCGACTTCTGCTTTGGGTCACAAGCCGCCGATTACGCTCAAGCTGGTGACTTTCGCTCTGCCTTGCAGAGCCGACGTTTGTGAGTACACACCTTAGCCCCGCTCACGAAAGATCCACCCGCGGCGGCGGATAGCGCCGGGCCAGTACTGACAGCGAGAGGGCCCGTTCGTCTTCCGGCAGCTCCAGATAGGCCAGCACGAGCGGTCGCTTCCACTCGTCGATGCCGAAATCCATCGCGGTCCATTTCTGCGGCTCGGGTCCTTCGAGCCCTCGAACCCAGACGAAATAGCGGGGAAGGTCGTCGGCGTCCCTGTCCGTCGTGCGTCGCCTGGCCATCAAAGCTGTCCGCTGCATCCATCGTTTGCGAGAGGATATAGGGAGCGGCCGTGAGAAGTCGAATGCCTCGCGGCGGTACGGTATCTATTCCCCATCGACAGTTCGACGCTCGAGCAGCAGGTGCCACTTCGCTCCTGGGCGTCTCCGCGTCGGCACGGCAGTCGGACGCGCAATTTCTCCTCCTCGTCATTGCGAGGAGCTCTTGAGACGAAGCAATCCAGACTATCTCCGCGGATGCATTCCTGGATTGCGTCGCTGCGTTCGCAATGACGATGCGGAGACACGCGGGTCAAGAATGAAGCCATCGGGCTGCAGAAGATGATTCTCAGCCGGAACGAGGTCTGTCCGAACGCTCGCTGCATCGTGACTTAGAAGTTCTTATTGACCGAAATTCGGAAATATCGTATGTGTTGCTCACCCCGGCCCAAGAATAGGCGCGTTTCGCGATCGTCACGTTGCGCGGGCCGGGTGGCGGTGGGCGTGGAGCGCATCGGCGCGCACGCAATCGCAGGGCGGGCTTGGCCCGTGAGCGGTTGAGCGGCGCGCACACGACCGGTGCGATTCGCGTACGGCAAAAGCGTGTGGTCCTGGCGCCCGGGTCTGTGCGTCAAGGCTTGCGGTGGTGCGTGCCGCCCGACCGGGCGCGCGCATCAGCTATTCGCAAGGCGACGGGGGCAATAGTGCATCGCTCCCCGGGGAGAGCGCGCCATAAGCCGTCAAACCACTGCGCAGGGAAGGCCGGGATGTCCAGGCTGCCCTGTATGCCGCTGTGCATTCGTCTTCGCGCAATCTGCGCACAGCGGACCGCGGGGTGCCAGCCGGCGCCCGGTCTTCCCTGCGCCCTTTCCAACGAAGGGGCGTCCAGAGAAGCACAAGGCTCGGGCGTGATGCGTCGCGAGGCCGTACGGGCCTGTCCTGTTGCTTGAAAATTGACGTGTGCCCGCCCATCCTGCCAGTCAGCGCCACAAGTCGCAGGTCGCCACGCGGTTGATGTCGGCGAGGCGGCGGTCGGCGTTTCCGTGCGGATCGAGGCTGCCAACCAGCGTCAGCAGGCGTCGGTAAGCGCGATCGGCGACGTCGACCGGCAGCGGAGCCTCGTCAAAGGCCACGACCCGAGGGCTTTCCGGGCGGGATCGCCAAGCGTAGTAGCCCGCCGGCGAGACGCCGAGCACACGGCACATGATCTTGACCGGATAGTCCACGCGGCGATCTTCGATGAAGCGGAACCTCATGTCCGGGGTCCAGCAAAGATCGCGATCGACTTTTTTAAAATGTCGCGCTCCATCCGCAACTGTTCGTTCTCCCGCTGCAACCGCGCAATCACGTCCGCCTGGTCCGCCGACGGCACCGCCGCTTGCCGTGTGGGGGCCTCGGCGCTGCCGTCGGTTCTCGCCGTGCCCTGCTCGGCCACCCATCGGCTCAGCACCGAGCCATCGAGCCCAAGCTCCTTCGACACCGACTTCGCCGAACGGCCGCTCGACAAAACCAGATCAACTGCCTGCCGCTTGTACTCGTCCGAATAAGTCCGCCGCTGCCGTTTCGCCATCTGACACCTCTCACTATCCTAAGCTATAGGTGTCCACTGATTTAGGGGAGGCTCAAGCCTTCGCCGCTTCGCCCGGATGGAGCTGTGCGTGGTTCGCCTAGCCGTAGCTGCGAAGCAGCGAAGGCTGGTGCCCCTGGCCGGAATCGAACCAGCACTCCTTGCGGAACTCGATTTTGAGTCGAGCGCGTCTACCAGTTCCGCCACAGGGGCCCTCGGTCGGCCCATGAGGGAGCGTCGCGAAGCCGGCGGACTATAGCCATGGACAAAGCGGGGTCAACCCGCGCCAAAGTGATCCCGGCCGTTCTCGACAGCCGCATGGGCCGGGGCTACAGGCTTGGGGCGCGAGAGATGCGAAAGAGGCTGCCGTGACCACCCAGAGTGCCGCGATACCTGCGTTCAAGCCGGCCGGCACGGGCCCTGCGCTGACCGCCTCGGTTCTCGTCACGCTGATCGCCACCGTCACGATCGCCGGCGCCTGGTTCTTCCAGCTCGTGCTGGAGATCCTGCCCTGTCCATTGTGCCTGGAGCAGCGCTACGCCTATTACCTCGCGATTCCGCTCGGTGCGCTTACGGCGATTTCGGCTCGAAGCGGCGCGCCGCGGCCGCTGCTGCTGGCGGGGCTCGCGATCCTCGCGCTGGCGACGCTCGCCAATGCCGGCCTCGGCGCCTACCATTCCGGCGTCGAATGGGGCTTCTGGAAAGGGCCGACCGATTGCTCCGGTCCCGTCGTCAATCTCGGCAGCGCTGCTGATCTGCTGTCGAAGCTCGACACCGTGAAGGTGGTGCGCTGCGACGAGGTGCAGTGGCGCTTCCTCGGCCTCTCGCTCGCCGGCTACAACGTGCTGATCTCGCTGCTGATGGCCGCGATCGCCGCGTGGGGATTTGTGCGGACCACGAAGCGCTAAGGCCTAGTCATCCACATCGTCCTGCGTACGCCCGAACAGATGCACGATGCCCGGCGTTGCGATCGTCACGAAGACGAAACGCGACAAGTGATGGGCGCCGACGAAGATCGGGTCGATGTGCAATGTCAGCGCCAGGGCCAGCATCGCATCCATCGCGCCCGGCGCGAAGGCGACGACAACGTCGGAGAATTTCACCTGTGTGGTCAGCGCCACGATGCCGACGAAGATGGCGGAGACGGCGATGGCCACGGCAAACGAGCCGAGTGCCGCGCTGAGGTGGCCGGCGAGCGTCCTGATTCGCATCCGTGCGAACCGGCTGCCGATCAGTGCGCCGATGCCGACCAGCGCCACGCCGCGCACCCAGTCCGGCAGGCCGCCCTCGACCCACCCCGCGCCGTGCAGCACGCTGGAGGCGATCATCGCGCCGAACATCCAGCTCGCCGGAAACTTGATCAGCCGCAACACCAGCGCCGCGGCCAGCGAGGCCGCGGCCAGTTCAAGGAGGTCGAGCGGCGAGGCGATCGTCGTCGTCAGGGACGGCGCGGCGGAGGACGCCACGCCTGCAATCGCCAGCACCATCGGCAGCGCGGCGGTCAGGATGATGACGCGCATGGTCTGCACCACCGCAATGCCCGGCAGGTCGGCGCCGCGCTCGACCGCCAGGATGGTGATCTGCGACAGCGCGCCGGGGCTGCCGGCCAGGAAGGCCGAGGTGCGGTCCCAGCCGTGGATGCGCTGGAGGTAATAGCTCGAGCCGAACGTCGAGCAGAAGGTGGCGAGCGCAAGCAGCCCGATGGTGAGGGGATAGGCGCCGACCTGCTGAAGCAAATGGCGCGAGACCACCGAGCCCAGCGAAATGCCAAGCAACACCAGCACGGTCTGGGTCAGGATCGGCGGCAGCGTCAGCTGGCGGCCGGCGATTGCTGCGATCCCGACCGCGATCATCGAACCCGAGATCAGCCCGCCGGGAAGGTTCGCGACGAGAAACACCAGGCCGCCGGCGGTGCCGATGACGAGCGTCTCCACCGTGCTCAATATGCTGGCACGGCTCGGCCATTCGAACGTCAGGGAGGCGGTGATCTGCTTCACACCACCTTATCGCAAATCGGCGGGTGGCGCACAATTGCAGGCTCGTCATGCCGCAATGCGCGCGCCTCTCGCGAATGCTCGCGGAGGATCGTGACGGACTTACTTCTTGTCTGATGCGGGGGCGGCAGGAACGGCAGGAGCGACGCTGCCGGACTTCGCCTCCTTCTTGCACTCACGGCGAAACTTTCTGCGCTCCTTGCCCTTCAATCCCTTGGCGTCCGCCTGCTTGGAGCATTCGAGCGACTCGGCCGAACGCTCCTTCGGCGCCTTCTTGTCGGCGGTGGCAGCGGCATCGGTCTTTGTTTCGGTCCTTGTCTCGGTCTTGGCTGCCGGCGCTGCGGTCTGTGCGAAGGCGGTGCCGGTGGCGAGCAGGGAGGCGAGGGCGACGACGGCGAGGCGAGACGTGAAGGTCATGTGTTGCACTCTGCTTGGAAGAATGACGAAGGGCTGGACGGTCGGCCTGCATTGCTGAACGCGACATGAATGAGTTGAGCGACGGGACCACTATATTTTAACGGCGATGGCGATCGCATCCTTGTCGCAAGCGGCCGACACGCTAGGATAGCAATGTTCGTTTCACTTCCGTCGGAAGACCAAGCAGGAGACCCAGGGATGATCATTCAGACGAGATTGTTGTGCGCGATTGCAGCGTCCGGTGTCGCGGCATTGCTGGCGAGCGCGCCCGCTCAGGCACTGACTGCGCAGGAATGCAGCGCGAAATACCAGGCCGCCAAGAAGGACGGCTCGCTAGGGACGATGAAGTGGAATGACTTCCGCAAGGCCCAGTGCGGTGCCGATGCGACGCCCGCCGCTGCTCCGACCGCAGCTGCTCCGGCTGCGCCAGCCGCTCCTGCCGAGCCGAAGCAGGCGAAGGGGGCGGCCCCCGCCGCCGCGCCGGCCCTGCCGGCCGGACCGGCGGTCTATCCGAACGCAGTCGATCCGAAATATGCCAAGGAGACCCCCGGCAAGGCGCGGCTGCACACCTGTGTCGACCAGTACAATGCCAACAAGGCAACCAACGGCAATGGCGGCTTGAAGTGGATCCAGAAGGGCGGCGGCTATTACAGCGAATGCACCAAGAAGCTGAAGGGCGCCGCCTGAGCGTCGAATTGGTGCGATGGCCGGAGCAGCGCTCCGGCCATTTCGCCTGGAGCGTTTTCGAGCGAAGTGGACA
The DNA here is from genome assembly GCF_049739485.1 of Bradyrhizobium sp. USDA 326. Lineage (NCBI taxonomy): Bacteria > Pseudomonadati > Pseudomonadota > Alphaproteobacteria > Hyphomicrobiales > Nitrobacteraceae > Bradyrhizobium > Bradyrhizobium sp. USDA 326. Next base: position 3,239,175 of record NZ_JBMGQA010000001.1, read on the forward strand.
GCGGTTCGCGTCAAGAAAACGCGTCAAAACAAGAAACTGGAGCCGCGTTCCGATTCCATCGGAACGGGAAGGCTCTAGTCGAGCAGCTTCTCGGCCGATCTCGCCACGAGCTGCGACCGCTTGCGCGGACCGCTCTCGACGAACAACAAGCTCTGGCCGAAGATGAAGCAGTAAAACAAGAAGGCCTGCGCCTCGGCCTCCTCGGCCGCAAGGCCGGTCGCGCGATAGAGTTCGCTGACGTGCTTGAGCCGCGCAGCGTCGACGTTCGCCACCGCCGCCGCGGCGTTCTGGTCCGAGCGGGCCCATTGCCGGATCGCGAGCTCGATTGCCATCCCCTCCGGATTGAGGCGCTCGGAATAGAGCTGGATCACCGCTCTCAATCGCTCACGGGGTTCCTGCCCGTCGAGACTCGTCTGCTGCGCGATTGCGGCGACGCGTCCCTCGCGCCAGCCCTCCAGCATGGCATCGAGCAGCGCGGCGCGGTCGGCAAAGCGGCGGTAGAAGCCGCCCTTGGTGACGCCAAGGTTCTTGGCGAGCACCTCGACCCGCACGCCCTCGACCCCCGCGCGGGCGAGTTCGGCAAAGCCGGCCTCGACCCAGACGTCGCCCTTGCCGTCACTCATGAAGGAAGCCCGCCGATTCTTGATACGGTGCCGTATTGCTAGCGCGACACGGGTTTGATACGCTACCGTATCAACGATCAAAGACGAAATTGCGGGAGGAAGTGCGATGGAGCAGGAGGCGACCTATCGGGGCACGGTCTATCCGTGGCAATGCGATCATGTCGGGCACATGAACATCATGTGGTATGTCGGCAAGTTCGACGAGGCCAACTGGAATCTGTTCGCCCGCCTGGGCCTGACGCCGAGCTATCTGCGCAGCTCCGGCCGCGGCATGGCCGCCGTGCAGCAGAACATCGCCTACCGGCGAGCTGCTGGCCGGCGACATCGTCGAGATCCGCAGCCATCTGCTCGAGCTTCGCGACAAGTCGATCCGCTTCCGGCACGACATGACGAATGCCGAGACCGGCGAACTCGCAGCGACGTGCGAGATCACCGGCGTGCACATGGACCGCCAATTGCGGAAGTCCGCTCCCTTCGCCGATGCCATCCGAGAGATCGCCGTGAAGCACCTTTCCGAGCCGGCGGAGGCATGAGCGATGGCCACATTCGGGCCGAAAATCCCCGAGTACCGTACTGCCGCGACCGCGATGTTCGCCGCCCAGCCGGCGATGCGCACGCTGGGCATATCGATCGTCTCCTTGGTGCCGGGCCAGGTCGAACTGGCAATGCCATACGCGTCCGCCTTTACGCAGCAGAATGGCTTTGTCCACGCCGGCATCATCACGGCAGGCCTGGACAATGCCTGCGGCGTCGCCGCCTTCACCCTGATGCCGCGTGAGGCTGACATCCTCACCGTCGAGTTCAAGACCACGCTGCTTGCACCGGCGCGGGGCGACCGCTTCGTCTTCAGGGCCGAAGTCGTCAAGCCCGGCCGCACGCTGACCTTCTGCGAGGCCAAGGCCTTTGCCGAACATGACGGCAAGACCACGCTGATTGCGACCATGACCGGGACCTTGATGGCGATGCTGCCTCGCATTGCGGCCTCGGACGTGCCGCGCACGTCTGACGGATAGCGGCGATTGACAAGCGTGTCGGCGCATCCCTTGATGCAATGGTCATGCTTGCAAGTCTCGGCCTCATCCTGCTCTGCCAACTGATCGGCGAAGCCGTCGTGCGTGGTCTCGGCCTGCCGTTGCCGGGACCCGTACTCGGTCTGCTGCTGCTTCTGGTCCTGCTGCTCGCCCGCGACCGCTTTGCGGTGCTCGCGCAGGGGCCGTTGCGCAATGACGGTGTCGAGACGGCGAGCAAGGGCCTGCTGGCCCATCTCTCGTTGTTATTCGTGCCGGCCGGCGTTGGCGTTGTGCAGGAGCTCGATCTGCTCGCGTCTCACGGCATCGCCATCATCCTCGTGCTCGCGCTGTCTGTGGTCCTCACGCTGCTTGCGACCGTGCTGACCTTTCGCCTCGTCAGCCGCCTGCTGAAACAACAGGACGCGCGATGAAGGACAATCCGTTCTCGCTCTGGGTTTATCTCTCGCAATCGCCGCTGCTCTGGCTGACCGTGACGCTGCTGGTCTATGCAACGACGGACGCGGTCTCGCTGGCGACGCGGCGTCATCCGATGGCCAATCCCGTGCTGCACGCGATGTGGATCATCGGTGCGTTCCTGCTGTTGACCGGCACCTCCTACACGACTTATTTCGCGGGGGCGCAGTTCGTGCATTTCCTGCTGGGGCCAGCGACCGTCGCGCTTGCGGTCCCGCTCTACGAGAACCGCAAGCGCGTGGTGTCATCGATCGTTCCGATGCTGGTGGCGTTGGTCGCGGGCTCGGTCACCGCGGTGGTGTCGGTCGTGCTGCTGGCCGAGCTTGCCGGCCTGCCGCGCGACGTGGTGCTGTCGCTGGCGCCGAAATCAGTCACCGCCGGCGTTGCCATGGGCATCGCCGAATCCCTGCATGCCGATCCTTCGCTGGCGGCGGTCGCGGTCATCCTCACCGGCATTATGGGCGCCATCATCGTGACGCCGCTGATGAACCGCACCGGCATCACCGACTACCGGGCTCGCGGATTTGCCGCCGGCCTTGCCGCGCACGGCATCGGCACCGCGCGCGCGTTCCAGGTCGACGAGATTGCCGGCGTGTTTTCCGGCATCGCCATGAGCCTGAACGCCTTGGTGACCTCGTTCCTGGTCCCTCTGGCGGTGACACTATTGGTGCGATGACACGATCGTCGCAACACTCTATATGATCGGTAACAAACGCCGATTCCCGGGCGTATGTACGCAGATGGGGCCGGAACGGGACGAGATATGACCGGATTTTGGAATAATGGTGTTGCGACGCGGCGCGCCGCGTTGGCGCTGATCGGGGCGGGTGCTCTGGCAGTCGGTGCAGTGGGCTCGGCGCGCGCTGCAACCGGCGATGACGAGGTGCTGACCGAGGCCAAGGTGTTGCGCGATCCCGACACGCCCGTCGCAGGCAATCCCGACGGCAACATCACGATCGTCGAATGGTCCGACTACAATTGTCCCTATTGCCGCAAGCTCGAGCCCGAGCTGCGCCAGGTGGTCCAGGACGATGGCAAGGTGCGTCTGGTGATGAAGGACTGGCCGATCCTCGGGCCGGTTTCGGTCACGGCGGCGCGGACTGCGCTGGCGGCGAAATTCCAGGACAAGTACCATCAGGCCCATGACGCCATGATGGGCGTCAGCTCGCGCCTGACAGAACCGCGCATCAACGAGCTGCTCGCGGCCGCCGGCGTCGACATGGACCGGTTGAAGCGCGATCTCACCGGCCACGCCAAGGACATCGACGCCATTCTCAAGCGCAACAACGAGCAGGCCGAAGCTTTCGGTTTCCGTGGCACCCCTTCCTTCATCGTCGGCAAGTACCGCGTGCCCGGCGTGCTCAGCATGGCCGAGTTCGAGCAGGTCATCGCCGACGCCCGCAAGGCCAAGATGAACTGACGCGTCTCTTCGAGCGCAGTCGACACAAAGGCGCCGCCGCGGAGTTCGCGACGGCGCCTCATTCATATGGTCGGGGCGATATTACTTCGACGAGATCCGGACCCAGTCCTTGTGCGCGCGGTCGCGCAATGTGTCCCAATCGGCCTTGGCGACATCCCAGTTCACGATGGTTCGATTGGTGGTCGCGACCTCGCCATTGGCGACCGACGAGGTCTGCATGGAATCATAGACGTAGACGCCGCCCGCAAGCAGCAGTGCGCCCAGGATCATTCCGAAAAAAGTCTGCATGACGAACCTCCGGTGACGGGCGATAACGTCCGCCCGGAATGATGGTTCCCCTGCCATGCGGCGCATCTAAGGACAGGTCGTTCATTCTCCATTCAGCCATTGTAGCACTTCCGCATTGATCTCGCGCGGGTAGGTGTGGCTGAGGTCGCCGATCTCGCGATAGGTGACATTGGCGCCGGCGGCGGAGAGCGCCGCCTGCGTCTGCCGTGCGGTCTGCACTGGAAACATCCAGTCGAGCTTGCCGTGAGTAATGAAGACCGGCAGGCCTCGCAGGCGCGTTGCATCCGCCATTTCCACCATCAGCGGATGAAAGGTCGCCGCAACAGGCGCGAGGTGGGTGAAGGGCGAGGCGCCGTCCAGCCCGGTGATGTAGCAGAAGGTCCCGCCGTCGCTCATGCCGGTCAGAAGCATGCGCGAGGCATCGATGCTCCAGCGGCTGCGCACCGCCTCGAGGATGCGCATCAGGTTCGGCGTGTCGGTGTCGTTGCCCGTCAGCGCCCAGGTCGGACCGGTCGCAGTCGGTGCCACAAGGACCGCGCCAAGACTGCGCGCGTCGCGAAGCCAGCTCCACAGAAAGCCGCGCCCGTTGCCGCTGCCGCCATGCAGCGCCATCACCAGCGGCATCGGCCGGCCAGGCATGTAGTATTCGGGCACATAGGCCGAGAAGCCGCCACGGCTGCCGGGCTCATTGTGATCGTGGAAGATGCCGGTGTGCTCGCTCGCGCCGACTTCCAGTCGCGACAACAGATCGTGATTCTCGCGATTGGCGGCGTTGAGAAAGAAGCTGCTCACGGGCGGAAACTGCACCGCCAGCGGATAGAGCGCCTCCTGCGCGCGCGGGACATGGCGCAGCGCCCGGAACACCGCGACGAGATCGCCATTGCCACGCTCGACCTCGCGGATGCCGGCAAAGGCGGCGAGGGCCTCGTCGCAGGCACGATCGATCCGCTCGCGCAAGCCGGCGAACTGTTCAGGCCAGTCGCCGATCGCCGCGCGTGCCGCTTGCAGCGCCTCGTCCGGTGTGCCGATTGCGTTCATCACCGAGGCGAAGGCGGGCGGGTGCAAATGCCGCTGGAAGAAGCCGAGCGCTTCCAGCGCATTGAGCAGCGGTGGCAGCACGGCCACGATGTCGTCCACCACAGCCTCGGTCATCGCCCGCTACCTCAAGCCTTTGGATCAGTGCAGCTTCGGCGCCTTCAGGAGCTTGAAGCGGTCGGTCGAGGTCACCGTGACGTCGAAGGTGACGCCTTCATGATGCACGGTGAGTGGCACGTCGACGCCGGCGGTGCCGAGCGCCCACATTTTCTTGTAGAAGGCGGTTTGGCTCGTGACCTTGTCACCGTCCACGGCGAGGATGACGTCGCCGGTCTTGAGCTCGGCGCGGGCGGCCGGGCCGTTGGCGGAGATCCCGATCACCACTACGCGGCCGTCGATCTCGGTCGAGAAGAGCCCAAGCCAGGGCCGCGCCGGCTTGTTGACGCGGCCGAAATTGCGCAAGTCCTCCAGGATCGGCTTCGAGAGGTCGATCGGCACGATCATATTGACGTGCTCGGCCTTGCCGTCACGTTCGCGCTCGAGCTGGAGCGAGCCGATGCCGATCAACTCGCCGCGTTCGTTGAGAAGGGCGGTGCCGCCCCAGTTCGGATGTGCGGGACAGGTGAAGATGGCCTCGTCCAGCAGATATTCCCAGTAGCCCGCGAATTCCTGCTTGGCCACGATTTGGCTCGCGACCGAGCGTGTGCGCCCGCCGGCGCCGCCGACCACGACGCGGTCGCCGATCCGGGTCGCTGCCGACGAGCCGAGCGGCAGCGGCGCGACGTCGAGATGGCCGAGCGCCTGCACCAGCCCGAACCCGGTTTCCGAATCGAAGCCGAGCGCATGACCCTCCACCACGCGTCCGTCGGCGCGGTGCAGCCAGACCGTCTCGGCCTCAGTGATGAGATAACCTATCGTGAGCACCAGCCCGTCGTCGATCACGACGCCGTTGCCAGCGCGCTCGGTGCCCAGAGTCTCGGCGCTGAAGGCGTCCGGCGGGACGATGGCGTGCAGGCCGACGATGGATGCGAGGGCGCGGTCGAGATCAAAGCTGTAGTCGCTCGCCCGCGGCTGGTTCGCCGGCGGAACTCTCCATTCGGTCAAAGCGGGCATGGAGTTCTCCTGGCTGAGAGCATCGCTCCGGCATGGCTTGCGGAACGACGAGCAAGCATAATTTAGGCCGGAGCAGGCCGTCTTAAAAGCCTCGTTGCCAACTATTCCGGAGAACGCCGCGTGAAATCTTCGAAAGGCATGAAACATACCTCGTGCTCGGGGCGTCGGTGCGATCCGGCACCGGCCGCATGGCTGCTGTCCGACGGGATGCTAGGTGCCGCATAGCGAAGCTGCTAACCATTGCCGCTTCGTTTGACCTTGGGATCACGGGCGACAGGCATGGACAACCGCAGCGACATCTGGCGTGGCATCGATACGATCAAGGCACGCTTCATCGACCTCAGCGACAGGGTCTGGGGCATGCCTGAGGTCTGCTACACCGAGGCGCGGTCCGCCGCCGAGCATCTCGCCGAGCTGCGCCATCAGGGATTCCGGATCGCCGAGAACGTCGCCGGCATTCCGACCGCGGTAATGGGCGAGTGGGGCGAGGGCGGTCCGGTCATCGCCTTCATGGGTGAATACGACGCGCTGCCGGGCCTCAGCCAGGAGGCGGGTGTTGCCGAGCATCGCCCGATCGAGGCCGGCGGCCATGGCCATGGCTGCGGTCACAATCTGCTTGGTTCCGCCGCGCTGCTCGCCGCGACTGCGGTGAAGGACTGGCTGGCCGAGAACAAGGTGCCCGGCCGCGTGCGCTATTACGGCTGCCCTGCCGAAGAAGGCGGCGCGGCCAAGGCCTTCATGGTGCGCTCCGGCGCGTTCGAGGACGCCGACATCGCCATCACCTGGCATCCGCACAGCTTCTGGGAAGTCGCGGTGACGCCGTCGCTCGCCAACACACGTGCGGATTTCATCTTCACCGGCCGTACCTCGCATGCGGCCGCCTCGCCGCATCTCGGCCGCTCGGCGCTCGACGCGGTGGAATTGATGAATGTCGGCGTGAACTACATGCGCGAGCACATGCCGAGCGATGCGCGCGTGCACTACGCTTTGCTCGATACAGGCGGCATTGCGCCGAACGTGGTGCAGGCGCATGCGCGCGTGCGCTATTCGATCCGCGCCCGCGACCTTCCCGGCATGAACGAACTGGTCGAGCGCGTGTCCAAGATCGCGCAGGGCGCCGCGTTGATGACCGAGACCAAAGTCGAAATGAAGATCATCTCCGCGGTCTCCAACATCCTGCCGAACACGCCACTAGAGAAGGCGCTGCACCGGGTCATGGAAGAGCTCGGGCCGCCGCATTTCGACGATGCGGACAAGGGTTTTGCCAGCCAGATCCGCGCGACGCTCAGCGACAAGGACATCGCGTCCGTCTATTACGCGATCGGCATGGAGCCGACCGACCGGCCGCTGGCCGACTTCCTGGTGCCGCTCGACGCCAAGCGCAACCCGTTGGTCGGCTCGACCGACGTCGGCGACGTCAGCTGGGTGGTGCCGACCGTGCAGGTTCACGCACCCACGGTTGCGATCGGCACGCCGTTCCACACCTGGCAGGTGGTGGCGCAGGGCAAGAGCCCGCATGCCCACAAGGCCATGGTGCAGGCGGCCAAGGCGATGGCCGGCCTCGGCATCAAGGCGTTGACGGAACCGGAGCTGATCAAGGCCGCCAAGGCGGACCTGCAAAGGCGGACGGCCAAGACACCCTACGTCTGTCCGCTGCCCGATCACGTCGCGCCGCCCCTCGACATGTCCGTCGCATAGAACTTCGCCTCGATACTTCGTTTGATCCGGCGAACAAATTTTCCGCAGTGCAGCGTGCAATCCAGCATGTTTTGATCCTGGATTGCCGAACGGATGGGCTGCGGAACGCGATTTTGCCCAACGGACAGCCAGAAGACCGTTTGCATACACACGGTCCCAGTTGACGTGCACCCCATTCGGTGTGCCATCTACCGCCAGCCAAACCCGGCGGTCGCCTCCTGCGGCCGCCTGCATCCATGTCGGAACCAGACGGGGGACAACCATGCTGGATAAAGAACTGCGTTCGATGATCGGCCAGGTGAAGGACGGGCGGATGGACCGCCGCGCCTTCATCCAGCGCATGGCCGCCGTTGGCCTGACCGCACCGCTGGCCAACCAGATCCTCGCGCTCGGCGGCGTCGCCATGGCGGAAGGCGCGTCCACCTATAAACCGACCAAACGCGGCGGCGGCGGTGCGCTGAAGCTGCTGTGGTGGCAGGGCCCGACCTTGCTCAATCCGCATTTCGCAACCGGCACCAAGGACCAGGACGGCTCGCGCCTGTTCTACGAACCGCTCGCCTGCTGGGATCCGGACGGCAACATGAAGCTGGTGCTGGCGACCGAAATTCCCTCGATCCAGAACGGCCTGCTCGCCGCCGACGGCAAGTCGGTGACGTGGAAGTTGAAACCCGGCGTGAAATGGCATGATGGCAAGCCGTTCACGGCCGACGATGTCGTATTCACGTGGCAGTACATCAAGGATCCCGCCACTGCGGCCGTGACCATCGCAAGCTATCGCGACCTCACTGTCGAGAAGATCGACGATCTCACGGTCAAGATCAGTTTCCCGAAGCCGACACCGTTCTGGGCGGACGCCTTTGTCGGAGCCCCGAACACGATTCTCCCCAAGCACCTGTTTGCCGACTACACGGGCAGCAAGTCGCGGGAAGCGCCGACCAACCTTTCTCCAGTCGGAACCGGTCCCTACAAATTCGTCGAGTTCAAGCCGGGCGATCTCATCCGCGGCGTGATCAATCCCGACTATCACATGGCCAACCGGCCCTATTTCGATACGATCGAGATGAAGGGCGGCGGTGACGCCGTCTCGGCTGCACGCGCCGTGATCCAGACCGGCGAGTATGATTTCGGCTGGAATATCCAGGTCGAGGACGACGTGCTGCTGCGCCTGGAAAAGGGCGGCAAGGGCAAGACGGTGTATGCCGTGGGCGGCGACACCGAATTCATCGCGCTCAATTTCACCGATCCGAACGTCGAGGTCGACGGCGAGCGTTCGTCGATGAAGACCAAGCATCCGCTGTTCTCGGATCCCGTCGTGCGCAAGGCGCTGTCCCTGCTGGTCGATCGCGAGTCCGTCAAGAAGGCGATCTACGGCCGCGCCGGCCGTACCACCTCCAACTTCCTCAACGGCCCCGAGAAGTTCGTGTCCAAGAACACGTCTTGGGAATTCAACATCGAGAAGGCCGCCAAGATGCTCGACGACGCCGGCTGGAAGCCCGGTCCCGACGGCATCCGCGAGAAGGACGGCAAGAAGCTGAAGATTCTCTACCAGACCTCGATCAACGGTCCGCGCCAGAAGACTCAGGCCATCGTCAAACAGGCCTGTCAGAAGGCCGGCATTGAGGTCGAGCTGAAGTCGGTGGTCGCCTCGGTCTTTTTCTCCTCCGACGTCGCCAATCCCGACACCTATCCTAAGTTCTACGCCGATATCGAGATGTTCCAGATCCCGTTGAGCCAGCCAGATCCGTCGCAGCACATGCGCCGCTACCTGTCCACCAGCGTCGCGACCAAGGAGAACAAGTGGCAGGGCACCAACTTCCCGCGCTGGGTCAACAAGGACTATGACGCGGCGATCAACGCTGCCGATATGGAGATGGATCCGGTCAAGCGCGCGGCGCTCTATATCAAGGCCAACGATCTGATGTGGCAAGACACGGTGTTCATCCCCGTGATGCATCGTCTCAAGGTGGAGGCGGCCGCGAACAATTTGCGTCCGGTTATCTCGGGCTGGGCCAACGAAACCGACAATCTCTTCGACTGGTACCGCGAGGAATGATCCCCCAGCGCTAGACGGGGCTTTCCCTCATGAGTCAATACGTCCTGCGTCGCCTCCTGATCGCGATTCCGAGCCTGCTCGGAATTTCGGTCGTGCTGTTCGTCGTGCTCGCGCTCGCCCCCGGCGATCCGTTCTCTGAGCTGGCGACGAATCCGAACGTACCGCCCGAAGTGCAGGCCGCGCTTCGGGCCAAGTTCGGCCTCGACGATCCGATTTACCTCCGCTACCTGCACTGGCTCAACGCCATGCTGCACGGCGACTGGGGCTTCTCCTTCGTCAGCCGGATGGACGTCGACAAGCTGATCCTCCAGCGCCTGCCGGCCACGCTCTATGTGATCGGCTCCGCGCAGATCCTGGCGCTCTTGATCGCGATTCCCGTAGGCGTCTATGCCGCGACGAGGCCGTATTCGCTGTTCGACCAGATCGCGAACACGCTCGCCTTCGTCGGTTTCTCGCTGCCCACCTTCTTCACCGGCATTCTGTTCATCCTGATCTTCTCGGTCACGCTGGACTGGCTGCCATTCGTCTACACCACCGACATCAAGGCGACCGGCATTCACTGGGTGCTCGAGATGATCCGTCAGGCGATCATGCCGGTGGCGGTGCTCGGCCTGTTCCAGGCGGCGTCGATGACGCGCTTCGTGCGTTCGGCGATGCTCGACGTCATCAGGCTCGACTACGTTACCACGGCGCGTGCGAAGGGACTTGGTCAGGCTACGGTCATCGTCAAGCATGTGATGCGCAACGCCATGATCCCGGTCGTGACGCTGATTGCGTTGCAAATGCCCGCGGTGTTCGGCGGCGCCATCGTCACCGAGCAGATCTTCCGCATCCCCGGCATCGGCTCGCTGCTGATCTCGTCCATCCTTTCCAACGACACGCCGGTGGTGATGGCCGTCACCTTCGTCTTCGCGTGCCTTGTGGTCCTGTTCAATCTCATCGCGGACGTCCTGTATGGCTGGCTTGACCCTCGCATCTCCTTCCGCTGAGCGGCGCGTCTACTCGCCCTGGCGCGAGACGTGGCGGCGTTATAGCCGCCACAAGCTTGCCGTGGTCAGCGCGTTTCTGCTCCTGGTTCTGGTCCTGGCAGTGGTATTCGGTCCGTTCGTCTGGCGGGTCAGGATCGACGAGATCGATATCGTCGCAGGCATGCAGGGGCCGTCGCTGGCCCATCCGTTCGGCACCGACGATCTCGGGCAGGACATCCTCGCCCGCATGATCTATGGCGGACGCATCTCGCTTGCGGTCGGCCTTGCCGCGATGCTGGTCTCGGTCGTCATCGGTGTGCTGATCGGCGCGCTCGCCGGCATGTCGCGCGGTGCGCTCGGGCACGGTCTGATGTGGCTCACCGATCTGTTCTTGTCGCTGCCGCAACTGCCGCTGCTGCTGCTGCTCATCTATCTCTTCCGCGACGGGCTGAAGGTCGCGTTCGGCCCCGAAGGCGGCATCTTCATCCTGATCGTGCTCGTGATCGGGGGACTGCGCTGGATGCCGGTCGCCCGCCTCGTGCGCGCGCAATTCCTGTCGATCCGCGAAAAAGAGTTCGTCGAAGCGGCGCGCGCGCTCGGCGCGAGCCCGGTGCGGCAGGTAGTGCGCCACATCCTGCCCAATGCGCTCGGCCCGGTCATCATCGCCGGCACCATCGATGTCGCCGCTGCCATCATCGCGGAATCGACGCTGTCGTTCCTCGGCCTCGGCTTCCCGCCTGATACCCCGACCTGGGGACGGCTGTTGTACGATGCCAAGGACTTCCTCGACATCGGCCCGCACTGGGCGCTGTTTCCGGGCGGCGCGATCTTCATTGCGGTGGTCGCCATCAACTTCATCGGCGACGGCCTGCGTGACGCGCTCGATGCGCGGCGGGTGATCTGATGGCGCCGCTGCTCGAGATCAAGGGCCTGAAGACCCATTTCTCCACCGACGACGGCATCCTGCAGGCCGTCGATGGCGTCGATATCTCCATCAACCGGGGCGAGACGCTCTGCGTCGTCGGCGAATCCGGCTGCGGCAAGACCGTTACGGCGATGTCGATCCTGAAGCTGATCGCGATGCCGCCGGGCCGTATCGCTGCGGGGCAGATCATCTTCGAGGGCCGCGATCTCGTGCCGCTGACGAGCAATCAGCTCGACGAGATCCGGGCCAAGGAGATCGGCTTCATTTTCCAGGAGCCGATGACCTCGCTCAATCCGGTGCTTACCATCGGCGAGCAGATTGCCGAGAGCTTGCGCCGCCACGAGGCGGTGACGAGGAAGCAGGCGCTGGAACGCACCATCGAGATGCTGAAGCTGGTGCAGATCCCCAATGCCGAAGGCCGCGTGCACAATTATCCGCATCAGTTCTCCGGCGGCATGCGCCAGCGCGTGATGATCGCGATGGCGCTCGCCTGCAAGCCGAAGCTGATCATCGCCGACGAGCCGACCACCGCGCTCGACGTCACCATCCAGGCGCAGATCCTCGACCTCTTGCAGGACATGAAGGAACGCTTCGGCATGGCGGTGATGTTGATCACCCATGCCATGGGGGTCGTCGCCGAGACGGCGCAGCGCGTCGTCGTGATGTATGCCGGCAAGGTGGTGGAGGAGGCTGCCGTCGACGAGCTCTTCGGCGATCCCCGCCATCCCTATACGCAAGGGTTGATCCGCTCGATCCCGCGCATCGACCTCGACAGCGAGCACAAGACGCGGCTAGAGGCGATCGGCGGCTCGGTACCAATCCTGATCAATCCGCCGGTCGGCTGCCGCTTTGCTCCGCGCTGCAAGTTCGCCATGAACGTCTGCAGCGAGAAGGAGCCGCTGCTTCGCGAGATCGCGCCTGGCCATCGCATGGCCTGTCACTTGGGAGATGCCAGTCTGGGAGGCGCGGCATGAGCGAACCGTTGCTGCGCGTCAGCGGCCTGAAGAAACACTTCCCTGTCCTTGGCGGACTGCTGCCGCGCCAGGTCGGCACCGTCTATGCGGTCGACGGCGTGTCGTTCTCGGTCAATCGCGGCGAGACGCTCGGTCTCGTCGGCGAATCCGGTTGCGGCAAGTCGACGACGGGACGCTGCGTGCTGCGCCTGATCGAGCCGACCGACGGCGAGGTCACCTTCGACGGCCAGGACGTGCGCAAGCTCGGCGGCAACGATCTGCGCGCGATGCGGCGGAACATGCAGCTGGTGTTCCAGGACCCGTTCGCCTCGCTCAATCCCCGCATGACGGTCGGCGCCATCCTCGGTGAGGCCTTGATCATCCATAACCTCGGATCGTCGGCCAAGGAGCGCGAGGAGCGCGTCGCCAGCCTGCTCGTGAAGGTCGGGCTCAAGGCCGAGCACATGCGCCGCTATCCGCACGAATTCTCGGGCGGCCAGCGCCAGCGCATCGTGATCGCGCGAGCGCTTGCGGTCGAGCCGAAGCTGATCGTCTGCGACGAGCCGGTGTCCGCGCTCGACGTGTCGATCCAGGCCCAGGTCATCAACCTCCTGGAAGACCTGCAGGCCGAGTTGAACCTGACCTATTTGTTCGTCGCGCACGACCTCTCGGTGGTCGAGCACATCTCCGATCGCGTCGCAGTGATGTATCTCGGCCGCATCGTCGAGTTGGCGAAGGCGAGCGACCTCTATCGCAACCCGCAGCATCCCTACACCAGGGCGCTGTTGTCGGCGGTGCCGGTCCCCGATCCCAAGCTCAAGCGCGAGCGCATCCGTCTCAAGGGCGACGTGCCGAGCCCGATGAAGCCGCCGTCGGGTTGTCACTTTCACACCCGCTGCCCGATCGCCCAGCCGCGCTGCGCGGAGAGTGCGCCGGCGCTGAAGGAGGGAGCGGAGGGGCATTTTGCGGCGTGTCACCTGGTGTGACGAAACGCGAAAACGCGGATTCAGTCGAGAGGCACGCCGTGCGCCGCCAGAGCTTGCCTGAAAGCCTCCGCGGACGTGTGGTGATGCGCGAACAGCCCCGCCTGTCGCGCCGCCAACGTTGGCCGCTAGGTCGTCGACGAACAGGACGGCTTCCGGCCTCACGTCGAGTTCCGACAGGCAGAGGCGATAGCAGTCCGGTTCCGGCTTGGCCCCCTTGAACTGGGCCGAGGCGTAGATTCGGGAGCCGAACAGCGGACGCAGCTCCGGCAGCAGCGTGTCGATGTGGTCGGCGACCAGCGTGGTGTTGTTGGTCAGGACGGCAACATTGACGGACTTGCGCAAGCTGCCGGCGATTTCCAGCATCGCGCGATCGGCCTGCAGTGAGCGGCGCCGTGCCTCCACCCACTCCGCGAGCGAGAGGGGATAGCCGATGCGTTCGCCAAAGCCTCGCAGATAGTCGGCGGCCTCGAGCGCGCCGGAATCGCCGAGCAGTTCGAATCCGCTGTCCAGATCGCCGCGTGGACGGCTTCGCTGGTCGCTCCCGCAATCTCTGCCAGGTAGGTGGCGCGCCTTGCCCTGTCATAGGCGCAGAGGACATTGTCCATGTCGAACAGAACGAGCTTGATTGCGTCGGTCGCGGATTGGCCGGAGATCCGGCCGTTATCCGAGTCATATCCCGCCCGTGCACGCACGACAATTCGGGATCAGTGCAGGTCACCGCGCTCCGATGTCATTCTTCCAGCGTGAATCCGACACGCAAGGTCACCTGATAGTGCCGAACCGCGCCATTCTCGATGTGGCCGCGCGTCTGCACCACCTCGAACCATTTCATCTCGCGAATGGTCTTCGACGCGCGGCTGATCGCGTTCTTGATCGCGTCCTCGATCGAGGTCTCGGACGATCCGACCAGGTCCAGGATCTTGTAGACATGATCTTTCTCGGCTGCAGGCATGATGGCCTCCCTGGTTGCGCTGCGGCACGCGTCGACGCGTGTGCTCCCATTTGAACGAGCGCCAGGCGGTCCGGTTCCGTCCTGCGCGATGGCCCGCATGCACCAGCCGAGATGGAGCGGCCGGCGTCCGCCTGCTAAGCGCTATCCATGGTTTCCGCGCGGCACGACAGGACGATCGGCACTCTCTGCCTCGGTGTGACGGCGTTCGGCTGGGCGTTGAACTGGCCGCTGATAAAGCTGCTGCTCCAGCAATGGCCGCCCCTGTTCGCACGTGGCCTTGCCGGGATCTGCGCCTCGCTCATTCTCGGCGCTCTGGTGCTGGGCCGGAAGGAATCATTCGCCGTGCCGCGCGAGGCGGTCCCGCGGCTGCTGTTTGCGACCTTCACCAACGTCTTCGCCTGGATGGGTCTCGGCACGGTCGCGATGAAGTATGTGACCGTGAGCGAGGGCGCTCTGCTCGCCTATACAATGCCGATCTGGGCGATGCTGTTCGCCTGGCCGGTGCTGCACACGCGGCCGGCCGCAAGGGATATTTTCGGGCTCGTCCTTGGCATTGCCGGCGTCACGCTGCTTCTGAGCGGCAACGGCTTTGCGTTCGGCGCCGACAAGCTGCTCGGCATCGTGCTGGCGCTGCTCTGCGCCATCCTGTTCGCGCTCGGCAACGTGCTCAACCGCAAGCCGCTGCCGATGCCGCCGCTGGTCGTCGTCGCATGGCAGGTCGGTCTCGGCTGCGGCGCGATGCTGATCCTCGGCGTCCTGTTCGAGCGTCCTGATATCACTGCGATGACCCCGCTGGGGCTCGGCTGCTTCGTCTATATGACGCTGGTGCCGATGGGCATCTGCTACGTCACCTGGTTCGAGACGCTGCGCCGCCTGCCACCGACCACGGCCTCGACCGGCATGCTGATCGTTCCCGTGATCGGCATGATCTCCGCCGCCATCATCCTGGGCGAGCCGCTGGGCCTGCGTGAATGGATGGCGATGGCGCTCACGCTCGGCGGCGTGACACTTGCCTTGCGGCGGGGATAAGGCACGGTGTGATGCACCTCATAAGGCTGTCCTCCCAGATCGAATAGCCTAATGTTTTGGGTGGTGTTGCACCTCATAAGTGCGTCACGTGCACCTCATAAATTGGTCTTTTGGCGCCTTTGCACCTCAAAAGATTGTCTTTGTAATTCGGAAAATCAGCATCAAAAGCGCGGTCCGTTTAGATGGCTTCTGGTGAGTTATAAATTAATCGACAGCCCAGACAGCGGGATCTTTAAAGCCTTACCCACGGGCTTCTAAAGGCCGTTTAGCGCTATACTTCCGGGGGACGGCGTCAAAGCCTGCTGTTTCCGCTCCAAATGGCCTGTTTACGTGCGAAACGCCCCGTCGACGGGGCAGTTTGGGGCTGCGAGCGGCAGCTTTGGGTCCGTAGCCATGTGATTGGGCGGTCTACTCCACTTCCCCCGCGTTCAGTTGCGGTGAGCAGGCTCGGCCGACGCACGCTGCCGACATCCCTGCTCTCTATCGATCTTCAAGCATCGCCTTGTCCTCGATGAGGATCAGGCTCAAGGTCTCATCGCGTGCGACGCGAACTGTTTGTTCGCGGACCATGAATCGGGAAGCGTCCTGGCGCTCGAACCAAGCGCCGGCGCCGATCTTGCGGGGGGAGCCATCGTCGGGGCGGCCGCCGAATTGGATGCCGAATGCGAAGCTCTTGGGATCGAGATCTTCGCGGGGATACCAATGGCGGGGCACGCTCGGTGCGCGCGCGAACCATTTCCTGCCGCGCGGAGTGTGGCTCACCACGAAGCCGGGAAACTGATCGAGATCGACCAGGCGGATCGCGGTCGCGGTCAAGCTCGTCTTGAAGGCTTCGGCGAGCCTGCCGACTGCATCGAAGGACATCCCTCCGACCGCCGACGCCATCGGGGCGAACAGGTAACGAGGCATGAGGAGGTCCGCCGCGTAGCTGTCGGCGACCTTTTCCGGGGACGGAGCGTCGCGGGGTCGGTATTCGTCGACCCTGCAGATCAGCGACTTGCCACGGTGGTATCGCCAATGCCCCAGTTCGTGGGCGATGGAAAAGCGCTTTCGTCGTGGCGAACTGTCTTTTTTGACCGTGATGATCGCCCGGCCGGCACAGCCGACGATGTGGGCTTCGCAGCCGCACAGAGGACGAAAGCGCACCTTGGCGCCGACGTGGTAGGCGATCGCTTCAAGGTCGATCTCATCGGGCTCGGTTATGCCGAGCTCCTGCAGGAGTTGTTCGGCCGGCGTCAAAGCAGGTCCTTCATTCGAGCAGCCCGAGTTCGCGCAGGGCTTCCAGCATGTCCAGGACGTCGGCATCGGAGAGTTCGCTCTCCTTCCTCGCTGCGAGGGCGAAGCTCTTGTCGTGAGCGTGGGCGTCGAGGACAAGGCGCAGGCGGGCGCGGGCCTCGCCGATCGGGATGGCGTCGACCGGACTTGAGACCCGGCCGGCCGCCGCGCCCGCCTTGGCGGCCTGGAGCCGTCCCTTGTTGGCGAGCAGAATCGATTTCTCGAACAGCGTCCGCATGCGGGCGGCGTTCTCCTCGGGCGAGCCGGCGTCTTCGGCGAACTGGGTCAGGATCTCTTCGTCCGAAGCGGCCATGATGTCTTCGGCCATGGCCTGTCGAAGCGCCTGCAGAGCCTTCCGTGCTTCTTGGGGGTCGGTCATGGGGTCCTTCCCTTCGGGGCAAGCTTCAGAAGTCGGCGCCGCACCAGCGTGCGTTTGCTATTGTAGGCCGTACCCTGGAGACCGGTAAGCTCCTTGAGTTGTTCCGTGTCGAACCGGGCCAAGATACCGTCGACCATGTCCTTCGCGACCGGATCGTCATCGAACATCGCCAGAATCTCCGCCCGTCCGCCTTCATAGGCGAGGTTGTCCTCGGCCGACCAGTCCGGGGAAGCCGGATCTTCGGCGTCCTCGAGGCCCGGCTGCGCGGTCGGCACGTGCGGCAGCAGGTTGTGGGCCTTTTCGCGCTCGCCGTCCGCGATGCTGCTCATGGTATCGATGAGGTGCTTCATGACGTCGACGTTGCTGGGACAATTTCTGGTCCCTTGAAACGTTCTGATCATGGCCTCCTGCAGCAGGTCTTCGAGGTCCCAACCGGTGTTGAACGAAAAGGCCTTGGCCACCTTGTGCAGGCGGCTCCAGTCCGCGATCGAGAAGCCGCGAATTGCGGCCTCGACGTCGTCGCGAGATCGAGATGTCTTCTCGCCGTCGCCCTGCAAGCGTTTGCCCCCCTGAACGCCTATGCGGGGCGCCGGGAGCCTGGCGGACACGTCCGGAATATTTTTTTCGGGTGTCCGTGGAGGCCTTCCGGCTCCGCATTAGTCGGTAGGCACGATTATGTGCCGCAACCCAGAAGGGAATTCAATGGCCGACGTTCTAGTCACTTGCATCACGAAGCCGCATCCGAACAGCCCCCACGAGCACATCACCGAGCTGGGGAATCCTCGGGCGAACTGGAAATGGGCGCGGGAGAAGGTCATCGCGAGCATCGAAGCAAAGGAGAACACCTTTTACACCCTCGACTCGCGCACCGGGAAGCGCGCCGACATCGGCGTCGTGCGCCCTGCCGGCAGGGCTCCTTACGTGAGGACGTACGCCGACGGTGTCTGGAACGACAACCTGCTGGCGATGGATAAGTGCCCGATCTGAAGGAAATTTGAAGGAGATCGATGGTGAGTAGGGATCAACTGTTCGTCGAACGGAGGCCGCAGGGCGACTACGCCGTTCGGCGTGGCGGCTCCGAGAGGGCCAGCGCGGTCTTGCCCACGCAACAGAAGGCGATCGAGCGTGCCAGGGAGCTCAATCCCGGTCGTGAACCGCTGGTCGAGAGGGTGCGCCACACGACCGTCGGCGATCCGGACAAGTGGCGTAAGCCGTAGGCTTACGCTGCGTCTTGACGGCGTTCCGCCGGAGCACTGAAGCGTAGGTCGCTGCCGACCAGCGCTCTCAGTTGCGGAAGTTTGGCATCGACCTGTTCGCGGGAGAAGCCGTGGAATCCGCATCGGCTCGCCGACGGCTTGACACGGATTCCGAGCTTCGCGGCGCGAGCTTCGACGCGCTCGACGTCGCAGCCCAGCGTCGTCGCGACCTCCTGAATGCCGATGAACTTCTGCCGAAATCTCGCGAACGATTTCGCGGTCACCATCGCCTGGCCGTTGGTTTTTGAGGTGTACAGAAACCGTTTCTCGATCAGCTTTCGCACGACCGGATTGGTGGTGGCGAGCGCGAGGGCGGCCACGGGAACGGGTACGTCTTCCCGACGGGCCGTCCGAACCAGCGTCGTTCTGAGTTCTTCCCGCTGTACCATGGCGCCGGCGACCCCCGTCGCCTCCCTCAGCCGGGCGGCCACCTTGACGTGGTTCTGGGCGATCAAGCGGAAGAACATCGCGCCGGACAGGTTGAAGCTCTGCCGCGCGTCGACGGCCGTCATCAGGCTTTCGGGCGGGGCGTCGACCAGCGGCGCTTCGCCGAGAATACGTCCGATGAAGGCGTCGAGATCGCTCCGGCGGAAGGCATATTGCTGCCGCCATTCGCGGCCACCGAACATAGGGGAGATCAATCCGGCTGAAATGAGTGAGTGCAGGACCACACGGTCGATGCCCAGGATTGACAGCGCGCCTTCGAAATCTACGCTCGACCGGAGGTCCTCCGCGAGGCTCCTGACGGCGGGCCCGTCGAAGGCGAGCACGTGACCTTCGATGCCGCTGGGCCGGATCATCGCGAGCTTTACGCCGAGTTTGCGCATGGTCTCTCTGCCGATGCCGCATTCCTTGGCGGCCTTCGCCAGCGTGTAGGTGCCGGGCAGGACCGAAGCGTCTAGCGCGATGCGGCCATTGAGATGGAAGTTTTCGTGAGCGTGGGTGACGAAAGCTTCGAACAGGATCTCCGAGAAGGCCCGGCCACCCTTCAAGTTGAGCCAGTGATAAAGCCAGCCGTATGCGGTGGTCAGCGCCGGTTCGGTATCCGGATTCGTCTTTCTGAACTCGGCGACGAGTCCATCGAGAACGGCGGCCAAGCCTCCCGTCGACAATATCGAGAAACCTCGCGCGCGCACCGTAGCTGGATCCAGTCCAAGGGTGCCGGCACTCTGCCATTTCGGCTTCAGGCCGCCGAGCGCGGCGGCTCCGACCCGTTCCATGGTATCGATCGCGTCGTAGAAGCTCATGGCGTCGAGGACGGGGCACGGTGGCGCCTCGGTGATCCCGAATCGTTTCAACAGCGCGGCATCCGCGGCAGAGACATCCGGATCGGCCGGCTTGCGCTCGACCGGCACGTTGCGGCTGCATTCTCCGCAGTAGAAGAGTTCGGAGTCCCTCCATGTCAACTGAGTGTCGCTGCCGCAGCCGCACCGATCGATCAGGCTCAGCTTGTGACGCGGACAGGTGGTCACGGCGATGAAATCCCACCAGAAGCGATGATGTCTGCCTTCCTCGAGGCAGGCCGGGCAGAGTTTGCGTTTCGTCCGGTCGAATTGATCGGCTCCGATGTGAATGCCACGCAGCGACATCGCGACCGTATTGCGCGCCTGTGCGTTTCCGAACGTGCGTTCAGCACGGGCGTTCTGCGGCAGTTCGACCGGCGAGTCCGCTTCGAGGATATCCTGGGGGCAGCGGATCGCTTTGGCGAATGTCGCCATTGCCTTCCGCTTCCCGGACCGCAGATCGGACATGCGAACGCCCAGACACTCCGCGACGGTCTTCACGGAAGAGTACCCGTTGAGTTCGACGAGGTGCAGGAGCAGACCGTGAGCGGGTTCTTCCGCCTCGGGTCTGCGCCATCTCGGGACGCCGGTCGTGCCGAATGCCATGCTCAGTGCTTCCTTGCGAGGACATTGTCCCTGGAACGACCGCGGCGCCCCGGCGAGGAGCTCTCGTCGCCCTTGGCTGCCGATCTCTTGGTCGGTTGGTTGAACTTCTCGAGAAGCTGGGGGACCTCCATCATGAACCAGTTGTCCTTGTCGTCGATGCCGCTGTCGCGATATGCGGCTGCGAGCACGCGCAGGTTCAGTTTGCTCATGCGCTTCTCGATCGCGAGATCGGTCGCCTGAAACAGGATCTCCATCATCTTTCCGACGTGACCGTTGCCGGCCCGCCAGAGCCGCAGCGCCGTGTGGTACTCCGAGATCTCCGAGGAGGCGTCGAATGGGAGGATGATCGCCT
Organism: Bradyrhizobium sp. USDA 326; assembly: GCF_049739485.1. Taxonomy (NCBI): domain Bacteria; kingdom Pseudomonadati; phylum Pseudomonadota; class Alphaproteobacteria; order Hyphomicrobiales; family Nitrobacteraceae; genus Bradyrhizobium; species Bradyrhizobium sp. USDA 326. Next base: position 3,259,853 of record NZ_JBMGQA010000001.1, read on the forward strand.
TCGGATCGCTCCGGTCGTCGAGAAACGCGCAGAAATCGGTGAAGGGAGTTCTCTCGAAACGAACGTCGTTCTGAGTGTTCGTTTCCTCGCCGCGGATTGCGCCATCGCCTGCAACGAAGTCGTCGAGCGCGCACGCCAGGGGTTTGACCTCCACCTGCTTCTGCCGGAGGCGCAGCAACTGGTCGTTGGCATTATCGCCCTGGACGAGATCGAGCATTTTAGGCAAGCCGACGCAAACGACCTGGACGCGGCATTTCATGATGATCTTGATGACGTCGGCCGCCTGGTAGGAATCGAGCGTTCCTTCCGTGAAGTGCTGCACCTCGTCGAAGATCATCATGCCGACCTTCTGCTGCTCGATCTGATGCTTGATCTGATCGAAGGCCTCGCCGAAGTCGAACCGGCTCTTGAGCTTCACGCCCAAGGTCATGGCCACGCTGCGCAGGAACGAGTTGAACCTAACACGCGGCGGCACCACGATGACGACGACATGGCGCAGCCAGCCGGCGTCTTCTGTTACTTCGTATATGGGTCTGATCGGCGTATCGGGGTGGCGCGGCCTGTGCCATTCCGAACCTGGGCGCTTCGCCTTGAATTCTTCGGCCAGGTCGTCGACGAAAGCGGCGACGGCGGTGGACTTGCCGGTACCGGTATCGCCGAGCACGAACCCGCCGTTGCCTTCGTTCTTGGTTCGCGACTGGCGATGGAGCCGCGTGCAGAACGCCTTCACTTTTTGCACGTCAGGGGTTGGGATGACCTTGGATCCCAGCCACAGCAACCTATCCTTGTGACTCATTTTGGCGAAGCTCATGCTTTTCCCTCTACTCCTCGTCGTCTATGGGTCTCGAGCGCACCGAGGCCTTGGTGTTGAAGTCGTCTTCGACGAATTCGTCCTCGGAGCCCGGTTGATCGCTTGGGGCCTTGGGCCGGGGCGACGCCACTGCCGGCTTCGGTTTCGCTTTGGGTTTTGTCGGCTTCTTACGGGGGGGCCCGGGTGGGGGCGCCGCCTCCGATGCCGGCGGCGTACCCGCCTCGTCCTCGTCCTCGTTCTTGTCCTCGTCGTCGTCCACGTCCTCGTCGAAATCGAATTCTTCGTGATCGTCGGTCGAATGCGGCGGAAGAGTTTGGCTTCCGGCGGGCGGCTGCGTGGCGTCCCGGTAGGGACCGGTTTCTGAGGGTTCGGCGCGCACCTCGGTCTCGCCGACGCGGTGCGGCTTCATCGGGCCGTCGTCCTCGGGATCGTGCACGGGCTGGCGCACGGCTTCCCAGGCGCTTAGACCCTGCGAGGTGAATTCTAGATACCTCTTGTAGGCCTTGCTGTTCTGGTAGCCCGCGCGGATTCCCTCGACGAATTCCTTGATGTCGGCGATCGCCTTTGCCCTGGCCTGGTCACGCTCCATGCCGTGGATCTTCTGGTTCTTCTTGCGGTTGAATTCGATGAAGAACCACTGATCCAGCGAATATCCGCGCGCGTCCGTCGGCTCCTTGAGGTGGCCGGTCAACCACTTCTGGTTTTTCTCGTCCCAGACGTAGGCCTTGGCCAAGTCGCGGGGATCGATGCGCACCGACACGTCGGCGTCCTGGGGGAGCCTTCCGCGCAGATTGGCGAACGCTTTCGAGTCCCACCGCAGACCGAGATATTTGACGCCGCCTCGCCGCAGGCAGCGGTTCACCACGACGCCCATAAGCGCTTCGAAGTGCTCCTTCGGCGCCTTCCGGACGACATGCTGGGTCGTGGTGCTGCGCGACCAGACTTCGGCGCGAGGAAGCCGGAGGGTGGGATGGTCGCCGGTATGGTAGACGTCGATCACCCACTTCGCGATGATCCAGTTCAACTGGTCGATCGTGAGCACCGCGAACTTCTCAGACTTGTAGAATTCCCGTTGGTAGAATTTCGAGAACGTCGTGCCTGGAAGGCTGTGGATGAAATCTTCCAGCGTCCCAAACCACCGCTCGATCTTGCCCTTCAGCCAGGGCTTGCGCTTTTTCGTCTGGGAGGACTTGATGCTGAGGAAGTCGAGTGTCTCGTCCATCGAACGCGATTTGAACTCGCGGCCGTGATCGGTGATGAGGAATTTCGGCAGGCCCTCGCACTTCCAATCGTTGACGATTCCCTTCGTCCCGCGGTTGAGGCCTTCGATAAGGTCGTGCTTCGGGAACACCGCTATACGGAGGGCGTCCATGACGCTTACCCAGGAGGGCGGAGCGAAGCTGAGGGAGAATCCGACGATGCACCGGCTGTAGCGGTCGATGATGGCCGTGAGCCACGGGCGCGCGTAGGCCTTTCCGCTGAACGGATCGATGACGAAGACGTCGAGCGGCGTATGGTCGACTTCCCATTGATGATTGGCGTACTTCCCTTGTGGGCCGAGCTCGACGGCGGAAAAACGGCGGCGCGCTTCGTCGATTCCCAACTGACGGTTGGTGATCTTGAACTGGCCGATGCGTCCGACGAGCCTGCTGACGAGGTTCTTGCCGAGAAGGCGTTCTCCGCCGCGTTCCCGTGAGATCGCCGGCAGTTCCCGGCCGGCCGCGTTGTTAGTGATCTTGTTGCAGGCGAGCTTCAGCGCGTCGGCGTGGGTCGCCGGCGTGGGGCAAAGGATGGCTTCCTCGATCGCCTTGTCGACCTCTTCGCGCACCCAATCGGGGTAGCGGGGATCGCGGTTGCCCTTGAGGCAGTGCAACGGCAGCAGGACGCGTATGTCCTGACCTGACGCGTAGTAGAGTCGGTAGAGGCGTCGGACCGTCCGCGGGCTGGGCGGGTTGGCTTCGGTCGGCGGCGGCGGCTGGTCGACTTCGATGTCCCTCAGGATCCGCTTCACGACTTTGTCCCGGACCGCCTCTTCTATCGTAGGCGGCTCGCTGTGTTCTTCGTCGGGCAGTTCGGGCGCCAGCGGGGGCGCAAGTTCCGAACGGAGTTCGTCGAACACCGTCGAGATCGCGTTCTTGATGTGCTTCTTGCGGCGGCGAAGGTTTTCGGGGAGGTCGTGGACCGCTCGGATGTAGCGCAGTCTCCGGAGCGCGATCGTACGGTCCACGAAGCTGAAGACCTTGAAGTCCGTCGCGCGGGCGCGCGCGATGTGGTCGACGAGGTCTTCGGGCAGCTCGTCGAGGACCAGTCTGAACTCGATCGCCATGGCGCGCTGCTGCGCGCCGGTGAGCAGACGTTCGTCGCCGGTCTTGAAATCCCGATAGATCCTGCCGTCGCCGATCGCTTCGCCGGCGATGTGCAGGATGCCGTCGAGCAATACTTTGGCGTCCGGCTTGATGCCGGTTAGCACGCGATTGGACATTTGCGCCTTTACCCCTACGCGCGAGGATTGCAGAAAGAAGCGGAGAATCGGTAAACGGGCGGCGAGCCGTCCGTTTACCTGGTCTTAGTCACAAGGGTCGTCGGGTCCGGACGAACGTCGTTTCCCAATCCCACTCGCGACGCGGGGAGAGCCGGATGAGGCCCTGCCATGCGAGATGGATCGCGACGTCGAGACCGTCGCCTCTTCCGCCGATCATGCGTTCGAGATCGAGCACGCTCGAACCGTTCGGCAGCTTGAGGACGCCGTCGATGCCCGCCTGGATGCGGTTCTTCGGAAAGAACCTGCTAACCACCCCGGAAGTCATCATCGCGTTGTCGAGGCGCGGTTGGACGCGGATCTCGTTCTCCGTGTAGAGAGCGAAACCGTAGCCCGCGCTGATGGCGGCCCGCTCGATGGCCGCCCACTTCGCGCGCGCGTGCGCCGCTTCCTCGGCATCCTCCGGATAGAGGTCGAGCAGCGTCTTCACCTCGACGAGGATGCGGCGAGGGTCGTCGCTGACCACCAGAGCAAAGTCCGGGATCCACCTGCGGTGTTTGCCGTCGAAGAAATACTCGACGACGCACGGCTGCGCCTCGATCCCGAGCAACGTGCGCAGGAACGCATCCGTCACCACCAGGAAGTCCATCTCGATCATGGACTCGAACGGAATGCCCTTCCATCCGCAGCGTGCCATCGGCACCTGTCCTGTATAGTTGTCCCGTGAAGGGCGTCTTGGATCGCGAACGGTCATGGCACCCTCCTTCGGTTTGCCGGCGTCTCGATGCCGTGCTCGGCCAGGATGGAAGCGGGGACTCGGCGCAGCCACGATCGACCGCGCCGACGACTGCGGTCCGCGCACCGACGGTTGACGCGGTCCAGTCGCTCGGCCTCGATTTGCACGATGATCGAAGCCACCCGGTAGCCGCCGATGAGCTCGACGACGTCGCCGACCGTGACGGTGGGCACGCCGCCGTCCGTACCCGGCGGAATGACCGCTTCACCGATGAAGGTGCCGGTCTCCCGGTCCGAGCAGGTCACTCGGTAGTGCGCGACCGACCCGCACTCGGGATCGCGCAGGACCAGGACCTCCCAGTCGATCCGGGAAAAGTCGAGGTCGTGGTTGGGTGTTGACGTGGTGCACATGGTGCGCCTCCTCTGGTTCGGAGGCGGTGCTGCCGCGGGCGGGGTGTCTCCGACGTCCAGTCGAAGGCTGTTCACCGTGCCGCGGACAAGGCTCCGCCGTTCCCGCAAAAGAGCTTTTTGCGGGTTTGCCTCGGGATCGACTTCGGGCTATGGACTGCGGTGATGAGACGCGACGCCCACGGCCCTCCATCGGGTTCGTCCGGATGTCGAAGGCAACGCTCCTGGCGGCGGAAGACCGGGCCCAAGAATCCCCGGTCCGTCGACGCGAAGGAGCGTTTCGCTTTTCAGCGACGCCCAAGACCTTCCGGTCGCCGCGCGACGGCGCGGCTCCTGCGGAGGATCAATCAGGTTTGATGCACCTCCCCGGACGTCTTCACATCGCGCGCCGTTGCGCGTGCGAGACATCCGTGGGGCTCGCCGAAGTCACTCCAGGGCGCATGGTCCGCGTGCGAGGCTCTCCGGGCGGATCGTCCGGACAACCTCAACATCGCGTCGTCCGCGTGGCGAGGGCTTCGGTCGTTGTGGGGAGGGTGGCCCGCTCCGGACGCATCGCGCGGTCGGGGAGGCGGGATTACGAAGCTAGGTCAGCTCCGAATACTTTGACGCGAGGTATCATGGCGAACTCCTCGGAAACCGGCAGGGGCGCCGGAAGGCGATGCGAACTTGAGACGCGTCGAGGAGACTTGACCTCATCCGCCGGACGGAGCCGGCGGATCCTTTCGAACGGATCAGCCGGTCTATGCCTGGCGTACGAAGCGCATCGCCCTCGGGCGTGCGGAAAGGATGGTCGGTATGACTGTCATGCTCGCCCCATAGCATGGAAGCGATCGATGTTCCGTTCACGGAGTCGCTAAAGTTCTACGAATTCGATGCTCATGGTCTCTCGCATGCCTTCCTGGTGCAGCGTATTGGCGATATCGGCCGCGATCACGGCTGCAGTTCCGTCTTGCTCGAGCCGCGGACGGGCGGATGCGCTTCGAAGATCGTGCGCACGGCGTCGCCGCTCAAGTGACGGCGGCGCTGCAGTGCCTTCGCGACGGCGACGACGGCATCCCGATACTTGTCCACGATCTTGCCCGCGCGCTGCTGCAGTCTCTGCAGGTCGGCCTCGACGACTTCTCGCAGCGAGCGGTCGTAACGGACCGCTTCCAATGCGTCCTTCCGGGAGCCGAGGAAGGCGATGGTCCCGCCTACGCCCCAAGTCAGGTGGAGAGATGCGATTGCTTCCGTGGCGAGCCCGATATCGGAGCCCTCATCTCCACCCCCGCCGATCGATTCGCCGGTGGCGAGCAGCACCCGCTCGGCGGCGCGCCCACCCAGGAACATGGTGGCTTGGTCCTCGATCGTGCGCCGCGTCGGCAGGTCGTTCGCATCGGCCTGGACCAACGTGCGATTGGCGCTGCCCGTGCGGGCGCCCACGACGCAATGGCTTAGCCTGCCGAATCCGATCGCGAGCGCAGTGACGGCATGGCCCGCCTCATGGACGCAGATGCGCCAGTCGGTCTTCGACGGGATCTTATCGGCCGTCAGCATGGCCGCCCTAAGATCTGCCACTGCGAGCGGGCGCCCGGCGTGCCGGGCAATGCGGCGCGCCTCGCGCACCAAAGCCATGACTTCCGCGCCCGTCGAGCGCTCCATCATCTCGGCGATCTCCGGCAGATGACGATCGGGCAAGTCGCCGGCGACGTGGAAGCGGAGCATGTTTTCGACGCCGGCGGCGTCCGCGCGCTCGAGCCTGACCATCTTCTCCAAGCGGCCGGGACGCAACAGCGCGGGGTCGACGCCATGCGGATTGTTGGTCGCCGCCACCACGATGACGCCGTGGCGCGGCGAACCCGTCGACGACGATCCCATCGAATTATCCAGCCTGAGAAGCAGGTCTGTGATCAGCGGCAACCAGTAGTCTTTGTTGCGCGAGCCCGAATTCGAGGAGTTGAAGTCGTCCCGATTCGGGACGGCGTCAATCTCGTCCAGGAAGGCGATCGCGCAAGGATTCGCCAGCGCAGCACAGCGGTCGAAAACCGACCTCATCGATCGGATCACATCATCTAAATATCCACTCTTTGTGAACCATTCTGCGACGTTCGTAACGATGATGGGAACCCCGCATTCGTGGGCCAAAATGCGCGCGTAAAGCGATTTCCCGCACCCCGGCTCTGACACCAGGCAAATTCCCTTCTGGAGGTCACTCCACTTGGCCCTTCCCTCGCGGAAGGCAGCGATATCCCGCGCAAGTTGTAAGCCAAAAATTCTCGCCTCTCCGTATTCCACGGCATCCTCCAAAGCAGGCAGCCGGTCCTCGATGGTTTCACCCCGTGACGCCAGCGTCGCGGTCTGCAGCCGCTGTGCGATCTTCGCGGGGCCGGACCCGGGCCGGAAGCAGGCGACGATGTCGTGCAGATCGAGACCGATGCCCAGCCCGGGCGGGAGGTTCTTCGGCGACCGCTTGGCGAAGCACGCGATGGCGGCCCCCAACACCGCCGGCGTGGGCACCCCGACGCGGATCGTGATGTCGACGGCGGAGAGCAAGGCGCGCGGAAGCAGCGTGGCGTCGGCGGAAATGCCCGCTACGCACAATCCACGCGCCAATTCGCGCGAGACCTCGTCCGACCCCACGTCGCTGTTCTGGGTGCGGTTCTTGCCGTCCCGGGCGATCAGCAGCCAGCGGCCGCCGAAGTTGGAGCGGAAATAATCCTTCATCGGCCCGACCCAGGCGGGCGACGGCACCAGCACGATGGTCGCGAGCGCCTGATTGTGCTCCAGCTTGCGGTAGACCTCCTTCGAGACCGACGCCTCGAAGGCCGCGCCGATGACTGCAGTAATGGCCGACTGCCGCCCGCGTTTCCGCGGTTTGGGCGGCGCGGCCTCCTCATCCGGATCGCCGGCCTCGATTTCGAAGTCTTCCGCCGGCGGCTTCAGGTCGACAAATTTGCGCGTCGCCACGTCGAGAACTCCCTTCGTGAACGCCGCCCTGGGCGTAGCCCTGAGGTCGACGAGGCGCTTGGGCACCATTCGGTAGGCGATAGCCGGCTTCTTGGCAGTGCGGCGGGAAGCGGACTTCTTCATGAACGAGACCTCACAAGGGAAAGCGGTCCGAGCGGAGCGGACATCAAATCGATTTCGAGAAGATCGTCGCAGAATAGCGACAGCACGGACGGCGTCGGATCACGGTCCGATCGGATGCTCTCCAACAGGCGGACGAGCTCCATGGGCCCGTCGTCGCGCAGCACCTGCAGAATGCGGATCCGCAGGCCGAGCGGCACGAACCGACGATTGTGCGACCAGACCTGGTCCACGTTGGAGCGCCGCGGCTCCGCCTTCAGGTCCTCGGCCGTGACGACGCCTTTCTTGAGGCCGAGGTCGCGCAGCGCGATCTGAACGATCCCCTCCTCGTCGACATCACGGAGCCTGCGCGCAGGTACGACGTCGAGGACGAAGCGGCCGTCCTCTCGCGTGAGGACGACGGCGTCGAGATCTACCGGTACGGACGCAACATGTGCGGTCGCAACGTGACCAATCGCGCGAACTCGGGGGTCGAGCGACGCCTGGACGAGGCCCGCTCGAAGAGCAGGATGTCGTGCCGGGATCGGGGCAGGTGCCTTGGCGGATACGAAGAAATCGGGGCGGCCCCTGAGGAGCCTGCGGATGCGCATGTCGGAGCACTCGAAACCTGGTTGACGGGGAGGGTGGTCTCGTTGCGCTTCTGGTCGTGTGCGTCGGTCATGGCGTCCCCTTTCAGATCTCGAGAATGAAGTTCGGGTCGAAGTGCGGGTTCTCCCAGCGGAGCTCCTTGGGCGGCCACGGCCCGTACCCCTTCGAATTGCTGACCACCAAGGTCTCGCCGATCACGGCCCGGAAATTTTCGTGGGTATGGGCGAACAGCCAGACGTCCGCCGGTTGCAACGCGCTCGCGCCATCGGCCGCCGGCTGCGGCGCCATCAAGGCCGTCAGGTCGCTGCGGTAGGCGGCGTCGAGCACCTCCTCGTCGGAGAGCCGACCCGCCGGAGCGGCGCGCCCGTCGGGAGGACCGGGCAGCGGAGAGTGATGCGTCACGACCACCAGGCGGTGCCCGGGCTCGCGCGGCTTGCGCATTTCAGCCTCCAGGAAGGCACGCGACTGCCGATGGCGCGCCAACGCGTGGTGGGCGCGGAAGCGCTGCCGGTAGCCGCCGGTGCGTATCTTGCGGAAATCATTCATCCTGTCGTTGGCCACCGCCATCGCGCGGACGGGGTCGCCGTGCAGCTCGAAATCGGTCCACATCGTCGTGCCGGCGAACGTCACCTTTCCCTTGTGATCCTCCAACGCGACGGTCCGGTTCTGAAGAACATGGACGTTCGTGCCGGCCGCGGCCTGCATGGCCTTTTCGACGGTGCGGGTCTCGTCCGTACCATAGGCTTCGTGATTGCCCGCGATGTAGATCACCGGCTTGTCCGGGACGCGCTCCATGAGCCAGCGGACGCCACGCTCCATGCGAGGGACTAGGTCGCCGGCCATCACCATGACGTCGAAGGCCGGCCGCTCCGCTGGGGGTGAGAGGTCCCAGCCGCGGGTCAGCTCAATATGAATGTCGGACATAGTCCACAGCCGCACGATCATATCCTTTGCAGACTTTTATCTCAGATGTTCGGAAAGAGCGGCGATGCGCGCCTTGCAGGGACAATGTTCCCCTCGCACGCGTCGAAGAGAGTCTACGGTCCAAGTACAAGTGTACCGGGCCCAAGGCGCTGAGAATGGAGATCGAGCCTTAAAAGGTTTTCGCAAGCGAGCGCGCAGATCGAGCCCGCGACGTCAAGGATGCGCGTGAGGTTTTCGAGTTCGAGGAGCGTTTTCGGTCCGTCCTCAAGAGCGATCGAAATCTTCAGTCTCTCCATTAGCGATACGCGCCGGCCCGCATGCGACCAGATCGTCCGCGCATTCGAAAACAGCGGCTCACGGTAAAGATCCTCGGCATCCCGCTCGAGCAGCCGCAGGCCATGACGATCCAAAACAAATTTGAGAGAGTCATGATCCTCCTGGCTGCGCTCAGGGCGCTTTTGATGCACGCGTAGGAGATATGCACCATCTCCCCGCCGAAGAACCACGCCACTCAGTGAGACAGGGGGGCACTCGATCTCAGGACCACGCCGATGGTGGATCGCGAGAACAGAAGAATCCAGAGAAGCTTGCTCCAGTGCATGGCGAAGGAGAATGTCGTGCACTGGTATTGCGGCACGGCATTTCGGACTGGTGAATAAAAAGGGACGTGCGAGTGGGAGCCGAGGTATCGGCGACTGAGTAAGCATGATTTGGCCCCGATATTCTAAAGTTAGGAGAGCTAGGACGTCTCCCAATCGACACCGTCAAAAAATTCGCGCAAGATGACGCTCATTCTATGTACTATATAGCGTACAACAAAATTGCGTCGAAGCTGTGGCGCTGCGCACGTCCCGGTTTCGTCGAAAGTTCGTGAGATCGTTCGGTCCGATATCTTTCGGTCGACTAATCTACCGGCCCACGCTCAGTAGCTCAGCCGGCTCGACATCGAGCGCCAATGCGATACGCACGATCGAGTCGAGTGTCGGATTGGCCTCTCCTCGCTCGACCTCGCTTACCAGGGCGCGACGGATACCGGCGTCGTCGGCCAAGTCGGCTTGGCTTAGCTTGAGGGACAGTCTCAAGTCCCTCACGTTACGGCCAAAAGTAGCCTTAACGCGTTTCTGGTGTTTTGCGAAGGACTCAGCTTCAGTCACGACTTGCCTATGAATCCTTGCCCTGCCACGCATAAAAGGACGCGTGCGACTGTCTCTCTGCCACGCCTTCATTAGCTACGCCACAGCAATAATCCTTAATGCCAAGGATTCAACCACCAGAATTTTTGGTGATCGCCGCCTAGCCAAGCAAAACTTTTGTCCGCGTCCCTGCGCTGCTGGCACGTTATTCGGAAATAGCGCAATTCTCAAGAGCCTTGCCCGCAGGAGGCGACCTGTCGAGATGGGCGTCTGCTGCTGAACTTCCCGGTGTTTAAGCAACTCCAATCTTCCGCTGGTGCGGGCGTGGGATAGCGGCGAGCTGTAGCTCATTCCTTTGCTTCATGCCTCTTAAGATACCTGTGTTGGCTTATCGAGAGGTGCGAACATTCATGTTCGCAATGGAGAGCTTCTGGAGCGTTCCGTGCCCGTTACAGCTTCTATTCTGTACAATCTCGTCGAATGCCCCCAGCGAGTTGCCATGGATGCATTCGGCGACCCCGCAAGGCGAGACGAGGTGAGTGCATTTGTCCGGCTGCTTTGGGAACGTGGAACGTTGTTCGAGCAGCAAACGGTCGCCAATTTAAAGATCCCCTTTGTCGATCTCTCCGACGTGAGCGAACTTGATCGGGAGCGATTGACGCTTGATGCCATGATCAACGGCGAGCCCCTCATCTACGGCGGATGCATAAGGGCAGATGATCTACTTGGGAAACCGGACCTGCTGCGCAAAGAAATCGGCGGCTACGTTCCAGGCGACATCAAATCAGGGCGCGCCACAGAGGGTGGCGACGAGCGCCATGGCGGTCGACCGAAACGCCATTACTCCGTCCAGCTCGGGCTGTACGTCGATATTCTCGAGAGGTTGAAACTATCGGCGGGACGCCGGGCGTTCGTCTTGGACGTTCAAGGCGACGAGGTCGAGTACGATTTCCGTGGCCCTTCCAGGCTTTGGGGCGACTACGAAAAGGCGCTTGCCAACGCGCGCTCTATACTTACGAAACAAGTCGTGCCGACGCCTGGCTATGCCAGCGTCTGCAAACTTTGTCATTGGCACACGTTCTGTCTCGCTAAGCTTACTGAAGCGGACGATCTGACATTGATTCCGCTTCTCCGGAGATCCGACCGCGACACCATGCGGGAACGCATTGCGACGGTGAGCGCTTTCTCCAACATAAATCCTCAAGAATTCATAAGGGGCCAGAAGACGGCTTTTGCCGGCATTGGAGCGGAACGTTTTCGCATGCTGCACGCACGTGCCGTTATGCTCAAATCCTCTTCGCCTAAGCCATATTTGCGACGGCCGATAAGATTGGGCGTCTTTTCCCTCGAGCTGTTTTTCGATATCGAGGTCGATCCACTCCGCGGGATTTGCTATCTCCACGGTTTTGTTGAGCGAAGGAACGGTGACAATAGCAGCGAGCGGTTCAAAGGATTTTTCGCAGACAAAGCCACCCGCGGGGCGGAGCGCGACGCTTTCGCTGCGGCTCTTGATTATCTGGATGCCCGAGTAAGCGCGGGAATTTACTATTACTCGAAGTACGAACGCACCATTTACCGCAAGCTGCAGCAGAAGTATCCGGAGATCTGCTCACCTGAACACGTGGAAGATATTTTCGATCCGGGGCGGGCAGTAGATCTTTATGGAGATGTAGTTCTGAAGGCGGCCGAGTGGCCCACCAGAGACCACTCGATCAAGTCGCTGGCCAAGTGTTTGGGTTTCGCTTGGCGGGATACCCACCCCTCCGGCGCGGCCTCAATCGAATGGTATGACCGCTGGTGCCGGGGAGGGGACCCCCTGATCCGACAGCGCATACTGGACTACAACGAGGATGATTGCCGGGCCAGCCGGGTGGTGTTGGACGGAATTAGAGCACTAACGGCAGCTAACTCGTACTCAAAATGATGAACGATGCCCCCCGCCGAGGGGGCGAGCCGGCGCTGGCGTAGAGAGTGGGACTCTCTTCCCCCTGGCCGCGGTTGCGCGTAATCCGCCGGAAAACAAGGATTCCTGGAAAGCCCGGCCCTGATTTGTGACCACCAGCGTGTACCACCGATACGGTAGTTTTGTACCATCAATCTCAGCTGTTTTCGAGGCAGTTCAGGAAGGTCACGGGCGCCGCGATCTGCGTGGTGAATCCTACGCACCAACAGCGTTGGTTAGCCGTAGGACACCGGCGCCGTGTAGTAGGTCGTCGTGTAGCCGCCGCCCCTTGGCGGCATCTGCGCCCAGCCGACATCGACGAGCTGAAGAGACTCCCTCAGGATAGTACCGGCCCTCGGACTCTGTTCGGCTAAAGTGTCGTTGCTGTCGCCCACTGGTTGCGATTTGATGTGGATGCACACTATCGGAGCCAATCCTCACATGTCCAAATCGGTGAAGCTCGGTCCGTCGCTTGAGTTCGCTACCATTACGCTCGCGAAGAAGCACTTTGATCCGTTCCGAACGGAGGGAGTGTTGAACCAGGACGTGACGCAAGCTCGGTTCGACCAGCTTAAGCTACTGTACGAACGATATTGCGCAATCACCCACTTCCCAGTGCCGTCCGCGGTGACAGGATTCTTTCCGACCATGGAAAAGAGGAGCGCGGGCTACCCCCGTTGCCTCGGCGTCCGTTTCGCCGACGGTACCTCGACCACCTTCTCTCTCGACGAGGCCCTCAGCGCGATTGCATCGGCGCGGTAGCTCCCGAGCTTGATCGAAGGCTACGTCATGAAGCTGCGCCGCGAAGCAAAAAGCCTGAAGGCAAAGGCAATTTCGTCACTGAAGATCGGCTTGGAAGCCTTCAATGGCTTCAGTGAGGATGGCCGAACGACAAAGACGCTCCTTCATCTGCAGCACGCTTGTGAGATGCTTCTCAAGGCCTGCTTGGTCCAGCGTCAAGTCAACATCCAGGATCCCCAAAAAGGTCATTCGGTCGGGTTCAAAAAGTGCCTAAATCTTGCCCGAGAGCACTGCGGATTCAATGAAACCCAAGCCGGAGTGTTTCGGGCTGTCGACAGTATGCGCGATGGAGAGCAGCATTGGCTTATAACGGTACCCGAAGACGTCCTCTTTTTGCATGCACGGGGTCTCGTCACAGCTATCGACGAGGTCCTCGCACGGGAGTTCGGCGAAAAGCTCGCGGACCATCTGCCTACCCGAGTTCTCCCTGTATCTACGATGCCTGAGGCACAATTCGATGTCTTGGTGGATCGCGAATGTAAACTCATAAAGGAGCTGTTGGCTCCTGGAAGAAGGCAGCGCGACGAAGCGCGGGGACGCATTAGAACTCTGCTGTCGATGGAAGCGCATGTTGCTGACGAGGTGGAAATCTCGGAACGAGACATCACGCGGGTGGAAAAAGCTCTCAAGAGCAACAAGAATTGGGGCGACGTTCTCCCCCGTCTCAAGACGATGCAGACCGGCCTAACCGGTACAGCACTTGAATTGACGGTTCATTTCACGAAGAACCAAGGCATCGCGGTCCATCGCCTTGCGGCCGACGACCCTTCCAGCGCAGCGGCCGTTCGCGAAGTCGACCTTCGGAAGAAATATCGATACACGCCGACTGAACTGGCGCAAAGGCTTGGTCTGAACACGAACCAAAGCAAGACTTTACGAGAGATGCTAAAGATCGACCATGATCCCGTCATGTCACACGTTTTCGAATTCGGAAAATCGAGGCATCCATGCTACTCCGACCAGGCATTGGCCAAGATGAAGGAGCAATGGGCCTCGCCAGAGATCAAGGAAAAGCTGCAGGCTGAGATCCAGCGCAAGGCTGCCGAAGGCAGAGGGCGACGGCGGAAGAGCCCGCCTTCATCACGCGCTTGAGGTTAGGTTAGAAGAGTGCTTCCACTTGCCACCAAAAGGATCAGTCAGCCTCGTCGCCGACCCACAATCCTTCATCCGCGCCAACACCCGGCTGCGGCCGGTGCCGCTGGTGCCGGAAATCGCGCTCTTTCTCGCCGACGAATCGGTGCCGCTCTGGCAGCAGACCGAGGACGAGCTGAACGAGGCCGGCCTTCCCCCGCCCTTCTGGGCCTTTGCCTGGGCGGGCGGCCAAGCGCTGGCGCGCTACGTTCTCGATCATCCCGATATCGTGCGGGACCGGGGGGTGCTCGATATCGCTTCTGGCTCCGGACTCGTCGGCATCGCGGCGATGAAGGCCCGCGCGGCCAGGGTGACAGTGTCCGATATCGACGCCTTCGCGATCGCGGCGGCCAAACTCAATGCGGAGGTCAACCAGGTCCACCTCACGTCGTGTGGCAAGGACGTGCTGGACACTCAACCAAATGACCGATGGCAGACCATCCTCGCGGGCGACATTTTCTATGAGCAGGACACCGCGGCGCGTGCCTTCGCATTTCTGGCCGACCATGCACGCGCCGGCGCGACCATCTTGATCGGCGACCCCGGGCGCTATTTCCTTCCGAAGGCAAAGCTTGTCCGACTCGCCGACTATCGCGTCCCGGTGACCCGCGACCTAGAAGACACCGAGATCAAGCACACGGCGGTTTGGACCATTTCGCCGGATTCTCTGTAAGTTAGACAACGCTCTTGACGAAATCAGGCGCGCACCCAATGCCGCTAATTCTCCTGTCGGGTCCCCGGCCGCCGTTTGGCTCAGACCCGCATCCCGATTAACATGCCTGAATCCAAGAACCGGGAAAATTCGGCTAAGATGCCGCTTTCCCTTCTTGGGGGCACCTTATGTTCGATACGGAAACCACCGCGCATTTGCGCGCGGTCTTCAACGAAATATGCGAGGGGCTTCCGCACCGCGAGATCGGGGCGCGAACGCAAGTGGCATCGAAGATTCTAGAGGCCGCCACCAGGGGCGAGCTCTCTCCCGACGACCTCAGACAGGTCGGCAGCAAGGCGCTGTCACACGCGCCCACCATGTGGCGCTAGTGACGGCCGGGGGGCGGGCATGAACTTCCAGGTGACGGTCCTGAAAATCCTGGCGGCGTATCCGGACGGGTTTGCTGTGATGGATGACCTCAAGCGTGACATGGCTATCCTGGCGACGAGCGGTCGCGACTGGGCGGACCGGACGAGGCGGCTCGCGGCCAAGGCGCCCGGCCTCGACATCTGGTCCCAAGGACTTGTCGAACGTCTAAGCGGAGGATGGAAGATCACCGCCAAAGGGCGGGCCGTGCTTGAGGTCATGGAGGCCCGCCCGGCGGCGTCAGAGACGGCTCACGTGACCGCGTCGGAGAGTTCCAGTCCGTCCCTGCCCGAGAGCATTCCTCCGCTGCGGCAGCCCGCGGATCGTGCCAAGCGGCGGGGCGAGCGCCGGGAGCGTCGCCGTGAGGCCCGTGAACGATCGAGGGCGAATGCCTCCTGAAGGAGGTCGAGCCGAAAAAAAGCCGCCAGCGGAGCTGGGCGGCTTTGAAAGTCCCGGACCGTCGGTTGCCTCCCCAGCCCCAAGCGTACCGCCGTTACCTTGTTTGCGGCCATGCCGCTCCAACCTACCGAACGCGCTCCGATTCGGCCATCGGGCCGCCCAGTTATACATGGAGCAGTCTACCGAGCCGGCAAGGGCGGGATGAGGATGGCAGCCGTCCCGGGGGCTACGGCCAGCCGCGAGCTTTCCCAACGGACCACGCCCATCACCCAATTCGAGGTAAGGACTCGCTTCTGCCGACGGGACCCGTGTCGTTAAGGCCAGCTTGCAACCGATCGCGGAGAGCGCCATCGGAGACCTATCGCGGGACTAGAGCGTGTAGTTGTAAATCGAGCATCGTCCAACACGGCTAAGTGCGCAGTGTCTTCAAAAGCAGACATCGACGATGGCCAAATGAACGTTCGCTAGGGGCCAGGAGCCGACGTGAGCGCCCACCGGGCGGAGCGCGTAGGCCAACAGGACCGAGCGGCCCCCACCAGGCATTTCGGACGTAACATATGTTAGGGCCGCTCCGAGTTAAACTGCGATATGCACTCGTCCACGCCGAAGCTGATAAACGGTAGTTGGCTCAATGATTTGGAACGTTGCATCACTCTGTAGGTTAGCCGACAGCATCCCAGGAGCCAACGATGGTCCCCCAAGAGCTGCTAGCGAGCCGGCGCGTCAGGGTCCTGCTCGTAGAGGACGAATGGTTCATCCGATTAGACGTTGCAGAGCAGCTCCGAGAGATAGGGTTTGAGGTCGTCGAGGCGAGCACCGCAGATGATGCGATGGACTACATCGCATCTGGCGAGCGGATCGACGCGCTGATAACGGACATCCGCATGCCGGGAACCCTTGATGGCCTCGAATTGGCTGGGAGGGTGCGGAACATGCAACCGATGCTGCTTATACTCGTTGCCTCAGGAAGCGTCGAATTGGAGAGCGCAGCGAGCCGCATAGGTAGGTTCATCAGCAAACCCTACGACCCCAAGCGGATCGCAGTGCTGATCGCGGAGATGCTCGGCCCAGCGCTATAGCAACATGCAAGCAGCAACTGTAATGATCGTCGAACAAGACGTGCTCGTGCGTCATCCGCTGGCGGAGTACCTGCGCGAGTGCGGTTACCGCGTCGTCGAAGCAACTCAGCACGACGAGGCTCGTGGATGCCTCGAAGGTGGCCAACATAGCATCGATGTTGCCTTGATAGACGTGGGTGGTCCTACCGGCTCCGGGTTTGCTCTTTCTGCGTGGATAAGGAGCAACTACCCAGCAGTGAAAACAATGCTAGGCGCGACTGTCGGCAAGGTCCTCGCGCTCGCGGGTGATCTCTGCAATGAAGGCCCAATCGCAGCGAAACGACTGGATTATCGGCCCGTTCTGGATCACATCCGCCAATTGTTAGCGTCTCGAAAGCGACAGTGAATCCTCGGATGCCTTCGTGTAAGTGCCTATGTCGCAGTGGACGGCCAACGTCCGCTCCGGGTCAAAGGCCGACGTTCCTCACAACTTTGGGCATGTCCGCTCTACTCCGGAAACCGGACTTCGCGTTCCTGAGCACGCGCCCTAGACGGGAGCCTTCAGAGAATCGAGACGCTTGCGCAAGAAACGCCAGAACCATGATCTCGTCCGGCGTGAGCTTGGCGTATTGGCGCTTGAACTTCTGCGCGATCTTGGCTTCGATCATCTTGACGAGATCACCGGACATGTAGGCGTTCAGAACTTCCGGGTGCACGTAGCACTTGCGGCAGATGGACGGCGTGTTGCCGAGCTGCCTCGAGACGCTCTCGATCGCGGCGACGACGTTGCGCTTCGCCTCGGCTTGGCTGTCGTACTTCTTGAACTCGGTCAACGCCAACGCCGCCAGAACCGTCCCTGCCCAGGTCCGGAAATCCTTGGCGCTGAAATCCGCGCCAGTGATGTCCTTGATGTAGGCGTTTACGTCGCCGGAATCGACGGTACGCGGCTGCCCGTCGTCGTCCAGGTACTTGAAGAGCTCATGTCCTGGGATTTCCGCGCAGCGCTTCACGATAGCGGCAATCCGCTTGTCCTCGACGCGAAGTTTCCACTGTTTGCCCGACTTGCCCGTGAAGTCGAATCGAAGGACGCCGCGGCCGACCGCAACGTGCTTTCGTCGCATCGTGGTGAGACCGTAGGATTTGTTCTTCTCGGCATACTCGGCGTTGCCGACCCGGATCAAAGTCTTCTCCAGAAGGCTGACGATCGTGGCCAGAACCTTCTCGCAAGGCAGTCCTTCCAGCTTCATGTCGGCCGCGACACGGTCGCGCAGCGCGGGCAGCGCGGCAGCGAACTGGATGATGTGTTCGTACTTGTTCTGGTCGCGCAGCTCGCGCCATTTCGCGTGGTAGCGGTATTGTTTGCGGCCCCGCGCATCGAGCCCCGTCGCCTGGATGTGGCCGTTCGCCGAGGGGCAGATCCAGACGGATTCATAGGCCGGCGGGATACCGATGGACTCGATGCGTCGGATGACGGCGGCATCGGTGATGCGCTTGCCGTCCTTGTCGTAGTAGCTGAAGGTAGTCCCCGTCCGCTTGCGGGTGTAGCCGGGCGCGGAGTCGCTGACATAGCGAAGGCCTTCTTCCGCAATGGTGGCTGCGACCTCGGCGGTGCGGTCCAGAACCTGTTCTTCGTTGCGAGTCTCTCGGAGCATGGGCCTGTCCCTCGGAAGCACCCTGAGATCGAGGCTCCACTCCTCGAAAAGGGATGAAGACACCGGTTGGTTCCGCTCTGAGATCGGTGGATGCGAGGCGGATGCCGGACCGGTTCCTTCGGCAAGGCGCAGCGCGTCGTTCAGCGGCGTAGATTAGCTTCAGACAATCGCCACAAAGTTCACCGACACGCTCCCCCACAATCAGTCTCCGCGAAGGCTTCCATGTCCCGATATTCACTCGATGTGCTGCGTCAGCGCTATGTCGTCGAGAAAAGACCGCTCGAGGCCAGCGTCGAGCAGATTCTGCGGGCCGACCCCCGCTCTGGAGCCCGTGCTATCTTGGCTTCGATCGACAAGCGGCGTTTCGAAAACAGGTCCGAAGGCCAGCGCCTCCGCAAGATGCTCCGTTTCGAGACCTCCCTCTGGGAAAGCGGCCATCATGCCGTAGCAGGCGTGGACGAGGCCGGAATGAGCCCTCTCGCCGGGCCGGTCTCCGCCGGTGCCGTGATCCTGAAACCTGGCACGCGGATCGTCGGAATCGACGACTCGAAGAAGCTCGACGCTTCGGCTCGCGAGGAACTGGCGAAGGAGATCAAGGCGAAGGCGGAGAGTTGGTGTGTGGCGTTCGTCGAAGTCGAGGAGATCGACACGATCAACATCTATTGGGCGGGCATCCAGGCCATGCACCGCGCGGTCAGGGGGCTGGGATTGACGCCGCAGCACTTGCTGATCGACGCGAAGCGGTTGAAGGAAATCGACCTGCCCCAGCAGTCTATCATCAAAGGCGATGCCAAGTCCGCCAGCATCGCCGCTGCGTCGATCCTGGCGAAAGTCGAGCGCGACACGGTCATGCGGACTCTCGACGTCCGACATCCCGGCTACGGCTTCGCGGATCACAAGGGCTATCCGGTGCCAGCTCATTACGAAGCTCTCGCCAGGCTTGGTGCATGCGCAGCTCACCGGAGGTCGTTCGGACCCGTTCGCAAGGCTCTCGGGTTGCCGCCCCTGCCGCCGTGGCCTTCCGCATCCGAGCGCGAGGCCGGCTGATCAGGATTTTTTGCTCCGCCTCGGGTGCCTTATTTTCGCGACCAACTCCTTTCGCGAACGACGTCCTTAGCCTTTTTGTCGGACCGCAGGCCGAGATAGACTGGCTGACGTAGCTCTCCCTTGCTGGTCCATTCCGCGAACTTCACTTCGGCGACCAACGAAGGACGCACCCAGGTCGTGACCTGCTCATCCTTTACCTTGGCGGGAAAGGGCGACTTGGGCGTCTTGAGCTTCAGGAGCTTGCCGTGAAGCTCTCCGAGAACCTGGTGGCTGAAGCCGGTGCCGACGTGGCCAATGTACTTCCATGCCTCGTCCTCGCGTACCGCCAGCACGAGAGCGCCGAAGAAAGGCCGGGTTCGCCTAGGCGCCGTGAACCCGGCGATCACGACCTCCTGCCGCTGCGCGGTCTTGACCTTCAACCAATCGGCGGTCCGGCGTCCGGACGCGTAGGGGCTGTCGGCGCGCTTGGCCATGATGCCTTCGAGACGCCTTCGCTCGGCTTCTGCGAAGAACTTCGTTCCATTGCCTTTGCGGTGGCTGCTGAACGCGATCAGCTTGTGGCGCGGCAGGATGGCCTTGAGCCGCTTCTTGCGCTCTAAGAGCGGCAGCGCGCGCAGATCCTGGCCGTCCGCGAACATGAGATCGAACGCGCAGTACAGAAGCTTGGCCTCATGGCGCAAGGCGTTCTGGAGCAACTGGAAATGGGAGGCCCCATCCTTGCCGATCGCGACGAGTTCGCCATCGATCACGGCATCCGCCTTCAGGCCCTCTAGCGCTTTCGCGACCTCGACATAGGAGTGGCTGATGATCTTCCCGTTACGGCTGTAGAGCGCGACCCGACCACGCCGGATTTCGGCCACCATACGAAAACCATCGAATTTGTCCTCGAAGACCCAATCGGAATCGTCGAACGGCGCGTCCGTCAGCGTGGCCAGCATGGGCTGCAGGCGAAGAGGCAAGGTCGATCTTCGGGCCATGGCAGGGGCTCTCTACAGGGCCGGCAAAGGCCGAAACGAGGAGGATGGAAGGCGAACGCGCGCGCTGTCGCCGGCCACGACCGGTCCCCCGGCCCGGACCACGCCCAGCACTCCAGATTTGAACGGAAGGCCCGTTTCCGCCGACGAGAGCACCTGTCGCTTCAGGCCGGCCCGGAAGCGGTCGATCAGGACGCAGGGCGTCCGGAGGCCGGTCAGCTCGACGACCGCGGAGGGCCCCAGCTCGATCAGGGTCCCTAGCGGCATCCGTTCGAGGTCCAATCCGGCGGTGGTGACGTTCTCGCCGAGGTCGCCGGCGCCAACCTCGAACCCAGCTTCGAGGAGAGACGGGAAGAGTTCGGATGGGATCAGGTGGACCTGCCGGAGATTGGGAAGACGGGGCCGGCGGCGTGCCCAAATAGCGGTGCCGGACGAACGGGCCGGCGTGGGCGTCGCCTTCGACGCCGTGGCCTTCCACCAGGATTATGCTGTCCCGAGTTGGTTTGCTGAAGTGGTGCCCGCGATCGGCGGCGACCGCCACGACCCTTCCCTGCAGTGAGAACTCTTGCTTCTGCTGCATCAGGCTGCGCGGGCGAGCGAGCGCCGCTTCTGGCGAAGGTAGCGCGTAATCTCGGCAAGTGTCATTGCGTTCAGGACCCGCTCGGCCGGGACACCGCCCTTGCGAGCCATCAGCACGCCCCAGTGCATGTGGTCGAGTTCGGCGATCGAGTGCGCGTCCGGATTGATGCTCAGCATGCAGCCGAAGTCGAGGGCGGCCTGGTGCCAGCGCCAATCCAGGTCGAGACGCCAAGGATGGGCGTTGATTTCCACGACAACGTCGTGCTTGGCGCAAGCCCGCAGCACCTTTTCGACGTCGATTTCGTAACCCGGCCGCCGCTGGAGTTGCCGCCCGGTCATGTGGCCGATGATGGTGGTGTGAGGGTCGGAAATAGCCCGAAGCAGGCGCTGTGTCTGCGCCTTGCGATCCAGCTTGAAGCGCCCATGAATGCTGGCGACCACGAAATCGAAGCGCTCCAGAACGTCGTCGTCATAGTCGAGCGACCCGTCCGCCAAAATGTCGGACTCGATACCCTTGAGGATCCTGAAGTCCTTGCCGGAGCGCTTGTTCAGCCGATCGGCTTCACGGTGCTGCTGCGCGATCTCCTCAACGGAGAGACCGCCGGCATAGTGGGCAGACTTGGAATGGTCCGCCACGCCAAAATACTCGAAGCCCCGCCGGCGCGTGGCCTTAGCCATGGTCACCAGAGTCTCGGTGCCGTCGGAGGCATCGGTGTGGCAGTGAAGGATGCCGCGCAAGTCCTGGTCGGTGACAAGCTTCGGGAGCTTGCCTCTCAGAGCCGCCTCTATCTCGCCGCGCCCCTCCCGAAGCTCAGGGTCGATGAAGGGCAGACCGAGGGCGCGGTAAATCTCGGCCTCCTCGCCGGCGATCACCGTGCGGCCCTTGTGCAGGCCGTCAGCGTCCAACCGCATGCCCTTCTCGGCCGCCAAGGCTTGGAGCTGCTCGATGTGGGCGGCGGAGCCGGTGGCAAAGAGAAGGGCTGCGCCGAATTGCTTGCCGTCGGACACGCGAATTTGCAGCCCGTCGGCCGATGGCGTCGATGACTTGTCCGACTTGGCAGCCTCCGCAACGATCGCGAGATCGCCGACGAGTTCGCAGCCGCGGCGGAAATCGCCGGCGATCGTCACACGCTTGAGTTCGGGGCGGGACTTGCCGATCGAGTCCTTCGCATGCGCGAGCAGCGCGGCGGCGCGGTGCAGGTGGAGGCGGCCTCCTCCGCTTTTGGCAATCGCGAGGTTCTGCAGAATCTTGGTCTGCAGCGCGGCGCCGAGTCCTTTCGCCTTCTTGATGTGGTCATCCTTGGCGGCGGCCTCCAACTCCGAGAGCGAGCCGATGCCCAGATCCTTGTACAGGCGCAGCACCTTCTCCGGACGAAGGCCGGGCACGGCCAGCATCTCGAGCACGCCCGCGGGTATCTCCTTCCGCAGCTTTTCGAGGCTGGGATGACTGCCCGTCTTGTGAAGCTTGGTGATGATGTCGGCAATAGCATCGCCGACGCCCGGGATCTCAGTAAGCCGATCTTCGGCGACGAGCACGTCCAGAGGAACGGCGAGGGCCGCCAGGCTGTCTGCGGCCCGAGAGTAGGCTTTCGCCCGGTAGGGATTACCACCTCGCAAGGCGGTGCGCTGCGCGTACTCTCGCAGAAGACTTGCCACTCCGCGCGCGTCGAGCGAAGGCATCAGCCGGCCTCCCTATGCGAGCTTTGCGGCGCCGCCTGAGCAAGGCGACCGCCGGAGCGCTCACTTGGTCGATCGAGAGAGGCCTCCAGCTTCTGGGCTGCACGAAAGTCCTCAAGATGTTGGACGTTGGGGCCGTAGGCAGCCTCCTTCTTGAGGAGATTGTAGATCCGGCCGGCCACCAGTTGCAGATGCTTCATCCTGCCCCGCGGCATGGATCTGGCTTTGCAGAGAGCCCGGAGGGCATAGGCGCGGAAGTAATCGAATGCGTCTGACATGATGTCAGTAAACGCCGGCTCTCGCCGGGAGTTCGATGGGCTCTGTCCAACGGCTGGACCGCCCGGCGCGGTCTGGCGCAAATGCGCGAAGGTGGGTCCCTGGAACTCCTCGCCGCCTTCGAAGTTGCGAGACTCGTTGATTGAGGTAGGTAGACTGCCCGCCGTCGGCCCCAACCCGGCGGCGGGTTTTTTGTGAGTTGAGTAGCGTGGCAAAGAGTAAAAAGGCGCCTCGGGCCGAAAAGACCGAGGTCCCTACAATGCCGGGGTTCATCGCCCCCCAGTTGGCGACCCTGAAGATGAAGGCTCCTTCGGGATCTCTATGGATTCACGAAGTCAAATACGATGGCTACCGCATCCAGCTTCGTATCGATGGTGATGACCGGCGGGCCTACACCCGCAACGGTTACAATTGGATCAGCAAGTTCTCAAGAATTGCGGATGCCTTCGATATCGAAGGACAGGCCATCGTCGACGGCGAGGTCGTCGTCATCCATGATGGGCGCACGAACTTCTCCGAGCTGCAAGCAGACCTCGGCAGGGGCGATCAGGATCGACTGGTCTACTTCGCTTTCGATCTGCTCTGGCGGGACGGCAGAGATCTGCGCAAGGAGCCGCAGATCGAGCGGAAGAGGCTGCTCAAGGAGCTAATCGAGGAGCACGACGTCCAGGAGCCCGTCCTCTTTAGCGAGCACCACGAAGGGGACGGCCAGGCACTGTTCGCGGCAGCCAGCAAGCTGAATTACGAAGGCATCGTCTCCAAGCGGGTGGATGCACCATACCGATCGGATCGGGTGGAGGCCTGGCAGAAGATCAAGGTCGTTCAGAAGGGCAAGTTTCCTGTGGTCGGCTTCATCAAGGACCCATCCGGCGTAGCCGCGCTTTATCTGGGCAAGAAGGAAGGCAAGGATCTGGTCTACATGGGAAAGGTCGGGACCGGATGGAGCCGAACCACGTCGGCGCAGATCCGCAAGGCGCTCGACACCGTGGTAAGCCCGAAGCAGAAGCTGACCAAGACCATCAGGAAGCCGAAAGCTACGTGGGTCGAACCCAAGTTCTATGCCGACATCGAGTACCGCGACATCACCTCCGAAGGTCTGCTGCGGGCCAGCTCGTTCAAGGGGCTGAGCAAAGGAACGCGCCGATCATAGCCGCGTTTTCCTGCGGAGTATGTGGAGTACCGGTCATGGATCCGGAACGAGTTGCGAAGGCCTTGGAAGACGCACAAGGCATCTTGGCCCGGCATGTCGAGCCCGGCCCCAGAAATTGCGAGCAAACCATAAACAAGCTGCTGGATGTGCTCGACGACGAAGCCGTCGTGCAGGCGCTCAAGGATTCGAAGATGGAAAAGCCCACAACAGAACAACTCGACGAGCTCAAGAGGCGCTCAGTGCGATCGCGCGCGTCGCGGACGAATCGGAGATCGTGACTTCGAAGGAAGAAGCCGAAATCCGAATCCGCGATCTGAAAGACAAGGCGCGGATGGAATGAGCCCCGAGAAGCCGATGAATGGCGTGAAGCCCGAACGCTCCGAGGATGACGTCCAGCGCGAAGAGCTCGGTCCCGCGGCGCGCCCGGCAAGGAAAGCTCGGCGAAGATGACGCAGCAGCGGGAGAAGAAGACGCCGAAGGACGTCGATACCGGACATCCGGCATGAACTCGATGGGCACGTTCGATCCCCATTTGCCGTGCCGCGTTCACGATGGTCTCAACGACCAGATCATCGAATGGAACCATCAGTGGGCTTCGATGTACCGCGAGCACTCGTCGAAATGGGATGAAGGCATCATTTCCTGGGACGGCCTTTTGCTTGACGGGTGGGCGCCCATCGTTCCGAGCTATCCTTGCGGACACTGAAGCGTCGCAGCGAAGCCGGCCGGAACTCACGATTCCTTGCGGCGTTGCACCTCATCAAACATTCGCAAGAGGAGGAGCCCGTGGCGGCAGCGAAGAAGAAGACTGCGCGTGGACGCAAGCAGGACCGGGCTCGCGTCGCCAAGGGGCAGGACTACGAAGTCCGCTACGAAGCGAAGAAGACCGGCCGCTCCGCATCGGCGGTGAAGAAGGCCGTCAAGAAGGTCGGCAACAGCCGCAAGCGCGTCGAGAAACGTCTCGGCCGCTAGGCTTCCCTCAAATCCGGCCGGAGAACCTTGTGAATGCTGTCAGCCTCTGCACGGTTGGCTCAACGTCCTGCATGTAGATCTCGCTCCGCAGGAACGCGATCTCGTCGTCGAGCGCGGTCTCTTCGACATCGATGAACCAGGACTTGGGCCGCCCGTCGCTGCCGTCATTCCATCGGTATCCGCGCCGCTTGAGTGAGTCCTTGAGCTGGAATGCGGTCTGCTCCGCCCAGACGCGTAGCGTTGGTCTGCGGGCCGTCTCGAGTAGCAGGGCGAGCGCCGGGGCGCCGGTCGTCGGCAGTACGAAGTCCAGGATCTCCAGCAGAGCGTGGCAGTCGTCGACGGCGCGGTGCGCCTGGTGGAAGAAGCCGGCGCCGTTCAGCAGATACCCGAGCTGCGAGCCCGCGAAGCCGTGTTTGCGCCAGTCGATCTCGCTCATGCTGCAGCCCCAGGCCTTATGCTCGAAAACGGGCCAGTAGCGCTCGGCGAACTTCCTGTCGAACCCGCTGTTGTGGGCTATGACGATGACCGCATCGTCGATGAAGGCCGCGATGGCTGCATCGTCGAATCTGTGGCCGGCCACCATCTCGTCGGTTATGCCCGTGAGTGCCCTCACCTCCGAGGAAATCGGCGCACTTGGCTCGTTGAAGGCGGAGAGGGTGTTTCTGACGCCGACGATCCGCCCCTCGGTCGTGTAGTCGAACTTGACCATCCCGAGTTCGATGATTTCGTCGTGGGAGTGATCGAGGCCGGTCGTCTCGGTGTCCAGCAGAATGCCGGTCCTCACGTCAGTGCCGATGATCGGGGTGTAAATGGGACGCGCAGCAAGACGCCGTAGAATCCGGTAATCGGGCGACCGAGCCAGGGCGGCCGCCATGGCCTGCAGGTCGACGGGGGTCGGTGGCGTCTCAACGGGAGAAGCTTGGGACAGGATCATCGCGTATGTCTGGCACACGGAGGGCCCACCGGGTACCGGAGACTCGGGGGGATTCACCACCTTTTCGGGCAGGCCGGCCTGGTCCAGCCCCGTTCGTGGGGACAGCACGGGTCGAAGATTTGTCCCGGTGCTCCCCGGCTCGGTGACTACACTTTGGGCGCAGCAACCGGACACCCTCGCTCCCGCTTCTGGCGGGCATTGCCATCCCGAACGCGCAGGGTGTATTGGCCATCCGAAGTACCTCTGAAGTGGTGGGAGGGGTGCATGGGTAACTGGCTCGTGGTTCCCAAGGGCACAAGCCCGGCGAGGCGGACGCGAGAACGCCGCGCGGCGCAATACGTACGGATGTCGAGGGAGCTCCAGCGCTACTCCATCAAGAACCAGATGGCGGCTATTGCCGCCTATGCGGAAGCCAACTCGCTCACAATTGTTCGCACCTATCGCGATGAGGGCCGCAGTGGCCTGCGGATCAAAGGACGACCCGGTCTCATCGAACTGATCGAGCACGTTCAGTCGGGCCAGGCCGACTTCGATCACATCCTTGTCTACGACGTCAGTCGTTGGGGCCGCTTTCAGGACGTCGACGAAAGTGCCTACTACGAATTCTTGTGCAAGCGGAGCGGCGTGCAGGTCGAATACTGCGCCGAACTCTTCAAGAACGACGGCACATTCGTCTCCGGAATCGCCAAGAGCCTAAAGCGCGGTATGGCCGCAGAGTGGAGCCGAGAACTTTCGGTCAAGGTGCACGCGGGGCACTGCCGAGTAGCGGGCCTTGGATACCGCGTCGGCGCTCCCGTGGGCTACGGCCTCCGGCGCTTGATGGTCGACGAGAGCGAGCATCCGAAGGGCTTTCTTGAAAAGGGCCAGTTCAAGGCTTTGCAATCGGACCGCGTTCGACTGCAGCCCGGCTCCGTCGAGGAGGCAGCCGTGGTCCGGATCATTTTTGACCAGTTCGTCAACGGCCGGAAATCCTACAGCGACATCCGGCGCCAACTGAACGATGCCGGCATCGCCAATCACAACGGTCGGCCGTGGACCGACGGCATGATCCCGACCATCCTCGCGAACGAGAACTACATCGGCAAGACGGTCTACAACCGTACCTCGCGACGCTTAGGGCAGAAGCTGGTCAAAAACCCGGATCACGCGTGGGTCCGGGGCGCCGCGGCGATCGAGCCTATCGTGGACCCGGGCATCTTCGCACGCGCACAGAAGCTGCTTGCCGAGCGCCGCGTGGAGATTCCGGAAGACGAGATGTTGCTGCGCCTTCGCCTTGCGCTCCGTCGGCGCGGTAAGCTCAATTCCCGCATCATCAACGAAACCCTAGGACTCAATCACGTCTCCTCCTACGTGAAGCACTTCGGTTCACTGCGGAAGGCCTATGCGCTGATCGGCTACGTGTCGCCGCGCGACTGCGACTGGATCGACACCCGGGAGTTTTGGGCTGCCGAACAGGCGAGGCATGCAACCGAGCTCGCGGAGCTGTTGCGAAAGGACCTTGGTCTTCGGCCGGAGCTCGCTCAGGACGGGATCGGCGTCGATGTCGAAGGCAGGCGCGTAGTTTCGTTTCTCGTCGCGCGACGGCTGGCGCGACAGGGAGCGGATCACGCTGCGCAATGGAAGGCCTATCGAAGGCAGATCTCATCCGGCCTGCTTGCCGTGATGCGGTTGGATGCGGCAAATCGCGAGATCGAGGATTACGTTCTACTGCCTGCCTCGTTGAGGTCGGGACGCTACTTCTGGCTTGCATCAGGCTCCCTTCGCCGCCATCGCGGAGCGCTTTACCGGGAAAGGGGGA
Organism: Bradyrhizobium sp. USDA 326; assembly: GCF_049739485.1. Classification (NCBI taxonomy): domain Bacteria; kingdom Pseudomonadati; phylum Pseudomonadota; class Alphaproteobacteria; order Hyphomicrobiales; family Nitrobacteraceae; genus Bradyrhizobium; species Bradyrhizobium sp. USDA 326. Next base: position 3,287,465 of record NZ_JBMGQA010000001.1, read on the forward strand.
CACTGTTCGCGGCCATCAAAGCAACGCTGGCAAAAACCACCCGTGCCGCCCCAACCAGCTCAGCACCGCCGAAAAAGCAATCGAGATCAGGCCAGCCCAAAGCCAAGGGCTTCGGCGGGCGGCGCTCACGGTGCGGAGGTACAAAATCGCACCGATGAGAGTGCCGTAATTCCTTCGGAAGTCACCGTTCAGTTTCGCGATCTTGGACAATTCCGAGGAGGTGTCCACGTCATTCGCCATCGGGCTGGCTCCTTCGTCTCGCTAGGACCAGCGCCTTATGAACCACTGTTTTGCCCGACGGAGCAAGACAAAATTTCGCCTTATCGGAATTTTATGGGGTCGTCTCCAAATCGCCCCATTGCTCGAACCGCTAGGCGGCCTCGCCGATATATCTCTCCTCACTCCGCTTCTGGTTGATGAGATTCAACAACTGGGCGGAGGCCCGCGCGTCGCATAGGGCGCGGTGGTGATTGTCGAGTGATATGCCGTAGATCTCGCAGAGCTTCCCTAGTCCGTAGGACTTGTGTCCCGGATAGCGCCGCCGCATCCCGGCGCATGTGCAGAGCTTCGGAAATCTGAAGCGACGCCCGATCCGCTCGAATTCGTAGGAGAGGAAACCGTAGTCGAAGCTGACGTTGTGGGCGACGAAGATGCCGTCTCCCATGAACTCCATAAACGGGTCCGCGACCTCGGCGAACAACGGGGCATCCCGAACCATCTCGTTCGTGATGCCGGTCAGTTGGACGATCTTTGCCGGAATGACACGCTGCGGGTTGAGGAGAGAGTGCCACTCGTCCACGACCTGGTGGTTGCGGACCTTGACCGCGCCGATCTCGGTGATGCGGTCCCCGGTCGACCATGAGCCGGTGGTCTCGATGTCGACCACCACGTAATCCTGCTCGGGGTCGAAGCGGTAGTCGACCCGACCGATTTCGGCCACAATGCCGGCGTCGCCGAGTTGGCGGAGGCGGGTCAGCTGGTTGCGGCGGATCACGTCCCCTTCGGCCTTGACCTCCAAGAAGGACGCCTTGCCGTCCTGAACCAACATGAGGTCGGGGAAGCCGTCTCGCATAACGCGAAAATCGTCGCACATGCTGCGGACGATTCTGGCGACGCCGGCCGGATCGGTCCCCTCGAGCAGCGCGCGCAGCGCCTCCACTTGCACATGGTCCCAACTGAAGACCCCGTTCGGGCGGCCCCATCTCGCTGCGACGGTGCGAAGAATCAACGGGAGGGCGGATCCGGACGCGATGGCTGCTAGTTTCTCGTCGATCGTCGCGGCGAAGAGCCGACGGAAGCTGCGGTCCTTCAGGCAGTGGGGTAGCCAATCGAACCCGCTGGGCATTCGGGTGCTCTCGAACAGCTCGTCCCAGAAGAGCAGGCCGAACAAGGTGTGCCACAACACGTTTTCGGTGAAGAAAACCTTCGTGCCCTCGCGCCGCAGCACGCCGGCGACGCCCGCTTCGGGATTGCCGCAATGGGTATCGTCGACGGTGATGGTGCGGCCGGACCGCAGAAGTTCGGTGTAGAGCCCTGTACGCCTGCCGCCGAACTTACGGGCGTAGAAGTCCGTGGCGAAGAGGTGTTCGCCATCGCTGGCGGGATCATCGATCATCCGCTGCAGCAACCCTTCCGCCTCGGCCTTTTCGCCCATGCTGTAGAGCAGGCGAACCAAGCGCTCGTTGCAGTCATGGGAAGGCCAGGCACGATAGAGCTGCCGGGCGAGATCGCTCTCGCCCGCTTTCTCGAAGAAAAGCCCAGTTTGATGCGCGGCTCGGCTGCGGAGATCGGCGGCGAACTCGGTCGTGCAGGCAGGCCCCGCCAGCACGTCGACCGCGGCCCGTCTGTGAACAGCTTCCGATCCGTCCTCCAGGCTGTCCAGGACCCGGCTGTAGTGGAACGAGGCGAGCGCCTCCTCGGCATCGGTGAAGCGCGCGCTGAACGAGGTCTCGCGATTGGTGCGGAGGATTCCCAGGTCGCGCAGCGCGAAGTTCTTCAGGCTCACCTCGGTCTTACCGAAGTAGAGGTAGAGCAGAAACTCGATCGGACGCGTACCGTCGAGCGCGATGAAGTTGCGGGCCCCACAGTGCTGCGCGGCGACCGAAAACGGGATGCGCTCCAGGTAGTAGTCGATGAACTTCGGCTTCGACCAGGACTTCCGGACGTCTCCTCGCCCTGCCGCCTGCGCGCCAGTCACAAGGACGTCCTTCGGCAGGCATGAGACGAAGGCCGCATAGTCCGCCTCACCGAGCTCGCGTGCGTGACCGGCCGCGGTCAGATCGGATGCCGCACGCTCGACGTCATCGATCTCGGGGTAGCTGAACAGGGATCGGTTGAATATGGCACCGCGCCTGTTGATCATCCGGACCAGCAGGCATTGCGCATCTCTCGATAGACGCTCGAACCGCGCTATGAAGGCGTGATGCTCCAGACCAAGAACGGGGGCGTACGTCCGCTGCACGAACCCCAGCATTTCGGCGAAGTGGTCGAGATAATAGTAGACGGGCAGTTGCGGCAGCTTGGCCAAGCGAACCTTCGCGGCAGAATCGTTTGTTCTATTTTTGTTCGATGCCGGTCCTCTGAGTCAAGAGTCTAGGCGCTTCAGTGGCCCGAGCCGCGGACTTCGGTGACCGCCGGTGCAGCGTCTTCCTTCGCACCGCGAGCAACGATCTTTAAGGTCCCGTCCGGTAAGGGCCGCTGCAGCTTCAGGGCTTCCTCCGCCGGCGCTGTCATCCAAGTCTCGACCTCTTCGGGTGTCGTCAGGATCACCGGCATCGCCTTGGGATGTATGGCGCCGACCTCGGCGTTGGGCTCCGTAGTCAAGAACGCGTAAAGGTCGTTGGTGGTCTCGCCCTCCTTGACCTTCCGGACCGACGTCCAACCGGTCCAGATGCCGGCGAAGCATGCGAGCGGGCGGCTTTCGTCGAGGGCGAACCAGATGTCGCCGCCCTCGGCCTTGTTGAACTCGCTGAACGAGTTGAACGGCACCACGCAGCGGTTCTCGATGCCCAGCCAACGGGTCCAGTGCTTCGACTTCACGTTCCGGATGTTGGTCGTGCCGCCGTCGGGCTCCATCCGGAGCAATTCCTTGAAGTCGACGGTCTTGCCCCTGGCTTGGAGCTTCTCGGCGCGCTTCTTCGTGGCGTCCATCAGCGCCTTTGACGACGACGGCATGCCCCATCGGGCGGTGGCGAGCTCCCGACCCGCAGCGCCGTTGCGGACGATCGGCGCCGTGTAGTCGGGAAAGACGCCTGGCATCGGCGCGAGATTGCCGACGTAGCGGTTGACGACGCGGAACAGCGCGCTGATGGCGGCCTGGTTGGTAGTAATCGAATACAAATTGCACATCGTCAGGTCTCCGGAGCGGCCTGGCGAGGGCGCTGCGCCAACTGTAGCAGCGTGGCAGCAGGTCGGCGATTGGCCTTGGCGCATTTGCTACAGCGAAGCCGGCTCGCTAGGTCGTGGACAAACGTGGTCGGCGGATGGCGCAGCGCAGCCAAATCGACGTCGCGCTTGTTCTTGCAGCGCGAGCATTCGATTTCGAGCCAGGGATAACCACCGTTGATCGCCTGGTCGACAGTCGGCGACGGGTCGATCGGGCCGCCGTCGGCCCACATCCTTTCGTTCCAGGATTCGGCGAGCAACTTGTCGGCCTGACGGATCAGGGCCTCGCCTTGGGCGCGGGCCTCGGCGGCTTGGGCGGCGAGGATGCTAGTCATGGCGCGGGCCCGGCCGAGCTCCTTCTGCAGCGCCTTGCGGTCGCCGCCGCTGAGCGGGGTCGGGTGCTGCTTCGGCGCCATCCGGGCGCGATCACTCGAACGACGGCCAGCAGCAGTCTTCCTCATGCCGACCCGTCCGAACCGTGCACGTGTTGTCCAGCAGCCGCTGGCTGACGTCCTGCCAGACCGCGTCCGGACCGTACAGCCGGACGGCGTCCGCCCGCTGGATCTCAAGGGTCCTGCCGCAGCGCCTGCAGTCGACCCGCAGCACGTGCTGAGGAATCTGGCTCAGTCGCTGCGGCCGGCGGGGCGCAGAAGGACCCGATCGGCCGTGGTCGGCGCCAGCGTCGTTCAGGATGGCCTGCCAGTATTCGAGCGGGAGGTCGTCGTTCGGCGCCAGCCCGCGCGCAGGAGGCACCTTTCTGCCGACGGCGGCGGCCATCTTCTCCATTTGGGCTCGGATCGGCATGCGCCAGCTCGCGGGTCGATGGGTCATGCCCGATTAGAACATATCACGAACAAAAGAGTCGAGTCCGTAGTTTCCCTCAGGTCTCTGCGACCGTCGCAAACAAAAGCGGGCAAAGCGAAAAACGACGGTTGCCGAATCTCCCGCCAGTTGAGGACAATGGCTCTGAGAGATAGCGCATTGGTCACGGGACAACCTTGATGCGGCGGCGGCTCTCGTCGGCAGAAGCGAGGCTGGACGAGGTCGAGGCTAAAAGGCGCAAGGTTCTGGCGCTGGCGCGCAAACATCGCCCACGGAACGTTTGTGCCGACGGGAAGGTTGGCCGGGAGCCTTGATTTGTCCGAGCGTGACGTCATTTTCATCAGCCACGCGACGCCGGACGACAACGAGTTCGTGCGCTGGCTCGGCACCAGGCTGACGGGCATGGGCTACAAGGTCTGGGCCGACATCTTCGATCTCGCCGGCGGGACGCCATTCTGGACGAGCATCGAGGACGCGTTGCGGAAGCGGACCGTCAAGGTGGTCTTCGTGGTTTCCAAGGCCAGTTGCGACCCGAACCGCAGCGGGGTCCAGAATGAGATATCGGTCGCCGACGCGGTCAAGAAGTCCCTGAAGGACCCGGGCTTCATCATCCCGGTCCGGATCGACGACATCGCCTTCGCCGACTTGCCGATCCAGATCCATCGGCTCAACGCGATCGACTTCACGACGGGATGGGGTGCGAAGCTCGCCGAACTTGTCGACACGTTGACGAAAGCCGGCGTGCCGCGCGCGGTGACGGATCTCTCGGCGGAGTTCGATAGGTGGCGCCAGGCGTCGGTGCGGTCCGATGTCGTTGTCGAGCGAGGCGACGAGCCGCTGCTGACCAGCATCATGCCGATCGGCCGGCTTCCGGACGAAATATCCTTCTACGAGTACGAGGGCGAAAACAAGAAGTTCGAGCAGGCGCTCGAGTCCGTACCGCATCCGCACGCCATGCATAACCGCCTGCTGGTGAGCTTCGCTGCCGCGCACGAGATCCAGGCGCATCTGCCTCCCGAACTGACCATTTCGCTCCGGGGCACCGCGGGTCTCGCGACATTTCTCGAGGGCAAGGCGACCGATCCGATCGGGCCGCAGCGCCGCGACGCAAACGCCTGGGTGGTCCGGATGCTCCGCGAGTCGTTCGAGGCGCACCTCGCCGCGCGCGGCCTGCTTCCCTACGCCGCTTCCGCCGGGACGGTCATGTTCTTCCCCAAGGACCTGCTCGCGGACGATCGCGTCTACTACACGAACGCGAAAGGCAAGCGGACGTACAAGCAGGTTGTCGGCGAGAGCAAGGTGCTTAAGGCGCACTGGCATCTCGGCATGCGGCCGGTCATTCGCCTCGGCGAAGCGCCCACGCTTCGTCTGCGCCCCTACGTCGTCTTCACCAGGGACGGGAGGACGCCGCTGCAGGACGCCGACGAGATGACCAAGTTGCGGCGGCGCTTCTGCAAAAGCTGGTTCAATCATGTGTGGCGACCGCTCTGGCAGGCGTTCTTCGAATTCTTCGGCGGGGGCTCCGAGAGCGTGATGATCGCGCTGGGAGAGCACCGCAGTTGGGCCGTCGCCGGCGAAGGTCTGAAACTCACGGCGGGAATGCGCATGCCGTTCGACCTGGACGTCGCCGACGAGGAGGGCGAGCCCGAGGAGCCCGGCGATGCCGACGACGACGGAGAGGAGCCCGACGAAGGGATCGACGACGAGGACGAAGAATGACGACGGCGTGGCGGGCCATTCACATCGACGAGCCTCAACTCACCTTCGGGCATGATCAGAGCGCGGAGCACCCGAAGGACGGGCTCTTCCTGTTCGGTCCTGTCGCATCCGGACAGAATCCGGCCCGTATGGACGTCGGCGTGATCGGGACGCCGGCGGGTCTCGCGAAGTATTCCAAGTGGATTGCCTTGATCGAGAGATTCATCGACGTGCCGCCGCCGGCGCCGAACCGCAAGCGCAACGACGCCAACACGTTCGTCTGGCCTGGTTTCGAGGCCGTCTACGGCGCCGCATGGCCGAGCAAGCCGTTCGCGACATGCACGATCGACGCCGCCGAACTCAGCAAACGGATTCTGGGGGCCGACAGGCACCAGGCGATCTATTCCGCAGTCGCGTTGTACGAAGAGGCGCTGAGGAAATATCTCCGCGAAGAGGAAGCGCGGCCGCAGTTGTGGTTCGCCGTCGTGCCGGACGATGTCTACAAGTACGGCCGGCCCAAGTCGGCGGTGCCCGTGAAGCTTCGCACGCCCGGCACGCGGAAGCTCGGCATGAAAGCCGCCCGAGCGATCCTGACCGGGGGCTCGATGTTTCCGGAGGAGATGGAGGCGGCTGCCGTCTACGAATACGAACTGAATTTCCACAACCAACTCAAGGCGCGGGTCATGGACACCGGCCAGGTCATCCAGGTCGTCAAGGAAGTCACGCTCGATCCGCCGACCGAGAAGGCCAAGGCGCAGATGCAAGATCCGGCGACCATCGCCTGGAATCTCTCAACCACCAGCTTCTACAAGATCGGCGGGCGCCCGTGGCGCCTCGCCGACCTGCGCGACGGCGTCTGCTATGTGGGGCTGGTGTTCAAGCGGATCGATCGGCCGAGCGGACGCGACAACGCCTGCTGCGGCGCGCAGATGTTTCTCGGGTCCGGCGACGGTCTGGTCTTCAGGGGCGCCGTGGGGCCTTGGTACTCGGAGACGAACGACGCCTTCCACCTCGATCAGGATCAGGCGGCCAAGCTGATGGAGATGATCGTCCGTGCGTACAAGGACAATCACGGCGAGGCGCCGAAGGAGCTGTTCATCCACGGAAAGACCAACTTCGAAGCCAAGGAATGGGCGGGATTCGCGAGCGCGGTCCCGCGCTCGACGAAGCTGGTGGGGATTCAGATACGCGACAACGCCGATATCAAGGTCTTACGCTACGGCGCCAACGCCGTGTTGCGCGGCACGGCGGTAGTAACCTCCGAAACGTCGGGCTACCTGTGGACGCGAGGCTACGTTCCGCGTCTGCGGACCTATCCTGGCCGCGAGGTGCCGAATCCGCTGACTGTCGAAATTCGACGTGGGACGGCCGACATCGAGCAGGTCATGCGGGATGTGATGTCGCTGACGAAGCTCAACTTCAACGGCGCCGAGTTCTGCGATGGCTTGCCCGTCACCTTGCGCTTTGCCGATCTGGTAGGCGAGATCCTGACGGCGGGCCCGATCACGCCCCACGCGCCGCTACCTTTCAAGTTTTACATCTGACTATCCGGGCGCGAGTTCAACACCGTTTTCGAGCAGCTACCGTTCTGCTCAACAAGCTCGGGGCTCTCAGCTTCGGGGACGGTCTGGACGTTCGCAAGCAGCAGAGATGGGCTCGCTCCGAATGTCAATCGAGGAAGGCCAGTCTCGCAAGACCTCTGGATCCGAGGCAGCGGGGGGCAATGACCCAAACTCTGGATGCGAACTAACCCGGAAGCAGCTTAAACAGACCCCACCGTCATTGCCGTCCCGCCCCCCTCGACGTGGCAACGGGTAACGTGATAGAACATACAGAGAACATGTGTCCGCTAGGTTGCAAGGCGGCTGCATTGCATCTGAACTAAGCCGATCTTGGTGGCCGGGCTCCGCCCGCGCCCAGTGGCCCCCTTTTTCTGCGTTGAGTACGATTTCGGCATGACCCTTTTCCGCCATCTGCACGACGACGCATTTCTGGTTTTCTCGCGAGATCACAAGCATCTCTATGCTGCGTGTCTGCTCGACCTGCATGAGCGGTACTTCACCGGCGCCCCCGCATTTCCGACCCCGCAGCAGGTGGTGCACTCCATCTACGACGTCATGCGCGCGAACCGGTCCTTGTGGAACGAAGGCGACGAATTTGGCGAGGCGCTGCCGGAGGTGATCTCGTCGGGCCGTCGCCGCATCCGACGCGCCGACGTTTCCGCGACGTCGGACAAGGGAGACAAGGCCCTCATCCTGGCCCGCCAACTCTACTCCAGACTGGTCGCATGGGGATGGCTCGAAGAGGAAGAGTACGGACTTCGGGTCACCGTCGACATGGCGATGGGGCCGTTGCTGGTCATCCAGCGACTGGCGAGCCTCAACAAGGATCTTTCGCAGCGGTTCGGGGGATTGATCGTCCAGATCCGCCTCAACCTAGAGGCCGTCGAGAAGCTCACGCCGGAAGTGACCGACCGCATGCAGCGCGAAGCGGCCCTCGCCGTGCGCGAGGCCCGCAACCAGGCCGACCAGTTCACTAAGAGCCTGCGCGCGATCCTCGCTGACCTCAAGCGGATCCGGCGGACCGTCATGGAGTCGAAGACGGTCGGAGATCGCCTCGAGGCCTTCTTCGAGGAATTCGTCGACCAACTCCTCCTCAAGGATTTCGAGTCGATCCTCACGGTTAATCACCCGTACCGCTTCCGCGACGCCATCGTCGATCTGGCGCGGAAGATCTCCTACACGCCCGAAACGATGCAGGTCCTCGCGGAAGAATACGCCGCGGCCAGCATGGCGTCCGACCTGGAGGATGGTCGCATGGCCGCCGCCGACGATCTGCTCGCGATCGAGAACATCTTCGAACAGATCGGCGAGATGTTCGACCGCATCGAGACGTTCAGGCGGCAACTGGAGGCGCGGGTCCGGAACACGATCAAGTACGCCGAACGCGGTACGCAGGGACTCGTCGGCCGCGCCGGTGACCTGGTGCGCCGGCTCGACGCCCTGCTGCGGGACCGACGGCACGATGGGGCCACCGTCGAATGGAGTATCGAGCCACTGCGGTCTTCGTGGTCCGAGCACCATCAGGCGCCGACTCGGCAACCGCGCCGCCCCGTTGAAGCGAGAGAGCTTGCCGCGCCGCCGTCAGACCCCTTGTACGAACTGCGCAAGCAATTGCGGCTCGAGTACATCGCGCGCATCGCTCCCCGCCCCGAGGACGTCAGGCGGTTCCTTGAGGGCCAGGTGCCGCCGTTCGGCACGAAGGAAGCGAGGTTCATGGAGATCGAGACGGTGGACGATTTCCTCGCGTTCGACACCGCACGCCGCTACGCGCTGACTGGCGACGTCCCGCCACAGGTCGCCAAAGGTTTCGACTTGGAGCAGTCGCCGGACACGCCGCCGCACGATAGCGAGTGGCTCAGATGCGCGAACTTCGTGGTCAAGCGCTCCGGCACGCTGCGAAAGGACAAAGTCCATGCTTAGCGAATTCGACAACATCGAACGGTCCGCCGGCGCGGACAAGGCCGCCGATCTGCGGAGGGCGCTGCATTTCCTGCTGCGCAGGCAGTTCGTGTTCGCGGGCGACCCGCGGACCGGGACGGTCTATAACATCGTCATGGACGGTCGCTTCCGCGACGTGGTGGACGGATTCTTCGACAGTTGCGGCTACCGCGTCCACCGCGATCCCGAAGCCCAATGGGCGGGAATCCTCGCGATCGACGAGGAGGTGCCCCTGCCGCGCATGCGGCTCGACGAGACCATCGTGATGCTCGTCCTCGCCGCGCACTGGCAGGAGGAGGTCAACGTCGGCGCTGTCGAGGACCGCGCTGTCGTCGTCACGACGCTGAACGCGCTGCACGACCGCTACAAGGACATGGTGCAGCCCAACGGCGGCGGCGCCATCGGCATCAACCGCTTCCGCGACATTCTGAAGGAGGCGGCCCAGCGCAGCCTGGTCGAGATCGGCGACTACGACAACGAACAGCAGGACTGCGAAATCCGGATCCGGCCGATGATCAAGCTGATCAGCGGTGGCGACGCCCTCCAGCGGCTAGAGCGGTACGCCCGCAGCGAGGAGGCCCGATCGCCCCAACCCGCAGGGGACGAAGCATGATGGAATTGCGTCACCTCGCCATGGTGAACTGGCACCTGTTCGACGTCGCCGACATTCCCGTCGCCGGCCACATCGGCGTGCTCGGCGAGAACCGGTCCGGCAAGTCAACCATCCTCGACATGGCCCAGGTCGTGTTGACCGGCGGAAACCGCCGCTTCCTGCGCCTGAACGCTGTCGCCGGCGACAGCGGAAAGTCCCGCAGCGGCTCCAAGCGCAGCGTCGTCGACTACTGTCTCGGAACCCTGGGCGAAGATCAGCGGCGCCGAGACGACGCGCGCACCTACGTCGCGCTCGGATTCGAGGACACCGAGGCCCTTCGTCCACCCGTGACTATCGGCATGACGCTCGAGGCACGTAAGGCCGACAGCAAGGAGACGGTCCTCGCCCTGTTCGTCGCCGTGGGCGCGATCCTCACGACCAAGGACTTCATCGAAAAGCGCGGCGCCTCGCAATTCCCCGCCCAGTGGGAGGACGTGCGCGCACGCATCTTGGCGAAGGTCGGCGAGCAGAACTTCGTCAATCACCGCGATCGGGCGGGAGACTATGTCCGCGAATACATGCGGCACCTGCTGCCGCACGCGCCCTACGGCGAACAGAACGCGAGCGCCCTGCAGAAATCCATCGTCAACGCGATGACGCTGGATCACAACCAGACCGCAACCCAGTTCGTCCGGACCTACATCCTCGAAGACAGCCCGATCGGCATCAAGGACCTGCGCGAGTCGATCCAGACCTATCGGAACATCAGCGAGACCATCCGCAAGATGCGTCTGAAGCTGGAGGCGCTGAAGGAATTGAGGACGATCCTCGCGACGCTGGAAGAGGCACTCGAGACCAAATACCGCGAGCAATGGATCGCCAAGCGCGCCGAATGGCTCGCAGCCCGGGCGACCAACCGCGACTTCAGGACCAAACTCCAGCTTGCAACCGCGCAGCGCGACGCCGCCGCCGGTGAACTCAAGTTCCTCGACGAGGACATGAAGGCGATCGATCGCGAGATCGAGCGGCTCACCGAAGCCATCGCCGAGCACGACGCCAAGACTGGCAGGAAATCGCTGCAGCAATCCGCGTCGGTCGCCGACCAGTCCGCGCAACGGGCGGAGGCCGATTTCAAGGCACGCCTCGCCACGATCCGACGCCTTGAGCCGCTGCGCGCCATGCGCGGTCAGGGCTTCGACGATTTCATTCCGCTCGTCGACACGCTGCTGGCCGCGGCGGAACGTGCCGCCGTCGCCTCAGTTCCCGAGGAGCTTTCGGCCGCCGAGAACGCCCTTATCGCGTCCGGGGCCGATCGGCTCGACACGATCGACGAAGCCCGTCAGCAGATCATTGCGAAGGCCGCCCAATTGCGCACGCAGCGCGACGAACTCCTGGGGCGGATCCGGCAGCACTCCTCGGGCGGCGCGCGGGCACACCTCGAACCGGACACCGAACGCCTGTGCCAACGGCTTCGGCAGCAGGGAATGGCGCCGCGCGTGCTGTGCGAACTGATCGAGGTGGCCGACCCCGAATGGGCGGCGGCCGCGGAAGCGCTGCTCGGTCGGGACCGCGACGCGGTGTTCGTCGACCGACCGGACATCGGCGCTGCGACCACGATCTTCAAGGAGGGACGCCGCGACTTCCGGCGCACGTCGCTGGTGAGCCTCAACAAGCTGGAGCAATTCAGAGCCAAGCCGGACCGAGGAACGTTCCCTTCGATCTTCCGCACCGACGATCCGGATGCGCTGTCGTTCATCATGCGCCGGTACGGCTCCGTCCGGCTCGCCGACACGCTCGAGCAGTTCAACAGACCCGGTCGCGCGATCATGAAGGATGGCCTCTACGACGACGGGCTGGTGCGCACCCACCGCTCGATCGATCATTCGCAGCACAAGATCGGTAAGACCGCGCAGGCGAACGCGCTGCGCGCACTGCAGGATCAGGCGGACGATCTGTCGACCTTGTGGAACGAGGCGACAAAGGAAGTGCAGGTCGCCGACAATGCCTTCATGGCCCTCAAGGCGCTGTGCGAGACGGCCGCGACGGACCTGAAATCTCACGCCACCGCCTATGCCGACGCCCAGACCGATAAGGCCGACGCGGACGCCAAATTGGCGGCGCTCGATGGCGCAGGCGATGGCGGCCTTCGCGATAAGAGAGTGGCGCAACAGGATCTCAAGAAGAAGAGGATCCGCGAGCGCGAGACCCAGCAGACCGCCTTCAACAAGCACGATGGCGAAGTAAGAACGGCGAAGAACAGGCTCGGCGAGGGTGAAAACGTCCCCGGCTCCTCGCTCAATCTGAAGATCGCCTGGTCGTTGTTCGCCAAGAATCAGGCGCTCTACGCGGCGGCGAAGGGCCGGGCGGCCCACCGCTCCCGTCTCGACTCCCGCACGCAGAAGACCGAGGCGGAGAAGCATCGCGCTGTCGCCGATAAGGCGGTGAAGGACGCCGACGCCGCGGATGCAGAGCGCAGTCGGATCGAGCGCCGCGTGCGCGAATTCCTCGACGGCTATTTCGAGGAATTCGGGATGCAGTCGCAGATCGGCATCGAGAGCGAACCCCTCCGGGAGGTGAAGCCCTGGATGGATCTTCTGATCAACGACATCGAATCCAACGAACTGCGGCAGTACGAACGGCAGGCGCGCGAAGCGGCCGAGAAGGCCTCGACCTTGCTTCGCGGCGAGTTCATCAACGCGTTGACCTCGCGCATCGGCAAGATGGAGCGGGACCTGCAGACGCTGAACCGCAGCCTGCACCTGCATCCGTTTCACAACGAACGCTATTCGTTCCACCGCACCCAGGTCGTCGAATTCCAGCCGATCCTCAAGATCATCGAGATCGGCAAGACATCTCCGGAAGCGCTCGATATGCTGTTCCGCGGCGACGTGCCCGAAGACTTCCCGCACAAGGACACGATCCTCGCGCTCGAGGCGCTGCTCGAGGATCCGGAGAAGGACTTCACCGAGTTCGAGGACTACCGCAACTTCTACACCTTCGAGATCCACATGGAGGACGTGGTGACGGGCCGTTCGACCCGGTGGGAGCAGCGCAGGGGCACGGGGTCCGGAGCCGAACAGCAGGTGCCGATCTACGTCGCCATCGGCGCGTCGCTGGCGGCCGTCTACGGCAGCGCCGAGCGCCGCGCCGGCAAGCCCTCCGGGTTCGCTCTGGCGATGTTCGACGAGGCGTTCTCCAAGATGGACGGCCGAAACCAACGCCAGATGATGAGCTTCTACAAGAACCTCGGTCTGCAATTCGTCATCGCTGCACCCTTCGAGAAGCGCGTCGCGGTGCTCGAGCACATGGACACCATCGTCGAGGTCGACCGCATCGGCGAGCAATCGAGAGCGACCGTGGTCTCCCTCAAGGAAAAGGCCAAGCGCGAGCTGATGGCGATCGATCCCGACCTTATTTCCGACGCGGATCTCTCCGTGCGGCTCGCGGCCGAGTAACCATGCCGCGGCTCTTCACCGACGCGAGACAGCTTTTGGGCGACCTGCTCGACCGGTTCGAGGCCGGCACGGCGAGCCCGATCGGCTACCCCGACTACGGCGCTTTCGCCTCGGTCGTGGCCGCGGACGCCTTCCTCAAGGAAGTCTCGCGCGCCGAAGAGGCCGGTGCGGTCAGTCTGACGCGGGGGCGCGGGCCGAAGCGCAACGAGATCGCGCACGTCCGGCTGGTATCGGCCGAAACGCTATATCGCTACCTCGGTCGCACGCCGGCTCCCAAGATCGCGGAAGACGCCGCAGCGCGGCTCGTCGACGGGCTCGATCTGGATGCTCGCTTGATGGACCAGGCGTCCGCCATCGCTGCCGCCTGGTCCAGGGCGAAGACGTGGAGTGCATTTTCGCCGGCTGACGCCGACAGGCTGCGCGACGCGTTCGTGCTCGCGCAGGCGATACTCGACGGCAAGCACGTGAACGTCGACTACCGGACCTTCTCCCGAAGGATCGTCGGCGACAGCAAGACCCTCGAACGTCTCGAAGGAGCCGTCGTCCGTCTGCTCGGCGGCATCATCGAGCTTCCGCCAGAGGCCAGACCGCGGGCCGCGCTGCGGGCGATCGGTCTGGAGCGGTTCGCTCCGCCCCTTCTGATCGCGGGACGGGTCGATCTCGCCGGCGCCGACCTCTCGGCGGCTTCGCCACTCTATCTGGGAGTGGCGCCGAACGAGGCGAATCGCATTCGATTCCGGGATCCACCCGCCTACTTGCTCACGATCGAAAACTTCGCGAGCTTCAGCAGGCACATCATCGAGGCCGACCCCGCGCGCCTGGGCGCGACCGTCTACGTCGGGGGGTATCCGTCGCTGGCGACGCAGCAGGCGTTGCGCGTTCTCGCGGAGGCAATACCGAACGACACGCCGATCTTCCACTGGTCGGACATCGATCCGGACGGAACCTGGATATTCCGGACCGTCGAGCAGGCGGTCGGGCGCAGCATCAGACCGCACCTGATGACCCCCGAGATCGCGGAAGCCTTCGGCGACGCCCCCTCGTTGAAGGCTTCTCCCGCGCGGTGCCCGCCCGAATCCGGCATCGCAATGCTGGCCGCCTATCTGGCTGGCGAGGGGGCGAAAACTCTTGAGCAGGAAGAACTTGATCCGAAGCTGCCCGGGATGCAGGCGCCCGCGCAGAAAGTCAGTTCTGACGCGACCGCCGTTTGAGACTTGTCGGTTCTCCTGCCAATCCCGCCTCGTCGGCGGGAGCGAGCATGGGGCGACTACAGCGGTTAAACCGGCTCCGTGACATCGGAAATCAGGCCGATCCTGCTGGAGACGCGCTTCTGTCGACGTGGCCACCTCAGGCTCAGTACCGAGCGCGACCACTGATGAGCACGACGCCCGGACACGCGGCGCCCTCGCGCCGTGGCCTAAGCTGCGTTCATGCGCAGGCATACTGCCCCATCATGCCGGCTTCGCAAGGACAACGCCGGCACCGAACAGAGACTGCCGGAACTTGATGAAGTAGGCAGAAGCGCTGAGATCGTCGGCCAAGCTATAGCGGTAATCGAATTGATCGGAGAGGTCTTTGGCGTTGCGGACCAGCTTGGGCTCGTTCGCGAGCCCCGCGACAAACGCCTTCATCTCCTCAGTCATGAAATCTGGCAGCGCCGCGTTCGTCGCCCACTTCACCGTGATCACAGCGTCGGCCGGCAAGATCTCGCCCGTATGCTTATGGTGGAACGCGCACATCAACTTCCTGAAGACCGCGTCCACGGCCGCGCCGGCGATTTTCGGGTCGATGGCGACCATCGGAAGCTGCAACGGAAACGCGCGCCCAACTGGTACCCACACGCCTCTCGACTCGATAAAACCTTGTTTTTCGCTTGGGCGAAGCACGCGCAGTAGACCCGGGAAATTGTTGCGCATCGCCTTCGCAAATTTGGCGAAGTCTACGTCCCGTTGGGCGTTCTGACCACCGTCACCTTTCAGCCTGACGAGGGTCGTTAGAACGTGTTCGAAGTCCTTCGACTTCTTGTTGCAGGGCTCACAGGCCGGAAATTCGTAGCCCTCCGGAGCGTGCTTCGCATCGAAAAACGCACGGGCAGGTTGGTGGTCGCCCGTCGAGGCCGGCGCGGCCCCTGCGCAGAAGATGCACAGGGGGTCCCGATCGAGCAGATCGAGCTGCCTTCGCTTCTTCTCGCCCAGCTTCGCGTTCATTCGATCCCTGCGATGCGCTCAGGATTTCTTCGAGCGGACGGTAAACTTCGTGACGAAATCGTTCTGCGTCAGGCCAAAATGATTCAACTGAGTGGCCACCACCTTTGCGTCCGCGTAGCCGTTCTTTTGACTGATGGCCACCGAATACTTCCTCACCGCTTCAACCAGACGCGTTAGGCATTCCACCGTGACGATCCTCGCATCAGCATGCAAAGTCGCGGCGTGTTCGGGCGTGATCTTTGGATGCACCATGACCGGCGTCGCGCTGGTGCTCTTGTCGTACTTGTCGGCGAACCACGTCATGGAGCCGTTGAGCTGATTGCAGTCGTGCTTGTTGATCGCGGTCGCCTTGACGGCCCCGCTCTTGCACTCGATCACAAGGTACTGCAGAGCGCCCAGAGCCCAGAGATTATCGGGCCCGCGACCTGTGTCCTGTTCGGGCCGCTGGGATCCGAAGCCCAGGAAGAGACCGAGATCGAGCATCGCGGACTCGAACTTCTTGCTGTTTTCCTCACCCCACGCCAAGGATTCGATCAGCGCATTGACCCACATGATCAGGTCGTTGGCCTCGAGGAACCGCTTCATGAAGGTCACGGCCATCGCGGCCTGGCTGTCCTTGGGAACGCTGAGCTTGCTGTAGACGATGCCGCTGATGGGGCGGACCAACGCAGGATTCGCCTGAACCGCCGCAAGTTGGATTTCTTGCGCCCTCATCTGGTCGGTGTGATGTACGTACTCGGCGAGCTGCTGCTTCAGGTAGCCGAGCGCCTTCTTCTCTGTCACCTTCCTGACGGCCTCCTGGACCGTCTGCTCCGCGAGGTCGAACCGCTTCGAGCGCGCGAAATCGAAGGCCTTGCGCAGCGCGACCACGGTCTCGTCGACGTGGCTCGCATCGCCCGCATCCGCGTTGACGACGGCCGATCGGCTGGCATCGAGCCATTCGTCGTCGCCCGTCAGGCAGAGTTCCATCACCGTCTCGATCTCGGACAGTGGCTTGCCTTTCAATTGCGCGGTGACCTCGCGCCCGAGATCGAGCTGCGCGCGCGTCGCGGACGAGAACAGCGCCCGGGCATCCGGACGATGCAGGCGCTGGGTCAACTTGGCGCCGACGAGGAGAACGACGCAGTGATCCTGGCTGGAACGCACGCCGCGCCCCATGCCCTGCTCGATCCGTTGCACCTGGCGGACCAATTGGCGGCGTGTGCCGTCCAGCGCTTCCTGCTCGATCCTCTCCAGCAGGCCGTAGAGTTCGGGCAGACCGTCGATCACCAGGAGTTCGCAGGCCTTTGCAGGCAGATCGACGCCGTCGTACTTGCCGACGAACACCGTCAGGCCGACGTGCCCCTTGCGGAGTTTGTCGGTGCCCTCCTCGATGTTTTCGGCTGTCAGAGTCTGGTTGGCGATGTCGGACCAGAACTCCGCCCTCTTCTTCGACGGCACGATGACCGCGACGTTGATGATCTTGGCCTTGGCCGCGACGAGCGCCTTGATCTCGTCGATCGTGATGTCGGGGTTGATCTCCTGCGGCGCGAGGATCATGCGGTCGCCGATGTCGCCGCCGCCCTTGGGCCGAATGGGATCGGCGACCTCCGCGGCGTCGGCCTGGAAGTGGCTCACCAGCACGCCGTCGTCCGCCAGCGTCGCGGTCATGTAGATGCGCCGCTTCGCGCCGGTGAACGCGGGGATGTTGTCGATCGGGATGAAGCGCGGCGCGATCTCGACGTTGCCGCCTCCGAACGCGCACTGGCAGAGTTCGAGGACGTCCTCGACGAGGCGCCACGGCCACTTCAGCGTCTCGTCGCCGCGGTGAGGATGCAGGATTCGAAGGACTTCGCTTTGCTTGTTCTTCCAGGCCCAGAACGGCACCGCCATGGCGATCTGCGGATCGTGGTCGGCGACGTCGAGATAGGCCGACGCCGACTGGTTCTCGAGATCCGGCTTGAACAGCTCCAGCAAGGCGTCGTAAGCGGGATGCGAAGCGGGTAGCCGTATCTTGAACTGGTCGGCGACGGTCGCGAGGCAGGCGTGCGCGTCGTCGATGACGAGGCTTCCGATCTCGATCTTGGTGCCGCCGCGCCCGACGCCGAAGACGGATTTGCCATTGACGAGCTTCCAGATGTTGATGACGAGGATCGCGTTCCCCGAGAGGAAGGCCGCGTCTCCCTCGTCTTCCGTCACCGCTACGCCCAAGGACCCGGCTTCGGCGATGACCTGGCGAAGGAGATAGTTGTCGGGCGTGACGTACACCGCGGGCCCGACGCCTTCGTTCAGGCTGCTCTGCAGGCACAGCAAGCCGACCACGGTCTTGCCGGAGCCGGTGTTCATTTTCAGGGTGTTGTCGCCCCGCGTCCTCTTGCCATACCAAGCGTCGAACACGTCGCCCTGCTCGTCCGACGGTCGCTTGAACTTGGTCGTGTCGCGCTTGAGCGTCGTGAAGATCTTGCGGGGGTCGGTTGGCTTCGTCGATGGGAGGCCGGATTTGATCTTCTTGTAGTCGAGGGCCACGGTTTTACTCCGAAAATTGATTGGCGGCGCCGAAAGCCGCTAGGCTGCCGACATCTCAGCCAACTGGCGGTCAGTTCGAGATGTGGAACAAAGCCATCGAATCGGTCGCCGTCAGGGGCGCCAATAGAAAGTAATTTTCACCGCGTCGCAACGCTCGGTAGCAAAAAACGGATTAAACCAACCGACTCACCCTTAGACCGCTATCGACTCGCTCGCTCTAAGAGTGTCGGCATAATAGCTGCTGCGTTCGCAAACTGCTGGCAGCTTGCGACCGCTGTGGTACTGGCGTCGCATTGATATCAACGATGGATTAACCAAGACCGACCCAACGAAATCGGCAGAACAGGCCGTTCAGCGATTTCTGTCGGTCCGACGGTGTCGTTTTGGCCGGATTACGCCGCAAAACGTGACGCACTTATGTGTGTTTTGACGCTCTTATGAGGTGCATCACACACGGAGGCTCGCCCCTACGGATCCAGCTCCGTATCCCAATACAGATAGTCGAGCCAGCTGTCGTGCAGGTAGTTCGGCGGGAAGAGACGGCCGTTGCGGTGCAACTGGTGCACGGTGGGCGCGAACGCGTTCTGGCGCGGAAACATCCTTGCCTGCGCCGGGGTGAGGTTGCCCTTGCGCAGGTTACACGGCGAGCACGCCGCGACCACGTTCTCCCAGGTGGTCTGGCCGCCTTTGCTGCGCGGAATGATGTGATCGAAGGTGAGGTCTTCGGGCGAGCCGCAATATTGGCAGGCGAAACGATCGCGCAGAAAGACGTTGAACCGGGTGAAGGCGGGGTGGGTGGTCGGCTTGACGAAGGATTTGAGCGAGACGACGCTCGGCAGCTGCATCTGCAGGGTGGGACTGTGGACCGCCTGATCGTAATGAGCGACGATATTGACGCGGTCGAGGAACACCGCCTTGATCGCGTCCTGCCACGACCACAACGACAGTGGGTAGTAACTCAGCGGCCGGAAGTCCGCATTCAGCACCAACACCGGCCAACTGCCTTGCGAGACATGTGCGTTCAAGTAACGCTCCCGGCCTCCAATATACGCTGCGAAGCAGCATGTACTGACATACTACATGCAGCGTGACGGGATTGTGAAGCCCGTTGAGCGACTTATTCAAGCGCAAGCAATGCGGCGGCGGGGTGGCAAGAATGCTCAAAAGGCCGCGATCCCGGGGGCGTACGGAACCGCCCGTCCGGCGTCGTGATCACCCTTCCGCGACAGCTACTCCCGTACCCGCTCCAGCTTCTGCAGGCACCGCGTCGTGCGCACCGCGGTCGGCATCTCCTCGTCCGGAAAGCTGGTCTCCCAGTTGGTGACGCCGACCTCGCCGACATAGATGTCGCCTTTCGAATCCAGCGCGATGCCATGCGGCGCGAGGAATTTGCCGCTGGCAACGCCCGGGCCCTCCTCGCCGCCAAGCCGTGCGATGCGTTTGCCCTGCGCATCGACGATCGACAGCCGGGGGCCGAGATTGGGCACATTGCGGTTGATGGCAAGGCCAGGGCCGAGCTCGCCGATGACGAAGGTCGGCCTCTTGGCCCCGCCGCAGCAGCACAGCGCGCAGGGCCGATGCAGATTGTTCCATTGCGTCTCGTACTTGCCCTCGCCGTTGAACACCTGCACGCGATGGTTCTCGCGGTCGGCGACATAGACCCAGCCGTCGGCATCGGTCGCGATATTGTGCACGATGTTGAACTGGCCGGGATCGGTGCCCGGCTCGCCCCAGCTTTTGATCAGCTTGCCGTCGGGGGTGAACTTGTGCACGCGCGCATTGCCATAGCCGTCGGAGACGTAGATCTCGCCCTTCGGCGACAGCGCGGTGTGGGTGCAGCGGTGGAACGGCTCGCCGCTCATGAACGGCGCCGGCTTTGCCGGGATGCCGATCGTGAGCAGCACCTTGCCGTCGGTGGTGCATTTCCGCACGGTGTGGTCGCCGTCATCGGTGCAATAGAGATTGTCGTCGGCATCGATGTGCAGGCCATGCGCACGGGAGAACAGTCCTTCGCCAAAACTGCGCAGGAAATTGCCGTCGCGGTCCAGCACCACCATCGGATGGGCGCCGCGGTTGAAGACGTAGACGCGATCCTTGCTGTCGACCGCGACCGAGGCGACGTCGGTGAGCTGCCAGCCGTCGGGAAGTTTCGCGAACTTTTCGACGACACGGTAGCGATGCTCGTCGCTGCCGAGAATGGCTGGCATTGTGATCTCCCTCAATTTGACCGTCGCGCGACGCCCTCTCCACGCTGTCATTGCGAGCGCAGCGAACCAATCCAAAATCTTTCCGTGGATCTGGTCTGGATTGCTTCGCTGCGCTCGCAATGACGATGGCGTTCAAGCCGAGCTCACGTGCCGCCCCAAAATCCCTGCCTCGATCGCCTTGATCTGGAGCGCGAGATATTTCGAGTTGATGCGGCATTGTGCGAGGCTGCCGGCGATGAACCAGAGGCCGGGCTGCTTTGTCCGTGCATACATGTTGCGCAGCTCGAAGCCGTCGCCAAAACCCCAGATCGGGCCGACCCGGTCGGCGACGGCATCCCCGAACAGTTTTTGCACCAGATATTCCTGCGGCTTGTATCCCGTGGAGAGCACGATGAGATCGGCCGTAATGGTCGAGCCGTCCTTCATCCGCGCCCCTTCGGTGACGAAGCTTTCGATGTCGTCGAACTGCCTGAGCCAGATCTTGCCCTCGACGATCAGGTTGGAGCAGCCGACGTTAAAATAATAGCCGCCGCCGCGGGTGAGGTACTTGAACTGCCAGCCGGTGCCGGCCTCGCCGAAGTCGAGCTTGAAGCCGACGCGCGCGAGGCCGTCAAGCAGCTCCTTGTCGAGCTGCTTCGATTTCTCGGTCAGCATCACATGCGTCTTCTTCGCAAGGGGCGTCGGCATCGAGGCCGCGATCAGATCGTTGTCCTCGAGCGTCCCTTCGTTATAGGTCGCATAGGCAAGCTGAGCCGACGGCTCGATGTTCGTGACCAGCGTCGGCGAGCGCTGCACCAGCGTCACCTCGGCGCCGCTGGAATACAGATCCTGCGCGATGTCGTGACCGCTGTTGCCGGTGCCGATGACGATGGCACGCTTGCCTGTCCAGTTCTCGCCGTCTTCGTAGCGGCTGGAGTGCAGCAGCGTGCCCCTAAAATTGGCGAGCGTCGGGATCTCGGGAATGTTGGCGATGCCGCTGACGCCGGTTGCCATAATCATGTGGCGCGGATGCATGGTGCGCCGGCTGCCGTCGGCCCGGCGAAGCGTGACGGTCCAGTGACCGTCGGCCTCGTCGTAGGAGCCGCCCTCGAACTCCGTGCCGGTCCAGAAGTTCAGCTCCATCGCATCGACGTAAGCTTCGAACCAGTTGGCGAGCTTGTCCTTGGGGATATAGGTCGGCCAGCTCGGCGGGAAGGGCATGTAGGGCAGGTGATTGACCTGCACCTGATTATGCAGCGTCAGCGCGTGGTAGCGCTTGCGCCAATTGTCGCCGATCCGCGCCTCGCGATCGACGATCAGCGTGTCGACCTTCAACTGCTTCAGTCGCGCCGCGATCGCGAGCCCGGCCTGGCCGCCGCCGACCACCAGCACGGCCGGATCGCGGTCGGCATAGTCGCGCGAGGCATTGCGCAGGTCGAGCCAGTTCGGCCCGCGAAAGTCGCGCGAATAGGCCTGGCCGCGGGGCCGCGAGGCGCCGAGCTGCTCCTCGAAGCCCTTGAGCTCATCGAGCGCGGTCAGCAGCGTCCATGCCTTCAGGCGGTCTCCGTCCGCAGGATCAGGCACGAGCCTGATGATGCCGCTGCCGCGGCCGATCGCGGTCTCGAAGTTGAAGATTGCTTCGATGCAGTTGGTGCCGGCCCGCATCACCCAGCGCGGCGGCGCCCGGTTCGATGCGATCTCGAAATGGGTCGGCGTCGCCTTGGGCGCGCGCGCCGCCAGCTCCTGCGTGATCGCATCGCGGCCCGCGATTGTCTGCAGGTTCCAGCTCAGCGCCAGCACGTCGCGCCAGAATCCGTCGGCGAGAAAGAGCGGGTCCATCGTGGCGGGATCAGGTCTGCTTAAGTTGCGCTCGAAGTCGTCGAGCCAGGCCTGTGCGGCGATCGAAATATCCTGCGTCCGGTCCAGCATGCGCGACCTCATGGCCGTCTTCGCGGCGTTTCCTCTGGGGTCGAACGCTATACGGTTTCGCCGCCCGCCAAAAGCGGCGAACCCGAGCGAGGCCGGCATGCGGCCCTGCCCGGACGGAATATGGCCCGGAATTCCAAGCGCGTGGACGCGGCCGGGGAACGATTTAAGCGCCAGCCGGCCTGTGGTTAGCCCAATAGGGATCGCGCAGCTTGCGCTTGAAGATCTTCCCGGTTGCCTCGCGGGGCAGCGCAGCCAGGAACTGGACTTCCTTCGGCACCTTGAAGTTGGCCAGCCGCTCGCGCAGGAAAGCCTGCACTGCGGTGGCGGAGAGCTGCGCACCCGGCTCCGGCTCGACGCAGGCGCACAAGCGCTCGCCGAATTCGTCGTCCGGAATGCCGAACACGGCGCAGTCGCGCACCCCACGCATTCCGATCAGCACGTTCTCGATCTCGGCAGGATAGATGTTGACGCCGCCCGAGATCACCATGTCGCGCTTGCGGTCGCACAGGAACAGATAGCCGTCCTCGTCGAGATAGCCGACATCGCCAACGCTGACGAGACCGTCGCGCCCGGCCTCGGCGCGCGCCTGCGCCTTGCCGTGATAGTCGAAATCGGGCACCGCGCTCTGGCGCATGTAGATCTCGCCGATCTCATTGGCGCCGCAGAGGCTGCCGTCCTCGCGGAATATCCTGACGATGCCGCCTTCGATGGCGCGGCCGACCGTGCCGGGCTTCTTCAGGGCCTCCTCGGCCGAGTGCCACACCGGGATGCCGGTCTCGGTCGAGCCGAAATATTCGTTGATGACCGGTCCCCACCAATCGATCATCGCCCGCTTCACCTCGGGCGGGCAGGGCGCCGCGCCGTGCACGACGAAGCGCAGGGACGACAGGTCGTAACGCTGCCTGACGGCCTCGGGCAGGCGGAGCAAGCGCACGAACATGGTCGGCACCATGTGGATGTGCGTCACACGGTGGCGTTCGATCAGCGCCAGCAGCTCCTCGGCGTCGAACCGCGCCTGGAGGACGATGGTGCAGCCGTTGCGGAAAGCCATCATGCCGTAGGAATGCGGCGCCGAATGATACATCGGCCCGTTGATCAGCACGACCTGGTCCTCGCGCGGCTTGATGCCGTAGGCGATCGCGCCGACGCGTTCGGAGGCCGCCGCCTGTTCGGGCTGCATCGGCATGCGCCGCACGCCTTTCGGCGTGCCCGTCGTCCCCGAGGTGTAGATCATCGCTGCGGCCCGGCGCGGCGGCTCCTGCATTTCCGGATGGCCGTCGCGCCAGCGGTCCCAATCGGTGAGCTCCGCCGGGACCTCGGTCAGCTCATGGGGAATGGCGAAGGTGGTCGCCAGCTCGGGCGGTGTCGCGACCACGAGCAGGCGGACATCCTCCGGAATGCCGCCGCGAATTTGCGGCAGCAAGTCGGTGTGGCAGATCAGGATTTTGGCGCCGCTGTCGGTCAGGATGTAGCGGACCTCCTCGGCCTTGAGGTGCCAGTTGATCGGCACCACCGGGCTGCCCAGTGCCGCCGAGGCCGCGACCATCTCGAACAGGGCGAAGTCGTTGCGAAGCATCATGGCGACCGGGGCGCCTTCGGCAAGCCCGAGGGTACGAAGGCCACTCGCCGCGCGTCTGATGCGCGCCTGGATCTCGTCATAGCCGATCCGGCGTTCGCCGCTGATGATCATGGTCTGTCCTGTTCCGCTCGAGTCAGCGATCGTCCAGCACGTCGCCGAAGCCGACCCAGCTCTTGCCGTTGAACCGCCGTAGCTGAAGCTGCTGGAACGGCAGATAGTCGTCGGGGCCGGTGCTCACACTGATGCCGGGCAACAGCAGCGGGAGCTTCACCTCCTTCAGCGAGGCGGCCTGGCGCATGATGTTCTCGCGGCTGAAATCATCCTTGCACGCCTTCAGCACGGTCATGAGCAGCGTCGCGTAGTGGTAGCCGGCCCCGTAGTTCGAGTTGGAGAGGTCCGCGTTCGGCATGTATTGCTTCATGAAGGCGAAGTACTCCCTCACGCCGGGATCGCTGGCCCATTGCGGGTCCATCGTGTCCTTGTTGTTCGACGAGATCAGGCCGATGGCATTGTCGAGCCCCGCCGGCTCCAGGAACGAGATCGACGAGGCCGAGGTCGGCACGAAGAACAGCTCGGGCTTCCAGCCGATCTCGGCGACGGATGATCTGCGAGGTGAACTTGCCGAGCACGACGCCGAACAGCACGTCGGCCCCTGACGCCTTCAGGGTGGAGAGCTGCGAGCTGATCGTCGGTGCGCTGGTCTCGTAGGTCGCTTCCGCAACGATCATGCCGGCAGCCTTGTTGCCGAGCGCGCGCTTGAAGCCGGCGACGTAGTCGCGACCGAAATCGTCGTTCTGGGAGAGGATGGCGATCTTGGCGCCCGGCTTGGTGCGCAGCACATGCTTGGCATAGACGACGCCTTCGGATTCATAGGCGGCCATGCCGGGCATGGTCCATGGATATTTCTGCGGATCGGCCCATTTGGTCGCGCCGGAAAGCACAAACAGCTGCGGCACCTTCTTGCCGTTGAGGTAGCGATGCACGGCGCTGTTGGTGGCGGTGCCGAGCGAGCCGAACAGCATCAGCACTTCGTCCTGCTCCACCAGCTTGCGGGTCTGCTCGACCGTCTTCGGCGGCGAGTAGGCATCGTCCAGCGTGATGAACTTGACCTTGCGGCCGTTGATGCCGCCCTCGGCATTGATCTTCTCGAAGAACGCCTCCTGCGTCCGGCCGATCGCGCCGAAGCCGGAGGCCGGGCCGCTATAGGGCAGGGTCTGCCCGATCCGGATCTCGTCGGAGCCTTCGGCATGGGCGCTGCCGGTTGCGAGCGTCAGCAACGACAGGCCGATCAGTGCGGCTGCCAGCTTCATGGTGTCCTCCCGTTGTTGTTTTCGGTCCGAGTCGTTAGGCACTGGCGCGCATCAGGAAATCCTGCCTCGCCTGATCGAATTCACCCTTCATGCGGTCGACGAGCTCCGCGACGGGCGGGGCATCGGTGATCTGGCCGATGCCCTGGCCCGATCCCCAGATGTCGCGCCACGCCTTGGATTTCATGTTGCCGCCGGAGCCGAAATTCATCTTCGATTTGTCGGCGGCGGGGAGGTTGTCCGGATCGAGGCCGGCGGCAGCGATCGACGGGCCGAGATAATTGCCGTGCACGCCGGTGAACAGGTTGGTGTAGACGATGTCGTGCGCGGAGTGCTGCGTCAGCGCCGACTTGTAGGCCTCGTCGGCGTTGGCCTCCTGCGTCGCGATGAAGCGCGTGCCCATATAGGCGAGGTCGGCGCCCAGCGTCAGCGCCGAGGCGATGCCATAGCCGTCGCTGATCGCGCCCGACAGCAGGACGGCGCCGTCAAACCATTGCTTGACCTCGCGCACCAGCGCAAAGGGCGACAGCGTGCCGGCGTGTCCGCCTGCACCGGCGCAGACCAGGATCAGGCCGTCGACACCCTGCTCGGCCGCTTTGCGCGCGTGCTTGACGTTGATGACGTCGTGGAACACCAGCCCGCCATAGGAATGCGCGGCCTCGACGATCTCCGCCGGCGGCCGCAGCGAGGTGATGATGATCGGCGCCTTGTGCTTGACGCAGGTCTCCATGTCCTTCATCAGCCGGTCGTTGGAGGCATGGCAGATCTGGTTGACGGCGTAGGGCGCGACCTTCTTGCCGGGATTGCGCGATTTGTACTCGCCGAGCTCGTCTTCGATCCGGCTCAGCCATTCGCCGAGCTTCTCGACCGGGCGGGCATTGAGCGCGGGAAAGGAGCCGACGACGCCCGCCTTGCACTGAGCGATCACCAGTTCCGGGCCGGAGACGATGAACAGCGGCGAGCCGACCACGGGCAGCTCGAGCGAATCCTTCAAGAGAGTGGGCAGTGCCATCATGTCCTCCCGAAACGCAGCCCCGCCGGCGGGCGGATGACGAGGCGTTTCCGTATTGATTGTCGCGCGGGCGTATTGGGCCGCCCGGGCCGCGGATTTGATCCCCATTATAAGGTTGGACGGCGCGGTCCGGCCGTTCAATAATGAACGGACGATCATTCAGGTATGAACAGGGCTGCCGATGGATTGGGACCTTTGCAAGACCTTCGTCGCGGTCGCCGATACCGGCAGCTTCACCGCCGCCGCCCGCCGCCTGCACACCAGCCATCCCACCGTCAGCCGCAAGATCGCGGCGCTGGAAGCCCAGCTCGGCACAAGATTGGTGGCGCGCGCCGCCGACGGCCTGGCGCTGACCGCGGATGGACGGACCTTGCGCGAGCACGCCGAGGCCATGGCGGCGGCGGCGCTACGGGCCGAGACCGCGGTGGCGGCGAAGGGACAGAAGGCGCGCGGCATCGTCAAGCTGTCGATCGGCGCGACGTTGGCCTCGCATTGGCTGATGCCGCGCCTGCCCGCCTTCCTGCGTGCACACGATCATATTCAGCTCGAGATCATCACGCATCCGTTTCCGGCGAGCGTGCGCCGTCGCGAGGCAGACGTGGTGCTGCGGCCCTTCGACAGCGGCGAGGAGAACCTGGTCGGCCGCAAGATCGGCCGTCTCGGCACGGGATTTTATGCCTCGCGCGATTATGCCGCCGGGCGGTCCTTGCCCGAACGGCGCGGCGAGTGGAAGGAGCACAGCGTCATCGGCTTCGCCGACCAGACGTCCAATGCGCAGCTCGCGCGCTGGAGCGACGTCATCACGCGGCAGGCGAGGGTGGTGATGCGCTGCTCGTCCCAGGGAGACATGCTGGCGGCGGTCCGCGCCGGAATCGGAATCTCCGCGCTCTCGTGCTTCGTCGCCGAAGCCTATTCCGATCTCATGCGCGTCGCCCCCCAGAAGCTCGCCAGCGTCGCGGATCTATGGCTGCTGGCCCATCCCGACCTCGTCGAGCTTCCGGCGGTGCGCGCCGTGGTAGACTTCGTCGCCGAATGCGCCCGGGCAGACCGCGCGAGGCTGCGCGGTTAGGGTCTCGTGCCCCGGACGCAGCGCAACACGCAGTGTTGCGCTGCTGATCCGGGGCCCGTGCATCCATCTCGCGACGCTCATGGGTCCCGGCTCTGCGGCGCGTCACTTCGTGCCGCACCGCGTCCGGGACACCGCATCTGTCATGATCAGGCTTGGCCCGCGAGCACGCCCTCGCGCTTCTTCACCGCGCGATAATAGCTCCACCATAGATGCGCGGCCGCGCCGCGCAGCGGACGCCAGGGTTCGGCGAGCGGCGCCATCTGCTTCTCCGTCGGCCGCGCCTTCAGACCGAGTCCGATGCGGATGCCCTCCTGCACGGCGAGGTCGCCGGCCGGCCAAGCGTCGCCGTGGCCGAGGCAGAACAGCAGGTAGACGTCGGCGGTCCAGGGGCCGATGCCGGGCAGCGCGATCAGCGTGTGATGGGCGGCATCGGCATCTTCCTCCGCGAGCACGTCGAGGTTCAGCCGCTCGGCGGCGATTTCGCGTGCCAGATGCTTCAGCGTCTTGATCTTCGCGGCGGAGAGGCCGAGCCGCCCCAGCCGGTCGGTGCGGGCGCGGCGCACAGTGTCATGGTCGAACGGATCGAACGCGGCCGACAGCCGACCCCAGATCGCGGCGGCACTCGCGGTCGAGAGCTGCTGCCCGCAGACGATGTGCGCAAGGCCCGTAAAGCCCGGCTCGCGCCGCCGCAGCGCCGGCATGCCCGCGATCTCGAGCACCGGCTTGAGGCGCGGATCGCGCTTGATCAGCGCGTGGACGGCCTCTTCGAGATCGGACTGGGTTTCGAGGTGGATGGTCATTGCGGCCCTGCTCGTCATGCGCGGGCTTGACCCGCGCATCCATCTCCTATCGTAACAGAGTCTTGGAGGATCGATGGCCGGGTCAAGCCCGGCCATGACGAGATTCATGTGATGGCACCACCCGTTTTCCGATTTGCCCCCAGCCCCAACGGCTTCCTGCATCTCGGCCACGCCTATTCCGCGCTGCTCAACCTCAAGCGCGCGCGAGAGACCGGCGGCCGGTTGCTGTTACGGATCGAGGACATCGACGGGGCGCGCTGCCGGCCGGACTATGAGACGGCGATCTACGAGGACCTCGCCTGGCTCGGCATTATCTGGGAGGCACCGGTGCGGCGGCAGTCCGAACATCTCGCCGATTATCGCGCCGCGCTGGAAAAGCTCTCCGCCCTCGGTCTCGTCTATCCCGCCTTCGAAAGCCGCGCCGAGATCGCAAGGCTCATCGCCGCGCGCGAGGTGCATGGGCCGTGGCCGCGCGATCCCGACGGTGCGCCGCTTTATCCCGGCGACGCCAAATCACTCTCGGCTGACGAGCGCGCGCGGTTGGTCGCCTCGGGCGCGCCCTATGCGCTGCGGCTCGACATGCAGGCCGCCTGCCGCCGTGCCGCCCGTCTGAGCTGGAATGAACTCGGCGAGGGGCCGGACGGCGAGCGCGGCATCGTCCCGGCGCGGCCGGAGGCGTGGGGCGACGTGATCCTGGCCCGCAAGGAGACGCCGACCAGCTACCATCTGTCGGTTGTGGTCGACGACGCGCTCCAGGGCGTCAGCGAGATCGTGCGGGGCCAGGACCTGTTTTACGCTACCTCGGTGCACCGCTTGCTCCAGGTCCTGCTCGGCCTGCCCGAGCCCGCCTACCGCCATCACCGGCTGATTCGCGATGAGGCAGGCCGGAAGCTGTCGAAATCGAGCCGGTCGACCGGTTTGCGCGAATTGCGCGCGGCCGGCATCATGCCCGCCCGCATCCGCCAGCTGTTGGGATTAGGTTAAGTTTCTCTGGGGGTTAGCAAAACGTCGCCGTGACTCCGGGGGTTCCTCCGTGCCATGCTCGGCCCGCGCGGGGTTCGAAGAGAGTACTTCGAAGGGGATTCATGGCGGCGAAAACGCGTCCAGTGCGCACCACACGGACGTCCAGGCAGCTGCCTCGGAAGCGCTCCAAGGCGGCCGGAAAGGTGCGCAAGCGCAGCACCAAGGCGGTCGCGCCGGACGTGGTCCAGGCGGCGCTGGCCGCCTTTGCCCATGAGGTCCGCACCCCCCTGACCGGCATTCTTGCGATCAGCGATCTGCTCGCGACTTCCGATCTCGGCGAACGGGAGCGCCGGTGGGCCGATACCATCAAGGCCGGCGCCGAGCATCTTGCGAGTCTCGCCACGCTGTTCGTGGATGCCGCCAGAACCGGCAAGGGAACGGCGAAGGGCGGCAGCACGCTGCGGCAGGACCTGTTCGACCTGCGGACGCTCGCCCGCAACGCCGGCGATTCGCTGGCCGGCCGCGCCGCGGCCAAAGGT
Source organism: Bradyrhizobium sp. USDA 326 (assembly GCF_049739485.1). Taxonomy (NCBI): domain Bacteria; kingdom Pseudomonadati; phylum Pseudomonadota; class Alphaproteobacteria; order Hyphomicrobiales; family Nitrobacteraceae; genus Bradyrhizobium; species Bradyrhizobium sp. USDA 326. The sequence continues at coordinate 3,317,012 of NZ_JBMGQA010000001.1, forward strand.
CTCCAGGCCGAGGTCGGGATCTCCGAAAAGCTCCCTGGACTCGTGGTCGGTGATCCCGTCCGCTTGCGCGCCGCGCTCGAGAACCTGATCGACAATGCCGTGAAATTCACCGATCAGGGCGGCGTGGCGCTCGCAGTCGAGCCGTGGCGTCCCGCCAAGGCCAAAGCAACAGGCAAGGGCAGGGTCGGCGTCTCCTTTGCGGTGTCCGATAGCGGCATCGGCCTCACCATGGCCGAGATCAAGCGGCTGTTCCGCCCGTTCACCCAGGCCAATGTCACCATCGCCTCACGCTTCGGCGGCGCCGGCTTGGGGCTCTCCTCGGTCAAGCAATTGGCGCGTGCGATGGGCGGCGATATCGCCGTCGCCCCGCGCCGAGGCGGCGGCGCCACCTTCACGCTGACGGTGGCGCTGGATGCCACGGGATCGGGCAAAAGCCGCAAGGCGAAGGGCGGCAGCGAGCCCGCGGCGATCGCGGGCCTTCGCGTGCTCAGCGTCGAGGACAATCCGTTCGGCCGCGTCGTGCTCAACACGATCCTGACCGAGCTCGGCCATCATGCCGAGTTCATCGGACGCGGCGAGGACGCGGTCGGCCGGCTGGAGCAGAGCGCGTTCGACGCGGTGCTGATGGACATGGTACTGCCGGGTATCGACGGTATCGAGGCCATCAGGCGGATCCGCGCGCTGCCGACGCCGCTGGCTCGGATCCCGATCATCGGCGTGTCCGGCCGCGGCGAGGACGAGGCAGCTTCGCGTGCGGCCGGCGCCGACGCCTTCCTGGTCAAGCCTGTGTCTCCGCGGGCCTTAGCGACTGCGCTGCTTGAAGCGACACGCCGTGAGGTAGCCGCGATTTGATGATCGCGGCGTTGAGCTCACCGCCGTAAACGAAGATCGCGGCGATGAAATACAGGAACACCAGCGCGATGATCACCGAGGCGAGGCCCGCATACATGGTCACGTAGTTGTTGGCGAAGCGCGCCAGGTATTGGCCGAACACGATGCTCGAGATCAATGACGCCACGATGGTGAAGACGATGCCGGGCAATATCTGCAGGAAGCTGCGCCGTCCCGCCGGCAGCCAGGCGTGCAGGATGAGCAGTGCGATCACCAGCGCGCCGATGGAGATGCCGTAGCGCACCCAGGTGAGGATGCTCTCGTTGGATTCGACGAACAGCGGAATGTGGCGCCGCGCCGCCTCGATAATGAGCGGACCGAGCACGATCAGGAACGCCATGGCGAGCGCCGTGAACGCCGCTATGATCGTATAGGCAATCGATTCCAGCCGGAGCCAGTACCAGCTTCGCATCTCCACCACCGCATAGGCGCGGTTGAGCGCGACCCGCAGCGCCTCGACGCCGTTCGAGGCGAAATAGACCGACAGCGCCGCGCCGATGGTCAAAAGGCCGGTCCGGGTGGTGGTCAGCACGTCATGCACCTCGCCCGAGATCGAATCGGCGACTTGCTTGGGCCAGACCTGGAGCATCAGGCTGGCGGCCTGGTCGGCGAGTTCCTTGGAGCCGAAGAAGCCGGCGAGCGCGGTCAGCACGATCAGGAACGGGAACAACGCCATCAGCGTCGATAGCGCGATGTGGCTCGCGATCGCCCAGCCGTCATCGGCGAGGAAGGTGTAGAACGCATCCACCGCGACGACGTAGATGTAGCGGATCGCTTTCACTGGGCACCTACACCGCTGCTCTCTCCCCCTGCGCGCAGAGAGATCGAGAGAACAGGCAATTGGCGCAAATCGGAAATCATCGCGCTACCATCTGATATTATTGCCCCAAAAGCCAGTTCGCGAAGCGCCGCGCTGTCATTCCGGGGCGCGCGCAGCGCGGGCCCGAAATCCATTCCGCCGCAGCCTATGTGGCCCGATGGATTCCGGGTTCGATGCTGCCATCGCCCCGGAATGACGCCGGAGCCTGTCGCGGCACCATGGCGGACCGCCGCACACGGTGTTATCTACGGCCAATGGCATCTCTCCTAAGTACTTTCATTTTGCCGGCGGCAGCCGGCGCCGTGGCGTTGGTGCTGCTGCTCGGGCTCATCAACATGATGCGCGGCGGCTCGCCCAATACCTCGCAGAAGCTGATGCGCTGGCGCGTGCTGCTTCAGTTCGTGGCGATCATCATCGCGATGCTCGCGGTGTGGGCGATGGGGAGGTAGGTCATGATCCGGACCCGAAGGGCCGCCTTTAGCGAAAAGTGCGCCGTGGTTTTCCGACAAGGTCATGCCCAAAAATCAAGGAAACCAGCATGGTGGTGCTGAACCGCATCTACACGAAGACCGGTGACGACGGCACGACGGCGCTCGGAACCGGCGAGCGGCGTCCGAAACACGATCTGCGCATCGAGGCCTATGGCACCGTCGACGAGACCAATGCCGCGATCGGCATGGTCAGGCTCCACACCTCCGGCATGCCCGAACTCGATGCGATGCTCGGCCGCATCCAGAATGATCTGTTCGATCTCGGCGCCGATCTCGCCGTGCCCGAACGGGAGGGGAAAGCCGAGCGGCTGCGGGTGGTGACGAGCCAGGTCGAGCGGCTCGAGCGCGACATCGACACTCTCAACGAGAAGCTCGCGCCGCTGACCTCCTTCGTGCTTCCCGGCGGCACGCCGGCCGCCGCCCATTTGCATGTGGCACGCACCATATGCCGCAGGGCGGAACGCGTCATCGTGAAACTGGCGGCCCGGCCCGGCGAGCCGGTCAGTGCGGCTGGCATCCAATATATGAATCGCCTGTCCGATTTCCTGTTCGTGGCCAGCAGGGCCGCTAACGGCAATGGCGCTGGCGACGTGCTCTGGGTTCCCGGCCAGAACCGCTGACCCATCGAGCGCCTGCATTACAGAAGGCCAAAATTAGACCCGTTCGCGCGTTGACCGGGGCAGATCAGGCCTTTAGGTTCCGCGCCAGTTGATAACCCCCCTTCCAAATTGAGTGAAAGAGGATCGATGAAGGTCTTAGTGCCGGTAAAGCGGGTGGTCGATTACAACGTCAAGGTCCGCGTCAAGGGCGATGGATCGGGCGTTGAACTCGCCAACGTCAAGATGTCCATGAACCCGTTCGACGAAATCGCAGTCGAGGAAGCGCTGCGCCTGAAGGAAGGCGGCAAGGCCACCGAGGTCGTGGTGGTCTCCATCGGACCTGCGCAGGCATCGGAGACGATCCGCACTGGCCTCGCCATGGGCGCCGACCGCGGCATCCTGGTGAAGGCCGAAGGCGCCGTCGAGCCGCTCGCCGTCGCCAAGATCCTGAAGAAGGTTGCGGAAGACGAGCAGCCGGGCCTTATCATTCTCGGCAAGCAGGCGATCGACGACGACTCGAACCAGACCGGCCAGATGCTGGCCGCGCTGCTCGGCTGGTCGCAGGCGACCTTCGCTTCGAAGCTCGAGGTCGAAGGGTCCGACTTCAAGGTCACGCGCGAAGTCGATGGCGGCCTCCAGACCGTCAAGCTGAAGGGACCGGCGATCGTCACCACCGATCTCCGTCTCAACGAGCCGCGCTACGCCTCGCTGCCCAACATCATGAAGGCGAAGAAGAAGCCGATCGCGGAGAAGACCGTCGCCGATTACCGGGTCGACGTTACCGCGCGTCTTGAGGTTCTCAAGACGACCGAACCGGCGGGCCGCAAGGCGGGCGTCAAGGTCAAGGACGTCGCCGAGCTGGTGTCGAAACTCAAGAACGAAGCCGGGGTGCTCTGATGACGACGCTTCTGATTGCCGAACACGACAATGCGTCGCTCAAGGATGCGACCAACAAGGCCCTGACCGCGGCTGCCGCGCTCGGCGCGGACGTCGAGGTGCTGGTCGCCGGAAAGAATGCCAAGGCCGCGGCGGATGCCGCTGCCAAGCTCGCCGGCGTCAAGAAGGTGCTGCTCGCCGATGGCGACCTCTACGCGCACGATCTCGCCGAGCCGCTTGCTGCGCTGGTCGTCTCGCTGGCTTCCGGCTATGACGCGATCGTCGCGCCGGCGACCTCGCGCTTCAAGAACGTGATGCCCCGCGTCGCCGCTCTGCTCGACGTCATGCAGGTCTCGGAGATCATCAAGGTGGTCGCGCCCGATACCTTCGAGCGCCCGATCTATGCCGGCAACGCCATCCAGACGGTGAAGTCGAAGGACGCCAAGAAGGTCATCACGGTGCGGACCTCGACCTTCGCCGCAGCGGGCGAGGGTGGCAGCGCCGCGGTCGAGAACGTGGCGGCGGCTGCCGATCCAGGCTTGTCGTCGTTCGTCGGCGAGGAGGTTGCCAAGAGCGACCGTCCCGAGCTGACCTCGGCCAAGATCATCGTCTCCGGTGGCCGTGCCATGCAGAGCCGCGAGAATTTCGCCAAGTACATCGAGCCGCTTGCCGACAAGCTCGGCGCCGGCGTCGGCGCCTCGCGCGCGGCGGTCGATGCGGGCTATGCGCCGAACGATTGGCAGGTCGGGCAGACCGGCAAGGTCGTGGCGCCCGAGCTCTATGTCGCGGTCGGCATTTCCGGCGCCATCCAGCATCTGGCCGGCATGAAAGACTCCAAGGTGATCGTTGCGATCAACAAGGACGAGGATGCACCGATCTTCCAGGTTGCCGATTACGGCCTGGTCGCCGATCTCTACCAGGCGGTTCCGGAGCTGACGGCCGAACTTGGCAAGCTCGGCAAGTAAAAGGCATCGAAAACACCGGCCGGAGGTATACACTCCGGCCGGTGTTGCATTTCTGAGGCGTTTTCTTTGGCGTGGGGCACGCCTTCGAAGCGATCCAATCTAGGTTTCGAGCCAAGGTTCTGATTAAATCGGACCTCCCGGCTCAAGGGGATAGGCAGGGTGCGCTCGTCGCGCGCCGTTCCGGTGGATGACATGATGGCGGCAGTGATCAAGAAGGTCGGCGTGATCGGCGCGGGTCAGATGGGCAATGGCATCGCGCATGTCGCGGCGCTCGCCGGCTTCGACGTGGTGCTCAACGACATCTCGCCCGACCGCCTCAAGTCGGGCATGGCCACCATCAACGGCAATCTGGCGCGCCAGGTCTCGAAGAAGGCCGTCAGCGAGGACGACAAGGTCAAGGCGATGGCGCGCATCACGCCCGCCGAAAAACTCGACGATCTCGCCGATTGCGACCTCGTGATCGAGACCGCGGTCGAGAAGGAAGAGGTCAAGCGCAAGATCTTCCACGAGCTCTGTGCGGTGTTGAAGCCGGAGGCGATCGTCGCTTCCGATACGTCCTCGATCTCGATCACGCGGCTTGCCGCCGCCACCGATCGCCCGGAGCGCTTCATCGGCATTCACTTCATGAACCCGGTGCCGCTGATGGAGCTGGTCGAGCTGATCCGCGGCATCGCCACCGACGACTCCACCTTCGAGACCGCCAAGGAATTCGTCGGCAAGCTCGGCAAGCAGGTCGCGGTCTCCGAGGATTTCCCGGCCTTCATCGTCAACCGCATCCTGCTGCCGATGATCAACGAGGCGATCTACACGCTGTATGAAGGCGTCGGCAATGTCGAGGCGATCGACGCCGCGATGAAACTCGGGGCCCACCATCCCATGGGCCCGCTCGAGCTCGCCGATTTCATCGGCCTCGATACCTGCCTCTCCATCATGCAGGTGCTGCACGAGGGGCTGGCGGACTCCAAGTACCGCCCGTGCCCGCTGCTGGTGAAATATGTCGAGGCCGGTTGGCTCGGCCGCAAGACCCAGCGCGGCTTCTACGACTACCGTGGTGCCAAGCCGGTTCCGACGCGCTGATCCGCTTCGTGCCAATTCATGTCGCGTTAACCTCTCGCGCCTAGGTTACGGCCGGTAAGAGGGTTCGCGTAATGGACATGATGGCGATGGTCAGCACCATGCTGGCCGCTCAGCAAGGCGCGCTGCAATCGAATATCGCAGCGACGCTGACCAAGCAGAACATGGACATGGAAAAGTCGACTGTCCTGACGCTGATGGGCGCAGGCCAGCCCTCGCTGGCCAATGTCGGCCCCGGCGTCGGCGGCAATCTCAACGTCGCCGCCTGAATTCCTAAAGCGATGCTGCGGCCTTGCCCGTCGCGGCCCGGATCAGCTTGAGCGCGTCCTCGCTCGCCCATTCCGCCGGCCCCGCAATCGTCGCGATCTCGCAGCCCTGCGGGTCGACCAGAACTGAGGTCGGCATGCCGAGCGCCCGGCCTATAGCCTTAAGATCCTGGAAAACTTTGGCTTTCTGGTCGCTGAAATAGCCGAGCCGCGTCAGGTTGGCCTCTTTCAGGAAGGTCTTGGGCTTGTCCGGGTCGCGGGTGTCGATATTGATCGCCACCACTTCGAAATTCGGGCCTGACAGCTTGCCCTGGAGCTCGTCCAGCGCCGGCATCTCCTTGCGGCAGGGCACGCACCAGGTCGCCCAGAGGTTCACCAGCAGTGTCTTGCCGCGGAAATCGGACAGCTTCTTCGGCTTGCCGTCGGAATCCTCGAAGGCGAGGTCGGGCAGTTTCAACGGGGCGCGCGCCATGGTCAGTGCCGCCACCTCGCCATGGGCGAGTGGCGCGATCTTCTGCGCGGTCGCGACCGCCGACCGGCAGGCGGGATCGCCGCTGGGCGACCGGCCCAGGCCGAGCCCATACAGCGCGGCGAAGCCGGCCAGTCCTCCGATCGCCACCGTGGCGATGACGAGGGGGATGCGGCGCGTGGCGGCGGGCTTATTGTCGAGCATATCGTTTGTCATCCGGTCGCAGATATGGCTATCAGGGGCCTCTTAATACGGCTGGCCGAGGCCAGCAAACGTGGCTAGCGACAGGCAAGGCGTGAGCAGGGGATCATGAGCAACAAGATGTGGGGCGGCCGGTTCTCGGAACGTCCCGATGAGATCATGGAAGAGATCAACGTCTCCATCGACGTCGATCGTCACCTCTTCGCCCAGGACATTGCCGCGTCCAAGGCCCACGCTGCGATGCTGGCCACGCAGGGCATCATCACAGCCTCTGATGCGAAAAATATCGGCAAGGGTCTAGACACGATTTTGTCAGAGATCGGCAAGGGTGGCTTCGAATTCAAACGCGCGCTCGAGGACATCCATATGAATGTCGAGAGCCGCCTGTCGGAGCTGATCGGCCCCGCCGCCGGCCGCCTGCATACGGCGCGCTCGCGCAACGATCAGGTCGCGACCGATTTCCGCCTGTTCGTCCGCGACGTCATCGACGAGACCGATGCCGCGCTCGCCGCGTTCCAGCAGGTGCTGGTCGAGCGTGCCCTGGAGCATGCCGGCACCGTGATGCCCGGCTTCACGCATCTGCAGACGGCGCAGCCCGTCACCTTCGGCCACCATTTGCTCGCTTATGTCGAGATGGCCGCGCGTGATCGCGGCCGTTTCCAGGATGCGCGCAAGCGGCTGAACGAATCCCCGCTGGGCGCGGCCGCGCTCGCCGGGACCTCGTTCCCGATCGACCGCCACGCCACCGCCAAGGCGCTCCTGTTCGACCGCCCGATGGCGAACTCGCTGGATGCCGTGTCCGACCGCGACTTCGTGCTGGAGACGCTGTCGGCCGCCGCGATCTGTGCCGTGCACATGTCGCGCTTTGCCGAGGAGATCGTGATCTGGACCTCGCCGCTGGTCGGCCTTGTCAGGCTCAGCGACAAGTTCACCACGGGCTCCTCGATCATGCCGCAGAAGCGCAATCCTGATGCCGCCGAGCTCGTGCGCGCCAAGACGGGTCGCGTCATCGGCGCGCTCAACGGCCTGCTGATCGTCATGAAGGGTCTGCCGCTCGCCTATCAAAAGGACATGCAGGAGGACAAGCAGGGTGCCATGGAAGGCTTTGCCGCGCTGTCGCTGGCGATCCGCGCGATGACCGGCATGGTCCGCGACCTCGTGCCGGATGAAGCCAAGATGAGAGCGGCCGCGGGCGAGGGCTACGCCACCGCGACCGATCTCGCCGACTGGCTGGTGCGGACGCTGAAGATGCCGTTCCGGGAGGCCCATCACGTCACCGGCCGCATCGTCGCCAAGGCCGCCGAGGGGAGCGTCGCGCTGCACGAGCTGCCGCTCAAGGAGATGCAGGCGATCGAGCCCAAAATCACCAAGGACGTGTTCGGCGTGCTCTCGGTCGAATCGTCGGTGAAGAGCCGCACCAGCTTTGGCGGCACCGCGCCGAAGAACGTCGCGTCCCAGGCCAAGGCCTGGGCGAAGCGGCTGGAAAAAGAGCGAAAATCGGGCTGAGGGCAAAATTCGCTTATGTTTCATGGTCATCCGGCTCTCGCCAGAGCGCGCCAATCTCTGTATGGTGCGCCCCGCGTAGTGGGGATTTCGTCGTGACGTCAAAGTTTCGCCCGACCGGCTCGGGGTGGGCCATCATTGTCTTGAGCCTGACGGCGCTTGCGCTTGCCGGCTGTGGCCGCAAGGGCCCGCTGGACTTGCCGCCGACCGCCTCCAACGCGTCCACGGCCAGCGGTGCCGCCCCTCTTGATACCGAGACCGAAGCTCAGAGGACGCCGAGCGTGTTCAATCCCACCTACGGTGCGGATGCCGCGCCCGCAGCGGCCAAGGGCAGGAAGAAGCCGTTTATTCTCGACCCGCTCCTGGACGAACCTCCCGGCAAGAAATAAGCCGGGACAACCGAGCCTGTGCCATGAACCATTTCGACTACCGCAACGGCGTGCTGCACGCCGAGGCGGTGAACCTGTCCGAGCTTGCCGCCAACGTCGGCACGCCGTTCTATTGCTATTCGACCGCGACGCTGGAGCGGCACTACCGCGTCTTCGCCGATGCCTTCGCCGGCGAGAAGGCGCTGGTCTGCTACGCCATGAAGGCGAATTCCAACCAGTCGGTGCTGCGCACGCTGGCCAGGCTCGGTGCCGGCGCCGATGTCGTCTCCGGTGGTGAATTGAAGCGCGCGCTGGCTGCCGGTTTCCCGGCAAGCAAGATCGTGTTCTCCGGCGTCGGCAAGACGGAAGAGGAGCTGCGCGCCGCGCTTGCCGCCGACATCCTCTGCCTCAACGTGGAATCCGAGCCCGAGCTCGAATCGTTGTCGAGCCTTGCGACCGAGATGGGCAAGACCGCGCGGATCTCGCTTCGCGTCAATCCGGACGTCGATGCCGGCACGCATGCCAAGATTTCGACCGGCAAGTCCGAGAACAAGTTCGGCATCCCGATCGCGCATGCGCGCGAGGTCTATGCGCGCGCCGCCAGGCTCCCCGGCATCGAAGTGACCGGCACCGACGTGCATATCGGCAGCCAGATCACCGACCTCTCCAACATGGAGACCGCGTTCCGCATCCTCGCCGAATTCGTGCAGACGCTACGCGCCGACGGCCACGACATCTCGCATGTCGATTTCGGCGGCGGCCTCGGCATCCCCTATTACATGGACCGCGAGGCGCCGCCGGCGCCCGACGCCTATGCCGCCATGGTCAAGCGCGTCAGCCACAATCTCGGCTGCACGCTGATGTTCGAGCCGGGCCGCATGATCGTCGGCAATGCCGGCATCCTGGTTGCCAAGGTCATCTATGTGAAGCATGGCGACGGCAAGAACTTCGTCATCATTGACGCCGCCATGAACGACCTGATCCGCCCGACGCTGTATGAGGCCTATCACGACCTCCTGCCGGTGAAGCAGCCGGCCAAGGGCGCCGCCACGATCATGGCCGACGTCGTCGGGCCGGTCTGCGAGACCGGCGACTATCTCGCGCTCGACCGCACGCTGCCGGCGCCGAAGGCCGGCGACCTGCTCGCCATCATGACGGCCGGCGCCTACGGCGCCGTCCAGGCCGGCACCTACAACACGCGCCCGCTGGTGCCCGAGGTGCTGGTGAAGGGCGATCAATACGCCGTGGTGCGCCCGCGCATCGAGGTGGAACAGCTCATTGCAATGGATCGGCCTGCACCCTGGCTGTGAGGGCACACTCAAAACCCGCAAAACAACCCCATGCACAGTAGCTCGGGGTTGTCGGCAGAACGATTGCCTGTCGGATAAAACCGCTTGATTTGGAAGGCAGATCAAGCGGCAACCGTGCCCACCCCCGTGAGCGCTATTTTTGTCCGCCGACGACGACTCCGGCCTTCTTCTCGATCGGCTTGATCGCCGCGGTGAAGTCGGATTCGGCGCCTTCCGCGCTGATCACGGTCTCCCATAGCCGCCCGACCGCATCGGCAACCTCCATCGACAGGCCGAGCTGCTTCATCTCCTCCAGCGCCAGCCGCACGTCCTTCACCATCAGCCCCGTGGCGAAGCCGAAGTCGAACGTGCGCGGCAGCACCGAGCGCGGAAACTTGTCGCGGCTCGCCGTGTTCATGCCCGAGCCGGCATTGATGACGTCGATCATCACGGCGGGATCGAGCCCGGCTTTCACGCCCATCACCACCGCTTCCGAGGTCGCCACGATCGCAGTAGCCGACAGGAAATTGTTGGCGAGCTTCATGGTCTGCGCCGCACCGGGCTTCTCGCCGATGAAGAACACTTTTCCAATGACGTCGAGCGCGGGTTTCAGCAGCTCGAACTCGGCCCTAGGCCCCGACACCATCACCGCCAGCGTGCCCTTCTCGGCGCCGCCGACGCCGCCGGAGACGGGACAGTCGATCTGCACGATGTTGCGCTCGGCGAGCAGGCCGTGAATCTTCGTTGCCATCGTCGAGCCGACCGTGGAGAGATCGACGAAGCGTCTTGCGCGCCTGCCCTCGATCACGCCGTTCGCTCCCGTGGCGACGTCGAGCGAAGCCTGCAGCGAAGGCAGACTCGCCATCACGGTCTCGACCTGATCGGCGACGTCCTTCGGCGACGCCGCCGCAGTCGCGCCGCGCGCCACCAGCTCGCCTGTGACCTCCTTGCGCGTATCGAACACGACGAGCTTGTGCCCAGCCTCGATCAGCCGCCGCGCCATCGGGAAGCCCATGTTTCCGAGCCCGATGAATCCGATGTCCATGGTGTTTCCTTTATTGCTTCTTTGTCGTTGTGGAAAATGCGCGTTCCATCCCCGATGTCGTCCCGGATCGGCGCTCCGCTTGTCCGGGACGACAGCAGGAATTGGCTACGCCTTCCCGTCGATTTCCGCGAAAACCTCGCGCGCGATGCGGAAACTGTCGACCGCGGCCGGCATGCCGCCGTAGATCGCGACCTGCATCAGGATCTCGCGGATCTCCTCGCGCGTCACGCCATTGGTCAGCGCGCCCTTGAGATGCGCGCGAAACTCGTGCTGGCGGTTGAGGATCGCGATCATGGCGATGTTGAGCATGCTGCGGGTCTTGCGCGGCAGCTCCTCGCGTCCCCACACCGTGCCCCAGCAATATTCGTTGAGCATCTCCTGGAACGGGCGGTTGAAATCATCGACGTTCTTCAGGGCGTTGTTGACATAGGTTTCGCCCAGCACCGCTTTGCGGACTTCCAGGCCCTTGTCGTGCATCTTCTTGTCCATGGCGTTTCCTTCGTTTCCCTCAGGGATGGCGCGCGGAAATTACGGGGTTGCACCGGGCCAGTCACGTCCTCGTGTTATGCGGGAAAAGGGGGTTCTCCCGTACAGGAACGGATGCCTCAGTGCTGCCGTTGTGATAGGCTCTTCTCTACCGGGCAACCTGGAGAGTTGATTGAACGGCGTCACCCCCGACCCGTCAGACCCGATCCGCGGCAGTGATGCGCTGTCGCGGCTGAAGCTGGCGCAGGCCCTCGATCGGGCTACTTATGCCATCGCGTGGGAACGTGCCTGGCCCAATGCGGCGCGCCTTCTGACCGTCGTCGGCCTGTTCCTGGTGGTGTCCTGGGCCGGTCTGTGGCTGGCACTGCCGTTCATCGCCCGGGCCATCGGTCTCGCCCTTTTCGCCGCGATCGCGGTCGCCGCCCTGTTCCCGTTGATTGGCTTCCGCTGGCCGACCCGCGCGGAAGCGCTGGTGCGGCTCGACCGTGGCTCCGGGATCCGTCACCGCCCGGCCACCACGCTCACGGACACACTGACCTCGCAAGACCCGGTTGCGCAGGCGTTGTGGCAGGCGCAGCGCGAGCGGACGCTGGCGTCCATCAAGCGCATCCGCGCCGGTCTGCCGCACCCGCGGCTCGCGCTTCACGATCCCTGGGCGCTGCGCGCGCTGGTCATGGTGATGCTGGTTGCGACCTTCTTCGCCGCCGGTGACGAGCGTGCGATGCGGCTTGGCGCCGCCTTCGACTGGAACGGGGTCTTGGCGCCGAGCAATGTTCGCGTCGATGCCTGGGTCACGCCGCCGCTGTATACCGGCAAGCCTCCGGTCATCCTGTCGGCTGCCAACAAGGAAGCTGCGGCGTTGCCCGCCAGCGGCCCGCTCGCCGTCCCCGCCGGCTCGACCCTGATCGTGCGCTCCTCAGGCGGCAACCTGGATGTCGCCGTCTCCGGCGGCCTCAAGGAGGTTGCGCCCACCGAAGCCAGCCCCAAGGGGACCAACGAGAGGCATTTTGCCATCTCCGGCGACGGCACGGCGCATGTCCGCGCGCCTTCCGGCCAGCCACAATGGGCCTTTGCGGCAACACCGGACCATCCGCCGACGATCGCACTTGCCAAGGACCCGGAACGCCAGGCGCGCGGCGCGCTGCAGCTCTCCTACAAGATCGAGGACGATTACGGCGTCACCGGTGCCACGGCGAAGTTTGCTCCGCGATCGATCGGTGCCCGGGATGGCGCCAAGGACGACGCCAACGACGCCAAGGATGCGGCGAAGGCTGCTCCCGGCGATAAGGCTGCCGCCGGCGATGGCGACACCAGGACGGCGCCGCGTCCGCTGTTCCAGCCGCCGCAATTCCCGCTTGCGCTGCCGAATGCGCGGACCCGCAACGGCGTCGGACAGTCGGTGAAGGATCTCAGCGAGGATCCCTATGCCGGCGCCGAGGTCACGCTGACCCTCACGGCCAAGGACGAGGCCGGCAATGAGGCCACAAGCGAACCGTTCAACATGCGGCTGCCCGAACGGCTTTTCACCAAGCCGCTGGCACGTGCACTGATCGAGCAGCGCCGCATTCTCGCGCTCGACGCCAACAAGAATTCCGACGTGTATGCCGCGCTCGACGCGCTGATGATCGCGCCCGAGATGTTTACGCCGGAGCCCGGACAATATCTCGGCCTCCACAGCGTTGCCCGACAGCTCGAGGCCGCACGTACCGATGATGCCCTGCGCGAGGTCGTGGCAAGCCTATGGGCGTTAGCGGTGACGATCGAGGACGGCAAGATCTCCGATGTCGAGAAGGCATTGCGTGCGGCTCAGGATGCGTTGAAGCAGGCGCTGGAGCGCGGCGCGAGCGACGAAGAGATCAAGAAGCTCACGCAGGATCTGCGTCAGGCGCTGAACGATTTCATGCGCCAGCTCGCCGAGCAGTTCCGCAACAACAATGACCCGCAGCAGCTGGCGCGGCCGCTCGACCCGAACACCAAAGTTCTGCGCCAGCAGGATCTGCAGAACATGATCGACCGGATGGAGCGCCTGTCGCGCTCCGGCGACAAGGATGCCGCCAAACAATTGCTCGATCAGCTCCAGCAGATGCTGGAAGGCCTCCAGATGGCGCAGCCGGGGCAGTCCGGCGAGAGCGACATGGAGCAGGCGCTCAACGAGCTCGGCGACATGATCCGCAAGCAGCAGCAATTGCGCGACAAGACTTTCAAGCAGGGTCAGGATTCCCGGCGCGATCGCTCGCGCGGCAAGCAGCAGGGCGATCAGTCCATGTCGGAGCTGCAGGAGGACCAGCAGGGGCTGCGCGACCGTCTCAAGAAGCTGCAGGACGAGCTTGCCAAGCGCGGCCTCGGGCAGAAGGGAGAAAAGGGCCAGAAAGGCCAACAGGGGCAGAAGGGCCAGCAAGGGGACCAGGGCCAGCCCGGCCAGAACGGCGATCAGGACGGTGATCAGGGCGATGACGGCAGTCTGGATGCTGCCGACGGTGCCATGGGCGATGCGGGATCAAAGCTCGGCGAGGGCAATGCCGACGGCGCCGTGGACTCGCAGGGCAAGGCGCTCGACGCGATGCGCAAGGGTGCGCAGAAGATGGCCGAGGCGATGCAGCAGGGCGATGGTGACGGCCAGGGCGACGGCCCCGGCCAGCGCGCCGGCCGTCAGCAGAGCGGTGGCAACCAGACCGACCCGCTGGGCCGTCCGCTGCATGGGCGCGAATATGGCGACGATTATACGGTCAAGATTCCCGGCGAGATCGACACCCAGCGTGTCCGCCGCATTCTCGAAGAGCTCCGCCGCCGTCTCGGCGATCCCTCGCGGCCGCAGATCGAGCTCGACTATCTCGAGCGGCTGCTGAAGGAGTTTTAACTCCACACTCGGTGTCATCGCCCGGCTTGATCGGGCGATCCAGTACGCCGAGACCGCAGTGATTGAATCGAGAAGCAGCGGCGTACTGGATGCCCCGACTTCGCGGGGCATGACAGCGGCATGTGTGGCGAATGCTGCCGCTAGCCCTTCTTCGCCGCCAGCGCGTCGGCGACCGCCGTGCGGATATCCGCGACCGAGAAAGGCTTGGTCACGACGTCATGCACCAGCGCATTCAGGTTCGAGGCGCGCTCGCGCTGGTCGGCAAAGCCGGTCATCAGCAAAATTGTCAGATCGGGGAAATCGCGCGCGGCGGAGAGCGCCAGCGCGATGCCGTCCATGACCGGCATCTGGATGTCGGTGAGCAACAGGTCGAAGGCGCCGTCCTCGCGGGTCAGGATCTCCAGCGCCTCGGCGCCGTCCTGGGCGGTGACGGTCTCGTGGCCGTCCATGGCGATGGCGCGCGCCACCAGCTGGCGCATCGAATCCTCGTCATCGGCGATCAGGATTTTCGGCATGAGACCAACCTTGTGATCAACCTTCCCTGCGGGACCTCGAGCATCATCCGGCAAAGTGCGAAGCGGTTTTCCGAACAGATCATGCTCCAATCATAGCCGGATCGGTCATACGCTGCCGCCGGCAATGTCGCGCCGGTTGAAGAAGCGAACGTCGATATTGCGGCCCTCCGGCGGCGGCGAGGCAAGACGCGAGCGGAAGAACGCGCGCTCGCCGGGCCGCAGCACGGCCTGTTCCAGAACCGTATTCCAGGCGTAGATTTCAGCTCCCTGCGCGTCGCGCACGGCAAAGCGCAGCCGCGGGATGTCGAGCGGCTTCTTGCCCTCGCCGACGATCACGCCCTCGATTACCAGCACCTGCTTACCATCCACGGTCTCGCTGGAGAGCTTGACGTCCTTGAAGGCGAGGCCCCGCAGATTCACTTCGAGCCCAACCATCTTGTAGAACGCCGCCGTCTGGGGCAGCAGCCGCACCACGTCGCTGCGCCAGATCGTAAGCGCCAGCACCAGCGCGCCCATCGCAGCGCAGGCGATCGGCAGGCCAAAATAGGATCTGCGCGGAGCCGTGGCGGGGACCGGGCGGCTCACCCGCGCGCCGCGGCGGGGGAACAGGCCGCGGAACCAGGACTGGTGCTGCGCGCCGGCGACTTCCTCTTCAGCCTGCCGGGCCGCCGCTGACCACTCGTCCTCGGTTTCGCGGGCCTGCTCATCCGGCCAGTCGCTGGCGATTGAGGGGCTGTCGACGACAGGCGCATCTGCGGCGCCGTCGTCATTGGCATAGGAGTTCCATTGCTCGGCGAGGTCGGACTGGTCGTCGCCGCGGCTGGCAGCCGCCATGGCCGGGACGGATGCCTCCTCGATGGCATCCTCCGCATGGGCGATCCAGGTCTCCTTGCAGCGGGAGCAGCGCACCGCCCGTCCGTTTGCCCCAAGGCTCGCGAGCTTGATGGCGTAGGATGTCATACAATGGGGGCAGACGATATGCATGGACGAGCCTTGATGCACGAACGAGGACGAACCTTGACGATCAGCCGGTCGCGGCGAACCGGGCGGCAGGGATTCTGCCAAACATGCTACAGGTCGACCGTTAACGAACCGGAAACCATAACGACGGCAAAACCCGTTGATCGCGCAGGGCGGAGCGCCGCACTGCGACCCGCTTCCCCTCTCGAACGGAGCTGAGCTTGGTTCGGTTCGAAAATGTCGGATTGCGTTACGGTCTGGGGCCCGAGATCCTGCGCGATCTCAGTTTCCAGATCCCGGCGCATTCCTTCCAGTTTCTCACCGGGCCGTCCGGTGCCGGCAAGACTTCCCTGCTGCGCCTGTTGTTTCTGTCGCATCGGCCGACACGGGGCCTCGTCACTCTGTTCGGCCACGACATCTCGCAACTCGGCAAGGACGAGATTGCCGACCTGCGCAAGCGCATCGGCATCGTGCTCCAGGATTTCCGGCTGCTCGACCACATGACGACCTATGAGAATGTCGCGCTGCCTTTCCGCGTCATGGGGCGCAGCGAGTCGAGCTACCGCAAGGAGGTGATCGATCTGCTTCGCTGGGTCGGACTCGGCGACCGCATGGATGCGCTTCCGCCGATCCTGTCGGGCGGCGAGAAGCAGCGCGCGGCGATCGCGCGCGCCGTGATCTCGCGGCCGCAGCTGCTGCTCGCGGACGAGCCGACCGGCAGCGTCGACCCGACCCTCGGCCGGCGCCTGCTGCGGCTCTTCATCGAGCTCAATAAATCAGGCACCGCCGTCATCATCGCCACCCACGACATCGGCCTGATGGACCAGTATGAAGCACGACGGCTGGTGCTGCACCAGGGACGGCTGCACGTCTATGAGTAGGACCGACGAGCGCGGCGTGCTGGTCGACCTCGGACAGGAGCGTCCGCAGCTTCCGGCCAAGGCACGCAACATGTCGCCGATCGTGCCGCGCGCCTCGATCCACGGCAGAGCGCTGGTCGCCGTCGTCGCCATCATGAGCTTCCTCGCCTCGATGGCCACCGGCACGGTGCTGCTGGTGAGTGCCTCCGCCGCCGAATGGCAGTCGGACGTCGCGAGCGAGATCACCATCCAGGTTCGTCCGCAGGCCGGCCGTGATCTCGAGCGCGATACCGTGGCCGTGACGGAGGCGATGCGCGCGCAAGCCGGCATCGTCGAGGTCAGGCCGTTCACCAGGGAGGAGAGCGGCAAGCTGCTCGAGCCCTGGCTCGGCACTGGCCTGTCGATGGACGATCTGCCGGTGCCGCGTATGATCATCGCGCGCGTGCAGCCGGGGACGCCGCTCGATCTCGGCGCCTTGCGCGCGCGCGTGACGCAGGTCGCACCGGGCGCCAGCGTCGACGATCACCGCGCCTGGATCGAGCGCATGCGCTCGATGACCAACGCCATCGTGCTGGCCGGCCTCGGCATTCTCGCGCTCGTCATCATCGCCACGATCATCTCGGTTTCGTTCGCGACCCGCGGCGCCATGGCGGCGAACCGTCCGATCGTCGAGGTCCTGCATTTCGTCGGCGCCGGCGACCGCTACATCGCCAATCACTTCCTGCGTCATTTCCTCAGGCTCGGCCTGGAAGGCGGCGTGATCGGCGGCGGTGCCGCCATGCTGGTGTTCGGCTTCTCCGAGTCGATCGCAGGCTGGTTTTCCGGTACGCCCGTCGGCGACCAGTTTGCCGCGCTGCTCGGCACCTTCTCGCTACGGCCATCCGCCTACATCGTGCTCGCTGTCCAGGCCGTGCTAATCGGCGGCATCACCGCGGTGGCCTCGCGCCAGACGCTGTTTGCGACCTTGAATGATGTTGATTGAGTTGCTTTCTTCCTTCTCCCCTTACAAGGAGTGAGGGTGAAGAAACCGGACTCCACTTCGCCTTAAAACGTCTTAAAATCGCTTCAGGGAAGGGATTACCGACATCGCATGACCTCGCCGACCGACGATCGATCGCCGAAACTGCCGCGCGGCTGGCTGCGCGCGACAATCGTGTCGGCGATCGCACTTGCCTTTGTCGGCGCGGCCGCAGGCTTCGTTGCGTTCCTGTCGCAATTGCGAGGCGCCGAGACGGTGCCCGACCGCAAGGCCGACGGCATCGTGGTGCTGACCGGAGGCTCCTCGCGGGTATCGGACGCGATGGAGCTGCTCGCTGCCGGCTACGGCAGGCGGCTCCTGATCTCCGGCGTGCATCCAACCTCGACGGCGAGCGACATCTCCCGGACCTTGCCGGAGAACCAGTCCTTCATGACTTGTTGCGTCGACCTCGACCGCACCGCGCTCTCGACCCGCGGCAACGCAGCGGAGGCGCGGCGCTGGGCCGAGGGGCGCAGGTTCAAATCCCTGATCGTGGTGACCTCCAACTATCACATGCCGCGTGCGCTGGTGGAATTTTCGCATGCGATGCCACAGACGACGCTGATCCCGTTCGCGGTGGTCGGCGAAAAATGGCGCGAGGAACCGTGGTGGACCTCCGGATCGACGCTGCGGCTGCTCATGTCGGAATATGTCAAGTACGTCGCGGCCGAGGTCAGGGTACGGCTGGAGGATTTCGGGATTGACCTTTGGCCCGAGATGTCGGAGCAGCCTGCAGGTCAGCGGCCGAAGCGGCCCGCCACCGCACAGGCCAATTGATCGGACTATCGATGTCTCTGATTTTTCTGCGCTCGCTCGTGTTCAACGTGCTGTTCTACGCCGTGCTGGTGGGCCTTGCGATCGTGGCGCTGCCGACCTTCGCATTGCCGCCCCGCGCCATGCTGACGGTGGCGGAATGGTGGGCCAAGGCAACGCTGTTCCTGATGCGCGTGGTCTGCAACATCAAGGTGGAATTCCGCGGTGTGGAGAAGATCCCGAAAGGACCGCTGCTGATTGTGGCAAAGCACCAGTCGTTCTGGGAGACGTTCGTGCTGCCGGGTTTCTTCGACCGGCCGATCTTCATCCTCAAGCGCCAGCTCATGCAGATCCCGGTGTTCGGTCAATTCCTGGTCAAGACCGGGATGATCGCGATCGACCGCAATGCCGGCGTGAAGGCGCTGCTGGACATGACGCGGCGGGCGCGCGATGCGGTGCGCAGCGGCCGCCAGCTCGTGATCTTTCCGGAAGGCACGCGCCGCGCGCCGGGCGCGCCGCCCGACTACAAGAGCGGCTTTGCGCAGATCTATTCGTCCTGCGGCGTGCCATGCCTGCCGGTCGCGCTCAACTCCGGCCTGTTCTGGCCCCGCCGCACCTTCATGCGCTATCCCGGCACGCTGGTGGTGGAGTTTCTCGAACCGTTGCCGCCGGGCCTGCCGAAGGACGAGTTTCTCTCCCGCGTGCAAACCGCGATCGAGGATGCGACCGCCCGCCTCGTCGAAGCGGGGCGGAAAGAGCAGGAGCAGTTGATCGGCTCGGCGCCGAGCTACGCGCCGAACCGCGGCTAGCGACTTTCTCGATCTTCGTCCCGATCCACAGCGTGGAGCGAATGCGCATCACCATGCAGCATCAATGCAAGCTGATGCAGCTGCGCGTCGCGAAAGCCTTCGGCCTCGATCGCCTTCACCGTCGCGGTCACGTAGTCGCGGTTGGCGCCGGACTGGCCGTGGCCCTGAACGACATGGCGGTGCTGCTCGGCGAGCGACAGCCGGCCGGCATATTGCCCATGGCCACGGTCGACGACGTAGGCGAGCGCCGAGACGCGCTGGCGCGCATCGTTCTCAAGCCACACCGAGCGCATCACTTCGCGATAGACCGACGTGACCTGCTCGCGTGCGCGCAAATAGGCGACGACATCGGCGCGGTTCTTCTCGGCGACGCGGAAGGCGATGCCGCGGCAGGCGCCGCCGCGGTCGAGCCCGAGCACCAAGCCAGGCTTTTCCGGCGTGCCGCGATGCACGAACGAGTAGACGCAGAGCGCGCGATGCTCGCCGACCAGCCGGGCCGGGATGCGTTCCTCGAACTCGAAGCCCGGCCGCCACATCAGCGAGCCGTAGCCGAACACCCAGAGGTCGCCCTTGGCGGTGGTGACGGAAGGGACGGTGATTTCCGACATTTCGGGCACGGCTACCAGAACCATGCCCCGAAGCGAAGCGAATTCTCCGCCTTTCGTCGCAGGCCGTCCCCGCTTACATTTGCCAAAATCCGGGATCAAAGGGTCGCCGCATGTCCAATATGACCGTTGCCGCAGGCCGTCGCTCCCGTTGGGGCCTTTTCATCGCACCCGTTCTCGTCCTGATCCTCGCGGTCGCGTGGAGCGGTTTCTGGTTCTACGCGGCGTCGCAGGCCGAAATTGCCGCAGACGCCTGGCGGGCGCAGGAGGCCAAGTCCGGCCGCATCTATGATTGCGCCAAGCGCTCGATCGCGGGTTTCCCGTTCCGCTTCGAGGTCCAGTGCTCCGGCGCCAGCGTCGCCCTGGTGTCGCAGAACGCGAGCAGGACCCCGTTCACGGCGAAGCTCGACAACATCCTGGTCGTCGCCCAGGTCTACGATCCCAAGCGCATCATCGCGGAATTCTCCGCGCCCGCGACGCTGACCGACGGCGTCACGCAAAACACCTTCGTGGTGAACTGGAGCAAGGGCCGCGCCAGCGTGGCCGGCCTGCCGGCCGTGCCGGACCGCGCCTCCATCGTGTTCGACGATCCGGGCCTCAACCGTCTCGACGGCAGCGTGCAGGTGCCGCTTGCGCGCGCCAAGCAGGTCGAGCTGCACGGCCGCCTCGCTGATGGATCGCCAGCCGATCGTCCCGTCATCGAGACCGTGGTTCACGTCGCGCAGGGCAGCATCCAGGGCGTTCATCCCCTGCTCGCCGAGCCGTTCGAGGCGGACACGCGCGCAAAGGTCACCGGCCTCTCCGACCTCACGCCGAAGCCCTGGCCGCAGCGCTTTCGCGAGATCCAGGCTGCCGGCGGCCATATCGAGATCGTGCAGTCGCGGATCCAGCAGGGCGAGATGATCGCGGTTGCGGCCGGCACGCTCGGCCTTTCGGCCAATGGCCGGCTCGACGGCGAATTGCAGATGACGGTGACCGGCCTTGAGCGCGTGATCCCGGCGCTCGGCATCGAGAAGATGCTGGAGGAGGGCGTGCCGCAGGCAACGCTCGACCGCGTCGCGCCCGGCGTGAAGTCGCAGGACCTCAACAATTTGTTCGGCGCGCTCGACCGGGCCGTGCCCGGCCTCGGCAAGGTCATCAAGCAGAACGCCAATGCGGGCGTCGCCGCCGGCATCAATTCGATCGGCACCGAGAGCACGCTGGAAGGCAAGAAGGCGAGAAGCTTCCCGCTGAAGTTCGTCGATGGCGCCGTGCTGCTCGGCCCGGTCAAGGTCGGCCAGATCCCGCCGCTGTATTGAAGACTGTCATTCCGGGGCGATGCGTAGCATCGAACCCGGAATCCATTTCACTGTGCGCGGTGGCCCAATGGATTCCGGGCTCGCCCTTCGGGCACCCCGGAATGACAGGCTCACGGCTTCTTCAGCGCCGCATGCGGCCGGCCGAAATCCGGCGCGGCGGAATCCTGGCCGATCTCGACGATGCCGCGCCGGATGGCGCGGGTGCGGGTGAAGTGGTCGAACAGGGCTTCGCCGTCGCCGCGGCGGATCGCGCGGGTGAGTTTTGCGAGATCCTCGGTGAAGGTGCCCAGCATCTCCAGCACGGCTTCCTTGTTGGCGAGAAAGACGTCGCGCCACATCGTCGGATCGGACGCGGCGATACGGGTGAAATCGCGAAAACCGCCGGCGGAGAACTTGATCACCTCGGATTCCGTCACCTGCGCCAGTTCGTCGGCGGTGCCGACGATGGTATAGGCGATCAGATGCGGCAAATGGCTGGTGATCGCGAGCACGAGATCATGATGATCCGGCGTCATGACCTCGACCTTGGCGCCCATCGCCGCCCAGAACGCGCGCAGATGCTCCGTGGCCGCCGTGTCGGTGCCTTCCGGCGGCGTCAGGATGCACCAGCGGTTGATGAAGAGCTCGGCAAACCCCGAATCCGGGCCCGAATGCTCGGTGCCCGCGACCGGATGCGCCGGCACGAAATGAACGCCCTTCGGCAGATGCGGGGCCATGTCCCGGACCACCGCGCCCTTGACCGAGCCGACGTCGGAGATGATCGCACCCGGTTTCAGATGCGCGGCGATCTCCTGCGCCACGGCACCGCAGGCGCCGACGGGAATGCAGAGGATGACGAGATCGGCCTCCTTCACGGCCTCCGCATTGGTCGCCACGACCTGATCGACGATGCCGAGCTCGGCCACCCGCGCGCGTGTCTTCTCCGAGCGCGCGGTGGTGACGATCTCGCCGGCCAGGCCCTGGAGCTTCGCAGCGCGCGCGATCGAGCCGCCGATCAGGCCGAAGCCGATCAGCGCGACGCGCTGGAAGTGCGGATCGGCATTCATTTGCCGCCCATGAAGTCGCGCAAGGCCTCGATCACGAGACGGTTGGCCTCCTCGGTGCCGATGGTCATCCGCAGCGCATGCGGCAGGCCGTAATTCTTCAGCGCGCGCAGCACGAGACCCCGCTTGGTCAGGAAGGCGTCGGCGTCGTCAGCGGTCTTGCCCTTCTCGGCCGGGAAGTGGATCAGCACGAAATTGGCGACGCTCGGCGTCACCTTCAGGCCAAGCTTGCCGACCTCCTCGGTAAGCCGGTTGCGCCAGGTCTCGGTGAACTGCTTCGACATCGCCTGGTGCGCGGTGTCCTCGATCGCGGCGACCGCGGCGTACATCGCCGGCGTCGACACGTTGAAGGGACCGCGGATGCGGTTGACCGCGTCGATGACGTGCTCGGGGCCGAACATCCAGCCGATGCGCAGCGCAGCCAGGCCGTGGATCTTGGAGAACGTGTGCGTCACCACCGTGTTCTCGGTGGTGGCGACGAGCTCGATTCCCATCTCGTAATCGTTGCGCGAGACGTAATCGGAATAGGCGGCATCGAGCACCAGCAGCACATGCGAGGGCAGGCCGGCGCGCAGCCGCTTGACCTCGTCGAACGGCAGATAGGTGCCGGTCGGGTTGTTGGGGTTGGCAAGCCAGACCAGTTTGGTCCGCGGCGTCACGGCCTTCAGGATGGCGTCGACATCGGCCGTGAGATTGGTCTCCTGCGCGACGACGTTCTTGGCACCGACCGCCATCGTCGCGATCGGGTAGACCAGGAAGCCGTGCGTGGTGGAGATCGCCTCGTCGCCGTGGCTGAGATAAGTGTGGGCGAGCAGATTGAGGATCTCGTCCGAACCGGCACCGCAGATGATGCGGTTGGGATCGAGCCCGAACGAGCGGCCGATCGCCTCGCGCAGCACGCGCGAGGTGCCTTCCGGATAGTCCTCCAGATGATCCGCCACGCGCTTGAACGCCTCGATCGCCTTGGGCGAGGGCCCGAACGGCGTCTCGTTGGCCGAGAGCTTGAACACCTTGCGGCCCGGCTCCGGCACCGGGCTCTTGCCGGGGGTGTAGGGCGCAATATCGAGAATGCCGGGATTCGGCACGGGGCGGGACATCTTCAACTCCGAAATGGCGGGCGCGCGATTTACGATTTCGCCCCGGTCGGGGGCACCGTATAGCGCGTTGCGTGGCTGCCGACGAGGGCCGTGGAGCGCACCGAGGCCCCCGCCTCGATCAGGGCAGCCCTGACTTTGTCGATGCTGGTCGCGCTGGTGACCGAGACCAGCAGCGCGGCGCCATCGAAGGCGGTATCGGGCACCGCCACGATCTCGGCGAGCGGCGACAGGGCGCGTGCGACCTCGGCGTTCCACCCGGAGACGCGGACGCTGAAGGTTTCGACCTCCGTCACCAAGGCGCTGTCGGCGACCCGCGAGATCGTAAACACCGGCAATGCGGCCGGATGGTCAGCGCGTTCGACGAACGGCAGCCGCGCGATGATTTTCGGCGCGCCATCGGCTTCGAGCTCAAGCCACCAGGGCGTGCGGCTCGACGTTGCCGAGACCAGCGCCAGGTCGCCCTTGGATTTCGCCGCTGCTTCGACCGCGGCCTGCGCGCTGAAATGCGCGACGTAGGGCACCGTGAAGCCGAAATGGAAGCGCGCGGAATCGCGCATCGCCGGCTCGCTCGCCGAGATATCGGCATGAACGGAGAACGGCGCCTGCACGTAAGTGAACGTCGCGATGATGACACGCCAGATGCTCTCGACCGTGTCGAGCGGCAGGATGCCGCGATGGCGCTGCACGAGGTGACGCATCATGTCGGCCTCGCGTGCCGGGCGGAACGCCGAGCCGACCTCCTGGGTCTGCTTCACTTGGATCAGGCGGTCGATAATATCGCCGCGCTGCATCAGGAGGCGATGCATGCCCTCGTCGATCGCGTCGATCTCCTTGCGCAGTTCTTGGAGCGATGGTGGCGCGGGCGGACGTTGGGACATATCTGGCTGCGATGGTTTCGAGGGGGATGTCCTGATTAGGCAGTCGGGGCGGCGAAAGCAAAGAGAAATGACGTGCTTTGCGGGCGACGTGACGAAGGCGAATTGGGCCGATCCGGGCCGTGACTTGACGAAAACCGCCCAAGACGGTAGCTTTTGCCTGTTCCGTGGTCATTTGAGCCGGCCGGCTTGCAGCCACGTTAAAAAACTCGCTAAACAGGCCGGGGACGCTTCCGATCCCGGCCGAACCTATCGTTCAGGCCGGGTTTTTCATGGCCTGATTCCAGCGGCGGTCTGACGGCAGTCGCAAACGAGGTCGATGATGGTTGGCGTCAAGTCTGTACCCAGTCCTGCGATCAGCGCCGACGAACGGTCGCACGAGGTGGATCACCCGAGTTCGCAGGTCGCGCAGTTCGGCATCGAGCAGCCGCTGCGGCTCGATTGCGGCGTCGATCTCACCCCGTTCCAGATCGCCTACCAGACCTATGGCGAGCTCAACGCCGATCGCTCCAACGCCGTTCTGATCTGCCATGCGCTGACCGGCGATCAGCACGTCGCCAATGTGCATCCCGTCACCGGCAAGTCCGGCTGGTGGGAGACGCTGGTCGGCCCCGGCCGGCCCATCGATCCCAAGCACTACTTCATCATCTGCTCCAACGTGATCGGCGGCTGCATGGGCTCGACCGGGCCGGCGTCGATCAATCCCGCCACCGGCAAGGTCTGGGGCCTGGATTTCCCTGTTATCACCATCCCCGACATGGTGCGGGCGCAGGCGATGCTGATCGACCGGCTCGGCATCGACACGCTGTTTGCGGTCGTCGGCGGCTCGATGGGCGGCATGCAGGTGCTGCAATGGACCGCGGCCTATCCTGGCCGCGTGTTCTCCGCGCTGGCGATTGCCTGCGCGACGCGGCACTCGGCGCAGAACATCGCCTTCCACGAACTCGGGCGCCAGGCGGTGATGGCCGACCCCGATTGGCAGGGTGGCGGCTATGCCGATCGCGGCATCCATCCGCACCGCGGGCTCGCGGTGGCGCGGATGGCGGCGCACATCACCTATCTCTCGGACGCGGCGCTGCATCGCAAGTTCGGCCGGCGTATGCAGGATCGCGAACTGCCGACCTTTTCGTTCGACGCGGATTTCCAGGTCGAAAGCTATCTGCGCTACCAGGGCTCGTCTTTCGTCGAACGCTTCGACGCCAATTCCTATCTCTATCTGACGCGTGCGATGGACTATTTCGACATCGCCGCCGACCATGGCGGCGCGCTGGCGAAGGCGTTTGCGGGTATCCAGACCCGCTTCTGCGTGGTCTCCTTCACCAGCGACTGGCTTTTCCCGACCTCGGAATCGCGCGCGCTGGTGCACGCGCTGAACGCCTCGAGCGCGCGGGTGTCGTTCGCCGAGATCGAGACCGATCGCGGCCACGACGCCTTCTTGCTCGACGTGCCCGAATTCTTCGACATCTCCCGCGCTTTCCTGCAATCGGCAGGCAAGGCCCGCGGGCTCACCCTCAAGGACCGCTAGCGATGTCTGTCCAGGAAGTGCTGCCGCTGGGGGGGCTCGCGTCCGCGCAGTCCGGTCAGTTTCGCGCCGACCACCTGCTGGTCGCCGAGATGGTCAAGCCGGGTTCGAAGGTGCTCGACGTCGGCTGCGGCGAGGGCGACCTGCTTCAGCTGCTGGAGACCCGCGGCATCGACGGGCGCGGCATCGAGCTGTCGCGCGAGGGTGTCAACCGCTGCGTCGCCAAAGGGCTTGCGGTGGTGCAGGGCGATGCCGACACCGATCTCGTCAACTATCCCGATGACGCCTTCGATTACGTGATCCTGTCGCAGACGCTGCAGGCGACGCGGCAGCCGCGTGTGGTGCTGGAAAACCTGCTGCGCATCGGGCGCCGCGCCATCGTCTCGTTCCCGAATTTCGGCTTCTGGAAGATGCGGCTCCAGCTCCTGATCGGCGGCCACATGCCGCGCACCGAGAACCTGCCGGCGACCTGGTACGACACCGCCAACATCCACTTCTGCACCATCAAGGATTTCGTGCAGCTCTGCGACGAGATCAACGTCAAGATGGAGCGCTCGGTGGCGCTCGATCTCTACGGCCGCCCGGTGCCGCTGAACCTGCCCTGGTGGGTGTGGAATATGTTCGGCGAGCAAGCGGTGTTCTTACTGAGCCGAGGCGGGGGGAAATAGCCTCTGTCCGTCATTCCGGGGCGATGCGAAGCATCGAGCCCGGAATCCATCGTCCAACAGCGCCTGCAGCCTGATGGATTCCGGGCCTGCGCCTTCGGCGCATCCCGGAATGATAGCTAGTGGGGAGCCAGCGACCGCGGATCCCGCACCGGCCAGCGCCCAGCTTCCACCAGCGTCACGAACCGCTCCACGCTCGCGTTGAACAGCGCAGGCTCCTCGAGGTTAAGCACGTGGCCGGACTTTGGAAACATCGCCAGTCCGGCTGCGGGGAGGTGCTTCTTCAAGAACAGGCTCGGCCCGATGCAGGGATCGTCCTCGTCGCCGCAGATGATCAGTGCCGGCGTCGCGACGCCTTTGATCGCGTCGGTCATCGTGTAGATCGAGGGGCGGCCGCCCTGGAAGCCGCGCATCGTGCGCGCCGAACCGTTGGCATCGTGCCGCGCCAGCGCGGCGTAGAAATCCGCGTGCCCGCGCGGGTCCTTCACCAGGAACGGAATCCGGCTCGGTGCCTCGCGCGTGACCTTTGCGACCTCTGCGGAGCCCAGCGTCTCGAACTGCTCGGCATTGGCGCGGCACTGCTTGCGCCAGGCCTCCAGATTCTCGACCTCCGAACCCGAGCCGACGCCGGCCAGCGTCATCGACAGCGCACGCTGCGGCGCGTTCAAACCGATCTGCAGCGACGAGTAGGCGCCCATCGAAAGGCCGACGAGATGCGCGCGCGCGATCCCGAGATGATCGAGCACCGCGAGCGCGTCGGTGTAGAAGTGCGTATAGCTGTAGATCTCGCCGTCAGGCACGTCCGACGGCGTGTAGCCGCGCGCCGAATAGGTGATGCAGCGATGGCCGCGCGAGAAGTAGCGCATCTGCGGCTCCCAATTGGTGTAGTCGGCCGCAAACTCGTGCAGAAAAAGTATCGGCGTTCCCTGACCCGCCTCTTCGAAATAGATGCGGACGTCGTCCCTGGCCGTGGCGTGGGGCATTAACTGTTTCCCTCTATCAAGCCGCCTTTGCAGGATCGCAGTTAACGCTGTTGTCCGCAATGCGGCAGCGTCGAACCAGCACCGACACAAAATCATCGCAGCTATTCGCCGATGCGGTGTCTTTTTCTCGCCACATCGGACGGCTTAACGGCCTGACCTATGTCGGCCACTTCACCGGCCGATCGGAAAGTAGGGGTGTAACGAAGGATGAAGAATGGTTGAGTTGTTTGCGTTCCGCCTGTCGCGTTGTGTTGTCGCGCTGGCGTTCTTTTTTGCGGCGGTCGCCGCGTTCGTTTCTCCGGCCTCGGCACGGCCGCATCATCGTCATAGCGCAGAGCGGCACGCTTACGTGCACCACGCCAGGCATCATCACCACCGCCATCGTGCACGCAGCTCGCGCTTCGAGCGCAGCGCGGCGCAGTTGCAGGCGAGCGGCTTCGCCAACACCCAGGCCAGCTATAATCCGAATACCAATGCCGGCGGTGCTGGCATGAGCGGCGGCCTCAGTGGCGGCTCAGGCCTCGTGTCCGAGGCGCGCCGCTATCTCGGCGGCAATCCGACCGGACGCGGCAGCCTGTGGTGCGCGCGCTTCATGAACATGGTGCTCGAGCAGACCGGCCATCGTGGCACCGGCTCGGACATGGCGAACTCGTTCGCGCATTATGGCACGCGCATCTCCGGTCCGCAGGTCGGCGCCATCGCGGTGATGTCGCGCGGCCGCCGGGGCGGCCATGTCGGAATCATCACCGGCATCGACGCGCAGGGCAATCCGATCATGATCTCCGGCAACAGCGGCAACCGCGTCCGCGAAGCGCCGGTCTCGCGCGGCCGGATCTATGCGTATGTGATGCCGAACTGAGGTTCGTCGCTGTCATTGCGAACGAAGCGAAGCAATCCAGAATCCCTCCGCGGGAATAGCCTGGATTGCTTCTTCGCTTCGCTCCTCGCAATGACGGAGTGCGTGGAGCCGAAGTGCCGTCACACCAATCTCGGCTCTTCCACCGCCACCACGTCACCGATGCCGACGTCACCGTCGGCGATGACCTCGGCGTAGATGCCGCAATCCATGTGGCCGAGATGGCGCGACAGCGTGGGCGGGATTTCGAGATCGCGCTTGGCGGTATCGGGATCGACATTGGTGGCCGGGCAGCGGACGATGCGCTTGATCACCTTCAGCCGGGCCTGCCCGACCGCAAGCGTCTGGCCGACCAGATCGAGCTCCGACCAGGCCGGCCAGCCCTTGACGTAGAGATTGGCGCGGAAGCGCAGGGGATGCACGGGGACGCCGCCGAGCATGGTCTCGATCGCGCGGACGCTGCCGAGATTGATGATGGAGACCACCTTGCGGGCGACATCGGAGAAGCTGTGGTTGCGGCCGGACAGAACCTTGGGCGGGCCCTTCAACTCCGGCTGAAAGTTCTCGCTGAAATAGGCCTCGATGACGGCGCGCCCGGCGGCGGCCTCCAGATCGCCGCTGGCGACGGTTTGGCCGCCCTTGCGGATGGTCAACAGATTGGTGGCATCGTCGAACCGGCTGTCGAGCTCAGCCAGCCGCTCATTGCGCGCGAGCATCAGAAACTGGATCTTCGGCTTCCACTCGGGCGCATCGGGATCGAACCCGCTCGGTCCGTTCTCGATGGCGTAGCGGCGGTCGGCTGGCAGGGTCTGGCCGACCCGCAAAGCGACGCGCGACAGGCGTTCCGGCGTCAGGCCCTTGATCGGGTAGCGATAGAGGCCGGTGATCTCGGCCGTGTGGCTGGCTGTCATGCCACTACTTAAGGGATTCGGCCCGCGGGAGCCAAGCCCGCCCAGGAGCGCACGAATTTGTGAACTCGCCTCTTTCGCATCCGCAATCTGCTTCCCACATCTGCCGCAGGCCGGCGGCAACGTCGGCAAAAAGACGGCCGTTCCCGCTTGAGAAACCTCAATGCGGTGAGCGGAAACCCAATGAAGATGCCGTATTGGGGTGCCTGAGAGGGCCCCAAGGGCAGGCCGAGGGACAGAAAAGATGAACATCGAGAAGTATACCGAACGCTCCAGGGGCTTCATCCAGTCTGCGCAGTCGCTCGCGATGCGCGAGGGGCACCAGCAGTTTTCCACCCTGCACCTCCTGAAAGTCCTCCTGGACGACAATGAGGGGCTCGCTGCCGGCCTGATCGACCGCGCCGGCGGCAATTCCCGTGCAATTCTGAAGGCCACCGAGGACGCCCTCGGCAAGGTGCCGAAGGTTTCCGGCGGCGGCGCCGGCCAGATTTACCTCGCACCCGAGCTCGCCCGCACCTTCGATGCCGCCGAAAAGGCTGGCGAGAAGGCCGGCGACAGTTTCGTCACCGTGGAGCGGCTGCTGCTCGGCCTCACGCTGGAGAAGACCAGCGAGGCCGGCACGATCCTGAACAAGGGCGGCGTCACCCCGCAAAACCTCAATGCGGCGATCGAGGCGCTGCGCAAGGGGCGGACGGCGGATTCCGCGACCGCCGAGAACGCTTATGACGCGTTGAAGAAATATGCCCGCGACCTGACCCAGGCCGCGCGCGACGGTAAGCTCGATCCGGTCATCGGCCGCGACGAGGAGATCCGTCGCACCATCCAGGTGCTCTCGCGCCGGACCAAGAACAACCCCGTCCTGATCGGCGAGCCCGGTGTCGGCAAGACCGCCATCGCGGAAGGGTTGGCGCTGCGCATCGTCAACGGCGACGTGCCGGAGAGCCTCAAGGACAAGAAGCTGCTTTCGCTCGACCTCGGCGCACTGATCGCCGGCGCAAAATACCGCGGCGAATTCGAGGAGCGGCTGAAGGCCGTGCTTCAGGAAGTGACCGGGAGCGAGGGCACCTTCATCCTGTTCATCGACGAGATGCACACGCTGATCGGCGCCGGCAAGGGTGACGGCGCGATGGACGCCTCCAACCTGCTCAAGCCGGCGCTCGCCCGCGGCGAGCTGCACTGCATCGGCGCGACCACGCTCGACGAGTACCAGAAGCACGTCGAGAAGGACGCCGCGCTGGCGCGGCGCTTCCAGCCGATCTTCGTCAGCGAGCCCTCCGTCGAGGACACGATCTCGATCCTGCGCGGGCTGAAGGACAAGTATGAGCAGCACCATGGCGTGCGGATCACCGATTCCGCGCTCGTCGCCGCCACGACGCTGTCCAATCGCTACATCACCGACCGTTTCCTGCCTGACAAGGCGATCGACCTCATGGACGAGGCCGCGGCGCGGCTGAAGATGCAGGTCGACTCCAAGCCGGAAGAGCTGGATTCGCTCGACCGTGAGATCATCCGGCTCAAGATCGAGCAGGAGGCGCTGAAGAAGGAAAGCGATCCCGGCTCCAAGACCCGGCTGCAGACCCTGGAGAAGGACCTTGCCGAGCTCGAGGAGAAGTCTGCTGGGCTGACGGCGCGCTGGAGCGCGGAGAAGAACAAGCTCTCCGATGCCCAGAAGCTGAAGGCCGAGCTCGATGGCTTGCGAGTCGAGCTCGCCAACGCGCAGCGGCGCGGCGAATTCCAGAAGGCCGGCGAGCTGGCCTACGGTCGCATCCCGGAGCTGGAGAAGCAGCTGGCGGATATCGAGGCGCGCGAAGGCTCCGGCGAGATGATGGAGGAGGCGGTCACCGCCAACCACATTGCGCAGGTCGTCTCGCGCTGGACCGGCGTGCCGGTCGACAAGATGCTGGAAGGCGAGAAGGAGAAGCTCCTGAAGATGGAGGAGCAGCTCGGCAAGCGTGTCGTCGGTCAGGCCGAGGCTGTGCGTGCGGTCGCGACCGCCGTGCGCCGCTCGCGCGCGGGCCTGCAGGACCCGAACCGCCCCACAGGCTCGTTCATGTTCTTGGGCCCCACCGGCGTCGGCAAGACCGAGCTGACCAAAGCTCTCGCGGAGTACCTGTTCAACGACGAGACCGCGATGGTCCGCCTCGACATGTCCGAATACATGGAGAAGCACTCGGTCTCGCGGCTGATCGGCGCGCCTCCGGGTTATGTCGGCTATGACGAGGGCGGCGCGCTCACCGAAGCGGTGCGGCGCCGGCCCTACCAGGTGGTGCTGTTCGACGAGATCGAGAAGGCGCATCCCGATGTCTTCAACGTCCTGTTGCAGGTGCTCGACGACGGCCGCCTGACCGACGGCCAGGGCCGCACCGTCGACTTCCGCAACACGCTGATCATCATGACCTCGAATCTCGGTTCGGAATTCCTGGTGAATCAGCCGGAGGGCGAGGACACCTCGGCCGTGCGCGAGCAGGTGATGGGAATGGTGCGCGGGCACTTCCGTCCCGAATTCCTGAACCGCGTCGACGAGATCATCCTGTTCCACCGCTTGCAGCGGAGCGAGATGGGCCGCATCGTCGAGATCCAGTTCGCGCGGCTCCAGAAGCTGCTGACCGATCGCAAGATCGTCCTGACGCTCGATGCCGCCGGTCGCGACTGGCTCGCTGCCAAGGGCTGGGATCCCGCCTATGGCGCAAGGCCGCTGAAGCGGGTGATCCAGCGCTACCTCCAGGATCCGCTCGCCGAGATGATCCTGGCCGGCGACGTCAGGGACGGCGACAATGTCGCGATCTCGTCAGAAGGCAACGTGCTGACCTTCAACGGCAAGGCACCGCAAACCGCCGAGATCACCCAGTTCGAGGCACCGGTGGCGAAGCGGAAGCTGAACTGAGCGCCGGCGATCGTCGCCTGAAACGATAAGCCGCCCCGGAGAGAGCAATCTCTCCGGGGCGTTTTGCGTGTTGGAGTGCCTGTTGGAGATTGAGGTGTTAATGGCTTGCCACATGACAAGTGCGGTCCCTCCGCAAGCAAGCGGGAGAGGTCAATGGCATCCGAGGCGATTCACCCGATTCAACCTGAAGCCATCCGGCTCTAACTGACAGCAGAACCGGAGCCCGGTTCGGCCGGTCCGACCTCCTCGTCGTCCTCTTCCAGCTCCGACAGAATATCCACCAGCTCGCGCACCCGGCCTTGGGCCAGGGGGCGCAAGTCGTTGATCATGGGCTCGTCATTGGCGAGCCAGGCCTGCGCTTCGGCGAGTTCCTCAGCCGTCGCGCCGGTTCCGATGATCTGGGCGATGGTGACGTCGTCGGCCCGGTCCACGGCCTTGACGACGTCGTCGCGTGAGAGGCGCGTCATGGGCGATCCTCCTGCTGGTCGGCTTCCGTCAGCTAACCGGAAACCCGCCTGCGGGTTCCGCGGCAGGTCGTGGCCGGCGAATGCTACTTCTTCACCACCTTGTAGATCGCGTTCTCGAGATCCGAGCTGAAGTAGATGACGCCCGTTGCGCCGACTGCGACGCCAGTCGGAATGTGCGTCGGCAGGCCGCCGGGCGCGCCTGTCAGGCCGATCGGGAGGTTGGCGGTAATCTCGGCGACTTTGCCGCTGTCCGGCGCGATCTCGATCAGCCGCTTGGCGCCGACCTCCGCCACGATGAGCTTGCCATCGCTCCCGCGCGCGATGCCTTCGGGCATTTTCAGATCCTTGGCGATTACGGTCTTTTTGCCGTTCGTGTCGATGCGGGAGACGGCGCCGGCAAAGGCTTCGGTGAGATAGACCTCGCCGCCAGGTCCACCGACGAGCCCGACTGGACCCTCGAGGTCACCGATCAGCGTGGTGCGATCCTTGCCGTGCTCGCCGCTCACCTTGACCAGTGACTTGGTGCCGAGCTCGGCGACCAGGATGCTGCCGTCTGCGAGCACGATTGCATCATGCGGCGCCTTGAAGCCGTGCAGCATGTCGCGCGTTGCGCCGGTCTTGCCCTCGATCACCTGCACGGTGCCGGTGAACCAGCTCGACAGGACCACGTCGTTGCCCTGCGCCGTCGCGCTCATCGGATATTCGAGCGTGACGCCGGCGGCGTGCATGCGCGCCTTTTCGGTGACCTCGCCGGTCGCTCCATTCACCGTGCGATAGGCGAACACGTCGGCGACGTGGATCGTGTCCTTGCCGTTCTCCGAGGTGACGCCGATGCCGCCGGGCAAAGCGAGCTTGCCGATGATGATCTGCTTGGCCTGGCCGGTCGCCGGATCGACCTCCTGGATGCCGTTGTCGGCCATGTTGGAGACGTAGATGCGGTCCTTGCCGTCGATGGCGAGATTGTCCAGGGACGGCTTCAGCTGCGCGATCATGGTCTTGGCGCCTGAGTCAGGAGCGACCCGGACGAGCTGGCCGAGCGCGGTGTCGACCGCGAAGAGATTGCCCTTGGAATCGAAGTTCACGGCGGCCGGGACCTTGAAGCCGTCGGCGACGACGGTCAGCTCGGCGTTGTCGACGTCGATCCTTGCGATCTGGCCCTTGAACCAGAGCGGACCGTAGAGCTTGTCGTCGGGGCCGAACTCGAAGCCGTTGAGGCCGCCCATCTTCTCCATGATCTGGCGCGGCGGTTTGACGCCCTCGACATCGATCTCGTAGAGCGCATCGCCAAGGAAGACGGTGGTTGCATAGAGCCGGCCGTCCTTGCGGAAGGCCAGCGAGTTGATGCCGGGGAGGCCACTGGCGAGCTGCCTGATCGGGCCGTCGCCCTTGCGCGCATAGAGATCGCCGGCGAGGAATCCGGTCCAGGCCATGGTGCCGTCGGGCGCGAACGCGATGTCGTCGGCCATTCCGACCGGTGCCGGGATTGCAACCTTGGCGCTACTGCCCGCAAGGTCGACCTCATAGAGCGCCGCGCCTGCGACGCTGCCGGCAAACAGGTGGCCGGCCTTGTCGACAGCGAGCCCGTGCACGCCGTGGAATGCCGAGCCCGGGACGAGCTTGGTGACCTCCCAGATTGCCGGCAAGGTCTCAGCCGATAGGCTCGTGGCGGAAAACAGCGCAGCGACCAAGGCTGCGCAGGCGAGCCTGTTCTTCATGGCGAGACCTCCCTCTTTTTTGGAAAGTATTCGCCCTTCATGCCGCTTTGGCAAACGAAACTTGACGTTGTGACGCCGCGAAGCGGCCTCGCGCGACGATGTCGAATTCGGATCGTGTCTGGAGGTGGCCGCCGGGCGATGGATGCCCGACTTAGCGGTTGGTGACCTGCAATGGCCCGCCGGTCGCGTCCGACATGCGGGCGATGGCGGCGCCGCGGCCGCTCAACATGCCGTCGAGCCGGTCGCGCTCCTTCTCGAAGCTGGCCAGCATCGGGCCCTCGAGCGAGCGGCCGCGCGGCAGCTTCACGCGCATCGGGTCGACGAAGCGGCCGTTGACGAGGATCTCGTAATGGACGTGCGGGCCGGTCGACAAGCCCGATGAGCCGACGAAGCCGATCACCTGGCCCTGCCGCACCTTCTTGCCGGGCTCCATGCCCTTGGCGAAGGCCGACATGTGGCCGTAGGCGGTCTCATAGCCGTTGGAATGCTTGATGCGGATGTACTTGCCGTAGCCGCCCTCGGGGCCGGCCTTTTCGATCATGCCGTTGCCGGAGGCGAAGATCGGCGTGCCGTAGGAGGTGGCCCAGTCGACGCCGGTGTGCATCTTCACGTAGCCCAGGATCGGGTGACGGCGGCCGCCGAAGCCGGAGCGCATGATGGCGTTGTTGACCGGCTTTCTGACCAGGAACTTCTTCGCGCTCTTGCCGGTCTCGTCGTAGTAATCGACGACGCCGTCGTCGGGGCTCTGGTAGCGGTAGTACTTCTTGGTCTCGCCGCCGACGGTGAGGGAGGCGAACAGCACTTCGTTCTTTTCGCTCGACGTCACGCCTTCGTCCTCGCCGGCGTAGAACACGTCGAAGGAATCGCCGGGCTGCACCTTGCGCTGGAAATCGACGTCGTAGGAGTAGATCTTGATCATGTCCTCGATGACGGGCATCGGCACCTTGTTGCGCATCGCCGTCTCGTAGATGCTCTGGTAGAGCCGCACGCCGCTGCCGTCGTCCTCATCATCGTCGTCGCTGTCGGCGTTGGCCGCGGCGTCGGCGACGGTGTTCATGCTGGAGACGTCGACCGCGACGTATTTGCCGAGATCGGACAGCGCCGCGATCGCCTCCACGATGGTGTCGTTTGCAACCACGACGCGATAGGGCTGGAGCCGGGCGCCGGGGCTCGCGGGCGCCATCAGGATGCGGAGTTTCTCGCCTTCCTTGAGGCCGCCGTCGCGGCCGCGCGGGCCGAGCGTTGCTGTGATCGCCCTGATCTCGTCAGCCGTCGCGCCGAGATCGCGCAGCACCGAGCCGACGCTGTCGCCCTTCCTGACCAGATGAACACGCTCGCCGTTGGGATTGCCGCCGGTGATCTGCTCCTTGGTCTTGGGCAGCAGCGTGACGTTCTCCGGCACCACGCGCGTCTCGAAGCCGGCATAGGGATCGGACGACGACGTCTCGGTGGCGTAGGCCATCTTGATGTCGGACGGGCCGGTCGCGCCGGAGACATCGGCTGCGGCATTGGCGAGCGAGGCGTAGCGCACCCCGCCATTGCCGCGCCAGTTGGCGGCATCGCGGACCCGCATCAGGATGTCGTCGAGCGCCACCACTGCGGAAATCTTGGCCTTCGGCAGCACCGACGACAGGTCCTTGGTGACGAAGGACACCTCCGCGTCGGGCTCGACCGCCTCTGGATTGTTGGGATCGTCGGACGCCGTCTTCGGATCGGAGCCGACATCGGTGAGCAGGCGCTGGGCGTTGAACGGCGGGATCTTCGCCGACAGGTCGCTCGTCGTCATCGACAAATTGCCGGCGATGC
This sequence comes from Bradyrhizobium sp. USDA 326, assembly GCF_049739485.1. Taxonomy (NCBI): domain Bacteria; kingdom Pseudomonadati; phylum Pseudomonadota; class Alphaproteobacteria; order Hyphomicrobiales; family Nitrobacteraceae; genus Bradyrhizobium; species Bradyrhizobium sp. USDA 326. The sequence continues at coordinate 3,352,851 of NZ_JBMGQA010000001.1, forward strand.
GGACGAAGGGGCGCACCCGCATCACGTCGCGGTTGCCGACGCGGGCGACCGTCGAGACGCGCACGATGTTGCGCGAGGCGGTGGATTCGCTCGGCGGCGGCAGGCGGTCGCTCTTGTGCAGCGTGGCGGCGCGGTCGGCGGCGCCGAAGGCTCCGCGCAACGCGCCTTCGACCCGCTCCGGCACCTTGGCGAACGTCATCTCGCCGTCGAGTGATGCGAAAACGGCGCCGCCGATCAGGGCCGCGCCGCAGAGTCCGGTCAGAATTGTCCCGCTGAACCATTGCACCGAGACGCGGCGGCGGTCGATCACGGCGGCTTCGGAACCATCGACGGACAGCGGCGGCTCGTGGCCGAGATCGATGATCCCGGTCTCACGCCCGTAGGTGCCGCGTGACGTCCTGTGGTTCAACCCAAGTCCCCCAATCAACGACCCAAGAAAGCCCGCTTCGAACCTTGTCCCGGGCCGCCCTCTTGAACGGGGATCGCCGGAAAAGGCAAGCCGCACAGGCGCCCGCGCTCAGAAGGCCCCGGAACAGGGCCGGCCGAAATTACGAACAACTGGACGGATGAAGCTCTCTCGATGTCTTTCGAACGTCGAAGGAAGGTTGCGTCATCTGCAAGATCGCCTTCCCCTGACCCCGTGAAAATCGCCGGCAGCCTCCAAGGCATCCCCGCGATTCAAGCTTGTCTCTTACCAGAACGCCGCGGGATTGTGGCTCAAGTACGGCGCCAAATATGGAAAAAACTTCCTCAAGATGCCGGCGCAAGGGGCGTCCCCGGATGGGCGCCTCAAGCCGCCTCTGAGGCCCCTCCGGAGCCTCCAGGGCCTCAAACTTTTTTTCAGTTTTTTTTCTTCGCACCGGGTCGGTTCGTTCGCTCTACATCGCTCCAAACCTCTGGAATCACGCGATTTTTTTGGATGATCCACTGTGCGACGATTTGTTGACGATGGGCGTTGACAGCCCGGAAGGCGGGGCCTATAACCCCAACCACTGAGCGCGGCGCCGCCGGGTCACTGACCAAGGCGAGCGAACGCGCCACTGATGCTCCTCACCTTGTTGAGTGACACAACAATCGACACCAGTCGGTTGGAGTCATTCATCGTCGGTAAGGGTGTCGGAACCCTTCCACTCTGGAAGGTTGGGGCCTCCGCGGTCCCGGGCTGTTTGACAAGTGAAGATGAAGAAAGAGAAACGTGGACGGCGGAGTCCTTGCGGGTCTCGCTTCTGGAAAGCTTCGGCTTTTCTGATCGAGACCGGACGAAAGACTTCGGCGGTACACGTTTCAAAGGTTACACCATCGTTGCCAGCGATGTGAATCGCGGGCAGCTCGTCGACCTCGGTCGATGAAAAATGGTGGGACCTCGTCAAACGTTGTGATCAGCCGGTTCAAAGTTCAAGTCCAACTTGAGAGTTTGATCCTGGCTCAGAGCGAACGCTGGCGGCAGGCTTAACACATGCAAGTCGAGCGGGCGTAGCAATACGTCAGCGGCAGACGGGTGAGTAACGCGTGGGAACGTACCTTTTGGTTCGGAACAACACAGGGAAACTTGTGCTAATACCGGATAAGCCCTTACGGGGAAAGATTTATCGCCGAAAGATCGGCCCGCGTCTGATTAGCTAGTTGGTGAGGTAATGGCTCACCAAGGCGACGATCAGTAGCTGGTCTGAGAGGATGATCAGCCACATTGGGACTGAGACACGGCCCAAACTCCTACGGGAGGCAGCAGTGGGGAATATTGGACAATGGGGGCAACCCTGATCCAGCCATGCCGCGTGAGTGATGAAGGCCCTAGGGTTGTAAAGCTCTTTTGTGCGGGAAGATAATGACGGTACCGCAAGAATAAGCCCCGGCTAACTTCGTGCCAGCAGCCGCGGTAATACGAAGGGGGCTAGCGTTGCTCGGAATCACTGGGCGTAAAGGGTGCGTAGGCGGGTCTTTAAGTCAGGGGTGAAATCCTGGAGCTCAACTCCAGAACTGCCTTTGATACTGAAGATCTTGAGTTCGGGAGAGGTGAGTGGAACTGCGAGTGTAGAGGTGAAATTCGTAGATATTCGCAAGAACACCAGTGGCGAAGGCGGCTCACTGGCCCGATACTGACGCTGAGGCACGAAAGCGTGGGGAGCAAACAGGATTAGATACCCTGGTAGTCCACGCCGTAAACGATGAATGCCAGCCGTTAGTGGGTTTACTCACTAGTGGCGCAGCTAACGCTTTAAGCATTCCGCCTGGGGAGTACGGTCGCAAGATTAAAACTCAAAGGAATTGACGGGGGCCCGCACAAGCGGTGGAGCATGTGGTTTAATTCGACGCAACGCGCAGAACCTTACCAGCCCTTGACATGTCCAGGACCGGTCGCAGAGATGTGACCTTCTCTTCGGAGCCTGGAACACAGGTGCTGCATGGCTGTCGTCAGCTCGTGTCGTGAGATGTTGGGTTAAGTCCCGCAACGAGCGCAACCCCCGTCCTTAGTTGCTACCATTTAGTTGAGCACTCTAAGGAGACTGCCGGTGATAAGCCGCGAGGAAGGTGGGGATGACGTCAAGTCCTCATGGCCCTTACGGGCTGGGCTACACACGTGCTACAATGGCGGTGACAATGGGATGCTAAGGGGCGACCCTTCGCAAATCTCAAAAAGCCGTCTCAGTTCGGATTGGGCTCTGCAACTCGAGCCCATGAAGTTGGAATCGCTAGTAATCGTGGATCAGCACGCCACGGTGAATACGTTCCCGGGCCTTGTACACACCGCCCGTCACACCATGGGAGTTGGTTTTACCTGAAGACGGTGCGCTAACCCGCAAGGGAGGCAGCCGGCCACGGTAGGGTCAGCGACTGGGGTGAAGTCGTAACAAGGTAGCCGTAGGGGAACCTGCGGCTGGATCACCTCCTTTCTAAGGATGGTTCTTCAGAAGCTTGCTTCTATCGAACCGTTTTAGAAACATCAGTGGCCAACAGATCGCCAGATCGTTGAGCTGCATTGGCGGGATTTCGCCGTCTTCGTTTCTCTTTCTTCGCGGACGAACACGCGCTGGGGCTGCAGGCTTGCGGATCCCTGGTCCTTGACTGGATATGCGTTAGGGGCTTGTAGCTCAGTTGGTTAGAGCGCGCGCTTGATAAGCGTGAGGTCGGAAGTTCAAGTCTTCCCAGGCCCACCAGCCTTCGCGCTTCGCTGCTTCGGCTAGGCGAGCCCTTCGAAACGGAGGCTGCCACGCCGTAGGCTTGGCGAAGGCGGGCTAATCAAACGAGCATTCGTCTTCTGGTTACGGGGCCATAGCTCAGCTGGGAGAGCGCGTGCTTTGCAAGCATGAGGTCGTCGGTTCGATCCCGTCTGGCTCCACCAGATGGTTTGATCACCGAGGTCCTGCGCCGTCGTCCGCGAAACATCACTTCGCATCCTGCTAGTCTGGATAGACAGCAAGATGCGTGTTTTCTGACATCGTAAAGAGGAGATCGATCCGAGTTGGGTTGTGCAGCATATCGTTGCGCGAGCCTTCATTATCTCCGGATCATTTTCGACGCTCGCTTTCAGCCGTGAGGTTGAATGCGAGTTGTAAAATGATCCTTTTAGCGAAGCTTGACCGCCTCGCTATCGGAACGATCTTACGAAGCAAGCTGGTCTTTCTAGTCAATGTCCGGCTGTACGTAGCGTTCATCGAGGGCGCGCGCCTTAGAGATTTCGGTCTCGCGGCAATCGTACAGATAACATTCTGCCGAGTGTGTGGACATTGATAATGAGAGCAATCAAGTGCCTTAAGGGTGTTCGGTGGATGCCTTGGCGCTGAGAGGCGATGAAGGACGTGCTACGCTGCGATAAGCCGTGGGGAGCTGCGAAGAAGCTTTGATCCGCGGATTTCCGAATGGGGAAACCCACCTTCGATAGCCGGAACTCCAAGACCTTGCGTCTTGGTGTTCGACCAGAAATGATCGGGACCATGACCGCGAGGTTTTGGATTTCCGGTTATCAAGAGAAGGTATGAGACTTCTGAATACATAGGAGGTTTCAAGCGAACCCAGGGAACTGAAACATCTAAGTACCTGGAGGAAAGGACATCAACAGAGACTCCGTTAGTAGTGGCGAGCGAACGCGGACCAGGCCAGTGATACATCAAAGACAATCGGAACCAGTCAGGAAAGCTGGGCCTCAGAGGGTGATAGCCCCGTACGAGTAATGCGATGATGTATCCACGAGTAAGGCGGGACACGTGCAATCCTGTCTGAACACGGGGGGACCACCCTCCAAGCCTAAGTACTCCTCAGCGACCGATAGCGAACTAGTACCGTGAGGGAAAGGTGAAAAGCACCCCGACGAGGGGAGTGAAATAGACCTGAAACCGGACACCTACAAACAGATGGAGCTCAAGATTCGTTCTGGGTGACATCGTACCTTTTGTATTATGGGCCAGCGACTTAATTTAACGAGCAAGCTTAAGCCGATAGGCGAAGGCGTAGCGAAAGCGAGTCTGAATAGGGCGCCAAGTTCGTTGTATTAGACCCGAAACCTAGTGATCTAGCCATGAGCAGGTTGAAGGTGAGGTAACACTCACTGGAGGACCGAACGGGTGCCTGTTGAAAAAGGCTCCGATGACTTGTGGTTAGGGGTGAAAGGCCAATCAAACTGGGAAATAGCTGGTTCTCCGCGAAAGATATTTA